>NZ_JAABLQ010000001.1:0-2400000 GCF_009915765.1 Pannonibacter sp. XCT-53
AAAGCTCCGAGGACAAAAATCCTCCCCATACACCCTACGCGGGGTGGAGCAGCCCGGTAGCTCGTCAGGCTCATAACCTGAAGGTCGCAGGTTCAAATCCTGCCCCCGCAACCAAAATCCCGCAACGATATCAAAGGCTTACGCCGAAGCAGAGCGCCCCACGGGGCGCTTTTTGCGTTGCAACACAGAACAACATCTTTCCGCGCGATTCCAAAGGCTTACAGCCGTTCCGATTTCTTCCGTGCAACACCCATGCGACATGGAAATGCGAGATGTTCGCGGGACGTTCCGCGTCCGATTGAACTTGACCCACAGGCAAACCAGAGCCGTCATGTCCCCGAAGCCAACTCGGGGACCGCCATGCCCAAGACCAATGACGCCGCGCTGGATGCCTTCATCGCCGCGAAGATCGAGATCGACGCCATGCTGGCCCGGTTGGTCGCCCACAGCGCCGACCACTTCGGCTACAATCCCGAGGAGGTGCTCTGGGGCCATGTCGGCACGATGGAACATTACCGTGCCCGCCTCCGCGAGATCACCGACATGGCGTTCGGCGAAGGCAAGCACGCCGCCTGAACATCCCTTCCCGACTAGGTTGACTGGCCAAAGCATGTGCCCATGGCCAGCTTGCTGATAGCGGAACGCGCGCCCACCAGGTGTTGGTCCTTCGGCAAGTCCCAAGTCGGGAAGAGTCCGGCGACGGCCGCCATGTGGTTTTCCAACTCGCTGATAACCATGGTGATGTTCCGGGTGCCCTTATACTCCTCGGCCGACCTCCGGAGGTCGGCGCACAGGGCCATGACAGCCGCATAGTTGCGCATGGCCTGAAGTTTGCCTGCTTCCTTGCTGTCTGCGACTAGGAGGCCAAGGCCATCCAACACGGCGCGAATGTCCCGCTCTATCATGCCGCCACCGTTGCCACGCCATCGAGGCGCACCGCGACGCTGGTGATGCCGTTCCCGGCGGCCTCTGTCGCGATGCCCACCGGGAAACGTCCGGTGCCCGGCACGTTGATGTTCTTGGCCGTGTTGTCCCACGCCACACGGGCACCGACCGTCAGAACCGCAGCGGTTGCTTTCGGCAGCTGATAGACGCCGGTGGTTGCCAGTTCGATCGGTTCACCCACGGCAGCCGCATAGGCGGCGATGCCGAAGATGTTGCCGATGATCGCTCCCTCGCCAGAGGCGATGCCGCCTGCGGGAGCGGGCACGGTGATGATGTCGCCTTTCTGGATGTGGTTCTTCATGGTCAAAGCCCTTTCGAGGATTGGATGCGGACCACGGCGATGCGTGACGTGGTCCCGGTGATCTGCCGGTTGAGGTCAACCAGCGCCGCAGCCATTTCTGCGTCGGTCGCATAGGTGACCCGCTTGCCGTCGTATTCGACGGTGCGGATGCCCTGATAGCGGGCGGCCATCAGGGCATCGCGCCAGGCGGTGAGTTGGGCGAGGTCGGCCACCTTATGCCCCGGGGTTCTGGAACCAGCCGCGGTGGTCGATGAAGCCTGCGCCGAAATCGAGGATCACCCGGATTTCCACGCCGTCCACGTCCCAACCTGAACGGCTTTCCACTTGGGGCCCTTCGTTGCCCGAGAGGTAGGCGAACTCGAGGCCGTCGATCTCGCCGGGGTCGGCCGTCACATACCAGCGGGTGGCGCTGGACAGGCGGGGTTCGACCACCAGCGACATGGCGCCCGAGAACGGGTTCACATCCGCAGCGGTGGCGGGCGCGATGGTGGCAAGCCACTTCTCGGCCACGGTCTCCAGTGCGGGCGGCACCAGCAGGTTCTTCGGCGTCACGCGGATCACGCGGCCCTCGATGCCCTTCTGCGTCCGCAGCGCCAGCCGGGCGGCCGAGAGGGTGGTGTCCGAGATCACAGCCCCTGTTGTCGCGCGGTTGCCGTGATCGACATGGAACAGCGCCTTGTTGTCCGAGAGCGTCGGGCCGTTGCCGCTGTTCGCCTCCAGCAGGGTGACGAGGATCCGTGCCTCGGTCTCGGCGGCCCCCTGACCCATGCGCCGCGCGAGGTCTGCGAAGGCACCGAGGTCGTCGTTGACCAGCACCTGCCGGGTGATGCCGATCTTCTTGGCCCAGGTCTCGATCTTGTAGGCCTCGCGCGCTTCGGCCATCGTCCCAGACTTGATCTCGCCCGCCTCGTTTAGCTTCTCCAGGAGTGGCGCCTCGCCCAGCATGATCTTGTTCAACGCCCGGAAATCCCGCGCCGAGGTCTGGCGGCCGAGGCGGCGGATGCCCGAGGGTGCGGCCTGATAGGCATCACGCAGCACGCGGCCCACGGTGTTGCCGAGGATGATCGGGAAGTCGGACGTCGTATGCAGGGCGCGGGACACTAGGCTGGCAGGCGACAGTGCCATTGTGGACTCGCCGCGAAGGGTCAGCAGTTCCTTGGCCATATCGACCGGCGTGGCATAGGCATAGCGGCGGGCCGGTTCGGAGAGGTCATGGCGCGGGTTGATGCGCGCATAGAGGGCCTCGCCCATCTGACGGGCGCGGAGGCTCGGGTCGTCCTGGCTGTCGCCCATCTCGACGCGCACCTGTTCTGTGCGGATCGTGGGCGCGCTGCGGGTCGCCAGCGCCTCGAAGGCGGCACGGCGGGCGGTGTCGGCATCTGCGGCGGCGTCGATCTGGCCGTCGATCCAGGACTGGTCCAGCCCGGCGATGCGGGCGATGGAACGGATCTCGGTGTTGATCGCGGCGCGGGTCTGCGCCTCGGGCGGGGCCGGGGTGATGGTGGTATCGGTCATGTTGGTCTCCATGCGAATGCGGGCACCCGGATCAGCCGGGGTGGGAACAAGGGAAATCTCGTGGGGCGTCCAGCGGACGGCGGTCAGCACGCGCGCGCCGTTCTCGGTGGTCTCGGCCCATTCCTCGACCGAATAGCCGACTGAGACATGGCGCAGGATCCCCAACAGCACGTCCTGCCAGAGTGGTTCCACTTCCGGCCGGGACGAAAACCGGATCAGCGCCGTGCCGCGCTGGCCATCGACGCTGGCGGATTGCACGCTGCCCAGCACATCCCGGACGGCAGATTGCCGGTGGGCATCCAGCACGCTGGCCCCCTGCAGGCGCGACAGGTCCACCGCCTCGGGCGCAAGGCTGAGGCGTTCGATGTACTGGCCAGCCATGTCGCGGCGGCGCACGGGCGCGCCGGTGGACCAGATCACCTCAACGGTGCGGGCGTCGCGGTTGGCGCTGGCCGGGGTCAGGTCGGCGCGGCGGGTCAGCAGGGTGACGGTGTCATTCATCGGGGATGTCCTCCTTCTGCACAGGCGGAGCACCGAAACCCAGGCCCAGCGCGTCCGACCGCGCCTTGTCGGCGGCAATCTCGGCATCGACCTGTTCGGCGTCGTAGCCCCGTTCGGAAATCGCCTGCGTCCTGCTCTTGAGCCCGGCATTGATGGCGAGGATCTCGGCCTCGACGTCTTTCTTGGGATCGACGTAGTCGAACTTGGGCGGGAGCCATTCGCAGGCAAGGAAGGCGGCCGGGTCGCGGTCGAAGTCCCGCGCAGGCAGATCGCCAGTCAGCACGGCCAGCCGCACGAAGCGTTCCCACACGGGACGGCAGAACAGGTGGACGACGACGTTGTGCTGCAACTGCTCGACGCGGCGGCGAAACTCGATCAACCCGGCGCGGATCGAGGAATACGTGACGCCCTCCAGATCGCCCGAGACCAATTCGTAGGGAAGGCCCATCCCCGCCGCGACGGCGCGCAGGTGGTTCTTGACGAAGGGCGCATAGGCATCGTGCTCGGTCGGGTTAGAGAAGCGAATATCGGTGCCAGGGGGCAGGGGGATCAGGCTCCCGGGTTCCATGCCGACGGTCAGCGCGCCGTTGGTGTTGGTGCCGGAAAGCCCGCCTGCCGTGCCGTCAGGGTCGGTGATGAAACCGGTGAACAGCGCCGCCACCTTGGCCTTGACTAGGGCCGCATCCTCAAACTGGTCCAACTCGTGAAGCCGCAGCAGCACCGGGGCGAGCCAGGTGATGCCACGCAACTGGCCAGCGGCGAGCGGCTTGAACAAATGCAGGCAATCTGTGGCGGGGAGGCGAAGCGGTTCCAGCCGCAGCGAGGTCAGCGGATCGCCAGGCCGGTCGCGCATCACCCAGTAGGCGGTGCGCTGCCCGGCGCCGTTGAACTCGATCCCCGCCCGGATGCGTGCGCCGCCACCAATGTCGCGATGCAGGTCTAGCGGAACCTGGTCCCGGTCCAGCAGGTCGATTTGCAGGGGAACGGCTGGTGCCTCGGGCACAGCACGCAGTCGAGCGAAACTCTCGCCGCCCTCAACCATCGCCCGTACGGCCATGGCCTGCAGCCCATAGAAATCCGCCAGCCCGCCCGGATCGGCATGATCGGTCCAGCGCAGCCACAGCATCTGAAGACGTTCGCGCACCGCCCGGTCGGGGTGGGTCGATTGCGGCTTGATCCCCGCGCCGACGACATTGCCCACCAGGCTGTCCACCGCCGCCGCGACCCACGGGTTGTTCCGCGCATACCATCCCGCACGTCGCGCCGCCGTGGTCGCGCCCGCCAGGATCGCCGTGTTCAGCCCGTCGACCGTCCGCGCGCCCTCCCAACGACGGCCGCCACCCGCAGCGTCAAAGCCGCGCGTGCGCGTGAGGCCGAAAAGGCGATGGAGGAGCATCCGCATGGCGCGGAGTGTCTCATGCAGCGCGACGCAGGGGTATCAGAGCGGTTGGGAAGGATCGGGAAACCAGTCGGGACCGATCGCCACAAACGTTGAGGTGCAGGTTGGAAGGCAGCAAGGGCAAGAGCTACGGCCAAGGTCGAAGTGTTCTCAATGGACTTGGCGACTCCGTGGATGGCTGATATTCGACAATTTGTCCTCTGGTTGATTGGGAAGATCGAGTGACAAGCGCCCTGATAGCAGGGGGCCTTGCGTCAACCCACCTCATCGGCGAACCGACAGAGACCTGAACCTTTGGAGATTGGATTGAGCGGCAAGACTGTTGAAAAACTCGAGCGGATTGACTCCGACCTCTTAGGAATCGGGGAACTTCTTGAAAGCAAGAAGCTTTCTGTGCCCTCACACCAGCGTCCGTACGCATGGGAAGATCAGCAGGTCGAAGATCTATTTCGCGATATCAATGACGCATTGAACGCCAAGCAGGGTGAGTACTTTCTTGGTACAGTTGTCCTCACCGAGGGTGATCAAGGCAGGAAGCTCGTCATTGATGGCCAACAACGCTTGGTTACTTGCGCGATTCTTATCGCCGCCATGCGAGACTACTTCGTGTCGGTAGGACAGGAAGACCGTGCCAAAGATATTGAGCAAAAGTACTTGTTCCGCCGAAACATACGGAGCCAGGAGGTGGAAGCGCACATTCACCTGATCCCAGAGGACCGCGAGTTCTTTCTCAACCGCATCATCGCAAATCCAAAAGAACCAAAACGGACTGTTGAACCGGGCAACACGGCCCAGAAGCGGCTGGTGCAAGCGGCTTCACTGGCGGCTTCATTCATCAAGAAGAAGGTAGATCTGACGCAGCAAAAGGACGACGCGATCCTTGACTATCTCGAATTCATCCATGACAAGTCGAAGGTCATTTCTGTCGAGGTCGACAGTGAAGCAAACGCCTATCTGATATTCGAAGTTCTCAACGACCGTGGACTTGACCTATCGCTAATCGATCTCTTGAAGAACTACGTCTTCAGTTTCGCCGCCGAAAAACTCCCTGAAGTCCAGTCGTCTTGGGCAACAATGGTGAATGCGATTGCCGATATTGGCGATGAGGGGCAGATAAAGACCTTCGTGCGTCACGCTTGGGTGGCAAAAAACGGTCTCACCCGCGAAAAGGATCTCTACGCAGCGATCAAGAAAGAGGTCACTACAAAATCCAAGGCGGTCGACTTTGCCACTGAATTGGCAAAGACGGCGGCAATCTACGCAGCCTTGGCCACGCCCTCTCACGGGATGTGGAACAAGTTTGCAGAAGAGGTTTCGCAGTCGCTTGAAGTCTTCGATCTCGCCGGGGTCACCCAGATCCGCCCGCTCTTGCTTGCTATTCTGAAAAACTTCGAACCCGCCGAGGTAAATCGTTCGTTCCCAATGATGGTTGCCTGGACGGTTCGCTTCCTTGTGACCGGCGCAGGCGGCAGCGGCATTCTGGAAACGGGTTATGCCGAATGCGCCAAGGCTGTTTCGCAAAGAAAGATCACCGATGCGAAGGGCCTATGGGCGCAAATGGAGAAGGTGGTTCCCGATGACATCAGCTTTGAACAGGCGTTCGCGAAGGCAACAGTCTCCAAAGTCAGTATAGCGAAGTATTACCTCCGGGTGCTGAACCAGCATTTGACGGCGGGAACTGAGGAGCTGATCGTCAATCCCGACAAGGAGAAGGTTAACATCGAGCATATTTTGCCAGAGACCATCACCGGCGAATGGTTGAAGGATTTCACGGAGGCCCAGCACAAGGCCTACCTCCGGCGAATCGGTAATCTGACACTGCTCGGGAAGAAGCTGAACTCGAAAGTCGCTAACAATCCATTCTCGGAGAAACAGAAGGAGTACGCTAAATCGGAGATCAAGATGTCCACCGAGCTTTGCGGGCACAAGACCTGGACCCCGACGGACATTGATGCACGCCAAGCTGCCTTTGCGAAACTGGCTGTGAAAATCTGGTCTCCGAAGCCCCGCTAGGGACGCGTGACAAAGTCGCGTATCCGCGTATCCGTGAGCAGATGCTGAACGCTGGCCAATGTGAAGACCTTGCCGTCAGTCGCCACGAGGAGGCGCTTCATGTCAGCCCGTCTGACCTTGAAGCCTCGTCCCGCGATACACGCAACCACTTCGTAGCCCCGCCCGTCGCGCTCCCGGAGGTTGCGGAGTTGTTGCACGCGCGTAACCTTGTCGCGCGCCGTCCCATCGTCCTCGGTCAGCTTAGCCTCGATGATGACTGACGGATTGTGTTCATCGGGGATGATGAAATCCGGTGCCTGGTCAAATCCCGGTATCCGTTCGGCACGCTTGGTCTTCCGGTAGCCAACACCTGCTTTGGCGAGCACATCCTCAACAGCACTCTCAACGACGTCGCCCACTAGTTCACTGACCGAATCGCGGTGGCCGGCGAACGGGCGCCCCAAGAAGCGCTCATAAAGTAGCATGGCATAAGGCACGCCCAAGTCAGCGACCGGGCGCAAGCTAGCGAGACCTGTTGCGGTGTCGACCTTGTCGAGCCGGTGCAGGATCTCCTTGCGATCAACATTGCTCGGGCCCTCCTTGAGGAGTTCACAGGCCGCCGTCACCATTGCTTTAATTCGAGCGTCGGCGACGGAGCCTCGGTCACGCAGTGCCGTTGTCGGAGACAGCCGACAATTTCGGTCGATGGTTCGCGCAGCTCCTTGGTCGACTTGGAGCTTTTTGCGCTCCGTCGTGACATCCGCCCATTCTGACGGCGTAAACCCCAAAATACTTCTCAGCACGATAAATGTGATCGGCATCGCATAGACTGTTGCTATCACGGCAACTGGATCAATTACCGTGAAGCCCAACGTCGCCTTTTTCAGTGCTTGGTAGCCAGTTTCGAAAATCGGGTACTCGATGAAACCTGCTCCCTTGGGTAGCTCCAGAAAACCTGACTTAAGTTCTCCGAAGACCTCATCGATCAACGGATCAAAGTTCAGATCCGGATCTGCAAAATCCGCATTAAAACGCAACAGCATCACGGTCGTCTTTCTCATCTGGGAACATAGTATCGCCGGGGCTTGCGGAGCGTGAAAGCATGCCTTCCGCGGCGATAACCTCTTCATGTGATCCAAGGGAGTTCAATGCTGCCCGAACCCGGTCCAGCTTCATATCCGTCGGGGTTTGGGTATCCCATGCTGAGTGGAGATTCCAGATAGCCATCCTGACCTGATGACCAAATACGATACACCGGATGTCTCCGGCTGTCGGCTTCAGGCCCGCAATCTTGAGTTGCGCTAGGTCATCGCGCACGATCCGGTTGAGCTCGAGTTGGCTCTGGAAGAGCTGACGGTCAACAGGCGTATCGCGACGCCTGCACACGAACACCGTATCGACGATTGAGGAGCCTGTTCCCTGAATGTGAATCGACCCACCCATCTCGGCGGGGCATGGAAGGCTTGCAGTGCACACCAATCCCGCGTCGAGAATGGCGACGGCGATCGACAGATAGGCTTCAAGTTTGTTGTGGTGGTAGGTGAAGGCGAGTGGTGCGCCAGGTTTCAAGGCTCTCGCCATTGCAGAGTAGACCTTGGCCATGCCTTCCGTGAAGTGCGTGAGCCCACGGCCCTCCGTCAGGTTCACTGTCAGTTCTTCACTTGCCCGAGTGCTCGCGCGCGCAAACCCTTCTACGTCCGTGCCGACTAGACGCCGCAGCCAGACGTAGCAGAAATCCATCAGTTCCGCATACTGAACATTTCCGAAGTATGGCGGGTCGGTGAATACTGCATCCAGACTTTCCGGCGGAAGCTCTACTTCTGTGGCGCTGGCACAACGGATGCTGATGGCTCGCCCACGTGACCCTGGTCGGCTTTCGCCGATCCATTCTCCGGTGATGGGAACGCGGATTTTCTTGCCTTTCCTGTGCTGCACTTCAAAAGGCTCATCGCAGTACGCCTTGGCCTTTGCGTACTTGTCGATGATGTTTATCCATCCACCGGAACCAACGGTGCCACCGGAATCGTTCACCACGCCCAAGAGATTCGACTCACAGACTACGAGCCCCACTGGGAAGCCGTGGACCGAGAACACATCGAGTGACTTCAGTGCCATCGTGTCATACCGGCAAAGCATGTTCTGATAGCGCAGGAGATCGGAAAGGTTCGTCGCCAGTGCGTGCTTGATCCGCAAGTCGTTTTGGCTTGCGATCAATTGACAGCTGAGCTCCAGGCCCAGCAGCTGGCGCGCATTGAAGAGTTCGCGGTATTGCGTGTAACCCCACCGATGCAGGCGATCCGTCTCGTCGCCCGCCGGGATCTCATCCGTCGGGATAAATCCGCCTTTAACGTTATCAAGCATCGTCTTGGCGCGCGCGGCTCTCTCCAAGTCCTTCGCGTCTGGCTTTTTGAAAAACCGGCCCTTGTGGTCCTTCTTGCGTGACGGATTGAAGTACTCAATCGCGAAAAGACGGTGCCCAAGCGGCCCTTGATTGTTCTTTGGAAACTTGGCCTTCGATCCGCATTTGGGGCAGGCGCACGAGCCACGTTTTGCTGGTCCTGCGAGGGTCAGCTCGGACCTGCAGGCCAGGCAATATCCCAAGTCCTCCGTGTTCTCGACTTCATTCAGTTCGCCGCAACACCCGCACACCAGCACGTTCTTGGGGTGACGCGCGTCTTCGGAAATTCGGTAGCCAGGAAACAGGTCCACTTCATGCCCGCAGGATTCGCAGGATGTTGTCTTCACCCAAAGGAAGTACTTTACGGGGACGTCTCTATCCCCATAGATCGGGCAATCTGTTCGGTAGAGATCGCCGAGATCGGCCGCTAATCGCTCAACCAAGCCATTCGCGGCCGCTCGGTAGGCATCGAGGTCGAGATGCTCTATTTCTTCCCGAACGATCCATGCCGACATCGGGTTGATGTCAAACCCTTGAACGTCGCAACCTAATCTGTTCGCTTCCAGAAGTGGAGTTCCGCCTCCCATGAATGGATCTGCGACCGACTTGCCAGCAAAATCATGGCCGTCAAAATAACTCTCGTCGAGCCTTTTGTCGCAGAACTCGGATAGGAGAAGACCACGAAAGAGCGTTCCTGGACGGCGCGCAAACCACTTATGAACCGCGATGATCGGTCGGTAGTTTTGCTGGATCTGCTTTTCCTTCAGGGCGAGGGACGCGATCAGCGGGATGTCATAACGGCTTTCAATGGTCATGATGCTGTCTATCTGGTTTGGGAAGGTCAGACTACTACATTTAGAGAAACAAACAAAGAACATACTCCCCGTTCCACTATAGAACAGACCGTCGCCGAGCCGCACAGGAGGCAGGATCTTTTTGCTGCTTGCCGGATCCCAGTCTGCAAGTGTCGGGGCGTTTCCCGAAGGTCTACGTCATCCAGACCGAACGTACCACTCTCCTTGTCTCGTTCGATCGCACCGTTGCCTTCCCCGTCAGCGCCTCAGCCTCCTCGTTCAACCGCATCCCCATGCTGATCAGCCCGTGCAGGGCGGCGTGGGCGTAGACGAAGGTGTCCAGTGCCTCGTTGCGTTCGCCGTCGCGCTTGGGTTGCCATGAGCGGATGGGGCGGCCCTTCTCGAAGCGGGTGACGACGCGTTCGGCGGTTAGTTGGCGGAAGTAGTCGGCGTCGAGGCGGCGGGGGAAGTGGATGGCGCCGGGGCCGGGTTCGGTCAGTTTCAGGCGCGCGTAGACGGCGTCCTTCACCGCGTCGACGCCGACGATGAAGAGCGGGATCTTGCCCTTGTTGGTGCGGGTCGGGCGGCGCGGCCAGACCGGGATGCCCGGGCCACCGCGGCCCTTGATCGCCCAGACGCGGCGGGCGAGGCGGGTGCGACAGAACTCATAGGCCATCTTGGTGTGGTGGCCGCCGGTATCCACTGCCACGGCGCGCACCGGCAGTTCGCCCCAGGTGCCGTTCAGCACGCCATCGAGATCGGACCACAGGCGCGGCCCGGACGGGTCGCCCCAGAGCACGCGATAGTCGGTGACCCATGCCTCCTCGTCGCGGCCCCAGCCGACGATCTGCACCTCGATCCGGTCGCCCTGCACATCTACGCCCGCCGTCAGCACGGCTACGCCGGGGGCGAGGTCGCTGCCCCAATCCTCGCGCCGGGCCATGAGGGGATCGACCGGAACGGTGTCGCCCGCCTGGTCCTCCCAGGACTCGCCCAGCTTGGTGTTGACCCACACCTGCAGGCGGGCGGGATCCTTGACCACGCGGGCGTGCTCCTGCGCGATCTCCGCCCATGTCTCCCATGGCGAATAGAGCGACGACAGGTGGAACCCTGCGGTGCGGCCGTCGCCCGGCGCAGTCGGACGCCATTCGCCAGCGGCCAAAAGGCGGGGCTTGTCGTGTTCGTGGTGAACGCCGCCGCAGGCATCGCAGACCAGATAGGCGGCGTCGCGCTTCCCCTCGGGCCACCGGATGCGCGCCCAGGTGATCGGGGCCATGTCACCGCAGTGCTGGCAGGGGACATGGAAATACCGCTGGTCGCTGTCGAGGAAGGCCGCCTCGATGCGGGAATGGCCTTTCAGAGTGGGCGTCGAGACCATGTAGATCTTGCGCCGCCCCCGGAAGGTGGTGGTGCGCTGGATGGCCAGATCGACGGGATCGCCCTCGCCGTCGGCATCGCCGGGATAGCCGTCCACCTCGTCGAGGAACAGATACCGCACCGGGGTTGACCTCAGCCCTACCGCGCTGTTCGCGCCCGTCATCACCAGCTGGCCGCCGGGGAAGGATTTGCGGAACAGGCTGTTCCCGGCATCCCGCGACCTCGGGGCCGAGACCAGATCGCGCAGGGCAGGGGTGGCCTCGAACAGCGGGTCGATCCGCACGGTGGTGTTGCGCCGCACCATGTCAAGCGAGGGCATGACCAGCATGGCGATGCCGGGCGCGTTCTGGATGATGTAGCCGAGCCAATTCAGCCCGGCCTCGGACCCGCCGGTCTGCGCGCCCTTCATCAGCACGACCCGTTCATAGGGACTGGAGGTGGACAGGGCGTCCATCACCGCCCGCAGATAAGGCGTGCGGTCGGTTCGCCAGCGGCCTGGTTCGGCGGAGGTCGGCGGCAGGATGCGATGCCGGTCGGCCCAGTCCGAGACGGGGATCGGCGGTTCGGGGCGGATGCCGCGTCGCCAGGCAAGGTCGATGTCAGGCACCATCGCCAAAACTCCCCAAGGGCAGGTCGGCCAGGTGTTCCAGATGCTCGCGCATCATCCGGTCCAGCGCGGCAAAGGTGGCACGGGGATCAGCTCCTACCTCGGCGGCCAGCAGCGGGGCGGTGCGCTGGACCCACGCCATATGCGCGTCGCGTTCGGCACGCGCGCGGGCGAAGACGGTGCGGGTGGCGGCGGCGGTTTCGACCAGCAGGCCCTGTTCCTTCTCGAAGGCCAGCTTGGCACGCTGGACCTTCACGATCTCATGCAGCCGCTTGGCTTCGGCCAGCGTGGTCGAGACGCGGGCAGGGGCGGCGAAGGCACCACCCTTGTTGCGGCGGGCAGGGTCAAGGTTGTCCTCGATCCAGGCAAGGCCCACCGCCACGTCGATCTGCCCGTCCGCGCGCACCGGCAGGCCCTCGGCCACCAGTTGCGAGATGCGGCCCTTGGTCAGCCCGACGCGGGCGGCGAAGGCAGTCTTGGTCTCATGGCTGTCGAGTTTAGTCATATCCGCCCCCTGACGCTGGCGGGCCAATGCGCTGCGCTCCCCCGCATAGGAATTGGCCCGGGAGGAACCGCCGCTTTCCCGATCCTTCCCGATGGATGCCCCTCAGACCAGCCAGCGGGGCGCGGCGCATGACGCAAGAATGACGCAGGAATGACGGGTTTCGGGGCGTAAGTCTTTGATAGTGTTGAGATGACGCACCTGCCCGGGGAACATTTTATATAGGGGGTAATCTGTATCCCCAGCGTTGGGTTGTTTTCCCCCTCTATCAAAAAGGTTGAAGCCAAGTGCGTCATCTCAACACTATCAATGGGTTGCGCGCCAAAGTCCGTCATTCTTGCGTCACCACTGCGTCACTGTGATGCCGAGGAAGAACCGGCCTGAGCTGGTGCGCTTGTGCTGGATCCCGGCCACCTGCGCCTGGACGCGCTGCACGAAGCCGTTGATCGCGGGGATCTTCTCGGGCTTGAACCCCTCGGCCTGCGCCCAGTTCTGGAACCTGAGGTTCGCATCGCGGGTGGCGAGCATCGGGCCGCCGTTCACGATGGGCACGACCTTCACGCAGGCGTCGATCCAGGCCAGCACCGGGTCTTCGCCCAGCACCCACTCGATCAGCGCCTCGCGGCAGCTTTCAGGGATGGCGAAGTTGCGCTGACGGATCAGCCGCGACGCACCTTCGACCGCCCATGCCAGCAGGAGGTCGGCTTCCTCGGAGGCGATGCGCTTGCCGATATCCTCGATCCGTTCTTCGAGGGGGATGGTGCGAGTGAAGGGGATCAAGAGCAGGCGGCGCTGCACGCCCCGGTCCACGCCGCCTTTGAAGCTGGGCAACTGGTTCGCGGCGAACAGGTTCTGCGCCACCGAGCGGAACTCGACCCTGCTCTTGTAAACGTCGCGCCCCTCGATCGGCTCGCCGGTGACGACGGATTTGAAGATGTTGGAGGCGATGGCTTCCGGCGACAATTCGTCGGAGGCGTTCAGGAGTTTGCCGACGAGGCCGGTGACATGCCGCTCGTCGCCCATCTTGGCGGCAGGGATGCAGCAGATGGCGCTGGCGGGCAAGAGGCCGCGCGCGAGATCGAGGATCTGGCTCTTGCCATTCTCGGCGGTCTTGCCGTGCAGCACGACGGCGCGGGGTTGCACGAGGCGCGTGGCATAGCCCAGCGCGGCCGATCCGCAGACCTCGGCCAGCAGGTCGCATTTCGCCTGAGCGTCTGGATCGCCCTTGAAGCTGCCGGTCAGCAGGCGGCGCAGCATCGAGCCTTCGGGCGGGATGCCGGAGGTGCCGGGGGTCCAACAGCCGGGCAGGGTGTGGCGGCAGCGGTGATTGCGGTGATGCGGTTCCAGATGCGGCGTGCCGGTCGCATCGAAGCGCAGGAAGCCCGAAGCGCAGTTGATGCCAGCGGGCGGCGTGTCGAAGAAGCCGGGCTCGGCGCAGAGGGCGGCACATTCGTTCAGGACGGAATTGACGCGGGTCTGGGTCAGCTTGACGTTCGAAGGCTCGCCTGCGGGGGTCTCGAAGCTCGCGCCGTCATAGGTGTGGACAGGCAAGCGCAATTCGTGGGCCGGGATTGCCTCCCAATGGGTGCCGATGTAACGCCAGAACTCGCCTTCGGCATGAACGATGCGGCCGTGGCGTTCGGTCAGATCCTCGCGCACGCGCTTCGCGATTTCCACGTCCGACCCGATATAGAGGCGCTTGCGGCCTGTGTCGGCCTGGTCCGGGCGGAACAGGTCAGCCCCGGCGATCCGGTTGCGAACGGCCTCCTCGCCCTCGCGCAACAGCACGTCGTTGAAGTCCTGATCCTCGGGCGGGGTGGCGATCATCACCGTCAGCCCGCGCAGGGCGAGGGCGGTGGCAGCGCGGGTGATCATCCCTTCGGCCTTGCTGCCCGGCGCGTCGCCATCGCGGGCGATGATCACCGTGGCCTTCTCGGGGACGGGCGCGCGGCCGATGTTCGAGATGCCGAGGCAGGCCCAGACCTCCTGACCGGTGGCCTGCCAGACCGACAGCGCGGTTTCGACACCCTCGCAGAGCACCAGCGGTTCCCGCCCCGGCAGGCGCACGGCGGACCGTTCGCCCCAGCCTTCGACGGCCTTGTTGGTGCGCTTGACCGGATTGACCGGGGCCTTCTTGCCCTCGCCCGTCAGATAGACCTGCTGGATCGCCAGCACCTCGCCCGCCGCATCGGTCGCCAGCGCGACCATCGCGCCATAGCTGCCATAGGCGTTCCGGCGAAAGCGGATGCAGTCGGGGGGCTGAACGGCGATCCCACGCCCTACCAGATAGGCATGGACCGGTGTGCCATTTGGAACCTCGGTCTGGCGCACGATTTCGGCGACCTTGGTGGCGCGTTCCGCATCGGTCAATTCGACAGGCTTGGCTGTGCCCGAGGCAGGGGCGGCTGCCGGTTTGGCGGTCCAGGAGGCAGGCATTTCCGCATCGCCCAGCCAGTTGCGCGCCCAGTCCCACGCAGCCTTTTCGTCCATCCTGAAGTGATGACGGACCAGTTCCGGCCCGGCGCCGCCCGTTCCGGCCTCATGGTCATACCAGCGCCCGGCGTCCTTGCCCGCGATTTCCACCGCGATGCTGCCCTTTGTCCCGAAGCGCAACTGCTGCGCGCTGGACAGCGCGCCGTTCGGGGGCCCGAGCAGTTCCACGGCAAGATCGGCGATCCGGTCGTTCAGCAGTTCCGCCAGCCGGGCCAAAGACATGTGCCGGGACGTGCGACCTTTGCGCGTGGGCGGCACGTCGTTGAAGTCGAGCGGATTGTCCTGAAGGGTCATGGGCGGGGTCGCTATGTATCTGATGGAAGTGGAGTCCGCGACCGGATCGCGGACCTCAGGACATTTGCGGCTGCCGTCACTCGCCCGGGGTGAAACGCTCCTGCTGTGCGATCCAGTTCAGCAGCGTGCTTTTGCGGGCGCAGATCACCGAACCCATCTTGAAGTGCGGCATGCCCCTCGGGGCCTCGCCGGTCAGGTAGTAGACCTTGCGGCGGTGCTTCACGTCGCCGAACATGAACCTGGCGATCTCGTCTGCGCCGCGAAGGAGGTCATCGCCGAGCGTCACCTCGGATGCGGTCTGCTGAAGGTTCGCGACGGGGCCGGGGTGTTTGGTCATGGCTGGGTCTCCTTTCTAGCGCGGGGCGTCCTGCAGGAAGTGGGCGTCAAGTCCGTGGAGGCGGCGCCAAGCGGCGCGAACCTGCATGCTGATGTTGATGCTGGCGGTGCTCAGCGCGTTGGCGCGGGTCGCGATGGCCAGCTTGTAGATGCGTTCCGCGGTCGTGATCTGCGCCGGGGAGGTCATGGCCGAGAGCTTGCTGCGCCCCTCTGGACTGCCAAGCAGCCACGGCAGCATCTGGAAGGTGTCCTTCGATGTCGCGTAGCCGATGATCAGGTCGCTCTTGCCGGGGGGCGTATCGGGGAAGATGGTCGCGAAAAGCGGCGGTACCCGCAGGAACAGGAACTTCCGGTCGATCAGGTCGAGATGCCAGTCGTCCTCTGTTGATCGGATCAGCGCGCCCGCGTCGGGTGAGATGGTCCCCGCAATCGAGCCCGTCAGAGCGGCCCATGTGCCGGGGCGTGTCTTGGCCATGGCCTCGGCCACGATGCGGATGTTCCAGGCGAAGTGTTCGCTGATCGCGGTACCGATCGAGGCGATCAGCACATCCTCCTCGCGCCACATCCGCTTGAAGCCGCCATGCTCCTTGGGGGTTTTCTGCGCCTGAATGGCACCGGCAGCTTGCAGGACACGCAGGCTGGGCAGGGGCATCCCCGATGCCGCCACCGCTTCCGCGTCGCCATGGAAGAGCGGTTCGGGCGCTTCCGCACCGTTCCGTTCGCTGGCTGTCATTGTCATGGGCTCCGATCATGAACTAGGGCTTTACACGCGCAACAATCCGTTGCAAGTGCATCTGAGACGGTTCATATCACCAATTAACGGGCTTTGACAACTGGTCCCGTTTCTTACGCTCACGGAGGGAAATGATGGCCACGATCCGCAAACGCACGCTGCCCTCGGGCCTGGTCCGGTGGCAGGTGGACTTCACCGACCAGGCGGGCAAACGCCGGTCCAAGCTGTTCCCGCGCCGGAAGGATGCCGACGTCTATCTGGTCAAGGTCCGCTCGCTGGTCGCCAACCACACCTATCTGGCCGACAGCGACAGCACGACCGTGGCCGAGGCCGCGAAGGCGTGGCTCGACCATTGCGAGGTGCGCTGCAAGACCGGGCGGCGGATGGAGCGGTCCACTCTGCGGGGCTACAGCGACTATGTGCGCCTGCACATCACCGCGCCAGAGATCGGCATCGGGGAGAAGCTGATCGCCCAACTGACCCGCCGCCATGTCAACGAGTTCCGCGACCGGATGCTGATGAACGGCCGGTCCGAACACCTGACCCGCCGCGCGCTGTCGGTCCTGAAGCTGGCGCTGGACCATGCCATCGACAACGGCCAGCTGTTCACCAATGCCGCCCAAGGGGTGCGGGTGATCAAGTCCAGCCGGATCGAGCACAAGGCGCCAGTGC
The DNA here is from genome assembly GCF_009915765.1 of Pannonibacter sp. XCT-53. Taxonomy (NCBI): domain Bacteria; kingdom Pseudomonadati; phylum Pseudomonadota; class Alphaproteobacteria; order Hyphomicrobiales; family Stappiaceae; genus Pannonibacter; species Pannonibacter tanglangensis. The sequence goes on from NZ_JAABLQ010000001.1 coordinate 16,860, forward strand.
CGACCAAGGAGGCGATCCGCGCCCTGATCGAGGCGGCCGACGAGGATTTCAAGCCGCACCTGATCGTTTCGGCCTTGGGCGGATTGCGCGCGTCAGAGTTGCGGGGCCTGCGCTGGCAAGACGTCGATTTCGACAAGGGCTTCCTCCACATCCGCCAGCGCGCCGATGCCTACAACCAGATGGGCGAGCCGAAATCCCGCGCCGGGTTCCGCGACATCCCGGCCGGGCCGATGGTCTTGAACGCCTTACGCCGATGGAAACTGCGCTGTCCGAAGAACGCCCACGATCTGGTCTTCCCCGCGCCGCAGGGCGGGATCCTGCAGCACACCAAGACCCAAGCCCGGTTCCGCAAGCTCTTGGAAAAGGTCGAGGTCACGATGCGCTGGCACGACTTGCGCCACTTCGCCGTGTCGCTGTGGATCGAGCAGGGCTTCTCGATCAAGGAGGTCATGACCTTCGCGGGCCATTCCTCGATCCAGATGACCATGGAACGCTACGGCCACCTGTTCCCCTCGCCCGACCACCAGAAAGCCATGGCGATGGTCGAGGCGAAGCTTTTGGGGTGAGCAGTTTCGGGTGGCGGGAATGGTATGCTCTGGCTAACTTGCTGACATGCAGATCAATTTCACACGCGAACAGATCCTCGAATATGCAGGGCGCTACGTCTATGACGCGGATGACGTGCTCGGCGCGCAGATGGAGGCTGCTGCACAAAGGGGCCACATGACGCGGGAAGACCTGATCGAGGTCGCGCGGTGGAAGTGGCGCGGTGGCCGCACGCGCCAGCTTTGCAGTCAGCACACCGAAGCCGAGGTTCGGGAGATTACAGGTGTTTCGTTCGCAGCCGGGTCCGAGCGGCTTCGCATAGGCGCCCTGCTCGCGCTGCGTGGCGTGCAATGGCCCATGGCAAGCGTGATCCTGCACTTTGCGTTCCCAGACCGCTATCCGATTCTGGACGTGAGGGCGATGAATACTGTCGGTGGGTCGACCCTCTACAACTTCGAGAAATGGCTGGAGTATTGCGAACTGTGTCGGGCGACCGCCAGGCGCCACGCCGTCTCGATGCGCACCCTCGACAAGGCATTATGGGCTTTCGATAAGGATGCATCCTGACGAGCATCACGATTCCCGGTTCGTACCAACGGTTTGCGGTAGTTCCGTGCGACACGACGCCGACGTCGCGACCTCGAAAACCGGCTAACAATTTGAAATAGCGTCGTTATTCCGGATGCGTGGGTAGCCCTCATAACCTGAAGGTCGCAGGTTCAAATCCTGCCCCCGCAACCAAAATCAACAAAAAAACACACACACAAAACTCAAACGCAAAAACGCGCGAGATCGATAATCTGTGAAAGAGAACAAAAAGTGAACATAAAAGGGGCGAAGGGAGACAGGGGCCAGCGCGGAAACAAAGATCACCAAACAGGCAGCTCGCGAAAGGCGCCCTGAAAGCCTGACCGTTCTGGTCCGGTTGCGCCAGACACCTGCCTCCCAGTCCGCGCGGAAGCGCCAGGGCCGGCACCCGCACCAAAACGGCAAACAAAGACACACAGCCGGCAGAAACCCCCTGGACGAGACCGCTTTGCAGACCCTGACACATCGTCTCAAGGCCAATGCCGAACGCCCCCGCGCACATGACCGCGCGCGGATAACCACTGCCGCTGCGTCTCCTCATGTCCAGTCCGCACCCGACGCCACCCTGACGTCAGACCCCGAACATCCGCCTGCAGCATGGGGGGCAGCCCGGGCGTTCGATCCGTCCGCTGGCTCCTGGCCCTTCCACGGACTGCCCTTTGCTTCGCCGCTTGACGTGACTGCGCGAGAGGCTCTCGGCCGGCGGATCGACATGCATGCGCATGCCGGTCCGGCCGAAATCATGATCCGGCTGCTTGGTCCGGCTGCCTGGTCCAGCTGCTCGCTCCGGCGGCCCAAAGCGCGGCGGACGGGCTGTCGCGCTGCGACACCGCAGTGCTCCCGGAGCTTGTCCGGGCGCTTCTCTTGCTTGCAGAGGATCCCGACCTTGCGCCGGCGGCACGCCGAAGCCTGAAGGGCAGCTGGATCCTCAGCGGATCGGCCGACTGGGGCATCCTGCTCTGGCCCGGGGGGCTGCTCGTAGTCCAGCGTTCCGCCGAGGCATTGCAAGCCCGCGTGTCCACGTCCCTTCCGCAGGGCGCAAGTGCCCGCCTGGTTCCGTCATCCGGCCTGGTCAGGCCAGAGAGGGGGAAAAGACCTGCAGCAGGTCCTCCGGACACCGGGCAACGAGATCGGCGCCGACAGTCTCGAACTGGTCGGCCGCACTGACCACGGCGGCGCCGCCAATGGCCGTCAGCGTGCGCGGCACAAGGGACCGGCAACGGGTCAGGGTCGACCGGCAGTCGGCGACTTCGTCCAACGCACCAATGGACAGGCCGATCACGTCATAGGGTCGCATGGCGAGGCGCATGAACAGGTCGTCCCCCATCTCGACGTCGGCATCGCCGTCCACGTTCCAGCCCATGTCCAGCAGGCAGACCCTGACCAGCGTGATGCCGAGCGTGTGGCGGGTTCCAGCAGATCGCGCGAGCAGCACGCGGCGGGCCGCCGGTCTTGGCGTCACCTGGGCCGCGGCGTGGGCGAGATGGGTGACCACTGTCGCGAGCCGGGTCGAGGCGACGGCAACCTGCATGAAGTCCGCATCATCCTCACACCATTGCACGCCCAGTTCGGCCGCCAGCGGCGAGATCAGGAAGATGGCCAGCGCCGGCAGCGGCACGCGCGAGCGCACGAGCTCGTCGACGAGATCGCGGTGGTGACGGATGTCCGGGTCGAGGAGAGCGGCCAGAAAGCGCTCGCGGAAAGCGACGGCGGCGGCCGCACCGGGGACCGAGAGCGGACGGCGGACCTGCTCCGGTCGGCGCCGGTCGGCGAGCGTCGGTCCGGTCCACACCCGGCCGTAGCGCCGGACAGGATCGGGATGCTGTGACCCGACCAGGCCGGAGACCTGACGACGGACCAGCCGCTCCAGCACTGTCAGTTCCTGACCGGAGAGATGGTCCTGCTGCGGGCCTCTCGGGTCGACACGGCCGCTCCGTTGCGCCAAGGGCTGCGCGCCCGGGCCATCGAACTGGCCGTTGATCCTGTCCTTGTCCAGCATTGCCCCCTCCTGATGATCAGGTCTGGACGGTCAGGCTCCTCCCCTCCGCCAGCGGTCTCCTTCATTGCCCCCTTGGCTCGCGCCGAAGTGCCTCCTTCACCATTCCCTCGGAGCGCAAGCCATGCAGGGCACCGACAAGATCGGACACCTGGCTGCGGATCGTGCGTTCCAGTATTCCCATGTCCTGCACCGACAGCTGGGCAAACTTGCCCGGCCGTCGCGACAGCGCGCGCCTGCCGTGCTCGGCCGGATCGCCCGAAGCGCCCGAAGCTCCCGAAGCTCCCGGCCCTCCGGCGGCGGCCACGTTGTCGGCGCCCGCGGACGCGCCATTCGCCTGTGCCATGCGGCCTTCATCGACCCCAGCCGCCAGGCGCCCGCATGTTCTCGTGGCCCGGCTTGCTGCCGCGCCCGTCAGCCCCTCCGCACGCGCGGGGCCTGCCTCCCCTCCTGGCGCCTCGGCCGCCTGCGCGTCCGCCGCTGCAGGCCGTCGCGGATGCCGTGGGCGTCTGCCCGTCTGTCGTTCTCGATAGGTCATTGCCCCCTCCCGTTGACGTGACCTATTTGATCGGGGGCTTGCCCCGTCCTGCATTCGATCACAGATCGCACGTCCTGTCCCGCATCCTCTTGCGGCGGACGGCCTTGGCCCTGCCTTCCTTCACCTGTGTTCCGCGTGATGGGTCCAGACCGGCCTGTCCTCGGTCCAGGTCGGATAGCCGCCGATCCGGGCCGTGCCGTGTTGATCGGCCTGCCCGAGCGCGTCGCGGACGAGGCTGGCGATCTGGCGGGCGTTCAGGCCGGCGTCGTCATACATGTCCCGGGGCGAGGCCTGAGCTATGAACCGGTCCGGCAGCGTCAGCGTGCGGATGTCGCAGCGACCGTCCAGAAGTCCGCGGCCGGCCAGATGGTGCAGGACGAGCGCCCCGAACCCGCCCGTGGCCCCTTCCTCGATCGTGACGAGCAGCCGATGCGTGGCCATCAGGTCCTCGATCAGGCCGGTGTCGAGCGGCTTGGCAAACCGGGCGTCGGCGACAGTGACCGAGATGCCGAGCGCCGCGAGCAGGGCCCGGGCCTCGAGACATTCGCCGAGCCTGGCGCCAAAGGACAGGAGCGCTGCCGTGTGGCCGATGTCCACGATGCGTCCCTTGCCGAGCGGCAGGACGAGGGGCGGCTCGGGCAGGGGCGCGCCGGTGCCTTCCCCGCGCGGATAGCGCAAGGCGATCGGACCGCCGTCGTGGTCCGCCGCGGTCCGCACCATGTGGGCGAGTTCCGCCTCGTCGGCGGCTGCCATCACCGTGAAATTCGGCAGGTTGGCAAGAAACCCGATGTCGAAGGCACCCGCATGGGTCGGCCCGTCCGCTCCCACGAGACCTGCCCTGTCGATCGCGAAGCGAACCGGCAGGTTCTGCAAGGCGACGTCATGCACGACCTGGTCATAGCCACGCTGCAGGAAGGTGGAATAGATCGCGCAGAAGGGCCGGTATCCGCTGGCCGCAAGCCCGGCCGCAAAGGCGACAGCGTGCTGCTCGGCAATTCCGACGTCGAAGCTGCGCTCCGGGAACTGGCGCTGGAAATGGTCGATCCCGGTGCCGTCGGGCATGGCGGCGGTGATGGCAACCAGACGCGGATCCGTCACCGCCAGGCGTGCGAGCGTCTTGCCGAAGACCTCGGTGTAGCTGGGCGCGCGCGCGACCGGCTTGCGCTGCTGGCCCGTCGCCACGTCGAAGGGATTGACGCCATGATAGCGGTCGCGCGAGGCCTCTGCCGGCGCATAGCCCGCGCCCTTGCGCGTGCGGACATGAACCACGACGGGGCCGGGATCGGCAGTCCTGAGCCGGCGAAAGAGCGCGAGCAGCGCGGGCAGATCGTGCCCGTCAACCGGTCCCTCATAGGCGAACCCGAGCGTTTCAAACAGGCTGGCCGGACGGATGCCCGGATCGCCATCCCGGCTGTTGCCGGCAGACGCGACGAGCGCGTTCAGATGTGCCGACAGGGCCCCGGTCGGCGGCGCGATCGACATGTTGTTGTCATTGACGACAATGAGGAGCCGGTGACCCGACAGGCCCGCGTTGTTCAGGCCCTCGAAGGCCATGCCGGCCGTCAGCGCGCCGTCACCGATGACGCAGATGGTGAAGCCGTCGTCGCCGCTGAGCCGCCGCGCGGCTGCAAAACCGAGACCGGCCGACACGGACGTCGAGGAATGGGCCGCGCCGAACGGATCGTAGGGGCTCTCGTCCCGCCGGGTGAAGCCGGACAGCCCGTCCTTCTTGCGCAGGCTGCGCATGCGTTCCCGCCGGCCCGTCAGCACCTTGTGCGGATAGCACTGGTGACCGACGTCCCACAGCAGCGTGTCCTGCGGCGTGTCGAAGACGGTGTGCAGCGCCACCGTCAGTTCGACCACGCCCAGACCGGAGCCAAGGTGGCCACCCGTCTCGGACACGACCGCAATGACCTCGCGGCGCAGTTCCTCTGCAACCTGCACAAGCTCCGGTTCGGTCAGCCGCCGGAGATCCCGCGGGCTGCCGATCGTGTCAAGCAACGGAGCTGTGACTGACGTATCGGACTTCAAGCTCATAGCGTTCCCTCCCGCACATGAGCCCGTCATTCAGCTGGCAATTCGCCGGTAGGTCTGGCTTGCGCCCGGCCAAGCCGAAGATATCACGTCACCAACGGACGGTAGCATCTGGCGTCCATACTCGGAGATTTGAGGTCTGGTGTAAACTTTTTTTTACATCCATGAAAACACCGGGTCTTGCCGGCGGCGTGCCGCAGCGTTGCGCTGCAACGGAATGTCTATTGCGGTGCGCTGAAGCCCTGCAGATAGGCGATGACATTGTCGATGTCTTCGGGCTTCTTGAGCCCCGCGAAGGCCATCTTGGTTCCCTTCACGACATCGCGCGGGCTTGCAAGGTATTGCGTGAGCAGGGCCACGTCCCAGGTCTTGCCCGCGCCAAACTCTACCATTGCCTTGGAATAGGCGAAATCCGGCGCGCTGCCCGGCTGCCGGCCGATCACCCCTTTCAGGCTGGGACCGACCTTCTTCTTGTCCGTGTCGACGTTGTGGCAGGCCGCGCAGGTCTTGAACACCTTTGCACCGGCCTCGGCATCGCCGGCCCTTGCGGGATCCGGCAAGACCACCGCCAGTGCGCAGGCGGCCGTCAGCAGGGCGAGGCTCGCCCAACGCCCCGGCCACGCGCTGACATGGTCCTCCTGCGGCAGGGTGCTTGCCTGGGGTTTTCTGGACATCCGGTCTTGCATGGTCGTTCTCCTTCCGCCCGGCGCCGGTCGCAGCTGTTCAGGCCGGTCTGCCTCGTCTATGGTCGCGGTTCCTGCATGATGGTCGTCGCATCATGGTCCTTTACCCCTCGAGTGGAGCGCGGGCATGGCTGCAGCGATCTTTGCGTGTCTGGTCCTGTTCGCCGCGGCGAGCGGGGCCGTGTTCAAGCCGGGGACCTGGTACGCCAGTCTCCGCAAGCCGGGCTGGACGCCCCCCGACTGGGCCTTTCCTGTCGTCTGGTCTGTCCTTTACGTCCTCATCGGCTATGCCGGCTGGCGTCTGTGGACCGGCACGGGCTGGTCGCTGGCGCTTTTCTTCTGGGGCCTGCAGCTGGTGGCGAACGCGCTGTGGTCCTGGCTGTTCTTCGGGCTGCGCCGCATGGACCTGGCCCTTGCGGACCTCGTCCTCCTGTGGCTCGCCATCGTCGGCTTCATCGTGACCGCGCTGCCGCTCGATCCGGTGGCGGCCCTGCTGTTCCTTCCCTATCTCCTGTGGGTGTCGGTCGCCGGACTGCTCAATGTCTCTGTGTTGCGGCTCAACCGGCTGGCCTGAGGCCCGAGGCGGCTGGCCACGTCGGCCACGTGTGCCACCAGCGACAGCGCCAGCACGACGAGGATCGCCAGCGCGCTGGCGCCGGTGAGCGCGAGCCCCAGTGCGACCAGCAGGCAGGAGCCGGCCAGGACATTGGGGAGGAGCTGACCCAGCCGCTGCCGCGGATGCGGGGCGAGCGCACACAACAGGACCAGCTCCGCCCAGAGCACGGCAAGGGCGGCAGCACAGATCCAGCCGCGTGCAAGCCAGTCGGCCAGAAGCGTCATGGCTGCCGCGCCGGCCGGCCGAACAGCCGCGCCAGATCCTTGAAGAAGACACGGACATGGGCCAGCGGATCGCGCCGGACCAGCCGCTTGTTGAGATAGGATTCCCAGGTCAGGCGCTGGACATCCGGGTCGGCGCACAGCGATACGAACTTCTCGCGCAGGCTGTCGCTTCGGTACCAGATGGCCTGCATGAGGCCGAGGATCAGGAACACCCGACCGTGGTCCTTCATGAACCGTCGTCTGGCCTCCCGCAGCGCCCGGCCGTCGCGGGAGAGGAGGCAGGCGGCCACCGCATCGGCGCTGAGCTGGCCGCAGAGCATGGCGTAATAGATGCCTTCGCCCGAAGACGGGGCAACGGTGCCGGCGGCGTCGCCGGCCAGCAGCACGTTGCGGCCATTGTCCCAGCGGCGCATCGGCTTCAGCGGCAGGGGCGCCCCTTCGCGGCGCAGCGTCCGTTCGCCGGCGAGGCCGGCCCGCTCGCGCAGGTCGGCGGTGGCGCGGCGCAGGTCATGGCCCTTCACCGCGGAGCCGCAGCCGACCGAAATCTGGCTGCCATGGGGAAACACCCAGCCATAGAAATCGGGCGAGATCCGGCCATCATAGATGACGTCGCAGCGGTCGGCCCGGAAGTCTTGTCCGGCATCTGCGATCTGGCCCTTGCCCTGGCCCTTACCCTGGCCTGTACCCTCGCTGGCACACTGGCCGGCTCCCTGGCCTGCACCCTGGTCTGCCAAGGCGCCGGTCCCGGCCTGACCCGAGGCCAGATGGGCGGGGGTCTCGACGATCTCGTGATAGGCAAACACATAGGGTGGTTTCTGGCTGGCCGGAAACATCAGCCGCCGGACGGCGGAGTTGGCCCCGTCAGCGCCGATGACCAGTCTGGCCCTGAGCGCGCGCGTCTCCTGGGATGTCTCGCCGTTCACGGGCTGTATCGACAGGGACAGGAGGCCGTCCGGGGTTTCCGACATGTCGACCAGCCGGGCCAGCAGACAGTCCGCGCCCGCCTGTTCGGCCCGCTGGCGCAGGAACGGATCGAAGGTTGCCCGGTCCACCATGCCGACGAAGCCGATCTCGCCGATCCGCATCTCCACCGCCGCGCCGGACGGCGCGATGACCCTTGCGCCGCGTGCCCGGGCCACCAGCAGCTCCTCGGGGATGCGGAAATCCGCCAGGGCGCGGGAGGGAATGGCGCCGCCGCAGGGCTTGATCCGGTTGCCGGGATCAATCAGCGCGACCCGATGGCCGGCCCGGGCCAACTGCTCGGCCGCCGTCGCGCCGCACGGGCCGCCCCCAACCACGGCCACATCATAGACGGTCTGCATCGGTTCCCTCCCTCATTCTGCCGGCAGGGCCGCGCCGAAGCGGGCGGGCCTGTCTGCGGCGCGTCCGCCCGCCGGGGTGGCGGACAGTCCGCCAATGCCGAGCGCGATGGCCGCCGAACCCAGGAACAGCGCGGCCTCAAAGACGAAGACCAGTGCGAAGGCAGGGCCATCACCCGACAGGGTCCAGCGGCCAAGCGTCAGCACGACGGTCCCTGCAAGGCCGCCCAGTCCGAAGGAGAGAGCCTGGGCTGCCCCCCAGACGCCCATGCGCATGCCCTCGTTGGCGGTCTTTCCGGCCCCTGCCAGCACCATCATCGTGCCGATGGCGGCCACCGAGAACGTGCCGTTCATGAGGCCGAGCAGAAAGACCGTTGCCTCCAGCGGCCAGGCCGGGGCCAGCAGGGCGGCGCAGGCCAGTCCGGCCAGCGCCAGTCCCGACCCGAGGCACCCGGTGACGATGAACATCTTGAGCAGTCCCGGCCGCTTGCGCGAGAACAGCCCGCCGGCGACGCCGACGCAGGCCATGCCGAGCAGGACGCCGCCGTGCTGCAGGCCGGACAGGCGGGTCGTCTCCGCAGGGGTCATGCCGAACAGCAGTCCGGCAAAGGGCTCGAGAATGAGATCCTGCGTGGCATAGGCCAGCATCGACAGGAAGACGAACAGCGTGAGCCAGCGCGCTTCCCGGTCCTGCCAGACCTCTGCTGCGCTCCGGGCAAAGGAGGCAGTCGGGCGCCGGTCCTGCGGCATCTGCGGGTCGCCGCGCTTTTCCAGGCCCACGAGCGCCAGCGCCGAGAGGGCCAGCGCCACCAGCCCGGTCACGGCGGTGACCGCGACCAGCCGCTGGTGCGAATAGGGTTCAAGGTGGGCGCTGGTGGCGATCGAGGTGACCACGATGCCCGCAATCATCAGCATCCAGGTGAGCGTCGCGGCCGAGGCCCGGCGCTCCGGGGCCGTCTGGCGTGCCATGAGCGCCAGAAGCGAGGTTCCGCTGGCGCCGATGCCGATGCCGATGAGGGCGTAGGCCAGGGTTGCCGCCGCCAGCCCGGCTGCAAAGCTGATCTCGAACAGCAGCGTTGTCGCGGCAGCTGCCGTGCCGCTGGTCGCCAGGAGCGCCAGGCCGCCGAGGATCCAGCGCGTGCGCGACGCGCCGACATCGGACCGGTGGCCCCACAGCGGCCGTGACAGCTGCACGCCATAATGCAGCCCGACCAGACAGCCCGGCACCAGCGCGGCCAGCGCCAGCTCGACGATCATGACACGGTTCAGCGTGGAGTTGGTCAGGACGACGATGGCCCCGAGCGAGGCCTGCACCAGCCCGAGCCGCAGGATCGACAGCCAGCTGAGGCCGGGGGCGGCGGCCGCAAGGCTCGCCGGGCCGTCCTGCGGCTCCCGGGATGCCGTGCCGGTCTCGGCCTGGAGATCGTTCGGATGCTGTTCCATTGCCGGCTCCTCCCGGGTCGATCCCGCCTGTTCCAGTCCCTGCCCAAGTTCCAGTCCTTGCCCAGGTCCGGTCCCTGCCGCGTTCGGTCTGCCAGCCGCAGCCCCGTCGGTCCGCGTGCCGCCTGATCGTCCGGGCGTCGCGGGACGGTCCGACGTGCCGGACCCCTTCTTGCTGCGCCGCTGCCTGCACTCAGCCCGCAGCCCCGGCCAGCGTGGCAAGGCCGAGGGCAGTCACCATCATTCCACTGACGAAGAGACCGACGCCGACGGCGGAGTACCAGACGGCCCGGGCCACCGGATCGCGGACAAAGTGCACCATGCAGCCAACCTGCAAGACCAGCAGCCCGCCGACCGTCAGGGCGGTCAGTGGCAAGGCACTGGCCGCAAGCACGCCGACGACGCCGGCCTGCGCCCCGGCCATGATCACGCAGGCAATCACCGCCGCAGGCCGGGCCCCGTGCAGGACCGGCAGCGTGCGGATGCCCATTGCCTTGTCTCCGGTGATCGCCTTGAAATCATTGAGCGTCAGGATGCCGAGCGCGCCGAGGCCGTACAGCAGGGCGACCACGATCATCGTCCGGTCCGGCAGTGTTCCGGTCATGGCGGTTGCCGCCGTCAGCCAGGGCAGCGTCTCGTAGCTGAAGCCGACGACCCCGTTGCCGATCCACCCGTTCTGCTTGAAGCGGAAGGGCGGGGCGCTGTAGGCCCAGGCAAAGGCCAGCCCGACGACCGACGCCCCGAAGATCAGCGGGCCCAGCGCCCACGCGGCGAGCAGGGACAGGAGCGACATCGCCACCGCAATGTAGAGGCCCCAGGCGCCCGGCATGCGGCCGGAGGGAATGACCCGGTCGGGCTCGTTGATGGCATCGACATGCCGGTCGAACCAGTCATTGACCGCCTGGCTCATGCCGCACAGCAGCGGACCGGCCAGGATCACGCCGAGCAGCACGAAGCCGACGCGCTCACCAAGGCCATGCCCCGTCGCCACCGCGCCGCAGGCGTAGGCCCACATCGGCGGAAACCAGGTGATCGGCTTGAGCAGCGCAAGGACGGCCCCCGGAGAAGGCCACCCCGGCTGCGAGGGGGAGCGGGTGAGTTCCATGCCGACCATGCTAGGCCGGGGTCAAGGAGGTGTCAATTTAAACTGACACTCATGCGTCATCAGGCGCTGACCTGTCCAGTCAGGTTGACGCTTGCCGCAGCGGCTTCGGCCGGGCCCTGGCCGACGCCCTCCCCGCAGGAGGGGGCTGGATGCTGCAGCCGGGCGCTCCCGCGGCGCGGCTGGCCGCGCGGGCGGGAGGTAAGGCGGCCAACGCGGCGGGGCGACCGGCGCCCGGGAGAAGGGACGGGGGCAGGGGCAGGCAGCAGGGACAGGCGGCAGGGGCAGGCAGCAGGGACGGGCAGCAGGGGCAGGCGGGCAGGAACAGACGCGTGTCCGAAGGATGTGACCCGGGAGAGGCAGCAGGGGCTGGCGCGCGGGAGGCGTCGATGCGGCCGTGAGCCATGGTCAGGCCCGCCTCGTCAAGCCCGCGTTCCGCAACGTCCGCGTCCGGTGGCGTTGCAGGCCATCGCGGAGGCGGCTGCGGTCGTCAGGAGCCGGGCCGATAGTTCTCCAGCCCATAGCGCCTCAGCTTGATGTAGAGGCTCTGCCGCGACAGGCCGAGCATTTCGGCAGCGCTGGCGCGGTTGTTGTTGGTCTGGTCAAGCGCGGCCTCGATGCAGATCTTCTCCACCACGTCGAGCGACTCGCGGATCAGTTCCTTCAACGGCACCTTGCCGACGAGGCTCGCAAAGCCCTCGGCCTGTTCCTGCGTTGCCTGCGGCTGCAGCGCCGGCTTGTCGCTGCCTGCAACCGGGATCAGCAGGAACTGGACCGTCTCGCTCGCCGGGTGGAAGCGTGCGGACACGGAGACCGACTGTTCCTCGCCATGGCTGTCGGTGAGGGCGGAGGCAAAACCGCTGATCTTCCGTTCATCGGCGACGCGGGCAAGCAGCACGTTCAGCTCCAGCGCGGTCTTGCCGATCCAGGTCGAGGCGTTGCGCCCGAGGACCTGATTGTGCGTGGGCGCATGGATGAGATCCAGGAACAGCGCGTTGGCCGCCAGGATCGCGCCGCTGCGGTCGGTGGCCAGCGCGGCCTCGGGCAGCAGGTCGAGATTGAACTCCACGGGCCCCGCGCTCTGTGCGCCGGCAGTTGCCGGATCGCGCGTCGCCGAGAGGCTCATGATCAGGTTGGTCGTGCCATATTCCCGGTAGGCCTGCAGGCGGGCGTCGATGGCGCAGCCCTTCGTGGCCTCAAGGCCGGCCAGCATCACCGGCTCGCCGCTGTGCCGGGCCTCGCCGATGGCATCGGCCAGCCGGTCGCGGTCCTGCTTGCGGAAGAGATCGCGCACCGGCTTGCCGGTCAGCGCGGCGACGCTCACGGACAGGAGCTGGCCGGCGGCGGCATTGGCCTCCAGAACGGTGCGGCGCTCGCCGTCGAGGACCACATGTGCGGTCTCCGACAGCCGGAAGACGGTGCGGTAGCGGGCCTCCGCCTGCCGCAGTTCCCGGTAATCCGCCTCCATGGCGATCTGGGCATCGACCAACCGCTGCTGCTCGACCATCTGCTGGCGCATCTCGCGGCCGACGATGATCGTGAAGGGGAAGCCGGCGACGACATGCGGCGTGTAGGCGACCGGCAGGTCCGGCTGGCCGGAGGCGCCATGGTTGACCTGATAGCCTCGACGCGGCCGCTGCAGCGACGAGGGATCGAGCATCGCATCGATCTTGGGCACCGACTCGGAGGTGACGCAGTCGCGCAGCCGCTTGCCGACGTGGCGGTCGAGCCCATACACGTCCAGCTCGCGGTTACGGTAATGAAGGCGCTGCAGGACACCATTCTGGTCGACCAGCCCGACGATGTCCGCACCGATCGCGATGAGGGAAGTCAGCGCCCGCGTGCCGATCGTCGTCAGCAGATCACTCTCGATGCCTGGGTCCTGCGGGTCGGAGTTGAGCGAGGACGGGGTCATTGGGGGAGCCGATCGATCCAACAAATTCCCCTTTCGGCCTTGCCGGCATCCGGCGCCTCGGGCCACCCAAGCTGCGTTGGACAATAGATATGTCCGAAAATCTTAATCGCCATTGGAGGCGTGTCACAAAGCCAGTTTATTCCGATTTCCACAGGTATATCAACATCTTCAATATCACATGAAGTAAATGCAATCAGGGATTGAATTTGTGCCTGATTGCGCCGCTGCGCTGACGGGCCGCTCCCTCTGGCTACCGGCGTCGGCGTCGCAGATTGATATGCGCTTGCGGCCTGCCGTCTGGCGCGGTCGGCGCGCCTTGAGCTGATCGCCGACGGCGCGGCGCAAGGTCCTGGCCGTGGCACCGGATGCGATCGACAGCGCGAGGCAGAGCGCAAGAGACCGTTCGAGGCAGGGCCAGCGAAGGCCGCAGAGAGGGGGGCGGCGACGGGGCCAGGGACCCGGCAGGAGGAGGCGACGGCGCCAATGTTCTGTCGGGCGAAGATCCAGCCAGGTGCGGCAGCCACTCTGCGGGCAGGCGCGGCCAGTCTGCTGGCGGGCGCGGCGGCCATGTACCCGGACGACCGCACGCCGGCTCCCCGGCCGCGGAGTGCCGTGTCGTCCTGTCGGTCATGGTTGCCGCTGATCCTCACGTGCGGTCGGCCTCCCTGGCCTTGCGGATAGGGGTCAAGCGTCGGCAAGCGCCGTTGATCCGGGGTTGTACTGAGTGTGTTCCCACCATGAGCCTTGCCTCACCCCCTGTAAACAAAAATAAACGTCAATCAAAGTTGACACTTTCGCCGTGACGGCGTTACGCTCCCTCATCTGCCGATCCCGACATCGGGCGGCGGATGGGAGGCTCGGATGACTGACGCGGGATACGGCACACCAGCACCGGTGGGGCTGCTCTACACCGAAGAAGAGCGGCAGCGGCGCGACCGGACCGTCTGGACGCTGGTCCAGGGCATCCTGGCGCCCGTCCAGTTCGTCGTCTTTCTGGTCAGTCTCGGTCTCATCCTGCATTTCCTCGTCACAGGACGCGGCCAGATGCCCGCAGAGGTCTCGGTGGTCGTCAAGACGCTGACGCTCTATGCGATCATGGTCACGGGCGCGATCTGGGAGAAGGAAGTCTTCGGCTGCTACCTGTTCGCGCGGCCGTTCTTCTGGGAAGACGTGTTTTCCATTCTGGTGCTGGCGCTGCACACGGCCTATCTGGCCGCGCTGTTCCTGGCGCTGCTGTCGCCGGCCGGGCTGATGCTGCTGGCGCTGGCCGCCTATGCCACCTACCTCGTCAATGCCGGACAGTTCCTCTGGAAGCTGCGCCTTGCCCGTCTCGACCATGCGGCCCGGCAGGCGCAGGCATTGTCCCCGGACGGGCCCGCGCTGCGGCCGGCCCTGCAGCCAGCCCTGAAGCCGGCAGGAGCGGCCCGATGAACCAGATCGCCCCTTCCTCCTGCGCCCCGGCCCCCACCATCCGCCAGCGCGGCCAGCACGAGGTCTTCTGCGGCCTGACCTCGATCATCTGGCTGCACCGCAAGATGCAGGACACCTTTTTCCTGGTCGTCGGTTCCCGCACCTGCGCGCATCTGCTGCAATCGGCCGCAGGCGTGATGATCTTTGCCGAGCCCCGCTTTGCCACCGCCATCATGGACGAGCGTGATCTGGCGGGCATGGCCGACATGCATGACGAGCTCGACCGGGTGGTTGCCCGGCTCCTCGCCCGTCGGCCGGACATCCGCATGCTGGTTCTGGTCGGCTCCTGCCCCTCCGAGGTGATCAAGTTCGATCTGGCGAAGGCGGCGGAACGGCTCAACCGGCAGCATGCGCCCGAGCGGCGTGTGGTGTCCTACTCCGGCAGCGGCATCGAGACGACCTTCACGCAGGGCGAGGACAATTTCCTGGCTGCACTCGTCGCCGAAGCTCCGGGCGCCGGTGCCGCCGCTGCCGAGGGCGCCCGGCCCGCCGCGCTGGTGGTGGCCGGCTGCCTGTCGGACATCGTGGAAGACCAGTTTGCCCGCTACCTCGCCGGCTTCGGCCTTGCGGACGTGCATTTCCTGCCGGCGCGCCACAGCCGGGCCACCCCGGTGATCGGTCCGCAGACGCGCTACATCCTGGCCCAGCCCTATCTCGGTGCCACGGCCGCCGCCCTCGAGGCCCGGGGCGCGCGGCGCATCAACGCCCTGTTCCCGCTTGGCGAGGAAGGCACCACCGACTGGCTGCAGGCAATCGCCACCGCCTTCGACGTTCCCGCCGACCGCGTCGAGGCGGTCACCGGGGCGCCGCGGCGCCGCGCCCATGCAGCGCTTGCCCACCACCGGCCGCTGCTTGCCGGCAAGCGGGTCTTCTTCTTCCCCGATTCCCAGCTTGAGCCATCGCTGGCCCGGTTTCTCGCGCGGGAGGCCGGGGCTGAGATCCTGGAGGTCGGCAGCCCGTACCTGCACCGCGATCATTCCGCCGGCGAGCTGGCGCTGCTGCCGCCGGGCGTGTCCGTCTCCGAGGGGCAGGACGTCGACCTGCAGATCGAGCGCTGCCGGCGCGCCAACCCGGATCTCATCGTCTGCGGCATGGGCCTTGCCAATCCCTTCGAGGCGGAGGGCCGGCTGACCAAGTGGTCGATCGAATTCGCCTTCGCCCCCATCCAGGGCTATGAGCAGGCCGGCGACCTGGCAGAGCTGTTTGCCCGGCCCCTGCGCCGTCAGGGCCTTCTCACCGATCTTGCCGAACCGGGGGAGGGACGCTCATGCAGCTGAGCCTGTGGACCTACGAGGGGCCGCCACATGTCGGGGCGATGCGCATCGCCGCCTCCATGCAGGGCGTGCATTTCGTCCTGCATGCGCCGCAGGGCGACACCTATGCCGACCTCCTGTTCACCATGATCGAACGGCGCGACAGCCGGCCCCCGGTCACCTACACGACCTTCCAGGCGCGCGACCTCGGCGGCTCGACGGCGGACGGCTTCAAGACCGCCTGCCGCAACGCGGTCGAACGGTTCCGGCCGGACCTGCTGCTGGTCGGCGCCTCGTGCACGGCGGAGCTGCTGCAGGACGATCCGGGCGGCCTCGCCAGAACGCTGGAGCTCGACATTCCCGTCGTGCCGCTCGACCTGCCGTCGTACCAGAAGAAGGAAACCTGGGGCGCGGCCGAGACCTTCTACCGTCTGGTGCGGGCCTGCGCCGGTTCGGCCCCGCGCCAGGGGACGCCGCCCCGGGCCAGTTGCAACCTGCTCGGCCCGACCGCGCTCGGGTTCCGCAATCGGGACGACGTCCGCGAAATCGCGGCGCTGCTGGCAGCCAACGGTCTCGATGTCCGCGTCATCGCCCCGCTCGGCGCCCGGCCGCAGGATCTGGCGCGCCTGCCCGAGGCGGCCTTCAACATCGTGCTCTACCCGGAAATCGCCGATACGGCCGCCCGCTGGCTGCAGCGGACCCACGGCATGCCGTTCGTGTCGACCTCGCCCATCGGCGTGGGCGGGACCCGCGACTTCCTTCGCGAGGTCCGAGCGATGGCGGGCCTCGATGCGGATGCGGTCGCCTCCGGACCGGACCGCCTGAGCTGGTACTCCCGCTCGATCGACAGCACCTATCTCACCGGCAAGCGCGTGTTCATCTTCGGCGATGCCACCCATGCCATCGCCGCCGCACGCGTCGCCAGCCGCGAGCTGGGCTTCCAGGTCTGCGGGCTTGGCACCTACATGCGCGAGTTTGCCCGCGACGTCCGTGAAGCCGCAGCCGGCCACGGCATCGAGGCACTGATCTCGGATGACCACCTCGAGGTCGAGGCGGCCATCCTCGAGGCCCGGCCCGAACTCGTGCTCGGCACCCAGATGGAACGGCATATCGCCAAGCGGCTGCGCGTGCCCTGTGCCGTCATTTCCGCCCCCGTGCATGTGCAGGATTTCCCGGCCCGCTACTCGCCGCAGATGGGCTTCGAGGGGGCCAATGTCCTCTTCGACAGCTGGGTCCATCCGCTGATGATGGGCCTGGAGGAACATCTCCTCGGCATGTTCCGGGATGATTTCGAGTTCAACGACCAGGCGGCGCCCTCGCATCTCGGCTCGGCCAAGGCCGCCGGCCCCGAGACCACGCTGCCGGCTGGCTCCGCCGCTCTGCCGCATGTCGATGACCGGATGAAGGTCGCGACCGGACAGGCAGCGGGAGACGCGACCGGGACCGCGCCCCTTGCCGCCCCCGCGGCTGGCAGCCCCATTGCGGTGGCTCAGGATCCGGTCCTGGCGCTCTGGACCGCCGATGCCGAGCGCGAGCTGAAGAAGGTTCCCTTCTTCGTGCGCGGCAAGGCCCGCCGCAACACGGAGCATTTCGCCGCTGCCAACGGCATTCACCCCATCACCGTGGAGACGTTGTACGATGCGAAAGCCCATTTCGCCCGATAGCCGTCCCGCCGTGCGGGTGGTCCTGATCACGCTCGACAATCACATTGCGGCTGCGGTGGATGACGCCCGGCTGCTGCTGCGGGAGGATCTGCCCGGGCTCGTCCTCAGCGTCCACGCCGCCACCGACTGGGCCGACCACCCGGACCGGCTGGAGGCCTGCCGGGAGGCGATCCGGACGGGCGACATCATCATCGTGTCGATGATCTTCGTCGAGGAGCACGTGCGGGCGATTGCCGATGCCCTCGAGGCTCGGCACCGCGATTGCGATGCCATGGTCTGCTGCATGTCGGCCGGCACGATCATGAAGTACACGTCCATGGGCCGCTTCCGGATGGATGGCCCGCAGACCGGCCCGCTGGCACTGCTGAAGAAGCTGCGCGGCGGCAGCTCGGCCAACGGCCGCGACAGCGGCCGCACCGCCGGCGAGCGCCAGATGGCGATGCTTCGCCGCCTGCCCAAGCTGCTCAAGTTCATTCCCGGCACGGCCCAGGATGTGCGGACCTATTTCCTGACGCTGCAGTACCGGATCGCCGCGTCCGACCGCAACATCGCCAACATGGTCCGGCTCCTGGTCGGTCGCTATGCTGCCGGCGAGCGCAAGGCCCTGCGGGGCCGGATCACGGCTGCCGCGCCTGAAGACTATCCGGAAATCGGCCTCTATCACCCGCGCATGACGCCGCGCATCCTGTCCCGGACCCGGGACCTCCCGCGCCCGGCCCGTCCCGAGGGCAGCATCGGCCTTCTGCTGCTGCGCACCTACATCCTGTCGGGCGACACCGGTCACTATGATGCGGTCATCGCCGCGCTGGAGGCTCGGGGGCTTTCGGTCGTTCCCGTGTTCTGCTCGGGCCTCGACATGCGCGCGGCCATCGAGGCCTTCATGACCGGCGCCGACGGCCGGCCGACGGTGGATGCGCTGTGCTCGCTGACCGGCTTCTCGCTGGTCGGCGGTCCCGCCTACAGCGATCCTGTGGCCGCCGCCCGCACGCTGGAGGCGCTGGACGTGCCCTACATGGCCGCCTGCGTCACCGAATTCCAGACGCGGGAGGGCTGGCAGGCCTCGACACGGGGGCTGACGCCGATCGAGACCACGCTGATGGTGGCGATCCCGGAGCTTGACGGGGCAACCGGCTCGATGGTCATCGGCGGCCGGTCGAGTGCGGGTGACACCGCGCAGGCCTGCATCTGTGCGCGCCAGCAGGGGGCTTGCCCCTCGGGACGCGCCTGCATGCGTCCGGATGACGAGCGGGTCGGACTGCTGGCCGACCGTCTTGCGGCGCTGGTGCGCCTGCGCCGTACGCCGCGCGCCGACCGCCGGCTGGCCGTTACCCTGTTCAACTTCCCGCCGAATGGCGGCAACATCGGCACGGCCGCGTTCCTGTCCGTGTTCGAGAGCCTGTTCGAGACCATGCGCCGGCTCCGGGCCGAGGGCTATGACGTCGAGGTTCCCGCCGATGCGGCGACCTTGCAGGACATGCTCCTCAACGGCAATGCGGCCCGTCACGGCACCGAGGCCAACGTGCATGTGACCGTCGCGGCCGACGACCATCTGCGCCAGGAGCCGCATCTCGCCGACATCGAGGCCCAGTGGGGTCCTGCACCCGGACGCGTGCTGTCGAATGGCCGTGGCCTGCATGTTCTGGGCCGGCAGTTCGGCAAGCTTCTGGTCGGCATCCAGCCGCCTTTCGGCTACGAAGGCGATCCGATGCGGCTGCTCTTCGAGGGCGGCTTTGCGCCCAACCATGCCTTCGCCGCCTACTACACCTATCTGCGGAAGACCTACGGGGCGCATGCGGTGCTGCATTTCGGCACCCACGGCGCGCTGGAGTTCATGCCGGGCAAACACACGGGCCTCTCCGGCACCTGCTGGCCGGACCGGTTGCTCGGGCCCCTGCCGAACTACTATCTCTATGCTGCGAACAATCCGTCCGAAGGGTCCATCGCCAAGCGCCGCTCGGCCGCCACGCTGATTTCCTACCTGACGCCGTCGGTCACCGAAGCCGGTCTCTACAAGGGACTGCAGGGCCTGAAGGCCAGTCTCGACCATTACCGCGGCCTTGCGCCCGGCGTCGATGCCGAGCGGGAGCGGCTCCTTCTCGTCATCCGCAGCCAGGCGGAGCAGCTGGGTCTCACCTCCGGCACGCAGGACCTGACGACCGAGGCCTTCGTGCTGCGCCTCGTGGCGATGGTCACGGAGATGGAATACGCGCTCATTCCCGACGGTCTGCACGTGATCGGGCGCGGAATGGGCCCGCGCGAGCGCGCCGAGATGCTGCAGCACATGGCCACCGGCCTGTCGGCCGGGACCGTCGCCCTGCCGGATCCGGCGCTGCTGGCGAGCATTGCCGCCGGCGACAGCGCGGCCGTCACCGAGGCGCTGGCCACCCTCGATCCGGAGGCCCGGCAGCTGGTCGGCAAGCTGGTCGAGATCGACCGCAACCTGTCGGACAACCGCGAGCTTGACGGGCTGGTGCGGGCGCTCGATGCCCGTTTCGTGCCGCCGTCGCCCTCCGGCGACCTGCTGCGCACGCCGGATCTGCTGCCCACCGGGCGCAACATCCACGGCTTCGACCCCTTCGGCATCCCGAGCAAGTTCGCCCAGGACGACGGCATGCGCCAGGCGGCGCTGGTGCTGGAGCGGCACATGCAGGCCGACGGGCGGCTGCCGGAAACGGTCGCCATGGTGCTGTGGGGCACCGACAACCTCAAGACCGGCGGCGCCCCGCTGGCGCAGGCGCTGGCGCTGATGGGCGCGCGGCCTCGGCTGGACGCCTACAACCGGGTCTGCGGCGCGGAACTGATCCCGCTGGAGGAGCTGAAGCGCCCGCGCATCGATGCGGTCATGACCCTTTCGGGCATTTTCCGTGATCTGCTGCCGATCCAGGCCAGCATGCTGGCCGAGGCGAGCTATCTGGCGGCGACGGCAGACGAGCCCGAGACGCTCAACTTCATCCGCAAGCATGCCCTGGCCTATTGCGCCGCCAAGGGCTGCGATCTCGAAACGGCGGCCTACCGGGTCTTTTCCAACGCCGACGGCACCTACGGCGCCAACGTCAACATGCTCATCACGTCCTCGGCCTGGTCCGACGACGACGAGATCGCCGACACCTACACCAGCCGCAAGAGCTTCGCCATCAGCCGCAAGGGCAAGACCAGCCGCCAGACGGCCCTGCTCGATGCGGTGCTGGCCGATGTGGACATGGCCTACCAGAACCTCGAGTCCGTCGAGATCGGCGTTACCACGATCGAGCATTACTTCGACACGCTGGGCGGGCTCAGCAAGGCCGTGTCGCGGGCCAAGGGCGGCGCGGAGCTTCCGGTCTACATTTCCGACCAGACCCAGGGCGAGGCGCGGGTGCGCACGCTGGCCGAACAGGTGGCTCTCGAAACGCGGACCCGGACCCTCAATCCGAAGTGGTACGAGGGCATGCTGAAGCACGGCTACGAGGGCGTGCGCAACATCGAGGCCAGCGTCACCAACACGCTGGGCTGGTCGGCCACCACCGGTGGTGTGGAGCCCTGGATCTATCAGCAGATTACCGAAACCTACGTGCTGGATGCCGCGATGCGCCGGCGGCTGTCCGACCTCAATCCCGCCGCCGCCGCCCGGGTTGCGGCCCGGCTGCTCGAGGCCCAGGACCGCAACTTCTGGCAGCCCGATGCCGAAACGCTCGCAGCCCTGCGCAAGGCAGGGGAAGAACTCGAAGACCGGCTGGAAGGCCTGGTGACGGAGGCAGCCGAATGAACCTCTACACGCATCCCAAGACGTCCGAGCGCGATGCGCGCATCGCCCAGCGACTGCAGGAGCGCGCCGACGGGGAGGGCAGCGTCCAGGTCCATCTCGACCCGACGATGGAGATCGACGGTGCCAAGGTCTTTGCCGTCTACGGCAAGGGCGGCATCGGCAAGTCGACGACCTCGTCGAACCTGTCGGTGGCCTTTTCCAAGATCGGCAAGCGCGTGCTGCAGATCGGCTGCGATCCCAAGCATGACAGCACCTTCACCCTGACCAAGAGCCTGATCCCGACCGTCATCGACATCCTGGAGAAGGTCGACTTCCACACCGAGGAACTGCGGCCGGAGGACTACATGGTGGCCGGCTTCAACGGGGTGCAGTGCATCGAGGCCGGTGGACCGCCGGCCGGCACCGGGTGCGGCGGCTATGTGGTCGGCCAGACGGTGAAGCTCCTGAAAGAGCATCACCTGCTCGATGACACCGACGTCGTCATCTTCGACGTGCTGGGCGATGTGGTCTGCGGCGGCTTTGCCTCGCCGCTGCAGCATGCGGAGCGCGCGGTCGTCGTCGCTGCCAATGATTTCGACAGCGTGTTCGCGATGAACCGGATCGTCGCGGCCATCAAGGCGAAGTCGAAGAACTACGAGGTCCGCCTCGGCGGTGTCATTGCCAACCGGTCGCGCGAGACCGACCAGATCGACCGCTACAATGCCGCTGTCGGCCTTGAGCGCCTGGCGCATGTGCCGGATTCCGACCATGTCCGCCTGAGCCGCCTGCGCAAGTGCACCCTGTTCGAGATGGGCGATGCGCCGGAGATCCGCGCCATCCAGAACGAATACCTGCAGCTGGCCGAGCGGCTGTGGGCCGGCACGCCGGCGCTGCAGGCGGAGCCGATGAAGGATCGCGAGATCTTTGAATTTCTCGGGTTCGAGTGAGAGGCGGCCGACGATGTCCCAGACCAGTTACCTGCGCCGGACCAGCGAGATCGAACACTACTTCGACCGGACCGCCCTTGACGCCTGGAAGCGGCTGACCAGCGACCAGCCGGTGAGCGGCATTCGCGCCACCGTGCGCAAGGGCCGCGAGGACATGCGCAACACCCTCTCGGGATGGCTGCCGCAGGACCTCACCGGCTGGCGCATCCTCGATGCCGGCTGTGGCTCCGGCGTGCTGTCGCTCGAGCTTGCCGCCCGCGGTGCCGACGTGGTCGGCGTCGACCTGTCGGCACAGATGGTCGCCTTTGCCTGGCAACGGGCGGCCGAACAGCAGGCCCGCAGCGGGGATCTCGGCGGACAGGTCGAGTTTCGCGCCGGCGACATGCTGGCCCCGGAGCTTGGCACCTTCGATGCCATCGTGGCGATGGACGTGCTGATCCACTACGCGCCGGCGGATGCCCGCCGGGTGCTGGAACAGATGGCGGCGCGCACCCGGCGCCGGCTCATGGTCACGCTTGCGCCGAGCTCGTCCCTGCTGAAGGCGATGCTGATGATCGGCAAGGTCTTCCCGCGGGCCGACCGGGCACCGGCGATCTATCCGACCGATCCCGCGCGCCTGGTGGCCGATCTGGTCCGCCAGCCCGCCATGGACGGCTGGGTTGCCGGCCGCAGCCACCGGATCTCGATCGGGTTCTACACATCCCAGGCCGTGGAGGTCATGCGCCCATGATGTTGCAGTCTGCAAATCGCAGGATGGTGGCGTTCTGGCAGAAGGCCGGACTGCGCTTCATGCCGTTTGCCGATGCGGCGAGCGCCGAAGTGCCGCTGCCGCGACTGCTTCGCCTTGCCCTGTTCCAGGTCTCGGCCGGCTGGGTGATGGTGCTGCTGAACGGGACACTCAACCGGGTGCTCATCGTCGAACTGGGCGTCTCGGTGGCGCTGGTCTCGATGGTGATCGCGATCCCGGTTCTGGCTGCGCCGCTGCGGCTCGTCTTCGGGCACCGGTCAGACACCTACCGGTCCGTTCTCGGCTGGCGACGGGTTCCCTACATCTGGCTGGGCAGCCTGCTGCAGTTCGGCGGTCTGGCGATCATGCCCTTCGCCCTGCTCCTGCTGCAGTCACAGACCCTCGGGCCGTCCTGGGCCGGAGCGGCGGGCGCAGGCCTTGCGTTCCTGCTCACCGGCTTCGGGATGCACATGGCCCAGACTGCCGGACTGGCGCTGGCCACCGACATCGTGCCGGAGGAGAAGCGGCCACGGGTCGTGGCGCTGCTCTATGTCATGCTGCTGGTCGGCATGATGGCGGCCTCGCTGTTCTACAGCCTCCTGCTCACCGACTTTGCGCCGGTGCGCCTCATCCAGGTGATCCAGGGAACGGCGGTGCTCACCATCGTCCTCAATGTGATCGCCATGTGGAAGCAGGAAGCACGCGATCCGGCCCGCACCGCCCATGCCCACGATACCCAGCGCCTCGGCGCGGCGCTGGCGACCTACCGGCGCAATCCGGGCGCGCTGCGCCTGCTCGTCGCCGTGGCGATCGGTTCGGCCGCCTTTTCGATGCAGGACATCCTGCTCGAGCCCTATGGCGGGGAGATCCTCGGCATGAGCGTGGGCGAGACGACGCTTCTGACCGGGCTGTGGGCAGCCGGAACGCTGGCGGGCTTTGCCTGGGCGGCTCGCAGCCTCAATCACGGGGCGCAGATGTACCGGGTCGCGGCCCGCGGCGTGCTGATCGGGCTGGGGGCCTTCTCCGCCGTCATCCTCGCGTCACCGCTCGGCCTGCAGGGCCTGTTCTATGCCGGAGCGGCTGCGGTCGGGCTCGGCGGCGGGCTGTTTGCCGTCGGCACCATGCTTGCGGCCATGGGCATCTCGGTCCGGTCGGACAGCGGCATCGTCGTCGGCGCCTGGGGCGCCGTGCAGGCAACCGCAATCGGCCTCAGCCTGCTTCTCGGCGGGCTGATCAAGAACGCGGTGAATGCCATGGCCGTGCATGGCGGGCTGGGCGTGGCGCTGGACACGCCTGCCACCGGCTACCTCGCGGTCTACCACCTCGAGATCGGACTCCTGTTCCTCTGCCTGGCCGTGCTGGGGCCTCTGACCGGGCGCAGCTACAACCAGGGCCCCACCACACCCATGCGATTTGGACTGGCCGACATGCCTGGCTGATGCCACGGGCGGCCGAAGAAGGAGGCGTAACCATGACTGGTTCTGTTGTCGGCAGCATAGATGTCGCTCAGCTGGTGCTCTATGCGTTCTGGATCTTCTTTGCCGGACTGATCTGGTACCTGCGCGGCGAGGATCGTCGCGAAGGCTATCCGCTCGAGGACGATGTCACCGGCGCCTACGACAAGCGCCCCTGGCTCTTCGTTCCGGACAGGAAGACCTTCGTCCTGCCCTTCGGCCAGGGCACGCGCCAGGTGCCGGATCTCAAGCGCGACACGCGTCCGCTGAACGCCGAGCGCCTGTCGCGCGCGCCGGGCTATCCCTACGTCCCGACCGGCAATCCGA
This sequence comes from Pannonibacter sp. XCT-53, assembly GCF_009915765.1. Taxonomy (NCBI): domain Bacteria; kingdom Pseudomonadati; phylum Pseudomonadota; class Alphaproteobacteria; order Hyphomicrobiales; family Stappiaceae; genus Pannonibacter; species Pannonibacter tanglangensis. The sequence continues at coordinate 41,427 of NZ_JAABLQ010000001.1, forward strand.
TGCTGGCAGGCGTCGGTCCGGGTTCCTGGGCCGAGCGCGAGAACATTGCGGACCTCACCGCCCACGGCGATCTGCGCATCGTGCCGCTGAGCCAGGCCGAAGGCTTTGCCATCGCCGAAGGGGAACTCGATCCGCGCGGCCTGCCGGTGTTCGGTTGCGATCTCAAGAGCGGTGGCATCGTGCGGGACGTGTGGGTGGACCGCTCGGAACAGCTGTTGCGGTACTATGAGGTCGAGCTTGCAGCCGGCGGGCGGACGGTGCTGCTGCCGAACAATTTCGTCGTGATCAAGCGCGGTCGCGGCGACAAGCCCTGCCTGTATGTCCATGCCATCACGGCCGCACAGTTCGCCGATGTGCCGGCGCTTGCGGCCGCCGACACCGTCACCCGGCTCGAGGAAGACAAGATCGCCGCCTATTACGGCAGCGGCCTTCTCTATGCCCTGAGCGATCGCCAGGAGCCACTGCTGTGAAACAGTTCGTTGCTCGCGAGCATGAGATCGAGCCCGTGCCCGGCCTTCCCGGCTATCTTCCGGCGGGCGAAGTGCAGCTCTGGCAGGGGCGGCCATCGGCCCGGCTCTTTGCCCGTCACGTGCTGAAGAACCGCTGGATCGCCGCCTATTTCGCGGTGCTCATCGCCTGGGGTGTCGCATCGGGCCTCTATGACGGGCGGCCGGTCGCCGGCATCCTGTTCTCGGTCGCCGTCCTGTCGACCCTGGCCGCCCTCGTTCTCGGGCTGATCGAGATCTATGCCTTCGCCGTCGAACGGACGACGCTCTACACGATCACCTCCCGCCGGGTCGTGATCCGCTTCGGTGTCGCCTTCTCGATGTCGCTGAACCTGCCCTATGCCCAGGTCAACGCGGTCGCGCTGGGCGGGCTCGGCGGGCGGGCCGGGCACGTGGCCCTCGCGCTGAAGCCCGGGCATCGCCTGTCCTGGCTGATCCAGTGGCCGCATGTCCGCGGCTTTCGCCTTGCGGAGCCCGAGCCGAGCCTGATCTGCCTGCCGGACGCCCGTCAGGTGGCCGGCGTGCTTGCCCTTGCGATCACGCAGCATGCGGCAGCGACGTCCGGACATGCCCGGGTCACCCCGGAGACCGCGACGCCTGCAGCAGTTCCGGGCGCCATGGCGGCCGCGGAATAAGGAGGAGAAACGATCATGGCACCGGCCTCGCACCTCGGCTATCTGGCGGACCGCACGGGACGCCGCAGCAACCCGTTCCCGACGCGGATCCTCGCCGGCGCGGCACTGCTTCTCGCCTTCAGCGCCGGCGCCGTGCTCTTTGGCCAGACCACCGGCATCGGCGTGATCAAGCACCGGACCGGAGCCCCTGCCGCCATGCGCGACATCACGCTCGCGCGGATGGCGGATGACCGCGTGATCGTCCGCGATGCGGTCAGCGGACAGGAAATCGTCAGCTACAGACCCGACGAGGGCGGTTTTGTCCGCGGCTCTCTGCGGGCCTTCGTGCGCATGCGTATGGTCGCAAACGTGCCCGAAACGGCGCCCTATCGCCTCATCAGGTGGGAGGCCGGCACGGTCAGCCTCTCCGACACCGTCACCGGCGAGCGGATCTATCTGGAGGCGTTCGGCAAGGACAATGCCGCTGCCTTCGGCGCGCTGTTGGGAGATCAGGGAGGTACCCGCAAATGAACTCGCTTTTTGCCTTGATGCGGCGCAGGGAAACCGTCGACTGCACCGTGGAGATCAACAACACGTTCGATCAGCTGGGCGCGCATGTGCGCTTCGACAACGGTGTCGTGGTGCATCCCGGCGATGAGGTCTTCGTCCATGGCGCGCCCGTGTCGATCCCCTACGGTCGCTGCGAGAGCTTCCGCCGCGAGGCGACGATCCAGCGTGCGGGCTTCCTGGAACGCGCCTGGATCCGGGCGACGGGCGATCTCGACATGATGGAACTGTGCGAATTCAGCTTCACCGAAAGGGCACTGTCATGAACAAGCCGGTTTCCAACACCGATCTGGCGGACCACAGGACGCTTGACGATCGCAAGTCGGCCGTCAACGACACCACCCGCAGCGCGCTGGTGTCCACCATGCTGACGCCGCGCTTCTACACCACCGACTTTGAGGAGATGGACCGGATCAATGTCGAACCGGTCCGTGTCGAATGGGACGCGCTGATTGCCCAGATGCGCAGCGACCCGAACCAGGGCCACTTCAAGCGCAACGAGGAATGGGACGATGTCGACCTGGACGCCCTGCCGGCGGACCTGCGCGAGGAGCTGATCGATTTCCTCGTGTCCTCGCTGACCTCAGAGTTTTCGGGCTGCGTGCTGTACAAGGAAATGAAGCGGCGCGGCAAGAACAAGGAGATCTGCGAGCTGTTCGGCTACATGAGCCGGGACGAGAGCCGCCATGCAGGCTTCATCAACGACGCGCTCAAGGACTTCGGAATTGGCGTCAACATGGGCTTTCTGGCCAAGGCCAAGAAGTATACCTACTTCAAGCCCAAGTTCATCTACTATGCGACCTATCTGTCCGAGAAGATCGGCTATGCCCGTTACATCACCATCTTCCGACATCTCGAGCAGCATCCCGAGCACCGCTTCCATCCGATCTTCAAGTGGTTCCGCCAGTGGTGCAATGACGAGTTCTCGCATGGCGAGGCGTTCTCGCTGATCATCCGCTCGGATCCCCGTCTGCTGCGCGGGCGCAACAAGCTCTGGATCAAGTTCTTCCTGCTGGCGGTGTTTGCGACCATGTATGTGCGCGATCACATGCGGCCTGCCTTCCACAAGGCGCTGGGCGTCAACATCGAGGACTATGACCTTCGCGTCTTCCGCCTCACTTCCGAGATCTCGCGCCAGTGTTTCCCGCTGGTGCTGGATCTCGAGCATCCGGCGCTCATCGAGGGCTTCCGGCGCATGGAGCGGATCAATCGCAGGATGCAGGCGGCCACGGAGCGCGGGGGGCTCTCCGGCCGGCTCGGCCGCGCCTGGTGGGGCCTGGCGGCCGGCGCCAACTTCCTGCGCATGTACATGATCCCGGCGAAGAAGAACGACCTGCCGGCGACCTCGCGTCTGCAGCCCGTCTGGTGAGGGGGACAGGATGAACCTTGCAAGTCCGGTCACGGCTGTGCTGCTCGCCATCGGGATCTGGTGGCTGTCGACCGGGCTTGTCCTTGCCATGGTGCACTGGTCGGGCAAGAAGTCCCTCCGGCCCTGGCAGTTGCTGCCGTGGGTGACCGGGATCGGCGTTCTCGGCTTCGTCCTGATGCTGGAAGGCAGCGCGGCGCAGACGCCGGTCGGCTCCTACACGGGCTTCTTCGGGGCGCTGCTGGTCTGGGCCTGGCATGAGACCACCTTTCTCACCGGGATGGTCACCGGCCGGCACAAGGGCGAATGCCCGCCGGGCCTCACCGGTCTGGCCCGGTTCCGTGCGGCCTGGGCGGCGGTCTGTGATCATGAGATCGCCCTGCTGGTGACGGCCGTGGTCCTGTGGCTCGCCCTGCGCCATGCCGCCAACCTCTTCGGCCTTGCCACGTTCGGGCTGCTGTGGGGCATGCGGATTTCCTCCAAGTTGCTGATCTTTCTCGGTGCGCGGCACGCGATCAGCGGTCTGATGCCGCCGGCGATCCTGCATCTGCGCTCCTATTTCAACACCGGCCGGACGACCCCGCTGTTTCCGCTGTTCCTGGCTGGCGCCATCGGGATCTTCGCCGTGCTGGTCGTCGGCGTGCTGCGGGCACACCAGCCCTATTCGGAGGTTGGCCACCTCCTGCTGGCGACCTTCATGGCGCTGGCCATCATCGAACATCTCATTCTCGTGCTGCCCGTCTCGGACACCGCGCTGTGGCGCTGGGCCGTCCCCGGATCGCGTCCGGCGCATGACGCGGGCAGCGTGCCGGCTTCGGCGCTGCGGCCTGTCCGCCGGCAGCCGGAAACACCTTAAGGAACCAGAGAGAGAAGAAGGAACGCAAAATGGACATCTTTGAACACATGGAAGCCGCTCTCTCGGGGCTGAAATCCGCCGGCAACTACCGCGTCTTTGCCGAGCTCGAACGGCGCAACAGCGCCTTCCCGCGGGCAACGTTCTACGAGGACGGCGGCGCCACGCGGGATGTCACCGTCTGGTGCTCCAACGACTACCTCGGCATGGGCCAGAACCCGGTGGTCACCGGCCGGATGGTCGAGGTCATCGGCCAGTGCGGCGCCGGTGCCGGCGGAACGCGCAACATCTCCGGCACCAACCATCACCATGTGCTGCTGGAACGCGAGCTGGCCGACCTGCATGCCAAGGAAGCGGCGCTGATCTTCACGTCGGGCTACGTCTCGAACTGGGCTGCGCTCGGCACGCTGCTGGCGCGCATTCCCGGGATCATCGTCTACTCCGATGCGCTGAACCACGCCTCGATGATCGAGGGCATCCGCCATGCGCGCTGCGAGAAGCGGCTGTTCCGGCACAATGATCCTGCACATCTGCGCGCCCTCATGGCCGCCGATGACCCGGCTGCCCCCAAGATGGTCGCCTTCGAGAGCGTCTATTCGATGGATGGAGACATTGCGCCGATCCGCGAGATCTGTGATGTCGCGGATGCCTTCGGCGCCATCACCTATCTCGACGAGGTGCACGCGGTCGGCATGTATGGTCCCAGGGGCGGCGGGGTGGCCGAACGCGAGGGGCTGATGGACCGCATCACCGTCATCGAGGGAACGCTCGGCAAGGCCTTCGGCGTGATGGGCGGCTACATCACCGGGCCGGCGGTGCTGGTCGACTTCGTCCGGTCCTTTGCCTCCGGCTTCATCTTCACGACCGCGCTGCCGCCCGCGCTTGCGGCGGCGGCGGCGGCCTCGATCCGGCATCTGAAGGAAAGCCAGAGCGAGCGCCAGGCGCACCAGGCGGCGGTTGCCAAGGTCCGGTCCGCGCTTGATGCGCGCGGCATTCCGCACAAGCACAATCCCAGCCACATCGTGCCGGTGATCGTGGGCAATGCGTCCAAGTGCAAGTGGATCTCCGACGTGCTGCTGAATGATTTCGGCATCTATGTCCAGCCGATCAACTATCCGACCGTTCCGGTCGGCACCGAGCGGCTGCGCATCACGCCGACCCCCTTGCACAGCGACGCCGACATCCGCCATCTGGTTGAGGCCCTGTCGGCGCTCTGGTCGCAATGCGCGCTGGCGCGGGCGGTGGCCTGACAGCGTCGAGCCGAAGGACCTTCGCATGAACCGGCAGATCCTCATTCCGGCCGTTGCCGGCGACGGCACGCTCTATCCGGTGGAGAAGCTCGACGCCCATGTGCGCGGGCTTTTGCATCTTGCCGTCTCGGTCTTTGTCTTCGATGCGGATTACCTGCTGGTTCAGCGCAGGGCGGCGGGCAAGTATCATTGCGGCGGGCTCTGGGCCAACACCTGCTGCAGCCATCCGCACTGGGACGAGAGCGTCGAGGCCTGTGCCCATCGGCGTCTCGAGGAAGAGCTCGGCTTTTCCGTCCCCCTGCAGCGTCACGCCACGGTCGAGTACCAGGCGGATGTCGGGGCGGGCCTGAGCGAGCATGAAAGGGTCACGCTGTTCAGCGCCGAGGTCGACCGGACCCGGCAGGCGGTCGTGCCCAATCCCGACGAGGTCGACGCCGTGCGCTGGATCCGGCTGGAGGATCTCCATGTGGAAGTCCGGCAGACGCCCGAGCGTTTCACGCCCTGGTTCCGGATCTATCTGGAACGCTTTCCGGCGCTGCGCTTTTCCTGAAGGTTTACCGGGCTTGATCGTGCATCGGGCCTGATTGGGCATCGGGCTTGATTGTTCAAGGGGGGCTTGACTATTCGGGGCCCGAAGGTCCGGCCGGTCCGACGGACTGCGCGCCGCAGGTCCTTGCAGGGGATGTCGGAACCGGGTCCAGGTTTGCAACGGGGCGCAGCGGTCGTGTGCCTGCGCCGACAGTCATGCCGTGTCGCCGTGGTGCTTCGTTCGGGGCAGTCCACCATGCCGGCTTGGCCGAGCCTGCCCGCGCAGCGGTCCGCCATGGCGATCCATGCCACGACGGGGGTCCGGGGCCTGACGTCCTGATCCGGGTGTCTTTTGCGCCGGGAGCCGTCGCCGGGCGCATGATCCGGGCCCGTCCGGGTCCTGCAGCGCCCGCGCACCTGCCCTGCTTTCCCGAGAACTGGACCCGAGCCCTCTTGCCGGCGCGCAGGCCCTGACGCGAGCCTGTCACGCCTGCTCGCCGATGCCCTGTGGCCGACGTCTTTCCCCTCATGTCCTCTCCGAAGGGTCAAGGTGCCCGGACCGCGGTCGCCCGGTTCCGGAACGCCCTGGATGGCCACCGGACCTGCCCCCGGATCGGTCACCGGACCTGCACCAGGACCGGCCCCCAAACCTGCCCCCGGATCGGCCCCGGTTCGACCCCCGGGCCTTGTCTCACTCCAGGCTGCAGATGCGTGCCGGGGCGCCGGAGATTCAGGGGGAACCGCGCGGGTGCGCGCAACGTGGAAGGACCGTGACGGGCGGTGCGGCGGGCAAGATGGCCGCGGAGCCTCGGGGGCTATATGCCGGCCGGAGCGAACGGGTGGATCGGCCGCTGCGCGCTTTGGTCCGGGGGAGCAGCATCGCGGTGCCGGAGCCTGTGTCGGCCTGCCTGATGGCGCCTTGTCAAGGGAACGGCGCGGCGGGCCTTGTCGGTCCGCCGCGCCAGATGCGCCGGTGTTGCAAGGATCAGTTGCTGGCCTTAGCTAGCGTCGTCTCCAGCGGCACGGCCGGGGCTGTCGTCGGGGCGAGTGACGACGAGCGTCCGGGAGCGCCCATCACCTTGGTTTCACCGGGCACATAGGTGGAGAAGTCCGGAACGTCGGTGGGGCCCTGCTTGTCGAGTGCGTCGACGTAGGACTGCAGCATCGACACGCCATAGAGCGGCTTCTGCACGCCGTTGTGGCAGGTCGAGCAGCCGACCTTGAACACGTCGCCTTCCGGTCCCTTTCGATGGGCCGGGAACACGGGCGTCAGGCCAACCATGTAGTCGTTGTTGATGGCCCGGGTCATGCGGATGCCATGCCAGGCGGTCACGCGCTGCGGCGGGCTCTGGTCCCAGTCGTTGAAGGCGCGGGAGTTGTGGCAGGCGACGCAGTTCACGCCGAGAGACTCCGACATGTACATCATCAGCCCCCAGGTTCCCTCGGTCTCCTTGACGCCAGCCGGATTGGTGCCGGTCGGCAACGCGGTGTTCGAGTGGACGCGGATGGGCTTGTCCTTGAGCAGGTAGTCCATCAGGGCATTCTGCGGCAGGGAGGTGTTGCCGACATACTGGCCGGCGACATTCTGCCCGGCACGGCTCATGTTGCTCGCCGGCTTGGGCTCCTGGTCGTCCACCCAGTAGTTGGCGGGAACGGCCTGACCCCGATGGCAGGTGTAGCAGGTGACACCCACCTGGCCCACATGCGGTTCCCAGGCGACGTTGATCGTCTGGTTCATCTGGATCATCCGGCGCGCCACGACCTTCTGGTAGACCTCGTCGGAGGCCATGTTCTCGGGATTGTGGCAGTAGTTGCAGCCCTGTTCGGGCGGTGCGACCCAGGCGGTGATCGAGGCCATGAACTGGTTGAACTGGTCATCCGAGAGATCGCCAAGGACCTGGACGTTCTCGTAGAGCTGCCCGGCCTTGTCGCCTTCCGGACTGGCTTCCCAGGGAGCCTCCGGCACCACATTGGCAGCCTTGAGGGCTTCCAGCTTCTCCAGGTCCTGCTCCAGCACCATCCCGGTGCCCCGGTAGCCGATCTGGGTGGAGACGACCGGCGGGGCGTCCCAGCCGGCGCCGACGAAGCTGGCGATCGCAAGCAGGGCTCCGGCCGACGCAGCAAAAGGTATCCAGATTTGCATTTTCCCTCTCCTCACTGCGCGGCTGGGTCGACAACACCCGGATAGATGTCGGGCAGGGGAGAGACGATGCCGTGCTCGATGCCCCAGAGGTACCAGTTGTCGACGACGGTGCCGGTCAACAGGATCCCGATGCCGCCGGTGAGCGGGGTCAGGATTGCGAACCACCAGGCCCAGCGGTGGACGGATTCCATCGTGGCGTTGAAGCCCATCGTCCAGCGCCAGAACAGGGCGGCGCGCTCGGATGCGGTGCCGCGATCGGTGATCTGTTCCAGCTCACGCTCGCCGCCGTACTTGCCCACCGCCAGGATGGTGGCGCCGTGCATGGCAAACAGCAGCACCGAGCCGTAGAGGAAGACGATCGAAAGGCAGTGGAACGGATTGTAGTAGAGGTTGCCGTAGCGGATCGAGAAGGCTGCGGTCCAGTCGAGGTGCGGGAAGATCCCGAAGGGCACGGCCTCCGAGAAGTTGCCCATCAGTAGCGGGCGGATGAAGCCCAGCACGAGGAACAGCCAGATTGCCGACGCGAAGGCCCAGGCCACATGCGTGCCCATTTCCAGCTGGCGCGCCCGGCGATACACCCGCACCCACCACAGCAGCACGGACGCCGTCAGGAAGAAGCCGGCGATGAGCCACCATCCGCCATCATTCAGCGGCGGCAGCACCTTCAGCCCGTAATGCGCCGGCGGCGGTTCCAGGCCGAGCCAGAACAGCTGGCGGACGAACTGGATCGGGTCCCAGCCGACGGAGGCCAGCATGTTGAGACCGATGATCTCGAAGGCGATGAAGCCGAAGACCAGCGACAGCGTGCCGAGATAGCCGAGATAGATCGGCCCGAGCTGCGCATTGCCGATCCAGCCGAGGAGCCGGGACATGATGGGCGTGCCGAGACGTTCGCTGTCGCCTTTCGGCAGCGGCATGCCCTCTTCCGCAGGTCCGCTGACCTGCACGATGGTGAGAATGTTCTGATACTGGGTCATGACGCTTCTCCTCAGTTCCAGATCGGCAGGTCGAGCCACCAGTTCCACCACTGGGGCCAGCCCTGGTTCCAGAAGGGGCCGCTGATGACGATGCAGACGGCGCTCCAGAAGCCTGCGTTGAGCGCAAGGATCAGACCCAGCCGGTGAATGCCGAGCGTGCCGATGGAGTAGCCGATGATGTCCCGGAAGAAGGTGTCCTCATACTCCGGCGTCTTGACCTCCGCCTGCTTGCCGCCGCCCTCGTGAGAGGCACCCGGATTGGCGGCAGACAGGATCAGGCCGCCGTGCAGCGCCAGCGCCAGGCAGGTCGTGAAGAAGAACGACACCGCGATCATGTGCGCCGGGTTGTAGTGGAAGTGAAGGTACTGGTAGCCGACGTTCGACACCCAGTCGAGGTGACTGAAGATGCCATAGGGAAATCCGTGTCCCCAGGCACCCAGCAGGATCGGGCGGAACACGACCAGCGTCGCATAGGCGAAGATCGCGAAGGAAAAGGCAAAGGGCACATGGTAGCCCATGCCGAGCTTGCGGCAGATCTCCACTTCGCGCAGCGCCCAGGAGCAGAAGGCTCCGAGCGCGCAGACCGTGATGATCTGCCAGAGACCGCCTTCCTTCAGCGGCGCGAGCGCCAGGCCGTAGGACAGGTCAGGTGGCGCGATCGAGATCTGCCAGATGTTCCAGGTCGGGCCGATGGCGGCCCCGTAGATGATCAGGGCCGTGCCCAGAATAGCAAAGAAGGCCGTCGTCACGCCGAAGAAGCCCACGTAAAAGGGGCCGACCCAAAAGTCGAACAGGTCGCCGCCGATCAGTGTCCCGCCGCGTACGCGGTATTTGCGTTCAAAACTCAGCAGCGCCATTTCTGCTCCTCCCACGGATCACCGGCCGGATGCCGGTGGGGCTTTCAAGGGATTGGGCGGCGGCCGGAGCCGGCAACGCGGGTCTGGCCGCCGCCTTGTTTCAGCCGATCAGCTGCAGATCCTGGCCTGCCGGAACGGACAGTTCGATTGCGCTGGTCTTGAGGGGCTTGCCCTCGAGCCAGTTGAACCGGTCCGTGCTCAGCAGGATGAAATGGATCAGGATGGCCAGGGTAAACAGGAACACGGACAGAGCGACGAGCGCCCTGCGCGGGTCGAACATGAGCCAGATTCTCCACATGTCGCGACCTCCCCTATGCCAGCATCGGCAGCAGCGCCTGGACCGTCTGGTTCACCCCATCGAGGGAGGCATAACCATCCGGACCAGGGATCCAGGGACGCCACATCCAGACCAGGATATGCGCGACGATCGCAATCGCCGTGAAAATCATGAAGCCTTGGATGAAGAAGCCGTGGACCTCCTTCGCTTCGCTTTCGGTCAGACCCGAAAGTGAGACATTCGATGAGTCAGCCATCAAATGCACCTCCTTGTCTCGAACGCTGCGGAGCCCCCGCAGCAGGGTTCCGGCAGGCCGCAGAGCGGACCGGCCGGGCTATTGCCGACGTCGAGAACACCGGCAATTCCGAAGGGTTACGCGTTGAAGGCGTAACCCAAGGCCGCATAGGCCGAGGCCTTGGCCTCGGCAAAGACAGAGCCCTCGGCGACAGCGTCGCGCGGGCCGAAAACCGTGATGAGCCGGGTCAGCGCCACGGCCACGAAGCACAGGGGGAAGACCACGAGAAACAGCCGCTTCATCGTCTGCCGCTCGAGCTGGCGCTCCTTGTGGCGGCTCGTCATCCGCTCCTGATCGGTCGTCGAAAGCATTCGTCTTCCTCCCTCAGATCTCTTTCGCCCGGGGCACGCGGGATCACGCCATCGCGCGGGTCATCCGTGTTGCATCCTCGACATGGCGAAGGTCGACATGATCGCTGTTGGTTCGTCTTGCTTCCTGCTCGGCCGCCTCGCGCAGGCGCTTGGCGGCGGAGATGCGGACGAGCACGGGTTCGCGCTCGATGAGGGCATCCAGGGCCGCCTGCGCGTCGCTGCGCCAGGGCAGGCTGGTGCGCGGGCGGGCGGTCGTCGGCTCGATGGCATCCAGCTGGCCGGCGCGCGGCAGGATCTCGAACAGGAGATCGAACAGCGCATTGCAGACTTCCTGGATCATCCAGCAGGCGCCCGAGTAACCCATCACCGGTGTCCCGGTGTGGCGGCGGACGATCGCTCCCGGATAGGAGAGCTGGATGAAGGTGCCGCGCGCGCCCGCCTCGGCCATGTACATGCGTTCGTTGAACGATCCGAACATCACCATGGGCGGACGTGAGGCCGTCAGCTCCGCGATCTCGTGATTGTCGGTCTTGCTGCCGGCCTTGCGGGCGACCGCGAAGGCGCATGGCAGGCCCATCTCGTCCTCGAGGAACGTCCGGACGCCGCGCACATAGGTCTCGCTGGCAACAATCGCGAAGTTTGCCGTGGCGAAGAAATCCTGGGTGACGGACCGCCAGAGATCCCACAGCGGCTTCAGCGTCGTGTGCTTCTCGCGGGCGATGAAAGGCTCCGGGTCGAGCCCGAGGATCTCCCCGAGCGAGCGCAGGAAGGCGGTGGTCGAGTGCACGCCGATCGGCGCCTGCAGGTAGGGCCGCTCCAGCGTTTCGCACAGCATCCGCCCGAACTCGCGGTACAGGCAGATGTTGGCCTCCGCATCGCCGAGCTTGCGCAGGTCCTCCAGATGGCTGCCGAGCGGGAACACCATGTTCACCTCGGCGCCAATCCCCTCGACCAGACGACGGATCTCGTGCAGGTCGGAGGGCATGTTGTAGGTGCCGTAGATCGGCCCGATGATGTTGACCTTGGGCTTCGCGCCACCGCTGGCCTTGCGCAGCTTCGGCACGCGCTTGGGGCCGAACTCGCTCCACAGCCAGTTCAGGGCCCGGTCGGCACTCTGCCACTGGTCCTCGTCGATCGTCCGGGGCAGGAAGCGCTTCAGGTTGGAGCCCTCCGGCGTGACGCCGCCGCCGATCATCTCGGCAATCGAGCCGGTGACCACGACTGCCGGCAGATCGGGATCGAGCGCCTGGCGCGCCCGCTTCATCGCGCCCTCGGTGCCGTGCTGGCCGAGTTCGTCCTCCGACAGGCCGCTGACCACGATCGGCAGCTCGTGCGGGGGCAGGGCGTCGGTGTAGTGCAGGACCGAGGTGACGGGCAGGTTCTCGCAGCCCACCGGGCCGTCGATCACCACCTGCAGTCCCTTGATGGCGGTGAAGGCATAGACGCTGCCCCAGTAGCCGCCGGCCCGGTCATGGTCGAGGATCAGCATCCGACGCTCTCCCCGTTGTCGACCGCATTCTGCGACTTGCGCAGGGATTTGGCATAGGCTGCGCGGAAGCCGCTGCGGTCCTGGGGCGTGTCCTCCCAGATGCCGGCCGCATCGCCATGTCCGACGTCGCCGAAGAAGTCCTGCATCTTCAGGAACCGCTCCTTGTTGGCGATGGCGCTGGCGATCACGCCCGGCAGCGAGGCCGGACCAGCCGGTCCCATCAACGGCCGTGCGGAGATCAGGTTGGTGAAGTAGAGGGCCGGCGTTGCCCGCTCCTTCGCCTTCTGCACCACCGGCGTCGTGCCGATGGCCAGATCCGGCGCGAAGGCCGCGAAGGCGCCCAGATCGTCTTCCAGCGAGGCGCGGAACCGCACCTCGACGCCCCTGGCCATCAGCCACTCGGCATCGTCGGCGTTGTAGGGCGTTCTCGGGCAGGCGGTGCCGACATAGCGCAGATCGGCGCCGAGTTCGACAAGCAGGCGGCCAACCAGCAGCTCCGAGCCTTCGTAGCCCGAGAGCGTGATGCGGCCGGAGATCCGGTTGCGTCCGAGCGCGGCCGAAATGGCACCCCGCATCGCATTGCGTGCGGCATCCACCTGCGCCGTCGGCACGTTGCAGGCGTCGCCGATCGCCTTGAGCCAGGCATCGGTGCCCTCGAGCCCGACCGGCGCGGAGCCGATCACCGGCCGTCCCGCTGCCTGGAACTCGCGGATGCTGGCCGTGTAGAAGGGGTGCAGGGCCGCCACGGCGGCGCAGTCGAGGGCCGCGTAGAGCGAGCGCCATTCGCGGACGGGAACGCTCGGTCCCGCCGCGAGGCCCATCGGCTCCAGCATGGCGCCGATCACGACCGGGTCAGCCGGGAACAGTTCGCCCAGCAGCGTCACGGTCGGCTTGTCGATCCGGCCATCGCGCGGGGGCAGGACCGGCCCTTCCATCGCTTCCTGCCGGGCATAGGCCAGCATCGCCGCCGACAGCACGTCCTTGGCTTCCGCATGGGTGGGCACGCCGAAGCCCGGCACGTCGATGCCGACGATGCGCACGCCGTCGATGGCCCGTGGCAGCATCTTGAGCGGCACGCCCGATGCGGTGGGGACACACAGATTGGTCACGATGACGGCATCGAACTTGTCGGGATCCGCCATCTGGTGCACGGCCTCGACGATGTCCTCGTAGAGCTTGCCCGTGACCAGCGTTTCCGAATTGAAGGGCACATAGCCGACCGAGCGCTTGGCACCATAGAAATGCGAGGTGAAGGTCAGGCCGTAGACGCAGCAGGCCGATCCGGAGAGGATCGTGCCGACCCGCCGCATGCGCAGTCCGACGCGCAGCGAGCCGAAGGCCGGGCACATGGATTGCGGCTGGTCATGCGGGCCCTTGGGATAATCGGTCTCGTAGCGGTCCATCAGCTCGGCATTGCCGGCTGCCCGGGCGCTTGCCTTCGACAGCTCGGTGCCGCCATGACAGCCGGCCTCTGTCGCCGGCCGGTCCAGCCCGACGGCGGGCAGAACCGCTCCGGTCCGCTCCGCAGGGCGGTCGGCTGCGCCGGGGAGGCCGGCGTCCTGCGCGATATCCTGGCTGAGATGGTCCATTGTCCTGTCCGATCCGTTAGACGGTGTCGTAAATGACCTCGAGCGAGGGCTTGGCGGTGGCCCCGGCGGCACACATGTCCTCCGGCGTCGCGGGCGTGAGCTGGTAGTCGGCCCCGGTCTGGCTGGCGTCGAAGAGGCCAAGGAGGCCTTCCTGGTCGAGGGGTTTCGGCAGGACCGGCGGGGCTTCGGTCAGGTTGATGGCAAGGGCCTCGAACAGCGGACCCCAGACGCCACCGGGCAGGCCGATGATGTGGTAGTTCGCGCTCTTGCGGCGGATGTCCTCATCCTGCGGGATCGAGGCAAGCACCGGGATGCCGACCTTCTCGGCGAAGGCCTGGGCCTCGCCGGTGCCGTCGTCCTTGTTGATGACGAGGCCGGCCACGCCGACGTTGCCGCCGAGCTTGCGGAAATACTGCACGGCCGAACAGACGTTGTTGGCCACATAGAGTGACTGCAGGTCGTTGGAGCCGACCACCACGACCTTCTGGCACATGTCGCGGGCGATCGGCAGGCCGAAGCCGCCGCAGACCACGTCGCCCAGGAAGTCGAGCAGGACGAAATCGAAGTCCCAGTCGTGGAAGCCGAGCTTCTCGAGCGTCTCGAAGCCGTGGATGATGCCGCGACCGCCGCAGCCGCGTCCGACTTCCGGCCCGCCCAGTTCCATGGCGAAGACACCGTCACGCTTGAAGCAGACGTCGGAGATCTTCACGTCGCTGCCGGCGGCCTTGGCGGCCGAGGCGGTCTGGATGATTGTCGGGCAGGCCCGCCCGCCGAACAGCAGCGAGGTCGTGTCGCTCTTCGGGTCGCAACCGATCAGCAGCACCTTCTTGCCGAGCTGGGCCAGCATGTAGGAGAGGTTGGCAAGGGTGAAGCTCTTGCCGATGCCGCCCTTGCCGTAGATCGCGATGATTTGGGTCTGCTTGGTCGCCGGGGCCGTTGCAGGCAGCGGCGGCTCGAGGGCAGCTTCCCGGCGCAGGGCCTCATGCATCCTGTTGCTCGGATCGATGGCGTTTTCCAGGATCATGAGGGCTTCCTCCAGTCGATGACCATTTTCAGGCAGTCCGGATCGGCAAAGGCCGTGCGATAAGCGCGGTCGGCCTCGGCCGGGGCTGCCCGGTGGGTGACCAGCCCCTTGAGCGACAGCCGCCCGGAAGCGGCAAGGTCCAGAACCGCGCGTGTGTCCTCCGGCCGGAACTCTGCCGCCAGGATGACCGTGATCTCGCGCATGAAGGCGGCCGGAAAGGCGAAGCCGACATGGCTGCCATAGAACCCGGCCAGAACAAGCCGGCCGTTGCGGCCGAGGCGCGCGATGGCGGGGTCGAGCGCGGCCTGGTCCCCGCTCGCGTCGATGATGCAGCCGCAGCCGCGCCGGACGCCGTCCGCGTCCGGAGACAGGACGTCGTAGCCGTTGGCGCCGCTCAGGCGGGTGGCCCGGGTCTCGAGCACCTGCGGGGCCTCCTGGCCGAGCGCGAGGGCAATGCGGGCGATCAGCCGCCCCAGGACGCCGTGACCGATCACGATGTCGACCGGGCAGGCGGCCCGCATCAGGGCATGGTGGGCCGTGGCGGCCAGGGCGAGCAGCACCCCGTCCTCGGCGTCGAGCCCGGGAACCGGAACGGCCCGCAGGCCCGGCAGCACCAGACGGTCGGCGGAGGCGCCGAACAGGCCGGCAACCCCCTCGAAGCAGCTGGCGCCGGGCACGAAGACCAGGTCGCCGGTCCGGTGGCCGGAGCGGGGTCCGGCCTCGATGATGCGTGCCACCGCCTCGTAGCCCGGCACAAGCGGATAGCCCATGCCCGGGAAGGACGGCATCGTCCCCTCGAACAGCAGCTTTTCGGTGCCGGTGGAGATGCCGCTCAGCAGGGTCTCGACCACCACATCGGCCGGTGCCGGGCTGGTCAGCGGGAGTCGTCTGACCCCTACCGAGCCAGGCTTCTCGAATACGATTGCCGTGGTGTTCATTGCGTGCCTCCCGCACAGGGGTTCGACGCCTCATTGAATGTCATCTTAAATTGACAGTTGATGGTGTCAATTAGAATTTACACTTGTACGTGGATGTCGCGCCCGCCTAACGCGTGGCGAGCACCAGCGTTGCCAGCAGCGGGGCGCTGGTCTGCCGCGTGCGGGCGTTGCGGAAGCCGGCTTCGGTGACCAGGCGCCTGATTTCGCTCTCGCTTCTGCAGCGCCCCGACCCCATGGCGAGGAAGTAGAGGCCGAAATAGACGGCGGCGAGCTGGGCGCCCTCGCTGGCGCCGGCCATCGCCTCCGCCACGACCAGCGTCGCGCCGGGGCGCATGGAGCGGTGCAGGTTCGACAGGATCTGCCGCACGCGGTCGTCGTCGTGGTCGCACAGGACCCGGACAAGGCTGACGCAGTCGCTCGTGGTGGGAATCGGCGTCGCCACGAAGTCGCCGCCGGCGAGATCGGCCCGGTGGAGCAGGCCAAGCCCGCCGAGGTGCCGCCGGGCGAGCTCCGCCACGGGGGGCAGGTCGAAGAGCTGCAGCCGCAGACGCGGGTGCCGCGCGGCCGCGGCCGCCAGGAAGGCGCCTTCGCCGCCGCCGACATCGAGCAGGCCCTCGTAGCGGCCGAAGTCATGGGCATCGAGAATGCAGTCGGACAGCATCGCCTGGCTGGCGCGCATCAGGCGCGAATAGGCGGCGGCCGCCTCCGGGTCGAGCGCCGCCACGTCATGGCCGCGGCCATAGGCCCAGTAGGTATTCAGGGCGGTGGCCGGCTGCGGGTCGCGGAAGAGGGCGGCAGGGTCGGTGAGGTCGCGGTAGAACAGGCTGTGGTGCTCGATCATTGCCGCGATCCCCGGATCGGCGGCGACCACAGCCCCCGCGTCGTCGAGGACCCAGTCGTCCGGGCCGGCCCGGCGCACGAGGCCGAGGCGCGCGGCCTGGTCCAGCAGCAGGCGCATCCGTGCGACCGGCAGGCCGCAGTCCCGGGCGAGGGCCTCGCTGCCGGCCGTTGTATCCTTCAGGCGTGCGAACACGCCGAGCGACAGGCAGGCGCCCAGCACCTGGGAAAAGACGAAGCCGGCGGTGAGCCGGAACAGGTCATTGGCCCGGCGCTGCGCGATCTTGCGGGTGAACGGCAGGCGCAGCATCCAGCGCCGGAAGCCGGGCGATCCGATCATGCGGTTGCGCCAGAGGCGCAGGCGTACGGACAGCGGCTGCGGCGCCGCGTCCGCCGGCGGCCAGGGCGGCGCGGCGACGCGCTGCGCCTGCGGGTCGGCGCTCATGCCGCGCTGGCCGCAAGCTTGGCGGGCATCAGCCGCTGGGCCTCCGTGTGGATGATCGCTCGCAGCATGTCCGCACCGTTGCAGTCCGGCACCTGGTCGGCGGCCTGCTTGACCAGACTGCGCAGTTCCTTGAGGGCGCCCTCGACGCCAAGCTCGGCCACGAGATTGGGGCGTCCGAACAGGGCGTCCTGGCCGGCCGGCTTGCCCATGCTCCCGGTTTCGCCAAGGGCGTCATAGAGATCGTCCGCCACCTGGTAGGCGGCCCCGAGGGCGTCGGCCAGCCCGTACCAGTCGAGCGGATTGCCGTTGGAGGCAATGGCGCCGCTTGACACCGCGCCGGTGAACAGCGAGGCGGTCTTGGCCCGGTGATAGGCGGCGATGTTGATCTTCGGCTCGCTTTCCCAGGCCTGCCCGGCCACCAGGCCATAGGGGGCGCCGACCGCGTTCGCGACGGTCGAAATGATGCGGGCCGTCAGCTCCGGGGCCTGGGCCGTCTCCCGGGCAACCGTCTCGAAGGCGGAGACGATCAGCCCGTCGCCCACCAGCAGGGCGATTGCCTCGCCGAACTCGGAGTGGACGGAGGCCTTGCCGCGCCGCGTCGCGGCATTGTCGAAACAGGGCAGGTCGTCATGCACCAGCGATGCGCAGTGCAGCAGCTCGATCGCCGTCGCGGCCGCGTTGGCGGCCCGCGGATTGCGGTCGCCGCAGGCCAGCGCCACGGCGAGGCAGATGCGGGGCCGGATGCGCGCGCCGCCGGGGAACACCGCATAGCGCAGGGCCTGAGCCAGTTTCGGCGGGCAGCCATTGGCCGTGGCATAGCGGATTGCGGTCTGCATCCCGGTTTCGATGCGATCTGACAGATCCATGTGACCTCTCCCCGTGATTCAGGTGGATGTCCATCCTGATTGACGTTAACATGTCAATCAAGATTGACACATTGCATCCGAATGTCAACGAGCAGGGCGGGGCCGACGTGCAGGAGACAGCCGACGACCGGGTTGTGATCATCGGAGCCGGCATGGGCGGGCTGTCGGCGGCGCTGCGCCTGGTCGCCGCCGGCCGGCGCGTGCTGGTGCTGGAGGCCGCGGCCACGCCCGGCGGCAAGCTGCGGCAGGTCCTGGCCGGCGGGCAGCCGCATGATGCCGGGCCGACCGTGCTGACGATGAAATGGGTGTTCGACGATCTTCTTGCCGCCTTTGGCCGCCGGCTGGAGGATCTCGTGCCGCTCGAGCAGGCCGATGTCCTTGCCCGCCATTACTGGCCGGACGGCAGCCACCTCGATCTCCATGCCGATGCCGAGGAGACCGGGCGTGCGGTCGCGTCCTTCGCCAGCCGACGCGAGGCGGAGGGCTTCCGGCGGTTTGCCGCCGACAGCCGCAAGGTCTTCGAGCTGCTGCGCCCGAGCTTCATCGAGGCGTCGCGCCCCAATCCGGTCAGCCTGTCCCATCGCATCGGCTGGTCGCGTCCTGCGGACCTGCTGGCCCTGCGTCCCTTTTCCAGCCTGTGGTCGGCGCTCGGCCAGTACTTTGCCGACCCCCGCCTGCGCCAACTGTTCGGACGCTATGCCACCTATTGCGGCTCCTCGCCGTTCCGCGCGCCGGCAACCCTGATGCTGGTGGCCCATGTCGAACAGCAGGGCGTGTTCGTCCCGGCCGGCGGCATGCATGCCCTCGCGCGGGCGCTTGCAGATCTGGCGCGCGACGCGGGCGTCGTCCTGCGCCCCGCGTCACCCGTTGCCCGCATCCTCGCCGATGCGGCCGGAGCGAAGGTGCGGGGCGTGCAGCTGGACACCGGCGAGGTCATTTCCGCCTCGGCGGTTGTCTACACCGGCGACGTGGCAGCCTTGGGCGCGCTGCTCGGGCGGCCGCGTCAGCCGGCCTCCGCCCGGTCGGAGCGCCGTCGGTCGCTGTCGGCGCTCGTGGCCTGCGGGCCGGCCCGCGCGGTCGGCGTTCCGCTCGCCCACCACACCGTCTTCTTTTCGGCCGACTATGCGGCGGAGTTCGAGGCGATCTTCCGCAAGCGGCGTCCGCCGGCAGATCCCACCGTCTATGTCTGTGCCCTGGATCGCAGCGCCGCCGGCGGCGCGCGCGCCCGGGCTGACGAGGCGGGGGAGGGCGCGGGTCCGGCTGGCGCGACCGACCTCTTGTCCGGCACCAGCGTGCCCGGGGCGGGGGGCGATGCCCGCGCGTTGCCCCGGCCGGAGCGCATCTATTGCCTCATGAACATGCCGGCCGATGCCGACCGGCACCGCTACACGGATCGGGAGCTGGGCGAATGTCTGACCGCAATGGACCACCGGCTGGCGGCGAATGGCCTGACGCTGGACCGCCGGCCGGAGGCGCTGGTGCTGTCGGGGCCGGACAGTTTCGCGCGGCTGGCCCCGCATACGGGCGGAGCGATCTACGGTCAGGCCTCGCACGGCTGGATGGCGTCGTTCACGCGCCCGGCGGCCCGGGGGCCGCTGCAGGGGCTCTATCTGGCGGGAGGCAGCGTGCATCCGGGACCCGGGGTGCCGATGGCGATCCTGTCGGGCAAGCTGGCCGCCCAGTCGCTGATTGCCGACCTGTCCTCGACCGGCCGGTTCCGCCGGGCGGCTATGCCTGGTGGTACATCGACGCCACCAGCGACTGCGGACGTTTTGCCCTCACCGTGATCGTCTTCATCGGCTCGGTGTTCTCGCCCTATTACCACTGGTCCGGCCGTCGCGCGCCCGAGAATCACGTCGCGGTCAACGTGGCGCTCTACGGCGGTCGCCGGCAGGCCTGGGCGATGACCGAGCGGTCGCGGCAGGCCCTGGCGCGCAAGGCCGACCGGCTGGTCATCGGGCGCAGCAGTCTGGCAACCTCGGAGACCGGCCTGACGCTGGACTTCGACGAGATCGCCCTGCCCTGGCCGGGACAGCGGCTGTGGCCGGCCCGGATCCGGGGGCGCCTCACGCTTGTCCCGGCGCTGGCATCGGGGCGCGGCAACGCCCGTTCCTTCGATCTGGACCCCGCCGGCCATCACATCTGGATGCCCGTGTTCCCCCGGGCGCGCATCACGGTCGAAAGCGACAGCTTTCCGGAGGGGGGCTGGCAGGGTGAGGCCTACCACGACTTCAACGCCGGGGACCGGCCGCTGGAAACGGACTTTCTCGGCTGGGACTGGGCGCGTGGCGTGGACGACGCCGGCGTCACGCGCATCGTCTATGACGCCGTGCTGCGCGACGGAGGGACCCGACGCCTCGGGCTGGTGGCCGGTCCGGCCGGGACCCTCGAGGCCTTTGACCTGCCGGACCGCCAGCCCTTGCCGCGCGGCGGCTGGGGTGTGCGCGGCGGCATTCCCTGTGACGGGCCGGGCGCGCCCGAACGCCTGCGCAAGCTGGAGGATACGCCCTTCTACACCCGCAGCCTCGTGCGGACGCAGCTGCAGGGCACGGACGTCAGCATGGTGCACGAGACGCTCGACTGCCGCCGCCTTTCCTCTCCCGTGGTGCGGTTGATGCTGCCCTTCCGCATGCCCCGCGCGCCCGGTCATGCCGCCTGACCGGGCAGGTACTGCCTGACCGGACAGATGCCGTCGTCCCGCGCAGGTGCGTCCCGGGCCTGCCTTTGCCGGGCCTGCCTTTGCCGGGCCTGCCTTTGCCGGGCCCGCCTGTCTCAGCCCTGTCGGTCCCGGGTGTCCTGGTTGCGGCCGGGCTGGTCGTGCCTGCTCCCGGTCGGGTCCGGGCCTGCGGATGACGGAGCGCCGGCGGCGGGGTCCGGGCCGGCGCTGCCGGCGGCCGCAGCCTCGGCGGCGCGGTGCCGGGCGGCGGCCTCGGCCTTGGCCAGATCCTTCGCCTTCTCCTTCTTCAGGTCGTTGCGCTGCCAGATGTAGAAGGCCACGGCCAGGCCGAACACGAAGGTTGCCTCGATCAGGCCGAAATAGGTCTCAAGCATGGCGGCTGCGTCCTGCGGGCAGGGGGGGCCGTTGCCCGCGCCGGGCGTCGATCTGGTGTGCCTGCAGGCGCATCAGGATCTCCAGCACCCGAGCGCCGGATCCCGCCAGTCCTGCGGATCCGGGCTCTGCGGTCGCGGGCGTCTGCCCGGACGTCCCGGTCGCGCGTCCGGCTGGCCGGCTGCCCGGGCGCAGGGCTGCCGCTGCGGCGGCGCTGACCAGGGCGGCGGCAGCAGGGTCGGCGGGAGCCCGCAGCCCTGCCGTCTGCGGCGCGCCGGCAACCGCGCCCGGCAGACCGTCGCCGCTGCGCGAGACGGGCAGACAGGCGCGCAGGATCAGGGAAAGCTTGCCGGCAAGGCTGGTGTGCGCGCGGCTGGAGACGCTGTCATGGCCCTGCGCCGCAACGGCATCGCCGATGGCCTCATAGACCAGAGCAGCGCTGCGGATCGCGGGTCGGCAGGGCGCCGGCAGGGCCGCGATCCCGGCATGACCGAGACGGTAATGCGCGCCCGCCTCGGCCAGCAGCCGTTGCACGACCCGGCCGAGGGCCGGGGAAAACCTTGGCGCCCTGAGCAGGTCGGCCGCATCGACCCCGGCCTCGTCCAGCCAGTCGGCCGGCAGGTACAGCCGCCCGTTGCGGGCGTCCTCGCCCACGTCGCGGGCAATGTTGGTCAGCTGCATGGCAATACCGAGATCGGCGGCCCGCGCCAGCGCGGCGGCCTCGCCCGTCCCCATCACCAGCGCCATCATCAGGCCGACGCTCGAGGCCACGCAGGTGGCATAGGCCTTCACCTCGGCAATGCTGCCATAGTGACGCCGGCTGATGTCCATGTCGAACCCGTCGAGCAGGGCGGCCGGCAGCTCCTTCGGAATGGCATGCTGTGCGACCGTGCGGGCAAAGGCCCGGTCGCAGGCATGGTCCGCCGGGCGGCCGTCGTAGATCAGCTCCAGCCTGAGCCGGAGCTGGTCGAGGGCGTGCCGGTTGGCGCGCGGATCGTCGATCAGGTCGTCGGCATGGCGGCAGAAGGCGTAGAGGGCCTGCGCGGCGCTGCGGATGTCGGCCGGCAGCAGGGCGGAGGCCAGATGGAACGACCTGGAGCCCTTGCGGATCGCGCCGGCGCAGGCCCTGAGATCGGTGAGGTGTCCGCTGAAGCCGTAGGCCGGACCGTGGCAGACGGGGCGCGGCAGGGCGTCGCGGCCGCGCGGCAGCGGCCTGCCGCGGCCAGAAGCTGCCCCGGAAGGGGCCCCAGAAGGTGCCCCGGAAGCTGCCCCGGAAGGTACCGATGTCGACAGGCTCATCGCGCGCCTCCCGGGCCAGGGGAGCGGGCGCTCGCCGGCGCGCCCGCAAGGTCTGCCGCGGCCGGCACGAGGTTTGCCACGATCCGCGCCGAACACACCACGCCCGGCAGGCCGGCGCCTGGATGGGTGCCGGCTCCGCACAGGTAGAGATTGTCCAGTTCCTCGCTCTTGTTGTGCGCACGGAACCAGGCGCTCTGGAACAGCTTCGGCTCGAAGGAGAAGCCGGCCCCTTGCCAGGACAGGAGCCGGTCGCGGAAGTCCACGGGGGTGGCAATCCGCGAGGTCACCACGTGCCGGCCGAGATCCGGCAGCAGCGTTTCCTCCAGATGGGCGGCGATCCGCGCGCGGTAGCTTTCCGCCAGGTCGGTCCAGTCCTGTCCGCCGGCGAGGTTCGGCACCGGGCTCAGGACATAGAAGGCATCGCAGCCGGGAGGGGCCACCGAGGGGTCGCTGGCGGAGGGCCGATGCAGGTAGAGGCTGAAATCCTCCGCCAGCGTCTTGCGACGGAAGATGTCGTCAAGCAGGCTGCGGTAGCGCGGCCCGAACAGCATGGTGTGGTGCCCGACGTCGTCGTAGCGACGGTCGGTGCCGAAGTACCAGAGGAACAGGCCCATGGAATAGTCGGCGCGACCGATCTTGGCGTCGGTCCAGCGCCGGCGCGGATGGTGCCGCAGCAGCTTGCCATAGGTCGTGGCCGGGTCGCAGTTGGACACGACCAGATCGGCAGCAACCGTCTCCCCGCCCAGAAGCCGGACGCCCGTTGCCTGCCGGCCCGAGGTGAGAATGGTCTCCACCGTCTCGCCGAGCCGGACCCGGCCGCCGCCGCGCTCCACCAGCCGGGCGAGGCCCTGCACCAGCGCGTTGGTTCCGCCCATGACGAAATGGACGCCGTGCTTGCTCTCCAGATGCGCGATCAGGCAGTAGAACGAGGTGGCCGTGAAGGGATTGCCGCCGATCAGCAGCGGATGGAACGAGAACAGCGTCCGGAGCTTGGGGTGCCGGAAATGTTTCGCCACCACGTCGTGCACCGAGCGGTAGCCGCCGAGCCGGACCAGCTTGGCCAGCGCCTCGGCGGTGACGCGCAGGCTGTGGAAGGGCGTTTCAGCGAACTGCAGGAAGGCGACCTCGTAGATGCGCCGGCTCTCCTCCATGAAGCTGCGGTAGCCGGCCACGTCCTCGGGGGAGATCCTGGCAATCTCGGCCTCCATGGCCGCCGCGTCGCCGCTGTAGCTGAACCAGGTGCCGTCATCGAAGCGCACCTTGTAGAACGGGTCATTGGGGCGGATGTCGACATCGTCGGCCAGGCTGAAGCCGCACTCGGCCCAGACCTGCTCGAACAGCCAGGGCGCGGTGATGATCGTCGGGCCGGCATCAAAGGTGAACCCGTCCTGCCTGTGCGCATAGGCCCGGCCGCCCGGCGCATCCAGCGGGTCGAAGACGGTGACGCGGTAGCCGCGTGCGCCAAGCAGGGCGCCGGCCGTCAGTCCGCCGACACCCGCGCCGATCACCACGGCATGCGGCCTGCGGTCCTCCGTGAGCGGGCTGACACCGGCAGCGGGGAAGATCTGGGCGATGGTCATGCGGCATCCACTCCCGTCGTCTGCCGCTCCGCCACCGTGTCGCCGATCCAGGCGGCAACGGTTTCGGGGGCGCATTCATGCAGCAGGTGTCCGCCTGTCTCGGTGAGCGTGAGACTGCCCTGCCGGACAAGCCCGGCTGCGGTCTGCGAGCTGCTGGCCGGGACCATCGGATCGTCCCGGGCGGCCAGCAGGTCGAGCGGCACAGGCAGCCGCCGCAACAGCGACGGCAGCCGGCTCAGGTCCCAGGAGGCCATCATGCCAAGCGCGCCGCGCACGTGGCCCCGGCAGCCGAGCAGCAGGCGGTAGAGGGCCTCGCCCTCCGCGTCGATCGGTGACCCGGTGGCGGCCACCAGATTGCGCCCCAGCGGCGTGGTCGAGGCGAGCAGCGAGAACATCGAGGCCGACAGAGGATTGGCAAACAGCGCCTTGGCAATCGGCGACAGGACCCGGTTGCCCCGGATCGGCGTCAGCGCGCCATTGACAGAAAAGACGCGCTGGCAGCCGCCCGCCGGACTGGCCTCGGCGTGCCGCCGGTCGGGGATCAGCGCCAGTCCGATCACCGCGCCTGCCGAGTGGCCGACGATCAGGTCGGGACGCAGGCCGAGGTGGCCGAGCAGGGCATTCAGCGCCGTGGTCATGCCCTCGGGCGACAGGTCCATGCTGCCCTCGGGCCAGGTGAAGCCGTGGCAGGGCAGGTCGGGCACGATCAGCCGGAAGCGGTCGCGCAACTGCGGCACCAGGGTCCGCCAGGAAAAGGAGGCCGCGCCCGTTCCGTGCAGCAGCAGGATCTGCGGCGCGTGGTCCGGGCCGCTCTGCTGCAGATGCCAGCGATAGCCGCCCGCCCGGACGAACCGGCTTGTCTCGCGCAGCGGCCAGCGCGCGCCGTCGCTTTCCCAGTCGAGCCAGGTCCGGTCGGAGGTCATGATCGCGCCTCCCCGTGCTGATGGGACCTGACCAGGTGCGCATTCACCAGATCGGAGACGATGCGCGTGTCGGCGTGGCGCAGGAAATGCAGGTCCGCCCCCATGGTCTCGGCCAGCGTGGCAACGGCCTCGCGCGGCCGGCTGCCGATGTCGATGCACAGGCTGTGGAGGTTCTGGCTGCGGTAGCGCGTCGCGATCGCCACGAGCTGGTCGCCGGCGAGGGCCCGGTCAGGGCTGCCGTCTCGGGCAATGTTGCCACGCCCGTCGGTCAGCAGCACCACCAGCGGCGTGCTGCCCTGCCGACGCACGGACAGGGCCAGTTCAAGCCCCTTCTCCAGCCCGCAGACGAGCGGCGTCGCGCCGCCGCCCGGCAGGCCGGCGAGCTTGCGTTTCGCCATCACGAGCGACCGGGTCGGGGCCAGCACCGTTTCGGCGGTCGTGCCCCGGAAGGCTATCATCGCCACTTCGTCCCGGCGCACGTAACAGCGGGCCAGCAGCTGCTCGATCGCGCCCTTGGTCTCCCCGAGACGCGCCAGCGCCGTCGAGCCGGAGGCATCGACCAGGAAGATCGCGGTGGAGGGGGTCTCGTGCCGCAGGCTGCGGTAGCGGAAATCGTCGCGGGTGATCAGCGCGGCCGGGGCACGCGACGGCGCCCGGACACCGGTGACGTTCCTCGTTCCGTTCCCGGCGGCCGGCGCGACGGCTGCGGCGCGGGCGAGCAGCGCCTGCCGGTTGCGCGCACGGATCGGTTGCCAGGGGGCGGCGGCCCGGAGCGTGTCGATCAGGCTCGGCCGGGCGGAGGGGTAGGGCGGGCTGCGCCGCAGGGCGACAGGGCGGCCCCGCCTTGCGTCCTTGCGCGCCACCCCTGCGGTTCCCGCCTGGCGGGATGCGGCGGCCCGGCCCGACTGGCGGCCGAAGTCCGGCGGCAGGTCGATCTGTCCGGCCTCGATGGCGGTGACCAGGTCGGCCAGCTGCCCGGTCAGGGCGCTCGGGTCGTCGGGGGGCTGGCGTGTGTCCTCCGGTCCGGGGGGCGTGTCGGCGCGGGTCGGCTGGTCCGGTGCGGGGGCGTCGTCCGCGCTCTCGTCAGGTACCTCGTTCGGGCGCATGGCCTCTTCCGGAAGGCTGTCGTCCCCGGCCGCCTCGCGGGGTGCCGGGGCGAGCCCCAGGCAGAGCCGCAGGGCGGTCAGGGCATCGGCCTCGGTGGCCGTGCGGCGCCCGTCGAGAAGCGCAAGGCTGCGGCAGATGACGGTGAGCTGATGCAGCCGGCGCAGCGAGGGCACGCCGGCGGCCACCGTGACGGCCGAGAGGAGCCGGAGCAGATCCGTCTCCAGCACGACCTCCTGCAAGGCGGCAGCTCCGGTCGCGGCCGGCAGCCGTTCGGGCGCAGGTGCGGGAACCAGGGCCGTGCGCCAGGGGATCGCACCGAGGTCGACGGTCAGCCCGAGCCGGTCCGTCAGCGCAGCGGGCGGGCATTCCTCCGGCTCTGCGCCTTCATCGAGGGCCACCAGCGTGAACCGGCTGGTCGCCCGGGTCGCGCCGGCGCCCAGCCGCGGGTCCGCCGGACAGCTGCCCCGGTCCAGCGTGTCGCCGATCAGCGCGGCGGCGGCGGTGTCGAGCCGCTCCGCCATGGGCAGGAGGAGCAGGCCGCCGTCGGCCCGGGCGAGCGGGGAGGGCAGGGCCATGAAACGGCCGGCGAGCACGGTGGCCTGCAGGTCGAGGGCCGCCGACAGGCTTGCGGTCGAGACCGGCGGCGGCAGGCGGACCTGCGGGGTGCCGGCAGGCAGCAGGCCGAAGAGATGGGCAAGATAGCTGTCGCGAACGCCGCCGGCGCGGGCCTTCAGCCGCAGGCCGCCGATCAGGGGGCCTGCGAGCCGGAGCACGCGGGCGGCCACAAGCGCGTCCTGCCAGGCACCGGCGGCCGGATCGGCTTCGGTGGCCTCGGCACGGAAGCTGTGGCGGACATCATCCATGACCTGCCCCGGCGGCGGCGCCCACGGCCGCAACGGCACGTTCGATGCGCGGCGCCGTGCCCGTATCGTCGAGCGGATCGCGGCGCAGGCGGTGGCAGAGCACCATCGGCGAGATGTCGGACACGTCCTCCCAGGTGACGGCCAGCCGGTCCTCCAGTGCAGCGGCCGCGCGGCAGGCCCGCATCAGCGTCAGCTCGCCGCGCATGCCGTCGATGCCGAGGCTCATGCAGAGCTGCGACATGCGCGTCAGCACGCTGTCGGGGATCGCGACCTGTCGCAGGATCTTGCGGGCGTGCACCACCTGGCTGCGGACGGCAGCGTCCTTGGCCGACCAGCGCTTGCAGAAGGCCTCCGGATCCGCCTCGTAGGCATCGCGCCGGCGGATCACGTCGATGCGCTGGTCGAGGTCGGTGAGCGTGCGGATCTCGACGGCGAGCCCGAACCGGTCGAGAAGCTGCGGCCTGAGGTCGCCCTCTTCAGGGTTGCCGCTGCCGACCAGCGTGAAACGGGCGGCATGACGCACGCTCAATCCCTCGCGCTCGACCACGTTCACTCCCGAGGCGGCCGCATCCAGCAGCAGGTCGACCAGATGATCCTCCAGCAGGTTGACCTCGTCGATGTAGAGGAAGCCGCGGTTCGCGGCCGCCAGCAGGCCGGGCTCGAACTGCTTTTCGCCGGCAACCAGCGCCTTTTCCAGATCGAGGGCGCCGCAGATGCGGTCCTCGGTGGCCCCCAGGGGCAGGTCGACCATCGGGGTGCGCAGCTTGACGGCCTTCGGCAGTGCCGTGCCGGCCGGCGGGGTGCAGACCGGACAGGCGGCTTGCGGCTTGGCCGGCTCGCAGTTGAAGCGGCAGCCCGGGCGGACGTCGATCTTGGGCAGCAGTTCCGCGAGCGCGCGCACGGCCGTGGACTTGCCGGTGCCCCGGTCGCCGAAGATGAGAACGCCGCCGAGCAGGGGCTCGACGGCCGCCATGAGCAAGGCCTTCTTCATGTCCTGCTGGGCAACGATGGCCGTAAAGGGGAAGGGCTTGGACATGGGGACCGCCATCTGTGAGTGTCAATTCAAATTGACAGATTTTCTGTCCATTTAGAAGCGAAATCCGCAGGCGGTAAAATGCGGATCCGCCGGGTCGACCAGGCCGTTCACAGGGCTCCTGCCCCTTTCCTCCCGGCGTCCTGCCGGGTGCCTCTCAGGCTTCTCCAAGGCCCCTCTCACGCCCTTCTCAGGCCGCCTGGGCCGACAGGAAGGCCTGGAGACGCTCGGTGCGCGGCGCGCGCAGCACCTCGCGCGGGTCGCCTTCCTCGGCGATCACGCCCTGGTTCAGGAAGATCACCCGGTTGGCCACGTCGCGGGCGAAGTTCATTTCGTGCGTCACCACGATCATGGTGCGGCCTTCCTCCGCCAGGCTGCGCATGACCCGGAGCACCTCGCCCACCAGCTCGGGATCGAGGGCGCTGGTGGGCTCGTCGAACAGCATCAGGTCCGGCTCCATCGCGAGGGCGCGGGCGATGGCGACGCGCTGCTGCTCGCCGCCCGACAGGAAGGCCGGGTAGGCCTGCATCCGGTGGCTGACGCCGACCCGGGCGAGATAGTGCTCCGCCCGGTCCGCGGCCTCCGCCTTCGTCAGGCCAAGCACGCGCATCGGGCCCAGCATGACATTCTCGCGCGCGGTCATGTGGGACCACAGGTTGAACTGCTGGAAGACCATCGTCACGCGGGCCCGGTAGGCCCGCAGGCGCGCCGCATCGGCCACGATCTGGTCGCCGGCCCGGTCGCGCCGGCAGGCCAGTTCCTCTCCCGCCAGCGCGATCGTGCCTTCGGTCGGCCGCTCGAGGAAATTGAGGCAGCGCAGGAAGGTGCTCTTGCCCGAACCGGACGACCCAATCATCGAGATCACGTCGCCCTTGTTGGCTTCCAGGCTGATGCCCTTGAGCACGTCATGCGTGCCGAAGCGCTTGCGGATGTTGGTTGCTTTCAGCATGGCTCTGTCCTTTGCGGTTAGGGGCTGAGCAGGGCGCCTTCACGGAAGGGCGTCGAACCGGCGATCTTGCCGATGCGCTTGCCCGGCTCTGCGATGCGGGTGGCGGGTCTGGCGAAGAACACGCCGGCGGTCGTGGCGCGGACCGGGGTCACCGCGCCGGTGCCGAGGTCGGTGATCTCGGCGAGCGTCTGGCCGGCGGCAATCTCGTCGCCGAGACTGGCAACGTAGGACAGCAGGCCGGCGACCGGGGCGATCAGCGCCTCGGATCCGGCCAGCGGGGTCGGTGCGCAGGCCGGAGGCGGCAGGGTCGTCGTGCCCGCGACGGCGCCGGCATGGACCAGATAGGCAATCAGGGCATCGGCATCTGCGCCGGCCTGGCGGCGGTCCACGTCGACCCGGCCGCGCAGTTCCAGCGTGGTGCTGGCGCAGCCGCAGGGGATCGGATGACCGGGAAAGCGCGCCGCAAGGTCGAGCCAGGGCCGCACGAGCGCCTCGTCGAACGGCTCGCCGCCGGACACATCGGCAAGCAGGACTGCCCGGCAGCCGGTCAGGGCGGCCAGCGGCAGGATCCGCTCCAGCGATGCCGCCTGCGTGTAGAGATGGACGGTCGCCTCGCCATCGCAATGCAGGTCGAGCACCACGTCGGCCGGCAGCGCGAGGCGCAGCAGCGTGGCCCGCAGCACGTCGGCCGGGGCGATCGGGGTCCTGTCGGCCAGCGCCTGCAGCAGCGCGGTGCGCACGAGGATCATGTTGACGGCCGGATCCGCGCCGAGCCGGCCGGCGAGGCGTTCGGCTGCGGCAGGGGCGAGGTCGGGATAGTCGCGGTTGAAGTTGCGGCCGTCATAGAGGTCGAAGCGGCCGGTCTGGTCGCCGTGGACGAACTGGGCGAGGCCGATCGGGTTGGCGGCGGGCAGCACCGTGACGCGACCCTTGAGCGCGCCGCTGCGTTCCAGCCGGGCGAGCCGGTCGGCGACAAGCCGGGCCACCAGCATCCCGGGCGCCTCGTCGGCATGCAGGCCGCCCTGGATGTGGATGTGGGGCCGCGCGTCCGGGTTGCCGAAGGACAGCAGGGTGAGGCTGTGCTGCGTGCTTGCGCCATACCCCGGGATCGCGAAGGTCATTTCATGCATGGATGGGCCTCTGGGTGCCGGCCGGTTCACGCCTGGTGCTGGCGGCCGGGTCGAGATGCTTCAGGTAGTGCCGTTCCAGAGCGCGGAAGCTCAGGGTGAGGGCGATGGTGAGACCGAGATAGAACACGGCGGCTATGCCGAAACTCTCCGGAATGACCAGGTAGTTGGTATAGACATCCCGGGCGATGCGCAAAATCTCGACGATGGTCACCGTGCTGGCGAGGGCGGTTGCGTGCATCATCTGGACAACCTCGTTGCCGTATTGCGGCAGCGCACGACGCCAGGCGCCGGGCCAGAACACGTCGCGGAACACCTGCCAGGGGCTCAGGCCCAGGGCGCGCGCGGCCTCGATCTCGCCGCGCGGCGCGGTCCGGATCGCGCCGGCGAAAATTTCCGTGGTGTAGGCGGTGGTGTTCAGCGTGAAGGCGAGCCAGGCGCAGAACCACGGATCACGCAAGAACGGCCACAGGCTGCTGGCGCGCACCGCCTCGAATTGCGGCAGGCCGTAGTAGATGACGAAAAGCTGCACCAGCAGCGGCGTGCCGCGGAACACATAGGTATAGAGGAACACGGGCAGGCTCAGCCAGCGCCGGTGCGAGGCCCGGGCCACCGCCAGCGGTACGGAGAGAACCAGCCCGCTCACGGTCGAGACGAGGAGCAGGAGAAGCGTGATCTGCAGTCCGTCCCAGAAGGCGGGCAGGGTCTCGCGGACGATTTCCCAGTCGATCATGGCAGGACATCCTGTCGGACACCGCGCGAGACCCGGCGCTCGACCCCGGTCAGGACCACGATGGAAACCGTCGTCACGACCAGATAGATGAGCCCGATCAGCGCATAGAAGGTGAAGGGTTCGCGGGTGGCGGCCGAGGCGAGGGAGGCCCGGTGCACCATGTCGTCCAGCCCGATGATGGAGACCAGCGCCGTCGCCTTGAGCATCACCAGCCAGTTGTTGGTGAAGCCGGGCAGGGCGTGGCGGATCATCTGCGGCAGGATGATGTGGCCCAGCACCTGCAGGCGGCTGAGCCCGCAGGCCTGTCCAGCCTCGATCTGGCCGCGCGGGATGGCCAGGATCGCGCCCCGGAACGTCTCGGTGAGATAGGCACCGAAGATGAAGCCGAGGGTCAGCGTGCCGGCCACGAAGGCGTTGATGTCGATGTAGGCCCAGCCCTGGGCCTCGGTCAGACGGTTGAGCAGCACCTGCCCGCCGTAGAACACCATCAGCATCAGCAGCAGGTCGGGCAGCGAGCGGACCACCGTCGTGTAGCCCATGGCGATGGCCCTGAGGGCGGGGCTGCCGGACAGCCTGGCGCTGGCGCCTGCCAGACCGAAGCCGCAGGCAATGGCCAGCGACACGCTGGCAACGGACAGGGTGACCCGCAATCCGTCCAGGATCATGGGCAGGTAACCGTCGAACATCTCCGGGACCTTTCGCAAGCAGAAGGGGAATGGGGCGGGGCAACCGGCCGTCCGTCCGGGGCATGAGCCCGGCCGCTCCTGCCGGGAGACGCCCTCGGCCAGGCAGGCCCCGTCGGGTGGCCGCGGGCCTGCCCGCCGCGCGCTGTCACGGGTCCATCGGATCGCGGGCGCTGCCCCGGGGCATGGAGGGGCGCCGCCCGCGATCCGGCCGGCTGCCGCGGGGCAGCAGCAGCGGCGGTTACGGCCGTGCCGAGCGCGGCATGATGTTGAAGTCGAAGTACTGGCCGGCCATCTCGCCGTAGCTGCCGTCCTTCATGATCGTGGCCAGTGCGGCGTTGATCTTCTGCTTCAGCGCCTCCTCGCCCTTGCGGACGGCAATGCCGACGCCGCCATCGACGCTGTCGGTGAGGAACAGGGTGTCCCCGACCTGGGCGAAGCCCTTGCCCTCCGGCTGCTTCAGGAAGGCCTCGCCCGAGACCACGGAAGACCCGAAGGCGATGTCGCCGCGGCCGGCTGCCAGCTCCAGGTAGACGGCGGTTTCCTTGTCGACCGCCAGCACCGGATTGTCCGGATACTTGAGCTTCAGGTAGTCGGCGCGCGGGCTGTTGCGCAGGACGATGATGGTCTTGCCGGCAATGTCCTCCGGCGCGTGGCCCGTGAAGGCGCCTTCCCTGGCGATGAAGCGGGACGGCACGTCGTAATAGGGATCCGAGAAGTCGACCACTTCCTTGCGCTTGTCGGTGATGGTCATCGAGGCCACGATCATGTCGAACTTCCGGGCATTCAGGGCCGGGATCATCCCGTCCCATTCCTGCTGCACCAGCTCGCAGGTCACCTGCATCTGGGCGCAGATCGCCTTGGCGATGTCGATGTCGAAGCCCGACAGGGTGCCGTCGGCCGAGACCTTGCTGAAGGGCGGGTAGTTGCCCTCGACACCGACCCGAAGCGTGTCCTGGGCCGCGGCCAGGCCGACGGACAGAAGCGTGGCGGCTAGGAATGCGGAGACTTTTCTGTACATGCTGTTTCCCTCTCTGGTCAGTTGACCTGACTTGCTTACGAAAATGGATTTTCATAAGTTAGATGTATGAAAAATAAATCGTCAAGCCCAAAAGCGTCGTGGACGGCGCAATCCGACCATCGCTTCACCCAGTCGGAGCTGGGACGGAAGGTCAGCCAGCTGCTGGAGACGGGGTCCCGATCGCAGCAGGCGCTGTCGGAGTTCATCCTGCGCGACCCGATCTTCGTGGCCACGCACGGCATCGAGGAGCTCGCCCGGTGGTCGGGGATTTCGCCAAGCACCATAAGCCGTTACGTCCGGGATCTCGGGCTCGAGAGCTTTGCCGAGTTCCGGGCCGGCGTCGGCGAGACCGTGCATGCCCTGATCGCGCCGGTGACCAAGCTCGGCGACCGGCTGGCGCAGCCCGATGACGGCGAGACGGTCGCCGACACGGCGCTGCGTGCGGCGGCGCTGATGCTGCAGGGTCTCGCCGATGCCGACACGGCCGCGCGGATCCGCAAGGTCTCGGCCGAGGTGAAGGCGGCCCGGACCGTCTGGGTGATGGGGTTCGGCCTGTCGGCGCATCTGGCCGCGATGCTCGCGCTCGGCCTGCAGCCCTACCGCGACAACGTCATCAATGTCGTGCAGTTCGGCGGCACGGAAGTGGCGGCCGGCCGGCTGATGTCGGCGGCAGACGGCGATGTCCTGATCGCGATCACCTTTCCGCGCTATTCCGCCGAGGTGGTGGCGCTCGCCCAGGCTGCGAAGCTGCAGGGCGTGCGGATCGTCGCGCTCACCGATTCGCCCGCAGCCCCGCTGGCGCGCATGGCGGACGAGGTCCTGCTCGCGCCGGCCCAGCACCCGATCCTGTCGTCCTCGAGCCTTCCCGGACTGGCCCTGATCGAGGCGCTGGTGTCGGAGTTCCTCATGTCCGACCCGGCGCATGTGGACCGCGCCGCGCGGCTCGCGGCTGCAATGGCGGCCTATCTGGCAGGGCAGGACTGACGCTCTCCCTCCACCCGCGCGGCGATCACGGGAGGCCGCGCGGGGATCAACCCTTTGTGACCCGGCTGACGCAAGGGCGGGAAAACCGCCGGAACCCCAGCAAATCCGGGCTTTGCGACGCTGTCGCCGCTGTCCGTCCGTCGCCGCTGGCGGTCATCCGGCCTGTGCCTCGGCCCGTAAACACCCATATGACAGGACAGGGCCGGAAGTGCGGGCGACTGCTTCGCTTCTTCGCCAAGCCGGGCAAGCTTTCCCGGGGCACGACAGGGCAGGCGGCAGTGTCGTAACCCGCCGGGGCCGGCGCCCGGCCGGCAGCAGACCCGCCCTCCTGGCATTGTGTGGGAGAGTGCATGAGCAGGGACGAGGCATCGCAGGGGCAGACCGGCTTGTTTCAGCCCTCCGGGCTTGTGCTCCGGACGGAGCGCCACGCCGCGTCGCTGCGCCTGCTGCACTGGCTTGTCGCCGTCCTCGTGCTCGCCACCTGGCCACTGGGCCTGATGATCCAGTACACCCATGCCGACGTGAAGCTCGACTTCTACATCCTGCATGAAAGCCTCGGCTTCCTCGTGATCTGGCTGATGCTGCTCAGGGTCGGCAACCGGCTTTTCGTCCGCAGCCCGGCCGTCGCGGCCCCGGCGCTCGAACGCCGCGCCGCCACGCTCGTGCATGGCCTGCTCTACCTCCTGCTCATCATCATGCCGGTCAGCGGCTTCCTTGCCACCAACGCGCACGGCTTCCCGCTCAAGCTCTTCGGTCTCGTGCCGGTCTGGAGCC
The DNA here is from genome assembly GCF_009915765.1 of Pannonibacter sp. XCT-53. NCBI lineage: Bacteria > Pseudomonadati > Pseudomonadota > Alphaproteobacteria > Hyphomicrobiales > Stappiaceae > Pannonibacter > Pannonibacter tanglangensis. Next base: position 75,284 of record NZ_JAABLQ010000001.1, read on the forward strand.
CGATCGGCAAGTCGCCCGACATCGCCTGGACGCTGTCGGCGATCCATGCGTGGAGCGCCTGGATCCTGCTCGGCCTGCTGGCGCTGCACCTGGCGGCGGCGCTGTTCCACCACCTCATTCGTCGTGACACCACGCTTTACCGGATACTCTAGGGTCAACCATGCAGCGGATACAGATCAGCGACACGACATGGAACCGGCTTCTGGCGCTGCGCCAGGGCGACCGTGCCATTGCCTCTGCCGAGGCGGGATACCGGCTCTACGCTCCGATTGCCGGCGCGCGCGAGCCCTTCGTGCTGGCCCAGGTCGGACAGTCGCTCGACGGCCGGGTTGCGACGCCCTCCGGCGATGCCCGCGATGTCTCCGGCCGCGACGGCCTCGTGCACCTGCACCGGTGCCGGGCGCTGGTGGATGCGGTGCTGGTGGGCATCGGCACCGTCAAGGCGGACAATCCGCGCCTGTCGGTCCGCATGGTCAGCGGTCCCCAGCCGGTGCGCGTCGTGATCGACAGTCGCGGCCTGCTCGACGGCAGCGAGGGGCTCTTCCATGACGGTGGTGCTCCGGTCCTCGTCTTCCGCAGTGCCGGCATCGCCGGACGCCCCCTGCCGGCGGCCGAGGTGATCGCGCTGAAGCCGCAGGACGGCGGGCTGGCGCCGGCCGACATTCTCGCCGCGCTGCAGGATCGCGGCCTCGGCCGCGTTCTGGTCGAGGGCGGGGCGCGCACCATCGCCCGCTTCCTGGAGGCGCGGCTGATCGACCGGCTGCACGTGGCGATCTCGCCGATCATCATCGGGTCGGGGCCGGCCGGCATCCGCCTGTCGCCGATCGACCAGCTCGCCTGCGCCCACCGGCCGGTCACCGAGGTCTATGACCTCGGCAGCGACATCCTGTTCGATTGCCGGCTGGAGCGCGATTTTGGCGCGCTCCGGGCGTCAGGCCGGCAGGGCCAGCAGGTCCGTGTGGCCAACCAGGGCTGAGCTGCCGGACAGGGCGATGTCGGCCAGGCGCCGGTCGATCCAGCGGCCGATGTCCTGCCCGCTCACCCGTCCCGCCGCCATCTCGGTGAGTGGCTGGCGCATGCCCTCGATCAGCTCGCCCTGAAGATGGATCTGCCCCTTCGCCATGCGCCAGGGGCTCGGACCGGTGAGCACCCGGAACCCGCGCGCGCCAAGGTGACGCTCCAGGCAGGCGGTCGCATCCGGCCCCAGGGCCGCACCGAGCCCCTTGTCGGTGCGCTGGTGCGCGTTGAACAGCTCCACCATGACCGCATCCAGCGGGTCGGCCGGCTGCCACCGCATGTCCCCGTCGTAGTTCAGCGCGGCATAAAGGCCCGTCCGGGTCGCGGCCAGCCGGTCGGCGAGCTGCACCACCAGCGGTTCGGACACCAGATCGAAGAGGGCCGAGGCCGTCACGACGTCCACGTCGTCCAGTGGCAGGCCGTCGAGATCATTGAGATCATGCTGGAGCAGGCGCACCCGGGCGTCGCCCTCCACCTGCCGGGCCGCTTCGGCCAGCAGCGCCGGATCGTGGTCGACCAGCAGCCAGCGGGTCGTGGGCGGCAGCAGGTCCTTCAGCGCGCGCCACGTCGATCCGGTGCCGCAGCCGATGTCGACGAGCCGGGGCTCTGACCGCGCGGCCAGATGGGCCGCCAGCGCGGCCACAAGGTCCGGGTCACGGGCGGCCCGGTCCGCCGGTTCGCGCAGCGCCAGCCAGTCCTTTGAAAATCCGCTCATTGTTCTCTCCCCCGTTGGGCAACCGTCGCAAGGTGCCGGGCAATCCGCGTGGCCGTCTCCGGCCAGCCGGGCAGGGCCGCACCGGCCTGCGCGGCCGCGTCGGCCATGTGCCGGCGCAAGGTGCGGTCGCTCACCAGCCGGGCGAGGGCGTCGGCGAGGGCGTCCGGATCCTCCGGCGGCACCAGCAGGCCGGCGTCCGGCGGCACCACCTCCGGCACCGCCCCGGCACGGCAGGCAACCACGGGAAGCCCGTGCGCCAGTGCCTCGGCAAAGGCCATGCCGTAGCCTTCGTAACGGCTGGCCAGCGCAAAGATGTCGGCCCGCGCCAGGTCGTCGCGCACCGTCGCGCGCTCGCCGGCGAGGGTGATGCGCGCGCCAAGCCCCAGCGCCTCGATCTGGGTCGCGAGCCCGGCGGCCGTGACCGGATCCAGCGTCCGGCTGCCGATGAGGGTGGCCTGCCACGGCAGATGCTCGATCCGTTTCAGGGCGGAGATCAGCACGTCGTGGCCCTTGCGCCGGGTCAGGGTTCCGATCGACAGGATCCGCGCCGGATCGCCGTCGCAGGGGCTGCGTCGGCCCGGATCGGTCCCCGGAACGGCGACCGTGATCCGGTCGGCCTCGACGCCATACGCGGCCACCAGCGTGCGGGCGGTTGCCGGCGAAGTGACGATCACCCCCTGCACGCAGGCCAGGGCCCGCCGCTCGCTCGCCTCAAGCCGCAGTCGGTCTGCCTCCGTCAGCCCCGTCTCCAGCGCCAGCGGATGGTGCACCAGCGCCACCAGCCGCAGGCGCGCGGCATGGCGGCCGGCCCAGTCGTCCAGGACCCCGAAGGCGAGGCCGTCGACCAGCACCAGACTGTCATCGGGCAGCGCCGACAGGCGGGCTTCGGCCAGGGCCAGGGTGGTCGCGGCGGGCGCGGGAAACCCCGGTCCGAGCGGCAGCGGCGTGACCTCGACCCCCGCCTCCCGCAGCTCCGCGATCACCCGGCGGTCATAGGCATAGCCGCCGGTGTTGATCGCCAGATCGCCGGGATGGGCGAAGGTCAGGGGTGGGATCAAAGATCTGCCTCGTACCAGGCGCGGGCGGCATGGGATTCATGCAGGTTCACCTTGATGCGGCAGATGCGGTGGCTGCCGGCCCCCAGGCGCTTGTCGGCCACTGCGGCGGCGAGCTGGTCGAAGATGTGCTTTGCGACGACTTCGGTGGTCGTCACCTTGCCGGCAAAGACCGGCAGGACGTCGAGGTTCTGGTAGTTGAGCGGCTTCAGCACCTCCGACAGCACGGTCATCGCCGCGCCGATGTCGACGGCCAGCCCGTCCTCGTCCAGCTCGCGGGTGTAGAAGGCGGCATCGACCACATAGGTCGCCCCGTGCATGCCCTGTGCCGGGCCGAAGACCGGGCGCGGCAGGCTGTGGGCAATCATGATGTGGTCACGAACTTCAACGGCAAACATCTGCTTCTCACTCCATCAGCATCCGGCGGGCCCAATGACGACATGGCACGACATGGCACGACATGTTCAGGCGTGTCGCGGGCCGGTTTCACGCGTCGTAGCTGATACGGTGGCAAAGGGTGTGCGGATCGGCGAGGATGGCAGGATAGGCGTCCGGCAGATCGACGAGCCGCGTCTCGCCGGAGATCAGCGCGTCCAGCGCCGGATCGCAGAGCAGGTCGAGGGCCTTGGCGAGGCGACGGCGGTAGCTCCAGCGGACGCTGCGGGATGCGGGTACCGCCCCGACCTGCGAACTGACCAGAGAGAGGCGCCGTGCGTGGAAGGCGCCGCCCAGCGGCAGGCTGACCTGCCGGTCGCCGTACCAGCTCGCCTCGACGATGCGGGCCTCCTGGCCGGCCAGCGTGATCGCCTCCGTAAGGGCGGCAGGGGCCGCCGAGGCGTTGATCAGCACGTCGAAGGGGCCTTCGAGCGTGCCCGGTGCAACGCGGCGCAGCCCGAGCCGGCTGGCGAGCACGCCGCGGTCCGGATTGGGATCGACCAGCACGACCTGCGTTCCGACGATGCGGCTGGCGAGATAGGCGACCAGCGCGCCCACGACCCCGGCCCCGAAGACAGCCACGTCATCGCCCGGCTGGATGCCGGCGTCCCAGACGATGGTGAGGGCGGTTTCCATGTTGGCGGCCAGCACGGCCCGTCCGGCCGGCAGTGCGGCCGGCAGCGGCAGCACGGCGGCAGCGGCGACCGTCGCGCGGTCCTGATGCGGATGCAGGCAGAACACGCGCTGCCCGACCAGCGCCGCGACCCCGTCGACGACCTCGCCCACGGCGCAGTAGCCGTATTTCACCGGAAACGGAAAGCTGCCGCCCATGTGCGGCCCGCGCATCCGCGCGTGTTCGGACGGCGGGACCCGGCCCTCGAACACCAGGTGCTCCGTGCCCCGGCTGATGCCGCTGAAGAGCATCCGCAACTCGACCTCGTCCGGTCCGGGGACTGGCAGCGCCTCGGTCTGCAGCGTGCAGCGGCCGGCGGCCGGGAACCACAGCGCGCGGGCGAGGCGTGCCGGATCAGCCTGTGTCGGGGCGCTCGGGTGGGTCATGCGTGGGGTCCTCGTCGGTTGCGGCCAGGAATGAGGTCTGGAGTCCGGTCCGGGTCGGGGGGGACCTGTCCGGAGGCAGGGCGACGGCCGGGGCAGCGGCAGATAGGGCGCCGGCGGGCCGCGGGAAGCCTCCCGGCACGCCGGCGCTCCGTCTCCGGAGCATCGCGGTTGCCGGCACCGGCGGCAACCCGGGACATGCGCCGACACCGGTCAGGCGGAAAAAATCGGGCCGAGGTCGCGTTGCGACTGCTCCGGCGGCGGGGCGCACGCGTATGAGCCATCAAAGCATCTGCCGGGTGCTGGCCGCGTTCCCATGGCGGGGTGGCGGGCCCGGACGCGTGAGGACAGGCATGGCAGTACACGATCCCTCCCTGCAACAGGACGAGCGGCGCGACACGACGCTGCGGGATCTCCGGCGCAGCGCGCTCTTGGTGCTCGGTGGACTGGTCGCGCTGGCGGTGCCGGCCTATGCGGGGGCGGTGGAGTTTCTGGATCTCGGCCGCCCGGTTGCCATCGTTGCCACGGCGCTGCTGCTCGCCATCTTTGCCCTGGTGCTGCGTGGCCTGCCGGCGCATGGCCACGACCGCTTCGGGCCGGCCAATGCGGTCACCGCGCTCAGGGCCGTGCTTGTGTGCCTGATCACGGCGGCGGTCTGCCTCGATGCCCTGCCGCAGGAGGGGCCGGCTGCCTGGATCATGGTCGCGCTGGTCGTCATCGCCCTGTCGCTCGACGGCGTCGACGGCCTTCTGGCGCGCCGGCTCGGGCAGGAGTCCGATCTTGGTGCCCGCTTCGACATGGAAGTCGATGCGCTGCTGATCCTCGCGCTCTCGGCGGCGGCCTTCCTGCTCGACAAGGCCGGGGCCTGGGTGCTGCTGATCGGGCTGATGCGCTACGGTTTCGTCCTGGCGCAATATGCGCTGCCGCAGCTGGCGCTGCCGCTGCCGCCCTCCTTCCGGCGCAAGCTCGTCTGCGTGGTGCAGGTCGGGGTGCTCTGTCTCGTGCTGGTGCCCGGCCTGGGCGCGCCCCTGTCCACGGTGCTCGCGGCTCTCGCGCTGGCGCTCCTGGCCTATTCCTTCGCCGTCGATACCCTCTACCTGCTGCGCCAACCCGAGGCCCGTCCATGACCGCAACTGCCGAGACCCTGCCTGCCGGTGCCGCCGCCCGGCTGAAGACCGCGCTGGGCGTCGCCCGGTCGCTGGTCATCTACTACGGCCAGCCCTGGCGCCGCGCGGCGCTGAAGCGGTTCTACCGCGACCTGGTCGCGCCGGGTGATCTCGTGTTCGACATCGGGGCCCATGTGGGCAGCCGCAGCCAGACACTCCTGTCGCTGGGGGCGCGGGTGGTGGCCGTGGAACCGCAGCCCGCCTTTGCCGCCCTCCTCGACCGGCACCTGGCGTCGCGCCTGGTGGCGCTGGAGCGCGTCGCGGTCGGGGCCGAGGAGGGCGAGGTGACGTTGCGCATCTCAAGCCGCCATCCCACCGTGACGACCGTCTCGGACCGGTTCATCGACGGCGTGCGCGACACCGACGGGTTCCGCGAGGTCGTCTGGGACCAGGCGATCACCTTGCCGATGACGACGCTCGACCGGCTGATCGCCAGCCATGGCCTGCCCGCCTTCTGCAAGATCGACGTGGAAGGGGCGGAGGCGGACATCCTGCGGGGCCTGTCCCAGCCGGTCGCGCTGATCGCCTTCGAGTACATTCCGGCCATGCCGGCGATCACGCGCGAGGCCGTGACGCGGCTGATGCAGCTCGGCCCCTACCGCTTCAACCGCGTCATCGGCGAAACGCATCGCTTCGTCTCGTCCGGCTGGGTCGATGCTGAGGCCCTGCTGGCGGGCCTCGACGCGCTGCCGCCGGATGCGCCCTCCGGTGATGTCTACGCCCGGCTTGCCGCGTGAGGTCGCCTCCGGACTGGCGCGCCTCAGCGCGGGGCCCGCAGCCGTGCAAGCAGCGCGGCCACGAGGATCAGGCCGCCCGGCAGGGCCGTTCCGGCGAGGCTCAGGAGCCCGTAGACGAGGCTCGCGGCGACGCCCTCGGCGGCCGTGAAGCCGAACAGCGGCCACAGGGCCGCGGCGGCCGCCTCACGCGTGCCCCAGCCGCCGATGCCGACCGGGATCAGCATGGTCAGCAGGCACAGCGGGATCGCGGTGAGGGCGGCAACCGGAGGCAGGGGCGCTCCCACCGCATCGGAGGCAATCAGGAAGATCGCCACATAGGTGGCGACGATCAGGCCGCTCAGTCCGAGCTGGACCAGCCAGGCGCCGTCGCTCCAGAAGGCAGCGCGCAGATCCGGTCCGAGCGCTGCCAGACGTCGCCGGAACAGGATCACCAGGCCTGCCAGGAGCACGGCGACCAGGATCGCCCCGCCGGTCAGCAGACCGGCCGCTGCCGTTCCGCCGGTCAGCAGACCGGCCGCCGTCGTCCCGCCGTCACCGGCCGGTGCCGCGCCGACCGATGCCCCGCCGGGCAGGCCCGGCGGCAGGGACATCGGCAGCGGGATCTCGCGCGCCAGCACCAGCGGCCAGGCCAGCAGGCCCACACCCGTGAGCAGGAAGAAGGCAAGCTGGCCCGACAGGCGTTCCAGCACCACCGTGGTGGCGGCGCGCTTCCAGCCGCCAGGATGGTCCTGTCCGCTGCGGTAGATGCGGGCCGCGTCGCCCGCCACGCCGCCGGGCAGGAGCTGGTTGAGGCCGCTGCCCATGTAGTAGTCCGCCACCGCCCGGCCCAATCCCATCGGGTGGCCGAGCCGGCGGGCGGTGTACCGCCAGCGCAAGGCCGAAAGCACGGTCTGGACCTGCACCAGCGCCAGTCCGGCCAGGGCATGTCCGGCCGGCACGCGCTCAAGCGCGGCAAGGAGGCTGTCCGGGTCGACGGCCATGATCAGGAGCGCCACGATCGCGAGGCTCGCGATCAGGGCGGCCAGCTTCAGACGGGTCATGCGGCGCTCTCCCGCGGGCCGGCGGCAAGGACGGGGACCATAGGCGCATGACGGACAGGGAGACCGGTCAGGTGGCGGAACGGGACGGGAAACATCAGTCGGCGGGGGCGGTCGGGGGAGCGATCCTGCTCTTTGCCATGATCGGCGGGCTTGCGGTCATCATGCCGGATGATCCGGGCCAGTACCATCCCGATGCCCTGCGCAGCCTCGCCTTTCTGTCGCTGCCGCTCGAATTGCCGCTGCTGCTGGCGGGCCTGTTGCTGCTGCCGCGACGGGCGGCGATCGCCCTGTCGCTGGCGGCCGGGCTGGTTCTCGCCTGCCTGATCTTCCTGAAACTCGCCGACATCGGCGTGCTCTCGGCCTTCCAGCGCCGGTTCAATCCCTATCTCGATCTCAAGCTGCTGGCCGACGGCTGGAACCTGTTCTCCGGTACGGTCGGCAGGGCCGGTGCGGCGGCGGCCATCCTCGGCGCGGCAACGGTGCTGGGGCTGCTTGTCGCGGCCTTCCTGTGGTCCTGCCTGCGGCTGGTGCATCTCGGCGGCCGGGCGCGGCGGGCGGTGCTTGCCGGTGCGGGCCTCGCCTTTGCCGGCGGGCTGGTGCTGTCCTTCACCGTCACGCGGCCGGACGGGACGCCACTTGCATCGCTCCGGGCCGGGCCGGTGCTTGCCGAGCGGCTGGCGCTTGTGGTCCGGTCGGTCGCCGACATCCGGGCCTTCGAGGCCGGGCTCGAGACGCCTGCGCCCTATGCGGCTGGACCCGACCTCCTGTCGGCCGTGGCCGGCCGCGACGTGATCGTGATCTTCGTCGAATCCTATGGCCGCAGCGCCCTGGAAGATCCCCGCTACAGCCGTCTCACCGGCCCCCGCCTTGCCGCCATCGAGCAGCGGCTTGCGGCCGAAGGCTTTGCCATGGCGAGCGGCTGGGCCGGCTCGCCGACGGTGGCGGGACTGAGCTGGCTCGCCCATGCCACGCTCATGTCCGGGCTCTGGGTCGACAGCCAGGCGCGGCATGACCTGCTGATGAGCAGCCGGCGTCCCAGTCTCAACCGGCTGTTCAGCGACGCCGGCTGGCACGCCGCCGCCGTCATGCCCGCCATCGTGATGGACTGGCCGGAGGCAGCTCATTACGGTTACGACGCCATCTTCGACGCCAAGGCGCTGGACTATCGCGGCCTGCCGTTCAACTGGGTCACCATGCCGGACCAGTACACGCTGTCGGCGTTCGAGCGCCGGGTGCGTGCGCCGATGCGGGCTGCCGGCACGCCGGTGATGGCCGAGATCGCGCTCATCTCCAGCCATGCGCCCTGGACCCCGGTCGCGCGTCTTGTCGACTGGGCGCAGGTCGGCGACGGCACGATCTTCAATGACCAGGCCGCCGCGGGAGATCCGCCGGCCGTGGTCTGGGCCGATCCGGAGCGGGTGCGACAGCACTACATCGCCACCGTGGACTATTCGCTGGAAACCCTCGGCGACTACATCGCCCGTTTCGGCGGCGAGGCGGTCTTCGTCATCCTGGGGGATCACCAGCCGGCCGCGCTGGTCACCGGACCGGACGCCTCGCGCGCCGTGCCGGTGCATGTGATCAGCCGCGATGCCGGGCTTGTCGCCCGCTTCTCCGCCGATGGCTTCCGTCCGGGCCTCGTGCCTGCCGCTGACGCGCCGGAGCTGCCGATGGACCGCCTGCGCGGCCGTCTCCTGCATCACTTCAGCGGCCGCTGACGGCGCAGGGTCCGTCGCCCTCAGACCCCGCGAGGCCGCTTGCGGGCGATCTCGAAGAAGGCCTGGACCAGCTTGGCATTGCGCCGTTCCTGCAGGCAGATCAGCGCCTCGTCCATCATCAGTCCGTCCTGAGGCCGGATCGGGATCGGCGTCAGGCGCTTGTCCTCGCCGAACTCGGCAATGGAGACGAAGCCGATGCCGGCGCCGGAGGCCACGATCTCGCGCACGGCCTCACGGCCCTCCGCCTCGATTGTCGGCTTCAGCTCGACGCCCGCCTCCCGGGCGGCCAGCTCCAGCTTGAGCCGCGTCTTCGAGCCCCTCTCGCGAAACACCAGCGGGTGATGGGCGAGTTCGGCGAATGTCAGCTCGCGCGCGCCGGCCAGCGGATGGCTGTTGGCGACAAAGCTGATGATCGGCGACGAGCTGAGCAGCTCGCAGTCGAAGTTCTTCAGGGTCGGCATCTCGCCCAGAACCCCGATGTCGGCCTCGTAGTTGTGCAGCGACGTCACCACCGTTTCGGTGTTGCCCGCCCGGACCGAGATGTGCACGCCCGGGTAGCTGCGGCGGAAATCGGCGAGAATGTGCAGCAGGTGATGCGCGCTGTCGGCAACGATGCGCAGGTTGCCGGATTGCAGCGCCCGGCTCTCGGACAGGAAGTCGAGCGCCTGCTGCTCGCAGTCGAACATGCGGCGGGTCACCTGCAGCAGCTGTTCGCCCGCCGCCGTCAGCGTCACCTGCTTGCGCATGCGGTTGAACAGCAGCACGTCATACTCCTCCTCCAGCTTGCGCACCTGGTCGGAGATGGCCGGCTGGGTCAGCAACAGTTCCTCGGCGGCCCGCGAGAAGCCGCCGCAGATGGCGACGTAATGAAAGGCCCGAAGCTGGACGTAGCGCATGTCGCACCTGCAAAACTGATGACAGCATCGAAAGTAACGATTTGAATTATGGATTGCAACGGCGCTTCCTGAGGGATCATCACCCGGAGCGCCGCGATGCATCCCTTTTTCGTCCTTCTTCATCTGGCGGCGGCGGTCATGCTGCTGCTGTGGGCCGTGCGCATGGTGCGCACGGGCATCGAGCGGGCCTATGGCCCCTCCCTGCGCGGCGCGCTGCGCCGGGCGCGCGGCGGCCCGGCCGGCATGGCGCTCGCCGGACTGCTGCTTGCCATCGTCCTGCAGAGTGCGACGGCCGTCGGGGTGCTGGCGGCGGGATTTGCCCAGACCGGCCTGATCGGCGTCGGAGCGGGCCTTGCTGCGCTGGTCGGGGCCGATCTCGGCTCGGCGCTCGTGGTCAAGCTCCTGTCCTTCGACCTGTCCGAACTGGGTCCGCTGCTCATGCTGGCCGGTGCGACGCTGTTCCTCAAGCTGGACAACCGGACCCTTCGGCAGATCGGCCGGATCCTGCTCGGCATCTCGTTCATCCTGCTGTCGCTGCGCCTGGTCGGGGAGGCGACGGCCCCGCTGCGTCACAGCGCGGTGCTGCCGCAGGTGGCCGCCTATCTTGCCGGCGACCCGGTGACGGCGATGGCCGTCGCGGCGCTCCTCGCCTGGGTGCTGCATTCCTCGGTGGCAACGCTGATCCTCTTCGCCACCTTTGCTGCCAACGGGGTGCTGCCTGTCGAAGCGGCGGCGCCGATGGTCCTCGGGGCCAACATCGGCGGGGCGCTGGTGGCGGTCTGGCTCACGCGGGGGGCGGGTCTTCCGGCACGCCATATCCCGCTCGGCAACCTGGTGTTCCGGGCGGCGGCGGCGGGCGTGTGGCTCGTGCTGCTGGATCTGGTGCCCGGTCTTCTGCCGGCGCTGGGCAGCGATCCGGCGGTGCAGCTCGTCAACTTCCACGTCGTCTTCAACCTCGCGCTGGTCGTCGCCGCGCTGCCGCTGACGGGGCCGATGGAGCGCCTGATGGGCCGCCTCTGGCCCGTGATGCCCGAGACGGCCGCGCCTGCCGATGCCCACCGGTCGGCGCTCGATCCGGCGTCGGTGGCAACGCCTGCGCTGGCGCTGGCAAGCGCCCAGCGGGAGCTGTTGCGGATGGGGGAAGCGCTGGAGGCCATGCTGCAGCCGGTCATCGACCTGCTCGAGGACGGCGATCTGCAGCAGATCGACCGGGTTCGGGCCCGCGACGGCGAGGTCAACCGCCGGCACACCGACATCAAGCTCTTCATCGCCGACGTGAACCGCCGGGCGTTGACGGCGGACGAAGCCCGGCGGAGCCTCGAGCTTGCCAGCCTTGCCATGGACTTCGAGGCCGTCGGCGACATCATCGCGAAGACCCTCCTCGCCCAGGCAGAGGAGATGGCACTTGGCCGCCTGCATTTCTCCCGCGAGGGGCGCGCCGAGATCGAGGGTCTGCACGCGCGCGTCCTCGCCAACATGCAGCTGGCGCTCAATGTGCTGGTGTCCTCGGATCTCGACAGCGCGCGGCAGCTTGCGGGCGAAAAGGCCATCCTGCGGCGGATGGAGCGCGACAGCCACGACCGTCATCTGGCGCGCCTGCGCGCGGGAGCGCCCGAGACGCTCGCCACCAGCGACATCCATCTGGAAGTGGTGCGGGCGCTCAAGGAGATCAATTCGCTCCTCGTCAAGGTCGCCTATCCAATCCTCGCCGAGCAAGGCTTCCTGCGCGAGACGCGGCTGGTGGATGTGGCCTGATCATCAGAAAAATCGTTCTTCTGATCTTAAATAACGATTTTACAGATATAAGTCCGCGTGGGACTGTTGTCTCACCTCGGACAGATCCGCTGGGAGACGCGCCATGACACAGACAGATCCCGCATTCCCCGCCCCCCGCATGGGGGAGCCTTTCCTGCTCACGCCGGGCCCCCTGACGACCGCCTACAGCGTCAAGGAAGCCATGCTCCGCGACTGGGGCTCCTGGGATGGCGACTTCCGCGCCATGACGAAGTCGCTGTGCGACCAGCTGGTCGAGATGGCCGGGGATACGGCTGGCGACTATGCCTGCGTCCCCATGCAGGGCTCCGGCTCCTTCTCGGTCGAGGCGATGCTGGGCACGCTGGTGCCGCGCGACGGCAAGGTGCTGGTGCTTGCCAACGGCGCCTATGGCCTGCGTGCCGCCGAAACGCTCCGCGTCATGGGCCGTGCCTTTACCCTGATCAACAAGGGCGACTACCTGCCGCCGCGCGGCGAGGAAGTGGCGCGGGCGCTCGACGCCGATCCGGCGATCACGCATGTCATCGCCATCCACTGCGAGACCTCGTCCGGCATTCTCAACCCGGTTGCCGAAATCGCCGCTGCCGTACTCTCGCGGGGCCGCAAGCTGCTGATCGACTCCATGAGCGCCTTTGGCGCGGTCGAGCTCGATGTCCGCCAGATCCCTTACGAGGCGATGGTGTCCTCGGCCAACAAGTGCGTTGAAGGCGTGCCGGGCTTCGGGTTCGTCATCGCCCGCAAGTCGGCGCTGGAAGCTGCCAAGGGCAACGCCCACTCGCTCAGCCTCGATGTGGCGGCGCAGTGGAGCGCGATGGTCAAGACCGGCCAGTGGCGCTTCACCCCGCCGACCCATGTGGTCGCCGCGTTCCTCGAGGCGCTGCGCCTGCATCGTCTGGAAGGCGGCGTCGCTGGCCGTGGCGCGCGCTACACCCGCAACCGCGACGTGATGGTCGCCGGCATGCGTGCGCTCGGCTTCGAGACCCTGCTCGCCGACCGCTGGCTGTCGCCGATCATCGTCACCTTCTTCAATCCGGCCCATCCGAACTTCGTCTTCGACCGGTTCTACGAGCTGATGAAGGCCAGGGGCTTCATCATCTACCCGGGCAAGCTCACCGTGGTCGACAGCTTCCGCATCGGCTGCATCGGCCGGATGGACGAACACGTCATGCGCCGTGTCGTTGCCGCTGCCGCCGAGGCGCTCGCCGACATGGGCGTCGACAGCGCCGCTCCGCCCGCCGCCGCCATTGCCGAGCGCGCCAAGCTCGCCGCCTGATCCTGATCCTGCCAATCGAAAGACCTGCCATGAACGCTCACGCCCGCACGCCCATCGTCGCCAACGACCGCACCTATCCCTGGCCGAAGGTGCCGGCCATCGCCATCTGCCTGGACGGCTGCGAACCGGCCTATCTGGATGTTGCCATCGCCAAGGGGTTGATGCCGACGCTGAAGCGGATGCGCGAGACCGGCACCGACCGTCTCGCCCATTCGGTGATCCCGTCCTTCACCAATCCGAACAACCTGTCCATCGCCACCGGCCGCCCGCCCATCGTCCATGGCATCTGCGGCAACTACCTCTACGAACCGGAGACCGGCAAGGAAGTGATGATGAACGATGTGCGCTTTCTGCGCGCGCCGACCATCTTCAGCCAGTTCTATGCTGCCGGTGCCCGCGTCGCCGTGGTGACGGCCAAGGACAAGCTGCGTGCGCTGCTGGGCGCCGGTCTGAAGTTTGATGAAGGCCGGGCCATCTGCTTCTCCTCCGAGAAGTCCGATGCAACGACCATGGCCGAGAACGGCATCAACAACGCCAGCGCCTGGCTCGGGCGTCCGGTGCCGGAGGTCTACTCCGCAGACTTGTCCGAGTTCGTCTTTGCTGCCGGTGTGCGCCTGCTGAAGGAGTGGAAGCCGGACGTGATGTATCTCACCACGACCGACTACGTGCAGCACAAGTACGCCCCGGAAGATGCCGACGCGCAGAGCTTCTACAAGATGTTCGACCGCTACCTCACGGAGCTTGACGCGCTGGGCGCCGCCATCGTCGTCACGGCCGACCATGGCATGAAGCCGAAGCATCTGGCCGATGGCTCCCCGGCCGTGATCTACGTGCAGGATCTCCTCGACGGCTGGCTCGGCAAGGATGCGGCCCGCGTGATCCTGCCGATCACCGACCCTTACGTCGTGCACCATGGCGCGCTGGGCTCGTTTGCAACTGCCTACCTGCCGGCCGGGGCCGACCGCGCCGATATCATTAGCCGGCTCAAGGCCGTGCCGGACATGCTGCTGGTGGTGGACAAGGACGAGGCCATCCGCCGCTTCGAGCTGCCGGGTGACCGCATCGGTGATCTCGTCATGATCTCCGGCGAGAACATGACGCTGGGCACCAGCGCCCACCGCCATGACCTTGCCGCCCTCAACGAGCCGCTGCGCAGCCATGGCGGCCTGACCGAGCAGGAAGTGCCCTTCATCGTCAACCGCGTGATCGACCTGCCGGCCGCCCCTGTGCTGCGCAACTTCGACGCCTTCTTCTATGCCTGCACGGCGGCGGTGCAGCCATGCTGAAGAAAGCGCCCCCGATCGCGATGCGGCACGAGGCGATGCGGATCGCCGGCCGCAAGGTGGATACGGTGGACCGGGTTCCGGTCCACTATCCCTGGACCAACGAGGTCATCGGCACGGTGCCGGCCGGCACCGCCGAACACGCCCGCGAGGCCTTTGCCATCGCCGCCGCCTACGAGCCGCGTCTTACCCGCTACGAGCGGCAGACGATCCTGCTCAACACCGCCCGGATCATTTCCGAGCGCAAGGCCGAATTGGCGCCGATCATCACGGCGGAGCTTGGCATCTCGCTGGCCGATGCGATGTATGAATGCGGCAGGGCCTATGACGTCTACACGCTCGCCGGCCAGATGTGCATCCATGACGACGGCGAGATCTTCTCCTGCGACCTGACCCCGCATGGCAAGGCGCGCAAGATCTTCACCACGCGGGAACCGCTGCGCGCCATTTCGGCCATCACCCCGTTCAACCATCCGCTGAACATGGTGAGCCACAAGATCGCGCCGGCCATCGCCACCAACAACTGCATCGTGGTGAAGCCGACCGAGCTGACGCCCCTGACGGCGCTGTGGCTGGCCGATGCGCTCTACGAGGCCGGACTCCCGCCGCAGATGCTCTCGGTGGTCACCGGCTGGCCGAAGGACATCGGTGACGAGATGATCACCAACCCGGACTTCGACCTGATCACCTTCACCGGCGGCGTTCCGGTGGGCAAGATGATCGCGGCGAAGGCGGCCTACAAGCGCCAGGTCCTGGAGCTTGGCGGCAATGATCCGCTGATCATCTGCAATGATCTCGGCGATGCGGATCTGGCCAGGGCGGCTGACCTCGCCGTTGCCGGCGCCACCAAGAACTCCGGCCAGCGCTGCACGGCGGTGAAGCGCATTCTGGTCCAGGACAGTGTGGCCGACCGGTTCGTGCCGATGGTTCTGGAGCGCGCCCGGGCCTTGCGCTTCGGCGATCCGATGGATCCGGCCACGGAACTGGGCTGCGTCGTGCATGAACGCGCCGCCGAGGTCTTCGAGGAGCGTGTCTTCAAGGCCGAGGCCCAGGGCGCGAAGATCCTCTATCACCCCGGCCGCCAGGGCGCGCTGCTGCCGCCCATCGTGGTCGACCATGTCCCGCATGAAAGCGAACTGGTGATGGAGGAAACCTTTGGCCCCGTGGTTCCCATCGTCCGGGTGCCGGACAGCGACGTGGAGACCATGCGGATCTCCAACTCGACGCCCTTCGGTCTCTCCTCCGGTGTCTGCACCAACGACTACCGGCGCATGCAGTCCTACATCCGTGGCCTTGTGGTTGGCACGGTCAACGTCTGGGAGGTTCCCGGATACCGGATCGAGATGTCGCCGTTCGGCGGCATCAAGGACAGCGGCAACGGCTACAAGGAAGGCGTGATCGAGGCCATGAAGAGCTTCACCAACGTCAAGACCTTCTCCCTGCCATGGGCATGAGGCCTCCCCTGACCCATCGCTGAACTGGAGGCGGGCTGCTGCAGCTCGCCTCTCTTTTTCCCGGCGCTTGGCTGCGCCCGGATCGCAAGATCAAGGAATTCGGTCGATGGACCTTGGCGCGTTGGGTCTTGTCCTCCTGGCAGCCCTGCTGCACGCGGGCTGGAATGCGCTGATCAAGGCTGTCGATGACAGGGCAGGGGTGCTGGCCGCGGTGTCGGCGGCCCACGTGGTTCTTGGCCTGTTTCTGGTGTCGGTGGCTCCCGGTCCGGCTCCGGCGAGCTGGCCAGCAATCGCCACCTCTGCCCTGTTGCACTACGGCTATTACGCCTTGCTGTTCCGGGCTTACCGGCTTGGCGACCTCAGCCAGGTCTATCCGATCTCGCGCGGGCTCGCGCCGGCTGCCGTCGCGCTGGCTGCGGCGGTCCTCGTCGGCGAGCGGCTGCCGCCGGCCGGCTGGGTCGGGCTTGCCTGTGTCTGTGCCGGGATTGGCCTTCTGGCCGTCCGGCGCACCCCGTCCTCGCCCGGGGCGATCGGCTTTGCCGTTGCCCTGGGTCTGCTCATCGCCGCCTATTCGGTCGCCGATGGTCTCGGGGTGCGGCAGTCGCAGTCCGTGTTCGGATACATGGGCTGGCTGTTCCTGCTCGAGTTTCCCGTGCCGCTCGTCATCGCGCTCAACCGGCGCCTGCGGGGCGGGCATTTCAGGCTTGGGGTCATCCTGCTGGGCAGCCTTGGCGGCGTCGCCGCCGTCACGGCCTATGGACTTGTGCTGTACGTCAAGACGATAGCCCCGCTCGGGGCGGTCTCGGCCGTGCGCGAGTCCAGTGTCATCCTTGCCGCCCTCATCGGCATTCTCGTCCTTGGCGAAAGGCCGGTCGCGCTGAGGCTCCTGGCGGCGGCCATCGTCGCGGTCGGTGTCGCCACACTGGCGCTGTCCTGAGGGTCCGCCGTGCCGCAGAGGCCGGGCGGATGCCGGAATGTCTTGCGATGTCAGCGGGTTGTGAGGCTGCTGCTGAAAGCTGTCGAACGGGAGGCTGCGCGCTGCGGTATGTATTGACTGAAATGATGATTGAATAAGAATAATAGATTTTACTTATTATCTTGCCGTTCCCACAGTCAGGTCCACGGAGAGCCGGTCACGTCCCGCCAGGGGACACGACAGAAGCCGGCCCCGCTTCCAGTCCGCCGCGCGATGCTTGGGACCTGAGGCCCGGCGGAAGTCGAACGCAGTTCAGACACACGGGGAACCCAGACATGAACGCAAGGACCTTCCTGATCTCGACAGCCTTCCTTACCCTGTCGGTCGTCTCGACCGCAGCGCAGACCGAACTGACTGTCTACACCGCCTTCGAGGCCGAGTTTCTCGAGCGCTATGCGGCAGCCTTCAACAAGGAGCATCCCGACATCAAGATCAACTGGGTGCGTGACTCGACCGGCGTCGTGACGGCGAAGCTCCTGGCGGAGAAGAACAATCCGAAGGCAGACGTGGTCTGGAGCCTCGCGGCCTCCTCGCTCAACCTGCTGAAGTCCGAGGGCATGCTCGAGGCCTATGCGCCCAAGGGCGTCGAGGCGCTGGATGTCCGCTTCGTCGACACCGACACGCCGCCGACCTGGGTCGGCCTCAATGCCTGGGCAGCCGCAATCTGCTTCAACACGGTCGAGGCCGCGCGGCACGGATTGCCGACGCCGCGCACCTGGGCAGACCTGACCCGGCCCGAGTTCGCCGGGCATGTGGTGATGCCCAATCCCGCCTCCTCCGGCACCGGCTTCCTCGATGTGTCGGCCTGGCTGCAGATGTGGGGCGGCGATGCCTGGGACTTCATGGACAAGCTCCATGCCAACATCGCCAGCTACACGCACTCCGGTTCCAAGCCCTGCAAGATGGCTGCCTCGGGCGAAACCGTCGCCGGCATCTCCTTCGACTTCCGCGGCGCCAAGGCAAAGACTGATGGCGCGCCGATCGAGGTGATCATTCCGGAGGAGGGCATCGGCTGGGACATGGAGGCAGCCGCCATCATTGCCGGCACCCCGAACCTTGAGGCGGCGAAGACGCTGCTGGACTGGTCGATCACGCCGGCGGCGATGGCAGAGTACAACCAGGCCTACGCGATCCTCGCCATTCCGGGCCTGTCGCGGCCCATCCCGAACTACCCCGCGAATGTCGAGGCGAAGATGATCCGCAACGACTTCGAGTGGGCCGCCACGAGCCGCAAGAGCATCCTGGAGGAATGGTCCAAGCGCTACGACACCAAGAGCGAGCCGCGAACCTGAGCCGTTTCTCTCCGGGGGGAGGCGAGGTCTCCCCCCGACCTGCCGCGTTTCGCCCGGAGTGAGCGACATGAATGCAATCATCCACACCCAGATCCAGCCGGAGACCGGGGCCCGACCTGCGGATCCGGTCTATCTGGACATCGAGAATGTCTGGAAGGCCTATGGCACCTTTCTGGCCCTGCGCGACATCTCGCTGCGCATCCGCCAGGGGGAATTCATCTGCTTCCTCGGGCCGTCCGGCTGCGGCAAGACCACGCTCCTGCGGGCCATCGCCGGGCTTGATCCGCAGAGCCGCGGCACCATCCGCCAGGCGGGCCGCGACATCTCCGGTCTGCCGCCGTCCCGGCGCGACTACGGCATCGTGTTCCAGTCCTACGCGCTGTTTCCCAACCTGAACGTGGCAAGCAACATCGCCTTCGGGCTGCAGAACGTCGGGCGGCCCTGGCCGGAGATCAAGGCCCGGGTCGAGGAGCTGCTGCAGCTTGTCGGCCTGCCGGACAAGGCGCTGCACTATCCCGCCCAGCTGTCCGGCGGCCAGCAGCAGCGCATCGCCCTTGCCCGCGCCATCGCCATCAATCCCGGGCTCCTGCTGCTCGACGAGCCCCTCTCGGCGCTGGATGCCAAGGTGCGGATCCATCTGCGGCACGAGATCAAGGAGCTGCAGCGCAAGCTCGGCGTCACCACCATCATGGTCACCCATGACCAGGAGGAAGCTCTGGCGATGGCGGACAGGATCGTCGTCATGAACCACGGCGTGATCGAGCAGATCGGGACGCCCATCGACGTCTACCGTCATCCGGCCTCGCTCTTCGTGGCCGACTTCATCGGCGAGACCAATCGCATCGAGACCCGCTATCGCCGGGGTGCGGTCATCGTAGGGGACACCGTCCTGGAGGCGCAGGCCAGCGGACTGGACGAGGACACGGCGGTCACCGTCGCCATCCGCCCGGAGGACATCCTGCCCCATGCGCGGGGACATGACGTGGCGGGGCGGGCCAATCACCTGCCGGTGACGATCACGGCGATGGAGTTTCTCGGCTCGTTCTGGCGCGTGCATCTGCGCAGCGCGCAGCTGGGGGGCACGCCGCTGGTTGCCAATTTCTCGATGAATGCCGTCCGGCGCTTCGACCTGCGCGACGGGCAGGACCTCATCGTCGAGCTGCCGGCCGATCGCGTCCTCGTGTTTGCGAAAGGGAGATGATCATGGCCGCTGCCGACACCCTGCCTGCCGGAAAGGAGATCCGTCTCGGGCTTGACCGGGATGGGACCATCAAGCTGGGCTTCATGCTGGCGATCGCGCTCTATCTCGTCGTGACGCTGGCGCTTCCGCTCTACGCGATGCTGTCGAAGTCCTTCGTCACCTATCGCTTCGACCTGTCCGCCTACGAACTGCAGGTCAGCGACCCCACCGGGCGCGTCTTTGCTCCGGCGGTGACGGCGGCGGCGCTCAACGCCGCGGCGGGGGCCTTCGGACCCGAGGACCTGCGGGCCTCGGCCGATGCCCGGCTGCCGGTGGCCGATCTCTTTCCCGATTTCAGCTTCCGCAGCCCCGTGAAGTACCGCCTGCGCGCCCTCGCAGACGGGGCGGCGTGGCAGGTCGGCCTCGAGACGGTCCGCTCGCCCGACTGGGTGGAGTATGACAGCAACACCTTGCGCCGGATCACGCTCCGGCCGGTCGCCTCGGTCGGGATCGAGAACTACATCGCCTATGTCTCCAGCCCCACGCTGGTCCGCTCCATCGAGAACTCCCTGTTCATCGCCGCGGTCAGCACGGTGCTCACGGTCGGCCTCGCCTTCGGCTTCGCCTATGCGCTCACCCGCAGCCGGATGCGGTTCAAGGGGACCATGAAGCTGGTGGCGATGATGCCGATCCTCGTGCCGTCGCTGCTGCCCGGCATCGCGCTGATCTATCTCTTCGGCAACCAGGGGCTGCTCAAGGGCCTGCTGATGGGCCAGTCGATCTACGGTCCGCTCGGCATCATCATCGGCTCGGTGTTCTTCACCTTCCCGCATGCCCTCATCATCATCTCGACGGCGCTGGCCATTGCCGACCAGCGGCAATACGAGGCCGCCGACAGCCTGCGGGCCTCGCGCTGGCGCACCTTCTGGACGGTCACCGTGCCGGGCGCGCGCTATGGCCTGATTTCGGCGGTCTTCGTCACCTTCACGCTGGTCGTCACCGACTTCGGCCTGCCGAAGGTGATCGGCGGCCAGTACAACGTGCTCGCCATCGACATCTACAAGCAGGTCATCGGCCAGCAGAACTTCGAGATGGGTGCGGTCGTGTCGGTGGTCCTGCTGGTGCCGGCCGTCCTTGCCTTCCTCATCGACCGGCAGGTGCAGAAGAAGCAGGTGTCGCTGCTGTCGGCCCGGTCGGTGACCTTCGAGCCCAAGGCCAATCCCTGGTTCGACGCCCTCTGCCTGTGCTGGTGCGGCCTTGTGGCGCTGTTCATCCTGACCATCATCGGGGTCTGCCAGCTGGCGGCGCTGGTGACGTTCTGGCCCTATGACATGAGCCTCGGCCTGACCAACTTCGCCTTCGACAAGATGGATGGCGGCGGCTGGTCGGCCTACTGGAACTCGGTGCGGCTTGCGGCCGTCACGGCGGTGGTGGGTACGGCGGTGGTGTTCGCCGGGGCCTACATGGTGGAAAAGACTGCCGGTGTCAGGCCGGTGCGGGGTCTGTTCCATTTCCTCGCCATGCTGCCGATGGCGGTGCCGGGCATGGTGCTGGGCCTTGCCTACATCTTCTTCTTCAACAACCCGGACAATCCCCTGCACGGTCTCTATGGCACCATGACGATCCTCGTCGTCTCGACCGTCACGCACTTCTACACGGTCGGGCACCTGACCGCGCTGACGGCGCTGAAGCAGATCGACGCCGAGTTCGAGCCGGTCGCCGCTTCCCTGCGGCAGCCGTTCTACCGGCTGTTTGCCCGGGTCACCGTGCCGATCTGCCTGCCGGCGATCCTCGACATCATGATCTACATGTTCGTGAATGCGATGACGACCGTGTCGGCGGTGGTGTTCCTCTACTCGACCCACACCGCGCTCGCCTCCATCGCCGTGCTCAACATGGACGACGCCGGCGACATTGCCCCGGCTGCCGCCATGGGCATGATGATCTTCTACACCAACGTCGCCGCGCGCCTGCTGCACATGCTGGCCTCGCGCGGTCTCCTGGCCCGCACCCAGGCCTGGCGACAGCGCTGACGGCGGCCCGGATCTGCGCCGGCCTCGCCGGGTGACCTGTCTCCGCCGGTGCCTCTGGTCCCGCCGCCTCTGCTCCCGGCGCCCCTGGCCTTGGCCCCCCTTGCCTTGGACCCCTGGCCTTGGGCCCGAAGTCCCCGTCTTCCAGTCCGGCGCGGCCTGCCGCGCCGGATTGCTGCTGCGGACCGGGAAGGCGCATCGGGGCACTGCGACACGCGATCTTAAGCGATCCATGCGACAACCCGTGCGAACAGGGGAGCCACGCATGGTCAGAAGCCACTATCTCGACACGCTCGGGTCGTCGCCGGCCCGCTCCTTCAGGCTGGCCGAACTGCTCGGATCGCTGAGCTTTGCCCTCGACATGACAGAGGGGCAGCCCGAGGGCCATTGCATCCGCTGCTGCTACATCGGCATGGCGGTCGCCGGGGCGCTGGGGCTGGACGGCGAGGCGGTCGACGACCTCTACTTCACGCTCCTGCTCAAGGATCTGGGCTGTTCCAGCAATGCGGCCCGCATCTGCGAGCTGTATCTGGCGGATGACATCAGCTTCAAGCGCGACTTCAAGACCATTGACGGCTCGCTGAGCGCGGCGCTGCGTTTCGTCTTTGCCAAGACCGGGCTGAAGTCCGGCCTGTCGGAGCGCATCCGCGCCATCGTCCACATCCTGCAGAATGGCGGCGAGATCTCGCGCGGCCTGATCGAGACACGGTGTCATCGCGGTGCCGACATCGCGGCCAAGATGCGCTTCTCCGCCGGTGTCCAGGACGGCATCCGCTGCCTCGACGAGCATGTCGACGGATCCGGCAAGCCGCTCGGCCTTGCGGGCGAGGCCGTCCCGCTGGCCGCCAACATCGCCTTGCTGGCGCAGGTCGCCGACGTGTTCCAGATCGGGCACGGACGGGCGGCCGCGCTGGCCGAAATCCGGGCGCGCTCGGGCAGCTGGTTCCGGCCCGCGCTGGTGCAGGCCTTCGAGACGGCGGCCGGTCGACCTGGCTTCTGGGAGGATCTCGCGCGACCCGACCTGCCCGACCTGGTCTTTGCCATGGCACCGGCCCGACGCGACCGTGAGGTCGACGAGGACTACCTCGACGAGATCGCCGAAGCCTTCTCCGACATCGTCGACGCGAAGAGCCCCTACACCGCCGACCATTCCAACCGGGTGACGCTCTACGCCGACCTGATCGCGGAGGAAATGGGGCTGGCGCCCGCGCACCGCCGGTGGCTGCGCCGCGCCGCGCTGCTGCATGATCTCGGCAAGCTCGGGGTCAGCAACCAGGTGCTGGACAAGCCCGGCAAGCTGGACGATCTGGAATGGGCGCAGGTGCGCAGCCATCCGCTGGCCAGCGAGAAGATCCTGGCCCGCGTTGCCGCCTTTGCCGACATCGCCCCCGTCGCCGGGGCCCACCACGAACGTCTCGACGGCAAGGGCTATCCGCACGGGCTGTCCGGCGAAGAGGTCTGTCTGGAGGCGCGCATCCTGACACTCGCCGACGTGTTCGACGCGCTCACCGCCGAACGGCCCTACCGGGGGGCGATGCCCATCGCCCGCGCCCTCGCCATCATCGACGCGGATGCCGGCACGGCCTTCGATCCTGCCTGCATCGCCGCGCTGAAGTCCGGCCTCAAGCGCCTCGACGCAGCCGTCGCCGCCTGACGCGCGCCGGCCCCGCATCCGGGACCGGGGCGGCCCGCCGCCCCGGCCTTGCTGACCTTGGCTTGCCAGATTTTACCTTACCTTACCGCACCCTAGCGCAGCGCGGCCTCGATGTTGCCGCCGTCGACGGTCATCACATGCGCCGTGGTGCGTTCCGAGCGGGCAAGCGCGAGGAAGGCCTCGCCGACATGCACCGCCTCGACTTCCTTGCGCAGCAGGTTGCCGCCCATGTAGGTCGCCTCGTCGATGTTGCGGGCGGAGGAGCGGGCCGCGATCATTTCCGGCGTCAACAGGCCCGAGCGGATGCGGTCGGCATTGATGCCGTTGACGCGGATGCCTTCACCGCCGAGTTCCAGCGCGAGCTGGCGCAGGAGGAAGAAGGTCGCTGCCTTGGGCAGGCCATAGGCAGCAAAGCCCTTGCCCGGATTGACCGCCTGCTTGGAGACGTTGAACAGGATCTGCCCCCCGCGGCCCTGGCGGCGGAAGACGGCCACGGCTGCCTGCGCAAAGGCCTGATGGGCAAAGAAGTTCAGCTCGAAGCTCGCCCGCAGGGTTTCATCGGCCAGCGTTGCCACGTCCCCCGTCATGGCCGCGCCGGCGTTGGAGATGAGGATGTCGAGGCCGCCGAAGCGGGCGACACAGGCCGCCACCGCGCTGGCTGCCGCGCCCTTTGCCGTGATGTCGCAGGCGTGGCCGGCGTGGTCGCGGCCGAGGCTGGCGAGGGCCGTGTCGAGGGCGGCCTGATCCCGGTCAACCAGGAACAGCGTCGCCCCGGCTGCCGCAAAGACCTTGGCGGTGGCCAGGCCGATGGCGCCGGCACCGCCCGTCACCAGCACGACCTGCCCCTGCAGCGCGGGCTTGGCGCCCTTGCCAAGCTTGGCCTGTTCCAGCGACCAGTATTCCATGTCGAACAGGTCCGCCTCGCGGATCGGATAGAACCCGCCGCGCGCCTCGCCATCTGCCATGACGCGCAGCGTCTGTTCGCCGATGTCGGCGGCAATGCGCGCCGCCGTTGCGTTCGCGCCCATGCCGACAAGGCCGATCCCCTCGATCCAGGCGAGGTTCGGCACCGGCGACAGCATGGTCTTGGCCCCGCCGAAGCGCGGCGCATTGCGCTCGAAATAGGCGATGTAGTCGGCCACGAACCGGTCCACCACCGCGCTGATCGCCTCCGGCCCCCGGGCGACGTCGGCGCGGGTGAGATGCAGCGGATGGCCCTTGGTGCGGATCACGTGATCCGGCGTGGCAACGCCGCGCGTGGCCAGTGACGCCAGGTCCTTGCGCTCCAGGAAGTCCAACACCGCGTCGCCGTCGCGCAGGTCGAAGACCGGCATCGCCGCACCTTCGGGCAGGTGGCGGGCAATGGCCCCGCGCAGCGTGGCAAGCGTCTCGGCGACGCTGGCGGTCTGCGGCCGCGCCACGGCCACCAGCTTGCCCGGGCGGCGGCTGGCCAGCCACTCCTCGACCAGGTTGGTGTGCTCGATGATCTTGTCATAGGAGGCCTTGGCCGTCGGCCCCCAGGCGAAATGGCCGTGTTTGACGAGCAAGAGGCCCTCGATCCCCGGATGGGCCTCATAGGTTTCGGCGGCAAGCTTGGCGAGCGCGAAGCCCGGCATGACATAGGGCACCAGCGCCAGCTTGCTGCCGAAGATCTCGCGGGTCGCTTCCGCCACTTCCGGCAGGTTGGCGAGCGTCAGGAAGGCGGTGGCGTGGGTGTGGTCGACATAGGTGTGCGGGATGTAGGCGTGCAGCAGCGTTTCCACGGACGGATTGGGTGCGGTCGAATCCATCAGGTTGGAGCGCTGGATGTTGACCATGTCCTCGTCGGAGAGGGCCGCCAGTTCGCGCAGCCGCATCAGCGGGGCCATGCGCACGGCCGGCAGGCCTGCAGCCTTGATTGTCTCCAGATCCCAGCCCGAGCCCTTGATGTGGATGACGTCCAGCTCCTCGCCGAAGATGTCGCGCGCCTTCAGCTTGACCGAGGTGTTGCCACCGCCATGCATGACCAGATCCGGGTCCATGCCGATGAGACGGGAGGTGTAAACGCGCAGCGCCAGTTCACGCGCAGCCGGGTCCTGACCGGCCGCATCCTGAAAGGCCGCCGCTTCGCTGTCTTGCCACCGGTTTGCGATCATTCCTATCCTCCCGTACATGATCCCCGCGCAAGCATCTGCCTCTTGGCATGCGGCGCCTGGATCAGCTTGATCTTCGGCAGCTTTTATACAAAAGTCAGAACATGCTGTCATAAATAAAATGGTGGGGCGAATGGCGGGTGTGAAGCGGCGGACGACGGGCCAGATCAGCGGCGAGAACGTGGTGATCGAGGTGGCCTGGATGTATTACCACGAGGGCCTGAACCAGAAGGAGATCGCCGACCGGCTGGGCATCTCGCGCGCCACCGTCGTCAACTACCTGCAGGACGCGCGCGAGCGCGGCATCATCCGCATCTCGCTCAATTCCGATGCCTTCACGCGGCACCGGCTGGCGGTCGATCTCTGCAGCCGCTTCGGCCTGACGGCGGCCTATGTCATCCCGGACGAGGGCGCCGATGACGAGACCACCTTCCAGCGCGTCGTGCGCGGGGCGGCGGAATGGCTGCCGAAGCTGCTGGAAAAGGGCGACCGCCTCGGCGTTGCCTGGGGCCGCACCATCTATGAACTGGCGCAGGCCAGCGACGACACCCGCATCGAGGATCTCACGGTGCTGCAGCTCGTCGGCTCGATGGCCACGCCCTATGGCTTCACGGCGGAAGCCTGCTCCACCCGCCTTGCCCAGCGTCTTGGCGCGCTCTGCCTCAACCTGCATGCGCCGGCCGTCCTCACCAATGGCGACATCGCGGCGCAGCTGCGGGCCGAGCCGATCATCCGCGACCAGCTCGCGCGCCTGCTCACCTGCAACAAGTTCCTCTATTCGGTTGGCACCTGCCTGCCGTCCAGCCACATCGTCGGCTCCGGCGTTGCGACACTGACCGAGCTGGACTGGTACATCGCACAAGGGGCGACAGCGGTCCTGTGCGGCCGCTTTATCGATGCGGACGGCAAGCCCATCCCGGGGCCGCTCGACGCCCGCGTGATCGGCATTCCCGTCGACCGGCTGGCGGGACTGGACATGGGCATCCTGGTCACCCCCGGCCTCGACAAGGTCGACGCCACCCGCGCCGCCATCCGCGGCGGCTACGCCACCCACATCGTCACCAGCGTCGGCGTCGCCGAGGCGTTGCTGGCGGAGTAGGGGAAGCCTGCCTGCGTCAGTCCGGTCATGCTGCTCGACCAGGCTGACGCGCGATTGACAAAACGTGCCCTCAGATGTCAGCCCGGCTCGCGCTGCGCTTGGCCGGGGTGACACGGAGCGTCCTTCGCACCAGTCGGGATATGTCAGCGGTCCGAGCCCCGACCATCTGGGCGGGGTTCAAGTTGCCACTGTACCCTCAGCTGTCACCCCGGACGCAGCGAAGCGGAGATCCGGGGCCTACTCGTTCGCAGAGCGGTGATTTGTTGCCGCTCCCGGCTCGGCGAACTTCGTCCGACTGTTCTTCTGCTTTGCGAGCCGACCAAAGCTCTGCAAGCGAGTAGGCCCCGGCTCGCGCTGCGCTTGGCCGGGGTGACACGGAGAGACCCCAGCACCAATCGGGATATGTCTCGGTTATCTGGACCCCGGCCGTCTGGCCGGGGCTTTCCTTTTCGCAAACTGCGTCAGCGCCGGCCCGCCCGGTCCGGGAACATGGCCGCGAGGCCTTCCGTCGTTGCCGGGCAGATGCCGCGTTCGGTGATGAGGCCGGTGACGAGTTCGGCCGGCGTCACGTCGAAGGCCGGGTTGCGGGCCGGTGTGCCGGTCGGCGAGATCTGCACCGACAGGATGCGCCCGTCCTCGCTGCGGCCCTGCACGTGGGTCACTTCCACGCCGCTGCGCTCCTCGATCGGGATCTCCTTCACGCCGTCGACGACAGTCCAGTCGATGGTCGGGGAGGGCAGGGCGACATAGAAGGGCACGCCATTGGCCTTGGCGGCCAGCGCCTTCAGATAGGTGCCGATCTTGTTGCAGACATCGCCGCGCGCCGTGGTGCGGTCGGTGCCGACGATGACGAGATCAACCTCGCCATGCTGCATCAGATGGCCGCCGGCGTTGTCGACGATGAGGTCATGCGACACGCCATGGCTGTTCAGTTCCCAGCTGGTCAGCTGGGCGCCCTGGTTGCGCGGCCGCGTCTCGTCCACGAAGACATGGATGTCGATGCCGTCCTCGACCGCGTGATAGATCGGCGAGGTGGCGGTGCCCCAGTCCACGGTCGCCGGCCAGCCGGCGTTGCAGTGGGTGAGCACGTTGACGCGCTTGCCGCCTTTCCGGCGCGAGATGTCGCGGATGATCTCGAGCCCGTTGAGGCCGATCTGCCGGTTCATCTCCACGTCCTCGTCGCTGATTGCGGCCGCGCGGGCAAAGGCGGCCGCAGCACGGTCCGCCGGGCTCAGCGGCTTCAGCACCTTCATCATCTCGTCCAGCGCCCAGCGCAGGTTGATGGCGGTGGGGCGGGTCTCGTTGAGAATGTCATAGGTCTCGGCAAGCGACGCGTCGGATGGATCCGCCGCCATCTGTACCGCCACGCCATAGGCCGCCGTTGCGCCGATCAGCGGGGCGCCGCGCACCCACATGTCGCGGATGGCAACGGCGAATTCCGCCCGGTTGGTCAGCGGCACGATCCTGAGGTCATGCGGCAGCCAGCGCTGGTCGATGATGCGGACCTCGCCCGACGGCTCGCGCCAGATCGAGCGGTAATGGGTGCCGTCGATTTTCATAGGTAATCCTCTCCGTTGATCTTGCGCGCCAGATCCAGCACCTCGGCCATGGAGGTGATCTCTGCCCGGCCGACGGCCAGCACGCGGCCAAGCATCAGGCCCCTGGCCTCGCAGGCGGCGCGCAGCGCCTCGTCCTCGATGCGGTCATATTCGGCGATGTGGGCGAGCCCCAGCGTGCGGCGGTGCATCTCGATGCCGCAGAAGCCCAGCGTGTCGCGCCAGATGGCGGCCAGCCGCTCCAGACGCGCCTTCTCGGCGGCAAGCCCGTGGCCCTGATCCTCGAACAGGCTCGCCTGATAGAGGATGCCGCTGCGCTCCGTCCGCCACAGCCGGGTGAACTCGGCGCTGAAATGGCTCCAGATCGCGTCGACGACGGACAGGATCCATTCCTTGTACTGCGCGCGGGCCCCGGGGGCCTCGGCGTGGCCGTCCTGGGCGAAATAGGCCATCAGGAAGTTGGCGATCAGCATGCCGATGTCGAAGCCCATCGGGCCATAGGTGGCAAACTCCGGATCGATCACCCGGGTCTGGCTGTCCGACACCATCACCGAGCCGGTGTGCAGGTCACCATGCAGCAGCGTCTCGGCGTTGTTGGCAAAGGCCATCTTGAGATGCTGGGCGGTGATCTTCAGGTCCGTGTCGGCCCTGAGCTTGGCCACCACCGGATCCAGCGCCGGGGTGTGGCGGTTGAGCGGGGCGGCGAAATAGGGATCGGAGAAGACGAGGTTCTCGGTGATGTCGCACAGCTCGACATTGCCGGCAAACAGCGCCAGATCCGCCTTGCGCCGGGCGGTCGGCATCGACAGGTCCGAGCCGCGGAACAGGGTGCGGGCGCAGAATTCGCCGAGCACCTTGCCGAGATCGGGATGCATCCGCCCTTCCATCAGGCTCTTGCGCAGGATGACGTGCGGGGTCAGGAACTCCATCACGATCAGCGCCTGCGTCTCGTCGAAATGATAGACCTCCGGAACGCTGCCCGGGTCACGTTCCGCCTGCCGGATCAGGGCGTTGTACTCGAAGAAGGCGCGCCTCAGCGGCAGCGGCCAGCTTTCCCCGACGAGGCGCACGTAAGGCAGCGCCTGCTTGACGATGACGCTGCCGTCGGGCCCGTCGATGATGAAGACAAGGTTCAGGTTGCCGTCGCCGACCTCCCGCACGGACCACCGTGCCGGATCGCCGGTGCGCTCGCGAATGGCGGAAATGCTGCCCAGCCGGTCGGCAAGGGTCGCCGGCTCCAGGGCCTTGTAGGGGCTGTCGGTCACAGGTCTCCTCCCTTGTGCGACGTGCGGTCTCAGGATGCGGCGTTCGGGGCCGCGTGAGTGTTTGATGCGATGCAGGAAATCGGCTTCCAAGGCATTTGTCAAACAGTATTGACATATGAAAGCTTCCGGACGTAGCCTGTTTCCAGTGGAGGAGATTACACCGTGAGTGAGCAGGCAGTCCGCCTGGCTGGCCTATGCAAGGCATTTGGCCGGAACCAGGTGTTGCGCGGCGTTGATCTGGACCTGTCCGCCGGGCAGGTGACCGTTCTGATGGGAGCGAACGGGGCCGGAAAATCGACGCTCGTGAAGATCTTGTGCGGGGTGCATGCGGCCGACAGCGGCAGCGTGACCCTGGCTGGCCAGCCCTTCAAGCCTGCGACGCCGTCCGAGGCGCTCAGGGCCGGCATCGTCACGGTCCACCAGAACATCAATGACGGCGTCGTGCCGGATCTGGATGTGGCCTCCAACCTGCTGCTGGACGGTCTGGCCAGCGGTGGCGGTGTCTTCCTGAATGGCCGCAAGATGCGGGCCCGGGCGCGCGAGATCGCGGCAGCCGTCGGTCTCACCATTGACGTCAGCCGTCCGGTCGCCGGCCTGTCACTGGCGGACCGGCAGCTGGTCTCCATCGCCCGCGCCATGGCACATCAGCCGCGCCTTCTGATCCTGGACGAGCCGACCTCGTCGCTGTCCGCCGCCGAGGCCTCGCGGCTGTTCGATCTCATCGACAGCCTGCGCGCCCGGGGTGTCGCCATTCTCTACATCTCGCACCGCATGTCCGACATTCGCCGTCTTGCCGACCGGATCGTGTCGATGCGCGATGGCCGCATTTCCGGTGTCTTTGAAGGCCCGGAACTCGACTATTCCGGCGCCGTGCGGGCAATGCTCGGTCACGAGATCACCGAGGTCGACATCACCATCCCTCAGCCCGGTCTGCCCGTGCTCGAGGTGCGCGATCTGGTGCTGCGGCCGGGGGCGCGGCCGTTCTCCCTGACCTGCCATGCCAATGAGGTCGTGGCGATCACGGGTCTGGTCGGCGCCGGCAAGTCGGAGTTTGCCTCCGTCCTGTTCGGCACCGGGGAGGCCGTCTCCGGCGAGGTCCGGCTTGATGGCAAGCCGCATCGCCCGGCCAGTCCTCGCGCGGCCATTGATGCCGGCGTGTTCCTGTCGCCCAAGGACCGGCCGGTCAACGCCGTCGTTGCCGACTTCGACATCCTGCGCAACCTGACGCTGCCGTTCCTGAAGCGCCACAGCACGGCGCAGTTCGTGCGCGGCGCGTCGGAGCTCGCCACGACCCGGCGGATGATTTCCGAGATGGGCGTCGTCTGCCAGTCGCCCACCGACGGCATCGGCACCCTGTCGGGCGGCAACCAGCAGAAGGTGATGGTTGCCCGCTGGATGGCCGAGGCCTCGCGGCTCCTGTTGCTCGATGAACCGTTCCAGGGCGTCGACATCCAGGCAAGGCGCGACATCGGCCACAAGATCCGCGAAACCGCCGCCACCCGCGCCACCATCGTTTTCGTCGCTGAACTGGACGAGGCGCTGGAGATTGCCGACCGGGTGCTGGTGATGAGCGAACATTCCATCGTTGGCGAGCACCGCAACGAAAACATCGACGTCTCCGCGATCATGGCCCAGGTGGTCGATGCATCGCTTCCGAGCGCAGCAGGACAGTAAGATGCAGAGTGGTTCCCCGAACGCGATCGATCTGGCCATCAAATATGGCTTCCTGGTGCTGATGGCCGGGCTGATCGTCTTCTTCGGCGTCATGGCGGAAGGCTTCCTGTCGCCGCACAGCGCCGTCTTCATCCTGCAGTCGGTGGCGATCACGGGCATCCTGGCGCTCGGCGTCACCGCCACGCTGGTCGTCGGCGGCTTCGACCTGTCGATCGGCGCGGTCGCGACCTCCGCCCTGATGCTGTCGTCCTATGCCATGGTCGTCTGGCAGCTGGATGCCGTGTCTGCCGTGGCGCTCTGCCTCGCCATGGGCCTGCTCGTCGGTCTCGTGAACGGCCTTCTCATCGTCAAGATGAAGGTGCCGGACCTGCTGGCGACGCTCGGCATGATGTTCCTGCTCGTCGGCCTGCAGCGCATCCCGACCGAAGGCCGTTCCATCTCCACCGGCATGACCCTGCCGGACGGCTCGACAGCCAGCGGCGTCTTCTCGGAAGGCTTCCTGATGCTCGGCCGGCACCGGCTGGATTTCATCCTGCCCAATCTCGTGCCGCTGTCGGTGGTGTTCCTCGTGCTCATCGCCATCGGCGTCTGGGTGTTCCTGGAACTGACCCGTCACGGCCGGCTCATGTATGCCATCGGCTCCAACGCCAAGGCTGCCGGTCTCGCCGGGGCCAATGTCAACGGCTACAAGGTGGCGGCCTACATGATCTCCGGCACGCTCGCCTCCTTCGGCGGCGTCCTGCTGGCGGCCCGTCTCGGGCGTGGTGACGTGGCCTCGGGCAACAACCTGCTGCTCGATTCCGTCGCGGCCGCCCTCATCGGCTTTGCCGTGCTCGGCGCCTCCAAGCCGAATGCCTTCGGCACCGCCATCGGCGCGCTCTTTGTCGGCATCCTCTTGCAGGGCCTGACGATGATGAATGCGCCCTATTACACCCAGGACTTCATCAAGGGCGGCGTGCTCGTCATTGCCCTTGTCTTCACTTTCGCGCTGTCCGGCCGAGGGGGACGGGCACGCGGCTGATGCGAACCACATAAACAGCAACGGGAGGAATCATGATTACCAGACGTCTCTTCACGGCCCTTGCCGCCACGGCGGCGATGGTCCCGGGTCTCGCCTTTGCCGCCGAGATGCCGAAGCCCTTCGACAAGCCGGCCGAGGTCAAGATCGCGCTGGTGCGCTATCTCTCCACCGGCGACTTCTTCCAGGCCTATCTGTCCGGCGTCGAGAAGCAGGCTGCCGCGCTTGGCGTTGACCTGCGCGTCTTCGACAGCCGCCAGGATGCCGCGCTGCAGGCCGACATGGTCGATCAGGCGATTGCCCTCGGCGTTGACGGCATCATCATCCAGCACGGCCTCACCGAATCCATGCAGGCCGCCGCACAGCGCGCGGTCGATGCCGGCATCAAGGTTGTCGCCTTCGATGTGAATGTCGAGAACCCGAAGATCCCGCAGATCGAGCAGTCCGACCGTGACCTCGCCCGCCTCGCCCTGGAGCAGGCAATTGCCGACAACGGCACGACCTGGACCGCCGGCTACGTCTATGTCCCGGGCATCGCCCCGCTCGACCGCCGCGACGAGACCTGGAAGGCCGTCAAGGCTGCCAATCCGGGCATCAAGCAGGTGGCCGAATTCGGCACGCTCGACAATCCGATTGCCAACTCGGTCGCCAATCAGGCCCGTTCGGTGCTGTCGGCCAACCCGAACATCACCGTGGTCTTCGCCCCTTACGACGAATTCGCCAAGGGCGTGAAGATCGCCGTCGATGAGGCCGGCATGTCCGGTCAGGTGTCGATCTACTCGGCGGACGTGTCCACCTCGGACATCGCCGCCATGCGTGAAGCCGGCTCTGCCTGGAAGGCCACGGCCGCCACCAACCCGGCCGTCGTGGGCGAAGTTTCCGTCCGCGCGCTCGCACAGCTTCTGGCCGGTGAAGATCCGGGCCGCAGCGTCATCGTGCCGCCGACGCTCATCACCCAGAAGATGCTGAACGAGCTCGACATCAAGAACATGGAAGAACTCGGCCAGAAAATGCCCGCCTTCGCCCATGCCGACGTCGCCGTCCCGGCCTGGATGCCCCTGCCGAAGCGCTGAGTGTTCGTGAGACGGGTAAACAGTAAGCCGGAGCGGGCAACTGCTCCGGCTTTTTGCTGCGCTCGCTGTGCCGTCATCCTGGCCCAGCTGAGCGTCAGCGAAGCGCCGAGCCGGGGCCTGTCCCGGACTGGATCCGGGATCCAGACATCAGCCGCGCGCAGCGCGACAAAACCACCTTGTGCGTGGGGCTGGTGTTGATCTGCTTCCGGGCTCGCTTCCGCTCGCACAGAAGCGCTGGATTCCGGATCTGCGGTGCGCTTCGCTCCCCTTGTCCGGAATGACGTCGCGAGACGGCGCCAGCGCCCCCACAGACACACGAAAGCCGGAATGGTTACCCACCCCGGCCCCGCATGACGGTTTGTGCCATGTGCGATCAGGCGGCCGATAGCCAGACGTCACGCGCATGCTGTAGCTCCAGCGGCTCGTCAGGGCCGGTGTTTCCTCCGGCAAGCTGGTCCAGGAATTCCCCCACGCTCTCGTCAGCGAACAGACGGGCGAGGACCAGGACGCGCAGGAGCCTGTCAGCCGGCTGGTTGGCGACCGGAACTGTCCGCCCCTTCACTTCCCAGTTGCGAATGTTCTGCTCGGTCGAACCCAGCGAGAGGGCGAGGGCCGGCTGGGACATGTCGAGACATGTCCGAAGGAACCGAAACTCGGCGCCCGTCAGCGGGCGGGGCATGGAGATCAGGCGCCGGGCGATCGCGCGATGCAGACCGTGAATGTCCTCGATGTGCACCAGCTCGCCGTAGTCGGGATCTTGCTCGATCCGATAGCCGTTCACCAGAACGATGTTGTCGAGCCCGCTGGCCTTGTAATGATAGCTCATTGCCTGCGCTCCGCAGTCCAGGGTCGCACTCAGTAGGCGGTGATCACGACGACGTCCCGCTCGACATCGAGCGCGACGGCCAGGGTCAACTCTTCACCCCGTCGGTGTCGGGCCATGTCAAACCTGAAATGACCTTTGTCCGAGAGCCAGGGATCAGTCACCACATCTCCCTTGATCAGGCATGCGAGCATCTGGGATGTCGAGATGTTTCGCTCGACGCCCCGCTCTAAAACATGCCGCGTAAAGGAAACATGCCCTGCCTCGGCAAGCCGTCTGGTCTCGTTCTTGGCCTGCTGCCGCGACAGGCGTCGCGGCAGGGTTGTGCCGGAGGCTGTCAACGTAACCTTCACATGAATAACCTATAAAAAATATAGGTCATTCTGCGGCCGGGTTCAACCCTGTTCCCGCTCGACCTCGTCCAGCGCCTGGCGCATGGCGGTGATGCCGGTGCCGATGTCGTCGCCGAGGCGCAGGAGGCTGCCGCCGAGGAGATAGACCACGTCGCTGCCGTACATCCGGGCCATGTCACCGGCGCGCTCCACGCTCATGCCGCCGCCGGGGCTCGGCAGCATCGCCCGGCCGGGGCCGGATGTGGAGCGGCAGGCATCGGCGATCGACTGGCATTCGGCCACGGTGAAGCCGAAACGGCCGCCGACATTGGGGAACACGGAAATGTCCGAGCCGGCGATGCGCTGCAGCGTGCCGAACATCATGGCATGGGTGAAGCCGGTGTCGGGCGAGAGGACATAAGGTCCGAGGAAGCTCGGATGGGTCATGACCGGCATGGCGAGCCGCTCGTCGGCGGCAATCCGGGCAACGATGCCGAAGCCGAGCAGGCCCGGCATGATCAGGATGCCGTCGGCGCCGGCGTCCCGGGCAAAGCGGACATTGGCGTCCATGTCCTGCGGGTCGCCGGGAAGCGAGGGGAAATAGAGCGCCCTGCGGCCGGTCTCCCGTTCTGCCCGCGCCAGGGCGGCAGCGGTCTTCTCGACACGTTCGCGGAAGGGCGCCATCGGCTGGTTCATGATGCCGTGGTCTTCCTTGACGATGTCGGCCCCGCCCTTGGCGCAGAGATAGGCGATGCGGGCCAGCGCGTCGGCCCCGAGGCCCTGCGGCTTCAGCACGGGGGCGATCATGCCGCCCGTCGGTCGCCCGGCGAGCCGGCGGATGCCCTCGATGCCGAAGCGCGGCCCGGGATGGCGGGCCTGCATCGTTGCGCCAAGGGCAATGTCGATCACCTTCAGCCCGCGCTGGATGGAGGAATTGCCGAAGATCACGTTGAAGAACTGGGCGATCTCGAAACCGGCGCTGTCCGGGCTGTAGCTGATGACGGCCCGGAACGTCGCCTCGCTCTCGCGTCCGACCTCCTCGATGCGACCGATGATCTCGTCGGCAATGTAGCCGTCGGGCACCACATCGCGGGGCACCTCGACGGTCTGTTCCAGGGCGATCTCGGCCGCGCGCTGGCGCGCCTCGGCCTCGGTCGCGGCGAAGATGCGGTAGGTGACGGCAAAGCGCATCACAGCGCCTCCGCCTTGACGGCCGAATGCACGGCGTCGACGCGCACGCTGTCGAGGGCGTCCTCGTCGATGCCTGTCTGCTGGCCGGTCAGGTCCTCGATGGCCTTGACCAGGGCCATGGCGTCGAGACCGTAGTAGCGCATCAGATAGGGCTTGGAGCCGCCATGGGCATAGGTGTCCTTGAGACCCAGCCGGATCAGGCGGCGGCCCATGCCCGCGTCTGCCATGGCTTCCGCCGTCATCGAGCCGATGCCACCGGCAATCAGGTGGTTTTCCAGCGTGATCACGCCGTAGCGCACGCTGGCGGCGTGGTCGAGGATCGCCCTGGCATCGAACGGCTTCAGCGTGTTGAGATGCAGGTGGCGGACGGAGACGCCGACCTTGGCCAGCGCCCCACCGGCGCGCATCGCCTCTTCCGTGGTGATGCCGGCGGTGATCACCAGCACGTCGCTGCCCTCGGACAGGACGCGCAGCTCGCCGACCTTCATCGGATCCTTGAACAGGCGCGGCACCGAGCCGCGCAGCACGCGGGCATAGACCGGGCCGTCGATGCTGTCGGCGGCCTCGACGATGCCTTCCACTTCCGTGGCATCGCCGGTTTCAAGCACCGTCATGTTCGGGATGGTGCGCATCACCGAGATGTCCTCGATGGCCTGGTGCGTCATGCCGCCCGGCGTGGTGATGCCCGGCAGGAAGCCCATCAGGCGCACCTTGCGGCGCGGATAGGCGATGGAGGCCATCAGCTGGTCA
Source organism: Pannonibacter sp. XCT-53 (assembly GCF_009915765.1). Lineage (NCBI taxonomy): Bacteria > Pseudomonadati > Pseudomonadota > Alphaproteobacteria > Hyphomicrobiales > Stappiaceae > Pannonibacter > Pannonibacter tanglangensis. The sequence continues at coordinate 110,947 of NZ_JAABLQ010000001.1, forward strand.
TAGGGACGGCGGTAGAGAAACACGCCGAACGTATGGATGAACGGCCGGAAGCCGGCGAGGCCAAGGCCGCCGGCGAAGGACAGCATGTTCTGCTCGGCCATGCCCATGGACAGGAACTGTTCGGGATGCCGGTCACGGAAGCCGTCGATCTCGCAGCTCGAGGTCAGGTCGGCGGAGAGGCACAGCACCTCCGGGTTCTTGACCGCGTAGCTCTCGAAGGCGGCCGCGTAGGGGCGGTTGACCATTTCCATCTCAGTGTTCCCCCAGCTTGATCGGCTCGATGCCCAGTTCGGCGGCAATCGCGATGTTCATCTCCGCGCGCTCGGCGTCCGACTTGAAGCGGACGTAGTGCAGGCGCGGGAAGCGGCGCATCAGGAACTCCATGCCCTTGGTGGGCGAGGAGTTGGCCAGGATAATCAGCGGCTGACCGTCATGCGGGGTCGCCCTGGCCTGGCGCATGGCGGCGAGGTCATGGGCGTCGATCTCGGCCACGACCGCGCCGAAGTTGCGCAGCTTGGTGGCGATGTCGCCGACGGTCATGACGCTGTCCATGGCGCCGTCGCACTGCTGCCGGTTCACGTCCATGATCGCCCAGAGATTGTCGATGCCATGGTGGGCGGCGGCCTGCACGGCTTCCCAGGTCTGGCCTTCCTGCACTTCGCCGTCCGACATGAAGACGCAGACCTCGCCGCTTTCACCGCGGCGCTTGCGGCCCCAGGCAAGGCCCGCGCCGGTCGACAGGCCGATGCCCAGCGTGCCGTTGTGCACCTCCATGCCGGGGCTGTGCTCGGCGCCGATCATCTCGACCGAGGAGCCGTCCTTGTTGAACATCTCGAGGCCTTCGGGGGCCATGCGGCCGACCTCGATCAGCGTGGCATAGGCAACCAGCGCGTAATGCGCCGGGGCGATGAACAGCCGGTCAAACTGCGGCTCGAAGGGGCCGTTGTAGCCCGCGCCCGTCACGTAGGTCGTGTTCTCGGCCGAAGGGACGCCGCCGAACGGGGGCGGGATCATCGGCAGGGTCGGATCGCCGAGCTTCAGCGCCTCGTTGTAGAGAAAGGCGAGCTGTTCAGCTGCCGAGCAAGCCTGGCTCAGGTAGCCGCCATTGTTGCGCATGCAATGCTCGAACACCCGCCTGCGGATGCCGAGCGCGATCTCCTCGGTCGTCTTGACGTTCTTCACAGCCGTCTCCGTCCCCTCTGGAAGTTGGTTCCCCGAGGTTATGCCGGGTCAATGACACAATTGTCAAATGCATTTGACTTTTGATGAAGTGACATCGTCGGCTTGGCTTGCGGCTCAACACTCTGGCTGTCAGAGCCGCGCGATCGGCACGACCAGCTGGCGGTGATCGCTCTGCAGATGTCCGATGCGGATGTTGTAGGTCGCGGCCATCCGGTCCGCAGTCAGCACCGCCGCCGGGCTGCCATCAGCAACGAGTTTTCCCGTGTCGAGCAACAGGAGACGGTCGCACCAGGCGCTGGCCAGCGTCAGGTCATGCAGCGAGACCACGACGCTGACACCGTCGGCGACCAGGTCACGGAAGCACTGCATGAGGGCGAGCTGATGCTCCGGATCGAGACCGTTGCAAGGCTCGTCGGCAAGGATCAGGCGCGGGTCCTGTGCAAGCAGCCGTGCAATCAGGACGCGCGCCTGTTCGCCGCCCGAAAGGCGGTCAAAGGGCCGGTCGGCGAAGGCCTGAACGTCCATCCGGCGCATGGCGTCTTCGACACTTCTGAGGTCCTCAAAAGACGGTGCCGGACGAATGAAGCCAAGCCCTCCGGCCTGATGCGGCATGCGGCCGAGCGCGACAACATCGCGGCAGCGCAGCGGCCAGACAACGCTGCGCTCTTGCGGCAGGAAGGCCAGTGTGCGCCCGCGTTCGGCGGAGGTCATCTGTGCCAATGGCCGCCCTTGCCACAGGATGTCGCTGCCGCGCGGGCCAAGCCCGGCCATAGCCTTGAGAAGGCTCGACTTGCCCGCACCATTCGGTCCGATGAGACCGACCAGTTCCGCGCGGGGCAGGGTAAAGCTGACGTTCTCGACGACTGTCTTGTCCCCGCGCTTCAAAGTCAGGTTCTGGACCAGGAGCCCGGGGAAGGCATGGCTGTTCATTCGGTATCCTTTCTGAGGCGGACCAGCAGCCAGAGGAAAAAGGGAGCTCCGAGCGTTGCCGTAATGACGCCGAGCTTCAGGTCCCTGTCCGGCAGGATCACCCGCGCCACGCAGTCTGCGGCCAGCAGGAAGGCCGCCCCGCCGAGGGCGCTTGCCCACAGCAACCCCCCCGGCCGGTGATCGACAAGCGGACGCAGCAGGTGCGGCACGATCAGGCCGACGAAGCCGATCGCACCGCTCACCGCTGTCGCGGCACCGACGCCGATGGCTGTCCCCAGGATCGCCCGGCGTCGCAGGCCGCCGAGACTGATGCCAAGGCTTGCCGCCACGTCGTCGCCAAGGGACAGCGCCTCCAGCCCGCGCTGGCAGGACAGAAGCAGCGCCACGCCAACGACAATGAAGGGCAGGGCCAGTCCGACATGCACCAGACTGCGGTCCGTCAGCGACCCCATCAGCCAGAACACGATCTCCATCGCGGCAAAGGGGTTGTCGGACAGGTTGAGCACCAGCGATGTGAGGGCACCGGCGAGTGACGAAATGGCGACACCGGCGAGGATCAGCACCAGCCGGTCGCCGGACCGGCCCGCCAGGACTTGCAGCAGCACGACGGCGGCCAGTGCCCCGGTGAGGGCGCTGAGCGGAAGGGCGAGGCCGAACAGCGCCGAGGCACCGCTGTAGATGGCGATGACCGCGCCGAGCGAGGCAGTCGCCGACACGCCGATGAGCCCCGGTTCGGCCAGCGGGTTGCGTAACAGACCCTGCAGCACCGCTCCGGCAAGCCCCAGGACCGCGCCGATGGCCGCCGCCAGAACGGCGCGCGGCAGGCGGATCTCGCGCAGGATGACGGCGTCGACCGTTTGCGTATCCGAACCGGCAGGCATCAGCAGCCCGAGCGGATTGAGCCAGACTTCTCCGAGAGCCAGCGAAAGGCCGAACAGGCCGAAACACAAAAGCGCCAGCAGCCAGGCCAGTTGCACCGGATGGCGTGAAAAATGATTGGTCATGGTCTGGCGCTGCTTTCCTCCGGCTTCATTTCGGTCCGCTCGACAGCCTGCCGCAGCCGGGTGACCGCCTCGGCGGTGAAGGGGGCACCGCAGATCGAGTAGCGCACGTCCGCCGCGATCCGCCGTTCGTCGGGGAAGCGCAGGTCGAGGGCGGGATGGCGCAGGATCTCGGCCGCCCGGGAGGGGTTGTTCACGAAGCGCGGCGAGATCATCACGTAGTCCGGATCCGCCAGAAGCAGCCGCTCCAGCGGCACGCGCCGTGATCCGCTGATGCCCATGTCTTCCCCAAGATGGCGCAGGCCCGCTGCGCGCACGATCTGGTTTTCCAGGGTTCCGGCGCCGGCGGTGTAGGTGTTGGTGGCGTAGGACCCGACAACGGGAGCCTCACCCGAAGTCCACTGCGCCGGCGTTTTTGCCAGTTCCGCCTCGAAGGCTGCGACCAGCGCTTCGCCCCTTTCCCTGTTGCCAAGCAGGTCCGCCATGCGGCGGATGTTGGCCTTGAGATCGTCGAAACTTGCCTCGGGCGTGAATTCCTCGACCCGGGTCCCCAGCCGCTTCAGGAGCTGCACGGTTGCCCGGGTCGTGTAGATGCCGGCCAGAACCAGATCCGGCTCAAGTCGGATGATCTCCTCCGCCAGCCCGTGGTTGATTGCCATTTCGGGCGTGACAAGGTCGCTGACCACTGCCATGTCTGCGCGCGCCGCCAGACGCGACACGGACACGAGCTGCCCGGGCCGCGCGATCAGCAATGCCAGCTGGTCGGTACACAGGTTCATCGAGACAACCCGCTGCCCCTCCTGACCCTGCGGGATCGGGCCAGGAGGGGCTTCGGCCATGGCCGCAGCTGAAGCGAAGGGCATCAGCAGCGCCAGGACCGCAACCGTCAGGCGGCCCGGACGGTTCATGACTGGCGGAACCCCTTGCCTTCTGCGTCGAGGGCCTCTTCCGGACGGCCCAGCCAGCGGGCCGACAGCGCACGCCAGGTTGCGAGACGCGAGAAGTCCGGGGTTTCCGACAGGCTGTCGTTGTCCTCGATGAAGGGATTGGGCAGGAACACCGAGATCATCGGTTCACCTGCGCCATTGACCATCTCGAAGCCCCAGCTCACCGGCTTGCCATCGCGTCCGAAGCTGCGGAAGAACGACGCTCGTGAAGGCTTGCGGTGCCGCCGCTTCTCCTCTGGCGTCGGAAACTTCGGCGAGCCCATGTTTTCGCCGATGCACAGGTGAAAATGCCCGCCATTGGCGAACATCACCGTCAGGTAGGCGTCGAACAGGCTGATCTTCACCGGAGCGCCGGGGCACTTCCATTCATAGGCCGCCCCTTCGATGATCGGGCCAAACCGGATGCCCTGCCAGTGTTCCTCGAAAATCTCGCGCAGCAGGGGTTCGAGAACCTCCTGCGTTGCCGGAATGTCCCAGATCTCGCGGCTGATCTTGCCTTCCGCGTCCCTGCGAACGTCTGTCGGTGCAGGGCCGGCAACAGGGAGCAAAAGGACGGCTGCCTGCGGGCTTGAGTCTGCAGTCATGGTCATGCGCGATCTCCTCAGAAGGTGCCCTTGATGCCGACGAAAGCGGTCGCGCCCTGGGTGTTGTAGCCGTAGACCTCCTCGTAGGTCTGGTCGAAGGCATTCTCGACCCGGCCGTAGAGCGTGAAGTTGTCATTGAGCTTGTAGTCGGCGCCGAGATTGACGAGCAGATAGTCGTCAAGTTTCACGCGGCTGCGGGGTGTGGCGTTCACCCACTCGCTGTCCATCTGTTGTCCGTTGTAGACAGCGTCGACGAAGGCAGAGGCGCGGCCGTCGAGGAATGTGTACTGCAGTCCCGCTGCCCCGCTGTGCATCGGCCTGCGGACTTCCTTCTGGCCGTTCGGCTCACGGGCATCGAGATAGGTGTAGGACGCGCGGGCGGTCAGGCCGTCGAGGATCTGAGCGGTGGCTGACACTTCGACGCCCTGGCGCTTGCTGGTGCCCTGCAGGTTGAACGGGCTCGAGGCGAAGCCTGGCAGGAAGCGCGTCTGGATCTCATCCTCAAGACGTTCGCGGAAGTAAGTCACGTCGACGGTCAGCCGCCCGTCGAGAAGCTTCTGCTCCACGCCAATGTCCCAGCCGAAGTTCTCTTCCGGTGTCAGGTTCGGATTGCCGACAAAGCGCGAGGGCTGGAAGCCGAACTGCTCGAAGAATGTCGGGTTGGTCACACCCGTGCCGATCGAGGCATGCACCCGTGTGCCGGTCTCCTGATGGAGGTAGGCGGCCGAGGCGTTGTAGGTGAGAGTGTCCTTGAATTGTTCGTTGCGGTCATAGCGCAACGCACCGGACAGGAAGATCCGCTCCAGAAGCTCCAGCCGGTACTCGCCGACATAGCCCGACAGGTCGCGCTGTTGCCGCCGGCCCTGATCGGGGCTGCCCGGATAGGCATTCCGGTAGGTCTCGCGCTCCCACTCGACGGCGCCGGTGAGGCTGTGGGCAGCCTGCAGGAAGCTCTCGGTCTGGAAGGCAAGCGTGCCCTGGTAGCTGAGGTGCAGGCGGTTGTCGTCGTTGCCGTTGCGGTTGTTCGAGTTGAAGCCGCGGCGATGAAGATCGGTGTACTCGACCCGCGCCCGCTGCACGAACAGATCCTCGAACAGGGACCATGTCAGCCCCGCGCCACCATAGACCTCGCGTGTCTTGTTGTGGCTAAAGGTATCGATCACCTGGCCCTGCGTCGGACGGTCGGGAAAGGCAAAGTCCTGGTCGTCGGTGTCTGACTTGCGGGTGACGAAGCGCAGGTTGGCGTCAAGCACCAGCGTTTCGGTCAGGTCGGCCCGCACCTTGCCGTTCAAGGTGACGTTGCGGTCGCCGTCCTTCTCCTTGCCATAGTCGGAGATGTTGAAGCCGTCGGTTCGCCGCAGCGTCGCCGAGAAGGCCCCGTCGATGCGGTCATTGCCGCCCTGGACCAGCAGGTCGGTCAAGACCGTCTTGTCGGTCCCGACCTCGCTGCGGGCCGTGATCCGTTGACCGTTCCGGATGCCGCCCTTGGTCACGATGTGAATCACGCCGGATGTGGCGTTCGAGCCATAAAGGGCGCCCTGCGGTCCACGCAGCACTTCGATCCGGTCGATGTCAGAGACCTGAAGGCCACCGAAGTCATATTCCCCCGACGACGACGAGGCCACCTCGACGCCGTCGATCAGGACCAGCACATGGTTGGATTCCGAACCACGCAAACGGATCTGCGTGAGGCCGCCGAAAGACCCCGTCCGCGAGACGGCAACGCCCGGCACCTGCCGCAGCGCATCGGCAACATAGCGGACCTGCGATTTTTCGAGGCTCGCGCCCGTGATCACGGTCGTGGCGCGTCCGACCTTCTCCGCTTCCAGAGGCGTCCGGCCGGCGCTGATGACGATGGCTTCAAGCTGTTCCGGCTCTGCGGCCGCAGACGTGACGGCGGTGAGGGACAGGGCAGGGATGAGCCCGCCGGCCAGAAGGCACGGCAAGGCAATGCCGGTGGTGAACCGGTTCTTCATGACAAACACCCGCGTTTGGCGGCGGGCAGTGCCCGCGCCAGCATAGGAAGACGCACCGCCTGGCAAACGGACGCGGGTAAGCGTCCGCCCAAAGGACGGCAAGGTTTGGGTGTCACCTCAACGGGAAACCGCGCCTCGACACACCCCGTATCGAAGGCCGGGTGACTGAGCGCGGCAGGTCTCCTGGCTCACGGGTCGCCGTGTGCGTCCGCCTTCCCGGGATCTGGCCTTGGGCCTCCCAGTGGCATGAGTAGACGCACACTCTCCGTTCACAGTTGCGGGGGCAGCCACGGTCTCGGTCCCTGATGGGTACGCCTCACCGTGTTCCCTTTTCATCCGTCCTTCGACGGAACCACGTTCGCGTCGCAACATGCCGGTCGCTCGCGCTGCCTGTCAAGGTTGCACATCCGCTCTTCCACCCAAAGCAGGACGGATCAGCTGACGCGCCGCGTCTTCCGGCGGGCGGCACAAGAAACCGCTGGTCATTTTCCCGGCCCGGGCCTAAGCCTCACGGCCATTGCAAATGCGTTGATTGGGGACTGGGTCATGTTGCGGCGGCTGAGTGTCATCGGGGGCTGGACGCTGGTCAGCCGCTTGTTCGGCTTCCTGCGCGATCTGGTCATGGCCAGCGTGCTTGGTGCCGGGCCGCTCGCCGATGCCTTCCTGATCGCCTTCCGCCTGCCCAACCATTTCCGCGCCATCGTCGCGGAAGGCGCCTTCAACGCCGCCTTCGTGCCCACCTATGCCGCGACGCTGGAGCGGGACGGGGAGGCGCGCGCGCGGGCCTTCCGCTCGCAGATGCTGTCCTGGCTGATGCTGGTGAACCTTGTCCTGCTGGCGCTGGCGCTCCTTGCCACCGGCTGGCTGGTGTTCCTGCTGGCGCCCGGCCTCGGCACGGGCGAGGAGGGCGTGCGGGCGCTTGCCATCGACCTCACCCGCATCACCTTCCCCTATCTCCTGTGCATGTCCGTCGTCACGCTGATGTCCGGCGTGCTCAATGCCGAGCGCAAGTTTGCCGCCGCTGCCGCCGCCCCGATCCTGCTGAACCTCGCCATGATCGCGGCCTTCTTCTCGGTGCAGTGGTTCCCCGATGCGGCCCATGCGGCCGCCTGGGGCACGCTGGCCGGCGGGGTCCTGCAGGTGATCCTGCTCACCGCGGCCGTCGCCCGCGCCGGCCTCGGCTTTTCCCTGCCGCTGCCGCGCCGCGACGGCGAGGTGGCGCTGTTCTTTAAACGGCTCGGACCCGCTTTGCTGACGGCCGGCGTGGTGCAGGTCGCCGTCTTTGCCGACACGATCCTCGCCAGCTTCCTGCCGACCGGTGCACTGGCGCATCTGGCCTATGCCGACCGGCTCTACCAGCTGCCGCTGGGCGTGATCGGCATCGCGCTCGGCACAGCTGTCCTGCCGGAAATCGGCCGCGACGCCGGCGTCGGTGCCGAGGACAAGGCACGCGGCGTGATGGATCGCGCGCTTCGCATCTGCCTGATGGTCGGCCTGCCCATCGGTCTTGCCATGGCCTTCCTTGGCGAAGACGCGATCCGGGTGCTGTTCCAGCGCGGCGCCTTCGACGCGGCAGCGACGGCCGGTTCGGCCGCCGTGCTGGCCGCCTATGCGGTCGCCCTGCCGGCGGCCCTTGCCATCCGCACGCTGGTCGCGGCCTTCAACGGGCGCGGCGACATGACCACCCCCTTGAAGGCGCTGGCCGGGGCCACCGTCGTCAACGTGGCGCTGAAGGCGCTGCTCAGCGCCGAGCATGGCGCGGCCGGCCTTGCCATGGGCACCTCCGCCGGTGTCTGGATCTACGCGGTCACGCTCTATGTGCTGTGCCGGACGCGGGGCTATGTCAGCCCCTTCGCGCTGGCCGACAAGGTGCTGGTTCCGGCGGCCGCCGTCACCATGGCCCTCGTGCTCTGGGGCATGCCGGATCTGCTCGCGCCCGTCGAGGACGTGCTGCTGCTCCTGCCGGCGCTTGCTGCCGGGCTCGTCTGGCTGGCGCTGGCCGCTGCCCTGTCCTTCGGGGCCTATGCGGTCGTGCTCGGCGGCGGGCTCCTCGTCGTCCGCCGCCTGGCCCGGTCGCGGCGTTAGGCGGCCGGGTGCCGCCGGCGGACGCTTGCCGGGCGGCCAGCAAGGCTGAGGCGGGCGTCGTTGCGGCTGCGTTCGGCCACCACCTTGCCCTTGGAGACCACGGCGAGCCGGTCGGGCCTGAGGCGCAGCGCTTCGGTCGGCGTGCCGGCGTCCAGCACCACCAGCGAGGCCATGCAGCCGGGCTTCAGGCCGTAGCCCTCAAGGTTCATGATCCTGGCGTTGTCTTCCGTCACCATGCGGAAACAGCGGGCCATTTCCTCAGGGTGCGTCATCTGCGCCACATGCAGGCCCATGAAGGCCACATCCAGCATGTCGGCGGTGCCGAGCGAGTACCAGGGGTCCAGCACGCAGTCCTGGCCCCAGCCGACCGTGATGCCAAGCGCCTGCATCTCCTTCACCCGCGTCAGGCCGCGCCGCTTCGGGAAGGTGTCGTGCCGGCCCTGCAGGGTGATGTTGATCAACGGGTTCGGGATCGCCGTCATGCCGCTTTCGGCGATCAGCGGCAGCAGCTTGGAGACGTAGTAATTGTCCATGGAATGCATGGACGTGAGGTGGCTGCCGGCGGCGCGTCCGCCAAGCCCGTGCCGGGTCACCTCGGCGGCCAGCGTCTCGACATGGCGGCTCATCGGATCGTCGGTCTCGTCGCAGTGGAGGTCCAGCATCAGCCCGCGCTCGGCGGCGATGCGGGCGAGATCCTTCACCGAGGCCGCGCCATCCTCCATCGTGCGCTCGAAATGCGGGATGCCGCCGACCACATCGACGCCCATGTCGAGCGCGCGAAGGACATTCTCCCGTCCCGTCTTGGTGCGGTAGAGCCCGTCCTGCGGGAAAGCGACCAGCTGCAGGTCGAGATAGGGCGCGACCTTGCGCTTCACCTCCAGCATCGCCTCGACGCCGCGCAGATGGTCCGGCGTGGTGTCGACATGGGTGCGGATGGCGAGCAGGCCCATCGACACGGCCCAGTCGCAATAGGTCAGCGCCCGGGCCACCATGTCCTCGACGCTGGCGATCTCGCGCAATTCCCCCCAGAGCGAAATGCCCTCCAGCAGCGTGCCGGAGGCATTCACGCGCGGCAGGCCGTAGGACAGCGTCGCGTCCATGTGGAAATGCGGGTCGACAAAGGGGGGCGACACGAGGTCGCCGCTGGCGTCGATGACCCGTCCGGCGCTGGCCTGCGCGGCTGCCTCGATCCGGCCGACCTCGGCGATGCGGTCGCCGCGGATGCCGATGTCGGCGACGGTGCCGTCGGGCAGCGTGCCGCCGGAGATGACGAGATCGAACATGTCAGCGTTCTCCCTTGTTGAAGGGCTGCATCAGCGCGGCCGGCACTTCGGCGCGGCGCGACATGATGACGAGGGCAAGGATGGAGAGGATGAAAGGCAGCATCAGGAACACCTGATACGGCACGATGGCGCCGATGCCGGTCTGCTGCAGGCGCACCTGCAGCGCGTCGAAGGCGGCAAACAGGATCGCCCCCAGCACCGCCTTGCCCGGACGCCAGGCGCCGAAGACCACGAGCGCGATGCAGATCCAGCCACGCCCGTTGACCATCTCGAAGAAGAAGGACGAGAAGGCGGAGAGGGTCAGGAACGATCCGCCCACCGCCATGAGGCCGGAGCCGACGATGACCGCGCCCATGCGCAGGCCGGTCACGGACAGGCCCTGCGCGGCGGCGGCGGCCGGGTTCTCGCCGACCGCGCGCAGCGCGAGGCCAAGCGGCGTGCGGTAGAGCACCAGCGCCACCACCAGCGCCAGGACGAAGGCGGCATAGGTCAGCGCCGTCTGGCTGAACAGAGCCTCGCCCAGGAGCGGAATGTCGGACAGGCCCGGGATCGGCAGCGGCTGGAACGGCTCGATCTTCGGCGGGCTGGTCACCTGCGGCAGCATCAGGCGGTAGGTGAAATAGCTGGTCGAGGTGGCCAGCAGCGTCACGCCAAGCCCCACCACATGCTGCGACAGGCCGAAGGGGACGGTCAGCGTCGCATGCAGCAGGCCGAAGGCCATGCCCGCCAGCATCGCCGCCATCACGCCCCACCACAGCGGCGCGCCCATGTAGACCGCCACCCAGCCGGTGAAGGCGCCGATGACCATGATGCCCTCGATGCCGAGATTGAGCACGCCGGCGCGCTCGCAGATCAGCTCGCCGAGCGTGGCAAAGATCAGCGGCGAGGCGATGCGGATCGTGGCGGCCCAGAACGAGGCCGTGAGGAGGATGTCGAAGATCTCGCTCATCCGCGTTTCACCCGGTAACGTGTGAGGAGGATCGCCAGCACCATGAACAGGAGGGCGATGGCGAGCAGCATGTCGGCGATGTAGGTCGGCACGTTCGCCGCCCGGCTCATGCTGTTGGCCCCGACGAAGATGCCGGCGACGAAGATGGCCGAGGGGATGACGCCGAGCGGGTTCAGCAGCGCCAGCATGGCGACGATGATGCCGGTGTAGCCGAAGCCCGGCGACAGATCGAGGCTGAGGTGGCCCTTGAGCCCCGCCACTTCGCTGTAGCCGGCCAGTGCCGCCAGCCCGCCGGAGAGGAGCGCGGTCTTGACGAGCACGCCGTTCACCGGAATGCCGGCGAATTTCGCAGCCTTCGCGTTGAGGCCAACGGCGCGGATCTCGTAGCCGAGCGTCGTGCGCGTCTGGATCACCCAGACGGCAATGGCCGACAGGATCGCCAGGGCAAAGCCCCAGTGCAGCCGGAGCCCGTCGACGATGCGCGGCAGCCTCGCCTCCTTCGCCAGCGCCGGCGACTTCGGCCAGCCCATCCCGGCCGGATCCTTCAGCGGCCCTTCCAGCAGGTAGGAGACGAACAGCATCATGATGAAGTTGAGGAGCAGTGTCGTCACCACCTCGTCGACGCCGAGCCGGGTCTTCAGGAGCACCGGCGGCATCAGGATCGCCGCGCCGGCAAACATGGCGGCCAGTCCGGTGACCACCAGCAGCGGCAACGGCGGCAGACCGGTGGCCCCGGTGCCGATCAGCACGGTGATGATGGCCCCGGCATAGAGCTGGGCTTCCGCGCCGATGTTCCAGAGCCTGGCGCGGAAGGCGACGGCGACTGCAAGACCGGTGAAGATCAGCGGCGTTGCCCGGTTCAGGGTTTCAAGCAGGGCAAACTTGCTGCCGACCGCACCGACCACGATCAGCCGCAGCGTGTCGAAGGGATCGGCCCCGGCCGTCAGCGCCAGCAGGGAGCCGCAGACCACGGTCATCGCCAGCGCCAGCACGGGCAGGCCGATGCGGCGGGCAAGGCCCGGGTTGGCAATCGGCTCAAGCCGCATGGTCAAATCCTTGTCCGGCCATCCACAGGCCGAGATCGGCCGGCCCCATGCTGCCGCGGGCAAAGCCGGGCGACAGGCGGCCTTCGTAGATGACATGCACCACGTCGGAGAGTTTCAGCACCTCGTCGAGATCCTCCGAGATGAGCAGGACGGCCGCACCGGCGTCGCGGGCGGCGATCAGGCGGGAATGGATGAAGGTGATCGCGCCGATGTCGAGGCCGCGCACCGGCTGGTTGGCGAGAATGACCTTCGGCCCCGGCTCCAGCACCCGGCCGAGGATCAGCTTCTGCATGTTGCCGCCTGACAGGAGCCGGATGCGCGCGTCCGGGCCGGGGCAGCGCACGTCATAGGTCTGGATGATGTCGCGGGCAAAGCCCTCGGCCGCGCCCCAGTTCATCCAGCCCTTGCGGCTGAACGGCGCCTCGCGGTAGCGCTCGAGGATGGCGTTCTCTGTCAGGCTGAAATCGGCGATGGTGCCGGTCTTGTGCCGGTCCTCCGGAATGCGGGCGATGCCGGCGAGGATGGCGTCATGCGCCGACCACGCGGCCACGGTCGCGCCCGCCAGCTCCAGCGTGCCGCTCTGGGGCCGGATCAGCCCGCCGATGAGGTCCGACAGGGCGGCCTGGCCGTTGCCGGAGACCCCGGCCAGTCCCGTGATCTCGCCTGCGCGGAGGGTCAGCGTCACGTCCTTCAGGCCGGGCGCGGCTTCCGCATCCGGGGTCGTGACCCGGCTCAGCAGCAGCAGCGGCGCGCCGGGCCTGGCCGTCGAGGGGCTCAGTTCCGGCACGGTGCCGCCGACCATCAGGGCCGCCAGTTCGGCGCCCGAGGTCTGGTGCGTGTCGCGTTCGGCGACCAGCTTGCCATGCCGGAGCACCAGGCAGCGGTCGGCCACCGCCATCACCTCATGCAGCTTGTGGCTGATGAAGACGATGGAGAGCCCGCGCGCCACGGCCTTCTTCAGGGTCTCGAACAGCGCGTCCGTCTCCTGCGGCGTCAGCACGGCGGTCGGCTCGTCGAGGATCAGGATGCGCGCGTCGCGGTAGAGCGCCTTGAGGATCTCCACCCGCTGCCGCTCGCCGACCGACAGCACGGACACCTTGGCATCCGGATGGACGGCAAGGCCGAAATCGGCGGAAAGCTTCGCAATCTTGTCCCGGGCCGCGCCGAGCCCAAGGCCCAGCTGCCACAAGGGCTGCGTGCCGAGCAGGATGTTCTCGGTCACGGTGAGGTGGTCGGCGAGGGTGAAGTGCTGGTGCACCATGCCGACGCCAGCCGCAAGCGCCGCACGCGGCTGGCCGGGTGGCAGCAGCTTGCCGAACACCTCCACCTGTCCCGCATCGGCCGTGTAATGGCCGAAGAGGATGTTCATCAGCGTCGTCTTGCCCGCGCCGTTCTCGCCGAGCAGCGCGATGATCTCGCCGCGGGCAAGCGTCAGGCTGATGGCGTCATTGGCGACGAGCGGGCCAAAGCGTTTGGTGATGCCGTCGAGGCGCAGGACGATGTCCCGCGCCTCCTGGGTCGTGCCGCTCACGAGGACTTCGGCTCGGTGTCGTTGATCTCGACGGTGAAGGTGCCGGCCTTGATCGCCGCCTCCCGCGTCCTGACGAGGTCCATGGCTGCGGCCGGAACCTTGCCCTCGAAGGTGCCGAGCGGCGCCAGCGAGCAGCCGCCTTCCTTCATGAAGGAATAGACGCCGTAATTGTCGGCCTTGAAGCTGCCGGCGTTGATGTTGGCGATCGCCTTCTGCAGCGTCGGCTCGAAGTGCCACAGGGCCGAGGCCACCACCGTGTCCGGATAGTCCTTCTGCGTGTCGATGACGTTGCCGATGGCCAGCACGCCGCGTTCCTTGGCCGCATCCGACACGCCGAAGCGCTCGGCATAGAGCATGTCCGCGCCGCCATCGATCATGGCGAAGGCGGTTTCCTTGGCCTTCGGGGGATCGAACCAGGAGCCGATGAAGCTGACCTGGAAGGTCGCGTCCTTGCGGGTTTCCTTCACGCCGGCCATGAAGGCATGCATCAGGCGGTTCACTTCCGGGATCGGGAAGCCGCCGACCATGCCGATCTTGCCGGACTTGGTCATGGCGCCAGCGATGATGCCGGAGAGATACGACGCGTCCTGGATGTAGTTGTCGAAGACCGCGAGGTTCGGCAGGGCAGCGTCCGGCATGAAGGACGAGCCCATCAGGAAGGCGACTTCCGGATATTCGGCCGCCACTTCGCGGGCTTCCTGCTCGACGCCGAAAATCTCGCCGACGATCAGCTTCACGCCGCTTTCGGCGTATTCCCGCATGACGCGCGGATAGTCGGTGTTGGCGGTGTTTTCGGTGAAGGTGTAGTCGATCTGCCCGGCGGCCTTGGCAGCTTCCGCCGCGATGTGGATGCGGCTGACCCACTGCTGTTCCACCGGCACGGTGTAGATGCCGGCGGCCTTGATCGGGCTCTGGCCGAAGGCCATGCGCGGCAGCAGCGCGCTGCCGGCCAAGGTTGCGCCGGCGCCCAGAAGCAGGCTGCGGCGGCTGACATCAAGACTGGATTTCTGCGTCATCTCTGTCCCCTTACTGTTGGCTCCCAAGCTTTTTGACCAGATGGTAGAACTTTCCCGCAAATGCGGGCAAGGCCATTATCCGGGCATGCCGCTTTTGGCATCATCCGTCGTTCCTCGCGCATCCGTCGCGGAGCGCGGCGAGGCGACCGTGATGCGGACCGGGCGTGGGGGCGGGGAGGGGCCATCGGGCGTCGGGCGGGTTCTTGCGGCGGAACCACCGCCGCGCCTCTGTCTCATGAAAGCCCGGCTAAGCCCATACCCCAATTCGGTTTTTGACAGGTTTTGCAGCGGCTGCGCAAAATCACGCAGGCCCCATTTTCCCTCTTGAAGCTCTAGTGACTAGAGATGTTACGCCATCGTCAGGACGCATGATCGCCGCTGGGCGAGGAGACTGACATGACGAAGGCAACTGACCCGGTCCTGTGCGAATGGACCGTCACCGGCATGGACTGCGGGTCCTGCGCCGGCAAGGTGAAGGGGGCGGTCGAGCGGCTGCCCGGGGTGAGCGGGGTGGACGTCACGCTGATCACCGAACGGCTGCGGCTGACCCTGGACGCCACCGTGACCCCGCGCGAGCGGGTCGAGGCTGCGGTGACGGCCCTGGGCTACGGCATCACGGCGCGCCCCGCGGCCGCCTCGACGCCGGCACCTGCGGCCCTGGCGGAGCCCTGCGGCTGCGGCCATGGCGCGCACCGGCAGGACGACCATCCGCACGATCACGGGCACGATCACGGGCACGATCACGGGCACGATCACGGGCACGACCATGGGCATCACCATGCGCACGACCACGGTTCCCGCCACACGCATGACCAGGGGCCCGGACCGGACGCGGCCATGACGGGGACCGCGCCTGTCGTCACAGACGCACGCCGCCGCTGGCACCGCACAGCAAAGGGCAAGCTCGTGGTCCTGACCGGCGCATTGCTCGGCCTGGCCTGGGGCGCGCATCTGGTGCTGTCGCCCGGTCTGGCTGCCTGGGGCTTCGTTGCCGCCTGCATCATCGGCGTTCTGCCGGTTGCCCGGAGAGCCTTTGCCGCGCTTTCGGCCGGCATGCCCTTCACCATCGAGATGCTGATGACCATCGCCGCAGCCGGTGCGCTGCTGATCGGCGCGGCGGAAGAGGCGGCGCTCGTGGTCTTCCTCTTTGCTGTCGGCGAGGTGCTGGAAGGCGTTGCTGCCGACCGGGCCCGCGAGGGCATCCGGGCGCTGGCGCGTCTCGTCCCGAAAACCGCCCTGCTGGAAACGCCCACGGGCACCCGCGAGGTGGCAGCCGACAGCCTTGCGCCCGGCCAGATCGTGCTGGTCCGCCCCGGCGACCGCGTTCCCGCCGATGGCGTCATCCGCTCCGGCCTCTCCGGTGTCGATGAAAGTCCGGTGACCGGCGAGAGCGTGCCGCGCACGAAGGGCGCGGGCGACGAGGTCTTTGCCGGCTCGATCAACACCGAGGCCCTGCTCAAGGTCGAGGTCACCCGCGCGGCCGCCGACAACACCATCGCCCGCATCATCAAGCTGGTCGAGGAGGCGGAAAGCGCCCGCGCGCCGACCGAACGCTTCATCGACCGCTTCAGCCGCTACTACATGCCCTTCATCGTCGGCCTTGCCGCGCTGGTCGCCATTGTGCCGCCGCTGGGCACTGGCGCGGACTGGGACACCTGGATCTATCGCGCCCTGTCGCTGCTCCTCATCGGCTGCCCCTGTGCGCTGGTTATTTCCGTGCCTGCCTCCATCGCCTCGGCCCTGTCGGCCGGCGCAAGGCGCGGGTTGCTGATGAAGGGGGGAGCGGTGATCGAGGCGCTCGCCCGCGTGCGCACCGTCACCTTCGACAAGACAGGCACCCTCACGGAAGGCCGGCCGCAGGTGGTCGATCTTGTGCCCGTGGCCGGGGCCGATGATGCCGCGTTGCTGCAGGCGGCCGCAGCCGTGGAGGCCGGGTCGTCCCATCCGCTGGCAAAGGCCATCGTCGCCCGGGCCCAAGCCCTATCCCTCGCCATTCCGGCCGCCGAAGGTGGCCGCGCCATGGCCGGCAAGGGTGTCGAGGCGACCGTTGAAGGCCGGCACGTCCAGGTGGTTTCGCCCCGTCATGCGGCGGAGCTGAAGGTCCTGTCCGGTCCGGCCGAGGCAGTGGCAACCCGGCTCGAAGGCGACGGCAAGACGGTCGTCTGTGTCCTGCGGGATGGTCAGCTTCTTGGCCTCGTCGCGCTGCGCGACGAACCGCGCGAGGATGCGCGCAGCGGCATCCGCCAGCTGGACGGGCTCGGTGTCGCGGCCGTCATGCTCACCGGCGACAACGCCCGCACGGCTGCTGCCATCGCAGGTGGTCTCGGGCTCGCGGTCCGGGCCGAGCTGATGCCGGAAGACAAGGTGCGCGCGATCCGGGAGCTGGCCTCTGACGGCGGCGTGATGATGGTCGGTGATGGTATCAACGATGCGCCCGCGCTGGCGCAGGCGTCGGTCGGCGTTGCCATGGGCTCGGGCACCGATGTGGCACTGGAAACCGCCGACGCCGCCATCCTGCGGGACCGGGTCGGCGACGTGGCCGGCCTCCTGCGCCTTGCGCGCAAGGCCATGGGCAACATCCACCAGAACATCGCCATCGCGCTTGGACTGAAGGCGGTGTTCCTGGTGACGAGCGTGCTCGGGGTGACGGGGCTGTGGCTGGCGATTCTCGCCGACACCGGCGCCACCGTCCTCGTCACGCTCAATGCGCTGCGCCTGCTGGCCTATGACCCGGGCAAGGAGGGGTGATCGCGTGAGGCCGTCGTGCCGGCCTCAGCCCACCCCTCAACCCCACTGCGGCCTGGCCGGCAGCCAGAACACCTCGGAATCCGATTCTTCCGTCGCCAGCCACAGGAACGGCAGCTCCGGGAAATCCGCATCGAGGATCTCGTGGTCCTCGCCGATCTCGCAGAGGATGCCGCCGCCTTCGTTCATGTGGTCGCGGTAGCGGGCCAGGATCTCGCGCACCAGATCCAGCCCGTCATGGCCGCCATGCAGCGCCAGTTCCGGCTCGTGCCGGAACTCGTCCGGCAGCACGTCCATCACGTCCGGATGGACATAGGGCGGGTTGGTGATGATCAGGTCGTAGGTGCGGCCCTTCACCGGCTCGAACAGGTTGCCCTGCAACAGCTCGATGCGGTCTTCCAGCCCGTGCTCGGCGACATTCTCCGCCGCAAGGCTCAAGGCTTCCGGCGACAGGTCGACCGCATCCACCCTGGCATTGGGGAAGGCATAGGCGGCGAAGATCGCCAGCGAGCCGCCGCCGGTGCACAGGTCCAGAACGGACGTGACCTCTTCGGGATCGCCGATCAGGCTGACCGCCGGGTCGGAGCCGTCAAAGAAGGGCGAACGCAGCAGTTCGGCGATGTAGGAGCGCGGCACCAGCGCCCGCGCATCCGACCTGAACGGCACGCCGAGCAGGTAGCTGCGGCCGGTGATGTAGGCTGCCGGCAACCGCTTCTCGATGCGCAGCGCCAGCCGCTCGCCGAGCAACGCCTTCTCATGCGCGCTGAGCCGGGCGTCGGCCCAGGTGTTGAAGTCGTCGATGGGCAGGCGCAGCGTCTCCAGGATGATGAACACCGCCTCGTCCAGGGCGGTCGACGAGCCATGGCCGAAGTAGAGGTCGGCGCTCTCGAAGGCGCTGACGGCCAGCCGCAGCACGTCCTTGAGGGTCTCCATCTCCGCCACGTCGCGGCGCAGGTCGATGGCAAGGCCAGGGATCGGTGTGGGGGCGGCGGTCGGCATCTCGGTCATCCTTTCAGTGCCCGGATGCGCCTTGAGACAGCCACCCGGACCCGGCGCGAGTTGTTGTGCAAGTCGCGGGAGAATGCAAGGGCGAGGGCAGATCTGACGCATCAATGCCACAGCCCGGCGGCTCGCCGCAGCGCCTTCTCCCCGGATGAAGCCGCTCGACTGTTCCAAAGCTCCAGCCCTTCCCGGCGTCATCCCGGCCCAGCGAAGCGCCGAGCCGGGACCGGAGAGTCGAGGTCTCAAAAATGTCTGCGTTCTCGACGCGGCCGGGCCGTGGCTCACCGGTCCCGGGTCTTCGCTGCGCTGCACCCGGGATGACGGACAATGCAGGATCGCGCTTCCCCGGCCCCCCGATCGGCGGGCCTCATCCGCACACAGCAGTCTGCGCGTCCCACGCCCTCAGGCGTTGCCCGGACCCCAGGCGCGGACGTCGCCATAGGCTTCCGGGTAGCTGGCGAGGTCGTGGTGCACCAGACCGCGCACGCCGACGAGGCGGTGCGAGAAGCTGCCGTCGGCCTCGAAGGCATGTTCGACATAGCCGACCGCCTTGACGCCATAGCCGGGCTGCCAGGGATCGGAAATCATGAAGGAGGTGGCCGGAGCCCAGATATGCCGCGTGCCGGCGACCAGCGTGTCGCGGTACTGGTGCACGTGGCCGCAGGCAATCAGGGCCGGGGTCACGCTGCCGAGTGCAGCCAGCAGCTTCTGGCGCGGTCCCTTCGTGGTGAAACGGTTGCTGGCGAGGTCTTCCTCGTAGGTCTCGTCCATCAGCGGCTTGTGCAGGAAGATCGCCAGCGACCGGCCGCCGAGATCCGCCACCGCATCGCGCACCAGCATTTCCTGGTCGGCCGCACCGGCCAGATCCAGCCCGAGCGTCAGGGCATTGAGGCCAAGGAGGCGCCAGCCCGGAACATCGAGGCTCCAGCAGTCGGGACCGAACACCGAGCGGTAGCGCTCGAGGCGTGCGGCGTTGACCGGCTGGCGGCGGGCCACATCGAGGTGATCGCCCACGTCATGATTGCCGGGCAGGGCATGCCACTCCAGCCCGAGGCTGTCATGGGCGGCGCGAGCCTCGACGAGATCTGCCTCGTGATCGGCGCCATCCAGCGCCAGATCGCCGGTGTTGAGGACGAGGTCAGGCCGGCTGTCGCGCAGGCTTTCCGCGATCTTGTCGAAATTCTCCCGGAAGAACGGCTTTTCCGGCGACAGATGCGTGTCGGAAATCTGGGCGATGCGAATGGTCATGGGATCCTCTTGTGGGTCTTTTTTCTGCAGTTGGAGGTGAAGGGGACAGGGGACAAGGGGGGCAGTTGAACGCGCGCCTGCCGATGAGGCGCGAAGGCTGCGCGACGGGACCGCCGCGCAGCCTGCTGACCTGATTACTTGCGCGGGATCAGCTTGGCGACTTCCGTCGCCATGTCGGCGAGCACGACTTCCGGCGTTGCCTTCTGCTCGACGATGCGGGCGAGGTTGTCGACCATCACCTGGGTCACGCGCACCGAGTTCTGGCCCGGGAAGGCGTACCACGGCTGCATCAGGTGAACCTGCTTGGTCGCGGCCTGGAACAGCGGGTTCTGGGCATAGAACTCACCCAGATACTTGCTGTCGTCGATGGCGATCTGGTTGCACGGCACGTAGCCGGTGTTCTTGACCATCAGGGTCGTGCCCTCGGCCGAGGTGGCGAACTTGATGAACTTGAACGCGGCTTCCTGCTTGGCGGCATCCTTGGTGGTGATCATGGCACCGGCGCCGCCGGTCGGCAGGCGACCCTTGACCGGGTCGATGACCGGCAGGGTGGTGGTGCGCATCTCGAAGTTGGTGCCGACCGAGTTGGCGATCGAGCGGACCTGGGCGGTGGTGCGGAACATCATGCCGAGCTGGCCGGCGGCAAAGGCCTGCAGGTCAGCGGTGCCGGCGTAGTTCGGCATGCCGCCTTCCTTGACGAAGCGGTCCAGCAGCGTCAGGGCGGCGAGGCCTTCCGGACCGTTGAAGGCGACTTCGGTCTCGGCCTCGTTCAGCATGCGGCCGCCATGGCCGTAGAGCAGGGCGGAGAACATCCAGTCATCGCCCGGCCAGCGGAAGAACATGCCGTCGACGCCATTGCCGAGGGCGCGGATCTTCTGCGCGTGCTCGATCACGCCGTCCCAGGTCGTCGGGAAGGCGTCCGGGTTGAGGCCGGCCTTTTTGAACAGGTCGACGTTGTAATAGCTGATCGGGTTCGAGGTGGCGAAGGGCAGGCCGGCCTGCATGCCGCCGTGGAAGCCGAGGCCGAGGATCGGCTTGGAATAGCCGAATTCGGCCGGGTCACCCATCTGGGCCAGCAGCGGGGCGAGGTCGACGGCAATGCCGCGCTCGGCGAACATGCGCAGGCGGTTCAGGCCCTGGAAGGACACGTCCGGCATGTTGCCGGTGGTGGCGTTGCGCAGCAGCAGCTGGGCGCCGTCCTCATAGGTCGGCGTCGGGTTGACGTAGGTGACCTTCACCTCCGGATGCTTGGCCGAGAAGGCGGCGAGCACGGCTTCCTGGGCCGGCTGGAAGATCGCCGGCATCGAATAATGCGCGGAGATTTCCGTGACATTGGCGCGGGCGATGGCCGGCATGAAGAGGCCTGCGGACGCACCGCCCAGGAGGGCGAGCGTGTGACGGCGCGTGATGTTCATCTCGATGCTCATGGTTCACGTCCTTGGGAAAAGGACCGGCCTAGCCTTTGAGACCGGTCATGGTGATGCCCTCGATGAAGCGTCGCTGGGCAAACAGGAAGGCGATGACGAGCGGGGCGGTGACGAGCAGGGCGGCGGCCATCAGCGCGCCGTAGTCCTCGCCGGCCTCGACACTGCGGAAGGCGAGAATGCCCATGGCCGGGGTGTAGAGGTCGCCCTTCTGCACCACCACCAGCGGCCAGAACAGGTCGTTCCAGTGCGCCACCACGGAGAAGATCGCGAAGGCTGTGGCAGCCGGCCAGGCGTTGGGCAGGATCACGCGCCAGACGATGGAGAACTCGCCCATGCCGTCGATCCGCGCCGCGTTGATCAGGTCATCGGGCAGCGCGCGGAAGAACTGGCGGAACAGGAAGATCGCAAACACCGAACAGACGAACGGGGCGATCAGCGCGGTGTAGGTGTCGAGCAGGCCCGTGGTGGCAAAGCCGATGTAGAGCGGCAGCGCCGTCGTCTGGTAGGGCACCAGCAGGCCCAGCATGACGAAGCCGAAGACGATGTCGCGGCCGGGGAAGTTCAGCTTGGCCAGCGCATAGGCGGCCGGCACGGCAAACAGGATCTGGAACACCAGGATGCCGAAGCAGACGATCAGGCCGTTGAGGATGTAGGTGCCGACCGGCACCCGCTCCAGCACCTTGCCGTAATTCTCGATCAGGGCCAGCTCGTTCGGGATGAGATCCAGCGACGCGGCAAAGACCTCGCTCTGCGGCTTCATCGACACCGAGATCATCCAGAGATAGGGCGCCAGCGCGATGAAGGCTGCCAGCCCCAGCAGTGCCAGGCGCGGCAGGTCGGCGGTCAGGGACCGCGTTGCGTTCGGTTCAGCCATAATGCACCCGCCGGTCGATGAGCCGCGTCTGGACCAGCATCAGCGCCAGCACGATGGCGAGGAACACCAGCGTCACGGCGGCCGAGTAGCCGAAGCGGAAATAGTGGAAGGCTTCCTGATAGATCGTGCGCAGCAGCACCTCGGACGCGTTGTTCGGTCCGCCCTGCGTCAGGGTCTGCACCGTGTCGAACACGCGGATCGCCCGGGTCATGGTGATGATGAGCACGAAGAGAAGCGTCGGCCCCAGCATCGGCCAGGTCACCAGCCAGAATTTCGACCAGCCGCTGCGCACACCGTCGATTTCGGCGGCGGCATAAAGATCGCGCGGGATCGCGGTCAGTCCGGCGAGGAACAGCACCAGGTTGAAGCCGACGTTTTCCCAGACGCCGATGAAGCCCAGCGACACGAGCACCCATTCGGAGGCACCCAGCCAGTTGGGCGTGCCGAGGCCGAGATCGCGCAGCACCGCGTTCAGCGGTCCGATTGAGGGATGCAGCAGATACTGCCAGGCCGTGGCCATGGCCACCGTCAGCGACACGACCGGCAGGAAGAACACGGCCCGGAAGAAAGCCCGCCCGCGCGCGCCGGCCTCGATCAGCACGGCCAGCAGCAGCGCGATGCCGATCGACAGCGGCACCACGAACAGCGAATAGACGAGCGTGTTGCGGATCGAGGCGCCGAAGGTCCGGTCGCCCAGCATCTCGGCAAAGTTGTCGAGGCCGATGAAGCGGAAGCCAGGGGCACCGAATTCATAGTCGGTGAAGGCCAGCGCCAGAACGGCAACGAGCGGCAAGAGGATCATCAGCACATAGGTGACGATGGCCGGCAGCATCAGCATCCAGGCGACGAGGATGGTGCCGAAGCCGCGCGTCTGCCGCGCGGCGACACCCTCGCGCGGCACGGCCGGACCGGAGGTCAGCGCAAGGTCAGCCATTCACCGCCTCCCGGTTCACCGGCGTGGTGGCCACGTCGTCCGAGGGCGCGCAGGCGAGGCGCTCGTTGCTGGTCGCAAACAGCATCGCCCGGTCCGGGCGCAGTGCCAGCCTAACCGGCTGGCCGAGGCCGAGATGCGCCCGGTCCGACGGGGCGACGCGGGCGATCACCAGCTCGCCGCCGCCAAGCCTTGCATGCAGCAGGACGCTTTCGCCCAGGAATTCAACGTGTTCGACGGTTCCGGCAAGTCCCTCGGACCCCAGTGTCAGGTCTTCCGGGCGGATGGTGAGGACAACGGGCCCGCGCGCCGGCGACACCAGCCCGACCGGCTGGCCCTGTACCTCAACGACGCCGGATGCGGTCACGTCAGCTGAAATCTGGTTGATCGCCGGCGAACCGATGAAACGCGCAACGCGCAGATCAACCGGATTTGCGTAAATCTCTTCCGGGGTCGCCACCTGCAGCAGCTCGCCTTGCATCATCACCGCAATGCGGTCCGACATGGTCATGGCTTCGGACTGGTCATGGGTGACATAGACCGTCGAAGCGCCGACACGGCGATGCAGCGCGACGATCTCGGTCCTTGTGGTCACGCGCAGCGCCGCGTCCAGGTTCGACAGCGGCTCGTCCATCAGGAAGGCGCTGGGCTTGCGCACGATGGCGCGGCCGAGGGCGACGCGCTGGCGCTGGCCGCCGGAGAGCTGCGCCGGCTTGCGGTCCATCAGCCCGTCGATGGCCAGCAGCTCCGCCGCGCGGGTGACGTCCGTCTGGATGTCTGCCCGCTTGGTCTTGGCCGAGGGCAGGATGTAGCCGGCAAAGGGCAGGCGCTCAGCTGTCGTCAGACGGCGCATCACCAGTGGCACGGCCATGTTCTGGCGCACGGTCAGGTGCGGATAGAGCGCGTAATTCTGGAACACCATCGCCACGTCGCGGTCGGCGGCGCGCAGACGGGTCACCTGCCGCGCGCTGATCGACACCTCGCCGGATGTGACCGTCTCCAGCCCGGCAATGATCCGCATCAAGGTGGTCTTGCCGCAGCCCGACGGGCCGACCAGCGACACGAATTCTCCCTCCGCGACGCTCAGCGACACCCCGCGCAGGACCTTCGTGTCCCCGAAGGACTTCGTAACATTCTCGACAACGATCCCGGCCATGGCCCCGCTTCCCCGCGTTCAGACGCGGGGCCTTCATACGGAGCTTCAATGACGGGCGTGCATCGCGATTGTTGCGAAACGATGAAGGCCGGCGGCCCTGCAAACCTGCGGTTGCTCGCCGGTTCGAGGATTCAGGCCGGTTCGGTCAGGGCTCCAGGCCGGCGCAGCGGGCGGTGTTGCGGATATGGGTTTCCATTTCCCGGCGAGCTGCGGTTGCATCGCCAGCCCGAAGGGCCGCGATGATGCGCCTGTGCTCGGCAATGGATTCGCGCATGCGCTCCGGGTCGGTGATCGGGATCGGCTGGCGCTGGGTTTCGGTGATCTGCTGGCGCACATTCTGGTAAAGCGCCCGCAGCATCGTGTTGCTGCAGGCCGAGACGATGATGCCGTGGAAGGCGAGATCCGCCTCCACGTTGGCCAGAAGATCCTGGCGCGCCCAGCAGTCCTCCATCTGGCGCGTCGCCTCTTCCATCTGCTCCAGCTGCGTCTGGGCCACACGCCCTGCAGCCAGCGCCGCGATCTGGCCTTCCAGCATCAGCCGCGTCTGGAACACGTCGAACACCGAATAGCTGTCGGCGTAGCGCCAGGGGGCCATCGCGCCGCCGGCGCCGGCTCCGGCGCCCGTGACGAAGGTGCCGCGGCCGGGTTCCGTCTTGATCAGCCCGAGGGTTTCCAGCGTCAGGAGGGCTTCGCGCAGGGAGGCACGGCTGACCCGGAACTTCTGGGAGAATGCGCGTTGCGACGGGATCTTCTCGCCCGGCTTCAGCACGCCGGTCTGGATCATCGTCTGGATCTCGCGTGCCACCGACTGCGGCAGCAGGGTCTTGGTGAGCATTCCGGCCTGTCCTCCCTGCATCGACCCCGCGCAGGACACGCCGGCCGCCGATGCCTTTCCGTTATTTGCACGATCTGTCTTGCGAAGGCAAAGCGTCCGTGTTTCTCTGGACTAACTGGTCTGACCAGTTCTTGACCGGGTTTCGTCCTCGTTCGGACCAGAGGCAGGCAGAGCACGGTCCAGCGTCCGAACACCCGAGACTGCCCCCCTGGAGGAACCGGAATGCCCTCTTCGCTTGCCCTGGACGTGGATCATGTCCGCAGCCAGTTCCCCGGCCTGTCGCGTGGCTGGACCTTCTTCGACAATGCCGGCGGCTCGCAGATCTGCGCCCCGGCGCTGGCGCGGATCAACACCTTCCTGACCGAGAAGAACGTCCAGATCGGCGGCACCTACGAGGTTTCGCTCGCCGCGGCTGCCGCCATGCTGGAAGCCCGCACCGCAGCGATGCATCTGGTCAACGCCCGCCGGCCGGAAGAGATCGTCTTTGGTGCCTCCACCACGCAATTGCTGCAGAATCTTGCAAAGGCGATGCAGGGCCAGCTCCAGCCCGGCGACGAGATCATCGTCACCGTCAGCGACCACGAATCCAACATCGGTCCCTGGGACCGGCTGCAGGCTGCCGGGGTCGTCGTGCGGTTCTGGCCGCTCAACAAGGACACGTTCACGCTGGACCTTGCCGATCTCGCGCCCCTGATGAGCGCGCGCACGAAGATGGTCTGCGTCACCCACGTGTCCAACATCCTCGGCCACATCAATCCGGTACGCGAGATCGCCGATTTCGTCCACGCGCGCGGCGCGCTGCTCTGCGTCGATGCGGTTGCCTATGCGCCGCACCGGCTGGTCGACGTGCAGGCTTGCGATGCCGACTACTATGTCTTCAGCCTCTACAAGACCTACGGCCCGCATTACGCCATGATGTATGGCCGCTATGAACTGCTGGAAGGGCTCGACACGCTCTATCACTACTTCTACGCCAGGGACAAAGTGCCGGCGAAGCTGGAGCCGGGCAACGCCTGCTACGAACTCGCCTATTCGGTCTGCGGCATTGTCGATTACCTCAGCGAGGTCGGCCGCCGCGCCGGGGCAAGCGGCGACACGCGCAGCCTGATCACGGCCGCCTTTGCCGCCATCACGGCCCAGGAGAATGCGCTCACCGACCGGCTGCTTGCCTGGCTCGGGGCGCGCAACGACTGCCGCATCATCGGCAAGCGCTCCAATGCCGACGGCACCCGCATCCCGACCATTGCCTTCCGCTTCGACGGCCGCGATTCCGGCGAGGTCTGCCGCGCCATGGACCACGAGAAGATCGCCATCCGCCACGGCGACTTCCACTCCCGCCGCCTTGCCGAATATCTTGGCGAGACCGGGGAGGGCGGCATGGTCCGTGTCTCCATGGTCCATTACAACAGGCTCGAGGAGGTCGATCACCTGACCGCCGCCTTCGAGCGCATCCTCGGCGCCGCCACCGCCTCCACGGCGGCCTGACGGTCGCGTCATATCCCCGACGGCCCGGATTCCGTCGCCTCGGCCGGGCCCCGCCCCCTCTCCCCGATTGAGGGGGGACTGGGGGGAGCAAGCTTCGCCCTCCGGCAGCCCCTTCCACACCGCATGGGGCTTGGCTAACATCCGGCCCGACCTGATTTGGCGTACGGGCAGGTGGCTGGAGGCTGCCGCTGCGCGTGAGGGACAGAAGGGGATCATGGCCAACAGTCCGGAGAAGATCGGCGGCGTGCCCGCCGGGCGTATCGAGGCAATCCGCCAGCGCGAGGCGGAGGTGTTTGCGGCCCGGCGGCCGAAGACCATGGCAGCGCTTGCCTCGGGGGCCGAGGCCTTCCTTGGCGGCGTGCCGATGCTGTGGATGCGCGACTGGCCGCAGCCGTTCCCGATGCTGGTTTCCGAGGCGCGGGGCGCGCTGATCACCGACATCGACGGCAACACGCTCGACGACTTCTGCCTTGGCGACACCGGCTCGATGTTCGGCCATTCGCCCGCGCCGGTGGCCGAGGCCATCGCGGCGCAGGCGGCGCGGGGTCTCACCTACATGCTGCCGACGCCGGATGCGCTGGAGGTCGGCCGGCTCCTGCGCGAGATGTTCGGTCCCTTCGTCTGGCAGATCGCCACCACCGCCTCGGATGCCAACCGCTTTGCCCTGCGCGCGGCCCGTGCCGTCACGGGCAAGCCGAAGATCCTCTTCTTCGCCGCCTGCTACCATGGTGCGGTCGATGACGCGATGGTGCGCGAGGTGGACGGCAAGACTGTCGCCCGACCCGGGCTGGTCGGCCAGGTGGTGGATCTCGGCGTGACGTCCCGCGTTGCCGAGTTCAACGATCTCGCCGGGGTGGAAGCGGCCCTGGCGCATGGGGATGTGGCGGCCGTCATCACCGAGCCGGTGATGACCAATTCCTGCATGGTGCTGCCCGATCCGGGTTTCCACGAGGGGCTCAGGGCGCTCACCCGCAAGCATGGCGCGCTGCTCATCATCGACGAGACGCACACCGTCTCCTCCGGCCTTGGCGGCTACACGCGCACGCACGGGCTGGAGCCCGACATGTTCGTGCTGGGCAAGCCGGTGGCCGGTGGCCTGCCGGCCGCCGTCTGGGGCATGAGCGAGGCGGTCGCCGCGCGCTACCGCGCCTATGACGCGGCGCGGCCGGCCGGCTTCTCGGGGATCGGCACGACGCTCTCGGCCAATCCGCTGCAGTTCGCGGCCATGCGGGCAACCCTGTCCGAGGTGATGACGGCCGCGAACTATGCCCACATGGAGGCTGGGGCCGCGCGGCTGGCGAGCGGTCTGGCCGATGCGATCCAGCGTCACGGGGCGCCCTGGCATGTGGTGCGGGTTGGCGCGCGGGTGGAGTTCATCTGCCAGGAAACGCCGCTGCGCAATGGCAGCGAGAGTTACACCGCGCACAAGCCGGCGCTGGAACAGGCGCTGCATTCGGCCCTTGTCAACCGCGGATGCCTGATCGCGCCGTTCCACAACATGATGCTGGTCAGCCCGGCAACCACCGATGCGCAGATCGACCGGCTTGTCGCCGCGTTCGATGCGATCACGGCGGAGATGATGGCATGACTGCCCCCACGGATTTCCCTCAGGGCCAATCGTCTCAGGGCCAATCCCCTCAGGGCGCATCCCCGTCCGGCGCGACGCTGGCCGAGGTCGAGTCCTTCCTCTTTGCCCATCCGGAGATCGAGGCCTTCGATCTGGTGCTGACCGATTGCAACGGCGTCGGCCGGGGCAAGATCATCCGCCGGCACGAGCTGCTGCCGATCTACAAGTCGGGCCGCCACCTGCCGGTCTCCATTCTCGGGCTCGACATCTGCGGCGAGGATGTGGACGAGACCGGCCTCGTCTGGGACCAGGGCGACGGCGACATGCGCGCCTGGCCCGTTCCCGGCAGTCTCGTTGCCCTTGCCGGCACCAATCCGCCGCGCGGCGAGGTGCTGCTGTCGCTCTACACGCTCGACGGCAAGCCGATGACCTCCGACCCCCGCCACGCGCTGGCGGCCCAGGTCGAGGCGCTGGCGGCTGAAGGGCTGCATCCGGCCGGGGCCTTCGAGCTGGAATTCTTCCTGCTTGCGCGCGAGCGCGGGCCCGACGGCAAGGTCCAGCCGGCGGCGGCCGTGCTGGATGGCCGGCCGGCCAGTGCCACGGAGGTCTATTCCGTCGACGCCCTGATCGGCATGGAGCCGCTGTTTGCCGAGATCTATGCCGCAGCGGCCAAGGCCGGCATCAAGGCGGAGACGGTCATTTCCGAATATGCGCCGGGGCAGTACGAGCTGACCCTGCATTACCGCACCGACGTGCTGAAGGCGGCCGATGACCTGATCCGGCTGAAGCGCATTGTCCGCCTGGCAGCGCGGCGGCACGGCATCATTGCCTGTTTCATGGCCAAGCCCTTCGGCGACAAGGCCGGATCGGGCATGCATTTCCATGTCTCGCTGGCGGACGGGCAGGGCCGCAATGTCTTCGCCGAGGCCAGCGAGGGCGCATGGAGCGAGCGGCTGCTGCATGCCATCGGCGGCCTGCGCGCCACCATGGCCGATGCGATGCTGGTGTTTGCGCCCCATGCCAACAGCTGGCGCCGCTTCTCCAGCCAGTCCTACGCGCCGGTTTCCACCAGCTGGGGCGTCAACAACCGCTCGGTTGCCCTGCGCGTGCCGGCAGGCGCGGCGTCCGCCCGGCGCATCGAGCATCGGCCCTCCGGCGTCGATGCCAATCCCTATCTCGTTGCCACCGCCGTGCTGGCCGGCATCCGCCATGGCCTGCGCAACCAGATCGATCCGGGGCCGGAGACCACCGGCAACGGCTATGACACCGTCTCCTCGACGGTGCACAGTTCCTCCGCCGCCATGCCGCGCGACTGGCGCGCGGCGATCGAGGTGGCGAAGGCGTCCACCTTCCTGCGCGAGGCGCTGGGCGAGGATCTGCATCGCACCTTCACCGCCATCAAGTCGGCCGAGTACGCGCGCGTTGCCCGCACGATCCCCGACATCGACTACGAGCTCTATCTGGAGCGCGTCTGACCGGCGGGACTCACTAAGCCGGATAACGGCGGCGCAGGCGCACGGTCTGCGCCTTTCCGTTGAATGTCCGACCCTTCCTGCACCCCGGGCGTGCGGGAGTCCGGGCTGTTTTTGTCCGGTCATGCAATAAATTTCACGTACTGATATTTTTTCAGAATGTTGTTGCCGGGCCATTTTCTCCGACCTAGGTTGGGCTTGCGAATTTTCTTGCGGGGTTGGAAATTTATCCCGCAAGGGGGAGGGTTCGCATCAGGATCCAGGCGGTGTGGAGACCGCTTGCCTTTGGGAGGAGCATATGAAGAGGGTTACGATTGCTGCGGCGGTTGCGTCGCTGGCTGTGTCCACCATGCTGGCCACACAGGCCCCGGCGACCGCTGCGGAGACGCTGCGCTGCAAGGAGGGCGAGACCTACATGATGAACGTCATGGTGTCCTCGCATCCCTACTGGGTGCCGGTCTACCAGGGCTTCAAGCAGGCGGCAGCGGCCTTCGGCTGCAAGACCGCGTTCTCCGGCACGCCGGAGTATGACATCACCAAGCAGATCGCCTCGTTCGAGCAGGATCTGGTGCAGAAGCCGGCCGGCATCCTGCTGCATCCGATGCAGGCTGATCCCTTCATCGAGCCGATCAACGCCGCCATCGCCGCCGGCACGCAGGTCGTGACCTTCGCCGCAGACTCGCCCAAGTCCAAGCGCACGGGCTACATCACCTCCGACAACGTCGCCGAAGCGAAGTTTGCCGCCGAGGAGATCGTCAAGCAGGTCGGCAGCAGCGGCGAATTTGCCGTGCTCGAGAACCCGGGCCAGTCCAACCATGACCTGCGCGTCACGGCCTTCATCGACTACATGGCCGAGAAGTACCCGGACATGAAGCTCGTCGGCCGCCAGGCCACCAACCAGGACAGCACCGCCGCCTACCGCGCCACCGCCGCGATCCTGCAGGCCAACCCGAACCTGAAGGCCATGTGGATCCCGGAAGCCGGCTCCGCCGAAGGTGCCGTGGCCGCGATCCTCGAGGCCAAGGCCAACGTGCTGGTCATGCATGCCGACATCACGCCGACGACGCTGGACCACATCAAGGCCGGCAACATCCACATGGCGCTCAACCCGAACCAGGGCATGCAGGGCTTCATGGGCTTCCTCGCCGTGTTCCTCGCCGCCCACAACCAGGTCTTCGATCCGTTCAACGACTACAAGGTCTCCGGCTACAACCCGGTCCAGATCCCCTTCGTCGACAACGGCTTCGCCGTCATCACCAAGGCCAATGCCGACAGCTTTGACCTTGAGGCCTACATGGCAAACCGCGACCCGTACTGATCGGGTCCCCGGATCGGCTGAGGCCTGACCCAGGGCCTGCGGACACCGGCGGGAGTGATCCCACTGCCTCCCGCCGGTGGACCACACGCACAGAAGCCGGCGCCAGACCGGCCCACGGGGGGAACCCATGACCAACGACGTGATCCTGCGGATATCCCGCGTCACCAAATCCTTCGGCGCCATCCGGGCGCTGCGCGGGGTCGACTTCGAGCTGCGGCGCGGCGAGATCCATGCGCTGGCCGGCGAGAACGGCGCGGGCAAGTCCACCCTGATGAACATCATCGACGGCATCCTGCAGCCGGACAGCGGCGAGATCCTGCTCGATGGCAAGCCGGTGCGCATCGCCTCGCCGACCGAGGCCCAGGAGCTGGGCATCGGCTTCGTGCACCAGGAAATCGCCCTGTGTCCCGACGTGTCGGTGGCCGAGAACATCTTCATGGCGGTCACCAACACCAGCCGCCGCTTCCTGATGGACTACCGCGACCTGCAGCGGCGGGCGCGCGAGATCCTCTCCGACCTGACCCGCGACATCGACCCGGCCACGCTCGTCGGCGACCTGTCCATTTCCAACCAGCAGCTTGTCGAGATCGCCAAGGCGCTGACGCTCGACTGCCGCGTGCTCATCCTCGACGAGCCGACGGCCGCGCTGACGGAAAAGGAGGCGCAGGCCCTCTTCACGATCATGCACCGGCTGGCCGACCGCGGCATTGCCATCATCTACATCTCGCACCGCATGGTGGAGATCTTCGACCATTGCGACCGGGTCTCCGTGCTGCGCGACGGCCAGTCGATCTGCACCTACAACGTGGCCGAGGTCGGCCCGCGCGATGTGGTCAACGCCATGGTCGGACGCGTTCTCGACCAGCTCTATCCGGACAAGCAGACCGAGGCCGAGCGCTCCGACGAGCGGGTGCTCCAGGTCAGCAATCTCGGGGACGGCAAGCGCTTCCACGACATTTCCTTCGAGCTGCGCCGCGGCGAGATCCTCGGTTTTGCCGGGCTCATCGGCTCCGGCCGCAGCGAGATCGTCAAGGGCATCTGCCGCCTCGACGGCGCGGCCAGCGGGACCGTGACCCTGTGCGGCCAGCAACTTGGTCTGCGCCATTATCAGGACAGCATCGCCGCCGGCATGGTCTACCTGTCGGAGGACCGCAAGGGCGACGGCGTCTTCCTCGACATGTCCATCGCCAGCAACGTCTCGGCGCTGGCCGTCGACCAGGTGGCCAACGGCTTCGGGATCATCGACCGCCGCCGCGAGGACGACCAGGCCGGGACGCTCGGGCGCCGCCTCAATCTCAAGTGCGGCAGCCTTGCGCATCCGGTCTCGTCGCTGTCCGGCGGCAACCAGCAGAAGGTGGCGATCGCCAAGATGCTGTCGGTCAACCCGCGGGTGATCTTCCTCGACGAGCCGACCCGGGGCGTCGATGTGGGCGCCAAGGCGGAGATCCACCGGATCCTGCGCGATCTCGCCCGGGCAGGCGTCGGCATCGTCGTCATCTCCTCGGAGCTGCCCGAGCTGATCGGCGTCAGCGACCGGGTCCTCGTCATCCGCGAGGGACGCATCAGCGGCGAAGTGACCGGCGCCGACATGACGGAAGAAAACATCATGCACCTGGCATCGGTGCATGAACGGGAAACAGTGACCGCCTGAGGGAGGGCAAGGTGCAGAAGACCATGGAAATGGCCACTCCGGCCACCGCCGCGCCGGCGGTTCACCCGCTGATGAAGCTCCTGCGCATGCGCGAGACGGGGCTCATCCTGATCATCCTGGCGATGTTCGTCGTGATGTCCTTCGCCTCGCCCTACTTTCTCACCTGGGTCAACCTCCGCGCCATGGTGATGGCCTTTGCGGTGGAGGGCATCGTCGTCGTCGGCATGACGATCCTGCTGATTTCCGGCGGCATCGACCTCTCGGTCGGCTCGGTCACGGCGCTGGCGATGGTCGTTGCCGGCTGGCTGTTCCTGCAAGGGGTCGATCCCTGGGTGGCCTCCGCCATGGCCATTGGCCTGGCAACGGCCTGCGGCGCCTTCATGGGCTTCTTCACGACCCGGGTCGGTCTGCACCACTTCATCGTCTCGCTGGCGGTGATGGTGATCGCCCGCGGCATCTGCCTTCTCTTCACCGGCGGCCGTCCGCTTGGTCTCTATTCCCTGCCGCCCGAGTTCAAGTTCATCGGGCAGGGCAGCATCGGCCCGGTCCCGCTGGTCATCATCATCTTCGTTGCGGTCGTGCTCGTGTCCGACTTCATGCTCCGGCGCACGGTGATGTTCCGCAAGGTGTTCTACACCGGCTCCAACGAGAAGGCCGCCGCCTATTCCGGCATCCGCACCAAGCGCGTGGTGTTCCTGACAACCACCCTGTGCTCGGCGCTGTGCGGTGTTGCCGGTGTCATCTACATGGCCCGCTTCGGCTCGGCGCAGCCCACCTTCGGCATCGGCATGGAGCTGAATGTCATTGCCGCGGCCGTCATCGGCGGAGCGAGCCTCAAGGGCGGCTCGGGCACCATCTTCGGTGCCATCCTGGGGGCGATGCTGCTGTCGGTCGTCTCCAGCTCGCTGGCGCTGCTCGATGTCTCGGTCTACTGGCAGGACATCATCCGCGGCACCATTCTCCTCACGGCGGTCACGATCGACCACTATCTGGGCAAGAACCGCAAGTAACCGACATTCGGAGCTGAGACGATGGCTGAGCGCAACCTCGACTTTGAACTGGCCCGGCAGATCCACACCGTGCTCGTGCTGCATTTCCTCGAAGGCCTGAAACAGTTCGAGATCGCGCAGAAACTCAACATGTCCACCTCCAAGGTGAACCGGCTGATCACCCAGGGCCACAAGCTCGGCATGGTCAAGATCAGCATCGAGAGCCCCTTTGCGCGGCTCACGGAGCTGGAGGCCCAGCTGGTCGGCGGCACCGCGCTCGAGACCGCCGTGGTGGCGCCCACGGTGTCGGGCAATGCCGAGACCACGCTGAAGCAGGTCGGGCTGGCGGCTGCCAACCTGCTGCTTGAAAGCCTGCGGGACGGCGACGTCCTGGCCATCACCGGCGGCAAGGCCGTGAGCGCGGTCGTCGACAACCTCAGCCCCGAGCGCGAGATGAACGTGACGGTCGTGCCACTCACCGGCGGCGTGCAGGGCAAGTACTACACCGACGTCAACCATCTGGTGACGCGGATGGCCGAACGCCTCGGCGGCAAGGCCATGCTGGTGCATGCGCCGCTGTTTGCCGAAAGCCGGACGCAGCGCGACATGGTCAAGAACATGGCGCCGATCAAGGAGGTCTTCGATCTTGCCCGCAGCGCCAGCGTGGCGCTGACCGGCATCGGTTCGGTCGAGCCGCGCGGGTCGAGCTACTACGACCTCAATCCGGTGCCGGAATCGGATCGCAAGATGCTGGTCGGCCTCGGGGTTGCCGCGGAATTCATGGCCCATCTCGTTGGCGAGACGGGCGTCATTGCCGACTATGAGCTGAACTCCCGGCTGGTGGCCCTGTCCCCGTCGGAGATCAGCTCCTGCCGCAAGGTCATCGGCGTGGCCGCCGGCCTGCAGAAGGTGCGGCCCGTGCAGGCGGTGCTGAACGGCAAGTTCCTCAATTCACTGGTCATGGACGAGGAGGCCGTGACGGCCCTGCTCGCGGAAATGGGAAGGATGAAGCATGTCGCGTGAAATGCTGACGCGCCCGATCGGCCGCTCCGGCATCGAGGCTTCGGCCATCGGTCTCGGCACCTGGGCCATCGGCGGCTGGATGTGGGGCGGCACCGACGAGGCCGCGGCCATCGAGGCCATCACCGTCTCGCTCGACGAGGGCGTCACCCTCATCGACACGGCTCCGGCCTACGGTCAGGGCCTCGCCGAGGAGATCGTCGGCAAGGCGCTGAAGGGCCGCCGCGACAAGGCCGTGATCGCCACCAAATGCGGCCTCGTCTGGCACACCCGGAAGGGCAACCACTTCTTCGACTATGACGGCAAGCCGGTGCATCGCTACCTCGGCCGCGACGCCATCGTCCACGAGGTCGAGCAGAGCCTGACGCGGCTCGGCACCGACTATATCGACCTCTACATCACCCACTGGCAGGACCCGACCACGCCCATCGCCGAGACGATGGCGGCGCTGGAGGACCTGAAGAGCCAGGGCAAGATCCGGGCAATCGGTGCCAGCAACACATCGGTTGCCGAGGCGGAGGCCTATGTCGCGGCCGGGCAGCTCGATGCGCTGCAGGAAGAGTACAGCATGGTCAAGCGCGACATCGAGACGTCGCTGCTGCCGCTGTGCCTCGACCACAACGTCGCCATGCTGAGCTACTCGTCGCTGGCGCTCGGCCTTCTGAGCGGCAGCGTCGGTCCGGACCGCGTCTTCACCGGAGATGACCTGCGCAAGGACAATCCGCGCTTCTCGCAGGCCAACCGCGTCAAGGTGGCCGAGCTGATGCGCGAGATCGGACCGATTGCCGAAGCGCACGCGGCAACCAGGGCCCAGGTCGTCATTGCCTGGACGCTCAGCCAGCCCGGCATCACCTTCTCGCTCTGCGGCGCGCGCAACGCCGCCCAGGCGCGAGAGAATGCCGCCGCCGGCCGCATCCGTCTCTCCGCGCAGGAGATCGTGACCATCGGCAAGGCCGTCGAACGACATCTGGTCGGCCTCGACGCCTGAAAGCACTGCAACGCGTCAATCACAGGGAACGCCGGACCGGCTGGTCCGGCGAAGGGTGAAGTCATGTCTGTGCAACGGCAGGTACTCCTGAGCCGGATCCGTGCGGATGGAGCCTTCGACGTGCTCGTCGTCGGCGGCGGCATCAACGGCCTCGGTGTCTACCGGGAACTGGCGCTCCAGGGCCTCCGGGTTCTGCTGGTCGAGCGCAACGACTTCTGCTCCGGCTGCAGCGCGGCTCCGTCACGGATGATCCACGGCGGCCTGCGTTACCTGGAGAACGGCGAGTTCGATCTCGTCAGGGAGTCGCTTGCGGAGCGGGATGCCCTGCTGCGCAATGCGCCGCATCTGGTGCGGCCACTGCCCACGACCATTCCGATCTCCAGCCGCTTCTCCGGCCTGTTCAATGCGGCGAAGACCTTTCTCGGCGGCAAGGGCAAGCCGTCCGCCCGTGGCGCCCTGCCGATCAGGATCGGCCTGACGCTCTATGATCTGGTCACGCGAGAGCGGCGGCTCTTGCCGACCCACACCTTCCGCTCGGCCCGCGCGACCTTCGCCCGGTGGCCTGCGCTGCTGCCCTCGCTGAAATGCTCCGCCACCTACTACGACGCCTGGATCTCGCATCCGGAGCGCCTCGGCCTTGAGCTCGTCCTCGACACGGCCGCTGTCTCGGCGGGCTCGATCGCGCTGAACTATGCCGAGCTGTCCGCGTCCGGAGACGGTTTTCTCGTCACCGACCACGAGACCGGCGAGGTGCTCGGCGTCAAGGCGAGCGCAGTCGTCAATGCCACCGGCGCCTGGCTCGACCGGGCGGTCAGCCAGCTCGCGGCTCCCGATCCCCGGCGCAAGCCGCTGGTCGGCGGCACCAAGGGCTCGCATCTGATCCTCGGCAATGCGGCGCTGCGCGAGGCGCTCGGCGGCCACATGATCTACTTCGAGAACAGCGACGGCCGCGTCTGCATCGTCTTTCCCTATCTCGGCAACGTGCTGGCGGGCTCGACCGACCTGCGCGTCGACAAGCCCGAGCGCACGCGCTGCGAGCCGGAGGAGCGCGACTACATCCTGGGCTCGCTCGCCCGCATCTTTCCCGGCATCCCCCTGTCGCCGGAGGACATCCTCTTTTCCTACAGCGGCATCCGTCCGCTGCCGGTCAGCGACCAGGACTTCACCGGGCGCATCTCGCGCGGGCATTTCACGCATCGCATCGCCGGGGCTGCGGGCGTGCCACCCCAGTTCTGCATGGTCGGCGGCAAGTGGACGACCTTCCGCGCCTTCGCCGAACAGACGGCAGACCAGGTGCTGGCGGAGCTCGGCCATCGCCGGCGCCGCGACACCCGGGACCTTGCCATCGGCGGGGGGGCAGGGTGTCCGCTGCAGGAGGGCCGGCTCGCCGGCTCGCTGCAGGCCGAGTGCAACCTCGAGGCTGCCCGTGCCGCCCATCTCGCCGGGACCTATGGCACCCGGGCGAAGGACTTCCTGCGCTTTGCCGCCGGGCGGTCCGATGACACGCCGCTGGCCGATGGGGTGGCCCTGACCGCTGCCGAGATCGTCTGGCTGCTGCAGGGCGAACATGTGTTGCATCTGTCGGATCTCGTCCTGCGCCGCACTGCGCTCGCCATCACGGGCACGATCTCCGGCGCGCTGATCGAGGCCATCGGCGCGATCATGGCGCGCGAGCGCGGCTGGCCGGCCGCCCGGACAACACGGGAATGCGAGGCCCTGCGGCAGGAACTCGCCACCTATCACGGCGTCAGCGCCGAAACACTTGACCAGAGATCCCTGAGGAGGACCAAGGAATGCGTGTGAGCAACAAGGCCCGGATGAACCGGCTGTTCCGCAACGGTGGCTGTCTGGATGTTGCCATTGATCACGGCGTCTGCAACGAGCCGTCCTTCCTCGTCGGCCTTGAAGACATGGCCGGCGTCATGGACACCCTGATCAAGGCGGGCCCGGATGCCATCCAGTGCGCCTACGGTCAGGCCGACCTCCTGCAACGCCGTCCGGACCGCGACAAGCCGGCCCTCGTCATGCGCATCGACATGGGCAATCCCTACAATGCGCAGCGCCACCGCGTCATGTGGTCCATGCTGCAGAACCGGCACGAGCCGATCATCGGCGCGCTCGAGATGGACGCGGCCTGCGTCGTGGTGAACCTGTTCATGCTGCCGGACGAGCCGGAGCTGTTCCGCCAGTGCGTCGAGAACATTTCCCGCGTCCGGGCCGATTGCCAGAAGTACGGCATGCCGCTCATGATCGAGCCGCTGGTGATGCTGCCCAATGACGTGCGCGGCGGCTATCAGGTGGATGGCGACGTGGAGAAGATCGTGCCGCTCGTCCGTCTGGCCAGCGAAATGGGAGCGGACATCATCAAGGCGGACCCGACCGACAATCCGGACGATTTCCACCGTGTCATCGAGGCGGCCCGCGTGCCGGTGCTGGTGCGTGGCGGTGGCAAGGAAGACCTGAAGGTGGTGCTGGCGAAGTCGGCCGCACTGATGCGCCAGGGCGCGCAGGGCATGGTCTATGGCCGCAACATCTACCAGCATGCCAACCCGAAAGCCGTCGTTGCGGCGCTGATGGCGATCATCCATCAGGGCGCGGACGGCGAGGAAGCCTGGGATGTCTACAACCGTGGCTGAGGCGGCGACCTATCTTCTGGGCCTTGATGCCGGCAACACGGTCATCAAGGCCGTGCTGTTCGATCTGGAAGGACGCCAGATCGCCATGCACGCGATCGACGGCACCTCGTCGATCCCGGCGCCCGGCCATGCCGAGCGCGATCTGAACGAACTCTGGGCCACGGCCCAGGTCGCGATCCGCAAGACCATCGAGACGGCGGGGATCGATCCCCGCCGCATCGCCGCCATCGGCTGCGCCGGTCACGGCAACGGGCTCTATCTGGTCGACGCGGCCGGCGCGCCTGTTGTCGGCATCCAGTCGCTTGACACCCGGGCGGCTAGCCTGTCGGCGAGCCTGTCTGCTGCCAACGGCGATGCGCTGCACCGGCTCTGCCTGCAGAAGCCCTGGCCGTCGCAGACCCCGGTCCTGCTGGCCTGGATCAGGCAGCACCGGCCGGAGCTCTACGCCCGCGCAGCGACGCTGATGCTGTGCAAGGACTTCATCAACTTCCGCCTCACGGGGGAGCGCACCAGCGACATTTCCGACATGTCGGGCTGCGGCCTCCTGCGCCTGCCGGAGGCGGCCTACGATCGCGATCTCCTGGCGCTCTACGGGCTGGACGACGCGGAGGGCCTGCTGCCGCGCCTGGTCGATCCGGCTGCGGTTGCCGGCCGCGTGACGGCGGAAGCTGCCGCGGTCACGGGCCTTGCCGAAGGCACGCCCGTGGTGGGTGGCTACTTCGACGTGGTCTCCAGCGCGCTCGGCTCCGGCGTCGTCAATGCCGGCGAGGCATCGATCATCGCCGGCACCTGGTCGATCAACCAGGTCTTCTCGGCTGCGCCCGTGGTTGATGACAGTGTCTTCATGGTCACCGCTTTTGGTCCGGGCCGCTTCATCAACATCGAGTCCAGCGCCACTTCGGCCGCCAATCTCGAATGGTACGTGCGCAGCTTCGTCGAACGCGGCCACCACCATGACGATCCCTTTGGCCACTGCAACGACCTGATCGCCGCCGTCACGCCGGCGGAAGACGATCCGCTGTTCCTGCCGTTCCTTTATGGCTCCGGCCAGGGGGCAAGCTACCGCGCCGGCTTCTTCGGCCTTGCCGGCTGGCATGGCGAGGGGCATGTGCTCCGCGCCCTGTTCGAGGGCGTGATGTTCGAGCATCGTCGCCACATCGAGGTGCTGCGCGAGGCCGGCGTCCGCTTCGGATCCGCCGTCCTCTCGGGCGGTGGCTCGCGCAGTCCCGTCTGGCCGCAGATGTTTGCCGACGGGCTCGGCGTGCCGCTGACCGTGGCCGAGGCCCGCGAGACCGGGGCCCTTGGCGCGGCCATCGGCGCCGGCGTCGGGGCCGGGGTCTTTGCCACCTACGAGGACGGCGTTGCGGCCATGACCCGGCCGAAGGCCAGCTTCACGCCCGATCCGGCCATGTCGGCCCATTACGACCGCCGCTATCAGCGGTTCCAGGCGCTGGTCGCAGCCCTGAAACCGTTCTGGACGGCACCCTGACCCAGACAGACATCCCCGGGGCTTTCCCCGGGGATCAACGCCCCGGAGCCTCGCGCCGGACCGGCCCCTGCCCGCACGCCTGCGGGCCGGGCAGGGCCGCCGTTTGCTCCCTTGGCGGCAACAGACCGGATGGACGATCATGACCCAGGCCGAGGCCCTTGGCGGCTCCTTTGACTACATCATCGTCGGTGCAGGCACGGCGGGCTGCGTTCTCGCCAACCGTCTCACCGAGGACGGCAAGAGCCGTGTCCTCCTGCTCGAGGCCGGCGGCTCGGACAATTACCACTGGATCCACATCCCGGTCGGATACCTCTATTGCATCGGCAACCCGCGCACCGACTGGATGATGCGCACGGCGTCCGAGCCCGGCCTCAACGGCCGCAGCCTCGCCTATCCGCGCGGCAAGGTTCTGGGCGGCTGCACCTCCGTAAACGGCATGATCTACATGCGCGGCCAGGCGGCCGACTATGACCACTGGCGGCAGCTCGGAAATCCCGGCTGGGCCTGGGAGGACGTGCTGCCCTATTTCCTCAAGTCCGAGGACCATCACGCCGGCCGGACCGACCTGCACGGGTCCGGCGGCGAATGGAAGGTCTCGCGCCAGCGGCTCACCTGGGACATCCTCAAGGCGGTCCAGCAGGGCGCTGCCGAATTCGGCATCCATCCGCGCGAGGATTTCAACGACGGTTCCAACGAGGGCACCGGCTTCTTCGAGGTCAACCAAACCAAGGGCGTGCGCTGGAACACGGCCAAGGGCTTCCTGCGCCCGGCGCTGAAGCGCAGCACTCTCACCCTCATCACCCACGCCGAGGTCGAGCGCCTGCTGCTGGACGGCACCCGCGTCACCGGCCTTCGCTTCCGCCACAAGGGCAGGGCGCATGTCGTGCAGGCCGGGCGCGAGGTCATCCTCGCGGCTGGCGCCATCAACACGCCCAAGGTGCTGGAACTCTCCGGCATCGGCGATCCGGACGTGCTTCGCCCGCTCGGCATCCCCGTCACCCATGCCGCCCCCGGCGTCGGCAAGAACCTGCAGGATCATCTGCAGATCCGCACCGTGTTCAAGGTCCATGGCGCGCGCACGCTCAACACGCTCGCCAACAGCCTCGTCGGCAAGGCCTGGATCGGGCTGCAGTATCTTGCCGCGCGCAGCGGACCGATGAGCATGGCGCCGAGCCAGTTCGGCATGTTCACCCGCTCCGATCCGTCGCTGGAAACGCCGGATCTCGAGTATCACGTGCAGCCGCTGTCCACCGACAAGCTCGGCGATCCGCTGCATCCCTTCCCGGCCATCACGGTGTCGGTCTGCAACCTCAGGCCCGACAGCGTCGGCACCTGCCATATCGCAACCGCCGACCCGGCCCGCCAGCCCGACATCCGGCTCAACTATCTCTCCACCGCCAATGACCGGGACGTGGCCGTGCGCTCGATCCGCCAGGCCCGGCAGATCATGTCGGCCAAGGCGCTTGCCCCTTACCGCCCCGAAGAACTGCTGCCGGGGCCGGGCATCGACAGCGACGACGAGATCCTCTCCGCCGCCGGCAACATCGCCACCACCATCTTCCATCCCGTCGGCACCTGCCGCATGGGCACGGATCCGGCCGCCGTCGTCGACCCGAAACTGCGCTTCAACGGCCTCTCCGGCCTGCGCATCGTCGACGCCTCGATCATGCCGAAGATCGTCTCTGGCAACACCGCCTCCCCGGTCGTCATGATCGCCGAAAAAGCCGCGGACATGATCCGGGGGCGGTGAGCTGGGCGGTCTCCGGCGACGTCTTTCGGTCGGCCCTGACGGTTGCCGCCCCCAATGGTTGCCGCCCCTGACGGTTGCCCTGACTGAAAAGACCTCTCCGGGCGCCCGGAAGGGCGAGGGAGCATCAAGGCTTGGTCTCGCCCTGCCGCTGCGAACTGGAAGCAGAAACCCACGGCAACCGTCACGGCTGGCGAGGCACTTCCCGTTCGTCCGGTCATCGCAACGAACCCGTGCACTGGTCCAGTCCGTCCCGCACCTGTCGGGCCATCCACACGGTGACGCCGGGCGACCCATAAGCCTGTCGCTGCGGATGACGCTCCGAAACACGGCAGAGCACCGTCACTGTTGTCTGACGGGAGGTCCTGCAGTTTACCGGGATCAGCTGGGAACAACCGGGAAATGACGGTAGCCCTTTGAAACTAAATCGAAATGGCGGCAACGGCGCTCTCGCTTGCACGCGGCATTATTGACGGTCGGTTTTGCATTTGCGGCACCGATCCGTGCGGACTGGCACGGTGGCCATGCCGATGTAGGCTCGCTGACAAGAGAAGTTTAAATCGCCTTCAAATGGCGGAAACTCGCCGTTAAACGAACACCCACGCGGCCCTAGAACCGACGTTATAAGGGCGTGGCGGCAATTTGATGTTTCCGGTCGACGGAAAGTTAAATCAAGGCATTGAAAAAAATAGGAAATTTCCGGTTTTGCGGCATTTTTGAGTTTCCGGTCAAAGTTCGTGTTCTCGGACGACAATCACCCAGACCGTCGACGGCAGCGATGACGGCGTGATTAAGCCAACAACGCTCTGAATTTAATGCGGAAAACCCGCATTGTGCGTTCAAGAAAATCTACTCGCTGCAACCTATGCGCTCGCATCGGTTGGTTTCGCGCGATCTCGCCACTCGTTACCACTTTTTTACCGGTGCTAGTGGGTGCAATCATGAAATTGTTGGCAGTACTGATCTCGTCGCTCATGCTCTCGACAGCCTATGCTGCCGATACAGATGCCTCGGTTGAAATCAACCGTGCCACAATGAGCGCCGCGAGATTGACCGGGCTCACCGCTGACCGCGTTCTGTTGACCGCTGACCAGGCGCTCGACACGGCAGCGGTGCTGGTGTCGGCTCTGAAAAATGACCGCCTGGTGCACGAGGAGCTGCGACGGCTGGCGGCCGGCATACCTGGTGCCCGTGCGATCCTCGTGATCAATGCTGACGGGAAATTGCAATATGACAGCTATCGTTATCCGGCCGATCCCATCGATCTCTCGGATCGGAGGTACTACCAGCGGGCGCGGCAGCAGGGCGGTTTGATCGTCGATCAGGCGGTTGTCGGACGCACATCAAGCGCCGCATTTGTGCCGATCGTCAAACGGATCGGCGACTTGACGTTTGTCGCCGTCACCTCCCCGTATGCGCTTGTCGACACTCAGCGGGATTGCGCTGATTGCTGGTCGATCGCGCTCAATCTGGATGGAGATGTAATTGCCGCATTTCCGCCTGAGGCCGTCATATCGCCGGAGCTGCGTGCCGTCGCGAGCCAGGCGACGGCCGCGACAGGCACACGGATCATGCGGTATGGATCATCTGTAATATCGGTCTCCTGGGTCCGTAACGAGCGGCACGGTCTGATTTCCGTGGCCGTCAAGGGCCTGCCGGACGCTGCATCTGTCGACATCGACGTCAACTAGCAAGCGCTTGGCTGCGGTCAGCCGTTGCCACCCCCACCCCATGTTACCCTCTGCCCTGATCCACAGGACGGCAGCCGGTTGATCTGTTGAGAGCGCCGCCAATGCAGCCAACTTGCCCATGTCGTCGTCAGACAGCCTGGGCAATGCGATGACGATTATGATCGCGGCAGTCGCAACGCCAGATAGGTAAGCGCCAACCAAGGTCAAGAAACGATATTTGTCGCGGCCTTTTCTTAGCTTGCGGGAGATTTCGGATCTAATCGCGTCGTCAATCATGTTTAACCCTCCTTCCGTGGCTCGGAAAAGATAAGGAGGGTTAGATAAAATGTCTATAGTTACGGCGGCTCGCCATGCATCGATTGTCGATGTTGATGCTGTAGCTGAAATACACACGTCATGCTGGCGTGAGGTTTATTCATTTTTACCAAATTCAATTCATGAAAATCGTTCGCTTGACTATCGGCGTAGTCAGTGGCTTGCGTTTTTGAGCGCACGGCAGCGCGGCGCTGCGCTGATTGTCCTGGAGCAATCCGGCCGGACGATCGGGTTTGCGGTCTCAAAACCGAATGCCGACACGGCAATCGATGTGCCTGGTGAATTTCACGCCTGCTACATCCTGCCAGGCTGTCGCGGTGGTGATGCGGGGCCGGTCGCTATGCGGGCGCTGGCCGAACACCTGCGCGCCGACGGCTGCTGGCCGGCCTGCGTGTGGGCATTTCGCGAGAACCCGTACCGCAGGATCTACCCTGCGCTGGGCTGTCAGCCAATCGTGTTCCGGGATCGGGTTATTGCAGGGCACGCCGTCCCAGAAATTGGATACAAAGTCCCGGACTACAGCACCCTCATCAATCGCCTTGAGACGATGATCGCTTCAGCCGCGCTGCGCCGAACTGGATGACGGCTTTGCTCGCCTCATCTCCCGCAACATCGCGGGAGATGAGGTAATCCAGCATTTCCAGCGTCTGGTTTGCAACATCTGCGGGCTTAGCGTTGCGGGGCAGCTCATCCGCAAATGTAAATGCTATGTTCCAGACAATTTTCCGGATCTGTTCCAGCGGTATTTTGCTACCGACAACTTGGGCCTTGGCGGTTTTGTCGTCTTCGCCAGTAGCTAGCCAGTGCAAAGACACGCCAGTAACGCGTGCGACATCAACCAACGTTGACACTCGCATCTCTGTTTGACCTGAGGCGTAATTGTAGATCGTGGTGCGTTTGATGCCAGCCGCTTCCGCCAGCGCGTCCAACCCACCGATCTTGTCTGCCGCCTGTCGCAGCCGGTCGCCTACGGTTTCCATTATCATTCCAAAAAATAGGACTGATCCAAAAATTGGACTTGCCACTGTCCAATTTGCGGGACATTATCCAAATTATCGAACCGCAAATGTGGGTCGATAA
The DNA here is from genome assembly GCF_009915765.1 of Pannonibacter sp. XCT-53. Lineage (NCBI taxonomy): Bacteria > Pseudomonadati > Pseudomonadota > Alphaproteobacteria > Hyphomicrobiales > Stappiaceae > Pannonibacter > Pannonibacter tanglangensis. Next base: position 155,143 of record NZ_JAABLQ010000001.1, read on the forward strand.
TCTACACCATAGTTCAGAAAACGCCCCGTTGCAGCGGGGCGCTTTCCAGTGAGGTCAACATGAAGCAGCCCCGCAAGTGGGACCGCCATTCGATCAAGGCGGAGTTGCATCGTCAGGGCATGACGATCGCAGCTCTCGAGCGTCTCAATGAGGCCGCGCCCGGATCCTTCGGTCACGTCTGGAACCGCACAGTCCGTCGGGCCGAACAGGCCATTGCCGAGTACCTCAATGTCGAGGTGTCGGAGCTTTGGCCGGATCGTTACCCGGTGCGCTCGTCTCGCATCCTGTCGGCTGTCAACGAGGCGAGACTGGCTCGCCGCGAGGGCCAGGCGCGAGACGCAGCCTGAGTGTCGGGTCCGGGGCGCTCTGGCCTTTAGCGTCCGCGATGAGCGGCAGATGACGGGATCATCCGGCCGTCGTCCCAGCCCCGACGTGATGACTAAATCGCAAAAGTGTGAGTCTCACAATGACCAATCCGATCGCCGAAATCGACAGGCTGCTCAGCCATTCGTGGCAGGCCGAGCAGGATCTGCGCGGTATCACGGCCGCCTGTTTTGCCGCGACCAGTGAGCTGTTCCCGCTCCTGTCTATCCGCGACATCATCGCTCCGCCGCATGAGTGGTTCGACGCCGCGCTCGCTCGTCAGATCGCCTATCACATGATGGTTCGTCAGTTTTACGTCCCGAAACGCCGGCTGTGCGACGAATTCGCCCGCACCCGCGAGGCTGTCAACCGCGGCCTGCGCGTGGTTGACGAGCGGCTCGCAGAGCCTGCTTTCGCGGCTGGCTATCACGGCGCGGCTGATCGAGCCCGGGCGCTAGTCCTGACTGATCGCATCGAGAGGGCTGCATAATGGCCGAGCTCAAGACGATCACAATCAGTGACATCTACGTCGGAGATCGCCTGCGCGATGTCGACGAGGATCACGCCCAGGCGATCGCGGTTTCGGTCCGTGAAATCGGCCTTCAATCGCCGATCCAGGTGCGTTCGACGCCCGCTCAAAAGGCCGGCAAATTCACGCTGGTGTCTGGCGGTCACCGGCTGCGGGCGTGCCTGATCGCAGGTCTGGCTGAGATCGAGGCGTTTGTCGTCAAGGCCGATGCCCGCGAGGCGCAGATGCTGGAGATCGCCGAAAACCTGTTCCGAAACGACCTCTCGGTTATCGATCGCGCTGTTTTTGTCGACCGCTACCGCGAGCTCTACGAGGAGCAACACGGCAAGGTTGGTCGCGGCGGCGACCGGAAATCAAAGGGCCAAGTTGGCGCTTTGATCGACGGCGGGTTTGCCGCACATGTCGCCGACCGGCTCGGCGTGTCCGAGCGCACGGCAAAACGCCTGCAGGAGCTGGCGCGCCGTCTCTCTCCCGAACTTCGCATGGTCCTGCGCCATTCGCCGCTCGCCGATAACCAGTCGGTCCTGCTCAAGCTGTCGAAAATGGAGCCCGCCATGCAGCGCCGCGCGGCGGTCGGTTGGCGCGAGACAGGCGACATCCGGAAAGTCCTGACCTTGCTGTCGGATCAGCCGGATGCGCCGGTTCGCACGGCGGACGACCAGCAGTTCGAGCGTCTGGTCGATGCGTGGTCGCGCGCGACGGCAGAGGCGCAGCGTCGGTTCCTGGCGCACATCGGCCTCGCCGATGCTGTCGCTGTAGCGGCGGAGTAGATCATGTCCCGCAATCCTCAACAGATGGACCTGTTCGGCGACGCGACAGCGTTCCCGGTCCGCGTCTACATCGACGCGATTGACGTCGACCGGTTCCGCGCCCGGCTCAAGCGGGCGATGGCGCGGGCGATCCGCGAGTGCCAGATCGATCGTGCCGAGATTGCTGCCCGAATGAGCCGCTATCTCGCTGCGCCGATCACCAAGGCCGGGCTCGACAGCTACACGGCCGAGAGCAAAACCACGCACGATATCAGCCTGTTGCGGTTCAAGGCCTTCGTCAAGGCGACCGGCGCTGTCTGGCTTTGGGACGAGCTGGTCTCGGACGATGGCCTGACTGCCATGGACGGCGACGAGACCCTCCTCGCGGAAATTGCATTTTGGCAGAGCGAGCAGAGCAAGGCGGTGATGCGCCTCCGCGAGCTGCGGTCAAAGCCGGTTAACGTCCGGAGGCGCAAATGAGCCGCGAGTGGTTTAGCCCCGCCGAGCTGATGACTGCCGCCCTGCCTGGGCTCCCGCGTGGCAAATCGGCCCTCGCCGACCTGATCCAGCGGGAAAACTGGCGCGCCGACCCGCAGCGCGCCCGGCGAGCTGCCCGCCAGGGCGGCGGCTGGGAGTATCATATCAGCCTGCTGCCGCAGCTCGCGCAGACCCGGCTGATGATGCTGTTTGACGCCCCGGCCAACGATGCGCGCGATCCGGCGCGTGATGCTCTCTGGCAGCGCTATGATGCGCTGCCAGCCAAGCACAAGGCGATCGCGGCAGACCGGCTCCGCGCGGTGAGTGACTGCATGGCGATGGTCGTTGCCGGCTCGACAACCCAGGCGGCGGCGGCGTTGATTGCCCGTCGCGAGCAGGTCTCGGTGCGCACTGTCTACTACTGGCAGGAGCTCGCGACGCAGCACCCGCGCGAGGATTGGCTCGCGGCGCTCGCACCCTCCTATCGTTCGGAGCGCGAGTGGGCCGACTGCCACCCGCAGATCTGGGACTGCATCAAGAGCGATTACCTGCGCCCCGAAAAGCCCTCGTTTTCGTCGTGCTATCGCCGCGTTGCTGCGGCAGCGGCCGAGCACGGCTGGACGCCGCTGCCGTCGGAGCGGGCGCTGCGGCGGCGATTGGATGCCGAGGTTTCCGAGGCCGCGCAGATCCTCGCGCGGTCCGGCCGGGATCGGGCAAAGGCGTTGTATCCCGCGCAGCGGCGGACCCGCGACCATCTCCATGCGATGGAGGCGGTCAACATGGACGGTCACAAATTCGATGTGTTCGTCCGCATGCCGGACGGGACGATCACACGCCTCTATCTGATCGCCCTGCAGGATCTCTACTCCGGCAAGTTTGTCGCGTGGCGCTTGTCCGACAGCGAAAACAAAGAGACGACCAGGCTGGTGATCGGCGACATGGTCGAGCGGTACGGGATCCCCGAACGCATCACGCTCGACAACGGCCGGGCATTTGCAAGCAAGTGGATCACGGGCGGGGCACCGAACCGCTACCGGTTCAAAATTCGTGACGAGGATCCGCAGGGCCTCCTGACCGCGCTCGGTGTCGAGCTCCAGTTCACCAAGCCGTATTCCGGCCAGTCAAAACCGATCGAGCGCGCGTTTAGGGACCTGACCGACGACGTCGCACGGCACCCGGTTTGTGCCGGGGCGTACACCGGCAACCGGCCGGATGCCAAACCCGAAAACTATGCCAGCCACGCTGTGCCGCTCGATGTGTTCCGGTCGCATGTGGACGCGATGATTGCCGAGCACAATGCGCGGCCGGGACGCAAAGGCGGCACTTGTGCCGGCCGGTCTTTCGACGCGACGTTTCAGGCGTCGATGGAGGCTCCCGGGACGATCGTGCGCCAGCCGACAGCAGCACAACGGTCGCTGTGGTTGCTCGCCTCCGAGGGCCTGCGCGCGCGCAAGGGCAACGGCGAGATCCACATTTACGGCAACCGTTACTGGTCGCGGGAGCTCACCGCGTTTGCCGGCCGCAGGGTGATCGTGAGGTTTGATCCCGACCATTTGACCAAGCCGCTTCGGGTCTACGACCTCGACAATTCGCTGATCTGCGAGGCCGCGTGCGTCGAGGACACCGGGTTTCACGATGCCGAGGCCGCGCGGGTGCACGAGCGCAAACGGTCGGCATACCAGAAAGCCTTGCGCCTTGAGCGCGACACCCACGCGGCGCTCACGGCCGAGCAGCTGGCTCAGGTCTACGCGAAGGGCAAGCCCGCAGCCACGACTGAGCCAACGCCGGTCCGCCCGGCTGTCCGGCGCGTGTTTACAGGCAACGCGGCCCGGAAGGTGGAGCCGCAGCAAGCAGAAGAATTTGAAGACAAGTTCGCGCGGGCAATGAGCCTTGTCGGCGCGAACGTCCTGGAATTCCCGAACGGGAATAGTGGGCCGCAGAGTGGTGCGTACGGCTCGGAAAAAAGAAAGGGCGGGAACTGATCCCGCCCGAAAGTCATCCGAGGAAAATTATAGATGAATGAAGCAGTCAGCACAAGCGGCAGCAATAGCAATTGGGACCGCCCGACAAAGCGGCCGGCAATGATCGCCGGTCGGACGGCAGATGATATCGAGACTTGGGAGGGCCTGGTCGAACGCGTCCGCGAGGTCGCCCAGGCACGCGGTTGGAACAAAACGGAGGTGGGACGTCGTGCTGAGTTCACCTCCTCCGCATTTTCGCAGTGGTACAGCGGCTCCTACATGGGCCGCCTCGACCGGCAGAACGAGCAGATCCGCCGCTGGCTGGAGGCGGTCGAGAACCAGCAGGAGCTCGTGTCCGCTATCCCGACCGGACCCGGTTTCTTGCGCCTGCGCACGGCCAGCGAGATCATCAACACGCTCCAGTGGGCGCAGATCTGCCCCGATCTGGTTGTGATCACCGCCGCCTCCGGGCTCGGCAAGACCGCTGCCTGCCGCTATTACCAGGCCGTGACGCCGCACGTACACATGGTCACGATCAGCCCGCACACCAAGACGGTGCACGGGATGCTCGTCGCACTCGTCGGCGCGCTTGGTGTGACGCAGCACAATCCGGCGCGCTACGTCGAGGCCATCGGCCAGCGGCTGGAGGCCCAGGGCGGACATACGCTCCTGATCGTCGACGAGGCCCAGAACCTGGTCGATGACGCCATCAATCAGCTCCGGCATTTTGTCGACATCAACCGGTGCGGGATCGCGCTCGTCGGCAACGAGGAGATCTATGCCCGGTTTACCCGTCGGGCGGACGGGCCGAGCTATGCCCAGCTCAAGCGCCGCATCGGCAAGCGCCTCAAACGCAACAAACCGTACGCCGAGGACCTCACCGCATACATCGCAGCCTGGGGTGTGACCGATCCGGACGCGGTGCGGTTTCTGACCGGTGTCGGGATGAAGGGCGGTGCCCTCGGCCAGATCGACAAGACCATGAAACTCGCCAGCATGCTCTCGATGAGCGAGGGCGCGGAGCAGGTCACCGCGACGCACATCCGCGACGCATGGAGCAACCGCGACGTGGAGGACATGGCATGAGCCTGGTCCTCTCCCGCGAGCTGCGGTCGATCGCCATTACCCTGCCGCATGCTGATCCCGCAATTCTGGACCGCATCGCTGCCGAGGTTGCCGCGCTCGCCGATCTGGCAGCGGCGCTCGAATGCGAACTCCAGGCGCATCGCCTCCTGGAGCGGGGTCAGCAGACGCGGCAGCTCGCCGCCGAGGCGGTCGCCGGAGCTCTCACGGCCGTCTCAACCTCGGCCGACAACGTGATCCGGCCGGTGTTCCGGCGCACAACGGAGGATGACGCATGCTGAGCGATCACCTGAAAATCATGCGCAACAGTGTGGCGTTCGGCCGTGCTTCCGACGGCTCATTGTCCATGCATGCGAGCGTTGCCGACCTCCTCGATCGGGCGCTTGAGAAATGCATCAGCGCTGCCGAGCAGATCGAGGCCGAACAGGCCGCCCGGCTCGCGCAGGTCACGGCCGACCAGCTCGCCGGATCGAACGTGGTGCTGTTCGCACCGCGCGATCGGGCGGCGCTCACGAGCGGCGGCGATGCGCCGGGGGGTGCGGCATGAGAGTGCGTCACTGGACCATGCAGGAGCTCGCCATGCTGATCGGCATGCGTGCCCTCGGCGAGAATTACGAGGCAATCGCATCGACGCTGGCACGCTCGCCAGCCGATGTAGCTACGACGCTGCGCACCGCCCGGTGCCTGATCCGGGCCGAGGAGTGGATCGAGCCGTTGCTGACGGTCAACTCCGTGGATCGCACCCGATACCCGGAACGGCGCGCGGCCGCCGTTCCGCCACGCCAGTACCGCGTCAGCCCGCATGTGGACCAGATCGCGGAACTGGCCGAGCGCAATCCCACAGCATCCCTCATGGGAGATCCGCAGCCGGACCGGCGCGCCACCAAGGCGGCACGCAAGTCCCGGGTCTCCCTGCCAACTGTGAAAGGCTACTCCAATGACCACTGATGAAATTGCACTGCCCGAGGGCTACTGGATGGACGCCAAAGGCGCGTTGATCCCGGTCAGCGCCATCAAACCCGAACACCAGGAGGAGGATGCGCTCGTTCGTGAGCTCGTCGCCGAGGCCGAGGAACTGTCGGCACGGCTGGCGGCGTTTAAGGCCCGCGCGCTCGGAGACGTCCAGGCGTTCCGCGATCTGGTGGCGGAACGGTATGGTGCCAAGCGCGGTGGCCAGAAGGGCAACATCACGCTGTCGCGGTTCGACGGTTCGGCACAGATCCTTGTCGCGGTCGCCGAAAACATCACGTTTGGTGCCGAGTTGGAGGCCGCCAAATCGCTGATTGACGGGTGCATCCATCGTTGGAGCGAGGGGGCCAACGCAAACCTGCGCGTCCTGATCGACCAGGCATTCCAGGTCGACAAGCAGGGCAAGATCTCGACGCACCGCGTGCTCGGCCTCCGCCGCCTCAACATCGACGATGCCGACTGGACGCGGGCTATGGACGCGATCTCGGATGCCGTGCGTGTCACCGGCACCAAGACCTATGTCCGGGCCTACAAGCGCGGCAGGAACGAGGATGACCGGATCCCGATCTCGCTCGACATCGCCAGCGTGTGAGGTGAGCCATGGATCGTGAAAAGCTCAAGGCTCGGATCCGCGCCCTCCTCCAAATGACCACCGACCGTGGTTGCACTGAGGCGGAGGCGATGGCGGCCGCCGCCAAGGCGGCAGAGCTGATGCGCGAGGCCGGGTTAGACGAGGATCAGCTTGAGATCGGAGAGGCGTGGTTCAGCGCCAGCGCTGGAGCCCGCTCTGTCCTCACTCGGCTCTGGACCTGTATCGCGAGCTGCACAAACTGCGTAACGGTTTTCGACGGTGAGCGCGGATTTGCGTTCATCGGAGCCGGGCCGGGACCGGAGATCGCCGCGTATCTTTGCGATGTCTGCCGCCGCGCCATCGAGACAGCCGAGCGAGAGTTCAAGGCGGGTGACGCCTACCGGCGACTGCGCAAGACCTCAACCCGGAAACAGGCCCTCCTCGAATTTCGGCAGGCAATGATCGTCCGTCTGGGGATCCGCCTGCGTGAACTGTTCGCAGCTGACAACAACACAGCCGCGATCAGCCAGGCCCACGCAGCACGGGCAGCCATGTTCGGGCCAGGGCGGCAGGTCAATCTCCCGACGATCAAGAACTTGCGGTCGACCGCCGCGACCGTTGCGGGATGGAGCGCCGGAAACGACGTGCCTCTCAATCACGGCGTCTCGACAGCACTCGACACGAAACTCATCGGTCGGAGCTGACCCATGACCCGCCTCGACGATCATCGACAGATGGATGCCGAGGCGGAGCATCTGCGCCAGCGGCGGCGGGATCTGCTCGCCGAGGCAAACCGCCGCCGCTGGCGACTGCACCGGCTGCCGGACCTGCAACAGCAGCTCGCCCGCGCCACCACGGATCTGATGCGCCTGGAGCTAGAGGCCCGGCGCGAAACGGAGAGTAAACCCGATGGACATGACAGCATTCACGCCGGACCTCGATACTGGTGGATCGACGAGTGACCTGGCGACGGACCGGGTCATGCTCGCCGTCCAGGCGGCGGCGGCGTCCGTGGAAAGCCCGGTCGACGAGATGGGTATTCTGACCGTGCTGATGGCCAAAAAGCTGGCCAAGGCGACCCGGAAACTGACTGACGAACAGCGCGAGCTCGTGATCGGCAAAAGCTGCGAAATCCTGCGCCGCGAGTACGCGGCCGAGCTGCGGAGGCTCGACGCATGAGCTCGATCGCCGCCATCCACGTCGCCAAGGCACAGCTCGGGCTGGACGACGACACGTATCGCGCCAAGCTGGCATCGATCACCGGCAAGACCTCCACACGGGACATGAGCGAGGCCGAGCGGCAGAAGGTGCTGACGGTGCTGCGCGGCCAGGGCTTCGGGCCTCGGCCGGCGCAGCGCAAAGACAGGGCGACCGGAAAATACGCGCCGAAACTGCAGAGCCTTTGGATCGCGGCGTGGAACCTCGGCATCGTCCGGGACAAGCGCGACGCGGCGATGCTGGCTTTCGTGAAGCGCCAGACCGGCGTCGATCACACCCGGTTTCTGTCGGATGCCGGCGACGCGGCCCGGGCGATCGAGGCGCTCAAGGGGTGGATCCGCCGCGAAACCGGTAACGACTGGATGTTCAGGGACAGCAAGAGCGCTCCGGTGCCGTCCGATCCGCGCCTGCACATCGTTCTCGCGCAGTGGGGCATCGCCCAGGCACGCGGCCTGGTCTCCGGCCAGCTGTCTGATCGCATTCGTGAAATGGGCTTCACAGACGATTTCACGCTGCTTTCACGGAACGATTTGATCGCGGTCATGAACGACCTCGGCACCCTGATCCGAGGTGCATCATGAGGCCGCTGCCGACGGTTGTCGATGTCTCCGACCATGCCGTATTGCGCTGGCTGGAGCGGGTGCACGGGATCGATGTCGCCGCGATCCGGGCAATGATCGGCGGCGATGTGGCGGCCGGTGCCGCGTACGGTGCCAGCGCCGTGCGGCTCGGTCAGGTGCGCTATCACCTGACGCGCCGGGCCGAGCAGATCGGCGCGCCGGGTGTCGTCGTCGTGGCAACCGTCACGGTGCAGGTGCGAGACCGGAGGCGGCCGTCATGAACGACGATCGGTCCTACACGACATCGCTGCCCGGTCTCCTCGGCGACATCGCCGAGATCGCGGGCGTCGATGTGGCCTATCGTATCGCGTCGAGCCACGGCGGCACTCGCGTCTCGATCCCGCCGCAGGCCGTCGACGGGCACTGGCTGACGGAGCTGGTCGGATTTGCCACGGCGGACCAGATCTGCCGTGGCCTCGCCACTCTCGACCCGGACGGCCGGCTGCGTGGTGTCTCCAATGAGATCATCCCGCGTGGTCCGGCGTCCCTCCTCGCCAATGCCCGCCGCCAAGCTGCGCGCGAGCTGCAGGCCGGAGCCAGCGCGCGCGAGGCCGCGCGTCGAAGCGGCTTGCATGAACGCACGATTTGGCGCATGAAAGCAGGGCAGCGCGATGATGACGCGCAGGGCTCGCTGTTCTGATCGGCCGCCCGCAGCACTCCGCCTGATGGCCTGCTGACAGCTGTCAGCCCGCTCAAATCCCCCCCGCACCGCAGAGTTGCTCCACGTCCGCCGATCCACCGGCCCGACAGGAGCTCCGCCCGTGCGCCCCATCAATGAAATCATCGTCCACTGCACCGCGACGCCTGAAGGCCGGCCGGTCAGCGTCGCGGAAATCGACGCCTGGCACCGCGCGCGGGGCTGGTCCGGCATCGGCTATCACCGGGTGATAGACATCACCGGCGCGCGCCTTGCCGGGCGTCCGCTGTCGGCCGTCGGCGCGCATTGTGCTGGCCACAACGACGGCACGATTGGCGTCGTTTATGTGGGTGGCCTCGCCGCCGATGGCCGGACACCGAAGGACACGCGGACCCCGGCACAGCGGCGCGCCCTCGCGGCCGAGCTGATGGAGCTGCGCGACCGTTTCAACATTCGCAAGATTTCCGGTCACAACGAGTACGCTGCCAAGGCGTGCCCCAGCTTCAACGCGTCGGCCGAGTACGATCATCTGTTCGAGGGCCGCACGCGCGAGTTTACCCCCATCCTCGACCAGTTCCTCCGGCGCGGCGAAACCGGCCCTGATGTCGACACCTGGCGCAGTCAGCTGATTGCCTGGCGCACCGGCCAGAATGCGCCGAGCCCGCTCCTGAGTGATCCGGATGCCGACGACGTGTTCGGGCACGCGATCGAGGCCGAGACGCTGGCATTCCAGCGCGAGCGCCAGATCGTGGCCGACGGCGTCGTCGGTCCGCAGACGCGCAACGAGATGCGCCTGGCGCTCAACGGGCGTCCGCCGTTCTCTGCCCTCGAAAACTATCAGCGGTGAGCCCCATGGACCGTCCTGCGTACCGCACCTCGAAACAGGCGCTCTGGGCGTCAATGGTCCTCGCCTGGGTCGTGATCCTGGCATTGACCGTTGGTGCTGTTGCTGGCGTCGAGACCGCCGTCGCATTCGGCGCGGTCGCCCTCCCGTCGATGGTTGCGCTGATCGTCGCGATCCTCGGCCTTCATCGTGCCTTCGGGTCACTCGACTACCGCGCGGCCGCCCAGGCGAACCGCGCCTATGATCCGCGCGCAGACCCGGGGGCCGGCGCATGATGTCGCTCGTGAGTGGCCGCATGGTCGGCTTCATCCTCGCGGGGACGCTCGTCGTCGCCATCGCCCTGGTCGGCTGGCAGAGCCTGCGCCAGGTCAACGCCCTGATCGAAATCGTCAGGGCCTCCGCCATCGCCGAGCGCGATGCCCATTGGCGCGCCGAGATCCAGGCCGCCGAGGCCCGCACGGCCCAGGCCATCGCCGACGCGCTCCGCCGCACCATGGCGGCCGAGGCGACCGCCCGCGATCAGATTGCCGCCGCCGATGCGCGCGCGGCCGAACTGGAGAGAGCCAATGCGCAGCTGCCTGACCGCCCTGAGTGTGGCCTCGGCCGTGATCGTGTCCGGCTGCTCAACGGCCGATAGCCCGATCCTGCGCACCGTCCTCGTCGAGCGCGAGCTGCCGACTGTCGCAATCGTGCCCTGCGCCGCGCCGGTGCCGCTGCCGGACCGGCGCCTGGGCGAGCGCGAGACAGCCGATCTGTGGGGCCGCGATCGCACGGCACTGCGTACATGTGAGACCCGTCGCGCGGCCGCCGTCGCGGCATCTGGAGGACCACGGAATGCTGAATGAATATGCGCTGGAGCTGGCGCAGCTGCGCGCCGATCAGGAGCGCGACGCGACCATTTCGGCCGCCGTGGCCAACATGCGCTGCAGCGGTTCGGATGACTGCGCCGACTGCGGTTGCACCATCCCAGCCGCCCGCCGCGCCGCCTATCCGGCGGCAACGCGCTGCGTCGCCTGTCAGGAGCAGGTCGAGCGGGAGGTCTACGCACGATGACCCCATCGGAGATCTCTCAGTATCTAGGTCTGGTGCTGGCTGTCATTGCGTTGCTCGGTCATGCCAAGGGCTATTTCAGTTCGGGTGAAAAGGCGCTTTCCGGACGCGTCGAGAAGATGGCGTCAACGCAGGACAGCCATGAACGGCGGATCCAGTGGATCGAGGGCGAGCTCAAGCATTTGCCGGATCGTGACGCCCAACATCGGATGGAGCTGCAGCTCACAGAGATGAAGGGCATGTTTGCCGCAATGGACGAGCGCCTCCGCCCAATCGTGGCTATCAGCGAACGCATGCACGAACTTATGCTGGAGCAAGCGAAGAAATGACCGAACTCGCCACCGACTTCGCGCGCCTCGTCAAGGAGGAGGCGCGGCTGATCATCCTCCGCGCGCTGGCTGAGCAGGCCAACGAAAGCCTTGCATCTTCTCTGATCGAACCGGTCCTGGCGCGTTTCGCGATCCACCAGCCCCGGCCGTGGATCCACCAGCAACTGGAGTATCTGCAGATGATGGACGCCGTCACCCTAACGGCTGCCGGCACCGTGCAGATCGCCACGCTGACCGAGCACGGCCACCGGCATCTGCAGCGGCATATCGCGATCGAGGGCGTCAAGCGCCCGTCCCGCGCGATCGGAGCCTGACATGGGACGCGGCCGGCTGAACCATATCGAGCTGCTGCCCGAGGAGTGCGGCCCGATTGTCGCTTGGGCTGCCGACGCCTTGCAGGATCGGGACCGGACGCAAACCGAGATCTACGCAGAGTTCGTGCAGAAACTGCAGGATCTGGATCGCGAGTATCGTGGCGAACTGGACATCAAGATCCCATCGTTTTCCGCTTTCAACCGCTACTCAATCAAGCTTGCCAATCTGACCCGCCGCCTGGACGAGACGCGCGAGATCGCGACAGCGATCGCCGGCAAATTCGACCCGGCCGCGTCCGACAACCTGACGCTGATCGCAGCCGAGGCGATCAAGAGCCTCGTCTTCGAGATGATGACCAACCCGCATGGCATTGACCCGAAGGGAGCCATGGCGTTGGCGCAGGCACTCAGATCGGCAACACAGGCCCAGACCGTTTCGAGTGATCGGCGCAAAAAAATCGAGGCGGAGTTCAGGGCGCAGGCCAAGGCTGCGGTGGCCGCAGTCGCCGAAAAGGCCGGGATCTCTCAGGATACGATGGACGAGATCAACCGCCGTCTGGGTGTGGTGTGATGGGCCGTGCGCGGATCATCCCTGAGAACACGGCCGCGATTTTCCTGCCCTATCAAAGTCGCTGGGTGCTGGATAAGTCGCGCCTGAAGCTGATGGAAAAGGGCCGTCAGATCGGCCTGTCCTGGTCGACTGCCTATGCGACGGTCTCGCGTACGGCGCTGGCGACGGCCCGGAATGACCAATGGGTTTCGTCGCGGGACGACATTCAGGCGCGGCTGTTTCTGGAGGATTGCAAGCTCTGGTCCGGAAACCTGGACCTTGCCGCGCGGGACCTGGGCGAGGTCGCGCTCGATCCTGAAGGCAAGCACAGTGCCTATGTGCTGCGATTTGCCAACGGCAAGCGCATCCATTCGATGAGTTCCAATCCGGACGCCCAGGCAGGCAAGCGCGGCGGCCGCGTGCTCGACGAGTTCGCGCTGCATCCGGATCCGCGCAAGCTGTGGTCGATTGCCTATCCCGGCATTACCTGGGGCGGCGCGATGGAGGTGATCTCCACGCATCGCGGCAGCCATAATTTCTTCAATCAGCTGATCCGCGAAGCGCGGGAAAAGGGCAATCCCAAGAAGATCAGCCTGCACCGCGTAACGCTGGAAGATGCGCTCGCCGACGGTTTCCTTTGGAAGCTGCAGCAGTCCCTGCCTGCCGATGATGAACGGCAGGAGATGGACGAGGCGGACTATTTCAACTGGGTCAAATCCGGCACCGCCGACGAGGAGAGCTTTCTTCAGGAGTACATGTGCCAGCCGGCCGACGACGATGCCGCGTTTCTGGAATACGACCTGATCGCTGCCTGCGAGTACCCGGAGGGCACCGCCTGGACAACGATTGAGGGACGGCAGCTCTATGCCGGCATCGACATCGGCCGCAAAAAGGACCTGACCGTCATCTGGATCCTCGAGCGCCTCGGCGACGTCCTCTACACGCGCCATGTCGAAACCATGCGCAACATGAGCAAGCCGGATCAGGAAAAGGTTTTGTGGCCCTGGCTGGACCGGTGCGTTCGGTCCTGTGTCGACGCCACCGGTCTCGGCATCGGCTGGGCAGACGATGCGCAGGCAAAGTTCGGCGACCATGCGGTGGAGGCGGTCACCTTCACGACCCGCGTCAAGGAGGCCCTGGCCTATCCGGTCCGGTCGCACATGGAGGAGCGGCGCTTGCGCATCCCCTATGATCGCGACATTCGCGCCGACCTTAGGTCAGTGACGAAGCAGGTCACTGCTGCCGGCAATGTCCGGTTCACGGCCGAGCGCACGCCGGACGGGCACGCGGACCGGTTCTGGGCCTTGGCGCTCGCGCTCCAGGCGGCTGGAGTACAGCCGATGCAGTACGCGTACCAGTCAGTGCGCAGCCTCGGCCGATCCGGTTTCGACGACGACGATGATGATGACAACACTGGATCCAGTTTTGGGAGGAAGCATTGGTAACCCGCAAGAGCAGGATCCTTGGACCTGACGGTGAGCCAATTGTGGTTTCCGAGCTGGCCAAGGAAGTAGCCACGCCGACGGTCGCCGGCGTCCGTCGCACGCACGAAGACCGTGTCGCTGCGGACCTCACGCCAGAGCGGCTCGGCACGATCCTGCGGGACGCTGCCAAGGGCTTCGGCCGCGCGTATCTCACGCTCGCCGAGGAGATGGAGGAGCGATACCTCCACTATGCGTCGCAGCTGCAGACGCGCCGTCTGGCGATCCGCTCTGTCGACTTCACGATCGAGAGCGAGGGCGTGCCGGCGCGGATCGTCGATGCCGTCAACAGCCTGATCGAGGATGACGGCTTCGAGGACGCGCGAGATCATCTCCCAGACGGGATCGCCAAGGGCTTCGCGGTCTCGGAAATGATGTGGGAGTACGAGCGCGGCGCGCTGCGGCCGGTCGCCTATGTCGACCGCGACCCGCGATTTTTCCGGTTTGACGATCTGACCCTGCGTACGCTGCGGCTCGAAGTCGACGGCTCTGTCGACGGCGAACCGCTGCCGGCGGCCAAATTCCTGAGGCATATGCCGCGCACCCGCCTTGGGCTGCCGCTGCGGCGTGGCATGGCCAGACCTGCGGCCTGGGGCTATCTGATCCACCAGTTTACGGCCCAGGACTGGGCGGCATTCTCGGAGGTTTACGGGATGCCGCTGCGCGTCGGCAAGTACAACATCGCCGCCAGCCCGGAAGACAAGCGGACGCTGTTGCGGGCTGTGGCGTCCATCGCCAATGACGCGGCAGCCATCATCCCGGCCGGGATGGAAATCGAGTTTCATGAGGTCAACGGCGCGAACGGCGCTGCCGTATTCTCCGGGCTCCTGGACTATGTCGACCGCCAGATTTCCAAGTTGGTCCTCGGCCAGACAATGACGAGCGATGACGGCTCGTCGCTCGGGCAGGCCAAGGTGCACAACGAGGTGCGCCTCGACATTTTGCGCGCCGACTGCCGCCAGCTCGCGGCGACGTTCAACCGCGATCTGATCCGTCCGTTTGTCGATCTCAATTTCGGTCCGCAGGAGGTCTATCCGCTCCTGGAGCTGCCTGTCCCAGATCCCGAGGACGTCAAGGCGTTGGCCGAGAGCCTGGGCATCCTCGTTCCGCTGGGGTTCAAGGTCGCCCAGGGCGAGATCCGCGAGAAGCTCGGCCTCTCCGATCCGTCCGACGACGACGAGCTGCTCGCGGCCCCGGCCCCAAGCGCGCCCCCGGCACCGGCCGGCACCTCGGCAGACGAGGCGGAGAGCACGCCGGCCAAGGCCGACCCCGCCAAAGAAAAGCCGGAAGAGAAGCCAACCACAAGGTCCGCACAAGACCAGAACCAGCGCCAGGCGGCGCTTGCTGCGATCGTCTCCGACCACAAGCGGTCCTGCAGCTGCGCCGCCTGCACCGCGCTGCTGAGTGCCGAGGCTAGCCAGCCGGACGCCATGGCCGAGGTCGACGCGCTGTTCGCCGGAGCCATGGACGACTGGCAGGCCGTTGCCGATCCGCTGCTCGCGCCGCTGGCCGCGATCATCCGCGAGGCAGGATCCCTGGAAGAGGCCTTGACGATGCTTGAAACCCGGCTTCCGGACGCGGCAAAACTCGCCGAGAGGCTCGGCCCGCTCACCGCGATCGCGCGTGGCATCGGCGACCTGGCCGACTGATGCCGAGCCCCACGCGCGGCTTTGCGCCCCCTCCCGAGGTGACAGGCTATTTCGACGGCAAGACGAACCGGCCGGCGTTCTCTTGGGCAGACGTCTGGGCCGAGGAGCACGCCTACCGGTTCACCGTCGCCAAAGCCACCGAGCTTGATCTCCTCAACGCGTTTCGCCGCACGATCTCGCAGGCGCTCTCCGAGGGCCAGGGCATCGAGAGCTGGCGGCCGCTGATCCAGGCGGAGCTGACAAAACTCGGCTGGTGGGGGCCGCGCCTGGTCATGGACCCGACCGGCCAGGATGACCCGGTGCGGGTTGATTTCTCCAGCCCGCGCCGGCTCAAGACCATATTCTGGTCGAACGTCAATTCCGCCCGCTCGGCCGGGCAATGGGAGCGCGCGCAGCGGTCGAAAAAATTTCTTCCGTTTGCTCTCTACGTGGCGACGACCAGCAGCGATCCCCGGCCCGAACACCTCGCCCTGGTCGGCACCATCCTGCCGGTCGATCACCCGTTCTGGAAAACGTATTGGCCGCCGAATGGCTGGGGCTGCAAATGCCAGGTGCGGATGATCTCGGCGCGAGAGGCCGAGCGGCTCATCGGCACAACCCGCATTGTCGGCCGGAACCCGGACGGCTCCAACATCACGATTGAATACCGTGACACCGCGCCGGATCTCGGCCCTCCGGTTGACGTCATCAACCGCCGCACGGGCGAGCGGTCCAGCATCCCGGCCGGCATCGATCCGGGCTGGCACACAAATCCGGGCCTCGCCCGCGCATCGACGCTGATCGCCAATCTGGAGGCGCAACTCGCCGAGGCCGCGCCGGTCGACGCAAACCGCGTGCTGACCGAGCTCTGGGCTGATCCCTATTTGCGGCTCGCGCCGCTCCTGCCGGAAAAGGTCTGGTTGCCGGCCGGGCACAATCCGGCCTTGGCGGCCGAGCTCGGGGCTGTGTCGCCGGTGATCTCGATCACCAGCGAGACAATCGCTGACCGGATCACGCGGCACAAGATGGATGTGACAGCGTTCGCGCTGTTGCCGCAGATCCTGACCGAGGGTGCAATCCTGCCTGACATCGCGGGAGACAGCCGTGTTCGCACGGTCCTGCACCGGATCGGAAGGACGATCTGGCGGTCGTTTGTGGCGGTTTCGGCCAACGGCTACCTACGCGCCAACTCGCTGCACCAAAAGGGCGAGAGCGAGCTGCGCAAGCAGATCACGCGCGCAGGCTTGGGCTGGCCCTGGGACTGACGGTAAGGGATAAACGCGCGGCGGGGGGGACCGCTTCCGGGGCTTGACCCGGCTCCCCCAAGGGCCATCGTGGGCTACGGACTTCTCCGCCGCGCTACTTCAAAATACGCTGAAACAGGCTCGCTATCAATCTGTGCCTGGCAGCTTCGAGAGCAGGCCTGACGCTAATTCGTCTGCTCGTCGTTTGCCGTTATCATCGAGCTGCCCGCAGTCAGTCCGGAACTGGCGGATTGTTTTGTTGTACTTCTCCGAGGGGTCCTTGGTGAGCATCACCATTCGCCATGCGCAGGCTGCCACCCGGTCTATCGTGACCGAGCCAAAACAGCCCTCGCTTAGGCATGTCGCAACAGCGAATTGCGCGTCGCGGTCACCGAGCTTTGCGCGCTCATAGTACTCCACGAACAACACCCGGGTCTTCAGGCAGGCCTGCTGCGTCGACGACGCCGCGCAACCAGGCACCGCGAGATAGGTCTCCGCCGCTGGCCAATCTGATGCGGCTGCAGCGGGCTCAGGGATCGGCAGGCCGAGAACGGCGGCGGCAAACACAGCGGTGGCGAGGCGGCTGATCATGGTCAGGCTCCGGTCAACTGGCCTGTTATACGAGCGCCACAGACGCGCGAGAAGCCCCTCGGAGCCCCCGCCATAGGGCCGGGGCCTTTAAAACGCGTCCAAGGGCTTCAAATCCGCTTCAAATTTTGAACGGCTCTTGATCCTCGCCCCTGTCCCGCGTTAGATGAGGGCATCGCCGGACGGGACACCGTTCGTCCCGCGAGCCTTTCCCAAAAATCGCTGCCCCTGATTTCGCGCTGCTGACAGCTGTCAGCCAGGCGCCTGCCGTGTCGCGTGGCACTGTCGTCGCATGATGACACCGCGCCCCCTCCACTGCCTCTCCGCCGAAATGGCATCCGGCCTGACGGTCGTCGACGCATTCGCCGCCGACCCGGATGCGGTTGCCCGGTCGACCGGTCCGGCATCGATCAAGATTGCGCCGCGCGGCCGGTTTACGGCGCGCGACGGCCGTGTGTTCGATGTCAGCCCGGAAATTTTGGTCGAGCGCTTCGCGGCAGATGACGTCCATCTGCCGATCGATCTCGATCATGCGACGGTCAAACGGGCTGCTGCCGGCGAGGCTGCTCCGGCTGTCGGCTGGGTGACGCAGCTCGAGGCCCGCGCCGATGGTCTCTATGGCGCGGTCGACTGGCTCGACGAGGGCTTGCGCGTCCTCGCCGCCCGCACCCACCGCTACATTTCGCCGGTCCTGCAGCTCGACGATACCAAGCGCGCGGTGTGGCTGCATTCGGCCGCCCTGGTTGCGGCCCCGGCCGTGTCCATGCCCGCCGTTGCCTCGGCTGATCCCTCACCTCAGGAGCCCAACATGCCCAAGGAAATTGCCCTCGCCCTCGGCCTCACTGCCGATGCCGGCGAAACGTCCTGCCTCTCGGCAATCACCACGCTCAAAGCCCGTGTCGATCCGGCCGTCCATGCCGAGGCGCTGGCGCGCTGCGCGCAGCTCTCGGCCGAGCTGGCAGCCCGCGGCAAGGCGGCGCATGACGCCAAGGTTTCCGCGACGATCGAGGGCGCGCTGAAGGCTCGCAAGATCGTCCCGGCCCAGCGTGCCGCCTATGAGGCGCTCTGCGCCACGCCCGAGGGGCTCGCCCAGGTCGAGGCGCTGCTCGCGACCCTCGGTGCGGCCCTGACGCCCTCGCGTCTCGACGCCCGGACGGTCCCGGCCGGTGAGCTGACCGGTGATCTCGCCACCCTGAGCGCGGAGGACCGCGAGGTCATGCGCCAGATGGGACTGAGCGAGGACGAGTATCGCAAGGCCAACGGTCTGACCGCTGCCTGACTGATCCCAACTGACCCGGCCCGCGCTGCCGCGCCGGCCTATCCTGGAGGCTGAGATGCCCGCACTGACACAGGCCCGCAAGATCGTCGAGATCGAGGGCCGCAATGCCACCGTCCCGGTCAAGGCCGCGACGACGATCTACCAGGGCGGCCTCGTCGTGATGGACGCAGGCTGGGCCTGTCCCGGCCGCGTCGCCGTCAATCTGCGCGCCGTCGGCCTCTCCCGCGTCACCGTCGTCAACGCTGGCGCAAACGGTGCCGCCAGTGTTGCGATCGAGCGCGGCGTGTTCGGATTTGCCAATCACCCGGCCGACGCGGTGACCGCCAGCGACATCGGCGCTGACTGCTGGATCGTCGACGACCAGACGGTTGCCCGCACCTCCGCCACCAACACCCGCTCTGTCGCCGGCCGTGTCGTCGACATTGAGGACGGGGTCGTGTTCGTCCGCGTTGGTCTTTGACCCTCGCCGCAATCAGGGATACCAGACATGCCTCGCGTCATTACGCCAGAAATCATCGAGGCCTCGTTCAAGGGCTTCAAAACCGCCTATCAGAGGGGCTTCGCCAGCTCCACGTCGCTCTATACCTCGCTGGCGACCGTCATCACCTCGACGGCTCGCGAGGAGGTCTACTCCTGGCTCGGCGACATGCCGAAAATGCGCGAGTGGATCGGCGACCGCCGCGTCAAGCAGCTGTCGGCCAAAGGCTACTCGATCCGCAACCGCACATTCGAGATGACGGTGGGCGTCCGGCGGGAGGATATCGAGGACGATAGTCTCGGCCTCTATGCCCCGCGTTTCGAGATGATGGGCCAGTCGGCGGCGAGCCACCCGGACGAGATCCTGTTCGAGCTCATCAACAAGGCATTCGTCTCGGCGTGCTACGACGGCCAGAATTTTTTCGACACGGACCATCCGGTCGGACCCGAGGGCGCGCAGGTCTCGGTCTCGAACATGCAGGCCGGAGCGGGCGAGACCTGGATCCTCGCCGATTTCAGCCGGCCGCTGAAGCCCTGGGTTTTCCAGCGGCGCCGCGACTACAATTTCGCCCGCAAGGAGGACGCCAACACCTCCGACCATGTGTTCATGCGCGACGAGTATCTCTATGGCGTCGATGCGCGCGTCGCGGCCGGCTATGGGTTCTGGCAGATGGCTTTCGGCTCCAAGGCGGAGCTCACCTCGGCAAACCTGCGCGCTGCCTATACCGCCATGACCAATTTCACCGACGATGAGGGGCGCAAGCTCAACATCAAGCCCACCCATCTGATCGTCGGCAGCGGCAACCTCTTCAAGGCCCGCGACCTGCTGCTGCCGGCCCAGATCGGCGCGACCACCAACGTCGACCAGAACCTCGTCTCGATCATTGAGGCACCCATGCTGCAGTAGCCCATCGACCGCAGCACTGGCCGGCAGCCTGGCCGCAGAATGCCAGGCTGCCGGGTTTTCCGGCGAGCGCCGCCCGCTCGCCCGACAACCCGGCACAGACATCGACAATGGCTCAGGAGATCGCCATGACCCGCATCCGCAGCAAGGCCTCGGCTGAAACTCCGGTCGAGGCCGCTGAAAACAGCGCTGCCGTTGAGCGCACTCCGGCGACCGAGGCCGAACAGACCGCCCCGGCGGAGGCGCAGGCCGAGACTGCCGCCGAGCCCGCCGCTCCGGCCGACGTCGTCACCGTGCCGGTCTATGATGTCTCGGCTCCGGCCGGCCCCCGTCGCCGTTCCGGCATCGCCTTCGGCCCCGCACCTCTCACGCTGACCGAGGCGGATCTCGGCCCTGATATCGACGCCACGCTTAAGCGCCTGCGCGATGACCCGATGCTGCGCGTTACCGTGCGCCTGGTCGAGCAGCCGGCCGGCTGACCCGCTCCGCAGATCTGATGGGACAGGATCATGCAACTCTACGCCAGCATCGCCGACATCGACGCCCGCTATCCGGATCAGCTGACCCTGATCGCGGCCAACGAACAGACGGGCCTGCGCGATGATGCGCGCATCACCAGCGGCCTGACCGATGCGTCGGCGGAGATCCGCGCGATCCTCGCCGCCCGCTACTCGGCCGCCGAGCTGGCGCAGCTGGACGAGGCCTCGCTTGCCGTGCTCCGCCTCTACTGCATCGACATCGCGTTTTTCCGGATCGCCCTGGATTTCAGCCGCTGCACCGAGGCGATCAAGGAGCGCCATGCCGCCGCGATGAAGCGCCTGGAGGCAATCGCTGCCGGCAAGGGCGCGCTGACCAGCGCGATCAGCAACAACAGCGGTGCGCCCGGCGAGGCCGACGGGATCGGTGCGAACGAGGTGATCCTGACCGCGCCCGGCCGCATTTTCACCCGCGAACGGCTCGACCGGATATGAGCGTCTCGATCGTCATTGACGCGAGCGACATGGCCGATGCGATGCAGCGGCTGCGCCCGCTCCTCGATTTCGATGCCGAGGAACTGATGACCGGCATCGCCGCGCTCGGCGAAAGCCAGACCCGCCGCCGCATCACCGAGGAAAAGACCGGCCCGGATGGGACGCCCTGGACCCCGAACGCGGCCGGCACGCCAATCCTCGTCGCCACCGGCCAGCATCTGCTGGCCTCTGTCGCCTGGCGCGCCTCGGCCAGCGAGGCCGAATGGGGCGCGTCCTGGGAGTTCGCCCATGTGCATCAGGAGGGCGCGGTCATCGTGCCGAAAGACGCCAGGGCGCTGATGTTCAACCTCGGCGGCCGCACGATCGCCGCTCAGAAAGTCACGATCCCGGCCCGGCCGCTTGTCGGTCTCTCGCCAGACAACGAGGCCGAGATCCTGGACCTGGTGACCGACTATCTCGGAGGCCTCGTGTGATCGCACCGGCAACCCTCGAAACCCTGATTGCAACCGACCGCCTGGCGCAGACGCAGACGGCCATCGTGCGCCGCATCGGCGAGCTGATCACCGGCGTCTCCGTCGTCGCGCATCCGGGCAAGGTCGACATCTCGGAGCTCGTCGCCAGGACGGTCGTCCAGGCCCCCGGCGTCGGCATCGGATTTACCCGCATCCGTGAGACCGCGATGGTCGATGGCGCGTTTTGCCTGGCGGTCGAGTGGGTCGCCTATGTCGTCGCCGAGGCCTGTGTGGTCGCCCGCCGTCGCGTTGAAAAAGAGGCGGTCGGCCTCGCCATCGGTTCCCGGCTGCTGGCGATCCTCGGCGACATGGAGACCAGCACCTGGGGCCTCACCGGCATCCTGCCGCCCGAGACCTCGCCGCAGCCCGAGCTCAAGCCCATGTTCACGGTCCGCGATCAGGCCCAGGGAACGGTCTATTACGCGGTGACATGGACGCAGGTGATCGCCGATCTCGGAGCGCCGATCCTGCCCGATGCGGCCGGCACTTATGGCGAGGCCTCCGGGCTGATCATCTATGACACTGCGGCGGATCTCGACGAGATCGCCCGGTGGGTACCGGCGCGGCAGGTGCCGGACAGCGATGACAGCGAGGCCGGCGATGCGTGATCCCTACGCCCTGGCGCTGCGCCGGCAGGCAGCGGCGATGGCGACGATCGAGCGCCGGCTGGCCATGGCTGATCTCACCGGCAAGGTGCATGAGGTGGATCCGGCCAAGCGCCGCCTGCGGCTCAAGCTCGGCCAGGATGCCAAGGGCCAGCCGGTGCTCTCGCCCTGGGTGCGCTGGCAGGAGCCCGGCGTCGGCGCGCTGTCGATCCACAGCGAGCCGGCCGTCGGCGAGCAGATGCGGCTCGTCTCCGGCTCCGGCACCATCGGCACCGCCTCGATTGCCGTGCCTGCCACATTTGACCGCGACCATCCGGCCCCGTCGCAGGCCAGCGACACGACGGTGATCGCGCGCGGCGATGTCCGGATCGAGATCTCCGACAAGATCCGCCTGGTCGGGCCGGTCAGGATCGACGGTGCCGTCGACATCAAGGGCAGCCACGTCAACCACAACGGCAAGGACATCGGCGACACCCACAAACACACCGGCGTCATACCGGGGCCGGCCCTCACCGGCCCGCCCGCCTGAGAGACCATCAACCGAGAGGCATTGACCCATGACACGCAAGTCCGAGCCCGTCGCCCCTGCACCTGTCAGCCCCGATCCGGGCGGCGTTGCTGATTACATCGTGACCGATACAGCGCCGCCGCGCGTGGCCGGCCGGCGCGTGGCCGCAGGCGACATCCTGCAGCTGACCGAGGACCAGGCGCGCTCCGAGCTGATCGCCCTGCACATCCGGCCAGCTGTTTAACGGCTCATTTAAACCGGCGTGATCGAGCGTTGACGAGGCATTAAATGGCAGGCGCAATCAGATATCGGCAGGGCCTCAATGAGCGGACGCTGCAGCCGCTCACCGGCCTGCCGCATCTGATCCAGTCGCTCGGCCGGATCTGGGCAACGCGCCCCGGATCGCGGCTGATGCGGCTGACATTCGGTGCTGACCTGCGCTCGGCGCTCGGCGAGGATCTGACGCCTGCGATCGCATTGCAGATCTACAGCGAGATGGTTGCCTCGGCCGCCCGGCATGAGCCGGAGGCGGCGATCACATCGCTGCAGCTCGTCCGCCTGACTGATACCGGCGTCCTCGGCATCCGGCATGGCGGTCTCTATTACCCGCACGGCCGGTTTAACGACTACTCGATCGCGGTGCCGTTCGGCGCGATTGCGGGAGGCGCGTGATGACCAGCCGGTTTGTCGACATCGATCTCTCCCGTCTGCCGGCTCCCGATGCGCTGCAGCCACTCGATCACGAGGCGGTATTCCAGCGGCGCCTGGCGGAGTTTATTGCGCGCATGGCCGCAGCAGGTCAGCCCTTCGATGTCGGCACGATCGACAGCGATCCGGCCGCGATCCTGTTGCAGCATGGCGCTTTTTTTGAGGTGCAGCTGATGGCCGCCGTCAATGACGCGGTCAAGGCGACGCATCTGGCGTTTGCGCGCGGCGCGGATCTGGAGCAGCGCGCGGCCGATCTCGGCGTTGTGCGTCAGGTGCTGGTCCCGGCCGACCCGGCAGCGACACCGCCGACCCCTGCCATCATGGAGAGCGACGAGAGCCTGCGCCGTCGCCGCCAGCTCGCGATCGAGGCGTTCTCGACCGCTGGTCCCGACGGGGCCTATCTGTTTTTCGGGCTCGCTGCGCATCCGCACGTGCTCGATGTGGCGGTCTATGACCCGCACTCGGGTCTCGCCGCTGACGGCGAGGTGCTGATCGTCGTGGCCTCCAGCCAGGGCGACGGCGTGCCGACGCCGGCCGTGCTCGAT
Source organism: Pannonibacter sp. XCT-53 (assembly GCF_009915765.1). Classification (NCBI taxonomy): domain Bacteria; kingdom Pseudomonadati; phylum Pseudomonadota; class Alphaproteobacteria; order Hyphomicrobiales; family Stappiaceae; genus Pannonibacter; species Pannonibacter tanglangensis. Next base: position 178,857 of record NZ_JAABLQ010000001.1, read on the forward strand.
GCCATGGCCGAGTTCCTCGACGCCGGGCTGATCCGCTATGCGGTCGGCAGCCCGCGCGTCCGCGCGCTGACCCGCCGGCAGAAACTGCGCCCGCTCACGGACCGGGTGATCATTGAGGCCTGCTCGACGCTGGATTGCACGATCGGCGTCACGCTCAAGGTGCCGCGCGGTCCGGATCCGTCGGCCCTGCGGACCCTCGCCCTGACCCGCCTGACCGCCTACCTGGCGAGCCGGCGCGGCATCGCCCGCATGCTCTCCGATACGGCCATCGCTGCGGCGGTGCATGTCGCAGACGCGGCCGGCGTTGCCCTGGTCGAGGACGCTGACATCGTGATCACGGCGGCCGGTCAGGTTGTCAGTGACGTGATGCCTGGTCCCAGGCAGCTCGCCCGCGTCACCGCCGTCACGCTCACCGTCGAGGTGATCTGATGAGTGCGCCCACGGTCCCCGGCAACTCGCCCGAGCCGATCAAGGCGCTGGCAGCGATTGACGCGGAGCGGATCCGCGCCATCGACGTCGACATCATCCGCCGTGTCCATGATCCGGATCTCTGCCCGCCCGCCTGGCTGCCGCTGCTCGCCTGGGCCTGGTCGGTCGATGAGTGGGATCCGGCCTGGCCAGTGGCCGTCCAGCGCGCAGTGATCAAGGCGGCCCCCGATGTCCACCGGCATAAAGGCACTGCCTGGGCGGTGCAGACCGCGATCGCCGCGACCGGCTATGCCGCCGCGCTCGAAGAGTGGTTCGAGTACGGCGGTGCGCCCTATCGGTTTCGCCTGACCGTGACGCTCGGACCCGTCGAACCCTGGACGGGCGAGGCCGGCGAGATGCTGGCGCGGCTGGCGCTGCGGACCAAAAACACCCGCTCGCGGCTGGAGCTGATCCGGCTCGTCCGGCGCAACGAGGCCCCGCTCTATATCGGCGGGTCGGTCTCGATCCGCAGCCGCGCCCGCGTCGGTCCGATCCTCCCCGGCGCGCTCCAGGCGCGACCCTACATCCACGTCGGCGGTGCGGTCCGTGTCCGCCAGTCGACCCGCATTGCAGGAGGCGCATGATGGGCGTCATTGTCACACTGCAGGGCCAGGCCCTGTTTGCCCAGGCGGCCGCCCAGGGCGGCACCGCTGTGCCGCTCGCCGCAATTGCTGTCGGTGACGGCAACGGGGCGGCGATCACCCCGGTCGAGACCGCGACGCAACTCGTCCGCGAGGTCTATCGCACCGGCGTCCAGTCGGCTCTGACCGATCCGCAAAATGCAAATTACATCATCGTCACGGCGGTGATCCCGGCCAATGCCGGGCCTTTCACGATCCGCGAGATCGGGCTGTTTGCCAGCAATGGCCAGCTCGTCGCCATTGCCGACTATCCGGACACCCGGAAAAACACGACGGCCCAGGGCGTCGATACGACGCTGACCATCGAGCTGGTCCTGGTCGTCTCCGAGACCGCGCAGGTCACGCTGGTCGCACACCCTGGCAGCTGGGCGACGCAGGACTACGTCGATCAGCGCATCCCGCCGTTTGCGACAATCCCCGAGCACATCGCCGGCACACTCTCGACCAAAAAAGCGCACCCGGCCGGCGTCGCGGCGATGATCAACGCGGCGGTCGCAAACCTGCCTGATCCGCTGGAACTGGCAACCGCGCCCGAGCATCTGGCCGGCACAATCTCGGCAAAGGCCACGCACCCGGCCGGCGTCAAATCCATGATCGATGCCGCCCTGGCGGCGCTGCCGCCGCCGCAGGGCGACGTGATCTACCGCTTCGAAACTCTGTTGTGAGGAACCGACATGGCCGCATCTCCGCAATTCACCGGCACCCCGTTGTTTGGCTCTGCCGTCGTCTCGACCGCCAACACCAACCGCGACGGCTCCGGAACGCTCGCCACGGTCCTGACTTTGCCGGCTGGTGGTGGCCGCATCGACCGCGCGGTGCTCAAGGCGACCGGCAACACCACGGCCGGCATGCTCAGGCTGTTTGTCCATGACGGCACGACTGCGCGATGCATCACGGAGATCCCTGTCCCGGCGATCACGGTCGGTGCCACGGTCGCCTCGTTCGAGACCGTGATCGATTTCGCGACCGGCGAGAGCTCGGCATACGGCCTGGTGCTGCCGGCCGGCCATTCGCTGCGCGCCTGCACCCATGTCGCAGAGACGTTCCATGTGATGGCGTTTGGAGGGCAGTTCTGATGGCCAATTTCGGGCTCAACGGGTTCCCGCGAGGCCGGCTCGGCAGTAGCCGCAGCTCGCTGACGGGCAACGTCTCCCTGCTCGCGGTCACGCGCACGGCCAGCCTCGGCCAGGACGTGTTCGGGATCGGTCAGTACAGGGTGATCACGACGAACAGCACATTCGTGGTGCCGGAGGGCGTGACCGCGATCCGTGTTCGCGCCCGTGGCGGCGGCGGCGGCGGCGGCGGTGGCGGCGGGTCTGGCAACCGCCGTGGCGGCGGCGGTGGCGGCGGCGGCGGCTTCGGCCTCGGCGTGTTTACGGTGGTGCCTGGCCAGGCGATCCCCGTGACGGTCGGCTCTGGAGGCGCAGCCGGATCGGCGGGTGGCAACGGCACGGCAGGCGGCACCTCGTCGTTCGGCACGATGTTGTCGGTCACCGGTGGTGGTGGCGGCGTCGGGGGCATCACGACCGGAGCAGGCGGAGCAGGCGGTCTGTCGGCTGGTGGCGCTGTCAATGTCGCGGGCGGCGCAGGTGGCAATGGTGGTGCAGGCACTGGCGGGTCAGGCGCCGGTGGCGGCGCGGCCGGTGGTCCGCTCGGCATCGGCGGTGCCGGTGGCAACGGCTGCGCGCTGTCCGCCCAGGGTGACAATGGCGGCGGCGGCGGCGGCGGCGCGGCCGGCAATGCGGGCGGCACGCTCACCACCGCGACGAGCTACAACGGAGCCGGTGGCGGCGGCGTCGGTGGTCCCGGCACCGCGACATCGACACCCGGCCCGAATGCCGACGGCGTGATCCAGGCAACTGGCGCGGGCATCTCGGCGACCCGGCCGTTTACACCGCGGTTCGTTACCGATCTGGAGACGTCCTCCGGTGGTGAGGGCGGGATCATTACCGGCGGCAACGTCGCATCTCCCGGATTTTCGGCGGAGGCCGGCGGCGGTGCCGGCGGCGGCACCGGCTCGCCGCTTTCGATGGCTCCGGCCGCAGGCGGCCTCGGCAGAGGCGGCGGCGCAGGCGGCGGCGGCGCAGGCGGGAGCGCAAATCCTGGCGGAGCCGGAGGTGCTGCATTGTTCGGTCATGGCGGCGGCGGTGGCGGCGGATCGCTCGGCTCCGGCTCGAGCAACGGCGGCGCGGGCGGCAACGGATTTGTGGTTGTGGAGTGGTGAGATGACGAAATTCGCACGCATCATCGACGGCATCGCGGTCGATGTCGTCGCCGCCGATCCGGCCGGCCTCTACCATCCGGACGTGGCGAGCCAGTTTGTCAGCGTACCGGCCCAGGTCGAGCGCGGCTGGCGCAAACAGGGCAGCACCTGGGCGGCTCCCGAGGCTCCGGCCGAGACGCCTGCCGCCGCAGTGCCGCGCCGGACCGTGTTCACGCCGCCCGAGTTCCTCCTCCTGTTCACGGCGGCCGAGCGCGTGGCGATCCGCGCCGCGCGGCCGAGCAATCCGGTGATTGCTGACTGGCTGGCGATCCTGGAGGATCCGCGCCTGTCCGAGGTCGACGTGACGCGGCGGTCGACACGGGACGGGCTGGACTACCTCGCCTCCGAAAACCTGATCACCCCGGCCCGTGCGGCCGAGATCGGCACGGGAGCGGCGCTGTGACCACCATCCTCAATTACCTCTACAATCTGCACGTCGCCCTGTCGCAGCTCGTCAACGTGCTGATCGGCGGCGACCCGGACGAGAGCTTGTCGGGCCGGATCGGCAAGAGCCTCGTTGCCGGAGGCTGGGCCGCCCGCGTGCCCTGGCCGGCCCTCCTGCGCCGGCACTGGCTCGCCGCGATCGAGACCGACGAGGGCGGCAACAGCGCGCGTGGAAGACGGGAGAGGATTTGAGCGCGCTTGCCAGGAAAACTTGTCAGGGAAGAAGCTGCACCTAGCGAACTAGCTCTTGATATGCCAGTTTTCCACCCTCGACCACGGTGGAGCGGTTTAACATGACGTCTGCAAGAGAAACGGTCTTTATTGTTGGCGCAGGCGCTAGCGCAGAGTTTGGTTTTCCTGTGGGTTCCGGCTTGGCAGAAAACATCAAAAAAACCTTGCAAGGTACAGTACAGTACACAAAAGTCGAAGCGTACGGTTATAGATACACCGGGATCGAGCATTGGCTTAAGCGCTTAAGTGACAGCAAAAAATTTGAAGTTTGGGAGGTCGAGCGCGCGGTAAACTTGATCGTGACCGGCATGCCCTACACCCCTTCAATCGATGTTTTTGTAAATAACCACAACGAAGATAGAGCAGTCGCGGCCGTCGCTAAGATCGCAATCGCATATGAAATTTTAAGGAACGAGAGGGGCGAGGGCCTTTCGACAGGCAGTGTGATGCGGCTCACCAGCTTGGTTGACCGAAAAGAGTTCGCACAAACACAAGTTCGGAACACTTGGCTCGGTCAGCTTTGGCAGCTGATTGTAAGCGCCGGAAAAAAGCGCGATGTAGAGGCGCTGTTGGGAAGAATCGGCTTTGTTGTCTTCAATTATGATCGAAGCATAGAGCAGTTTTTCTACTACACTTTGATGCATTATTTTAACCTGCAGCCGGACGAGGCGAGGCGCATGTTCCGGCAGTTAGATATTATACATATGTACGGACAAGCAGGCAGGTTCAAACCGATTGAAGACGGATTGGCGGAGTGCTGCGACTATGGAGAGCCCAATCCTGAGAAATTGCCTTCGCGGGTGGATGAGCAGCTTGTCACGTTCTCCGAAGCACGCAGCGAAGAGATCAACACGCAGGCGCGTGCCACTGAAATGATAAGGCAAGCTAAGGTTCTAACGTTCTTGGGATTTCAGTTTTACGAACAGAACATGGCGTTACTTTTCGACGATACCCTCCCTAAAGATGACCGAGCCCGCCGGGCATATGGCACTTGCTTTGGCATGGCCGAGCCGTTAGCTAGCGTAGTCCGATATGACCTTATGGAAAAAAAGTACATCACATCGATTGAACCTATAACGGCACATGAGTTGATACGATCCTACGGACAAGCTATGTTCCGGTGATCGCTTTTCATTCCTTGTTGTGAACGGGCTGACTGGTGTCAGCCCGTTTGTTTTTGCGCCAGCCGTACTCTCCATCCCAGCAGATCGCTCACTGATCACACACGGGATGGATCATGTCCGGCACCACGAATTTCGTCGGCGTTCGCCGATTTTCCGACCTCCGGTCGACCGTCGCCCGGATCGACACGCGCGACAGCACGGTCATCGGGCTGGTGCTGCCGGCACCGCTCGCCGACAACACGGCGTTTCCGATCAACGAGCCGGTGCGGCTCTCCACCGATGATGTGGACCAGTTCACCAAGCTCGGGGCCGGCGTCGCCCAGGACACGGTCAACCAGATCAAGGCCGAGGGGATCTCGACCGACATCGTGTTTGTCCGCTCCCAGCATTCCGCCCTGGTCGATGCGCAGCAGAAACTGGAGGCCGAGATCAACTCGATCGTCGGCTCGGCCGGGGCCGGCACCGGCGTCTGGGCGCTGCTGGAGGCCAAATCCCACCTCAAACTGGAGCCGGGCTGCATCCTCGCGCCGGGCTATACCGCGCACCGGATCGGCAACGCGGCCAATGCGATCGTCGCGGCGGCGCGCACGGTCGCAGACCGGATCATCGACTGCATGGTCATTGCCGACACGCCGTCGACGTCGGTCGCAAATGCCATCACCTGGGCCAATGATTTCAAGACCGCGCTCAACGTCATCGGCATGTACCCGGCCGGCGTCTACAATTTCGGCGCGGGCAACGTGACCCGGCCGCTGTCGGCCTCGGTCGCGGCCGCCATGGTGCGGCGGGACAAGGAGACGGGCGGTCCCTATAAGGCGTTCTGGAACCGGCCTCTCAACGGCGTGCTCGGGACGTCCGTCCCGGTCGGATACACCGACGGCGATGCCGGGTCGGAGGCCAACCAGCTCGCCCAGGCCGGCGTCGGCACGGTAATCGAGGGCAGTCAGCTCTGGGCGCCGTTCACGACGGCCACCGATCCGACCGTGGCGAGCTGGCGGTCGATCAAGAAAATCCGCACGCGCCTGGCGGTCTCGAAAGCGATGCTGCGGCCGATGCGTCAGTATCTGTCCGAGGATATCACCCCGCACATGGTCACGCTGATTTACCGCGCGCTCGACCAGTTCCTCTCCGACCTCGTCACCCTCGGCGCGCTCATCGACTACGAGGTGCTGTGGTCCAAGTCGTCCAACCCGGCATCTGTGCTGTCGGCCGGCGCGATGAGGGTCCGCATGCGGTGGGCCGAGACGCCCGACCTGATCGACCTGCAGCTCTATGACGAGCCGATGCCCGAGGCATTCGACGTGCTGCAGGCAGCGATCGCCTCTGCCCTGTCGCAGCTGGGCTCGTCCAACATCCGCGTCACCGCCTAAGGAGATCAGCCATGGATCGCATCATTCGCGGTGCCAACTGGTACTGCAATCAGATCAACCAGCGCCAGCGTATCGACGAGACAATCCTCCCGGATCTGTCACGTGACATGATGCAATATGTCATGGGCGGCAGCTGGTTCGGGCTTGAACTGCCGGCCGAGATCGCGGCGCTGACCTGCGAGATGACGGTCAATGGCGTTCATGAGGATCTCAAGACCCGCTTTGGCCGCGAGCCCGGCGACTGGACCGAACTTGCGTACTACGAAAACCTCCTCAACGTGTTCCCGGCAAACTCGACCGGGGAAGTGGGCAGTGGGTCGAAAGTTCAGATGCGCGGCCGTGTTGTCATGCTCAAGGGCTTGCTCAACAATTACAAACAGGGCGGCGTCAAGGGGCAGAAGTCGACCTCACCGACGCAGTTGCGCTGGTCCTCGATCGTGCTCTACCACGACATCATCGACGGCAACACGGTGCACAAGTTCGACATCCCGAACAACGTTTTGATCATCAACGGCGTCAACTACACCGCCGAGCACAACCGCATCATCGCCGCCTGACAGGCCGATTTGAGGAGCATTCGAGATGGGCTCGAACGTGACTGAAACACCCGTTGCGATCGTGAATGTGCCGCAGGCGGCCGGCGAGGCTCCGGCCGTGTCGGAGATCCCGATGCCGCCGCCGGCACTCTGGGCCGAGCTGGACAACTCTGCGCAGAGTTCGGGCAGTGCAAAGCCGTCGACTGGCGCACCTGCCGCGCCGGCTGCGGCGCTGCCCATGCGCGAGGTGGAAAAGCTGGCATTCAGCCGGTCGACGGCGACCACCGTGCCGCTGGAGTTCGCATTCGACCACCCGGAACTCGGCCACATCGCCAGCGTCATCGTGCGCCGGCTGACGGTCGGCCAGGTCGGGGACATCCTCGACCGGCGCAGCCGGACGAGCGCGCCGGACCTGTACGACATCTACGCCGAGATGACGCAGCTGCCGGCCCCTGTGTTGCGCGGGCTGGAGGCCGGCGACGGTGGGCGCGTGGTGGAGGTGTGCTGGGATTTTTTGCCCCCCGTGTTCCGGCCGACGTCTACAGCGACCGGCCAATAGACCGTGTCGTGATCGACCTGCCGCGCTGGCGCTCCTATATCGCGCGTCTCGCCAGCTCGTTCTCGACGCCGCTGCCGGCGCTCCTCGACATGCCCTGGGACGAGGCGCTGCGATGGTTTCCGGAGGTTCGGGCGATCTATGACGAGACGTGGGGGCGCGGTGGGGGCAGCTATGGGGGCCGCAACAGATGAGTGATCTCGACGTCGCCCTGCGCCTTCGCCTGGTCAACCAGCTCTCGCGTCCTGCCGAGGAGGCCGAGCGGGATCTGCAGCAGCTCGGCCGGGCCGCCCAGCAGCTCGGCCGCACCCGCGTCGGAGCCGAGCTCGGCACCGGACTGCAGCAGCTCGGCCGCGATGCCGAGGCTGCCCAAGGCAAACTCGGCGGCATCACTCAATCGGCCAACGAGGCCCGGCAAGCGCTTGGCCGGATCGGCGACGGTGCCTCGGGCATCCGGGCGGATGCGCAGCGCGCCGAGGAGGCGATCCGGGGCATCCGGACGGAAGCCCAGGCCGTGCGCCAGGCGCTCGGCCGGATCGACGATGGCGCGTTCGACGGGCTGCGCGCCGATGCCAACGCGGCCGAGCAGGCAATCAAGGACATCGGGGCTGCCGCCGATGCGCAGCGGGCAAAGCTCGCCGGGCTGCGCATGGGTGGCCCGCTCAATGGCTCAGGCTACGGCCCCGTCCGGCCCGACATCACAGGCGGCACCGGTATTGCTGGCGCGGCCTACGACCGGTTGGGCGGCGATGCGATCATCCCGCTGACGGCAGGGGCAGGCTATGCAGTCGGCGGCGCATTTGCCAGCGCCGGCATCGTGGCCGGTCATGCGATAACGGCCGCCGCCGGCGACGAGTTTACCTCTGACCAGCTCCGCGTCCTCGGGGGCTATGGCCCCGAGGATCAGGCCCGATATGACCAGATCCTGGCCCAGATCGGCGCGCGCAAGGGCGTGGGCACCCGCGGCGCGATGAGCGTCATGGGCCTCCTGATGTCGGGCGGTCTCGACGCGGAGGCGGCGGCCGCGATGACCGAAAGCGCCATCGTGTTCGGCAAGGCCACTCAGGCAAGCCCGGAAGACGCGGCCAACACCACGATCGCGCTCAAAAACAATTTCGGGATCGGCTCCGACCAGCTGATGGCGGCCTATGACGCGATGGCGCTTGGCGGCAAGGCCGGCCAGTTCGAGGTCAGGGACATGGCCAAGCATTTCCCGTCGATCGCGGCCAAAATGAGCGCGCTCGGCGAGGGTGGCATGTCGGGCACGCAGCTGCTCGTCGCCCTGGGACAGCAGATCCGCAAGACGGCTGGTTCGTCGAATGAGGCTGCGACGAACTTTGAAAACATGCTCGGAAAATTTCGGGCTCAGGATTTCATCGCCAATGCAGCCGAGGTCGGGATCGACGTCGAGAAAACGCTGCAGGGCGCGCAGGCAGCCGGCACATCGCCGGTGATGGCTCTCCTCGAGGAGATCCAGAGCACGGTCGGAACGGACGGGTTTGCCCTCGCCAAACTGATGCCTGACGTCGAGTCGCTCGCAGGTCTGGAGGCGAGCCTGAAAGGCCTGCAGGCCGCCAAGGATCTCATGAAAGACATGGACGCGGCACCCGGCACCGTCATGGAAGATTTTGCCATCGCGACGGATAACGCCAGCGCCGCCTGGGACCGGTTTTCGGCCAATGTCGCAGCCAAGGCCAAGGGCCTGGCGGCCAACACACTGCCGCTGCTGACCGAGGCGATGAACGCGCTGTCGGCTGCGATGGAGGGCGGCACGAACGAGCCGTCGACGCTCAAGGCCCCGCCCGGATCCTCCGGCGCTCTGCAGCAGGAAATGCACGCGCGCACCGACAACGCGCACCGCGCCAACCGGTTTTTCGAGCAGCTGCTCGGCTGGGAGCCGTCGGAGGCCTCCAAGCGGCTCGACGTGATCGATGCGTATCAGGAGTACGGCCGCACCCGGGCAGAGGGCGAACGCTACAGCGCCGAGGACTACGAGGCCGGACTGGAGCGGGACGCAGCACGCAAACGCCGCGAGACGATGTGGGGCATCGGCGGCTCGCCGCTCTCTGACGATCTGCGGCCCGAGGCCGAGGCCAGCATGCGCGGTTATGTCGAGGGGCTGGCGAGCGAGGGCGCGGCGGCCGAGCAGGAGGCCGCGTCCATCGCCGACCGGATCAAGGCGCTCCTTGGATTTACCGTCAGTCCGACCATCGCGCCGACCTATGTCGCACCCGGCAGCCCTGGCAGCTCCGGTGGGTCTGATGCTGCGCCGGCCACCGCTGGCGAGCGCCATTCCTCTCTGCAATCCTCGCAAAACCTGCGGGTGACCCAGCACATCACCTCGCCCAACCCGTCGCACGCGGCCGCCAAGGCCCGGCGCGAGCAGGCCCGCGCGGTCAACCGGAGTTTTGCCCGTGCCCAGCATGATCTGGCGAGGGTGCCGACATGACACCTGCGCTCACCAACACCGGCGCGCTGTTCTCCATCGGGTCGGCGATCCTCTACACGGTCGGGCTCAACCCGCAGCGGCTGAGCTATGCCAGCGAGGCCCGGTTCCCGGCGCATCCCGTGCAGGGCGGCATCGCATATCAAATCACCGGCGCGGGCCAGGAGCGGCTGACGATCGAGGCCGTGACATTCCCGCATGTGGTCGGCGGTCTCGATGCCCTGGCGCTGCTCAAAGGGTATCACCGGGCGCAGTCAATCGTCCCCTATGTGCGCCTGCGCGGCAACTACCTCGGCGAGAGCGGCGGCATGGTGGCGATCGAGACGCTCGATTATGACGAGGAGCGGCTGCACCCGTTCGACGGCGTCGGCCGCCAGATCGACGTGAGCCTCGGCCTCCTGCTGTTGCCGGCCGACAGCTATCTTGCGCAACCCGGCCGGATCGCGGATCTCGGAGGGCTCATCTGATGCGCTACACCGTGCCCTATGGCGGCAGGCGGCTCGACCAGATCGCACGCGAGACGCTGCGCAGCGAGCGTGGCGGCACGGTTGAGGCGATCCTGACCGCCAATCCGGGCCTCGCAACCCTGCTCGATGGCGCAACGGTGCCGGCCGGCACGTCGATCGAGATCCCCGAAACCTACCGCCCGGCTAAAAGCGGCCGGCGCGTGCTGGCCTGGGAGTAAGCGATGCAGCGACCCGTCGTCCACGTCATCGGAGCCATGAGCGGCAACCTCGTCCCCGGCTGGGGACCTGCGCTGCGGGCTGTCCGCTACACGGACAACGAGGGCGCGGATGCCGACGAGATCGAGATCGAGTTCTCGGTCGACGGCCCCGGCGCGTCCCGGCCGGCCTCCGGCACCAGCTACCGGCTGCTCTATGGCTGGGATGAGGCAGGCCTGCGCGATGCCGGCTCGTTCACGGTCCAGTCGTCGTCGCTGAGCTACGCACCGGACGATGGCTGGACGCTGACCGTCGTCGCCCGGTCGGCGGATTTTCTCGACGCCGACAAGGCGGGTGAAACAGCGCATTTCGACGAGCAGACGGTCGGCGAGATCATGCAACGCCTCGCCGGGTCGGCCGGCAAATCCGCGCGGGTGCATCCTGCGCTGGCCAATATCAAACTGCCCTATCGGCTCAACTGGGGGCAATCACCGCTCGGCTTTGCCCAGGCGCTGGCCGACGAGATCGGCGGCAGCCTCAAACCCGCAAACGGGCAATGGCAGGTGACAAAAAAGAACAGCGGCCAGACCGCTGGCGGCACGCCGCTGCCGCCGCTGGTCATCCCGCCCGAGCGTGTCACCGGCTGCGAGATCACCGAGGAGGAGCGGCCGAAATTCGGCCAGGCGCAACAGCCCTGGTTCGACCCGGAGGCCGGGCTGTCGCAATTGGCCAGTGCCGCCGGCATCGGCAAGGCCGCGCAGGCGCTGTTGCTGCATCCCGCCGCCTCGGCCGTCGAGGCGGCGGTCTCGGCCGCTGCGGCTGTCCTCGACCTCGGCCGGGGCTCTGTCAGCGGCTCGGTGACAGCCATCGGCGATCCCGATGCCATGGCCGGTGCGCCGGTGATCCTGCCTGGCTACGGCGGCGCGGCGGCAGTCGCCACGTCCATCACCCACGAGTTCACATTCGACGAGGGCGGCGGCTGGTTGATGACCGTCGAGCTCGCCGCGCAGACCTGAGAGACCATCATGACCGAGAGATTTTCGACAACCGCCGCCGCCGCCATCTCGCCGCCCTGGAGCCCCTCCGGCGACGTCGTGTTGCAGGCAGATTGCGCCGACCCGCGCGCGCTGGTGGACATTGAGGGGCGCGTCAACGACGCGGCACCGTGGCTGCCGCTGGTGACATTGTCGCGGCAGGGCCAGCGCCAGGCGCGGCTGGCGCGCATGCCCCAGATGCGCGTGTCGGTCCGGGAGAACGGTGCCGGCCAGGCCGTCCGCGTGTTCGAGGAGGTTGCGCTGACGTCGGTGGCGGCGACAAACGTCGTCGGCAAATTCCGCGAGGCGTTCGAGACGTTCTCGGGCGAGCGATGGCAGCTCGACCTCGCGGCTGGCGACATCGTCACCGTCGACGGCAATGCGATCAGCGCCAGTTATCTCGTTGTCTCGAAGGACCCGCTGAGCTCCGGCACCGAGACCGTTGTCACCGGCCGGACCCTGTTCACGATGCCGTACGATCTGGCGTATGGACTGCACATGTCGCAGCGTGCCGTGGGCCTGGAGGCCGCGATCGAGGTTGTGTCGGATGAGGCCCCGCTCCCCGAAGCGCCTGATCTGCCGATTGCGTCGATCAGCCAGGCCGGCACGGTGCTGACGATCACGACGACGGTGCCGCACGGGCTCGTGCCGGGCAAACGCATCGGCATTTGCGATGTCGCAGACAGCCGCCTCAACTATGCGGGGCTGGTTGTTGCAACTGCGCCGACCGCGACCACGCTGACGGTGACCGCCGGCGTCATGGGCACGTTGCCGTCCCTGACGGCCGGGCCGCTCACGGGCGGCTCGGTCTATCAGCGGCCGGGCATGGGGCGAGCCCAGAACGGTGTCGCTCTGGTCTACGAAGGGGCATCTCAGACCTCCGCGTCCGTTTACCTGCGCAGTGCCAGCGGAGACCTGTTGCCGTCCGGGACGGTCAACGGTGACCAGCGCATCACGACTGGCAGCACGACGTCTCAGGCGCCGATCAACGCTGCCCGGACCTATGCGTTCCTGCCGTCTGTCGAGACGCGCATTGTCGCTCGCGTGGACAGCGTCCAGATCTCGGATGTCGGTGCTGACAGCTCGTCGCAGGCCGCCAATCGGTCGCGCCGGTCCCAGGTCATCCCGGACGAGACGCGGAACTACAAGGTCCGCCTGCGGGCACATACCAACAAGTCGCACACCCGGCCGGTCGCGCAGATCGTCAGCGCCGTGAAATCGGGCAGCGCGACAGCGACGATCGTGACCGATCAGCCGCATGGGCTCAACGCCAGCAGTCAGGTCGTGATCCTGGGCATTGCAGATGCCGTCAATTTCCCGGCGCTGGCCGCCCCGACGACTGTCGCCAGCGTTGTCAACAGCACCACCTTCACGGTTGCAATCGGGGCGTCCGCGACTGCAACGTCGCACGGTGGCTATGTTGCGCTGGCGCAGGGTGGGCAGGGTCAGGCCGGCGGTGTGGCTCAGTCGATCATCTCGGTCGCCAGGGCCGAGAATGTCGTGACGCTGACGGGCTCCGCGAGTTGGTCCGGCCTGGTGCACGGAGACTATGTCAATGTGGTCGGGTGCCGGCGCACCACCGCCCCGCTCGGAGCGTCGGTCGGCGTCGACGGAGCGTATAGGGTCCGGGAGATCAATGGCGCGACGCTGATCCTCGAGCAGATCAATGCCGATGTCTCGCCGGGCGGCGGTGACATTTCCGCGATCGCATGCGGTGGCGCAGTGATCAAACGCAGCGATGTCCGGCTGTCGTTCCTGCGGCTGATTGATTTCGAGCGTCTGCGCGTCGAGGCGCTGCCTCGGCCAGGCGGTGACAGCAGCGATGCATTTCCGGTCACGTGCCAGAGTGGTTCTGTCGCAGTGGCCGGGACAGTCGCTGAGGACGCGAGCGCGGGCTCTGTTAACCCCGTCCAGATCGGCGTGCGGGCTCGCTCCAGCAACCCCTCGCCCATGTCCGCATCCGGTGACGCGGTCCATGCGCTGGCCACGATGATCGGGGCGTTGGTCGTCAAACCCTATTCCATCGCCGATGCCGAGTGGTCCATGTCCATCGCGTTGACGTCCACCACGGCTCAGACGATCCAGGGTGCGGCCGGGTCGGGTCTCCGGCGTCATCTGACGGCAATTCAGGCCATCAACACCGGCGCAGCTTCGGTCGACCTGATCATTCTCGACGGCACGACCGAGAGATGGCGCATGCCTCTCCCGGTCAACGTGCCGGTGTCGGTGCAGCTGCCGACGGGGCTGCAGGTCAGCACCAACACCGCGCTCAACGTCAACCTCGGGGCTGCCGGCACCGTCCGGTTCAACGCCCAGGGCTACACTGCAACCTAACGGCCGAGGAGAACGCCGATGATTACCTTGCTGATCCATTCCACCGAGTTTCGCCCCGGCCGCCTGCCGGACCCCGAGGAGCCTGGCGACACGGGCCGGCCGGATACCTGGTACGTGCGGTTTGAATGGGCCGACCACGCCGGGACCCGGTCCAGTGATGTGGTGCTGGAGGGGCTGCCTGAGAGCGCCAGCAGCCAGGAGATCTACGACGCCGTGATGGCGACGATCAGCTAACCGCGACGGGCGGTCCGGGCCGCGCCAACGGCCCGAACGGCGGGGACCATTCGCAGGCTCCGCCCGGCAGACCGATCAGGATCACCGCCGCACCCGCTGCTCGCGCGAGCGCCGGCAGTGTGGCTGAGTCGTCCGGTTATATGAAAGACATTCGTTGCGGCTGTTGCCGCGCCCTGCTGTTCCGGATGGCGTCCGCGCCATCCGCACCCGCCATCGAGATCAAGTGCCGCCGCTGCGGCACGATCAATCACCTGAGGCCGCCCGAGCCCGCACCTGAGCGCGACAGTCCCACAGCGCCCGACACGGAGCCCGGCCCATGCGCTGGCAATTGCATAACCTCGACGCCATCCCCTGGCTGATCGACCAGTCCGCCGAACAGTTCGACGCCCTGGTCACCGACCCGCCTTATTCCTCAGGCGGCCTGCACGCAGGCACCCGGACGGCCGACAGCGCCAATAACAAATACCTGTCCTCGCCGGAGAAGTACCCGGAGTTCAGTGGCGAGAACCGGGACCAGTTCTCCTATCTGCAATGGTCGACGCTCTGGATGACCCACGCCTTCCGCGTGCTGCGGCCGGGAGCAACGGCGCTGGTTTTTACCGACTGGCGGCAGCTGCCGGTGATCACCAGCGCGTTTCAGGCGGCCGGCTTCACGTGGCGCGGGGTCGTCACCTGGGACAAGACCGAGGCGAGCCGGCCGCAGAAGGGCCGGTTCCGCGCCCAGACGGAGTTCGTCATCTGGGGCTCAAAGGGAGCCTGGCACTCGAATGAGGGGCCTGCGCTGCCCGGCGTGTTCCGCCATTCGGTCACAGCCGGTGGCCCCAAGCTGCACACGACCGGCAAGCCCGTGCCGCTGATGGATGACCTCATGAAGGCATGCCCCGAGGGCACGGTCCTCGACCCGTTCGCCGGCTCCGGCTCCACCGGCGTAGCGGCGCTGCGCAGTGGCCGGTTCTTCGTCGGCTGCGAGCGCGAGGAGGCCTATTTCGACATCGCCTGCGAGCGGCTTTCAAAGAGCGCGTAAGGCAAAAGCGGATTGTCAGGTTCCGGCTTGGCAATCCGCGAACCTTCTGTCTTTGCTAGAGACTGCGGTAAGCGCGAAAACGGCTCTAACCAACAGGGGCAGACGAGATGACATCAGGACTTACCGAAAACAATGGCCGGCTTGAGCAGCGACTGGATGGCTGCCGCGCCTATTTCGAGCATGTCCTTACGCCCAATGCCGAACTGTTCTTCGGTCAGTCCAGAACGCCCGCATCGACGATCAACCTTGTGACCTCGCTCTTTCACTTCCATGAGTGGCTGCACCGTGAGTTCAAGGAAAAGCTACTTCTGAAGTATGGGGCAGAGGCTGAAACGCCCGGTGGCTTCTGGCGCTGCATTCAGAAAACAAACCCAGACTTTGGCTACATCCGCGACATGACCAATGGCTCGAAACACGTCAAACTGGAAGCCAAAGGAAAGGGAGGGCCATCGACCGAGATGCGAGGTATCGAAGAGTTCGCGATTGAGAGACGCGGGTTTGGAATAGGCGGCTTTGGGCTTGGAAGTTACGGGGGCGGACCCGATCCAATTGTGACCGTTGGTGACAGGACGGCAGAGCTGTATCCCATCTCAAGGCAGCTGCTTGATTATTGGTCCGGCCTGCTCCTGGAATTGGAAGGACTATCCGGCGAATGACGTCTGCCCAAGGCGAACGCAGATACCGGCGTGCCGCCCTATGAATAGTCAGATCTCGTTAGCCACAATTGGTGAACTGAAGGCTCACGGCTACCGGCTGTTTGGGCATTGCCGAAACCTCCGTTGTGCCCGAGGCCGCGAACTCGATATCGAGAAACTCATCGAGCGGTTTGGTGCCGATCATCGCTTTGTTCGAGACCAAAGGATCAGTGCAGCGCTCGTCTGTTCCGCCTGCGGCCACAAAGGCGGCTCGCTCACAATAGCAGGCCCGAACCTCCCGAGGTCATGAACTGCTCGAGGGTCCTTCAAACACGGTTCAAAGCCAAATCAAAGCAAAGCGCCGTGCTGCAAAATCACGCGTCAAATTTGCAAAACTTCGCGTCGGGCTACAGTCACCAACATATCGGGAACTGTCGGAAGAAGATGGTAGCGGAGGAGGGACTCGAACCCCCGACACGCGGATTATGATGCAGCGCACAACCCTGTGCGCGCAATACTTTAAGCCCCGAAATACTGTCAAACCCGGTACGGAAAATCAATGGCTTAGCCGGGCTTTGTCAAACCGGTTTGCGCCCCTTTCGGCAAGGGGGGCGGCATGACAAACGTGCTCCCTCTCCGGCGCGAACGCGGTCCTTCCGCCGTGCATACAATCCAGTACAGCGACAAGTTGGCTTGGATCGGCAAGGTCGCAACGGACCTTGAGCTGACCCCGTCTGATCTGCGGATAGCTGTTGTCCTGTCCGGCTATATCAACACACAGGACGGTCGCGCCTGGCCGTCGCACGCCACCCTTGCCAAGGTCACGGGCCTGAACGAGCGGACGGTGACACGCGGCCTGAAGGCGCTGGTGGCGCGTGGCTACCTGTCGCTTGAGAAGGGGAGCGGTCGCGGGAGCTGCAATGTCTACACGTTCCAGCCGGTCGATGCGGATGTTGCACCGCTGCCGACTGATGGCCCTGCCCCTGTCGAGGCACTGGAAAAGGGTGACAAAAGTTACCGTGAACCCGAACGAAAGGGTGACAAAAGCTACCGTGAAAGGGTGACAAATCCTGCCGGAAAGGGTGACAAAAACAGCCCCCTAACTAGAATAAATAATATAAATAAAAAAACCAAAGGCGCGGGCACGCGCGAGGCCATGCCGGAACGCTGCAGGCCAGTACCTGGACCTTCCAAGCCGAAGCCGCTTCCCGAGCCGAAAGCGCGCTTCGTCGCCACTGACGATCCGCGCTATCCGACGCTTGCGGCCATTCACGAACGGATCCGCAAAAGGCCGCCGTTCGTTATCGAGGCCAACTTCGGGCCGGGTGGCAAGGCTGGATACTCGTTCGCTCTGGACATCTTCGACGAATTCGACCGGCAGGCGTCTGCGGCGCTGCCCGATGGCTGGGAAGGGGTGAACTGATGCCCGGCTGGCCGTACAACACCCGCGCATGGAAGCGGCTGCGGCTGGTGAAGCTGTCGGCAAGCCCCGTCTGCGAAGTGTGCGCCCGGCGCGGCGTGGTCGAGGCCGCGCGCGTGGTTGACCACAACACCGCGATCAACGCCGGAGGCGATCCGTTCCCGCCGCTCGACGGTCTGACCGCCATGTGCGTCCCGTGTCACAACAGCAAAACCGCAGCCGTTGACCGCAAGACCGCGCTGCCCTTTGCCCGCCGCATCAAGGGCTTTGACGCGGACGGAAACCCGCTCGATGACACGGACGAGTGGCACACCGGGGGCGGGGGCGGGCAAAATCACCAGAACGGCAAAGCCCGAATACCGACTGGGAACCAGAACTTCCACTTAGTTTCGTCCAGAAAATTGGATGAAACCTCTGATAACGTTGACGATTTGGGGTTTGCCTGAATGGCTGTCCGGGGCATAGGGGCCAAGCCGCTTTCGGAGCGCGGCAAGATCGAGGTTCGGACCGTGAAGCCCTGGGAGGAACCGGGGCTGACGCGGGCGGGGCGCGTCATCGCGTTCCTCGAGGATCTGCCGATCACGGCGGGAAGCCTCGCCGGGACGACGATGAAAATCCGCCCCTGGCAGCGCGCGTTCCTTGAGGAAGTCTATGCCGAAGACGAGACCGGGCGGCGTCCGGTCCGGACGGCGGTGCTGTCCATGGGCCGCAAGAACGGCAAGACGCAGCTGGCCGCCGGGCTGGCGCTGTGTCACCTGATGGGGCCGGAAGCCGAACCGCGTGGCGAGGTGTATTCGGCGGCGCTGACACGCGATCAGGCCGCGAAACTTTTTCAAGAGATGACCGCGATCCTGCAAGCGCATCCAGAGCTGGACGACCGGGCGAACGTGATCCGTCACAGCAAGCAAGTGGAAGTGCTCTTTGGCGATGGCGCGGGCTCGATCTATGCCGCCCTGTCGGCGGATGCCGGATCGAAGATGGGGTTGAGCCCGTCCTTCGTGGTCTATGACGAGCTTGGCAGCGCGCCGAACCGTGACCTGTTCGACGCGCTGGATACGGCCACCGGCGCGCGCGACAACCCGCTGATGATGTGCATTTCAACGCAGGCGGCGGCGGACCATCACGTGTTTTCCGAATTGATCGACTACGGGCTGAAGGTGCAGGCGGGCGATGTGGACGACCCCTCGTTTCACCTGACGCTCTATGCCGCGCCGGCTGATGCCGATCCTTGGGAGGCGGAGACCTGGGAGGCGGCAAATCCGGCGCTTGGCGACTTCCGCAGCCTCGATGATGTGACCCGGCAGGCGGCACAGGCGCGCCTGGTGCCGTCGAAGGAATCCGCCTTTCGCAATTTGATCCTCAATCAGCGGGTGGCCGCCGTGTCGCGGTTTATCCATAAGGTCGAATGGGAGAA
Source organism: Pannonibacter sp. XCT-53 (assembly GCF_009915765.1). Lineage (NCBI taxonomy): Bacteria > Pseudomonadati > Pseudomonadota > Alphaproteobacteria > Hyphomicrobiales > Stappiaceae > Pannonibacter > Pannonibacter tanglangensis. Next base: position 197,693 of record NZ_JAABLQ010000001.1, read on the forward strand.
GTGCAGCGCCGCGCCGGACTTGGCCGCCTTGCGCGGCCGCACGTGTTTCGGCGGCCTCGACCTGTCAGCCGGGCGCGACTTGACGGCGTTCGTTCTGGTGTTTCCCGGCGAAGGGCGCATGTTTGACGTGGTGCCGAAGTTCTACTTCCCCGAGGCGGCGGTGAAGGAACGCTCCGAAGAGGATCGTGTCCCGTATGACCTGTGGGCGCGGCAAGGCTTCATCACGCTCATTCCTGGCGCGACGATTGATCCCGGCTTTGTCGCCCATGAGCTTGCCGAGGCTGCGAGCCTCTATGACTTGCAGAAACTCGCCTATGACCGCTGGCGCATCGAAGACCTGCGGCGCGAGCTGAGCCTGTTGGGCGCAGGGTTGCCGCTGGAGCCCTTCGGTCAGGGCTTCCGTGACATGGCCCCTGCGGTGGACCTTCTGGAACGCTGCGTGGCGGAAGGCTTGCTGCGACACGGTGGCAACCCGGTGCTGAAGATGTGTGCGACGAACGCTGTGGTCACGCGCGATCCGGCGGGAAATCGCAAGCTGGACAAGTCGAAGGCAAACGGGCGGATTGACGGCCTGGTGGCGCTCGCCATGGCGTTGGCAGTCAGCGGGCGGCAGGAGGAGGAACCTCTCCCGGCGTGTCTGGCGCAGTTTTTGGATGACGGGTGACACCATGTCACCCGTGTGTTTGCGGTTCAGCTGCTATGCGTTCGATGATCGGAAACGTCTTATCTTTAAGCAGATTTTGAAGACACAGCCCCATTTCGGTTGCGATTGCGGCGCCGGAAGATAGTTCCGAATTTACGCAAGAAGAGATGTCGTTGAAAAATTTTGCTAGCGCATCGGATCTAGCCATTATTTCTACAAATTGCGGGTGTGAAGCATTAATATTCCAAGCTTCTCTTTGTGAGTCGAATTGATTGCTCATAACTAGAGGCATTAAGAAATCCCTTTCTTGATAGTATTCAATTGCCGATTCAATAATTGAATTGTACCTTCTTTCAAATTCCTCGATCTTAGATAGAAGATCCGGTCTTTTTGCATCAATAAAAACACTATAGTCACTTGAATCAATGGAAGTTATCATTCTTTGAAGGCCGGGAATTTTATGGGAGTATCCCCAAATTTCTGAATCCAGCTTGCTTTCTTGATGTCTTTTTATTGCATCTGTTGAAGCGTTCTGAAGATGTATGAGCCAGCTCAACATTTGACTGATCCTCAGAGTAATTCTATGCGCCTTCAATATTCTGTCCATTTTCACTGTTTTATTTAATATCATCCTTGAAGACCAGTATTGCCCAATGGCCGCAAGCAACCCTCCAAAAAATACCGATAGTACTCCGCTATAATTTTCTTTGAGAAAAGATGCTGACATAAAGTAAAGATCAGAGAAAAATGAATAAAATTGATCTAATTCCATCATTGAATCTCCGGGTTCTATTCTGGGGTCGGTGGCCAGATTTAGGATTGCAATTATGGCTTTAGAGTCCTCTAGCGTGTTAAGTTCAGGACTTCCTCAGTCGCACACCCGGACCTTCCCCGTTTTCGTCGATGAAGATCACGCCTGCAGTTTCGAGGGCGGCGCGGATCGCGTCAACCGTGCGTGGCTTAAGTTCGTCGCCACGCTCTAGGCGTGAGATGGTGTTTGTTGACACATTCGCCAGCGTAGCAAGGTCTCTGACCGATAAGTCTAGCGCCACCCGGGCCATCTTGCATTGAATAGCATTCATCGCAACACTGTCTCGATTTCGCGTTGACGAAGCGAAATAGCGCGGCTATTTTCGCAACGAAGTTTCGATTTCGCAACACTATCACAGGAGCAACGCGATGGGCCATCCCTTGCGCGAACGGTCGAACCTTGTCCCGCTCTGGCTCACCATCGAGCCGGAGACGCGCCGCCGCATCGAGCAGGCGGCGGAACAGTTGATTGCCCTGCTCGATATCATCGACGGCGACCCGGACCTTGAGCCCGCGTTGGGCTGGCCGGAAGAAGGGCCGGACGCCTGTGTCCGTCATGGCCTCACGGACGAGGAGGAACCGTCCCTGGGCTGGCCGGAGGTGCAGCGCTGGGGCGCGCCGCTGTCCTGGCGCGCCCATGCCACCAATGACAATCACCATGATTGCGAGATCGACGAGGACGAGGAAGACGACCTCGACCCGGACGCCAATGAGACCGACGAGGAGTGAAGCCAATGACCGATGCCACCAACGACCAAAACGAGGCCAGAGGGCCGCGCCACCGGATCGACGCTTTCGTTGATGCCGAAGGTCACTGCATTGATTTGTCGGGCCTGCTGGAGGCTTTTGCGCTGCTGGCGGACGGGCTCGACAGTCCCCGCGCGGGCGCGCTTCAGGCCATCGTCACCGCCTGCCGCGACAAGCTGGTGTTGATCGAGGCGGCGCTTGACGTAGCAAGGCAGGAAGCGTTCCGCGAGTTCAAGCGGCATTGATAGCCGTTAGCGCTGGGGAAACTGCGGCACGCTGATCGCTATCCGTGTTTTGTCGTTGACATAACTCGCGCTCCAGTTCAGCCTATTGAAAATCTCAATAGGAGCGACGACATGGAAAATCCATATGCAAAACTGAAGTTCCGCGTGAAGGCTGCATGCCGGATTGTGGGTATTGATCCGCAGCGTTTCAATGAAGCGGTTGCCGCTGGTCACTATGGCTGCGCCCCCGAAGTGGCTCGTGGTGCAACAAGGTTGATGGACTACAACGATCTTGTTGCGCTTTTCTTTTACCGGACGTTCCTGGATCAGGAGTTTCCGCCGCGCCTTGCCGGTCTTTACGCTTGCCGCATTCGCTCTCGACTGGACGATTTGGCCGAAGACGAAGGCGACGTGATGTTGCTTCGCTACTTCAACAACAGGGGCGAAGTGCTGGTGGAAAACCGGCTTCCCGCGAACCAGCGTCCGCCGCGCGCCGAAGGTTTGCTGCAGCGGTTTTCTTTCGATGTCGTGGCGGCGCGTCAGGTGCTGGACAAGCTGATTGCCGAGGAGCTGTCGATTATTGGCGAAGACGATTGATCCGGAATTCCCGCGCTACTCATTGAGGCCCTGCCAGCGGGCCAACAGCGACAAGGCCCCCTCCGGGGCGCGGGAGCAGTCCTTGATCACGGTCAAGGGGGCCGGGCTGGCGCAAATTGAAAGTACTCTCCGCCAAGATTGTACCGGGTGAAGGTGACGCAAGGGCTGATTGTGGCCAAAATTGGAACGAAAGGTGTAGAAAATGCCAACACTTCAGGAACTTTTGTCGCAGCGTGCCGCCAAGGTGACGGAAATCCGGGCCCTGCACGCCAAGGCTGCGCTTGATGCCGCCGAGGAGCAGCGCTTCAACACGCTCGACGGTGAAATCACCGCGCTTGATACCTCGATTGCCCGCGAAAAGCGGGTTGCCGCGTTTGAGCGCGAGGCCGAAGGCGGCGAGCGGGTGGACGGCGGCGAGTATGGCCGCGAGGCGCGGGCCTATTCGCTGGCCGCTGCGGTGCAGGGCGCGCTGTCCGGCCGCCTGACGGGCCGCGAGGCTGAGATTGATGCCGAGCTGAAGCGGGGGCGGGAAAGCCGCTCCGGTGCGTCCGGCATTCACTTGGCGGTGCCAGTCGATGTGCTGCTTGGCGAGACCCGCAGCCAGACGGTGGGCGCGGGTGCGGCGGGTGGCTTCACGGTGCCGACGACCATTGCCGCCGTTGCGGACCGGTTCCGCCCGGCGCTGAAGGTCGAGGCCATGGGCGCGACCGTGTTGCGCAATCTGACCGGCTTCCTCGACCTTCCGAACCTTGCTTCCAGCGGTTCCGCGTCCTGGGTGGCCGAGAATGGCAATGCGACCCGGTCGGCGGCAGCCTTTGAAAAGGTGTCGATGGGGCCGAAGACGATCACGGCAGAATATCGCCTGTCCCGTCGTCTGATGCTGCAAAGCGGCGCGGCGATTGAAGACATCCTTCGCCGGGATATTGGCTTCATGCTGGCGCAGGGTCTCGACCGCGCGGCGATTGCTGGCACCGGAACCGGGGCCGAGCCTCGTGGCCTGCTGGCTACTTCGGGCGTGACCAAAGTCACGACCGCAGCCGCGCTGTCGGACACGACCGCCAACCTCATGGCCGAACTGGAGCGCGATGACGTGACCGGCACCACGGCCTTCCTGACCCACCCGAACGTCATGCGCCTTGCGCGGACGCTGAAGGACGGCGAGGGCCATGTGATTCAGATGAATGAGCTTTTCCACGGCGGCCGGGTTGAAACCTCGACACAGGTGCCGAACGACCTTGGCGCGGGCGATGACAAGTCGGCGCTGATTTATGGCCAGTGGGCGGAACTGTACCTGGGCTACTGGTCTGCGGTCGACATCCTGATCAACCCTTATCACCCGGACGTCGCCTCCAACGGCGGCGCGCTGCTTCATGCCTTCCTCGATGCGGACGTTGCCGTCCGGCATCCGGAAGCCTTCGCTTACGCGGAGGTGTGAGCATGGTCACGCTCGACGAGGCGAAGGCGCATAGCAGGATCGAAGGCACCTATGACGACGCTGTCGTTGCGCAGGCTGTCGCGGCGGCGGGCGATCACCTGAAGTCGGTTGGCGTCGATATCGACGCCAGCCCCCTGCCGCCAGCCGTCAAACAGGCTTGGCTGTTGCTGTTTGGCCATTTTTACGAGAATCGCGAGGCAACGGGCAAGGACTCCTTCCCGATTGCCTTTGGCGTTGATCGCCTGATCGCGCCTTATCGGAGGCTCGGGGTATGACCAGCACGTTTGAAAAGCGCGGCGCGGCGCTTGAACTGCGCGCCAAGGGCCGCAAACTGGAAGGCTATGCGGCCACCTTCCGGCAACCGGCGATCATCGCTGGCCGCTTCGTTGAGACCATTTCGCCGGGGGCCTTCGCGGGCTCCCTGCGCGCCGGAAAAGACATCCTCGCCCTGGTCGATCACGATCCGGGCCGCGTCCTGGCGCGCACACGCTCCGGCACGCTGCGGCTCTCCGAGGATAGTCGCGGCCTTGCCTTTGACTTGGACGTTCCCGACACCGCGGCGGGCCGCGACGTGCTGGCGCTGGCCGAACGTGGCGACATCGGCGGCATGTCCTTCGGCTTCACCGCCCTCGACGAACAGCGCGACGGCGACCGGCGCGAACTTCGGGCCGTCGAGCTGCATGAGATTTCCGTGGTGCTGGGTTGGCCTGCGTATGAGGGCACTGTGATCCAATCCCGTGCGCGGGAACGGGAGAACGCATTGCGCGCCCGCATTGCCCGGACGCTGCGCATTCTGGAGCTGACAAAATGAGCCTTCTAGACCGTCTGTTTGGCCGTGAGAAACGCGCCGCCGTCCGCTCCGATGACGCCTATCTGGCCGGATTTTTCGGCCAGCGCGCGGGCCTTGGCGCGGCTGTGGATCCGGCGCGGGCCAGCGGGCTTTCTGTTGCCCATGCCTGTGTCAGCAGCATCTGCCAGAACCTGGCGGCGGTTCCGTTGAACCTGTACCGGCGCGCCGAGGATGGCGGACGTGAGCGGGCTTCTGATCATCCGCTCTATGGCGTGCTCCATGACATGGCGAACCCGAACATGACCGCCTTTGAAGCCCGTGAAGTGCTGATGGCGTCTGTCCTGATCACCGGCAATGCCTTCGCGCGGATTGAATGGAACGGGCGCGGCCAAGTGGCGGCGCTGTGGCCGATTGATCCGGGCTCGGTCGCGGTCGAGCGGTTGCCGTCCGGGCGGCTTCGCTACCGTGTCAGCACGGGCGCGGCATCCAGCGAGGTGCTGTTGCAAGACGAGATGCTGCATTTGCGCTATCGCCTCGACCGCAGCGGCGTCATGGGCTTGTCGCCCATTGCCATTGCCCGCGAAACCTTCGCGCTGGCGCTTCAGCAACAGGAAACCGCCGCGAAACAGGCGGCGAACAGCTTCAAGCCTGAAGGCGCGCTGGTCTTTCCCTCGCCTATTGCAGGCCAGCAGCGGCAACAGGTGCTTGACCAGCTTGAGGCGAAGATCAACGCGACCAACGGCACGCGCGGCGTGCTGGTTCTGGATGGCGGCACCGACTGGAAAAGCTTCAGCTTTTCCGCGCGCGATGCCGAGTTTCTGGAAAGCCGCAAGCTGACCAATCTTGATATCTGCCGCGTGTGGGGCGTGCCGCCAACCGTGGTCGGCATCACCGATCACGCGACCTACAGTAATACGGATCAAGAAAGCCGCGCGCTCGTCGTGCGCTGCCTGGCGCCCATGGCCAAGCGGATCGAACAGGCCATGAATGCCGCCCTTCTGACGGCCGACGCGCGCAAAAGCCTGTTCATTGAACACGACCTGGCCGGGCTGTTGCGTGGCGATATGGCGGCCAGATACGCGGCTTATGCCGTTGGGCGGAACGGCGGTTGGCTGTCTGTGAACGAAGTTCGGGCATGGGAAAACCTGCCCAAGATCGACGGCGGCGACGATTACTTATCGCCCTTGAACATGACGGCGGCGGGTGCCGAACAAGGGGAGCGGGGCGAATGAATCGCGCGGTCATCGAAGTGAAAGCGAAGCCGTTTCGCCTTCTGTCTCGCGACGATGCAGCAGCCTATTGCGGCCTGCCGCCGAAGCGTTTCGAGGCGCTGTGTCCTGTCGCGGCGATCCCGCTGCCGACCGGCAAGAAGGTGTTCGATGCCCGTGATCTTGACACGTGGATTGACGGCCTGAAGGCCAATGCCACGGACACGGACGCGGACATTCTGGACAAATTGGGGTGAGCGATGAAGGCGGGAAAATGGTGGCCCAAAGGCTTCCGCGTCTGGGTCGACAAAAAGCCGCCGTTCCGGGCGCGATGCCAGCACCGCAAGAGCGGCGTTATGGTCGACCTGGTGAAGTTCCCGCCCAAGACAGCGGCGTTTTATGCCGAATGCGCCCGACTGGACGCGGCGCACGCGCCGGACACGGTGAAGCCCGGCACTCTGGCCGCGATCGTTGAAGGCTATCGCGGCAGCCGCGCTTTCCTCGACCTGGCACCGCGCACGCGCGCGGATTACCAGAAAGTCTTCGACTACCTTCACCCGATCCGCGACACGGAACTGACCCGGTTTACGACGCCTTTCATCGTCAAGCTGCGTGATCGCGCGCACGAAAAGCGGGGCGAGCGGTTCGGAACCTATGTCAAAGCTGTGCTGTCTGTCGTGTTCGGATGGGCGCGGGAACGTGGTTTCGTGGCGGACAATCCCGCCAAGGGCGTGAAGGGCGTCAAGCGCCGCAAGGATCGCCCGGACGCAAATCGGCCCTGGAGCGACAGCGAGCGGGATGCCGTTCTTTCCGCTGCCCCGCCGCACATGCGCCCGGCGCTGGCCGTCATGATGTTCACCGGCCTTGCGCCTGGCGATGCCTTGAGCCTGCCGCGCGGCTGCTGGCAGGGCGGATCAATCGAAGTCCGGCGCAACAAGACCGGCGTTGCCGTGTCCTGGCCTGTCATCGCCCCGCTGAAGGCGATCCTTGATGACGCTCCGGCTCATGATGCCCTGACGCTGTGTGCCAACTCTTATGGGCGGCCTTGGACCGCATCCGGCTTCCGTGCGAGCTGGCGCACGCTGCGCAGCGATCTGGAAGCGGCCGGGCGCGTGCAACCTCACCTGACCTTGTACGGCCTGCGGCACACCGTGGCGACCATCCTTCGGGAAGCCGGGCTGGATGAACGCGCCATCGCGGATGCGCTCGGGCAGAAGACGGAAGCCATGGCCCGGCACTACGCCAAGGCCGCGAACCTGCGGCGCAAGATGGGCGGCGTTGCCGAGAAATTCGAGACCGAAGTGAACAACCGTCGAACAGGAAGTGTCAAACCGACAGCCTAAAAACGTCAAACTTGACGTAAAACGAGATTTGTGGAGCGGGAAAGATGATGAAAATCAACTGGATGGATGGTAGCGGAGGAGGGACTCGAACCCCCGACACGCGGATTATGATTCCGCTGCTCTAACCAACTGAGCTACTCCGCCATCCGGTCCGGGGTCCGGGCGAGACGGGGCAAATTTGCCGGTCTGCCGGGGTCGGATGGACCAGCGTCTTGGGCGACGCCGGATGTGGCGTGCTTATAGAAAGGAGCGGGGCGGCCTGTCAAGCGCGCTTGCGGCCTCCCGCATCAGAGTTTTTTGCCGGCTGTGGATGAACGCGGCAGGGGGCGGGCCTGGCCTCGCCGGTCGTCGCACCGGGCAAGGACGAGGCGGGCAAGGACGAGGCGGGCAGGGGCGATGCGGGCAGGGACAGCGTGAGCAGGGACGGCGCGAGGGGACGGCGCTGGAGGAGCGGTGCTGGAAGAGCGGTGCCGGGGGGGGTGCCGGGGGGCGACCTGCCCCCGGCGTTCCGGGTCTCGGGCGGGGCTTATGCCAAGGCGCTGCGATGCTGACGCATCACGCCTTGAAAAGGCTCAACCGCCGCTCGGGCTTGACCCGCTCTCGGTGAGCGCGGCGCATCAAGAGTGGGTCTCAGCCGCGAACGGGCGTGGCGGTCACGGGCACCGCATGGGTGCGCAGCTCCGCGCGGGAAAAGTCCGGCGCGGCACTCAGGCCGACCGGCCGGGCTTTGGCGATCCAGCCGCCGCCCAGCACGCGCGCGCCGGGGCTGTCGCTGTCGAAGAACACGCAGGCCTGGCCGGGGGCGACGCCGGTCTCGCCGTCGGTCAAGTCCACCCGCGCCTGGCCGTTTTCCAGCGTCAGCCGCGCCGGGGTGGGCGGCCGGGTCGAGCGCACCTTGGCAAAGACCTCGCAGCTCATGTTCTCGGCAAGCGGTGTGCTGCCCAGCCAGTTGACATCGCGCAGCTCCAGCGTCCGGGTGGCGAGCGCCTCGCGCGGGCCGACGAGCACGCGTCGGTTCGGCGCGTCGAGATGCACCACATAGAGCGGCTCGCCGGTGGCCACCCCAATGCCGCGGCGCTGGCCGATGGTGTAGTGGATGATGCCGTCGTGGCGGCCGAGCACGCGCCCGTCCACATGCACGATCTCGCCGGGCTCGGCGGCTTCGGGCCGCAGCTTGCGGATCACGTCGGAATACTTGCCGTTCGGCACGAAGCAGATGTCCTGGCTGTCCTGCTTGTCGGCGACGGAGAGGCCGAACTCGCGCGCCAGCTCGCGCACCGCCGGCTTCGACAGGCCGCCGAGCGGAAAGCGCAGGAAGTCGAGCTGCGCCTGCGTCGTGGCAAAGAGGAAATAGCTCTGGTCGCGGTCGAGATCGACCGGCCGGTACAGCGCCCGGTGCGCGCCCTCCTGCTCGGAGCGCACATAGTGGCCGGTCGCCAGCACGTCGGCGCCCAGCGTGCGCGCGGTCTCCAGGAGGTCGGAGAACTTGACGGTCTGGTTGCAGGCAACGCAGGGCACCGGCGTCTCGCCATTCATGTAGCTGTCGGCGAAGCGGTCGATCACGGCTTCCTTGAAGCGGCGCTCGTAGTCCAGCACGTAATGGGGAATGCCGAGCCGTTCGGCGACGCGGCGGGCATCATGGATGTCCTGGCCGGCGCAGCAGGAGCCGGCGCGGTGCACGGCGGCGCCATGGTCATACAGCTGCAGCGTGACGCCGATGACGTCATAGCCTTCGCGCTGCATCAGGCCGGCAACAACGGAGGAGTCCACGCCGCCGGACATGGCGACTACCACACGCGTGTCCCTGGGTGCACGCGGCAGGTCGAGGGAATTCAGCATCTGAGGTCGATCCTTGCGCCTTGGCGGGGTCAAGGTCCGCCAGTCGGGGATGAAACGTCGCCTCGCAACGGGCCAGCCTCACGGCGGCTTGCCCTTGGCAAGGCACGTCAGGGCCGGCAGGTCCGATTGCGAGAAACACGCCGCTTATACAGAAACTTGCGGCCAAAGCCAAATCAGCCCGGTGCGGGGCGGCAATCTCTGCCGGGTCGCGCCAGCAACTTCTGCCGTCCGGGGAGGGCGCCGGTGGCGATGTCGGGGCTGCTCGATGGCCAGTTTCTTGATTCAAAACAGCATTTTAGCCCGTGGAAAACTGGCGCGCGCATTGCATTGGGAGGGCAAGACAAGTCCGCCCCTGTGGCGGTTGATGTGTGAGGGTGCTCGTGCAGGCGTTACAGATCCGGTTTGAGGGGGTGGGTTCCGCTGCCACGGTCGGTGGGGCAGGCGAGGCTGCGGCGTCGGATGCGGCCGCCTCCGGCGTGTTTTCCGATCTGCTGGTAGCGATGCAGCAGGCCACGTCTGCCGAGGGCGCGCAGCCTCCGGCGCAGCTCTCCGGTGCGGCCACGGGTGCTCTGTCCGGGTCCCAGTCGCTCGTTGCGCAGGTTGCCGCCGGCGGTCAGGGGTTTGGCCAGTCGTCGGGTCAGTCATCAGGCCAATCTTCAGGTCAGGGCTCCGGTTCCGGCCAGAACGGTGGTCAGGGCCTCGGCAAGGCCGCGGGTCCGGCGTCCCTGCGGGGTGGCCTGTCGTCCGAGGCCTCCTTCGTGGTCCCGGGGGGCTCGGCTTCGGACGCTGCGGCCGGCGAAGACAAGGCCGCCGATGGCGCATCGCTGCTCGTCCCTCCGTTCCCGGCGCTTGCCGTTCAGCCGCTTCCCGTCTCCGCCCAGACGACATTCCAGACGCCTGGCCAGACACCTGGCCAGGCGGCGTCCCAGACGGCGTCCCAGGTGGCGTCCCAGGGGGGCATCCCGTCCGGGAGCGTCCTGCCGGGCGTCGCCGGAGGCGCGGCTGCTCTGCCCGTGGCCGGTCCCGCGGCAGGCGGGGGGCAGGAGCTGTCGGCCACGGGCGGTCAGCCCGGGGGCATCGCGCCTGCCTCCGCCGAGGGGCCCGGCACCGCGTCCGCGCCGGCTGCGGGGGCCTCCTCCGGTCCGCTGCCGGGTCAGGGCCTTGCCTCCGGTCAGACGCCGTTGCCGGCGCCGTTGCCGGCCTTCACCGCTGCCGGCGGCGCCGGGGCTTTGCCCCTTGGACCGGCCCGGCCGGCTGATGCGGCGGCCGCCATGGCTGCGGCCGGCTCTTCGGTCGCAGCTGACGGGTCGCAGGCGGGTGCGGCGCCCGTTGCCTCCGCTCCGCTCAGCGACATTCCCGTGCCCGAGGTGCCCGGCAGCTGGGAGACCCGCGTGCCCACGCCCGACGAGCTGCGGGCAGGTCGCTTCCTGGATGCCGCCAGGGCGGCCGCTGACGCTGCCCTGATGGCCGCAGGCTCCGCCGACAGCGCGGCCACCGCGAAGGGCGGCGATGCGCCTGCGGTCCAGACGACGCCCCAGACGACACCCCAGACGGTTTCTCAGGCCGCAACGCAGGCAGCGTCTCAGGCCCTGTCCCTGGCACCTTCTCAGTCACAGGCCGCCGCCGCCGGTCTGCGCGTCGTGGCCGAGGCCACCGATGCCACCGGCGTGCCGTCCGCTGTGACGGGCGGCAATCCGCTGGTGGCCCGGCTCGCCGAGGCCGTCGGCGGTGCCTTTTCGCTGACTGCGACCACAAGCGCCGCGCCGGCGTCGGCCGCTCTGGCGCAGGCACAACCGGGCGCGGCCGCAGATGCTGCCGCGGATCCGGTGCTTGGCCTGCAGGCGGGGCGCAGCCTGACCGGTGCGCCGCGTACGGCGGCCGCCGGTGAGGGAACCGGCTCTGCAGCCGCGTCCTCCGGGGCCGGCACGCCGGGTCTTGCCGGGCTGGGTGAGCCGAGCGCGGCCGACCTCTCCGCCGCCGAAGGGGATGCCGCACTGGCCGCCGATCCTGAGGCCGTCGATCCGGCCCAGGACCTGCGCCAGTCTGCGGGTGCCGAGGGTCGCCAGCCGGGGGCGAGCCAGACGGTGCCGGGCGCCGCCGAGGGTGCTCGCGGCACGGCGGCCGCCGATACGGGCGGCGCCGGCCCTGCGCAGGCCCAGTCCGCCGCCGGGGGTGCAGACGCCCGTCAGGATGCAGCGTCGCCGCAGGGCGCGGTCGAGCGTGCCGGGGCTGATTTCCTCGACGAGTTCGCAGCCTCCACCCGGACCGTCACCGGCTTCCTCGGCACGGCGACTGCGGCTACCGGCATGCCCGGAGATCCGGCCGCCGCCCAGTCCAACCCGCAGATGGCCCAGGCCGCCGCCGCGCAGGTCGTCGCCCAGATGCAGTCGCAGGCGCGCCCCGGCCAGAGCCGCTTCCAGATCCGTCTTGATCCCGAGGAGCTCGGGCGGATCGACGTGGAAATGACCGTCAGCAAGGATGGCGAGGTCAAGGCCAGGCTGACCATCGACAAGTCCGAGACCCTCGACATGTTCCTGCGTGACCAGCGCAGCCTCGAGAAGGCGCTGGAAATGGCCGGTCTGAAGGCGGACCAGGGCGGGCTGCAGTTCTCCCTGCGCGATGAGGGCGGGCGTTCCTTCTCCTTTGCCGGACAAGATGGCCAGGGACGCCAGGGGCAGGAGGGTGGCCAGCGCCAGCCGGTCCAGTCCGAGGCGGCGGCAGCTGACCCGGCGGCGGGCGAGCGTGTCGCCCGGCTTTACCGCGGCAGCGCGGCGGGTGGTCTCGACATTCGCATCTGATACGGGGCCTGCCGCGCGCCACAGGGGCGCCGGACCCCGCCGAACAATGAGTTGAGTACCGGATGCCTGCCCGATCGGCCGGCAGTCCGGGCCCCCGGAGCGGGGCCAGTCAAGGAGCACAGGCATCATGGCAACAGTCAGCACACCGACGGCTGCAGGCACGTCCCAAACGTCCTCCACCGATCAGAGCCGCAAGACGCTGTTCGGCAGCTATGACCTGTTTCTCAAGCTGCTCACCACCCAGATCAAGAACCAGAACCCGCTCGAGCCGCTGGACCCTGCGCAGTACACCCAGCAGCTCGTGCAATACTCGACGGTGGAGCAGGGACTGAAGACCAACGAGCAGCTGGCCAGCCTGCTCAGCGTCATCCAGTCCGGTCAGGCCAGCAGCTACGTGTCCTATCTCGGGTCCTACGTGTCGGCCGCCGGCGATTCCACGATGCTGGAAAACGGCAAGGCCGTCTGGAACTACTCCGTCGCCGAAGACGCCAAGGGCTTCGTCGAGGTGCGCAATTCCGGCGGCGCGCTGGTCTATCGCGGGGAGGTGAACCTGTCGAAGGGCAACGGCAGCTACACCTGGGATGGCAAGACGTCAGAGGGCGCGACGGCGGCGGCTGGTGCCTACACGATCAAGTTCGATGTCTATGACACCGGCGGAGCGCGGGAAGCGGTCACGTCGGAGGTCAAGGGCAAGGTGGACAAGGTCGACATGTCGAGCGGCACGGCCTTCCTGAAGATCGGCGATGTGCGAATCCCCGTCTCGGCGGTGAAGACCGTCTCGTCCACCGCGATCTGATCTGGCCGGGCCCGCCTGGTCCCCTCAAGGTCCCTCCCGCACTCTCTGGGCGCGTGGGGCAGGGGAGCCTGATCCTCACAATCGGCCGGCGCCGCAAGCGCCGGCCGCTTTCGTTCGGGCCGCTGCGTCACCTGGCGCGGTATGGTTAGCGCATCGTTAATGTGTCCGAAAGATGGCGATGCAAATCGCAATGAATGCTTTAATAGCTACTCAAGAAATTGCAATTTCGTGGTTAATCAACCGTGTATTGTTGCTTAGGCAAATTTTAAATCCCGCCATGTAATCTCACTTCTAAACCTGGTCATGGTTTGTGTGAGAGTACAATGACCGAGCAAGTTCGTTCGCGTGTGAAGTATGTGATAGGGCCGGATGGCAGCCCGCTGACTATTGCGGATCTGCCTCCTCCGAGCACCAAGCGATGGGTGATCCGCCGCAAGGCGGAGGTCGTCGCCGCGGTGCGTGGCGGCCTGCTGTCGCTGGAAGAAGCCTGCCAGCGCTACACGCTGACGGTGGAAGAATTCCTGTCCTGGCAAAGCTCGATCGAGCGCCATGGACTGGCTGGCCTGCGGGCAACCCGCATCCAGCAGTACCGCAATTAACGGTCCGGCGCCCCCCGCGCGCACGGCTCGAACCTCCAAACCTTGAAGCCTGGCCCACCGGCCAGGCTTTTTTTATGGCCCCGTCTGTGGCACGGCTGCGGGCCATCTGCTGCAGGCCGGTGCCGGGGATTCGGGCAAGGGTCGTGCCTCTCCGGCGCAATTCTGACCGCAAGGTTAACGCGAACAGGCAATTTCTTCCATTTTGCGAAACCGCCCGCTTGCCCTGAAATGGCGGAAATCCGCCAATTCCTGAAACGGCGTCAATACTCGTTAATAACTTGTTTACCTTCTGGCGGGCAAATTTTGCCTATCGGACAATGCGTCGTCGGCATCGGGTGGGACTTTGATTCCCCCGGTACCAGCGGCGGGGCAGGATCAGCTGGCGGGCAAACGTGAACGGATTGATCGAATTCATCAGGACTCTGGGTCCAACGCGCGTCGCCGCGATGGGGGCGGTGGCCGCGATTCTGGTCGGTATGTTCGCTTTCATCATCTTCCGCGTCACCGCGCCGGAGATGGGACAGCTTTATTCCAACCTGACGATCGAGGATTCCGCCCAGATCGTGAACAACCTGGAACAGCTGGCGATCCCTTACGAGCTGCGGCAGGACGGCGGCACGATCCTGATCCCGAAGGATCAGATCGCCCGCACCCGCATGCGGCTGGCAGAAGAGGGGCTGCCGACGGGCGGGTCGGTCGGCTACGAGATCTTCGACCGGACCGATACGCTGGGGGCCACCAGCTTCGTCCAGAACATCAACCAGTTGCGAGCCCTCGAGGGAGAGCTTGCGCGCACCATCCGCTCCATTGACCGGGTCGTGTCGGCGCGCGTGCATCTGGTGATCCCGGAACGGCAGCTGTTCCAGCGCGACGTGCGGCCGCCGTCGGCCTCCATTGCCATCAAGGTGCGCGGCGGGCTCGGGGCCAGCGAGGTGCGGGCCATCCAGCACCTTGTCGCCGCTGCGGTCGATGGCCTGACCCCGGAGCGCGTGTCGATTGTCGATGACACCGGCCGCCTGCTGGCGACCGCGACCGATGGCACTGCGGACAGCATGGCGTCCGGCGAGCTGCAGGAACGGACCTTCGAGATCGAGCAGCGCCTGCGCAACCAGATCGAGGAGATCCTGAACAGCGTCGTCGGCCCGGGTCGTGCCCGCGTGCGCGTCGCTGCCGAGGTCGATTTCAACCGGGTCACCGAGACGCAGGAGCGTTTCGATCCGGAAGGCCAGGTCGTGCGCTCGACGCAGACCAAGGAAGAGAACACCACCCGCAACGCCCAGCAGGGCGGGGTGACGGCCGGCAACCAGCTCCCCAATGCGGACGCCAATGGCGGGGCCGGTGATGCCGAGGCTTCCAGCCTGACCGAGGAAATCGTCAACTTCGAGGTGTCGAAGGCCATCCGGACCGAGACGCTCGAGGCCGGACGCATCAAGCGCCTGTCGGTCGCCGTGCTGGTCGATGGCCTTTACGAGCCCAATGCGGACGGCGCGATGCAGTACACGCCGCGCCCGCAGGAGGTGCTGGACCGGATTGCCGTGCTGGTGCGCTCCGCTGTCGGCTTCGACGAGTCGCGTGGCGACGTGGTCGAGGTGGTCAACCTCCAGTTCGCCGCCCCGCCGGAGACCGATTTCGAATCTGCCGAGCAGGGTCTGTTCGACTTCACCCGCGACGACATCATGCGCTTCGCCGAGCTGGGCGTGCTGCTGCTGATCTCGCTCCTGCTGCTGCTGTTCGTCGTCCGTCCGCTGCTGAAGCGCATCGTGACGCCGGAGGAGAAGACCGCGCAGGAGCTGGTGATCGCGCCGGACGGCACGCTGGTGGCCCAGTCCGAGCTGCCGGCCGGGGAGCTGGCCGAAGACGAGGACGACGGCGTCGTGATCGAGTGGCTGGAAGAAGCCAAGCGCGAGGGCGCGCTGCAGGCCTCTTCCATCGCCAAGGTCGGCGCGATGATCGAGGACTATCCGACGGAAGCCGTGACCATCGTGCGCGGCTGGCTGGATGAGGCGGCCTGACCATGTCTCTCGACTCAATGCAGAACCAGCTGACCATCTCCGAAGATGGTGTCGAGCGCGAGCTGAAGGGGCCGGAGCGGGCCGCCGTTCTCATGCTGGCGCTGGGCGAGGTGCACGGCAAGCAGATCTGGGCGCGGCTGGACGAGATCGAGATCCGCCAGATCTCGGCCGCCATGGCCAAGCTTGGCCCGGTGACGCCCAACATGCTGCAGAACCTGTTCTCGGACTTCGTGCGCAAGCTGTCGTCGCGCGGCGCGCTGATGGGCAACGTCGATGCGACCGAGCGGCTGCTCGCGGCCTTCCTGCCCCAGGACAAGGTGGCGACGATCATGGAGGAAATCCGTGGTCCTGCCGGCCGCAACATGTGGGAAAAGCTCTCCAACGTGCAGGAGAACGTTCTCGCCAACTACCTGAAGAACGAATACCCGCAGACCGTCGCCGTGGTGCTGTCGAAGATCGACCCGGATCACGCCGCCAAGGTTCTGGGCATCCTGCCGGAAGACCTGGCGCTCGAGGTGATCAACCGCATGCTTCGGATGGAGGCGGTGCAGAAGGAAGTGCTGGAAAAGGTCGAGCTGACGCTTCGCAAGGAGTTCATGTCCAACCTCACCAACACCAGCCGCCGCGACAGCCACGAGATGATGGCGGACATCTTCAACAATTTCGACCGCCAGACGGAAGCCCGGTTCCTTGCCGCCCTCGAGGAGGAGAACCGCGAGTCCGCCGAGCGCATCAAGAACCTGATGTTCACCTTCGACGACCTGATGAAGCTCGATGCGGCCGGGTGCCAGACGCTGCTGCGCAATGTCGAGAAGGACCGTCTCGCCATCGCCCTCAAGGGCTCCAACGACGCGGTGCGCGCCTTCTTCTTCGGCAACATGTCCGGCCGTGCCGCGAAGATGCTGCAGGACGACATGGACGCGCTCGGACCGGTGCGCCTGCGCGATGTGGACGAGGCCCAGTCGGCCATGGTCAACACCGCGAAGGATCTGGCCGCGCGCGGCGAACTCATGATCTCGAAGTCGAAGGGCGAAGACGAGATCATCTACTGATGACATGCAACACCCGATGACCGGTAACCGTGGGAACCGCACATGACACGCCTGGGCAAACCGTCGAAGTTCTTGTTCGACAAGAACTTCAGCGAGCCGGAGGTGCCGGTGGTGACGGCGCCGCCGGAACCGGTCGAACCGATGATGACGGTCGCCGAACACGAGCGCCTTCTGGCTGCCGCCCGCGACGAGGCGCGCCGGCAGGGGCACGCCGAGGGGCTGGTCGAAGGCCGCTCCGGCGAGGAACGTCGCCTGGCCGAGCAGGTCGGCGACCTGTCGCGCGTGGTGGCCGGGCTGCTGGCGGAGATCGACGGGTACCGGGAGCAGACCGAGAAGGACGCCACCACGCTGGCCTTTCTCATCGCCCGGCGCCTGTCGGCCCATCTCATCGCCCGCAATCCGCTGGCGGAGACCGTGGCGCTGGTGGCCGAGTGCCTCGGTCCGTTGCGCGGCGCGCCGCATCTGGTCATCCGCGTGGCCGAGCGCGATGTGGACGCGCTGAAGGCGCGGCTCGATCCGGTGGTGCGGGAGAAGGGCTTCGACGGGCGGCTGGTGCTGCTCGGCGAGCCGGAGATTGCCCGCGGCGATTGCCGCATCGAATGGGCCGACGGGGGCATCCTGCGCGACCGCAAGGCGCTGGAAACCCAGATCGACCAGTCGATCAAGTCCTATTTCGAGGCCAAGGCCGCGGCACGGGCGAAGGCCCGGCAAGGCGCCGAGGCAGGTGCCAGGGAGACTGAATCATGAGCGATGACAGTGACCGCGGCCTTCCGCTCGACGAGCTTCAGCCGCAAGGCCGCCGTCGCGACGACCGTGACGACCAGGTGAGCACGGCGCAGTCGGCGGCGGATCTCGAGGCGGTGTTCGATGTGCCCGTGCGCATTTCCGCCGTACTCGGCCATTCCCGCCTGCATGTGTCCGATCTGCTCAAGCTGGCGTCGGGCACCGTGCTCGAGCTGGACCGCAAGGTCGGCGAGGCGATCGACATCTACGTGAACGACCGGCTGGTCGCGCGCGGTGAAGTGGTGCTCGTCGAGGACAAGCTCGGGGTCACCATGACGGAAATCATCAAGGCCGAGCGCTGACGCTCGGGCAGGAGAAGACGATGCGCTTGCTGATTGTCGGTACGCTGGGCGGCCAGCTCACGACAGCCTCCAGGATCGCGATGCAGCGGGGGGCCCAGGTCACCCATGCCGAGGATGCGGAAGCCGCGCTGAAGGTGCTGCGGTCCGGCCGGGGTGCCGATCTCCTGATGGTCGACGTCAAGCTCGACATCGCCGGGATCCTGGCAAGCCTCGCCGACGAGCGGATCCATGTTCCCGTCGTCGCCTGCGGCGTGGAGACCGACGCGCGTGCCGCCGTGGCCGCCATCCGGGCCGGCGCCAAGGAGTATATTCCGCTGCCGCCGGATCCGGAGATGATCGCGGCGGTCCTGGCGGCGGTCGCGCAGGAGCGCGGCGATCTCATCTACCGCGACGAGGCCATGGCCGCCGTCGTCAAGCTGGCGGAGCAGGTGGCCCCCTCCGATGCCTCGATCCTGATCACGGGCGAGTCCGGGACCGGCAAGGAAGTGATCGCGCGTCACGTGCATCGCTCGTCGTCGCGCTCCGGCAAGCCCTTCATCTCGATCAACTGCGCCGCCATCCCGGAGCAGCTGCTGGAATCCGAGCTGTTCGGCCACGAGAAGGGCGCCTTCACCGGCGCTGTCGCCCGCCGGGTGGGCAAGTTCGAGGAGGCCGATGGCGGCACGCTGCTGCTCGACGAGATTTCCGAGATGGACGTGCGCCTGCAGGCCAAGCTGCTGCGCGCGATCCAGGAGCGCGTCATCGACCGGGTCGGCGGCACGCGTCCGGTTCCTGTCGACATCCGCATCATCGCCACGTCGAACCGGGATCTCGCTGACAGTGTCCGCCAGGGCACGTTCCGCGAGGATCTGCTGTTCCGCCTCAACGTGGTCAATCTCAAGCTGCCGCCGCTGCGCCAGCGGCCGGCCGACATCCTTGAGCTGGCCGACTATTTCGCCCGGCATTACGCCCAGGCCAACGGCCTGCCGGACCGGCCGATCAGTTCCGATGCCCGCCGGGCGCTGACCGGAAATCCCTGGCCGGGCAACGTGCGCGAGCTGGAAAACACCATGCACCGCGCCGTGCTGCTGGCCAGCGGTCCCGAAATCGGGGTCGATGCCATCCGCATGCCCGACGGCACGCCGCTGATGGCGGCCCGGGGGCCGGTCGAGCGTGCCGCCGAGGTGGCCGAGGCTGTGTCGCGCTCGCTGGTCGGGCGCACCGTCGCCGATGTGGAGCGCGATCTCATCCTCGACACGCTCGACCATTGCCTCGGCAACCGCACCCATGCCGCCAAGATCCTCGGCATTTCGATCCGCACCCTGCGCAACAAGCTGAACCAGTACATGGACGAAGGCGTCCTCGTGCCCGGTCCCGGCGAAGCGCGGGGCGTCTGACACGCTGACCAGGAACGGGCCTGCCACAGTCCATGACCGACACCTCCGCCAACGATCCGACTGAACCGAAGCAGCCGCGTCCGCCGGTGCCTTCGCTCGGCCTGCCGACGATGGCGGAGTTCTGGGATTCAATCCGCAAGGGCGACGTCGGTCTGGCCGTCGGCGTGATGATCATCCTCGTGATGCTCATCATGCCGATGCCGGCGATCCTGCTGGACTTCTTCCTCGCCATTTCGATCATCACCTCGGTGATGATCCTGATGACGGGCCTGTTCATCCAGAAGCCGCTGGAATTCTCGTCCTTCCCGACCGTCCTCCTGATCTCGACCATGCTGCGTCTGGCGCTCAACCTCGCCTCGACGCGCCTGATCCTCTCCCACGGTCACGAGGGCACCGATGCCGCCGGACAGGTCATCCAGTCCTTCGGCAACTTCGTCATGGGCGGCAACTTCGTCATCGGCGTGATCGTGTTCGCGATCCTGGTGATCGTGAACTTCGTCGTCATCACCAAGGGTTCGGGCCGTATCGCGGAAGTGGCCGCCCGCTTCACCCTCGACGCCATGCCCGGCAAGCAGATGGCAATCGACGCCGACCTGTCTGCCGGCCTCATCGACGAGGCGGAAGCCAAGCGGCGGCGCAAGGAGCTGGAGGAGGAGAGCACCTTCTTCGGCGCCATGGACGGTGCGTCGAAATTCGTGCGCGGCGATGCCATCGCCGGCCTGCTGATCACCTTCATCAACATCATCGGTGGCATCATCATCGGCGTCGCCCAGATGGGGCTGACCTTCGGCGAGGCGGCCGAGAACTACACGATCCTGACCGTCGGTGACGGTCTGGTGTCGCAGATCCCCGCCCTGATCGTCTCCACCGCCGCCGGTATCCTGGTGTCCAAGGCCGGCGTCAGCGGCTCGGCCGACAAGGCGCTGGTCGCCCAGTTCACCGGCTATCCGAAGGCGCTGGGCATGTCGGCCTTCGTCATGGTGGCGCTGTCCCTGCTGCCGGGCATCCCGATGATCCCGTTCCTCGGTCTTGCCGGTCTGGCGGCCTGGCTTGCGATCAAGGCCGGCAACGCCAAGAAACTCTCGGCCTTCAAGGCGGCGGCCGTGAAGGCCGTCGAGACGGCGCCGAAGCCCCCGGCCGAACCGCCGATCACCGACGCGCTGAAGATGGACGAGCTCAGGATCGAGCTGGGCTACGCGCTGCTGCCGCTCATCAACGGCCAGCAGACCGGGCAGCCGGACCAGCTGACGGAGCAGATCAAGGCGCTGCGCCGGCAGATTGCTGCCGACATGGGCATCATCATGCCGCCGGTGCGTATCCTCGACAACATCCAGCTCGGCGCCAACGACTACACCATCAAGGTCAAGGAGGTGGAGGCCGGCAAGG
Organism: Pannonibacter sp. XCT-53; assembly: GCF_009915765.1. NCBI lineage: Bacteria > Pseudomonadati > Pseudomonadota > Alphaproteobacteria > Hyphomicrobiales > Stappiaceae > Pannonibacter > Pannonibacter tanglangensis. Next base: position 218,433 of record NZ_JAABLQ010000001.1, read on the forward strand.
GGACGCTCTACCCCAACCGCTTCATGGTGATGGATCCGGCCGGCGGTCAGGTGAAGCTGCCCGGCACCAACACGACCGAGCCCACCTTCGGCCTGCCGGCCACCTGGATCGAGGCCATCTACCGCGAGGATGCGTCGCTGCGCGGCTACACGGTGGTCGATCCGGCCACGGTTCTCTCCACCCATCTGACCGAAACGATCAAGGCCAACGTTGCCGAGCTGGTCACCTATGCCGATGTGCAGAAGCTTCTCAAGGAGCTGAAGGGCGAGCAGGCCAAGCTGGTGGAGGATCTCATCCCGACCCAGATCACCGTCTCGGGCATCCAGCGGGTGCTGCAGACGCTGCTGGCCGAGCGCGTGTCGGTGCGCGATCTGGGCACGATCCTCGAAGGCGTCGCGGAGGCGGCCGGCTTTACCCGCAACACCAACACCATCGCCGAGCATGTGCGTGCGCGGCTGGCGCGCCAGATCTGCGCCGCCAACATGTCGCCGGGCGGCTATCTGCCGCTGGTTGCCCTGTCCCCTCGCTGGGAACAGTCCTTCATCGAGTCCATCGTCGGGGAGGGGGATGACCGGCAGCTGGCCATGCAGCCGTCGAAGCTGCAGGAATTCGTCACCCTCGTGCGTGATGCCTTCGAGAAGGCGGCGCAGCAGGGCGAGGTACCCGTGCTCCTGACCTCGCCGCAGACCCGTCCCTTCGTCCGCTCGATCGTCGAGCGTTTCCGCGCGCACACGACGGTCATGAGCCAGAACGAGGTGCATCCCCGCGTCAAGCTGAAGACCATCGGGTCGATCTGAGGTGTGGGCCCGTTCAGACCGGCAGGGTCAGACCAGCAGGGTCAGACCAGCAGGGTCAGACCGGCAGGGTCAGACCAGCAGGTTCAGGCGCGACAGGGCGGAGGCGGTGCTGATCGCGCTGCCCTGGAAGGCGTTGTAGGTCTGCTGCTGCGACACGGTGACGGCCGTCTGGAAGACCGAACTCTGGATCTGCTGGGACAGCATCTGGGTTCTTTCGATGCCCTTGCGGCGTTGCGCCGCCCACGCGTCATTGTAGTCCTTCAGCGTGACGCGCTCGTTTCTCTGTCCGAATTTGTTGCCGATGCCGCTCATGAGAAAAGGGTGGCCGATCATGGTTAACACACGGTTAACGCCCGCAATCTGCTTCGAATGACGGTTGCCGCCGGTCGGCTTGCGATGCTACTCCGCCCCTGTCCGGGCTGTCCCCTGCCAGACAGCCAGACCCAGAGCGCCTCACGACAGACCTGTCCGGAGCCCCCATGACCAGCCTCAATCTCGACGGCTACACTGCCGTGCCCGCCGGCAAGATCGCGTTCGTTGTCACCTTTCTGGAGATGACGGCGCGTCCTGTGCCGCGGGCCCTGCCTGCGCCGGAGGGCGTCACGCTCGTGCCCTGGGTGAAGCCGGACCCGGAGACCTACCTGCCGCTGTTTCGTGCGGTGGGCGATGACTGGCTCTGGTTCTCGCGGGTGCGGATGCCGCGCGCGCGCCTGGCCGCCGTTCTCGCCGAGGACACGCGCACCATCCATGTCGCCATGGCCGACGGCGAGCCGGTCGGGCTTCTCGAACTGGACTTTGCGGACCCGGCAAATGTCGAGCTGGCCTTCTTCGGCCTCGTGCCGCAGGCAACCGGCCGTGGTCTCGGGCGCTGGCTGATGGAGGCGGGGCTCGACATGGCCTGGGCCCGCCCGCAGACGCGCCGCTTCTTCGTTCACACCTGCACCGGCGACAGCCCGTCCGCGCTCGGCTTCTACCGCTCCAGCGGCTTCGTGCCGGTGAGCCGGTCGATCGAGATCGTCGACGATCCGCGTCTTCTCGGGGTGCTGCCGGAGACCGCCGGCGCGCATATCCCGCTGCTGCGGCCCTGAGCCGGGGCGCGTGCCCCTCTCCCCTCCGCAAGGGCACTCTTGCCGCCCGCACTTTGCCACCCGCGCGCTGCCTCACTGGCCTGTCCTGTCCTTCTTGCCTCTCTTTCTGGACGGCCTGTCGCGCCAGCCAGTCTCCCCGCTCCATCCCTTGCGTGCCCCGTCCCCGGCCCCTTCGCCGGCACGTGACGGTTCCTCTGTCTGCCCGGTACGCGGGTTGGCAGCCGGCCACGGCCGTGGTGGCGGTAACAGTTAAAATGGCTTAAGAAGGGTTAACCAAACCGCCGACATTGCCGGTGGACGAGTGCAGTCGGGACGGGGCCGACGGTTTTCCCGCCGGCCGCTTCCGGTAAAAGTCCGCTTAACGATTGTGGCGTCCCCGAACCTGGAATCACCATGGCCAACGAACAGAGCAGCGGCTCCCCCACGAATGTCGTGCCCCACGCGAAGGTGCGCAGCCTGCGCGATGCCATTCGCAAGGTCCGCCTCGGCGAGGCCGAACGCGCCGATGTGGTGATCGAGCTGCAGGAGACCGAGCGCACGCGCCTCGAGATGCTGGCCGACGAGCTGACCGACGTCTTCCGCGAAGTGCCGGAGAACGACGACCAGTTCTCCTTCCAGATCGTCCCGGGCTCGACGCCGCGCCTGTGGATCGACATGACCAGCCACATCGCTGTCGGTGGCGACCGCCGCACCTACCGCTTCCTCAAGGACACCCGCCTTGGCCGGGTCGTCATTCTCGAGACGGCGGATCTGGACGACATGGCCGACTGCGTCACCGAATACATTGCCGAGCGCATCATCGAGCGCGAGCGCGCGCTGGAGGGGGACTGGCTCGACAAGCGCATGAAGGCCGCGATTGCCGGTGAGCAGGCAGCCGTCGCCTCCGGTCGCGCGGCCTCCGCCTGGGGCCCGGTGCTGGTGGCGTTTCTCGGCGGCATCCTCGCCGGCATGGTGGCCCTCGTGGCCTATGCCTGGTTCGCCAATCCGATGGGCTGAGCCCGGCGGCTCAGCGTCTGCGGCGCGGGATCGTCAGGTCGGCCCGGTCGATCTCCTCGATGCCGCCATCGATGGTCCGGAAGCCGCGTTCCTCCAGGCTGCAGGTCCAGCCGGCATCCCCGGCGGCGGTGATCGTGAACAGATTGTAGCGGGCCGCCGGCTTGCGGCCACCCGGCGCATGGCTTGCCGACGGCACGCCGATCACCGGCACCGGTCCATCCGGCCCCTCGATGCTGGTGCGGCTGTCGACATGCGTGTGCCCGTGCAGCACCAGTTCCGCGCCGGCGCGCTTGATGGCCGCGCGGACGCGGGAGGCATCTTCCAGCCGCTTGTACCAGCTTGTCGCGCCCTGAAACGGCGGGTGGTGGATCAGCACGACCCGGAACAGGCCTTCCTCGCCCAGCCCCGCCAGCACCTCGGTCAGCCGCCGGGTCTGGCGCACGCCGACCCGACCGGTGGCAAAGCCCGGCGCCGTGGCGCGGGCGGTCGACACGCCGACCAGGGCCAGCGGTCCGCGACGGCGGACATAGGGAAAATGCGCCGTGCCTGGATGAGCCATCGGCGTGCCGTCGCCGGTCATGAAGGCGCTCCAGGCCTCCATCGCGCTTCTCAGCGCGCCGGGAACATAGGCGTCATGGTTGCCGGGCACGACGGACAGGCGCTCGGGGGCCGCGACGGCGCCGAGCCAGGCGCTGGCGGCGGCGATTTCCGAGGGGAGGGCAATGTTGACGAGGTCGCCGGTCAGGGCAATGTGATCGGGGGTGCGCTGCTCCATGTCGTCGAGCAGCCGGGCCAGATAGTCGCCGCCCATGGCGCGCAGGCGGTTGCGCCGCCAGTTGACGTAGCCGAGCACCCGCTTCGACAGGAGCTGGAGAAGGCTCGGGTCGGGGAGGGGACCGAGATGCGGATCGGAGAAATGGGCCAGTCGGAACATGGCTGGCATGTTCTGTGTCGGCCCGGTCCGGTCAAGGGCCTACGGCTGCCCGGCATGAAAAAAAACGCCCGGGGGAGGCCGGGCGTCTTTTTGGGGTCAACTCATCGCAGCCGTCGCCGGCGCAGCCTCACGAGGCGCTGAAGGTCGACAGGGTTGCGCGGATACGCGGGTTGCTCAGGTCGATTTCCGGCTTCCAGGTGAAGCGGGAGGGACGACGGCGACGCGCGAACAGGGCGGTAAACATGGGGGTCTCTTTTGGTTTCCGGCGAGAGCCTTGCCCAGGGATTGTGCAAGTTGCTGCCCGCTTTTTCATCGGAATGAGCGATATATAATCCTTCTTCGCAGATGCACAATCCAGCTTTCCGGTAGGTCAGACCTGCGCGCGGCGCATGGCCGGTAAAGGCCGTCTTCACGTTTTGCCTTGAGAACGCCATCAAGGCTTGTCTTGGCCCCGGTGATCGGCATAAGTGCGGCCATGCAGTTCCTCCTGTCCATGCTTCCGGCCCGCCTGACCCGTCGCATCATCCATGGCGCCGCCCTGGTGCGCCACGCCCACACCCTCGGCGTCCGGGTCATCGTGCGGGATGCGGCCGGCTATGTGCTTCTGGTGCGTCACACCTACCTGCCGGGCTGGTATCTTCCCGGTGGCGGCGTTGATGTGGGGGAGACCCTGAGCGAGGCGGCGGCCCGCGAGATCTTCGAGGAGACCGGTATCCGCGCCCGGGGCGAGCCGGTGCTGCTCGGCCTCTATCACAACCGCGAGACCACCCGCCGCGACCATGTCGCCCTGTTCGAGCTGCCCGACTGGGATCCGCCCACGCGCTCGCCGGTGCCGAATGCGGAGATCGCCGAGGCGCGGTTCTTTGCGCCGGACCAGCTGCCGCCGGACATCACCAGCGCCACCGCCCGCCGGTTGGACGAGCTGGCCGGACGGATGGCCCGCAGCGCGCTCTGGTGAGAACGTGATTTTTTCGTGGACCGGCAGGCGCGACGCGTGTTAGTGCGATTCCCGTGGGCTGCACGCTTGGCAGCCGGAGCAGGATCACCATGATCGCATGCCATGACCAGCGACGACGACGTTGCCGACGAGACAGGATCTCGTCCGCCTTCGCGCGTCTGGGGCATGGCTGCTGAGCGGGACTTCCGCCTCGGCGGATCCGGGCAACGGACGTGACTGATGTCCATCTCTGCCCAGGATCCCCTGACCATGAAAGCCGACACCTGGTTCATTCGCCTCGAGCACGCCTGCGACGAGGCCGCCGTTGACGCCCTGCAAGCTGCTGCCTTCGGCCCGGGCCGCTTTGCCCGGACCGCCTTCCGCATCCGCGAAGGGGTGCCGCAGGATGATCGCCTGTGTTTCGTCGGTCTGGCCGGCGACCAGGTGGCCGGCTCCGTCCGGCTGACGCCGATCCGCATCGGCACGACGCCTGCCCAGCTGCTCGGACCGCTCACGGTGGCTCCGGAGTACAAGAACCGCGGACTTGGCCGGCTGCTGATGCGCACCGCGCTCGACGAGGCGCGGCGGCTTGGCGAAACGGCCGTCCTGCTGGTCGGCGATCCTCCCTATTACGGGCCTTTCGGCTTCGAGCACGTTCCGCTCGGCCGGATCGTGCTGCCCGGACCGGTCGATCCCAACCGCCTGCTCGTGGCCATGCTTGACGGCGCGCCGATGCCGGAGGGACCCGTCCGCGGCGGCCGCTGATCCGTCAGCGGCCAGAGCGGACATCACGCCCACCCTCCGCGGCGGCCGCTGATCCGTCAGCGGCCAGAGCGGACATCACGCCCACTCCCCGCGGCGGCCGCTGATCCGTCAGCGGCCAGAGCGGACATCACGCCCACCCTCCGCGGCGGCCGCTGATCCGTCAGGGGCCAGAGCGGACATCACGCCGACCCGCCAGCGGCCGGGGCCTAGCGACCCTCGCGGAACCAGGCGGCCGAGACCGCGCCGAGCAGCAGGGCGAGGCCGATGAGACCCGACAGGAGCGGGATGCGGTCGATGCCCTTCAGCACGCTCGCCTCGGTCTGCTTCAGGCCGATCCAGCCGGCGCCCGCATAGTCGTCGGCGCGTTTCAGCGGCACGAGGCGCGGGATCAGCGCGCCGCCACCGATGTCGGCGATGCGCTGCGTCACGCCGCCGGTCTGGGCGCTCAGCGGCTCCAGCCGTTCCGTCGTCGACAGCACGTTGCTGAACTCGCGCGGGTTCTGCGGCCCCACATGCACCAGCGCCGTCCGCTCGCCGTCGGTGGCCGAGTAGAGACCGATTTCCGTGGCCGCCAGGCTGGCGCGCCACAGTCCGGGGTCGGCTTCCTGGAGCGTCAGGCTGCGCGTGCCGCCGGTTGGCAGCGTCACCGTCACGTCGGCCGCGCTGTCGCCCAGGGTCTGGCGCTCGACGACCAGCTCGGAGCCGCGCAGGCTGACGCGCAGCGCCTCTTCCTCCAGGTCCGGTTCCTTCATCAGCCAGTGCGCCAGCCGGCGCATCAGCGGCACATGCGGTCCGCCGCCTTCGTACCCGCGCGCCCAGAGCCAGATCTGGTCCGACAGGAACACGGCGACGCGTCCGGCTTCCTCGCGGTTGAGCACCAGCAGCGGCACGTTGCTCGGACCGGTCATCAGCGACTGGCCCATGTCCACTTCGGCCTCGACGGCGCGGAACCAGCGGCTCCACTGCGGCGGGTCCGACTGGGCGCCGGGCAGGCCCCGGGTCACGGGGTGCCGGTCGCCGATGTCGGAGATGTCGGCCCGGAAGGGCGTCACGATCACGTTGCCGGTCGGGCGGGCCGGGAGCACCGGCGCCATCGGCGTCTGGTAGATCGTCGAGCCCTCGGCATAGTCGGGACCACCGGCGATCAGCAGCGCCCCGCCGGCGCGGACGTAACGGGCGATGTTGTCGAAATAGAGCATCGGCAACACGCCACGGTTCACGTAGCGATCGAAGATGATCAGGTCGAACTGGTCGATCTTTTCGGAGAACAGCTCGCGCGTCGGGAAGGCGATCAGCGACAGCTGGTTGACCGGCGTGCCGTCCTGCTTTTCCGGCGGCCGCAGGATGGTGAAATGCACCAGATCGACCGAGGCGTCGGACTTCAGCAGGTTGCGCCAGGTGCGCTCGCCGGCATGCGGCGATCCGGAGACGAGCAGGACGCGCAGGTTCTCGCGGATGCCGTCAATGGTCACGACCACCCGGTTGTTGAGCGGCGTCAGCTCGTCGGGCAGCGTGTTGGCCTCGAACTCGAAAATGTTGTGGCCGCCGTGGCCGATCTCCACCGGAACCTCGATCCGCTCGCCCGGGGTTGCCCGGAACTCGGTGATGAGCTCGCCGTCGCGCCGCACGCGGATCGTGGCCGGGCTGCCGCTGGCACCGCCGAGCGCGCCCGCATCCTCAAGGCTCAGCGTCACGGTCTGTTCCGAGCCGACAAGGCCGAAGCGGGGGGCGCGCACCAGCGACAGGCGCCGGTCGCCCTCGTCGGCGCGGCCGGTCACCAGGCCATGCAGCGGGGCGTTGAAGCCGAGCGCGCCGCTGGTCGCGGGGATGTCATGCACCTGCCCGTCGGTCAGAAGGATGGCGCCGCCGACGCGGTCGGGGGGCACGTCCGACAGGCCCTCCGCCAGCGCGCCGAACAGCGCCGTTCCGTCATCGCGCAGCGACGGGCTCACCTCGATGCGGCGCAGCTCGAAGCCGGGCAGGGCGGCGATGCGCTGTTCCAGCTCGGCGAGGGCTGCGGCCGTGGCCGCGTCGCGCCCGTCGAGGCTCTGGCTCTGGCTCTTGTCGACAACCACCGCGACCACGCTGGTCAGCGGCTCGCGGTCTTCCCGTTCCAGCGCCGGATTGGCGAGCGCCAGAAGGGCAAGCGCCAGCGCGGTGCCGCGCAGCAGCGCGCCGCGCACGCCGAGCCTGAGCGCGATGGCAAGCAGCACGGCGATGGCCGTCGCCCCGGCGCCGATCACCCACCAGGGCACGAAGGGATCGAAGGAAACGGACCACATCATCGACGTCTCCTTGTCACTGGCCGAGCCGTTCCAGCAGGGCCGGAACATGCACCTGGTCGGCCTTGTAGTTGCCGGTCAGGCTGTACATGACGATGTTCACGCCCGACCGGTAGGCATACTCGCGCTGGTCGGGATCATCCGGCACGGTGGGATAGAGCGGATTGCCGCTCTGGTCGGTTGCCCAGGCCGCGGCGAAATCATTGCCGGTGATCATGATCGGCGACACGCCGTCGCCGGCGCGCACCGGCCGGTCGGTGCCCTCGGGGCTCGCCTCGGAGGCTTCCACCCACAGCGGGCTGGTGGCGTAGCGCCCCGGAAAACTGTCGAGCAGGAAGAAGGCCTTGGTCAGCACATGGTCGGCCGGCACCGGTTCGAGCGCGGGCACGTCGAGCCCGTCGAGGATCTCGCGCAGCTTCAGCGTCGCCGGTGTGCCGGAAAAGCCCGTGGCCGACGCGGTGATGTGATCGCGCGTGTCGAACAGGATCGTGCCGCCGTTGCGCATGAACCCGTCGATCCGCGCCATGGTGCGTGCATCCGGCTTGGTGGCTGCGGCGTCCACCGGCCAGTAGAGCAGGGCGAAGAACGCCAGCTCGTCGCGCGAGATGTCCACCCCGATCGGGGCGCCCGGCTCCAGCGCCGTGCGGGCGGCCAGATATTGCGACAGGCCGTCGAGGCCGGCCCGGCTCGTCTCGTCGATCTCCGGATTGCCGGTGATGACATAGGCAAGCCGCGTGTCGGTCGCCGCCTCAAGCGCCCACAGGTCGTCGGAGGAGCCGGCTCCGGACGCGGTCTGGGCCAGCGCCGCGCCGCCCGGACCGGACAGGACGGCCGGCGCGGCCGTCAGGCAGAGGGCCAGGGCAATGGTCATGGCGGCGCGGGCAAGGCGCAGCCGGCTCACAAGTCCGGCCATCAGCAGCACGATCAGGGCATCCAGCATCAGGAGAAGGAAGGCGGCGGAAAACAGTCCGGCCCTGAGGTCCACCGGCTCGGCATCGAGATAGGGCCGGGTATCGAGGTCCTCACCCAGGGCAGAGACATCGAGCGGGGTCAGCGTTTCGCTGCCGGTCAGCAGGTTCAGGGCCCGGTAGCCATCCTCGGTCCCGTAGAGGCCGGGCGGGGTGTCGCGGCTCGCGGTCACGCTGGCGAAGCCGCTGGCGGCGACGGGCACCACGTCAGCGCGCGGCGGCACGAAGCTGCCATAGCCGTCGAGCAGGCGCAGCGGCGGCAGCACGGCGCGCACCTCGCCTTCGCTCACCTCCACGCTCGCGGCCTCGCCGGCTTCCGGCGCGGCGGCGGCGGCCGCGCTGGCGGAGGCGACGATGCGGCGGAGCATGTCGACATAGACGCCCGACAGGGGCAGGTTCGACCAGGCCGTGTCCGCCGTGACATGGAACAGCACCACCGCGCCGTCGCCGCGCCGACCGGCGGTCACCAGCGGGGTGCCGTCGGTCAGAAGGGCCCAGCTGCGCTCCGGCAGGTCCGCCGTCGGCTCCGCCAGCACCTGCCGCGACACCAGCACTTCCTCCGGCACGGTCAGTCCCGCGAAGGGCGAGGCCGGGGGGAAGGGGGCGAGCTTCTGCGGCTGTTCCCAGGACAGGCTGCCGCCGAGCGTGCGGTCGCCGGCACGCAGCGCCACCGGCAGCAGGTCGTCGGTGCCGCCGGCCGTGCGCGGCCCGGCGAAGCGGACCAGCAGGCCGCCGCCGCGGATCCAGCGGTCAAGCGCTTCGGCGGCCGGATCGGGCAGGCGACCGACATCCGCCAGAACCACCACCGAGACGCCCTGCTCCAGCAGTTCGGGCACGGCCTCGCTGAGGTCGGTGGCACGCGGCACGCGCAGGTCGGCAAAGGGGGCGAGGGCGCGCTGCAGATAGTAGAGCGGCGACAGCAGCGGCTGGGCCTGGTCGGCGCCTGCGCCGGAGATCAGGCCAACGGTCCGGCGGCGCCAGCTGTCGTCGATCAGCTTCACCGCGCCGGCCGCCCGGACGCCGTCGATCTCCAGTCGGGCGATGTCGTTGCGCAGCTCGCTCGGCAGGGCAAAGGTGGCCTCGGTGCTGGCCGCGCCGCCCTCGAAGCGGGCGGTCGCCTCGCCCAGCACCAGTCCTTTCGGATCGAGCGCGCGCAGCACCACATCGGGGCTGCTCGCCTCCGGCTTGCGGATGACGGTGGCCGTCAGCGCGTCGGCGGTGCTCACCAGACCGCCGATGCCGAGCGGCGTGCGGGCGTTGGTGTAGAGGGTCAGCGGGATGTCGCCGGCGAGCGCGGAAAGGTCGCGCTGGAACGCGCCGGCCGAGGGGTCCTCCAGTCCGTCCGAGATCCAGACGATGCGGCTCGGGGCCGTCTCGCTCACCGTCTTGCGCAGGGCGGTGACGAGTTCGGCGCGCTGCCGGTCCCAGGGGCGCGGTGCCATGGCGCGCAGCCGTTCGGCCGCCACATCGGCGGGGGCCGGGGCAAGCGGCTGGCCGGCGCCGTCGGCGGTGGCGGCCAGGATCACCGGCAGTTCGGCGGTCTCGGCCAGCGCCAGCAGGCCGTTGGCGGCCGTCACTTGCCGGTCCCAGTCGGTCGCCGAGGTCCAGCCGTTGTCGATGAGCAGGAGAACCGGTCCCGACCCCAGGTCGATGCGGTCGGCGGGCCGCCACTGCGGACCGGCAAGGGCCAGGATCAGGAGGGCCGCGATCAGCAGCCGCAGCAGCGTCAGCCACCAGGGGCTCTTCTGCGGGGTTTCCTCGCGCTTCTCGATGTCGACAAGAAGGCGGGTGGGCGGGAAGGTGACCTCCCGCGGGCGTGGCGGCGTGAAGCGCAGCAGCCACCAGATCACCGGCAGCAGCACCAGGGCCCCGAGGATCAGCGGCGTGGCGAAGGCGAGGGGCAGTCCGAACATCAGAGCCGTCCTCCCCGTGCGCCGCGCGCCTCCGCCTGACCGCTCAGCCGTTCGTGCAGCATCAGCAGCGGTTCGGTCGCCGAGCGGTCGGTGTGATGCAGGATGTAGCTCCAGCCGGCGCGGGCGGCGAGCTGGCGCAGGGCGTCCTTGCGGGCCGCGAGCCGCTCCTGATAGGCCTGCCGCCAGCCTTCGGCCCGGCCGGTGGTCAGTTTCAGTCCGGTTTCCGGATCGCGGAACTCGACCCGGCCGTCAAAGGGAAAGCTTTCCTCGATCGGGTCCAGCACCTGGACGAGGGCGCCGCGGGCGCCGGTGCCGGCAACATGGGTCACCCAGCGGGCGGTGTCCTCGAGCGGGTCGAGGAAGTCGGCAATCAGCACCACGTCGGAAAAGCGCCGGATGCCGGAGCTGTCGGGCAGGGCGGCGGGCCTGGCAAGGTGAAGGAGCGCATCGGCCACCCGCTCGGCCGCATTGCGGTCGGACACGGGGCGCGTCACGCCGGGCAGGCCGATCCGCTCGCCGGTGGAGGCCAGCATGTCGGCCAGCGCCAGCAGCAGCACCACCGCCCGGTCCCGTTTCGAGGTCCGGCTGAGGCTGGAGCGGAAGGCCATCGACGGCGACAGGTCCGCCCACAGCCACAAGGTATGCGCGGCTTCCCACTCGCGCTCGCGCACATAAAGATGATCATCGCGCGCCGACCGGCGCCAGTCGATGCGGCGGGCCGGCTCGCCCATGCTGAAGGGCCGGAACTGCCAGAAGGTCTCACCCGGGCCGGACCGCCGGCGGCCATGCCAGCCGGCAGAGACCGTGTTGCCGATGTGGCGCGCATCGACCAGCAGCTCCGGCATCGCATCGGCAAGGCTGCGGGCTTCGCCCATGGTTGCGGGCAGGGTCACGGGGCCGGAGGACGCGGCCGGACCGGCCGCCGCGCCGCCGTTCCGTGCGCCAGCCGGTGTGCCCGCCGGTGCGCCGTCCCGTGCCGTGGTCTGCGTGTCTGCGCCGCTCGCCATGCCCTGTCTCCCTGCTCGATCCGCGCCGCGACGGGCCGTGCTCAGCCGATCCTGGACTTCAGCCGGCCGATCACCTCGCGCACGCTGTGCCCGTCGGCGCGGGCGGCAAAGGTCAGGGCCATGCGGTGCTGCAGGACCGGCTCGGCCAGGGCCAGCACGTCATCGACGGAGGGGGCAAGCCGGCCTTCCAGCAGCGCCCGGGCACGGACGGTCAGCATCAGCGCCTGGCTGGCGCGCGGACCCGGGCCCCAGGCGATCAGCTTCTGCAGGTCGTCGCTCTGCCCGTCTTCCGCAGGCCTTGCGCCGCGCACCAGGGCCAGGATGGCCTCGACAACGCTCTCGCCCACCGGCATGCGGCGGACCAGTCCCTGGATTGCCGCCAGCTCCTCGCCGTTCAGCACGCCGCGCGCCCGGGCTTCCGAGGCGCCGGTCGTCTCCAGCAGGATCCGCCGCTCGGCCTCGAGCGAGGGATAATGCACGTCGATCTGCATCAGGAACCGGTCGAGCTGGGCTTCCGGCAGCGGATAGGTGCCCTCCTGCTCCAGCGGGTTCTGGGTGGCCAGCACGTGGAACGGCCGCGGCAGGTCATGCGGGTGGCCGGCGACGGTGACATGGTATTCCTGCATCGCCTGCAGCAGCGCCGACTGGGTGCGCGGGCTGGCGCGGTTGATCTCGTCGGCCATCAGCAGCTGGCAGAACACCGGGCCCGGAATGAAGCGGAAGGCGCGGGTGCCGTCAGCGGCCTGCTCCATGACTTCCGCGCCGAGAATGTCGGAGGGCATCAGGTCGGGCGTGAACTGGATGCGGCGGGCGTTGAGGCCGAGCACCGTGCCGAGCGTCTCCACCAGCTTGGTCTTGGCGAGGCCCGGCACACCGACGAGCAGCCCGTGGCCGCCAGCCAGGATGGTGACCAGCGCGCGCTCGACCACGCTTTCCTGTCCGAAGATGACGCGGGCGATGTCGGCACGGGCCTCGCCGATGCGGGCCACTGCCTTTTCGGCGTCCGCGACGATCGCGGCCGGGTCGGTGTTGGGGGAGGGGCTGACTGCGCTCATCGCGGACCTCTTCGCTGGACCTTCATCACCACCCGAACGGGCCATTGGTCATGTCACTTTGACAGCATATCTTAGCACCGGTAAGCCGCTAATTCTGGCAAGCGGTCGTCCTGCAACCCCGGCTTGTCTGACCTACGGACGGTGCGGCTGCGGCGGATCACAGCGGCCGGACATGGCGGAACGATGGCGCGGCCGGCGGCGGAGCGGGTCCGGCAGACCAGGAACAGGAACAGCTGATGACGCATCTGGATGAGGGACTGGGCGCGCTGCTGGCCCGCGCGGGCGCGGGCGCCGGCCGCAAGCCCCCGGTCGAGCGCTGGAATCCGCCCTTTTGCGGCGACATCGACATGCGCATCGCCGCCAATGGCAGCTGGCACTACCTCGGCTCGCCGATTGGCCGCGAGGCGCTGGTCCGCCTGTTCGCCTCGGTCCTGCGCCACGACGAGGACGGCTGTCACTATCTCGTGACCCCTGTGGAAAAGGTCCGCATCCGGGTCGATGACGCCCCGTTCCTGGCGGTGGAGCTGCATGCCGAGGGGCAGGGTGCGGCGCAGCGACTCACCCTGCGCACGTCGGTCGGCGATGTGGTGGTCGCGGGGCCGGACCACCGGCTGCGCTTTGTCGTCGAACCGGAGACCGGCGGGCTCAAGCCTTACGTGCGGGTGCGCGGCCGGCTGGACGCCCTGCTGGCGCGGCCGCTGCTCTACGAACTGGCCGGCCTGTTCGAGGACCGGGCAGGCGAGGTGGGCGTGTGGAGCGACGGGGTCTTCTTTGCCCTGCCGCCGGCTGCCGTCGCGGCCCTGTCGGGCGGCCTTGCCGAGGCCGGCCCGGGCGTTGGCGCCGGGGAGAGTGCGGCATGAGCCTGCTTGACCTTGCTCCCTTCACGGCAGCCGCCTTCCGCGACCGGGCCCGCGCCCGCCTGCCGGTGCCCGCCGATCTGGTCACCGGTGACCACGTGCTCAATCCGGACATGGGGCCTTACGCCAAGTGGGATGGCCCGCCGCGCGAGGCGGCCGTGCTCATCCCCATCTATGACCAGGGCGCCCGGGGGGCCACGGTGCTCTTCACCGAGCGCACCGCCCATCTCAAGGCCCATGCCGGGCAGGTCGCCTTTCCCGGCGGCAAGATCGACCCGGAGGACGGCTCGCCGGAGATCGCGGCGCTGCGCGAGGCCGAGGAGGAGATCGGCCTCGACCGCCGCCACGTCGAGCCCTTCGCCCGCCTGGCGCCCTATCTGACCGGCTCCGGCTACCGCGTCACGCCGGTGATCGGTTTCGTGTCGGGCCGGCCGCCGCTCACGCCCAATCCCGGCGAGGTGGCCGATGTGTTCGAGGTTCCGCTCGAATTCCTGATGGATCCTGCAAATCATCAGCGCCAGAGCCGCGACTGGCAGGGCCGTCCGCGCTACTTCTATGCCATGCCCTTCCAGACCCGCTTCATCTGGGGCGTGACGGCGGGCATCGTCCGCTCCCTCTATGATACGGTTTATGGCTGATGCTGCGTGTAGTCCTGACCCAGATCCTGTTCTTCCTGCTTCCTTTCCTCGGCTATGCCCTGTGGCTCTGGTTTACCCGCAAGGGCCAGACCGCCGACAACTGGCGCAACGGGCCGATCTTCTGGCTGGTGTTTTCCGGTCTGCTCATCAGCGTCCTCGGCTTCATCCTGATGGCAAGCTTTGACCGCATGCCGCAGGGCAAGGAGTACCGGCCGGCGGAGTATCGCAACGGCGTCTTCGTGCCGGGGCGTTATGAGTAGCGGCAGCCCGTCCGGTCCGCTCTCCGCACCCGGATCGTCTCCGGTTGCCCCGTCGCTGGCCGGCCAGCCCTGGCTGGCGGATCCGGCCCTGCAACAGGTGTTTGAGGCCATCGGCCGCGAGGGGGACGAGCTGCGCGCCGTCGGCGGCGTGGTGCGCAATTCCCTCCTCGGCGTGCCCGTGTCCGATGTCGATCTCTGCAGCACGGCCCTGCCCGAGGTGGTGATGCAGCGCGCCCGTGCCGCCGGACTGAAGGCCGTGCCGACCGGCATCGAGCATGGCACCGTCACGGTGGTCAGCGCCGGCCAGGCCTTCGAGATCACGACGCTGCGCGAGGATGTGGAGACCTTCGGCCGCCACGCGGTGGTCCGCTTCGGCCGCGACTGGGCGCGGGATGCGGCGCGGCGCGACTTCACGCTGAATGCGCTCTATTGCGCTGCCGACGGCACGGTCCACGATCCGCTCCGTGGCCTCTCCGACTGTCTGGCGCGACGCGTCCGCTTCATCGGTGCGGCGAGCCAGCGCATCCGCGAGGATTACCTGCGCATCCTGCGGTTCTTCCGCATGCACGCCTGCTACGGGTCCGGCAGCCTCGACCCGGACGGACTGTCGGCCGCCATCGCGCTGCGGGACGGGTTGCGGCAGCTGTCGGCCGAGCGCGTCGGCGCGGAGCTGAAACGTCTTGTCGTCGCCCCCGGGGCGGCGCCCGTCCTGCGCCAGATGGAAGACTGCGGCATCCTGGAGATCGTCACCGGCGGGCTGGCACGGCTGGCCCTGTTCGAGGCGCTTGTCGAGGCCCCGCCAGAGGTCCGGACCGCGTCCGGTCCGGATGCGCCGGTCGAGGGTTCGGCTCAGGCCACTGTCACCAAACCAGCGGCCCCCGGACCAACTGCCCCCGGACCAACTTCCCCCGGGCTGGCGGCCCCCGTGGCGCTGGCGGCGCTGTTCGGCTTCGTTCGCGAGGATCTGGAGCGTCTGGCCGCGCGGCTCCGGCTCTCCAACGCCGAGCGCGAGCGGATGCTCGCGGCGCGGAGCGCGGGAGAGGCGCTTGCGGCCGCCGCCGACCCGGAGCGCAGGCTCAAGGCGCTTGTCGTCGATGCCGGGCCCGAGCCTGCCGCCGACGGGCTGAGGCTGGCGATTGCGGCTTGCCGGGCCGGGGGCGGAGATCCCGCCGCCCTCGTCGCGCTCCGGCCGCTGCTTGAGGCCTGGCCGGTCCCGGTCTTTCCGGTTGGCGGACGCGATCTGGTGGCGCTCGGCCTGCCGAAAGGGCCGGCCCTCGGGGCGACGCTGGCCCGGCTGCGGCAGGCGTGGGTGGCCAGCGACTACGCCGCCAGCCGCGCCGACCTGCTGCGGCTCGTGGCGGCGGAGCTGCCCCCGGCCGGCTAGGCCCCCGTCTCGCCTGCCCGTCTCCCGGTCTTGTCGTTTCCCCGTGTCTTTTCCTCGTGTCGTTGGCCGGACTTACGGCCACTTCACCACGGGTGGCATGGACGACAGGATCGAGGCGACATTGCCGCCGGTCTTCAGCCCGAAGATCGTGCCGCGGTCATAGAGCAGGTTGTACTCGACATAGCGCCCGCGCCGGATCAGCTGTTCCTCGCGCTCGGCCTCCGACCAGGGCTTGGCGAAATTGGCCTGCACCAGCTTCGGATAGATGTCGAGGAAGCCCAGTCCCACGTCCCGCGTCAGGGCGAAGTCCGCATCCCAGTCGCCGGAGTTGAGATAGTCGTAGAAGATGCCGCCGATGCCGCGCGGCTCGTTGCGGTGCTTGAGGAAGAAGTAGTCGTCGCACCAGGTCTTGAAGGCCGGATAGTCCGCATTCCTGTGCGGCGCGCAGGCATTCTCCATCGCCTTGTGAAAGGCGATGCTGTCCGGATCGGTCTGCGTGCGCCGCGCGTCCAGCACCGGCGTCAGGTCGGCGCCGCCGCCGAACCACTGCCGCGTCGTCACGACCATGCGCGTGTTCATGTGCACGGCCGGCACATGCGGGTTCTGCGGATGGGCGATCAGGCTGATGCCGGAGGCCCAGAAACGCGGGTCCTCCGCCGCACCGGGGATCTGGCCCCGGAACTCGGGCGAGAACTCGCCGTAGACGGTGGAGACATGCACGCCCACCTTCTCGAACACGCGGCCATGCATCATCGACATGACACCGCCGCCGCCCTTGGCGCCGCTCGCATCCGTGCGCTCCCAGGGCGTGCGCTCGAACCGGCCGGCCGGCTGGTCGGCAAGCGGGCCGCCCAGGCTGCCGATCTCGTCCTCCAGCGCCTCGAAGGCCGCGCAGATGCGGTCCCTGAGGTCGGCGAACCAGGCCGGAGCGGCCTCCTTCTTGGCCTCGATGTCGGCCGGAACCGGGCCGCCGCGCTGGCTGCCGCCGTCGGGGATCTTGTCGTTCATGGGCTTTCGCGTCCTCTCATGGGCTGGATCGGGCGGTCAGGGCTCCCGGCGCCTGCCCTCGGTCCGCTGATGCGGTGTCCTTGGCAAAAGTTCTAGCGGCTCCCGGGCCGACATGCAAAGCACGGTCATGCCGTGGCGCCTGCTCTCCGTCCGATCTCCGTCACATCCGTCAAACGCGGGTGACTGTGGGAAAGTTCCCGGTCTGGCGCAGGGCTTCGCCGAGGATCATCGCCGCCGAGATGGCCACATTGAGGGACCGCAGCCCCTCGGCCATCGGAATGAGCACCCGCGCATCGGCGGCCGCGTGCACGCTCTCCGGCACGCCCGCGGTCTCGCGGCCCAGCATCAGCAGGTCATCGGGGGCATAGTCCAGCCGGGTGTAGGCGATGCTTCCCCGGGTCGAGGCCAGCACCAGGCGCCGGCCCTCGGCCTCGCGCCACGCCTCGAAGGCGGCCCAGGTCACATGCCGGATCAGCGCCGCGCGTTCCAGATAGTCCATGCCGGCCCGCCGCAGGGCGTGGTCCGACAGCGGAAATCCGGCGGGCTCGATCAGGTGCACCTTCACGTTGAGGCAGGCGGCCATGCGCAGCATCGTGCCGGTGTTCTGCGGGATATCCGGCTGATAGAGGACAAGATCGGGCATGGGCGGCTTCGGTTCGCGGACACTCCGCGATCCGATACGGGCGTGCCGCAGGACTTGCAAGCCCTGCGGCCCCTTGCGTCAGCGGGGGGTGGCCGTCAGCGGCCGCTCACCTCTGCCAGCAGCTCGCTCGCCGCCAGCTTGCCGAGCGCGTTGCCGGCGAGCGGGCTGTCCCCGGTCAGCAGCTTGCCGTCCTTGTGCACCTGTCCCGAAATGCCCGTGTTCAGGATCTCGAAGCCAAGGGCACTCAGCTTCTCGCCGAACTTCCAGGTCAGGTGGCCGGGCATGTAGCCGATGTCCGGCGTCTGGGCATCCATCGCGTCGGGGAAGGCCACGATCTGCTTGCCCTTGAAGAGCGTGCTGTCCTCGCCCACCGCCAGGAAGGCCGCCGGGCCGTGGCAGAGCGAGATGACGAACTTGTCGTGCGCCACCGCCCATTCGAGCACTGCCTTGACCTCGGGGCTGTGCGGCAGGCCGATCAGCGCGCCATGTCCGCCGGGAATGAACACGCCGATGTAGTCGGACTGGTCGCCGAGCGACTCCGCGACCACATCCGCGAGCTTGCGCGGCGCCTTGATCTGGTCGGCATAGCGGGCGAACAGTCCGGTGATCTCGGCGTCCTCCTTGGGCATGGCCCAGAACTCGAATTTCATCGGGTTGCCCGATGCCGTGGCGAACTCGAAGTCGAAGCCGGCCTTCTCCATGTGATACATGGGCAGCAGGGTCTCGACCGGATGGTTGCCGGTGGAGAACATCGCACCATTGGCGAGCAGCAGGTACCGTTCGTCTGCGCCGATCACCAGGATCTTCCACCGCTTGCCGGTGTAGGGTGCGGGATAGTCGGCTCCCGACAGATCAGACTTCGGCGACGTGAACTGGCTGAGCGAGTAAGGCGAGGGGAAAAATGCGTTGTCCTCGGCAGGGTCCGGCGTCGGCTTCATGTCTTGATTGACGGTGGCAGTCATTTTCTTTCTCCGTTTGTGTGTGTATTCCGGATTTTCTTTAGGTGAATTTTTCAGGTTTATGATAACCGCAGGTCCTGGATTGTTGTCGGGTGATGCAGTCGGACTGCGAATTTTCGCAGTATATTTGCAAACGAAGAGAGCGAACTGCAATGTCTCAAACGCCGGATCACTTTGCCGAAACGCCGGCCGGGCATCCGGGCGATGCCCTGTCGCCCATCCTCGAGGTGATCCGCCTGCGTGGCGAGGGCCTCTCGGCCTTTCGTCCGGCGCCGGGCTTTTCCTTCTCGTTCGGGCCTGCGCGCGGCGTCCTGCATGTCGTCGGCGCGGGGCGCATCCAGCTGGCAGCCGGCCCGCAGGAGCGGCCCCTGGTGCTGGAAACCGGGGATGTGGCCGTCCTCATCCCGGCCGACGGGCATCGGATCGCCGACGACTGGGCCCTGCCGCCGCAGGCGGTCGCGCCCGGCTGTGCCCTCGACCTGCCGCAGCAGGACGCCGGTCCCGGTCCCGGCCCCGACCCCAATCCCGGCCCCAATCCCGACCCTGCACCGGCCGACGGTCATGCTGCCTGGTTCACCGGCTGGTTCTCCTTCGATCCGGTCCTGGCCAAGCACCTGTTCTCCATCCTGCCGGTGCCGCTTGTCGTCAGGGCCGGCCAGATCCGGCCGGAGGGCTGGCTTGGGCGTCTCGTCGAGATGATTGCGCTCGAGACGGCGGTTGCCCGGCAGGGCGCGCATGTGGCGACGTCGCGTCTCCTCGATCTGCTGATCATCCAGGTCCTGCGCAGCTGGGCGATCGCATCGGCGACCGAGGTGGGCTGGCTGGCAGCCGCCACCGATGACCGGATCGGCCGCGCCCTGGCGGCCATCCACGCCGATCCGGCCCATGCCTGGACCGTCAACGAGCTGGCGGCTCTGGCCGGCATGTCACGCACCGTGTTTGCCGAGCGCTTCGCGCAGCTCGTCGGGCATACGCCGGCAAGCTACATCGCCTGCTGGCGCCTCGATCACGCCACCGGGTTGCTGCGCACGTCAGATCTGACCCTCTCCGAGATTGCCTTCCGCAGCGGCTTTGCCTCCGCCGCCACCTTCTCGCGCGCCTTCCGCCAGCGCTTCGAGGCCACGCCGCAACGCTGGCGCCAGCTCAACCGCGGTCGCTGAGCGCCCGGCTGCGCCGCCCGCGCGCCTGTCGGCGCCCGCCAGCGCCCGTCAGCGGCACGGCGCGCCCGCACCGCAGGCAGGGATCGAGGGACTGGCCGGCCCGCCAGAAGCTGCTACATAGGGCGGGGGAGAGACGCGAGACCACGCCAGCGGGGCCACAGCAGTGCAGACCATCTATCGCCTCTTCGAGGGCTGGATCGACCCGTTCCAGCCGGGTTCCGGACGCTCCCTGCCCACGTCGGCGCTGGCTTTCCTGCGGCTCTATGTCTGGCAGTGCCGCTGGCCCTTCCTCCTGATGCTGATCCTTGGCGGGCTGACGGCGGCAATCGAGGCCGGCATCTACAGTTTCATCGGCACCATCGTCGACATGCTGGACGCGGCCGAGCCCGGGCGCCTGTTTGCCGATCACGGCCTGACGCTGCTCGGCATGGCCTTCGTCGTGCTCGTGCTGCGCACGCTGGTGGCGGCCGGCACGGCCCTGGTCGAGGAACAGACCGTCATTCCCGGCTTCAACAACCTGATCCGCTGGCAGGCGCACAACCGGATCATGGAGCAGAGCCTCGGCTTCTTCCACGACGAGTTTGCCGGGCGCATCTCGTCCAAGGTCTGGCAGTCGGGCCAGGCGGCGGGCGAGTTCATGGTCACGCTGCTGCAGGTGGTCTGGTACATCATCGTCTATGCGGCTGCGACCATGGTCATGCTGGGCGATCTCGACTGGCGCCTCGCCGTCATGGTGGCGCTGTGGCTCGCGGCCTTCGTCGTCATCGCGCGCATCTACGTGCCGCGCATCCGCGAGCAGTCGAAGGCCAATGCCCATGCGGCCTCCGGGCTGACCGGCCGGCTCGTCGACACCTACACCAACATCCAGACCGTCAAGCTCTTCGGCAACCGGGTGGGCGAGGAACACGGGATGCGGCAGCAGTTCGGCGAGTATCTCGCCGTGCTCGTCCGCTTCACCCGCAATCTCACCGAGGTGCGGGCGCTCATGTCGCTCCTGTCCGGGGTGATGATGGTGGCGATCGCGGGATTCGCGCTGCATCTGTGGCAGCAGGGCAGTCTCACCACCGGCGACGTGGCCCTGTCGCTCGGACTGGTCCTGCGCCTCAACCTGCTGCTCGGCCGCATGCTCGGCCAGCTCAACGGGCTGTTCCGTCTCTTCGGCACGCTGCAGGACAGCGTCGAGCTGATCTCCCGCCCGGTCACGGTTACCGACCGGCCGGATGCCCGGGCGCTGGAGCGCACGCGCGGCAGCGTTGCCTTCGACGCCGTCACCTTTCACTACGGCAAGGGCGACGGGGTGCTCGACCGGCTCAGCTTCGAGGTCAGGCCGGGCGAGAAGATCGGCATTGTCGGACCGTCGGGTGCCGGCAAGTCCACGCTGGCCACGCTGCTGCTGCGCTTTCACGATGTCGAGGGCGGGCGGGTCCTCATCGACGGGCAGGACGTTCGCGAGCTGACCCAGGCCTCCCTGCGGGCGCAGATCGGCATGGTGGCCCAGGACACCTCGCTGATGCACCGCTCGATCCGCGACAACATCCTCTATGGCCGGCCCTCGGCGACCGAGGCGGAGCTGCGGGCGGCGGCGGCCCAGGCCCATGCGCTCGGCTTCATCGAGGAGCTGGTGGACCACAAGGGGCGCCGCGGCTTCGATGCTCATGTCGGCGAGCGCGGCGTCAAGCTCTCGGGCGGGCAGCGCCAGCGCATCGCCATCGCCCGGGTGCTGCTGAAGAACGCCCCGATCCTCATTCTCGACGAGGCCACCTCGGCGCTCGATTCCGAGGTCGAGGCGGTGATCCAGGAGAACCTCGCGCCGCTGATGGTCGGCAAGACCGTGCTCGCCATCGCCCATCGCCTGTCGACCATTGCCGCCATGGACCGGCTTCTGGTGATGGACGGCGGACGGATCGTCGAGCAGGGCAGTCACGAGGCGCTGCTGGCGCGCGGCGGGCTCTATGCGGACCTGTGGGCCCGCCAGTCCGGCGGCTTCCTGGCGGAGGCGTGAGGGCTGGCGGCGGGCGCGGCCAACCCCTGCCGGGTGATCCGGCCGGCCGGGGCCGGCGTAGACGTCAGGCAGAAGGAACACAGACATGCCCCAGATCCTCGTCGCCTATGGCACGACCGCCGCGATCTTCCTCATCATCGACGCCATCTGGCTGTCCCAGGTTGCCACCCGCTTCTACTTCGACCGCATCGGTCATCTGCTGATGGACAAGCCGAACCTCGGGGCGGCAGCGGTCTTCTACATGCTCTATGTCGTCGGCATCCTGATCTTTGCCGTGCTGCCGGCGCTGCGCAACGAGTCCTTCTGGCATGCGCTTGTCTATGGCGCGCTGTTCGGCTTCTTCGCCTATCTCACCTATGACATGACCAACTACGCCACCATGCGCGACTGGCCGTTCATCGTCGTCGTGGTGGATGTGCTGTGGGGCACGGTGCTCACCGGGGTCTCGGCCGCCGGAGGCTATTACCTGACGCAGAAATTCCTCTGACCTTCGCTTGACTGGCGCGTCCATAGAAAATTTACGGACTGGGCCGAGTATTGATGCAAGGTGGTGGACCGTTCCGGTCAGTGTTTCCTCTTGCGAGTTTGTGCGATGTCCCAATCCGGTAATGCCGGCCTCCGGCTGCCCATCGTGGGCAGGTTCCTGGTGCTGGTCGTGTCAGCGGCCGTGATCATGATGGTCGGCACGGCCTATGCCTTCTACGTCTTCCGCATGGCCCTGACCCGCGCGCTGGCCGATCCGGTCGAGGCGCAGGGGTTCCTCGGGGCGACCGGCGCGGCGCGGGTCGATGCGCTCATCTTCGACCAGATGCTGCAGGTCATGATCGTCTGCACGCCCGTGGGACTTGCCTTTCTCGGTCTTGCGATCTGGCTGGCGATGGGGGTGGCGCGGCCGCTCCGGCGCCTGCAGGACGGTCTGACCCGCCTGTCGCGCGGGGATCTGGATGTGGCGGTGGAGGGCGGCGACCGCTCCGACGAGATTGGCGACATCGCCCGCTCCGTGCTGGAGTTCCGCGGCAAGCTTGCGGCCCGGGCCCGCGAGGAAGCCGAGCGGCAGACCCGGCAGCAGCAGCACAGCGAGGAAGAGCGCAAGGCGCTCCTGCGTGACATTGCCGATGATTTCGAGCGTTCGGTGCTCAGCGCCGTCCACTCGCTGGGCGAGACCGCCCGGGCCGTCAACAGCAACGCGGGCGAACTCAGGGACGCCGTTGGCCGCTCCTCGCATGCGGTGGCCGAGGTCAGCTCCGCGACCGCCCAGTCCGGCCAGTCCGTCGGCAGCATGTCGGACGCGGCCGCCTTGCTCACCCGCTCGATCGCCGGCATCACCGACGACGTGCAGCAGGCCTCGCTCATTGCCGGCAGCGCCGTCGAGGAGGCCCGCCAGACCGACGCCATCGTCGGCCGCCTGTCCGAGACAGGCCGTGCCATCGGCGAGGTGGTCGAGCTGATCAGCCAGATCGCCAACCAGACCAATCTCCTGGCGCTCAACGCCACCATCGAGGCCGCGCGGGCCGGAGAGGCGGGACGCGGCTTCGCCGTTGTCGCCAACGAGGTCAAGGCCCTCGCCGGCCAGACCACCAAGGCCACCGAAGAGATCACCGCACAGGTCGCCTCGGTCCAGACCGTTGCCGATCAGGCGGTTGTCGCCATCCGCTCCATCGCCGGCACGATCGACCGCATCAGCGAGATTTCCAACACCATCCGCGCCTCCGTGCAGCAGCAGGCCGAGGCCACCGGCGCCATCGGCCGGTCCGTGTCGGTTGCGACCTCCAGCACGTCCCGCGTCGACAGCAACGTCGCGCAGCTCGCCGGAGCGATGCAGGCCAGCACCCGGGCCACCGACGCCATGCAGTCCGCAGCCGGCCAGCTCGGCACCCTGTCGGGCGAGCTGCAGGCGCAGGTGCGGCAGTTCCTGACCAGCATCCGCGCGGCCTGACGATCCGTGGCGGAGGCCGCGCGGAGATCCCGCGTGGCCTGCCTCCGGCTGCAACCTGCATTTGTTGCGCAAAGGCCACAGCTGCCCCGAAAGCGCGGCAGCCGGCGTTATACAGCTTTTCCTCTACGCCAGACTCGGCTAGGTAAATTCCTGCGTCCGGTGGCGGATGCATCTTGGCAACCTGATCAACCTTCGAGCCGTGGGAGGGTGTACATGACCATTGCGTCGCGCGTCTGCATGACCGCCGCCCTGTTGCTGGGCTCGATCGCCGAGTTGGCCCGCTCCCCGCGGGCCTGACCCAAAGCTCCACATTCCAGCTGACCTGCCTCCGGTCCAAGCCACGCCGCCCTGACGGCGGGCTGCAGCCGCCATGTCATGGCCCCTGTCTTCCGGTGGCATATCTCTGAGCCATTCCTCTGCCTGGAGCAGACCCATGTCCGATCGTTATCCGACGGACCCGTTCGCCTTGCCGAACCGTCCGGATGTTGCATTTACCCTGGCTGGCGCCGACAGGCCGGCCGTTGTCCGTTCGCCCCTGCAGCGCCTGCGCCTGGCCGTGCTGGCGCTTGCGGCCTTCGTCGTGACCGTGACCGGCGTTGCCGCCCTTCTTTTCCTGCCGGTTCTCCTGCATGAACTGATGGACCTGCAGGCTGTGCAAAGGCACGGTGAAGTCATGCTGATGTCGCGATACGGCGCGCATCTGATGTCGCTGTTCCTGGGGACCGTCGTGGTCTCCGGGGCCCTGGTCAGCTTTGCCCTGGCCGTCGTCCTGTCGTCGCAGCGGTCGCGGGTGCTCACACCCGTGGTTCGCCGGCGCAAGCAAGAGCGGGGCGTCCGCACCCGCCCGGAGATCACCGATGTTCTCGCGGTTTGAACGCCTCGTCGATCCGTTCAGCGACACCGACCTGTCGGTCCCGCCGAAGGGGTTCCTCGCCTTCTGCTGGTACTACACGCGGCCGGTCCTGCCGATCCTGCTGGGGGTGGCGGTCTTTGCCGCCGCCATCGCCATCCTGCAGGTGACGATCTTCACCTATCTGGGCGATCTGGTGAACTGGCTGTCGTCGGCCGACCGGGACACGTTCCTGGCCGAGAACTGGCCGTATCTCCTGGTCATGGCGCTGGTCATCCTGCTCGTTCTGCCCGTCATCGAGGTGCTGTTCGAGCTGCTGATGCACCAGAGCCTGCTCGGGCCGTTCCCGATGTCGATCCGCTGGCGCGTGCACCGCTACCTGCTGCGCCAGAGCATGACCTTCTACCAGAACGACTTCGCCGGCCGCATCGCCAACAAGATGATGCAGACGGCGCTGGCCGTGCGCGAGGTGGTCACCAAGATCGTCGACATCTTCGTCTATGTGGTCGTCTACTTCGCCAGCGCCGTGGTCGTGGTCGGGGATGCCAATCCCTATCTCGCTGCGCCGCTGGTGGTGTGGCTGCTGGCCTATCTGGCGGTGCTGCGCGTCTTCATCCCGCGCCTGAAGGACATTTCCCAGGAGCAGGCCGATGCCCGGTCGGTGATGACCGGGCATGTGGTGGATGCCTACACCAACATCGCCACGGTGAAGCTCTTCTCCCATGCCGACCGGGAAGAGGCCTATGCCCGCAAGTCGATGACGGTGTTTCTCGACACCGTCTTCGGCCAGATGCGGCTGGTCACGATCCTCAACACCACGCTGACGCTGATCAACAACCTGCTGCTGTTCTCGACCGGGGCGATGGCGATCTACCTGTGGCAGATCGACGTGGTCACCACCGGCGACATTGCCATTGCCATCGCGCTGATCCTGCGTCTCCAGGGCATGTCGCAGTGGATCCTCTGGGAGGTGTCGGGCCTGTTCGAGAATGTCGGCACGGTGCAGGACGGCATCGGCACCATCTCGCGCGAGCGGGAGGTGCGGGACCTGCCCGACGCGCGGCCGCTCACCGTCAGCGAGGGCGGCATCCGCTTCGAGAAGGTCGACTTCCACTATGGCAAGACGCGGGGCGTCATCGACGGGCTGTCGCTCGACATCCGCCCGGGCGAGAAGATCGGCCTGATCGGCCGCTCGGGCGCCGGCAAGTCGACGATCGTCAACCTGCTGCTGCGCTTCTATGACGTGGAGGGCGGCCGCATCCTCGTCGATGGTCAGGACATTGCGACCGTCCGCCAGGACGACCTGCGCGCCAACATCGGCGTGGTGACGCAGGACACCTCGCTCCTGCACCGCTCGATCTACGAGAACGTCGCCTATGGCTCGCCCCGCGCCAGCGAGGCCGACGTGCTGGAGGCGCTGCGCAAGGCCCATGCGCTGGAGTTCGTCGGCCAGCTCGAGGACAAGGACGGCCGGCGCGGCCTGTCGGCCCAGGTCGGCGAGCGGGGCGTGAAGCTCTCGGGCGGCCAGCGCCAGCGCATCGCCATCGCGCGGGTCCTGCTGAAGAACGCGCCGATCCTCGTGCTCGACGAGGCGACCTCGGCGCTGGACTCGGAGGTCGAGGCCGCCATCCAGGACAGTCTCTTCGACCTGATGGAAGGCAAGACGGTGATCGCCATCGCCCATCGCCTGTCCACCATCGCGGCCATGGACCGGCTGATCGTGCTCGACAAGGGCCGAATCATCGAGATGGGCCGGCACGAGGACCTGCTTGCGGCCGGGGGGCTCTACGCGCAGCTCTGGACGCACCAGTCCGGCGGATTCCTGCCGGAAACCGCCGAGAGCTGAGCATAAGGCGGGGGACGCGCGCCGGCGTGCGGGTCCCCCCCTTCCAATCGCGGTGTTTTCGCGGCATCAAGGGGGCGAGGGTGAGACGGAAAGCGGTGCGACAAATGGGTCTGCGCCCATCCGCTATCTGGACAAGCCTGCAGAACGGTGCAAAAAGACGAGCCGCTTGGAGAAGGTGCGTGCGAATGCCGCACCCGTCTGCCGTTGATGCCCGCGTCGGACTGCCTATGGTTTTTTCGGAACCCGGGGCGGCCTGCCAGCGGGCATTCGGTATACGTTGAACAGGTTTCGAGAGGACGCGACCTTGGCAAATACCCATTCGGCGGAACCGACCCGCCGTGACTTCCTCTATCTTGCGACGGGCGCCATGGGCGTTGTGGGCGCGGCCTCCGTGGCCTGGCCCTTCATCGACCAGATGAACCCGGACGCGTCGGCCCTCGCTCTTGCCTCGATCGAGGTGGACATCTCCGCCGTCGAGGTCGGTCAGTCGATCACCGTCACGTGGCGTGGCAAGCCGGTCTTCATCCGTCATCGCACGGAGAAGGAGATCGAGGAAGCCAAGGCCGTGCCGCTCACCGCGCTGCCTGATCCGCTCGCCCGCAACTCCAACCTGCCGGACTCCGCCGAGGCGACCGACGCCAACCGCGCGGCCGAAGGCAAGGAGCCCTGGCTCGTCATGGTCGGCATCTGCACCCATCTGGGCTGCGTTCCGATCGGCGACGCCGGCGACTTCGGCGGCTGGTTCTGCCCGTGCCACGGCTCGCACTACGACACCGCCGGCCGCATCCGCCTCGGGCCCGCACCGCAAAATCTGCTGGTCCCGCCCTTCGCGTTCGTTGAGGACGCGAAGATCAAGATCGGTTGACCCGGAGCCCTGAGGAGACAGCCATGGCTGGACATTCTAACTACGTTCCGCAGAGCGCGGCCGCAAAGTGGCTCGAGAGCCGTCTGCCGGTCATTTCGCTCGTGCGCGGATCCTTCGTCGATTTCCCGACCCCGAAGAACCTCAACTACTGGTGGACCTTCGGCGGCATCCTGTTCTTCGTGCTGATCTCGCAGATCATCACCGGCATCGTCCTGGCGATGCACTACACGCCGAACACCGCGATGGCGTTCAAGAGCGTCGAGCACATCATGCGTGATGTGAACTACGGCTGGCTCATCCGCTACCTGCACTCCAACGGCGCGTCGATGTTCTTCATCGCCGTGTACATCCACATCTTCCGTGGTCTCTATTACGGCTCCTACAAGGCGCCGCGCGAGATCTCGTGGATCCTCGGCGTGGTCATCTTCCTCCTGATGATGGGCACCGCCTTCATGGGCTACGTGCTGCCGTGGGGCCAGATGTCCTTCTGGGGCGCGACCGTGATCACCAACCTGTTCTCGGCCATCCCGCTCGTCGGCGAGTCGGTCAAGACCTGGCTGTGGGGTGGCTTCGCCGTCGACAACCCGACGCTGAACCGCTTCTTCTCGCTGCACTACCTGCTGCCGTTCATGATCTTCGGCGTCGTGCTGCTGCACGTGTGGGCCTTCCACACCACCGGCAACAACAACCCGACGGGCGTGCAGCCGAAGTCGAGCCAGGACACCCTGCCGTTCCACCCTTACTACACGATCAAGGATCTGTTCGCGATTGTCGTGTTCGTGATCTTCTTCGCGTGGTTCGTGTTCTACGTGCCGAACTTCCTTGGTCACCCGGACAACTACATCCCCGCCAACCCGCTGGTCACCCCGGCGTATATCGTTCCGGAATGGTACTTCCTGCCATTCTACGCGATCCTGCGCGCCGTGCCGGACAAGCTCGGTGGCGTGCTGGCCATGTTCGGTGCGATCGCGATCCTGTTCGTCCTGCCGTGGCTTGACACTTCCAAGGTGCGCTCGGGTGCCTATCGCCCG
Source organism: Pannonibacter sp. XCT-53 (assembly GCF_009915765.1). Taxonomy (NCBI): domain Bacteria; kingdom Pseudomonadati; phylum Pseudomonadota; class Alphaproteobacteria; order Hyphomicrobiales; family Stappiaceae; genus Pannonibacter; species Pannonibacter tanglangensis. The sequence continues at coordinate 246,614 of NZ_JAABLQ010000001.1, forward strand.
CTGTTCAAGCAGTTCTTCTGGATCTTCGCGGCCAATGCGGTGGCTCTCGGCTACCTGGGCGCGATGCCGGCGGAAGGCATCTACGTGATCCTGTCGCAGATCTGCACGGTCTACTACTTCGCCCACTTCCTGGTGATCCTGCCGCTGCTCGGCTTCCTGGAGAAGCCGCTGCCGATCCCGGCGTCGATCTCGGAGGCCGTCCTTGCGGGCGGATCCGGCAAGCCAGCTGGTGCTGTCGCGGCACCGGAAACGAAGTGACCGCCGGTCAGGTCAGGAGTTTTTGAACATGCGCATCATGATCAAGACGGCCCGCGCCCTGGTCGCCGCCGTCGCCCTCGCGGCCTCCGCGCCGGCCTTCGCCGCCGGGAAGGATGTCGTTATCGAGCGCCAGCAATGGTCCTTCGCCGGTCCGTTCGGCCAGTTCGATCAGGCCCAGCTGCAGCGAGGCTTCAAGGTCTACCGTGAAGTCTGCGCTTCGTGCCACGGCCTCAACCTGCTCTCGTTCCGCAACCTCGCGCAGCCGGGTGGTCCCGGCTTCACCGAGGACCAGGCGAAGGCGATCGCGGCGGAATACACCGTCACGGACGGCCCGAATGCCGATGGCGATATGTTCGAGCGTCCGGCGATCCTCGCCGACCGCTTCCCCTCGCCGTTCCCGAACGAGCAGGCCGCCCGTGCGGCCAACGGCGGCGCCTATCCGCCGGACTTCTCGCTCATCGCCAAGGCGCGCGCCGCGAAGCGGGGCTTCCCGTGGTTCGTGTTCGATCCCTTCACGCAGTATGCGGAGCTGGGACCGGATTACCTCTACGCGCTGCTGACCGGCTATGAGGAGAACGTCCCCGAGGGCGTCGTCATCAACCCGGGCCAGTACTACAACCCGAAGTTCCTCTCCGGGAACGCGATTGGCATGGCCCCGCCGCTGTCCGACGACATCGTCGAGTACACCGACGGCACGCCGCAGACCGTGGACCAGTATGCCCGCGACATCTCCGCCTTCCTGATGTGGGCCGCCGAGCCCAAGCTGGAAGAGCGCAAGGAGCTGGGCTTCCGGGTCATGGTCTTCCTCCTTGTCTTCGCTTCGCTCCTCTACTTCACCAAGCAGAAGATCTGGCGCAACGTCGCCCACTGAGGAGCTTCGCGTCGAAGCTTCGCGTCCTCAAATCCTGAAAGGGCCGCCGTGGCAGCACGGCGGCCCTTTTTGCTTTCCGGGGCACACCTGACGAGCCCCTTCGTTCCTCTGTCGGAGTGACCCCGGCAAGACGACGCGCGAGCCGGGGCCCTTGCGCTTGCGCCGCAGCGCTGCATCGCCCGGGCGATGACGCGGGCTGGTGGCGAGGTGTGCCGGTCCCATCGCCAGCCGCTTGCTGCGCCGGCACCGGGCAGGTCCCGGGTCTCCGCCTTGCTCTCGCCCGGGGAGACACAGCCGGCTCATGAGGGGACCATCGGGATCATCCCCTCATGAGCCGGCTGTCTTCTTTGTGTCAGCCTGTCGGGGTAGGGTGCGAACCGACACCGGGCGGAACCGGAGGGGAGACAGGCAATGACGGACTGCGTGCTGGGGGTGATCGGCGGATCGGGGATCTATGACCTTCCGGGTCTTGCGGGCGCGGAGTGGGTGCGCGTCGAGACGCCCTGGGGCGAGCCGTCCGATGACCTGCGCATCGGCCACATCGACGGGCTCAAGGTCGTGTTCCTGCCGCGCCACGGTCGCGGCCACGTCCATTCCCCCTCCGACATCAACTACCGCGCCAACATCGACGCGCTGAAGCGCTGCGGCGTGACGGATCTCGTCTCCGTCTCAGCCTGCGGCTCCCTCAAGGAGGAGCTGGCGCCGGGGACCTTCGTGCTGGTGGAACAGTTCATCGACCGGACCTTCGCCCGTCCCAAGTCCTTCTTCGCCTCCGGGTGCGTCGCCCATGTCTCGATGGCCTATCCGGTGAGCCCGCGCCTGGTCGATCACATCGAGGCGGCGGCCCGCGCCGAGGGCGTCACCTGCCGCCGCGGGGGCACCTATCTCGCCATGGAAGGCCCGCAGTTCTCCTCCCTCGGCGAAAGCCATCTCTACCGGTCCTGGGGCTGCGACGTCATCGGCATGACCAACATGCCCGAGGCCAAGCTCGCCCGCGAGGCGGAGATCTGCTACGCCACCGTCGCCATGGTGACGGATTACGACAGCTGGCATCCCGACCATGGCGAGGTCGACATCCAGGCAATCCTCCAGGTCCTGCGCGACAACGCCCACAACGCCCAGCGGCTGGTGGCGCGGCTGGCGCGTGACATTCCCCGCCGGCACGAGCCCTGTCCGGTCGGATCCGACCGCGCCCTTGACCATGCGCTGATGACCGCGCCGGACAAGCGCGACCCGGCGCTGATGGCCCGGCTTGCGGCCATCACCGCCCGGGTTCTGTCGGACTGACACCTGCCGCTCTTGCTCGCCAGATGGCGCGCCAGCGTCCGCGCCCGTCAGCGTTGCTGCAGGGCGAGGCGCAGGCCAAGGCCGATGAAGATCACGCCGAGGCCGCGGTCCATCCACATCGACAGCCGCTGGTTCTGGCGCAGGTGCCCGGTCAGGCGCTCGCCGATCAGCACCAGCGGTGGCTCGATGCAGGCCGCGATCAGCACGACCAGAAACCCGTGCAGGAACAGCTGCGCCCCGACCGGGCCTGCCCCCGGCACCACGAACTGGGGCAGGAAGGCGAGGAAGAACATCCCGACCTTCGGGTTCAGCAGCGACACGATCACGCCCTGCCGGTAGATCGGCAGCCAGCCCTGCTCGGGTCGCGCCTTGCCCTTCAGCAGCACGCTGCCGCGCGAGCGCAGGGCCGAGATCCCGAGCCACACCAGATAGGCCGCCCCCGCCCATTTCACGACCGAGAAGGCAACGGCCGAGGCGGCCAGGAGGGCGGAGAGCCCGGCGGCGGCCATCAGCACATGGCCGAAGGCCCCCGTCCAGATGCCGAACATGGCGGCGAAGCCGGACCGGCGCCCGCCGGCAGCCGTCTGCGCCAGGATGAAGGCGAAGTCGGGCCCGGGCGACAGGTTGAGCAGCAGCGCGGCCGTGAAGAACGTGGTCCAGTGCAGCAGGGAATAGTCGAACATCGGCGGTGTCCGGTTTGTCGGTCCGGCCAGACCGGGCCCGCCGGCAGGCCGGATCGGATCGGGACGGTGCGGGCGGGACCAGAGGGGCGCCAGACCGGAGCGGCCGGGCAGGGCGGGGAAAACGTCAGGCTGGGGGCAGGCGGCAAGCCGTCTGGCCCCCGGGGCCACACCTCCTGTATAACCGGCAAAAGGATCGGCCGTCACGGGCCGGCGCGCGAAAAAACAGGTGGACCGCAGACCATGGACATGCCCAGCGTTGCTGACGAACTCATCGAGGCCATCCGCACCATTCCGGATTATCCCAAGCCCGGCATCCTCTTCCGCGACATCACCACGCTGCTTGGCAATGCGCGCGCCTTCCGCCGGGCGGTCGATGCGCTGGTTCAGCCCTGGGCGGGCTCCAAGGTGGAGCAGATCGCCGGCATCGAGGCGCGCGGCTTCATCCTGGGCGGGGCCGTGGCGCATCAGCTCTCGGCCGGCTTCGTTCCGATCCGCAAGAAGGGCAAGCTGCCGCACGAGACCGTCCGCATCGCCTATTCGCTCGAGTATGGCCTCGACGAGATGGAGATGCACAAGGATGCGATCCGGCCGGGCGACCGGGTCATCGTCGTCGATGACCTGATTGCCACCGGCGGCACGGCCGAGGCGGCCTGCAAGCTCCTGCGCGGGCAGGGGGCGGAGATCGTCGCCGCGTGCTTCATCGTGGACCTGCCCGACCTTGGCGGCCGGGCGAAACTGGAGGCCCTGGGTGTGCCCGTCCGCACGCTGGTCGCCTTCCCGGGTCACTGACCGTGACGGCTCCCGCGGGCGCGCCGCCCCGGTTTGAGGCCCGCTTCCGGGCCGAGTTCGAGACCTTGCTGCGCTGGCGGCGCGACGTCCGCCGCTTTCGCCGGGATCCGCTCGACGCCGGGCTGGTGGCGGAGATCCTGCGGCTTGCGGATCTGTCGCCCTCCGTCGGCAACAGCCAGCCCTGGCGCCTCGTCCTGGTCGAAAGCGCCCCGGCGCGCGCGGTGGTTGAGGCCAGTTTCGAGGCCGAGAACACCCGCGCTGCCGGGGCCTATGCCGAGGATCGCGCCGCGCTCTACGCCCGGCTCAAGCTTGCGGGCCTGCGCGAGGCGCCGGTGCATCTTGCCGTGTTCTGCGATCCTGATCCGGTGCAGGGGCAGGGTCTGGGGCGGGCCACCATGCCGGCCACGCTGGCCCATTCTGTGGCCGGGATGGTGCAGGCGCTGTGGCTGGCGGCGCGGATGCTGGGGGTCGGTGTCGGCTGGGTGTCGATCCTCGACCCGCAGGCGGTGCACAGGGCGCTTGACGTTCCGCCGAACTGGGAGCTTGTCGCCTACCTGTGCCTCGGGTATCCGGTAGAGGAACACGTCGATCCCGAGCTGGAGCGCGAGGGCTGGCAGGCCCGTACCCCGCTTTCCGAGCGTCTCTTCATCCGATAGGACCGCCCATGCCCGCCCTCATCCGCTCCATCGAGGAGGCCGACCGGCCTGCCGTCGCCCGTCTCCTGACGGATCGCTGGGCCACGCCGGATATCCTCATCGAGGGCGAGATGATCGACGCCTCCGCACTGCCGGGCTTCCTTGCCGAGGAGGGGGCGGATCTGGTCGGGCTGGTCACGTTGATCAAGCGCGACGCCGAGTGGGAGATCCTGACCCTCGATTCGCTGAGCCGCTGGGCCGGCACGGGCACGCAGCTGCTGGAGGCGGTGGTCCAGGACGCCCGCCGCCACGGCATCGGCCGGCTGATGGTGCGCACCTCGAACGACAATCTCGACGCCTTCCGCTTCTATCAGCGGCGCGGCTTCCGTCTGGAACGGGTCGTGCCCGGCGTCATCGACGCCGAGCGCCGGCTCAAGCCGGAGATCCCGGTGATCGGCGAGTACGGCATCCCGCTGCATGACGAGATCGTTTTTGGGCGCGAGATCTGACGGGCCGCGAGATCTGACGGGACTGCCAGATCCGGCCGGCCGCGAGCACGGCCCTTGCCCGGTCAGCCCGCCGTCGCGTCGCGGTGCTCCAGGCGCTCCCCGCCCGTCCGTTTCGGGATATAGACCCGGCTGTCGAAGCGGAACACCACCTCGCCGTGCTGGTTCACGCCCTCGTTGACGCCGAGGATGATGCCCCAGTCCGGGCGGCCGGTGGTGTCGATCTTGCCCGTCACCTCGCTGGCATAGCGGATCGTGTCGCCCGCAAACACCGGCTTCAGCCACTTGAGGTTTTCAAAGCCGGGCGAGGGCCCGCGCGGCACCGGCGTCTCGCCGCGCTGGCGGGCCTCCTCGTCCAGCCGCTGGTGCGTCAGCACCAGACGCCGCATGAACACCGCGCCGGTGTGCCAGCCGGAGGCGCAGAGCCGGCCGAAATGCGTTGCCGCCGCACCTGCCTCACTGAGGTGGAAGGGCTGCGGATCGAACTGCCGGGCGAAGCGGATGATGTCCTCGGCGGTAAAGTGGTGGCTGCCCAGATCCAGCCGGTCGCCGATCGCCATGTCCTCGAACCACGCGCTCATGCGGCCGTCTCCCGGCAGGCAAACAGGATGGGATTGTCCAGCGTCATGACGAGGTCACCGCGCTGGTTGGTAACGGTAAAGCGGAAGCTGACGACGCCGAGGCCGGGCTTGGAGCGCAGCGGGCGGCCACCCAGCACCTCGGCCTTCGCCGTCAGCGTGTCGTCGGCATAGACGGGCCGCCGCCACATCAGCTTGTCGATGCCCGGCGCGCCTTGTCCGGCGGCCTGGCCCAGCAATCCGTCCACCAAGAGCCGCATGAAGATCGCGGCCGTATGCCAGCCGGAGGCGGCCAGGCCGCCGAGCAGCGAGCCCTTGCCGGCTTCCTCGCTCAGGTGAAACGGCTGCGGATCGAACTCGGACGCGAAGGCGATGATCTCCTCGCGCGACACGCTGCGGCTGCCCAGGTCGATGATCGTGCCGGGCGCGAAGTCTTCAAAGTGGCGGTAAGTGCTCATGAGGGGAGTTCTAGCGCAGCCCGTGGCGGCTGGCGAGAGCGCCAGAAGGAGGGGCGGGCATTGCGCAGTCCTGTCGATGGACCAAAAAAGCCGGCGGGTCCTCTCCCTCCGGCTCAAACGGCTGACACACCCTCTCTCGCCATCCCTGACGAGAGCGAAGCGGAGAGCGGGCACCGGAGAGCCAAGGTCTCTCCGGAGTTGACGCGGTGAAACAACAGACCCCGACCCTCCGCGCCCGGCCCGGCGCTCCGCTTGGCCGCGATGACTTCGGTGAGGTCGAGGTGTGTCTTCAGGCTCAGCCGGCGGATCAGGACCCGCCGGCGTCCGGACGCTGCGGCGCTGCCGTCAGTCGTAATACATCTCGTTGTCGTCGAGATAGACATTCGAGGCCTTGCAGATGTCGATCGAGATCGGATCATCCAGCACCTCGCCGCCGTCGGTGCCGAGCCAGCCGACCTGGAACGTCTGCTCGCAGGGGCCGGTGTTGGCCGTGAAGGTCGCACGGGCGTTCTCGCCTGGCTTGAGGCGGTTGCTCAGCCAGTTGTCGCTCCAGCCGGATCCGTCGTTGGTGTAAAACCCGACGACCGTGTTCTGGTCCGTGTTGTTGTGGATCTGGAAATAGCCTTCAGCCCCGGTTCCCTGTGCGAACACGGTGCCGACATTGAAAAGGCCGCAAAGTGCTGCGGCCGTCAGAAACTTGCCAAGCTTCATGATTATCCCCCAGCTGCCGGCAACGTGCCGTCAACGGGACAACCCTAGTCTGTCGCTTTTTTCTTGGCGAGGGGGGATCTGGGAAAAATTCTGGGTCGATCACGCATTGCCGATCAGCACACCGGCCGCGAAGACCAGCGATCCGCCCAGCACGACCTGCAGGGCGGCGCGCCAGTAGGGGGTGTCCATGTAGCGGTTCTGGATCCAGGTGATGGCCCATAGCTCGATGAAGACGATGCCCACGGCAAGGCTCGTGGCCGTCCAGAAATCCGGGATCAGATAGGGCAGGGCGTGTCCGAGCCCGCCAAGGGCCGTCATGATGCCGGAGGCCAGGCCGCGTTTCAGCGGCGAGCCGCGGCCCGACAGCACGCCGTCGTCATGGGCGGCTTCTGTGAAGCCCATCGAGATGCCCGCGCCGACCGAGGCCGACAGGCCGACGAGGAACGTCTGCCAGGTGTCCTGCGTTGCAAAGGCGGCCGCGAAGATCGGCGCCAGCGTCGAGACGGAGCCGTCCATCAGTCCGGCCAGTCCCGGCTGGACATAGGTCAGGATGAACTGGCGGCGTTCGGCCTTGTCCTCTTCTTGGCGCACGTCTGCCGGGGTCAGGGCTTCACCAAGCGCTATGGCCTTCTTTTCATGACCACGTTCAGCCAGTGCCAGATCTCCGAGCAGCTTGCGCGTGGCCGCATCCGACGTGCGCTTGGCCGCCTCCTCGTAGAAGCGGGCCGCCTGAAGCTCCATTTCCTCCGCCATCGCCCGGACCTTGTCGAGGCCGAGCGGGCGCACGAGCCAGTCCGGCTTGCGGCTGTAGTAGCCGCGGACATGCTCCCTGCGGATCAGCGGGATGGTCTCGCCGAAGCGGGCGCGAAACAGCTCGATCAGCCGGTGCCGGTGCTGGCTTTCCTCCTCCGCCATCGCCTCGAAGACGGCGGCCGAGGCGGGAAAGCTCTCGCGCAGCCCCTCCGCATAGGCCAGATAGATCCGGCCGTCATCCTCTTCGGACGAGATCGCCAGCGCCAGGATCTCGGCCTCGCTCAACGACGAGAAGTCGCGGCGGGCACCGGCAAGGAAGCGGGAGAACATGTGCGGATCCAGGATCTGGAAGGGGCAGGTCCGCAATACCCTAGACCGCAAGACCGGTCGAAGCCACGCGTAGTATTGCGGATGCGGCGGTGATGTGCGGTCGAGCCCGGTCGGTCCTGACCGTGTGCCCCTGCCGATGCCCCCGCCGATGCCCCTGCCATTGTCCCTGTCGCTGCCCCTGTCGCTGCCCTGTTGTTTCGGTGCTGGGGCAGGGGCCCGGGGGCCTGCCAGACGGAGAAGCTGGCCGCTGGGGGACGCCTCCGGAGTGCCGCTTACTTCCCTAAGGTAATATGAGTAAAAAATGTGCAGATAATGTTTCTTCTCTCGATATTCTGTCCGCGTGCGCTGCCGATCTGACGAAACTTGAGTAAATTATAGTCAATTTCCACCTTTCTCATGATTGATGCTCTGATCTTAACCTTCTGTCTACCAGAACCGCGATCATTGACAAATATGACACTGTCATAGGTGTCGCATTCGATGATCCCAGGATCAGGCAAGCGGGATGGTCAGACATGGTTCAAGGCATTGCAATCGCTGAAGGCTCGTCGCAGCTCTCGGATATTGTCCGGCGCACGTCCGATGTGCGGGATCTCGCCATGGCCAAGGTCGGCCAGATCAAGAACGTGACCGGACGCCTGCGTGTCCTCGCGCTGAATGCGATGATTGAGAGTGCAAGGGCAGGTGATCAGGGGCGCGGCTTTCATGTCGTGGCCCAGGAAGTTCGGGACATCTCGTCATCGGTCGAGAGCATTTCCGGCGCGCTGGCCGAGGAGCTGGCGGGCGAGATCGCGCAGCTCGAGGCGCTGGCACGCAACATGGCCTCCCATGCACAGGGGCAGCGGCTGGTCGATCTGTCGCTGAACGCAATCGAGATCATGGATCGCAACCTGTTCGAGCGCACCTGTGATGTCAGATGGTGGGCGACGGATGCGGCGCTTGTCGACTGCCTGGCGCAGCCCTCTCCGGCCCGCTCCAGCTTCGCGTGCGAGCGGCTGGGTGTCATCCTGGGGGCCTACACGGTCTATCTCGACATCTGGGTCTGTGATCTGGACGGCACGGTCATCGCCAGTGGCCGGCCGGACCGGTATCCGGTCATCGGGCAGAGCGTCCGTTCCTGCAGCTGGTTCCAGAAAGGCCAGCTCTTGCGCAGCGGCGAGGACTATGTCGCTGACGACATCACCCGCGATCCGTTGCTCGCCGGTGCCCAGGCGGCAACCTATGTTGCCAGTGTCCGGGAAGGCGGAGCGCCGACCGGCCGCGCCATCGGGATGCTCGCCGTTCACTTCGACTGGGAGCCGCAGGCGCGTGCAATCGTCGAGGGGGTGCGCCTCTCTGCCGCCGAAAGGGACCGGTCGCGCGTGCTGCTGGTGGATCGGCGCGGTCGCGTTCTGGCCTCTTCGGATCGCCAGGGGCTCCTGACGGACCAGTTCCCGTTGCGCAGCAACGGCCGCGAGCACGGCTGCTACATCGACGACGAGGGCGCTGTCGTCGCCTTTCACAGGACCCCTGGCTACGAGACCTACCGGGGGCTCGGCTGGTGCGGTGTCATTCGCCAGCGTCTCTAGGGGGCAAGGCCCGCGAGGGCGCGGGCCCGCGACCAGCGTCGGCGTCACACCACCTCGACCACGAGCGGAGCAAGGCCCTCGATCCGGGCTTCCATCCGGTCGCCGCGCACGACCGGTCCGACGCCGGCCGGGGTGCCGGTCAGGATCATGTCGCCGGCGGCCAGCGTGAAATACTCGGACAGGTAGGCGATCATCTCCGGCACCTTCCAGATCATCTGGTTCAGGTCGCCGCTCTGGCGGGCCGTGCCGTTGACCGACAGGGTGATGCTGCCTGCGGCCGGATGGCCGAGGCGCGTTGCCGGAACAATCGGGCCGATCGGTGCCGAGCGCTCGAAGGACTTGGCCGTGTCCCAGGGGCGGCCCATGTCCTTGGCCTGCGCCTGCAGGTCGCGCCGGGTCATGTCGAGGGCGACGGCATAGCCGTAGACGTGGGAGAGCGCGTCGGCGACCGCGATGCCGCTGCCGCCCGACTTCAGGGCCACCGCCAGTTCCACCTCGTGATGCACGTCCGCCGTCTTGCCCGGATAGGGGAAGCGGCCGGAGGGGTCGAGGTTGTCCGGGTTCTTCTGGAAGAAGAACGGCGGTTCCTTGCTGGGGTCGTGGCCCATCTCCACCGCATGGGCGGCGTAGTTGCGGCCGATGCAATACACCCGCCGCACCGGAAACAGCCCGGCCTCACCCTCGACGGGGAGGGCAGGAACCTTCGGGATGTCGATCACTAGGCTGGTCATGCTGTGCTCCGTGTGGGGCGTGAGTGGCATCTGGTCCGGCCGCACAAGATGTGGGTTTACTGCCTTGCGTTTGGCCGCTGCGCCCCTCTCCCCCCTTGAGGGGGGGAGAGACGTTGGTGCCAGACCGCCCGCCCGGCTTCCCTGTCCCGGGTCTCAGGTGTTGAACTTGAACAGCAGCACGTCGCCGTCCTTGACGACGTAGTCCTTGCCTTCGTCCCGCGCCTTGCCGGCTTCCTTGGCGCCCACTTCGCCGTTCAGGCTGATGTAGTCGTCATAGGCGATGGTCTGGGCGCGGATGAAGCCGCGCTCGAAGTCCGAATGGATGACACCGGCCGCCTGCGGCGCCTTGGTGCCGCGCGTGATGGTCCAGGCGCGGGTTTCCTTCGGGCCGGCGGTGAAATAGGTGATGAGACCCAGGAGGTCATAGCCGGCGCGGATCAGCCGGTCGAGGCCCGGTTCCTCGATGCCGAGCGTCTCGAGGAACTCCGCCTGCTCGTCATTGCTCAGCTGCGAGATTTCCGCCTCGATGGCGGCCGAGATCACGACCGAGCCTGCGCCCTGCGCCCTGGCCATTTCGGCGACCTTGGCCGACAGCGCGTTGCCCGTTCCGGCCGAGGCTTCCTCGACGTTGCAGACGTACAGCACCGGCTTGGAGGTCAGGAGGTTCAGACCCTGCAGGATCTTCTCTTCCTCCGCGTCGGCCAGCTTCAGCGTGCGCACCGGCTTGCCGTCCTGCAGCAGCGCGAGCGCGGCTTCCATGATCGGGGCAATCGCCTTGGCGTCCTTGTCGCCCACCTGCGCCTTCTTCTTCATCGGCGCGAGGCGGCGTTCCAGGCTCTCCATGTCGGAGACCATGAGTTCGGTCTCGACCGTCTCGGCGTCGGAGATCGGGTCGATCTTGCCCTCGACATGGGTGATGTCCTCGTCAACGAAGCAGCGCAGCACGTGGACAATGGCGTCCACCTCGCGGATGTTGGCCAGGAACTGGTTGCCGAGGCCCTCGCCCTTCGAGGCGCCGCGCACCAGGCCGGCGATGTCGACGAAGGTGATGCGGGTCGGGATGATTTCCTTGCTGCCGGCAATCTTTGCAATCGCCGCCATGCGCGGATCCGGCACCGCCACCTCGCCGGTGTTCGGCTCGATGGTGCAGAACGGATAGTTGGCGGCCTGCGCGGCGGCCGTTCTGGTGAGCGCGTTGAAGAGCGTGGACTTGCCGACATTGGGCAGCCCGACGATGCCGCACTGGAAACCCATGGGTGATCGCTTTCGGTTGGATCGAAGAGGTGCCGCTTCTTGCCCGAGGGGGCACGGAACGTCAAGCTTCCCGCCACATCGCACGCACGGTCAGCGCCACGGCTTGGGGGGCGCTCACCCGTCGCCCTTGCCCAGCAGCTTCTTCAGCATCTCCGCCATCGGGCCGCTGGTGGGCATCTGCGGGCCCTTTGGCTGGCGGGCCTGGCGGATGTGGCTCTGGCCCTTCGGCGCGCTCCGCACCGCCTGCGGCACGGGGTCGGGAGCCGCCGCCGTGTCGCCGGCCGGGCCCGCGGCTGAGTTCTCCGCCTTCTCCGGCCTGGGGGCCTTCTCTGCCTTGGCTGTCTTGTCCGGCCGGCGGGCCTTTTCCGGCTCCAGCACCAGCGTCAGCTTGTTGGCGAACTGGCTGTCCTCGCCGCGCGCCAGCATGCCGGCGTAGTCGGCAATGGCTGTCAGCATCGGCTCGAGCCACTCCTGGTCCACCTTGGCGAAATCGCCGAGCACGTAATTGGAGACGAGCTTCTTGTCGCCCGGGTGGCCGATGCCGAGGCGCAGGCGGCGATAGGCGTCGCCGACATGGGCGGTGATGGAGCGCAGGCCGTTGTGGCCGCCGTGGCCGCCGCCGCTCTTCATGCGGAACTTGGCCGGCGGCAGGTCCAGCTCGTCATAGAGGACGAGGATGTCCTTCGGCTCCAGCTTGTAGAAGCGCATCGCCTCGCCGACCGAGCGGCCGCTCTCGTTCATGTAGGTCATGGGCTTCAGCAGCATGACCTTCTCGCCCGCCAGCGTGCCCTCGCTCGCCTCGCCCTGGAACCGGGCGCGCCAGGGCGAGAACCCGGGATTGCGGCGGTGGATCTCGTCCACGGCCATGAAGCCGATGTTGTGGCGGTTGCGGGCATATTGCCCGCCGGGATTGCCGAGGCCGACGATGATCTGCATGGCGGGTCCGTTGAGCTTGTGCCGGTCGTCCGGCGCGGTCTTGCGTTCCGCCGGATTACAGGAGCAGGCGCAGGCTGTCGAGCCGCAGGGCCTGCGGGACCGCACAAGGCAAGGGGCAGGGGTGCCGGAAGGCCCCCTCAAACGGCGATGGGGCGGCCCGCATCTGACCGCCCCAACCGGAACAGCGCCGGTCACGTGCACAAGGGAAAAGGGGTCGTGCCGGACGCTTCAGACCTCAGCCGGCAGCGCCATCGAGGTCGGAGCGGATCCGTGCCCGCTCTCCTGCAACGTGACGGATCACGTCGAGGCTGCCGGTCTCGTGCTTCTCGGCGAGAAACTCCGTCATCCGGCTGTCCAGCTCGGCCAGGCGCTCGGCACGGCGGCTGCGGGGTTTGCGGGTGCCCATGCCGCGCATGGCGAACCAGAAGGGTACGGTGGTGGCGTGGGTCATGCGTTCACCAGTCCCGACGGGCGCTGCGGCTTGCGGAAGAACTCGCGCTCCAGACGGGCGATCTCCTCCTTCAGGCGCAGGCGCAGCTTCTTCAGGGCGGTCAGCCTCAGCGTGTCCGCATGCGGACGACGGGCCTCGCGCTCGATCTTGGCATCGAGGATCGCGTGGCGGATACGCAGGGCAACCAGTTTGCGGTGCATGGCAGTCCTCCTTTCGTTGGCCTTGCCTCAAAAAGATGGTCCGTGCCGGCTCATTGTTGAAATACATAGACTGTATCGGAAAGATAGATAAACTCTATCGCATGCCCTATCGTCCCACCCATCGCCAGCTCGAGTATCTCGTCGCCGTCGCCGACCACGGCCATTTCGGCGCCGCTGCCCGGGCCTGCAACGTCTCCCAGCCCACCCTGTCCGCCCAGCTCCGCCTGCTGGAGGACCGGCTCGGCACCGTCCTGATCGATCGCGGGGCGGCCACCGCCCAGCCCACGCCGGCCGGCCAGGCGCTGCTGCCGCTGGCGCGGTCCGTCCTCGAGACGCTGGACGAGCTGGTCCGCGTGGCGGGGGCTGCCGACAGCGGCCTCGGCGGGCTCATCCGGCTCGGGGTCGCGCCGACGGTCGGTCCCTACCTGCTGCCCCCCGTGCTCGAGGCCTTGCAGGCGGATGTGCCGGATCTGGAACTCTACATCCGCGAAGAGCGTCCGGTGCAGCTCGAGCCGGCGGTGCGCGATGGCGCGCTCGACTGTGCCTTCACGCCGTGGCCGCTGCGCGACGAGCGGCTGAACCATGAGGTCATCTGTGAGGAAAAGATCTACCTCGGCCTGCCGGCCCGCCATCGGCTGGCGGCTGCCGCGGAAATTCCGGTGGCGGCGCTCGGGGGCGAGCGGATGCTGACGCTCGGCCGGGGTCACCGCCTCTACGAGCAGGTGCAGGCGCTGTGCGCCGTGTCTGGTGCCGCCATGGGCGAGGATTATGAGGGCACCAGCCTCGATGCCATTCGCCAGATGGTGTCGATCGGCATGGGGCTGTCGCTGTTCCCCGCAGCCTATGTGGCTTCCGAATTCGCCAAGGAACGGCAGGTGGTGCTGCGCGAACTCTCCGACTGGCCGATGCTGCGTCGCGTCGTCCTCGCCTGGCGCACCGGGTCCCCGCGCCAGCTCCACTTCCAGCGCCTCGCCATCCTCGCCCGCAACGCTCTTTCTGCCCTCTCGATAGAGGGTTTAAAGCTTGCACCTATCGGAGGTTCAACAAGGTAGCAATTTCAGTTTGCCGTTGTTGCTTCAGATTCAAATGTCGGATTTATTCAGGCGACATCAGAGGTGATACAATTGTTTCCCACTTCTTTTGCCAAGTGGATGCGAAGATGAGCTGTGCCTATTTTACTGACAATGATCGCGCACAAGCCTTTGTGGCCTATAAAAAGCGCGCGGGAGTGGCGCTTCTTGAAGCGTGCTCAATCTTCGATCATGCGGTAGCTTCCGAAAAAATGCTTAGTTGGCAGTGCTTAGGTGGTGATAACAAAGCTTGGAGTGTAGGACCGTATTTGTCCGCTGGCGCCGGTGAGGAACAGATCGACCATTCGCGCCCATATTGCTTAATACTCAGTCTTGAGACGAGCGTCGCCGCAAGTCTGGTACTTGGAGGGGAGCGCCCAAGAAGCAATGGAGGCATCCTCGTGCCTGCGTTTCCTGCTGGGTCTAGCGTGTGGAAGGCAGAGCGACTGGTTGCTAAACTGGCAATTATTGAACAGTTCGAGATTTATCGAGATTATGCCATCGACAGCAAAATTCCATACAGCTCAAAGATTCCGGAAGATTACCGTTGTGTAGACCAATCTGCCTTCGAATATGTTTTTTCTGCGTTGAGAGGGCATGTAGATAGAAGAAATGAACTTATACATGCAGATGAGTGCGCGTTTCCGACAATGCGTGAGGCTGTTGAATACTATAACGTAATTATTTGGATTGCTGATGAATTTTTGAAGTTGAAATCTTAGTTTTTTTACTTTCTTACGCGGGTGAGTTTGCGGTTCGCGCATTCGAATGGGAGTTGCGGTGTGCTTGAGAGGTAAGGTGCATCAAGATTTGCAACAGCCTCGCCCATAAGAGGGAGGTGCGAGCGAATGCGGACGGAAGAGGAGGGAGGTCATCCGGTGACGGGGTAATGGTTCCGGCGCCCAGATCTGCTTGCTATGCCGGGATGCCAACCTCAGCCACCACCGCAACAAAAAAGGGGCGCGAAAAACGCGCCCCTTCGGACTGGATGCCTGCAGGCTGGATCAGCCGGCGGCGTCTTCCTTCACGCCACCCGCCGGAGCGGCGATCGTGGCGATGGTGAAGTCGCGGTCGGTGATGGTCGGGTGGCAGCCTTCCGGGACCTTCACTGCGGAGATGTGCAGCGAGTCGCCGATCTTGGCCTTGGCCAGATCCACCTCGATGAATTCCGGGATCGACAGGGCCGGAACGATCATTTCCACCGCGTGGCGGACGATGTTCAGCACGCCGCCTGCCTTGAGACCCGGGCAGGTGTCCTGGTTCAGGAAGTGAACCGGGATTTCGACGGTCAGCTTGGCGTCGGCGGACACGCGCAGGAAATCGACATGCACCAGCTCGTCACGAACCGGATGCAGCTGATAGTCCTTGGCGATGACCTGGTGCTTTTCGCCCTCGACCTCGATGGTCGAGATATGCGTCAGGAAGCCGCCCTTGTGCAGGGCCAGCGTGGTTTCCTTCAGCGGAATGGTGATCGGCAGGGCAGCCTTCTTGTCACCATAGATGACGGCGGGAATGAGACCTTCGCGACGCAGTGCACGAGCGGCCCCCTTGCCCACCCGGTTCCGTACCGATGCCTTCAGCTCGAAGCCGGTAGCCATGGGTAGTACTCCTTCGGATGCAAAAACGGGCCGGCGGTCCCGCGCACCTTTCGGCTCGCAGACCGGAATCGGCCCCTCGCGCCGCCTCCAGGGGTGCGGACGCGCAGCGGCTTATAGAGGAGCCCACGGTTTTTCGCAACCGGCTTGGCGGTTCGGGCCGGCTGCGGGCGAGCGTCGCTCCGGCTGGAAGTTCCGATGAGAGGCGTCCGCACATCCTGATAAAAACTGCAACTGCAAGAAATATCCATTCCTCGACATCTTTATCTTTTCATCTACTGCGGCAAATACCGCAAAGGAATGGCATGTCGTCGGTGGTTTGTTAACTTTGTTTGTTATGATCAGCCTGTCCGGAAATTTGGGGGACGATCATGACACGACTTGCTGTGACGACGGCGCTTCTTGCGCTGATGCCGACGCTTGCCCTTGCCAATGACTTCAAGACCGAGCTGACAGCCCTCGCCAAGGGGCCGATCGCCGAGATCGTCCAGGCGCCCGAGGTCATCGCGGCGCTGAAGGCACAGAATGCCGAGACCGCCGGCTATGGCGCGGACCAGATCACCGCACTCGACAAGACCTGGCGCGCCGAGGCCGAGGCCAGCACGCAGCCGATGATCGACAAGGTGCTCGACAATCCGCTGTCGCAGTATCTGACTGCTGCGCAGGAGGCGAGCGGGGGCAAGTACACCGAGATCTTCGTCATGGATGCCAAGGGGCTCAACGTCGGCCAGAGCGAGGTCACCTCCGATTACTGGCAGGGCGACGAGGACAAGTGGAAGGCGACCTTCCTCGTCGGCCCGGGCGCTGTCCACATCAGCGAGCTGGAGCGCGACGACTCCACGCAGATGCTGCAGAGCCAGGTCAGCATCTCGATCACCGATCCGGCGACAGGCGCGGTCATCGGGGCGGTCACGGTCGGCGTCAACGTCGACAAGCTGTGACGTCTGGCCGGCAGGCCCCTTCGGCGGACTTGGCTGCACGGCTGCTTGCCAGTCTTGGGCCAGTCTTGGGCCAGTCCTTGGCCAGTCCTGGGCCATATTTGGGCCTGTCGGCCTTTTGCCAGTGTCGGGCCCGGTCACCGGGCCCCCTGTTCCGGCGCCAGTCCGGCGCCGTCAGCGTTCCGGTGCGCCTGACGTGGTCTCGCGGGGTCAGGCGCCAGAGGTGGGTCGATGCGGATTTCGGTGAAACTGCCGGTCGTCATGATCGGCGCAAGCATGTTCTGCGCGCTGGTTGTCGGTGTGGCCAGCTATCTCGTGGCTTCGGCCGTGGTGCGGGAACAGGGGGACGAGACCCTGCTCGCCCTCGCCGACACGACAGCCAAGGCGGCGGTCGATCACATCCACAGCCTGCAGGCCTCCCTCGTGGCCCAGGCCGGCGGCATGACGGTGCGCACGGCCGTCGCGGAGTTTGCCTCCGGCTGGTCGAAATACGAGAGCGGCGCGGCGGCGGCGGTGATCGACGCCTACATCACCCGCAACCCCGAGCCCGAGACGAGCCGGGAGAATTTCGACCGGTCGGGGCGCAAGCCCTACGAGAAGGCGCACAAGAGCTTCCACTCGATCCTGCGCGACCAGATGCAGGATCAGGGCCTGTCGGATCTCCTGCTCGTCGACAGCGATGGCAACGTCATCTACACGGTGCGCAAGCAGGCCAACCTGGCCGTCAACGTCAAGGATCCGGCCGTCGCGGCCACACCGTTCGGGCAGGTGGCTGCGGCCGCGCTCGCCGGGGCCGAGGCGACGGTCCATGTGGCCCGCTTCCAGCCCGACCCGCTGCTCGGGGGCCGGATCGAATCCTATCTCGCCACGCCGGTCGTCATTGGCTCCAAGGTGATCGGCGCCCTGGTCTATGGCGCCCCCAGGGCGGCGCTGGATCAGGCGGTCGCCAGCTACTCCGGTCTTGGCGAGACGGGCAACGTGTTCCTGCTCGGCCCGGACGGGCTCATCCTCAACGACAGCCTGCGCACCGGGGTCGATGACCGGCTGGGCGCGTCGTTCCGTGACGCCGGTCTCGTACCGGAGGCGCGCAGGCTGCCGCGCAAGAGCGAGATGTCCCTTGCCACTGGCGAGGTGCTGAGTGTCGCCGTGTCGCCCTTCGAGGTGAACGGCACGCCGCATGCGCTGGTGGTGGTGCAGGACGTGGCGGAGGTTCTGGCGCCGCTGCAGGCGCTGCGGGTCTGGATCGCGCCCATCGCGGCCGGCTGCGGCCTTCTGGTCGCCGTCTTCTCCTTCGTCTTTGCCCGCCGCTTCTCGACGCGGCTCACCGGCCTGTCCACGGCCATGCGCCGCCTCGCCGAAGGGGACAATGACGCACCACTGCCGGCGCTGCGGGATGTGGACGAGATCGACGACATGGGGCGCTCGGTTCTCGTGTTCCGCGACAATGCCCGTGCACGGGTCCGGCTCGAGGCCGACCAGCAGGCGGTCCAGCGCGAACGCGAGGCGCAGGTGCGCGGACTTCAGCTGCTCATCGACGAGTTCCGGGGCGAGATCGGCCGGGTTCTCGATCAGGTCGGCGCCACCGGGGACCGCATGCAGAGCCTTGCGTCCAGCCTGACGCAGATCGCCGGCGAGACCACGGAGGGCGCCGGCTCGGCGTCCAGCGTGTCCTCGGATGCGTCGGCGAATGTGGAAACGGTGGCCGCCGCTGCCGAGGAACTGTCGGCCTCCATCGGCGAGATCTCGCGCCAGGTGGCGGAGGCGACCCGCATGATGTCCTCGGCGCTCGACGACGCCCTCTCCACCAATGCCAGGATCGGCGAGCTTGCCGGCGCGGCGCAGCGGATCGGCGATGTGGTCGGGCTCATCACCGCCATTGCCCACCAGACCAACCTTCTGGCGCTCAATGCCACGATCGAGGCGGCGCGGGCCGGCGAGATGGGGCGCGGCTTTGCCGTGGTCGCCGCCGAGGTGAAGGATCTGGCCAACCAGACCAGCCAGGCGACCGAGGAGATCAGTGCCCAGGTTGCCGGCATCCAGGCGGCGACCGAGGAGGCCGTGCGCTCCATCGGCCGCATCACCGCGGCCATGTCCAGCGTCAACGGCTACACCACGGCAATTGCCGACGGGGTGGTGCAGCAGGGCAAGGCAACGACCGAGATTTCGGTCAGCGTGCGGGACGCCTCGCGCGGGGCCAGCCGCGCGGCCAGCCTGATGCAGGCCATTTCCGCCAAGGCCGGGTCCACCAGCGAGACGGCAACCGGGGTGCTGCGCGCGGCGCAGGAAGTCAACGACAGCGCCGGCGTGCTGCGCGAGCGGGTCGACCGCTTTCTCTCGCGTGTTGCCGCCGGCTGAGGCAAGACGGGGCCCGGATTGCCGCCGGCCAAAGCCCGACAGGGCCTGCCCTGTTGCCGGCCGCGATCCGGTGGCTCAGCCCTTCAGGCGGCGGTCGGTGTTCTCGGTGTAGGCCGGATCGACCTTGCGGGCGAAGGCGGTGCGCCAGCTCTCGGCCAGCACCGGCAGTCCGGCCAGTTCGGCCGCCACGGCCGGATCCAGCCGCGGGTCGAACCGGGCGGCGATCAGGCGGGCCAGCGGCCAGTCGCCATGCGGGCGGTCGATCAGGCGGATGCGACCGCCGGCGGCGACGCTGCCTTCCGCCAGCACCCGGTAGTACCAGCCGGTGCGGCCGGTCTTCTGGAACGAGGGGGCCATGGCGGGCTGGCCGGTGTGCAGGTTCAGTTTCCAGCAGGGCTGGCGGCCCTGGCAGATCTGCACCGTGGCGCCGTCCAGCTCCAGCACGTCGCCGAGGCAGAGCGTCGTCTCGGTCAGGCCGAGGCTTGCGATGTTCTCGCCGAAGCAGCCCGGCCGGAAGAACTCCGCGCTGTCGGGGAACGTGCTCGCCCAGGCGGACATATGGTCGGCGGCGTAGTGGTGCAGCGCCTTCTCCGGTCCGCCATGCACCGCCCGGTCCGCCTGCTCGTCGCCGGCCAGTCCCGTCGCCGACAGCCACAGCGGTCCGGTGGCGGCCTCCTTGGCGATGGCGCTTGGGGCCTTGCCCTCCCAGCGGTCGCGTGCCTTGCCGGTGAAGACGGCGAGAATGGTGGCTTCTAGGGTCTGGGTCATCGGGATCTCCGTCCACTGGCAGGCCAGAGCAGGTTTAGGGGCAGCGGCAGGGCCGCGACACCGCGCCGATTGTCGCAAACACAAAAGGCGCCCACCGGGCGCCCCAGACTGCTGACAAACTTCGGAGTTTCGTCAGTTTGCCGTCATTCCGGACAAGGTGAGCGTCCAGCGAACCGCAGATCCGGAATCCAGCGTGTCTGTGCGAGCGCATGCGAGCGCAAAACCAAGTCAACTCGATACGACTTGCGACCGACAGGTGTGTCGCGCTTCGCGCGGCTGATATCTGGATCCCGGCTCGGCGCTTCGCTGACGCTCAGCTGGGCCGGGATGACTGTGAGTAGGTTTGTCAGCAGTCTGAAGGCGCCCACCGGGCGCCCCTTGCCGAAAACCGGAGCTGTCCGGATCAGTCGAACAGGCTCGACACCGATTCTTCCAGCGCCGTGCGGTTGATCGCCTCGCCCATCAGCGGAGCGATCGAGATCGTGCGGATGTTGGCGGCGGCGATGACGGCGGCGGTCGGCTCGATGGAATTGGTGATCACCAGTTCCTTCAGCTTCGAGGCGGAGACGCGGGCCACCGCACCGCCGGACAGGACGCCGTGGGTGATGTAGGCGGTCACCGACTTCGCGCCCTTGTTCAGCAGCGCCTCGGCGGCGTTGCACAGCGTGCCGCCGCTGTCGACGATGTCGTCGACCAGGATGCAGTCCTTGCCGTCGACGGTGCCGATGATGTTCATGACTTCCGACTCGCCCGGCCGGTCGCGGCGCTTGTCGACGATGGCGAGCGGCGCATCGATGCGCTTGGCCAGCGCGCGGGCGCGCACCACGCCGCCGACGTCCGGCGAGACGACCATGACATTGTCGGTCGCGTAACGCTCCTTGATGTCGCGGGTCATCACCGGGGCGGCGAACAGGTTGTCGGTCGGGATGTCGAAGAAGCCCTGGATCTGGCCGGCGTGCAGGTCCAGCGTCAGGACGCGGTCGGCACCAGCTTCGGTGATCAGGTTGGCGACCAGCTTGGCCGAGATCGGCGTGCGGCCGGAGGCGCGGCGGTCCTGGCGGGCATAGCCGAAATAGGGGACCACGGCGGTGATGCGGCGCGCGGAGGAGCGGCGCAGCGCATCGATGATGATCAGGAGTTCCATCAGGTGGTCATTGGCCGGATAGCTCGTGGACTGAACCACGAAGACATCCTCGCCACGCACGTTTTCCTGAAGTTCGACGAAGACCTCCTGATCGGCGAAGCGCCGGACCTGGCAATGCGCCAGCGGGACATCGAGGTACTTGGAGATCTCTTCGGCGAGCGCGCGATTGGAATTGCCCGCGACGATTTTCATGGGCCGCCAGTCCTCTAGATGCGACGTTGCGAGGCCCGTCCGCGATCCGGCGTCCTCGTCCTCTGTCGTCGATGGTCCGCGTCGAAGTCGCATGCCCGTGGAGGGCATGCCAGCCTGGCACCGCAACCGGCAGCCGGCGGCGGCGTTGTAACAACGTCCCGTTCCGCCGACAACCGTGCAGGTGCACAAGACCCTCGTTTTTTTGCGCCTGCCTGCTGCTATGGCTAACCGAACCGGCTAAGCAACGGGCCCGCGGCCTGATCCGGGGGCCATGCGGCGCCGGTTCAGCCGGCGCGCGGGCGCGGGGCCTGCCCGGTGGCGGCCGCGCCGGCCGGGGCCGGCCGGCTCAGCAGCCAGGCCTTCAGCTGCATGACCGAGGTCGCGGCGATGCGCTTCAGCGTGTCGGCGTCGGCGCTGCGCCACGGGTCGCCGCTGACGCCCTGCGTCAGTTCGCTGCCCGACAGGCGCGTCACGCGCAGGCCATGGGCGTCGAACACGTCGAAGACGTAGAACACGGCCGAGGAGGCCGGAGAGCCGGAGGCCGACAGGTATCCCTTGACGCGGAAGGTCGCCCTGAGGTCGGCGCGGCGCACGAGGGTCAGGCCCTCGTCGCGGGCGCGGGTGCCGATCTGGCGCGACAGGTCGTCGGCGACGTTGCCGGGTGCGCCGATGAAGGGCTCGAAGGCGAAGGTGGCCTGTTCCACCGGCACATAGGGAGCCGGCGTGGTCGGGGCGGCCGTCGAGGGGGCAGGGGGCGTCACCGGGCGCGGCGGCTCGGGCGTCGGGCCGCAGGCTGCGACGGCAAGGAGAAGGGCGGCGGCAGCAAAGCGCTTCGCGGCAGCGGGCAAGGTCGTCGTCATCTTTTCTCGTGGGTCGCGAGTTGCGGTCCGGTCAGTCCTCAAGCGGCACGCCTTGCGGCGCAAACACCCTGTTTCAGCTTGGTTTAGCCTGCCTTGACGGCAAGGTCGAGAGGCAGTGCCGACAAGGGCACAGGTCCGCTCTCGGTGGTCAGATAGGTGCGGCCGAGGGTCATGGCCGTCTCGTTGGCCGAATCGGCGAGGATCATGTGCAGGAAGATGACCATGTTCGGCTCCACCCCCGCCTCGTTGCCGCGATAGGCCATCGGCCAGTCCATCCAGCTCGGCGTGAAGCGGGCGCCCAGCGAATAGCCGCAGGCGTTGAGCCGGTGGGGCATGAGGTCCCGTGCGTCCATCGCCTCGGCGTGGGCGTCGAAGATGTCGCCGAAGGTGCTGCCGGGCACCAGCTTCGTCTCCACCGCGGACAGGGCTGCCAGGCAGGCCTCGTGCATGTAGACATGCCGGGGTGTCGGTTCGCCGACGATCACCGTGCGCATCAGGGCGGCATGGTAGTGGCGATAGGCGCCCGCGAATTCCAGCGTGATCTGGTCGCGCTCGGACAGGTGCCGCCGCCCGGCCTTGTAGCGGCACAGCAGCGCGTCGCGGCCCGAGCCGATGATGAACTCGTTGCCCGGATAGTCGCCGCCGCCTTCCAGGATCGTGCCCTGCAGCACGGCCAGGATGCGGCCCTCGTCGGCCCCCGGGCGGATCTCCTCCAGCGCCGCCAGATAGGCCGCATCGGCGAGCCGCGCGGCCTCGCGGACATAGTCCAGCTCGGCCGGGCTCTTCACGGCGCGCAGGCGCGGGATCACGGTCGAGGCGTCGCGCAGCTCGGCAAAGCTGCGCAGCGTCTCGTCCAGCTCGCGGCCGATCTTGCCGGTCATGCCATGGGTGTCATACTCGACGCCAAGCCTGGCACCGAGCAGGTCCAGCTCGAACAGCAGCTCCTTCAGCTGTGCCACCGGGCTTGCCCCGCCCCGGTCCACCCAGATCCGCACGTCGGCGATGTTGGAGGTGTGCCGCGCCTGCCGCTGGTCAGCGGAGCGGGTCAGCAGCACCTGCCGCCCGTCCGCCGTCACCACCAGGCACTGGAAGAAGCAGAAGCCGAACGTGTCGTAGCCGGTCAGCCAGTACATGCTCTCCTGCGCGAAGAGCAGCATGGCATCAAGTTTCTCCTCGCCCATCCGTCCCTGCAGCCGGGCGCGGCGGGCCGCGAACTCGTCATCCGAAAAATGCAGCGCCATGCGTCATGCTCCCTCAATGACGATGGCCGACATCAGCCGGCCGTAGTCCGGTTCCTTGCGATGGGTGGTCCGGCGATACGAAAAGAACCGCTCCTCGTCGGCATAGGTGCAGAGGCCGAGGCTTTCCGCAGCCCCGACGCCGGCCGCCGTCAGCCGGGCGAGGATGAAGGCCGGCAGGTCGAACATGAAATGCCCAGGCTTCTGCGACGGGCTGAAGAAGGCCCCGCTGCCTTCGGCCTCCTCCAGGAACCGGGCCTGAAACTCCGGGCCGACTTCATAGGCGGCGCGCGAGATCGTCGGCCCCAGAACGGCCCGGATCCGGCCGCGCTCGGCCCCCAGCGCTTCCATCGCTGCAATCGTGTTGTCGAGCACCCCGGTCAGCGCCCCGCGCCAGCCGGCATGGGCTGCGCCGATCACCCGCGCTTGCAGGTCGGCAAACAGCACCGGTCCGCAGTCTGCCGTCGAGATGCCGAGCGCCAGTCCGGGCGTCGCGGTCACCAGCGCATCGGCCCGCCGGTCGGCATCCGCCGCAAACGGGGCCTCGACGGTGATCACGTCGGGGGAGTGGACCTGATAGGGCGACACCAGCCGCTCCGGCGCAACCGCCAGCTTCCCGGCAATCCGCGCCCGGTTTTCCAGCACATGGGCCCGGTCGTCGTCGGAGCCCAGACCGATGTTCAGGCTCTCGTAGATCCCCCCGGACACGCCGCCCTGCCGGGTGAAGAACCCGTGCCGCAGGACCCCGGGCTGGTCGAGAAGGTCAGACGTGATCATGCGCTCTCTCCGCTGGTCGCTCCCGGCGCGCCGATCCTGCGGCGCTTGTCCGGGCCTGTCAAATCTCTGAAGCCGGCAGTCCGCTTCAACCTGATCCTGTAAGTCCGGGCGTCCGGGATTTGTTCCCGTGGCACGGCCAGGAAAGGGTTCGGGGGTGGGGGGAGCTGAGCCACCCCCCGCCAAAGCCGAAGACGTTGTCTCCTTTCACCCTGCAAGGACCATCAACCGCCAGCGTCCGTGGCAGCCCCGCCTTGATCCCCCTCATTTCCCCCGCCGCTCGAAGCCCGGCGGAACCAGACCCGGCGCTGCAAGGGCAAGCACCTTGAACAGCTCGCCCATCTGGTCCGGCGCGGCCAGCCGCTCGACCTCGCCGCGCAGCCTTTCCTGCGTGGCGGCGTCCTTGCCCGCGCCCAGCTGCCCGGCCCGCTCCAGCAGGCCGAGCCGCAGCAGGAATTCGCCTTGCGTCAGCGGCGCCAGGGCCTCCGCCCCGGCGTGTGTCGCCGCCCGCGCCAGGGCCTCGAAATCCACATGCGCCGTCAGGTCTGCCTTGCCCGGTTCGGCCAGCGGATCGGCAAAGGCATGGCGCGAAAGCGCCTGCAGCGTGTCGCCCGGCGCGGAGCGCAGGTGCCCGTAGTCGATCAGCAGGGCCGCGCCGCCGTCGCTGACCAGGCGGCCGGCCAGTTCCTGGGCGACGGCGAGGCTCGCCGGCGACACTTCGAGGATGGCCCCGGGCGCTGCGTCCCTGGCGCCGGTCGGGACGACGTCCTCCGCCAGCGCCGCCCCGCCAACGCCAAAGGTCAGGGCACCGGTCGCATCCAGCCCGACCACGCGCTCGCGCCAGCCTGCCGGGGTCTTCTGGTACTGCCGGATCGGCAAGGCGTCGAAGAACTCGTTGGCGATCAGGATCGTCGGTCCTGCCGGAACCTCGGCGAGGCGGTCGTGCCAGGTAACGGCAGCCATGCCGGAACCTGTCAGGGTACCGCTCAGGGGCGCGATCAGGGGGGCGAGCGTGTCGGCCTGCCTTGCGCGCAGTCGCGGGCTCACCTCGACGAGGTGGACGCGCACGGCCGCCAGAAACGCCGGGCGCAGCCTCGCGGTCCGCAGCAGGTCCGCCATCAGCGTGCCGCGTCCGGGCCCCAGCTCGACGAGATGCACCGGATCGGGCGTGCCCATGGCGATCCAGGTCGCCAGCACCCAGCCGCCGATCAGCTCGCCGAACATCTGGCTCACCTCGGGCGCCGTGATGAAGTCGCCGTCGCGGCCGAAGGGCTCCGGGCTGGTCGTGTAATAGCCGTCCTGCGGGTCTGCGAGACAGGCGGTCATGTAGTCGGCGACACTCATCGGCCCGGTCAGCCGGATCCGGTCTTCAAGCCGCGCCTTCAGCCGGTTTTCGCTCATGCGGCGGGTGCCCGGCGGGCCGACCACACCATCAGGGCCACGCCGGCCAGGATCATCGGCACCGACAGAAGCATGCCCATGGTCAGGCTGCCGGCGAGGAAGCCGATGTGGGCGTCGGGCTCGCGGAAAAGCTCGGCAATCGAGCGCCCGACGCCGTAGCCGGCGGCAAAGGCACCGGCGAGGAAGCCCGGCTTCTGCAGGAGATGCGAGCGGTGCGACAGGAGCCGCAGGACCAGAAACAGCACGATCCCCTCCAGCGCCGCCTCGTAGAGCTGGCTCGGATGGCGCGGGAACGGGCCGCCGTTCGGAAAGACGACGGCCCAGGGGGCATCGCTCAGGCGTCCCCACAGCTCGCTGTTGATGAAGTTGGCGATCCGGCCGAAGAAAAGGCCGATGGGCGCGGCGATGCCGGCCAGGTCGAACAGGGTCCAGACAGTGAGGCCGCGTGCCCTTGCGTAGAGCACCATGGCCAGGACCGTGCCGGCAAAGCCGCCGTGAAAGGACATGCCGCCGGTCCAGATCGCGAAGATCTCGAGCGGGTTCTGGAGATAATAGGCCGGATTGTAGAACAGGACATAGCCGAGACGCCCGCCGGCGACGATGCCGAGCGTTGCCCAGACGACGAAATCGTCGATGTCGAGCGGCGTCGGCCGGGGCGTGCCGCCCCACAGGGCGTCCTTGCGCACCACCTGCACCATGTAGCGCCAGGCAAGCAGGATGCCGGCGATATAGGCCAGCGCATACCAGCGGATGGCGATGGGGCCGACTTCGATCAGCACCGGATCAATGGCCGGGAAGGGCAGGGCGAGCAGGGGGGTCATCGGTCATCCTCACGGGTCCGGGCTGCCTTTTGTGCCGGGGCGCGGCCGTGTGAGACCTTGCGCATTCGCCGGCGGGCGTCAAGTCGCGGCGCGCTCACCTTGAAGTTGGCGCAAAAGGTCAATAGGTGTGTGCAAGCGGGCCGCGCCTCCCTTGCGGCTCCAGCCGACAGGAGCGTGTCATGAACCAGGGCCCGAACAGGTTTCTCGACGAATTCGCAAAGCTGATGACCGATGCCGCCGGCGTCGCGCAGGGGGCCCGCCGCGAGGTGGAGACGGCCTTCCGTGCCCAGGCCGAACGCTTCCTGTCCGACATGGACATCGTCAAGCGCGAGGACTTCGACGTCGCCCGCGACATGGCCGTGCGCGCCCTGGACCGGGTCGAGGCGCTCGAAGCCCGCGTCGCCGAGCTGGAAGCCCGTCTCGCCGAGACGGCGGCCAAGCCGGCGCGCAAGACCAGGACGGCCGACGAGTAAGCCGGCCGGCGCGCGGGCTGGCCGGGGTTTGCGCCTGTCCGTTGCGGGCATCCGGTCGGCAGTGCCGCGAGGTCGCGGACGGCAGGGACCCTGTGCTAGGGTTGGTGCCGAGGGGGCGGTTGTCCGGTCTCCCGGTCCTCGTCCTGCCCCGACGGGCTGCAAGGCTCGTCCACAAGAATTGATCGGAACGGTCCGGCGCTTTTGTACTGCAATTGCGAAGGAACCTTATATTCTGATTCAACACAGGGATTCGTCCACGCGCCGGTTAAGGGCCGAAGATGCCGCTCTGGTGCCCTGCGTTTCATGGGACTGACCTGCTGGTCCGGTGGCGTCCTGCCCCGGCTCGGCGGCCCGCAACGGAGAGGATCGCCATGAGCCTCATCGAGTTCGAATACGAGCGTCCCGCCAATCCCGTCGACACCATCGAACATGTTGCCGCGCTGAACGACTGGGCCTTCGAGCGGTCCGGCGAGGACGAGATCTCCATCTCCATCGGAGGCACCTGGTGCGACTACCACGTCTCCTTCACCTGGATGGAGGAGCTGGAGGCGCTGCATCTGGCCTGTGCCTTCGACCTGAAGGTGACGGAGCCGCGCAAGACCGAGATCGTCCGCCTGCTGGCGCTGATCAACGAGCAGATGTGGCTCGGTCACTTCGACCTGTGGAGCCGGGAGTCCATGGTCATGTACCGCCAGTCGCTGCTGCTGGCCGGCGGGGCGGAGGCCACCAGCGCGCAGATCGAGGCGATGCTCGCCAATGCGCTGGAGTCCTGCGAACGCTATTATCAGTCCTTCCAGTTCGTTCTCTGGGCTGGCAAGAGCGCATCCGAGGCGGTGGCGACCGCCCTTTTTGACACAGCGGGAGAAGCATGAGGTTTTCCAGGGAGCGCCCCTTCGTCATCGTCGGGGCCGGCAAGATGGGCGGAGCCATGCTCGCGGGCTGGCTCTCCCGGGGCATCGACGCGGCCAGCCTGCTGGTCGTCGACCCCAATCCGTCCGATGACCTGAAGGCGTTCCTGGCGCAGCACGGCATTGTCCATGCGCCGGTCGTCCCCGCCGGAACGCGGGCTGCTCTCGTTCTCATCGCCGTCAAGCCGCAGATCATGGGATCGGTGCTGCCGGGGCTTGCTCCGGCCGTTGCCCCGGACACCCTCGTTCTCTCCGTCGCCGCCGGCACGCCGGTCCGCGCCTTCGAGGCTGCCTTCGGGCCGGTGCCGATCATCCGCGCGATGCCCAACACCCCGGCGATGGTCGGCCGGGGCGTGACTGCCCTGTTCCCGACGCCGGCCGTCTCCGACCCCGACCGCGCCATGGTGGCCGAGCTGCTCTCGGCCGTGGGCAGCGTCGAGTGGCTGACCTCGGAGGACCAGATCGATCTGGTCACCGCCGTCTCCGGCTCCGGCCCGGCCTATGTCTTCCTGATGGCCGAGTGTCTGGCCGAGGCTGGCCGCAAGGCAGGTCTGCCGGCGGACCTGGCCGCCCGTCTCGCCGAGGCGACCGTCTCGGGCGCGGGGGAGCTGCTGTTCCGCTCGGATGACACCCCGGCGGTGCTGCGGCAGAACGTCACCTCCCCGAACGGGACGACGGCCGCGGCCCTCTCGGTGCTGATGGCGCCGGACGGGCTGCAGCCGCTGATGGATGCGGCCGTTTCGGCTGCGGCGCAGCGGGCGCGCGAGCTGGCGGGCTGAATTCTCCCGTTTTGTCGGTCTTTGACCTGAAAGTGTCGGGGCGGGGCCTGCGTTTGTCGAGGCCCCGTCGACGGCTCTGCGTGGCCCGGTCCGTGCCGGGCTTGGCACCCGTCCCGGGGGGGGCCCTCTTTGCCTTTTGGCGGTCGCCCCCCTACATTCACCGGCAGACAGTCCTGTTGGTTCCGGTCGGGAGACGCGCCGATGTCTGCTGCAAAATCTGCCAAGCCCACCGCCCCGGACCTGCGCGAGCAGGCCGTGGACACCTTGTTCCGTCTGCTCGAAACCCGGGATTTCAAGGACATAACGCTGCCCGAGGTGGCCCGGGAAGCCGGCATGAGCCTCGGCGACCTGCGCCTTGCCGTGTCGTCGCGGATGGACATCCTCGAGGCCTTCGCGGCCCGGATCGACCGCAAGGTGCTCGATGATCTCGACGAGGACATGGGCGACCAGCCGCCGCGGGACCGGCTGTTCGACGTGCTGATGTCACGCCTCGACATGCTCGGCTCTTACCGCAAGGGTTTGAAAAGTCTCAGGTCTTCCGTCCGTCGCGACCCGGCCCTGGCCCTGGCTCTGAACGGCATCGCCCTGCGGTCGCAGGGCTGGATGCTGAGTGCCGCCGGCATTTCGATCCCCGGGTTCAAGGGCGCTCTCGTCTTGCAGGGACTGGCAATCTCCTTCGCGCGGGTCGTCGACGTCTTCCTGGACGAGGACGATCCCGGCCTGCCCCGCACCATGGCCGCGCTCGACCGGGCGCTCGACAAGGGCGAGGTGTGGATGGACCGGCTGGACGGGGCCGAGCGGGCGGCCCGGCCGCTGATGAAAGGGCTGTGCCGGCTGGCCGAACGTCGCTCCCGGCGGCGCGCGCGGCGTCAGGAGGATGCGGCCGACGACCTGTCGGAAAATGGCTCCGGCGCCGCCGCTCCCGGCGCTTAAGCAGCGGAAGACACTTGTCTTTGCCCGACGCGACCGGCACGGTGACGGTCCTGTCCATTCAAAGGGTTCCTGACATGTCTGCCCCTTCCGCCTCTGCCCCCCAGGGCCAGATCGGCTTCGATGACTTCCTCAAGGTCGACATTCGCGTCGGCCGGATTGTCGAGGCCGAACCCTTCCCCGAAGCCCGCAAGCCGGCCTTCAAGCTGCGCATCGATTTCGGTCCCGAGATCGGCGTGAAGCGCTCGTCGGCCCAGATCACCAGACACTACACGCCCGAGGCCCTGATCGGGCGTCGCGTGCTGGCCGTGGTCAACTTCCCGCCGCGCCAGATCGGGCCGGTGATGTCCGAGGTTCTGACGCTCGGCGTGCCGGACGAGGCCGGCGAGGTGGTGCTGATCGCGCCGGACCAGGACGTTCCTCTCGGCGGCCGGCTTTACTGAAACATTTTTGAAATCAACAGGCTGGCAGATCAGCCGGGGATCCGGAAGCGGGCCCTGAGGCCGCCTTGCGGGCTGTCCTCGAGCTGGATGTCGCCGCCATGGCTGCGGGCGATGTCGCGGGCAATCGCAAGCCCGAGGCCGCTTCCGCCCTCGTCCTGGTTGCGCGCCTCGTCGAGCCGGTAGAACGGACGGAAGACGTTCTCGCGCTCCTCCGGCGGGATGCCCGGACCATCATCGTCGATGGTGACGGTCAGCCAGCCGTCGGCGTGGCGGCCGGTGATGGTGACGTTGGTGCTGTGGCGCGCGGCGTTGGTGACAAGGTTCATCAGCGACCGCTTCACGGCATTGCGACGCAGCTGCACATCCGGCTCGCCGGTGAAGGTCGAGCGCGCCGTCGCGCCGATGATTTCGGCTTCTTCTTCAAGCTCTTCCAGCATCAGCGACATGTCCGTCGCCACGACCGCCTCGCCGCTGTCGCCACGCGCGAAGGCAAGATAGTCCTCCAGCATGTGGTTCATCTCATTGACGTCCCGCTTCATGCCGGCGGTTTCGGGCGTGTCGCCGAACAGCGCCAGCTGCAGGCGGAAGCGCGTCAGGATCGTCCGCAGGTCGTGGCTGACGCCGGCCAGCATGGTCGTGCGCTGCTCCAGTTGCCGCTCGATGCGCCGCCGCATCTCGATGAAGGCCTGGGCGGCGCGGCGAACCTCGCGGGCACCGCTCGGACGGAAGGTTTCCATCGGCCGGCCCTTGCCGAAGCTCTCGGCCGCATTGGCCAGCCGCTCGATCGGCCGGATCTGGTTTCGCAGGAAAATCATGGCGATGACAATCAGCACCAGCGACGTGCAGATCATCCAGACCAGGAAGATATGGGAGTTCGAGGCATAGGTCTGGCTGCGTCGGGTCACGACCCGCAGCACCTTGTCGCGGAGCTGGATGCGCACCTCGACGAAGCGCGAGCGCCCGATCGTGTCGATCCAGAAGGGCTTGCCGATGCGCTCGGAAATCTCCCGGCTGAGGTTGTGGTCGATCAGGTCGAAATAGGGCTTCGGGCGTGGTGGCGGCAGCGGTTCGGGCGGCAGCACGGTGACGGTCATGTCGAGGGCACGGCTGCCCATTTCCTCGATCAGCCGGTAGCCGGTGTCCTGGGGATAGTTCTCCAGCACGTAGACGACGGCCGCGATCTCGCGGACCACAGCCTCGGACAGGCGGTTGGTGACGAGCTGGTAGTGCCGCTCCATGAAGACGAAGGCAAGGACCGACTGCAGCACGACCATCGGCACCACGATGATCAGCAGCGCCCGGGTGTAGAGCCCCTTCGGCATGAAGCGGTAGAGCCCTCCGGCCAGGAGGCGGTAGGGGGCTGCCGCGATGTCGAACAGGTCGAGAAGCCGTCCCACGACGCCGGTCGGGCGGGGCCGGTCCGGGCTGCGCTCGGCGGTCTGGTTCGTGGCCGCGGGATCCGGGGTCGGGGGCTCAGTCACAGGCAAGCCTGTAGCCGATCCCGCGCACCGTCTGCAGGTAGATCGGATTGGCCGGATCGTCCTCGATCTTGCGCCGCAGCCGGTTGATCTGCACGTCCACCGTCCGTTCGCCGAGCCCGCTGTCGTCACCGACGATCTTGTGCCGCGGCACGGTCGCGCCGGGCTGGTCGGCGAAGATGTTCAGGATCTGCTTCTCCCGGTCGGTCAGGCGGATGAGGTCGTCGCCGCGCTTCAGTTCCCCGCGTTCGGGCTGATAGGTGAAGGGGCCGAAGCGTACCTCGGCCGGGCGTTCGCTGCGCCGCGGGCCGCCGCGACGCAGGATGGCCGCAATCCGCAGCATGAGTTCGCGCGGCTCGAAGGGCTTGGGCAGATAGTCATCCGCGCCGGCCTCAAGCCCGGCGATCCTGTCCTCGGCCTCCGAGCGTGCCGTCAGCATCAGGATCGGCACGGCCGTCTCGCGGCGGAGGGAGGCGGCGAGATCAAGGCCGCTCTCGCCGGGCATCATGATGTCGAGAATCAGCAGGTCGAAGTCGAGCCCGGCGAGGCAGCGGCGGGCCTCGGCCGCATTGGCTGCCGTCGTCACGCGGTAGCCGTCCTCGCGCAGCACGCGCCCCAGGAGGTCGCGGATGCGGCTGTCATCGTCCACGAGCAGCAGGTGAGGGGCGTTGTCGTCGGGGGCCTTGGGCATGGGCTCAGGTCTCGCTGTTGTCGCTCCGCCGGCCCGCCGGGCCCTCGACCCGCAGCAGGGCCGTGGCTCCGAGCATGCGACCGACATCCGGGCGCAGATCCGCGTCGATCATCTGGTAGAGGAACCGGCGCACCACGTCGGCACCGCCCTCCGGCAGGGCCGCAACCGCATCGTCGATCCGCAGCGCCTGCATGGCCGCCAGCTTGCGCGCCAGCACCTCTCCCTTCTCGGTGGTGTGCAGCAGCCGCTGGCGTCGGTCCTGGGGGCCGGGGCGCTGGTCGATGTAGCCCTCGTCCACCAGCTGCTTCAGCACCCGGCCAAGGCTCTGCTTGGTGATGCGCAGGATTGCCAGCAGGTCGGTCACGCGGATGCCGGGATTCCGGTCGACGAAATGCAGGACCCTGTGGTGCGCCCGGCCGAAATCGAAATCCGCCAGGACCGTATCCGGATCGGCGGTGAAGTCGCGGTAGGCAAAGAACAGCAGTTCGATGAGATCATAGGGCGGGGCTGCCTCGCCCGGCGGAGGCGTGTCCGCGCGGCCTGCCCCCGGCTTGCGCGGCGGGACCGAGGGATCGAAACTGGTGGAGGTCATGAAATTTATGTCAGCCATATTGACTTAATTTTGATCGATTGTTACCAGTTTCACCACTCGGGCGAAAGGATCGTGCCGAGATCCGGATCATCAGAGGGTCCGACCCTGCTCCTTCCGGCCTCTGCGGTTCATTAGGAGAATCCGGCGGGATCGTCCTGTCACTTCAGGATACCGATTGTTACGCCACGGTGCAAAACTGCCGTTCCCGTTGGCCGGTCCCCTCTGCGGTCCGAACCGGCGACGTGGACCGGAACAGGCGCAAGACTGCGCGGGAGAGAGGAAATCATGGCAGCAGTTCCCTTTGATCAGCGAGACGGTGTCATCTGGTACGATGGCGTGTTCGTGCCCTGGAGCGAGGCCAAGCTGCATGTCCTCACCCACGGCCTGCATTATGCCAGCTCCGTCTTTGAAGGCGAGCGCGCCTATGGCGGGCGGATCTTCAAGAGCGAGGAGCACACCGAGCGTCTGCATGCCTCGGCGGACATGCTGGGGTTCAGGATCCCCTTCGACAGCGCGACCATCAATACGGCGAAGGAAGAGCTTCTGCGGCGGATGAACCTGGTTGATGCCTATCTGCGCCCGGTTGCCTGGCGCGGCAGCGAGATGATGGGCGTGTCGGCCCGGCACAACACCATCCATCTCGCCATCGCGGCCTGGGAGTGGCCGAGCTACTTCAAGCCGGAAGAGAAGCTGAAGGGCATCCGCCTCGACATGGCGAAGTATCGCCGCCCCGACCCGGCGACCGCGCCCTACAAGTCCAAGGCCGCCGGGCTCTACATGATCTGCACCCTGTCCAAGCACGAGGCCGAGAACAAGGGCTATGCAGACGCGCTGATGCTCGACTGGCGCGGACAGGTGGCCGAGGCGACCGGGGCCAATGTCTTCTTCGTTCAGGACGGACGGATCCACACGCCGAAACCGGACTGCTTCCTCGATGGCATCACCCGGCGGACCGTCATCGGGCTGGCGCGGGCGCGCGGGTTCGAGGTGATCGAGCGGGTGATCCTGCCGGAGGAACTTGGCGGCTTCGAGCAGTGCTTCCTGACCGGAACCGCCGCCGAGGTGACGCCGGTGTCCGAGATCGGGCCCTACAGCTTCACCGTTGGCGACATCACCACCACCCTGCTGCGCGACTACGACGCGTTGGTGCGAGGGCAGGCGGACCAGCTGAACGCGGCCGAGTGACCTGTGCGCCTGCTTTCCCCGACCGGCGGGAAGGCAGGCTCCGGCCGGGGCAGCGCCGACAGGCGGCTCAGGGCCGGGGCGCGGGGGCGTGCTGCGTCTGGAACAGCTTGCCGCGTTCGGCCAGCAGCACGAAGCCGAGCCCCAGCGTGCCATAGCCGGCACAGGCGAGCGCGATCGGCCACAGGGTGCCGTCAAACTGCTGCCCGACGAGGAAGCCCAGGATGGCGCCGCCGAGCGTGGTGACAAAGCCGATCACCGAGGAGGCGGTGCCGGCGATGTCCCCCAGCGGCTCCATCGACATGGAATTGAAGTTTCCGCCCATGAAGCCGAAACAGGCCATGTTGACCGCCATGCAGGCCGTGAACAGCCACACATCCTGCACGCCCGTCGCCTGCATCAGGCATTGCAGCAGGCCGAAGGCGATGAACATCAGGACCGCGGCGTGGGACAGCCGGCGCATGCCGATGGCGATCACCAGACGCGAGTTCAGGAACGAGGCGCAGGCCATGGTGATGGCGACCCCGGCGAAGACGACGGGAAACCAGACGCCAAGGCCGAAGATGTCGACGAAGATCTGCTGTGCCATCGAGATGAAGGAAAACAGCGCGCCGAAGATCGAGGTGGTGGCCAGCGTGTAGCCAAGGCTCAGGCGATTGGTGAGAACGCGCGCATAGGAGCGCAGCACCGGCCGCAGCTCCAGCGGCCGCCGACGCTCCGCCGGCAAGGTCTCCGGCAGCCGCAGCCCGGTCCACAGCAGCATGACCACGCCGGCGATCAGCAGCGTGCTGAAGATCCAGTGCCAGTCCGCGACCAGCAGGATCGCCTGGCCGATCGACGGTGCCACGATCGGCACCGCCATGAAGATCATCATCACCAGCGACATGACCTGGCTCATCCGGCGCCCCGCATAGCAGTCGCGGACCACCGAGACGGCAACCACGCGGGTGCCGGCGCAGCCGATGCCCTGGAGCAGCCGTGCCACGAGCAGCTCGTCGAGCGACTGTCCGATCAGGGCGTAGAGGCTTGCGGCGGCATAGAGGCCGAGGCTGCCGAGGATGATGCTCCGCCGTCCGAACCGGTCCGTCAGCGGTCCGAACAGCAGCTGCGCGCCACCGAAGCCGACCAGATAGGCGATCAGGATCTGCTGGCGGTCGTTCTCGTGGGCGATCTGCAGCGCGTCGCCGATGTCGGGCAGGGCGGGCAGCATGATGTCCATGGCCAGCGCGTTCAGCGCCATCAGCGCCGCGACCATGATCACGAATTCGAGGAAGGACAGGCCGGGATGCGGCCGTGCGTCCGGGCCGTCGGGCCGGGCCGTGTCTGACATCGGATAACCTCAGGAGCCTTGCGGCAGAAGACGGGCGGTTCGCGGAGGGAGGGAGAGGGCGGACCGGGAAGACCAACCAGTCGGTCAGAAATGGGGCGAGGTCAAGACCCGTTCCGCCTCCTGCGGCTCACCAGCGCGTGAGGCGGTCCTCGTCCGTCTGCCTGGCGGCCACCCAGCTGCCCGACGAGCCGTCCGCCAGGATTTCCTTTTTCCAGAAGGGGGCGCGCGACTTCAGGTAGTCCATGAGAAAATCTGCGGCCTCGAAGGCTGCCTGCCGGTGCGAGGAGGCGGCGGCGACCAGGACGATGTTGGCGCCCGGCGCGATCCGCCCGTGGCGGTGGATCACGACCAGCCCCGTCAGCGGCCAGCGGGCCAGCGCCTCTTCGGCGATCCGGGTCAGCTGCTCCTCGGCCATGCCCGGAAAATGCTCGAGTTCAAGGGCGGCAAGGCGGCCCTGTTCGTCACGGCACAGTCCGGTGAAGGTGACCAGGGCCCCGACATCCCGGCGGCCCCGGGTGAGCAGGGCTCCGGCCTCGGCGGGATCGAAATCCTCGGCCTGGACGCGCACGCTCAAAAGCGGCTGGTCGCCGGAGGCCTGTTGTGACACGGGTGCGCTCACATCAGCCCCCCGTCATCGGCGGGAAGAATGCGATCTCCCGCGCTGCGCCGATCGGGGTGTCGGGTTCCACATGCACCTGGTCAAGCGCCGCGCGGATGACCTCCGGATCCTCGAAGGCATGGCCGTGGGCGTCGTCCACGGTCTGCAGCCAGGTGATCACGTCGGCCACGGTGACGACGGTCGGCGGCAGCTCGACCTCTTCGCGGTCAAGGCCGACGCGTTCCCGAACCCAGGCGAAATAGCGGATGAGCATGCGTGTCGTGCCTCGTGCCAGTCGCGCGCCGGTCCCGTTGCTGCACCGACCTCCGTGACGCGGCGCCCGGGCCCCGGACGGTGTGCCGGGATCACTCCTCGATCAGATGTCCGATTCCGGCCCGGAAGTAATCGTAACCGGTGTAGAGCGTCAGCATTGCCGCAATCCAGAGGGCGATCAAGCCCGCGAGCATCGTGCCGGGCAGGATTGTCTCACCGGCCGGTCCGGCGACCAGCAGGGCGACGGCCACGAGCTGCACCGTCGTTTTCCACTTGGCGAGCTTGGTCACCGGCACGCTGACGCGCAGTTCGGCGAGGAATTCGCGCAGTCCCGACACCAGGATCTCGCGGCACAGGATGATGATGGCGGCGATCAGCGACCAGCCGGCAATGTCGCCCTTGTCCACCAGCAGGAGGAGGCAGACGGCGACGAGCAGCTTGTCGGCGATCGGGTCCAGCATGCGCCCCAGTGCGGATTGCTGCTGCCAGGCCCGGGCCAGGTAGCCGTCGAAGAAATCGGTGACGGCGGCCGCGATGAAGATCGACAGGGCGATCCAGCGCGGCGTGGTGCCGTCGAAATAGAAGCATGCCACCACGCCCGGAATCGCGAGTATCCGTGCGTAGGTCAGGATGTTCGGCAGGCTCAGGACGACATTACGGGCCATGAAGGATCTGTGGCTGCGAGGGCAGGGACATTTCGGGGGGACACAAGCATGCGCGGGCAGGGGTGTCAACGCATGCAGCGGGGCAGAGGCCCCGTGGCCGCAACTGGTGCCCCGATTTGCGGGGCAAGCGGTGCTTCTGCGAGCAGGTTCCTGTCGGCTAGAACCGGCGCATCCGAAACATGGCGGAGGACAGCATGCCCGGTTCCGAGACAGGACTTCCCGTTGGCGCGGCGGTGGCCGACTGGCGCGGCGCGGCGCTGCCCGACGGACGCAGGCTGGACGGCCGGCTGTGCCGGCTGGAGCGACTCGCGATGGAGCGGCACGCGTCCGACCTGTTCCGTGCCTGGCGGGCGGATGCGGAGGGGCGCAACTGGACCTATCTCGCCTATGGCCCCTTTGCCGACGAGGCGGCGCTCGTGGCGTTCTACGGCGACATGGCAGCGCGCACCGATCCGCTGTTCTACGCCATCGTCGACCAGCTGAGCGGAGTGGCGCTGGGGGTGGCCAGTTTCCTGCGCATGGACCCCGCTCATGGCGTCGTCGAGGTGGGGCACATCAGTTACGGCCCCGCGCTGCAGCGCAGCCCGCTGGCCACCGAGGCAATGTACCTGATGATGCGGCACGCCTTCGATGACCTCGGCAACCGCCGCTACGAGTGGAAATGCGATGACCGCAATGGACCCTCCCGCCGGGCGGCCCTGCGCCTGGGCTTCACCTACGAGGGGACGTTCCGTCAGGCGATGGTCTACAAGGGCCGCAACCGGGACACGGCATGGTTCTCCGTGCTGGACAGCGAATGGCCAAGGCTGAAGGCTGCCTTCGAGGCCTGGCTCGACCCGGCCAATTTCGACGCGGCCGGACAGCAGATCCGCCGCCTGGAAGACCTCCGCGCCGCCTGAGGCGGTGTGTCAAGGCCGACGCCCCGATGGCAGACGCCCCGATAGCAGACGCCCGGCCGCCTTCAAGCCGGGCGCAGGCTCCACGCCGGGACGATCCGGCGCTGTCCGCTTCTGGCAAGTTCGGGCCGGCGCTTGCTGGGTCTGGCCGGTTCTGGCCGGTTCTGGCCGGGGCCGACCGCTCGGGGGTCAGCGGAAGATGCCGTCGCCCTGCTGGTCGATCATGCTGCGCGCCTTGCGCAGCATGAAATCGGCTGCCTCGTCACGGCTCGGCAGCTGGTCGGCACGGATGAAGACATGCTCCCTTGCCTCGCCGTCGACTTCCTTGAGGATGCGTCCGGCGATCTGCCACTGGCCCCCCGCCTGACGCGGTTCCGCCAGGATGAGGAAGCCCTTGTAATCCTCCTGGGCGGCAGGGCCTTCCGGCGCCTTGGGGCCGCTTCCCTTGAACAGTGAACCGAGCAGCTTGCCGAGCATCATGTGCGTCCTTGATCCGGGAACGACGGGAAGAAATCAGGCCGGTCGCCCGGCCCGGGCCCTCAGGCCGGCTCACCCGGCCCGCGCCCGAGGTCACGGTCGACCCAGTGGCGGCGGCACAGGGAAACATAGGCATCTTCCCCGCCGATGACCACCTGCTCGCCTTCCTCCACGATCCGGCCGGAGCCGTCAAGCCGTGCGACCATGGTTGCCTTGCGGCCGCACCAGCAGATCGTCTTGATTTCCTTGAGACTGTCGGCCAGGGCCAGCAGCGCCTGGCTGCCCGGGAACAGCTTGCCCTGGAAGTCGGTGCGCAGGCCGAAGCACATCACCGGCATGCCGAGCCGGTCGGCCGCCCGGGCCAGCTGCCAGACCTGCGTCTCGCTCAGGAACTGGGCCTCGTCGACAAACACCGCATCGACCGGCGTCGCCTCATGGGCCTGACGGATGTGTTCATAGAGATCGTCGCCCGGGCGGAAGATGTCGGCCGGTGAGGACAGTCCGATCCGCGACGCAATGCGGCCGATGCCCGCCCGGTCATCGACGGCGGCGGTCATCAGCAACGTGCGCATGCCGCGCTCGACGTAGTTGTAGGACGCCTGCAGCAGCACGGTCGACTTGCCGGCGTTCATCGACGAATAGTTGAAGTAGAGCTTGGCCATGGGCTGTCCGGCTTGCAACGGGAAGGCGGCAAAGAATCGCCGCCGGTCTGGCGCTACTCTTGCCGCTCGGGACGAGGGGCTCAATGCGCCAGCCGGCCGCGCCCGTCTTTGCTGTGGATCTCCGCTCCTCGTCGGGCCCCTAGGCCCGGATGCCCGTCGCCAGAGACCGGTCGCCAGCCTGTGTCAGGGCAGTTGCAGATCGGCGATCAGCGGCACATGGTCGGACCCGACATCCGGGCCGAGCGTGACGCTGCGGATCTCCACATCGGGGGAGACCGCGATGTGATCGACAGCGGAGCCGAGGAACCAGCTCAGGCGATAGTCGAAGAAGAAGCGGGTGATGACGGGCATGAAGGTCGGGAAGCGGGTCTTCAGGCCACCGGCCTCCAGCAGCTGGCTGAAGTGGGCCGACCAGGGCGACATGTTCCAGTCGCCTGCCAGCAGCACCGGGCCCTGACCCTCGCGCCGCAGGGCGGCGAGCGTCAGGCCGAGCGTGGCATAGTAGTTTTGCCGGGCCTCGAAGCGGCACGGCGAGCGCGGGCTTTCCGGATGCAGGGCGACGAAGGTGACGGGCTTGCCCTTCACGTCGAGGGTGATGCGCAGGATCTCGCGCTCGCCCCACCGCCCCGCGCCGCAGACATCGCCGACCGGGATGCTCTCGCTCGACAGGATCGGATAGCGCGAGAAGAAGGTGATGCTGCCGAGCGTGCCGATCACATGGGTGCTGAAATAGGGCCCGAGCCCGACCAGCGGCCCTGTCTCCTTGCGGACCTTCTCGCGGTATCGCAGCTGCTGGCGCCAGTTGGTCTCCTGGAACACGAGCACGTCCGCGTTCAGGCTCTCCAGATAGGCCATGAACTCGGCGTCGCCGAGATAGCGCATCTCGAGATTGATCGAGACCACCCGGAAGGGCTGGCCGTCCGGCTGGCGGGCCAGATCGCTCTCCCCGGCGCGGCCGATGGCCAGCACCGAGGCGGTGCGCAGCGCCGTCAGCACGGTGCTGCCGGCAAGGGCTGCGAGCGCCACGGCGGCCACGCCGGCAAAGACGGTGCGGCGCAGGCGCCGGCCGGCGAGGACCCGGCACAGGGCCGCCCCCAGCAGCGCCAGCCCGCCACAGCCGATCAGCTGCGGCAGGAAGAAGCTCATGTTGTCGGCAAACCAGAAGTCCGAGGCGACGAATGGCATCAGCGCCAACGCGCCCATGCCGAGCGCGACGATCGCGCCGCCCCAGGCCGCCAGCCGGAACAGGCCGCGCAGCAGGCGGCGGAAACGCGACGGGGAAGCCGCCAGGGTGTTCATCAGATCTCGGTCTCCGGCCTCACGCATGCTGCGGCGCAGCGCAACTCCCCCGCCGTCTCCTTAGCATGGCGCGTCAGTCGTGGAAATGATCGTAGATGAGGCGCGCGACGGTCTCGGAGATGCCCTGCACCGCCATCAGATCCTCGATCCCGGCCTTGGAGACCGCCTTGGCCGTGCCGAAATGGCGCAGCAGGGCGCGCTTCCGGGTCGGGCCGATGCCGGCGATGTCGTCGAGCGGATTGCGGGCGATGTCCTTCTTCCGCTTGGCGCGGTGGGTGCCGATGGCGAAGCGGTGCGCCTCGTCGCGCAGGCGCTGGACGAAATAGAGCACCGGGTCGCGCTCCGGCAGCATGAAGGAGGGCCGCCCCTCCATGAAGAATTTCTCGCGCCCGGCGTCGCGGTCCGGCCCCTTGGCGATGCCGACCAGCGGAACGTCGGTGATGCCGAGCCCGGCAAGGATCTCGCGCACGGCGTTGAGCTGGCCCTGGCCGCCGTCGATGAAGACCAGGTCCGGCCAGGCCGGCATGTCCTGCGCCAGCCCGGCATCCGCCTCGCCGTCATCCTCCAGGTCCGGCGCGACCGGCTGTCCCGCGTCGGAGGAGACCGTGTCGGCAGCCTCCAGCGGCGAGCGGGCGTGATCCTTCAGCAGGCGCGTGAAGCGGCGGGTCAGCACCTCCCGCATCATGCCGTAGTCGTCGCCCGGCGTCAGTCCCTCGGACTTGATGTTGAACTTGCGGTACTGGCCCTTGGCGAAGCCCTCCGGCCCGGCCACGATCATGCAGCCGACCGCATTGGTGCCCATGATGTGCGAATTGTCATAGACCTCGATGCGGCGCGGCGCGGCCGGCAGGCCAAAGACCTCCGCGACGCCCTCCAGCAGCCGGGCCTGGCTGGAGGTTTCCGCCAGCCGCCGGCCGAGCGCCTCGCGCGCATTGGTCAGCGCGTGATCGACCAGATCCTTCTTCTCGCCCCGCTTCGGCGCGGCGACCTCGACCTTGTGGCCGGCCCGCTCGCCGAGCGCGGCCGCCAGCAGATCCTGATCCTCCACCGCATGCGACAGGAGGATCAGCCGCGGGGCCGGCTTGTCGTCGTAGAACTGCGCGAGGAAACTCTCCAGCACGGCAGCCTCGTCCAGCGACTTGTCGGCCTTGGGGAAATAGGCGCGGTTGCCCCAGTTCTGCCCGGTGCGGAAGAAGAAGACCTGGACGCAGCTCTGCCCGCCCTCCTGGTGGATGGCCACCACATCGGCCTCGTCGACCGTCTGGGGGTTGATGCCCTGATGCGACTGGATGTGCGACAGGGCGGCGAGGCGGTCGCGGTAGACGGCGGCATGCTCGAAGTCGAGCCGCTGCGACGCGGCCTCCATCAGCCCCGCCAGTTCCTGCTTCACGAGCTGGCTGCGCCCGGACAGGAAGGCGCGCGCCTCGGCCACCAGGCCGGCATAGTCCTCCGGCGTGGTCTCGCCCGTGCAGGGGCCGGCGCAGCGCTTGATCTGGTAGAGGAGGCAGGGACGCGAGCGGTTCTCGAAGTAGCTGTCGGTGCAGTTGCGGATCAGGAACGCCTTCTGCAGCGCGTTGATCGTGCGGCCGACGGCGGTCGCCGAGGCAAAGGGACCGAAATAGTCGCCCTTGCGCCGTCGGGCACCGCGATGCTTGACGATGGCCGGGGAGGCATGATCGCCCGTGATCAGGATATAGGGAAACGACTTGTCGTCCCGCAGCAGCACGTTGAACCGGGGGCGCAGCCGCTTGATCAGGTTGGCTTCCAGCAGCAGGGCTTCGGTTTCCGTGCGCGTGAGCACGAACTCCATCGCGGCCGTCGACATGATCATGCGCATGATCCGGTTCGACTGGCCCTGCAGGCGGGTGTAGCTGGTCACACGCTTTTTCAGGCTGCGGGCCTTGCCCACATAGAGCACGTCGCCGTTCGCATCGAGCATGCGATAGACGCCCGGCCCCATCGGCAGGCGCTTGACCACATCGGCAATGACCTCCACGCCGACGATGCCGGGTGCGGTCTCGACCTCCGCCGGCAGGAAGGTAACGGCGGGCTGGACGGTTTCGACGATTTCCTCAGCCTCTTCGGGCGTGTCGGAGCGGGAACGGCTGGCGGACATGGGTTCGATCGCTGGCGGCGGCACCGGTTGCGGCGCCGCGAATCTGATGACGGACTGGCCCGACTATAGCGGCTATTCGCCAACCCCCACCACATCCGCCGTTTCCCAGGCCAGATGCTGGCCACCGTCAAGCGCCAGCATCTGGCCGGTGACCGAGCGGGCCTGCCAGAAATAGCGGACGGTCGCGCCGAATTCCTCCGGGGCCGGGCCGCGGCGCAAGAGCACCGCCTCCTGCTGGCGGCGGAAGTCGTCCTCCGTCTGCCGCTCGTTGCGGAAGCTCGGGCCAGGGGCAATGGCATTGACGCGGATCCGGGGCGCAAGGGCCTGTGCGGTCATCCGGGTGGCCTCCCACAGCGCTGCCTTGGACAGAGCGTAGGACATGAACTTCGGGGTGGGCTTCCACACCCGCTGGTCGATCAGGTTGACCACGAGCCCCTCGGCCTCCGGCGGCAGCGCCGCAGCGAAGGCGTCCGTCAGGAACAGCGGGGCCTTGACGTGGATCGCGTAGTGCCGGTCGAACCGGTCCTCGTCCAGCGCGCCCATCTCGTCGGGCTCGAAGATCGAGGCATTGTTGATCAGGCAGTGCAGCGGGCCAAGCGCTTCGCCCGCTTCGGCGACGAGCCGGCCGGCGGCCCCCGGGTGAAGCAGGTCGCAAACGATCACGGCGACGCGACACCCGGCTGCACGCAGCTCCTGGGCCAGCGCCTCGGCCTTGTCCGCAGAGCGGTTGGCGTGAAGCGCAAGGCTCCAGCCTGCGGCCGCCAGGTCGCGCGCCATGGCGGCGCCGATGCGGCTCGAGGCCCCGGTGATCAGGGCCGTGGCAGTCGATGGGGTCATCTGCATCTTTCTTGTGTGCCGGGACCTGAAGCCTGCGGTCCGGGCACGCGTCTTGTATAAGCGCTATACGGCGGCTGCAGGGGTGCTGGATCAGTGGCCGGGTCGCGGAATTCAGGCGCCTGCCGGGCCCGGGCGCAGGTCCCGCGCGGGGCGTCTCCCGGCCTGTTCGGGCAGCGTTAACCATGAGCTAACCATGCCCAATTTTACCTCCGTTGCGCCACGGTTTTTCCTCATTCCGCTAATCATTCAGACATAAACGGCGCTCATATCTGGGTACGGGTGAGGATGGGGACAGCCGCCGCACAGCGGCGCATGGCGTGCTCCTCTTCCGGGTACCGTTGTATTTTGTAACAGTAATGCGTGGAGCATGATCATGAAGAGTCTTGCAGCAGCCGGCGCCTCCCTCGCCGTTCTCGCCGCTCTCTCGGGCCAGGCAATTGCGGCTGACCTTCCCCAGTCTTCCTTCCCGGCAAACGACTACAGCGCGCCGGTCGACAGCTCGCGGTTTGACTGGTCGGGGTTCTATTTCGGTGGCAACCTGGGCTGGAGCTGGGCCGAGTTCTCCCACCGCTCCAACCCGACCGGCAAGTTCAACGCCCGCGGTGACGGCGTCACCTTCGGCGTGCATGGCGGCTACAACCACGAGATCTTCCCGAACTTCATCGCCGGTGTCGAAGCCGACCTGCAGTATGCGGATCTCGAGAAGCGCCGTTCGTCCAACAACGTCAGCGTTCGCGCCAGCTCCAACTGGAACGGCAGCCTGCGCGGCCGCCTCGGCGTGACCTTCGACCGCTTCATGGTCTACGGTACCGGTGGTCTGGCCATCGCCGACCTGACCGTCCGCGCTCCGACCGGCAAGCACGACGCCACCCAGCTGGGCTGGACCGTCGGTGCGGGCGTCGAGGGCGCCGTGACGGACAAGGTCACGGCCCGTCTCGAGTACCTCTATGCCGACTACGGCCGCGACAGCTTCAACCTGGGTCCGGTGCGCTACCGCACCGAGACGACCACGTCGACGCTGCGCGCAGGTGTCAGCTACAAGTTCTGAGCCGCATACCGGCACGGACTTTCCTGAAGCCCGGCGACCCTGTCGCCGGGCTTTGCCTTTTTTGGTCGCGATAAGTTGTCCTGCCAATTCAACACTTTGCCTTCGCAGCCGGACGGCTGCCGATGTAAGGTCGGCCCGACGCGCCACGGACAGGAGGGAGTGACGGCATGCGATTTGTCCTGCGCAGCATCATGGGCTTCGGACTGTTTGCCGTGATGGTCTGTGCGATCGGCTATGGTGTCTACCACCTCCATGCGGCCGCCACGGCCCCGCAGGAGACCCGGTCGCGCCCGCCGGCCGAACGCAGCTTCCTTGCCAACACCGCCACCTTCGAGGATGTAACAGTAACGCCGGAGATCACGGCCTATGGCCAGATCCGCAGCTGGCGCACGCTGCAGCTGCGGGCCTCGTCCGACGGCCAGCTGGTCGAGATGTCCGAACGCTTCCGCGATGGGGCGCAGGTGAAGGCAGGGGACGTGCTGCTGCGGATCGATCCGGCGGAGGCCACCTCGCGGCTGCTCGATGCCCGCGCCAATCTCTCCGATGCCCGCTCCGACAAGGACGAGGCCGAGGAAGCCATCGTCGCGGCCGAACGGGAGCTGGAGGCGACGCGCAAGCAGGTGGAGCTGCGCAAGCAGGCGCTCGAGCGCCAGCGTCAGCTGATGGACAAGGGCTATTCCACCATGGCGCTGGTGGAGCAGGAACAGCTCAGCGTCGCCGCGATCGAGCAGGCCCTGAACAACCGTCTGCAGTCCGTGCTGTCGGCCCGCAAGCGGATCGAACGCAGCGACTTTGCGCTCAAGCGCGCCGAGGTGGCGCTGAAGGATGCCGAGCGCATCCTGGCCGAGACAACGGTGACCGCGCCCTTCGACGGCATTCTCGACACGGTCGGCGTGACGCTGGGCCGCCGGGTGTCGCCGAACGAGGAACTCGCCAACCTGATCGACCCGACAGCCCTCGAGGTGCGCTTTTCCGTGTCGACC
Source organism: Pannonibacter sp. XCT-53 (assembly GCF_009915765.1). Classification (NCBI taxonomy): domain Bacteria; kingdom Pseudomonadati; phylum Pseudomonadota; class Alphaproteobacteria; order Hyphomicrobiales; family Stappiaceae; genus Pannonibacter; species Pannonibacter tanglangensis. The sequence goes on from NZ_JAABLQ010000001.1 coordinate 291,429, forward strand.
GAGCAGTTCTCGCGGCTTCTGGGCAGCGACGGCCAGCTCCTGCCGCAGCCTGTCAGGGTCATCCTGACGCTTGGCGAGCGCCGCATCATCGCCGAGGGGCTGCTGGAGCGCGTGGCCGCCGTCGTGGGAGAGGGCGAGGCGGGGCGGACCCTCTTTGCAAGTCTCGACGTGGGCACCGACACGGTGTTCCGGCCGGGCGACTTCGTCACGGTCGAGATCGAGGAGCCGGCCTTGTCGCAGGTGGCCGTCGTGCCGGTCAGTGCCGCAACCGAGGACGGTCGGCTGCTGGTCGTGGGCGCCGACAACCGTCTGGAGGAAATCCAGGCCCGGGTGTTGCGGCGCAGGGGCGACGAGCTGATTGTCGCCGGCGTTCCTTTCGGACGCGAGTATGTCCGCGAGCGCCTGCCGCAGCTCGGCAGCGGCATCCGCATCGAGCGCCGCCAGCCGGCCGGTGCGGCCGCGCCGGTCGCGCAGGCTCCGGGTGCGCCGTCCACCGCCGAGGGCGAGATGGTCCGGCTCGAACCGGAACGGCGGGCCGCATTGCTTGCGCAGCTCGCCGCGAGTGCCATGCCCGATGACCGCAAGGCGCGGCTGATCGAGGCGCTCAACCAGCCCGAGGTCTCCCGGGCGCTGGTCGAGCGGATCGAGGCCCGCGCCGGGCGGAGGGGCTGACGATGCGCAGTCCCGGCGGCGAACGGTTCGGTTCCGTCCTCGACTACATGGTCCGGCATGGCACGGCGGCCAACCTGCTGCTGATGATCATGCTGCTGGCCGGGATCTACGCCGGCCTGCAGATCCGCACCCAGTACTTCCCCGATGTCGTCAACGAGACGATGACCGTCACCGTGCGCTGGTCCGGGGCGGGGCCCGAGGACATGGATCGCGGCGTCGTCGAGGTGCTCGCGCCGCCGCTGCTCGCCGTCGAGGGGGTGGAAGAAGCCCAGTCGGTGGCCCGGCAGGGCACGGCAACGCTGACGCTGACCTTCGAGGCGGGCTGGGACATGTCCCGGGCCTCGGAAGACGTGAAGGCTGCCGTCGACCAGAGCCGCGCCAACCTGCCGACCGGGTCCGAGCTGCCGGATGTGGCCCGGGGCGGGTTTCGCGACCGGGTGACCAATGTGGTCATCTACGGTCCCGTCGACCTGGACCAGATCGCCCGCCTGTCCGATGACCTTCAGAGCCGGCTGTTCCGCGCCGGCGTGACACAGGTGACGGTGCGCGGCGTGGCGGATCCCGTCATCCGGGTGATGGTGCGCGAGGCCGATCTCATCCGGCATGACCTGACCCTGCAGGATGTGGCCGATGCCATCGGCACGGAGGCCGAATCGGCCCCGGCCGGCTCGATCGGCAATGGCGCTGCGCGGCTGCGCACCGGCTCGGACCGCCGCAGCGAGACCGATCTGGGCGACATCCGCATCCGCGCGCCTGCCGGTGGCGAGGCGCTGGTGCTGCGGGAGGTCGCCAGCATCGAGACCGAGGGGGCCGAGCGCGGCATCGCCTTTTTCCATGAGGGCCAGCCGGCGGTGGTCCTGCGCGTCGACCGCAATGCCCAGGGCGACACGATCAAGATCCAGGGCGAGGTCGAACGGGTCATCGAGGAGATGCGGCCGACCCTGCCGTCCGGGGTCGAGATCGTCCTGACCGAGACGCGCACCCGGGAAATCATCGACCGGCTGAACATCCTGATCGAGAACGGCATCGGCGGCCTGCTGCTGGTCCTGTTGTTCCTGTTCCTGTTTCTCTCGGCGCGCACCGCCTTCTGGGTCGCTGCCGGCATTCCGGTGGCGATGGCGGCCACCATCGGCCTCATGTACGCGTTCGGCATGACGCTGAACATGATGTCGCTGTTCGCGCTGATCATCTGTCTCGGCATCGTGGTGGATGATGCGATTGTCGTCGGCGAGCATGCCGACCATCTGGGCAAGCAAGGTTATGGCCCGGCGGAGGCCGCGTCGCTTGCGGCCCGGCGCATGACCGCACCGGTGATTGCCGCCTCGCTGACGACGATCATCGCCTTTGCCGGGCTTGCCGCCGTCGACGGGCGGTTTGGCGCCCTGATCCAGGACATTCCGATTGTCGTCGCCATCGTGCTCCTGGCGAGCCTGGTCGAATCCTTCTTCATCCTGCCGGCGCACATGCGTCATGCCATCGCCGCAGAGCAGCGCAAGCCGTCCTGGTTCGACTGGCCGAACCGCGTGTTTAGCCGCGGCTTCGACTGGTTCGTTGCCCGGCTGTTCCGCCCCTTCATGCGGCTGGTGGTACGCCTGCGCTATCCGGTCCTCGGGGGCAGCATCATGGTGCTGCTGCTGTCGGCCAGCCTCTATGTCGACGGCACAGTGCCCTGGCGCTTCTTCAACTCGCCCGAGCGCGCCGTCGTCTCCGCCAACGTGGCCATGATGCCGGGTGCGCAGCGCGACGACACCAAGGCCATGCTGCGCGAGATGGAGCGGGCGCTCACCGTCGTGAACGACCGCTATGCGGAGCAGCATGGCACGGCACCGGTGGTCTTCGCGCTGACCCAGGTCGGCGGCAGTTCCGGCTGGGGCTTCCGCGCCGGCGAAACCAAGGACCCGGACCAGCTCGGCTCCATCGACATCGAGCTGATCGATCCGGACCTCAGGCCCTATTCGGCGCAGCGCTTCCTGTCGGACTGGGAGAAGGAAGTGGTCGCAACGCCATTGCTGGAGACCCTGTCCCTGCGCGGCGGCCGGTCCGGGCCCGGCGGGCAGGCCATTGATGTCCGGCTGCGGGGGGGCACGGCGGACACGCTTAAGGCAGCGGCGGAAGAGCTGAAGCGCCAGCTTGCGGTGCTGCCGGGTGTCGGTGCGCTGGAAGACACGATGGCCTTCGACAAGACCGAGCTGACGGTGCGGCTGACCCCGCGCGGCGAGGCGCTGGGCTTCCGCTCCGACCAGATCGCCCGGGAATTGCGCAACCGTCTCGAGGGCATCGAGGTCGTCGAGTTTCCGCTCGACCGGCGCACCGTCACGATCAAGGTCAACATGCCGGATGAGGAAACCCATTCGGCCTTCCTCTACCAGACCCGGATCAAGTCGCCGGGCGGCAGCTACGTGGCGCTGAGCGAGGTGGTCACCATCGAGGCGGACTACGGCTTCTCCTCTGTCCGGCGCGAGGACGGGCTGCGCACGCTGAGGGTCACCGGCGACATTTCCGAGGATGACCCTTCCGCCGCGGCCGAGGTCACCCGGGCGCTGCGCGACCGCATCCTGCCGGAGATCGCCAGCGGTTTCGGCATCGAGACCGAGCTCGGGGGGCTGGCGGAGCAGGAGGACGCGTTCCTTCAGGATGCCCTGCTTGGCCTCGTCCTCTGTCTTGCCGGGATCTATCTGACGCTGGCGTGGATCTTTGAATCGTGGACGCGGCCGATCATCATCATGCTGGTGATCCCCTTCGGCGCGGTCGGCATGATCTGGGGGCACCATGTCCACGGGCTGCCGCTGTCGATGTTCTCCATCATCGGCTTCATCGGCATGGCCGGCATCATCATCAACGACTCGATCGTGCTGGTGACGACCATCGACGAGAACAGGGCCCGGCGTCCCTTCCTCGAGGCGATCGTCGACGGTGTCTGCGACCGCCTGCGGGCGGTGATCCTGACCACGGCGACCACGGTCTTCGGCCTTGCGCCGCTCCTGTTCGAGACGAGCCGGGCCGCGCAGTTCCTGTTGCCCACCGTGATCACGCTGGCCTATGGCCTGGGCTTTGGCCTGCTGCTCGTGCTGCTGCTGACGCCGTCGCTGCTGGCGATCCAGCATGATGCCGGCATGGCCCTGCGCTCGGGACGCCGCGCCCTGGCCCTCACCCTGGCGAAGACGGTGCCGGCAGGCCTGCTCGGGGGCTGGGGCCGCAGCGGCCGGCCGCAGGCCGGGCAGGCGGAGGCAGGCTCGCCGCCCCGGCCCCTCGACGGCCCGACACCGCCGGCCGAATGACCGGCGCGCCGGGGCCGGCGCGGCTTACCACTCGACCGGTTCGATCCGTGTCTGCGCGAACATCGGCACATGGGCCTCGAAGCCCGCGAGCCAGGTTGCCAGATGCGGGCAGTTGTCCCGCCAGGCGCCCTTGAAGCGCAGGTCCAGATAGCCGAGCGCGCAGGCGAGCGCGATGTCGCCGATGTTGACCAGCGGGCTGGTGACGGCGCGCGGCGGCACGGCCTCCAGCGCCGACAGGGCGCGGGCAACCTTGTCTGCCTGATAGGCAACCCAGTCCGGGTGACGCCGCTCTTCCGGGCGCAGGCGCTTCTCGTAGACCTGCAGGATGCTGGCATCGTTGATGCCGTCCGCCAGGGCCTGCAGCCGCAGCACCTCGAAGCGGCTGGCGTCGGCCGGGATGATGCGCAGGCCCGGCGAGATGTGATCCAGATACTCCACGATCACCCGGCTGTCGTAGAGCACGGTGCCGTCCGGAAGGATCAGGGCCGGGATCTTGCCGAGCGGATTCTGGATGCGGATCGTGTCGTCGGGATTGGTCGTGTCGGCCGGATCGATGGTGATCCGGTCCAGCAGTCCAAGCACGCTTGCAGCCACCTTCACCTTGCGGCCGAAGGGTGAGGCGGGAGACGAACGCAGTACCAGCATGGGTGGGGAACTCCTTCAGCGGTGGGAGCTCAACTGTGCATGCCGGGATGCCGGCCGCAAGGGGCAGATGGCCGCAAATCGCTGGTATCTTTGAGCTAAACTCTAATGGAATGTCTTAGGGCTTTTTAAAGGATTGTGGCTAGGGTCGCGACTGAGACGAGACTTGGAGCATTTGGAAGTGGCCGTCGCACAGCTCTGGAGCAGATACTGGTTCGCCCGCTGCCTGTTGGAAACAGGGCTGCTGGCGTGCCTTTTCTACGCGCTGTCCGGCCCTGCCTTCGACGGTCTGCGGCCCGGCTTTGCCGAAGAACCGCTGCGCGCCTATCGCGTGGCCGTGACGGAGGCCGCCAGGGAAACCGCCTCGATCCTCGATGCTGGCCCGGCCCGGCTGGCCGTCATGCGTGTCGAGCGGCTGAAGCGCGACTACATCGACCGCAACATCAAGCTCGCCATGCCGAAGTGACCGCGGGTGCAGGTTGCACCTCGACCTGGCAGCCCGACCTCGTTGGCTCAGGGGGCCGGCACCTCGACGACCCGGGCCCGGCAATCGGCCCGGTCAACAGCCGGGCAGGACCGGAAGTTCAGCTCCTTGTCGAAGCAGATGCGGACTTCCTTCAGCTTGCCGGCATCGCAGGTGGTGGCGATCGCGTTGTCACGCAGGCCCGGATTGGACATGCGGAACGCCGTCTCGACCGCATCCGGGCCGATGCGCCCGCCGTTGCGCAGGTTCTGGAACGCGGCCGGAATCGTGATCTTCTCGAAGGCAGCCCGGGTGAGGTCGAAATAGGCGGCGGCCGACAGGCCGGTGCAACTGCCATGCTTGCGCCACTGGTGCTGGATCAGTCCGCGGCTCGGCATGATGTCGAACAGGCCCTCGACGATCTCGCGGCTCGGCTGGTTTTCGCGCGGCAGCGCGCAGAAATCCGGCCAGCCCCGTTCATGCTGCGGCCACAGCCCGTGCACGATGAAGCGGAACGGCCGCGCGGCGCGGCACTGCTGCGGGTCGGCCCGGGCCCCGGCTGTCGCGCAATAGGTCGGCGACCAGGACAGCGCCAGGACGTAGAAGTCGAAATCCCCGGCCTCATCGTCGTCGGCGCGGGCGGTCGTGGCCGGGAGCAGCGCAACTCCCAGCAGCACCAGCAGGGCGGACAGGCAGCCGTGGATCGCCTGCCTCACATCTGAAACCGAAAGACGCATCGCCAAACCCGACCTCGGCAGCCGCATCAGGGACGCACGGTCCGGCAGCCGCCGTTATGCACGTGCCAGCGGTCCAGCCCCTCGAGGCAGGCATCGACGCGCCAGCCGACCGAGGCAAATCCGTTGTACTCGACAAGCGCGTAATGCACGCCATGCCGGCTGCCGTCCGACAGCGTGGCGATGCCGCTGCAGTAGCGGCGCGCGAGCGGGCTGATGCCATCGGCGCGATAGCCCACTTCGGCGATGCGCTCGATCCCGGTGATCGTGCGCCCGCCGTAGTAGATGGCATCGGCCGACGCGACACGCCCGGCGACCGCGCCCTGCACGGAGGCGTCGCTGCAGGCCGGCAGGCGCGGCTCGCTCGTCACCGCGAAATAGACCCGCTCCTGGGCCTGCACCGCGGTACCGGACAGGGTCGCCCCGGACAGGAGAAGGGCGGCGACGGCAAGGCGGGTTGCTTGCAGGGACAGGCGCATGGGCAAGGCTCCGGAACAGGGCACGAAACTGACGCAGCGACCTTGGCCGAGGGGCGTTTGGGCGTCAAGGCCGGATCGCTGCGCTCTGCCGGCGGCGGCCGTGTGTGTTGTCGGGAGCGGCCGTCTTGGCCCGGCTGCGGTCACTCCGGGATGATCTGGCGGACCACTGCCTCAGCGTCCGGCCCTTCACCCAGCACATCGCGCAGCCAGGGCAGGGCAACGCGCATGTCGTCGGCCAGGGTGTAGGGGGCGTTGACGAGCGTCATGCCGGAACCGCGCATCGGGCTGTCCGGATCGCTGCGGCCGATGCTCAGTTCCAGCGTCAGGACGTCACGCACGCCGGCCTCCTCCAGCGTGCGGTGGAACCGGTCGATGCCCTTGCGGTCCTTCAGCGGGTACCAGACCAGATACATGCCGTTGGTCCAGCGCTTCCAGGCCTTGACGAGGCCGTCGGCAATCCGCTCGAACTCGTCGGTCACCTCGAAGGCCGGGTCGATCAGGACCAGGCCGCGCTTCTCCTTGGGCGGAACGAAGCTTCCGAGCGCCAGCCAGCCGTCGAGGTGGATCACCTTCACCTGCCAGTCTCCGGCAAAGCGACCGGCCAGTGTGGCATGATCGGCCGGATGCAGCTCGGTCAGCGTCAGCCGGTCCTGCGGCCGCATCAGCATTCGCGCCAGCATCGGCGAGCCCGGATAGATCTCGAGAGGACCGGCCGGATTGGCTGCGGCCACGGCCTCGAGCCAGGGGGCAAGAATGCGTGCGACCGCGTCCGGCCGCGCCTCCGCCAGCACCCGGCCGATGCCGCGCTGCCACTCGCCGGTCTTCTGCATTTCCTCCAGCGCCAGCGGGTAGGCGCCGATGCCGGCATGGGTGTCGATGACGCGGAACGGCTGGTCCTTGCGCTTGAGGTAGGTCAGGCAGGCGGCCAGCACGGCGTGCTTGAGCACGTCGCCAATGTTGCCGGCGTGATAGGCGTGGCGGTAGTTCATCGGATCATGTCCTTGGCATCTGCGGGGCGAACGAGGAAGATCACGGCCTTGCTGCCGTGATCGGCCCGCCCGGTGATCTCGAACCCGAGACGCTGGTGAAAGCGCAGCGAACCGGGATTGGCCGGTCTTTCGTTCACCTCGCATGTCAGGGGCCGGCCCGTGCCGGCCTCGGCGGCGGCCAGCGCCGCATAGAGCTGCGCACCCAGGCCCTGGCTGCGCTGTCCTTCGGCGAGCGCGATGCGGTCGACATAGGCCATGCGCGGGTGGCGTGCGGCGAGCCAGGCATAATTGGGGCTGCCATACGCCGCTCCCTCATGCAGGCACAGCAGGAATCCCGCCACTCCGGCGTCCGCCGTCTCGGCAACAAGCACATGGGCCGCCTGTTGCATCAGCCGGGCGAGGCTGTCTGCGTCGAGGTCACCGACCGCAGGCACATTGGCCTGGTTGATGGCGAGGAGGTCCGGAAGGTCGTCAAGTCGGGCGGGTCTGATCGGCATGGGTCGGCTTTGGTGCGAGAGGTCGGCATATGGCGGCAGGGGCAGGGGGGGCGTCAAGCGTGGTGTGCCGAAGGACGCGGGCGGGCGTGCGTTTCCGCAGCCTGCGGAGGCGCCGCATCACCCCAGGGTTCCGGGCCAGGCCCCAGCACGGATCCGGCATTGTCCCTTCGCTGGCCCTGCGCTGGTTCTGCGCTGACCCGGGACCGGCCCTGTGCCGGCCCCGCACTGACCCTGCACTGGCTCGGGACAGGCACGCTCTCGGGCCATGGTCGGCATGAGCCCGGGGCAATGGAGGCGCGGAGCAGGCTGTCCGGCCCGTCGCCTTCCTCTGCGTCCCAGACCCTGCGCCGGCCGGTGGCCGCGTGATCCATGCGCCCTGACGGATCAGACCGACCGGTCTTCTGTCCCTGCCTGATGTCGTGCTTGCTGCCGTGTTTTCTGGCTGGCCTTGCTGGCTGGCCTTTTCGGCTGGTCTTGTCTGCCAGCTGCACCCCTCTGCAGAGACCCTGCCGACATGATCGCCTGAGCGCCCGGCAGCGGGGGACTGCGGGCCCTGGCTGGTCAGTGGGAAGCCAGTGGGATGCCTGCGGGATGCCAGTCGGAAGCCAGTCGCGGCCAGCCGGTTTGGGGTCAGTCTGTGATGTCCCGCCAGACCGTTGCAGCCCGGGTCCTGGCTCGGCAGGGCCCTGCGCGCCCGCCAGCCGGACGCCCCGAAATACGGCCGTTTCCGCCAGACCTTTGCAAGCCCGATGCCGGCTCACCAGACGTGTCCCAACAGACGTGACTCCGTGGAAGGGTGACTCACCAGACGTGACACAGTGGACGTGCCCCACCAGACGTGACGCCGTGGCTGGTGGCTCACCAGACGGTGACCTGCCAGACGGGGCCCAGCAGACGCGACCTGCCGGCCGCTGGCCCTAAAAAACTCGACCCATGGATCGGGGATCCATGGGTCGAGCATCATGGGTTCCGGGACGCCGGCAGACGATCAGTCGTCGTAGCCGTCGTCGTCCTGGTCCTGGCCGGCATCTGCCGCGCCGGAGGCATCGCCTTCGAGCAGCTGCAGGTTCACCGCCTTCGGGCCCTTGCCGCGACGATCCGGCTCGGTCTCGAAGGAGACGCGCTGGCCGCTGTCGAGGGACTGGAAGCCCGACCGCTCGACGGCCGAGATGTGGACGAACACATCGGCTTCGCCGTTGTCCGGAGTGATGAAGCCAAAGCCCTTGTCGGCCTTGAAGAACTTCACCGTACCCGGCTGACGCGGGCCGCGCTCGACCGGAGCGTCGAACTCGGGACGCGGACGACGCGGACGGAAGCCGCCTTCGCCGTCACCATCCCCGCCGCCGCCGCCACCGCCGAAGCGGCCACCGCCGCCACCGCCGCCGCCGCCGAAGCGTCCGCCGCCACCACCGTAGCCGCCGCCGCCGCCGTCACGGCCGCCGCCGAAACCGCCGCGACCACCGCCGCCACCATAACCGCCGCCGCCTTCGCGGCCGCCACCACCATAGCCGCCACGGCCGCCGCCGTAACCGCCACCGCCTTCACGGCCGCCGCCGTAGCCGCCGTCACGCCCGCCGCCATAACGGCTGCCGCCGTCACGATCGCCGGATGCATATTCATCACGGCCGTAGCCGTAGCCACCAGTGCGGCGGGCACCGCCAAAGTCACCGCCGCCAAAGTCACTGCCGCCGCCGAAATCGCTGCCGAAGTCCTGCGGACCGCCGAACTCGCGCTTGCCGCCGCGCCGTCCGCGCGCCCGCCGGTCCGAATCGCCATCGTGCATTGCTGAATCACCTTCATTACGTGCCGCCTTCGACGGCACCGACCCATTCCTCGTTAATCCGCATCAAGATGCGGGCTTCCGTGCAGGCTTTTGGCCTGCACATGCCAACAGCCATGGTATTGGGGTGAAACAACACTGCCGCAACCCGATCCAGTCCGCCGCAAAAAATATCATAGCTGTGCGTTAGGGCTTCGGGCAAGCGAATCCTTATCGATCTTTCGTATTCGCTGTCCGAGACACCGACGAGCTTTGCACACTATCCCGCAACGGAACTTCCTTTTCATCAGCGTGGTCGGGCCTGCACTCTTCTGCGGCAAGCAACCCGGCCGGCGCGCCCAGAACAGGTTCCGTCGAGAGGAAATCAGCGAGGGGCATCCGGAAATACGCGCAAACAGGCGGTCGCAAGCGGCCTTTCTACCGGGCGTTGTCACCTGTGTTTGCTGCAAGTGCATTATTTCAGCGCACCGAACGGGTTAGATTTAAACCGTCCGGTTTTGGGCTGCCGGACCTTGGCGCAAGACCTCTGATCTTGCGCGTTCGGTTCGCGTTCCGTTGCCGGAAAACGCCCGGATCCGGGCCGGTTCGTGACCCGGGCCGGCTGCCCATGGCTCACGTCGGCGACGGGCCGCGCCGTGACTGCCCGGTTGTGCTTGCCTGTCGCGTGGTCAAGCCTGTAGTCAGGCAACAGACGAGCCGAACGGAGCCAGATCCGCATGTCCAGCGCCACCGATGACACCCTGCCGCCGATCCAGGTCGCGATCATTCCCGTCACCGGGTTCCAGCAGAACTGTTCGCTGATCTGGAACCCGGCCACCATGGCCGGTGCCGTTGTCGATCCGGGCGGGGATGTGGAGATCATTCTCGAGACGATCAAGGCCTACAAGGTCTCGGTCGAGCGGATCCTGCTCACGCATGGGCATCTGGATCATGTCGGCGGTGCGGCCGATCTGGCGGCGGCGCTTGGCGTGCCGGTGGAAGGCCCGCACGAGGCCGATCGCCCCCTGATCGCGCGGGTGGAGGAACAGGCCATCAAGTTCGGCGTGTCGGGGCTCAAGAGCGTCGAACCGGACCGCTGGCTGTCGGAGGGCGAGACGGTCCGGATCGCCGACCGGGACTTCTCGGTCCTGCATTGCCCCGGCCATGCCCCCGGGCATGTCGTCTTCTACAATCCGGACCTGAAGTTTGCGGTCTCGGGCGATGTGCTGTTTGCCGGGTCCGTCGGACGCACGGACTTGCCCGGCGGCGACCATGCCACGCTCATTCACTCGATCCGCACCAAGCTGCTGCCGCTGGGTGACGATGTCACCTTCCTGCCGGGCCACGGCGAGGCGTCCACGCTCGGACATGAGCGGCTGACCAATCCGTTCCTGCGCTGACGCCAGGTCAGAGCAGGCTGCGCAGGTCCTCGATCCGGTCGTTGACCAGCCAGCCGTAATAGTTCTCCTGGGGCCAGGTGCTGCCGGAGCGGCGGAACTGGGCCGCGCGGCCCCACGGATTGCCGAGATTGTAGAGCGTCGCCGTCAGGCCGGGATTGCCGGAAATGTCGACGCCGGCCACGGTCCGGTACGCCTCGATGGCATCCTGGATGATCGCGGCCATGTAGTGCAGCGAGATGTTGGGATCCATCGTTGCCTGATAGATCTCGTTGGCATCCCGGGCCGTGAGCCGCGCGAACCGGCTCTCGCGGGCAACGCGATCCGTCATCTTCAGCACGGTCAGCGGGTTCAGCTGGCCAAGGCCGAAGCTCTGTCCGGCGAAGAGCGGCTGGAAGAAGGTCTCGTTGAGGTTGGTGCGCGGAAAGCGCTTGCCGTCGACCGTGCGGCCACGGAACGTGCTTTCCCAGACGCCCTCGTAGCAGGTCCACAGCGCGTTGCTGTCCTCCTGCCGGGCGGCGGTGTTGCACTCGGCAAACTGCGGCCGCAGGACGAAATCCGCCACATCCTCGCCGTCATACTGGAACCGGAGGCTGACGCCGGCATAGGCGAGCGCCTTGACGTAGTAGCTCTGCGCGCTGTCGAGCGAATCAAAGTTGTAGGTGTGTTCGCCGACGATCGCCCCGATCATGTGCAGCGGGTCGATGCCGTAGCGGGCCGAGACGCGCTTGATGTCGGCGATCAGGCTGCGGTCACGGCGCAGCACGGTAAGGACACGCTCGAACTTGGCATCGTAGGAGGATTTCAGCGCGGCCGTGCGGCGCGCCGAGGCAAAGGGAATGGCCGGCTGCTCCGCGTTGCGGTTGCCTTCCGGCACCACGCGGGCCCCGTCGGCGCGCGCAGGGCTGCTCACGGCGCAGGACAAGGCAATGCCCAGGGCTGCGAACAGGCTGGCAAGGGTCACAGACAAGCGCCGTGCCGGGCGCGGATTTCCGGTCAATTCCATTGCCTGACTCCAGGCCCCCATGGCCTGCACTTACACAGGGCTATGAGCAAACTTCAAGACGAAAACATGGCTTTTGGCCGACAAGTTTCAGCCATCCGGCAACAATTTCACACCTTGGCGAATCGAGCATGGGCCGGAGCCTAGGAACCACTGCCGCGAGGGAACTGGCAAGCGTCCGGAGAGCCGAATTTCATCTTTTTTCGGACCCGCGCCGGGCTGGCCCCATGCGCAGCTGGACCGACGCCGGCACGCCGACCAGGGCGAGGAATTCCTGATGCCGTCGCAGCCCGCACAGCTCGCGCTGGATGATGACGTGCCAGAGGGCCTCGCCGGCCTCGTCGCGGCGCTGCTCGAGCCGCTCGAGCCGATGGGCGCGTTCGTCCTCGCCCGCCTCGGCAAGCCGCCGCTCCGCCGCCGCGAGCCGGTGCAGGGCCTCGTCCAGCTTGCCCGTCAGCCGGGCAAGGGTCGCGGCCTTCTCGGCCAGCACGTCCTGGCGCAGGGCGGCGGCAATCGGATCTTCCGGGTCGGGGGATCGCGAGGAGGGCGGGCGCAGGCTCATAGGGGGCAGCGGGGTGGTGAGGGATCGGGCACGCGGGACTTGGCAAGTGGGACTGGGCAAGCGGGACTGTCAGAGGGCCGGTCGGCCGGAACCGGGCACCCCGTCCACGCCCGCCGCTGCATCCGGCGCAAGGGGGGCGGGGGCGAGAACCGGCATCATCTTCAGCAACCAGACCAGTGTGACCGCCTTCAGCAGGCAGGGCAAGGCGGCGTAGGCGAGGCTGAGCAGAAGCCCGCCCGTCTCGGTCAGGGCGCTGCCGGGGACGTAGCCGAGCAGGCCGAGCGTCGGCAGGACCAGCCCGGTGGCGAGGGCCAGCGCTGCCTTGGAGACGAAGGTCATCACGGAGTAGAGGCGGGAGGCCGCGTCCTGGGCCCGGTCGCGGGCGATGTGGTCGGCAAGGATCGCTGCCGGAAGGGCAAGGTCGGCGCCAAGCGCCAGGCCCGAGAGGATGCAGACCACCGCATAGGCCGTGACGTCGCCCGGACCGAGCAGGCTTGCCCAGACGAAGGTCGCGATCGCCAGTCCCATGGACAGGGCCCAGGCCTGCGGCTTGCCGAACCGGGCGGCAATGCGCGGCCAGAGCGCCATCGACAGCGCACCGGACAGGAAATAGGCAAGCAGGAACAGCCCGGTCTGTGCTTCGGCCCCGATCCGGTCGCGGATGAAGAACATCACCAGCACGGCCGGGATGCTGCCGGCCACGGTGTTGGCGAGATAGAGGCCGAAGAACTGGCGCCGCCAGCGACCCGCCAGAACCTCGCGCCAGCCCACCCCGGCCTCGTCGGCAGCCGGGGCATCCAGCTGTGCCCGGCGCAGCCAGCGCAGCAGCAGCAGCAGGCCCAGGGCGAGCAGCGGCAGATAGAGGAGCGCCAGCCGCTCGAAGGCGACGGCGCGCGGGTCACCAAAGGCCAGGACCGTGGGCGCCATGGCGGCCAGGAGCAGCCCGAGCAGGCCGAAGCCTTCGCGCCAGCTCGCGATGCGGGTCCGGTCGGCGTCGCTCGCATGCCAGAGGCCGCCGAGCGCCTGCAGGTTGATCGACACGACGGAAAACCCGGTGGTGCAGAGCAGGACCGCCGCTGCAAACCACAGCAGCGGCGCCGACCCCATCGGCGTGAACACCATCCAGAAGCCGCCACCCAGCATGAGGGCGCCGATCCACAGGATCAGCCCACGATGCGACGACCAGCGGTCGGACAGGCTGCCGATGAAGGGGTCCTGCACCGCGTCAATCAGCCGGAGGCCGAGCAGCACCGTGCCGAGGGCCGCGAGGCTGACGCCGAGGTCGGTGGCATAGAAGTCCGGCGCATGCAGGTAGACCGGCAGGCCGGCAAAGGCGAGCGGCAGGGCCATGGCACCGTAGGCCGCCATGGACCGGGCCGTGAGGGGGGCGGATGCGGAGGTCATGTGCGGTCGGGTCCAGAACTTGGGTGCGATGGCCGCCGCAGGCGGCCCGGCCCGCGCCCGCAGGTCTCAGACCGGGCGCGGACAGCGGCTCAGGGGCGCAAACCGGTGAGGCGGGCGCGCAGGTCCGGGTCCTGGGTGTTGTTGCCCAGCCAGATGGCGAAGAAGCGGCGCGTGAACTCCTGGTCGGCGATGGTCCCGATCTTCCGGCCGTTCTTGTAGAAGACGGTCTTGCCCGAGGTATCGCGCACGCCGGTGATGGAATCGCCGGAGGCGACATTCGGGAAGATGCGCTGCATCTCGGCGTACCACGCCTGCAGCTTCGCCTCGTCGGAGAAGCCCTGCCGGCGGATCTCGTCCACGGACCGTTCCGCAATCGCATCACCGGAGAAGCGGCGCAGGTAGGTCAGCTTGAGGGCAAAGGGCCGGGAGGCCGAGTAGCGCCCCGACGGCGCATAGAGTTCGGCGTCGAAGATCCGGAAGCCGAGGAAGGTGAGGCGTCCCTTGCCGACCAGTTCGGCCGCCGGCACGAGCTGGCTTGCCGGCCCCAGATCGGCGCGCGCGGCCGGCGGCAGCGCGAGGCAGACGGCGGCCAGAACAGTCACCGCCAGGGAAAGGGTCTGCAGTCGGCTGAGGACGGTCATGATGCCTCCGGTAAATGCATTGTCCAGTTTGCGATTTACGCCGAGGCAGGCAAGACGGATTTGTGATCACCCGGCTGTGAAGGCCGGGTGATCGGACGGGACAAGCGGGGAGACCGGGTCAGAGACCGCTGTTGAAGGCATCGCGGGCGGCGCGACCGGCGTCGGAATTCTTGAAGCAGACATGCAGGCCATGTTCCTTCAGCAGCACCTCGTTGAAGGTCAGCTTGCCGGCCACGGCGGCAACCTGCGGATCGGTCTTGGCCAGATGCTCGAACACGAGCCGGTCGACGACGGCGGCATCCGTCCGGCCGCCAGCGGCCTTCAGGATGTTCTGGCTGTCGCTTTCAGCTTCATCGACCTTGATCTCGCCCTTGGCGACCATGGCGTCGAACTGTTCCTCGTTGTTGTACCCACGCACCACGCCGATCTTGTAGGCCTTCAGGTCCTCGTGGGTTTTCCACGTGATCGGCTTGGTCGCCAGCTGCACGAAGCCAACAGGGCTGACGCCGAAGGACTTCGAGAACAGGCAGCGCGAGCCACCCTTCTCGGCGTCGGCATCCGCCGAATAGTACTCCGGGAACACACCGATCCAGGCGGGATCCTCCGCCGCCATCTTCACCGCGCGGTTCCACGGAAAGACCGTGGCGTCGGCCGTGTGGCCGGCCTTGGCGAAGGCGGCCTTGACCGCATCGGTGCTGGGACCGCTGCCGTCTGCCATCACGTAAGGCGGCCATTCCAGGGTCGTCAGCTTGAAGGTTTCGGCGGAGGCCGGAAGCGAAAAGGCCACGAGCAGGGCTGCTGCGACACCGGTCTTGAGGCTGGTCAACGGCATGAAATTGTCCCCTTTGTAACGTCCTGCGGGTGAGCGGTCGCATCGTCTGCATCCTGCGGTTTCTGGTTCTGCCGCAGCAACGATGCCGTCATCCTTTACGTTAATGGAGACCTGTTAAGCTTCTGCAAATCCTGCTTCGTCAATTGCGGCAAAAGATCTGATCAATTTGCAATCATCTGCGACATCCGTAAGCAAGAGCGGTTTGTTTCGCGGCTAACAACAGCGGGCTTGCTTGCGGCATGCGTCCGTCTGGTGTCCTCGTTTTGCCGCAAGGCGCTGCCTGGCGTGATCAAAGGCCGTTGAACAGACCGTCGCAATCGATTTCCTGCCTCCCTTTTGACGGGAATCGCCGGTATGGATGACGCATGGACGAGCAGACGGTCAGCAGCGGGATCCGGTTTGGCGGGGCGGTCGTGGCTTCGCTGGTCCTGCATATCGTGCTGGCCGGTCTGATCCTTGCAGGCGCCCCGAGCTTCCTGCCAAGCCCCCCGCAGACGGTGGTGGACGTGACGCTGGTGGCGCCGCCGGAGTTGCCCCAGCCAGAGCCCTCCCAGCCCGAACAGCCGCAGCCCGAGCCGCAGCAACCAGACCAGCCGCAACCGGAACAGCCGGCACCGCCACCCGCTCCGGCCCCTGAAGCGGTCCCAGAGGCGGTCCCAGAAGCGACCGCGCCGCCGGCCCCTCCTGTTCCGGATCCTGCGCCGGTCGATCCTGCCCCGGCGCCCGTGGAACAGCCGCAGGCCGAGCCGCAGCCGCAGGCCGCAACTGCCCCGTTGCCGGTCCTGGTGCCCGTGGTCGAATTCGGCGAGGAGGACAGCGGGCCGGAGGCACAGGCCGACGGCAGCGCGGCCGCAGCGCCGCAGGCGGAGGCATCCGAGGACGCAGGGCTGTCCGCGCCGGAGACCGTGACTGCCGATGCCGCAGCCGCCGAAGAGGGGGGAGCTGGCGGCGGTGCTGCGGGAGATGGGACCGCGAGAGAGGGAGAGGCGGGCGATGGGGAGGCCGGACCGGACGGTCCCGAGGCCGTCGCCGATCCCGTCGCCGATCCCGTCGCCGAGGCGGGAGCCGAGGCGGCAGACGAGGGAGCACCTGACGCATCCCCTGGTGCCGGGGCTGAAGTCTCCGAGGCCTCGCCGGAGGCCCGCGTCGAGGATCCTACGGTTGCCGAGGCCGCCGCTGATCCCGAGGCGCCCGCAGCTCCGGCGGCGGGGGCAATCGGCGCGGTTGCAGCGCGCCCGGGGGACCGCCCCGAGCTGCAGGAAAGCCCCGCCGACGGGCCGGGACTGTTGCCGGATCCCGAAGCGGCGTCGACCCTGGTCGGGCCGCTGATGGCCGCGGCCCCACCGAAGCCGAAGCCGCCCGTATCCGGGCGGCAGACCGCCTCTGCCGAGGCGACACCGCCACCGGGAGCAATCCGTCCGGGCCGGGCAGGCTCGGGTGAGGGAACTGGCTCCGGTTCTGGGTCTGGGGTGCTGGCTGAGCTGAGCCCCAGTCGCCGTCTCTTTTCCAACACGCTGTCGGGCGATTCCCGTGCGAGGACAGCCATGCGCGGCATGCCGCGCGAGCAGCGGGCGGACCTCCTGTGCATGACCGAACTGCGGGCACAGCTTCGAGCTGCCTCGCGGACCTATGATCCGGAGATCCTGCCCACATTCCGCCTGCGGGCCGGCACCATCCTGGCGACCGAGCGGGCCGGCTTCCGGGCTGGCGGCTACTGGTACGATGTCGCCTTCCGCTGCGAGATGGACGAGGGCATTACCCGGGTGGTGGCCTTTGCCTTCAAGGTGCGCGGCGCCGTGCCGCGTGGCGAATGGGCCGCCCGGGGCTTTCCCGCCGACTGAGACGGCTCCGCCGCCCGGTCAGCCGAGCCGCTGGAGCACCGCCCGCAGCAACAGGTTGGCGGCGGGTGCGATGAGGGCATCCGGGAAGTCGTAATCCGGATTGTGCAGGGCGGGGCGGGTCTCGCCGGCCCCCAGGAACACCATGGCCGACGGGCACAGGGCGCCGAAGCGCCCGAAATCCTCCGAGGCCCGCATGGGCAGGGAGCCCGCCGACCACGGGATGCCCTCGGCGTCCAGGGCGGCTGCCAGCACCGCGACCGCCTCCGGCGCGTTCTCGCAGTGATGGAAGATGTCATGCCAGGTCATCGCAAGGCCGAGGCCGGCCTGCTCTGCAACCTGACGCGCGAGCCCTTCTGCTGACGCGCAGAGATCCGCCATGCCCGCATCGGTCAGCGTGCGCAGGGTGACCCAGATCTCTGCCGCGCCCGGCGCGATGCCGAAGGCCGGCTCGCCCAGGCGGGCGTGGGTCACCGTGACGAGGCGGAAGCCTTGATCCGCCTGCGTGCCGCAGGACAGGGCGGTGAGGGCCGGCATCAGCCCGGCCACCGCCTGCATCGGCGAGACGCCGGTCTCGGGCTGCGAGGCATGGGCTGTCCTGCCGGTCAGCTGCAGCCGGAGCCCGCGCGAGGCACAGTTGACCGGTCCCGCCTTCAGCTCCGCATGGCCAAGCGCCAGGCCCGGCATGTTATGCAGCGACAGCGCCATGTCCGGCCGCAGAGGGGCAAAGGCCGGGTCGGCGATGACGGCGGCGGCCCCCGAGCCGTCTTCCTCGGCCGGCTGGAACAGCAGCACCACGCGGCCGCGCGCCGGGCGGGCGCGGGCAAGGGCTGTCGCGACTGCCGTCAGGATGGTGGCGTGTCCGTCATGGCCGCACAGATGGCCCTTGCCGGGGATCCGGGAGCGATGGGCCGCGGTGCTGTGCTCCTCGATCGGCAGGGCATCCAGCTCGCAGCGCAGCAGCAGCGTCTCCCCCGGGGCGGCGCCCGCATAGACTGCGGCCACCCCGTGCCCGCCGAGGCCGGTCAGCAGGGCGTCCGGTCGGGCATGGTCGCGCAGGAAGTCCGCCACCCGGCGCGCCGTCTCGCGCTCCTCGCCCGAAACCTCCGGATGCTGGTGCAGCGCGTGGCGCAGGGCGACGAGGCGAGGCAGGTCTTCGGCCGGGAGAAACATGTCGGACCTTTGCGGGACGGATCGGAGGCGACCGATCTGAGCGCAAATCCCGTCCGGGCTCAAGCCACCAGTTTGGCTGCGAGCAGGACCATCACCACGGCGATCACGCCGTCAAGGATGCGCCAGGCGGAGGGCCGGGCAAACAGCGGGGCGAGCAGACGCGCCCCGTAGCCGAGCGCGAAGAAGAAGAGGAAGGAGCCGGCGGCCGCCCCCGCACCGAAGGCGGCCTCCGCACCGGGGTACTGGCTGGCGACCGATCCGATCAGCAGCACCGTGTCCAGATAGACATGCGGGTTGAGGAAGGTGAAGGCGAGCAAGGTGGCCAGCGTGGCAGCGAGGCCCTGGGTCTGGTCCGTCGCGAGCGCCAGCGCATTGCCGCCGCGCCAGGCCGAGAGGAGGCTGCGCAAGCCGTAGGCCAGCAGAAAGGCCGCCCCGCCATAGCGCAGCACCGGCTCGAAGCCCGGCAGCGCCTCGTTGATCGCGGACAGGGCGACGACGCCCAGCGTGATCAGCAGCGCGTCGCTGAGGGCGCATGTGAGGCAGACCGCCAGCACATGTTGCCGCCGCAAGCCCTGACGCAGGACAAAGGCGTTCTGCGCGCCGATGGCGACGATCAGCGACAGGCTGAGGAGCAGGCCATTGACGGCGGCGACGATCATGCGGAACTCCCGGGCACGGACAGGACAGGACGGGACACGACAGGCAGGGACGGGCCAGGGCCTGCGGCAGAGGCCGCGACCGGCAGGCCCGGAGCCCGTGGTACTTGCGCGTCGTCGATCAGTGAAGCTAAATATTCTGAACGAAGATTAGAGTTTCTAATGAACCTCGATCCCTCCCAGCTGGCCGCCCTGGCCGCGATCCTGCGCAGCGGCTCGTTCGAGAAGGCTGCGCTTGCGCTCCGTGTCACGCCCTCGGCCGTGTCGCAGCGGCTGAAGGCGCTGGAGGAGCGCATCGGCGCGGTGCTGGTGGTGCGCGGCCAGCCGGCGAGCGCCACCGAGGCCGGTCAGCGGGTGCTGCGGCACGCCGAGGAACTGGCCTTGCTGGAGCGCGGCCTCGGACGTGACCTCAATCTCGACGGCGGCGGCCTCGTGACGGTGCGTCTGGCGGTCAACGCGGACAGTCTGGCAACCTGGCTGGTCCCGGCCATGGCCGAACTCGCCGGGGAGGGGCTGCTGTTCGACCTGATGATCGACGACCAGGACCACAGCGCCGACTGGCTGCGCCGGGGCGAGGTGCGCGCGGCGGTGAGCGGGGATCCGGATCCGGTGCAGGGCTGCGACTGCTTTGCGCTGGGGGCGCTGACCTATGTTCCGACCGCAAGTCCGGCGTTCCGGCAGCGCTGGTTTGCCGATGGCGTGACGCGCGCGGCGCTCGCCAGGGCCCCGGCGCTGACGTTCAACGCCAAGGACGGGCTGCAGATCGCCTGGCTGGACAAGGCCGTCGGTCCGGGACTGGCGCCGCCGACACACTGGCTGGCCTCGACCCATGCCTTTGTCGATGCCGCCCTGGCGGGGCTCGGCTGGGGCATGAACCCGGAGCCGCTGGTGCGCGCGGCGCTGGCCGAGGGCCGGCTCTGCGAACTGATCCCCGGCACGCGCCTGGCGGTGCCGCTCTACTGGCACGTGAGCCGCTCGGTCGCCGCCGCGCTTCACCCCGTGACCCGGGCGCTGCGCGCTGCTGCGGCCGCCCAGCTTGCGCCGATCCCCTGACGGGTGAGCTGACGGGGCAGCTGACGGGGCGGCGGGCGACGGGCTGTCTCGCCCGACGACGCAAATGCGGGGATCGGTGGCGCGCGACGGCTTGCCAGCGCGCGTGACCTTGGGCTGAATGCGGCCTCCGAGCGAACCCCAAGTCGAGGATCCCGCCCCATGTCCAGCGCCGCCACCCGCGACCTCATTTCCCGTTACTATGCCGCCTTCAACGCCGGGGATACGGCGACGATGGTCGCCCTCGTCAGCGAGGATGTCGCCCATGACGTGAACCAGGGCGGCCGGCGCGAGGGCAAGGCGCTGTTTGCCGAGTTCAATGCGCACATGACGCGCTGCTACCGGGAAACGCTCACCGACATCGAGCTGTTCGTCAACGCGGACGGGTCGCGGGCGGCGGCGGAGTTCATCGTCAACGGCACCTATCTGGCCTCCGATGCGGGCCTGCCCGAGGCGCGGGGCCAGACCTACCGCCTGCCGGCCGGCACCTTCTTCGACATCGCCGACGGGCGGATCCGCCGCATCACCACCTACTACAACCTGGAAGACTGGATCGCCCAGGTCAGCGCCTGAGCCGGCCTCCGTGCCGGCCCGCCACCGCGCTCTCTCCTATTCCTCCTGCCCTGACCGCAAAGGAAGTCCCCCGTCATGAACGTCATCGTCGTCGGGGCCGGGATCGCCGGCCTGTCCACCGCCTGGGCACTGGTGCGGCGCGGGGTGGCCGTGACCCTGCTGGAGCAGGGGCCGGTTCCCAATCCGTTGTCGGCCTCCGGCGACCAGCACCGCATCATCCGCCGCGCCTATGGCGGGCAGGGCGGCTACCAGCGGCGCATCTCCGACGCCTATGCGGCCTGGGACGAGATGTGGGATGACCTCGGCGCGCGGCATCTGGTGGACACGGGCTTCCTGCTGCTGTCGCAGGAGCCGGGTGACGAGGGCGAGCGCTACCGGACCGGCATGATTGCCGGCGGCTATGCGCTCGACGAGATGAGCGGTGCCGAGGCGGAGGCGCGCTATCCGTTCCTCGATGGCCAGACCCTGCGCTTTGCCGCCTTCAACCCGGAGGGCGGCGTGCTGCTGTGCCGCGAGATTGCGGCCGGCCTCCGGGACTGGTTGCGGGCCCGGGGCGCGGACCTGCGCGAGAGGACCCGGGTGACGGCCATCGACCGGGCCGCCGGTACCGTGACGCTGGCCGACGGCACGGTGCTGACTGCCGACCGCGTGGTGGTGACGGCGGGGGCCTGGGTGACGCAGCTTGCCCCGGACCTTGCCCCGACGCTGACGCCCTACCGCACGGCGGTGGTCTATCTCGAGCCCCCTGCCGACCTCAAGGCGGCCTGGGCGGCCGCGCCGGTGATCCTCGACGTGGGCGGCAAGGTGGATGGCTACGTGCTGCCGCCGGTGCCCGGCACGGGGCTGAAGTTCGGTGCCGGCATCCACAAGTACCGCAACGCCGACGCGAATGCGAACCGGCTGCCGGTGCCGGGCGAGGGCGAGACCCTGCGCGACCATTTCGCCCCGCCCTTCGCCCGAATCGCGGAGTACCGCGTCACCGACGTGGTGACCTGCGCCTACACCTTCACCGCGGACGAGCATTTCTTCGTGCGCGACGACGGCAGGACCGTCTTCGTCTCCGCCTGCTCGGGCCATGGCTACAAGTTCGGTGCGGTGGTCGGTCAGAAGATCGCGGCCGGCCTCCTGTCCGGCGACATCGACATGGCACGGATCTGGCTGGAAGCCCGAGACTGAGACAGGTCGCCCCGGCCGGGCTCGCGCTCCGTCAGCGCCCCGGCCGCAGCATCCGGGCCATGGTGTCGTCCCGCAGCACGACGCGGTGCCAGAGCACGGCCAGGAGATGCAGGGCAACAAGCAGGACGAGCACCGGCTTCATGGCCTCGTGCACCTCTCCGGCCACAGGCACGCCGCCGTACCAGGCGATGAGCCCCGATACGGGCATGGCCAGCAGCAGCGCATAGAACAGCGCATGGGCGGCCGTCAGCAGCCTCAGGGTCAGCGGCGTGCCGCCGAGCGGGGCCGGTGCCCCGCGGCCGAGGCGCAGCGCCAGCCGCAGGCCGGTGAGCGCCAGGATGGCGATGCCGATCCAGACATGCAGGGTGCCGAGCAGGCGGGTGACCAGGTCGGGCGCAAGGCCCTGGTCGAGCGCCCGGCCGAGATGGCCGATCCAGTCGCCGAAGACGATCTGGACCAGAACCAGCGCGGCGATGACCCAGTGCAGGCCGATCTGGAGCGGGCTGTAGGACGAGGGCGTGGCACGCGACATGGGAACCTCCTTCGGCAGTCAACCGCAGCAAGACCCTGCGGCCCTGCCCATGTTACGCCGGCCGATCTTCTGCGCCACGGCGAAGTTGTCGTGAGATGTAACCGGCCTGCGCCCGGGCCCAGGCGGCCCCGAGGCACGCATTCCCGGCCTGGTCTGCGGGCTGAGCCCTGCGTCAACTGCATGGCAGCCTTGCAACAGCTGGGCGATGAAAATCGGCTCTTGTCTTTTTTGTGGCAAGGCCCTCATCGTGTGCAAAAAACATAAGCACAGCAGGGAGAGTACATGCCGGTTCAGATCAAGGTTCTCACCAATGGCGCGCTCCAGGAGGCCCTGGAGGATCTGGCCAGACTGCGCATCTCGGTGTTTCGCGACTGGCCCTATCTCTATGACGGGACCATGGACTACGAGACACGCTATCTTGCCCGCTATGCGGCCACGTCCGGAGCGGTGATCGTGGGCGCCTATGACGGCGACCGGCTGGTGGGCGCGGCAACCGGCGAACCGCTGGCCAAGGAAGTGATCCAGTTCCGCGAGCCCTTCGAGGAACGCGGTCTCGATCTGAAGCAGATCTTCTATCTGGCCGAATCCGTGCTTGATCCGGCCTATCGTGGCCAGGGGCTCGGCCACCAGTTCTATGACGCCCGCGAGGCGCATGCCCGGGCGCTGGGCTTTTCGCGTGCCACCTTCTGTGCGGTGGTGCGGCCCGATGACCATCCCGCCCGGCCGGCCGGTTATGTGCCGCTGACCGATTTCTGGCGCAAGCGCGGCTACGCGCCGCTGGAGGGCGCCGTGGTCTATTTCCCGTGGAAGGACATCGGCGACGAGGAAGAGACCGAAAAGCCGATGCAGGTCTGGATCAAGGACCTCTGACAGGACACATCCGCGTACACCCGGGGCACATCCGGACGCCGGCAGCGGGGAGACGCGGTGCCGGGCCGTGTCCGAGCAGGGCCATGGCCCCGCCCGGACTGTCTCAGAGACGTCGTCCGGCCTCCTGACCGGAGGCCTCGCCGGCTCAGTTTGCCAGCTCGAACACCACGGTGACGGAGGCGCTCAGCGTCTCCTCGCCGGCCAGCATCGGCGGCGCGGCCTCGGCGGACATTGCGGCCATCCGGTACATCGGCTGCGGCATGGCCGAGCCGCCTTCGGTGATCGACAGGACCTTGCCCAGCTTCACGCCGCCGGCGGCCGCATAGAGTTCGGCCTTGCGGCGCGCATCGGCCACCGCGGCCTTGCGCGCATCGTCGGAGCGCTTGTCGCCGTCGGAGACCATGAAGCTGACGCCGCCGATGGCATTGGCCCCGCTGGAGACCATGGTGTCGAGCAGGCCGCCCAGCTTCGACAGGTCACGCACCTTGATGGAGACGGTGTTGTTGACCTGGTAGCCGTCGATCACCGGCGCTTGGTCGGTCTTGCCGTAGTCGGTGTATTTCGGCTGCACCGAGAAGCCGCTGGTCTGCATGTCCTTGTCGTCGATGCCGGCGGCCTTCAGCTTCTCGACCACGGCGGCGAGCGCCTTGGAATTGGCCGCCAGCGCCTCGGCGGCGGTCTTGGCCTCGCTGACCACGCCGCCGGAAATCAGCGCCTGGTCGGGGACAACGGCGATGGAGCCGATGCCCTGCACGGTGATGAACTGGTCGTTCCGGCTCTCATCCGCCCGCGCGGAGACCGTCGAGACGGCGAGGGCGAGGCTCAGCGGCAGGGCGAGGGCCATGAGCCGGAGGGGACGCCGGACCGAGGGAGACAGCGGAAAGGTCATCGTCAAAAATCCTTATGTTGCCTTGAGGGCACCGTCACCCTCGTCCCCGAATGCGGCAAGTCAAAGGCGCGTCTGCGCCTGTCGCTTCCGGCACGCCTGCACGCGGTCATCCCGGCCCGGCCGAGCGTGAGAGAAGCGCCGAGCCGGGATCCGGACAACAGCGGCGCGAAGCGCGACAAACGTGTCTGCCACAGGTTTTGTCGAGTTGACTTGGTTTTGGGCTCGCTGGCGCTCGCACAGACATGCTGGATCCCGGGTCAGGCCCGGGACAGGCCCCGGATCGGCGGTTCGCTGGACGCTCACCTTGTCCGGAATGACGGGGGAGGCGTCCGGAATGACGGAGGAGGTGCGTCGGCGCCGGACTTCCCTCGTCAGCGTCCCGCCGGCTGCAGGGCTTCGTTACCCGCGCGATCGCGCCGTTTCCCCCGCAGGTGTCTGGCGATGCTGGAGCGGCGGGCCGACATTGCCGTCGGCGGACAGGAGCACGGCAATCGGCCGGGTCTGCGGGATCTCGGCGCAGATGATGAGGATGACCACCGTCAGCGGCACGCAGAGCACCATGCCCGTGACGCCCCAGATGGCGCCCCAGAAGGCCAGCGACAGGAGGATGACCAGCCCGGAGAGATTGAGGCTCGAGCCCATCAGCTTCGGCTCGACCAGATTGCCGAGGGCAAACTGGATGACCCCGAGGCCGATGGAAATCGCGAGGAACGGCGCGAAGGTGTCGAAATAGACCAGCGCCAGCACGCTGGGGAAAATGACGCTGATGAGTGAGCCGATGGTGGGGATGTAGTTGAGCAGGAAGGCAATGAAGCCGAACAGCGCCGCATAGGGCAGGCCCGCCAGCATCAGCAGCCCCGTGGTGGCAAGGCCGGTCGCCAGGCTGACGCCGGTCTTGATGCCGAAGTAATGCAGCACCCGCCGGTTGATCTCGGCGCGGATGGCAAAGGCGCGCTCGGCCTGCCCCTCGCTGTCGAACAGGGCGGCATACTTGCGGTCGAAGGTGGACTGCTCGATCAGCAGGAACAGCACGTAGATGAAGACCAGCGAGGCCGAACCGGCCATGGTGGTGATGAAGCTGGCCGCCTGGGTGACGAGCTGCGTCAGCGAGGTCTGCGGCATCAGGTCCCGCATCTGCACCGGCTCCTGCAGCCCGGCCAGGGCCGACAGGCTGGCGAAGACCTCCTCAAGCCGCGTCTGGTAGGCAGGGGTGTCGCGGGCAAGCTGGGTGAGGTTGGCGGCCACCAGATCGAAGATGAAGGTGGCCGCGACGAAGATCAGCACCAGCGCCATCAGCAGCGCGGGCAGGGCCGGCAGCCGCCAGGGGCCAAGCGGCACGGCCCTGAGGCCGCTGGCCAGCGCGTTGATCAGGTACCAGACGATCAGCGCCGTGACGAAGGGCAGGAGCAGCGCCCGGCCGACCACCAGCAGCCACCCGGCCAGCGAGACAAGCACCAGCGCCAGGGTGACATTGAGAAGGGAGTTTCGCATCGGATGCCTGTGCCTGCTGCTGTGACCTGCTGCCACCCTGCCCGGGACGCACAGGGGCTTGCAAGGGCGGGATGCAACCGAGGCGGGGATGGTGGCAAGTGAGGGAGTGGGCCGGGGAGGGTGCCTGAGAGAGGGGGCAGGGACGGGAGGCAGGTGCACGGGAGAGGACGTGCAGGCGGGCTGCGGACCGGCAGGACGCCCCTGCCGCTCGCCTCTTGCCCGACACGCCGGGGCTGGTGTACCAGAAGGCTCCGCCTTTGGCGCAGGGCCTGTAGCTCAATGGTCAGAGCCGTCCGCTCATAACGGATTGGTTGGGGGTTCAAGTCCCTCCGGGCCCACCAGATCTTTCCCCCTTGGTTTTCCTGCCGGCCTGACAGGCCCTGCCGCGTGCGGGCTAGTCGCAGGGCGGGGCCGGGGTCAGCTGGTAGATTTCCGAGCCCTCGTTGCGGAAGGTGCCCATGGGCGTCTTGACCGACCCGCCGCCGCTGGCCACCAGCTTGCCGGTGGTGCCATCGGGGGACAGCGTCAGCGTGTAGGTTCCTTCGCCCCAGACGGCAAATCCCCCGAGGTTGCCGGCGTATTTGTACGTGCCGCTGGTGGCGTCGCTCGGGGAAAAGTCGTTGGTCACGCCGCTGCCGGCGATCACGAACGGCTTGCTCGCATCACAGATCGTGCCCTCGCCGTGATAGGCATCCGCGCCGCCGGACGCAAACAGCGCCGCGCCGGCCGTGTCGAAGCCGACGGACGCAAGTCCGACGCCGCGTTTCGAGCGGGCGACCAGCTTGACGGTCGCCTTCTGGTTGGCAGCGGACGGGGCCGTATAGGTGAAGCGGGCGTCCGCCTGAACCCTGGTGCCGGCCGGATCGAGCTGCGCGCCGCCCTCCAGCGTTGCCACCACCGTTCCGCCGGCCGGCTGGCCATCGGTCTTGGCGCGGGGCCGGGCCAGGATCTCGAAGCTCGAGGAGGGGGGCACCTTGCTGCGCTTGGCGGGGGTGGTCTCGGCCGTCAGGGTGACGCAGTTTCCCGCTTCGACGTAGCTCTCCAGATCGCTCATGATCTTCTGCGCCGTCAGCTCCATCAGCGCGCGGATGCGGTCGGCGCTGGCAACATCCGCCTTGCCCGAGTTGGGGCTCGCGGCGTTGACGCTCTGGTCGCGGACGGCCGTGTCCTGCAGCCGGGTCCAGCTCACGTCGACGGACCGGCTCGCGCCGCCGGAGGTGATGGTCTGTTCCACCCTTGTGTCGGCCTGCAAGGGGGCGGCCCGGGCGTCGTCGTTGAACTGCACCGTGCCGTCGACCACGGCCGTCACGCGGGTCGTCGTGCCGCCGCCCGCGCCGGACAGGTTGCTCACGGACTTGAAGGAGATGGCGATCCGGCCGGAGGCGTCCGGGCACTTGTCATAGCGGATCGTGGTCTTGACCTGGCCTTCCGCGCCCCCCGGCAGCGCGCCGGTCTGGTCGATCTCGACCGACACCGAGCGGTCCGTGACGTCGACGGTCTGCGTGCCGTCCGGGCCGGGCGTGCGGCTCGTCCCGGTGTCCGGGCTGCTGCCGGCAATCCGGCCGGACAGGATCCCGGCGACGCTGGAGACGACCGCGCCCTGACCGGCCAGGGTTTCCCCGGCCGCATCCGGCGCATCGCTGACGCGCAGAACGGCGCCGTCCCGGCTGTCCTGCCCCAGCATCAGCGGCGCCCGCAGAGGCTGCCCCTGACCGCTGACCGGCTGCGCCACCGCCCCGCCCGCGCCCGCGATCAAACCGAGCGCCAGCACACCACGTCCGACAAGCCTGCAACGCGACCCCACCTGCCGCCTCCCGCACCTCGTAGCCCGTTGGGACGTTAGATCGAGCGGGTGGCGGGTTCAATGGGCGGCCAGAGACTTAATCGGCTGACCATGGTTGTGCCCTATGGCGCGGTCATCGGGTTTTAATACTTGACTCCAGACCTCATATTTTAATACTCCCTCCCATGACGGTGCAGCGCGGATGGTGCGCGCCGGATTTGCCAGCCCAAAGCAAGCGATTCCTTCCTTGAGCCGTGGCCCGGACTGACAGGTTCCGGGCCTTTCGGGAGATCTTTCATGTCCGTTGCTTCAGGGCGCGATGCCCTCTGGCTGGCGTGCGTCGCCGGCCTCGCTCTCCTGTGCGCCGCAGCCGGTGCGTCGCCGGCGCTGGCCCAGACAAGAGGCCAGTCAGCTGGCCAGTCAGCGGGCCAGTCTGGCAGCCAGACGGCTGGCCAAACCGGCGGCCAAACCGGCGGCCAAACCGGCGGCCAGACAGCGGCCAGGCCCGCATCCGGGACCCGTGCGGCAACGGCTGCGGCACCTGCGCCGGCGGCGGCCGGGGCTGCTCCGGCTGGCGAGGCTGCGCTGCTGGCCGAGGCCGGTGGCCTCATCACCCAGCTCAGCCGCATCACGCTGTTTGCCGACCGGCAGGAGCGGGCGGTGCTCGACGTGCCGGCGAGCGTCTCCGTCGTCACGAGGCAGGAGCTGGAGCAGCTCGGCATTTCCGACATGCAGCAGCTGACCCGGTATCTGCCCGGCGTCACCGTGCAGCGCCAGACCTCGGCCACCGATCCGTTCAACACCTTCTCCGGCTTCACCATCCGCGGCGTCGGCGGCAACCGGGTGCAGATGCAGGTGGACGGCTCGCGCGTCGCCGAGCGCATCACCGACGGCACCCGCGACTATCTCGACTTCAACTTCGTGCGTCAGGTGGAAGTGGTGCGCGGCCCGGCCTCGGTGCTGTGGGGCGCTGATGCGCTGGGCGGTGTCGTCGCCGTCGAGACCCTGGACCCGGAAGACGTGCTGAAGGGCCGCAAGATGGGCGGCGAGGGCCGCGTTGCCTATGACAGTCTCAACAGCTCCGGCCTCGCCTCTGGCGTGTTCGCGCAGCGCTGGTCCGAGACCTTCGCGGTGATGGCGGCCGTGTCGCGGCAGGCAGCCAAGGAGGCGAAACTCTCCAACGCCCGCGCCGACGGCGGCATCTACGGCTGCCCGCGTGTGCTCTCCGCCGGCCAGCTGCCCTGCGACAAGCTCGACCCGACCAATGCCGACAGCACGCGCGGCCTGTTCAAGTTCGTCTGGACGCCGTCGAACGAGCACCGGCTGGAGGCCTCGGCCGACCTTCTGCGGCGCACGACCGACGTGGACTACACCCGTACGCGCGGGGTCCAGACCAACGGCAATGTCATCACGGGCTATGACCGCGACCTGACCCTGACGCGCAACCGCTTCGCGCTGGAACACAGCTGGACGCCGGACAGCGGCGTCCTCGACGAGCTGAAGACGACGTTCGCCTACACGCCGCACAAGTATGACCGCAAGGGCCTCCAGCGCGGCACGACCCGCGCGGGGCAGGGCTACATCCTGCAGGATTATCTCTCCTACAAGGAGAACTTCTTCGAGCTGGACGTGCAGGCGACCAAGGCCTTTGAACTCGGCGCCACCGACCACGAGCTGACCTTCGGCTTCGACGGCGACTATTCCAGGGTCGACTACACCCGCCTTGACCGCACCACCAACCTTGCCACCGGCGCGGTGACGGAGGCGCGGGCGGGCGGCTTCAACTTCGCCAATTCCGACACGCGCCGGGCCGATGTCTATGCCCAGCACAAGATCGGCCTGTTCGACAACACGCTGGAACTGACGCCGGGCCTGCGCCTCGCCACCTACCGCATCAATCCGCGTCCGAATCCGGATTACAAGGTCGTGCCCGGCTCCGAGCCGCGCGTGCGGGAGGATACGTCGCTGCTGAAGAGCCTCGGCGCGCTCTACCACATCGATGACACCTGGTCGGTCTGGGGCAAGTACGGCGAAGGCTTCAAGATGCCGACGGCGCAGCAGCTCTTCACCTCCGTGCCCGGGGCTGCCTTCGACCAGATCCCCGCGCCGAACCTGAAGCCGGAAAAGGTGCGCAGCCTCGAGGCCGGTGTCCGCGCCCAGATCGAGCGGGGCTACCTGTCGATCACCGGCTTCCGCGCCGACTACACCGACTTCATCGAGAGCTTCTACAACCCGCCCGGCACCAATGACTACACCTACCGCAACCTGTCGGAAGTGGCCGTCTGGGGCGTGGAAGTGGAGGGCGCCTATGGCCTGACCGAGGATCTCACCGCCACTGCCAGCGTCGCCTGGCAAAAGGGCACGCAGAAGGCCGCAGCCGGCGCCGCCTCGACGCCGCACACCCTGCCGCCGCTCACCGCCGTGCTCGGCCTCAGCTACGCGCTGCCGCAGTACAACCTGACGCTGGATGCGATGACCCGCATGGCCGCGCCGGTCTACGAGACCTCCTCGCCCACCGGCTTCAAGCCGGGCGGCTATGCGGTGCTCGATGTCTTTGCCTCCTGGCAGGTCACCGAAATGGCAAGCCTTGATCTCGGCGTGAAAAACGTCTTCGACACCCGCTACTTCGAGGCCTCCGCCGCCGGCATGACCACGCGGCCGACTTCGGCCATTGCCAACCAGAACCCGCTCGAGCTGCAGACCGGCCCCGGCCGCACCTTCCAGGCCTCGTTCAACGTGAAGTTCTGATCCGATGCGCGCTGTTCTTGCCCGCATTTATCGCCTGACGCGGCTTGCCGCGTCAGGACCCGGCGCGCCGGTGGCGCTGGTTCTTTATGCCGTGGTGCTTGGGCTGCAGTTTGCCGCCGTCTGGGTGTCGGTGCAGATCATCAGCTGGTACAAGGCCTTCTATGACGCGCTGGAACGGCGGGATGCGGCAGAAGCCCTGCTTCAGGTCGGCCATTTTGCCGCGCTGACTGCGGCTGCCGCGGCCTGTTTCCTCGTTGGCGACTGGCTGCGCAAACGGCTGCAGATGCGCTTGCGCGCGCGGCTGACGGCTTGCATGCAGGATGCCTGGCTTGCCAACAAGGCCTACTGGCATCTGCGCCCCGGCTTTTCGGTGCAGCCGGTCGACAACCCGGACCAACGCATTGCCGAAGACTGCCGCAAGTTCATCGAGCGGCTGCTCATCGAAACGCTGGACGTGATCTCAAACGCGGTCGCCCTTGTCTCCTATGTGGCGGTGCTGTGGTCACTTTCAGCCGTGCCACTCAGCTTCCACCTGTTTGGTCTCGATGTGGAAATTCCGCGTTACATGGTCTGGGCCGCCTTCCTCTATGTGGCTGTGTCGAGCCTCCTGACCCATTTGCTGGGCCGGCCGGTCAAGGGGCTGGTGTTCCAGCAGGAGCGCTGCGAGGCGGACTTCCGCCATGCTCTGGTGCAGCTGCGGGAAGGCACGGACGAAATTGCACAGTCCTCCGGCGAGGAGGCCGAGCGCCGCCGCCTTGAGCGCAGGTTCGGCGAGATCCGCCGCAACTGGCACCGGCTTATCCGCGCCGAAGTCATCCTCGGCCTGTTCGTCCGGCCCTACATGCAGACGATCCTGCGCATTCCGACCTTTCTGGCCTTGCCCATCTATTTTGCCGGAAACCTGACCCTCGGCGGGCTGATGCAGCTGGCGCAGAGCTTCTCCACCACCGCAACGACCCTGAGCTGGTTCATCTTCTCCTACCGGGATCTGGCGGAATTCGTGGCGGTGTCGGAGCGTCTGGATGATCTTCTGGCGCTGACGCGCAATCCGCAGACGCCTGAGGGCGTGCCGCAGGCGATCACGCGGGGGGCAGCCCCCGGCGGCGGCATGAAGCTGCAAGGTGTGGCGCTCTCCACTCCGCAGGGCAGGCGGCTGGCTCCGGTTCCGGATATGGCGCTGCAGCCCGGTCAGAGCCTCTGGGTGGCCGGGCCGTCAGGGGCCGGCAAGAGCACGCTGCTTGCGGCGCTCTCCGGCCTCTGGCCCTTTGGCGAGGGCCGCATCAGCGTGCCCGAAGGGTCGCGCCTCGTGCTGCCGCAGACCCCGCGTGTCTTCCCCGAAGGTCTTGCTCATGCCGTGACCTATCCACGGGAGCCGGAGGACGTGGGCCGTGACGCCATCGAGGCGGCCCTCCGGGAGACCGGTCTGGGGCACAAGCTCGCCGCACTCGATCTGCCTGGCCCTGAGGGCTATGCGGGCCTCTCCATGGGCGAACGCCAGCGGCTGGCGCTGGCGCGGGTCTTCATCCACCGGCCTGCCGTGCTCATCCTGGATGAAGCAACCAGCGCGCTTGATGCCCGCAGCGAGGTGGACCTGCTGGCCAGGGTCAGGGCCGAACTGCCCAACGCCACCATCATCTGCGCCGCCCATCGCCCGCCCGAAGGGCTCGCGCCCTACCAGATCCTCGCCCTTGACCCCGCAGCCGCCACTGACCGTGCAAGTCAGCCGCTGCCAGCCCCACGCGCCGGAGCCCTCGCATGACCGATCAAGTCAAACGCCACCGTCTCGACGTCCAGCCTGCCGCCGTCTTCCCGCTGCTTCCCGGCCTTGGCCGCATCATGGTCATTGTGCGGAGCGCCGGCAGCCTGCACGAGCGCATCGGCCCCCTCGACACGGCCGAGATCAGCGACCACAGCGTCACCCTGTCCGGCGCCTGCCACGCGGCCGTCATCGACCTCAGTTCCCTCGACAGCCTCCACTACGACACCTCCTCGGTGATGAAGGACAAGGTCCTGCCGCGGCTTGACTTCATGACCGCCAGCGGCGAGCCGGGCGTCTCCGTCGTGGGGCTGGAGGGGGCCGAGCCGTTCGAGACGGCGCTGCGCCTCTTTGCCCGCATTCCGGCTGTTGCGCCCGAGCGGTCCGCCGCAGAGGCCACGCCGCCCGAGACCGGGGGCGATCCCGCCGCTCCGGTGCTGGAGGCGCTGGTCGGCGGCGATCCGGTGACGATCCGTTTCGAGACCGCCAGCGTGCGCCAGCAGTGGCAGGGCAAGGTCGAGGCGGTGAAGCCGATGAGCGGCTTCTTCAACATCATGACGCCGGATTTCCATCTGCATCTGAAGGCCGGCACCGTCGCCTCCTGGCAGGACGCGGACGGCTGGCGCCATGCCCTGGACGCTGAGGGCAACCGCACCGGCCTCGCCATCGGGCCGCTCGCATGAGCGGGGCCGTCATGATCCCCGGCCAATGGATCCGGCCGTCTGACGGGGCCGTCCTCGCCCATCCCGAGGTGCTCGCCCTTGCTGCCCGCGCCGATGTGGTGCTCCTGGGCGAGCAGCACGACAAGGCGGCGCAGCACCGCTGGCAACTGCATGTCCTGGCCGGCCTCCTCGCCCGTCGCGCCGACATCGCGGTCGGCTTCGAGATGGTCCCGGCGCGGCTTGATCCGGTGCTGGCGCGCTGGGTGGCGGGTGAGCTGACCGAGGCCGATTTTCTCGAGCAGGCCGAATGGGGCACGGTCTGGGGCTTCCCGGCCGAGCTCTACCTGCCGCTGTTCCGCTTCTGCCGGCAGTTCCGCCTGCCGATGCTGGGGCTCAACTGCCGCCGCGCTCTGGTGACAGAGGTCGGCATCGGTGGCTGGGACGCCATCCCGGACGCCGACCGGGACGGCGTGACGCCCGCGCTGCCGGCGACCCCGGCCTATCGCCGCTTCCTGTTCGAGTTCACCGGCGGCGGCGCGCCGAACCGCAAGGTCACCAGCCCCGACGATCCGGCCTTCGACCGGTTCGTCCGCGCGCAGCAGGTCTGGGACCGCGCCTTCGCCTGCCGCATTGCCGAGGCCCGCGCGGCGAGGGGCGCGCCGCTGGTCGTCGGCATCATCGGCCGGGGTCATCTCGAGTTCGGTCATGGCACGCCAGCGCAGCTGGCTGATCTCGGCGTCGCAACTGTCACGGTGCTCTTGCCGCACACCGCGCCGGAGAGACCGGCGCCGGGAATTGCCGATGCGGTCTTCGTCATGGATCCGCTGGACATGTGAGGCCGCGCGCGACGACACATGAAGTGGCACAAGGAGCGACACAAGGCGCGGCACAAAAGGCCTGCCATCGCGGCGCAACTGGTCTAGGCTTGGGGCTCGACTGTTTGGGGTTCAACTGCCCGGGGCCTCGCCATGCTGCTGTTTTCTGCCAATCTCGGATTTCTCTTCACGGACCTGTCGCTGCCCGAGGCCGTCGGTGCGGCGGCGCGGGCCGGGTTCGATGCGGTGGAGCTGCACTGGCCACACGTGGGCCCGGCTGCGATCCCGGCAGACGAGCTGAAATCCGCGGCCGCAGAGGCGGGCCTGCCGATCCTCGCGCTCAACACGGCCAGGGGCGACGCTGCGGCGGGTGACTTCGGCCTCTCGGCCCTGGCCGGACGCGAGCGCGAGGCGCGCGCGGCCATCGACGCGGCGCTGGCCTATGCATCAGCCTGCGGGGCAGGGGCCGTGCATCTGATGGCCGGCAAGGCCGAGGGCCCCGAGGCGCACGCAGCGTTCCTCGCCAACCTGCGCCACGCGCTTGCCTCGGCCCGGCCGCAGGGCCTGCGCATCCTGCTGGAGCCGATCAACACCTTCGACGTGCCCGGCTATTTCGTCTCGACGGTGGACCGCGCCCTGGCGCTGATCGAGGAGACGGGCGGGGAGGCCGAGCTCCTGCTCGACTGCTACCATGTCGCCCGCATGGGCGGAGATCCGGCCACCGTCCTCGCCGAGGCCTTCCCGAAGATCGGCCACATCCAGATCGCCGGTGTGCCCGACCGCGGCGAACCCGACCAGGGCGCGCTCGCCTATCCCCCGCTTCTCGACGGCCTCCAGCGCCTCGGCTACGCCGGCCACATCGGCGCCGAATACCGCCCCCGCCTGTCCGGTGCTGGCGGAACGGAGGCCGGCCTCACGTGGCTTGCGGCGTTCCGGAGGGGGAGGGGTGCAGGATAGGTCTTGCCAAGCAGTGTCCGTCCAGTGAAGACTGTCGGGCACGCCCAATGTGATCACATTTTGTCTGCTGCCGAGACCCGAATGCTGAAATCCCTCGATCTTCTCACCGCCAATGACCGACCGGGGCAGCATGCGACCTCCTGGTATGCGGCGACGGCGAGCCGGAGGACCGATCATCCCTCGCTCGCCGGTGCGGTCAGCGCGGATGTGGTGATCGTCGGTGGCGGCTACACGGGGCTCAGCTCCGCGCTGCACCTGGCAGAGGCCGGGCTTTCGGTCGTCGTGCTGGAGGCGCATCGCATCGGCTGGGGCGCCTCGGGCCGCAACGGCGGGCAGGTGGGCTCCGGCCAGCGCCTTGACCAGATCACGCTGGAGGACATGGTCGGCAAGTCCGACGCCCGGCTTTTGTGGGATCTTGCCGAGGACTCCAAGGCCATCGTCCACGCGCTGATCGGCAAGCATCAGATCGACTGCGACTACCGGCCGGGCATCCTCTACGCCGATCACCGTCCCGACATTGCGCGGGATCATGCGGCCTATGCCGATCACCTGGCCCGGCATTACGGTTATCACGACAACGAGGTGCTGGACCGCGACAGCGTGCGCGCGCGCCTGGCCAGCCCGCTCTACCACGGCGGCGTGCTCGACAAGGGGGCCGGCCACGTGCATCCGCTCAACCTCGCGCTCGGCATCGGCCGTGCGGCGGAGGCGGCCGGCGTGCGGATCTTCGAGACCTCGACCGTGACGGGATATCGCAACGAAGGCGGCAAGGTTACCGTTACCACGGCGGCCGGCAGCGTCACGGCCGGGCACATGGTGCTGGCCTGCAACGGCTATCTCGGCAAGCTGGAGCCGAAGGTGGCGGCGAAGGTGATGCCGATCAACAACTTCATCATCGTGACGGAGCCCCTCGGCGCGGAGCGCGCCGAAGCCCTGATCGCGGGCGGGGTGGCGGTCGCCGACAGCAAGTTCGTGATCAACTATTTCCGCATGACCCGTGACCACCGGCTGCTGTTCGGCGGCGGCGAGACCTACGGCTACCGGTTCCCGGCCAACATCCCGGAGTTCGTGCGCAGGCCGCTGAAATCGGTGTTTCCGCAGCTGGGCGACGTGCGCATCGACTATGGCTGGGGCGGAACGCTGGCGATCACGCCGAAGCGCATGCCCCTGTTCACCCGCCTGGCCCCCAATGTGGTCAGCGCCTCGGGATACTCGGGTCACGGGGTGGCCATGGCCTGCCTTGCCGGCCGGCTGATCGGCGAGGCCGTCACCGGCCGGGCCGGGGGCTTCGACGTGTTCGAGCGCCTCCGCATCCCCTCCTTCCCCGGCGGCGCGCGCATGCGCTTCCCGCTGCTCGTGGCGGCGATGACCTGGTTCTCGCTGCGCGACCGGCTCGGGATCTGACGGCCATGATCGACGAGCCCGGCCTTCCGATCGGCAGTTACTGGGAGGACAGCGTCGGGCCGCCGGTCATCGATCCGCAGCTGGAGACACCGGCCGGCGAGGCGCTGGCCGTCGACCTGGCGGTGGTCGGGGCCGGCTACACCGGGCTCAACGCGGCGCTGCGGGCGGTGGAACTCGGTGCAAGTGTTGCCGTGCTCGAGCGGCATCAGGTCGGCTACGGGGCCTCGGGCCGCAACGGCGGCTTCTGCTGCATCGGCGGGTCCAAACGGTCGCCGGAGGACCTGGTGGCGACCTACGGCGAGGCCGAGGCGCAGCGTTTCGTCGCGCTGCAGGTCGAGGCGATCGAGCATGTGGCCCGGCGGCTCGACAAGCATCTGATCGCGGCCGACCAGAGCGGCGCCGGCGAGCTGGTGCTGGCGCACAAGCCCTCGGCGCTCAGGGCGCTGCGGGAGGAAAGCGCCTTCGTCAACGCACGCTTCGGGCTCGGCACCCAGATGCTGACCCCGGCCGATCTGGCCGCCCGTGGCCTGTCGGCCGCCGGCACGCATGGCGGGATGCTCACCCCGCATGGCTTCGGGCTCAACCCGCTGAAATATGTGCGCGGCCTTGCCCGGGCGCTGCGCGACGCGGAGCAGTCGATCTTCGGCACCTCGCCGGTGCTCGACATCGTGCCGGACGCCGGGCGCTGGCGGGTCGAGACCCCGAAGGGCCGGCTTCTGGCGCGCCGGGTCATTCTGGCCGGCAACGGCTATCTGGATGAGGATCTCCTGCCCTGGGTGGAGGGCCGTCTGCTGCCGGTCCTGTCCAATGTCATGGTCACCCGCGTGCTGACGCAAGAGGAGCGGATGGCGCAGGGCTGGACCAGCCCGGTGATGAGCTCCGACAGCCGCACGCTCCTGCATTACTTCCGCCTGCTCCCGGACGGCCGCATGCTGTTCGGCATGCGCGGCGGCATCTTCGGCTCCGCACGGGAAGCGAACCGGCTGCGGCGGCTGATCCGGTCGGACTTCGAGGCGCTGTTTCCCGCGCTCGCCCATGTGGAGACAACGCATTACTGGTCGGGACGGGTCTGTCTGGCGCTGGACCTCACCCCCTACATCGGCAGCGTGCCCGGCCACCCGGGCGTGTTCGCAGCGCTCGCCTACCACGGCAACGGCGTGGCGATGGGCTCGATGGCCGGGACACTGGCGGCAGAACTGGCGCTGGACGAACGGCCCGCGTGGCACCTGCCGCTGCCCTTGCGCGGCCCCTTGCGGCGGTTTCCGCTGGCCCGCCTGCGCCGCCATTACCTGCAGGCCGCCTACTGGTGGTACGGGCTCAAGGACCGGCTGGGCTAGGGCTCCTCACCCATTGCCCGACGGGCCAATCTCCCGTACAAGTGCGCTCCAAAGATCCCCGGATTTCCCCTTCAAGCACGGAGACGCGAGGCCCCATGGCGCGCCAGTTCATCTACCACATGCATGGCCTGTCGAAGGCCTATAACGGCAAGAAGGTTCTCGACAACATCCACCTGTCCTTCTACCCGGACGCCAAGATCGGCATCCTCGGTCCGAACGGCGCGGGCAAGTCGACGCTGCTGAAGATCATGGCGGGCATCGACAAGGAGTACACCGGCGAGGCCTGGGCTGCCGAAGGCGCCAAGGTCGGCTACCTGCCGCAGGAACCGCAGCTCGACACCTCCAAGACGGTTCGCGAGAACGTCATGGAAGGCGTCGCGCACAAGCAGGCGATCATCGACCGCTACAACGAGCTGATGATGAACTACTCGGACGAGACGGCCGAGGAAGGCGCGAAGCTCCAGGACATCATCGACGCCGAGGACCTGTGGAACCTGGAGAGCAAGGTCGAGATGGCGATGGAAGCCCTGCGCTGCCCGCCGTCGGACGCGCCCGTCGACAACCTCTCGGGCGGTGAAAAGCGCCGCGTCGCGCTCTGCAAGCTGCTGCTGAGCGAGCCGGACCTGCTGCTGCTCGACGAACCGACCAACCACCTGGACGCCGAGACCGTCCACTGGCTGGAACGGCACCTGCGCGAGTTCAA
The DNA here is from genome assembly GCF_009915765.1 of Pannonibacter sp. XCT-53. Classification (NCBI taxonomy): domain Bacteria; kingdom Pseudomonadati; phylum Pseudomonadota; class Alphaproteobacteria; order Hyphomicrobiales; family Stappiaceae; genus Pannonibacter; species Pannonibacter tanglangensis. The sequence goes on from NZ_JAABLQ010000001.1 coordinate 329,194, forward strand.
GGGCTCGGTGCTGATCATCACCCACGACCGCTACTTCCTCGACAACGTCACCGGCTGGATTCTCGAGCTGGACCGTGGCCAGGGCATCCCCTACGAGGGCAACTACTCGGCCTATCTGGAGAAGAAGACCAAGCGCATGGAGCAGGAAGGCCGCGAGAACATGGCCCGCTCCAAGGCGATCGCGCGTGAACGCGAGTGGATGGGCATGTCGCCGAAGGGCCGCCAGACCAAGTCCAAGGCCCGTATCCGCGCCTATGAAGACCTGCTCGCCATGCAGGAAGAGCGGATGCCGACGATCGAGCAGATCCTCATCCCGGTCGGCGAGCGCCTCGGCGCCAACGTGATCGAGCTGAAGGGCGTCAACAAGGGCTTCGGCGACCGCCTGCTGATCGAGGACCTGTCGTTCAAGCTGCCGCGCGGCGGCATTGTCGGCATCATCGGTCCGAACGGCGCCGGCAAGACCACCCTGTTCAAGATGCTGACGGGCCAGGAAAAGCCGGACAGCGGCGAGATCATCGTCGGCGACAGCGTGCGCCTCGGCTACGTCGACCAGTCGCGCGACAAGCTGGACCCGAACAAGACCGTCTGGGAGGAAATCTCCGACGGCAACGAGATCATCTATCTCGACGGCAAGGAGATCAACTCCCGCGCCTACTGCTCGTCCTTCAACTTCAAGGGCCCGGCCCAGCAGGCGAAGGTGGGCGATCTCTCCGGTGGTCAGCGCAACCGCGTGCATCTGGCCAAGGTGCTGAAGCAGGGCGCCAACGTGCTGCTCCTCGACGAACCGACCAACGACCTCGACACCGAGACGCTGGCCGCCCTCGAAGACGCGCTGGAGAACTACGCCGGCTGCGCCGTGGTCATCTCGCACGACCGCATGTTCCTCGACCGTCTGGCCACCCACATGCTCGCCTTCGAGGGCGACAGCCACGTGGAATGGTTCGAGGGCAACTTCGAGGACTACGAGAAGGACAAGGTCCGTCGCCTCGGCGCCCATGCCGCCGACCCGCGCCGCATCAAGTACAAGCCGCTGACCCGCTGAGGCGTCACGGTTCAAGAAAAAATCCCCGGGGCCTGCCCCGGGGATTTTTTTTGACTGGCTGCAAACTCTGCATCGCCCTTCCGGGCGCAGCGAAGCGGAGACCCGGGATCCAGATGACAGCCGCGCGCAGCGCGACACACGGGATCAGGCGCGAGCCGTGTCGGAATGATCTGTCAACGGGCTCGCTGTCGCTCGCACAGATGCGCTGGCTTCCGGATCTGCGGTTCGCTGGTCGCTCGCCTTGTCCGGAATGACGTGTCAAAGCCGGAGCCCGATCACGGCGCCGGCTGTCCCGGCGCGGGGGCACCGTCCAGCCCGGGGGCTCCGTCGAGGCTGCCCATGACGGCCGCCCCTGCCGCGGCGACCTGTGCCGGCGTCGGGTTGGGGATCACGCGGCCGTCTTCGGTGGCCACGCGCACGGTCACCTCGCGGTGGGCGAAGTGGATGCCGTTCTTCTCGAACAGCTCCTGCAGCCCGGCATAGATCACCTTGCGCAGCTCGAACTGCTTGCCCGGCTTCGACATGAACTTGACGCGGGCGATCATGGCGCTGTCTTCCATCGACAGGATGCCCTGCGACTTCAGCGGATCGAGGAACATCGGCCCGTAATAGGGGTCGTTCATCAGCTCCTGGCCGAACTTCTTGATGATCTTGCGCATCTTCTCGGTGTCCGTGTCATAGGTGACGCGGAAGGCGAGCTTCATGATGGCCCAGTCACGCGAGTAGTTCTGCACGTGCTTGATCTCGCCGAAGGGCACCGTGGTCAGCGCCCCGCGATGATGGCGCAGCTGCATGGAGCGGATCGAGATCTTTTCCACCGTGCCCTTGGCGCCGCCGATGTCGATGTACTCGCCTTTGCGAAAGGCATCGTCGATCAGGTAGAAGGCGCCGGAGAAGATGTCGCGGATGAGGGTCTGCGCGCCGAAGCCGATGGCAAGGCCGACGACACCGGCACCGGCAAAGAGCGGGGCGATGTCGATACCCATCTGCGACAGGATCAGCATGCCGGAGATCACCACGATGGTGATCAGGAGGAAGTTGCGGAAGATCGGCAACAGCGTGGAGAGGCGGGAATCGCCCTGGCCGCCCATGTCGATCTCGAGCGCTTCCTGGCTGTCGCCCGCGGGCTTCTGTCGCCGCATCGCCTGGGCGACGGCGATCTCGACGGCCTGATAGGCCATGTAGCCGAGAAAGCCGACGATGGCGATTTCCACCAGATTGCTCAGGATCGAGCTGTCATCCTGCAGGGAGATGCCCCAGGCCTGCAGCAGCAGCCAGGCGGCGAAGACGAGGGTGAGAATGCCGGCGCCGTGGTCGAGGAGATCACGGTAGGGCGCGCGCGCGGCCTCGTTCTCGAGCGCTTCTGCCTGGGCCTGTGCCGCGTTGGCGCCGTCGTCGGGGGCCTCGCCCGCCGTTTCCTCGTTGCGCGCGATGTCGCCGGCCAGGGCCGCCTGTGCCCGCCGCGTGTCGAGGCGCGGCAGCAGGCGGTCGATGATCAGCAGCAGGACCGCGTAGAGCAGGATGGCGGCGATCAGGGACTGGATCGGCGCGGCCACGAGGCCGATGGCAAAGGGCTGGTCGAGCAGGATCCGCAGCGCCGACATGCCGAAGGCCACCACGAAATACAGGATCGCCAGAACGTGCCAGATCCGGGCCACGAACTGCAGGGCGCCAGCGGCGCTGCGGGGCGCCGACCCGAGGATGGCACCGGCGACATCCTTGCGCCAGTGGATGGCAATCGCCGACAGGGCCAGCATCGCGAAGGCACCGGAGCCGATCAGCGCAAGCTTGTGGGCATTCGTGGCCAGACCCAGCCTGGACATCCAGAGACTGATCGACAGCAGCAGGATCGAGACGCCGACGCAGGCGCGGATCGCGTGATAGAGCCCGTTGGTGGCCTCGTCGCTCAGCGCCAGCATCCGGTACTGCGACGAATAGGGAACGAGGATGTTGAAGAAGACAAGACGCGCCACGAGCCAGCTCGCATAGGCTGACACGCCGGTCATCACCGTGATCCGGCCAGCCTCCGTGTTTTCATGCAGGAGGACCGCAACGCTCCAGGCCACGACAAAGAACACGGCGGTGCCAAGCGTCATCACGATGCCCCGCCCGAGCAGATAGGCAATCTTGTCGGTTCGCGTTTCCGGCGCCTGCGCGAAGCGGGCGTGATAGAGCGGCCGCGCCCAGCGACGGAACAACAGGTTGGCCCCGTTTCCGGCCAGCACGGCAATGACGATCACGACCAGCGCCCCCCAGAGCCAGCGCAGCGAGCCATCGGGCGACTTCGACTGGAGCGTGGCGATCATGCTGGCCGGCAGGCTCGGCAACTCGGCGAGAATGGCCTGCAGGGTGCCGCGCAGCTGGAAGGTCTCGGTCATGGTGTCGCCCATGTCCTGCGACAGGCGGTCATAGGCCGAAATGTCATAGGCGACGCTGGCGGCTGTCCCGGCATCTGTCCCGGCGCTGGTCCCGGCGTCCGTCGCAGTCCGTGCCGGGGTCTGGCTCTGGCTCTGGCTCTGGCTCTGGTCAGGCTTCTGGCCTTGGGCCTGCGCATCAGCCGGTGCGGCCCGGGTGACGAGCGGCGTCTCGGCGCGAGGCGCCTGGCCCGGGACAAGCAGGAGAAGGGCAGCGAGGAGGAGCAGCAGCAGTGCGGCGACGGGATGCCGGCGCGGATGGGGATCCGGCTGGAGGGCTGACGCACGCGGGGCAATCGCACCGTCCGGTGCGGGCAAGCGGTTCACCATGTCCATCGTGCTGCAGTCCACCTGATGATCTCAAGACAACAGGAGACCGCTGCCGGGCCACTGGCCCGACCGTCCCCCTTCGCCCAAGCTACAGGATAGTTTGCGCGGCGGGGAGCAGCCGAATGGGCAGCACGGGCAAAAAGAATGCCCCCGTCCGGCGGGACGGGGGCATGTGATGCGGGGCGGTGTCACCGGACCGGGGCGGGGTGGCCGGGCCGGGTGGGGGCGCGATCCGGTCGACCGGTGGGCGGATCAGTGGCTGGTCATGCTGTCCCAGTGGGCCAGCCTCTGGCGGGCGTCGTCCTGCCGCAGCATTTCGTAATGGGCCATCGCCAGGGCCCGGGCCTGAACGGTCAGGCGATGACGCCAGGGACCGACCTTGAGCAGTGTCGCCACGGTCAGCGGTGACAGGCCATGCGCCTTGGAGACGATCAGGAACGGCTCGACATCGAGACGCACCATCCAGTGGCTGGCCTCGTTCAGGCCGATGCGGGTGAGGCAGGCAAAGGCCACGACGGCCTCGGCGAAGCGGTCGTCGGCCGCCAGCCAGCGCAGGGTGGCCTCGTTCAGCCGGCCCTCGCGGGCCAGCGCCATGACGCGGCTGCGGGCCGTCTCGAAATCGTAGCGGCTGAGCCAGTAGTCGTTCGACATGCGCTGGACGGCAATGTCGGCGGCCTGCGGCAGGCGTTCGGCCGCGCCGCCGGAGTTCAGCCCGGCCAGCTTCTGGCGCACGGCCTCGGTGGCGATCGACACCAGTTGCTGGATCTGCTCGTCTGCAAGGTCGGAGCGGTCGCTGAGGGCGAGCTGCAGCGTCTGGTCGGAGGTGGCGGCCTCGATCAGCCCGGCCATGCCCTCGACGGAGAAGGCGGCGCCCTGGTTGGCCGCCACGCGCCGCTTCACCCGGATGTCGCCGCGGGCCACCAGCACGTCGGTGACCTGCTCGGACAGCACGTCGCGCTGGGCAATGGCCAGCCGATGGGCGTTGCTCTGGACATCGGCGATGTCAACCAGGTCGCAGTCGCGCAGCACCGGCGAGCGGCGCAGCAGCGCATCGGCCACGTCAATCTCGTCACCGGCAAGCTGACGGATCGTCCGTTCGGGACCGCGCCGGAGCTCGGCAAGCCGTTCGGCAACAAACCGACGGACCTCGGCCTCGACCATGTCAACGAGGCGCAGCAGAACGGAGTCGTAGATGTCGACCTGCTCGTCGCTGCATTTCTCCGAGGTCAGCGAGAACAGGACGGCCACGTGTCTGGCCAGCTCCGCTCGTCGGTCTGCACTGGATTCGTTGGAAAGTTCCTGAAAATTCACGAGCTCAGTCTTGTAAGCTTCGGACATTCTAAACCACCCGGCCCATTTGGACATGGTGTCTGTTTTACGGGGGAGATTTAAAGATAATAAAAAGACGCGATGTGCGAAATTATACTTTATCTATTATTGTTTTCATCAAATTGAATGGAAGTGTAGCCGTCCCGGCTTTGAGGTTTTTGCGATAAGTCCAGGGCTTGCGCCAATCTGGCCGGGTTTCGCGGGGCGCCGGCGAGGCTGGTCCGGGGCTTGAGCGGCGGTCGGGTCTGCTGTCTCGCGCGAAAAAAGAGAGGGGTGATCGGTCAATCACCCCTCAAGTCTGGCACCAAAATGAAACCTGGTTAACCGCAGGGCGGCAACCAGCGCGCTGTCCGGTCCGGCCCCGCCGCCCCAAGGGGAGGGCAGCGCGCCAGGAGGCGGGGCGAGGGCCCCAGCCGCGAGGCACCCCGATCGCGAGACGACCCGTCCCGCGACCCGACTGCCCGCGACCAGACTGCGCATCGCACGGGCACCCGGGACAGGACCTGTCCCGGGCGGAGCGACGGGGCCAAGGTGCCCCACCGGCGCGATCAGTGCCAATCGGATTGATTCCATCTCTCGATCAGTTATTCTTATGGCATGTTGTCCCTGCGCCAGCTTCGCTATCTCGACGCCCTCGCCACCCACGCCCATTTCCGCAAGGCGGCGGAGGCCGTGGCCGTGTCGCAACCGGCGCTCTCCATGCAGATCAAGGATCTGGAGCAGGAGCTGGGCCTGACGCTGGTGGAGCGGCGCAGCGGCGCGGTGCGCCTGACGCCGGAGGGCGAGGAGGTGGTGCGGCGCGCCCGGCGGATCCTGTCCGACGTGCGTGACCTGACCGACTATGCCCGGCACCGTGGCCAGCCGCTGAACGGCCCGCTGCGGCTGGGCATCATTCCCTCGATCGCCCCCTATCTGCTGCCGCGCATCCTGCCCGTGCTGCACGACCGGCACGCGCATCTGCGCCTGACGCTGCGGGAGACGCTGACCGATCAGCTCTTGCAGGAACTGGATGACGGCGACCTCGACGCGGTCATCGTTGCGCTGCCGGTGGAGCGGGCGGATCTGGTCGCCCTGCCGCTGTTTCAGGACCGGTTCCTGCTGGCCGTGCACAACCGGCCGGATCTGGACGAACGCCGCCGGGTGACAGTCGAGGAAATCCGCCAGCACGACCTGTTGCTGCTGGAGGAGGGGCATTGCCTGCGCGACCAGGCACTCAACTACTGCCAGACGGTGGTCGGCGGGCGGCGATCCGCCTTCGGTGCGACCAGTCTGGCGACGGTGATGCAGATGGTGGCGGCCGGCTACGGCGTCACGCTGCTGCCGGAAATCTGCACGGACGTGGAGGTGCGGGACGACCGCGTCGCGCTGCTGCGCTTCGCCGATCCGCAGCCGCGCCGGATGGTCGGGCTGGTGTGGCGCCGGGCCTCGCCCCGCCGGCAGGACTTCGAGACCCTGCACCAGACGCTGGCCGGCACCCTGGCCGACATCGGCGTCGATGTGGCGGAGGGCATCAGCCCCGCGCGCGGCTCCGCCTGACGCGGGCGTCTCAGCCCGACCGGCGGATGCGATAGACGCAGCGGCGGTCGCCGGAGAGCAGGTGTTCGGTCCGCTCCACCTCCGCCTCGGGACCCAGAACCTTGCGGAACAGGGCCAGCTCGGACCGGCAGAAGCCCTGGCAGGCTGTTGCCGCGGCGCAGATCGAGCAGTGGTTCTCGATGAACAGCCAGCCATCCGCCGCGTTGCCTTCGATCTCGGCCATGTAGCCCTCGCGGTTGCGCAGGGCGGCGAGGCGGTCGAGCCGGGCGGCAAGGTCCGGCTCCTCGGCCAGGGCCTGCCGGTAGGCGGTCTCCGTTTCCTGCTCCCGCAGACCGATGAGACGCTCCAGCCCCTCCTCGCCATAGAGCTGCCGCAGCCCGCCGAGCAGGCCCGCGACAAGGGTGGAATGGTTGTCGGGGAAACGGGCGTGACCGCTCGCCGTCAGGGCCCAGACCCGGCGCGGGCGTCCCACGGCCCCTTTCTGGTCCTCGAAGGCGACAAGATCCTCGGCCAGCAGGCCATCCAGATGCTGGCGCACCGCCACGGGCGTCACGGACAGGGACGCGGCCAGGTCGGCAGCGGTCTGCGGGCCGGCGGCCTTCAAGGCATTCAGCAGGCGGGTGCGGGTTCGGTCGGACATGACAACGGATGTATCATGGATCGCCGGATATAGAAAGTTTTCTCTTTTCATATTCGCGTGAGGCAATTAAGAAATAAAAGTCTTTCTTAATTGAGGCGCGCCATGGTTGCCCCACTCGATCCCGTCACAGGTCTGTCTCCATCCCCCCGTTCCCGTTCCCCCCTGCGGCCCGGACTGCTGCAGAGGCTTGCCCGTCTTGCCGGCGGCCTGTGGCGGGCAAGGTTGCGATCTGGCCCGCCCTCTGGCCCGTCCTCTGGCCCGCAGGCCGGCCGTGACGGCGGCGCGCAGGTCGACGGGGCCGGCGCAGCGATGCCGGTGTCGGCCCTGCCGCCGGATCTCTGGGAGGATGTGCTGGGGGCCGACATGGCAGCGTCGGGACCGGGGCGGGAGAGGCGACCGGGGCTTCTGCCAGGGCAAGACCCCGCGCTGCCGTCCTTGCACGCCGATGGAAGGCCCAGCGGGCACGACCCGCGAGGCACGCTCCTCCGGCGGCGGCGCGGGCCCTAGGGCAGCCACGCGGACGGCTGTCCGGCGATTAAGGCTCCGTTACGTAATTCTGGCGATATTTGGCCGGAAACGGAGGGCTTTGATGGGACAGCTCACACGGTTTTTCGACTGGCTCCTGCTGCGCCATCAGGCGCCGGACCTGCTCATCGCCCAGTATCGCACCCTGCAGAGCCAGGTGCCGCTGCTCTACGCCCTGCTGATCGTCAATGCGGTGGCGGTGTCCTTCACCCATTTCGACGTGGCGCCGCTGTGGCTGACTGCCGGCATGCTGGTGCTGCTGATCAGTGCTTCGGCGATGCGGATGCTCACCTGGCTGCGGCGGCACAGCCTGCCGGTGACGGCTGACGTGGCCGCGCGGGAGCTCCGGCGCACGGTGGTGGTGGGAGCGGTGCTGGCGGCGGCGCATATTGCCTGGTCTCTCGCCCTCGATGCCTATGGCGGGCCTTACGAGCGCGGGCATGTCATCCTCTTCGTTGCCATCACGGTGATCGGCTGCATCTTCTGCCTGATGAGCCTGCCGCAGGCGGCGCTGATGGTGATGATCACCGTCAACACGCCGTTCCTGGCCTATTATGCGGCGACCGGCGAGCCCGTGTTCATCGCCATCGCCATGAACATCTTCCTCGTCTGCCTCGTGATCATCCAGGTGCTGCTGAACGGCTATTCGGCCCTGCGCGACCTGATCCGCTCGCGCACCGAGCTGGCGGAGAAACAGGCGGAAACGGCCCGGCTCAGCCAGGAAAACGCGCGGCTGGCCCATACGGATTCGCTCACCGGCCTGCCGAACCGGCGCTACTATTTCAACGAGCTCGACGACCAGCTCGCAGCCGCCTCGGCGGCAGGCACGGCATTCGCGGTCGCCGTCGTCGATCTGGACCGCTTCAAGCCCATCAACGACACCTATGGCCACAAGTTCGGCGACCTGCTGCTGATGGCGGTGGGCCAGCGGCTGATGCGTTTCGCGGATGCCTCCACCTCCATCTGCCGTCTGGGGGGCGACGAGTTCGGGCTGATCCTGCGCCGGCTGCCGGACAATCTCGAGGCCCATTGCCAGGACATCTGCAACGCGGTCGCCGAGCCCTACATGATCGGGTCGACCCGCGTCACCATCGGCGCCTCCTGCGGCATTGCCCTGTTTCCCGAGGCGGGCCGCACCGCGCATGAGCTGTTCGACCGGTCCGACTACGCCCTGTACAATGCCAAGATCGCGCGCCGGGGTCAGGCGACGCTCTATTCCGCCGCCCACGAGCGCAAGATCCGCTCCGACCGGGCCATCGAGAGCGGCCTGCAGACGGCCGACCTTGCGCGGGAACTGGAGCTGGCGTTCCAGCCGATCTTCGATCTGAGGTCCATGCGGCCAGTCGGTGTCGAGGCGCTGGCCCGCTGGAACAGCCCGGATCTCGGTCCCGTGTCGCCGGCCCAGTTCATCCCGCTGGCGGAAAAGGCCGGGCTGATCCACCGGGTCACGCTGTGCCTGTTCGAGAAGGCGCTGCAGGGGCTCGACGACCTGCCGCCGGGGTTCAACCTCAGCTTCAACCTGTCCGCCCATGACCTGACCTCACGCGAGACGGTGATGGCACTGCTGAGCCTCATCGGGCAAAGCCGGGTGCTGCCGTCCAGGCTCACCTTCGAGCTGACGGAGACGGCCGTCATCCGCAGCTACGAGGCGGCGGAGACCTCCATGCATCATCTGCGGCTCGCCGGGGCGCGACTGGCGCTGGACGACTTCGGCACCGGCTATTCGAGCCTCGGCTACCTGCACCGTCTGCCGATCGACCGGGTCAAGATCGACCGCAGCTTCATCGCCGGGCTGACAACGTCCGGCGCGGGCGTCGTGCCGTCGATCATCACGCTGTGCCGGTCGATGCGACTGGACTGCGTGGTGGAGGGCATCGAGACCGAGGCACAGCTCAACGCCGTGCGGGCGCTGGACTGCACCTATGGTCAGGGCTTCCTGCTCGGCGCGCCGATGATGCCGGCCGAGCTGAAGGCCTGGCTGGCCGGACCGGACCTGGCCCGACTGGAAGCCCGGGGCCAGTGCACCGACGCCATCTTCGGCTGAAGTTTCGGCTTGCTGCCGGGCGCGCGGTCGCTTACGCCGGCCCAGGGGTCGGGCCGATGGACCCCGCAGGACAGGGGGCACGCGGTGGCGGCAGGAACACGACGCCAGCAGGAGATGCGCAAGGCGCTCCGGGAGATGGCCCCGCGCATCCCGATGCTGGATGCCGGCGCCGTGCTTGACCTGGCGCTTGCCGGACATTTGCGCCACCTGCCGGTCAGCATCGCGGTCTGGCAGGCCCTCGCCTCCCATGTCCGGCACAGCCATACCGACTATGACGCGCTGCTCGACGAGGGCTATGACCGGGACGCGGCCCGCTTCTTCGTGGCCGGCGCAATGGACGCCATCCTGGCCGACTGGGGCTGCGCGCGGCGGATCGGGACCGACACGGACGCCGACTAGGGCAGGGGCGGGACGATGCGCGGCCCGCAGCGACTGGCGCCGCCACAGCCTTGCATCAAGCCGCCGACATGCCGAGGCATCACGCCGAAAAAGGGCTCAAGGGCCGCGCAGGCTGGTCCTAGCGGACCGTTTCCAGCAGCCACAGGAAGGCCATGCCGACCAGGCACAGCGCCGGAATGATGACGGCCGGATAGCCGAAGGTGACAACCGCGATCAGCCACAGCACCAGCAGGTTGAAGGCAAACCACAGGCGGTCGTTGTCGGTGCCGTGGATGGCCTCGCGCAGGAACAGGTTGAACACCGGCACGAGCATGAGGATCCGCAGGAGCAGGATCGGCGGCGTCTTGCGGCGGGCAGCGGTGGCAACGGCAGACATGGAACAGGCCTCGGCATCAGAGCAAACAGGAGCGCGGACGTAGAACTTCGTACGCGCAATCCCGTAAATGGCGGCTCAACGGGGCCGGGTCACTGCGGCGGGATGCCCTGCGGCAGGCTGCCGCAGGGACAGGTGCGCCCCGCGACCGGGGCAAGGCAAGCCGCCAACCCGCATCCGGGATGGCGGTTCGGGATGCCTTCAGGAGATGCCTTCAGGGGATGCCGGGACGGGAGGCGGGTCGGGGGCGAAGGCCGGGGATGTCTCGTCAGCGATACCCGGTCAGCGATACACGGTCAGGGACATCCGGTCAGCGATATCCGGTCAGGGACGGCGGGCGATGAGGTCGATCTCGACGAGCGCGCCGACCGCAAGCCCCGTGACACCGATGCAGGTCCGGGCCGGCAGCTGGCCGGGCGTGAAGAAGCCCCGGTAGGTCTCGTTCATGGCGGCGTAGTCGCGCTCGAACTCGGTGAGATAGACGCGCGCCATCGTCACGTGCTCAAGCCCCAGGCCGACGCCGGCCAGCACCAGCTTCAGGTTTTCCATCACCCGGGCCGTCTGGGCGGCAACCCCCTCCGGCAGGGGGGCGTCCGGGGCTGCCGGGTCGGTCGGCATCTGGCCGGTCACGAACACCCAGCCATCGGCCTCCACGGCATGGGAGAAGGGCGCGACCGGGCGCGGTCCGCCCGGGATCATGTGATGGATCGGAAGCATTGCGGTCCTTTCGCGGTTGGGAGAGGCTCAGTCCTTCGGGTAGAGCCAGTGCTCGGGGATGTGGGCCGTGACGGTCTCGCCCGGACGGATGATGCCGGGCTTCTCGACAAAGGCAACGAGGCCGCGCCGGTTGCGCGCCTTCTGCGGAAACAAGAGGTCCAGACCCGCGCGGTCCGGGTACTGCGCGGCGATGCCCTTGCCGGCGATGCGGCAGGGCACGTTGTCGCCGTCCACGCGCAGCACCGCCCCGTCCCCGAACACCAGGCGCGTGCGCGGCGGCACCAGCGAGAAATGGGGAATGCCGGAGACGAGGATGTTGCCGCCGATCCAGGCGACATCGACGCGCGGCAGGTCCATGCGGCCGGCGACGACCTCCAGCTCCTCGACCGACAGCAGCGAGATCTGCCGCTCGTTGACCATTTCGGTGCCGCGCGGATACCACGGCTCGCGCCCGCCCGAGCGGCGGGTGAAGCCGGCATGCCGTCCACCGGCAATGCCCTCGAAGGTCAGCGGCAGGCGGTCGACGTCGTGGGTGCTGAAGTCGGCCGGTGTTGCGGTCACCAGCACGCGCTCGACGGTCCCCTTGATCCGGCGTCCGGCTGTGCGGACGAGACCGTCCGGGAAGCCGTGTTCCCGCTCCTGCTTGCCGTCATCGGCCATGCGCGCCTCCTGTCTGTCCGCCAAGCTATAGCGCGCGGGCGGGCAGGCGGCCAGTCTCGACGACCGGACGGACGAGGGGCAGGCGACGGCGTGGCGACGGGTCCGCCGATGGGTCCGGCGACGGGGCCAGCGATGGATCCGGCGACGGGGACAGCCATTCATCGCTTCGGGCCGTTGCCGGCCTGCCGGTTCCGCGCGAGCTGCGGCTGTGGTGGAAGATCATCCGCCTCTGATCCGCCGGTTGAGGTGGGGGCGAAAAGGCGAGTCGCGGGAATCACTTGCAGCCATCCGGTGAGGCGATGCGGAGGATGAGCTGCCGCGCCCGCCGTCCGCCCTTCAGGCCGGTCGCCCGGCAAGTCCGCCCGGCAAGTTCGCCCGGCAAGTTCGCCCGGAACCGCGCCCGGAATCGCGCCCAGAACCGCGCCCGGCCGCCCAGTGCAGCCTCGGATCGCCTGGGGCTGGCAGATTTCAGCGCCTTGTCTGCGGCGCGTGAGGCGACGGGCCAGCCTGACCATGCGGCCGGGCGACAAGGTCGGGGAGGGCGCTCATGTCCATCCTCAACTTCAACAGGGGGCAAAACACTGAGTCGGAAGAATCGCTTAGGGGATTCTGTTTAAGGTCCTCGTGATGCGCTGCAGCATCGGCCGCCGGGTCGCCCTGCCAGAGTGCATTAACGTCCTCTCAACCACCTGAACGCCGCGACCTTGCTGCCGGGCTGCTGCGGGGGCAGGATGGCTTGCGCGGATCAGCGTTCTCGTATAAAGATATCTTTATATCAGCCAGTCACGTGAGCGGCATGAGCGAACCCCAGTATCCTGACCAGCATCTTGCGATCGATGATCTTCTCTCCGGCCTTCGGGCTGCGGGGGAGCCGAGCCGTCTGCGGCTGCTGGCGCTGCTGGCCCGCAGCGAGCTGACGGTGAAGGATGCCACGGCCATTCTCGGCCAGAGCCAGCCGCGCATCTCGCGTCACCTGAAGCTGCTCGCCGAGGCCGGTCTCGTGCGCCGCTATCCGGAAGGCTCCTGGGTGTTCTACCGGCTGTCGGAGGACGCGGCCGGCGATCTCGCCCGCGACCTCGTCGCCCGCCTGCTGGCGGCCGATCCGGTGCTGACCGCCGACGCCAGCCGCTTCGATGCCCTGCGCCGGGCGAAGGCCGAGGAGGCTGCGGCCTACTTCGCCGCCAAGGCCCGCGACTGGGACAAGGAGCGTTCGCTGCACATTGCGGAAGCCGATGTGGAAGCGGCCATGCTGCGCGCCCTTGGCGACCGGCCGTTCCAGTCCTTCCTCGATCTGGGCACCGGGACGGGCCGGCTGCTGGAGCTGTTCGCGGACCGCTACACCACCGCCCTGGGCGTGGATGCCTCGCATGACATGCTGACGGTCGCCCGGGCCAAGCTCTCAGAGCTGGGCCTCACCCGGGCGCAGGTGCGCCATGGCGACATCTATGCGCTCAACGTGCCGGCCGGCTCCTTCGATGTGGTGGCCGTGCATCAGGTGCTGCACTTCCTCGATGACCCGGCCCGTGCGCTGGCCGAGGCTGCCCGGGTGCTGCGCCCCGGCGGCCGCCTGATCATTGTCGACTTCGCCCCGCATGACCTGGAGTTCCTGCGCGAGGCCCATGCCCACCGCCGCCTCGGCTTCTCGCGCGAGCAGATGGCGCGATGGCTGGAAGGGCTCGACCTCGACGTCGAACTGGTCACCGACCTGTCTCCGGCCGGTGCGGACGGCTCGAAGCTGACCGTCACGCTCTGGCTTGCGCGCGATCCGCGCATCATCACCGATCTTCCGCTTGTCGATCTAACCCGTGAGGTTGCGTAACATGACTGCCTCGACCTTCGTCCGTCGTTCGCGCCTCGCCGAGCGCGCCCCGATCACCGCCTCCTTCGAGTTCTTCCCGCCGAAGAGCGACAAGATGGAGGCTTCGCTCTGGTCCACCGTCGAGCGGCTGGCGCCGCTCAACCCGTCCTTCGTCTCCGTCACCTACGGCGCCGGCGGGTCGACGCGCGAGCGCACCCATCGCACGGTGGAACGCCTGCTGAAGGAAACCCACCTGCTGCCGGCCGCTCATCTGACCTGCGTCGGCGCCTCGCGCGCCGAGGTCGATGCGGTCATCCAGGATTACTGGGACATCGGCGTGCGCCACATCGTGGCCCTGCGCGGTGACCCGCAGGAGGGCCTGGGCGCCCGTTACCAGCCGCGCGCCGACGGCTATGCCTATGCCAGCGACCTGGTGGCCGGCCTGCGCGCCATCGGCGATTTCGAGGTCTCCGTCTCCGGCTATCCGGAGCGCCATCCGGAGAGCGCCGACTGGAGCGTCGAGATCGACAACCTGAAGCGCAAGGTCGATGCCGGTGCGACCCGTGTCATCACCCAGTACTTCTTCGACAACGACCTGTTCGAGAGCTACCTGGAGCGCATCGCCAAGGCCGGCCTCTCGATCCCGGTCGTGCCGGGCATCCTGCCGATCCACAACTTCGAGCAGACCATGGTGTTCTCGGCCAAGTGCGGCACCTCGATCCCGCACTGGCTGGCGCGCCGCTTCTCCGGCCTCAACGAGGACGCGGAGACGCGCAAGCTCGTCGGCGCTGCGGTTGCCTACGAGCAGGTGATGGATCTGGTCGACCGCGGCATCAGTGACTTCCATTTCTACACCATGAACCGCGCCGACCTGACCTACGCCATCTGCCACATGCTGGGGATGGGCCAGGCCGAAGGCACCCGCCAGGCGGCTTGAGGGCTGCATCCGGATGAAAGGGGCGGGCGTGTCCGGAGGAACGCCGCAGCTCCCCTCTCCCCCCTTGAGGGGGAGATGTCTGCGCCAGCAGACAGAGGGGGGTATCGGCGCGTCAACAGGCGACGACCTCCCGGGTAACGGGCCAGGTAACGGGCCAGGTAACGGTAAAGTCGGCTACCCCCCTCTGCCCCCTGCCGGGGGCATCTCCCCCTCAAGGGGGGAGAGAAACCCGGGCCAGACTGTGATCGCCATCATCCCCCTGAAAATGGGGAGAGGAACCGCTGCCTCGCTCCCGTCCTCCCCGGGACGGCAGCGCCCATAAAAACGTCAGGCGCGGATGCGACACTCCGCGACAGACGCCACCGAATGTCAGGTCCGGCCCGCCGGACCTTTTGCGTGACAGGAACCGGAACACACCCATGCTGAAGAAGTCCGCCGCCTTCGACCTGCTCCATTCTGCTGCTGCCAAGCGCATCCTTGTGCTCGATGGCGCCATGGGGACGGAAATCCAGACGTTGCGGCTGGACGAGGCCGCGTTCCGGGGCACGCGCTTTGCCGACTGGCCGAAGGACCTCAAGGGCAACAACGACCTCCTGAGCCTCACGCGGCCCGATGACATCCGCGCCATCCATGTCGCCTATCTGGAGGCCGGGGCGGACATCGTCGAGACCAACACCTTCTCCTCCACCACCATCGCCCAGGCCGACTACGGCATGGAGGCGCTGGCCTATGAGCTGAACTTCGAGAGCGCGAAGCTGGCGCGTCAGGCCTGCGACATCGTCAGCGCCAAGACCCCCGAGCGGCCGCGCTTTGTCGCCGGGGCCATCGGCCCCACCAACCGCACCGCCTCCATCTCGCCGGACGTGAACAATCCCGGCTATCGCGCCGTCTCGTTCGATGACCTGCGCATCGCCTATGCCGAGGCAACCCGCGGCCTGATCGATGGCGGCGCCGACATCATCCTCGTCGAGACCATCTTCGACACGCTGAATGCCAAGGCCGCGCTGTTTGCCATCGACGAGGTGTTCGAGGAGAGGGGCCTGCGGCTGCCGGTGATGATCTCCGGCACCATCACCGACCTGTCGGGCCGCACCCTGTCCGGCCAGACGGCGGAGGCCTTCTGGTATTCGGTGCGCCATTCCGACCCGCTGTCGATCGGTCTCAACTGCGCGCTCGGCGCCAAGGAAATGCGCGCCCATATCGCGGACCTGTCGCGCGTGGCGCAGACGCTGGTCTGTGCCTATCCCAACGCCGGCCTGCCGAACGAATTCGGCGAGTATGACGAGAGCCCGGAACACATGGCCCGCCTCGTCGGCGAGTTCGCCGCCTCCGGTCTCGTCAACATCGTCGGCGGCTGCTGCGGCACCACGCCGGCGCATATCAAGGCGATTGCCGAGGCAGTGGCGGACAAGGCCCCGCGCAAGCTGCCGGACGTGCCGCGCCTGATGCGCCTGTCGGGTCTCGAGCCCTTCGTGCTGACGCCGGAGATCAAGTTCGTCAACGTCGGCGAGCGCACCAACGTCACCGGCTCCGCGCGCTTCCGCAAGCTGATCAAGGAAGGCGACTACACCGCGGCCCTCGACGTGGCGCGCCAGCAGGTGGAAAACGGCGCCCAGATCATCGACGTCAACATGGACGAGGGGCTTCTGGACTCGGAAGCCGCCATGGTCACCTTCCTCAACCTCGTCGCCGCCGAGCCGGACATCGCCCGCGTTCCGGTGATGATCGACAGTTCCAAGTGGACTGTCATCGAGGCCGGGCTGAAGTGTGTCCAGGGCAAGCCGATCGTCAACTCGATCTCGCTGAAAGAGGGCGAAGAGGCCTTCATCGCCCAGGCCAAGCTCGTGCGCCGCTATGGTGCGGCGGTCGTGGTCATGGCCTTCGACGAGCAGGGCCAGGCCGACACCTTCGCCCGCAAGACCGAGATCTGCGCCCGCTCCTACAAGGTGCTGACGGAAAAGGTCGGCTTCGCGCCGGAAGACATCATCTTCGACCCGAACATCTTCGCGGTGGCGACCGGCATCGAGGAACACAACAACTACGGCGTCGACTTCATCGAGGCGACGGGCTGGATCCGCGAGAACCTGCCGCATGCCCATGTGTCGGGCGGCGTGTCGAACCTGTCCTTCTCGTTCCGCGGCAACGAGGGCGTGCGCGAGGCGATGCATTCGGTGTTCCTCTACCACGCCATCACGCGCGGCATGGACATGGGCATCGTCAA
Source organism: Pannonibacter sp. XCT-53 (assembly GCF_009915765.1). Taxonomy (NCBI): domain Bacteria; kingdom Pseudomonadati; phylum Pseudomonadota; class Alphaproteobacteria; order Hyphomicrobiales; family Stappiaceae; genus Pannonibacter; species Pannonibacter tanglangensis. The sequence goes on from NZ_JAABLQ010000001.1 coordinate 346,159, forward strand.
CGCCGGCCAGCTCGCCATCTATGACGACCTCGACAAGGAACTGCGCGACCTGTGCGAGGACGTGGTCCTCAACCGCTCGCCCGAGGCGACCGACCGCCTGCTCGAGGCGGCGGAGCGCTGGAAAGGCGAGGGCGGCAAGAAGAAGGAAGCCGATCTCTCCTGGCGCGAATGGCCCGTCGCCAAGCGGCTGGAGCACGCGCTCGTCAACGGCATCACCGACTTCATCGAGGAAGACACGGAGGAGGCGCGCCAGACGGCGGCCCGGCCGCTGCATGTCATCGAAGGGCCGCTGATGGACGGCATGAACGTGGTCGGTGACCTGTTCGGCTCGGGCAAGATGTTCCTGCCCCAGGTGGTGAAGTCCGCCCGCGTCATGAAGAAGGCGGTCGCCTATCTGATGCCCTTCATGGAGGAGGAGAAGCGTCTCTCCGGCCTCGAGGGCTCGTCCTCGGCGGGCAAGATCCTGATGGCAACCGTCAAGGGCGACGTGCACGACATCGGCAAGAACATCGTCGGCGTCGTGCTCCAGTGCAACAATTTCGAGGTGATCGACCTCGGCGTCATGGTGCCGGCAACCAAGATCCTTGAGGTCGCCAAGGCGGAGAAGGTCGACATCATCGGCCTGTCCGGGCTGATCACGCCCTCGCTCGACGAGATGTGCCATGTCGCGGCCGAGCTGGAGCGGGAGGGGCTCGACGTGCCGCTGCTGATCGGCGGGGCGACGACCAGCCGCATCCATACGGCGGTGAAGATCCATCCGAACTATGCCCGCGGCCAGGCAATCTATGTCACCGATGCCGGCCGTGCCGTCGGCGTGGCCTCGCGCCTGATGAGCGAAGGCCAGCGCGAGCCCTATTACGCCGAGGTGCGGACCGAATATGCCGAGATCGCCGAGGCGCATGCGGCGGCGCGTGGCGGTGGTCCGCGCACATCCATCGCGGATGCCCGCGCCAACGCCTTCCGCAGCGACTTTGCCCGCGTCGCACCGCGCCCGAAGACCCTCGGGCTGACCCGCTTCGACGACTTCCCGCTCGAAGACCTGGTGCCGCTCATCGACTGGACGCCCTTCTTCTCCACCTGGGAGATCAAGGGCCGCTATCCGGCGGTGCTGACCGACAACCGCTATGGCCCGGCCGCCAAGGCGCTCTATGATGATGCCCGGCGCATGCTGGACGAGATCGTCACGAAGAAGCTCCTGACCGCCAAGGGCGTCGCCGGTCTCTGGCCGGCGCAGGCGCGCGGCGATGACATCGTGCTGTTCACCGGGGAGGACCGCCGCCAGGAGCTGGCGACCTTCTTCACCCTGCGCCAGCAGATGTCGCGCACCGCAGGCGGGCGCGCCAACGTCGCCCTGTCGGATTTCGTCGCGCCGGAAGGCTCCGGCGTCGCCGACTGGGTCGGCGGCTTTGCGGTGACCGCCGGCCACGGCGAGGATGACCTTGCCGCGCGCTATGCCAAGGCGGGCGACGACTACAACAAGATCCTCAGCCAGGCGCTGGCGGACCGTCTCGCGGAAGCCTTCGCCGAGAAGCTGCACCAGATCGTCCGCACGGACCTGTGGGGCTATGCGGCCGGCGAGACGCTGACGAACGAGGAAATCATCGAGGAGAAGTACCAGGGCATCCGTCCGGCCCCGGGCTATCCGGCCCAGCCGGACCACACCGAGAAGGAAACCCTGTTCCGCCTGCTCGACGCGACGGCCTCCACCGGCATCCAGCTCACCGAGAGCTACGCCATGTGGCCCGGCTCGTCCGTCTCGGGCCTCTACTTCAGCCACCCGGACAGCCACTATTTCGGTGTCGGCAAGATCGAGGCGGACCAGGTGGCGGACTATGCGAACCGCAAGGGCTGGGATCTGGCCCATGCGGAACGCTGGCTGGCTCCGATCCTGAATTATGACCCGAACCGGCGGATTGCCGCGGCCGAGTGATCGGTCGCGTCAAACACACTGTTCACGTCTGCTGCAATAGTCATTGGCGGAGGCCCGCATATATTGAGGCTCAGTTGAACACCCGGCGCGACCGGGACATGTGCAGGAGCCCCAGATGACCACCGCCAAGACCATTCTCAAGATCGATGCTTCCGCTCGCAAGGCCGGGTCCATGACCCGCGAAATGACCGACACGCTGGTCGCGCGCCTGCTCGCGTCCGATGCCGACGCCCGCGTGCTGACCCGCGACGTGTCGGCCGGCCTGCCGATCGTCGACGAGGCCTGGATCGCCGCAAACTTCACCGACCCGGCCGAGCGCACCCCGGAGCAGAAGCTCAAGCTTGCCCTGTCGGACACGCTGGTGGCCGAGCTGAAGTCGGCCGATGTGGTCGTCATCGCCGCACCGCTCTACAATTTCGGCATCCCGTCCAGCCTCAAGGCCTGGGTCGACATGATCGCCCGTGCGCGTGAGACCTTCCGTTACACCGAAGCTGGCCCGGAAGGTCTGCTGAAGGGCAAGAAGGCCTATCTCGTGGTGGCCACGGGCGGCACGCCGGTCAACTCCCCGGTCGATTTCGCCACCCCGTACCTGAAGCACGTGCTGGCCTTTGTCGGCATCACCGACGTGCAGGTGGTCGCCGCCGACCTGTACTCGACCGACGTCGAGGCCAAGCGCGCCGCTGCCCGGGCCGCCGTCGAGCAGGCCGTGTCCAGCGCGGCCTGATCTGCAGCCGGCGGGCCCGCCAGTCCGGCTGAGGCCGCAGGCGCTGTCCGCATCGATGCTGTCCCCATCGACAAAAAGGAGCCGCGTGGCCGCAAGGCCGCGCGGTTTTTCATTCGCCCGGCGGCGGGCCTGTGATTGGGGGAGCGCGCTGCGGCCGTGCAAGGGAAGCGCGGCGGGCGAAAGGGCAAACGGGCGCAGGGTATGCAGGGGGAGGCGGGGCGGCCGGGAGGCGTTCGGGTGGTCCGGTCCAACGGGGTCCGGACGGGACCTGACGTTGTCGCCCGGCCCGGCATCGGCATGGGACGCAGGACAGAGACACTGCGGGCGGAGGCGTGAGAAAAAACAAAGCCGGGCAGTGTGGCGTCCTGCCCGACCGAGAACCGTCCCTCGCACTTATGCTGCCCGACCCCACGCCTGGTATCAGCTTGGGCATCAGCCTGGGTGGGCGGGCTGCGACGCGGCCAAGGCTTGCGCCGGTCGCTGGTCGCCTGGCACGTTCGACGGGCGTTGCCGCCCCGGTGCTGCCGTCCGGACGGATCCGTCCGGCAGCATCCGGTGCTCCTCTGGCATGGTCCGCCGGTCCCGGATGCCCGGGCCCCAGTGCTTCCTAGACGAGGCCGATGATGATGGCCCCGAGGAACATGAACGCCGCACACACGGCGATGACGTCAAGATGACGGACGATCGACATAGTCTGGCCTCCCGATGTCCATTTCCTGCACAATCCTTAATGTAGTGAACTGTCGGCCGCTGTCGATCCAAAAAAGTTTCCGCAGCGCACAACCGTGCGGCATTTTCGCGTCGTGATTGTCGATCATCCGGAGGGCGCAAACTGGAATATCACGATGTCCGCTTGCAAGCTGCGAGGCGAGACTGGCGGAAACTGCGTATTTCCCCGCTCGCGACACGCATTTATTCAGGCGTTTTCGCGGGTCTGCGCAACGTGAACATCCCGTCATCGGGAAGATGTGAAAATCTGCTCCGATGTACTGAATTCATTAATCGCAGTGATGAACAGAAGGCTGCGCGTTAATGTCGCATTAACCAATTTGCCCCTAGGGTAGCCGGATAACAGGGAGACCCGGTTTCCGGGAGGTGGAATGGTCAGTCTCAGCAAGCTCTCCGAGCTGGCGCTTGATCGCTCGGCAGGCGGCCGGCAGTCGCTTGTCGAGGCGGTGACCGACATGTTCCTCGCCGCCCCGCCCGAGCAGGTCGACCATGTCAGCCTGCTGTTCGGCGACATCGTGCTGAAGGTCATCGGACAGCTTGAGGACGAGGCGCGCATGGCCCTGGCGGTGCGCATCTCCGACAGTCCGAACACGCCGCATGACCTCGCCTTCCACCTCGCCAAGGACGACTTCTCCGTCGCCCAGCCGATGCTGGAGAACTCGCCGGTCCTGACCACCTCCGATCTCGTCGACATCGCCAGCACCGGCTCGATGGACCACCTGGGTGCCATCGCCGACCGGCGGCCGCTGGAAGAGGAGGTGACCAGCGTCATCGTCGACCGGGGGTCCTCGTCGGTCCTGGCCAAGGTGGCCGGCAACGAGGCGGCCCGGTTCAGCGCCAATGCCTTCGATCTTCTGGTCGAGAAGGCGCGCGCGCATCCGCAGATCCAGGAAGCGCTGATCGGGCGCAACGACATTCCGGAAGAGGGCGCGCGCCGGCTGGTGTCGTTCCTGTCGGAGGAGCTGCGCCGGCGCATCCAGGAGATGGGCGGCGACAACACGCTGGTCAACCTGCTGGCCGAGCGGGCGGCACAGGAAGTCCATGCGCAGGTGCGCGATCTCGGCAGCGCCAAGAACAAGGCCGACATGCTGATTCGCGACGTCAAGGCGCGCAAGCGGCCGGTCGATGATGCGGTCAACCAGTTCACCAAGGGGGACCGGCCGGTCGATCTTGCCATGCTCTTTGCCGAGCTGAGCGAGTTGCCGCATGAATCCGTCGCCCGCGTGGTGTTCAATCCCGAGGACACGGTGCTCAACATCCTCTGCCGGGCCAACGGCGTCTCGGATGTGGCCTACAAGAACATCGTCATGATGCGGGCCAAGCGGCTCAAGCTCACGACCAAGGATCTCAACGACGCCTTCACCCGCTATGCCCGGGTGCAGCGCGGTGACGCAAGCCGGGCGCTTCAGGCGATCAAGGAGCGGATGCGCAAGGCCTCCTGAGACCGGCGCAGCGACAGTCCCGTCCGGGACAGGGACCGAAGGCCGCGCGGGCGGCCTTCGTCCGTTTCGGGGTCAGCTCCGTTTCAGGGTCAGCTCCTTTTCAGGGTCAGCTCCGGCGCCGTTCCAGGCCCGCAAGCCAGATCGCTGCGGCCAGAGCGACAAGACCGAAGCCGATGACGGCGGCGAGATAGCCCCAGGGCGCCCACGCATCCATCGCAGCACCGGCAACCGGCGGGGCCGCGAGCGTGCCGACCTGATACAGCACCAGGAAGGCGGCATTGGCAGGCGCGAGATCCTGCGGCCGCAGCCGCTCGCCGAGAATGGCCAGGCCCAGCGTGTAGAAGGCGCAGGCCAGCCCGCCCAGCAGGAAGGTTGCCGCCAGCGCCGCACCCGGCATCGCCGTGGCAAGGCCGGACACCAGCGCCACCACGGGGAAGGCCGCCAGCATCCAGAGCATCAGACGGGTCCGGTCCATGCGGTCGGCGAGCCAGCCGAAGGCAAAGCTGAGCGTCACGCCGCCCCAGAGGAAGGCCGTCACCAGACCGAGCCCGAGGGCTTCGGCGAGCCCGAGGCGGGCGGCAAAGCTCGGCAGCAGCGCGATATAGGCATACTCCAGCGTGCCGGCCACGAGCGCTGCCGACATGCCAAGCGGCACGAGCCGTGCGACGGCGGACGGGTTGCCGCCGGCGTGGCCGTCGATCCGGGGCGCAAGGGACGCGGCTGCCACCAGTGGCAGGACGGCGAGCAGCAGGGCGCTGCCGGCGATCAGGAAGGGCTGCATCCCGTCGGTGCCGATCTGGCCGAGCAGCACCGGGCCCATGCCGTATCCGCCGAACAGGGCCACGGTGTAGAGCGACAGCACGCGGCCGCGGCTGGCATCCTCGGCGGCGGCGTTGATCCAGGTCTCGCCCAGGAGCCACGGGAACAGCAGGCCGATGCCCATCATGAAACGCAGCACCAGCCAGGCCTCGACGCTCGGCAGCAGCGGCATCAGGACGAAGCCGGCGAGGCCGATGGCACAGCCGCCCACCATCGCCGGCACGAGGCCGAGCCGGAAGGCCAGCCGGGGCGCGAAGGGCAGCAGGACCAGTGCGGCAAGCGCCGGCATGCCGGCGGCCAGACCCGTCAGCCATCCGGGCGCGCCCCAGCGGTCGAAGCTGACGGCAGTCAGCGGATATCCGATCCCGTGGGCAAGGCCCAGGAAGAAGGTCGAACCGATCACGGCGGCGAGGCCGAGCGCGCGACGGTCGGACCGGGCGGTAAGGCTGCTCATCTTGAGGTCTCCTTTCGATGCGCAAAACCGTCCCGGCGCGGTGGCGCCAGGTGGCATTTGACTTGATTTCTACGGTGTAGAATGTGTAATTCTACGGCGTAGGAATGGCAAGGGAAAAATTTCTGCGATGTCGAAAAAACCCGGTGAGGGACGTCAGGGACCACGGGGCATCGACCCGCAGGCGGTTCTCGATGCGGCCATCCGCATGCGCGAGACCGAAGGGCCGGACGGGTTCAGCCTGCGGCGGCTGGCCCAGTCTCTCGGTCTGGATCCGATGACGGTGCAGTATCACTTCGGCTCGAAGGAGAAGCTGGAGCGGGCCATGGGCGACCGGCTCAACGCCGAGCTGATCCCGGTCGATCCGGCGACGCCCTGGCGCAGCCGGCTGGAGAACCTCGCCTTCCAGTACAGGCGCGTGGCTCTCGCCTATCCGCATACGTTCCCGCTGCTTTTGCGCTTCTGGGTGACGGGGCCGGCCGACATCCGGCATGCGGAGATGGTCTATGTCGCGCTGGCCGATGCCGGCTTCAATGCGGAGGACATGGTCGACTATTGCGTCGGCTGGTATGCGGCGGTGCTTGGTCTGGCGGCGGCGGAGGCCGGCGGGCTGCTCCGCCCGGCCTCGCAGGCGATGCTGGACGAGACCGACCAGCTGGCGCCGGCCGACTTTCCCCACACCACGCGGCTGGCGGGCGAGTTCCGCCGCCAGGTCGAGGGGCGCGCCTTCCGCAAGGCGCTCGACCGGATCATGGACGGCATGGAGCTTGCGGCCGCCCGTGCGCGCGGCGAGGCCTGAGAGCCTGCCGTCAGGACACGGGACTCAGCCGGTCCGGATCGCCCGTTCAAGGAAGGCTGCCGCCAGCAGGGTGCGGGCGTCGGCCCTTGCCGGACCACAGACCTGCACCCCGAGCGGCAGGCCGGCGGCATCCCTCAGACCGCTCACCGTCACCGTCGGTCCGCCGATCAGCGTCCAGGCGCGGTTGAAGGTGGAGGCTCCGGTCGAGCCGAGCCCCCGCGGGGCAGCGCCGGGGGCGGACGGGGTCAGCACCACGTCGAAGCGGCCGAACACGCCCGCCATCGCCCGACGGCCGACACGGGCGATCTCCTGGGCCTGCCGATATGCCTCGGGGGTCACCTTGCGGCCGAAGTCCAGCGCTGCGGTCAGGATGGGGCTGAGGGCGTCGGCGTGGAGCAGCAGCTCGCGGGCCAGCGCCGTCACGGCCTCATGGTCGGAGATGACCGGATGCACCCGGTGGACCTCGGCAAACTCCGGCGGCAGGTCGATCGTGGTGACCCGTGCGCCGCGCCGTTCGGCAAGGCGTGCGGCGGTCTCGACGGCAGCCTGCATCTCGTCCGAAGCCTCGTGCCACAGCGGTCCCCGCGCCAGCGCGACATGCGGCGCCCCGGCCTCGACGCCGTCGGTGCGCAGGGGCTGGCCGGTCAGCGCGGCCGCCGCAAAGGCCACATCATCCACCCGCGCCGCGAACAGGCCGAGCGTGTCCAGTGTCGGTGAATAGGGCTTGGTGCCGGACAGGGGCAGGGTGCCGAAGGTCGGCTTGAAGCCGGTCACGCCGCAGTAGGACGCGGGCCGGTTGATCGAGCCGCCGGTCTGGGTGCCGATGGCCAGGGGGAAGAACCCCGCCGCAACCCCGGCCGCCGACCCGGACGAGGAGCCGCCGGGCGTGTGGTCGAGATTGTGCGGGTTGCGGGTGCGGGCAGGATTGAGATGGGCGAATTCCGTCGTCACGGTCTTGCCGAGGACATAGCCCCCGGCGGCAGCGATGCTGGCCGCGATGGCGCTGTCGGCCTCCGGGCGGTGCCCGTCGTAGATCGGCGAGCCGTAGCTTGTGGGGAAGGCGAGCGTGTCGCAGATGTCCTTGAGGCCCACGGGCAGGCCGCCGAGGGGGCCTGACGCGGCGCCGCCGGCGGGGGCGGGCGGACGCGCCAGCAATTCCTCGCAATGGGTGAAGGCCTGGACCGCCGCTTCGCGCAGGGCGATGGCCTCCAGGCAGCGGGCGTGGAGCGAGGCCGGCGTCTCGCGCCCCTCGACGAGGGCGCGGGCCAGATCGAGAGCCTGCAGCGGAACCTCGGCTGCGTGGGTCATGACCGGCTCACGAGGTTGCCGCGCGGCGCAGCGCCGCCGTCATCGCCGCCGCCCCGATCAGCAGGCTGCCGCCGATCCGGTTGAACAGCCGCAGCGTGCCGGGCTTGCGGATCCTTTCGCGGATGGCGGAGGCCGAGAGCGCGTAGACGAGCGCATTGATCGCGCCCATGGCCACGAAGGTCACGCCAAGCAGCACGAGCTGCGGAGCGACCGGGGCTTGCGGCGCTATGAAGTGGGGCAGGAAGGCCATGAAGAACACGATGCCCTTCGGGTTCAGGCTGGTGACCGCATAGGTGTGCCAGAACACCCGCCAGGCATCCATCGACAGGGCGGCCCGGGCGTCGGCGTCAAGACTGAGCTCGACCGGCGGCTGGCGCCACATCTTCACGCCGATCCACAGCAGATAGGCGGCTCCGACCCATTTCAGCACCGAAAAGGCGGTTGCCGAGGTGGCCAGCACCGCGCCGAGACCCAGCAGGGACGCCGTCGCTGCCGTGGCATCGCCGAGGGCCACCCCGAGCACGCAGGCAGTGGCCGCCTTGCGCCCATGCGCCAGGGCGTAGCTGACCACGAGCAGCACCGTGGGACCGGGTATGGCGACGACGACAAGCGTGGCGACCACATAGGCCAGATAGAGTTCGGCGGTCATGGAAGAGGCGTCCTTGCGGCGGCAGGTCCCATCCAGTCAGCCATGGAACCGGCCAGACTGCAAGTCCGCAACGGCTGACCGGTCAGGCCAGATGCGGCCGGACGGCACCGAACTGTCGTCGAGACTTGCTAGGGTCCGGGAATCGGGGTGCAGTTGGCCACCGGCCTTGCCGGTCCGTGGCGACGAGGGACCAGGGCGCCAGCCGCGCCGATTTGCTGAGGAGACCGCGCATGGAACGCTTCCGGACTGCCGTCGATGCCACCTTGTCCCTGCGTCCCGACCAGCCTGTCTACTGCTTTCGCCCCGCGGTGCTGCGGGAAGATGCCCAGGCCTTCAAGGCGTCCTTCCCCGGCAAGACGGCCTATGCGGTGAAGACCAACGGCGAGCCCTTCGTCCTGCAGACCCTGGCCGATGCCGGCATCGACTGCTTTGATGTGGCCTCGCCGGCCGAGTTTGCCGCCGTGCGGGCGGTCGCGCCAACGGCCGAGATGCTCTACATGCACCCGGTCAAGGCGCAGTCGGACATCCGGCTCGCGCTGGAGACCTACCGCATCCGCACCCTGTCGCTCGACCATGAGGACGAGGTGGCGAAGATCCTGCGGATCGTGCGCGCGCTCGACATCGACCCCGGCGAGATCACCCTGTTCGTCCGCCTGGCGACCAAGGGCCATGCGGCCTACGAGCTGTCGAAGAAGTTCGGCGCCGCGCCGGCCCATGCGGTGGAACTGTTGCAGCGGATCGACCGCATCGGCTTCCGCTGTGGCCTGTGTTTCCATGTCGGCAGCCAGATCGAGGATGCGCAGACCTACGAACGTGCGCTGGCCTCGGCCGACTGGGTGCGGGCCCGGGCCGGGGTTCCGATCCGCGAGCTGGATGTCGGCGGCGGCTTTCCGGCCGTCTATGGCCACGATCCGCGCCGCAAGACGCCGGCGATGCCGGATCTGGCTGACCTGATGGCGGAGCTGCGCAAGGACATCGCCGACTGGGGCTTCGACACGATGCCGCTGGTGGCAGAGCCGGGGCGGGTGATCGTGGCGCGCTCGATCTCGCTGATCGTGCGGGTCCTGCTGAAGAAGGGGCGCCGGCTCTACATCAACGACGGGATCTGGGCCTCCCTGTCGGACAGCTGGACCGGCAAGATCACGCTGCCGGCCCGGTTCATTCCCGATCCGGCACGCCGGCGGCGGGTCGGCAATGCGGGCGAGATCGTTCCCTTCAAGGTCTGTGGCGCCACCTGTGACAGTGTCGACATCCTGTCGCGCCCCTTCTGGCTGCCGGAAACGGTCGATACGGGCGACTGGATCGAGATCGGCCACATTGGCGCCTACAGCCTGTCGCTGCGAACGCATTTCAACGGCTTCTATCCCGATACGGTGGTGGAGGTGGACGAGCCCTTCCATGCCGGCGACGCGCCGCAGGGCTTTGCCTCGATCGAGACCATGGCCGACTGAGGCTGCCGTCGGCCGGCGGCAGCCAGATGCGCAGAGGGGCCGCCCGTGAGGGCGGCCCCTCGCATGTCCGCCTCCGGTCTCGGGGGCAGGGCAGGGGATGACCGGTGGCGGAGAGCCTTTGCCCGCGCGGAGCGCGGGCGGGCGCGGGTGCGGCGCTGCCGTTACTGGCAGAAGCGCTGCTCGCCGGCGTAGGTGGTGTAGGTGCCCGTCTGCGGGTTGAAGCTGCGGTACCGGGCGCGGCAGTAGTCGTACCAGGCCGGGCTCCAGGGCTGGTAGCCCACACCCTGGCCGCCGGCGACCTGACCGCCATGCACGATGATCGGATGATCATCGACGGGAACGCTCGGTTCCGGGATCCGGCCCACGCCGCCATAGCCGCCACCGTAGACCGGGCTGCCATAGACCTGTCCGCCATAGCCGCCGCCATAGACCGGGGCGGGCGCCGGCGGGTAATAGGCCGGCGGCGGTGGGGCCGAGGTGCTGCTGTCGCTCATCGCGCCGAACAGGATCGCGCCGGCGGCAAGGCCGATGATGCCGGCAGCGATCGCCGCATCGGTGTTGTCGGACTTGCGCTTGCGGTCCGGATTGTAGGGGCGGTGACGGTAGTCGTCGTCCCAGTCGTTGCTCCAGCCGTGGCGGCCACCACGCTCACCCCAGCCGTCGCCGGCGAGAGCCGGGCCTGCAACCGGAACCAGCATGCTTGCGGTCAGGGCAAGGGCGACTGCACTGCGCTTGAAGCGGGTCATCTCTTGAACTCCGTGCTCGGAACGCTGTCCGTTCCTTCGATGGTGTCACTCTCGCACGCGGCCACTGAACGCATCCTGAGATCGCCGTTCATCTGCCGTTCATCTTTGCAGTCCTGTCCAAAAGAGGCCGGCGAGGCTGCATTCGGGACCGGAAGCCGGTAGACTGGCGGTGAGGGAGATCTGCATCTTACAGGAAGACAAGATGGCTGAAACGCCAAAGAAGAAGGATGTGCTGCAGGACACCGACGATGCCGCCCGTCGTCAGGCCAAGGGGCTGATGCGCCTGGCCCGGCACGGGGCGCTGGCGGTGCTGGAGCCGGAAACGGGTCACCCGATGTCCAGCCGGGTGGCCGTCGTGTGCGATCTCGACGGAACGCCGGTGATGCTGGCCTCAAGCCTGTCCGGCCACAGCGCCGGCCTTGCGGCCGACCCGCGCTGCTCGCTGCTGCTCGGCGAACCCGGCAAGGGCGATCCGCTGGCCCATCCCCGGATCACGCTGCTGTGCCGCGCCCGGAAGCTGGAGCGGGAGACGGGCGAGCATGCGAGGCTGCGCCGGCGTTACCTCGCCCGCCATCCGAAGGCGGAGCTCTATGTCGACTTTCCCGACTTTGCCTTCTACCGCCTCGAGATTGAGCGGGCGAGCCTGAATGGCGGCTTCGGCAAGGCCTTCGCCCCGACGCGCGAGGATCTGGTGCTTCCGGAGGCAAGCTGGACCCGGCTGGAGTCCTTTGAGGCCGGCGCGGTCGCCCACATGAACGAGGATCACGCCGACGCGGTGAAGCTCTACGCGGAAGTGCTGTGCAAGGCGGGCGAGGGAAGCTGGCGTCTGGCCGGGCTTGATCCGGAAGGGCTCGACCTGCAGGCCGGTGACCAGTCGGCCCGGTTGTGGTTCGACACGCCCCTCGAGCATCCGGGCGACCTGCGCGCAGCCCTCGTCGACCTTGCCGGCAAGGCGCGGGCAACACAGGTGACTTCGGGTTAGCCCGGCATCCTCCGTCATCCCGGATCAGCGGCTCGCTTGCGCTCGCCTTGTCCGGACTGACGGGAGAGATTGAACCAGCTGGTTGAAATGACAGTGCCGGGCCCGGTCCAGGGACCGGGCCCGGATGGTGCTGCCTGGCGGTTCAGGCCGCGCGGATGTGCAGCAGGAAGTCGTCCAGTTCCCGGCGCAGGAGCTCCGACTGGCGCGTGAGATCCTCGACCGTGGACAGGACCTGACGCGCGCCGGCACTCGAATCGACCGCACTCTCGCGCACCTGGACGATGGTCTGGGTCACCTCCTGGCTGCCATTGGCGATCTCGGCAACGTTGCGGGCAATCTCGGCGGTGACCGCGTTCTGTTCCTCGATGGCGGAGGCGATGGCGGTCATCTGCTCGTTGATGAGACCGATCGACTGGACCATGTCGCCGATCGACCGTTCGGTCGCGACCGAGCCGGACTGCATTTCGCCGATCTGGCGGCTGATGTCGTCCGTGGCCTTGCCGGTCTGGTTGGCCAGGGCCTTGACCTCGGCGGCGACGACCGCGAAGCCCTTGCCGGCCTCCCCGGCGCGGGCAGCCTCGATGGTCGCGTTGAGCGCCAGCAGGTTGGTCTGGTCGGCGATGTCGTTGATGAGGCCGATGACCTCGTCGATGCGCTGGGCGGAGACGGCGAGGCCGCTGACCGTCGTGCTGGACTGGTCGGCCGTGGTCCGCGACTGCCCGGCCGACCGCAGGGCGAGGGTGACCTGCCGGCTGATCTCGCGGATCGAGGCGGCCAGTTCCTCGGATGCGCCGGCCACCGACTGGACGCCGGCCGTCGACTGTTCGGCAGCGGCGGCCACGGTGTTGGCCTGGCTCGAGGTGGTCTCGGCGTTGCGCGCCATCTGGTTGGCGGCGCGCTCGAGCTCGAGGATCGCGTCCGAGATATGGTCGGCCACCTGCTTCACGCTGGCCTCCAGATTGTCGGCCAGCCGCAGCATCAGGGCGCGCTTCTCGGCCTCGATACGCTGCTCTTCCTCGCGCATGTGCTCCTGCAGCTCCCGCATCTCGATCAGTTTCTGGCGGAAGGTGGTGAAGGCGGTCGCAAGCTGTCCGATCTCGTCGCGGTTGCGCACCCGGATCTCGACCGTGGTGTCGTCCTGCGCCAGCCGGTTGAGCCCATGGGTCACCGTGCGCAGCGGACGGCTGATGCCGTAGATCGCGAGGTAACTGGCAACCAGCAGGCCGAGGCCGATCGCAATGGCCGAGACCAGGACGAGCTTCACGAGCCCGTTCTGTTCATGCTGATAGGCGGCCGTGGCCGATGCTTCCGTGGCAGCGTTCAACTCGGACAGAAGATCGGTCAGCGCGGTGTCGAGCTTCTCCTGCTTGACTTCCAGCGTGGTGGCGACGGTGGATGCCTCCGCGATCCGGCCCTCGCGGATCAGGGCCTTCAGGCCTGCTGCCCCGTCGGCATAGGACTTGTGCTCGGCCTCGATGGCCTTGAGCTTGGCCAGGAAAGAGCCGAACAGCGCCCGCTCCTGCTCGTCCCGGGCCAGCCTCATGACCGCTTCTGCCCGGGCCTCAGCCAGCAGGATTTCTTCATCGACCTCCCGGTTCAGCTGGTCGAAGTTCTGGATGAAGGTCTCGGTGTTGCGGCCGTCAGCGGTGATCTGTCCGGCGCGGAAGATGCGCTCCAGCAGCACGGCCTGTTCGAGCTGGCGTGCCGTTACAGTTGAGACTGTTGCCGTCAACGGGATCTTCGCGTCCGCGATCCCTTGCAATTCCTTGCCGATCGACGCCATCTGGATCACGCCGACCGAGGCGACGGCGATCATGGCTGTTGCGAGAAAAATGACGATGCCAAGGATCTTGGCCGATACAGAACGCAAGGCAGACGCGTGCTGACCTACATTGCTCATGACTATCCCCATTGCACGCAGGAGTCGCTTTTTCATCCTCATGCCTGTTCGGTAAGGATGTCTGGCTCCCGCTTTGCGTTGATGTGTCACATGGTGTCCGTCCTGAGCGAATAGTCCGGTAAGTTAATTAATAAAATTGTATACAACCTGCCAGTGGCGAGACTGATTGAGAATTCTGCCTTAACGGCACCTTGCGCGAATTGCCAAAAAAAGGCCGGACGATTGCTCGCCCGGCCTGTCAATTTTCACGAGGTCCGATTACTTCCAGACCACGTCCTTGTTGCGGACGGTGATCAGGGAAATGTCGCAGTAATCGATGTCGGCATCGATGTAGGTGCCATCGGTGAAGTCGATGCGGGTGCGGACGACGCAGGAGCCTTCGTCAGTGCCGAAGTCCATGTCGAAGGTCTCGCCCGGGGCGACATTCTCGGAGAGCCAGTTCTGGCTCCAGGCGCCGTTTTCCTGCGTGCGGAACGACGTCACATGCGATTCGGACTTGTTTTCCAGGTTGAACACCCAGCTGCCTGCGGACGCAAAGCCTGCGCTGGCGATCAGCAGAGCGAGCGAGGCACCCATCGAAACGAACTTCATTTAAGTCTCCCAATTGCGACATGTCGCAAAGACATCCGCGGGCTGCGGATGTCATTGGTCTAGCAGAAAATGCTTATGAAACTGTGATCTACATCGCAGCTGCGGCGCGTGCGGCCTGTTCATAGTTGCCCGAGATGGTGCGCAGCGCAGCAGCGAGGCGGGACAGTTCCTGCTCGTCCAGTCCGATCGACTTGACCGGTTGTACCAAAAGCGCTTCACGCAGCCTGCGATACTCAAGACAGGCGCGTTCACCTTCCCTTGTTATGGAAGCCGTCTTTTCCTTGCCGCGCCTGCCCGAGACGATCAGGCCCGCCTGTTCCAGCTTCTTCAGGGCATAGGTCACCGTGTGCGTGTCCTCGATGTTCAGCACCAGGCACACATCGGCCAGCGTCTTCTCGCGGCCGCGGTGATTGACCTGATGCAGCACCTGCACTTCCAGCGGGCTCATGGCCGGAACACCGGCAGCCGCCATGCAGCGCACCATCCAGCGCTGGTAGGCGTTGACCATCATGGTGACGGCAAACTCGATCTCGGACAGGGCCGGCATCGCGCCCGAGGCAAGGTGCGAGGCCGATACGATCGGGCCGATCGGCGGCAGGTCGGGCTTGTCGTCATCCTGGGTCATCGCGGCTCCGTCCGGGTCCAGAGGGGGAAGAGACTGCATGATGGCATCTTGTCGATATTTTATCGACAAATTCTTTTTGTCGCGCTAGGCTCCCCTCACAAGTCCGGCTGCGGGCGACAGAAGCCGCGCCGGAACACCGGTTTTGCATTTGGGAGGATGGCATGAGCGGGCAGATCGCGGGTCAGGCTGACGGTCAGTGGGATTTCTGGATCGACCGCGGCGGCACCTTCACCGACATCGTCGGCCGGGCGCCGGACGGCAGCATCCACGCCCACAAGGTCCTGTCGGAAAACCCGGAGGCCTATCGCGATGCCGCCGTGCAGGGCATCCGCGAGCTGATGGGCCTTTCCGCCGGCGCGCCGATCCCCTCCGGCCGCATCGCCACGGTGAAGATGGGCACCACCGTCGCCACCAACGCGCTGCTGGAGCGCAAGGGCGAGCGCACGGCACTGTTCACGACGCGCGGCTTCCGCGATGCGCTGGCCATCGGCTATCAGGCCCGGCCCGACATCTTCGCCAAGGCAATCATCAAGCCGGAGCTGCTCTACGAGCGGGTCTACGAGATCGCCGAGCGCCTGCGCGCCGACGGAACGCTGGAACTGCCGCTGGACGAGGCCGGCGCCCGCGCCGCGCTGGAGGCCGCCTATGCGGACGGCATCCGCTCGGTCGCCATCGTCTTCATGCATGCCTATGCCTATCCGGATCACGAGCGGCGCGTTGCCGCCATGGCGCGGGCCATCGGCTTCCCGCAGGTCTCGGTCAGCCATGAGGTCTCGCCGCTGATGAAGCTGGTGGGGCGCGGCGACACGACCGTCGTCGATGCCTATCTGTCGCCGATCCTGCGTCGCTATGTGGCGCAGGTGCAGGAGGAGCTGGGCGCGGGGCCGCGCCTCATGTTCATGCAGTCCTCCGGTGGCCTGACGGCGGCGGACCTGTTCCAGGGCAAGGATGCCATCCTGTCCGGCCCGGCCGGCGGCGTGGTCGGCGCGGTCGAGACGTCGAAGCTTGCCGGCTTCGAGAAGGTGATCGGCTTCGACATGGGCGGCACCTCCACCGATGTCTGCCATTTCGATGGCACCTATGAGCGGGCCTTCGAGACGGAAGTGGCCGGCGTGCGCATGCGCGCGCCGATGATGATGATCCACACGGTGGCGGCCGGTGGCGGCTCGATCCTGCATTACCGGGATGGCCGCTTCCAGGTCGGACCGGATTCGGCCGGTGCCAATCCCGGCCCGAAATGCTACCGCCGCGGCGGGCCGCTGGCGGTCACCGATGCCAATGTCATGACCGGCAAGCTGCTGCCCGACTTCTTCCCGAAGATCTTCGGCCCCGGCCGCGACCAGCCGCTCGACACCCAGGCGGTGCAGGTGGCCTTTGCCGAGCTGGCCGAGCGCATCGGCGATGGCCGCACGGCGGTCGAGGTGGCGGACGGGTTCCTGCGCATCGCCGTCGAGAACATGGCCAACGCCATCAAGAAGATCTCGGTCCAGCGCGGCTATGACGTGACCGAATATGCCCTGACCTGCTTCGGCGGCGCGGGCGGGCAGTCCGGCTGCATGGTGGCCGACACGCTGGGCATGACCACGGTCATCGTGCATCCCTTCTCCGGTATCCTGTCGGCCTATGGCATGGGCCTTGCCGACATCCGCGCCAACCGGCAGCAGGCGGTGGTCAAGCGGCTCGATGCCGCCCTTTTGCCCGAACTCGCCCGGCTGACCCAGCGGCTCGCCTCGGAGACGGAGGCCGAGCTGACGGGGCAGGGCGTTGCGGCCGCCGACCGCCAGACGCTGTCGCGTGCGCATCTGCGCTACGAGGGCACGGACACGCCGATGCCGGTGCTGCTGTCGTCGGTCGAGGAGATGCTCGCGGCCTTCGAGGAGGCGCACCGCAAGCAGTTCGGCTTTGCCTACGAGAACAAGCCCGTGGTGGTCGAGGCCGTCGAGGTCGAGAGCTTCGGCGGCGGCGCCGGCATTGCCGAACCCGACTGCACGCTGGCAAGCGGCACGGCCACGCCTGCCCGCATGACCCGCTTCTATTCCGCCGGCGCCTGGCATGATGCCGCCGTCTATGCCCGCGCCAGCCTTGCCCCCGGCATGAGCGTCGACGGGGCGGCGCTGATCATCGAGCCGCACCAGACCATTGTCGTCGAGCCAGGCTGGCGCGCGACCATCAACGCCAAGGACCACGTGATCCTGACCCGCGTCGTGCCGCTCGACCGGGCGGCGGCCATCGGCACGCATGCCGACCCAGTCATGCTCGAGGTCTTCAACAACCTCTTCATGTCCATCGCCGAGCAGATGGGCGTGACGCTGCAGAACACCGCCTATTCGGTCAACATCAAGGAGCGGCTGGACTTCTCCTGCGCCGTGTTCGACCGCACCGGCGCGCTGGTGGCCAATGCGCCGCACATGCCGGTGCACCTCGGCTCCATGGACCGCTCGGTCGAGACGGTGATCAAGCTGAACGCGGGCAACATCCGTCCCGGCGACGTCTTTGCCCTCAACGCGCCCTACAACGGCGGCACCCACCTGCCGGACATCACCGTGGTCTCGCCCGTCTTCGATGACGAGGGCCAGGAGATCCTGTTCTGGGCCGCCAGCCGCGGGCACCATGCCGACGTCGGCGGCTCGGCGCCGGGCTCCATGACGCCGCGCGCGACCACGGTCGACGAGGAGGGCGTGCTGATCGACAACTTCAAGCTTGTCGACCAGGGCCGCTTCCGCGAGGCGGAGCTGGTGGAGCTGCTGACCACGCATCCCTATCCGGTGCGCAACGTGCACCAGAATGTCGCGGACCTGAAGGCGCAGATCGCGGCCAACGAGCGCGGCATCCAGGAGCTGCGCAAGATGGTCGACCACTTCGGCCTCGACGTGGTCACGGCCTACATGGGCCATGTGCAGGACAATGCGGAGGAAAGCGTCCGCCGGGTGATCTCGGCGCTCAAGGACAGTTCCTGCGAATATCCGACCGACCAGGGCTCGGTGATCCGGGTGAAGATCACCGTCGACCGGGACAAGCGCGAGGCGACGGTCGACTTCACCGGCACCACCGGCGTCAAGCCGAACAACTTCAACGCGCCCGAACCCGTGACCCGTGCGGCGGTGCTCTACTGCTTCCGCGTCATGGTCGATGGCCATATCCCGATGAATGCCGGCTGCCTGAAGCCCATCCACATCATCATCCCGGATGGTTGCATGCTCAAGCCGGCCTATCCGGCGGCGGTCGTGGCCGGCAACGTCGAGACCTCGCAGCATGTCACCAACGCGCTCTTCGCCGCGCTGGGCGCCATGGCCAATGCGCAAGGGTCGATGAACAACCTGACCTTCGGCAACGCGACCTACCAGTATTACGAGACCATCTGCTCCGGATCGCCGGCCGGTCCCGGCTTCAACGGCACCGACGGCGTGCACACGCACATGACCAACTCGCGTCTGACCGATCCGGAGGTGCTGGAGTTCCGCTTCCCCGTCCTTCTGGAGGACTTCCACATCCGCCCGGGTTCGGGCGGGCAGGGCAAGTGGTCGGCCGGCGGCGGCACCCGGCGCACGCTGCGCTTCCTCGAGAAGATGGACTGCGCCATCCTCGGCTCGCACCGCACCCTGCCGCCGAAGGGCATGATGGGCGGCGGTGACGGCACGATCGGGCGCACGGAGGTGCGGCGGCTGGATGGTCGCATCGAGGTGCTGGCGAGCTGCGACCAGACGGTGCTGGAGGCCGGCGAGGCGGTGACCGTCATCACGCCGACGGCTGGCGGCTGGGGCGCGGCGGACTGAGGCCCGGCCGCGCGGCCGGCGAGACAGCAAGGACGGCGGTGCCGGGGCTCTCGCGGGCCCCGGTCCACGCGTCTGCGGGCGGGCTGGCCCGGCCTCAGAGCAAGGCGGCGATGCCCGCGGTCTCGACCTGGGTGGCCGCCGCAAGCGCGGTCGTGCGCATGCCGGGCAGCAGGCCCGGGCCGCTGCGTAGCCGCTGGCCGAGCCCGGCAACCTGGCGACGCAGGTCGCAGGCGTAGAGATGCAGGCGACCGACCACGGTGCGCGCACGGACGATCTCGCCGGCCGGAACCGCATGCGCGCCGAATTTTTCCTTGTAGGACTGGTCGCCAGCGCCGAAGTTCAGATGCGTGAAGCCACGGTCGCGGGCCCAGTCCTGGATCTTCATGATCAGCACCATGCCTGGCGACAGGCGGCGCCATTCCGGCCCCGAGATCCCGAGCAGGGTGCCGTTGAGACAGGTCTTGCCGCCGATCAGGGCGGCCCCGGCGACGATGTCGCCGCCCGCATCGGCCAGCACCAGGACATGCAGCCGGTTGACCGCATCCGGACGCCGCACCAGCGCGCGGTAGAGCGCAGAGGCGGCCGTCGCGTCGGGCTGGGCCATGCCACGGGCGGCGAAGCTCTCGGCCCGGAGCCTGAGCAGCGTGTCGATGGCCGCAAGCCGGGGCTCTGCCCCCTCGACTTCCCGGAACGTGTAGCCCTTCTGCTCCAGCTTGC
This sequence comes from Pannonibacter sp. XCT-53, assembly GCF_009915765.1. Classification (NCBI taxonomy): domain Bacteria; kingdom Pseudomonadati; phylum Pseudomonadota; class Alphaproteobacteria; order Hyphomicrobiales; family Stappiaceae; genus Pannonibacter; species Pannonibacter tanglangensis. The sequence goes on from NZ_JAABLQ010000001.1 coordinate 365,795, forward strand.
GGTACTTGCCCTCATATTCCTTGTAGGCCGAGCGCGACGGTCGCCGGTCCGGGGCGCTGTCGGGCAGGTACATGCTGTACTGGGCAGCCTGCTGGCGTGCCCGCGACACCTGGTCGAACAGGGGATTGGGCTGGCCGTTCACCGTGGCGGTGACATTGGGCAGGCGGATGTAGTCGCCGTCGTGGATCTGCGACAGGAGCCGCTCCAGCGACTGGCTGCGCGTCGCTGGCGGGAGCGCAAGGAAACGCTCGCTCAAAACGGGTGCCGTGATGTCGCAGTAGCTGCTGCCTGGCGCCTGGATGCGGCGAACGCCATAGCTGCGCGTCTGCATCACGGGCAAGGCGACAAGTATTTCGAGCGTCTGCGGATCACGCAGGGTGTGGACGATGATCTTGTGTCCCGCATCAGGAGGTGATGCTTCAAGAAAAGCCGAGAGGAACCAGGCGGACTGAAAGGGCGAGACAGGTGCAAATGTCGGGTTCTGCATGAAGAATGCAGCAACTTCGTCAGCATTGACCAATTCATGACGTTGAGCAGACAACGGAAACATGGCAATCCCGACCAAGAGTTCAGATTAATAATATGTTAATAATCCCTCCGTTTTGAGTCAATTAGCGGTTGTTTTTCTTTTCCGTATCGTTAACGGCTGTTGCTCACTGTTTCCGGTTCGGCCTGGTCCCTGGCCTGCGACAGGGCGGGCCGTGGTGACGTCAGACTGTCATAAATGTGACGTTGTGCCGGATTAGACAGCAGCTTCCGAAGCGTCATGCGGCCGCCGCCCGCCGCAGGCCAGACCGGCCCGCTGCGACCGCCGTCGCGGGGACGAGGTCCGGGCCGGGGCGCCAGACAGACCGGATGCGAAGTCTGGTGCCTTGCCGCGTCTCTTGCCGGAGTTCTGGGCCGGAGTTCTGGGCCGGAGTTTTGGGCCAGAGTTTTGGGCCGGAGTTCTTGGCCAGAGTTTTGGGCCGGGGACCAGACCGCGTGACAGACCGAACCACAGGGGAAGCAGCATGATCACGATCTACCACAACCCGGAATGCGGCACCTCGCGCAACACGCTGGCCATGATCCGTCAGTCGGGTGAAGAGCCGGTGGTGATCGAGTACCTGAAGACGCCGCCGTCGCGGGCGGAGCTCGAGGATCTGGTCCGCCGCTCCGGGCTGAGCCTGCGCGAGGTGATCCGCGAGAAGGGCACGCCCTACGCCGAGCTGGGGCTCGACAATCCGGACCTGACCGACGACCAGCTGCTCGACGCCATGCTGGCGCATCCGATCCTGATCAACCGTCCGCTCGTGGTCACGGAGAAGGGCGTGCGCCTGTGCCGTCCGTCCGAGGTGGTGCTGGACATCCTCCCCAATCCCGCCATCGGCCGTTTCGTCAAGGAAGACGGCGAAGTGGTCGAGGCTCCGGCGGCCTCCTGAGGCGCGGATCCCGCCGGCCTGCGGCCGGCGGACGACCCGGCGGCTACTGGGCCGCCGCCCGTGCGGCCATGGCATCTTCGGGCATGGCCGGCAGGGGCTGGAGCAAGGCGTCATTCGTGCCGCCGGAGGCCGCCTTGCCATCCGGGCCGGAGGCATCGAGGGTCCATTCGCGCACGTCGTCGTCCGCGACCGCAGCGGTCTGATCCGCTGCGTCGGGATGCGGCCGGGACAGCGGCGCCTCGGCAGCGGACATGGTCGAGATGCCCTGCCGCACGGCACCCGGGCGGCCGAACAGGTAGCCCTGCACCAGATCGCAGCCGGCTGCACGCAGCAACGTCACCTGCTCCTGGCTCTCGACGCCCTCCGCGGTGATCTGGACATTCAGCGACCGGCCGAGGCCGATGATCGAGGTGACGATGGCGTCGGTCCCGATGTCGCGGCCAAGCGTGCGGATGAAGCTGCGGTCGATCTTGATCTTGTCGAAGGGGAAGCGGCTCAGGTAGCTCAGCGAGGAGTAGCCGGTGCCGAAGTCGTCCATGGCGATGGTGACGCCGAGGGCGTGGATATCCTCCAGCGTCTCGACGACCGCATCCGTGTCGGCAATCAGCAGGCTTTCGGTGATCTCGATCTCCAGCCGGCGGGGATCCAGTCCGGACTCGGCAATCGCCTTGGCCACCTTCTTCTGGGTCTCTCCGGCCCGGAACTGGGCCGGCGAGAAGTTGACCGCGACGCGCAGGCTCTTGTCCTCCCAGGTTGCCGCCTCCTGGCAGGCGCGGCGCAGGACCCAGTCGCCGATGTCCTCGATGAGGCCCGTGTCCTCGGCCACCGAGATGAAGACATCCGGCGAAATGGTGCCCTTGGTCGGATGCTCCCAGCGGATCAGGGCCTCGTAGCCCTTCAGCCGGTTGTCGTGCAGGGAGAACTGCGGCTGGTAGACCAGCTCGAACTGGTCGAACTTGAGCGCCTTGACGAGCCCGGCCTCGATTTCCTTGCGCTTCTGCGCCTCGGCATCCATCTCCGACGTGTACCACACGAAGGTCGAGCGGCCGGAGTGCTTGGCGCGGTAGAGCGCCAGATCGGCGCAATGCAGCAGACGCGAGGAGCGCCAGCTGCCGTCGTTGGCGCGGGCAAGCCCCATCGACAGCGAGATCTGGATCTCGATGCCGTCGATCACGCAGGGCGCCTTGGTGGCGGCGATCATGTCGCTGGCCATCTTGGTCATGCGCGCCACGTCGGAGTGGCTCGTCACCATGACGGCGAACTCGTCGCCGGACAGGCGGGCAACCAGATGCTCGCCGAAGACGGAGCGCAGCCGGTCGGCAATCACCTGCAGGAAGATGTCGCCGGTGCCGTGGCCGTAGGTGTCGTTGATCGCCTTGAACTTGTCCACGTCGATCAGGATCACGGCGAGGTTGCTCGCCTTGGCATGGGCCAGCCGCAGGGCCTCGTTCAGCTTGGCGCTGAAGACGGCGCGGTTCGGCAGGCCGGTCAGCGGATCATGGTGGGCGAGGAACTCGATGTTGCGGTTGGTGCGCACCACGTCGCGGAAGCGGACCCAGAGAACGAAGGCCGAAATGGAGAGCGAGAAGATGCACAGGGCGACGATCAGCGCGGTGACGATCATCAGCACCCGGTTGACCGAGCCGATGACCTGGCCGATGTCGACCAGCATCAGGCTGGCGCCATAGAGCTGGCCTTCCCGGCGCATCGGCGTGCCGATCAGGGCAAGCGGCTCGACGCCGCCCCACCAGGTGCGGTACAGGGTGGCCTGCGGCGCGCTGCTGTCGTGCAGCAACGCGAGGAACCGGGTGACCTCGTCGGCGGTAACCTGGGCGGCGAAGAAGCGCTCGGGAAGCCCGGCGGTCAGGCGCTGCGCCTGCTCGAGCGACCAGCCGGTCGCGGAGGGAAAGACCACGGCGCTGGCTGCATGAACCGCATCGGAGCCCAGCTCGCGGCGGGCCTGGTCGGCCAGACGCTGGATGTAGGCGGGCGTATCGCCCAGCACGGGCTTGGCGGCCTCCTCGGCCGGCTTCAGCTCGAACGTGTCGGTCAGGGTCGTCAGGCGCAGGCCCTCGGTGGAGATGCGCGGGGCGTTGTCCTGCGCAGCGCCGGCGGGCGTGCGTCCGTGCAGGCTGACGGCCACCTGGCTCCAGCCGCTGATCGCGCTCTCGAGACTGTGGACAAGCAGCCAGCGGGTCATCAGCCGGTTGCTGGCGAAGACACTGGCGGCCAGCAAGGCGATGAGCACCAGAATGGCGCCGACCGTAGCCAGGTTGCGGCGTCGCGAAAGCGGGGTCATTGTCCGGAAAATGCCTTTTTCCAATCCCTGAGTGCTGCCAGTCTAGCGATCAGAGGTTTCGGTCAGGTTTATGGGCCCTCCGTAAGATGTGCGAGGGGCTTGCACTCCAAGGGCCGGTGCCTGTACTGCGAGGAAGATCGGTCCTGCCGGTCCACGGGGCGCGGCAGAGGTCAGGGAGCGGGCAGGTGAGTGTCTGGAGCAGCATTGGCGCCATTGTCGCGGCCATCGGCGCGGGAGGCGTCCAGATCATCGACCGGCTCGTCCAGCTCGTGCTGGCGCGGCCCGAGGGCACCAGTTCGGTCGGCTTCACCGTGGCCATGATCGCCCTCTCGGCCAAGATGGCCAAGGCCGACGGGGTCGTCACCACCGACGAGGTGATCGCCTTCCGCGACCTGTTCGAGATCCCCTCCGGCGAGGAGGCCAACGTGGCGCGCCTGTTCAATCTCGCCAAGCAGGATATCGCCGGCTACGAGACCTACGCCAAGAAGCTCGCCGACCTGTTTCCCTATGACCGCAAGACCCTGCTCGACATTCTCGACGGGCTGTTCTCCATCGCCAAGGCGGACGGGGTCGTGCATCCCGACGAGGTGCAGTATCTGGAGAGGGTCAGCCAGATCTTCGGGCTCGACCAGCGCGAGTTCGCCAAGGTCCTGGCCCGGCACGTGCGGGAGCGGTCCAATCCCTATCTCGTGCTCGGCATCTCGCCGGACGCCAGCGACGAGGCGGTGAAGGCGCATTACCGGCGGGAAGTGCGCGAAACCCACCCGGACGTGATGATTGCCCGCGGCGTGCCCGAGGAATTCGTCCGGATTGCCAATGACCGGCTGGCCGCTCTCAATGCGGCCTATGCCCAGATCAGTGCGGAGCGCGGCCTGTGAGTGTGAAGACGGATTGCGGCTTGGCCGCCAAGGTGCATCCCTCGCCCAACCACAACGACCGGCGCCCCGGCGCCGCCATCGACATGATCGTGCTGCATTACACCGGGATGCAGGACGGCGAGAGTGCGTTGCAGCGGCTGTGCGATCCGCGCGCCGAGGTGTCGGCGCATTATCTCGTCGAGGAGGACGGGGCAGTCCTGCAATGCGTGCCTGAAGCCCGGCGAGCCTGGCACGCGGGCACGTCGTTCTGGAAGGGAGAGACCGACATCAACTCCCGCTCGATCGGCATCGAGATCGTCAATCCCGGCCATGCCTGGGGCTATCGCCCTTTCCCGCCGGCGCAGGTGGAGGCGGTCATCGCCCTCGTCGCCGACATTGCAGCCCGTCATGCCATCGCCCCCTGGCGGATCCTCGCGCATTCGGATGTGGCGCCCGAGCGCAAGGACGATCCGGGCGAGCTGTTTCCCTGGGACCTCCTGGCCGCGCGCGGGCTCGTGCATCATGTGCCGCCGGTCCCGGTCAGTGGCGGGCGCTTCTTCCAGGAAGGTGAGAGCGGGCAGCCGATCGAGGCGTTGCAGTCGATGCTGGCCATCTACGGCTACAACATCCGCGTCAGCGGCGTGTTCGACGCGCAGACGGCCGCGGTGGTCCGCGCCTTCCAGCGACACTTCCGCCCCGAGCGCGTGGACGGCATCGCCGATGCCTCGACGATTGCCACGCTGCATCAGCTGCTGACCAGCCTGCCGGCCCTGGACTGACCCGGGTCCGGCGGAGCGCTGCAACTTGAGGGTGTTCTCATGACGGTGCCTTGCCGCAGGGGCAGGGTGCCCGGGTTCCCTTTGGGAAGGTCATTCCGGCGCCGCTCCCTGATTTCGCGGCAGGGCGTGCAGATCAGTTCTTGCCCGATCCAGACGTCTTCCCGAGCGTCTCCGCAGTGCGGCCGCAACATGCCGTATTGCTGCCCGGATCTTGCCTGATTCTGCAGGAATTGACGAAAAATCATCTTTGATTTCGCCATATTATCCTTAACGTCTGTAACATTTCGTGATTGATCCTGGCCCATTCTGGCCCAAGGTCGCGGTCATTTCTCTGCGCCTCGACAAAACCGCTGACCGATCAAAAAACAAAAAACGGAGTAAGACTGGATGTCTCAGTCGCGCACGACCTTGCGCCGGGCCGCGCTTGGCCTTCTCGCCCTTCTTCTGTCCGTCGCCACAACCACCGCACCCGTCCAGGCGAGCGGCGGCCGCGCGCTGCTGCCGAAGCCCGGCATCGAAGCAGGCAAGACCAAGACGAAACCGCACATGCGCGAAGTGCTCGTCGAGGATGATTCCGGCGTGCTGCGTCCGGCGCTGCGTCCGGTCGACGAGGCGGTGCCCGCCGGGCTCGTGATCACCCGCAAGGGCAAGCCCGGCGCCGCCGCGACCGCCGACCGCACGGCCGATGCCACCGCGCCGCGCGGGCCGAGCGACCGGTTCGACGCCCTCATCGCCGAGGCGGCTGCCCGCCACGGCGTTCCGCTGGCGCTCGCCCATGCGGTGATCAAGGTGGAGAGCAACTACAATCCCCGCGCCCGCGGCAGTGCCGGCGAAGTCGGCCTGATGCAGATCAAGCCGGCCACCGCCCGTGGCCTCGGCTTCCGGGGCTCGGTCCGCGCCCTCTATGACCCGGCCACCAATCTGGAATGGGGCATGCGCTACCTCGCCGGCGCCCACAAGCTCGCCTCCGGCGACACCTGCGGCACGGTGCTGCGCTACAACGCCGGTCACTTCGCCAAGCGCATGAACCCGACCAGCAAGCGCTACTGCGGCAAGGTCAAGGTCATCCTGGCCTCCGCCTGATCCGCCGCATCGCGCTGCAGCCGCTGCCCGGAAAGCCTACAGGAACTTCCGGCGGCTGGCGGCCAGCGATGCGGGCTGGCGCACCGACACCGGTGTGCTGGCATCGGCGAGCGGCACGCCAAGCGCCGTCATCACCGGCACGACGCCGGCCCAGACCGGCAGGCCAAGGTCGCTCTCGTCATCGACCGGCCCGCCGGCCCGGCACTTCGCCGCCGCGTGCTCGATCTCGATGGCGATGATGCCGGTGGCCTTCAGCTCCTTCTCCGTCATCGGCCTGCTTTCGGCCCAGCGACCGGGCAGAAGGTGATCGGTGATGAGGGCGAGAGCCCGCTCGGCCTCGGCCGTATCGCCGAGCTCCCGGACCCGTCCGTGCACGATGGCGGAGCGGTAGTTGACCGAGTTGTGGAAGGCGGCGCGGGCAACGACCAGGCCGTCGATCAGGGTCACGGCGAGCGTCACCGGCGCACCGGCCGGAAGGGCCTTCACGATCCGGGCCGCACCGGCTCCATGGATGTACAGCGTTGACCCGTCGCGGCCATAGGCCATCGGGATCACCATCGGCCGGTCCTCGTGGATGAAGCCGACATGGCCGACGAGGCCTGCGTCCAGGATGGCGTGCACGGCGTCCGCGTCATAGTCCGCGCGCCGGCCGTTGCGCACCCGGGCATAGCGCGGCAGGGCCTTGCGGTCGACGGGGGCGGTCTCGCCGCTCGCCGGACCGGTTGCGGCTGTGTCGTTCCGGATGGTGTTGTGGGGCTCGTTCGGGGAGCTGGGCAGGGTCTCGGTCATCGTCGGTCTCACGGGTGTTGCAGCCGGAGCGGTCACGGCGCGTGCAAGCCGCTTCCGCTGGTCCTGCACCCTGTGCTAACAACTGGATCTGTTGAAGATCCACCTCTGCCAAATTCCGGAGATCCAGTTGCTGGACGGCGTGATCGAGATCGACCGCAATGCCGCCGAAGGTCTGCCGCAGCAGATCTACGGAGCGGTCCGGCGGGCCGTGCTGGACGGGCGCCTGCCCCGGGGCGCGCGGCTGCCGTCCTCGCGGGCACTCGCCGAAAGCCTCGGCGTCTCGCGCAACAGCGTGAACCATGCATTCGAGCTGCTTGCAGCCGAGGGTATAATCGAGGTCCGTCCGGGGGCGGCCCCCCGACTGGCCCCGCCGGTGCGTCTGGACGGGGCCGGCGATGGCGCCACGCCGGCGGCCGGCCCGTCGGTGGACACACCGATCCGGCCCGCCGGTCTCTCGGCCCGTGGTCACCGCCTCACGGCCGATCCGCGTGGGCCCGACTGGATCTTCCGGCGCGGCGCCCTGCAGCCCGGTCTGCCGGACCCGGAGCTCTTTCCCACCGAACTCTGGGCGCGGGGCCTGCGCCGGGCGGTGCGGACGCTGCGCAGCGGCCTCCTCTATGACGAGCCGGCCGGGCTGCCGGTGTTGCGCGAGGCGCTGGCGGGCTATCTGGCGGCAGAACGCGGCGTGCGGGCAAGCCCTGGGCAGATCCTGATCGTGTCGTCGATGCAGGCCGCGCTGTCGGCTCTGGCACAGGCCTTTGCCGACGAGGGCGACGCGGCCCTGGTGGAAAACCCTGGCTACACCGGCGCGCGGCTCGCCTTTCTCGGTGCGGGCCTCTCCGTCCATCCGCTGCCTGCGGACGAACGGGGGGCCGACATCTCCCGCCTGCCGGCCGGCACGCCGACGCCGCGGCTGATCTATGTGACCCCGTCGCAGCACTATCCGCTCGGAGGGCGCATGACGCTCGACCGCCGGCTGGCGCTGATCGCGACGGCCCGCAGTGCCGGGGCGCTGATCCTGGAAGACGACTACGACAGCGAGTTCCTGTTCGAGGGACGGCCCATCGCCGCGTTGCAGGGGCTGGCCGAACAGGGTGAGGTGATCTACCTCGGCACCTTCTCGAAGAGCCTGCTGCCGGGGCTGCGGATTGCCTATTGCGTGGTGCCGGACCATCTGGTCGCGCCGCTGACGCTGCTGATGCGCAACACCGGACGTCAGGCCAACGCGCATGTGCAGGCCGCGGTTGCCGATTTCCTGCGCGAGGGGCACCACCGCGCGCATCTGCGACGCGTGCGCGAGATCTATGCGGCGCGGGGCCATGCCCTGCATGCGGCGCTGGCGGCAGGTCTCGGCAACCGGGTGCGCGTGACACCGCCGACCGGCAACATCCAGCTCGCATTGCGCTTCAACCTGCCTCTCGACGACCGCAAGGTGGTCGAGGACCTGGGGCGGCACGGCTTTGCGCCGTCGCCGCTCAGCCCGTGCTATTGCGGCTCCGAGCCGGACCATGGTCTGATCCTCGGCTATGCCAGCGCCACCGCTGCCGAGATCGACCGGGTGACGGCTCTCCTTGACGGGATGATGGCGAGCGCCGGCCACACCTGACCAAGCCCCCTCCGGCCTTCGACCGGCTTGCGCGCGGATCGAAACCCCGGTTGTCTTTGCAGGAGCAGGGAGCCCTGGAGGAGCGGTCGAGCGATGAACGTGGCACACTGGCTGGCGCGGACTGCCCGCGTGATGGGCGATCGTCCGGCGCTGATGCAGGGGATGCGGGTGCTGGCCGACTACGCGGAGCTGGCGCGGCGCGTGCGTCGGCGGGCGGCGCAGTTCAAGACCGTGGACGGCCTTGCGGCCGGGGACCGGGTGGCGCTGTTCCTGCCCAACTGCCCGGCCTATCTTGAGCTGCTCCATGCCGCCTGGCATGCGGGTCTGGCGGTCGTGCCCGTGAACCACAAGCTGCATCCGCGCGAGGCGGCCTTCATCGCCCGCGACAGCGGCGCGGCGCTGATGGTGGTGGAGGCGGCGGCCGACCGCGCGGCGCTGTCGGCCGCGCTGGCCGAGGCCGGCAGTCCGGCACGACTGGTCAAGCCCGACCACGGCCTTGACGGCCCCGCCGGCGCGGCGGATCCGGCCGATCCGGTCGCCCGGGCTGCCGAGGATCTGGCCTGGCTGTTCTACACCTCCGGCACCACCGGCCGGCCCAAGGGCGTGATGATCACGCATGGCAACCTGATGGCCATGACGCTCGCCTATTTCTGCGATGTCGACGAGGTTCGGACCGAGGACGCAGCACTCTATGCCGCGCCGATGTCGCATGGGGCGGGGCTCTACAACTTCATGCATGTCCTGCGCGGGGCGGCGCACATGGTGCCGGAGAGCGGCGGCTTCGACCCGGCCGAGATCCTGGCGCTGGGCCGCGCCCACGGCAGCCTGCATCTCTTCGCCGCCCCGACGATGGTGCGGCGGCTGGTGGACCGGGCGCGCGCGGACGGGGTCACGGGGGAGGGGCTGCGCACCATCGTCTATGGCGGTGGCCCGATGTATCTGGCCGACATCGAGGAGGCGGTGGCGGCCATGGGCCCGCGCTTCGTGCAGATCTACGGGCAGGGCGAATGCCCGATGACCATCACGGCGCTGCCGCGCCATCTGGTCGCCGACCGCAGCCACCCCGACTGGCGCAGCCGGCTTCAGTCCGTCGGACGGGCGCATGCCTGCGTCGAGGTCCGGGTCGAGCGGCCGGACGGTGTCGCCGCGGCACCCGGCGAGCCGGGCGAGATCCTCGTGCGGGGCGCGCCGGTGATGGCCGGGTACTGGGGCAACCCCGCGGCCACCGCAGCGAGCCTGAGGGACGGCTGGCTGCGCACCGGCGATGTCGGCCATCTGTCGCAGGACGGGTTCCTGACGCTGACCGACCGGTCCAAGGACGTGATCATCTCCGGCGGCAGCAACATCTATCCGCGCGAGGTGGAGGAGGTCCTGCTGACCCATCCGGGCGTGCGCGAGGTCTCGGTCATCGGGGCTGCCGATGCGGACTGGGGCGAGGTGGTCGTGGCCTTCGTCGTCGCCGATCCGGTGGTCGGCGCGGGAGAGCTGGACCGACTCTGCCTGGACGCTCTCGCCCGCTTCAAGCGCCCGAAAACCTACCATTTCGTCGCCGAGCTGCCCAAGAACGCCTATGGCAAGGTGCTGAAGACGGAGCTGAGAGCCCGGCTGGCCGCTGCCGGCCGTCCTTGACCCGGCCGCAAATCCTCCGTAAGGGGGGCGGGTCAGTCGGCCGGACGGCCGCTGCCGCGAGAGCCGAAAGGCTGCGGGGGAGGAAAGTCCGGGCTCCATGGAGACACGGTGCCGGGTAACACCCGGCGGGGGCGACCCCAGGGACAGTGCCACAGAAAGCAAACCGCCCGTGCTGCCTCGCTCCGGCGAGGGCCACCACGGGTAAGGGTGAAAGGGTGGGGTAAGAGCCCACCGCGCGACCGGTAACGGAAGCGGCACGGTAAACCCCACCGGGAGCAAAACCGAATAGGGATGGCACAGGGTCCCGCAAGGGAGCCGGGTTGGTTTCCAGGCCGGCCATCCGGGTAGGTTGCGCGAGGCGTCTGGCAACAGGCGTCCCAGATGAATGGCCGTCGCGTGGACCGGTCAAACGGTCTGCCTTACAGAACCCGGCTTACAGGCCGACTGACACTTTTCCCAAGCAAGCCCTTGTTACAACGACTGAAATCCGGATGTCGCGGCAGCCGGAAGACGCGCGCGGCTGCCCGCGGCCAGCCTGTGGCCGCCATCGCGGTAAGGCTCTGTTAACCCTCTTGATGTTTCTGGGGACAGGCGCGGTTGACCCCGTGCCCGACCGGGCCACACAGGGTGATTCCATTGACGCCCAAGCCGTCCCATGGTATCCCATAAAAACCCGGAAATGATCGATGGACTGCGGTTTTTGCGTCGCGCTTCCGCCCGAGGCACCGGGATGCGCCGCCTGCTGCAGGCTTCATATGTTCGTTTCCTGTGTAATCGGGGCTCGCGCCAGAACGGCGCGTTGAAAGGGGATCATGGCCGGCTTCGTCTCGCATTTTACCAACCGGCTGGATTCGAAGGGGCGGGTGTCGATCCCTGCGCCGTTTCGGGCCGCGCTGGCGCGGGACGGCTTCGAGGGTCTCTACTGCATCGCGTCTCCCCATGCGCCGGCAGTCGATGCCGGTGGCAACGAGCTGGTCAGCGAGATCGAGACCCGACTCGCCGGCTTTGCCAAGCTCTCCGCCGATCATGATGCCCTCGCCTTTGCCCTCTTCGGTGCCAGCGAGACCCCGAAGGTCGATGCGGAAGGGCGGATCGTGCTGAGCGACATGATCCGCGAACAGACCGGCGTCACCGACCAGATCACCTTCGTCGGGCTCGGCTACAAGTTTCAGCTCTGGGAGCCGGAGCGTTTCCGTCTGCACCGCGCCGAGGCGCAGAAGCGCGCGCTTGCCATGCTGTCCGGCGCCGGGCCGGCAGCGGGAGGGGCGGCATGACGGCAGATCTCGACATTGCCGGACCCTCCGGCGTTGCCGGTCAGCCGGTGCGCCACGTGCCGGTCCTGCTGGCGCCGGTCCTGGCTGCCATGGCGGCTGCGCCGGGCGAGGTCATCGTCGACGGAACCTTCGGGGCCGGCGGCTACACGCGGGCACTGCTGGCTGCCGGGGCAAGGGTCATCGGCATCGACCGGGATCCGGATGCGATTGCCGGCGGTCAGCCGCTGGTGGCGGAGGCCCGTGGCGCGCTGCGTCTGGTGCCGGGCCGATTTGCCGATCTCGAACGCCATCTCGAGGGGCTCGGCGTCGAGGCGGTCGATGGTGTCGTGCTCGATCTCGGCGTCTCGTCGATGCAGCTGGATGAAGCCGATCGCGGCTTTTCCTTCATGCGCGACGGTCCGCTCGACATGCGGATGGAACAGGCGGGGCCCTCGGCTGCAGATGTGGTCAACACGCTGCCGGCCAAGGACCTGACGCGGATCATCGGGCTGCTCGGCGAGGAAAAGCGGGCCGGGCAGGTGGCGCGGGCCATCGAGGCACGGCGCAAGGAAGAGCCCTTCACGCGGACCGGCGATCTTGCGGCGCTGATCGAGAAGGTGGTGGGCCGGTCGCCGAAGAAGATGCACATCCATCCGGCCACGCGCACCTTCCAGGCGCTGCGGATCTACGTCAACGGCGAGCTGCATCAGGCTGCCGAGGTTCTGGCTGCGGCCGAGCGCGTGCTGCGGCCCGGCGGTCGCCTCGTGGTCGTGAGCTTCCACAGCCTGGAAGACCGCATCGTCAAGAAGTTCTTCGCCGACCGCAGCCGCACCACGGCCGGCGGCTCCCGCCACATGCCGGAACAGGACGTTCCGCCGCCGACATTTGAACTCGTGGTCAAGGGCGGGCAGGAGCCCGACGAGGCCGAGACCGAGGCCAATCCGCGCGCGCGCTCGGCGCGCCTGCGCGCGGGGCGTCGGACTGCAGCGCCCGCCCGGCCGCTCGACATTCACGCCATCGGTGTGCCGCATCTGGCGGCCTACCGGGGTCTGGGAGGCTAGGCTGATGCTGGTCCGCTATCTGAACCTCATCTTTGTCATCGCCGTGGTGATCGGGGCTGCGGTCGTCTTCGACATGAAGATGGCCGCCGAGCGATCGGCCGAGCGGGTTGCGGAGCTGAAGCGCCAGATCGTGGAGGAACGCGACGCCATCCGCGTGCTGCGGGCGGAATGGAGCATCCTCAACCAGCCCGACCGCCTGCAGGGTCTCGTCGAACGCTACGGCGAATACCTGCAGCTGCAGCCGCTCGATCCGAAGCAGATCGTCAAGATCGAGGACCTGCCGGTGAAGCCGGTGATGCTCGAGCCGATTGGCGAGGCCGACCCGCTCGGCGGGTTTGCCGCCTCGCTGGAACCACTCACCACCGGGTCGACCGGCCCTGCTGCTGCAGCCATCCAGTAGGGGCACCGTCATGAGCCAGGCCAACGAGCCCATGTCCTTCCTGCAGTTCAAGCGCAGCCAGCCGCGCCCCAACTACGGCTCCGTGTCCTCCGGCACGGTGCGCTCGCGCGTGTATCTGGCCATGGCCGCCTTCACCATCGTCTTCGCGGTCATCGGCGGGCGCCTGGTGCAGCTGGCGCAGATGGAAGACGTGCCGACGCAGGAATTCATGTCGGCGCAGGATGCGGTGGCCGCCACGCGTCCCGACCTGCTGGACCGCAACGGCGAGATCCTGGCCACCGACATCAAGACCGCCTCGGTCTATGCCGAGCCGCGCAAGATCCTCGATGTGGAGGAGACGCTGGAAGGCCTCGGAAGCGTCTTTCCGGAGCTGAACAATGACGCCATGCGCAAGCGCCTGTCGAGCCGCGCCGGCTTCATCTGGCTGAAGCGCGAGATCACCCCGGCGCAGCAGCAGGCGATCCATCGCCTTGGCCTGCCGGGCATCGGCTTCCTCTGGGAAAAGCAGCGCTTCTATCCCGGTGGCCCCATTGCGGCCCATGTTGTCGGCTCGGTGAACATCGACAACCAGGGCATCGCCGGCATGGAGAAATATGTCGATGACGCCTGGCTGAAGGACCTGCAGAAGCTCGGCTTCGCGCAAGGCCGGGCCATCGAGCCGGTGAAACTGTCCATCGACCTCAGGGCGCAGCACATCGTGCGCGACGAGGTGCAGAAGGGCATCCAGCAGTACCATGCCATCGCGGGCGTCGGCATCATCCTCGACGTGCACACCGGCGAGGTCGTCGCCATGGCGTCGCTGCCCGACTATGACCCGAACAACCGCGGCGAGGCGCTGCAGCCGGACCGCATGAACCGCGCCACCGGCGGCACGTTCGAGATGGGCTCGGTGTTCAAGGGCTTCACCACGGCCAACGCGCTCGCGTCCGGCAAGGTGACCATGTACGACAGTTTCGATGCCACCCGGCCGATCCGGGCCGGCGGCCGGACCATCTCCGACTTCCACGGCAAGAAGCGCATCCTGTCGGTGCCGGAGATCTTCATCTACTCGTCCAACATCGGCACCGCGAAGATGATGCTGGCCACCGGCATCGAGGCGCAGAAGCAGTTCCTGGCCGAGCTGGGCTTCACCACCCGCATGATCACCGAACTGCCCGAGAACGCCGCGCCGCAGCTGCCCAAGCGCTGGGGCGAACTGGCCGCGATCACCATCTCGTTCGGCCACGGCATTTCGGTCACGCCGATGCAGACGGCCGTGGCGGCGGCTGCCCTCGTCAACGGCGGTCGCTACATCCCGCCCACCTTCCTGCCGCGGACGGCGGAGGAGGCGGACAAGCTGTCGAAGCGCGTGCTCACCGAAAAGGTCAGCCAGGCCATCCGCTATCTCTATCGCCTCAACGTGCTGACCGGATCGGGCAAGCGCGCCGACGTGCCGGGCTATCTGGTCGGCGGCAAGACCGGCACGGCCGAGAAGGTGGAGAACGGCCGCTACAACCCGAACAAGCGCCGCAACTCCTTCCTGTCCGCCTTCCCGATGGACGATCCGCGCTACGTCGTGCTTGTCGTGCTGGACGAGCCCAAGCCGGAAAAGGAAGGCATGGCGGCCACCGCCGGCCTCAACACCGCCCCGATGGTGGGCAACATCATCCGGCGCGTCGCCCCGATGCTGGGCGTGATGCCGCGGCCGACGACCGAGGGGACACAGACCATCGAAATATCCTATTAAGGGCAATCCCGAGCTGACCGGGGCGGGGTCGCAGCCAGACCCCGGGCAGCTTGGACAAGACGGCGCACAACCGGACCAGACGACGACATGCATCTCAGCAGCCTGATGGCGGACCTGCCGGGTCCGGCCGTTTCCACCGATCTCACGATCACCGGTCTGACCTCGGACAGCCGCGCGGCGCGTCCGGGTTTTTTGTTTGTCGCCCTTGCCGGGGTGAAGGTCCATGGCGCGCGCTTTGCCCGCACGGCGCTGGAGCAGGGCGCGGTTGCCGTCCTGACGGACGCCGCCGGGGCCGGGATGCTGGCGGCCGACGGTGTCACGGCGCCGGTGCTTGTCAGCGACAATCCGCGCCGGACCCTGGCGTTGATGGCCGCGCGCTTCCACGCGCCGCAGCCGGCGACCATGGTTGCGGTGACAGGGACGGCGGGCAAGACCTCCGTGGCGCATTTCGTGCGCCAGATCTTCGAGCACTGCGGCCATGCCGCCGCCAGCCTCGGCACGATCGGCACCATCACCTCCAACGGCAAGACCTACGGCGGCCTGACCACGCCGGACCCGGTGACGCTGCACCAGGATCTCGCCCGTCTGGCCGGTGACGGCATCACCCATGCGGCGATGGAAGCCTCCAGCCATGGCCTCGACCAGTACCGGCTCGACGGCGTGCAGCTGGCGGCGGCAGGGTTCACCAACCTCGGCCGCGACCACATGGACTACCACGCCACCATGGAGGATTACCTCGCGGCCAAGATGCGCCTGTTCACGGAGGTGCTGCCGTCCGGCGGCACCGTGGTCGCCGATCCGGTCGAGCCCTACGCCGACCGGGTGATCGCGACGTGCCGCGCGCGGGGGCTCAGGGTGCTGACCGTCGGTGAGCGCGGCGAGGACCTGCGGCTGACCGGGCTCCGGCACAGCGGCTTCAGCCAGGTGCTGACGGTCGCGACGGCGCGCGGCGACTACAAGGTCTCGCTGCCGCTGGCCGGGCGGTTCCAGGTGTCGAACGCCCTGATCGCGGCCGGCCTTGCCATCGCGGCCGGCGAGCAGACCGGGGCCGTGATGCGGTCGCTGGAGGACCTGAAGGGGGCGCCGGGCCGGCTCGAGCTGATCGGCTGCAAGGCCAACGGTGCGCTTGCCTTCGTCGATTACGCCCACAAGCCCGACGCGCTCGACAATGCGCTCGCGGCGCTGCGCCCCTTCACGCAGGGGCGACTCGTCTGTGTCGTCGGTGCCGGCGGGGACCGTGATCCGGGCAAGCGTCCGATGATGGGGGCCGTGGCCGCCCGCCGCGCCGATGTCGTCGTCATCACCGACGACAACCCGCGCAGCGAGGATCCGGCCCTGATCCGCAAGGCGATGCTGGAAGGTGCCCCCGGCGCGCTGGAGATCGGCGACCGCCAGCAGGCGATCGAGACGGCCGTTTCCCTGCTGGAAGCGGGGGATGTCCTGTGCGTTGCCGGAAAAGGCCACGAAACGGGCCAAATCGTCGGTGACAGGGTGCTGCCATTTTCGGATCACGATGCGGTTCGCGCCGCGCTCGGCATGGGAGACAAGGCATGAGCCTGCCGCTCTGGACCCTCGAGGAATTCGTCCGCGCCGTCGACGGAACGGTCGCCGGCACGCCCGCAGATGCGATCACGGGCATCTCCATCGACAGCCGCACGCTCGAGCCGGGTGATGCCTTCGTGGCCATCGCCGGCGAGCGCTTCGACGGCCACGACTTCGTCGAGGCGGCGCTGACGGCGGGGGCATCGCTGGCGCTGGTCGCCCGGGACCGGCTGGCCAGCCTGCCGGCGGACGGCCGCTATGTCGTGGTCGAGGACGTGCTGGAGGCGCTGCGCCAGCTGGGCCGGGCGGCTCGCGCCCGCAGCAGCGCGCGCATCGTTGCCGTCACCGGTTCGGTCGGCAAGACCAGCACCAAGGAAGCCCTGCGGCTTGCCCTGTCGCGCTGCGGCAAGACCCATGCGTCGGTGGCGTCCTTCAACAACCACTGGGGCGTGCCGCTGACCCTGGCGCGGATGCCGCGCGATGTGGCCTTCGGCGTGTTCGAGATCGGCATGAACCACGCGGGCGAGATCACGCCGCTGGTGCAGATGGTGCGGCCGCATGTGGCGATCATCACCACGGTGCAGGCGGTGCATCTGGAATTCTTCGATTCCGTGGAGGGCATCGCCAAGGCCAAGGCCGAGATCTTCAATGGTCTGGAGCCCGGCGGCGTGGCGATCCTGAACCAGGACAACGACCAGTTCGACCTGCTGACCTTCCTCGCCCGGACCACCGGGGTCGAGACGATCCGCACCTTCGGCGAGCGGGAGGGCACCGACGGCCAGCTGCTGCGCGCCGTCGGTCAGACCGGCACGTCCGTGGTGCAGGCGCGCATTCTCGGCGAGGAGATCACCTACAAGATCGGTGCCCCCGGCCGCCATTTCGTCGTCAACAGCCTCGCCGTGCTGCTGGCCGTGGTCGAACTCGGGGCCGATCTGGCGCTGGCGGGGCTGGCCCTATCGGAGCTGTCGGCTCCCAAGGGCCGCGGGGCGCAGACGCGCCTGCTCGTGCCCGGCGGCAGCATCACCATCATCGACGAGAGCTACAACGCCAACCCGGCCTCGATGCGCGCCGCCCTCAGCCTCCTCGGTGAAAGCCCGGTCGCGTTGCCGGGCCGCCGCATCGCGGTTGTCGGCGACATGCTGGAACTGGGCGAGACGGCGGCGCAGCTGCATGCGGAGCTGGTCGAGCCGATGCAGGCCGCGAAGGTCGACCGGGTCTACTGCGCCGGGCCGCTGATGCATGCGCTCTGGCAGCGTCTGCCGACGCAGATGCGGGCGCATTATGCCGAACAGTCAGCCGCGCTGCTGGAGCCGCTCAAGGAAGATCTGCGCGCCGGCGACGTGATCATGATCAAGGGATCTCTGGGCAGCCGGATGGGCCCCCTTGTGGAAGCGCTCAAGCAGGACTATGCGGCAGCGGACGAAACCGTAGCGGTTTAAGGATCCCCAATGTTCTATCTTCTCGGCGAACTCTCCGGTCAGCTCTCCGCGCTGAACGTGTTCCGCTACATCACCTTCCGCACCGGCGGCGCGATCATGACGGCGCTGGTGTTCGTGTTCCTGTTCGGGCCGCGCATCATCGCCGGGCTGCGCGTCCGCCAGGGCAAGGGGCAGCCGATCCGCGAGGACGGGCCGCAGAGCCACCTGCTGACCAAGAAGGGCACGCCCACCATGGGCGGACTGATGATCCTCTCGGGGATGATCGTCTCGACGCTGCTGTGGGCGGACCTCAGCAATCCCTATGTCTGGATCGTGCTGTGGGTCACGGTCGGCTTCGGCCTGATCGGCTTCTACGACGACTATCTCAAGGTGACGAAGGCCACGCACAAGGGCTTCTCGGGCAAGGCGCGCCTCGGGATCGAGTTTCTCATTGCCGGTTCGGCCGCCTTTGCGGTGACCCTGCTGGAAACCGGGCCCTTCGCCACGTCGATCGCCTTCCCCTTCCTCAAGGACCTGCTGCTCAACCTCGGCATCGTGTTCATCCCCTTCGCGGCCTTCGTGATCGTGGGGGCCGGCAATGCCGTGAACCTCACCGACGGCCTCGATGGCCTGGCGATCGTGCCGGTCATGATTGCCTGTGCCTCCTTTGCCATCATTGCCTATCTGTCGGGCAACGCGGTCTTTGCCGAGTACCTGCAGATCCACCATGTGCCGGGCACGGGCGAACTCGCGGTGCTCTGCGGCGCGGTGATCGGAGCGGGGCTCGGCTTCCTGTGGTTCAATGCCCCGCCGGCGGCGATCTTCATGGGTGACACCGGCTCGCTGTCGCTTGGCGGCATGATCGGCGCGATCGCGGTCGCCACCAAGCACGAGATCGTGCTGGCCATCATCGGCGGCCTGTTCGTGCTGGAGGCCGTGTCGGTGATCGTGCAGGTGGCCTCCTACAAGCTGACCGGCAAGCGCGTGTTCCGCATGGCGCCCATCCACCACCACTTCGAGCATCTGGGCTGGACCGAGTCCCAGGTGGTGATCCGCTTCTGGATCATCGCCGTGGTTCTCGCGCTGATCGGCCTGGCGACCCTCAAGCTGCGGTGAGGACCGGATGATCCCGATCACGAGTTTCGCCGGACAGACGGTTGCGCTTTTCGGGCTTGGCGGCTCGGGCCTTTCCAGTGCCCTGGCGCTGAAGGCCGGCGGGGCGACGGTCATCGTCTGGGATGATGCGCCGGCCCGCATCGAGGTGGCGCGCGCGCGCGGGCTCGCCGCCTCCGACCTCGCCGGCATCGACTGGGACGGCGTTGCCGCCCTCGTGCTCTCCCCCGGCGTGCCGCTGACCCATCCCGAGCCGCACTGGACCGTGCGGCTCGCCCGGGCTGCCGGGGTCGAGGTCATCGGCGACATCGAACTTTTCGTGCGCGAGCGCCGGCGGACCTGCCCCGAGGCCCCGCTGATCTGCATCACCGGCACCAACGGCAAGTCGACCACGACGGCGCTGGTCGCCCATCTCGTCCGCAGCCTCGGGCTCGACGTGCAGATGGGCGGCAACATCGGCACGCCCGTGTTCGACCTGGAACCGCCGGTGCCTGGCCGCCACTATGTCATCGAGTGCTCGTCCTACCAGATCGACCTGGCCCCCAGCCTCGACCCGACGGTCGGCATCCACATGAACCTGTCGCCGGATCATCTCGACCGGCACGGCACGATGGAAAACTACGCCGCCATCAAGGAGCGGCTGGTGGCCGGCAGCCACTCGGCCGTGATCGGGGTCGATGACCCGATGAGCGCGGCGATGGCCGACCGGCTGGCGCTGTCCGGCAAGCGGGTTCGGCGCATCTCGGGTCATCTGCCGCAGACCGACGGGGTCTATGGCGACGGCGGCCGGCTGATGATGGCCAACCAGGGCCGGCAGGAGCGCCTCGCCGATCTCGCCGGCATCGACAGCCTGCGCGGCCGGCACAATGCCCAGAACGCGGCGGCGGCCTGCGCCGCGCTCCTTGAGCTCGGGCATGCGCCGGAGCGGATCGCGGCCGCGCTGCGCACCTTCCCCGGCCTGCGGCATCGCATGCAGATCGTCGCGCGGCGCAACGGCACCCTGTTCGTCAACGACAGCAAGGCCACCAATGCCGACGCCGCCGCCTGGGCGCTGGCGAGCTATCCGCGCATCTACTGGATCGCCGGCGGCAAGCCCAAGACCGGTGGCATCGACCCGCTCGGGGAGTTCTTCCCGCGCATCGTCCGGGCCTACCTGATCGGTGAGGCGGCGGAGGCCTTTGCCCGGACGCTCGACGGCAAGGCGGCGACGGAGATCTGCGGCACGATGGATGTGGCCGTGGCGCGGGCGGCCGCCGATGCGGCGCTCGACCCGGCGGCCGAGAAGGTCGTGCTGCTGTCGCCGGCCTGTGCCTCGTTTGACCAGTACCCGAACTTTGAAGTGCGTGGTGATGCGTTTGTCGCGGCTGTCGAGGCCCTGGACGGGGCCTCGGAGACAGAAGGGGATGCCTGATGGTTTCTCGCGCCGACCGTGGTCCGCTGTCGGAATGGCTCTGGACGGTTGACCACTATCTGCTGGCGGCCTTCATGCTGCTGATGATCGGCGGGGTGGTGCTGTCCTTTGCGGCCAGTCCTCCGGTGGCCGAGCGGCTCGGCGTGGAGAGCTTCTTCTTCGTCAAGAAGCAGGCGACCTTCCTGCTGCCGTCCATGGCGGTGATGCTCGGCCTGTCGCTGATGACGCCGCGGCTGATCCGGCGCGCGGCGCTGTTCCTGCTCATTGGCGCGCTGGTGCTGCTGGTGGCGACGCTGTTCGTCGGCTTCGAGGTGAAGGGCGGGCGGCGCTGGATCGACCTCGGCATCACCACGCTGCAGCCGTCGGAATTCCTGAAGCCCGCCTTCGTCGTCATCGTGGCCTTCCTGCTGTCGGAGAGCGGGCGCCGGCGGGAAGTGCCCGGTGCGCTGCTGTCGGCGCTGCTGTTCGCGATTTCCTCGGCGCTGCTGATCGCGCAGCCGGACTTCGGCCAGACCATGCTGATGGGTCTGGCCTTCGGCGCACTCTTCTTCATCAACGGCATGCCCTGGGCGGTGATCATCGTGCTTGCCGTGCTTGGCGTCGTCGGCATGGGCTCGGCCTACCTGTTCCTGCCGCACGTGACCTCGCGCATCAACCGCTTCCTCGACCCGGAATCGGGGGACACGTTCCAGGTGGACACGGCCCGCGAGGCCTTCCTGTCGGGCGGCTGGTTCGGCAAGGGGCCGGGCGAGGGCGTGGTCAAGCGCATCCTGCCGGACAGCCACACCGACTTCGTGTTCTCGGTGGTGGCGGAGGAGTTCGGCATCATCGTCTGCATGCTGCTGGTGGCGGTCTTTGCCTTCATCATCCTGCGGGGGCTGCGCAATGCGGCGCGGGACCAGGATGCCTTCGCGCGGCTTGCGACCTCCGGTCTGGTCGTCCTGTTTGGCCTGCAGGCCATGATCAACCTGATGGTGAACCTGAACCTGGTGCCGGCCAAGGGCATGACGCTGCCCTTCATCTCCTACGGCGGGTCGTCCACCATCTCCACGGCGATCACCGCCGGCTTCATCCTGGCGCTGACGCGGCGCAAGCCGCAGCCCAAGCACAGCGAAAGCGTGATCATTTCCCGCGTCTCGCCCTCCAGCCTGATGCAACCGGGTATCCGATGACCAAGACCATCCTCCTGACCGCCGGTGGCACCGGCGGCCACCTGTTCCCGGCCGAGGCGCTGGCCACCGAGCTGGTCCGGCGCGGCTGGACCGTCGACCTCGCCACCGACGAGCGGGCCGACAAGTACGGTGCCCGCTTCCCGGCGCGCGACGTCCACATCATTGCCTCCGAGACCCTGCGCTCGCGCTCGCCGCTGGCGCTGCTGCGGACGCTCCTGAGCCTCGCGCGCGGCACCCTGCAGGCCTTCGGCGTCATCCGGCGGATCCGCCCGGCCGTGGTCGTCGGCTTCGGCGGCTATCCGACCTTCCCGCCGATGATGGCCGCGCGGCTCGCCCGCGTGCCTTCCATCCTGCACGAGGCCAATGCGGTGATGGGGCGGGCCAACCGGATGCTCGCGCGCGGTGTCGACGCCGTCGCCACCAGCGTGCCGATCGCCGGCCTTGATGCCGGCCTTGCGGCCAAGGTGCGCGAGACCGGCAATCCGGTGCGCCCGATGGTGATCGAGGCCGCAAGGCTTGCCTATCCGCCGCTCGACGGGGCCGGGCCGTTCCATCTGCTCGTGTTCGGCGGCTCGCAGGGCGCACGTTTCTTCTCCGAGCTGATGCCGGAGGCGCTGGCGCTCATGCCGGCGGACAAGCGCGCGCGTCTGCGACTGGTCCAGCAGTGCCGTCCGGAAGATCTGGACCGGGTGCGCAAGCAGCTGGAGACGCTGGGCGTCCATGCCGAGCTTGCGGCTTTCTTCACCGATCTGCCGATGCGGCTCGCCGGCGCCCATCTCATCCTGTGCCGCTCCGGCGCCTCCTCCGTGAGCGAGCTGGCCGTCATTGGCCGGCCGTCGATCCTGGTGCCGCTGCCGCACGCGCTTGATCAGGACCAGAGCGCCAATGCGCGGGTGCTGGAGGCGGTGGGCGGGGCCTGGCCCATCGACCAGAAGAACCTGACGCCTCAGGCGCTGGCCGACCGGCTCGGCAGCCTGATGGATGACCCCGAAACCCTTGCCGCTGCCGCGAGGGCTGCGGCCGGACAAGGCAAGGCGGACGCCGTGGCGCGCCTGGCCGATCTGGTCGAGCAGGTGGCAGCGCAGTCGAAGACGTGAAAGGAGACCGGCCATGAAGATGCCGCGTGAACTGGGTCCGGTGCATTTCGTGGGCATCGGCGGGATCGGCATGAGCGGCATTGCCGAGGTGCTGCACATGCTGGGCTACACCGTGCAGGGCTCGGACATGTCCGAGAGCGCCAATGTGCAGCGCCTGCGCGAGAAGGGCATTCCGGTCTTCATCGGCCATGCGGCCGAAAACCTCGGTGCGGCCGAAGTGCTTGTCGTGTCCTCCGCGATCAAGCGCGACAATCCCGAGCTGATCGCGGCACGGGAAAAGCTGATCCCGGTCGTGCGCCGTGCGGAGATGCTGGCCGAGCTGATGCGCTTCAAGCAGGCCATCGCCATCGGCGGCACCCATGGCAAGACGACCACCACCTCGCTGATCGCCGCGCTGCTGGAGGCCGGAGGCTTCGATCCGACCGTGATCAACGGCGGGATCATCAATGCCTATGGCACCAATGCGCGTATGGGCGCGGGCGAATGGATGGTGGTCGAGGCGGACGAGAGCGATGGCACCTTCGTCAAGCTGCCGGCCGACGTCGCCGTCGTCACCAACATCGACCCGGAACATCTCGACCACTACGGCGACTTCGCCGGGGTCCGCGCGGCCTTCCGCCATTTCGTCGAGAACGTGCCCTTCTACGGCTTTGCCGTGATGTGCCTCGATCACCCGGAAGTCCAGTCGCTGGTCGGCCAGATCGAGGACAAGCGCATCGTCACCTATGGCACCAACCCGCAGGCCGATGTCCGCTTCGTCGACGTGCGCTTCGAGGGAGGCAAGTCGCATTTCAGCGTGCGCTTCCAGAACCGCCGCTCGGGCGCGAGCGAGGTGCTCGATGACCTGGTGCTGCCGATGCCTGGGCTGCACAATGTCTCCAACGCCACGGCCGCCATTGCGGTCGCCAACCGGCTCGGCATCGCGGGCGCGGCGATCCGCAAGGGCCTGGCCGGCTTCAGCGGCGTCAAGCGGCGCTTCACCCACACCGGCAGCTGGAACGGTGTCGACGTGTTCGACGACTACGGGCATCACCCGGTCGAGATCCGCGCCGTGCTGAAGGCCGCGCGGGAGGCGACTGCGGGCCGGGTCATCGCCCTGGTCCAGCCGCACCGCTACACGCGTCTTGCCAGCCTGTTCGACGATTTCTCCACCTGCTTCAACGATGCCGACACGGTGATCGTCGCCCCGGTCTATGCGGCCGGCGAGCAGCCGATCGAGGGCGTCAACCGGGACAGCCTGGTCAGCGGCCTGAAGATCCATGGCCACCGCTCGGTGCTGGCGCTCGAAGGGCCGGAGGCCCTGGCGGGGATCATCGCCGAGATCGCCCGGCCGGGCGACTATGTCGTCTGCCTGGGCGCCGGCAACATCACCCAGTGGGCGCATGCGCTGCCTGGCCAGCTCGAGGCGCTGGGGCAGGGGGCGAAGGCGTGAGTCCGGATCGTCTCCTGATCCGCCTCGGCGCCGCGATCCACGGCATTCGTGGCCGGGTCTCGGGCGATGCCCCGCTCTCCTCCGTCACGTGGCTGCGTGCGGGCGGGCCGGCCAGCGTGCTGTTCCAGCCGGCCGACGAGGAGGATCTTGCCAGCTTCCTGCAGCAGCTGCCCGACGACGTGCCGGTGCTCGTCATCGGTCTCGGCTCCAATCTCTTGATCCGCGATGGTGGCTTTGACGGCGTCGTCATCCGCCTCACCGGCAAGGGCTTCGGCGCGATTGACCGTGCTGGCGAGACGGGCATTCGCGCCGGTGCCGCCGTTCCCGACAAGCGCCTCGCCGAGTTTGCGGCCGAAGCCGGTCTTGGCGGCTTTGCCTTCTATGCCGGCATTCCGGGGGCGGTCGGCGGCGCGCTGCGCATGAATGCCGGTGCCCATGGCACAGAGACCCGCGACCGGGTGGTCGAGGTCACGGCCATCGACCGGCAGGGCCGGCGTCACGTCTTGTCCCTGGCCGACATGGGCTATGCCTATCGCCACTCTTCGGCGCCCGCCGACCTGATCTTCACCTCGGCCCTGTTCGAGGGCGTGCCGACGCCCGTCGAGACGATCCGGGCGGAGATGGCGGAGGTGACGGCGCACCGCGAGAAGGCGCAGCCGATCCGCGAGAAGACCGGGGGCTCCACGTTCAAGAACCCGGAGGGCACCTCGGCCTGGAAGGTCATCGATGCGGCAGGATGTCGCGGCCTGACCATCGGCGGGGCGCAGATGTCGCAGATGCACTGCAACTTCATGATCAACACCGGCACCGCCACGGGCCATGATCTGGAGCTTCTGGGCGAGACAGTGCGCCGGCGGGTGCGCGAAACCTCGGGCATCCTGCTGGAATGGGAGATCAAGCGCCTGGGCGCTTTCCTGCCCGGACAGGCGGTGACACCCTTCCTCGACTGACGGAGTTGTTAACAGGTTTGACCCGGGTGCGGCGCGGCTGCCCCCGGGTTAACGCAATCCTTAACGCCTTGGTTAACGTTTCCTTACCAATTTGCTGCGCATTCTCGGCGTGAAACACGTGTACGGGTGAGTCGCGGCAAATGACGGGTAAACATGTAGCGGTGCTGATGGGTGGTTGGGCGCACGAGCGGCCTGTCAGCCTTTCATCGGGCAACGCCTGTGCCGAGGCGCTGGAATCGCGCGGCTTTCGCGTGACCCGCGTGGATGTCGGTCGCGATGTCGCCGCGCGCCTGGCCGACCTGCGCCCCGACGTTGCCTTCAACGCCCTGCATGGCCCCTTCGGCGAGGACGGCTGCATCCAGGGTGTGCTGGAAATCCTCGGCATTCCCTACACCCATTCGGGGGTGATGGCCTCCGCACTCGCCATGAACAAGGTCAAGGCCAAGGCCGTGATGGCGGCTGCGGGCGTTCCCGTGACGCGCCATGTGGTCGTCAACCGGCACGACATCGGCCGCGAGCATCCGATCGAGCCGCCCTATGTGCTGAAGCCGATCAACGAGGGGTCCAGTTTCGGTGTCCTGATCGTCAAGGCCGATGCGCCGCATCCGCCGCAGGAACTTTACCGCCCCGACTGGCCCTATGCCGACATCCTGATGTGCGAAACCTACATTCCCGGGCGCGAACTCACCTGCGCGGTGATGGGCGACCGGGTGCTTGGCGTTATTGACATTGTGCCAAAAGGACACGGTTTCTACGATTATGAAGCCAAGTATGCGAAAGGTGGGTCTGACCACATCCTTCCTGCAAAAATTTCACCCTTTGTTTACCAAGAAGTACAGAAACTTACCCTGACGGCGCATCGTGCGCTCGGATGCCGGGGTGTTTCTCGGGCGGATTTCCGCTTCGACGAGCAGCCGGACGGCTCCGGGGCCCTGATCTGTCTTGAGGTTAACACTCAACCCGGAATGACCCCGACCTCTCTGGTCCCGGAACTCGCCGCCCACGAGGGCATGAGTTTCGGAGACCTCGTCACCTGGATGGTGGAGGACGCAAGTTGCTCTCGCTGAGGCGCAAGGCCAAGGAAGATACTGCTTTTCCGCTCGAGGCGGAGCTCGCACCGCGCGGGCGCGGTGTCGCGCGCCTGCATCAGCGGCCGCTGTGGCGTCAGGCCGGGCGGCTGGCGGAGCTGCCGCGCGGGACGGGATCCGTCGCCGCCGTTGCCTTCCTTGCCGCCACGATCACCTATGGCGTCATTCTCGGCGGCTATGGCCGCATGGTCTCCGAGGCGCTGATCAGCGCCGCCGGGTTCGGCATCGAGACCGTGAAGCTGTCGGGCCAGCGCGAGACCAGCGATTACCAGATCCTCTCGACCCTCGGCATCGAGGACGGGGCGTCGATGGTGATGTTCGATGTCGACGGGGCCCGCGAGCGCCTGACCCAGATCCCGTGGATCAAGTCCGCCTCGGTCATGAAGCTCTATCCCAACACCCTCAAGGTGACGGTGGAGGAGCGCATCCCTTTTGCCTTGTGGCAGCGCGGGACGACGGTCTCGATCATCAACGAGCAGGGTGACGTCATCACCGATCAGGTCGACGGCCGCTACGCCAACCTGCTGCTGGTGGTGAACGAGGGGGCGCAGAAGCGCGCCGGCGAGATCATTGCCGCGCTGGACAAGGTGCCGGTGCTGCGCCCGCGCGTGCGCGCCGCCTTCCTGGTCAGCAACCGCCGCTGGGACCTGATGCTCGAGAACGGCATCACCGTGCGCCTGCCGGAGAACGGCATGGACGTGGCGCTGGCCGAGCTGGTTGAAATGGACGCCAGCACCGCGCTGCTGACGCGCGACATCGCCGCCGTCGACCTGCGTCTGGCGGACCGGGTGGTGGTCCGCCTCACCGACGAGGCGGCCGAGCGGCGCCGCGAAAGCCTCGAGGGCAAGGACCGCGTTGCCAAGCGGGGGGCGAACACATGAGCCGTCATGGAACCGCCCTCTACCTGCCGCGCATGCGCCCCCTGCCGGGGCGTCGTGCCGTTGTCATGTCTGTCCTTGATGTCGGCTCGACCAAGATCTGCTGCCTGATTGCCAAGCTGACCCCGCGCGAGGGATCGGACGTGCTGGCCGGTCGCTCGCATGCGGTCGAGGTGCTGGGCTACGGCTACCAGCGCTCGCGCGGGATCAAGTCGGGCGTGGTCGTCGACATGGATGCGGCCGAGCAGGCGATCCGTCTTGCCGTGGATGCGGCCGAACGGATGGCCGGCGTCACGGTTGAATCGGTCATTGCCAATGTGTCCTGCGGGCGACTGCAGAGCGAAATCTTCAGCGCCACCGTGCCATTAGCTGGCGAATCTGTCACAGAGGCAGACATCCAGCGGGTTCTGGTGGCCGGTTCGTCGCATTCCGCAACGGAAGGTCGTGCGGTGACGCATGCCCTGCCGATTTCCTATTCGCTGGACGGCAACCGCGGCATCCGCGACCCGCGCGGCATGATGGGCCTCAAGCTCGGGGTCGACATGCAGGTGGTGACGACGGAAGTGCCGCCGGTCCGCAATCTGGAGCTCTGCATCAACCGCGGGCATCTCCAGGTGGAAACGCTGGTGGCGACGCCCTTCGCCAGCGGCCTCTCGACCATCGTGGACGACGAGGCGGAACTGGGCGTGGCCTGCATCGACATGGGCGGCGGCACAACCACGCTGTCCGTGTTCGTTGAAGGCCAGATGGTCCATCTGGATGCCATCGCCGTGGGCGGGCAGCATGTCACCACCGACATCGCGCGCGCCTTTGCCACCCGGCTCACCGATGCCGAGCGGCTGAAGACCCTCCACGGATCGGCGCTGTCCACCAGCGTCGACGACCGGGACATGCTGACCATTCCGCCCGTCGAGGGCGAGGGGGATCTGCCCAACCAGATCCCGCGGTCGGCGCTGACCCGGGTGATCCGTCCCCGCGTCGAGGAGATCCTCGAGCTGGTGCGGGACCGCCTGACGGCCTCCGGTTTCGCCGGGCGCGTGGGCAAGCAGATCGTGCTGACCGGTGGCGCAAGCCAGCTCACCGGCCTCAGCGACGTGGCGCGCCGGATTATTGGCCGGAACGTCCGTCTGGGCAGGCCGCTCGGCGTGGCGGGTCTGCCCGAGGCAGCCAAGGGTCCGGCCTTCGCCGCGTCCGTTGGCCTGCTCATCTATCCGCAGGTGTCCCAGATCGAGCAGTTCCAACCGAAGTACAAGCGGTCTGGGTGGGGCGGAAACCAGGGATACCTGGCCCGTGTGGGCCAGTGGATCAGGGAAAGCTTCTGACGCGGGACGCCGCGTCGGGAACGGGGTAGCCGGAAACGGCGCACACAAGGGAAGAACTGGGCCCCCGAGAATCGGGTGCCCTTAGAGGGTCGCGAGGAACTAATGACCATCAACCTGAAGATGCCTGACATTCAGGAGCTGAAGCCGAGGATCACGGTTTTCGGCGTCGGCGGGGCTGGCGGCAATGCCGTCAACAACATGATTTCGGCCGGCCTGCAGGGCTGTGACTTCGTCGTCGCCAACACCGACGCGCAGGCTCTGGCCATGAACCATGCCGAACGCCTGATCCAGATGGGCGTGGCGGTGACCGAAGGCCTCGGCGCCGGGTCGCAGCCGGAAGTCGGCTGCGCGGCCGCAGAGGAGGTGATCGACGAGATCAACGATCACCTGTCCGGCTCGCACATGGTGTTCATCACCGCCGGCATGGGCGGTGGCACCGGCACGGGTGCAGCTCCCGTCATCGCACGGGCGGCCCGCCAGCAGGGTATACTGACGGTAGGTGTGGTCACCAAGCCGTTCCAGTTCGAGGGCGCGCGCCGCATGCGCATCGCCGAAGCCGGTATCCAGGAACTGCAGCGGAACGTCGACACGCTGATCGTCATTCCGAACCAGAACCTGTTCCGCATCGCCAACGCCCAGACGACCTTCGCCGACGCCTTCGCGATGGCTGACCAGGTGCTCTACTCGGGTGTGGCCTGCATCACCGACCTGATGGTCAAGGAAGGCCTCATCAACCTCGACTTTGCCGACGTGCGCTCGATCATGCGCGGCATGGGCAAGGCGATGATGGGCACCGGCGAGGCCTCCGGCGACAAGCGCGCCCAGCAGGCGGCCGAGGCTGCGATCGCCAATCCGCTGCTCGACGAAACCTCGATGAAGGGCGCCAAGGGCCTGCTCATCTCGATCACGGGCGGCAATGACCTGACCCTGTTCGAGGTTGACGAAGCCGCGACCCGCATCCGCGAGGAAGTCGATTCCGACGCCAACATCATCCTGGGTGCCACCTTCGACGAGAGCCTGAACGGCATCATCCGCGTGTCGGTCGTCGCCACCGGCATCGACAAGGAGCAGACCCTGGGAAACGCTGACATGAACGTCATGACGGCTCCGCGCGTGGACAGCGTGCAGAAGCCGATCGTGACGTCCGCGGCCCGTCCCGTGGAGGCGCGTCCTGCCGCGCCGGTGAGCTCCTTCCAGCAGGATGCAGCCTCGCGCGCGCTGGCCAGCCTCGAGCGTGAACTCTCCCTGCCGGAGCCGACCGCCGTTGCTGCCGCCTCCGACCCGGAAGTCGAGATCAAGGCCTTTCGCCCGGCTCCCGACATGATGACGTCGAAGATCCCGGCCACCGACCTCGGCGAGCCCGTCCAGGTGCCGCTGCCGGCCGAAGCGCCGATCAGCCGCCCGTACATCCCGCCAGTCGCCGAGCAGCCGGTCGCCAACCCGCGCATGCCGCGCGTGGAAGACTTCCCGCCGATCGCCCAGCGTGAGCTGCGCGCCCAGGCCGCCCGCGTGCAGGAACCGGCTCCCCAGCCGCAGATGCAGCCGGAGCCGGTCCAGCCGCACCTCGAGGACGATCACGCCGACGAACGCCGCCCGATGGGGCTGCTGCGCCGGCTGGCCTCGGGCCTGTCGCGCCACGTCGAGCCTGAGGATGTCGCCCCGGAAGCGCCGGTCCAGCCGCGCGTTGCCGCACCGGCGGCCGCTGCCCCGCAGCCGCAGATGCGTCCGGCTCCGCGCATGCCCCAGATGGCTCCGGCCCCGCGTCCCCAGATGGGCGCCGCCGGCCAGCTGGACGCGACCGGTCGTGCGCCGGCCCGCCCGCATGCGCACAGCGACGAAGACCAGCTCGAGATCCCGGCGTTCCTGCGTCGCCAGTCGAACTGAGTCGGTCCGATACGGCGTACCCCCTTCCCTGCGGAGCGGCCCGGTGGTTTCACCGGGTCGTTTCCGTTTGTTGCAAAGGGTCGGGCTTGCGCCATATGACCAAGCGAAATCAATGGCTTGTGACAGGCGTCGTCGTTACAAAGCGTAATAAAGCTTTATTTCGGGGATGCCGGGGCCGGGTCTATTGTTCGGCCAGATCGCAGAGCGTTAACAGAGCGTAGCAAGCTTGCGTAAAGCTTGAGCCGCCTCAGACGCCGGACCGAAGCAAGGCATCGTTCATGACCCACCGCACCGACTTCCAGACGACCCTGGCCGATCAGGTCACCCTCACCGGGATTGGCGTCCACTCTGGCAAGCCGGCAAGCGTCACCCTTCTCCCGGCCGATGCCGGGACCGGGATCGTGTTCACCCGCTGCGATGCCCGCGAGGATGCCCGCCTGGTGCCTGCCCGGTGGGACCAGGTGACGGCCACCGCGCTCTGCACGGTTCTGGCCGATCCCGCCCGCAACGGCGTCTCCACCGTCGAACACCTGATGGCCGCGCTGGTCGCGCTTGGCGTCGACAATGCGATCGTCGAGATGGACGGCCCGGAAATGCCGATCATGGACGGCAGCAGCGCCCCCTTCGTCGCCGCGATCGATCAGGTCGGCCTCAAGCGCCTCGACCGTGGCCGCCGCTATCTGCGCATCAAGAAGCCGGTCCGAATCGATGTCGGCTCGGCCTGGTGCGAGCTGCTGCCCTATGACGGCACCCGGTTCGAGGTGACGATCGAGTTCGAGAGCGCCCTGATCGGCCGCCAGACCTTTGCCCGCGACCTGACGCCGGACGTGTTCCGCAAGGAGCTGGCCCGCGCCCGCACCTTCGGTCAGGTGAAGGACGTCGAGAAACTCTGGGCCATGGGCTTTGCCCTCGGCTCCTCGCTGGAAAACTCCGTGGCCCTTGCCGAAGACCGGGTGCTGAACCCGGAAGGCACGCGCTGGCCGGACGAGTTCGTCCGCCACAAGGCGCTGGATGCCGTGGGGGATCTGGCGCTTGCCGGTCTGCCGATCCTCGGCCTCTACCGCTCCTTCAAGGGTGGCCACAAGATGAACCATGCCATCCTGGAAGAGCTGTTCATGCGCTCCGGCAAGGATGCCTATGACATTGTCGAGGCGCCGGTCTGGCGCGACACGACGCAGTCGGCCGGTCGTCCGGCGCTGGCTGCCGCCGCCTTCGGTCCCGACGTTTCCTGATACCCCAGCCACACTCCGGCCGCCGTCATGCCATGGCTCGACCATGGCATCCACGCCGTGCGCTCTCCGCGCGATCAGCCTGGAATATGTCCGGAGTCATCCCGGCCGAGCCGCGCGAGAGCCGGGACCGGAGCGCCGAGGCATTAATGGTGCGCAAGGCTGTATCAGACAGGGCCCCGGCCTCTCCGGTCCCGGGTCTCCGCCTCGCTGCGCCCCGGGTTGGCGCCAGACAGGTGCCATTAGCCTGTCTTGTCCCCACCCGGCCGCGCAGTCGAATCTTGCCAAAAAGGTCCCAGCTGTCCCTCCGCCACAAAAAAGCTTAAAAAACTCGACACATGCCGTGGAAGGGCCTGCCATCATCCGGTAAAAGCCATGCCTTGGAAAATGGTTGGCATTTTCCACGCGGCAGCTTAAGCCTTGGCCGAGGTCTGGGTTTGACCTGCCTGATCGATTTCCGCTCCGGTGCAGACACCGGATCGGCAATCGATCACGCATCAATACGATGGAGCCGTTCCAGTCCGGTCGATGTGGCCGGTTCGCGGGCGGTGTCCTGGGCAAGGAGTTGGTAGGCGTGCTGGACAACATCGCGACCGGGACAGTCAAGCGTCCGCGCAGGAAGACGACACTCATCCACTCCCTGCTGATTGCGACGGCTCTCGCGCTGACGGCCTGTTCCTCGAATGACGAGGATGACCTGGCGCTCGACGACACGCCGGCCGAGGTGCTGTTCAACGAGGGTCTGGCGCTGCGCAACGCGGGCCGCCTGTCCGATGCCGGCAAGAAGTTCACCGAACTCGACAAGCTGTATCCCTATTCGGAATACGCCAAGAAGTCGCTGATCAACCTCGCCTTCATCAACTTCTCCCTGGGCCGTTACCCGGAGACCGTGACCGCAGCCGAGCGCTTCACCACGCTCTACCCGGGCAGCGAGGACATGCCCTATGCCCTCTACCTGATCGGTCAGGCCTATTTCCGCCAGATCCCGGACATCACGCGCGACCAGAAGATCACCGAGCAGGCGGCGGCGGCGCTGAACGATCTCGTCACCCGCTATCCGGACAGCGAGTACACGGCCGATGCCAAGTCGAAGCTTCTGGTCGCCTATGACCAGCTCGCCGGCAAGGAGATGATGGTCGGTCGCTACTACCTGGAGCGGCGCAACTACATCGCCGCGATCAACCGCTTCAAGACGGTGGTGATCAACTACCAGACCACGCGCCACGTCGAGGAGGCGCTGGCTCGCCTGACCGAATCCTATTATGCGCTCGGCGTCGTGAACGAGGCGCAGACCGCTGCGGCGATCCTGGGCCACAACTACCCGGACAGCCAGTGGTACAAGGACTCGTTCTCGCTGCTGCAGAAGGGCGGATACGAGCCCTCCGAGGATCGCGGCAGCTGGATCAGCAAGGCCTTCCAGAACGTCCGTCTGTTCTGAGGCGGACGTCCGACACCCAGGGGGCAGGGTACCTTCGATGCTGGCGACACTCTCGATCCGCGACATCGTCCTGATCGACCGGCTGGACATCGAGTTCTCCGGTGGCATGACCGTGCTGACCGGCGAGACCGGTGCCGGCAAGTCGATCCTGCTCGACGCCCTGACCCTCGCGCTCGGCGGCCGCGGTGACGCAGGCCTCGTGCGCCATGGGGAGGTACAGGGGCAGGTGGTGGCCGTGTTCGACGTCGCCGCGCGCCACCCGGTGCGTGCGCTCCTGCGCGACAACGATGTTCCCGATGATGGCGACGTGATCCTGCGCCGGATCCAGACACAGGACGGTCGCAGCCGTGCCTTCATCAACGATCAGCCGGTCAGCGTCGGTCTGCTGCGGCAGGCCGGGCAGATGCTGGTCGAGGTGCATGGCCAGCACGACGAGCGGGCGCTGGTCGACCCCGAGAGCCACCGGCTGCTGCTCGACAGCTTTGGCCGCCTCGACGCGCTTGTCGCCGACGTTGCCGAGGCGCATGGCCGGCTGCGGGGCGCCGACAAGGCCCTGCGCGATCACAAGACCCGCATCGAGGCGGCGCGACGCGAGGCGGATTACCTGCGCTCTGCCGTCGACGACCTGACGCGCCTCGCGCCGAAGTCCGGCGAGGAGGCGGAGCTGGCCGAGCGGCGGGCGGCGATGATGCAGGTGGAGAAGATAGCCGGCGATCTCAACGAGGCCTACGAGGCGCTGAACGGCTCGGCCTCGCCGATCCCGGAGCTGGCGAGCCTGATGCGCCGCCTGGAACGCAAGGCCGAGCAGGCGCCGCAGATGCTGGGCGGGCCCGTGGCTGCGCTTGGCACCGCCCTGGATGCGCTGGAAGAGGCGCGCGGCGGTCTTGAGGCCGCGATCCGCCAGACCGATTTCGACCCGCGCGAGCTGGAGGCGACCGAAGAGCGCCTGTTCGCGCTCAGGGCGGCCGCGCGCAAGTTTTCCGTGACCGTGGACGAGCTGCCCGCGCTTGCCGCGCGCATGGCGGCCGACCTCGGGGATCTGGACGCGGGCGAGGAGAGGCTGGACGCCCTGGTGCGGGCGGCCGATGCGGCGCGTGGCGCCTATGACGCGGTGGCCGCGCGGCTGTCGGCCGAACGCCGGCAGGTCGGGGCCCGGCTGGAGGCGGCCGTGGCCGCCGAATTGCCGTCGCTGAAACTCGAGCGGGCCCGCTTCCTTGTCGAGATGACCAGCGATCCGGACAACCGCACGCCGGCCGGCGTCGACATGGTGGAATTCTGGGTCCAGACCAATCCGGGCACCCGGCCCGGCCCGATCATGAAGGTGGCCTCGGGCGGCGAGCTTTCGCGCTTCCTGCTTGCGCTGAAGGTCTCGCTCGCCGACAGCGGGTCCGTGCCGACGCTGGTTTTTGACGAGATCGACACCGGCGTCGGCGGTGCTGTGGCCGAGGCCATCGGCTGGCGTCTTGCCCGCCTTGCCCGCAGCGTCCAGGTCCTGACCGTGACGCATGCGCCGCAGGTCGCCGCGCGGGCGGACGGACATTTCCTCATCGCCAAGGAAGAGGTCGCCCCCGAGCGTGTGGCGACCCGCATCACGCCGATCGATGCGGCGCACCGCCGGGAAGAGATTGCCCGGATGCTGGCCGGCAGCGTCATCACCGACGAGGCCCGCGCTGCCGCTCAGCGGCTGCTGACAGTCAGCGAAAGCTGAGGCACTCTCCTCGCCGATCCGCATTCACAAGGACCACCCGGCCATGACCGAGCGCCCGCGCCCTGACGCCGACCACCTGACCCGCGAGGAAGCCGCTGCCGAGCTGGAACGTCTGGCCGCCGAGATCGCAGGCCATGACCGGCGCTATCATGCCGAAGACGCCCCGACCATTTCGGATGCCGACTATGACGCCCTGCGCCGGCGCAATGCCGAGATCGAGGCGCGGTTCCCGGATCTGGTGCGCCCCGACAGCCCGTCCCTGCGGGTGGGGGCCAGCGTTGCCGACGGTTTCGGCAAGATCACGCATCAGGTCCCGATGCTGTCGCTCGACAATGCCTTCACCGATGAGGACGTGCGCGATTTCGTCGGCCGGGTCCGCCGCTTCCTCAAGTTCGATCCGCTGATGGGCGACCTGGTGGTGACGGCCGAGCCGAAGATCGACGGCCTGTCCCTGTCGCTGCGCTACGAGAACGGCGTCCTGGTGAGTGCTGCCACGCGCGGCGATGGCACGGTGGGCGAGAACGTCACGGCCAATGCCCGCACCATTGCCGACATCCCGCAGCGGCTGCCCGCCGGCGTTCCGGCGGTGGTCGAGGTGCGCGGCGAGGTCTACATGTCGCATGCCGATTTCGCCGCGCTCAACGCGCGCATGGCGGCCAACGGCGGCAAGACCTTCGCCAATCCGCGCAATGCCGCCGCCGGCTCGCTGCGCCAGCTCAATCCCGAGATCACCGCCTCGCGGCCCTTGCGCTTCTTCGCCTATGCCTGGGGGGAGATGAGCGAGGTGCCGGCAGCGACCCAGTTCGACATGGTGCGCCAGTTCGCCGACTGGGGCTTTGCGGTCAACCCGCGCATGCAGCGCTGCGCCCGCGTCGAGGAGTTGCTGGCGGTCTATCACGGCATCGAGGAGGACCGCTCCGGCCTTGGCTATGACATCGACGGTGTCGTCTACAAGATCGACCGGCTCGACCTGCAGCAGCGCCTCGGCTTTGTCTCCCGCTCGCCCCGCTGGGCGATCGCGCACAAGTTCCCGGCCGAAAAGGCCTACACGGTGCTGAAGGACATCGAGATCCAGGTCGGCCGCACCGGCGCGCTGACGCCGGTCGCCAAGCTCGAGCCCGTCACCGTCGGCGGCGTCGTCGTCTCCAACGCCACGCTGCACAACGAGGACTACATCAAGGCCATCGGCATGGACGGCGAGCCGATCCGGGGGGGGAAAGACCTGCGCATCGGCGACACGGTGATGATCCAGCGCGCCGGCGACGTCATCCCGCAGATCGTCGACATCGACCTTGCCCGCCGGCCTGCCGATGCGCAGCCCTACGTCTTCCCCACCGTCTGCCCGGCCTGCGGCAGCCATGCGGTGCGCGAGGAAAACGCCAAGACCGGGCGGCTTGATTCGGTGCGCCGCTGCACCGGCGGCCTGATCTGCCCGGCGCAGGCCGCGGAGAAGCTGAAGCATTTCGTCCAGCGCAATGCCTTCGACATCGAGGGCCTTGGCGACAAGCAGATCGATGCCTTCTTCGCCGAAGGGCTGGTGCGCACGCCGGCCGACATCTTCACGCTGGAGGCGCGCGACAAGGCGGCGCTCACCAAGCTGCGCAACCGCGACGGCTGGGGCGCGGTTTCGGCCAGGAACCTGTTCGAGGCGATCAACGCCCGCCGCCGCATCGACCTTCACCGCTTCATCTTCGCCCTCGGCATCCGCCATGTCGGCGAGGGCAACGCCAAGCTGCTCGCCCGCGCCTATGGCTCCTGGGGCGCCTTCGAGGCCGCGATGACGGCCGCGCTCGATCACGCCAGCGACGCCTGGGCCGATCTCAACGCCGTCGACGGCATCGGCGAGACGCTGGCCGAAGCCGTGGTGCAGTTCTTCGCCGAGGATCACAACCGCGAAGCCCTTGCGGCCTTGCTCGCCGAGGTCACCCCGCTGGACGCCGAGAAGATCGACGCCTCCGGCTCGCCGGTGGCCGGCAAGACCGTCGTCTTCACAGGGTCCTTGGAGCGCATGACCCGCGACGAGGCCAAGGCCATGGCCGAACGGCTGGGCGCCAAGGTTGCGGGGTCTGTCTCCAAGAAGACCAACCTCCTCGTCGCCGGCCCCGGCGCCGGCTCCAAGCTCAAGACCGCCCAGGACCTCGGCATCGAGGTCATCACCGAAGACGAGTGGTTCGACCTGGTCGGCGGGTGAGGGACTGGATCGTCGTCTCCGTTCAAGCCTCTCCGGCCATCCCGCTCTCCGTGTCACCCCGGCCGAGCACCGCGAGAGCCGGGGCCCACTCGCTTCCAGAGCGGTGCTGCGTGTACTTCAGCGCTGCCACGGGCGTCGCACATCCTCTCGGCAGCTTGTGGCGCGACTGTGCCCGTCTCCTTTGCTCTGCAAACGAGTAGGCCCCGGATCTCCGCTTCGCTCCGTCCGGGGTGACACCTCGGTCTGGGGCATTCTCCGCGCGAAGGCACATGCCGCATGGGAGCGACACCCTCTCCGTGTCACCCCGGCCGAGCAACGCGAGAGCCGGGGCCTACTCGCTTCCAGAGCGGTGCTGCGTGTACTTCAGCGCTGCCACGGGCGTCGCACATCCTCACGGCAGCTTGTGGCGCGACCGTGCCCGTCTCCTTTGCTCTGCAAACGAGTAGGCCCCGGATCTCCGCTTCGCTCTCGTCCGAGGTGACAGCGGAAGGCGGGTCACATGTTCAGCTCAAGATAAAGGTCCTTCCAGAGGGGATTGTTCCGCTCGACCAGCTGAACCTTCCAGGCCCGATGCCATCGCTTCAACCGCTTTTCCGCAGCGATCGCGGCCTCCACATCCTCGAAACCTTCGTAGAAGACGAGGCGCGTAACGCCATGCTCCCGTGTGAAGCGTGAGCCCAAGCCTCGCCTGTGCTCGTCCACGCGGCGTGCAAGATCATTCGTCACGCCGACGTAGAGCGTTCCGTGCATGCGACTGGCCAGAATGTAGACGTGATACGTCATGGATCCCTGCCGATAGCCTCTTTGCAATCTTGTCGTGCTTTTCGTGTTTGTGCACGTTTTATGCAGTCCGCCACCCCCTCACACCACGGGAAAACGCAGCCATCCGCCTCGCTCTCGCCGCCATTGTTGCTATATTGTTCTCAGCCAGAAACGAGATGCGGCAGGATGATGAGCGTGCCCCCGGGATTTTCCGACGACTGGAGCGAGATCGACGCGGCCTATGACCAGGGGCCGGCGCAGCCGGCGCCCGCGCATCGTCCGCAGGGCGGGGGCATTGCCGCCCGGGCGCTCGCGGCGCGGCAGGGCACGCCCCAGGCGGCAGCCGCTGACTATCTTGCCG
Source organism: Pannonibacter sp. XCT-53 (assembly GCF_009915765.1). Classification (NCBI taxonomy): domain Bacteria; kingdom Pseudomonadati; phylum Pseudomonadota; class Alphaproteobacteria; order Hyphomicrobiales; family Stappiaceae; genus Pannonibacter; species Pannonibacter tanglangensis. Next base: position 403,694 of record NZ_JAABLQ010000001.1, read on the forward strand.
GTCTCAACCCGGAACAGCGGCTGGCGGTGGAAACCGTCGATGGCCCGGTTCTGGTGCTGGCCGGCGCCGGCACCGGCAAGACCCGGGTGCTGACCACCCGCATCGCGCATATCCTTGCCACCCAGCGCGCCTGGCCGTCGCAGATCCTCGCCGTCACCTTCACCAACAAGGCCGCGCGGGAGATGAAGGAGCGCATCGCCCATTACATCGGCCCGGGCGTCGAGGGCATGGCCTGGCTCGGCACGTTCCATTCGATCTGCGTCAAGATCCTGCGCAACCACGCCGAGCTGGTCGGCCTCAAGTCGGGCTTCTCGATCCTGGACACTGACGACCAGCTGCGCCTGATGAAACAGGTGATCCAGGCCGAGGGCCTCGACGAGAAGCGCTGGACCGCGCGCATGTTCGCCTCGCTCGTCGACAGCTGGAAAAACCGCGGCCTGACGCCGAAGGACATCCCGGAGGGCGAGGCGCGGGCCTTCGGCAACGGCAAGGGCCGCAAGCTCTACGCCGAATACCAGGACCGCCTGTCGGTGCTGAACGCGGCCGATTTCGGCGACCTGCTGCTCCACTGCATCACCCTGTTCAAGACGCAGCCCGATGTGCTGAAGGACTACCAGCGCCGCTTCCGCTACATGCTGGTGGACGAGTACCAGGACACCAACGTGGCGCAGTATCTGTGGCTGCGCCTGCTCGCCCAGGGCAATTCCAACGTCTGCTGCGTCGGCGACGACGACCAGTCGATCTATGGCTGGCGCGGCGCGGAGGTGGACAACATCCTGCGCTTCGAGCACGACTTCCCCGGTGCCGTCGTGGTGCGGCTGGAGCGCAATTACCGCTCCACCAGCCACATCCTGGGCGCGGCCTCGCATCTGATCGCCCACAACGAGGGCCGCCTCGGCAAGACGCTGTTCACCGACGACAAGGACCCGGAAGCCGAAGCGGTCACGGTCGCCTCGTCCTGGGATTCGGAGGAAGAGGCCCGCGCCATCGGCGAGGAGATCGAGGCGCTGCAGAGCAAGGGCCATTCGCTCAACCAGATCGCCATCCTCGTGCGCGCGTCGTTCCAGATGCGCGAGTTTGAAGACCGTTTCGTCACGCTCGGTCTCAATTACAGGGTCATTGGCGGCCCGCGCTTCTATGAACGGGCCGAAATCCGCGATGCCATGGCCTATTTCCGCTGCGTGGTGCAGCCGGCGGACGATCTGGCCTTCGAGCGCATCGTCAACACGCCGAAGCGGGGCCTCGGCGAGGCGAGCCTCAAGCTGGTGCATGAACTGGCCCGCGCCAGCCGCATCCCGCTGCTGGAGGCCGCCACGCAGCTCTGCCGCACGGAAGAGCTGAAGCCGAAGGCACGCAAGGCGCTGTCCGATCTCGTCGACAGCCTCGACCGCTGGCGGGCGCAGCTGGTTCACATGAAGCACTCGGAACTGGCCGAGATCATCCTGGACGAGAGCGGCTACACCGAGATGTGGCGGCTGGACCGCTCTGCCGAAGCGCCGGGCCGTCTCGACAACCTCAAGGAACTCATCCGCTCGATGGAGGAGTTCGAATCGCTGCCGGGCTTCCTCGAGCACATCGCGCTGGTGATGGACCGGGATACGGCCGATGCCGCCGATGCGGTGTCGATCATGACCCTGCATTCGGCCAAGGGGCTGGAGTTCGACACCGTGTTCCTGCCGGGCTGGGAGGAGGGGCTGTTCCCGCATCAGCGCGCGCTGGATGAAAGCGGCAGGGCTGGTCTCGAGGAAGAGCGGCGGCTGGCCTATGTCGGCATCACCCGGGCGCGCAAGCGGGCCAAGATCTGGTTTGCCTCCAACCGCCGCATCCACGGCTCGTGGCAGTCCAGCATTCCCTCGCGCTTCCTGGACGAGCTGCCGGAACGCCACGTCGAGGTGGTGGAAAGCTCCACCCGCTACGGCGGCTACAGCGGTGGCGGCTATGGCGGCGGCAACGCCTATGGCGTCTCCCGCTTCGACGCCCGCGATCCGTTCCAGAACACCTATTCGACGCCGGGCTGGCAGCGGGCGCAGCGCGCGCGCGAGGCGGGGAGTCAGGACCACGGCAACCGCTCCGACATGCGTTCCTCCCGCACGAGGGCGCAAGGGCCGCTGACCATCGAGGGACAGCTCGTGGCGAAATCGGTGTCCGACACCCCCTCCAGCTTCACGGTCGGCGAGCGGGTGTTCCACATCAAGTTCGGCTATGGCCGCATCACGACAATCGAGGGCAACAAGCTGACGATCGACTTCGAGAAGGCGGGCGAGAAGCGGGTGATCGACAGTTTCGTCGAACGCCACTGAGCCGGATTGCCGCAGCATCCGGACGGGCGCGGCGCGCGTCGGCAGTCGGTCACCGTGTCGCTGCACGGTGATGCGGTGAAAACTACATGTGCTGATCTCTGTGGATGCTGTCTCTGTTCTGGACTTTCTCGGAAACGTCCAGAAAAGCTTCTGCAAAAGATGTTGTCGCAACACGGGCAAGGCTGCATATTGCGGCCATGCGTACCCATGAGCACATCCTCATCGTCGAAGACGATCCCGAAATCGGGACCCTGATGGAGCGGCATCTGACCAGCCATGGCTGGCGTGTGTCCGTCGCGCGCAGCGGCGCGGAGATGGAACAGCAGATGGCGACCAACCGGATCGACCTGGTCGTCCTTGACCTGATGCTGCCGGGAGAGGACGGGCTCAGCATCTGCCACCGGCTCAGGGCGGCCAGCGCCATCCCGATCATCATCGTCTCGGCCAAGTCGGACGACTTCGACCGGGTGATCGGGCTTGAGGTCGGTGCGGACGACTATCTCGCCAAGCCCTTCAACCCGCGCGAGCTGATCGCGCGCATCCGCGCCCTGTTCCGCCGCATGGACCTGGGCGCGGCGATGCCCTCGGTGCAGGCGCGCCGGCTCAGCTTCGACGGGTGGACGCTCGACTGCGTCGCGCACACGCTGCACAGCCCGCGCGGCTCGGTCGTGACGCTGACGCCGGCGGAACTGGCGCTGCTGCAGGTGTTCTGCGAAAGACCGGGCCGGGTCCTGTCGCGCGACCAGCTTGTCGACCTGACGACCGGCGTCGGCACCAGCTCCACCGGCCGCAACATCGACATCCTGGTCAGCCGCCTGCGTTCCAAGCTCGATCCCTCGTCCAGCGGCGGCCAGTACATCCGCACGGTCCGGGCCGGCGGCTACGAGTTCGTCGCCGAAGTGAGCGCGGCGTGACGCGCCTGATCGCCTATTTCTGGCCGGAGCGCATCGCGGCCCAGCTGATGCTGGTGATGATCTCCGCCCTGATCCTCATCACAACCTTCGTCTTCGCCTTCTTTGCCCTGTTGCGGCCAACGGCTCCCCATTCCGACGCGATCTCGCAGATGCTGCTGCTGGGCCGCACGGTCCATCTCCTGAACGAGGCCGCACCGGCCGAGCGTCCCGGCCTCATCCGCGACATCAACGCGGCGACGCGGCGATACGAGCTGCATCTGGTCGACCCGTCCGAGCCGCTGCTGGGCGTGCCGCCGGCGCTGCAGGACCGGATCACGCCGCCGCGAGACCTGGATGCCGGCATGCGCTTTCTCGGCTCCATGCCGATGGGGCCAGAGCGCGGCGTGGTGGTGGAGTTCTCGCTCGCCGACGGCACGCGGCTCAGGGCCGAGCATCTGGCGAAGCGCGGCGGTCCGCCGCTCATCGGCAGCCCCTTCCTGCAGATCCTGTTCTTCCTGGCGCTCAGTCTTGCCATGCTGCTGGTCTGGGCCCTGCGCACGCTGGTGCGGCCGTTGTCCGACCTGGAGCGGGCGGTGTCGGTGTTCGGCGAGGGGCAGGCGGAACCGGTCATCGTCACCGAGCGCGGTCCGCGCGAGGTGCGGGCGGCAGCCTCAGCCTTCAACCGGATGCAGGTGCGCATCCGCGATCTCATCGACCGGCGCACCCGCATGCTGGCGGCCATCGGTCACGACCTGCGCACGCCGCTGACCCGGTTGCGCCTGCGGCTCGAACTGATGGATGACGGCGACCAGAAGGATCGCAACCTCGCCGACCTTGCGGTGATGGAGGCCCAGATCAATGGCGCGCTTACCTTCCTGCGCGAGGGCCGGACCGGGGAACGCACGGGACCGGTCGATCTCCCGAGCCTGCTCCTGTCGGTGCAGGACCAGTATGAGGACATGGGCCAGACCGTCACGCTGACCTGTGCCCCCGGGCTGACCGTGCATGGTCGCGCCAGCGAAATGGTCCGGGCAGTGTCCAACCTGATCGACAATGCCCACCGCCATGCAGGCATCCCGGACGTGCGGGCCTTTGCGCGGGAGGACCAGATCCTGATCGAGGTGGCCGACCATGGTCCCGGGCTGTCCAGCGCGGAGAAGCTGCGCCTGATCGAGCCGTTCGAGCGCGGGGATGCGGCGCGGACCGTGGCCGACGGGCAGGGGATGGGCCAGGCAACCGGCTTCGGCCTCGGGCTTGCGACCGCACGCGCCATTGCCGAAGGCCACGGGGGCAGGCTGGAGCTGGACGACACGCCGGGGGGCGGGCTGACGGCGCGCATCTTGCTGCCACGGGCCGGCTGAGCCCGGCGCGCCGCACGGACCTGGGGTCCTGCGGGCCCGAAGCCGGCGCAGGGACGGGACTGTTTCCGCTGGCCGCGGCCCGGGGCTCCGGTTATATCGGCGCTTCGAGAACATCAGGCCGGATATCTGGCGGAGGTCACCATGCAGACGGTCAGAGTGCGGATCGCCGCCGACGAACAGGAAGCCAAGCGCATCTATGGCGTCATCGAGCGCGCCTTCGAGGACGAGGGCAACCCGGTTACGGTCTACGAGTTCACGCCCGACGGACGCGTGTGGGCGGTCGAGGTCCTGCTGTTCGGGCTCGAGCCGGACGAGGCCATCGCCGAGGTGCAGGAGCGCGTCGGCCCGGACGCCTTCGCGGCGCCCGTCGAGGCGGAGCTGCTTGAGGATCTGAACTGGGTGCAGAAGAGCCTGGAGGGCCTCGCACCGGTCCGGGCCGGACGTTTCGTCGTGCATGGCTCGCATGACCGCGACAAGGTGCCGGCCGGCGCGATCGGCATCGAGATCGAGGCGGCGCTCGCCTTCGGCACCGGCCATCACGGCACCACCGAAGGCTGCCTGCGCGAGATCGACCGGCTGGTCGGCCGCTGGCACTTCGACCGGATCCTCGATCTCGGCACGGGCACCGGCGTGCTGGCGATTGCGGCCGCAAAGCTCGCGCGGCAGGTGGTCGTTGCCACCGACATCGACCCGGTGGCGACGCGCACCGCGCAGGAAAACGCGGTCCTGAACCAGGTGCCGCATCTGATCCGCACCTTTACGGCGGCCGGGGTCGAGGACCGGCGCTTTGCGGAGTTCGGGCCGTTCGACCTCGTCATTGCCAACATTCTCGCCCGGCCGCTGATGCAGATGGCCAGGTCGATCTCGTCGCGGATGACCGGGGATGCCACGCTCATCCTGTCGGGGCTGCGCGTCGAGGACGGTCCGCGCATCCTGTTTGCCTATGGCACACAGGGGTTCCGGCTCGTGCGGCGCTGGGACAAGAACGGCTGGCTGACGCTCACGCTCGTGCGCGGCGGTGTTCACGCCGCCTGAAGCCGGCACGGCGGCGGTCGCGCCGCCGGCTTGTCCGGGATGTCTGCGTCCAGATGGAAAAAGGCGGCTGCGGTCATCTGACCGCAGGCCGCCTTTTTTGCTCGGGGTCTGCCCGATCTCCGCTGCGTCCGCGACGCCCCGGAGAGATCAGAGCAGGGTCGCTGCCGCGCCCTGGCGCTTCAGCTCGTCACGGTCGTAGCCGTAGTGAGCCAGCGTGGCGTCGTCGAGCGACAGAAGATAGCTGTTGACGTGGCGCAGGGCCTGCTTCTCGCGGGCAGCGATCATGTGATCGAAGGCGCGGCGGAACAGGCTGCGGGCCGGCCGGCGGCCTTCACCGATAAGACCGGTCGAGGTGGCAGTGGAAAGGGCCATTTGTGCAACTCCGTGTGTGGATCCGGGCCGTAGTCCCGGCCCTTGTTGCCCGATATATGCGGTCAGGTCCGGCTGGCGAAAAGGCTTGGAATCGCATGCCAGCCCTGCGGATTTCGCATGTGCGAATTAATGGTATTGCACTGCAGCACGATACGGATTCTTAACCATTTCCGGCGCCCTCGCGGCCTCGACGGCATTGCGCGGCGCGCAACCTGTGGCTAGTGTCGCGCCATGTTCCAGACATTCGACACCCCCACCGATCCGAGCGTTGGCAAGCCCCGTCTTGCCGCCCTCAAGGCTGAACTCGCACGTCGCGGACTGGATGGGTTTCTCATCCCCCGGGCGGACGCACATCAGGGCGAATACGTGCCGCCCTGCGACTGTCGCCTGCAATGGCTGACCGGCTTTGGCGGGTCTGCCGGGGTTGCGGCCGTGCTGGGCGAGCGGGCTGCCATCTTCATCGACGGCCGCTACACGCTGCAGGTGCGCGACCAGGTCGATTGCGAGCTTTTCGAGCCGCACCACCTGATCGAGGCTCCGCCGACCGACTGGCTGCAGGCCCATCTGAAGCCGGGCATGAAGCTCGGCTTTGATCCGATGCTGCACACCCTGAACGGCACCCGGAGGCTGCGCCAGGTCTGTGCTGCGGCCGGCGCGGAGCTGGTGGCCGTCGCAGACAATCCGGTCGATGCGGTGTGGGCCGACCGACCCGCCGCGCCGCTCGGGGCCGTCAGCCTGCAGCCGATGGACAAGGCCGGCGAGGAGGCGAGGGACAAGATCACCCGCATCGCCGCGTCCGTCGGCCGGACGGGCGCGGATGCGGTGGTCATCACCCAGCCTGATTCCATTGCCTGGCTGTTCAACATCCGCGGCTCGGATGTCATGCACACGCCGATCCCGCTGTCCTTTGCCGTGCTGACTGCCGCCGGCAGCGCGCAGCTCTTCATCGACGGGCGCAAGCTGTCCAACACGGTCCGCGACACGCTGGCGATGCTCACCGACATCGCCGAGCCGGCCGCCTTCCTGCCAGCGCTCGAGGCGCTGGGAGCGGCGGGCAAGGCCGTGCTGGTCGATCCGGATCTGGCGGGCGAGGCCATCGCCACGCGCATTCTGGCCGCCGGCGGCAAGCTGGTCGAGGGGCCGGACCCCATCCTTCTGCCCAAGGCGATCAAGAACAGGGTCGAGATTGCCGGGGCCCGTGCCGCGCATCTGCGCGATGCGGTCGCCTTTGCCCGGTTCCTGTGCTGGTTCGATGCCACCGCCCCCGGCGGCGAGCTGGACGAGATCGCCGCGGCCGAGGCGCTGGAGCGCTTCCGGGTCGAGACCGGCGCGCTGCGCGACATTTCCTTCGACACGATTTCGGGCGCGGGACCGAACGGGGCGATCTGCCATTACCGCGTCAACCGGGAGAGCAACCTGCCGATCCCGGTTGGCCGGCCCTACCTGATCGATTCGGGCGGCCAGTACGAGGACGGCACCACCGACATCACCCGTACCCTTGCGGTCGGCGAGATGACGGCGGACATGAAGCGGCATTTCACGCTCGTGCTGAAAGGTCACATCGGCATCGCCACCGCGCGGTTCCCGGTCGGCACCACCGGCGCGCAGCTCGACACGCTGGCCCGCATCGCGCTCTGGAAGGCGGGGCTCGACTATGACCACGGCACGGGCCATGGCGTCGGGTCCTTCCTCTCCGTGCATGAAGGGCCGCAGCGGATCGCCAAGACCGGGGCGCAGCCGCTGCGTCCGGGCATGATCCTGTCGAACGAGCCGGGCTACTATCCGGCCGGGCAGTACGGGATCCGGATCGAGAACCTGGAGCTTGTGACCGAGGCTGCGGAGATCCCCGGCGGCGAGCGTCCGATGCTCGGCTTCGAGACGCTGACGCTCGCCCCGATCGACCGCCGCCTTGTCGAGCCCGCGCTCCTGACCGCCGAGGAGCGCGACTGGCTCAACCGCTATCATGCGCGGGTCAACGAGGAGGTCGGGCCGCATCTCGACGCCCGCACCCGCATCTGGCTGGAGGCCGCGACCAAGCCGGTCTGATCTCGGGGCGGGAGAGGCTCCCCTGGGAGGCTCTTCCGTCGTGCGGTCCCGGCCTTGAGCGGGACGGGGCCGTCATCCCGGATCTGCGGTTCGCGTCGCCCACCTAGTCCGGAATGACGCCCGCCATCTTTCCCCGATGCCTCGGGGCCGGTGCGAACCATTTCACATCGGATCAACATGAAACCTTTGGTGCTGCGGAGGGATTTGCTAGGGTTCGGCCGGCTGCCCCGGATACGGGGCAAGAACACTGGAGGAGGATCCGATGTCGCTCGCCGCGATGCAGGTGCTGGTTCGTCGCAATGAGGCAGGCATTGCTGCTGCCGGCGAGGCGCTTTCGGCGCGCTTTGGCGCCCGGGTTGCCCGCACGGCAGCGATCCGCGAGCAGCATGGGCACACCACGTCCTGGCTGCCGAATCAGGCGCCGGACATCGTCGTCTTTGCCGAAAGCACGGAGGAGGTCGCCGAGATCGTGCGCATCTGCGCCGAGCACCGGGTTCCGGTGATCCCCTTCGGCACCGGATCGTCGCTGGAGGGCCACGTCAATGCGCCCGGTGGCGGCGTCTCCGTCGACGTGTCGCGCATGAACAAGGTGCTGGCCGTGCATGCCGAGGATCTCGACTGCGTCGTGCAGCCGGGCGTCACGCGGTCGCAGCTCAATGCCTTCCTGCGCGACAGCGGGCTGTTCTTCCCGATTGATCCGGGCGCGGATGCCAGCCTCGGCGGCATGGCCTCCACCCGCGCCTCCGGCACCAACGCGGTGCGCTACGGGACGATGAAGGATGTCGTCCTTGGCCTCACCGTGGTGACCGCGGAAGGCAAGATCATCCACACCGGCGGGCGGGCGCGGAAATCCTCGGCCGGCTACGACCTCACCCGCCTGTTCGTCGGCTCCGAGGGCACGCTCGGCATCATCACCGAGCTGACGCTCCGGCTGTTCGGACAGCCGGAGGCGATCTCCGGCGGTGTCTGCCCGTTCCCGGACGTGGCGTCGGCCTGCAACGCGGTGATCATGACCATCCAGTCCGGCATTCCGGTGGCCCGCATCGAACTCCTCGACACGCTGCAGGTGCGCGCCTGCAATGCCTATTCGGGACTGGGCCTTGCGGAGACGCCGACGCTGTTCCTCGAGTTCCACGGCACGCCGAACGGGGTAAAGGAACAGGCGGAGCTGTTCGAGGCCATTGCCGGCGAGTGTGGCGGCGGGGCCTTCCGCTGGTCGAGCCAGGCGGAGGAGCGGACCAAGCTCTGGACGGCCCGGCACAACGCCTATTTCGCCGGGATCGGCCTCAGACCCGGCTGCAAGGCCGTGACGACGGATGTCTGCGTGCCGATCTCGCGTCTGGCCGAATGCGTTGCGGCAACGGCCGACGACATCGCCGCCTCCGGCCTGATCGCACCGATCGTCGGTCATGTGGGCGACGGTAATTTCCATGTCATGGTTCTGGTGGATGTGACGGATGCGGCCGAGGTCGCCGCCGCCGAAGCCTTTGTCGAGCGCCTCAACTGGCGGGCGATCGAGATGGAGGGCACCTGCACCGGAGAACATGGTGTCGGCCAGGGCAAGATGAAGTATCTGAAGAGGGAACATGGCGAGGCGCTGGACGTGATGCGCACGCTGAAACAGGCGCTTGATCCGCTGAACATCATGAACCCGGGCAAGATCGTGGTGATCTGACCGGCGGAGGCGGCCGGGCCGCAAGTCCCGGTCCGCCGCAACCCTGCCGCATTCGCGCGGGATGGTCGGTTCGCCGGACAGCCGCATCGCTGAGACGTTGGAGAGTGACGCTGAACTCGGTCTATATCACGGCAGGCGTGGTCATCATCCTGGCGCTGCTGACGGCGCTGGTCGGGCCGCTCTTTGTCGACTGGACGGCCTATCGCTCCACCTTCGAGACCTATGCCGAGCAGGCGCTGGGCCACAAGGTCACGGTGCTCGGCAAGGCGGACATGAGCCTGCTGCCGGCGCCGACGCTCACCTTCACCGACGTGCGCGTCGGCGAGGCGGAAGATCCGCTGCTGATCGTCTCGCGCTTCGAGATGCAGGTGGAACTGCCGCCGCTGTTGCGCGGCGAGATCCGCGTGCTCGACATGCGGCTCGAACGGCCGCAGCTGACGCTGGCCATGGACGAATACGGCCGGCTGGACTGGCTGACGGACGCCACCGGCTCCGGCGCCCTGGCCAAGATCGACCCGCGCAACATCGCCTTCGACCAGATCGAGGTCGACACTGGCGCGATCACGCTGCTCGACGCCCGGGACAGTTCCAGTCACAAGCTGGAGAACGTCAATGTCGCCATCAGCGCCCGGTCGCTCAAGGGGCCCTTCAAGGTCGATGGCAGCCTGATTCACGACGGCAATCCCTATTCGTTGCGCCTGACCACCGGTGAGCACCAGGCCGATGGCACGTTGCGGCTGCGCGCCGATCTCGTCCCGGCGCTGCAGGCGCTGCAGGTCACGCTGGATGGCACGCTGAAGCAGGAGGCGGGAGCCCCCGGTTTCGACGGCCGCTTCACGGCCAGTTCCATCGGCACCGGACAGGAGCCCGACAGCTGGCGCGCCGAGGGCAGTGCGGCGCTGACCGCCGACGGCGTGCAGGTCCCGGCCTTCGACCTGCGCATCGGACCGGAGGACCGCGCCATCAGCCTCAAGGGCGAGGCGCGCGTCGGACTTGCGGGGCAGCGGCGCTTCGAGATCAAGGCCAGCGCCAAGCAGATCGACTTCGACCGGATCTATGGGGAGGGGCCGCAGAAGCCCGTCGCGCTCGACCGGGCTCGGTCGGAGATGATCCAGCGTCTCGCCACCCTGCCGCCATCGCCGCTGCCGGGTCTCATCAGTCTCGAGGTGCCGGCCATCGTGCTCGGCGGCGGCATCCTGCAATCGACCCGTCTCGATGTGGAAACGACCCTGGGGGGCTGGCGCGTCACGCGTCTGGCCAGCCGCCTGCCGGGGCGCGCCGAACTGGCCACGCAAGGGGAGCTCGGCACCAGCCGGGCGCTTGCCTACACCGGCACCCTGTCGTTCAACGTCGCCCAGCCGCAGGCCTTCCTGGCCTGGTTCAACCAGACGCCCTCCACCGTGCAGTCCGGCGGACCGCTCGGGATCGACGGCCGCATCGCGCTGCAGCCCGGGCAATGGTCGATGACCGGCGCGCGGCTCGACATCGGCGGGGCCACCGCCACGGGGTCGGTGTCCTATGCCGAGGGAACCGGCGGGCGGGGGCGCCTCGCCCTGTCCCTGGACGCAAGCCGGCTGGACTTTGACCAACTCGGCGGGCTGACCGGGCTGTTCCGGCAGCCCGATGTTGCCGCAGCGCTGGCGTCCTCCGATATCTCGCTCGGCCTCTCGGCCCGCGAGATCCTGATCCGCGGCATTGCCGGCAAGGCGCTTTCGGTCCAGGCCGAGCTGGCCGGGGACAATCTGACCCTCACGAGCCTGTCGGCGGCCGATTTTGCCGGAGCCCGCATCGAGGCCAAGGGGGCCATCGAGGATGTGGCGACGTCGCCGGCCGGCCGGATCACCGCCGCCATCGAGGCCAGCTCGCTGGCCGGACTTGTTGCCCTGGCCGAAGACCTGGCACCGGAGGCGGCCCTGACGGCCCAGCTCGCCCGGGCCGCCGACCATCTGGTCCCCGCCCGGCTTGAGGCCAGCCTCGAGGCCCGAACCACGCGGGACGGCAGCGAGAGCGAGCTGACGGTTGCCGGCAGCGCCGCCGGCGGCACCCTTCGGCTCGATGGCCGCTTTTCGGGACGGACCGACGCATGGCGTGATGGCGATGTCGCGGCAAGCCTTGCCCTCGAAGGCCCGGACGGCGCGCTGTTGCTGCGCCAGCTCGGCCTGCCGCTGACCGAGGACAGCGCCCTTGCGGCCGGAGAGATCACCGCCAGCCTGAACGGCCAGCCCGCCAAGGGCATGGCGCTCAGCCTCAGGGCGCGGGCCGGCGAAACACGGATCGACGCCACCGGCGATCTGCAACTCGTCGAGGGGGCCGCGCCGCGCTACACGGCGGCCGTCCAGGCGCGTGCCGACGATCTCGCGCCGGTCGCGCTGCTCTGGGACAAGGTGCTGCCAGTGCTCTCCGGCGAGATCGGCATGGATCTGGCCTTTGAACTGGTCGGCGAGGGCGCGAGCATCACGCTTGACGATCTCAAGGGGACAGTGGCCGGCGTCGACATCGAAGGGCGCCTCGCCGGCAATCTCGCGCCGGCCGATGCGACCGGCGCGACGCGCCTGACCGGGGCGCTCGACTTCTCGGCCCTCGACGTCCGGGTCGTGTCCGAGCTGGTGCTGGGGGCGGACCAGTGGCTGCAGACCGACGCCGACGGGGGCTGGCCCAAGGCGGCCTTCGGTCCGGTGCAGTTGCCCAATCTCGATCTGGCGCTGGACCTGCGGGCTGAGGAGGCCTTCCTCAGCGACACGCTGGCAGTGTCGCGTCTGGCCTCCAAGCTGCGCCTGAAGCCGGACCTGCTGCGGCTCGAGGCGATCGACGCCGGGCTTGCGGGCGGCAAGATCACCGGCAATCTGGCGCTGACGCGCAGTGGCGCGGAGGCGGGGCTCAGCGGCACGCTCCAGGTCGCGGGAGCGCGTCTCGAGGAGCTTGTGTGGGAAGCGGGCGGCCGCGCGGTGGCCACCGGTCAGCTCGACGCCTCGGGCGAGTTCCAGTCCTCCGGACGCTCGATCTCTGCCCTGGTCGCGGCGCTGGCTGGCGGAGGGACGCTGCAGCTGTCGGGCGCCGAGCTGCGCGCCATGAACCCGGCTGCCTTCGATCTGGTGATCCGGGCGGCCGATGCCGGGCTTGTGCTGGAAGACGACAAGATCCGCGAGGTGTTCGCAAGCCAGCTTGATGCCGGGTCGCTTGAGCTGGAGCGGCTCGATGGCACGCTTGCGCTCAACGGCGGGCGCCTGGCCCTGCGCAATGTGGCCGCGTCGGCTGAGGGCGCGGAGCTGACCGGACAGGCGCTGCTGAACCTGAATGACTGGACGCTGGACAGCGACATCACGGTCAAGGTCGATGCCGGAAGCAATGCGACGGCCGGGGCCGAGCCACAGGCGGCCTTGCTGTTCAGCGGTGACCTGGCCGCACCCGAGCGGAGCATCGACGTTGCCCCGTTCACGGCCTTCCTGACCTTGCGCTCGTTCGAGCAGGAGGTCGAACGCGTCGAGCGGTTGCAGGCCGAGATCCTCGAGCGCGACCGGCTGATGCGGGAGGTGAAGTATTTCCGCGAGGAAGCCTTGCGGCGGCAGCAGGAGCGCGCCGCCCAGGCCGTGCCGGCAGCCGCCGAGACGCCCGTCGCGCCTGCCAGCACAGATCCGGCCCGACCGGCACCGGCAGGCACGGCGCCGGCTCCGGACCGCCCGGCGTCCCAGCGTCCTGCTCCTGATCGTGCAGCTCCCGATCGTGCAGCGCCGGCGCGGCAAGGGGCTGCGGTGTCCCCCGCGCCGCAGGAAAGCGGGCGCGATGCGATCGGCGACCTGCTGAACTTTGAACAGCGGATCCGTTCGGCCATCGGCACTCCGGCTCCGGCCGGTGTGCTGCAGCCGCTGGAGCCGGCCCGCGAGGTGGGAGCCGGGCTGCAGCCGAACCAGATCCTCGAGAGCCGCGATCCGCTGCTGCAGCCGCCGCAGCCGCCGGCCCAGGCCACCCAGCAGCGTCCGGGTCCGCAACAGGGCGCGGCCGCTGCTGCTGCTGCGCCCAGGCCGGGCCCGCGCTACGTGACCGATCCCAACGGGCTCGTCATCACCTATCCTCCCGCCCGCAACTGACCTCTGCTCAGGCGACCTCAGCGGCGCTGACCCTTGGGCAACCGGCATCCGTCCGGGCCGTGAGTGTGCGCGCGCGCTCGGCTCGCAGACCCATGATGCCGGACCCTTGATGCCGGACCCTCGATCCCAGAAATCGGGGGCGGATCAGGTCGGGTCCCGGGTGTGGCAGGGAGCGATGCAGACCCTTTCGGGCGGCAGGTCCTTCAGGAGGTCAGCTGGAGCGGTCGCGCAGGTGGCGCAGCGCATGGACCCTTGCCGCCGAGGAGAGCGGCTGGTCCGGGGCGCGGGTGCTGTCGACATGGTCGATGAGGCTGGCAAGCGAGCGGTTTTCGTCTGCCGCGATGGCGTCGAGCACCTGCCAGAACTCCGGCTCGAGAGCGAGCGATGTCCGATGTCCCTTGAGGCTCAGCGAGCGCTTGAGAAAGGGCATCGGCGGCCTCAGCTGTCCGGGCCGCTCGCGCCGGGCGTCACGGTGTCCGCAGCCGGGGAGGTGGCTGCCGGATCGCCATCCGCCAGACGATGGCCGTCCAGATGGCGACGGGCGATCTCCTCGCGCGCCTCGGCCAGCTTGCGGTCCGCCTTGCTGCGGCCGTATCGGACCCGGTTGGCCTCCGCAGTCGCCTCGCGGTCCTTACGGTCGCGCTGCTTGCGGGCCTGTCGCAGATTGACGATGTCCGCTGCCATGGCTCTGCCTGTCGAAGCTCGGGTGTCAGGTCTTCTTGCGGAAGGCGTCCAGAGACACGACCGCGCCGCCGCTGCCATCGGTGGGCTTGTCCGGCTCGTCGGTCTTGCTCGCACCGCTCTTGCCCGCCTCGGCCTTGTCAGCCTTCTCGGCCTTTTCCGCCTTGGCGCCCTTGTCGGTCTTGCCGGCGGCTTCGCGGCGTGGCCGGTCAGCCTTGTCCTCGCCCTTGCTGGCCGGGACCGACTCGAGCCGGGTCCGGCCTTCGAGCTCCGCCAGCTCGCCGACGGCCTCGATCAGGTCATCCGGCAAGGGCTCGGCGGTCTTGCCGGGCTCGAACTCGAGGGCAAACTGCACCGAGGGATCGAAGAACCCCTTGATGGCGCTGAAGGGGATCAGGAGCTTTTCCGGGATGCCGCCAAAGGACAGCCCGACCTCGAAGGCGTGTTCGCCGATCGCCAGGTCCCAGAACTGGTGCTGGAGCACGATTGTCATCTCGTTGGGATAGCGTTCCTTCAGCCGCGACGACACGCGCACACCCGGCGCATTGGTGTCGAAGGCGATGTAGAAGTGATGCTCGCCCGGAAGACCGGTCCGGGCCACTTCGGCCAGGATCTTCTTCACGGCGCCGCGGAGGGCGTCCTGCACGAGGATGTCGTAACGGAGCAGGTCTTCTGCCATGGTCTTTCGTCCGCCGGATTCGTACTGCGTCTGGCTGCACCTTGGCGTCACCGGGCAAAAAAGAAAAGCCCCCGGGGCACCATGCGGCTTTCGTTCGCCTCGCTGCCCATATCCGGCTGCCCATATCCGGCTGCCCGTATCCGGCCGCCCAGAACCGGCCGTCCGGAACCGGCGGCCCGCATGAGCCCGGCCAGACGGCGCATGGCCAGGGGAGACGGGGATGCATCCGGGTCCTGCCGGAGGTCAACCTGTCGGGACTGGCTTCTGCTGGATACGCCGGCGGTTGCCAGTGCGAAACGAAAGTGGAGGCTTCTGTTGCCAGGTGCCTCCGGACCCCGCCTGACGGTGCTACCCGTCAGGGCTTTGAGTGGACAACCCGCACCGCATTACGCGGCGAGAGCGACGTCCTGAGCATAGTTGTCATTGGCAACTATAAGTTTGGTCCGATGTCGGTGGTACCATGCCGAGCGAAAGAACAGTCTTTACACCCTCGTCGATCCTGTTTCGCCCCCGCCGAAACCCGCCGGACGATGATCGTCCTGCGGGCTTGGGTGGAGGCGCCGGGTACCGCCCCCGGGTCCGATAGGCTTATTGCACTGACCATTTATCGCCATAGCCGGCAAGCCGGCACGTTCAATATAGAAGCTGGTCGACCTGATTGAAAGGGGGCATCACATTCCGCTGTGGAGCGACTCGCGCGAACGGGGAATAATGGGAGTGTCGGCTGTCGCGCGCGCCTGAAGCCGTGTAAGCCGGCGCGGCTCCGCCCGGCCCTGAAGACCGGCTCGGGACCATGACCTCAAAATCATGGCCCCAAGGGCATGATCCGAAGGGCATGGCCTGGTGGCCGGGGACAGGGCGTTCATTTATCTCGCCTGCGAGGCTTGTCGTGCAGCAATACCATGACCTCATGCGCCGCATTCTCGAGGACGGCACCGACCGGGGCGACCGAACCGGAACCGGCACGCGCTCGATCTTCGGGCATCAGATGCGGTTCAACCTGGCCGACGGCTTCCCGCTCGTCACTACGAAGAAGCTGCATCTGAAGTCGATCATCCACGAACTGCTGTGGTTTCTCGCCGGCGACACCAACATCGCCTACCTGAAGGCCAACGGCGTTTCGATCTGGGACGAGTGGGCCGACGAGAACGGCGACCTCGGCCCCGTCTATGGCGCGCAGTGGCGGTCCTGGCCGGCCCCGGACGGGCGGTCGATCGACCAGATCGCCAACCTGCTGCACATGATCCGCACCTCGCCCAATTCGCGCCGGCTCATCGTGTCGGCCTGGAACCCGGCCGAGGTCGACAACATGGCGCTGCCGCCCTGTCACGCGCTGTTCCAGTTCTACGTTGCCGACGGCCGGCTGTCCTGCCAGCTCTACCAGCGTTCGGCCGATGTCTTCCTGGGCGTGCCCTTCAACATCGCGTCCTATGCGCTGCTCACGCTGATGGTGGCGCAGGTCTGCGATCTGGCGCCGGGTGATTTCGTCCACAGCCTGGGCGACGCGCATCTCTATGCCAACCATTTCGAGCAGGCGCGCCTGCAGCTCGCGCGCGCGCCGCGGCCCTTGCCGACGATGAAGCTCAATCCGGCGGTGCGCGATCTTTTCGCCTTCCGCTATGAGGATTTCGAGCTTGTCGGCTATGATCCCCATCCTGCCATCAAGGCACCGATTGCCGTCTGAGGCCGGTGCGCTCTGCCGAGGATCGTTCATGCGTCTGCTTCCCAGCCCCGGCTCTCCTGCCCCCGGCTTTTCCGGTCGCCGTTCCGTTGCCGGCCTGATGGCCCTGGCTGCCGTTGCCATCCTGCCCCTGGCGGTGACGCCCAATGCGGTGCTGGCCAGCGGGCCCGCTGCCGCGGCCACGACCGCGCCCACGAGCGCGCTTGTGATCGCCCACCGCGGCGCGTCCGGCTACGTGCCGGAGCACACGCTGGCCGCCAAGGCCATGGCTCATGCCATGGGGGCCGATTACATCGAGCAGGATGTGGTGCTGTCGCGGGACGGCGTGCCGGTCATCCTGCATGACATCACGCTCGATGCCACGACGAATGTGGCGGACGTGTTCAAGGGCCGGGCCCGGCCGGACGGGCTGTATTACGCGATCGACTTCACCCTGGCCGAGCTGAAGCAGCTCGAGGTGCTGGAGCGCGGCAACAAGCAGGGCGAGCAGGCCTTCAAGGGCCGCTTCCCGCGGGTCGGCACGGGTCTGACCATTCCCACACTCGCGGAAGAGCTGGCCTTCATCCGGGGCATGAATGCCTCGACCGGACGCACGGCAGGCATCTATCCGGAGCTGAAGGCGCCCGCCTTCCATCGCGCCGAGGGTCAGGATCTGGCAGCGGCCGTGCTCAAGGTGCTGGCCGAGGCCGGCTACGGTCCCGACGCCCCGGTCTATCTGCAATCCTTCGACTTCAACGAGATCGTCCGGCTGCGCAAGGAGCTGGGGTATACGGGCAAGCTGGTGCAGCTGATCGGCGAGAACAGCTGGAACATGGCGCCGGGCGTCGACTACGACCGGCTGCGCACGCCGGATGGACTGAAGGAGATTGCCGCCGTTGCCAACGGGATCGGGCCGACCTTCACCCAGGTCCTGACCGACCAGAACAAGGACGGGGTCGCCGAAGTGACCAGTCTGGTGGCCGATGCCAAGGCCCTCGGGCTGGCGGTGCATCCCTACACGTTCCGCGCCGACCGGCTGCCGCCCTTCGCGGCCAGCTTCGACGAGCTGGTGCGCCTGGCCGTCACCACGGCCGGTGTGGACGGGATCTTCACCGACCAGCCGGACAAGGCGCTGAAGGCGCTCGGCCGGTGAGCGCGTCCGCCCTGGCGTCATCCGCAGCCGCGTCATCTGGAGCGGCGCCTCGCCCCCCCGCAGACACGCCCCCCCGCGTGGTCGTCGTGGCCGCCGTCGCCGAAAACGGCATCATCGGGGCCGGCAATGCCATGCCCTGGCACGTGCCCTCCGACCTGAAGCATTTCAAGGCGCTGACCCTGGGGCGTCCCGTCGTGATGGGGCGCAGGACCTTCGCCAGCCTGGGGCGCCCGTTGCCGGGCCGCTTCAACATCGTCATCAGTCGCGGCGCGCCGGACCTGCCGGAGGGGGTGGCGCTCGTTCCCTCCCTCGACGCCGGGCTGGCGCTGGCGGCGGGGCGCCCGGAGACTGCGGAGTTCGGTGAAGTGATGGTGATCGGCGGCGGCCAGATCTATGCGCAGGCCATGGCGCTGGCCGACCGGCTGGAAATCACCCGCATCCACGCAAGCCCGCAGGGCGACACCCTGTTTCCTCCGATCGATCCGGCGCTCTGGCAGGAGGTCGCCCGCATCCCGGGTGAGCGCGGTCCGAAGGATCAGGCGGATTTCACCTTCCTCGCCTTCGACCGCCGGAGCGTGCCGGTGTCCGGCACCGGAGACCGCCGATGACCGACCCTGTCCGCCCGACGCTGACGGCCCGCTGGCGCGCCTTCGACGCGCTGACGGTGCACGAGCTGCATGCCATCCTGAAGCTGCGCGGCGATGTCTTCGTGGTCGAGCAGGCCTGCGCCTTCGTCGAGATCGACGGTCTGGATCCGAAGGCGGAGCACCTGTCGCTGGTCACCGAGGACGGGGTGCTGGCGGGCTACCTCAGGTTCTTTGCCCCCGGCGTGCTCGGGGAGGCGGAGGTGCGGCTCGGGCGCATCGTGGTGGCCCCTGCCTTCCGGGGCCTGCGTCTGGGCGACCGGCTGATGCGCGAGGGACTGCAGCGGGCGGCCGACCGGCATCCCGCACGACCCGTGGTGCTGTCCGCACAGGCGCATCTGGAGCGCTTCTATGCCTCGCATGGCTTCTGTCCCTACGGCGAGACCTATCTGGAGGACGGCATCCCCCACGTCCACATGCGCCGGGACGCCGGTCCGGCGTGAAGTCTCTGGCCGAAAAGCTTGAAATTCGGCCTCGACAGACCCAATTCCCGCAGGACGTGCGATGCAAGCCGGTTCGGGGGGCGGCGCGCGGCCCCGGGCGGGCGGCGCGGTAACCGGACCCTAACCCCTTGCGGGTCACAAACCGGAAGTTCAACCAGGAAACCGGCAGGATCGGTTTCCCGACGAAGGAAGACCTGATGCCTTGGAGCAACCAGAGTGGTGGGGGCGGCGGCTGGAAGGGCGGCGGCAATGCCGGCGGTCCCTGGGGCGGCGGCAGTGGCGGCGGTGGCGGCGGTAACGGCGGCCCCTGGGGCAATGGCCCGAACCGCGGTGGCGGCAACACGCCGCCGGATCTGGAGGAACTGCTCAAGCGCACCCAGGACCGGATGAAGACCGTCCTGCCGGGCGGTGGCGGCAATCTCGGGGCCAAGGGCATCGCCCTTGCCGGCGTGGTGCTGGCTGGCGTGTGGCTGGCGACCGGTCTTTATTCCGTGGCGCCCGATCAGGTCGGTGTCGAGCTGGTGCTCGGCGAAGTGACCGACCAGACCCAGCCGGGCCTGAACTACAACTGGCCTTATCCTGTCGGCCAGGTGTTCACGCCGGCGGTGCTCCAGGTCCGCGAAATGACCGTCGGCATGGAGGAAACCGTCATGGGCGGCACCGTGCGGTCGCGCGACGTGCCGGAGGAAAGCCTCATGCTGACCGGCGACGAGAACATCGTCGACGCGGACTTCAAGGTGCAGTGGCGCATCCGCAACACGCGTGACGGCGTCGCCGACTACCTGTTCAACATCCAGAATCCGGAAGGGACCGTCCGGGCGGTTGCCGAGAGCGCGATGCGCGAAGTCGTCGGCGGCTCCAACATCGACGCCATCCTGACCGAGAACCGTGCGCCGATCCAGATCGCCGTGCAGGAGCTGATGCAGAAGACGCTGAACGACTATCGCGCCGGCATCGACATCATCAACGTGCAGATGCAGAAGGTCGATCCGCCGCAGCAGGTCATCGACGCCTTCCGCGACGTGCAGGCCGCGCGGGCCGACCAGGAGCGCATCCAGAACGAGGCCCAGACCTACGCCAACAGGATCGTGCCGGAAGCCCGCGGTGAGGCCGCGCGCGTCATGGAAGCGGCCACCGCCTACCGTGACCAGACCATCGCCGAGGCGACCGGTCAGGCGCAGCGTTTCTCCAAGATCTATGACGAGTACCGCAAGGCGCCGGACGTCACGCGCGAGCGTCTCTACCTCGAGACGCTGGAACGGGTGCTGAGCGCCAACTCGAAGATCATCATCGACCAGAAGCAGAACTCGGAAGGCGTCGTGCCTTTCCTGCCGCTGAATGAAATGTTGAACCGCACTCCGGCCCAGGCCCAGCCGGGCACTCCGGCGGTCCGCAACGGTGCAGGTGGACAGTGATGAAGAACGGTCTCTTTGGTCTCCTCGGCGTCGTGGTCGCTCTGGCCGCCGTCGTCGTCTACCTGGCGGTCTACATCGTCAGCCCCACCCAGCAGGCCCTGGTCCTGCAGTTCGGCAAGGTGATCTCGGCCACGCAGCAGCCGGGCCTGCACTTCAAGCTGCCGCTGGTGCAGAACGTCATCTACATCGACAAGCGGATCCTCGACCTGAACATGCCGCCGCTGGAAGCCATCGCCTCGGACAAGAAGCGTCTGATGGTCGATGCCTTTGCCCGCTACCGCATCTCCGATCCGGTGCTGTTCTTCCAGCGCGTCAACAACGTCAACGCGGCCAACCAGCGCCTGTCGACGCTGCTGCAGTCGTCGCTGCGGTCGGAACTCGGCAAGGCGACCTTCACCGCGGTGGTGCGTGACAACCGCACCGGCATCATGGAAAGCATCCGCCGGGATGTCAGCGCCAGCGCGGCCGAACTCGGCCTCGAGGTGGTTGACGTGAAGATCCGCCGCGCGGATCTGCCGGAAGCCAACAGCCAGGCGGTGTTCCAGCGCATGCAGACCGAGCGTCAGCGCGAGGCAACCGAAATCCGCGCCCAGGGTGAGGAACAGGCCCGCCGTATCCGCTCGCGTGCGGATCGCGATGCCACGGTCCTGATCGCAGAGGCCCGCCGTGACGCGGAAATCATCCGCGGTGACGGCGATGCCGAGCGCAACCGCATCTTCGCGGAAGCCTTCAGCGTCGATCCGGACTTCTTCGCCTTCTACCGCTCGATGCAGGCGTATGAAGCGGGTCTGCGGTCCGGCGAGACCAGCCTGGTGCTGTCGCCCGACTCCAGCTTCTTCCGCTACTTCAACGATCCGGCAGGCGCGGGTCGTCCGGCAGCTGCCGCTGCTCAATGACCGACCTGCTGGTCGCACTCGGACTGGCGCTGGCGCTGGAGGGAACCCTCTACGCGCTGGCGCCAGACGCCATGAAGACCATGATGCGGCGGGTGCTCGACCTGCCCGAACAGACCCTCCGGGCCACCGGCCTCGCTGCGCTGTGCGCGGGCGTCTTTCTCGTGTGGATGATCCGGGGCTGATCCCCTTCACGGCAAGTTTGGTGCCGAACTGCCGCCATCATGTCGTATAACCTTGGCCGGGACCGGCGCCATTCGGGCCGCCGCATTCCGTCGGAATGGAGGACGAGGCCAATGGCCCTCATGTTCGCTAGCAAACACATTGCCCGGGGAGCCGGCGCCGCCCTGGCTGCCGTCGTTGCCCTGTCGCTGACCGGTTCGCCGGCCGCCCTCGCACAGACACCGTCACCGGTGCAGGGACCGGCCTCGGTCGCCGATCTGGCCGAGAAGCTGGCCGATGCCGTGGTCAACATCTCCACGTCGCAGACCGTGAAGGCGCAGCGCAGCATCCCGCTGCCGCAGGTGCCGGAAGGCTCGCCCTTCCAGGAGTTCTTCGAGGAGTTCTTCAACCGCCAGCAGCAGGGCGAGGGCGGCGAGGACGGTGACGGCCAGCCGCGCCGCGTCCAGTCGCTGGGCTCCGGCTTCGTCATCGACGGCAAGGAAGGCATCATCATCACGAACAACCACGTGATCGAGGGGGCCGACGAAATCACCGCCAACTTCAATGACGGCACCAAGCTGAAGGCCGAGCTGATCGGCAAGGACGAGAAGACCGATCTCGCGGTGCTGAAGGTGACGCCGGAGAAGGAGCTGACGTCCGTGTCCTTCGGCGACAGCGACAAGATCCGCGTCGGTGACTGGGTGATGGCGATCGGCAACCCGTTCGGCCTCGGTGGCACCGTGACGGTCGGCATCGTGTCGGCCCGCAACCGCGACATCAACTCCGGTCCCTACGACAACTTCATCCAGACCGACGCCTCGATCAACCGCGGCAACTCGGGTGGTCCGCTGTTCGACATGAACGGCAACGTCATCGGCATCAACACCGCGATCATCTCGCCGTCCGGCGGCTCGATCGGCATCGGCTTCGCCATTCCGGCCAAGACGGCAACCTCCGTCATCGCGCAGCTGCGCGAGTTCGGCGAGACCCGGCGCGGCTGGCTCGGCGTGCGCATCCAGGAAGTGACCGACGAGATCGCCGAGAGCCTCGGCATGGACAAGGCCATCGGCGCGCTGGTGGCCGGGGTCACGGAAGATGGCCCGGCGGCCAAGGCCGAGATCCTGCCTGGCGACGTCATCGTCGAGTTCGACGGCAAGGAAGTTCCCAGCATGCGCGACCTGCCGCGCATGGTGGCCGACACCGAGATCGGCAAGGCTGTCGACGTCACCGTCCTGCGCAAGGGCGAGCGCGTGAAGCTGCAGGTGACCCTGGGCCGGCTCGAGGAGGCGGAAGCCAGCGAGGGCGAGGGTACGGAAACCCCGGCCAAGCCGGCGCCGGAAGCTGTCAGCGAGGTCCTCGGCATGAAGCTCGCCACGCTCGACGACGCGCTGCGGCAGAAGTTCCAGATCGACGCCGGCGTGGAAGGCGTTGCGGTGACGGAAGTGACCGCCGGCAGCGCGGCGGAGGAAAAGCGCGTCCAGGCAGGCGACACGATCAAGGAAGTGGCGCAGGAGCCGGTGAAGACGCCGCAAGACGTGATCGCCCAGATCGAGAAGCTGAAGAAGGACGGTCGCAAGTCGGCCCTGCTGCTGCTTGCCAATCCGACCGGCGAGCTGCGGTTCGTGCCGGTGCGGATCGAAGACCAGTAACCACCGCCCGGTTCGGCGGATTGGCTCTCCGGCAAGGGGGTGAAGCCTGGCTTCACCCCCTTGTGCGTTTCTGGGACCGTTTCTGGGCCTGTTTCCGGGTCAGCTTCCGGCTCTGTGGCGTTGTCTGTTTCCACCGAGGGGACGCGCGCGGCGGCCGGAGCCTGCAGGACAGGGCCTGCCGCTGCCGTTCACCGGTGGCGACGCGCATGAGGGCTTGAGGGCCATACTGACGATGTCAGGCAAGACGAGATCAAGGTCCGCTTTCTGAATGCTTTGATTTTCCTTTTGTTAAGGCTGACCGCAACAGGGTTAAGAAAGTACATCCGTAAAAATTCTCATACTCCTTTACGGAAAGTAAGGCACCTTCACCTAAAACAGGGGAGAGGATGCGCCAGGTTCGCCTGCGCCCGCCCCATGCCGTATCCGACGGCTGGCGCTGGCGTGGCCGACCGACGGCGGGGTGCGGGAGCATTGGATGGAATTGCGCATGCCACAGCTGACCTTTCCGAAGGCCAAGCGCCTTCGGGTGGTAATGACCGGCATCGGCGGCTTTCTTGTGCTGCTGATCGGCATCGTCGGCTTTGTCAGCACCCAGCAGATCTTTTCCGTTGCGGCAGGCATCCGCCTCATCAACGAACGCACCGGTCCGCTTTACACGGATGCGCTCCGGGCGTCGGCGGCCATGCAGCAGATCAACTCGATTGCCCGCAACCTGATCGACGAGTGTTTCCATCGCACCGGCAGCGAGGTGGAGCGGGCGGCCTTTGCGTTGCGCAATGCCGACTTTTCCGACATCGAGGCCTTCCGCAGGCACGCACAGCGGGTGCAGCTCGAAGAGCTGGGCCGCAGCCTGCAGATGGCCAAGGCAGAGCTGCAGGGCGTGCACCGCGAAATCCTCGCCGTTTGCGAGGACTATCAGGTGAACCGCGAGGCGCGCGTGGGCATCGAGCAGCGCATCGAGTTCAGCCTGACGCGGTTCGAGGTGTCGATCAACGCCCTGATGGAACAGAGCAGCCACACCATTGCCGGCGAGCTGGACACGGCCGAGCGCGCGTTTCGCAGCGTGACCGGCATGGAAAACGAGCTGGCGCGGCTGGGCACCATCCTGGTGGGCGACTGGCCGCTGCTGCGCGGAGCCTATGACCTCCGCCTGCAGGCCCGCAAGCTCCGCGACAGCCTCCTCGGTGATTCCTATCCCCAGAGCACTGCCGGCGTGACCCCGGTCGTGGAGGAGCAACTCGAGGCCCTGACCGCCCTGCGCCGCGAGCTGCGCAACGTGTCACCCTGGCTGGAAAGCCGGGGCATGGGGGCCCGGGTGCGCCACATCCAGAGCATTCTTGGCGCCATTTCCACCGATCTGACCGATGTGCATGGCCTGCGGGAAAACCTGCTGCAGGGGGCGCAGATCGACACGCGCATGCAGTCGACGGCGCGTCAGCTGCGCCTCAGCGAGTATCGTCTGACCAAGATCCTGCAGAAGCTTGCGATCTGGGCCAAGCTCCAGAACCAGGCCTCGACGGAAGAGATCACCCGCAAGATCGACCACAGCGTTCCGGCCATTCTTGGCGCTGTCAGCTTCGCCGCGCTGGCCTGCATCGGGGCGGTGCTGGCCTTCAGCCTGCTGGTCACCCGGCCGATCGAGCACCTGACGGCGCATGTGCGCCGGCTCCGGGCGGAAGGGCGCTCCGAGAGCGAGCTGCCCCAGTCGCTGCTGACCCGGCCGGACGAGATCGGATCGCTGGCCACATCCTTCGACGGGTTGATGCGGACCCTCGACCAGGCGCGTCTCGACCTGCTGGCGGCCTCACGCGTCGAGGTGCAGCAGCAGTTCGACCGCCTGACATCGGCTGTCGAGAGCATTCCGCAGGGCGTCCTGCTGACGGGGCCGGACGAGCGCATCATTCTGGCGAACGACAATTTCCGCGAGCTGTTTGGCCTCTCGGTCGCCGATGTCCGGCCGGGCACGTCGCTGCAGCAGGTCATCGACCGCTGCCGCGAGAACGGCGCCGTCGTGCTGGCCGATGACACCGAGCGTGGCGCAGGCGTGACGCCGCATTTCTTCCTCAGCAGCCAGCGCATCGTCAGCATGAAGGGCGAGCGCACGATCGTCGTCACCACCGCGCTGACCCCCGAGGGCGGCACGGTGGCCGTGCATGAGGATGTGACCGAGCGCAAGCGGCAGGAAGAACGCATTGCCTATCTTGCCCATCACGACGCCTTGACCGGTCTGCCGAACCGGGTGCTGTTCCGCGACCAGATCGGCGAGGCGCTGGCCCACTGCCTTGCATCGGGCGACCCGTCGGCGCTGCTCTATCTCGACCTCGACCAGTTCAAGACGGTCAACGACACGCTCGGGCATCCGATCGGGGACCGCCTGCTCGTGGCCGTCGCCGAGCGGCTGCGTCAGGCCCTGGGCGAGCGCGACCATGTGGCCCGGCTGGGCGGAGACGAATTCGCCATCCTGCTGGCCGGCCGCACGGACGGGCACCGGGCAGCCGAGATCGCCGACCAGATCATCGCCGCCATCGGCCAGCCGTTCGACATTGGCGGCCAGTTCATCTTCATCGGCGTGTCGATCGGCATCGCGATCGCCCCTGCGGACGGCGAGGATGCGGACCTGCTGATGAAGCACGCCGACATGGCGCTCTACCGGGCCAAGCAGGACGGGCGCAACATCCACCGCTTCTTCGAGCCGTCGATGGATTCGGCGATCAAGGCGCGGCGCGAGCTGGAAATCGACCTGCGCCAGGCGCTGGCCAACGACGAGTTCCGCCTGCATTTCCAGCCTCTGTTCAATCTGCAGGACGGCCAGATCGAAGGTTTCGAGGCGCTGCTGCGCTGGCCGCACCCCCGCCACGGCAACGTGTCGCCGGCCGAGTTCATCCCGGTGGCCGAGGAGACCGGTCTCATCAGTGCCATCGGCACCTGGGTGCTGCGCCATGCCTGCCAGGAGGCGGCCCGGTGGCCGAAGGACACGCGCGTAGCGGTCAACGTCTCGCCCGTGCAGTTCCGCACCCGCACGCTGGTGCTGGATGTGATTGCCGCGCTGGGCGCATCGGGGCTCAGCCCGAACCGCCTGGAGATCGAGATCACGGAGGGCGTGCTCCTGCACGACACCGACGCGACCCTGTCGATCCTCGCGGATCTGCAGCGGCTCGGCGTGCGCATCGCCATGGATGACTTCGGCACGGGCTATTCGTCGCTGAGCTACCTGCGCAAGTTCCGCTTCGACAAGGTGAAGATCGACCGGGCCTTCATCCAGGACATCCACAAGGGTCAGGACAAGCTGGCCGTGGTGCGGGCAGTGACCGGCCTGTGCACCAGCCTCGGCATTGCCACCACGGCGGAGGGGGTCGAGAGCGAGGAACAGCTCCTTGCGCTCAAGGCCGAGGGCTGCACCCAGGCGCAAGGCTTCTACACCGGCCGACCGATGCCGGCCGAACAGGCGCTGGCGCTCCTGCATCAGCAGGAGGTCATGGGCATGAGCGTGCAGTCCTTTGGCGCACCGTCGGCGGTTTCGGCCTGAGACGTGACGGCCTCACCCTTGCGCGCCGGGCCAGCCCGCGGACGTCAGCTGCGGATGTCGGCCTGGCGATAGCCCTGGAAATAGAGCAGGGCGGTCAGGTCGCCGTGGTCGACGCGGGCGTCTGCCTCGGCTGCGACCTTCGGCTTGGCGCGATAGGCAACCCCGAGACCGGCCCGGGCGATCATCGCCAGGTCGTTGGCGCCATCGCCGACGGCCAGCGTGTCGTCAAAGGACAGGCCGCGATCGGCCACGAGCTGTTCCAGCCGCTCGCGCTTGGCCTCGCGCCCCAGGATCGGCTCGCGCACCAGACCGGCAAGGCGGTCGCCTGAAACTTCCAGGATGTTCGCCCGGTTCTCGTCGAAGCCGATGCGCTCCGCCACGGGGCCGGTGAAGAGGGTGAACCCGCCCGACACGAGGGCGCAGTAGGCGCCGTTGGCACGCATCGTCCCGACCAGTTCGCGCGCACCCGGCGTCAGGGTGATGCGGGTGTCGAGGACGCGGGCCACGGCGTCAAGCGGCAGATCCTTCAGGAGCGCCACCCGTTCGCGCAGGGCCGGCTCGAACTCCAGTTCGCCGCGCATGGCGCGCTCGGTGATCTCGGCCACATGCTCCTTCAGCCCGACTTCCGCCGCCAGCTCGTCGATGCACTCCTGACCGATCATGGTCGAATCCATGTCGGCGATGAGCAGGCGCTTGCGCCGACCGGCGCGCGGCTGCACATAGACATCCACCGGGCGATCGGCGACAAGGCTGCGCAGCAGGCTGTCGGCCTCGGCAGCTGCCAGCCCGTCGCCGAGGGCGATGTCGACGGCAATTCCGGTGGCCAGGGTCTCGACCGGTGCGGCGCTGCGGACCAGCCCGGCGGCCCGGGTGGCCAGATCGGCATCCAGGGCAGGATCGGCCGGATTGGAAACGAGCGTGGCAACCAGGGACATGGACGGACCTTTCGGCAGATGAGCAATGCGGATGCAACAGGCGCGATCCTGATAGCCGGGCCAACCGCCAGCGGCAAGTCCGCGCTTGCCGTGGCCCTGGCCGAGCGGCTGGGGGGGCTCGTCATCAATGCCGATTCGATGCAGCTCTACCGCGAGCTGAGGCTCGTCTCCGCCCGTCCGGGGCCGGAGGACGAGGCGCGCGCGCCGCACCGGCTCTATGGCGTGCTGCCGGCTGCCGAGGCCTTCTCCACCGGGGCCTGGCTCGGGCTCGTCGCCGCTGCCCTCGATGCGGCGCGGGCGTCCGGACTGCGACCGATCCTCGTCGGGGGAACGGGCCTCTATTTCCGCGCCCTGACGGAGGGGTTTGCGGAGGTGCCCGCGATCCCGGCCGAGATCCGCACCCGCTGCCGCAGTCTGGCCGAGGACCAGGGCCTTGAGGCTGTCCGCAGCGCTCTCGCCCCGCTTGACCCGGACGCGGCCGGCCGTCTGCAGGACCTGCAACGCCTGACGCGCGCGCTGGAGGTGGTCCTGGCCACGGGCCGCACGCTCGCTGCCTGGCAGGCGGAGCGGCCGGGGGCCCCGCTGCTGCCGCAAGATCGCGTGCGGACGGTCGTGCTCGCGCCGCCGCGTGCCTGGCTGCATGCGCGCATCGCCCGGCGGGCGGAACTGATGCTCTCAGAGGAGGGGATCGCCGAGGTGCGCGACCTGCTGGCGCTCGGGTTGCCGGCGACGCTGCCGGCGATGCGGGCAATCGGCGTCAAGGAAATCGGCGGACTGCTGGCGGGAGCAATCGACCGGGCAGAGGCCGAGCGGCAGCTTGTGGTTGCAACGCGCCAGTACGCGAAGCGCCAGGAGACGTTCTTCCGCGGCCAGCTGGCGGCCTGGCCGCGGCTCGATCCGTCGGGTGTTTCGGAAAATGCGCTTCTGGATCAAGTCCTTGCGGGGCCTCGCGGCTAACGCGATCCGCTCGCCTGCCTGTCGATTCCCTGTTTTGGTCCCCTCGTCGCCCTTGTATCCGCACAATTTCTGGCTATCTCCCTCGCGGCGTCACAGCCAGTCACTCACCGTGCAAGACAGGAGACAAGGGCATGCTGGAAACCGTTCTCGCGACCCGGTCCCTCCGGGCCGTGGCCTTCACTCCCGATGATCTTCCCGCTCTCATCGCCCTGCATGGCGACCCGGAGGTCAACCGCCATCTGGATGGCGAGGCCGCTGCCTGGGACCCCGTGCGCCTGGCCGGGCGTCTGGTGGATTATGTCACCGGCGTTGCCCTGCAGGGCTTCGGCATGTGGAAGATCCTGACCCGGGACGGCGACCTCGTCGGCCGGGCCGGGTTCGAGCCGTTCGACGACACCTCGGAGATCGCGATGGAGATCGTGCTCGCGCGCGGGCACTGGGGGCGGGGATTCGGGCGCGAACTGGCTCCGGCGCTTGTGCGCTGGTTCTTCGACAACACCTCCTACACCCACCTGATCAGCTTCGCGCGGCCCGAGCACCTGACGGCGCAGCGCGTGCTGCAGGCGGCCGGCATGGACTTCCGCGAAAGGCGCAGCGTGCGGGGGCGACCGCAGGATGTGTTCCAGGCCCTGAGCCCCGCGCTTGACCGGCTGGTTGCCAACGGCAGCCCGCATTACCCGTGCAGGCTGCGGCTGTCCTCCGGCGCCTCGGCCCTGTCGGTCAGGCCGTAGTCGCGGATCACGCTGGCCACGCGCAGGCGGTAGCCGGCGAACATCATCTCGCGGCCGACTGACTGCGCAGTCCGGTGCCTTGCCAGCCGGCGCCAGGCCGCCAGCGCCTCCTCGTCCCGCCAGAAGGACAGGGAGACGAACTTGCCCGGCGTCGTCACGCTCTCGAAGCGCTCGACCGAAATGAACCCGTCGATCGTCAGCAGGTCGGCCTTCAGCGCGCCGGCCAGATCGAAATAGGCGGCCACGTGCTCGGCATGCGGTTCGACTTCAAAGATCACGGCAATCACGGCTGGCTCCCGGCTGGCTGCGGCTGGTCATACGATCCGCAGGCGGCAGCAAAGATCAACGGAAATCCGCGGGCGACACACAAGGCAAAAGGCCGGGGGCATGTGCCCCCGGGCCCTAGCCCAAATTGTTCAACTGTCTCCCAGTGCCAACCTTTAGTCGTCATTCCGGACGAAGTGAGCGCAGCGAACGGAAGATCCGGAATCCAGCGTGACAGTGCGAGCGTTAGCGAGCTCTACACCAATCCAGAACCAACGGTTGACACTCAACCGATCTTGACGCGCTTCGCGCGGCTGATGTCTGGATTCCGGCTCGGCGCTTCGCTTGCGCTCAGCTGGGCCGGAATGACGGCCAGACGGTGTCAGTCAAACAAAAGGCCGGGGGCATGTGCCCCCGGCCCCTGATTGTCACACCGTGCCCGCTGCCGGCTCAGCCGGCCATCAGCGCGCCCGGATTGGCCGACTGCTGGCGCAGGCTCAGCTTGTTCATGGCCGCGACATAGGCGCGGGCGGAGGCGACCAGCGTGTCGGTGTCGGCGCCCTTGCCGGTGGCAATGCGGCCATTGGCCTCGAGCCGGACAGAGACTTCCGCCTGGGCGTCGGTTCCCTCGGTCACGGCATGGACCTGGTAGAGCGACAGGGTTGCCGTGTGCGGGCAGATGGCGCGGATGGCCTTGAACGTCGCGTCGACCGGTCCGTCGCCGGTCGCCTCGCGGGTCTCGTGGCGGCCGTTGATGTCCATCGTCAGGATGGCCTTCTGCGGGCCGCCGGTGCCGGCGATCACGGTCAGCGCAATCACCTTGGCGCCTTCGCCGGCCGTGGCGATCTCGTCCTCGACCAGGGCCTCGATGTCCTCGTCGTAGACGTTCTTCTTGCGGTCGGCCAGATCCTTGAAGCGGCGGAAGGCATCTTCCAGCGCGTTCTGCCCGAGCTCGTAGCCCAGCTCCTTCAGCTTGTCCTTGAAGGCGTGGCGGCCGGAGTGCTTGCCCATGACGAGCGAGGTGGACTTCACGCCGACATCCTCGGGGCGCATGATCTCGTAGGTCTCGGCGTTCTTCAGCATGCCGTCCTGATGGATGCCGCTTTCATGCGCGAAGGCGTTCTTGCCGACGATGGCCTTGTTGTACTGCACGGGGAAGCCGGAGACCGCCGACACGAGCTTGGACGCGCGGGTGAGCATCCTGGGCGCGACCGCGCAGGTGTAGGGCAGCACGTCGGCGCGGGTGCGGAGCGCCATCACGATCTCCTCCAGCGCCGCGTTGCCGGCGCGTTCACCGAGGCCGTTGATGGTGCACTCGATCTGGCGCGCACCGCCGGCCACACCGGCCAGCGAGTTGGCGACGGCCAGACCCAGGTCGTCATGGCAATGCACCGAGAAGATCGCCTTGTCGGCATCCGGCACCCGGTTGCGGATTTCCATGAACATCGCCTTGTACTCGTCCGGCGTGGCGTAGCCGACGGTATCGGGCAGGTTGATCGTGGTCGCACCGGCCTTGATCGCGGCCTCGACCGTGCGGCAGAGATACTCGATCGGCGTGCGGGTGGCGTCCATGGCCGACCATTCCACGTCGTCGATCAGGTTGCGCGCGCGGGCGACCGTGTCGGCGATGATGGCCAGAACCTCGTCCTCGCTCTTGTTCATCTGGTACTTCAGATGGATCGGCGAGGTGGAAACGAAGGTATGGATGCGGCCGCGCTCGGCGTGGCGCACGGCCTCGCCGCAGCGGTCGATGTCGGCATGGATGGCGCGGGCGAGGCCGGCGATCACGGCCTTCTTCGAGCGCTTGGCAATCTCGCGCACCGACTCGAAGTCCCCGTTGGAGGCAATCGGGAACCCGGCCTCGATGATGTCGACGCCCATGTCGTCGAGCAGTTCGGCCACCTGCAGCTTTTCTTCCAGCGTCATCGACGCGCCCGGCGACTGCTCGCCGTCGCGCAGGGTGGTGTCGAAAATGAATACCTTGTCCTTCGAGCTGGCCTGTTCTGCCGGGCTGGTCGCGGTCATGGGTGGTCTTCCTTCCCTTCAGTCCCGCCGGCCCTGGTCGCAATCTTCCCCATCGGGGCATCGGGCGGGAGCGGTCTTCAATCCTTGGGTGAGTTCGCTATCCCCTGAGAGCCCGCCCGTGCAAGGGCCTGCCGACGCTCAGGGGCATCTAAGCAGAAGCAGCTGGCCGATCAGGAGGGTGCGCGCGGAAAGGCCACCGCGGATGTCCGCAGTGCGGGAAGCTTCGATCATGTCGCGTGCGGCGATCATGCGGGCTTGCGGCCTTTTCTTCGGGAGCCGGGGCAACTGTGGCCGACCGGACCCCCTGGGGAGAGGGGCCAGCCGAGGGCGGCTGGCGCGCGTTCTGGGCAAATTCTGTAACGGAAGGGGCGGGGGCGCGCAAGAAGAAATGCCCGCCCGCCCGGTCAGCCGTTCAGAGGAACAGCTCGCCCCGCGCAATCAGGGTCGCCTGGCCGCCGATGCGCACCGCATGCAGCGAGCCGGCCTCGATGTCGATCTCCAGGTCGATCAGCGAAGGCCTGCCCATGTCGAACCCCTGTTCGATGCGCAGGAAATGCGTGCCGTTGGTCGGCCGGTCGAAGTGATGCACCACGCCGGCGAAGGCTGCGGCGGCCGAGCCCGTCGCCGGGTCCTCGTGCACGCCGAGGTCGGGGGCGAACATCCGCGCGTGGAAGGCGCTGTCCTGCGAGCGGGTCTGGCGGGTGTAGATGTAGGCGCTGCGCGTCTTGGCCGGGCCGAAGGCATCGGACCAGAGCGAGACGACCGGCGAGACGCGGGACAGGACACTCATGTCGGCCACCGGCACGAACAGGAACGGAACGCCGGCGTCATAGAGGCAGGGCTTGTGGTTCTCGAAGCCGATCTCGGAGGGAATGAGCCCGAGGGCTGCGGCGATCGCCTCCTTCTCCTGCGCCGGCACGCCCGGCTGCGGCAGCTTCGGCACGTCGAACTCGGCAAAGCCGGCGGCGTTTTCCTTCAGCGTCACGCCGCAGCGGACGGTGCCGATGGCCTCTTCCAGCACGACCACCGCATTCTGCTCGCCGCGGATCTCGCCGAACCGTTCCATGGCCAGGAAGATCGCGGTGCCGACCGTCGGATGACCGGCAAAGGGCAGCTCGCGCGCGGGCGTGAAGATGCGCACATGGGCCGAGTGGGCGGGGCCGCGCGCAGGCAGCAGGAACACGGTCTCCGACAGGTTGAATTCGCGCGCGATGGCCTGCATCTGCGCCGTGTCGAGCCCTTCCGCATCCTGCACCACGGCGAGGGGATTGCCCGCCAGGGCCTTGTTGGTGAACACGTCGAGCACGGCGTAGCGGCGTCCCATCGGCAGTCTCTCCCGGATGCGTGTCAGAGGCGGCGCTGGATCGGGCGGCGAACCAGCGCGACAGGCGCGGACTTTTGCATGGTTTGCGCGGCTCCACCAGTCCGCCCTGTGCGGAAGTGGTTAGCAAATCCTTGCAGGTGCCGGGGGCGTGCCGTGGTGCGTGTCGGGGGCGCGTGCCAGGATGCGCGCCAGGGTGCGCGTCAGGGTGCATGCCGGGGCGCTGGCGGGCGGATCACCCGATGAGGTGGCGGGCAATGAGCCGGGCGAAGGCCGGCACCTGGGCGGCCGGCAGGTCGCTTGCCCGCTCCAGGATCAGCACATCCGCCAGTTCCTCCTCGGGCGTCTGCCGGGAATGGGCGAGCATCCGGGCGCGCAGGCGCGTCGCGTCCGCGGCAAACCGCAGTTCGCGGGCGACCGACAGGCGCGGGCCGTCGCGCACGGCAAACAGGGCGCCCGGTTCGGCCTCATCGATGCAAAGGCCGGTCTCCTCCAGGAGCTCGCGGGCGATCGAGCCTTCCAGATCGACCGTGCCGTCCGGTCTGAGGTCTCCCGGATCGAGGCTGCCGCCCGGGGGGTAGATCAGCCCGTGGTTGGCGGTCTTCGGCCCCATGACGCCGAAGAGCAGCTCGCCGCCCGCTGCCCGGACGACGGCCGAGCCGAAGACATTGGCGCCGTTCCGGTCCGGGCAGCCCCAGTCGCGCCAGGCGATGAAACTGGCGAAGGCGATCTCGACACAGCTGCCTGACAGCAGCCCCTCCGGCGTCAGCGCCAGATCGGTGGCCTGCAGCATGCGGCCGTTCCACATGTGCGGGTTGCGTGCGACTGCGGCGCGCCAGTGGGCCGCGATGGCGGCTTCATTGTCCGTCTCGAAGCTCCAGCGGCCGGCGGGATCGAAGGTCAGCGCCAGTCCGCTCAGCGGCAGGACGGGGTCTGCCAGCGTGCGCTGCATCAGCGGGATGCGCAGGGTCGGGATCATCGTGCTGGCGCGGTCGCCAAGGATCCCGAAGCCGAGGCGGCGGTAGAAGCCGACCGCATTGGCATCGCTTTCCAGCCGCAAGTGGGCGAGGCCGGCAGACCGGGCGTGATCCTCCAGCGCGGCCAGAAGCAGCCGGCCGAGCCCGAGCCCCTGGGCCTCCGGAGCGACGAAGAGGTAGTCGACAAAGAGGTGATCCTCCCGCGCCTCGCCCGTGGCAAAGGCCACCGGCCGGCCATCCAGCTCGGCAACGATCACCGTCTGCGACGTCAGCGTCGCCGGGGTCACCCGGTTGTTGGCCCTGAAACCGGCCATCTCCGGCTCCGGATAGCCCCAGGAGCCCTTCGACCGGTGCAGGATATCGGTCAGGACGGCAGCATCGGCGATGCGCCCGGGGCGCAGGCGAGGAGCAACAGGCATGTCGGCAAGGTCCAGTCTGGCAGGCCGGCGGGAGGCAGACCCTTGCTATCCCCGAAAGGAGAGGGCGGCAAGGGTCTCAGTCATCTCGGCCTGTCATCCGCCGGATGTCCTTGATGAGGCAGTAGAGGACAAACGGCGCGCTTTCGAACGGGACGAAGCCGAAAGCGGTGTAGAACGCGCGGGCGGGTTCGTCCTTGGCTTGAACCACCACAGCGCGAATGCCCGCGATGTCGGCAGCGCGCAGTGTTCTGAGAAGCGCATCCTTGAGCAGGCCGGAGCCGAGACGCTGCCCTTGCCAGCGGCGGTCGATTGCGAGGCGCGCCAGCAACATGATCGGGACCGGATGCCGTGGCAGCCCTTTACGCAGGCGGTCTGGCGCGGCTGCGGTCTCGATCTGCCCGACAGCAAGGCTGTAGAAGCCCACGACACTGCCGTTCATCAGGGCGAGATAGGTTTGCGCGCTGCCAGCTGACTGATTGCCCAACGCATGGTTCTGGAGAAAGCCATTCAGCGCCGCCGAGCCGCAATCGAAGCTGCCAAGATCGTGCAGGGCAGTCAGTTTCTCGATTGTGGGCTTGTTCGGGCTCGCCATGCCTCAGTCGAAGACACTTGGGGACGTCAGAAGCTGTTCGAGCCGGTCGTCGCGCCGAGGCGGGCCATCCAGGGCCACGAGAAAGGCGGTCCAATCCGCGTCGTTCAGCTGAATGAGGCGGCGATCCAGCAGCGTCGCCTCCGCTTCGGCGAGGGCGCTGTCGAGGACAAACTCCGACATGCTCTTGTGACGCAGTTCGGCCGCCTCCCGCAGGAGCCGCTTGGCTTCCGGCGAGAGGCGCATTTCCAGCTTCTCTGTCCTTGCGGGCGATGACATCAGCCAAACCTTTGCGGGCGCATAATTCTTGCCTGTTAGACTAGCTTATCGTCCTGACGATGTCATGACCGGATTTTTGTCCCAACCCCTCACCCCTTGATAAACGTCCCGTTGCGCAGTTCGGTGACGGCCTGGATGAGTTCCTCGCGGGTGTTCATGACGATGGGGCCGTGCCAGGCGATGGGTTCGCGGATGGGGGCGCCGGAGACGAGGAGGAAACGCATGCCCTGTTCGCCGGCCTGCACGACGACCTCGTCGCCGGCGCCGAAGATCACCAGCGTGCGGTCGCCGGTCTCGTCGCGGATATAGAGTTCCTCGTTGTCGAGTTCCTTTTCCGTCAGCACGCCGAAGGGCCTGGAGGCGTCCGCGAACTTGCCGGCGCCCTCGAAGATGTAGGCGAAGGCCTGGCGGCGGGTGTCGACGGGCAGGCGCTTGGCGCGGCCGGGCGGAATGGTGATGTCGAGATACTGCGGCTCGGCGGCGATGCCGTCGACCGGGCCGCGCCTGCCCCAGAACTCGCCACAGATCACGCGGACGATGGTGCCGTCGTCGTCGAGGATCACGGGGATGTCCTTTGCCGTCACGTCCTGGTAGCGCGGTGCGGTCATCTTCAGCTGCGAGGGCAGGTTGGCCCAGAGCTGGAAGCCATGCATGCGGCCGCGCGCATCGCCCTTCGGCATTTCCTGATGCAGGATGCCGCGCCCGGCGGTCATCCACTGCACGTCGCCGGCGCCAAGGCTGCCCGTGTTGCCGAGGCTGTCGGTGTGGTCGACGGTACCGGCCAGGACATAGGTGATGGTCTCGATGCCCCGGTGCGGGTGCCAGGGAAAGCCGGCGGCATAGTCGCGCGGGTTGTCATTGCGGAAATCGTCCATCATCAGGAACGGATCGGTCAGCTCCGGATCCTGGAAGCCGAAGACACGGTCGAGGCGCACGCCGGCGCCCTCGAGGGTCGGGGTGGTGCCGCTGATCTGGCGCACGGGACGGATGGACATGGGACATCTCCCTTCAGGTCTGGTGTTGCCCTCAAGGTAGTGCGCTTTTGCGCCGGCTCAAACGGCCGCCGGCCTGACCGCAGTGTTCACCCTGCGGAAACGGAGTTTCGGTGGCTTTCGGCCCCTTTTCTCGTCCGACGGGCTTTTCCGGGCAGCGGATCCCACTATGATCCGGCCGATCCTGCCCCCGTGGCGGCGGCCCTCTGCGGGCCCTGTCGCGGCGGCTCCCTCGGACCGGCCCGCCGCCGGAGAGGCCGTCCGGGCTCCTGCCGTCCGTGATGCCGTCCCCCCGGCCGTCCGGTCCTGACAGACCCCGCCTGACCCGGCCCGCAACGGGAGTGCGCCCATGCAACCTGACCCGACCCTGCCGTCTGCCGCCAAGGCCGGCCCACGCGCCGGCTTCGAGACACTCGCCGAAGCCGGGGCCGGAACGGCTCCCGAGGCTGCGCTCGAGATCGACGGCATTTCCAAGACCTACGACACCGGCTTCACCGCGCTGCGCTCGGTCAGTCTCACCATCCGGCGCGGCGAGCTCTTCGCCCTGCTCGGGCCGAACGGGGCCGGCAAGACCACGCTGATCTCGATCATCTGCGGCCTGGTGCGGGCCTCCTCCGGCACGGTGCGCGTGCACGGTCACCACTGGACGCAGGACTACCGGGCCGCGCGCCGGCTGATCGGCCTCGTCCCGCAGGAGCTGACCACGGAGTCCTTCGAGACCGTCTGGGCGACCGTCACCTTCAGCCGCGGCCTGTTCGGCCTGCCGAAGGATCCGGCGCGCATCGAGCAGATTCTGAAGGACCTGTCGCTGTGGGAGAAGCGCAACGCGCGCATCATGACCCTGTCGGGCGGCATGAAGCGGCGCGTGCTGATCGCCAAGGCGCTGGCGCACGAGCCCAAGGTGCTGTTCCTCGACGAGCCGACTGCCGGCGTGGACGTGGAGCTGCGGCGCGACATGTGGGACGTGGTGCGCCGGCTGAAGGCGTCGGGCGTCACCATCATCCTGACCACCCATTACATCGAGGAGGCCGAGGAAATGGCCGACCGGGTCGGGGTGATCACCCGGGGCGAGATCATCCTGGTGGAAGAGAAACAGGCGCTGATGCGCAAGCTCGGGCGCAAGCAGCTCGTGCTGCATCTGGTCGAGCCGCTCGCCCGGGTGCCGGAGAGCCTGGCCGGCTATGACCTCAGCCTCGGCGAGGGGGGCGGGGAACTGACCTACACCTACGACAGCCAGGGCGAGCGCGGCGGCATCACCGCGCTGATGAGCGACCTGCGCGCCGCCGGCGTGCAGTTCCGCGACCTGCAGACCCGGCAGGATTCGCTGGAAAAGATCTTCGTCAACCTGGTGAGGCAATCCCAATGAATCTCTTCGCGATCCGCGCCATCTACATGTTCGAGATGGCCCGAACCTGGCGGACGCTGTTCCAGAGCATCGTCTCTCCGGTCATCTCCACCTCGCTCTACTTTGTGGTCTTCGGCGCGGCGATCGGCTCGCGCATTGCCGAGGTTGACGGCGTCAGCTACGGCGCCTTCATCGTGCCCGGGCTGATCATGCTGTCGCTGCTCACCCAGAGCCTCTCGAACGCCTCCTTCGGCATCTTCTTCCCCCGCTTCACGGGCACCATCTTCGAGGTGCTGTCCTCGCCGGTCTCGTATTTCGAGATCGTGGTGGGCTATGTGGGGGCGGCGGCCACCAAGGCGATGCTGGTCGGCGTCATCATCCTGCTGACCGCCACGCTCTTCGTCGACCTGCGGATCGAGCACCCGATGTGGATGGTGCTGTTCTTTGTCCTGACCGCCGTCACCTTCTCGCTCTTCGGCTTCATCATCGGCATCTGGGCGCGCAACTTCGAGCAGCTGCAATTCGTGCCGCTGCTCATTGTCACGCCGCTGACCTTCCTCGGCGGGTCGTTCTACTCCATCCGCATGCTGCCGGAGTTCTGGCAGACGGTGACGCTGTTCAATCCGGTGGTCTATCTGGTCTCCGGCTTCCGCTGGAGTTTCTACGGCCAGGCGGATGTCAGCGTCGGCCTCAGCCTTGCCATGACCGTCCTGTTTCTGGCCGTCAGCCTCGGCGTGGTTGCCTGGATCTTCAAGACCGGCTATCGCCTGAAGTCCTGAAACCCCTTCGATCCGCGGAGTTCGCGCGTGCCTGCCCTCACCGTCATGAGGCTGAAAAAGCCTGTTCTCGGCCTCCTGATGGTGGCTGCCCTGGCCACTGGCCTGGCCGGGTGCCAGAGCAGCGGCACGTCCCGCGCGGCGATGGCCGGGGCGAGCGCGGCAGGCACGGCCGCCGGCGGGCCCGGCGCCGGAGCCCCGGCGCTTGCCGCCGCCGCGCAACCGGCCGCGGCCCTGCCCAGCCTGACGGTCTCCTATGCGCCGGCAGCCGCAGAACAGCGCGGCAAGTCCGTGCTGGTGCTGGACGGCTCGGGCCGGGAGATCGACAGTTTCAACGCCGATGCCCCCCGGTACCCGGCCTCGCTGACCAAGATGATGACGCTTTACCTGCTGTTCGAGGCGATCGAGCGGGGCGAGCTGTCGCTGGCGAGCGAGATCCCGGTCTCGGCCCGCGCTGCCTCGCGGCCGCCGGCCCGGATCGGCGTGCCGGCCGGAACGACGGTGCGTGTCGAGGATGCGGTGCAGGCGCTGGCGGTGCGCTCCGCCAATGACATGGCCGTGGCTGTCGCCGAGGCGGTCGCCGGATCCGAGGATGCGTTTGCCGCGCGCATGACGGCGAAGGCCCAGGCCCTGGGCATGAGCCGCACGCGGTTCGTCAACGCCTCCGGCCTCAGTGACACGCGCCAGGTGACGACCGCGCGCGACATCGCCCGGCTCGCCGGCGCGCTGCGCAGCCGCTTCCCGCAGTATCTGCCCTATTTCGGCCGGACCTCCTTCAGCTTCCAGGGCCGCGTCTTCGAGGCGACCAACAAGCTGCTTGGCCGGGTTGAGGGCGTCGACGGGCTGAAGACCGGCTATCTCTCCATGTCCGGCTACAATCTTGTCGCCACCGCCAGCCGCGGCGGGCGCCAGGTCATGGTCGTCGTCCTCGGCGGAACCACCGAAGCCGCCCGCGACCGCGAGGTCACGGAGCTGATCGAACGCTATTACGCCGGCGGCGTCTGACATCGCCGCGCGACCGGTGACAGCCCCGCGCGACCGGCGCGGTGCCACGCGCAGCACCGGCCAGGCCCTGCCTGCGCTGCGCCTACCGGCCTGCGCCCAGCCGAGGGGCAACGGGCCCGGGCCAGACCCCGGGCGGTCAACCGCGCGCGCCGTTCACCAACCCGAGGTACCGGCCCGAGTTACCGGCCCGAGTTGCGTCCCCAGTTACCGGCCCCAGTTAGCGGCCCGGCCGTCCTGTCTTCTTCGACCGTCCCTTGCGTCGTGCATCGTCGGACGGGTCCTCGTAGGAGCCGACACCGATCCGTCCGCGCGGGGTATGGTGCGGGGCGTCCTCTGCCTGGATGACGGGCTTTTTCGGCAGCGGGCCGCTGTGCAGCGGGACTTCGGTGCGGCCGACGGTCATCTCGTCGAGGCTGTTCTTGCGCACCCTTGAGCCGGGGGCGGGCAGGGCTGCGTCCCTGGCAGCCCTCGCCCGGTCGGCGGCGGTTTCCTTCTTCTTGCCGCTGGCGCCTTCCTTCGAGCCGCCGGCTCCGTACAGCCGC
Source organism: Pannonibacter sp. XCT-53 (assembly GCF_009915765.1). Taxonomy (NCBI): domain Bacteria; kingdom Pseudomonadati; phylum Pseudomonadota; class Alphaproteobacteria; order Hyphomicrobiales; family Stappiaceae; genus Pannonibacter; species Pannonibacter tanglangensis. The sequence continues at coordinate 443,523 of NZ_JAABLQ010000001.1, forward strand.
TCGCCCTGATAGGCGCCGCCGCGCTCCTCCACATCGGACTGGCGCGCCATCGGGTCGTCGCTGAGGGCAAGCTCGGTCGCCTGGAGGCGGCGGATCTCGTCGCGCAGCCGGGCAGCGGTCTCGAAGTCGAGGTCGGCTGCAGCCTCGCGCATCTGCTTCTCGAGGCTTTCCAGATGGGCCTTGAAATTGTGGCCGACCAGGTTGCCATCCTCGGCAAAGCCGGCATCGACCGTGACGTGGTCCTGTTCGTAGACGCTCTCGAGAATGTCGCCGATCGAGCGGCGCACGCTCTCCGGGGTGATGCCATGCTCGATGTTGTAGGCCAGCTGCTTCTCGCGGCGGCGGTTGGTCTCGGCAATGGCCCGCTCCATCGAGCCGGTCATGCCGTCCGCATAGAGGATCACCTTGCCGTCGACGTTGCGGGCGGCGCGGCCGATGGTCTGGATCAGCGAGGTTTCCGAGCGCAGGAAGCCTTCCTTGTCGGCATCCAGGATGGCGACCAGCGCACATTCGGGAATGTCGAGGCCTTCGCGCAGCAGGTTGATGCCGACCAGCACGTCGAAGGCGCCGAGCCGCAGGTCGCGGATGATCTCGATGCGCTCCAGCGTGTCGATGTCGGAATGCATGTAGCGCACGCGCACGCCGTTCTCGTGCAGGTACTCGGTCAGGTCCTCGGCCATGCGCTTGGTCAGGGTGGTGACCAGCGTGCGGTAGCCCCTGGCCGCCGTCTCGCGCACCTCGCCCAGCAGGTCGTCCACCTGGGAGGACGCGGGCCGGATCAGCACGGGCGGATCGACCAGTCCGGTCGGGCGGATCACCTGTTCCGCGAAGACGCCGCCGGACTGGTCCATTTCCCAGCTGCCCGGCGTCGCCGACACGGCCACCGTCTGCGGCCGCATGGCGTTCCATTCCTCGAAGCGTAAGGGCCGGTTGTCCATGCAGGAGGGCAGGCGGAAGCCGTATTCGGCCAGCGTCGCCTTGCGCCGGAAGTCGCCCCGGTACATGCCGCCGATCTGCGGGATCGTGACATGGCTCTCGTCGGCAAAGACGATCGCGTTGTCGGGCAGGTACTCAAACAGCGTCGGCGGCGGCTCGCCCGGCGCGCGGCCGGTGAGATAGCGCGAATAGTTCTCGATGCCGGCGCAGGAGCCGGTGGCCTCAAGCATCTCGAGGTCGAACAGGGTGCGCTGCTCCAGCCGCTGCGCCTCGAGCAGGCGGCCATGCGCGTTCAGCTCCTCGAGCCGTCCCTTCAGCTCGGCCTTGATGGACTTGATCGCCTGCTGCAGCGTGGGCTTCGGGGTCACGTAATGCGAGTTGGCGTAGATCTTGACGCTCTTCAGCTCGCCCGACTTGTGGCCGGTCAGCGGGTCGAACTCGGTGATCGCCTCGACCTCGTCGCCGAACAGGGTGATCCGCCAGGCGCGGTCTTCATAGTGGGCCGGGAACAGCTCGATCGTGTCGCCCCGCACGCGGAAGGCGCCGCGCTGGAACGCGGCGTCGTTGCGCTTGTACTGGAGGGCCACCAGGTCGGCGAGCAGCTGGCGCTGGTCGATGCGTTCGCCCACCGACAGGGCGAAGGTCATGGCGGTGTAGGTCTCGACCGAGCCGATACCGTAGATGCAGGACACCGAGGCGACAATGATGACATCGTCCCGCTCCAGCAGCGCGCGGGTGGCCGAGTGGCGCATCCGGTCGATCTGCTCGTTGATCGAGGATTCCTTCTCGATGTAGGTGTCCGTCCGGGGCACATAGGCTTCCGGCTGGTAGTAGTCGTAATAGGAGACGAAATACTCCACCGCGTTGTCGGGGAAGAAGCTCTTGAACTCGCCGTAAAGCTGCGCGGCCAGCGTCTTGTTCGGGGCAAGGATGAGGGCGGGGCGCTGGGTGCGGGCAATGACCTGGGCCATCGTGTAGGTCTTGCCCGAGCCGGTGACGCCGAGCAGGACCTGCGTCTGCTCGCCGGTTTCGAGGCCTGACACCAGCTCGGCGATGGCGGTCGGCTGATCGCCCTTCGGCTCGTAGGCGGATTTCAGCACGATCGGCACGCCGCCTTCCGACTTGGCCGGACGCACCGGCCGGTGCGGCACCCAGACCTCGCCGTTCTTGTGCAGCGGGTTGCCGCTCTCGATCAGGGCGGACAGAGCCGCGACGGTGGCTGTCGCGCCACCGTCCCCGGAGAGTTCCGGCAGGGCGTTGCGGCCCTTCTTCTTGCGGTTGTCCTTGAGATGCTGCTCGAGCTTCTCCGCCTCTTCCAGCGAGATGTCGAGCCCGGCCACCGGGTTGAGCCCGCCCGCCGCGCGCTCGCGCGCGCTCTCCGCCTTGCCGATGGACGTGCCGCGCGAGGAGCGGGCGTTGCCTTCCGTCTCGCCCCTGGCGTGGGCGCCCTTGGCGCTCAGGCGGGCCTTGCGGCCTTCGGTCACGCCGGCGGCCACGGCGCCGTCGCCGCCCGCGCGCTCGCGCTCGCGCGCCGAGGCGCGGGCCGTGCGCAGGCCGCTGCCCGGCGCGCCCGGGGTGCCGGCCGGAAGCGGCGCCGGTCGGGATGCCGGCCCAGATGTCGGCCCAGAGGTCGGCCCAGAGGTCGACCCAGGCTCCAGTCTGGACGCCGGATCGGGCAGCCGTTCGGCCGCATCGGCAATTTCGGCCGCCCAGTCGGCGATCGACCCCGACAGCGGCGCGCCGTCAAACGCGGCCTGCGGGGCTTCGCCAAAGCCGTCTGCGGGGTCGGAGGAGGAGGCGGTCGGGGAAATCGGCTTCTTGCTCATCGGGCCAATATGGGCCGAGTCCGCCTGCGAGGAAAGGGCACGTTGCGGCTTTGTTCCGGCCTTCGTCCGCGTCGCGCCGTCTCTCCTGACAGACGGGCGTCAGGAGACGTCGGGATTGCCTGCCTTGCGCGAGGCGGGTTAGGGTTACACGACAGGATTGGGTCCCGCGGGGACCGCCTGATCAGGGGGCAGAAGGATGGCTGTGCAGGGGGCGGCACTGAAACGGAGCATCCTTGCGCTGCTTGCCCTTGGCGCAGGACAGGCGGCGCCGTCCGTCGTCCTTGTGCCTCCGGTGCAGGCGCAAGTCGCCGCCGAAGCCGACGAAGGGCAGCGCATCGCCGAGATCCGCGTGAGGCTGACCAATCCGTCCGCCGATCCTGCCCTCAATGACCGGGCCATCGACCAGTTCCGGCGCGGTCTTGCCGTCTATCCCGACGACCATTTCTACCGCACGCTGGTCGATTTCGCGCTGAACCGGGCCACCCGCGCGGCGGGGCTTGCCGGGGCGAGCTACGACATCGGCTTTGCCGACACTGGCGGCCTGACCCTGACCTTCGACCTGACGCTGGGCGACGCGGCAGCTGCCGGGGCGCCGCGCGGCATGCTGGCGACGGGCAAGGCGTCGGATTTTCCCGTGCTCTACGACAGCGGCGGCACCTATGTGAAGGTGAAGGCCGAGTCCATCGCGCTGTACTATGGCAACGCCGATGCCTGGTACGGCCGGCCCGACCTGATGCTGAACGGCAATCCGATGGTGCAGGGCAAGCCCTCCGGCAAGGGCTACCAGCACTGGGTCGAGGGCATGGTGCACACCGGCCTCTACGGCATCACGCCGCTGAGCGAGCGGTTCTATGTCTATGGCGGGGCGAGTGTTCTGGCCAGCGGCTCGTATGGTCAGGAGCTGTTCAGCAACCGCACCCGCAGCCATGTCGCCGTCGAAGATGCCTTTGCCGGCTTCATCACCGGGGTGACCCGCGAGAACGGGGACCGGCTGCAGCTTGACGCCTCCCTCGGGCGTCAGCGCTTCACGTTGGGCGACGGCTTCCTGATCATCAACACGGCAGCCAATGGCCGGGACCGGGCGGCGCTGCAGGCCAATCCGCGCTGGTCGGCGGACATGGTTGCGCTGGCAAGGCTGCGCTACAACAACACCAAGGTCGAGCTGTTCCGGGTCGATCCGGACGAGCTGCCCATTCTCGACAGCAAGACCGTCATCGACGGCATCAACATCGAGACCCGGCTGAGCAACGGCTTCGAAGCGGCCGCCAGCTTCCTGCGCGTGCCTCACTCGAGCTTCAAGTATTTCACGCCGACGCAGACCTTCACCCGGGAAGGCCTGCAGGTCTTCGACGCCCGGCTGCGCTGGCAACCCAATCCGGCCGGAACGCCGGGGCCTTTCGTTGCGGCGGAAGCCGCGCTTCAACGCAACGAGAACTTCGACATGCAGGCCTATGGCTTCTATGGCGAGGCCGGCTGGAGCTTTGCCGACCTGCCCTGGTCGCCCACCTTCAGCTACCGCTATGCCCAGTTCTCGGGCGATGATCCGAACACCGCCACCTTCGAGCGCTGGGATCCGCTGCTGTCGGGCGGCAACGGCGAGCAGTGGGTGCAGGGCATCAATCATTTCAAGGTGGTGCAGGATTCCAACGTCATCGCGCATCGGTTCCAGCTGCGGCTGCGTCCGTCGGCGAAGTTTGAGCTGGTGCCGCAGGTCTGGCTGTTCCGCGCCGACAGCCTGACGAACCTGGGCGGCAATCCGGCCCTGTCGTTCCTCGGCTCGAAGGACTACGGCTACGAGCTCAACCTGACCGGCAAATACTTCGCCTCGCGCAATGTCTATGTGCAGGGCCATGTGGCGGCGACGTTCCCGGGGGCTGCCGTCAAGAAGGCCTTCAACGCCGATCCAGATCCCTGGCTCAGCACCATGCTCTTCGTGCGTGTTGCCTATTGATGCTTTGCGAAAAGGGAGTTCTTGACATGGACCGCAGGGACCTTCTGAAAACGATGGCACTGGCCGCAGCCGCCCCCGGCGCCGTCGGCGTGGTCGCCGGAGCCTCGGCGACGCAAGCTCAGGCGCAGGCGCAGGCCTCGGCCGGAAACCCCATCGCCGCCATGCCGGGACACCATGACGTGACGCCGGTGAGCCCGGACTATGTCATCTCCGACCGTTTTGCCGGCAAGACCTACATCGTCACCGGCAGTGCGCGGGGCATGGGCAAGGTGGCGGCGGACCGTCTGGCGCGCGAGGGGGCCAATGTCGTGGGCGTGGACTGGATCGCCGACGAGGGCGCCGCCGTCATTGCTGCGATCAAGGCGGCCGGCGGCAAGGCGGAGTTCGTGCCGGGCGACGTGTCCGACACCGCCGTCTGCGACCGCATGGTCGAGGTGGCCGTCTCGACCTTCGGCGGTCTGGACGGGGCGATCAACAACGCCGGCGTCATGGATGCCATTCCGCCCAGTGAGCCCATCGACTACGACAAGCAGAAGGACCTCGCCTTCAACCCGGTTCATCTCGCCAGCGACGCGTATTGGGACGTGGTGATGCGGGTGAATGCCACCGGCGTGTTCCGCTGCATGCGGGCACAGCTGCGCCACATGGTCGAGCAGGGCAAGGGCGGCTCGATCGTCAACGTCGCCAGTGTCGCGGGTCTGCGGGGCTTCAGCTCCACTCCCTCCTATGTCGCCAGCAAGCATGCGGTGAATGGCCTGACCAAGAATGCGGCCATCGATTACGCGCCGTATGGGATCCGCATCAACTCGGTGAACATGGCCAACACCGACACGCCGATGGTGCAGCGCGCCAAGCAGCTCGTCGGCGCGCGGATGAAGGCCCTGGGCGGGGTGGGCATGGGCACGATCAAGACCCGCAGCCTGCTGCAATACGCCGATACCAACCACCGCGATGCCACGCCGGAGGAGCAGGTTGCGATCATGCTGTTCCTGCTGTCCGACGAGGCCTCCAACATCACCGGCGCCAACTGGGCGACCGATGGCGGCTTCACCACCTACTGACCCCCGCATCCTGCGGTCACAGGCTCCGGTTGGTCCGGGGCCGAAGGAGCGAACTGACATGACCCTTGATCGTCGTGATGTCCTGAAGGGAATGACCCTGGCCGGTGGTGTTGCCGGCGTGGCGGCCGCCAGTGGCCTGCAGATGGCCCAGGCCCAGGCCCAGACACAGACACAGCCTGCCGCGGCAGCTTCACCAGCCGGTGGCGGCGGTGGATATGTCGGCGGCCTTGCCATTGCCCCGACCGACCCGGCCTATGTCGTGCCGGATCGTTTCAAGGGCCGCACGGTCATCGTCACCGGTTGCGCGCGCGGCATGGGGCAGGCGGCGGCCGAGCGTCTGGCGCGCGAGGGGGCAAACGTCGTCGGCGTGGACTGGATCGAGGACCAGGGCGCGGCGGTGATCGACGGGATCCGCAAGGCGGGCGGCAAGGCCGAGTTCGTTCCGGGCGACGTGCGCGATGCCGCCGTCTGCCAGAAGGCGGTCGATGTGGCCGTGGCAAGCTTTGGCGGGCTGTCCGGCGCCATCAACAACGCCGGTGTCATGGACGGTGTCTACTCCGGTGAGCCGGTCGATTATGCGGCCCAGAAGCCGCGCGTCTTCGCCCCGATCCACGAGGCGACCGACGCGTATTGGGACGCGGTGATGGAGATCAATGCCGGCGGCGTGTTCCGCTCGCTGCGGCCGCAGCTGGCGCAGCTGGTCAAGCAGGGGCAGGGCGGCGCCATCGTCAATGTGGGCTCCATCGCCGGGCTGACCGGCCTTGCCGGCAATCCGGCCTATGTCGCCAGCAAGCATGCGGTGAACGGCCTCACCAAGAACGCGGCCATCGACTATGCCCCCTATGGCATCCGCATCAATTCCGTGAACATGGCCGCCACCGATACGCCGATGGTTGCCCGCGCCGGCGCGCTGGTCGCCGCCAGCATGAAGGACGGCGGCGGCGGCATGGGCCGGATCAAGACCCAGAGCATCCTCGCCTATGCCGATCCGGCGCACCGTCCGGCAACGCCGGCGGAGCAGGTGGCGATCATGCTGTTCCTGCTCTCCGACGAGGCCTCCAACATCACCGGTGCCACCTGGGCGACGGACGGCGGCTGGACAACCTACTGACGACAGATCCGGCACGCGGGGTTTCTGCCCCGTCGCCGGGTTCTTCCGGCAAAGCGGCAGACATGTCATCGCCCTTCTGAATTTCGGCTCTTGACCTGAAGTGCGCTCCAGCACCTAGGGTCGGGAACTGTTCAGAGGGAGACGATGATGACACGGCTTGAACAGTTCTTTTCCTGCCTCGGGTCTGCGGACCTTGAAGGGGCAGGGCGGATGATTGAAGCGGATGCGGAGTTTGTCGCGGTGCGACCCGACCGCGACGCCCGGCTGCCGCTCTATGGCACGTTTCGTGGCGCGGGCGGCCTGGCGGAGTTTTGCCGCGGTCTGGCCAGCGCGTTCGAGACACAGGCGTTCGAGATCGGAGACGTGGTCGAAACCGGATCGCTGGCCTATGCCTCGGGACGGTTTCATCACGTCGTCCGCGCGACGGGGCTGCCCTTTGCCAGCGATTTCGCCGTGAGACTGCGGTACCGCGGCGGGCTCATCACGCATTACCAGTTTTACGAGGACACGGCCCGGCTGGAGACGGCTTTCGGCCTGGCCGGGCGGGAGGGCGCGCAATGAAGATCGGTGACCTTGCCGCCCGGACCGGACTGAGCGTCGACACGCTGCGCTACTATGAAAAGATCGGGCTGATCCCGGCCCCCTTGCGCGATGCCGGTGGCCGGCGTGTCTATGACGCGTCCATCCTGCGCTGGCTGCAGTTTCTGGAGCGGCTGAAGGCAACAGGGATGGGGATTCGCGACCGCCTTGCCTATGCCGAGCTGCGCGCAAGGGGCGCGGAGACCGCGCGGGAGCGGCGCGAGATGATCGAGCGTCATCGCCAGAAAGTCGCCGCCAGCCTGTGGGAGATGCAGAAGACGCTCGAGCTTCTCGACGAAAAGGTCGAGACCTACCGCAAGATCGAGGCGGGCGAGATCGAGGATCCCGGTGCTTTGCCTGCACCCCGCGCCGTGAAAGGAGCCCGCCCATGACCTCAGCCCTCGAACGTGGACGCGACATCGTCCGGACACTGAACCCCGCTCTCGAACAGGTGCTGGCGGAGCGGTACGATGATCTTGTCGACGGCTTCAGCGAGAGCCTCGTCGAATGGGCCTACGGCCGCCATTACGCACGCCCCGGTCTCGATCTGAAGACGCGCCAGCTCTGCACGGTGGCCGCCCTGACGGCTCTGGGCGGGCAGACCGGACCGCAGCTCAAGGCGAACATCGCCCATAGCCTGGCGGCGGGGGCGAGCCGCGAGGAAATCGTCGAGGCGATCTGGCAGATGGCAGTGTATGGCGGGTTGCCCGCCGCGATCAATGGCCTGAACGTTGCGCGCGACCTGTTTGCCGACCTCGACCGGGAGACCTGACCGATGTGCTGCCCTGCGGCGACTTGCGTGGTCGCAGGGCACGGACCTCAGCGCGGGATCGACACTGACAGGATCGACACTGGCGGGATCAGTGCGTGGTGCCGGTCGACAGCGTTCCAGGCCCGGCGACCAGGCGTGGAGGATGGCTGTGTCCGGGCAGACTGGACCGGCCCTGGTGGCAGCCGCAGGTCCGGCATCGGGCGACCGCTCCGGCGCGCGGGCGGGCGGACCGGCCAGCGATCCGCAGCAGCAGTGCAACGGACCCGTGGGGATCAGTGGCCGGGCGCCTCCCCCTTCGAGTGCCCGTCCGAATGGCCGAGATCCCGCTCGGGCCACACCAGGTTCCGGACACGCTGTTTCAGGATCTTGGCCTCGGGGAAGCCGCCATCGGCCTTGCGCTCCCAGACCGTGGTGCCGTTGCAGGTGATGATGAAGATGCCGCCCGTCCCCGGCACCAGCGTGACGGCACCGAGATCCTCCGAGAAGGTGCTGAGCAGCTCCTGCGCCAGCCAGGCGGCGCGCAACATCCAGCCGCACTGGCGGCAATAGGTGATGCTGATTGTCGGCTTGGGGGATGCGCCGGGGTCTTGGGCCGGATCGGTGGTGGCAAGGTCGGTCATGCGGCGGTCCCTGTCTGATGAAAGCGCTGGCGGCTTGTGCCGGGCCACTGCCTTGAGCGCGGGGCAGGGGCAGGCTAAGCCTTTGGCCAGAGCAATAGCGGAGCTGCCCACGCAAATGAAGCCTGTCTCCCCGGCCGGTTCCGTTCCGGATGTGCTTGTTGCCCTGCCCGAGCTACAGCGGGTGATCGGACCGATCTGTGCGATTGCCGCGCTCAGCGGCTTCGGCAACGAGGTGTTCCGCGTGGATGGAGACCGGGGCAGCTTTATCCTGCGCATCGAGCGGCCAAGCCTGAAGGGGCGTGTCGATCGCCACCTCGAGGCAGCCTATGCCCGCCGGGCTGCAGCACTCGGCTTTGGTCCGCAGGTGCTCTTTGCCGATCCGGCGCGCGGGGTCATGCTGCTGCGCGCCGTGCCGGATGCCCGGCCGCTGGGAGCCGGCGATGCCGCCGATCCGGCCGAAGCCGCGCAGCTTGGCGCCCTGTTGCGCCGGCTGCACACGGACGTGACCCTCTCCGGCGCGCGCTTCGATCCGGCGGCCTGGCTGGCTGCGCGCCGGCCGGCGCTCGTGGCGGCTGGCCTGCTGGACGGCGATGCCCTGGCGGTCGCGCGGTCGGTCGAGGATCTGGCGCGGCAAGAGGGGGGCGCGGCCGGGCCGGCCGTGCCCAGCCATTGTGATCTCGTGCCCCAGAACGTGCTGCTGTCGCAGGGGCGCCTGTGGCTGATCGATTTTGAGTATGCAGGCCGCGCCGATCCGGCCTGGGACCTCGCCTATGCCGGGCTGGAGGCGGCCTATGGCGGGGCGGCGCGCATGGCGCTCCTTGCGGGCTACTGCGCCGGCGATCTGGCCGCGGCCGCCCGGCTCGCCCCGCGGGTGGCGCGGATGCGACCGGTCTGCGATGTCGTCTCGGCCTTCTGGGCGCTGGAGCAGATGGCGGCGGGCAATCCGGCGGCGGACTTTGCCAGCTACGCGGACACGCGGCTGGCGCGGGCGGCCGGGGCGCTCTGAGTGCGCGACGCTCGCGCTGGCATTCCAACGTCGCGGTCTGCTTATCGCGCCGGTGTCTGGCCTTGCGCCGGCCGGGTCTCGCCCAGCACGCAGGTCTGGTGACGCAGGTTCATGTCCTCGCGCAGGGACAGGTTGTCCGGATCGCGCAAGAGGTTCGACCACAGGCCATCGGCCTGCATCGCCGTCAGGGTGCAGCGGCAGATGGCGCGGCAGTCGGCCTCGTCCACGCCGCTGACCGCGCAGGTGAGGCTGCAATTGTCGAGGAAGTCGGTCGAGGCCCTGTCCGGAATGAGATGCACGGCAGCCAGAAGCCAGAGGCTGCCGAACAGCACCGGCTGGTGCAGGAGATAGACGGCCAGGGAATGCCGCCCGGCCAGCACGCCGAGGCGACCGGCGCGGCTGCCCGGCTGCCAGCGCCGGGCCAGCATCATCAGCGGGCGGGCCCGCTGCAGCAGCAGCCCGGCTGCGACGCCGAGAAGCGTCGCGCCGGTCCAGGGGGCGAGGGGCACGTAGTCCACACTGGCGACGCCCGGATCGCCGAGCCCTGTCCAGAGCCAGAGCGGTCCGTCAAAGGCGGGGCCGGCGGCCAGAGCCGGCAGGGCGAGGACGCCGGCTCCGGCGAGGGCTGCCGCAGCCGGGTGCAGGCGGGTGAAGGGCAGGGCAACGAGGCTTGAGGCAGCGATGGCATGCAGGATGCCGAAACGCACCATGCCGTCGCCCAGGACGTACCAGGTGCCGGCACTGACGGCAGCAGCGGCGGCCACGATCACCAGCAGGCGTCGCCAGAACGGTCGCCAGCGGATGCCGCCGCCATGGGCAAGGCTGAGGCTGACGCCGGCGAGAAACAGGAAGGTTGCAGCGATGGCCGCAGCGAAGGCGCGCCAGCCCATACCGGTGTCGACCGGCCAGTCGACCACGCCGAACCACAGCAGGTCCCAGGACAGGTGGTAGATCCCCATGGCCAGCAGCGCGATCCCGCGCAGCGCGTCCAGAAGGGGGAGGCGACGCTGTGTCATCGGCGGCTCCTGCCGCGCCTGTCAGCCCAGGAAGGCGCTGATCAGGACGCTTGCGAGGCCGCCGACCGCGACCGTTGCCACGACGAAGGGCCACGGCGAGGGACGGGCTGTTCCGGTGCTGTCCACGTCGTAGCGGTCCTGGATGCTCATCGCTGTCCTCATTGCCTCAGTCTGGCTGCCGGACCGGATACTGACCGGATGCAGCACAGAGAACGCCCGGCATGGTTAACGATAGGTTAAGGCTCGGGTTCCGCAAAGAGGCGGCAGGGGACTGTCCACGCCTCTCGCAGGGCGCCCGCAACAGGACGGTAAAGGCGGAAGCTTGTGCCGGGCTGGATCACAGGCCCAGCGTCTCGAGCCCGTTCTCGAGATGGTCCGCCAGCATGGGCATGCGCAGGAGATAGCCCGAGGTGGCGGTGAAGGCCCGGTCCCTGGCCTCCTCGACGGCCTGCAGGAAATCGCCGGCCTCGTAGTCGCCCCGGCCGATCCAGACGATGGCGACCAGCTCGGAGGCTTCATCGACATTCAGGTCGTCGAGCAGTTCCCTGAGCTCTTCCTCGCTCAGGTCCTCGCTTTCCTCCTCGGCGAGGGCATCGTGATGATGGCTGCCGGCGAGGCGGTCGGGATCGAGCTCGATGTTGGTCTCGCCGCGATCCTCATAGGCATCGTCCAGCGCGGTCGAGGCCGACCGGGCCTTCTGGGCGAACATGCGGATGGTGTCGGGTGACAGGCTGAGATCCACGACCATGGGAGCCTCCAGCGCTCGGCATGGCGTCAGTATCCTCCTGTCCGGGCGGAATGACAACTGCGCGCCGGCGCTGCGGCCTAACGCTCGTCGAGGGCGACGTCTGCGGCGGGCTGCGGCTTCGTCTGGCCCTTGGCGATGGCGTTGCCGTGCGGGCCGGTCAGGGAGATGACGAGGGCGAGGAGCAGGCCGAGGCCAATGGCTATTCCGAGCGGGCGGAGGCTTGCCTCCTCCGGGTTCCGGATGTTGCGCGGCATGTCTCAGGACCCCTTGCGCTGGCGGGGGCGATACCCGGCTTCGACGCGGGCGGCGCCACCGAGGCCGCGTTCCAGTCGCTGCCAGAGGGCCAGCGTGACCGAAGACATGGCGAGGAACACGCCGACCAGCAGCAGGATGGCGCCCTCGACCGTGGCGGCGCTGCCAAAGAGGGCGTAGAGCCCGGCGGCGCCGAAGCAGGCGAGAGAGGTCAGGGGCAGGAAGCCCGGCACGTCCGCCGGCGGCATGACGCCATCACGGTGGTCAGAAAACGGTCCCTTCACGGCATCCGGTCCTTCGTTCGGTTGTCCGACTGGGCGGACACTGCCGTCCGAATGCGACCTCGTCTGGCTCGGATCTTGGCCGAGCGGGACAGTTTCTGCGGCCATATTGTGGCGGGATCGTTAGCCTTGTCATTTTCTGATTCACGTCTTTTTCGTGAAGATCTGCGACCACTTTTTCTCAGGGACTGTAGCCAGCCGGTTGGACCGGGTCGGGAGCGGGAGACGCACTTGCAGCAGAACGCACTTGCAAAGGTGACGCCGGCTGACGAGGACGGGATGGCAGCCGATGCGACCGCAGAGGCGTCCGCCGTGGGGCAGCCGGTGTTGCGGCTGGCAGGACTTCTCTATCTGATCGCCGACCTGACGACCCGCCGCCTGATCTGGCAGGAGACCGGCTCGCAGACCTTCGAGGGCCAGCCGGCCCGGGCCCAGGACGCTCCCCTCGTCGACGCCCTGCGCATGATGCCGCCGCAGACGCAGAAGAACCTCCTCGCGTTCCTGCAGACCGTGCTGAAGCGCGGCAAGGCCGGACCGGCGGACGTGGGCGGGGATGCGGAGTCCGGCCTTGCCGGTGTCTCGCTCTACGGCCTGCGTTATGACGCCGAGGACGGGCGGTCCTTCGTCATCTGCCATCCGGTCGGCAGCCTGGCCGACACCGAGGGCGGGGCCGTCGTGCGGGGCCTTGCGCCGATCCTGAGGCATTTCGTCGAGAACTCGACGAAGATCGTCCTGACGGTCGACAATTACGGTTACATCCGCTACGCGAGCCCGGCCTTCCTCCAGGTCTTCGGCATCACCGACCCGGCCCTCTGCCTTGGCCGCAACATTGCCCACATTCCCAAGCGGGTCGGCAAGACGCTGGCACTGCTGACGCTGACCGCCCTGTCGCGGCGTGCCGGCGCAGCCGGGCGCGGCCGTTTCCAGCTTCCGGGCGGGGACAGCATCCTGCTCAACTACTCGGTCGTCTTCTTCCGGGTGAGCGACACGGTCCGTGGCGTGCTGTTTTCCGCCGAACCCAGCGAAAGCGGTCGGGCCGACTTCGCCAAGGTCTTCGACATCATGACCGCACCGGTGCTGGTCGTCTGCACGAAGACGCGCAAGATCCTGGCCGCCAACAAGGCGGCGCGAAAGGTCTACAAGCTGACCCAGCAGGTCATGGACGACACCCCGATCACCGAGACGCTGCTGCATCCCAAGTCCTTCACGGTGCTGCTGGAGGCGGCCCGCAAGGGCACGGTCGCGCCGCAGTCGGTGGTCGTCAATTCCATGGACGGTGTCTCCAAGAACAAGCGGCTGCGTGCCCTGCTGATCGAGGCCGAGGACCAGCCGCCGCGTCTTGTTCTGGAAGGCAAGGCCTGAGACGGAAAAAGGCCGCCGAAGCCGGTCGGGCTGCGGCGGCCGAAGGCACGACGAGGGATAGACGGCCAGCGCCGTCCACCCCTGATCCGACGTCAGATGGTCTTGAGGAAGTCCTGGATCTCCACATTCGCCTTGCGCACGCCATCGACGCGCTGCACGAGCCCCATGATGAACTGGGCCGATTTCTGGGTGCCCTGGCTGGCCTGCGACACGCTGCCGATGGCGCGGGCCACTTCCTGCGACGCGGCCTGCTGCTCCGTCATGGAGCTGGCGACCGCCGTCGACAGGGCGTCCAGCTCGCGGATGACCTCGATGATCGACTGGATCGCCGTGCGTGCCTCGGTGGTCTGGGTCTGCATGGCCTCGATCTGTGCCCGGATCTGCTCCGTCTCGCGGCTGGTCTGTTCCGACAGGCCCTTGACCTCGGCGGCGACGACCGCGAAGCCCTTGCCGAGATCGCCGGCGCGGGCGGCCTCGATGGTGGCGTTGAGGGCGAGGAGCTTGGTCTGGTCGGCGATCGACTGGATCGTGCCCATGATCGTGCCAATCTGGTCGGATGCGGCCATCAGGGCACCGATCTTGGCGGCAGTCGTGTCGGCCCGGGCGGTGGCGCTGGAGGAAATCCGCGCCGCTTCTCCCATCCGCTGGGCGATTTCGCTGAAGGCGGCGTTCATCTGCTCGGCTGCGGCCGTCACCGAGGTGGCGCGGTCAAGCGCCGTGCTCGCGGACTCCAGCATCGACGACGCCGTCTGGTTCAGATGATCCCCGACCTCGTTCATCGTGACCACCACGTCGCCAACCTTCGTGGTTACCACCGACTGGTCAGTGATGATCGACCAGCTCAGCATCGGGCCGAGATAGTCGCCCTTTTCGTCCAGAATCGCGGACACGTTGAGCCGAAGGGTCTCCGGGCCGACCTTGATGTTGGTCTTCCAGGGCAGGTTGGACGGGTTGGAGAGCAGGCGGCGCTGGTGTTCGGGATGGCGGTGGAACACGTCGATCGACGTGCCGAGCAGGTCGCGCGCCTTGACCGGCAGGTACTGCTCGACCTTGGTCAGGGTCTCGATGCTGGTCTTGTTGACATAGTTGATCTCGAAGGTCTTCGGATCGCAGGTCATGACGTTGATCGGCATCTTGTCGATCATCTGCAGCAGCCGTTTGGTGTCGCGGTCCGCCTTCACCTGGTCGGTGACGATCTTCCAGACCAGCGACGCCTTCGTGTAGCGACCGGCACTGTCGTAGATCGCCGAGATGTGCAGGTCGATGACCTCGTCGCCCAGCGTGATGCGCGCCTCGTGCGGCAGGCGCTTGGGATTGGAGATCAGGGCGCGCTGGTGCGCGGGGTTCCGGTGGAACACGTCGATGCAGGTTCCGACAATGGCTTTCGGGTCAATCCGCAGCAGATGTTGCAGCCGCTCCACCAGGGCGATGGAGGCCCGGTTTGCATAATCGATGCAGAACGTCTTCAGATCGCACGTCATGACGGCGACCGGCAGGTTGTCGAGCGCCTGAAGCGCGTCCTTGCTGGCGGACTGCTGCAGTGTGACGGAAGGGAAGAGACGCGCCATTGCTGTTGCACCCGGTTTTAAAACTCACCTTTACGTAGTACCCCTTAGAGATTTACACTTTACAAAATTGACCATGCATAATTTTTCTACTTCAGAAAAGATCGGAACAGATTGTGTCCAAATGTGGCAAGCGCCAAGCCTCTGCGCCGCGCGCGTTATCCGGCTTTGCCGGCTGAGTGTTCCGCGGCGCGGATCCGGGAGATTGCCCGGCCCGCTGCCCGACCCGCTGCCCAACCTGCTGCCAGGCCCGCGTCCGGATGCGCACCCGGGATGAGCTGGCCGGAGGAGCTGTCCGGAGGAGCTGTCCGGAGGAGCTGTCTGGGCGCGAAGAGGCGAAAATGCCCCGGCTAACCCTTGCGGCGGCGTGGATCTGGCACTAGGGTCCGCGCGCTTGTTTCTGCAGTCTCCCACGGAGGAAACCTATGGGCTTTATTGCCGACGCCCTCGCGCGCGTGAAACCGTCCGCGACCATCGCGGTTACCAACAAGGCGCGTGAGCTGAAAGCGGCTGGCCGGGACGTGATTGGTCTCGGTGCCGGTGAACCGGACTTCGACACCCCGGAAAACATCAAGGCAGCGGCGATCAAGGCCATCACCGAGGGCAAGACCAAATACACCGCCGTTGACGGCATTCCGGAGCTGAAGGACGCCATTGTCGCGAAGTTCAAGCGCGAGAACGGCCTGACCTACACGCCGGCCCAGGTGACCGTTGGCACCGGCGGCAAGCAGGTGCTCTACAATGCCCTGATGGCGACCGTGAACCCGGGCGATGAAGTCATCATCCCGACGCCCTACTGGGTGAGCTACCCGGACATGGTCGAACTGGCCGGCGGCACGCCGGTGATCGTCGAGGCGGACAAGTCCACCTTCAAGATCACGGCTGCAGCACTGGAAGCCGCGATCACGCCGAAGACCAAGTGGTTCATCTTCAACTCGCCGTCCAACCCGTCCGGCGCTGCCTACAGCCATGCCGAACTGAAGGCGCTCACCGACGTGCTCGTCAAGCATCCCCATGTCTGGGTGATGAGCGACGACATGTACGAGCACCTGACCTATGACGGCTTCAAGTTTGCCACTCCGGCGGAAGTCGAGCCCGCGCTCTACGACCGCACGCTGACCGTCAACGGCGTCTCCAAGGCCTATGCCATGACCGGCTGGCGCATCGGCTATGCGGCTGGTCCCGTTTCGCTCATCAAGGCGATTGCGACCATCCAGTCGCAGTCGACCTCCAACCCCTGCTCGATCGCCCAGTACGCGGCGGTGGAAGCCCTCAACGGCCCGCAGGACTTCATCCCGAAGAACAACGACATCTTCAAGGCGCGCCGCGACCTCGTGGTGTCCATGCTGAACCAGGCCAAGGGTCTCGTCTGCCCGGTGCCGGAAGGCGCGTTCTACGTGTTCCCGTCCTGCGCCGGCACCATCGGCAAGACCGCGCCGTCCGGGAAGGTCATCGCGACCGACGAGGACTTCGTCACCGAGCTGCTGGAGACCGAGGGCGTTGCGGTGGTGCATGGCTCGGCCTTCGGCCTTGGCCCGAACTTCCGCATTTCCTACGCGACCTCGACCGAGGCGCTGGAGGAAGCCTGCACGCGCATCCAGCGCTTCTGCGGCAATCTGAAGTAAGCCTGCTCACCGGGGCGGCGGGAGCGGTCTCCGTTCCCTGCCGTGCCCGGTGATGGGTCTTTGGCGCTGTTGATTGGCCCGGTCCTGGCACCCGCGTGGCGGTCAGGCCGGGTTTTTTGTTGCCTTTTCCCGCTGCCCCGTCGTCTTGCCGGGCCTTCTTATGCCAGGCCTTCTCCTGCGGGGCCTTCTGATGCGGGGCCGGGCATCGCAGGCCGGCGTCACTTGGGCTTGGCAGGCGGTGTGGTGCCCTGACCTTGCAGGCAGGAGGGTTTGGTCGTGCCCGGCGGACAGGGAACCGCGAGTTCCCGGGCCCGGTCGGCCCGTTCCCGCTCCAGACGCTCCGTGGTGCTGTCAAGGGTGCCAAGCTGGCGGGCGCGGTCCCGGTCGAGCAGGCGCGCGGGGTTTTCGCTGCGCGCCGCCCGTCCGCCGGCCGTGCCATTGTCCCGAAAGCCGCCAAGCGCCGAGGTCTGGGCTGACACCGGTGCCGGCACGGCGGCCACCAGTGCTGCAAGCGCAAGCGCCAGGAGCAGGCGTGCGGCGGAGGCTGCAGGACTGATCGGGCGGCGGGACAACGGGTGCATGTCGACTCCAGGGGCGTGTGTCCGCAATCCTGCCCCGCCGGGGACCCGGATTGCAAGCCGCCTTGCCCAAGGGCGGGGATGGGGGGGCGAAGATGGGGGCGGACGTGGCGGCTTGCAGATGCTGCAACGCCGCACATGTTTTCCTTGCCTAAGCCGACAAAACGGCGCGACCATGACCTACCGCCCGATGGCGGGCGGCGGCGCGGCCTTGCGGCGCCAATCCTGTCGCAAACCGCGCTGGCACCCCAGGCCAACGGGAGGCAGCGGCATGACGGAACACAGGACACAGCCCAACGGGCAGACGGACGCCGGCGGCAGACACGCCGGGCCCCGGTGCATCGCCCTGCTCGGCCCCTTCGCAAGCGGCAAGACGACCCTGCTGGAGGCCATCCTGGCACGCACCGGGGCCTTGACGCGCCAGGGCAGCGTGGCCGCCGGCACCAGTGTCGGCGATGCCAGCCCGGAAGCCCGCGCGCACGGGATGAGCGTCGAGGTCAATGTGGCGGAGACCGACTATCTCGGGGACCGCTACACCTTTCTCGACTGTCCCGGATCGGTGGAGTTCCCGAGCGAGGCCCAGGGCGTGCTCGGCGGTGTCGACATGGCCGTGGTGGTGGCGGAAGCCGACGACAAGAAGATCCCGGCGCTGCAGCTCATCCTGAAGACACTGGAGGATCGCGGCATTCCCCGCGTGCTGTTCCTCAACAAGATCGACCGCACCGACCGGCGCGTGCGCGAGGTGCTGGCCGCCCTGCAGCCGGCGTCCGCCGTGCCGCTGGTGCTGCGCCAGATCCCGATCTGGAAGAACGGCATCGCGATGGGCTTCATCGACCTGGCGCTGGAACGGGCCTTTGTCTACCGGGAACATGCGGAAAGCCTGGTGATCGAGATGCCGGATGACGAGCACCAGCGCGAGGTCGAGGCCCGGTTCTCCATGCTGGAGCGGCTTGCGGACCACGACGATGTGCTGATGGAGGCCCTGCTCGAGGACATCGCGCCGGGACGGGAGCGGATCTTTGCCGATCTTGTCACCGAAATGCGGCAAGGCCTGATCTGTCCGGTGTTCATCGGATCGGCGGACCATGGCAACGGCATCCAGCGGCTGATGAAGGCGCTGCGCCACGAGGCACCAGGCATCGCGGCCACCCGGCATCGCCTTGACCTGCCGGCAGACTGCGACGCGGTGCAGGTGCTGAAGACACTCCACACCTCGCATGGCGGCAAGCTGTCGCTCGTGCGTGTCCTGTCCGGCCGCGTGAGCGACGCAACGGGTCTGGTCCGCGCCGATGGCAGCGAGGTGCGGGTCAGCGGCGTGTTTGCGCTCAACGGTCAGCAGACCGCCAAGCGTCCTCAGGGCGAGGCCGGCGAGACGGTGGCGCTGGGCAAGCTGGAGGGGGTGCAGACCGGCGAGACCCTCGGCCTCGGCCGCAAGGCGCCGCAGGTGGCCCGGTCCTGGATCCCTGAACCGGTCCTGTCCGTCGCGCTGGCGGCGGCCGAACGCAAGGATGAGGTCAAGCTGTCGGCCGCCCTTGCAAAGCTTCTGGAAGAAGACCCCGGCTTGCGGGTGACGCAGGGCGCGGAGACGGCCGAGACACGGCTGGAGGGGCAGGGCGAGATGCATCTGCGCGTCGCGCAGGAACGCCTGCGTGGCAAGTACGGACTTTCCCTGGACGTGCGCGCCCCGAAGGTCGCCTATCGCGAGACGATCCGCCAGGGCACGTCCGTGCGCGGCCGCCACAAGAAGCAGTCGGGCGGCCATGGCCAGTTCGGCGACGTTGCGCTCGACATCCGGCCGCTCGGTCGCGGCGAGGGGTTCCGCTTCTCGGACCGGATCACCGGGGGCGTGGTGCCGAAACAGTATATCCCGGCGGTGGGGGAGGGGGTTGCCGAGGCGCTTGCCACCGGTCCGCTCGGCTTCCCGCTGGTCGATCTTGCCGTGACCCTGACCGACGGCTCGTACCATTCGGTCGACAGTTCCGATCAGGCCTTCAAGATGGCCGCGATCCTGGCCATGCGCGAGGGCCTGCCGGCCTGCAGCCCTGTCCTGCTCGAGCCTGTGCACCAGGTGAAGGTGCTGTGTCCGAGCGAGGCCACGCCGCGCATCAACGCGATCATCTCGGCCCGCCGCGGCCAGTTGCTCGGCTTTGATGCAAGACCCGGCTGGCCGGGATGGGACGAGGTGCGCGCGCTGATCCCGGAAGCCGACATCACCGATCTGATCGTCGAGTTGCGCTCGGCCACGTCGGGGGTCGGAAGCTACACGCACCGCTTCGACCATCTGGCCGAACTGGTCGGCAAGGCGGCCGACCAGGTTGTCCAGCGCGCGGCGGCGCGCGCCGCCTGACCCCTGCTGCAGACACGGTCGGGCGGGGCTTCCTCGCGGCCTCACCCGACCGTGACTTGCGCGGAGCGGCCGCAGGCGGTTCCCATGCGGGCAGTTGCGGAACGGCATGCAAGGGAGCCTGCCCATGAACATCCTTCACAGACCCGGCTGGACCATCCCGGAGCACGAGGCCACTCCGGAAGCGGTCTTCTTCAACCGGCGCCAGGTGCTGGCGGGGCTTGGCCTTGCCGGCGGCATCCTGGGCGGGCTGATCCCCGGCCAGCTGCGCGCGCAGGAGGACCCGAGCGCCGGGCTCTATCCGGTCGCGCGCAATCCGGCCTTTACCCTGGACCGGGACCTCACGAACCCGGCCTTCGTCGAGACCTACAACAATTTCTACGAGTTCGGCTCGCACAAGCGCATTTCGGCCGCCGCGCAGCAGCTGTCGATCCGGCCCTGGACGGTGAAGCTCGACGGGCTCTGCGACAACCCGCAGGAGATCGGCATCGACGACCTGCTGAAGCGCATGCCGCTGGAAGAGCGGCTCTATCGGTTCCGCTGCGTCGAGGCCTGGGCGATGGCGGTGCCCTGGTCGGGCTTTGCCCTTGCCGAGCTGGTGAAGCTGGCCGCGCCGCGGGCCGAGGCGAAGTACGTGCGCATGGAAACCTTCCTCGACCCGTCGATTGCCCCCGGCCAGAAGGCGAGCTGGTACCCATGGCCCTATGTGGAGGGCCTGACGCTGGCCGAGGCCACCAACGAGCTGGCCTTCATGGCCACCGGTGTCTATGGCAAGCCGCTGCCGAAACAGTCCGGTGCGCCGATCCGGCTGGTGCTGCCGTGGAAATACGGCTTTAAGTCGATCAAGTCCGTGGTGCGCATCTCCTTCACCGACACGCGGCCGGTCTCGTTCTGGGAGGAGATCGCCGGCTCGGAATACGGGTTCTGGGCCAACGTGAACCCGGAGGTGCCGCATCCGCGCTGGAGCCAGGCCGACGAGGAGCTGCTGGGCACCGGCGAGCGCCGGCCCACGCTTCTGTTCAACGGCTATGGCGAGCAGGTCGCGGGTCTCTACAAGGGGCTTGAGGGCGAAAAGCTCTTCATGTGAGGCGACCCGGCACGCCACGGGGCACGGCGGCACTCGCGCGACCGGCCGGTCGGGCCTGTGCCGCCGGTTGCGACGGGGGCAGTCCGGGCGGGCGCAGGCTGGTCCCCTCGCCCTGCCAGCCGGCTCCGGATGCAGGACAAAAAAAAGCCGGGTCAAAGGACCCGGCAGTTATTTTTTGATCTCTCACAGCGGTGAAAGATCACCTTCCAGAGGGGAACAGCTGGCTGAATTGGCGTCGCTGGGAGGAGAGTGCGACGCCGCAGAACCAACAGTGATGCTTATATGCAGTGCACAAGCTGCCGAAACAAGTGGCAGAAGCGCAGATCTGCTATGCATCTGGCGGGTAGCTGGCGAAATCGTCATGCGTTTGTCGTCAAGTTCAGGTTGCGCTGCACAACGCTTGCCGTCCGCATGGGCAAATGCCTGTAAAATCAGCGTCTTCGGGTCAGTCTGTGGCCAGTCGTGCATCGGCGCTGGCTCGCCGGATTGCCCATGTTTCCGGCAAGAGGGCCAAAGTGTCGCAGCCGGACCGCGTGTCGGGCGGTCCGGTTTCGCGTTGCACTGCGGGAGAAAAAGGCTGGCTCAGTAGGACCAGCGCTCGGCCTTGGCGAGCAGGAAGTCGCGGAAGGCCGTGACGCGTGCGGTGTTCTTCAGCTCCGACGGATAGACGAAATAGGTGTCGAAGCTCGGAATCCGGTCCTCGATGTCCGTCAGGAGTTGAACCAGGCCGGCGTCGTTCTCGACCAGATAGTCGGGCAGGATGGCGATGCCGATGCCCTGCTGGATCGCCTTCTTGATGGCGACGACGTTGTTGACGCGCAGCACGACCCGGCGCGGCTCGGACGGGTCGCGGTCGGCCGTCTCCAGCCAGTTCATGTCGCGCAGATAGGCCGGCGCATGCTCGCCGAAGGTGACGAGGCGATGCTGGTCCAGCTCTTCCAGCGTGGCAGGCGTGCCGTAGCGCTTGAGGTAGGACGGCGAGGCGTAGACGTGGAAATGCACGGTGAACAGCTTGCGCTGGATCAGGTCCGGCTGGGTCGGCTGGCGCAGGCGAATGGCGATGTCCGCCTCGCGCATGGACAGGTCCAGTTCCGCATCATCGACGATCAGCCGCAGCTCCATGTCCGGATAGAGGTCGATGAACTCGTTGATGCGCGAGGTCAGCCAGGTCGAGCCGAGGCCCACCGTCGTGGTCACGCGCAGCACGCCGGTCGGCTTCTCGCGGCTGTCGGTCAGGCGCGTCTGCACGGCTTCGAGCTTCATCAGCACTTCGCGTGCCGTGCGGTAGAGCAGCTCCCCCTGCTCGGTGAGCAGGAGGCCGCGGGCATGGCGGTGGAACAGCGGCACGCCAAGATCCGCCTCAAGGGCGCTGACCTGACGGCTGACTGCGGACTGGCTCATGTTCAGGCTGTCGCCGGCATGGGTAAAGCTTCCCGCCTGCGCAGCAGCATGAAAGATCCGCAGCTTATCCCAATCCATCATTGGAGCCTCCGCTCGTGCCGGGCGCTGGACGCGCGCGGGAGGGCGATTCTGTCAGGCCTTCGTGCCCGGACCATGTTCCGCCAGAAATTTTTCCGCTTCAAGCGCTGCCATGCAGCCCATGCCGGCAGCCGTCACGGCCTGACGATACACGTCGTCCGTGACATCTCCGGCCGCGAAGACGCCGGGCACGGAGGTGCGGGTGGAATCGGCCTCGGTGAAGATGTAGTCGTTCGGCTTGAGCTGCAGCTGCCCGCGGAACAGATCGACCGACGGCGCGTGGCCGATGGCCACGAAGACGCCATCGGTGGCAAGGTCCTGCAGCGCGCCGGTCTTGACGTTCCGGATCCGGACCCCGGTCACGGCCTTGGGCATGCCACCCCCGAGGATCTGGTCGACGGCGCTGTCCCAGACCACGCTGATCTTCGGATGCCGGAACAGGCGCTCCTGCAGGATCCGCTCGGCGCGGAAGGTGTCGCGGCGGTGAATGACCGTGACCTTCGAGGCCAGATTGGCAAGGTACAGCGCTTCTTCGACCGCGCTGTTGCCGCCGCCGATGACCACAACCTCCTTGCCGCGGTAGAAGAAGCCGTCGCAGGTGGCGCAGGCCGACACGCCGGCCCCCATGAACTCCTGCTCCGAGGGCAGGCCGAGCCAGCGCGCCTGCGCCCCCGTGGCAATCACCAGTGCCTCGGCAAGGAAGATGGTGCCGCTGTCGGCAACGGCGCGGAACGGCCGGGAGGAGAGATCAACCTCGGTGATCGTGTCGTAGTGCAGCCGCGTGCCGACATGCTCGGCCTGCAGGCGCATCTGCTCCATCAGCCAGGGGCCCTGGATCGGCTCGGCGAAGCCCGGGTAGTTTTCCACGTCGGTGGTGATGGTGAGCTGGCCGCCCGGCTGGATGCCGGCGACAAGAACGGGCTCGAGCATGGCGCGGGCCGCATAGATCGCGGCCGTGTACCCGGCCGGTCCCGACCCGATGATGAGAAGCTTGACGTGCTGCGTGGTCATGCGAGCCCCCTTGGACGTTCCTGTGCCGGCCTCAAGGCTGGCTGGCAATCGTGCTTTGGCCGGCAGCCGCGCGCCGCAGGAGGGCGTCGCGAATGGCTGCGGCGATTTCCGGTGTGCTGTTCAGCGGCTCGTAGGTAGTGGTTTTGAGCGGCCCGGGGAAGGGGTGAAGGATGCCGTTCTTGGCCAGTTCGGACAAAAACTTTCCAATCTTGGCGTGGCCGCCGCCGGGATGAAACACGTGGACGGCGCGGCCGGTTGCGGCCGCCTCGCCGATCATGTTGGTGCTGTCGGCCGTGACGACGATGGCCTCGGCGCGGGCCAGCATGGCGGCGAGCGGATTGTCGCCCGTGCCATCCCAGAAGAAATGGCCCCCTCTCGCCGACAGGTCCACCAGCGCGCGCGCAAGCGCGGGCGGCGTCCGCCGCGAGGTGGTGATCATCAGCCGGGCCCCGATGCGCGCCCATGTCTCCAGACCGCTGACCAGCGCATGGACGTCGGCATCCGAGAACCGGTGGTGCCGGCTGTCTCCGCCGACGAGGACGGCGACGCGCGGATGGGCAATGCCGTCAAGCCGCGGATCCGGCGTCGCGCTGGCGCGGGCGAGACGGGCCGCGCTCATCCGATGCGGCGCGGTCAGGGTCACCATCACGTTGTCGCCGCGCAGGCGGTCATGCGTGCTGACCCAGATGAAGTCGGCCGTCGCCGGTCCGGTGCGCGGATCCTTGAGGAAAACGGTGAAGGTGTAGCCGTCGCTGATCCGCTTCAGGCGCTTGAGATAGGGCACGGCCCGGCGTCCGGAGGCGATGGCCAGACGCGGGAACGGCGGGGCGAGGGGACTGCCCGGCCTCAGCTCGCTCTCGCGCGGATCGATCGGCCCGTAGGGCATGGCCCAGGTGAAGGGCGCGCGCGGGCGGACCACCCGGCGCTCGTAGGCAAGCCCCAGCGCCTCGGCAACGCCGATGCATTGCGCCTCGTCGCCAGCCTTGCCGTCGGTCAGGATCCAGACCGGGGCGGAGCCGCCGGAAATGGCGGTTTCGAGTTCTTTCTTATTCATCGGGCTTTTTGTTATAGTCTTGCAGAACCGCCAAAAAAATTTTACTTCCGGCTTCATGTACGCGGGCAAGCCAGAGAGTCGCAAGGCCTCAGCCACGGGACAAGGCCGGCAGAGCCCTCCAGCCCCGGTCCAGGAGACCACCCGCCCCTATCGAGATGGAGAGATTCTTGAAAGCTCGGCTTGATGCCATCGATTGGCACATCCTGAAAGAACTACAGCAGGATGGGCGGATGACCAACGTTGAACTCGCCCGGCGCGTGGGGATATCCGCGCCGCCCTGTCTGCGCCGTGTCCGTGCCCTGGAGGAGGCCGGACTCATTCGCGGTTACCGGACGCTGCTCGACGAGAAGCAGCTGGGCTACGAGGTCACGGCCTTCGCCATGGTGGGCCTGCACAGCCAGACGGAAGGCGACCTGATCGCCTTCGAGCAGACCGTGAACAACTGGCCGATCGTCCGGGAGTGCTACATGCTGTCCGGCGAGGTGGATTTCCTGCTGAAGTGCGTCGCCCCCGACCTGCAGACCTTCCAGAATTTCATCATTCGCGAGCTGACCGCCGCCCCCAACGTCGACAGCGTGCGCACCGCGCTCACCATCCGGCGCACCAAGGACGAGGCGATGGTGCCGATTTCCAAGTGAGAGTGACCAAACACGGTTGTGGCCGCAACTGGCCATTTGACAAACTTTGCCAAACCCTGCCAAACTTTGCCGGTGTTCCTGGAGGACTTTGGTCATGGCGACGATGAATGTCTCGCTTCCGGATCCCATGAAGGAGTGGGTGGAGGCGCAGGCTGGTTCGGGGCGTTACAGCAACGCGAGTGATTATGTGCGTGACTTGATCCGTCGCGACCAGGAGCGCTGCGGCAAGATTGCCCATATGCAGATGCTCGTTACCGAAGGTCTGGAAAGCGGCGTCAGTGACCAATCTATGGCCGACATCCTGAAGACTGTGCGTCATCGCGTCCGGACGGATCCGTCTTCGGATGGCCTATAGGCTCACACGCAAGGCCGCGGACGATATCACGCGGATTGTGATCGAAGGGGCTATGCAGTTTGGCGAAGCGCAGGCCGCACGCTATCATGGTTTGCTGGAAAACGTCTTCGAACTGATTGCAGCCAATCCGCATGTGGCGCGGGAACGTCATGAAATCAGCCCGCCTGTCCGCGTTTATCCGGTCCGGTCTCATCTCGTGATCTATGTCGTCGACGACCGCAATGATGTGCTGATCATTCGCGTGCGCCACGGGCATGAGGACTGGACGCAGAACCTGTCGGGTGAATAGACGACAAGACCTTCCTGTTCCGGACAGGGTTACAGTCGGCAGCAACCTTGCAGGTCATGTGGACGGCGTTACGCGACATCCTGCGGTGGCGATGCATAAAGCATTGAAATTGCTCGGAAGCCATAGAGACTTCGATACCCCTCGATCAGCGAACCGCCTTGAGGGCCTGTGCCATTGCCCCGTGTGCCAACAAAAAATGCCCGCGAAGCCGCGGGCATTTTCATGCAAGGACGCCGGATATCCGGGTGTCAGACGAACTGGATGTTCTCGATCTCGTACGAGCGCGAGCCGCCCGGAGCCGAAACTTCCACGGTGTCGCCAACCGACTTGCCGATGAGCGCACGGGCAATCGGAGAGGAAATCGAGATCTTGCCCTGCTTCACGTCGGCCTCGACATCGCCGACGATCATGTACTTCTTCTCTTCCTCGGTGTCCTCGTCGATCAGCGTCACGGTCGCGCCGAACTTGACGGTGGTGCCGGACAGCTTGGAGACGTCGATGATCTCGGCGCG
Source organism: Pannonibacter sp. XCT-53 (assembly GCF_009915765.1). Classification (NCBI taxonomy): domain Bacteria; kingdom Pseudomonadati; phylum Pseudomonadota; class Alphaproteobacteria; order Hyphomicrobiales; family Stappiaceae; genus Pannonibacter; species Pannonibacter tanglangensis. The sequence goes on from NZ_JAABLQ010000001.1 coordinate 469,581, forward strand.
GCCGAGCTTGTCCTCGAGCTCCGCAATGCGGCCCTCGTTGTGGCTCTGGGCTTCCTTGGCCGCATGATACTCGGCGTTTTCCGACAGATCGCCGTGCGCACGGGCCTCGGAAATCGCCTCAACGATCCGGGGACGCTCGACCGACGTGCGCTCCTTCAGTTCGGACTGCAGCATCGCATAGCCGGCAGCCGTCATCGGGATCTTTTCCATTGGTCCTGGACCTTCACGTACCATGGCCCGCACCGAGGGCGCGGGCCGAAAGAACATAAAAAACACGCTCCGGCCGGACATGTTCCAGTCCGGCCCGAGTGTGGATGAATAGAGCCTTAGCCGAAGTAGGACTGCAGGGGTCTAACTTCAAGGCCGCCGGTTTTATACGCCTCGATGCCCCTTGCCGCTGCCACGGCCCCGGCGAGGGTCGTGTAGTAGGGCACCTTGTGCAGGAGGGCAGCGCGACGCATCGAACGGCTGTCGGACAGGGCCTGCGCGCCTTCGGTCGTGTTGAAGACGAGCTGGACCTCTCCATTCTTGATAGCATCAACGATGTGCGGGCGGCCTTCAAGCACCTTGTTGACCTTTGTGCAGGCAATTCCCTGTTCTGCAAGGTAGCGCTGCGTGCCGCTGGTGGCGATGATGCGGAAGCCCAGCCGCTCCAGACGGCGGACCGCATCGACGACGCCGGTCTTGTCCTGGTCGCGCATCGAGACAAACACCGTGCCTCCGACCGGGACGCCGGTGCCGGCGCCGATCTGCGACTTGGCGAAGGCCGAGGCGAAGGAGCCGTTGAGGCCCATGACCTCGCCGGTCGACCGCATCTCGGGGCCGAGGATCGTGTCGACGCCCGGGAACCGGGCGAAGGGGAACACGGCTTCCTTGACCGCCACATGCGTCAGCGTCTTCTCCGTCAGGTTGAAGGACGCGAGGCTTTCGCCGGCCATCACGCGGCTGGCGATCTTGGCGATCGGCAGGCCGATGGTCTTGGCGACGAAAGGCACGGTGCGCGAGGCGCGCGGGTTCACCTCCAGCACGAAGATCTCGCCGTCGCGGATCGCGTACTGGACGTTCATCAGGCCGCCGACCTCGAGCGCCTTGGCAAGGGCCACCGTCTGGCGCTTGAGCTCGTCGATCAGCTCGGCCGAGAGCGAGTAGGGCGGCAGCGAGCAGGCGCTGTCGCCGGAGTGGATCCCGGCCTCCTCGATGTGCTCCATGATGCCGCAGACGAACACGTCCTTGCCGTCGGACAGGGCGTCCACGTCAACTTCGATGGCGCCGTCGAGATACCGGTCGAACAGCAGCGGATTGGTGCCGAGCAGCGTGTTGATCTGGCCGGTCTTGTCGTTCGGGTACTTGGCGCGGATCTCTCCCGGCACCAGCTCCGGCAGGGTGCCGAGCAGGTAGGAGTTGAGGGCTTCCTCGTCCCGGATGATCTGCATGGCACGGCCGCCCAGAACGTAGGACGGACGCACCACCAGCGGCAGGCCGAGCTGGCCGGCAATCAGGCGGCCCTGCTCGACGGAATAGGCGATGCCGTTCTGCGGCTGCTTCAGGCCGATCTTGGTCAGGAGACGCTGGAACCGGTCCCGGTCCTCGGCAAGGTCGATCATGTCGGGCGAGGTGCCGAGGATCGGCACGTTGGCCTTCACGAGGGCCTGGGCCAGCTTCAAGGGCGTCTGGCCGCCGAACTGGACGATCACGCCGTGCAGGGTGCCGTTGGACTGTTCGACGCGGATGATCTCCAGCACGTCCTCCGGGGTCAGCGGCTCGAAGTAGAGCCGGTCGGACGTGTCGTAGTCCGTGGAGACCGTTTCCGGGTTGCAGTTGACCATGATCGATTCATAGCCGGCATCTTCCAGGGCGAAGGCGGCATGGCAGCAGCAGTAGTCGAACTCGATGCCCTGGCCGATGCGGTTCGGGCCACCGCCGAGGATGACGACCTTCTTGCGGTCCGAGGGCATCGCCTCGCTGACCGGAGCGCCTGCGAACGGGGTCTCGTAGGTCGAGTACATGTAGGCCGTCGGCGAGGCAAATTCGGCCGCGCAGGTGTCGATGCGCTTGTAGACCGGATGCACGCCGAGATCGGCGCGGCGCTTGGCAACCGCGTCGGCATCGAGGCCCGAGAGCGAGCCGAGGCGCGCGTCCGAGAAGCCCATGGCCTTGAGACGACGCAGCATTTCCGCCGACTGCGGCAGTCCGTTGGCGCGCACCTTCGCTTCCATCTCGATGATGCCGGCGATCTGCTCGAGGAACCAGGGGTCGATGCCGCAGATGGCATAGATCTGGTCGAGCGGCATGCCGAGACGGATGGCCTGGGCGACGTTGAGCAGACGGGTCGGTGTCGGCGTGGAGATGGCCGCGCGGATGGCGTTCTGGTCGTCACCCTGGCCAAGGCCCGGGATCTCGACTTCATCGAGGCCGGTGAGACCGGTCTCCAGCCCGCGCAGGGCCTTCTGCAGGCTTTCGGGGAAGGTCCTGCCGATGGCCATGACCTCGCCGACCGACTTCATGGCCGTGGTCAGCGTCGGCACGGAGCCCGGGAACTTCTCGAAGGCGAAGCGCGGGATCTTGGTGACGATGTAGTCGATCGTCGGCTCGAACGAGGCCGGCGTCGCGCCGCCGGTGATGTCGTTCTCCAGCTCGTCCAGCGTGTAGCCGACCGCGAGCTTGGCCGCGACCTTGGCGATCGGGAAGCCGGTCGCCTTCGAGGCGAGGGCGGAGGAGCGCGACACGCGCGGGTTCATCTCGATGACGACAAGGCGGCCGTTTTCCGGATTGACGGCGAACTGCACGTTCGACCCGCCCGTCTCGACGCCGATCTCGCGCAGCACCGCAATCGAGGCGTCGCGCATGATCTGGTATTCCTTGTCGGTCAGCGTCAGCGCCGGCGCGACCGTGATGGAATCCCCCGTGTGCACGCCCATCGGGTCGATGTTCTCGATGGAGCAGATGATGATGCAGTTGTCCGCCTTGTCGCGGACGACTTCCATCTCGTACTCCTTCCAGCCCAGCAGGCTCTCGTCGATCAGGATCTGGCCAACCGGCGAGGCGTCGATGCCCGAGCGGGCGATCGTCTCGAATTCCTCGCGGTTGTAGGCCACGCCGCCGCCCGTGCCGCCGAGCGTGTAGGCGGGACGGATGATGGCCGGCAGGCCGATCTCGTCGAGGGCCTTCATGGCTTCCTGGAAGCCGGCGCTGCGGTCGTAGCCGATGATCTTGCCGTTGGCATCGCGGATCGCGGGCGAGGAGGCGATCGAGGCGCGCGGGTTCTCCAGCCCGATGGCATCCATCGCAGCGCGGAACTTCTCGCGGTCCTCCGCCTTCTCGATGACCTCGGCACGGGCACCGATCATCTCCACGCCGAACTTCTCGAGAATGCCTTCCCGCTCCAGATCAAGCGCGCAGTTCAGCGCGGTCTGTCCGCCCATGGTCGGCAGGAGCGCGTCGGGGCGTTCCTTCTCGATGATCTTCGCCACGACTTCCGGCGTGATCGGTTCGATGTAGGTGGCATCCGCCAGATCCGGGTCCGTCATGATCGTCGCCGGATTGGAGTTGACGAGGATGATTCGATACCCTTCCTCGCGCAGCGCCTTGCAGGCCTGGGTGCCCGAATAGTCGAACTCGCAGGCCTGGCCGATGACGATCGGACCGGCGCCGATGATCAGGATGGAGGAGATGTCTGTGCGTTTGGGCATCGTGGCTCGCATCGTCCCGTCGCCGCGCCTTGAAGCGCGGACGTGAGGGCTCGTCCAAGAGGATTACACTGGTGGCTGAGCGCGCCTTATAGGCAATAAACTCCGAGGATGAAACCCCGGATCGCATCAATCCAAGTCTGAGGCGGGCGCTCCGTCCGCCGGGCGGGGCGGAAGGTTGGCTGCCGTGGTTGCCGTTCCGTCAAAATCGCCGATCCCCTGGCTCAGCGCGTAGCAGGCGAGGCGGACGGATTTCGGGATCTCGACCGGCCGCCCGTCGCGATGGCCCTTCTCGTAATACTGGATCATGCGCTTCTTCAGGCCGAGGCGTTCCGCAGCCTCCTTCTGCTTGAGGCCAAGGGCGCGGCGCCAGTCGCGGAACTGGTCCGGCGTCATCACGGGCGGGCGCGGGGATTTCTTCGTCTCTGCCATCACTGGGTCCCGGGTGGCATGGTCTGGCCGGCGGGACATCTTTAGCACCGTCGGCCGGGGTGCCAAATCGAATTTCTTCGCCGGCTACCGTCGGGTTGCCAGGGGTCGGAAAGTGCATTCTGTGGTTGTCGGCATTGCGAAAAATTGCAATATTACTGTTAATCTTCTGTAAAGGCTTTGTTTTCAAAGGTTTTTTTACCATCGCCCCGCTGCGGGATTGTCGGTATACAAGGGCGCTATCTTTGTGGCTGGGGGGCAGGGCCGGACGGGCCTGCCGACAAATGGGACCGGGGACGTGGACGACGCGGCTGAAGGGCAGCGCGAGCAGGGGCATGGCGGGCGGTGCGAGGAGACGGCGCAGGTCTTCGGCAGCGTGCTGAAGGCATTTGCCCTGCATCTGGCCCGCAACGGCCTGACACTGGACGACGTCAGCCGCAAGGCAGGCGTCACGCTGCCGCCGGCCGGCGCCCTCTACTCCCGGTTCCTGTCGCTGAATGACTATGCGCATCTGCTCGAGTTCGGCGCCCGGATGCTGAAGGACGACTACATCGGTGTGCGCTGTTCCGGCCTGCCCGACGGCGGGGCCATGCATCCCCTGATGCTGGCCATTGCCTACGCGCCGACGCCGAAGGTCGCCTTCGAGGTGATCGCGGCCCATCACCGGTCCCTCATCGACCTTGCGGACTGCACCGCGCGCACCAGCGGCAAGCGGACCGAGCTGGTCTGGCGCCTGTCGCCGCGCATCGTGCTGCGGGACCAGCTTGCCGACCGCATTGCTGCAGCCCTCGCCGTCCGCCTGTCGACGGCGCTCGGACCGGACGTGATGCGGCTGGCGGAGTTCCGGATTGCCCGGTCAAAGCCGGCCGACCTGAAACTGCATCGGCAGGTGTTCGGAGCCTCGCTCGCGTTCGACGCCCCCTACAACAGCGTTTCCCTGCCGGTCGATCAGGCCGAGCGGGCACTTCCCCGGCATGATCCGGCCCTCTTTTCCGCGCTGGTCGAGCTGGCCCAGCGGCGGACTGCGGACCGCGGCCAGGTGACCGGCGTGGCCGGTCTTGTCGGGGAGGAGATTGCCCAGAACCTCAGCAAGGCAGACCTGTCGCTGGAGATGGTCGCCCGGACCCTTGGCGTCAGCGCGCGCGTGCTGCAGCGCCGTCTGTCCGAGCAGGGGCAGAGCTTCCAGGAGCTCTACGACCAGGTCCGGCGCGAGACGGCGGCCGACCTGCTCCGGAACACGTCGCTGCCGATCTCCGAAATTGCCTTCCGACTCGGATTTTCAGCCGTCGGCAATTTTACCCGGGCCGCGAAACGCTGGTTCGGCACGACCCCCAGCCAGTGGCGCCATTCGGGTGACTGACGTCGGGGCGAATTGCATTACAGCGGAATTGATTTCCTTGGAACGATTATAAACCGACATCGGAACGTCGTATTTTGTCAAGATACTAGCGATGAAAACGGTTTCAAGGATGTTTCTGAGTGTTTCCATATGGGCGTGAGGGCCGTTCCTCGCCTGTGATCACACAATATATATGCGAACTCACAGATCTCTCCTTGCGCTTGTCTTGAGTGCTACTGGTGTCGAACCTTTGGTGAGGTGATCCGAAATGGCTGTATTCGGTCTCTCCGGATTATCGATAATAGCTATAGTTTGATAAATCATTGCTCTACACTCAAATCAACGCCTGCTCTATCCTGCGTCATGTGCGTCGCAACAACAAAATTACCCTCGCTTTCCTTGCGAAATAACGTTTCGTTTTCCGTCTTTTTGTATCCAGGGCGCAAAATTTGGCGCGTTGTGAGAAGCGAACTACGGGGTCTGGTGCAATAGTACCGGTGATGAACAAATCGGTCCCCCTGTAGCGCGTGACCCTGCACCTCGAACGAAGTGCGGGTGACAAATGTCGGGCAGGGGGTAACATATGTGATGTCAGTACTGCAGGGTCGGACTAGGTGGGAGACCGGACCTGCGGAAACGCATGTGGCCCGACGTTCGTCTTCGCATCAACCACCGGGCAAGACTCGACCATGAACAGTTTAGCGACAAACATCGTCGTCGTCCCTGATATCGCAGGGCCGGTCATCGACGATGAGAACGACACCAAGCTTCTTGCCATCTCTGAGATGTCGGAGCTGTTTGCCGTCACCCTCCGCACCCTGCGCTTCTACGAAGAGAAGGGATTGATCAATCCCGTTCGCAAGGGCGCTCGCCGCTTCTACTCCCGCCGTGACGTCGGCCGCATGCGCGTCATCCTGCAGGCAAAGAAGATCGGCCTGACGCTCACCGAGATCCGCCGGGTCATCAAGCTGGTCGAGAGCAACGCCCCGCGGCGTCAGCAGCTCGAGGAGCTGCGCTCGATCTGTGGCGCCCAGCAGGACATGCTGAAGGAACAGCATGCGCTGCTGCAGGAGCAGGTCGCGGAAGTGGACCACGTCCTCAACTCGCTCGACAAGCTGATCCCCGTCTCCTGACGCCAGCAGGTCGACACGACGAAGAAGCCCGGCCCCAGGACCGGGCTTTTTTATTGCGCCGTTCCAGGCCCGATGCCGCGACTTGCCGTGGCCAACAAAAAACCCGGCTCGAGGCCGGGCTGAGCTTGCTGACAAACCTCGAAGTTTCGTGAGTTTCCCGTCATTCCGGACAAGGTGAGCTTTCAGCGAACCGCAGATCCGGAATCCAGCATGTCTGTGCGAGCGCAAGCGAGCCCAAAACCAAGTCAACTCGATACGACTTGCGACCGACAGGTGTGTCGCGCTTCGCGCGGCTGATATCTGGATCCCGGCTCGGCGCTTCGCTGACGCTCAGCTGGGCCGGGATGACGATAGAGGGTTCGTCAGCCTGCCGTCATTCCAGACAAGGTGAGCGTTTCGCGAACCGCAGATCCGGGGCCTGTCCCGGGCCTGACCCGGAATCCAGCATGTCTGTGCGAGCGCAAGCGAGCCCAAACCCAAGTCACCTCGATACGACTTGCGACCGACAGGTGTGTCGCGCTTCGCGCGGCTGATATCTGGATCCCGGCTCGGCGCTTCGCTGACGCTCCGCTGCGCCCGGGATGACGATCGAGGGTTTGTCGGCAGTCTGAGCCCGGCACTTGGCCGGGCTTTCGTTTGTCAGCTGAAGGCGCTGCCTTAATGCGCGGCCTTGTGGGCGCGCATCAGGTCCGTGAAGCGCTGGAACAGGTAGTGGCTGTCGCGCGGGCCGGGGGACGCCTCCGGGTGATACTGCACCGAGAACACGGGCTTGCCCTTGACGCGGATGCCGCAGTTCGAGCCGTCGAACAGGGAGACATGCGTCTCTTCGACGTCGTCCGGCAGGCTGTCGCGGTCAACGGCGAAGCCGTGGTTCATCGAGGTGATCTCGACCTTGCCGGTGGTGTGGTCATGCACCGGATGGTTGGCGCCATGGTGACCCTGGTGCATCTTCAGCGTCTTGCCGCCGAGGGCGAGCGCCAGCATCTGGTGGCCGAGGCAGATGCCGAACACGGGCAGGCCGCTTGCCACCAGCGACCGGATGGTCGGCACGGCATAGTCGCCGGTGGCCGCCGGGTCGCCCGGACCGTTCGACAGGAAGACGCCATCCGGCTTCAGCGCCAGGATGTCCTCGGCAGAGGTCTCGGCCGGCACCAGCGTCACGTCGCAGCCGGCCTCCGCCAGCAGGCGCAGGATGTTGCGCTTCACGCCGTAGTCGATGGCGACGACCTTGAACTCGGCCGCGCCGCGCTCGCCGTAGCCTTCGTTCCAGGCCCAGGGCGTCTGCGTCCAGGTCATGCTCTGGCCGCTGGTCACGTCCCGCGCCAGGTCCATGCCCTCAAGGCCGGGCCAGGCTGCGGCCTTGGCCTTCAGCGCCTCGATGTCGAACGTGCCATCCGGGTGATGCGCGATGACCGCGTTCGGCACGCCGAGGTCGCGGATGCGGGCCGTCAGCGCCCGCGTGTCGATGCCGGAAATGCCGATGATGCCGCGGGCCTTGAGCCAGTCGTCGAACCGGCGCGCCGCCCGGTAGTTGGACGGGCTGGTGACGTCGGCCTTCAGGACCGCGCCGCGGACGCCCGAGGCCGAGGCCATGTTGATCGTCTCCACATCTTCCTCGTTCACGCCGACGTTGCCAACGTGGGGGAAGGTGAAGGTCACGATCTGCCCGGCGTAGGACGGATCGGTGAGGATTTCCTGGTAGCCGGTGATCGCCGTGTTGAAACACACTTCGGCGACGGACTCGCCCGTGGCACCAAGACCGCGGCCTTCGATCACGGTCCCATCGGCCAGCACCAGTAGCGCCGTGGCAGGCGGAACGGCCCACGCGTCTGCGGTCGTCATGTCTTGCTTTCCCGGTGTTGTTGATGACATCATCGGGCGCAGCAGCCCGTCAGCACTGTGAATGTGCGCAACCGGGGCCGGCAGGCGCCCTCATGCTTCAAGCGCGGGAATGTAGGCCAAGGCGCGGGTCCGGTCAACTGTGGTTTCTGCGAATAAAATCAAGCAAAATCAATGACTTGATCTGTTTGGCGTTGCTTTGCGGCCGGAACTTGTCTAATTTGTCCCGGGCCGGGCCCGGGGATGTCGTGGGGACTTGTCATGCGGGAAGAGATCAGCGCCGCGCTGAAGCAGGCGCTCGAGCACGGCGACAAGCGGCGCGTGGCGACACTGCGCCTGATCCTGGCGGCGATCAAGGACCGCGACTCGGCCGCCCGCGATCTTGGCCGCGACGGCGTTCCCGACGAGGAAATCCACGACTTCCTGCGCCGCATGCTGGCGCAGCGCACGGAATCGCGCCGGGGCTACGAGGAAGCCGGCCAGATCGATCTCGCTGACCAGGAAGAAGAGGAAAGCGAGATTATCCGCGAGTTCCTGCCGCCGCAGATGGAGGAAGGGGCGATGCGCCGGATCTGCGAGGAAACGATCCGGGCCATCGATGCGGCGGGCCTGCGCGACATGGGCCGCTGCATGGCCGCGCTCAAGGAGCGCTATCCCGGCCAGATGGACTTCGTGCAGGCCTCCTGCATGGTCAAGGATCTGCTGCGCAGCAAGCCGAAGCCGACCGAGGGCTGACGGCCGGAGCCGTCCGCATGGCGCAAGGGCCTTTACCGGGCCCGAAGGCGGGTCTCGACCGCCGGGCCCGCCCCTGTTGCAGCCGGGTCAAGAGACATGGGGCAGGCGTGACGGGGCAGGCGTGACGGGGCAGGTGACACGGGGCAGGTGACACGGGGCAGGCGCGATGGTGCCGGGCGGCTCGCCGCGCCCCGGACGGTGCTCTTGCAGGAAGACCCGTCCATCCCCTATCTAGAACGATTGCGGGCTCCTCTGCACCTGCCGGTCGCGGCAGCGGAACAGGCTCGCTCCCCGGCACCAGGCTGAGACATGCGCTTCGACACCCGCTTGCTCGACGAGATCAAGGCTCGGATATCGCTGTCCGACATCGTCGGCCGACGTGTGTCCTGGGATCGGCGCAAGACCCAGCCCGGCAAGGGCGACTTCTGGGCCTGCTGCCCGTTCCACCAGGAAAAGAGCCCGAGCTTCCACGTCGATGACCGCCGGGGCCGCTACAAGTGCTTCGGCTGCGGTGCCTCCGGCGATCACTTCCGCTTCCTGACCGACACGGAAGGCCTGAGCTTCCCCGAGGCAGTCGAACGGCTGGCCGGGCAGGCCGGCGTCGCGCTGCCGGCGCCTGATCCGCAGGCCGCCCGGCAGGAGAAGAAGCGCGCCGGCCTTGCGGATGTCTGCGAGATGGCGGCCCGCTTCTTCCAGACGGAACTGGCCGGGCCCAGAGGCGAGGCCGCCCGCGCCTATGTGCAGAAGCGGCAGCTCCAGCCGGCGACCCTGTCGGAATTCCGCTTCGGCTTTGCGCCAGACAGCCGGGACGCGCTGAAGAAGCATCTGGCCGCGCAGGGCGTGGACGAGCCGGTCATGGTCGAGGCAGGGCTTGTCATCCGGCCGGAAGATGGCCGCCCGTCCTATGACCGGTTCCGGGGCCGGCTGATGATCCCGATCCATGACGATCGTGGCCGCGTCATTGCGTTCGGCGGACGCACGCTCGATCCCGACGGCCAGCCGAAGTATCTCAATTCCCCGGAAACGCCGCTGTTCCACAAGGGGACGATGCTGTTCAACGCCCACCGGGCGCGCGAGCCGGCGTTCAAGCTCGGCCAGGCCGTGGTGGTGGAAGGCTATCTTGATGCCATCGCCCTGTGGCAAGCGGGCATCCGCCATGTGGTGGCGACCCTCGGCACGGCCTTTACCGAAGAGCAGGTGCTGCGGCTGTGGAAGCTCGCGCCCGAGCCCGTCGTCTGTTTCGACGGCGATGCGGCCGGCATTGCCGCCGCGCACCGGGCGATCGACCGCATCTTCCCGGTGCTGAAGTCCGGCTATTCGTTCCAGTTCAGCTTCCTGCCGGACGGGCAGGATCCGGACGACCTCGTCAAGGCGCGGGGTGTCACCGGCTTTCTGGAAGAGGTGGCAAAGGCCCAGCCCCTGTCCGAGGCCGTCTGGGACCGGGAAATCTCGGCGGCCAATCTCGACACGCCGGAGCGCAAGGCGGCGCTGGAAAAGCGCTTCGAGGATCTGATCGGCACGATCCGCGACGAGCGGGTGCGGCGGCGCTATCAGCTCGACCTGCGCCTGAAGCTGTCGAACCTCTTTTACGAGCAGGCGCGCCGCCGACGCTTTGCAGGCGCGCCGGGGCAGCCGGGCAGCGGGGGCGGCAGCGGCGGACCGAACGCAATTGTCACCACCGATCCGGGTGGCCGCATCCTTTCGGCGCCGCAGGGACCGATGTTCGGCACGGAACGGATGATCTGCGGGCTCTGCGTGCGGTTCCCGCATCTCCTCGACCGGCATATCGAGCGGGTGGCGCGGCTCGGCTTCTCCGATCCGCTGCATGCCCGCTTCCGTGACGCGATCTGCCGGGTTGCCAGCGACTTCGACAACCTGTCGGTCTCCGACTTCTACGAGACGCTGGACGACACCTTCTACCAGCTGCTGGGCGAGGTGATGGGGGAGGCCGGCGCGGACGAGGCCCGGGCAGGGACCGGCACCGGACTGGGCAGCTTCTCCGAGCTGGCGCAGCGCTTTCCGCTGCTGCGCAAGGGGCCGCCGGAGGACTTCATCGAAGCGGTCTTCCTGCATTTCCTCGACAGCCTCGAGCTGATTGCCCTGGAGCAGGACCTGAAACAGGAGCTGGACGCGGCCGAGATCGAGCTGGACGAGGGCTCCTGGAACCGCATTCGCGGACTGACCCAGGATCTGGCCCGCCGGCGCGAGGAATGTGCGCGCGAGGAGGCGGAGCTGGCCGAACGGGCGCGCAAGCTGCGCGCCGCGCCGGCGGTCGCATCCTGAGCGCGCCGCGGCCGCGGTGACACCGGGCTGCGCACCGCAGCACAGGCAGCGCGGGGCCGGCGCCGGCAGGCCGGAGAGCCCCGCAAGGCGGCTTTGGTGACGCAAAGGTTTACGAAGACGGTGATTTTTGCCCGAATCGCATTGACTGGTCGCGAATCACACTTGCGAATCACATGCGTCGAGCTAAATAGGGAAATTCAGGCAGCTCACTCCGCTCCGCATGGCACGAGACCACGGGCAGTTCACAGAACGATGCTGCAACATCCTGACGTATGGCCTGGCGAGGCGTCTGACCGGCGCGCTCGCGGGAACGGGTTTGGTCAGCCGAGCGCTCAGGCGAATTTCGGCAATCGGGCCTTACGGTTAAGTGGGACTTAAGGGACAGGGACTAAAACCCGAATCATCACCCGCCATCTCCGCGCAGCGTCAGGGCAGCGCGACACGGATGGGCTCGCGAGGGCGATTCGGATCAGGTCCTGACAGGCGGGTGCGACGCCGCTCACCGCGGCGGTTCTGGAGCAGACAATGGTAGCTAAGGCAACACAGACGGAAGAGGCACAGGAGACGTCGGGGGAGGGGCAGGATGGCCCGCTGCTCGACCTGTCCGATGCCGCCGTCAAGCGCATGATCAAGGCCGCGAAGAAGCGCGGCTATGTCACCTATGACGAGCTGAACGAGGTGTTGCCCTCCGAGCAGGTCTCCTCGGAACAGATCGAAGACACGATGTCGATGCTGTCCGACATGGGCATCAACGTCATCGACAGCGATGAGGTTGACGAGGCCCAGGTCGACGACAGCGAGGATGGGGGCGAGCTGGTGCCTGCCAGCTCCACGGCACTCGCCAAGGCGGGAACCGCCCGCGAGCCCACCGACCGCACCGACGACCCGGTGCGCATGTACCTGCGCGAGATGGGCTCGGTCGAGCTCCTGTCGCGCGAGGGCGAAATCGCCATCGCCAAGCGCATCGAGGCCGGCCGCGAGGCGATGATCGCAGGTCTCTGCGAAAGCCCGCTGACCTTCCAGGCCATCATCATCTGGCGGGACGAGCTGAACGAGGGCAAGGTTCTCCTGCGCGACATCATCGACCTTGAGGCGACCTACGCCGGCCCGGACGGGCGTGGCGGGCCGGTCGTCGGCGAGGGCGAGGAAGAGGAGATCGAGCTCAACGACGACGGCATGCCGAAGCGGCCGCCGGCGGGTGAGGGCGACGCGCCGCGCCTTGGTCCGGACGGCGAGCGCCTGCCGGAAGAGGGCGAGGAGGAAGAGGACGAGTTCGAGTCCAACGTCTCCCTGTCGGCCATGGAAGCCGAGCTGAAGCCGCAGGTGCTGGAAACCTTCGACCGGGTTGCCGACAGCTACAAGAAGCTGCGCCGCCTGCAGGACCAGCTCGTCGAGAACAAGCTGGCCAACAAGACGCTCTCGCCGAGCCAGGAGCGCCGCTACAAGAAGATCCAGGAAGAGCTGGTCGCCGACGTCAAGAGCCTGTCGCTCAACCAGAACCGCATCGATGCGCTGGTCGAGCAGCTCTATGACATCAACAAGCGCCTGATGGGCTACGAAGGCCGCCTGCTGCGTCTGGCCGACAGCTACGGCGTCGACCGCACCGACTTCCTCAAGCAGTACCAGGGCGCCGAGCTCGACCCGAACTGGCTGCGCAAGGTGGCAAACCTTGCCACGCGCGGCTGGAAGAACTTTGTCGCCAAGGAAAAGGACACCATCCGCGAGCTGCGGCAGGAGATCCAGACCCTGGCGACCGAAACCGGTCTCGAGATCACCGAGTTCCGCAAGATCGTCTCCATGGTCCAGAAGGGCGAGCGCGAGGCGCGCATCGCCAAGAAGGAAATGGTGGAAGCGAACCTGCGCCTCGTGATCTCCATCGCCAAGAAGTACACGAACCGCGGCCTGCAGTTCCTCGATCTCATCCAGGAAGGCAACATCGGCCTGATGAAGGCCGTGGACAAGTTCGAGTACCGCCGCGGCTACAAGTTCTCGACCTATGCCACCTGGTGGATCCGGCAGGCGATCACCCGCTCGATCGCCGACCAGGCCCGCACCATCCGCATCCCGGTGCACATGATCGAGACGATCAACAAGATCGTCCGCACCTCGCGCCAGATGCTGCACGAGATCGGCCGCGAGCCGACCCCGGAAGAGCTGGCCGAAAAGCTGCAGATGCCGCTGGAAAAGGTCCGCAAGGTCCTCAAGATCGCCAAGGAGCCGATCTCGCTCGAAACCCCGATCGGCGACGAGGAGGATTCCCACCTCGGCGACTTCATCGAGGACAAGAACGCGGTCCTGCCCATCGATGCGGCGATCCAGTCGAACCTGCGCGAGACGACGACCCGGGTCCTTGCCTCGCTCACCCCGCGTGAGGAGCGCGTGCTGCGCATGCGCTTCGGCATCGGCATGAACACCGACCACACGCTGGAAGAAGTCGGTCAGCAGTTCTCGGTGACCCGCGAACGTATCCGCCAGATCGAAGCCAAGGCCCTGCGCAAGCTCAAGCATCCGAGCCGGTCGCGCAAGCTGCGCTCGTTCCTCGATAGCTGAGGCAACGGACAGCGTCACACGGATCGGACAGGCCCGGCGTCATTGCCGGGCCTGTCTGCTTTCAGGGGGCGCTCTGGCGGGGCGCGGGCCTCGGCAGCACGCCGGGACAGGCCGGCAGGCAGGGACGGCGGGCCAGCGGACCCGGCTGCGGTGCCGGCAAGGCGGACAGGCGACAAACGAAAACGGCCCGCCGTGGGGCGGGCCGTTCTTGCAGGTCCGGACGAGGGACCGGCAGGATCAGTTGCGGGTCTTGTCGACCAGCGCGCCCTTCTTGATCCAGGGCATCATGCCGCGCAGCTTGGCACCGACTTCCTCGATCTGGTGCGCGTCGTTCAGGCGGCGGGTTGCCTTGAACTTGGCAGCACCGGCGCGGTACTCCTGCATCCAGTCGGAGGTGAACTTGCCGGTCTGGATGTCCTTGAGGACGCGCTTCATCTCTTCCTTCGTCTCGGCCGTCACGATGCGCGGGCCGGTGACATACTCGCCCCATTCGGCGGTGTTGGAGATGGAGTAGTTCATGTTGGCAATGCCGCCCTCGTAGATGAGGTCGACGATGAGCTTCACTTCGTGCAGGCACTCGAAGTAGGCCATCTCCGGCGCGTAGCCGGCTTCAACCAGGGTCTCGAAGCCGGCGCGGATCAGCTCGACGAGGCCGCCGCACAGCACGGCCTGCTCGCCGAACAGGTCGGTCTCGCACTCTTCCTTGAAGGTGGTCTCGATGATGCCCGAGCGGCCGCCGCCGACGCCGCAGGCGTAGGACAGGCCAAGGTCAAGGGCATTGCCCGAAGCGTTCTGGTGAACGGCCACGAGGCACGGCACGCCGCCGCCCTTCTCGTATTCGCCGCGCACGGTGTGGCCCGGGCCCTTCGGTGCGACCATCAGCACGTCGACGGTCGACTTCGGCTCGATCAGGCCGAAATGGACGTTGAGGCCATGGGCGAAGGCAATGGCGGCGCCGTCGCGGATGTTGGCTTCGATGTGGTCCTTGTAGATGTCGGCCTGCAGCTCGTCCGGCGTGGCCATCATCATCAGGTCGGCCCAGGCGGCAGCCTCGGCGACGCTCATCACCTTCAGGCCATCAGCCTCGACCTTCTTGGCGGTGGTGGAGCCGGGGCGCAGGGCGACCACGATGTCCTTCACGCCGCTGTCCTTCAGGTTCAGCGCATGGGCGCGGCCCTGCGAGCCGTAACCGATGATGGCAACCTTCTTGGACTTGATCAGGTTCAGATCGGCATCGCGATCGTAATAAACACGCATGGGTCTTCCTTTCTCCCACTTCACGATGGCAGGGCCCGACCGTGGCGCCGGCCGGGGCTGCCGTTCATTTTCCCCCGCCGGTGTAGGGCGCCTCGGCGCCGAACAGGCGGTAGAACCGGTCCACCGCCAGATGTGCCTGGCGGTCGATGTCCAGATCCTTGGAGCGCGGCTTGTCGCCCAGGAGCTGGCGGATGTGCTGGTCGCGGACGGCCAGGCCGTAGAGAACCTGGTAGGCCTCCTCCGCGTCGTCGAACTTCAGGAACCCGCGGAACCGGCCGGCCTCGAGCAGGGCGCGTGCGCGGGTGGAAATCGTGTACTTGCCGCGCAGGAGCAGCAGGCGGCCAAGCCGCGCTTCCTCCCGGTTGGACTGGCCGATGGCGAGGCGGTTCAGTGCCAGCGAGGTCTCGCCCGTGAGGACGTCGAGCAGCTCGCGCACGAAGGCAGTGAGGTGGGTGCGGAAGGTCTGGGCGTCGGTCGCCGCGCCCTCGGAAGCAAAATGGACCTTGCTTGCCTGAAAGGACACCACGGCTGCCAGCAGCCCGTCCCGGTCGCCGAACCACTTGTACAGGCTTTCCTTGGAGCAGTTGGCGCTGCGGGCGAGACCGGCTGTCGTCAGCGCCTTCTCGCCACCTTCGACAAGGAGCTTGAGCGCGCATTCCAGCACGGTCTGCTGGCGCGGGGTGAAGGCCTCGGCCTCATCCGGCAAGCTGTCATGCAGGGCTGTCTGCGCCACGGCGTCGCTCCTCCTCAAGATCTGTACCGTACCGTACGGTTCATGCTTTTAGGCGAGGCGTGCCGGGTCGTCAAGGGGGCAAGCGACGAAACGCCGGGGCATTGAAAGGATGGCTCCGACCGCTCAGGGACCCTCAGGTGTCTTCCCGGACGTAGCGCAAGGGAGATCCGGGACCGGAGAGCCAAGGTCTCAGAGGTTTTGGCTTATGGACACATCGATACCGCGACGCCCCGGTCCCGGCTCGGCGCTTTGCCTGGCCGGATGACGCAGGGAAGGGTCATGCCTGTCGGCTGTCCGTCCGATCAAAAAGGACGCTGTAGTAGTGCCATAATACCCGTGCGCCGCGCGGTTTTGCTAGGGTTTGCACCTACCGCTTTCAGCCTAGGGAGGACAGCATGGCGGCCAGGAAGATCCTGATGATCACCGGCGATTTCACGGAAGATTATGAAACCATGGTGCCGTTCCAGACGCTGCTGACCGTCGGGCACATCGTCCATGCCGTCTGTCCCGGCAAGAAGGCCGGGCAGACGGTCGCCACCTCGATCCATGATTTCGAGGGCGACCAGACCTACACGGAAAAGCGCGGCCACAACTTCACGCTCAACGCCACCTTCGCCGAGGTCGATCCGGCCGATTATGACGCACTGGTGATTCCGGGCGGGCGGGCGCCGGAATACCTGCGGCTGGAGGCCGGCGTGATTGCAGCCGTGCGCCACTTCTTCGAGGCCGGCAAGCCGGTGGCCGCGATCTGCCATGGTGCGCAGCTGCTCTCCGCTGCCCGGGTGATCGAGGGGCGGACCGTATCGGCCTATCCGGCCTGCCGCCCCGAGGTGGAGCTTGCCGGCGCGACCTATGCCGACATCGCGATCGACGCTGCGATCACCGACGGCAATCTGGTCACCGCCCCGGCCTGGCCGGCTCATCCGGCCTGGCTCGGCCAGTTCCTTGACGTGCTCGCCGCCCGCGACACGACCCGCCAGGCCGCCTGAGCCGGCTGACGAGGCGAGGGGCGCGCCATTGGGTGCGCCTCTGACCGGTGCGTTCCTTGTCATGTGGTCGTCATCCCGGCCCAGCTGAGCGTCAGCGAAGCGCCGAGCCGGGATCCAGAGATCAGTCGCGCGAAGCGCGACACGACTTGATCGGCGTTTGGTTTGAAGCTGACGAGGTGAGGCGCTCGCTTATGCTCGCACAGATGTGCTGGATCCCGGATCTGCGGTTCGCTCACGCTCACCTTGTCCGGAATGACGGCGGAAAAGATCTACGGCCTCGACCGCCAGATCCGGCAGGCGTCCTGGCGCAGAATTCGGCTCGACAAGGAGACCGCCTTCGGTCCTCATGGGGAACGGGGTGAGATCGTGATCCTGGGGAGGACACCGATGTGCAAGCTGTTCATCAGCGCCGAGCCGCAGCTCTGGGAGAGTACGACCCGATCGCTGCGCATTGATGGCATGGTCACCAGCGTCCGGCTGGAGACCTTCTTCTGGTCGGTGCTGGAGGACATCGCCGGACGGGACGGCATGAACGTGGTGCAGCTGATCACCCGGCTGCACCATGAATCGATCGACGCCGGGCATGACCTTGGCAACTTCACCTCGTTCCTGCGCGTGTGCTGCGGCCGTTATCTGGCCTTGCAGCTCAGCGGCCATGTGCCGGTCGATCGGCGCATTCCCATTTCCAGCCTGCCCCCTGAAGCGGTGTTCAAGAGGGAGAAGGGCCGACTGCCCCACGACGAAAGGGGGTTGCGCGAGCACTAGGACCTGCGCTTCTGTCAGGGGACTGACGCGGGCAGGAGACTGGACGCATGCATTCCCTTCTGCTCATCGCCTCCGGCCTTGCGGTGCTCCTGGCCGCGGCCCACAGTCTTCTCGGGGAACGGCTCGTGTTCGCCCGGCTTGCCCGGCGGCAGGCTGGCGGCAGCACTGAACGGCTTCCGGACCGACACTTCGCGGCGCTCCGCACGACCTGGCACCTGACATCTCTCCTCGGGCTCGGGTTCGCCGGCGCGCTGTTCCATCTGGCGGGCGACACGGTCCCGGATGCACGCTGGCTGCTCCTGATCACCCTTCTTTTCGCGGCTGCCTCTGTGTACTGGATCTGGGGCACGCGCGGGCGTCACCCGGGCTGGATCGTCATGGTCCTGATCGCGGCCTGCACGGGCTTGCAGCTGGTGGTGTCCTGACCGCCAAACGCCGAGGTCGCCCCTGTTTTTGTCAAGATGCGTGCACGGCGTTCCTGTAGTGTCTGATCCAGATCAGACGCGGAGTTGAACGTAGATGAACCGTATCCTGCTTGCGCTCGCAGTCAGCCTAAGTGCCCTGTGGCCCCTGTCCGGACAGGCTGCGAGCGAGGACGAGATCTATGCGCAGGTCGAGACCCTGCTCGGCGATGCCGAGGGCCTCGATCCCTTCCTCGAGGAGTTGCGGCGTGCGCTTGTCACCGGAACGGCGCGGGACGTGGCCAAGCTGGTCGCCTTTCCCCTGCCGGTGAACAACAACGGCACGTCCTTCGACATCAGGTCGGCCAAGGAGTTCGAGCGCAACTACGAGCGGCTGGTGACCGAGGCCACGAAGGACCTGGTCGCGTCGGCCGACTATACGGAGCTGTTCGTGTCCTCCGACGGCGTGTCGATCGGCGATGGCGCGGTGTGGATCGCTCCGGTCTGCGACAACCAGTCCTGCACCCGCAGCCACTGGGCCCTGGTGTCGATCAACAACTGAGCCGGAGACGGATCATGCGCCGGATTGCCCTTGCCCTGCTGCCCCTGCTGCTGCCCCTCTCGCTTGCCGCCGGCGTGGCCGAGGCGGCCCCCGAAACCCGTTGCGGCTGGGTGGTCAATCCGACCCCGGGCAACTGGTGGCTCACCGACCGTGACGGGGACTGGATCCTCGCCACGCAGGGCTCGGACGCGGAAGCCCTCGGCATGGAGAACATCGGTGACATTTCGGCCGGCGACTACAAGGCCGTGAACGGGCCCTATGGCTATGCCTGCGGCTGCATGAAGGTCGAGACCGAGGTATCCGGCGAGGGGCGGCGGATCACCGTTGTCTATTCCTTCAAGCAGGGCAAACTCGCGCAATGCGCCAGGGACAAGACGCTGCCGCCGGTCGAGTGAGACGGCGCCGGCAGCGGTCTGCGGCCCCGATGGCCCGGATCAGATCTCGCCCATGGCCCGGCGGAAGCGGCGAACGCTTTCGGCAAACCCGTGGATGAGCGCGTCGGCGGTGAAGCCGTGCCCGATGGACATCTCGCGGATGAACGGCGCGCGCCGGATCAGGGCAGGAATGTTGGCGACCGTCAGGTCGTGGCCGGCATTCACGCCGAGCCCCGCGTCGCGGGCCGCCTCCGCCGTGGCAACGATCCTGTCCAGTTCGCGCCCGGCCGCCTCCGGGTTGTCATGGCAGCCGCCATAGGGCCCGGTGTAGATCTCGATGCGCTCGGCACCGATCGCCGCGGCTTCGGCAGCAAGGGCGGGCTCCGGATCCAGGAACAGCGAGACGGTCACCGCCGCCTCGCGCGCGGCCGTGATGGCCTCCTTCAGCAACGCCTTGCTCGCCGGGTCGAAGCGCCAGCCGTGGTCCGAGGTCTGCTGGTGCGGGTCGTCGGGCACGAACAGCACCTGATCCGGCCTGGCCTTCTCGACGAGATCGAGAAAGTCCGGTGACGGATAGCCCTCGAGGCACAGTTCCTTGTGCGGGAAGCGGTCCTCGATCAGCTCGGCCAGCTCGAACACGTCGGACTTGCGGATATGTCTCTCGTCCGGACGCGGATGGACCGTGATCCCCTTGGCGCCGGCTTCGAGGGCGATGGCGGCAAGACCGGTCACGCTCGGCCAGGGAAGGTCCCGGCGATTGCGCAGAACGGCAACGGCATTGACGTTAACGGACAGGCGGGAGGCGGACATCAGCGCGGATTCCAGATCGGTGAGACGGGAAAGGGCAGCGCGACCGGCTGCCCTTTGGCCTAGCGTGACCGATTTCACGGCCCTGTCAACCTCTGACCGGCGACTGCCGATGGGGCAATTTCACACCCGGTTGAGCAGCCGGGCCCGGATCGTGCCGGGCAGGGCGCGGATCTCCTCGAGAATCTCGACGCCGTTCTCGACCTTGCCGTCCACGTCCAGCACCACGTAACCGGTCTCCTCGACGGTCTGCATGTACTGGGCGTGGATGTTGAGGTTGTGGCGCGCGAACAGATCGTTGAGGGCGCGCATCGCGCCCGGCACATTGCGGTGCACCTGGATGAAGCGGGTCGCATCGGTGCCGCGCGGCAGCTGCACCTGGGGGAAGTTGACCGCCCCGAGCGTCGAGCCGACGTCGGAGTATTCGACCAGCCGGCGCGACACTTCCTCGCCGATGCGCTCCTGGGCCTCTTCGGTCGATCCGCCCACATGCGGGGTCAGGATGACGTTCGGCAGGCCGCGCAGCGGGCTGATGAACTCGTCCGAATTCGACTTGGGCTCGCTCGGGAACACGTCGATGGCCGCGCCGGCAATGTGCTTCGACGTCAGGGCCTCGGTGAGGGCGGCGATGTCGACGACCTTGCCCCGGGCGTTGTTGATCAGGAAGCTGCCGGGCTTCATCAGGGCAAGCTGCTCGGCGCGGATCATGTTGCGCGTCTCGGCCGTGTCGGGAACATGCAGCGACACCACGTCGGAGCGGCTCAGCAGCTCCTCGAGGCTGTCCACCGGCGCGGCGTTGCCGTGCCGCAGCTTGTCGACCTTGTCGTAGTAGAGGACGGTCATGCCGACGGCCTCGGCGAGCACCGCGAGCTGCGAGCCGATGTTGCCATAGCCGACGATGCCGAGCGTCTTGCCGCGCACCTCGCGCGAGCCGGTTGCGGTCTTCATCCAGCGGCCGGCGTGGGCTGCGGTCGACTTCTCGAAGACGCCGCGCATCAGCATGACAATCTCGGCGATCGTCAGCTCCGCCACCGAACGGGTGTTGGAGAAGGGGGCGTTGAAGACGGGGATGCCGCGCTCGCGCGCTGCGGTCAGGTCGACCTGGTTGGTGCCGACCGAGAAGCAGCCGATGGCGACCAGCGTGCCGGCGGCCTCGATGACCTCGCGCGACAGCTGGGTGCGGGAGCGGATGCCGACCACATGCACGCCCTTCAGCGCCTCGATGAGCGCGTCCTTGTCGAGCGCCTTCGAGAGCAGTTCGACATTGTGGTAGCCGCTGGCGTCCAGCACCTGCTTGGCCGTGGAAGCAATACCTTCCAGCAGCAGCCAGCGGATCTGGTTCTTCGGGCGGGACAAACCGTTGCTCATGGGCATCTGCCTTCCTGGTGGGACCCTCGTGGGTCGGCGTTCGGACGGGGCGCGGCCGGGGCGGGAGGCCCCCGGCCGGAACAGGAGCCTCCTATATTGCCTCTCGGGGCCGACGTCTACGGGACTTCGGTTCTGTAACGCGGCGTGCCGCAATCCGGCTTGCGCGCCGGACCGGGACAGGTTGCGGCCTGAAAAAATGCCCGCCTGCGGACGACGCAGACGGGCTGTGCGGGGCTGCCGGGGCCGCCGGGGCTCGGTTCGGTCAGAGACCTTCCGGTCCGCGCTGCACGGCGGCAACGCCGGTGCGCGAGACTTCCACCAGTCCGAGCGGCTTCATGATCTGGATGAACTGCTCGATCTTGGAGGTCCGGCCGGTGATCTCGAAGACGAAATGCTCCGTCGTCGCGTCGATCACGGTCGCGCGGAAGGCATCGGCCAGCCGGAGGGCCTCAAGCCGCTTCTCGCCGAGCCCGGCCACCTTGACCAGCGCCAGCTCGCGTTCCAGCGGCTTGTCCTGGTTGCCGAGCCGAGCCTGCACGGTCAGGTCGGTGACGCGATGGACCGGCACCAGCCGGTCGAGCTGATGCCGGATCTGCTCGATCACCATCGGCGTGCCGGTGGTGACGATGGTGATCCGGGAGAGATGGGCCTCGTGCTCGGTCTCGGAGACGGTCAGGCTGTCGATGTTGTAGCCACGGCCGGAGAACAGCCCGATGACGCGGGCCAGCACGCCGGGCTCGTTGTCCACCAGCAGGGACAGGGTATGGGTTTCCGTCTTGTCGCTGACTTCGGCCATGAAATAGGCGGAGGGCGCGTTCACGTTCTGCGCGTTCATTCGTCTCAGTCCTTCCAGCCTGTTACACCAGGGCCTTGCCAGCCGAGCCGATGGCATTGGCGACGGCGTCGTCGTTGGCCTCGTCGGGCAGCAGCATTTCGTTGTGGGCCTTGCCCGAGGGGATCATCGGGAAGCAGTTGGCGAGATTGGCGACGCGGCAGTCGAAGAGGACCGGCCGGTCGACGGCGATCATCTCGCGGATCGCGTCATCGAGGTCCGCCGGGCGCTCGACGCGGAAGCCGACGCCGCCATAGGCCTCGGCGAGCTTCACGAAGTCCGGCAGGCTGTCCATGTAGGAATGCGACAGGCGGTTGCCGTGCAGCAGCTGCTGCCACTGGCGCACCATGCCCATGTACTGGTTGTTCAGGATGAAGATCTTGATCGGCAGGCCGAACTGCACGGCCGTCGACATCTCCTGCATGTTCATGAGCACCGAGGCATCGCCCGCCACGCAGACGCAGAGCGCGTCGGGATGGGCGACCTGCGCGCCGAGGATGGCCGGCAGGCCGTAGCCCATCGTGCCGAGGCCGCCGGAGGTCAGCCAGTGGTTCGGGCTCTCGAAGCCGAGATACTGGGCAGCCCACATCTGGTGCTGGCCCACTTCCGTCGAGATGTAGGTGTTGCGGTCCTTGGTGAGGGCGGCAAGGCGCTGCAGGGCATACTGCGGCATGATCACGTCATTGCTCGGCGTGTAGGCCAGGCACTTGCGCGCGCGCCACTGGTTGATCTGCGCCCACCAGGACTTCAGCGCAGCCGGATCGGCCTTGGTGCCCGAGGAGCGCCACAGGCGGACCAGATCTTCAAGCACATGCCCGACATCGCCGATGATCGGCACGTCGACCTTGACGATCTTGTTGATCGAGGAAGGATCGATGTCGATGTGGATCTTGCGGGCGTAGGGGGCGAAGGCATCGATCCGGCCGGTGATGCGGTCGTCGAACCGGGCGCCGATGCAGATCATGACGTCGCAGTCATGCATCGACATGTTGGCCTCGTAGGTGCCGTGCATGCCAAGCATGCCCAGCCAGTTGTCGCCGGAGGCCGGATAGGCGCCAAGGCCCATCAGCGTCGAGGTGATCGGGAAGCCGGTGAGCTGGACCAGTTCGCGCAGCAGCAGGCTGGCGTTGGGGCCGGAATTGATGACGCCGCCGCCGGTGTAGAAGACCGGCTTGCGGGCGCTGGCCATGAGTTCGATGGCCTGGCGGATCGCGCCGATGTCCCCCTTGACCTGCGGGCGGTAGCTCTTGTGCGCGGCGGCCGGCGTCGAGGTCGGGCCCTGGTAGACGCCCTTGGCGAACTGGACATCCTTGGGGATGTCGATCACGACCGGGCCGGGGCGGCCGGAGGTGGCGACATAGAAGGCCTCGTGCAGGATGCGCGGCAGGTCGTTGACGTTGCGCACAAGCCAGTTGTGCTTGGTGCAGTTGCGCGTGATGCCGACCGTGTCGCACTCCTGGAAGGCGTCCGTGCCGATCAGGTGCGTCGGAACCTGGCCCGTGAGGCAGACGAGCGGGATGGAATCGAGCATGGCATCGGTGAGGGCGGTGACCATGTTGGTCGCGCCCGGGCCGGACGTGACCAGAACGACGCCCGGCTTGCCGGTCGAGCGGGCGTAGCCTTCGGCCGCATGGCCGGCGCCCTGTTCATGGCGCACCAGAATGTGCTGGATCTCGTCCTGCTGGATGATCTCGTCGTAGATCGGCAGCACCGCGCCGCCGGGATAGCCGAAGACATGTTTAACACCCTGGTCCTTCAGCGCCTGGAGCACCATCTCGGCTCCGGTCATCTCCCGTGTCATCGCATCACATCCTTGCGTTTGCCCCTGGTGGGGCTGGTCATTCCGGTCTGCCGTCCGCTTGCCTCGAGCGGGTCTGTCGGTCCGGGAACAGGGGGCTGGAACGAAAAAGGGCTCCGAAGGAGCCCTGTCTGCGCGCCAACCTGTTCCGAACGGATCAAACCGTTCCGGCGGCGCGCGTCCCTACTACCAGAATCAGAGAAGCCATCTTGTCGACCCTGCTACCAGCTTCACCATCCCGGCCCGCCAATCGGGCCGATCGGGATAAGATCATCTCCCGCCTCGACTGTCCACACCCGGACGCCGCCAGCGATTGCGCCGCACACTAGTGGCGTGAACACGTCCGGTCAAGGCCAAATTCAGTTTGTTTCGCAAATCCGTCCGCGCCTTGCCGAAAATTGCGCAGCGGCACGGGCGGGGCCCGTTGACGTCGTGTTGCCAAGGGCTTGGCGAGTTTCCCACAGCTTCGACGGCTCACCATAAAAACTTCAATCAAGGGGGTTGCCATGCGGGGAGGCCGTGGGTATAAGCCGCTCATCCGACGCGGACGGCCTGTCCGGCGCGGCGGCGAGATGGGTGTATAGCTCAGTTGGTAGAGCATCTGACTCTTAATCAGACGGTCCAAGGTTCGAATCCTTGTGCACCCACCATCTCACTCTCCGGCTGGTCTTGAATGAAGGTGGCGAAAGCCGCCTTTTTTGTTTTCAGTCTGCCTTGTCCTGGCAGCTCGGCCCCGGTCCATCGCTCGCCCCGTTCATCGCTCGCCCGCCTCATCGCTCGCCCGATCCATCTCGCGTCCTGTCCGTCTCGCGCCCAGTTCTTCTCGCCCCCGTGTCGTGCGGACCGGATGTGGCTCCTGTCTTGCCCGGGCCGGCTTTGCAGGTCTGTCCGCGCGTCCTTAGAGGCCTCATCAACTGGCTCCGCCTGGTGTGCCGGGGCTTCCGCCTGGCCGTGCCGGTCCGGTCGGATCAGGGACGCGTGAGGGGCGAAGCGCCGTTCCGGTGGCGTGCGGGATGATCTGACGGGCGCGGGCGCAATCGTCCGGCAGGCGCGGCGCGTTCTGGCAGTGCGCGTCTGTTCGCGTTCAGGTTGTTTTCTGGTTGAGTTTCCTGCCTGACTGGTGAGTTGCCCTGCAGGTTCAGGCTGCATCCTGACCGCAACCTTGGATTGATCTTTTCCGGACTGTCGGAATGCTGCGGCGAAGATGCCGTTGCTTGCGCGGTTCTTGACGTTCTTTGGTGTAGTCGGTTGCTGAACTCAAGAATAACATGCCTAACAAATTCCTAACGCCAAACAGATTTAAATAAAAATTCATCTGATGTAGTGTCACGAAGGAATATCTTCTGCGTCAATCTGCGTGAATGCCCACTCGGAAGGGGCGCTGCGCAGGGAGGCGGCACGTGAACGAGATCAGGAAACGGATGATGCTTGACGACTTGCCGACGTCCGGCCTCTGGGCAAGCTGGATCGACGATGGCCCTGTTCTGCGCCGCCGTGCCATGCGGTTGACGCGGGGGGACCGGGAAGAGGCCGAGGATCTCCTGTCCTCGACCCTCATCAAGGCGATCAGCCATGTGGAGCGCAGCGACACGCAGGTGCGCGAGCCCCGTGCCTTCCTCCTCTTTGCCCTGAAGAACGAGTACATCTCCAGATTGCGCAAGCGGAACTCCGAGCGGCAGGTGCGGGACTTCTCGACCGACATCTACGAGGACAATGCGGCCGATCTCGCCGACAGCCGGCCAAGCCAGGAGCATCTCCTGTGGCAACAGGAGGCCCTCGGCCGCGTCATGCGGCTGATCGACCGCCTGCCGGCCGAGCATCGGCGGATCTTCGAGATGCGCTTCTGCGACGAGGCAAGCTACCGCGACATCGCGGTGGCCCTCGGCATCAGCGAGCCGCTGGCCCGCAAGCGGGTGCAGAACCTGCGCCAGATGCTGCGCCAGGGCCTTGAGACCGGCGAGGAGCCGGCGCTGGTCCCGCCCGCGTCACGCCGGAAGGCCTGACGCGTCTTTACCGGTACGCACAACTGCAAGCGAAACAGGAACTTGCGCCATGGTCGATCTCGTAAACGCCCAAATCACCGATGCCGTGACCCAGACCAACGTCAAGGTGGTGGCGGAAGCCCCGGCCCAGGCGATCGCCAGTCTCTATCAGGTCAGCAGCCACGCGACGGGCCTGTCGATCCAGAACGCGGTGCACAGCCAGCAGGCCATGAACCAGATCATGACCGCGGTCGTTTCCAAGGCCGTGCAGCTGATCATGGACATCGGCGAGTGAGACCGGGGAGGGGATCGTCGCCATGTGGCTCGACCGGCTGATCACCCGCACCAGAGCGATCCTGGCGGTCGCACCTGCCGCGATGCCCGCCGCCAGCAGCACCGCGCGCGGACCGGCCGTCGCCGGCGCGGGCTGGTCGGATGGCTTTACGGCCGACTGGGTGCCCGATCGCCGTCACCGGGTGACCGCTCCGGATGCCGGTGAGCCCTCCCGCCCGCTGACGCTGGCGATGGAAGGGGGCCGGCGTGCCGGTCGCAGCCCCGCGTCCGGTCCGGCAGAAACCTCGAGGAACCGAGAGGACAGGTCTCAGATGAGCATCCAGCAGCAGGGCAGCCAGGCTGCCGATGTCGGCAGGAACGGCGTTTCTGCCGACCGCATCATCGCACCCCTTGCCGGTGCGGACCGGTCTCCGGAGCCGGTCGCGGATGGCACGCCTGCCTTCGCGGCCGAGGGGATGGGGGCCGGGGCTTCCCGGCTTCGTGGTGCCTCCGATCCCGCGTCCGCGCCGGCCCGCGCCGCAACCGGCGATGGCCGGAGCCCGGGCAACGGGAGCGCCGCTGCATCGGCCGCGGACGACCGCGCGCGTCCGTCCGGTGCCGATGACGGGACCGGTGACGGTTCCGGCAACGAGAATGGCAACGGCAATGGTAACGGCAATGGCAACGGCAACGGCCCTGGCTCCGGCGCGGGGGGCGGCGGCGGAGTGCGGGCCGGAGGCTCCGGCGCGACGCCGGACACATCCGCCCTGAATCAGCAGGTGGTTCAGGCCGTCCAGTTCTCCAATGCGGAGACCCTGGACGCCGGCCTGAAGATGGCCGTCACTCCGCCGGAGCTCATGGTCGGCCAGACCACGGGGCAGGCGGTGCAGGATGCGGCCAGCTACATGAACGCGATCATGCAGATCGCCGTTGCCGGGCAGGCAATCGCGATCAAGAAGGCGGCCCAGGGGCCGGCCGGCGAAGCGCAGGCGACCAAGCTTCTCAGCGATATCCAGGGCATGGTGACGGCTGCCGTGCAGGTCTATGGCTCTGTCAGCACCACGGCCGGTCAGTCGGCCCAGACCATCTTCACTGATCTCAAGACCTGACCTGACGTGCACCGGAGGGTCTGCCCGAACCTGCAGATGTCCTGCGGGACAGGCGAAGCATGCCCTGCGCATGCCAACGACAGGAGTGCGACCATGGAACTCGAACTGGATGTGATCTGCACGGAGCTGGACGGCCTTCTGGCCGACTTTCTCGAGCGCTGGGCGCGGGATCTCGGGCATGACCAGGATCCGGCCGACATCGAACGGCTTTACTGCATGTATCCGCGTGTCGTGACCCAGATCGCCAGCGCGCGGGCTTCGCTGGGCGGTGCCGACCACACGATGCGGCTGGCGCGCAACCTGCGCTTCGACCCCGCGCCGGAGCTGGGCCTGCGTGCGGTGCCGGGGGCGGGCGGCTGCGGCCATCCCTGCGGGTCGGGGATGAGCGGGGTCTATGTCGTGCAGGCCGAGGCCGGCAGCGTTCCGGTCCGGCGCGGCGCGGGGCGCGAGGCCGACCGAGCGAGCCCCCGCGGCGCGGATCGCGGTGAGTGCCGTTGCCATGACAGGGACACCGACGCCGCCCCTGCCCGCGATGATCGCGGCAATGATCGGGCCAATGATCGGGCCAGTGATCGGGCCAGTGATCGCGGCAGTGATCGGGCCAGCGACCCTGTCTCGACCGGATCGGGCCGCGAGGAGGTCCGTGACAGCCGTTGCGACGGGTCGCGCGGGCAGGTGAGGGAAGATGACCGCAATCCTGAGGAGGACCGGGATGTCCGAAACGCTGATCGTTTCCGCGCCTGAGGCGCCAACCGTTCCCGTGCCGCAGGTGCAGGCACCGGACGTCACGCCGCCCGAGGCCAGCGTGCCCGAGGCCAGCGTGCCCGAGGCCAGCGTGCCAGAGGTCAGCGTGCCCGAGGTCAGCGTCCCAGAGGTCAGGGCACCCGAGGTCCGCGCGCCGGACGTGCAGATCGACCCGCTGGCCCTGCCGGATGTGACCGCCCCGGTCGTCACGCCGCCGCGGGTCGAGGTGCTTGTCGGGGGCACGGCCGAGCCGGCGGCTCAGCCTGCCGGGCCGGTCGCGGCCGGTCCGGCTGGCACCACGGGGCCTGCCGCTGCCGCCGGCAGCTCCGGGGACAGGACTGAGGGTCCTTCGGCCAGCGGTGACGCCAGCGCACAGGCCAGCGCACAGTCAAGCGCACAGGCCAGCGAACAGGCCAGCGAACAGGCCAGCGAGCAGGCGGGCGCATCGGGCAGCCAGCTGATGCGCAAGCTGCTGCAGGATCACATGAAGGTTGCAGCGCTGCAGGCGAGCTATCAGGCGGTCACCCGGCAGCTGCCGGCCGTCCTCGCCGCCGGGATCGAGGCGGGCCGGCAGAAGAAGGCGGCTGACCAGGCGTTCGAGCAGGGCATCGCGGCCGCTGCCAAGGTGCTCTCGGCCGCAAGCGAGGCCGCCAACCAGCTGGCAACCTCGATGCGCAACGAGAACGAGACCTTGCTGCGGCTGCTGTCGGACAAGGATGTGCTGAGCCAGCTCGGGGCCAACGCGTCGACGGCGCTGGCCGCCGCCAGCACCATCGGTCAGGGGCTCGGGTCGCCGCCGGGCAGCGAGGGCAGCGGGCAGGGGCCGGGAGGTGGCCCCGCTCCGGCCGCGCAAACGGGGCTGCCCGGCATGGGGGCCCCGGCACCGGGGCAGTCCCAGGCGCGGCCGCAGGTGACGCCGCGCGGACTGGCGGTGCAGATGAACCAGCGCGGCGGCGACATCCGCGGCATCGTCGCCCAGGAGGTCGAGCGCAAGATCGCGGGACTGCTGTCACAGCTGGCGGCCCGGCTGGAGCAGAAGCGCTCCCGCCAGGGCTGACGTGCGTGCGGGCAGTCTTTCAGAAAAAAGTTAGCAAAAATAAGGGATTACACTTCACGGTCTGGTCCGTGCGGCGTCGAAGAGAAGGCAAGGAGGGCACACCGCACCTCCCGCTTTCAGGAGCAACCAGATGCCCGTACCCGTTACCATGAACCCGATGGTCACCGATGCCGTCACCCAGTCCAACCTCAAGGTCGTGGGTGAGGCTCCGGCGATCGCGATCAGCACGCTGTACCAGTCGATGGCCCATTCCACCGGCATCCTGTTCCAGAATGCCGTGGCCGCCCAGCAGCAGCAGACCTCGCTGGCGCAGGCAGCCGTGAACCAGGGCATCATGCAGATCTACTCGCTCGACACCACGGCTGCCGCCGGGGCGACCGAGAAGATCGGCCAGACCGGCACCGCCGACAGCCTGAGCAGCCTGCTCACGATCCTCAACTCGTTCAGCTGATCCCGGCGCACGTGGCCCCGATCCAGCGCTGTTCCGGCGCTGACCCGGCCTGGCAAGTGAGGCCGGTCCGCCGGCTCAGAAGACTGAAAACACTCGAGAAAAGAAGACATTCGCCGTCACAAGCCCAGGGGCTGGGCGTCCTATCAGATGCAAGGGCCGAGTGACGCGCGGCCCCCTCAAAGGAGCAAGACCAATGGCAGATCCCGTAACCGTCAATCCGATGGTCACCGATGCGGTAACCCAGTCCAACGTCAAGGTCGTGGGCGAGGCCCCGGCGATCGCGATCAGCACGCTCTACCAGGCGATGGCCCATTCCACCGGCATCCTGTTCGAGAATGCGGTGCAGGCCCAGCAGCAGCAGACCTCGCTGGCGCAGGCAGCCGTGAACCAGGGCATCATGCAGATCTACTCGCTCGACACGACGGCTGCGGCCGGTGCGACCGAGAAGGTTGCCCAGACCGGTGTCGCGGACAATCTCACGAGCCTGCTGACGGTGCTGAATGCCTTCAGCGGCGGCCGCTGAGCCCCGTCGTTCCGGTTCCTCCCGGACCTCCTGGAGCGCTTCTTTCCTGTTCCGGCAGGAAAGGGGCGTTCCCTTTTTGCGTTTTGCCGGCTTTGCGGGCATACAGGCGCGGCAGGCACTGGCCTGCCCGAGACGTCCGGACCACCCGTGCCCCTGACCTGCCGACCTGCTGCCTTGCCATGACCCAGTTTCTCGTCGCCGCCCTGTACAAGTTCGTGCCTTTGCCCGACTACGCCGCGCTGCGGCAGCCGCTGCTCGAAGTCTGCCGCGAGCGCGGGGTGTTTGGCAGCCTGCTTCTGGCGGCGGAGGGCATCAACGGCACCATCTGCGGTCCGGAGCAGGCCCTGCGCGAGGTGCTGGACCATCTGCGTGCCGACGCAAGGCTGGCCGATCTGGTGCACAAGGAAAGCTGGTGCGAACGGATCCCGTTCCGCCGCATGAAGGTCCGGCTGAAAAAGGAGATCGTGACGCTTGGGGTTCCGAGCGTCGATCCTCGCCGCCGGGTCGGGACCTATGTGGCCCCGGAGGACTGGAACGCGCTGATCAGCGAACCGGACGTTCTGGTCATCGACACGCGCAACGACTACGAGTTCGCCTTTGGCACGTTTCGTGGCGCGGTCAATCCCGAGACCCGGTCCTTCCGGCAGTTTCCCGAATGGCTGCAGCAGCAGCGCGACCTCGGAAAGGCGCAGAAGGTGGCGATGTTCTGCACCGGCGGGATCCGCTGCGAGAAGTCGACGTCCTACCTTCTCGATCTCGGGATCGAGAACGTCTTCCATCTGGACGGCGGCATCCTGAACTATCTGGAGAAGATGCCGAAGGACCGCAGCCTCTGGTCTGGCGAGTGCTTCGTCTTCGACGAGCGCATTGCGGTCGATCATGATCTGGCGCCCAACTGGGGCCGGTCGATCCCGGAGGCGGCACGGTCGGTGCTGCCTGCGGGTCTTGGCGAGGTCGACGAGCCGGCGTGACCGCCCGACCTCAGTCGAGCGGGCCGAACCGGTCGGCCGGCAGGCCCCGGACGCCGGGGCGCGTGTGGAACAGGCTGCCGGACCGGGGATAGGCCTCCAGTGCGGCCGCATCGTCCGGGCGCAGGCTGGTGACGACGAGATCCTCGAGGTCCGGACCGCAGAAGCACGGCATGGTGGGGCGCGGAACGGGCATTGGATGGGCACCGGTGAGGCTGCCGTCCGGCGCAAAGCAGTTGAGGATCCCGGCCGAGACACCGGCGCTCCAGTAATTGCCCGCAGCATCGACCGTCCCGCCATCGGGGCGGCCTGTCTCGTTGGTCAGCTGCGCAAAGCGGCGGCGGTTGCTGGCCTCGCCCGTTGCCGCATCAAAATCCCAGCTGTCGATCCAGCCGGGTCCGCTGTCGGCGTGATAGAGGGTCTTGCCATCCGGTGACCAGGCAAGGCCGTTGGAGACGCGCAGATCTCCGGTGACGTGACGCACCGATCCGTCATGGGCCACCCGGTAAAGCGAGGCAACCGGCTCGCGCGGCGAGCGCAGGTCCATGGTGCCGACCCAGAAGGCGCCATCCGGCCCGACCTTGCCGTCATTGAGGCGGGTGTGGGGAAGGTCGGCCTCGATCCGTGCGATCACCTCGCTGGTGCCCGTCGCCATGTCGAACAGCACGACCTCGTCCCACACGGCGACGATGAGCCGGCCATCCCGGCACAGGCCGAAGGAGCCGACGTCGCGGGCGAAGGTCCAGCTGGCGCGGAGCGTCCTGCTGGCCCAGTCGTAGGCGTGGATCGTGCGGCCCTTGATGTTGGCGAAATAGAGCGTGCCGGTGTCTGCGTCCCAGGTCGGGCATTCGCCAAGGTCATAGCGCCCGTCGATCAGGCAGGTGAAGGCTAGGGACAAGGGCGCAGCTCCGTCGTGGATTCAATCGATTCAGGCGGGCGGACTATAGCTTCCGTCAGCCGGAACGTCGACCGCCGTCCTCGCCCGGACGGCCTGCACCTTCCAGCGCAAAGGCGGTCTTGCGCACGATCGGGCGGATGGCAAATGACGACTTCATCCGGGAGACGCCCGGAAGGCGCGCGAGGGTCTCGCGGTGGATGCGCTCGAAGTCGTTCGGGTCTTCAGCGGTCAGGCGCAGCAGGTAGTCCGCATCGCCGGCCATCAGATAGCATTCCATGATCTCGGGAGACTGCACGACCGCCTGTTCAAAGGCGTTGAGCACCTCGTTGGACTGTCCGACCAGCGAGATCTCGACAAAGACATCCATGCGCCGGCCAAGCTTGCGCTGGTCGAGCAGGGCCACGTAACGGCTGATGATCCCCGCCTCCTCGAGCGCCTTCACGCGGCGCAGGCAGGCGGAGGCCGACAGGCCGACCCGCTCCGCGAGATCCGCATTGGGGATGCGGCCGTCCTGCTGCAGGACCATGAGAATGCGCTTGTCGAGACGGTCGAGCTTCATTGCGGCATCCTCGCAGACTATGCGGAAAAAGCGTT
This sequence comes from Pannonibacter sp. XCT-53, assembly GCF_009915765.1. NCBI lineage: Bacteria > Pseudomonadati > Pseudomonadota > Alphaproteobacteria > Hyphomicrobiales > Stappiaceae > Pannonibacter > Pannonibacter tanglangensis. The sequence goes on from NZ_JAABLQ010000001.1 coordinate 502,060, forward strand.
CGATTTTCGCAGGATCTTGCGACTTTACGTGTTTGTGCGCACAGAACGCAATCCAATTCTAAACGCATCCCGCTATCGTCGGAGGATAAATCCTGCCCAGAGAGGAAGAACCAATGCGTATCGGTGTGCCCAAGGAAATCAAGAATCACGAATACCGCGTGGGTCTGACGCCGGACAGCGTCATGGAAGTCGTGGCCCATGGCCATGAAGTGTTCGTCGAAACCCAGGCCGGTGCCGGCATCGGCGCGGATGACGCGGCCTATGTCGCGGCTGGCGCCAAGATCCTGAAGACCGCCCGCGAGGTCTTCGACAGCGCCGAGATGATCGTCAAGGTGAAGGAGCCCCAGGCCGTCGAGCGCGCCATGCTGCGCCCGGACCACACGCTCTTCACCTACCTGCACCTGGCTCCGGATCCGGAGCAGACGGCTGACCTCGTCAAGTCGGGTGCCACCTGCATCGCCTACGAGACCGTGACCGACGGTCGCGGTGGCCTGCCGCTGCTGGCGCCGATGTCGCAGGTCGCCGGTCGCCTGTCGATCACCGCTGCTGCCAATGCGCTGCAGAAGGCGAACGGCGGTTCGGGCATTCTCGTGGGCGGCGTCCCGGGCGTGGCACCGGCCAAGGTCGTTGTCATCGGCGGCGGTGTCGTCGGTGCCCATGCCATCACCATGGCGCTGGGCCTCGGTGCGGAAGTCACCGTGCTTGACCGCAATGTCGACGTGCTCGCCGGCCTGTCCCGCACCTTCGGCTCGGCGCTGCGCACGGTCTACTCGACCAAGGCTTCGCTGGAGCAGTATGTGGTCGAGGCCGACGTGGTCGTCGGCGCCGTGCTGGTCGCCGGCGCTGCCGCGCCGAAGCTTGTCACCGCCGACATGATCAAGCGCATGAAGAACGGCTCGGTGATCGTCGACGTGGCGATCGACCAGGGCGGCTGCTTCGAGACCGCACGGGCCACCACGCATGCCGAGCCGACCTATGTCGTCGACGGCGTCGTGCACTACTGCGTTGCCAACATGCCGGGCGCCGTGCCGCGCACCTCGACCTTCGCGCTGAACAACGTGACGCTGCCCTACACGCTGGCGCTCGCCGACCATGGCGCGAAGAAGGCGCTGCTTGCCAACCCGAACTTCCTGCCGGGCCTCAATGTCTACAAGGGCAAGGTGACCTGCAAGGCCGTGGCCGATGCGCTTGGCTACGACTACGTCGAGCCGGCAGCTGCCCTGAACGCCTGAGGGCGCACGCGGGTTCGTCCCTGACAACAGCAAAGCCCCGGGTGACTGGCCCGGGGCTTTTTTGCTGGACGATCGTCCCGTCGGCGAGGCCCTTCCCGTCAGCTGCACGGACAGGGGCAGGGACAGGGACGGGGATAGGGGGGCAGAGCCAGTATCAGGGGCAGGGCACCTTGTAGGCGTTCCGGTTGGCGTCGCGGGCGATGCAGTCGCGCGGGGCCGTCGCAGCCCCGATCAGTCCGCCGCCGACCGCACCGATGGCCGCCCCCGCCAGAGCCGCACCGGCCGTCGAACCGGCTGCAGCCCCGATCGCAGCACCTGTTGCCGCACCAAGGCCGCCGCCGACCAGTACCCGGTCGCGCTGACTTGTGCTCGAACAGGCGGCAAGGCTGCCGCACATCAGGACAAGAAGAATGTGCGCGAGACGGCGCGAGATCATTCGGCGGCCTCCAGCGTCACGGACGGGTCAGATGAACCCGGCCGGGCGGCGAGAACCGGACCCGGCGCGGGTGTTGATCTGGTCCGATTACGGGCAGACGACGCGGTACGGACGGCCGTAGCGGTCGTAGGCGACGCAGTTCTTCGGCGTGGTGGCCGAGCCGACGATGGCACCGCCGGCGCCGCCGATCACGCCGCCGACCACGGCACCACCGACATCGCCGGTTGCGGCCGCGCCGATGATCGCACCGGTTGCCGCGCCCAGGCCGCCGCCGACGAGCGCGCGGTCGCGCTGGCTGTCGGACTGGCATGCCGCCAGCGCGAGGCCAGCAACGGCAAGGACTACATACTTCTTCATCACGGGTCTCCCTAAGCGTGCGGACGGGGCAATACACTCCCGCAGCCAATGCCCTAGGCGATAATAGGCTAACTTGGCGATAATGCGGTGATTTAAATCACGACCCGGAACGCAGGCGGGCCCGGATTTGTTCCAGGCCCGCGAGGCTGCCGGCAGGTTGGAGGCCTGCCCGGTCCGGACTGGTCCGTGGCGCCGCTCAGACGTTGCGCAGGGCCGCCAGAAGACCGCGCGTGGAGCTGTCCTTGGCCGAGGCGTCGGCCTCGCCGCGCACCATCGGCAACAGCGCCGTGGCCAGTTCCTTGCCCAGTTCCACGCCCCACTGGTCAAAGGAGTTGATGCCCCAGATGACACCCTCGACGAAGACCCGGTGCTCGTAGAGCGCGATCAGCCGGCCAAGGGCAAAGGGCGTCAGCTGGTCATGCACGATGGTCAGGGACGGCCGGTCGCCGGGGAAGACCTTGTGCGGGACCAGTCGCTCGATCTCCTCCGGATCAAGGCCGGTGGCCGCGAGCTGTGCCCGCGCCTCTGCCTCCGTGCGCCCCAGCATCAGGGCCTCGGACTGCGCCAGGCAGTTGGCCACCAGCATCTCGTGATGATGGGCGAGATCCGATTCGTGCCCCTGTGCGGCGACGATGAACTCGCAAGGAATGACCGTCGTGCCCTGGTGCAGCAGCTGGTAGAAGGCATGCTGGCCGTTCGTGCCGGGCTCGCCCCAGACCAGCGGGCCGGTCTCGACGGCCACCGGTGCGCCGTCGAGGGTCACGCCCTTGCCGTTTGATTCCATGTCGAGCTGCTGCAGGTAGGCCGGCAGCCGCGACAGCCGCTGGTCATAGGGCAGCACCGCGCGGGCGGCATGGCCAAGCGCGTTGCGGTTCCAGACACCGACCAGTCCCATCAGCACCGGCAGGTTGTCCTCCAGCGGCGCGGTCCGGAAGTGCCGGTCCATGTCATGCGCACCCTCGAGGAATTCGGCAAAGGCGTCGGGGCCGATGGCGATCATCAGCGGCAGGCCGATGGCGGACCAGACCGAGTAGCGCCCGCCGACCCAGTCCCAGAAGCCGAAGACGCGCGAGGGCTCGATGCCGAAGGCCGCCACCTTGTCGATGGCCGTCGAGACGGCCGCGAAATGATCACCGACCGCGCGTTCTCCCAGGGCATTCGCCACCCAGAGCCGCGCCGAGCGGGCATTGGTCATGGTCTCGATGGTGGTGAAGGTCTTGGACGCGACGATGAACAGCGTCGTTTCCGGGTCGAGGCTCTTCAGCGTGTCGGCGAGATGGGCGCCGTCGACATTGGAGACATAGTGCAGCCGCGGGCCGTCGTGATAGGGCGCCAGCGCCAGCGTCGTCATGACCGGCCCGAGGTCCGAGCCGCCGATGCCGATGTTGACGACGTCGGTGAAGGCCTTGCCGGTCGCACCGGTGATCTCGCCGGCCCGGAGGCCCTCGGCGAAGTCGCCGAGGGCTGCCAGCACCTCGCGCACATCGGGCATCACGTCATCGCCATCGACGATCACCGGATCGTCGGAGAGGTTGCGCAGGGCGGTGTGAAGCACGGCGCGCTTTTCGGTGGCGTTGATCTTCTCGCCCGCAAACATCGCATCGCGGCGCGCCTCGACGCCGGCGGCCCGCGCCAGGTTGCACAGCAGCGCCAGGGTCTCGGCCGTGAGGCGGCACTTGGAAAAATCGATCAGGAGATCGTTGTGCGCCCGGCTCAGCCGGCCGAAGCGCTCCGGGTCGGCAGCAAAGAGCTGCCGCAGGCTGGTGCCCTTGAGGGCCTCGGCGTGGGACTTCAGCGACTGCCAGTGGTCAGCGGTGAACATGCGAGCTCCTGAACCGATTTAAATCAACATCCGGCCGTTGTGCGGCGCGACGATGGGATAGCACAGGCCGGAGCGGTTGGGCAGGTCGAATCCGGCCTTCTGCGGCCGCAAGGGCCGCATTGCCCCGATCAGGACAGCTTGCGCACGAACTCCGTCAGGATGACGATGCGCTGGTCGTTGACGCGGCCCTCGATCTGATCCGGGTTGTCCGGAACCAGCGAGATGTTGCGCACGGCCGTCCCGCGCTTGGCGGTGAAGTTCGCGCCCCTGACTTTCAGATCCTTGATCAGCGTGACGGTGTCGCCGGCGTTGAGCACCGCGCCGAACGTGTCCCGGTGCAGCACCGGCGCAGCGCCATCAGGCTCCGCGTCGGCCGTGGCCCGCACCCAGGCCATCGTCGGCTCGTCGAGATAGAGCTGCTCGAGGAGATCCTGCGCCCAGGCCTCCGTGTCCAGCTGCTCCAGCTGGCGCCAGGCGACGACCTGCACAGCCGGCACCGGGCTCCACGCGCTCTCGCTCAGGCAGTGCCAGCGGTGATCCGGCTCGGCAATGCCGTCGAGGGCCTCGCGGCAGGTCCGGCAGGCGAGGATGGTCTCGTCAGCGCTGTCGCCCGGCCGGGGCGCGACCGCGGAGGCGGCGAGTTCCGCCGTTGCGCCGCACAGTTCGCAGCAGCCACCGGCGCGCGTGATGAGGAGGTCGCGTTCGGCGGCCGAGAGTGGCATGGTTGGGCTCCGGTTGGGGTCTGCCGTCCCTTACGCCATTTGCGCGGCGCGAGATAGGCCCAATTGCCGGCTGCTGGCCGCCGTCTGCTTGCAGCGACGCGGCAGGAGACAGGATCAGCGAGGTCACAGAAGGAGCCGCGGCATGCCGCAGACGATCACACGGGGAATAGAAACGCTGCTGGCGGAGGCCAATGCCCGGGTTCCGGCGATCAGCGCCGAGGCGGCGAAGGACCTTCTGACGCGGGACGACCATGTCTTTGTCGACCTGCGTGATCCGCGCGAGCTGGAGCGCGAGGGACGTATCCCGGGCGCCTTCCATTGCCCGAGAGGCATGCTGGAGTTCTGGATCGACCCGGCCAGTCCCTATCACAAGCCGGTCTTTGCCGCGGACAGGACCTTCGTCTTCTTTTGTGCCGGCGGCTGGCGCTCGGCGCTTGCCGGGGTCACGGCGCTCGACATGGGCCTGAAGCCGGTCGTGCATCTGGAGGGCGGCTTCGGAGCCTGGGTCAAGGCCGGAGGCCCGGTGGACCGGCCCGCGTGAGGCGCGCCGGTCCGCAGTGTCTGGTCAGGCCGCTCAGGCCGCCGGGGTCTGGGTGTAGAGCCACACGCAGTAGGCGACATAGATCAGCACGAAGCCGGCGCCGATGCTGCGGGAGATGCTGCGGAACGCAAGCATCGCCACCACCAGCAACAAGGTGACGGCCAGCATGACCGGGATGTCGAAGCTGGTCATCGTCGGCGCGATCGACAGCGGCTTGAGCAGCGAGGCGACACCGAGAATGCCCAGGATGTTGTAGATGTTCGAGCCGACGACGTTGCCGATCGCGATCTCGGAATGCTTGCGGAAGGCCGCGATCACCGAGGTCGCAAGCTCCGGCAGGCTGGTGCCGACCGCGACAATGGTCAGGCCGATCACCGCCTCGGAAACGCCGATGGCACGGGCGATCGTGGTGGCCGAGCCGATCAGGTAGTCCGCGCCGAGGATCAGCAGGACCAGGCCACCGATGATGTAGGCGGCCTGCTGCCAGACCGGCATGTTCGCCTGCTGCTGCGTCTCGTCTTGGTCTTCGGGGGACGTCTTGCTGTTGACCGCCGCATAGGCAACATAAGCCACCAGCAGGGCCACCATGACGCCACCGGCCAGACGGTCGATGATGCCCATGTAGCCCAGACCCAGCATCAGCACGGCCACAGCCAGCATGACGTAGAGGTCGCGCCGGATCCCGGCGATCATCGTCGGGATGGGGCTGATCAGGGCTGCAAGGCCCAGGATGAAGAGGATGTTGGCGGTGTTCGAGCCGACGACGTTGCCGACGGCGATATCAGCCGAGCCCTCGAAGGCCGCCTTGATGGACACGACCAGTTCCGGTGTCGATGTGCCGAACCCGACAACGGTCAGGCCGATGATCAGGGGAGACATCCCGATCTTGGCCGCCAGGGCGACCGCACCGCGAACGAGGGCCTCGCCGCCTGCAAACAGCAGCGCGAGGCCAATTATCAAAAACAGGATTTCCATCAGCATAGTTGTTGTGCCCCTTGCGCGCCCGCTTGCAGATCCGTCCCAGTCCGAAGTGGCTGCGTTTGAAAACCTGCAAAAGACGGCATGCCCAGAGCCTGCCGGTCTTTCAGCGTCAGTCCGGTCGTTGCGACCCGGCCATCGGGACCCGATACGCGAAACTGCTTAGCGGGTCCGTGCGAACTTGGGAGCCAATTGCCGTCTGTTCAAGACACGCTGGCGAAAATGCAGATGTTTTTCGCCGCAAACCCGGTTCAGCGCGCCAGGCTGGCTGCCTCGCGGGCGCGGGCCTCGATGCCCGACCAGTCCTCGGAGGCAATTGCCTTGGCATCGGCGATCCACGAGCCGCCGACGCAGAGCACGTTCGGCAGGGACAGGTAGGTCGGCGCCTTCTCGAGGCTGATGCCGCCGGTCGGGCAGAACTTGACCTGCGACAGGGGCGAGGACAGCGACTTGAGATAGGCGGCCCCACCGGCCTGTTCGGCCGGGAAGAACTTGAGGCGCAGGTAGCCCCGCTCGATCAGGGCCATCACCTCGGAGGCGGTGGCAGCGCCGGGCAGGAGCGGCACGTCATGATCGGCGGCAGCGTCCAGGAGCTTCGGCGTCGCGCCGGGGGAGACGATGAAACGCGAACCGGCCTTCACCGCCGCTTCGTACTGACCCGCGTCGAGCACGGTGCCGGCGCCCGGGATCGCGCCTTCGACATGGTCGGCGACGGCACGGATGGCTTCCAGCGCGCGCGGCGTGCGCAGGGTGATCTCGATCGCCGGCAGGCCGCCGCGCACCAGGGCCTGGGCCATCGGAACGGCGCTTTTCGGATCGTCCACGATCAGCACCGGGATGACGGGGGCTGCAAGCATCACGGCTTCGATGCGGGCGGTATCCTGAGCCATTCCAAAGGTTCCTTTCACTTGCGTCACGTGCGCGGACTGGGGTCTGCGGACCATCGTCCGGGACCGGGGACGCGCGACGGGGTCTGTGGCCGCGGGTCCGGTCAAGGGGACCGGCCCGCTCCTGCGGGCCGGCAGTCTCGTGCCTGTCCTGATCCGGTGCCGCTGCCCGTGCCTGGTTGCCCGGGCTCGGCCGCCGGATCGCGGCCATCCACCTCAGCTTCCGAAGACGTGGGCTCCCTCGTCCGCCGGGCCGACCATGGCGCGGAACCCGGCAAACAGGTCTCGTCCGACGCCGAACTGGTTGGCCGACAGATCCTTGGAGGCGAGCGGACGGGCGTTGAACTCGGCCGCGTCCACCAGCACTTCCAGGGCACCGGTCACCGCATCGATGCGGATGATGTCACCATCCTGGATACGGGCAATCGAACCGCCGTCACAGGCCTCCGGCGTGACGTGGATCGCGGCCGGCACCTTGCCGGAGGCGCCCGACATGCGGCCATCCGTCACCAGCGCGACCTTCAGGCCGCGGTCCTGCAGGATGCCGAGCGCGGGCGTCAGCTTGTGCAGTTCCGGCATGCCGCAGGCCTTCGGCCCCTGGAAGCGGACCACCGCCACCACGTCCGACGTCAGCTCGCCAGCCTTGAAGGCGGCCTGCAGGTCGTCCTGCGAGTGGAACACGCGAGCCGGCGCCTCGATCACGTGGCGTTCGGGGGCGACCGCAGACACCTTGATGACGGCCCGGCCGATGTTGCCCTTCAGCACCTTGAGGCCGCCGTTGGCCTGGAAGGGGGTGCTGACGGGGGCCAGCACCTTGTCGTCGCCCGACTTGGCAGGAGCCGGATCACGGCGCAGCGTGCCGTCGGCGTTGAGCTTGGCCTCCACGGTGTAGCCGTCGAGACCGGTGCCGTTGACCGTGCGGACATCCTTGTGCAGGTAGCCGTCCGACAGCAGCTCGCGGATCAGGAAGCCCATGCCGCCGGCCGCATGGAAATGGTTCACGTCGGCCTTGCCGTTCGGATAGACGCGGGCCAGCAGCGGCACCGCATCCGACAGGTCGGAGATGTCGTCCCAGGTCAGCCTAATGCCGGCGGCAAAGGCCATGGCGACCAGGTGCATGGTGTGGTTGGTCGAGCCGCCGGTGGCATGCAGGCCGACGACGCCGTTGACGATGGCCCGCTCGTCGATCACCTCGCCCACGGGGGTGTATTCGTTGCCCGAGGCGGTGATGGCGAGGGCACGCCGGACGGCCTCGCGCGTCAGCGCGTCGCGCAGCGGCGTGTTCGGGTTGACGAAGGAGGCGCCCGGCATGTGCAGGCCCATGATCTCCATCAGCATCTGGTTGGAGTTGGCCGTGCCGTAGAAGGTGCAGGTGCCCGGCCCGTGGTAGGACTTGCTCTCCGATTCCAGCAGTTCCTTGCGGCCGACCTTGCCCTCCGCATAAAGCTGGCGGACCTTGGCCTTCTCGTCATTGGAAATGCCGGTGGTCATCGGGCCGGCCGGGATGAAGATCGTCGGCAGGTGGCCGAAGGAGAGGGCGGCCATCACCAGCCCCGGGACGATCTTGTCGCAGATGCCGAGATAGACGGCCGCGTCGAACATCTGGTGCGACAGGCCGACGGCCGCCCCCATGGCGATCACGTCGCGGGAGAACAGGGACAGTTCCATGCCGTCCTGGCCCTGGGTCACGCCGTCGCACATGGCCGGCACGCCACCGGCCACCTGGGCCACGGCGCCCGCGTCCCGGGCGGCCTGGCGGATCAGCTCCGGATAGGTCTCGTAAGGCTGATGCGCCGACAGCATGTCGTTGTAGGCCGTGATGATGCCGAGATTGGGCACGACATCGCCGGCGAGCGCGGCCTTGTCGCCGGCCCCGCAGGCAGCGAAGCCATGGGCCAGGTTGCCGCAGGACAGGCGCGAGCGCACCGGCCCCTTGTCGGCGGCGAGGCGGATCCGCTCCAGATAGCGCGAGCGGCTGTCACGACTGCGGCGGGCGATGCGTTCGGTCACTTCACCGACACGGGCATTGATGGTCATTGACCTCTCCCTCAGGCTGCATCTGTTCCGGTCCCCAGCCCAGCACCGGCATCCAGACCGCGCGATTGCGCGAAACAAGACGTTGGATTCAATCGATTTAATGTTCACCCGGGAAATGGGCCCCGCAGGGCCCGGATCCAGGGGCCGGCTGCCGCGCGCCGCAGCAGCCGGAAGGTGCCTGTCAGATCCCGTCCTCGGCCCAGGTGCGGCCGTCCCGCTCGATCAGGGCGATCGAGGCGGACGGACCCCAGGTGCCGGAGGTATAGGCCTTCGGCTGATCCTTGGCCGCTGCCCAGATCTCGAGGATCGGATCGACCCAGGCCCAGGCCGCATCGACCTCGTCGCGGCGCATGAACAGGGTCTGGTTGCCGCGGATGACATCCATGATCAGGCGTTCATAGGCATCCGGGTTGCGGACCTTGAAGGCGTCCGCAAAGCTCATGTCCAGGGGAACCTGACGCAGGCGCATGCCGCCCGGGCCGGGATCCTTGATCATGACCTGCATCTTGACGCCCTCATCCGGCTGCAGGCGGATGATCAGGCGGTTGGCCGAGATGACGCCGGCTTCCGGCCCGAAGATCGAATGCGGGATCGGGCGGAACTGCACGACGATCTCGGACACGCGGGTGGCGAGCCGCTTGCCGGTGCGCAGGTAGAACGGCACGCCGGCCCACCGCCAGTTGGCGATCTGCGCCTTGATGGCGACGAAGGTCTCGGTGAGGCTGTCGTCGCGGCCGAGTTCGTCGAGATAGCCCGGCACCGCACCGCCGTCCGAAGCCCCTGCCTTGTACTGGCCGCGCACGATGTGCTTTTCGGCCAGTTCCGGGGTGATCGGGGCAAGGGCCTTGAGCACCTTCAGCTTCTCGTCGCGCACGCTGTCGGCGTTCATGGATTCCGGCGGCTCCATGGCCACGAGGCAGAGGAGCTGCAGGATGTGGTTCTGCACCATGTCGCGCAACGCGCCGGCGGTGTCGTAGTAGCCCGCGCGGCCGCCGACGCCGAGCGACTCGGCAACGGTGATCTGCACGTGATCGATGTGGGCCGCGTTCCACAGCGGCTCGAACAGCGCGTTGGCAAAGCGCAGCGCCATGAGGTTCTGCACCGTCTCCTTGCCGAGATAATGGTCGATGCGGAAGATCTGGTGTTCCTTGAACACCTTGCCGATGGTCTCGTTCAGCGCCTGCGCCGACTTCCCGTCCTTGCCGATCGGCTTCTCGATGACGACCCGCGTCTTCGAGGTGACGAGGTTGTGGCGGCCGATGCCGTCGCAGATGGTGCCGAAGAAGTCCGGCGCGACGGCGAGATAAAAGGCACGGATGACATTGGGGCGCGCGTTCAGGATCTTGCCGAGATCGGCCCAGCCGGCCTCGGCCGCCACGTCGATCGCGATGTAGGTGAGACGCGCCAGGAACCGCTTCACCGCGGCCGGCTCGAGGTCCTTGACGTGCTCGCCGAGCGCGCCTTCCGCCCAGGCCTGGTACTCGTCGTGGGTGAACTCGCGGCGCGAGGTGACGATGATGCGGGCACCGGCAGGAAGCTGGCCGTCGAGGTCGCGGTGATAGAGGGCAGGCAGGAGCTTGCGATGGGCAAGATCGCCGGTGCCTCCGAATACCACCAGGTCGAAATCATCCACCTCGATCACGCGTACGGCCATCAGCCAGATCTCCCGGAAACTGCGGCCCGAAGCGGCCGCCGGCAATTTTCAATCGTTTTAATAAGGGAAGAGGTTCTTTTGTGCAATGCCGAAGGGAGATTTCTTCCCTTAGGGCAGAAGCCCCCGGACCAGTCGGGCCGAGGGCTGCGCCACCCGGGTCGAAAGGGCGGGGCCCCTCTGGTCCCGCCCCGGCTTTCCCCCTTCAGTCCCCCGCTCAGGTTTCCCCACTCAGGCTGCCCACTTAGGCTGCCCACTTAGGCTGCGAGGTCCCGCGGAGGCTCCTTCGCGCCCGTCATGATGGCCACCGCATCCGACATCGAGAAGTCGCCCGGCCGGATGACGCAGGCCCGACGGCCGAGGCGGTGGATGTGGATCCTGTCCGCGACCTCGAACACATGCGGCATGTTGTGGCTGATCAGCACGATGGGCAAGCCCCTGGCGCGCACGTCGCGGATCAGGTCGAGCACGCGCCGGCTTTCCTTCACGCCGAGCGCTGCCGTCGGTTCGTCCATGATGACCACCTTGGAGCCGAAGGCGGCGGCCCGGGCAACCGCGATGCCCTGCCGCTGGCCGCCCGAAAGGGTCTCCACCGCCTGGTTGATGTTCTGGATGGTGAGCAGGCCCAGCTCGCTGAGCTTCTCCCGCGCGATCCGCTCCATCGCCTTGCGGTCGAGTGCCCGCAGGTACTTGCCCATGAACCCGGGCTTGCGGATCTCGCGGCCCATGAACAGGTTGTCGGCGATCGACAGGGCCGGCGACAGGGCAAGGTTCTGGTACACGGTCTCGATGCCGGCCTCCCTTGCCTGCATCGGCGAGCTGAACTGGACCGGCTTGCCCTCCAGACGGATCTCGCCCTCGTCCGGCGTGACCGCGCCCGAGATCGCCTTGATCAGCGTCGACTTGCCGGCCCCGTTGTCGCCGATGACGGCGAGGATCTCGCCCGGGTAGAGATCGAAGTCGGCATGGTCGAGGGCGACGACGCGACCATAGCGCTTGACGAGACCGCGGCCGGTGAGGACCGGGGCGAGGTGAGCGGAAGACTGGCTCATGACGCAACCTTTCTGATCCACTGGTCGATGGCGACGGCGGCGATGATCAGCGCGCCGATGAGGAGATAGGTCCACTGCGGATCGGTGCCGATCAGGCGCAGGCCGAGGGAGAAGACGCCGACGATCAGGGCGCCGAAGATCATGCCGAGGATCGAGCCGCGCCCGCCGAAGAGCGAGATGCCGCCGATCACCACAGCGGTGATGGATTCGATGTTGGCGAACTGTCCGGCGGTGGGCGACACCGAGCCGATGCGGCCGATCAGCGTCCAGCCGGCCAGCGCGCAGATCAGGCCCGCCAGCGTGTAGACCGAGATCCGGATCCGCGAGACGCGCACGCCGGCCAGTTCTGCGGCGTCCGGGTCATCGCCGATCGCGTAGACATGCCGACCCCAGGCGGTGTGGTTGAGCAGGTAATGGAACAGCAGCACCAGCAGGATCATCAGGATCACCCCGTAGGTGAACACCGCGCCGCCGATGTTGATCTTCTCGCCGAAGAACTGAAGGATCGGCGCCTGGGTGGAGATGTCCTGGCTGCGGATTGTCTCGTTGGCCGAATAGAGGAAATTCGAGGCCAGCACGATCTGCCACATCCCCAGCGTGACGATGAAGGGCGGGAGCCGCATGATCGCAACCAGAACGCCGTTGATGAAGCCGCAGAAGGCACCGACGGCCAGGCCGCACAGCACCGCAAGCTCCGCCGGCAGGCCGTAGCGGAAGGTGAACTGGCCCATCACCACCGACGACAGCACCATGATGGCTCCGACCGACAGGTCGATGCCGGCGGTGAGAACCACCAGCGTCTGGGCGACGCCGACGATGCCGATGACCGCGACCTGCTGCAGGATCAGCGTCAGCGAGAAGGGCGTGAAGAACTTGTCGCCGAGGATCAGTCCGAAGATGATGATGGAGGCGGACAGCACGATCAGCGGCACGCCCGCCGGGGCCGAGTGCAGCGCATGCTGGATCCTGGACAGAAGGCCCCGGTTGTGGCTGTCGAAACTGGCGACTTTGGTCGAGCTGCCCTCCAGCCCCTTCTCGAAATCCTGCCGCGTGGTTGTTTGTTCGCTCATCCTCTCCTCCCCATTTGGTCGGGGCGCTCCCCCCGCGGCCCTGGCCACGGGGGGAGCTGGCCCTCAGATCCGGGTCAACCCCAGCACTTGTTGAGACCTTCCTTGGTGTCGATCGACGGCACGCCGGCTGCCGGCTTGTCGGTCACCAGGGCAACGCCGGTGTCGAAGAAGGCCTTGCCTTCGGTCGGCTTCGGCTTGGCGCCGGTGTCGGCGAAGGTCTTGATCGCCTCGATGCCGAGCGAGGCCATCAGCAGCGGGTACTGCTGCGAGGTCGCGCCGATGACGCCCTCGGCCACGTTCTTGACGCCGGGGCAGCCGCCGTCGACGGAGACGATCAGCACGTCCTTCTCGCGGCCCACGGCCTTCAGCGCCTCATAGGCACCGGCGGCTGCCGGCTCGTTGATCGTGTAGACCACGTTGATCATCGGATCCTTGGTCAGCAGGTTTTCCATGGCCTTGCGGCCGCCTTCCTCGTTGCCCGAGGTGACCTCGTTGCCGACGATGCGCGGATCCTTCTCGTCGCCCCACTTGTTCGGATCGACCACGTCGATGCCGAAGCCGGTGAGGAAGCCCTGGTCGCGCAGCACGTCGACCGACGGCTGGCTGATCGACAGGTCAAGCATGGCGATCCTGGCGTCCTTGGTCTTGTCGCCCAGGGTTGCCTTGGCCCAGGTGCCGATCAGCTCGCCGGCCTTGAAGTTGTCGGTGGCGAAGGTCATGTCGGCGGCGTCGATCGGCTCCAGCGGCGTGTCGAGGGCGATGACGAGGATGCCGGCGTCGCGGGCCTGCTTGACGCTGTCAACGATGGCCTTGGTGTCGGACGCGGTGATCAGGATGCCCTTGGCGCCGTCGGCGATGCAGGTCTCGATGGCCGCCACCTGGCTCTCATGGTCGCCGTCCACCTTGCCGGCATAGGACTTCAGCGTGATGCCCAGTTCGGCCGCCTTGGCGGTGGCGCCTTCCTTCATCTTGACGAAGAAGGGATTGGTGTCCGTCTTGGTGATCAGGCAGGCGCTGGTCCCGGCGGCCTGCGCCGGCAGCGCGCCCATGGCGGCGAGAACGGAACCTGCGAGAAGCATCTTGCGGATCATTGGTTTTCCTCCCTGGCCGTTGGCAAAAGGTCTCCCGTCCGCAGGCCGACCAGTTGCCTGCAGATCGAAGGTCGGCGTGCGGTGCACGCATGTTCGGGCTCCTCAGGTGTGGAGCGGTTCCTCCGTCCGGATCATGCCGTTTGCGGCGGTCGATCCGTTTCCTCCTGTCAGGATCGCGGCCCGGGGGGAGAAGTTGAAGAACATCGGCAGGCTGGCCGCGCCGAGCGCGCCGGCATCCTGTCCGAAACTGCCCCGTTCCACCCGTGGTGCGCTCCGGGCCTCCGGAGCGCTGGCCTCCAGGTCCGCCTGCAGGCGGGCCAGAAGTCTCTGCAGCAGGCCGCCGTCGACGTCGCAGTCGACGACGACCAGCGGCACATCGAGAAGGGCATGGCTTGCCCGCACGGACGGCGTCAGCGCATCGATGCAGTCATCCAGCCATTCCTCGACCTCGACCCGGCCCGTGGCGATGGCCTGTTCGAGGTCGGAACGGGACGGGCGCAGGCCCGTTCCCGGTGTCAGATGCCGCGCCAGGGCCCCGAGCGAGGCCCGCGTCAGCAGGATGTCCCAGGCGCCGGCCGGGCGCGGGGCGCTGGCCAGCCGGCTCGGCTGGACCGGCATCACGGCCACGTCGGCGGCATTGCCCGTGCGGCCGCGCACCACGTCGCCGTGCAGGATCAGCCCGCCACCGATGGCCGGGCCAATGAACAGGTAGAGGAAATCGTCCTCGTGCCGGCCAAGGCCGTAGAAGAGCTCGGCCACCGCCGCCGCCGTGCCATCGTTCTCGGCAAAGACCGGCAGGCGGGTCGCCTTCTCGAGGGCCGCGGCCACATCGACCTCGTCCCACGGCTTGAAGTTCTCCGCCGGCAGCCCGAGTTCGCGCAGCCAGGCGCCGAGATTGAACGGCTGGGCGAGGCCGATGCCGGTGATCCGCCGCCGTTCGACCGGCGACAGCAGCTCATGCAGGCTCTCGATGTCGCGCCGGATGATGTCGATTGCCTTGTCGGGAACCGGCAGGATCATGTCATGGGCGCTGCGGCCGATGACGCGGCCGGAAAAGTCCACCAGCACCGTCTCGATGCCGGCGCGTCCCAGACGCACGCCGAAGCCGAAGGCGCCGCGCGCCGCCAGCCGCAGCATGGTTGCCGGCTGGCCGCGGCCGCCGTCGTGCCGCTTGCCGACTTCCTCGATCAGGCCGTCGCGGGCCAGCTCCTGGATGATGGCGCCGATCGCCGCATTGGTCAGGTTCGCTGCCCGCGCCAGATCGGCCTTGGATGCCTCGCCGGCCCGCCGCAGGATCTGCAGCACGATGCGTTCGTTGTAACGGCGCAGCTGGGCGGAGTTGCTGCCGCGTCCCGTGCCGGCACCGGCCCCCCGGCCTCCCTCGGATCTTGTCATTCAGCGTCCTCCCCGCGGCTGGCTGTCTGGCCTGCGGCACCGAATAATTATTGTTGAATTAATTAATAACGCGATCGGTCCCAGGTCAATCGGAATCCTGTGTTGCGTTGCGGCATTTCGTAGGTGCGACGCGGAATGAAACCGCCAAAATCCTGAAGTTCTTCAGAAATCTCGTTACGGCAGGCGGACAGTCCGGCAAGCAGGTGTGGCCCGACATTTGGTGCGCGCATAAATTGCCATTCGCGTTATCCTGCCCTAAATTTCTTTAGCTGCAAGGTGTTTTGTTGACAGGGCCGACAGCCCGTCGCAGCCTCGCAGGCGCCGCACATCTTTTTGGGCAGGTGCCGTAACGTTGCGGGTTGACGCAAACGGAAGGCCTGTACAAATCTGGCTTCAGGGTCCGGTAACAAGGACCGCCATCTGCCCTCGGGCAGTTCGACGGGGAAGGACATCCGGGCAACCGGATGGGGCCGGTGGGGGCACCGGTCGACGGCGGGCTGACAGACTGAGGGCAGGCGGGAACAACCACGGTGGAGACCGCCATGACGAATGCGGAGGAATTCGGCCCGGTGTTCCGGGCTCGCCCGGTGCACGACTATCTGGAGGAGACCATTCGCGGCTACGGCAAGTGCCGGGCCGTCGACTTTCTGGGCAAGACCTGGACCTATGCCGAGATCGGCGCCCTCATGAACCGGACGGCCGCCGGCCTGCAGGCCATGGGCGTGACCAAGGGCACCAAGGTCGGGCTCTGCCTGCCCAACACACCCTACTACCCGATCTTCTACTTCGCGCTGCTCAAGATCGGCGCCACGGTCGTCAACTTCAATCCGCTCTACGTCGAGCGCGAGATCGCCTTCCAGGCGCGGGATGCGGATGCCCGCATCATGGTCACGCTCGACCTGAAGGTCATCTATGACAAGGTCGAGGCGGTGCGCCGCGAGGGCATTCTCGACAAGATCATCGTCTGTCCCTTCACCGACATCCTGCCGCAGCCGAAGAAGTTCCTCTTCTCCCTGTTCAAGGGCAAGGAACGGGCGAAGGTGCCGGAAGATGCCGCTCACGTTGCCTTTGCCTCGCTGCTGACCCGTGGCGGCAAGGTCACGCCCGTCACGATCAACCCGGACGAGGACGTGGCCGTGCTGCAATACACCGGCGGCACCACCGGCGTGCCGAAGGGCGCGATGCTCACGCACACCAATCTGTCGGGCAACATCGAACAGATGAAGCGCGTCTTCTCGGCGGCCGAGATGGGCAAGGAGAAGATGCTGTGCGTGCTGCCGTTCTTCCACGTCTTCGCCATGACGGTGGCGCAGAACCTGGCCGTCGTGCTGGGGGCCGAGATGGTCCTGATGCCGCGCTTCGACCTCAAGATGCTGCTCGACACGATCAAGCGCACGCGGCCGAGCCTGTTCCCCGGCGTGCCGACGATCTACACGGCGATCAACAATTCGCCGATGACGGCCTCCTATGACCTCACCAGCATCAAGCTCTGCCTGTCCGGCGGTGCGCCGCTGCCGGTGGAGGTGAAGGAGAAGTTCGAGAAGCTGACGCGCTGCGTGCTGGTCGAGGGCTACGGACTGACGGAAGCCTCGCCGGTGGTCGCCGTCAATCCGCTCGACGAGAACCGTCGCGCCGGATCCATCGGCCAGGCCGTTCCCTGGACCGAGCTTGAGTTCCGCTCGCTCGAGGACCGCTCGAAGCCGGTCGCCGAGGGCGAGAAGGGCGAGCTCTGCGTCAAGGGCCCGCAGGTGATGAAGGGCTACTGGAAGCGTCCGGACGAGACCGGCCAGACGATCGAGGACGGGTTCCTGCACACCGGCGACGTGGGCTACCGGGACAAGGATGGCTTCATCTATCTGGTCGACCGCATCAAGGACCTCATCCTGTGCTCGGGCTACAACGTCTATCCGCGCATGATCGAGGAGGCGCTTTACCAGCACCCGGCTGTCGAGGAGACCATCGTCATCGCCGTTCCGGACACCTACCGCGGTCAGGCGCCCAAGGCCTTCATCAAGGTCCGCGCCGGGCACAGCGTTTCGGCCGACGACATCAAGACCTTCCTGAAGGACCACCTGTCGCCGATCGAGATGCCCCGGGATATCGAGTTCCGCGAGGCCCTGCCCAAGACCATGGTCGGCAAGCTGTCGAAAAAGGAACTGGTCGAGGAAGAAGCCGCCAAGCGGGCGTCTGCCTCCGCGGCCTGACCGCGCGGGTTTTCTGTCGCCTGACGGCGGGGGGCCCCGGGCCTGTCGCCGTCTCGTGCTCCCGGTCCGCAATCTCCGGTGGCCCTGCCAGTCCTGCTGGCAGGGCCGCCTGCTTTCGTCTCCTGCCTCGAGCTGCCGCAGAGCTGCGGACGGACCGGCATCAGGCGGAGCCGCAGGGGAACGGCGTGACGGGGTTGGCGGGACGGGGCTGGCCGGATGGGGGGCTGCGCGTTATTCTCCTTGCCAGACGACAGGCAAGGTCCGGCGGTTCCTCCAGCTGCCGGCCGTTTCACCATCCGAAGGCCGTTTCCAGATGAACGACATGACGCCGAAGAAGTTCGGAATCGGGGCACCGATCCGGCGCAAGGAAGACGCGACCCTGATCACCGGGCGCGGCCGCTACACCGACGACTTTGCACCCGAGGGCGTGCTGCAGGCTTACGTGCTGCGCTCGGCCATGGCCCATGCCACGATCAGGCTGGACGGGCTCGACGCGGCCCGGGCCGCACCCGGCGTCCATCTGGTGCTGACTGCCGCCGATCTCGGTGCGATGAAGCCGATGCCGACCAAGGCCGTGATGCGGCAGGTCGACGGCACGACGCACAAGGTGCCGGTTCGCCCGGTCCTGTGCTCTGACACGGTCCGCCATGTGGGTGACGCCATCGCCTTCATCGTCGCCGACAGCGTCAATGCCGCGAAATCCGCTGCGGAGCTGATCGAGGTGGACTACACGCCGCTCGACGTGGTGGTGGACATCGAGGCGGCGCTGCAGAACGACGCGCCGCTGGTCTGGCCCGAGTTCGGCACCAACCGCGCCTTCACGCTCGGCCATGGCGATGCCGCAAAGACGGAGACGGCCTTTGCCTCGGCCGCACATGTGTCGCAGATCAAGCTGCACAACAACCGGCTTGTGGCCAACTACATGGAGCCGCGCGCCTGCGTTGCCGAATTCGATCCGGCGAGCGGACGCTACACCCTGACCGCCGGCACGCAAGGTGGCCACGGCATGCGCGACATCATCGCCCGCGACATCCTCGGCATCGAGCCGTCGCAGCTGCGCATCGTCACGCCCGAGGTCGGCGGCGGCTTCGGCACCAAGATGTTCGTCTACCGCGAATATCCGCTCTGCCTGTTTGCGGCCGAGAAACTGCGCCGGCCGGTCAAGTGGACCGGCGAGCGCATGGACCACTTCGTCACCGATGCCCATGGCCGCGACAACGTGACGACGGCGGAGCTGGCACTCGACGCAAACGGCAAGATCCTCGGGCTGCGCATTCATGTGCTGGCGGCGATGGGGGCCTATCTGCACCAGTTCGGGCCGTTCATTCCCTTTGTCGGCACGTCCATGTCGACCGGGCTCTACGACATCCCCGCGCTGCATGTGACGGCGACGGGCGTCTATGCGCATACGGTGCCGACCGATGCCTATCGCGGCGCCGGACGACCGGAGGCGGCCTATCTGATCGAGCGGCTCATCGAGCAGGCTGCCCTGGATCTGGGCCTCGCCTCCGACGAGATCCGCCGCCGCAACTTCATCCCGAAGGAGGCGCTGCCCTATCGCACGCCGACGGGACGCCTCTACGACACGGGTGACTTCACCGCCCACATGGACAAGGCGTTGCAGGTGGCCGACTGGGCCGGCTTTGCCGCGCGCAAGGCCGACAGCGCCGCCCGTGGCAAGTTCCGCGGCATCGGCATGTGCTGCTACATCGAGGCTTGCGCCTTCCCGGGCGGGGAGGAAGCGACCGTCGAGCTGAATGGCAACGGCACGGTGACGCTTTTGATCGGCACGCAGACCAACGGCCAGGGCCATGCCACCTCCTATGCCCAGGTCATCGCCGAGGAACTCGGTCTCGACATGGACCGCATCGAGGTCATCCAGGGCGACACTGACCGGGTGCGCAAGGGCGGGGGCACAGGCGGTTCGCGCTCCATTCCGCTGGGGCTGCCGTCCGTGCTGAAGGCGTCGAAGAGCCTCGTGCAGAAGATCAAGGACCAGGCGGCCGAAAAGCTGGAGGCCGGGCCGGAGGATCTGGAGCTGGTCGATGGCACCGTGCGGGTCGTCGGCACGGACCGGATGGTGACGCTGGCCGAGATCGCCGCCGGTGCGCCCGAGCCGCTTGCCGGTCAGGAAGAGGTCAAGCAGGTCGAGGCGACCTATCCGAACGGCACGCATGTCTGCGAGCTGGAGGTGGACCCGGAGACGGGCGACATCACCATCACCAACTACACGATCGTTGACGATTTCGGCGTCACGGTGAACCCGATCCTGCTCGCCGGGCAGGTGATCGGCGGCACGGCCCAGGCCATCAGCCAGGCGCTCTGCGAGGAGACCGTCTACGATGCCGACGGCCAGCTGCTGACGGCCTCGCTGCTCGACTACCGGCTGATCCGCGCTGCCGACCTGCCGGACATCCATTTCGAGACCAACAACATTCCCTCCACCACCAATGCGCTGGGCATCAAGGGCGCGGGGGAGGCGGGCACCATCGGCGGCTGCGCCTCCGTGATGAATGCGCTGCAGATGGCGCTGCGGGAGGGCGCTGGCGTGCAGCACATCGACATGCCGGCCACGCCGCAGAAGGTGTGGCAGGCGATCCAGGCAGCGCGGGGCTGACAGGCTGCACAGACAGGCTCCCTGGACAGGCGTAAGAGCTGAGACGGGCAGAGCCCGTCGCAGCTTTCCCGCGCCTGGCGCTTCGTCTCGCGTGTCAGGCCGCGGCGACGGGGGCTGCGGCCCTGGCGATCCGGATGCGCTGCTCGAAGGCGGCGAGGCGCTTGTAGATCGAGATCAGCTCGATGATGGTCGACCAGGAGTTGACCAGGAACTGGAACGAGCTCTCCACCCGGTCGAAGGCCCGGGTAATCTGCTGCATCACGCCCAGGGTGATCGTGCCGCTGACCACCGTCGGCCCGAGCGCGATGTAGGGCACCAGCACGGTTGCCTGCAGATAGCTCCACTTGGCGACATCAAAGTAGAGGTAGTGGAAGAACAGGCGGAAGTAGTTCTTCCGGACCTGCGCGAACAGTTCGGCCACGGTCTGCGGCGTGGCGCGGTCGGCGTGGTCCTCGCCATAGACCAGCTCCTTGCGATAGGCCGCCTCGACCTTCTGGTTCTGGAACTCCAGGCCCGGCAGCTTGATGCCGACAACGGCCAGAAGCACCGTGCCGAAGGCGGCCGACAGCAGCGCGACGAAGACCATCGAATGGGGAACCGGCCCGATCCAGGGCAGCTCGGTGACCTTTTCCGACAGGCCCCACAGCAGCGGGATGAAGGCGGCGAGCGTCATCAGCGAGCGCATGAACAGGACGCCGAGGCCCTCCATGATGCGCGCGAACCGCATCGTGTCCTCCTGCACGCGCTGGGCTGCCCCCTCGACGTCGCGCACGAGGTGCCAGTGGGCCATGTAGAAGTCGTTCATCGCCTGGCGCCAGCGGAAGATGAAGTGACGGACGAAGAACTCGAGCACCACGGCGATGACGATGTAGAGGCCCGCGATCTGCAGGAAGGTCGACATCTCGCCCAGATAGCTCTCGAGGGTCACGGCTCCGGGCGTGCCGAGCGCCTTCTGCACCATGTCGAAGAAGCTGCCGAACCACTCGTTGATCTGCACATCGAGCTGGACCTTGTACCAGGTCACCGACAGGATCAGCGCTGACCCCAGCCAGGCCCAGAAGAACCATTGCCTGCTCATGAAAAAGGATCTGAACATCCCCGCACCCTCCTGATCGTGCAAAAGGGTAGGGTGAGAATCGCCTCGAGTTCATCTGCTCATTCCGTCACAAATCCGGTTTATCCCTGAAATCCGCGCCTCCGGCCCGGAAGGCTCGGACCCGCGGCCTGAGGCTTGAGCCGTCGCCGCCGTCCGCCCGCCCGGCTCGGCTGCACCGTCTCGGCTGCACCGGCTCGGCGCCACAGGGTCGGCTGTCTTGGACTTGCCACTTTTTGCGGTTCAAACGAGGGAATGCTGGTAAGACCAGTCTGGCCAGAGGTGGGAATCGCCGGCGGCGGCACCCGTGCGTGCGGGGGACGCCGGGCAGGAAGGACAGTTGCACATGGCGTTGAGGGACGCTGGAGAGCCGCAATCCCCGCAAGGGCAGCCCGATCCCCGCCCGGACGAGGTCGCCGCTCCGCAGGTCCTCGACCGGACGGAGTACAGGCCTTTGCTCGGCATCGGCCTCAAGGTCGCCTCGACCCTGATCTTTTCGATCATGGTGGTGGCGCTGAAGATCGCGGCCGAGCGGGTGCCGATCGGTCAGGTGGTGTTTGCCCGCAACTTCTTCGGCATCTTGCCGGTCCTGATGATGCTGCTGTGGCAGCGGCAGCTGACCACGGCGGTCCGCACGCATCAGCCGCTCGGCCATATCGGCCGTGCCACCGTCGGCATCTCGGCGATGATCTGTTCCTTCACCTCGCTGAAGTACCTGCCGCTGCCCGATGCCACCGCCATCGGCTTTGCCTCGCCGCTGTTCGTCGTGGTGCTGGCCTTCCTGTTTCTGGGCGAGGCAGTGCGCATCTACCGCTGGAGCGCTGTTGCCCTCGGTTTTGTCGGCATCCTCATCATCCTGTCGCCGCACATGGGCGGGCTGACGATCACGGGGGCGACCTGGTTCGGAGCCGCGGCTGCCGCGCTCGGGGCGCTGTTCTCGGCCATGGCGATGATCTTCGTGCGCAAGCTGTGCGAGACGGAGCGCACCTCGACCATCGTCCTCTGGTTCTCGGCCTGCGCCTCGGTGATGGCGCTGGCGACAATCCCCCTCGGCTGGCTCGATCCGTCCTTCGCCTGGGTCCTGCCGGACTGGGAAACGGCCGCGCTGCTCATCTTCGTGGGGCTGTCGGGCGGTGTCGGCCAGATCGTCATGACCGAGGCCTATCGCTACGCCGACGCCTCGACGATTGCCCCCTTCGACTACGCCAACATGATCTGGGCGGTCGTGCTCGGCTGGATGTTCTTTGCCGAGGTGCCGGTCTGGCAGGTGATCGTCGGCTCGCTGATTGTGACGGCGGCCGGCCTGTTCGTGATGTTTCGCGAGCGTCAGCTTGGACGCGATGACACGAAGGCGCGCGAGGCCTCGGGCCCGCTCAGGCCGTGACGGCCGCCGGCTTCAACCGCCGGGCTTGGGCAGCGGTGCCGGCCCGGCTCAGAATGCCTTGAACGTGATGATCGTCCGGGTGTCGCGGATGCCCTCCAGACAGTGCAGCTTCTGGTTCACGAAGTGGCCGATGTCGTCGCCGTCCTCGATGTAGACCTTGACCAGCAGGTCGTAGTCGCCGCTCGTCGAGTAGATCTCCGAGGCGATCTCGGCGTCGGCAATCGCGTTGGCCACCTTGTAGGTCTCCCCCAGGTGGCACTTGATCATGATGAAGAACGGCTTCATGGCTCGGGTCCCGTGACGCCCCCGGGCGGGGGCATTTCGTTCTGGCTTGAATGGCTGATCCGGGGCGGGCCGTCAATCATGCGCTGCGGTCCCCAAGCTTCCCCGACAAGCCGCCCCGACAAGCCGCCCCGACGCGCCAAGGTCGCCCCCTGCCGTCCGATGCCGTGCGGGCGCTGACCCGCGTCGGCCTGCCGCGCCAATCTGCTTGCAATGACGCGTCGCAGTTGTTAGCTGTCATGCCATCTCATGGGGGTGCCCACTGACGGGCTGAGAGGCGCAGGCGCCAACTCCTTGAACCTGATCCGGCTCGTACCGGCGGAGGGATTTGGGATGACGGACCAGTCGATACGGGTCACGGCTGCGGCGCGTGACGAGCTTCATCACACAGGCACCGGCATGCGCGCTGCGCGGACATCGCGGAGGCGGGACGCATGACGGCCCCGGCCACCGCAACCGCGCCGACGGCGGACGCCCTTTCGATCGACATCGGCCGTGTGCTCAACCGGCTGCGGTCTGCCGCGCCGCGCGTTCACTGCCTGACCAATGCCGTAGCCCAGGCCTTCACGGCCAATGTCCTGCTCGCGCTGGGCGCGATCCCCTCGATGACGCTTGCCGCCGAAGAGGTGCCGGCCTTTGCCGCCAGCGCCGATGCGATCCTTGTCAATCTCGGCACGCTCGACGAGAGCCGGCGCACCGCCTTTGCCCTCGGGCTTGAGGTCGCCGAGGCGACGGGCAAGCCCTGGGTGCTTGACCCCGTGTTCGTCGACCGGTCGCCGCCGCGGCTCGCGCTCGCCCGCGATCTTGCCGCCCGTCGTCCGTCGCTGCTCAAGGTCAACGCCGGCGAACTGGCGGCACTGGGCGGCGCGGAGGCGCTGGCCGGCGTGCCGCTTGCCGTGACCGGGCCCGTCGATCTCGTGCAGGTCGGTGCGCGCACCCTGCGTCTTGCCAACGGCCATCCGATGATGGGGCGCGTCACGGCCACCGGCTGTGCAGCCGGAGCGGTGCTGGGGGCCTGTCTGGCTGTCGAGCCGGATCCGTTGCTGGCGGCTGCGGCCGGGCTCAGCTTCGTGGCGATTGCCGGAGAGCTGGCAGCCCGCTCTGCCGCCGGGCCCGGCAGTTTCGTGCCGCTGTTCCTGGACGCGCTGCATGCGCTGGACGCTGCCAGCCTTGGCCAGCACCTGCGCCTCGCCTGAGCGCGGCCCCCTCTTTCTCCACCACCTCAGGGAAACCCGCATGACCGCGATTGCCCTTACCATTGCAGGCTCCGACTCCGGCGGTGGCGCCGGGATCCAGGCCGACCTGAAGACCTTCTCGGCGCTCGGCGTCTATGGCGCCAGCGTGCTGACGGCGCTGACGGCGCAGAACACCCATGGTGTCTCGGCGATCCACGACGTGCCCCCGGCCTTCGTGCGGGCGCAGATGGATGCCGTTCTCGGGGATCTGGCCGTCAACGCGGTGAAGATCGGCATGCTGTCGCAGCCTGACGTCATCCGCGCCGTGGCAGAGGGACTGGATGCGCATGGCATGCAGGCCGTCGTTCTGGATCCGGTGATGGTCGCAGCCTCCGGCGATCCGCTGCTCGTTCCCGAGGCGGTGGCCGTCATCATCGAGCATCTTCTTCCCAGAGCCGCGCTGATCACGCCCAACCTTCCGGAGGCCGCGCGCATGCTCGAGACCTCCGTTGCCGAAGGGCGCGAGGCGATGCGCGACCAGGCGCAGGCGCTGCTGCGGCTCGGGGCAAGGGCGGTGCTGCTGAAGGGCGGTCATGGCGGGGGGCCGGCCAGCGAGGACTGCCTGCTTACCGGCGACGGGGCCGAGACCTGGCTGAGCGCGCCCCGGCACGAGACGCGCAACACCCATGGCACGGGCTGCACCCTGTCATCGGCGATCACGGCCGGGCTCGCCCGGGGCTTGCCGCTCGCCGAGGCGGTGGCGGCCGGCAAGGCCTATGTCACCGCGGCGATCCGGTCTTCCGACCGGCTCACAATCGGCTCGGGACATGGGCCCGTGCATCATTTCCACGCATTCTGGGGGGCATCTGCATGACGACTTCGACCTATTCCCGCCGCCGGGCCCTTGGCCTCGGCGTCGCAGCCGCCACGGGCGCCCTTGCCGCTCCGTCGCTGGTGCGGGCAAACGCGACCATCGACTGGAAGATGGTCACCTCCTGGCAGAAGAACCTGCCAGGCCCCGGCGTGACCGCGCAGCGGATCTGCGACCGGATCGAGACCCTCTCCGGCGGCCGCATGCGGGTGCGCCTGTCTGCGGCCGGTGAACTCGTGCCGGCGCTCGGTGTGCTCGATGCGGTTGCGGGCGGGACCGCCCAGATGGGGCACACCGCCTCGTTCTTCTGGCAGGGCAAGATGCCGGCCGCCGTGTTCTTCACCGCCATTCCCTTCGGTCTGACGCCGCTGGAACACATGACCTGGATCGAACAGGGCGGTGGCCAGGCGCTGTGGGACGAGCTCTATGCCCCCTTTGGCATCAAGCCGGTGATGGCCGGCAACACCGGCGTTCAGATGGGCGGCTGGTTCAAGCGCGAGATCACGTCGCTGAATGATCTGGCAGGCCTCAAAATCCGCATGCCGGGGCTCGGCGGCGAGGTGCTGCGGCGGCTCGGCGCGACGCCGGTGGCGCTGCCGCCGGGGGAGATCTTCCAGGCGTTGCAGTCCGGCGTGATCGACGCGACCGAGTTCCTCGGGCCCTGGAGCGATCAGGCCATGGGGTTCCAGAAGGTGGCGAAGTACTATTACGCGCCGGGCTTCCACGAGCCGAACGGCACGGGCGAGGCGCTGTTCAACAAGGCAGCGCTCGACGGGCTGCCGGCCGAGCTGCAGGCCATCGTGCTTGAGGCCTGCCGCGCCGAGAATGCCTTGGCCCTGACCGAGAGCGAGTGGATGAACGCCGGTTCCCTGGCGACGCTGCAGGAGAAGGACGGCGTCGACGTCCGCTTCTATCCGGACGACGTGCTGGCCGGGCTGCGCAAGGAAAGCGCTGCGGTGCTGGCCGATTTTGCCACCAGGGACCCGCTGTCCGGACGCATCTACGAGAGCTATGCGGCCGCCATCGCGCGGCTGGCGCCGTGGAGCCGTGTCTCCGTGCAGCGCTTCCTGTCCGCCCGCGACGGGGCCTGACGTCGGCCCCTGTCCGGGCGCGTGGAGGATGACTGCGGCCGGTGCCATGCGGGGCCGGCCGCAGCCCGTTCCGGGCTCCGGTCAGCTCCCGGCGACAACCACCTGGCGCTGCGTGCCGAGACCGGAGATGCCGAGTTCCATCACGTCGCCGGGCTTGAGATAGAGCGGCGGCTTCTTGCCCATCCCGACGCCCGGCGGCGTGCCGGTCGTCACCACGTCGCCGGGCTCCAGCACCATCAGCTGCGACAGGAAGCTGACGAGGGTGGCAACGGGGAAGATCATGGTCCGGGTGGATCCGGTCTGGGTGCGCACGCCGTTCAGGTCAAGGGTCAGGTCGAGGGCCTGCGGGTCGGGGATCTCGTCGGCGGTGACGACGAAGGGGCCGAGCGGTCCGAAGGTCGGCGCACTCTTGCCCTTGATCCATTGACCGGTGCCCTCGATCTGCCAGGCCCGTTCGGAAATGTCGTTGCAGATCAGGTAGCCGGCCACATGCGACAGGGCCTCCGCCTCGCTCACCTGCCAGGCGCGCCGGCCGATGACGAAGGCCAGCTCCACTTCCCAGTCCAGCTTGGTCGACCCGGCCGGGATGATGACGGGATCGTTCGGGCCGCTGATGCAGCTCGGCGCCTTGGAAAAGACAACCGGTTCGGCCGGCACGGGCATGCCGGACTCCGCCGCATGGTCGGCGTAGTTCAGCCCGATGGCGATGAAATGGCCCGGGCGGTGGATCGGCGGGCCGAAGCGCACGGGACCCTTGACCTCGGGCAGGGTTGCCACGTCGAGGGCACGCAAGCGGTCGAGCACCGGCTGGTCATAGGCGGCGGCGTCCAGGTCGCCGATGATGGCGCCCAGATCGCGCAGGCTGCCATCGCTGGCCATGAGGCCCGGCCGTTCCGCGCCTGCCTCTCCGAATCGACACAGTTTCATTTTTGCCCTCTTCTGACCTCGTGCAGCGCCTGGCGGACCCGCGCAGGCTGGGCGCCATTCTCATGCGTCTGCCTGCCGATGCAAGGTCACCGGACCAGGAAACCGGCAGTCCGGGTGCGGCCGGATTGTTGCAGTTTCGCAACGCCCGAGGCGAAAATATGTCTGTTCTGTGTCGAGGCTGATTTGCCTAAAAATTGTGCAAATGAAGTGTTTCGCGTCGCGCCCCTGCAAGAAATGTCGCGAACCACCGGAAATTGACGTTATCGGAAGCCGGCTGACCAAGACGGCGGTTTCCGTCGAGTTGATTGCTGCGCTGCAGCAGACTTGGCAGCCATTCCCGCCTGCCGATTTTCGCAATTGCACTTGCTACGTGTTTTCCTGATCCTGCGATCAATGGTGAAAGCTTGGCAGGGCTGGATCCTGACTTAATGGGAGGGAACTCAGATATGAACCGTGCACTTAAGGCTGCTGCTCTGTGCGGCTCGGCGTTGAGCCTGATCGCGGTGGCCGGCCAGGCGCAGGCCGGTGGTTTTGCGCTGCGTGAGCAGAGTGGCTACTACCAGGGCATGTCCTTTGCCGGCAACGGCACCACCGGGCCGAGCATCTCGTCGATCTTCTGGAACCCGGCCACGATCACCGGGGCAGGCGACGGCATCACGTTTGAATCGCACAGCTCCCTGATCCTTCCGAGCGCCGAGCTCGACTACAACTTCACGCGCGGCGCCGTGCCGTGGATCGGCTCTGCCTCGGGCAAGACCGGCGACATCGGCTCGGACGCCTGGATCCCGGCGAGCTACAATGCCTACAAGGTCAATGACAGCCTGTTCGTCGGCCTGTCGGTCACGGCGCCCTTCGGCCTGGCGACCAAGCCGAGCCCGAGCTGGGGCGGCAAGTGGTACAACCGGTCCTCGGAAGTGTTCTCGGTCAACATCAACCCGACCGTCGGCTACAAGATCAACGACATGATCTCGGTCGGCGCGGGTGTGCAGATCCAGTACCTGCAGGTCCGCCTGAAGTCCGCCTTCCCGCTCTCCGCCTCCGCGCAGACCGCCGAAGTGAAGGGCGACGACATCGGCTTCGGCTTCAACGCGGGCGTGACCATCAAGCCGGTCGAAGGCACCGAATTCGGCCTCGGCTTCCGCTCCGCGGTCTCGCACAAGCTTGACGGCGAATACATCCAGCCGGCGGGCGTGCTGCTGCCGTCCGGAACCCCGTTCGCAGCCTCCACCACCGGGATCACGGCCGCGACCATGACGCCGGAGATGCTGACCTTCTCGGTCAAGCAGCGCGTGACGGATGCCTTCCGCGTGGCCGGTACGGTCGAGTGGACGAACTGGAGCCGCCTCGGCACCATCCACACCAAGCCGAAGTCCGGCACGATGGCGACGCCGGACCTGAAGTTCAACTACAACGACGGCTGGTTCTTTGCCCTTGGTGGCGAATACGACTACAACGAGAAGCTGACGCTGCGTGCCGGTCTGGCCTACGAGCTGTCGCCGATCGACGAGAAGATCCGCTCCGCCCGCCTGCCGGACAACAACCGCTACTGGCTCTCCGCCGGCCTGAGCTACAAGGTCATGGAGAACATGTCGCTTGATCTCGGCTACACCCACATCATCCCGGAGAGCACGAAGATCAACATCGGCCCGGGTCACCAGGATTACAACCCGGCTGTGGGTCGCCTGACGGCGAGCGCCGACAGCAACGTCAACATCTTCACCGCCTCCTTCCGCTACCGCTGGGGCGGCAAGCACTGAGCGGCCAGACTGGCTGACAGGGGGGCCGGCGCCAAGCGCCGGCCCCTTTTCGCTGGGGCCTCCGGTGGCGCCGGCCGTGTCACATCCGCCTTGCAGCCGTTAAGGTTGCTGTCACATTCCGGCCCCCAAACGGGGCGCCAGCGCGGCGACGGGGCCCGGAAACGTCGGGTTTCCGCCATTTGTCATATTCCTGATACCTGAATCGCGTCTAAGGCTCTCGATCCTTACATGGAGTGCGGGCGATGACAGCGCGGAAGGAAGCGCGGCATTATCGGGCCTTGTTCATTTCCGATGTCCATCTCGGCACCCGCGGTTGCCAGGCGGACCTGCTGCTCGATTTTCTCAAGTACAACGATGCGGAAACCGTCTACCTCGTCGGCGACATTGTCGACGGCTGGCGTCTGAAGCGGGCCTGGCACTGGCCCCAGGCGCACAACGACGTCATCCAGAAGATCCTGCGCAAGGCGCGCAAGGGCGCCCGCATCGTCTACATTCCGGGTAATCATGACGAGTTCCTGCGCGATTTCCTCGGCACCCATTTCGGCGGCGTGGAGGTGGTGGACAGCGTCATCCATACCTCGGCGGACGGGCGGCAGTATCTTGTCATTCACGGCGACCAGTTCGACGTGGTCATCCGGCATGCCAAGTGGCTCGCCTTCTTCGGCGACAAGGCCTATGTGACGGCCCTGGCGTTGAACACCACCGTCAACATGGTGCGCCGGCGCATCGGCCTGACCTACTGGTCGCTGTCCGCCTGGGCCAAGCTCAAGGTCAAGAATGCCGTGAGCTTCATCGGTCGCTTCGAGGAGGCGCTGTCCGACGAGGCCCGCCGCCAGGGCACGCATGGGGTCATCTGCGGCCACATCCACCACGCCGCCAGCCACATGACGCACGGGATCCATTACATCAATACCGGTGACTGGGTCGAAAGCTGCACGGCCGTGGCCGAGCATCACGACGGGACGTTCGAGGTGATCCGATGGGTGGAACGCGCCGTTTCGGAAACGTCAGCTGGCCCCGCGCAGGAGCAGCCGGTCGCCGCATGACCTCTGTCCTGATCGTGACGGATGCCTGGCATCCGCAAATCAACGGGGTCGTGCGCTCGCTGGAACGCACGGCGGACGAACTGCAGCGCATGGGCGTGCGCGTCGAGCTGCTGACCCCCCGGCTGTTCCGGACGCTGCCCTGTCCGACCTATCCCGAGATCCGGCTGTCGCTCACCACGCGCCGGCAGGTGCAAAGGCTGATCGACGGCTTTGCCTGCGATCACCTGCATATCGCGACGGAGGGCCCGCTCGGCCTTCTCGCCCGGCGCGTTGCCCTGAAACGCGGACAGGTCTTCACCACGAGCTATCACACGCGGTTTCCGGAGTATCTGTCGGCCCGCCTGCCGGTGCCGCTGGACTGGACCTATGCCTGGCTGCGCAGCTTCCACAATGCGGGTCAGGGCTGCATGGTGGCGACGCGTTCGCTCGAGGACGATCTGGCCGGCCGCGGCTTCACGCATCTCATGCGCTGGTCGCGCGGCGTTGATGCCAACCTGTTCCGGCCCTACGAGGGCAGCGTGCTCCCGGCCGACCTGCCGCGTCCGATCTTCATGAACGTGGGGCGGGTGGCGGTGGAGAAGAACATCACCGCCTTCCTCGATCTCGACCTGCCCGGCACCAAGGTGGTCGTCGGCGAAGGGCCCCAGCTGGAGACGCTGCGCCGGGCCTATCCGGACGTGCTGTTCACGGGGGCCAAGCTCGGCGAGGATCTGGCCCGCCACTATGCCGCCGCCGATGTCTTCGTCTTTCCGTCGCTGACGGACACCTTCGGCAATGTCCTGCTTGAGGCCCTGGCCTGCGGCGTGCCGGTGGCGGCCTTTCCGGTCATGGGGCCGCTCGACGTCATCGGCGAGACCGGGGCCGGCGTCCTGTCTGCGGACCTGCGCGAAGCGGCGCTGGCGGCGCTCGACGTGCCGCGCGACTTCTGCCGCGAGGCAGCGCTTCAGTTCTCCTGGGAAAACAGCACGCGGCAGTTCCTCGACAATGCCGAGGCCGCGCATCTCATCGGCCGGTCCGTGGCCGACAGCCCGCTGCCCGGCGCGCCCGCTCCGGCCTGAACGGGGGCGGTTGTCTCTGTCGCTCCGGCCTGTTAGGCCTGTCCGGGTGTCCAGGGAGGCCGACATGCATCAGACCCCGACCCTCGAGATGGTCCTTCAGGCGCGCGAGCGCCTCAGCGGCCTTGCGACGATGACGCCGCTGCTGCGCTTTCCGGCGCTGGATGCGCGGGCCGGACGCCCTGTGCTCGTCAAGCCGGAGACCCTGCAGCGCACGGGGTCGTTCAAGTTTCGCGGCGCCTGCAACCGCATCGCCCTGATCCCCGAGGCGCTACGCCAGCGGGGTGTCGTGGCCTGTTCGTCCGGCAACCATGCCCAGGGCGTCGCAGAGGCCGCGCGGCTCCACGGCATGGCAGCGACCATCGTCATGCCGGAGGATGCGCCGGCGATCAAGCTGCGGCGCACCCGGGAGCTTGGCGCCGAGGTGATCACCTACCGGCGGGGCCGCGACGACCGGGATGCGATTGCGGCCGCGATCGTCGAGCGGACGGGCGCCACGTTCATCCACCCCTTCAACGACCCGGGCGTGATTGCGGGGCAGGGGACCGTCGGGCTGGAGATCGCCGCGCAGGCGCGGGCGATGGGGCTGGTTCCCGCCACCGTCGTGGCCTGCACCGGCGGCGGCGGGCTTGCCAGCGGCATTGCGCTGGGGCTCCAGCTCGAGGCGCCGGAGGCCCGCGTGTTCACGGCCGAGCCGGCCGGCTTCGATGACTACGCCAGATCACTGGCGGCGGGCACCCGGCTTGGCAACGCCCAGGCGAGCGGTTCGGTCTGTGACGCGATTCTGACCGACCGACCCGGCGAGATCGCCTTCGGACTGCTTGCGGCGCGCGGAGCGCAGGGGCTTGTCGTCTCCGACGCCGAGGCGCTGGCCGCCGTCGCCTTTGCCTTCACCGACCTGAAACTCGTCGTCGAGCCCGGCGGAGCGGTGGCTCTGGCTGCGGTCCTGGCTGGCCGGATCCCGCCCGGCGACACGCCGGTTGCCATCGTCCTGTCGGGTGGCAACGTCGATCCGCAGATGATGCAGCAGGCGCTTGCGACGGCTGCGGCCTGAAATCCTCAGACGGAGGGCGCGCGCCGACCGGTGCGGAACCGCAGCACCTCGTCCGGGATCGTCCGCGGGCTCTTGTCGAACCAGACGCAGCGTGCCTCCAGGAACTTGCGGAAGGTCCGGTATTCGATGCCGGTTTCGCGCATCATGTTGGTGACCGCGCTGTCGGCCTCCGACCGGAGGATCTTGGCGATCGTGCTCTCGACGAGGCCGATCTTGCGGGCGATCAGCCAGACGCAGGCGTCCTGCCGGTTCTGGTCGATGAGGGTCAGCAGGATGGAATCAAACGACAGTTCTCCCGAGGCGATCTGAACATGGGCCTCGTGATAGGACATCGTCTGGCCGTTGACGTTGATGTCCAGCGCCTTGCCGTCGGCGAGCGCACGCCGGGCCAGCGGCTCCAGATCCTCTGCCTCCATTGCTTTCGCCAGTTCCGGCGGCACGAGGGGACACTGCGCCTCCAGGATGGTGCAGAGGTCGGCGTGGAAGACCGGGTCCTGCAGCGCGCGACGGGCGATCCCGGCAAGCACGGGGGCCTCGACATTGGCAAAGATCAGCAGCGCCAGGATCGCGCGGGGGGAGAACCGGGTGGCGGGATTGGTCAGGAGCACATGGGTGACACCGCGCCCCGAGCGGGCGATCATCGTGTCGACCAGATCCTCCGGCAGGTCCGGACGGCGGGCGATGGCGCTGCGGTGCCGGTCCGAGCGACTTGTCACGATGGTCCTGAGCGCCTGCTGGCTGATCGTCGGCGAGAACTCGAGCACCGGTTCGCTCAGCTCGTAGTCCTCCTGCGCCAGACGGTCTGCAAGCGGCGAGGTGATGCGGTTCGTCCGGGCCAGGCGCACGACCAGATCGTAGCGGGTTGGCCGGTCGAGCTGGTGAAAGACGTCGAGCACAAGCGCTGAGAAGAGCTCCCGTTCCATCGGCGTCGGATCGGGCGAGGACGGATTGGCATATTCTGCACCCAGGGTCCGGATCAGCTCCGAGCGAGCGGCCGCGTCCTTGTTGCGTGCGAGCTGTTCGAGACGTTCCCTCAGCATGAAATTTCTTGCAGTCCCCGCCGGCTTTTCAGCTTCTGTTGTTTGAACATTATCATTCTACACAACTGTGAATCATTAGTTCCTTTGGCTGAAAGGTAAAGCGCATGTCGCGGGCAGATTACGGTTGCTCCGGCTCCATCGACAACATCGCTTGCGATCAGGGATGCGGGCCGGGATCGATGCGTGCCAGAAGAAAATGCCGTATCGTCAGGTTCCGGGCCGGTTTCAGGGTGCCGCTAACGGAAAATACTTAAATGAAGATCTTGGGTTGTGGATTTACCGTCCATTAGAACAGCTCGGCTGATGGTCCCCGCCGGCGAGCCAGTCTGGACGGACCTGGCTTGTCCCCGCTTGTTCTTACGCATGTCCATGGAGGGGAAATGCCCAGTATGCAGATTGCGGACCGGCTCGGCTTCTTTCAGCTGAGCGCGGAAGAGTTGCGCGTGGCGCGCGAGGCCTGGCAGCTCATCGAGCCGGCCTTGCCGGGGATGCTCGAGAGCTTTTACGCCCATGTGGCCCGGGTGCCGTCACTGGCTGCCATCATCGGCGGTCGCCAGGCGCATCTCATCAAGGCGCAGACTTCGCATTGGCGGCAGCTGTTCTGCAACGGGTTCGACGCGGCCTATCAGGAGAGTGCGCTGCGGATCGGCCGGGCGCATGTGCGCATCGGTCTGGAACCCAGCTGGTACATCGGCGGCTACGGCTTCGTCCTCTCGCATCTGACGCAGCTGTTCGGGCGTCGCCACCGGTTCTCGGGCCGGCGGACCGCGGAACTGACGTCGGTCGTCACCCGGATCGTCCTGCTCGACATGGACATCGCCGTCTCCACCTATGGCGAGGCGATGGTCGAGGCGGCACGCCAGCGCGAACAGCGCATCCGTTCGGCCGTCGAGGGCTTTGAGGGCCAGCTCCGCTCCGCCCTTGGTGGCCTGACGCAGGCCTCGGAAGCCCTTGAGCACACGGCGGAAGAGCTGAGCGGCGTCGCCCGCGAGACAAGTGCCCGCATCGGCTCCATGGAAGGCTCGGCAGCGACCTCCACGCGCGGCGTCCATGCGAGCGCGGCGGCGACGGAACAGATGGCGGCCTCCATCCACGAGATCAGCCGTCAGGCCGGCATGTCGCGCGACATTTCCAACGAGGCGCTCGACAACGCGCGCCGCACCAATGACAGCGTCCAGAGCCTGTCGGCGGCAGCCGAGCGGGTCGGGTCGGTGATCGAACTCATCTCCGAGATTGCCGGGCAGACGAACCTGCTCGCCCTCAACGCGACGATCGAGGCGGCGCGGGCCGGGGAAATGGGGCGCGGCTTCGCGGTCGTGGCGGCCGAAGTGAAGGAACTTGCCAGCCAGACCACCCGCGCGACCGAGGAGATCACCGGGCAGGTTGCCGCCATCCAGGCCGCGACGCGCCAGTCGGTGGCCGACATCAGCCAGATCACGGCGACCATCGGCAACCTTGCCCGCATCGCCTCCGAGATCTCGACGGCGGTCGAGCAGCAGATGCAGGCCACGACGGAGATCTCGAGCAGCGTCCAGACGGCGGCAGCCGGAACGGCGTCGCTCAGCGACGAACTGGCGTCGATCCGCGACATGGCACAGGGCACCCGGGATTCGGCCAGCCACGTGTCGCACATGTCGGGCAGCCTGAAGGCGCAGGCTGCGGACCTCGACCTGAGCGCCCGGCGCTTCCTTGCCGATGTCCTGACGCAGCCCGATGCGGCTGCGTGACCGGGTTGCGTGACTGGACTGCGTGACCGGGCTGCGGCGCCTGAGCCATGGCAGGGCGTGATGCGTCGGCCTCCCGGCCCCCGGGGGCAAAGAACAAGGCCCCGGAGAGGACACTCTCCGGGGCCTTTGATTGTCTGCCGTCGGCGGGCTCAGCCTCAGCTGAACAGGGCCTGACGCTCGTTTTCGGACAGCATGGCGAGAGGATCGTTCTCTTCGGCCGTGACCGCCATTTCCTCTTCTTCCCAGGCGGCGTCCGCAGTGCCCTCGTCGCCAGCGGTCGCCGTGTCCTCGTCGTCGCCGTGGGTGTCGAAGAGAGCGTCGATGTCGGCTGCGTTCATGACTTCGTCGGCGTTGCCGTCAGCGGAGGCGAAATCGTCACCGGTCTCGTCGAAGATCGCCTCGATGGTTGCGGCGTCGAGCTGTTCGCTCGCGGTCTCGACCGTCGCGACAGCCGCAGCCACGGCGGCGGCCTTGGGTGCGGTCCCCGGGACAGACTTGCTCTGGCTCTGGCTCTGGCTCTGGGCAGCAGCGTCCCCGGCGTGGCCGAACTCCATGTCATAGAGCGGGCTGGTCGGCGATTCCGTGTCCATCATGCTGTCGACGAAGGACTGGCTGACGCCCTTGCCGTCCATCTGCGGTCCGTTCAGCAGATGCGCATCCGGACGCGTGTCCACAGGGCCGGCCGTCTCGTCCGCCTTGACCTCGGCAATGCCCCAGATGCCGATCATCAGGTTGATGCGGCTTTCGAGGTAGCGCAGCACATGCACCACCTTCTGGGTGCGCTGGCCCGTCAGGTCCTGGAACGAGCAGGCCATGAAGATTTCGGTCGCCTTGGCGTCGATCTCGTCGCAGACCGCGTCATCGGCGCCGGCCTCGCGCAGGGTCCAGGCCTGTTCCTGGATGCGTTCGGCCGCGGCGAGGATGTCCTGCGTCGCGCGCTCGGTCTGGGTGACGATGGCATCCAGCTCGCTCGACGTGGTCGTGAAGCGGTTGCCTTCCTCGTCTTCCATCTTGATGTTGGCGATCTCGCGCTTGGTGCGCTCGATGGCCTCGTGCATCTCGGCGAGGTCGAGCTTGATCCGGTTGAGGTCGGGAACGGTGCGTTCCCGGCGCATCACCTTCTCCAGCCTGCCGATGGCATCAAGGATGGTGTTGGTCTCGGTGCTGCGGTTGCGCCGCAGGAATTCGGCCAGGAAGCGGCGCCCGCGATCAGACTCGGTCAACGTCTGTTCAAGGACCGTGTACTCGGTTTCCTGCATCAGGACTGGCGGTTCGATTGCTGCCATCGTAAACGTCTCGATGTCCTTTTCGCCGCGGTCGGCCTGTGATTCGACGAGATCGCCGATACTGCCGGTCACCCTACGGCCCCAACGGTTAACATCTCTTTAGGCCGGCCAGCTCCGGTTGATGGTCATGATAAAATTCCAAACCGGCTTGTCTACACGTGTGAGTGGTCTTTTCTGGGCTCACTTTATCGGGTCGGGCATTTTTCTGCCGTTCTTTCCGCTGCTTTTGAGCAACCGGCAGCTTTCCGTTTCGGAAATTGCGACGGCGCTGGCCCTGGCAACCATCGCGCGCATCGTGGCGGCGCCGGTTCTCACCTCGATTTCCGACAAGACCGGTCGCCGTCGCCTGTCGATCTTCCTCTATTCGCTGGCCGGGGTGGTGTTTCTGGCGCTGTTTGCCTTCACCGACAGCTATCTGGCGACGCTGATCGCCATTTCCGGCCTGATGATCTTCTGGGCGCCGATCATCCCGCTTGCCGATGCCTATGCGCTGGACGTGGTCCGCCGGCTCGGGGGGCAGTATGGCAGGATGCGGCTCTGGGGCTCCGTCGCCTTCATCGTCGGAAACCTCGCCGGCGGCTGGCTGATTTCCTTCTCGACCGCGATGCCCTATCTCGCGGGCATCCTGCTGTCGCTCCTGGCCACCGCGCTGGTGGCGATCACCCTGCCGCCCGCGCAGCCGCGCGTGGGCGCCGGGGCCATGCCGCGTGAGGTCCGGCCGGATGTCTTCCGCCAGCCCTGGTTCCTCGCCATGCTTGTTGCCATCGGCCTGCTGCAGGCCAGCCACGCAGGCTACTACGCCTTTGCCACCATCTTCTGGCGCGGCGCCGGGGTGCCCGATACCCTGATCGGCCTGATCTGGTCGCTGGGCGTCGTGACGGAGATCTGTCTCTTCATCTATGCCAGCCGCCTGCCGGGCTGGTTCACGCCGCTGCGGCTGATCCTGATCGGTGGCCTTGCCGGCATCCTGCGCTGGATGGTCTTTGCCGAGGCCACCTCGCTCTGGTCCATCGTGCTGCTGCAGGGGCTGCACGGGCTCAGTTTCGGGGCGGTGCATCTGGGCACGGTCAGCCTGCTCGGCCGCATCGTTCCCTCGCGCTGGTCGGCAACGGGACAAAGCCTGATGGCGACCTCGATCGGCCTGCTCAATGCGCTGGCAACCTGGGCGAGCGGCCCGCTCTACGGCCGGGACCCGGCCTTCGCGTTCTGGTTCATGTCGGCTGTCTCGCTGGCCGGGCTCGTCGCTCTGCTGGTACTGGCGCGCCGCGTGACCTCGGCGGCCGAGCAGGCCGCCGACGAGGCGCACTAGCCCCAGAGCGTTGCGGCGGGCGGGATCAGCAGGCTGGCCTCGAAGCGCAGGCCGCCGTCGCGGTCCTGCGCCAGAAGCAGCGGGCCGTCGAGATCGACGTAGTCCGCCTTCTGCGCCACCAGCACGGCCGGCGCCATCGCCAGCGACGTGCCCAGCATGCAGCCGACCATCACCTTGAAGCCCAGCTCGCGGGCATCGCCGTAAAGGGCCAGCGCCTCGGTCAGGCCGCCGGCCTTGTCGAGCTTGATGTTGACGGCATCGTAGCGCTTGCGCAGGGCGGCCAGGTCCGCGCGGGTGTGCAGGCTTTCATCGGCGCACACCGGAACCGGACGCGGGAGGGTTTCGAGAGCCGTGTCCCGGCCAGCCGGAAGAGGCTGCTCGATCAGCTCGACCCCGGCGGCCGCGCAGGCCGCCATGTTCTCGGCGTAGCAGTCCTCGCTCCAGGCCTCGTTGGCATCGACGACCAGACGGGCGTCGGGCGCATTCGCCCGCACGGCGGCAATCCGTTGGGCATCGCCCGGGCCGGCGAGTTTCACCTTGAGGAGCGGTCGTCCGGCCGCCTTGCGGGTTGCCTCCGCCATGCTGTCCGGCGTGCCGACGCTCAGCGTGAAGCAGGTTGTCAGGGGCGCAAGGGTGCCGACGCCGGCAAGCGCGGCAGCCGGAGTTCCGGACCGCTTGGCCTCCAGGTCCCAGAGCGCGCAGTCGAGGGCGTTGCGTGCCGCGCCCGCATGCAGCGCCGCCTGCAGCCGCTTGCGGTCGAGCCCAATCCCGAGCGCATCGGCCGTCTGGCGGATCTCGGCGATGACGCTGTCGATGCTTTCCCCGTAGCGGGGGTAGGGCACGCATTCGCCCCGGCCCGTGTGCGTGCCGTCGGACAGGGTGACCACGACCACATCGGCATGGGTGCGGCTGCCACGCGAGATGGTGAAGCCACCCGCGATCTCGAAGCGCTCATGCGCAATGTCGACCGCGAGCATCAGGCGTCTCCGAAGTCGCGCGCCAGCCGGTCGATCACCGGACCCATGCCGTAGCGGACCGGGTCCGTCGCCGGCAGGTCATACTTGGCCGACAGGTCCTTCAGGTAGGCACGGGCCTCGCCGTCGCCGAGGGCGGCCGTGTTGACCGACAGGCCGATGCAGCGGATCGCGGGATTGGTGAGCTGGCCGCAGCGGATGGTCAGGTCGATCACGTCCTGGATCGAGGGCAGGGGCGTCTCGACGCCGCGCATGGTGCGGCGGGTCGGTTCGTGACAGACAATGAAGGCATCGGGCTGGGCCCCGTGCAGGAGCCCCAGCGTCACGCCCGCGAAAGAGGGATGGAACAGCGAGCCCTGACCTTCGATCACGTCCCAGTGACGGGGATCCATGGCTGGCGAGATCCATTCGACGGCGCCGGAAATGAAGTCGGCCACCACCGCGTCGATGGCAACGCCCCGGCCGGAGATGAAGACGCCGGTCTGGCCTGTCGCCTTGAAGTCGCAGGAGTAGCCGCGGGCGCGCATGTCGCGCTCCATTGCAAGCGCGGTGTACTTCTTGCCCACCGAGCAGTCCGTGCCAACGGTGAGAATGCGCAGGCCGGGCCGCTTCGTGCCCTTGCCGGTTGCAAAGGTCTCGCTGGAGTGCCGCACGTCGAACAGCTTGCGGCCGTTGCGCTCGGCCGCCTCGCGGATCGCCGGGATGGACCCGAGCCGCACATGCAGGCCACTGGCCACGTCCAGTCCGGCCTCGAGCGCTGCCACGATCGAGGCAATCCAGTGGTCGGGAAGCCGGCCGCCGGCATTCACGGCGCCCACGATCATCGTGCGGGCTCCGGCCCTGGCGGCAGCGTCGATGGTCATGTCCGGCAACCCGGCGTCCGCCTGGCATCCCGGCAGGCGATTCTGCCCCAGACACCACTCCCGGCGCCAGTCGACCACGCCGAGCGCGGTCTTGGCCGCAAGGGCATCGGGAACATCGCCGAGGAACAGGAGGTAGGGGTTGGCAATATCCATGATTTGTTTCCGCCTTTGCCGAAGCCACGGGAGCCGCGCGGCTGGACGCGCCGCTGTCCCGTCAGGTATAGGGGGTTGTCCTTCACACCGGCAAGAGGCTCGCCGACCGCGCCATGGGCTTTCTGAACGAACTGATCGAGCCGGGCTGCGCCACCCGTCATGAAGGGGAGCGCCTCATTCTGGCGTTGTCGGGGGACTGGACCATCACCACCGCAATGACCGGAGAACGTCTGGTCGAACAGCTTTGCGCCGATGTCCGCGCCGCCATCGTCGTGGTGGATTTCTCGGCGGTGCAGCGTCTCGACACGGCCGGGGCCTGGATCATCCACAAGCTGCGCGGCCGTGTCGAATACACCGGCGCGCGTGTCCAGCTTGCCGGTGTCAGCGAGGAACAGCGCCTGCTGATGGGCGAGGTCGATGCCCATCATCCGCCGACCTTCGTTCCCGACGCGCAGAAGTTTTCCATCATCGGTCTGTTCGAGACCACCGGCCGCGCCGTTGTCGACGCCTGGCAGGACTGTGTGGCGATGCTGCATATCCTCGGGTCGCTCAGCATGGTGATCTTCACCGTCCTGTTCAATCCGAGGCGCCTGCGTGGCATTGCCATCGCCGTGCAGTTCGACAAGACCTGCATCGGGGCGGTGCCGATCGTCGCGCTGATGAGCTTTCTGATCGGTGCGATCATTTCGCAGCAGGGCGGCTTCTATCTGCGCCAGTTCGGCGCCGACCTGTTCGTGGTCGATCTGGCGGGCGTGCTGGTCCTGCGCGAGATCGGCGTGCTGCTGACGGCGATCATGGTCGCCGGGCGCTCCGGCTCGGCCTTCACCGCCGAACTTGGCTCCATGAAGATGCAGGAGGAGATCGACGCCCTGCACGTGATCGGCCTCAGCGTGACGGAAGTCCTCGTGCTGCCGCGCATCCTGGCGCTCATGGCGGCCGTGCCGGTGCTGACCTTCATCGCCGATGTCTCGGCGCTGACCGGGGCGGCCCTGGTGTCCTGGGCCTATCTGGAAATCCCGCCGCAGGCCTTCATCTCGCGTCTGCAGGAAGCGATCACCCTGCAGACCTTCCTCGTCGGCCTCGTCAAGGCGCCGTTCATGGCGCTGATCATCGGGCTCATCGCCTGCGTCGAGGGGCTCAAGGTCGGCGGCTCGGCAGATTCCCTCGGCCGCCACACCACCCTCTCGGTCGTCAAGGCCATCTTCCTTGTGATCGTCGTCGATGGCCTCTTCGCCATCTTCTTTGCCGCGATCAACGTGTGAGGCCGTCGTGAGCGAACTCCAGCAGCCAGCCCGCGACGGTCAGACGGTTCCCGCCGGCGGGCGGCCCGTGCTCCTGTCTGCCCGGGGCGTGACCGTGGGCTTCGGCAGCAAGCTGATCCTCGAGAACCTCGATCTTGATGTCTACCGGGGCGAGGTGCTCGGCTTTGTCGGCGGCTCCGGCACCGGCAAGTCGGTCCTGATGCGCACCATTCTCGGCCTCACCCCGCGCCGGGCAGGCCAGATCACGGTGTTTGGCCAGGATCTGGACAGCGCCACGCCCGAGCAGCGCAACCAGATCGAGCGACGCTGGGGCGTCTTGTTCCAGCAGGGCGCGCTGTTCTCGTCGCTGACGGTGAAGCAGAACATCCAGGTGCCGATGCGCGAGTATACGGGCCTGTCGCAGGTTCTCATGGACGAGCTGGCCTGGCTGAAGCTCGAGCTGGTCGGCCTGCCGCGGGATGCGGCCGACAAGTACCCCTCGGAACTCTCCGGCGGGATGGTCAAGCGCGCGAGCCTTGCCCGGGCGCTGGCACTTGATCCCGATCTGGTGTTCCTGGACGAGCCGACCTCCGGCCTTGATCCGATCGGTGCGGCCGCCTTCGACAATTTGATCGCGAAGCTCCGTGAAACCCTCGGGCTCACTGTCTACATGGTGACACATGATCTCGACAGTCTGCACAGCATCTGTGATCGAATCGCGGTACTAGGGGAGCGCCGGGTCTTGTTGGCAGGCACAATCGAAGACATGATGGCCAGTGATCATGCCTGGGTTAAATCCTATTTCCGGGGCGAGCGCGCCCTGCGCAGGGTTTGAAGGACGTTAAATGGAAACCCGCGCCAACTATGTGATCATCGGCGGCTTCGTTCTCGGCATTCTCTTTGCCGCGTTCCTCTTCATCTACTGGCTTGCAGCCACGGCGGACAGCCGGTCGAGCGTCAACGTCAAGGTTGTGTTCCCGGGTCCCGTGACCGGTCTGCCGGTGGGCGGTCAGGTGCTGTTCAACGGCATCAAGGTCGGTGACGTGGGAGCGCTCGATTTCGACCCGAATGACCCGCGCATCGTCATCGCCACCATCCGCGTCACGCCGACCGCGCCGCTGCGCAAGGACGTGAAGGCGACGCTGGGCTTCCAGGGCCTGACCGGCGTCGCCTATGTCGACCTGACCGGCGGGACCACCGGCACCGACCTGCTGCTCAGCAACAGCAACGGTCAGGAGCCGGTGATCTACGCGGACCGCTCCTTCTTCGACGACATCATCGACCATGGCCGGGAGGTGCTGCGCAAGGCCGACCGGACGCTGGCCTCCGTCGACACGATCATCCAGGAGAACAGGCCTGCCGTTGCCGCCACGGTGCGCAATGCCGAGGTGTTCTCGGCCGCGCTGGCGCAGAATGCCGACGGCGTGAAGGAATTCATGAGCTCGATCGGCGAGGCGACGACGGCCTTCAAGTCGCTGGCGGGGCGCATGGAAGGGCTTGTCAGCGAGGGCGAGCGCATTCTCGCGGCCGTGCCGGCCGACAAGGTCGACGAGCTCGTCGGCAATGTCACGGCCTTCTCCCAGTCGCTGCGCGATGCCGGGCCGGAGATCGAGCGCATCGTGGCTGACGCAGAGTCTGCAACGGCCAACATCAACCAGTTCACCGAACGCCTGAACGGATCGCTGAGCCAGATCGAGGCCGTGGTCAACGCGGTCGATCCGCAGGCGGTGACGCGGGTCGTCGACGGGGCTGCGGCTCTCGGTGACGTGCTCGCCAGCCGCTCGCCCGACATTGACCGGGTCATTGCCTCGACGGCGGGGACGATGGAAAACCTCGACCAGATCACCGACACGGTGCGGGCGCGGGAAGCCGACTTCCTCGCCTTCCTGACCGAGGGGCGTCAGCTCGTCGACGAACTGCTGAAGACGGTGCAGTCGGCCGGGGGCGTCGTGGCGGCGGTTGATCCGGCCCGCGTCGGCAACATCCTGGCGAATGTGGACAGGGTCATCACCGACGTCTCGGCCCAGGGCGAGGCGATCACCGCAACCGTCAGCTCGGCGCGGGCCGCGGCAGCCAACATCGAGACCTTCACCCGCGATCTCAACGCCCGTCGCGGCGATGTCGACCAGATCATCACCGATGCCCGCACCGTCTCCGGCAACCTGACGACCGCCTCCGACAAGCTCAATGGCCTGATGGACAACGTGAACTCGATGGTTGAGGGCAATGGCGAGGGGCTGATCGTCGAGGCGACCAAGGCAGCGGCCGCGATCCGCAAGATTGCCGAGACCTTCGAGAGCCGGGCCGGCGGCATTGCCGATGGCCTGAGCAAGTTCGCACAGCAGGGCTCGACGGATTTCGCGGCCACGCTGGACCAGATCAACCGGACCTTTGCCGCGATCCAGCGCGCAGTCGACAACTTCGACCGGGCGCCCAACCGTGTCATCTTCGGGGGTGACGAGGTGCCGCGGTTCAACGGGGCGCAGCGGCGCTAGGGCGCCTGGACAGGATGAAGCCATGATCGGACGTGACACGAGGCAGCAGGATGGCGGCACGCGCCCCGGGGGCGGGCGGCTGTCGTTGCGCATGAGGGCGCTGGGGCTTGCCTGCGGCTGCCTCATGCTGGCCGCCTGTGCCTCCACCGCGCCCAGTGCGCTCTATGGCCTGCGGGCGGCATCCGGCTTCGATGCGGGGCCGAAGCGTCCGGTTCAGGTCCTGGTGGCCACGCCCCGGGCGCTCAGCGCGCTCGACACCTCCAACATTGCCGTGGTGGACAAGGGGCTGGCCTACAGCTACTTCCCGCAGGCTGCCTGGACGGACCAGCTGTCCAACGTGGTGCAGGCCGGGCTTGTCCAGACGCTCGAGAACACCAACCGGCTCAAGGGGGTCGGTCTTGCCGGCGAGGGGTTGCTGATCGACTTCCAGCTGCAGACCGAACTGCGCTCCTTCCAGCTCGACGTTCAGGGCGGCAACCGGGCGGTCGTCGAGATCGCCGCCAAGCTTGTGAATGATCGCAATGGACGGGCAGTCGACAGCCGGATCTTCACGGCAACGGTTCCTGCCGGCGGCGCGTCGGTGGAACAGGCCGTGTCGGCGCTCAACCAGGCGGCCGATCAGGTGTTCCGCGAGATGGCGGTCTGGGTGCTCTCCAAGGTCTGAGGCCGGTCCCGTCGCGCTGCTGCCGCCGCGCGG
This sequence comes from Pannonibacter sp. XCT-53, assembly GCF_009915765.1. Lineage (NCBI taxonomy): Bacteria > Pseudomonadati > Pseudomonadota > Alphaproteobacteria > Hyphomicrobiales > Stappiaceae > Pannonibacter > Pannonibacter tanglangensis. Next base: position 545,672 of record NZ_JAABLQ010000001.1, read on the forward strand.
CGCTCCCACGAAAGGTCATGCGCCCGGTCCGTGCCCGTCACGGCCGGGCGTTTTGCCTTGCAGCCATTGGAGGCGTCCGGCCGGCCCGGTGACCTCTGCGCTGGCGCCAGGGACGGGCAGGGGAGCGCCCGGCGCGCGCGCTGGCATGAGACAGAAAAAGGGCCCGCCAGAGAGGATCTGGCGGGCCCTTCTTTGTGTTCAGCGCGTGCCGAACCGGTCTCAGTCGAGGCGGCCGCTGGCGTGGGCCAGCATCGTGTAGACCTTGCCGGTGTCGGAGGTCAGATAGGTCTGACCCAGCATGTTGTCGCGGTCATTGCGCGAGACCTGGGCGAGCAGAGCCTCGAAATCGGCGATGTAGCGGTCCACGGCGGTCCGGAACTCCGGATCGCGACCGTACTTCTGCCGGATCTCGTCGAAGGTCTGCTGGCCCTGGAGCGTGTAGAGCCGGCGCGTGAAGACATGGCGTTCGCCACGCTTGTAGCGGTCCCACAGGTCCACGAAGGTCTCGTGGTCGATGGCCCGGGCGATGTCCATGGACAGCGAGTTCAGGCTTTCGACCATGTGCAGCGGCGAGCGCGGCGTCTTGGGCTGCGCGGTCTCCTCGTCGCGCGAGGCGCGGCGCAGGAGGTCGCTCACCCAGCCCTTGCTGCCGCTCTCGGCCGGGGCTGCAGGCGCCTCGACCGGGGCCGGACGGCGCGGGGCCTCGGCGCGCGGGGCCGGACGCTCGATCTCGGTCCGGGCCGGGGCGGCCGGGCGCGGGGCCGGCTGGCTCTGGAACGAGGCCGCCGGGGCCGGGGCGCTGGCCGAGGCGACCAGACGGTCCTGCTGCGGACGGGAGATGTCGAGCGTGTTGGACTGACGTGCGACGATCTCGGACAGCTCGGTCAGGGCCCGGATCTGCTCGTTGACGACCTTGCGCAGCGCGGCCGTGGACTCCTCGGCCTCCTCCGGCAGGTTCATCACGCCCTGCTTCAGTTCCTTGCGCGTGGTCTCCAGCTCGCGATGCACCTCGCGGGCCACGTCGCGCATGCGCGTTGCGGCTTCGCCGAAGCGTTCGGAGGCTTCCGCGACGGTCCGCGTCATCTCCTTCATGATCTCGTCCTGGACGTTGCGGATGGCATCGCGGGCGCGCTGGCCTTCCATGCCGGCCGTCAGTCGCATGGACTCGAACTGTTCCGCCACCTGGCGCGACGCCGCTTCGGCTGCAGCCGCCAGCATTGCGGCCGCTTCACGGGCCTTGTCGTCGGCCGTTTCCAGCGTCTCGGACAGGGTGTTGGTGAAGGTCCGCATCAGCGTGTCGACGGTCTCCGTCTTGGCGAGCAGCGTGTCGGCCACGGCCTCGATCGCCGTCTTGCGCTCGCCGACCCGGTTCTCGACGAGACGGTTGGTCTCTTCCAGATGGCGGGCGGCGGCGATCAGGCTCTGGCTCTGCTGGTCGAAGCGCGAGGCCAGCGCCTGGATGTCGGCGAGAACGGTGCTCGTGACATCGCGCAGCGCGCCGACCTGGCCGTCGATGAGGCCGGTCGAGGCGCTCGTCTCGGCAACCGCGCGGTCGACGGCATTGCGGAACTCGTTCGCCCGGCGGGCCAGGTTCATCTCGACGTCGGCCAGGTTGGCGCCGGCGTGCGACATGACGTCCTGCAGGGTGGCATTGGACTGGTCCAGCCGGTCGAGGATCGCGGACACGTCCGCCTCGAGCTGGCCCTTGGTCTTCTCCAGCAGCGCGACGGCGCGGGTCGAGCGCTCGTCGATGCCCGAGATGATCCGGTCGCCGGCATCCACCAGCGAGCGGGTCGCTTCGAGGCCATGATGCGCGAAGCTGTCGGAGACATCGCGGCCCTTGACGACGACGGCGTCGAGGATGGCGCGATGGATTTCGCCGATCCGGGTGGTGAGCTCGCCGGCGCGGGCCTCGATGGCGGCGACGAGGTCGTTGCCGTCGGTGCCGACCAGGCGGGCAAACTCGCCGCTGCGCTCACCGAAGGCCGCGTTGAGTTCTGCGGCCTTGTCGAGCATTTCCTTGGCCACTGCGGTGCCGCGCTGCGTCAGCAGGTCTGCGGCCTGCTGCACGGTGCTGCTGACACGGCTGCGCACCGCGTCGGCCTCGCCGGACATCAGGTTGCGCATTTCCTCGACCGTGCGGGTGAGGGTGACGCGCGCATGTTCGCTTTCGGCGGTCAGGTTGCCGGAGATCTCGGCGATGGTGCGCGACAGGTCCGCACGGACCTTTTCGCTTTCGCCGGTGAGCGATCCGGAGAAGTCGGCCAGCGTGCCCACGTAGAGGGTGCGGGCCTTCTCGCTTTCCGCGGCCATCGAGCGGGCCGCCTCGGCGACCGCCGTCAGCACCAGATCGCGCACGCGGTTGCCCTCGCCGGACAGCAGGCCGGTGGCCTCCGCCATGGCGCTGGCGACCGTCTGCGCAGCGCGCTGGCTTTCGCCGGACAGCTGGCCGGTGGCCTCGGCCATGGCGCTGGTGACCGTCTGTGCTGCGCGCTGGCTCTCGCCGGACAGCATGCCGGTTGCTTCCGCCATGGCGCTGGTGACCGTTTCGGCCGCCTTCTGGCTTTCGCCGACGAGCACGCCGCGTGCCTCGCCCACGGCTCCGAGCACCAGCTGGCGCAGGCGTTCGCCCTCACCGCTGAGCTTGCCGGTGACGTCGCTGAAGGTGACGTTGACGGTGTCCACGGTGCGCTCGCGTTCCTCGGCAAGCGAGGCGGCGGCGCGGGTGACCACGTCGAGAACCATGTCCCGCACGCGGCCGCTTTCGTCGGCCAGGACGGAGCTGGCCTCGGACATGGCGCTGGTCAGCGTGTCGCGCGCCTTCTCGGTCTCGCTCGACAGGGTACCGGAAATCGAGGTCAGGCGCTCGTTCAGAACCGCTTCCAGCTGGCTGGCGCGGGTGTCGAGGGTTTCGGCCACTTCAAAGACTTTGGCCCCGAGCGAAACATTGATCTCGGCGATGCGCTCCGACAGGGACTCGGTCAGTTCCGCGCTCTGGCGGGCCAGCACGCTGCCGGCCTCGTCGAGGCGGCTGTCGAGTGCCTGCGTCATCTCGGCCTGGCCGTCGACGAAGGCCTTCGCGATCTCGCGGGTGCGGGCAATCAGCGTCTCGCTGATCTGGCGCGCGCGGCTGTCGAGCGTCTGGTCGATGCGCTCGGTGCCCGAGATCATGTTCTGCGTCAGATGCTCGGCCTTTTCCGAGATCGTCAGCGCGGCCGTGTCGACCTTCTCGGCGATGAGCTGGCCGACGGTCTCGGCCTTCTCCACCAGCTGTTCACCGGCGGATTCCACGCGCCGCGACAGCTCGTAGGTGATCGCGTCGGAGCGGTCGGCCAGAACCTCGGCAATGGTGCGCGACTTCTGCTCCAGCGTCTCGCTGAGCGCTTCGGTGCGGGTGCCGATTGCTTCGGCAAGCAGGCTGGTGCGCGATTCCAGCGCAGCCTCGAAGGAGGCGGTGCGCTGTTCCAGGGTCAGGTCGAGGCTGTTGATCCGGCTGTCGAGCGATGCATCCAGGCCGCTGACGCGGGTGTCGAAGGTCGCATCGAGCGTTTCCAGACGGCTGTCGAGGGTCTGGGCGAGGATCTGGGCACGGCTGTCGAAGGACTGGACCAGCTGCGAGCCGCGGTTGGCAACGATCTGCTCCAGCTCGGTGAGCCGTTCCGAGAGGCCTTCCTGCAGTGCCTGGCCGCGCTCGTCGAGCGTGGCGGCGATGCGGTCGCCGACCGAGCCGATGTCGGTGGACACGCGCTCGCCACGGGTGCCGATCAGACGGGCCAGTTCGGTGCCGGTTTCGGCCAGCTTCTGGGCAAGCTCGGTCGTGCGCTGACCCAGGCTTGCCGAGATCTCCGAGGAGGCGGTGGCCAGGGTTTCGCGGAAGTCGATGGTCTGGCTTTCGATCAGCAGGGCCATTTCGGTGCCGCGGGCGCCGAGACGCTTGTCCAGCTCCTCGCCATGCACGGTGATGGCGGTCTCGATCCGGTCGCTGATCGTGCCGAGGCGCTCGGCGAGCGAGCCGCCATGCACGGTGATGGTCTGCGTCAGGCTGGAGGAGGTCTCGTCCAGCTTGGCGGCGATCTCGCCGCCGCGCAGGGACAGGTCGACCACGATGGATTCGCCGGTGCCGCGCAGGATTTCGGCCACTTCGGCGCTGCGCTCGGACAGGGTCTCGACGATCTCGGCGCCCTTCACCGAGATGGTGTCGGTGACCTGCTGGCCGCGCTGGGAAATGCTTTCCACGACGCGTTCGCCGGTTTCGTTCAGCGAGTTGTCGAGATGGGTGACGCGGGTGTCGACGGTGGTGATCAGCTCGCTGGTGCGGGCGGTGATCGTGTCGATCAGGCGGCCGCTCGTGAGGGCGAGCGTCGCGTTCAGCTCGTCGCCGCGCAGGGCGATCGTGTCGCCGACCGAGGCGCCGGTGCGCTCGAGCGCATCGGTGAAGGCCTGGGTGCGCTCGGTCAGCGTTGCGTTGATCTCGCCGCCGCGGACGGTCAGCGTCTCGACGAATTCCTTCGCCGTGCTGGCGAACCGGTCGTTGACGTCCTGGCCGCGCAGGCTCAGCGTCTCCCACAGGTCATTGCCGGTGCGCGACAGGTTGTCGACCATTTCGCTGCCGGTGGTCGTCAGGCGAGCGACATAGTCGCCGGCGCGTTCGGTGAGCGCCTCGACCAGCTCGGAGCCGGAGGCGGTGAGGGACGAGTTGAGCGCTTCGATGCGGCTGTCGACCGAGCCCGTGAGGTCGTTGATCCGGTCTTCGACGGCCGCCACGAGGCGCGAGGTGGCTGTGTCGACGGTCTTCGAGATCTCGTCCGAGGTGGCGGCAAGCTGGCCGGAGAAGTTCTCGTGCGCGCCGGAAATCGTCTCGCGGACGCGTTCGGCGTTGGCGATGATTGCCTCGCGCTGCGACACCAGCTCGTCGATCAGGGCGCGGATCTTCAGCTCGTTGTCATTGTAGGAGCGTTCCAGCGACGAGACCTCGTTGTGCACCAGCACCTCGAGTTCGCTGGCGCGGGCGATGGCGCGCTCGATGCCGTCGCCCATGGCTGCGACCTCGCGGCGGATCGCCTGGCCGACGGTGAGGACGGACTCCTTGGCCATGTCTTCCGGCTCGGCCAGACGCAGGGCCACTTCGGTCATGCCGCGGGCCACGATGCGCATTTCCTGCGCGCGCCAGATCATCATGGCCATGACGAAGAAGAAGAGGATCGGCACCACGATGCCGACGCCGGCGAGGACGAGGCCGGGCGAGGCCATCAGTCCGCCGGTGCTGCCGAGGGTGGCGATCTCCGCACTGAACCCGCTCATCAGCAGGACGCCGCCGATCGCGCCCCAGACGACGCTGAGGGCAAGCGCGACCCAGAAGGGCATGTTCGACGGACGGGCCTGGAGGGCGTAGATCAGGTTGCCGATGCTGCGGCGGTCGTCGTTGGCGGCAGGCGGGCGTCCGCCCCGGCCACGTCCGCGACGTCCGTCAGCCGGTCCGGCGTCGTTGGCCGGGCTGCGCTCCGTTGCCCCGGTGCCCGGCTTTTCCGCCAGTGCTTCGCCAAGGGCGGCGCGCACTGCATCGTCGCCGGGAGCCGCCGCCTTGTCGGGGCCGCCGAAGTCGAGCTTCAGCGCCTCTTCGACCGCCGACAGGGCCGCTTCCGCAGGATCTTTCACCTTCGGGGGATTTGCCATCTTGGATCGCCTCACATCCGTACTCATTACATATCGGAGGCCGAAGCCGCCGAACGCGGTCCCCGTGGCTGACGACCGGACCTGGTCCTGTCGGTGTCACGTGGGCTGTGGCCTGGAACGGGGTGCCGCCTGCCTGTCCCGCCGCATCGCCGGACATGCTTTTCCCCACCCTGCCGCATTACTCAATCTAATGGCACAAACCGTGTTAAGGAACAAGAAACGCCGTTATGCATCAGGCTTCTCAGGGGCTGGAGCGGCGCTGGAACGGCGCGTAAAGTCGTCCAGTCTCGGGGTCTTGTGCCTGCGCCGGAGGGGCGGCCGATCGTTTGCCGCCTGAGCACTGAGCACCTGCGGCGAGGCCTGTCCGCGTCGCGCTGACACCGCTCGACACTCGTGTTTTTTGACGATCCCGGATCCCGTTCCCTGGCCGGTCCCCTTGGCGCCGGGTCCGGCCGCGATCCGGCATGGTCTTGGTTTTCCAATCCATTTCGTCCCGGCGACCGCCGCGCCGGTCAGTGGTGCACCGCTGGCGCCGGGCCGGCGCGGCGGCTCTTCCGGCGGCGCAGGGCGCGCGTCCGGCGTCCGGAGGGCCGTCCGCCGGCCCCGGTCCTGACGCAGTGCAGCAGCCTCTCCGCCCGCTCTCCACACCGTCGTTAACCAATGATTCACTTTGTTGGGGAGAGTTGCGCCGCTGCACCGTCAGTGCCCGCGCTCTTAACCTCGCATTTCCGGAACCGCGCGCAAATCTTTCAAAACATTCCGCTTGCTTGGCATGGGGTTGCGCCTGTTCCGGCGTGCCGCACGGTCGTGGGAGAGAATCAGATGGCGCTTGCAGCCGATGAGGAGGCGGCCTTTGACCGGGACCGCTATGGCCCGACCCCGCCGGTGCGCCGGGCCCAGCTTGCGGAAGCGACCTTCGGCAACCGCGATCTCGAGCAGGAGGTGCTGCGGCTGTTCCTCACCCAGTCGCAAACGCTCGTCTGCCGCCTTGGTGACGTCGAGGCCGCGCCGGAGCGCGCCGACCTCGTCCATACGCTCAAGGGCTCGGCCCGGGCCATCGGGGCCGACCGGCTGGCGGGCGTCTGCGAGACGGTCGAGGCGGAGCTGCGCGCCGGCGAGGCGCCGGCCATGCTGACGCTGGTCAGCCTCGTCGAGGAGGCACAGGACTACATCCGCCGCGTCCTGCTTGCCTGAGGCAGGCGGCCGGGCGCGCGGCTCAGCACCGGCTGTCGGGCGCTCTCCGGGTTTCGCCGGGCACGACCTTGCGCCTTGACGTTTCGCCGCGAACCTTTATCTCGGACACGTCAGGTTTTTCCCATCGGACGGACGCGTTACATGCCTCATATCACCTTCATCACCACCGATGGCGCGCGCCATGAAGTCGACGCCGCCGAAGGCGCGACCGTCATGGAAAGCGCCATCAAGCACATGGTCCCCGGCATCGAGGCCGAGTGCGGCGGCGCCTGCGCCTGCGCCACCTGCCATGTCTACATCGACGAGGCCTGGGCCGCGAAAACCGGCAGCCCCGAGCCGATGGAAGAGGACATGCTCGACTTTGCCTATGACGTGCGTCCGACCTCGCGCCTGTCCTGCCAGATCAAGATGAGCGCCGCCCTCGACGGGCTCGTGGTCCACGTGCCCGAACGCCAGGCCTGAGCCTTCCCAAAGAAGCAGAAAACGCCCGCGCTGGGAGACGCGGGCGTTTTCGTGTGTCCTGACCCTCACTCCGCCGGTCGGGCGGATGTGCTGCTCCAGGGCAGGACAACCTCGTTGCCGGCGTCCGGGTGACGCGGCACCAGTCTGGACAGTGCCAGACTGCACAGGGCCATGGCGGCTCCGGTCAGGAACACCGCTGCCGGCGAGACCAGCCAGAGCAGTCCGAACACGACAGGGATGAACACGGCCGCGATGTGGTTGATCGTGAAGGCCACGCCAGCCGTGGGGGCGATGTCGGCAGGGTCTGCGATCTTCTGGAAATAGGTCCGCATGGCGATCGAGATCGCGAAGAACATGTGGTCGATGACATAGAGCGCCGCCGCGGCCATCGCGTTCGTCACGAAGGCATAGCCGACGAAGACGAGGAACAGCCCGCCATACTCGATCGCCATCGCGCGCCGCTCGCCGATGTGCCCGATCATCTGGCCGATCCTGGGGGCGACCAGCATGTTGACGAGGCCGTTGATCAGGAACAGGCCGGCCACCTCATGCACGTCGTAGCCGAAGCGCTCCACCATCAGGAACCCGGCGAAGACCGTGAAGATCTGACGCCTTGCCCCCGCCATGAAGGTGAGCGCGTAGTAGAGCCAGTAGCGCCGGCGCAGGATCAGCTTCTTGTGCTGGGGCACGCCCTCGCGGAACTTCGGGAAGGCGACCAGCAGGCCGGCCACGGCCAGGAGCGTCGTCACGCCGGAAATCAGGAACACGGTCTCGAAGGTCAGGCCGAATGTCTTCCAGCCGACCAGGATCAGCGAGTAGGCAACCAGCTGCGCGAAGGCGCCGACCGCCAGGATCTTGCCCATGCCGGCAGCGGCGGTCTGCTTTGGCAGCCACTGCATCGACAGCGACTGGGCCATTGTCTCGTAATAGTGGAAGCCGATCGACATGATGAGCGTGGTGACATAGAAGCCCATCGCGGTCGGGAAGTACCCGGTCACGGCGACGCCAAGGCCGAGACACAGCAGCGCGGCATAGGCCAGCGTCTGCTCCCGCACCAGCAGCAGCAGATAGACAGCCGTAAAGGCGAGAAACCCCGGAATTTCCCGGATCGACTGCTGGATGCCGATTTCCTTGCCGGTGAAGGCCAGTTCCTGGACGGCGAAGTTGTTGACCAGGTTCCACCAGCCGGCAAAGGACAGCTGCATCGCCCCGGCCATCACCATCAGAAGCACCAGCGGCGAGCGCCAGCCGGTTGCCGTCATCGGGTCTGCGCTGCGGGTGAAGAAGCTCATGTCGGGTCCGTCCGTCTGCCGGCGCGAGGCCGGTCAGCCCATTTCTGAACCGTACGGTACGGTTCATTTTTCGGGTATACTCCCGCCTGCACCTTGCCCGTTAGCGATGTTTTGTCATCAAATGTCGCCGAGTTGCCAAAAAGAGGGGCTGACCTTGCCCATTCATCCCGAGCTTTACGCCCTGCCGGACGGCCCCGTCGTCGCGCCGATCTACGGCTATTCGGCGCATCAGGCGGCCGGGTCGGTGACGCGGCTGCATTGCCACGATGCCGGACAGCTCTTTCATGTGGTGCGGGGCTCGCTCGCCATCGACACCGAACGGGGCACCTATTTCGTGCCGCCGGAGCGGGCTGTCTGGATGCCGGCCCGGTTTGCCCACGAGACGCGCTACCTGACCCAGTCCGAGGTCCGTTACCTCTATGTCCAGCGCGATGCCGCCGGTGCCTTGCCGGCAGAGCCTCGCATCCTGCAGATGACCCAGCTTCTGCGCGAGCTGATCCTGGCCTACATGTCCTTTGCGCGCGCGGAGACGGCCGAGGGGCCGGCCGCCCGCATCGGGGCGGTCATCCTTGACCAGCTGGTGCTGCAACCGGCGCAGGGGCTCGACCTGCCGATGCCAGCGGAGGACCGGATGCGACGGCTGTGCGAGCGCATCGCGCGGGATCCTGCCGCCGCGCCGCCGCTGACCGAAGCGGCCGAGAGCTGCGCCCTGTCCGTGCGCTCCTTCGAGCGTCGCATCCAGGCGGAGACGGGGCTGTCGTTCCGCAGCTGGTGCCGGCAGGCGCGGCTGTTCCGGGCGCTGGAGCTGCTGGCCTCCGGCTGCAGCGTCTCCGATGTCGCCTTTCGGCTCGGCTACGAGGGGCCGAGCGCCTTCGTTGCCACGTTCCGCAAGGCCTTCGGCGTCACGCCCGGGCGCTACTTCGAGCCCTCCCTGACGGCCTGATCCTGGCGGCCCGGGCGATCGCCGATCCGGGTCCGTGTTGATCCATCTCAACGCCAAGTGCTTCTGGCGGTGCGAGGTTTCGGGCGGACGAGACCCAGAGGAGGATCCGATGTTCAACACCGTCGTCGTGCCGGTCGATCCGGGCGAGCCGAAGTTTTCCGCGCCGGCGCTCGAGGCCGCCAGCCGCTTTGCCCGCGATTATGGCAGCAGGCTGCGGCTCGTTGCCGTCCTCGCCCATTCGCAGGGCTTTGTCTCCAGCTACCTGCCGCCGGACTTCGAGGAAAAGGCGGTGGCCGATACCCGCGCGATGCTGGATGATCTCGGGCATGGTCTCGGTCTGGCGAAGGAGCAGGTGTCCGTGAGCGTGCGGATCGGGTCGATCTATCACGAGGTCATCGAGGAGGCGAAGGAGGTCGGCGCCGATCTCATCGTGATGGAATCACACCGGCCGGATCTGTCCACCTACCTGCTCGGATCCAATGCGGCCAAGATCGTGCGCCATTCGACCTGCTCGGTGATGGTCCTGCGACAGGGGGCATAGGCAGGGGACATAGGCAGGAGGCGCGTCAGCCCGGTTTGGGGCCCCGGTGTTTGGGGCCCCGGTGTTCCGGCCCAAGTTGGCCGGTGCAGGGTGCCAGGCAGAGCCGTCCCGGTCCCGCGCGCCACAGCCGGTGTCTCGGCGACACCGCGCGCTGGGCTCAGGAGGACCCAGCCGGGACCGCGCACCCGGGACGGGCGGCGCGGAGAAAGCCGGGCGCGGTCAACGGGCCAGATCGCGCATCGCGTCGCTCAGGCCCTCAAGGGTCAGGCCGTACATGCGGCCGCCCATGATCTCGCGCATCATCCGGATGGAGTGGGTGTAGTCCCAGTGCTGTTCCGGCACCGGATTGAGCCAGGCGGCACGGGCGTAAAGTCCCAGCAGCCGCTGCATCCAGACCAGCCCCGGTTCCTCGTTCCAGTGCTCCACCGAGCCGCCCGGCGAGACGATCTCGTAGGGGCTCATCGACGCATCGCCCACGAAGATGATCTTGTAGTCCGACGGATACTTGTGCAGCACGTCCATCGTCGGCAGCCGTTCGCTGTGCCGGCGACGGTTCTCCTTCCACACATGCTCGTACAGGCAGTTGTGGAAGTAGAAGTGCTCCATCACCTTGAACTCGGACCGGGCGGCCGAGAACAGCTCCTCGCAGACGCGGATGTGATCGTCCATCGAGCCGCCGATGTCGAAGAACAGCAGCACCTTCACCGCATTGCGCCGCTCGGGCCGCATCCGGACATCGAGCAGTCCCTTGTGCGCCGTGGAGCGGATCGTCCCGTCGAGGTCGAGTTCGTCGGCCGCACCGGTGCGGGCAAAGCGGCGCAGCCGCTTCAGGGCCACCTTGATGTTGCGCGTGCCGATCTCGACCGTGTCGTCGAGGTCGCGGAATTCGCGCTGGTCCCAGACCTTGACGGCGCGGCGGTGGCGGCTTTCCTTCTGGCCGATGCGCACGCCCTCCGGATTGTAGCCATAGGCGCCGAACGGCGAGGTGCCGGCCGTTCCGATCCACTTGTTGCCGCCCTGGTGGCGCTCCTTCTGCTCCTCCAGCCGCTTGCGCAGCGTCTCCATCAGCTTGTCGAAGCCGCCGAGGCTCTCGATGAGCGCCTTTTCTTCCTCGCTGAGGTGCTTCTCCGCCAGCTTGCGCAGCCAGTCCTCCGGGATCTCCGCCCCCGGCGCATCGCTGATGAGGTCGAGACCCTTGAAGACATGGCCGAAGACCCGGTCAAACCGGTCCAGATTGGCCTCGTCCTTCACCAGCGCGGTGCGGGCCAGATAATAGAAATCCTCGACCTTGCGCCCGGCAAGGTCGAGTTCCAGCGCGCGCATCAGGTCGAGATATTCGCGCAGGGAGACGGGCACACCCGCCGCCTTCAGCTCGGAGAAGAAGGTGATGAACATGCACGGAAGGTAGGCGGAGCGGCCAGCCTTGTCGAGAGCCGGCCAGCCCGTCCGTCACCGGGCGCGGCGTCTGCCCCCTGCCGGGCTGCCGGCCTGCGGCTCAGCCGCCGCTGTCGCGCAGGTCCGGGTGCAGGCTCCTGCCCAGAACATGGGCGTCGTTGCCGAGGACATGGTGCGCCGCGCCGACGATCAGCGGGTCCGGCTGGCCGACGAGATGATGGTCCTTGTCCGGGTAGGGCAGGGTGTTGAGGAAGTGCTCCATGCAGTTGAGGCGGGCCCGTTTCTTGTCATCGGACTTGATGATGGTCCAGGGCGCGTCGGCCGTGTCCGTGTAGAAGAACATGGCTTCCTTGGCCTCGGTGTAGTCATCCCACTTGTCGAGCGAGGCCAGGTCGATCGGTGAGAGCTTCCACTGCTTCAGCGGGTCGGTCTGGCGTTCGGTGAAGCGCTTGCGCTGCTCCTCCTGGGTCACCGAGAACCAGTACTTGAACAGCCGGATGCCGTCGCGCACCAGCATGCGCTCGAACTCCGGGCACTGGCGCATGAACTCCAGATACTGGTTGGCGGTGCAGAAGCCCATCACACGCTCGACGCCGGCGCGGTTGTACCACGAGCGGTCAAACAGGACGATCTCGCCGGCGGCGGGCAGGTGCTGGATGTAGCGCTGGAAGTACCACTGTCCGGCTTCGCGCTCTGTCGGCTTCTGCAAGGCCACGACCGTTGCGCCGCGCGGGTTCAGATGCTCCATGAAGCGCTTGATGGTGCCGCCCTTGCCGGCGGCGTCGCGGCCCTCGAACAGGATGATGACGCGCTGGCCGGTCTCCTTGATCCAGCGCTGCGCCTTCAGCAGCTCGACCTGCAGCTTCTCCTTGCGCTTCTCGTAAGGCTCCGTCCGCATGCGCGTGGCATAGGGGTACTCGCCCGTTTCAAAGATCTGGCGGATCGTTGCCGGGTCGTGGCGCATCTCGGTGATGCTGCGACGCGGGGCTGGCGCCGGTGCCGGGGCAGGCTCCAGCGCGGGCGTCGGCGCCGCTGCCGGAGCCGGTGCTGCGGCCCCGACCTCAACCGGCGTGGCCGGGACCTCAGGGGAGGCGGCGCCGGCTGCCGGGGTTGCTTGCACCTCGGCCGCAGCGGTGCTGCCTGTCGCGCCGGCAGGGCTCCGGGCTCCGGTCGTGCGCCGGGCGCCGGTGCGGCTGGAGGGCTTGCGTGCGGCGCGTGCCGGCTTGTCTGCGGATGCGTCTTCGGTCATGCGATCTCCCCCCGGGAACAGCCCGTCTCAGGCATCAAAGCTTAGCAGGCAAATCCGATCAAGACGTTGATCGAGGTCAGTCCCGTGTCCGGGCTGTTCCCGTTCGGCTTGCGGTCATGTGGGACTGTTGCCTGCATCCGCCCGCGGATCGGATTTGGTCAGCTCGCCGAGAAAATCGGAGATGCGGGGCCCGCGCGTGCCCACGAAGGGGGCCGGGCGACAGACGTCGGTGGCGGCAACGCCGATCCGGGCCGTGAGCAGGCCGTTGATCACGCCCTCTCCGAGCCGTGCCGACAGCCGGGCCGCAAGGCCATGGCCGAGAAACTGCGAGACAAGGCTGTCGCCGGCCGCCATTCCTCCTGTCAGGGCGAGATGGCCGGCCACTTCGCGCGCCAGACGGAGGAACCCCAGGGTGCCGGGCCGGCCGCCATAGAGGCTGGACAGGCGGCGGATGATGCGGATGTTCTCCGCCAGCACCACCAGGAGATCGAGCGCGGCGCGCGGGCTGACGGCCGTGATGAGCGACACGCGCTTGGCACTGTCGGTCACGATCCGGCGCGCGGCCGCGTCCAGCGGTGCCAGAAGCTCCCGCTCCGCCAGCAGGACGAGGTCGCGTCCGTCGATGATCTCGGCCAGGTGTGCCTTCATCGCGGCACGTCCCCGGGCGGTCTCCGGCCGCTTGGCATAGAGATCAAGCAGCTCGCCGATGGCCGCCTTGGCCTTGCGGGCGTCGTCCTCTGCGGCCGCCGTTGCGAGGGCGTCCCTGAGCCGGTCGATCCGGCGCAACCGGGCGAGCCCCGCCAGCTCGCTGATCACCAGCCCGGCAAAGCCAAGGGCCGCCAGCGCCACCAGCCCGAGACCGAACCAGCCCAGCCAGTCGGTGCGGGCAAACAGGTCGCGGATCAGGCTGTCGATGGCCAGGCCGAGGGCAAGGCTGGTCAGGCCTGCGAGACCCGCCAGCAGCCAGCGGCCGAAGCGGTGGCCGGCGGCAGAGGGCTCGGGCGGCGGCGGCAGTTCGTCCGCGTCCGCGGCTGCCGGGATGATCCGCGCCTCGTTGCGGAGCGGGCTGCCCAGGCTGCCATCCTCGAAGCGCACATTGGCGTCGTCGAGGCGGAAGGCGGCCGGGCGACGGGGCTTGCGGGGCTCTTCGGTCATGCGAGCCGGTCTCCGATCAGGAAGTTCAGCGCCCGGTCGAGGCGGATATGCGGCAGCGACAGGGTCAGGCCCTCGGCCGTGCGTTCCAGGGCAGGCGGGCGGAAACGGACAAAGCGCAGCCCTGCCGCTCCGGCGCCGCGCAGGGGCCCGGTGCCTTGCGGTTCAGCAGGAGAATCAAGCTCTGCACGTGATGATTCTGATTCAAGCGGCTCGAAAAGTGAGTCCGGATCCCGTGGCAAGTCCCCGGGAAACATGGCGATTTCCGTTTTTCCGTCGTAGGCGTCGCCGTGAACGGTCTCGCCCGGCAGCGGCGTTCCGAGAATGGCCGGCAGGTCTTCGCCGGCATGGCGCACCGTTGCCTCACGCGTTGCGCGAACGGCAGCGAGCGCCAGAACCTCGATCTCGGCCCCCCGGAACTCGGCATGCTCGATGCCCCGGGCCACCAGCCGGCGCAGGATGGCCTCGAGCCGGTCGTGGTCGTCGCGGTGCAGGTGGTCGGCCTTGGTGGCGGCAAACAGGATCCGGTCGATGCGACGCGTCAGGATCGACGACAGCCAGCTGGCCTTGCCCGGGCGGAACGAGGTCAGCACCTGGCCAAGCGCGGTCTCCAGGTCGCGCAGCGCTGCCGGCCCGGCATTGAGGGCCTGCAGCGCGTCGACGAGCACGATCTGCCGGTCCAGCCGGGCGAAATGGTCATGGAAGAACGGCCGCACCACATGCTTCTTGTAGGCCTCGTAGCGGCGTTCCATCATCGCGCGCAGCGATCCCTGCGGCGCTGTCTGCGGCGTGCCGGTCAGGTCCAGCGGCGCGAAGGTGAGGGCCGGTGACCCGTCCATGTCGCCCGGCATCAGGAACCGTCCGGGCGGCAGCATCGACAGCGCGTGGTCGTCGGCGCGGCAGGCGGCAAGGTAGGCGGTGAAGGCCTTGGCGAGGGCGCGCGCCTCCGCCTCGCTTTCCGGCCCGAGCGGGTCGATGCGCGACAGGACGTCCAGGTAGTCCCCCGCCAGCGCCTGCCTGCCGGGCGCACGCGCCAGTCGCAACGCCTCGTCGGAGAAGCTGCGGAAGTCCTTTGCCAGCAGCGGCAGGTCGAGCAGCCATTCCCCGGGATAGTCGACGATGTCGAGATGCAGGCGGCCGCGGCCGAGCGTCCGGTTGAGGAAGGACGCGGATTCATAGTCGATCGTCAGGCGCAGCTCCGACACCTGCCGGGTCGACTGCGGCCAGATCCGGTCATTGACCAGCGCCGCCACATGCGCCTCGTAGTCGAACCGGGGCACGGCGTCGTCCGGCTGCGGTTGCAGCGAGGTTGACGTGATCCGCCGTCCGGCGGCGGCGTCGAACAGGGGCAGACGGCCGCCATGCAGCAGATTGTGCACCAGCGCCGTGATGAAGACGGTCTTGCCGGCCCGTGCAAGGCCCGTGACCCCCAGCCGGAGGCTCGGGACGCCGAGATCGCTCGCGGTGCCGGCGAGGTTTTCCAGCGCCAGCAGGGCTTCGTCGGCCAGGGAGGAGAGTTTCATTGCGGCATCCTTGTCTCACCCGGATGTAGGAAGCCCGCAGGCGGGCCGCAACGCCGGGTCAGACGAGGTCGCGCGGCCGGATGAAATGCAGGAGGCGACCACTCTGGGCGACGAGCCCTGCAAAGTCGGCGCAGGGCAGGTCGATCACGGCCAGGCCCGCGGTCGGAAACTTCTCGCCAAGCGCATGCAGATCGGCGGCAGCGCCCTCGATCACCAGCTCCCGCGCGGTGTCGTGCATCGCCGGATTGTGGCCGATCAGCATCAGGCAGCGCGCATCGCCGCCCTTGCGCCGCATGAGCTCGATGTAATCGGCATCGCGCAGGTCGTAGATCTCGCGGGTCAGCTGGATGTCGCAGTCCGAAGACAGCAGCGGCAGCAGCGGCTGCAGCGTCAGGCGGGTCCGCAGCGCAGTGGAGCACAGGACCCGGTCTGGGCGGAACCCGGACTGGTCGAGCCAGGCCGCCAGACGCAGCGCCGCGTCCACCCCGCGCGGCGCAAGCCCGCGATCATGGTCCGCAAGGTCGGGTGTGCTCCAGTCGGACTTGGCATGGCGGTAGAGGATCAGTCTCGGCATGAAAACCTCCCGGTCGCATGTCGTCTGGATAGCAGGTCCGGGACGCCATGGCATCGGGATTGTTCCCGATCCTGCCGGTCCGAAGCAGACGCCGGTCGCTGGTCTTCGCAATATTAGATAAATTTGATTTGTTCTAAATCAGACAAAGTGCATTTGCGGAGGGCTGCTGTCAAGAAAATAGCCGGTTTAGCTTTGTCGAAGCAAATTTTATCACTGACCCAACGTCATATCTGTTTTCCGGTTGCTCAATCCCGGCTGATTGAATAGGACCAGCGCGGGCGGGTAACTGGTAGGGGTCTCATGTCTGTTCCACATGAGCATGTGGCGTCTTTCTATCGTGCATCTGCGCCGCGCGCGGCATTTGCCGGCGGTGACGGCTTTCTGGCGCTGGACGGCCGCGCGCATGCCGAAATCTGCGTCATCGGCGGTGGGCTGGCCGGACTGACGACGGCGCATGAACTGGCGCGGCGCGGCCGCCGGGTGCTGCTGCTCGAGGCCGACCGTATCGGCTGGGGCGCGTCGGGTCGCAATGCCGGCTTCGTTTCCGGCGGCTTTGCCGAGGGCCTTGACGCGCTCGAGGCCCGCCTTGGCCTCGATCATGCCCGGCGGCTGCATGACCTGTCGCGCATGGGCGTGCAGTATGTCGCCGAGACCCTGGTCAGCAGCGACCGGCGTGACATCGTCGGCGGCCGGGGTGGCCTCAGTCTGTGGCGCACGCCGCCCGGCGATGCGCTGGACCGCCGCCAGGAGCGTCTGGCCAGCCTCTACGGTCTCCGGCTGGATGTCTGGGACCGGTCGCGCCTCGCCGATGTCCTCGCCACGTCCCGCTATCATGGCGCGCTGCATGACGCGGCCGCCTTCCACATCGATCCGCTGGCCTACGCGCGGCTGATGGCCGAGCGCTGCCGGGGCGTCGGGGTGTGGATCTTCGAGGCCAGTCCCGTCTGCCGCGTGGCGCAGGTCGGGGCCGGGTGGCGGGTGGAGACCGACCGGGGTGTGGTTCATTGCGAACAGGTGGTGCTGGCCACCAGTGCCTATGGCGTGCTCAACCACACCTACCGCCCGCTCGACCGGGCGATCCTGCCGGTGGCCACCTATGTCGTCACCACGGAACCGCTGGGCGCGCGTCTCACGGACACCATCCGCTTCCGCGGCTGTCTCTCGGACACCCGGCGGGCGGGCGACTATTACCGGGTCGTTGCCGAGGATCGCCTGCTCTGGGGCGGCCGGATCACGACGCGGCGGGGTGAGCCGCATCGTCTGGCGGAGCGGCTCAAGGCGGACATCCTGCGGATCTATCCGCAACTTGGCGACTTCAAGGTGGAGTTCGCCTGGTCCGGGCTGATGGGCTACACCCGGCATCGCATGCCGCTGATCGGGCAGTTCAAGCCGGGCCTGTGGGTGGCGACCGGCTTTGGCGGGCATGGCCTCAACACCACGGCCATGGCCGGCGTGCTGGTTGCGGCCGCCATTGCCGAGGGGGACGACCGCTGGACCCTGTTCGCGCCGTTCAAGGCCCGCTGGGGCGGCGGTGTGGCCGGCCGCGTTGCCACCCAGATCGAATACTGGCGGCTGCAGGCGCTCGACCGGTTCGCCGAGCAACGGGCCGGCTGAGAGGCGGCCCTGGTCTGGCCCCGGATTCTGATCCTGATCCTGACCCTTGTCTCGGCCGGGGCGAGGGCGCCGCTGCCGCCGCTGCGAGGTCCAGTGGGGCCGGATGTGCGGGGGCTGATGTCGGGGGGGAGCCTGCCTACCGCAGGCGCGCCAGCTGCGTCTCGACGTCGAGAAAGGCCGGCTCCAGTGCCATCTCGTGTTCGGGCAGCGTGTAGGCAATCCACAGCGTGTAGTCAGCCGACCTGCCCCTGAAATGCCACAGGGTCTCAAGCAGCGAGCGGTCAGCGTTGCCGGAGGTGCGGAAGGTGATGCCGCGCCCGGCCACACCGCTCAGCCGCACCGGCGCGAAGCCGGCCTTCAGGTACGTTCTGGCAAACAGGTCTGCCTCGGTGGGGCCGGTGTCCTGGGCGTGCTGGCGAATGACCACCTGCAAGCCCTGGTCCGAGGTGTAGATGCAGCCGGCGATCCGGGTGCGGCCGGTCGGCATGACCTTGGTGCGCGTCAGCGAGCCCATGCGGTTCGGGCAGCTCAGGCCGGAGTAATGCCGCATGCCGAGGGCGTCGTTGACCCAGCCGGCCTCGTACTCGCTCTGCACGCGCGGGGCTGCGGTCTGGGCGAGGGCAGATCCCGGAACCAGTGCTGCCGCCACCGCACCCAGCGAGGCGATGACCAGCCAGGCTGCAAGAGCGGACGCGACCCGGCAGGCAGCTTCCCGGCGCCCAAGACCCGGCCGCTCGCGGCGCCCGGGGAGGGTCGGTCCTGGCTGCGGGGGCTGGGGCGAATCTGGTCGTGTCTCCGGCATGCCCCTAGCGTTGCTCGCGGCGCGCCATGAAGGCAAGCCGCTCGAACAGGTGGACATCCTGTTCGTTCTTCAGCAGCGCGCCATGCAGCGGCGGGATCAGCCGCTTCGGGTCCTTCTCGCGCAGCACCGACGGGTCGATGTCCTCGTTGACCAGCAGCTTGATCCAGTCCAGCAGCTCCGAGGTCGAGGGCTTCTTCTTGAGGCCGGGGACCTCACGGATGTCGTAGAACAGCGCCAGGGCTTCCTTGAGCAGCCGCTCCTTGAGCCCGGGGAAATGCACCTCGACGATGTCCGTCATCGTCTGCCGGTCGGGAAACTTGATGTAGTGGAAGAAGCACCGGCGCAGGAACGCGTCCGGCAGGTCCTTCTCGTTGTTCGAGGTGATGATGACCACCGGGCGCTGGCGGGCCTTCACGGTCTCGCCGGTCTCGTAGACGAAGAACTCCATGCGGTCGAGTTCCTGCAGCAGGTCATTGGGGAACTCGATGTCGGCCTTGTCGATCTCGTCGATGAGCAGCACCGGTCGCCGTTCGCTGGCGAAAGCTTCCCAGAGCTTGCCCTTGCGGATGTAGTTGCGGATGTCGTGCACCCGTTCGTCGCCCAGCTGGCTGTCACGCAGCCGCGAGACGGCGTCATATTCATAGAGACCCTGCTGAGCCTTGGTGGTCGACTTGACATGCCACTCCAGCAGGGGGGCGTCGAGCGCGGCCGCCACCTCATGCGCCAGCACGGTCTTGCCGGTGCCCGGCTCGCCCTTGACCAGCAGCGGCCGCTCAAGCGTGACCGCGGCATTGACGGCAACGCGCAGGTCCTCCGTGGCGATGTAGTTGCTAGTTCCCTCAAAACGCATGGTGCATCGGCTCCCGGATCAGTCGGGCGGGAGAGTAGGGCGCGACCCCGAGCGGTGCAAGCCTTGCCGGCTGGGACGGAATTTCCGGGCGGCTCGGCATCTTTTGCCGTTGCCCGGCAGCTTCGTGCTGGTTCCCGGCCTGCGGGCGGTGCGGATGGTTTTCCGAATAGATCAATAAATCCAGTGCCTTGGTCTGTGCATTACACTTGGCACGGCGCTTGCGAAGTCGCGGCAGGGCCACTCCTGTTCGTTGAGTTCAAGAGGAAGCGGAATGAGTATCTACGGGGCAATCAATGCGGCGACTTCGGGCCTTGCGGCCCAATCGAAGGCGCTTGAAAACATTTCGGGTAACGTCGCCAACTCCCAGACGATTGGCTACAAGCGCCTCGACACCACCTTCTCCGACCTCGTGTCGAGCGGGGGCGCGGTGCAGGGCAAGCAGGTCGCGGGTACGACCCTTGCGACGTCCCGCGCGACCAACACCGTGTCGGGCGCCATCGTCGCCTCCCAGGTCGACACCTACCTCGCCATCAACGGCAAGGGGTACTTCGTCGTCACCGAGGCCAGCGACGTGATCGATGGTCAGACGACCTTCGCCGACGCGGAATACTACACCCGCGCCGGTGACTTCGAGCTGGACGAGAACGGCTTCCTCGTCAACAGCGCCGGCTATTACCTCAAGGGCTACAAGCTCGATCCGCTCACCGGCAACGCCGTGGGCGACAGCGCGACCGTGATCCAGGTCCCGAACCAGCCGATGGCGGCCAAGGCCACCTCGGAGATCCGGTATCAGGCCAACCTGCCGACCTATCCGCTGACCAAGAATGCCAACAAGACCGTTCCGGGCAGCCAGTTCCTCGACACATCGGGTGCCATCACGGCCACCTCGAACGTGACCAAGGCGGACCTGCAGGACTTCCTGGATTCCTCGATCTCCGGTCAGGCCATCACGGGCTATGATGCCAACGGTGCCCCGGTGAACGTCGAGATCCGCTGGGCGCAGACGGCCGCCAACACCTGGAATGCCTATTACTCCGCCGGACGCGACGCCACCACGGCGGCGGCCACCGACGTCATGTGGAACCTGATCGGTCAGGTGACCTTCACGCCGGCCGGCAAGATGGACACGCTCACGCCGCGTGGCACCAACACGCTGGCCCCCGGCAACACGGGCTTTGTCATCGATGACCTGACTGTCGGCGGCGTGAACGCCGGCGACATCCAGTTCACCTTCAAGAATGACAGCCTGACCCAGTATGCCGATCCCAAGGGCCTGGCGACCTCCGTGTCGCTGAAGCAGGACGGGTATGCTGCCGGTCAGGTCATCGGCGTGACGATCGATGCGGCTGGCCGCGTGACGGCGTCCTACTCCAACCAGCAGCAGCTGGCGGTCTACGAGATCCCGATCGCGACCTTCAGCGCCGAGCACAACCTGCGTCGCGTGGACGGTGCCGCCTTTGCCGCGACGCCGCTGTCGGGTGTTCCGGTGTTCGGCGAGGGCGGTTCGGTGCTGTCCAACAGCTACGAGGCATCGAATGCCGACATCGCTGCCGAATTCTCGAAGCTGATCATCACGCAGCAGGCCTATTCGGCCAACTCCAGGGTCGTGACCTCGGCCGACGAGATGCTGAGCGACGCCCTCAACATGATCCGCTGATGCGGGCTTTGGTGCGGGGACGGCTCTGCGGCCGTCCCCGTCTTGAGTAGGGGTACCGGAGGCGCATATGGGTCTGACATCCGCGCTCAACACCGCCATCTTTGGCCTGACGCACAACCAGCGTCAGATCGATGTCACCGCGGCCAATATCGCCAACGCCAACACCGCCGGCTACACCGCAAAGCGCGTGGAAGCCGACGTCTATTTCGACAAGCACGGCAATGTCTCGGGCCTGCTCACCAGCGACATCCGCCGCGATGTCGACCGCGCCATTCAGGCCGGATACTGGGACAGTCTGGCGGCCAATGCCTATGCCAGGACCTTTTCGGGCTATACCAGCGAGATCGACCGGACCATCGGCACGATCGGGGACTCCTCCTCCCTGCCGTCGCTGATGTCGAAGCTGAACACCAACCTTGCCGCGCTGGTCAGCGCGCCGGACAGCTATGCGGCGCGTCAGGAGTTTCTCGGGACAGCCGATCTGCTGGCGCGGCGGCTCAACTCCACCTACGAATCCTTCCAGGACATGCGGGCCCGGGCGGACAGTGCCATCGGCAACCAGGTCGGCGAGGTCAACCAGCTGCTCAAGCGCGTCGAGGAGATCGACGCGGCCATCCAGAAGGCCAAGCTGACCGGCATGCCGGGTGTCGACCTCTACGACCAGCGCGACCGGTATCTCGAACAGCTTTCGGGATATCTGGACGTGTCGGTCTCGTTCGACACCAACGGCTACACCCGCATCAACACCTATTCCGGACAGATCCTCTTCGCGGAAGGCAAGGCGGCGCAGATCGAGTTCAAGACGACCGGCACCCTCAAGCCGGGCCAGGACGGCAACTCCATCACCGTCGTGACCCCCGGTGGCACGCCCTACGATCTGGTCGACGCCTCCCGCTCCGGCTCGCTGATGGCGCTGGTCAACCTGCGCGACAACACGATGCCTCAGGCCCAGGCGCAGCTGGACGAGCTTGCCTCGCAGCTTTCGCTGGCCTTCTCGAATGTTCCTGTTGCCAGCACGCCGGCCACGGTCGGCGCCGAGACCGGCGCCACTCTGGATCTGGCTGGGCTGCAGTCGGGCAACGCGGTCTCGCTCACCTATGTCGACAGCGGCGGTGTCACGCGCAATGTGAGCTTCGTTGCCGTGCGTGATCCGGCCTTGCTGCCCTTGCCGGCATCGACCACGGCCCGGCCGGACGACATCGTCTATGGCATCGACATCTCCAGCGGGAACACCGCAACCTACATTGCCCAGATCGCCACCGCCCTGACCGGTTCCAATCTGGCGGTGGCCAACGACGGCACGGGAAAGCTGCGTGTGCTGGGCGATACGGCCTCGGGCACGGTGATGCGGTCGCTGTCGGCCAATGTCACCGTCACCGGCTCCGCCAACCAGGGTCTCGGGCTGGCCGTCTTCGTCGATGCCCGCAACGGGCAGCAGCTTTACACCGGGGCGCTGGAGAACGGCGGACAGAAGACAGGCTTTGCCCGCTCGATCGCCCTGGATGCCACGCTGAAGACGGACAGCTCCCGTCTGGTCAACTACCAGACGACGCCGACCACCAATTCGCCGAAGGACTCCTCCCGGCCGCAGTATCTGCTCGATGCGCTCACGAAGACCAACCGGCCGTTCGATGCGGCCGTGGGAATCGGCACCGAAGGCGATCCGTTCCGGGGCACGGTGATGAACTTCGTCACGCAGTTCGTCACGTTCCAGGGCGAGCAGGCGCAAACGGCCAAGGAAGAGGCAAGTGCCCGCTCGACCCTGACCCAGAACCTCGCCCTGCGCTATGAGGAAGACTACAAGGTCGATGTCGATGAAGAGCTTGGTTTCCTCGTTCAGTTGCAGAACGCCTACTCGGCCAATGCCCGGGTGATGCAGGCGGCACGTGAAATGTTCGACGTTCTTCTGAACTCGGTCTAGAGGTAGTCATGGCAGTTGGCACGATCACATCGTCGCGCGGGTATCTCACGCAGCAGCTGACCACCCTGAGCCGGACGCTGACTGAGAAGACCGCGCAGCTGGCAACCGGCAAGGTGTCGACCACCTATGGCGGCGTCGGCAACCAGCGACAGCTCGACCTGGAGCTGTCGCAGAAGGTGAAGCGGATCGAGGCCTACCAGGAAACGATCACGATGAGCCGTCTGCACATCAAGACGCTCAATCTCAATCTGGAACGTCTCGAGAAGCTCCGGATCCAGGCCAAGGATGCCATGGATCTCAACAATTTCGAGCTTCAGGCCGACGGTCAGACCTCAACCCAGGCGACGGCGGAAATCCTTCTGACGGAAGCCATCAGCCTGCTCAACTCGGAGGTCGGAGGGCACTTCCTGTTCGGTGGCAGCGATGCCAGCAAGAACCCGGTGCTGCAGATGCAGCAGATCCTCGACGGGGTCGACGGCAAGGCGGGGCTGAAGCAGGTGTTGTCCGAGTTCTGGCAGGCCAATGCGGGCGCCGGCCAGAATGGCCGCATGACCGTGTCGGCGCAGAACACCACCTACAGCGGCGGTGGCGCGCCGTTGACCTCCTCGTTCACGGTCAGCGAGGACGGCGCCCACACCTTTGGCTTCGACATCAAGGCCGTGACCACCAACATGGTGAATGTCACGCTGACGCCGCCGACGGGCGCGGATCCGGACAGTTTCGGCATCGAGCTGACCGGACAGCCGGTGCCGGGTCAGAAGATCAGCATCGAGCTCGGCTTGCCGCCGACAGGGGCGCGGACGACGCGGGTCGAGTTGACCGTTGCTGCGAGCGGGAACGCGCCGAACACCTTCCTGGTGGGCGCGGATCTCGAACAGACAACGACCAACCTGCGCAATGCGGTGATGGCCGCGCTGACCGAAGAGGCGAAGACCACCTTGCGCGGGGCCTCCGACGAATGGGCCGCCAACTCCTTCTTCGATACCTTCGGCGGCACTCCGCCGATGCGGGTGGCCGGTCCGCCCTTCAACACCGCGACCACGCTCGTGGACGGGTCGGCGACCACGACCTCCTGGTACGTCGGCGAGAACACCGCCACGACCGATCCGCGGCAGGACAAGATCGCGGCCGTCGACGACAACCTGCGTCTCGGCTACGGCGTGCGGGCCAACGAGCGGGGACTTGCCAATGTGGTCAAGACCCTGTCCACCTTCATCGCAGCCGATTTCTCCGCCAACACGGCGACGGACGAGAAATACTACTCGGCCCTTGCGGACCGCATGAAGGCAACCATCCAGCCGGAGGGGACGGCCCGGTCCGGCATCGTCGACATCACGACCGAGGTGGCGATTGCCTTCCGCTCGATCGAGTACACGGCCGAGCGCCACACCACGCTGAAGTCCGGGTATCTTGGCACGATTGCCGAGATCGAGGGGATCGACAAGGAAACGCTCGCGGTGGAGATCGTGCAGCTCCAGACGATGCTGGAAGCCTCCTACCGTGCCTCGTCGATTGCCATGAAGATGTCGCTCGCCGACTATCTCTGACCCAGCACGCCCGCTTCAGAAAGGAAAAGGCCGCGCGGCTTGCCGCTGCGGCCTTTGTCTTGGGGGCAGTGCCCGTCGGATGACCTTGCCAGTCTGGAACACGGTTCCGGTCGGCAGGACGGTGCTGCCGCGATCCGCCGTGCTCGTTCAGCCGGCTGTCTGCGGCTGCGCGCGCAGGCCTTCGGCGATGCTGCGGTTGATCGAGATCAGCGTGCCGAGCTTGTCCGGCTCGGGGTTCATCAGGATGTCCATCGTGTGGCGGAAGATGAAGACGCCAAGGGTTGCGATGTTGTCCTTGATGGGCTGGGGCAGGGGATTGTCAGGGCTGGTGACGGAGGTGACCAGAACGGTCCAGAGCTTGCGGTTGTAGGTCAGCGCCTCGTCCTTCTCGGCGAAGGAGGTCTGTTCCCACTCGTCCTTGACCAGCTGCAGCCTAGCGGCCGCCTTCATCAGGATGGTCGCTTCCAGCTCCCGAGGCGAGACCGCCACCTGGCTTGTTTTCTGATAAGCCTGCGCTGCCTGCTTGTACATGACTGATAAGCGTCCTCTCGTACTCGATAAGCTTTTTTGCTTCTTTCAGAGCCTTGTAGAAGGCACCACCCAGGATCGAATTGCTTACCTTTGTAACATACGGGATGGTACTCGGGGCAGCCTGGATGATGTCATTCACCAATGTAAAGTAGTCGTCCTTAATTTTCTCTATATCGGAAGAAAGATACATCAGCTGCACCGCCAGGTAGATACGCTTGGCGGGCGTATCTGCCGTTGCGGGAGTGAGGATGTCCTTCTCGCGGAGGATCGGCGCCTGGCCCTCGATGAAGAGGCGCGTGCGCTGATTGTCATTTGTAATGACACTGTCGCCGACGATGATCCTCTCGCCCGGCTTCAGCTCGACCTTGAGCGCCATTGCCAGCCCTCCACTGACCAGTATCGTTCACGAGTGTTAACCAAAAGGTTAACGCGGACTTGCGGTTTCTTAACGTTCTCAGCCGGCCCGATCAGCCGAACAGGCTCAGAACGCTCTGGTCGGCCTGGTTGGCGAGGGACAGTGCCGTCGAGGAGAGCTGCTGGCGCGTCTGCAGGGCCAGCATGTTGGCGCCTTCCTGGTTCATGTCGGCAATGGTCAGCGCGCCGGCACCGACTTCCAGCGTGTTGATGAGCTGGCCGGTGAACTTCTGCCGCACCTCCACGGTCGACAGCGTGGTGCCGAAGGAGGAGGCCGACGAGCGCAGGGTGTCCAGGGCGGCGTTGATGGCCTGCAGGGTGCGCTCGATATCGGTGTCGTCCTTGAAGTCGGAGTCCGTCGCTGTCAGCTTGACGGTGCCATCGGTGGTCGCCAGGGCGCCGATGTTGAAGTCGGGGTTGGTGCTCTTGATGTTGAAGGAGATGTCACCGACGAGGCTGATCGTGCCGCCCGAGAAGCCGGCATCGAGACCCTTGACGCCATTGATCAGCTTCACGAGGTCGTCGACCGTGGTGTTGGCCGTGATCTCGAGCGACGCCGGTTCGTAGTTGTTGCCGTCGACGATGGTCAGCACGTCACCGACCTTGTAGCTGCCGGAATTGACCAGCTTGGAATTGGCCGTCATCGCCGTCGGGGTGAGGGTGGTCGTGCCGGTGCCCACGCCGCCGTTCGTGGCCGTGCCACCGCCGGCCGCGTTCTTGGAGATCGTCACGTTGGCGCCGAGACCGGACGTCACCGTGATCGCGTCGGTGCCCTCGTCAAAGGTCGCCTTGATGCCACCGAGGCTGTTCAGCGCATTGACGTAATCCTGCACGGTCTTGATCTCGCCGACGCCGCTGCCGACGGTGAAGGTGCGGGTGGTGACGCCGTCGGAGACGGAGACCACGTCGCCGTCGGCCCAGGCTGCAAGATCCGACAGGTTGGAAGAGGCCTGCAGGCCGGTCAGGGACAGGGTGCCGCTCGCCGCATTGAGTGCAAAGGAGGAGGTCGCACCGGCTCCGGTCGCCAGGTCCTTGAGCGCCAGACCGGTGTCGAGCGTCGTGTCGGTGTAGTCGACGGGCAGGACCTTGAGATTGGAGGTGCTGTCCTCGTTGAAGATCACGGTGAGCTCGTTGCCGGCGCCGGCGAGCAGGTTCTTGCCCTTGTAGCTGGCATCCCGCGCCATGTCCTCGATCTGCTCGAGCACGGCGTTGTAACGCTCGGCATAGACCTTGCGCTCGTACTCGCTCTGGGTCTGCAGCGCCTGGTTGGCGATGGCCTTGGCGGATTCCACCAGCTTGGTGATGGACGTGATGCCGTTGTCCGCTGCCTTGATGGTCTGGACCGCCTGGCCCATGTTGTCGAGCAGGTTGTTGAGATCCTTGGCGCGGTCGTTGAGACCTGCTGCCGTGAAGAACGAATTCGGGTTGTCGAGAGCGCTGTTCACCTTCAACCCGGTCGCCAGACGGTTCTGGGTTGTCGACATCAGGCCGGCGGTATTCTTGAGCGAGAGCAGGTTCTCCCGGACTGCGCTGGACAGGACAATGTCGCTCATGTGGTGCTCACCGATCTCTACAAGGGTGGTTCCTTAACAAACCACTAACGATGTTCTGACCTTATTTCTTAATGAAAAGTAAATGGCCTGTGTACCTGTTAACCCTTCGGTGAGCCGAGTTACCAAAGCCTTTCTTTGATGTCATTGAAAACAAAGCGAAAAATTCTCGCGGGGATAAGGCGCGGGGCCCTGTTACAAACGCCAAGAGGCGGGGCTGTTGCCCCGCCTCTGCAGACGCCGCCGAACGGCGATTCGCCTTGATGATTCTCAGAACAGCGACAGCACCGTCTGGTCCGCCTGCGAGGCGAAGGAGAGCGATGTGGAGGCCAGCTGCTGCCGGGTCTGCAGGGCAAGGAGGTTGGCACCTTCCTGGTTGGTGTCGGCGAGGGTCAGCTTGCCGGCGCCTTCCTGCAGCGTGTTGATCATCTTCTTGGTGTAGTCCTGCCGGATTTCCACGGTCGACAGGTTGGTGCCGAACTCGGAAGCCTGGGCACGCAGGTTCGACAGGGCCGTGTTCAGCTTGTCGATCGTCTTGTTGATCGCGGCATCGGTGGCAAAGCCGGATTCCTGCTGCGCCACCACATTGACGCCATCCGTGTCCGCCGTGAAGGCGGCCGCGTTGAAGTCACGGTTGTCGCTCTTCAGCACAAGCGACACATCACTCTCGATGGTGATCTTGCCGGTGGAGGTGTTGAAGGAGGCGTTGACGCCGTTGAAGTCCTTGATGAAGTCAACCAAGTCTTCGACAGTGGTGGTCTTGCCGATTTCAAGCGAGCCGAGCTCGTAGCCGTTGCCGTCTTCCAGTGTCAGGGTGTCGCCGACGTTGAAGGAGCCGGAGTTCATGAGCAGCTGGCTGGTGGCGGTGTAGTTGTTCGCCGTCACCGAGGCGAGGTCAGCCGGGACCGGCGTGGCCGCACCGCCGTCGGTGTTGCGCAGGTACACGTTGTCATTCGAGGTGATCGTCAGCGTGCCGGTCTTCTCGTCGAACTCGGCGCGCACGCCGGCAGCCTTGTTGATCTCGTCGACGACGTTCTGGACAGTGGTGTTGGCGCCAATGGTGATGGCCGAGGTGCCGGAAACCAGTGAGCCACCGCCGGTGGCCGCGGTGCGCAGCTGCAGCACGTCGTTGACGTCAAGGCTGGTGGCATCGGAAATGAGCGAGCCGGAGGTCAGCGTGTTGCCGGAGGCGTTGGTGAAGGTGATGGTGGCCTTGCCGCCCTCGATCTGCAGCGACGACGCGCCGCCCTTGGCTTCCTGCAGGTCGGTCAGGTTCAGACCCGCGGTCAGCGTCGTGTCGGTGTAGTCGACGGCCGACACGGTCAGCTTCGAGGTGTTGTCCTCGTTGAAGATGGCGGTGAGGTCGTTGCCTTCGCCGCCGAGCAGGTTCTTGCCCTTGTAGGACGAGTCCTTGGCGACGTCCTCGATCTGCTTCATCAGATCGTTGTACTGCTTGGCGTACTGGGCGCGCTCGTACTGGCTCTGGGTCTGCAGCGCCTGGTTGGCCTTGGCCTTGGCGGTCTCGACCAGCTTGGTGATCGAGGTGATGCCCTGATCTGCTGCCTTCATCGTCTGCACCACCTGGCCCATGTCGTCGAGGAGGGTGTTCAGGTCGTTGGCCCTGTAGGTGAGGCCAGATGCGGTGAAGAAGGAGTTCGGGTTGTCGAGGGCCGAGTTGACCTTCTTGCCGGTCGCCAGCTTGTTCTGGACGCCGGACATCAGATCGGCGGTCTGCTGAAGGGTGAGCAGGTTCTGCCGTACGGCAGCCGACAGCGTGATATCAGACATTACATGTCCCTTTCCTGGGGGCATCTATTTCCACCGCTCGTCCTGAGCGGGTACGGCCTGATCATCATTTGTTAATCTTAATCAAAGGTTAACAGGCGTTCGCAGGTGTTTACGATCCCTCCACGAAGGTTAGGGAAACGGGGGAAATCGGTAACGGATCGGTGTCGGGAGGGGCCTCTTGCTGTCCGTTCCTTCAGGTTTCGTTAACGCGCGTTAACGAAGCCTTGTCCGGCCGTCCGGGTGGCCTCGCAAACTGCAAGGGCAGACGTTGAGTGCTTGATGATTCGATGCCGAATCGGCGTTTGACTTGGGCAGGGTGCAGGCGGGGAGGGATGCGCGTCTGCGCTGGCCGGTCATGCGGTCCAGCCAGCGTCCGGTGCCAGGTGGTCCGGTGGGTTTGTCCGGGCGCGGTCGGTGCAGTCGCCCTCATGCCTTTGCGCCGGACATGACGCAGCCGGTTGCGGGAGGATCCCGGGCCGGTTCGGAGCCGGGGCGGGAAAACGCAGAAGGCGGGGCCATGGGCCCCGCCTTCGGTCTGAGTGTCAGGTTGTGGGTCGCGCGGCGGTGCCGGCTTAGAAGAGCTGCAGCACCGTCTGATCCGCCTGCGACGCGAAGGAGAGCGATGTGGAGGCCAGCTGCTGCCGGGTCTGCAGGGCAAGGAGGTTGGCACCTTCCATGTTGGTGTCGGCGAGGGTCAGCTTGCCTGCGCCTTCCTGCAGCGTGTTCATCATCTTCTTGGTGTAGTCCTGCCGGATTTCCACGGTCGACAGGTTGGTGCCGAACTCGGAAGCCTGGGCACGCAGGTTCGAGAGGGCGTTGTTCAGGCGGTCGATCGTCTTGTTGATCGCCTCGTCCGACGCGAAGCCCGAATCCTGCTGGGCCACCACATTGACGCCATCCGTGTCCGCCGTGAAGGCGGCCGCCGCAAAGTCCTTGTTGTCGCTCTTCAGCGTCAGGGACACATCGCTCTCGATGGTGATCTTGCCGGTGCCGGTGTTGAAGGAGGCACTGACGCCGTTGAAGTCCTTGATGAAGTCGACAAGGTCTTCGACAGTGGTGGTCTTGCCGACTTCCAGCGAGCCGAGCTCGTAGCCGTTGCCGTCTTCCAGCGTCAGCGTGTCGCCGACGTTGAAGGAGCCGGAGTTCATGAGCAGCTGGCTGGTGGCGGTGTAGTTGTTCGCGGTCACCGAGGCGAGGTCAGCCGGGGCCGGCGTGGCGGCACCGCCGTCGGTGTTGCGCAGGAACACGTTGTCGTTCGAGGTGATCGTCAGCGTGCCGGTCTTCTCGTCGAACTCGGCCCGCACACCGGCGGCCTTGTTGATCTCGTCAACGACGTTCTGAACCGTCGTGCCGGCACCAATTGTGATTGCGGACGTTCCCGAGACGATCGAACCGCCGCCGGAGGCTGCCGTGCGCAGCTGCAGAACGTCGCCGGTGTCAAGGCTGGTGGCGTCGGAGATCAGAGAGCCCGAGGTCAGCGTGTTGCCGGAGGTGTTGGTGAAGGTGATGGTGGCCTTGCCGCCCTCGATCTGCAGCGACGACGCGCCGCCCTTGGCTTCCTTCAGGTCCTGCAGGTTGAGGCCGCCGGACAGCGTCGTGTCGGTGTAGTCGACGGCCGACACGGTCAGCTTCGAGGTGGCATCCTCGTTGAAGATCGCGGTCAGGTCGTTGCCTTCGCCGGCCAGCAGGTTCTTGCCCTTGTAGGACGAATCCTTGGAAACGTCCTCGATCTGCTTCAGCAGGTCGTTGTACTGCTTGGCGTACTGGGCGCGCTCGTACTGGCTCTGGGTCTGCAGCGCCTGGTTGGCCTTGGCCTTGGCGGTCTCGACCAGCTTGGTGATCGAGGTGATGCCCTGATCCGCCGCCTTCATCGTCTGCACCACCTGGCCCATGTCGTCGAGCAGGGTGCCGAGGTCGTTGGCGCGGTTGCTCAGGCCCGACGCGGTGAAGAAGGAATTCGGGTTGTCGAGGGCCGAGTTGACCTTCTTGCCGGTCGCCAGCTTGTTCTGGACGTTTGACATCAGGTCGGCGGTGCTCTGGAGCGTCAGCAGGTTCTGCCGTACGGCAGCCGACAGGGTGATATCAGCCATTACTAGTCCCTTTCCTGGGTCCACACATGACGCCGCTCTTTCTGAGCGGGTATGGGCTGATCATGATTTGGTAACCCTAATCAAAGGTAAACATCGGCAAATTTAAGGTTAATCAAACGTAAACATGACTTTCTGGCGGAATACTGCCGGCTTTTGAAGAATTAACCAAGGTTAATTTTCGTAAACATTGATTTCTGGCGCGGTTGGGCTGGGGGGCGGACTGGCAAGGATTGCGATCGGCCCGGCGCAAGCGGGGGCACGGGGACGGACCAAACGAAAACGGCGGGCCAGGGGCCCGCCGTCCGAAACCGGAACTCCGGTGAGTGAATGTCGATCAGAACAGCCGCAGCACGTTCTGATCGGCCTGGGAGGCCAGCGACAGGGCCGTGGAGGCCAGGGACTGCTGGGTCTGCAGGGCCAGGAGGTTGGCGCCTTCCTGGTTGGTGTCGGCGAGGGTCAGCTTGCCGGCGCCTTCCTGCAGGGTGTTGATCATCGCCTTGGTGAAGTCCTGGCGGTTCTGCACGATCGACAGGTTGGTACCGAAGGTCGACGCCTGGGCACGCAGGGTTTCCTGGGCCGTCTGGAGCTTCTTCAGGGACGCTTCGATGTCGCTGTCCTTGGCAAAGCCGGATTCGGCCGAGTTGTTGGTCGTGCGGTCCGCGAAGGAGCCCGAAGCGGACGAGGACGAGGCCATCGTCAGCTTGAACTCGGAGGTCACGGTCATGGTGCTGCCGGAGCGTGCTGCGCTGACACCGGCGGTGTCATCGAGGAACTTCTCCAGATCGTTGACCGTGGTCGTCGAGGTGATCTCGAACTTGCCGACTTCAGTGCCGTTGGTGTCGGTCAGGGTGAGCACGTCGCCGGCGGCGAATTCGCTGTCGGCGGTGAGCAGGCTGCCGCCGGTCAGGGCCGCCGAGGCGGTGCCGTTGGTGAGCGTGATCGTCGCGGTGCCCGACGTTCCGGTGGCGAGATTGGCGAGGTTCAGACCTTCCGACAGGGTGGTGTCGGTGTAGTCAACGGCGGTGATGTCGAGGTTCGACGAACCGTTTTCGTTGAAGGTCACCTTCAGGTCGTTACCGGTGCCACCCAGCAGGTTCTTGCCCTTGTAGCCGGAGTCCTTGGCGATGTCCTCGATCTGCGTCAGGAGCTCGTTGAACTCCTTGGCATACTTGGTGCGCTGGACCTGGCTGGAGGACTGGGCGGCCTGGTTGGCCTTCGCCTTGGCGGCGTCAACCAGGTCGGAGATCGCGGTGATCCCCTTGTCGGCCGCCTTCAGGGTCTGGGTCGTCTGGCCCATGTCGTCGAGCAGGGTGCCCAGATCGCTCGACCGGTTTTCGAGACCCTTGGCGGTGAAGAAAGAATTCGGGTTGTCGAGCGCGGAATTGACCTTCTTGCCCGTGGAGAGTTTCTCCTGGACGCGGCTCATCATCTCAGACGTGGACTGAAGAGCGGTGAGGTTGGCGCGAACGGCGCTCGAAATGGTGATACCAGCCATCGTTTTATTCCTTCCTGGGAATACTCTTTACTTGAACCCTTCCTGGGTTCGACAGCTGTGAGCCTGCGCTTCAATTCGTAACTGGGTGTAAATGAACTTGGTTAGTGGTAATTAACCTTAACAAGGCTGAAAGTTGATCTGACAGGGATTTGCAAAATGCTGACGGATCAGCAGCCTGACGCCGGCGCTCAAAAGTAAAGCGGCGGACCAGAGGCCCGCCGCTTTCCGCGTCTTGTTGTCCGACGCTCTCCCTGTGTGTCTTGATCAGAACAGCCGCAGCACGTTCTGGTCTGCAGAGGCGGCCAGCGAGAGGGCCGTGGAGGCCAGCGACTGCTGGGTCTGCAGGGCGAGGAGGTTGGCGCCTTCCTGGTTGGTGTCGGCGAGGGTCAGCTTGCCGGCGCCTTCCTGCAGGGTGTTGATCATCGCCTTGGTGAAGTCCTGGCGGTTCTGCACGATCGACAGGTTGGTACCGAAGGTCGATGCCTGCGAGCGCAGGGTTTCCTGGGCGCTCTGGAGCTTCTTCAGGGTCGCCTGGATATCGCTGTCCTTGGCAAAGCCGGATTCGGCCGAGTTGTTGGTCGTGCGGTCCGCGAAGGAGCCCGACGCGGACGAGGACGAGGCCATCGTCAGCTTGAACTCGGACGTCACCGTCATGGTGCTGCCGGTGCGCGACGCGCTGACGCCGGCGGTGTCGTCGAGGAACTTCTCGAGGTCATTGACCGTCGACGTCGCCTTCACCTCGAACTTGCCAATTTCCGTGCCGTTGGTGTCCGTCAGGGTCAGCACGTCGCCGGCAGCAAACTCGCGGTCAGCGGTCAGCAGGCTGCCGCCGGTCAGGGCCGCCGAGGCGGTGCCGTTGGTGAGCGAGATCGTCGCGGTGCCCGAGGTGCCCGACGCCAGACGCGCCAGGTTGAGGCCGTCCGAAGATGTGGTGTCGGTGTAGTCCACCGCCGAGATGTTGAGGCTCGAGGTGCCGTTTTCGTTGAAGGTCACCTTCAGGTCGTTACCGGTGCCACCCAGCAGGTTCTTGCCGCTGTAGCCCGCATCCTTGGCGATGTCCTCGATCTGCGTCATCAGCTCGTTGAACTCTTTCGAGTACTGCGCGCGCTGGGTCTGGCTCGAGGTCTGGGACGCCTGGTTGGCCTTGGCCTTGGCGGCATCGACCAGATCCGAGATGGCCTTGATGCCCTTGTCGGCCGCCTTCAGGGTCTGCACCGACTGGCCCATGTCATCCAGCAGGGTGCCCAGGTCACCGGCGCGGTTGGACAGGCCCTGCGCGGTGAAGAAGGAGTTCGGGTTGTCCAGCGCCGAGTTGACCTTTTTGCCCGTGGAGAGCTTCTCCTGGACCTTGCTCATCATCTCGGAGGTGGACTGCAGGGCGTTGAGGTTGGTTCTCACCGCGCTGGAGAGGGTTATTCCTGCCATTTTCTTGTTCCTTCTGGTTTGCGCCTGTCATCCTTTCTGAATGACGAAGGAACCATGCAGGACAAGGGCTGTATTACTTGTAAATCGATATGGTTTCCCGAATTTAAGTTTAAACAGGTGTAAATTTAACTGATTTCTTTATTTTGGATTTACGTTAATCGTGTTGGTGAATAATCTTGGTTAACTTCAGAAGCTTCGTTGCCTTGCTTGGGTTTCGTCCGTTGGTGGGGTAAACGAAAGGCCCTCGCGCCGGTTGGCGGAGGGCCTTGCTCGTTGGGGTGAGGGTGGTGCCTGCAGTCAGGCGGTGCGCATCACGGTGGACTTCGGCTGCTCGCCGGCCTGTGCGTCAACGCTGCGGGCATAGGCGCGCAGCTTGCGCAAGGTTTCGCTCGGCACCTGGTTCACGACCTCTCCGGACTCCTGGTCCATGGCCACATAGATCAGGGACTGGCTTTCCGGGTCGAGCTTGTTCTTGCGCACAAGCTCGCGCACCTGCTGGCCGCCGACAGGCTCTGCCTTGCGGTCTTCGGCCGCGGTGCGGCCCGACTGGGTGTCCTCGGACGGCGGAACCGTCTTGGACGGTGCGATCTCTGTCTTGGTGGCGGGGGCGTTGCGCTGCTCCGCCCGCGCTTCCGGTGTGATTGCCGTGTAGGACGGCAACGGCGACCGGACAACTCCTGTGTCCATGGCGGCCTCCTCGGGATCCTGGTTCCTAGACCCGATGCTACAGGATGACGCTACGACAAGGACGTGAATCGGCCGTTAACGGAAATGAGAGGATTTTAACGGGCTGCTTTTTTCCGCACTGATTCGCCAGGTCTCAGAGCGACCGGTTGACGGAGATGCCTTCCGCCGGCCGCGGCGCCGCGGGCGGCGCGCCGGCGGGACCGTAGGTGGTGGTGCGCTGCTTGGCGCCGACGGCCCGTGCAACCGTGTTGACGATCGAATCCGCCACCTCGCGGGCCGTCGCGAGGACTGCAAGGTTGATCCGCAGCACGGGCTGGAACTCGGCGTGCTGGCGCCGCAGTGCCTGCACGGCCGCCGGCGCAAGGTTGCCGAGCGCGACGGAGTGTTCCTTCGCGTAGAGAACACCCTGGGTGTAGTGATGCACCAGCACCGCCTTCTCGCCCTGCAGGTCGCCCGCGGCGCGCAGCTGGCCAGCGCGCACCAGATCGGTCTCCGTCTCGACCACTTCGAGCAGACGTTCCATGGTCTTGCGGACGGCGTTGCAGAAGTTCTCGGCTTCCTGCCGGCTCACCGGGCGTTCGATGGAAAAGGGAAGGGCGGCGGTGGCTTCAGCCTTCTCGATCACTGGGGTATCTCCTGCAGGGTCAGCAGTTCACGTTCGAGGGTCGCGGCAATTCCGATGCCGCCGCGCCCGGCGATGTTCTTTGCAAATTCGTCGACGAGCATCCCCTGCCAGGTCTCCGAGCCCGCGCCGCCGCCCCAGGCCCCGCCTTCCTCCAGACCGGAGAACATGGACTGAAGCATGGTGTTGAGGAACACGGCCTCGTAGGCGCGGGCCGCTTCCTTGATCTGGGTCTCGGGATCGGCGTTGCGTGCGGCCAGCGTGCTGGCGGGCAGGGTGTGCAGGGCCGGGATGGTGCTTGTGCTGGTCAACATCAGAGCGCCTCGATTTCCGCCTGCAGCGCGCCGGCGGCCTTGATTGCCTGGAGGATGGAGATCATGTCGCGCGGGCCGATGCCGAGCGCATTGAGCCCGGTGACCAGTTCCTGCAACGTCACGGTTTCCTTGAGGATGGCGAGCTTCTTGTCGCTGCTGTCGTCGACGGTCACATCCGAGCGCGGCACGACGGCAGTCTCGCCGTTGGCAAAGGGAAGGGGCTGCGACACCTCCGGGCTTTCGGCGATCGTGACCGTCAGGTTGCCCTGGGCAACGGCCACGGTGGAGACCTTCACGTTCTGGCCCATCACGATGATGCCGGAGTTCTCGTCGATGACCACCCGGGCCGGCAGGTCCGGCTCGATGATCAGCTGCTCGATGTCGGTCAGGAGGTCGACGATGTTGCCGTTGTAGTCGCGGGGCACGTCGATGCGCACCGTGGACGGATCCATCGGCTCGGCGGTCGGCATGCCGATGAGCTCGTTGATCGCCAGCGCGACGCGACGGGACGTGGTGAGGTCCGGATTGCGCAGCGCCAGACGAACGCTGGTCATTCCGGCCAGCTTGAACTCGACCTCGCGCTCGACCAGCGCCCCATTGGCGATGCGGCCCGAGGTCGGCACGCCCCGGATCACGGCAGCCGCATCCGCCTGTGCGGAAAAGCCCGCGATGGCCACCGAGCCTTGCGCGATGGCATAGACTTCGCCGTCGGCACCCATCAGCGGCGTGACCAGCAGGGTGCCGCCCTGCAGGCTGTCCGCATCGCCGAGGGCGCTGACATTGACGTCGATGCGCGTGCCCTGGGTCGAGAAGGGCGGCAGGTTGGCGGTCACCATCACCGCAGCGACGTTGTTGGTGTTGAGGTCAATGCCGCGCGTGTTGACGCCGAGGCGTTCCAGCATGGCCTGCAGACTTTGCCGGGTGAAGGGCGCGTTGCGCAGGCTGTCGCCGGTGCCATTGAGACCGACGACAAGGCCGTAGCCGATCAGCTGGTTCTCGCGGATGCCTTCAAAGTCGGCGATGTCCTTGATGCGCGAGGCGGCCGAGGCCGCCGTGGCCAGGCAGGCCAGGAGCACGAAAACGGCGCCGAAGCGGAACAGGTTGGCAGACGTCATTCGGGGTGATCCGGACATGAGTGTTTGCCGGCCTCTATGCGAGAGGCGTGCCACAGTGTGCGCCGGTTTCGGGATCTTGTCTTAAGGCTCTGGAGATATTGGTTAAATTTCTCTGAACTCACACCGCGCCATGTGGCTCCCGGGGATAGAGGCCGGGCGAGCGGCGGCAAAAGTTGCCGGGGAAGGGGCGATCGCTTAGTCTGGCCGGGAAGAAAATGACGGGCAGCCGGCCCGGATCAGCCGTCCTCGTCGTCGCCGTGCGCGGTCCGGAGATCTCCCCCGGCGTCCGGTACCCCGAGGGATCCGATGGCGGGGCGGAGCGCCCGGAACCGTCACGCCGAAAGGGATCTGCTCATGCGCATCACCGGGAACCCGCCGATTTCCTCCGTCCAGGGCAAGGGCGGCAAGAAGCGCGCGGGCGGCGGCAGTGACGGCTTCTTCATTTCCAGCGAGGCCGAGACCGCAGCCGCCTCCACGACCAGCTCGGCCACCGCGCTTGGCGGGATCGACGCTCTGCTGGCGCTGCAAGAGGTGGATGTCCAGCCGGATGAGCGCGACATTGCCAGCCGGCGCGGCCATTCCCTGCTCGATGCGCTCGACGCGCTGCGGGCCGATCTGCTCGGCGGTCTGGTGCCGACCGGTCGCCTCGACGAGATGGCGGCGGTGCTGAAAGACCGTCAGCCGAGCGGTGACGCGCGGCTTGACGGGGTGATCGACGAGATCGAATTGCGAGTGAAGGTTGAGCTCGCCAAGCTTGGCAAATTCACCGAGTGAGCCGGCGAAGGACTGGGCAAGGATCCGCCTCGCATTTCTTAACCAATTGATACCAAAGCCGAATTCGTTAACATTTTTTTCAGGAACAGCCGTTGTCCGCGCACCGAACGAGGGATATATTGCGCCCGTCCTAACGGTAACCGGAGTTTTCGATGACGGTTGAACTTGAGTCTGATTATCGACCTTCCGAGGACGAGCCGTTCATGAACGAGCGGCAGCGCGAGTATTTCCGCAACAAGCTGCTTGCCTGGAAAGAGGACATCCTGCGGGAAAGCCGCGAGACGCTGGCCCACCTTCAGGAAGAAAGCCAGAACCATCCCGACTTTGCCGACCGTGCCTCCTCCGAGACTGACCGGTCGATCGAACTGCGGGCCCGCGACCGGCAGCGCAAGCTGATCTCCAAGATCGACGCCGCGCTCGAGCGGATCGAGGACGGCAGCTACGGCTACTGCGAGGAGACCGGGGAACCGATCTCGGTCAAGCGCCTGGATGCCCGCCCGATTGCAACTCTGTCCATCGAGGCGCAGGAAGCCCACGAGCGCCGCGAGAAGGTCTACCGCGACGACTGAGCGGACAATCCGCGACCGAATTTGAGAAAGCCCCGGACTGGCCGAGTCCGGGGCTTTTTTTGGTGTTTGCCCTATTATGCGGGCCGTGGGGAGCGGCGGGCCGCGGCAACAAGGTGAGAGCGGGCACGGCGCTCGGGGAGCGAGACGCCGTGCCCGCCATCAGGCGGCCTGAAGCTCGAGTTCTTCAGGTCGCCCGGGGGACTGATTGGCTGGACGGGTGGGACGGGGTCAGAACGGCAGCAGGATGTCCATGACCTGTGCGCCATAGCGCGGCTGCTGCACGTCCGTGATCTGGCCCCGGCCTCCGTAGCCGATGCGGGCCTCGGCGATCTTCTCGCTGGCGATGGTGTTGTTCGCCTGGATGTCCTGCGGGCGGACGATACCGGCCACGACCAGTTCGCGGACCTCGAAGTTGACGCGCACCTCCTGCCGGCCCTCGATCACCATGTTGCCGTTGGGCAGGACCTGGGTCACCACGGCGGCGACGGTGGTGCGCAGGACCTCGCTGCGGTCGATGGTGCCGTTGCCGGAGAAGTTGGAGGCGCCGTTGAGCGTTGCCAGGTTGCTGGCGCTGACGCCGGCCGGCAGGAAGACGGTGTCGATCGCCGTTCCGAGCGCACCGCCGGCCCCGGCCGAATCGGAGCCGGTGCGCGAGCGCTCCGTCTGGTTCTCGATCTGCGCCCGGTCGGAGATCGTGACGACCACGGTCAGAAGGTCGCCGACCCGTCCGGCCCGCTGGTCCTCGAAGAAGGCGCGGTTGCCCGACTTCCAGAGCGAGTTGGCATTGTAATGCGCCGGCTGCGGCGCGGGCATCGGCATCTGCACGGGCCGGTAACCCGGCATGGTCGTGGGGTCCTGGATCGCATTGAGCGGTGGCTGCTGGCCGACCTGGGCAAGCCGGTCAGCCGTGCCGCAGGCGGCCAGCCCGACGGTCAGCACGGACAGGGCGAGGGTGGAGAGAAGGGAGCGGGTCACTGCGCGGTCTCCTTGGCCGGCGTTTCGTCCAGGGCGGCAACGGTGCGCGGCGCGGTGCCGACGCGGACCTGACCTCGCCCGATCACAGTTCCGGTGACGGTCCTGCGGGACTGGGTGTTCACGATGTCGATGAGATCGCCCTCGGCGCCGGCAGCCAGCGCCTGGCCCTTGGTGGTCAGGCGCATGGCACCGACCTCGTAGACGAGGGTCACCTGGTCGCCGCGCGCGATGAGCTGCGGGCGCTCGAAGTCGCTGCGCGACAGGGGGCGGCCGGGTCGCATGTTGCTGCGGGCGGCGAGGCCGGCAACCTCTGCCGGGTCGGTCACCGAGCGGGCGGGAACCCGGCTGCGCGGCAGGCGCATGACCGTGAAGTCATCCGCGCTGACGATCTGGCCGCGCTCCAGCGGCTGCGCCAGGGTCAGGACGGACACCATCTCCCGGGCCACGCCGCTGATGACCTGCTTGCGCGGGCCGGCAGCGGTGACCATCTCCACCGTCACGTCGAAGCGGCCATCGGCCCGCGACCACAGCGCCTGTTCGATGCGCACGGGATCGCCGGCGGCCGGGTCCACATGCACCGGCTGCGGTGTCCGCGCGAAGGCGATGTCGAGGTCCTCGGGGCGCACATCCTCGGCCTGGCCCGCGAGGGCTCCGGCGACCAGGGCCGACAGGCGGTCGGCATCGAGAACGATGGACTGCCGCTCGACCAGCACGTCCCGCAGCCCGTCGGTCCCGGCGGCAGACAGGCCCGCCGCACGGGCGCGTTCGGCCACCACGTCGGCCGGCACCCGGCCGCTGTGACCGAGGTCGGGAGAGCGGAACAGCGGCACGTTGGCGAGCAGGCCGGCGTTGGAATAGAAGTCGCCGACGGTGACCACATCGGAGCTGACGGCGACCTGGGAGCGCAGGACCGGAGCCTCGAGGGCAAGGGCCTGGACGGCGGCCAGGGCCGACGCCAGCAGCGCCAGACCGGCAAGGACGAAGCGACGCATCAGATCCTCCCCTCAGCGGATGTTGGTGGTGGTGGAGTACATGTCGTCCGCCGCCTTGATGACGCGCGAGTTCATCTCGTAGGCGCGCTGGGCGGCGATCAGGTCGGCGATCTCCGAGACGGCCTCCACGTTGGCCATCTCGAGGAAGCCCTGCTGCAGGTTGCCGTAGCCGTCCTGGTCCGGGTTGCCGACCTGGGCCGCACCCGATGCCTCGGTCTCGAGGAACAGGTTGTCGCCGATGGCTTCCAGACCGGACTTGTTGACGAAGCGGGCGATCTGGATCTGGCCGAGCTGCTGCGCGGCTCCCCCGACGATCGCCTGCACCGCGCCCTCGGTGGAGATGGTCACGTCGCGGGCATCCTGCGGGATGACGATGCCGGGCAGGACCGAGTAGCCATCGACGGTGACCAGCGTGCCGGTGGCGTCGCGCTCGAAGGAGCCGTCGCGGGTGTAGGCGGTGGTACCGTCCGGCAGCTGGATCTGGAAGAAGCCTTCGCCGCGGATGGCGACGTCGAGTTCCTTGTCGGTCTGCTGCAGGTTGCCCTGGCTCATGATGCGGGCGGTGGCGGCGGTCTTCACGCCGGAGCCGATCTGCACGCCGGTCGGCACGATGGTGCCGGCGGCCGAGGTGTCCGTGCCCATGCGGCGCAGGTTCTGGTACAGCAGATCCTGGAAGTCCGCGCGCTGGCGCTTGAAGCCCGTGGTCCGCATGTTGGCCACGTTGTTCGAGATGACTTCGACGTTGAGTTCCTGGGCCTTCATGCCCGTTGCGGCGATATGGAGTGCCTTCATCTGTCAGTTCTCCTGCCGCTCAGGCCTGGGTCGAGCCGAGGCGCTCGATGGCCTGTCGTGACAGGTCATCGGTGTCCTTGAGCATCTTGGTGACGGACTCGTACTTGCGGGTGATCTCGATCATGTCGGCGATCTCGACCACGCCCTGGACGTTGGAGCCTTCCAGCCCGCCCTGGATCACGCGGACCCGGCCGACAGGGTCCGGATTTTCGTAGGTGACGAGATTGTTGCCGATGGCGATGGCGTTCTGCGGGTTGTTCATGGCCACAAGGCGCAGGCGGCCGCGCGTGCCCAGCTCCGTGGAGATCGTGCCGTCGTCGGAGATGGAGATCTTGCCGTCCTCGCGGGTGAAGCTGATCGGGCCGCCTTCGGTCAGCACGGGGCGACCTTCGGAGGTCACCAGCTGCCCGGTGTTGCTGAGGTGGAAGGCGCCGTTGCGGGTGAAGGCTTCGGTGCCATCCTCCATCTGGACGGCAAACCAGCCCTCGCCATCCACCGCGACGTCCAGCGGATTGCCGGTGAGCTGGATGCTGCCGGCGAGGAAATTGGTGATCGTGCGGGCATCCTGGACATAGGACAGCCGCAGGTCGCCGCGCGGAAAGGCGCTCGCCTCCGCGACAGGCATGACATACTCCTGAAAGATCATGCGCTTGGCCTTGAAGCCCGAGGTGTTGAGGTTCGCGATGTTGTTCGCGACCACATCCATCTGGCGCCGCAGCGTGATCTGACGCGACAGGTTGATTAACTGCGCGTTTTCCATGTTAACGATTCCTTATGCTCCCCGAGGGACGCCAGACCTCCCCAGGCCCGTCGTCCGTCCCCACATAAGCAGGGAGCGTGCCAACTCCTAAATCGTTGAAACGATTGGTTTTTGTTTTTTGGCCTCGGCCGGGTCGGCAAATAGGTGAGGAAAAAACGAACCAGTCGGCAACACCTGCCGGGTGAATCCGGTAAGGGATTGGTAACCACTCGTTAACCATTAACCCTTTAGAAACCATTTCACGCGCGCGCAGGCGGCGATGAGGCAGGCGGAGCAGTCCATGGCGGCGGAAGCTGAAGCCGAAGGCGAAGACGGCGCAGAAGGCAAGAAGGGTCTAGGCAAGAAGAAGCTGATGATCATCGGCGGCGGTGCCGTGGCGGCCCTGCTGCTGATCGGTGGCGGCGCATACTTCTTCCTGTTTGCCGGCGGCGAAGAGCCGGAAGTCGATCCGAACGCGCCGCCCGTCGAGGAGCAGGTGCCGGTCGTCTTCTTCGAGCTGCCGGAGATGACGGTGAACCTGTCGACCACGGGCCGGGCGACCTACCTGCGGGTGCGCATTGCGCTCGAGGTCCAGGACCAGGCCACGGTCGACCGGATCACGCCGCTGCTGCCCCGCATTCTCGATGCGTTCCAGATCTACCTGCGCGAGCTGCGTCCGGCGGATCTGGAAGGGTCCGCCGGCCTGTTCCGGCTCAAGGAAGAACTGCTGCGCCGCATCAACCTCTCGGTCTATCCGTCCAAGGTGAATGCGGTCCTCTTCAAGGAAATCCTGATCCAGTGATGGTGCGGCATGGCTGACGACGACGACGATCTGACGGATGGCGACCTGGCCGATGCCTGGGGCGCAGCCCTGGCCGAGCAGGGGGTAGGGGACGACGACGACGACCTCGCCGCCGCCTGGGGGGCTGCGCTGGAAGAGCAGGGTGTTGGCAACGCCGACGACATGGCGGCCCAGTGGGCGGCGATGATCGACGACAGCGAGCCGGAACTCGAGAACGCCACGCGCGGTGCCGACCGTGTCCTGAACCAGGAGGAAATCGACAACCTCCTCGGCTTCAACATCGAGGACACGATCGCCGGCGACCAGAGCGGCATCCGGGCGCTGATCAACTCGGCAATGGTGTCCTACGAGCGCCTGCCGATGCTGGAAATCGTGTTCGACCGGCTCGTCCGGCTGACCACGACGTCCCTGCGCAACTTCACGTCCGACAACGTCGAAGTCTCGCTCGACTCGATTTCGTCCGTGCGTTTCGGTGACTACCTGAACTCGATCCCGCTGCCGGCGATCCTTGGCGTCTTCAAGGCCGAGGAATGGGACGGTTTCGGCCTGGTGACGGTTGAATCGAGCCTGATCTATTCAATCATCGACGTGCTGCTCGGCGGTGGCCGCGGCACCAGCGGCATCCGCGTCGAGGGTCGGCCCTACACCACGATCGAGGTGAACCTCGTCCGCCGGATGCTGGAAATCATCCTGGCCGACGCGCAGCAGGCCTTCGCGCCGCTGTCGCCGGTGCACTTCAATCTGGAGCGCCTCGAAACCAACCCGCGCTTCGCGGCGATTTCGCGCCCGGCCAACGCGGCCATCCTTGTCGAGCTGCGCATCGACATGGAAGACCGCGGCGGCACGATCGAAATCATGATGCCCTATGCCACGCTCGAGCCGATCCGCGATCTGCTCCTGCAGATGTTCATGGGCGAGAAGTTCGGCCGCGATCCGATCTGGGAAGGCCATCTGGCTAGTGAAATTTACGCAGCGGAAGTCGAAGTCGACGCGGTTCTCTACGAGACCTTCCTGCCTCTCGGCCGTGTTCTGAGCTTCGACGTGGGTCAAACGCTCATTTTCAATGTGGAACCAACCGATCCCATCACCATCAAATGCGGCAACGTGCCCCTGACGGAGGGTACACTCGGCCGAGTTGAGGATTCGATCGCGATTCGGGTCACGCGCGGCTTGCGGCGGCCAAAGATGACACTGGCGGCCTTCGAGCGCGCGATGCAGAAGGAAATGGAAAGCACATGAGCTCCCTGCCCATCGGAATGATCATCGAGAGCCTGGTGGCGGTGCTTCTGGTCGTCACCATCGGATATTGCTGGATCCTCAACCGCCGGCTGCAGCGGCTGAGGGCCGACGAGGAAACGCTGCGCGCCACGATCTCCGAGCTGATCACGGCAACGGAAATCGCCGAGCGCGCCATTCTCGGCCTGAAGGCGACTGCCAACGAGGCCGACAAGACCCTGGGCAGCCGCCTTGGACAGGCCGAGCAGATGTCCAAGATGCTGGCCGAACAGCTTGGCGAGGGCGAGCTTGTCCTGGCGCGCATCTCGCAGATCGCCGAGGCCGCCCGCAGCGCCCAGTCGGCGCAGACCGCAGAGGCCAATCGCCGCGCCGCAGAAGACCAGGCCGAGGCCGCGCGTCGGGCCGCTGGCCAGAGCCAGGCTCAGGCCCAGATCCAGGCGCGGGCCCAGGCCTACGCCCAGGCAGCCGCGGCACAGGGCGGCTATCCGTCTGCCCGCCCGGCGGCCGCGGCC
This sequence comes from Pannonibacter sp. XCT-53, assembly GCF_009915765.1. NCBI lineage: Bacteria > Pseudomonadati > Pseudomonadota > Alphaproteobacteria > Hyphomicrobiales > Stappiaceae > Pannonibacter > Pannonibacter tanglangensis. The sequence goes on from NZ_JAABLQ010000001.1 coordinate 589,483, forward strand.
CCGGCGCCCGCATCAACCCCGGCCTTCACCGCGCCGCAGTCGGCTGCCCGTCCGGCCGCGACGGCCCCGGCCTATCAGCCGGCTGCCGCAGGCACCTACCGTCCGGCTGCCCAGGCCCCGGTGCCGCCCGCTGCCCCGGCCGTGAAGCCCACCGCTCCGATGACCGCCCAGCCCGGTGTGTCGACCCGCGACATCCGCGCGGCGGCTGCCGAGGCGACGGCGCGTCTTGAGCGCTTCCGCAAGAAGTCGGAGGAGGCCGCAGCTTGACGCTCCGACTGCTTCCGATTGTCGGCATTGCAGCCAGCGCCCTGCTGGGGTTGAAGGTGCTCGGGCTCGTGCTCGGGCACCCGACCGATGTCTTGCCGATTCAGGAAGCACAGGCGCAATCGGCCCCGGCGGGCCAGACGCCGCCGCCGCCACCGGCCACAGGTGCGCAGCCTCCCGCCCCAGGGACTGAGCCTGCCGCGCCTGCCGGCGAGGCCGGGCAGGCGGCCCCTGCCGCCGGCGAAGCCCCCGCCGAGGCCGCGCCCGCTGGCGATGCCGCCGCCAATGCCGAGCCGCCCATCCCGACCGAAATGGAGATCGGCGGGTCTGCCGCCGAGCGCGCGGTGCTCGAAAGCCTCGGACAGCGCCGGCGCGCGCTGCAGGACCAGGAAGGGCAGATCGACCTGCGCGAGAAGCTGCTGCAGGCAACGGAAGACCGGGTCCAGCAGCGCGTCGACGAGCTGAAGGCTCTGGAGCAGAAGATCCAGCAGGCCGTCGAGGAGAAGCGCAAGCAGGAAGAGAGCGAAGTCGCCGCCCTTGTGGTCATGTACGAGAACATGAAGCCGAAGGATGCGGCCCGCATTTTCGACCGGCTGGAGCTTGAAATCCTGCTCAAGGTCGTGCGGCAGATGAAGCCGCGCAAGATGGCTGACATTCTGGCCAAGATGAACCCGGAAGCCGCCGAGAAGCTGACGGTGGCGATCGCCAGCGGCGATACCGGCCAGCAGGCCTCCGCCGACGCACCGGCGCAGCTGCCCAAGATCGGCGGAAACTGAAATCAGGCCAGTTTAAGGGGTTCATGTAAGGCCGCGTTAAGGCCAGCGCCCTAGGGTTAGGCGTGACGCCGAGCGAGAGGATAACCCTGACTTTGTTGATGTTTGTGAGGCAAGCGTATGAGTTCGCCTCGTCCCGGGGCGCCGCAGCCGCCCGGCTTCTGCCGGGGAGGGCGCGGGCCCGGTTTGCCCGGCTGCTGGCGGCCGGCCTCGCGCTCCAGATCCTTCTCGTTCCGCTCTGCCTGTCGCTTGCCCTGCGGACCGCGCAGGCCGAGAACCTTGCCATCGTCGAGCTGCAGGCCAAGGCCGAGGAAGGCTATGGCCGTCTCATCCTGACCTTCAAGGACAAGACGCTGCTGCCGCATTACGATGCGACGGTTACCAGCGGCGTCCTGCGCATCGCCTTTGAAGAGCCGATCGCCATCAGCGTTGACGATGTTCCCCTGCAGCTGCGCGACTACATCGCCGTTGCCCGGCGCGACCCGGATGGCACGGCGATCCGCTTTGCGCTCAAGGACAAGTTCCGCATCAACACGCTGGAGGCCGGCGAGAAGCTGTTCGTCGACATCCTTCCTGCCAACTGGCAGGGTCTGCCCCCGGGGCTGCCCGATGATGTCGTGCGCGAGCTTGCCCGCCGTGCCGAGGAGGCGATGCGCCAGGTGCGCGCGCTGGAACAGGCCCGGCTGAAGGCGGAGGAGGGGCCGCGTGTGGACCTGCGCATCGGCGAGCACCCGACCTTCACCCGGCTTGTGTTCGACTGGACCGTGCAGTTCGACACCTCCTTCGTCCGCGAGGACGACATCGTGCGGGTGACCTTCAACCAGGCCGCCCAGCTCGACGTCAGCCGCTTGCGCGCCAACCTGCCGCCCGGCGTGGTCGATGCGACCTCGTTCCTCGATGGTGGCAAGCTGAAGTTCCTGATGCGCATCGACCCGACGGTCGACATCCGCGCCTTCCGGGAAGAACAGACCTATGTCATCGACATCACGCCGACCGAGAGCCGCGCGACCGATCCGGTCAATGCCGCAATCGGCGAGGCGTTGAACGGTCGCCCGCAAGGGGCTCAGCAGCTGATCGTTGCCCCGGCGACGCGGCGCGAGGACCAGCCGCCGGCGCCGGTCGATCCGGCCGCCGCTGCTCCTGCAGCTCCCGCGCCTGCGCCCGGCGGTGGCCCGCCGGGTGGAACCTTCGGCCAGCCCGAGACCGCGCCGCGCCCCGGCGCCGAAGGGCCGCAGGTCGAACCGCTTCCCGTTCTGGCTGATGCCGGGCCTGTCGCAGGTCCGGCCTTTGCGCTTCCGCGCGCCAAGCCCGGAACGAGCACGCCCGCGCCGGTGCAGATGGCCGCCGGCACCGTGCTTCCCGAGGGCGGCGACCCCTCGACGGTCGGTTCGGTGGCCTTCATGCCCCCGGGCGCCGAGGCTCAGCCGGCGATCCAGGTGGCCGAGACTGCCACCGGCACGCCGGCCCGCGAGCCGCGCGTGCTTGGCGCCCAGAAGGACTTCGGCGACCGCATCATCAATGCCATTCCGCTGGATCCGATGCCGTTTTCCGGATCGCCGAGCGTGCAGGCAAGCGATCAGGGCGAGCCGCAGCCGCGCGTGCTGCAGGGCGTCGAGATCCCGCAGGCGATTGACCTGCGGCAGGCCGGGCCGTCTCCCAGCCAGGATCCCTGGCGCGCGCAGGGCGGAGCGCCGACCCCGGAGCCGCGCTCCGTGCTGCCGACCCCCGAGCCTTCGCCGGAAAGCCTGCCGGTCGATGCGGCCAACGAGGTACGAAACTTCGTTGCCGCCGAGGCACGGCGCATCGGCAACACGGTGCGCGTGGTCTTCCCGTTCCGCGAGCCCGTTGCCACCGCGGTGTTCCGCCGCAACGATTCGATCTGGATGCTGTTCGACACCACCGCGACCATCGACATCCGGGCGATCCGCTCGGCGCTGGCCGATGTGGCCACCGGCATCGAGATGAAGGAGTTCCCGGACCATCAGGCGCTCAGGGTCGATGTAGTCTCCTCGGCGCTGGCGACCGTGGGGGCGGATGGCAACGCCTGGAACCTGGTTGTGGGCGACATGATTGTCGAACCGACCCGTCCGCTGGCCATCGAACGCAACGTGCGCTCCGACGGTGGCAGCGTGCTGCGCATTCCCTTCCAGCAGCCGCAGAAAATCCGGACGCTGACCGATCCCTTTGTCGGGGACCAGATCGTGGTGGTGACCGGCTTCGGTCCGGCGCGCGGCCTGCTCAAGCCGCAGAAGTTCGTCGACCTGGAGACATTGGCCTCGGCGCATGGCGTGGCCGTCGTGCCGCAGACCGACGGGTTCAAGCCGGAGCTGGCCGGTGACGACATCATTCTCCAGCGCGAACAGGGGCTGACCCTGTCGAACGGCAACCAGCGCGGCTCGCGCGTCCTCAACACGATCGTCGATCCGAACCAGCCGAACTACGTGGACTTCACCAGCCTCACCACCAAGGACGAGGAGGAGTTCATGAAACGGCGCATGGAGCTGGAAACGGCCCTGACCAACGCGCCGGAGGAGCGCCGCCGGGCGCCGCGCATGGATCTGGCCCGGTTCTTCCTCGCGCATCTCCTGCCCTACGAAGCGCTCGGCATGATGCAACTGGCCCTTGAGGAGGATCCGGCTCTTGCGGAGGAGAGCGCGTTCAACCTGATGATGGGCGCGGCCCAGACCCTGGCCGCGCGTCCTGATCAGGCCTATCCGCATCTCAACCGGCCGGACCTGAAGAACAGCCCCGATGCGGCGGTGTGGCAGACCATCGTCGAGGTGGCGCTCGGCAACTGGCCGGGTGCCCGCATTTCCATGCCACGTGGCCGGGCCGTGATCGGCAACTATCCCGTCAGCATCCAGGCGGAGTTCAACATTGCCGCCGCACAGGCAATGGTGGAGCTGAACGACTTCGGCATGGCCAATGCCATTCTCGCGGAAATCGAGCCGAGCCTGATCTCGCCGGTCCAGGCGGCCCGTTACGACCTGCTGCGTGGCCGGGTTGCCGACGCATCCGGCCGGTCGCTCGAGGCGCTGACGGCGTTCGATCTGGTGGCCCGCACCGACGACCGGCCGCGGGCGGCGGAGGCGACCTACCGGGCGCTGCGCATCCGCCACCGGGACGGCGAGCTGACGACCGAGCAGACCGTGGACGAGCTGGCGACGCTGGCAACCTGGTGGCGCGGCGACGAGGTGGAACTGAGGACACTGCGCTTCCTCGCCCAGCTCCAGGCCGAGCGCGGCAATTACCGCGAGGCCTTCGAGGCGATGAAGCTGGCGGTCCAGTCGGATTCCGAATCCGAGACCACGCGCCTGCTGCAGGAAGAGATGAACGCGCTCTTCGCCAACCTGTTCCTGAACGGCAAGGCGAACGAGATGCCCGCCGTCAAGGCGCTGGCCCTGTTCTATGACTTCCGCGAAATGACGCCGCCCGGACGGCAGGGCGACGAGATGGTGCGCGGCCTTGCCAAGCGTCTCGTGGAGGTGGAGCTTCTTGATCAGGCTGCCGAACTGCTGCAGCACCAGGTGGACAACCGGCTGAAGGGGGCCGCGCGATCGCAGATCGCTGCCGATCTCGCCGCCATCTATCTGATGGACCGCAAGCCGGAGCGGGCACTGGCGGTGCTGAACCGGACCCGCCAGGCGAACCTGCCTTCGACCCTCGACCGCCAGCGCAACATCGTCGAGGCGCGGGCGCTCACGGAAAGCGGACGTCCGGATCTGGCGCTGGAACTGGTGCGCAACATGCGGGGCGCGGAAGTGGACCGGCTGCGCGCCGACACCTTCTGGGCGGCGCAGAGCTGGCGCGAGGCGGGGGACCAGCTCGAGGCCATGTATGGCTCGCGCTGGTCGGACAACATTCCGCTGGAACAGATCGAGCGCAACGACATCCTCAAGGCGGGGATCGCCTACTCGCTGGCCGGCGACCAGCTCAGCCTCGACCGTCTGCGGACGAAGTACCTCCCGAAGATGTCGGACAGCCCGGAAGCCTTTGCTTTCGACGTGGTCACGCGTCCGATCGAGGCACAGGGCGTGGAGTTTCTGGAGGTCGCGCGCGGCCTGGCCGCCATCGACACGCTCAGCACCTTCATGGAAGAGTATCGCCGCCAGTACATGAGCCCGGAGCCGGGCGGCGAGTCCATGGCCAACGCCCAGACCGGCAACGGCTGACCGGTCACTGAACCGAAGCCCGGACAGGCAAGCGGATGCAGAGGCGCCGTCGCCGCGTCCGGACAGGCCGGGCGGCGGCGGCGGAAGCTATCCCCCGGTTCCGAAACTTCGGACCAGACTGCCGGCGACCAGGGCCCATCCGTCCACCAGCACGAAGAAGATCAGCTTGAACGGCAGCGAGATCACCACGGGCGGAAGCATCATCATGCCCATCGACATCAGGATCGAGGCGATCACGAGGTCGATGATCAGGAAGGGCAGGTAGAGCAGGAAGCCGATCTCGAAGGCCCGACGCAGCTCGCTGATCATGAAGGCCGGGATCAGCACATGCAGCGAGAGTTCCTCGGGCGTCTCCGGCGCCGGCTGGCCCGACAGCTCCTGAAACAGCATCAGGTCCTTCTCGCGCACCTGGGAGCGCATGAAGACATGGAACGGTTCGGACGCGCGCTCGAAGGCCTGATCAAACTCGATGGAGCCTTCCACCAGCGGCCGGACGCCTTCGTTGTAGGCCACCTGGATGGTCGGTGCCATGACGAAGGCGGTGAGGAACATCGCCAGCGAGATCATCACCGAATTGGGCGGTGCCGTCTGCAGGCCGATGGCCGAGCGCAGCAGCGACAGCACGACGACGATGCGGGTGAAGCTCGTCACCATGATCAGGATCGAGGGCGCAAGGCTCAGGACCGTCAGCAACGCGACGAGCTGGACCGCCCGCTCCGTGACGGTCGTGCCTTCACCGAACCCGATGGTGATCTGCTGGGCCTCGGCTCCACCGAGCCCGAGCAGGAAAACCGCGAGGCCTGTCAGGGCCAGGCGGACAGGGGGGACAGCTCCGCGCCAGAGGCTTCTGCCAGCCGGCGCGGCGCTGACGGTCCGCGCCGTCATTTCCGTCCTTGCACGCCGATCTCGGAGAGAAGGCGCGCCATCTCTTCCTCGATCGCGTTGACGCCGGCCTCGTCGCGGTTCGCCGGAGCCGGGCTGACCTCCACGGCCGGCGCCCGGCCCGGGGCCTGCAGCGGCGCCACATCGGGCGCCGCGCTTTCGCCCGCAGGCTGGCTCACGGCCGCGACCAGATCCGCCGGGCTGAGCCGGATCTCCGGGATCACCTGCGCGGCCGGTGTCGGCTGGGCCGCCACCGGAACGACGGGCGGGGTCTGGGTCTGCGCCAGCGGCTGGGCCACCGGTTCCGCATCGAGCGGCGGCGCGACGGTCAGCTCGGCCAGCGTCGCGGCCTCGGCCACCGACTGTGTCGCGGCTGCGCGCGGTTCGGGACGCAGCACGTCAAAGATGTCATCACTGGCGCCATCGTTGCCCACCTCCGCCTCGACCCCGGTCGCAGCTGCGGCGGCGGCCGGTGCGGCAGCGCCGAGCGGCGTCAGCCGGACCTCGGACGAGATCGCCGGCGCGGCGGGAGTTGCCTGCACCTGGGCCGGAGACTGTGCCAATGTCTCTGTCGATGACTGGGCTTGAGACTGGACCTGTGCCGGGCCGACCGGAGCGGCGACGCTGGTCGACGCCGGTGCCGGCGGTGTCAGGCGGACCTCGCCGATCGCGGCGGGACGCGCCTGGGGCGGCGTCTGGAGCGACACGGCAGGCGCGGCTGCAACCGGCTCGACGGTCTGCCCGGCCTGGGCCGCGCTGTCGGCTCCGACCTGCGGACGCGGCTGGGCCGGGAAGCCGGCAAATCCGCGCACGGTCGGGGCAGAGGTCTGCACGGATGCAGCCTGCGGCTGCGGCTGTGTGACCTGGGCGGCAGCCTGCGGCTGCGGCTGTGCGGCCTGGGCGGCAGCCTGCGGCTGCGCCGGGCTCCGGACGTCCGGAGCCTGCGCCTGTGGCGCTGCTGCATCCGCAGCCTTCACCTCAGCGCCGGCGCTGGTGTCGGCCGGCGCGGACTGTGCGGCAAGCGCATTCGGGTAGGCCGTGCGGGCGCGGGCGGCAGGACCGGAGGAGGGCGGCGTCAGCTGACGCTTGACCTCCGGCTCCTGCACCGGGGCGGTGCGCTCGCTCGACCGCGAGAGGCTGCGCGCGAGATCGGCGACGGCCGCGCCGGCCGCCGCCACGGACGAGCCTGCCTTCGACGTGAGGCTGGATGCTGCGGCGGCGAGGCCTTCCGTCGCCCGGACGGCCGCACGGGATGTTTCCTGCTGCGACTGGACCTGTGGCTGGGCCTGGGACTGGGCTTGCGACGGGGCCATGGCGGCTGCCTGGGGCGCTGCGACCGATGGGGCACTCGCCGGGCGCGGCGCGGGCTGCGGTGCCCCCTGCGGGTCCGGGGCAACCCGGCGCAGCGGTTCGGTCAGGGCCGCGATGCGCGGGCGCAGGGACTTGACGTTGTCCGCGCTGTCCGGGTCCTGCGGCGCCTCCTCGATGCGCGGGGTCGTGCTGCGTCCGCGCAGCGCGGCAAGCGCGGCTTCCTGCGGGCTCTGGCGCAGCGAGGACGCGCGTGCAGCCGGGGCGGGCGCGACCGGCGCCACGGGCTCGACCGGCTGCGGCGCACTCATCTGCGGCTGCGGCGGCAACCCGGCGGCCGCAGCGACCGGCTGCGGTGCAACCGGCTGCGGCGCCCAGCCCTGCTGGGCCGCGTAGGGATCACTCTCGCCCTCGTAGGGCGGCGTGCCGTACTGCGGTCCGACCTGGGCCTGACGCGGATAGCTTGCCGAGACCGGCGTGCCCCGGACGATCGCCTGTTCGACCACGACATCGGTCGGGCCGCCGACGAGGATCAGGTGCTCGACGTTGTCACGGCGCACCAGCAGCAGGCGACGGCGCGTGTCGATGTGCATCGCGTCCATGACGGCGATGCGCGGCTGCCGGTTGCGTCCGGTGGCAATCCGGTTCCCGGTCAGCTGACGCAGGACAAAAAGCACGAGGCCGATGAGACCGAACACAATGGCAAGGGCGATGATGAAGGACATCGCCTTCGCGATTCCTTCGCCCACGCCAAATGTTTCCGCGATCCATTCGTACATGCGAACCTCTTCAAGCCGTTCTGGGCCTTCGGTTTTCTGGCGACTGTCACCGGTTTCCACCGGCTGGATGCCGCAACGGGTGCAGTGCAGATACCATCTGAAGCCGGTCAGGTATACTGTTGCTTCGCTGCGCGGAGCTTGCGCTCCGGGCGGCCGGAGCGACCCGCCGGTGCACCCGGCACCGTGAGCCGATGTCCCTGACCGCCGTCGACCGGACCTGCAGCGTGATTCTGTCCGGCTGTTAGCAAAGGTTAACACCGTGCGGCAAAAATTGCCGGGTCCGGACCTGCCGACAGGGTCGAATTTGCCGCAGAAATCCATGATTTCCACTGAAATGCGGCGGATGTTGGAAAATGCAATATGCAGTCGATTAACCATTCGTTAACGATTTGACCGGCAACACTTGCCTAATCCGTTAACAAATGGTGACTCGCATGGCCTTGTCGGACCTCTCCATGTTCCGGGCGCTGAAGTCAAAGATGCACTGGCACCAGTCGCGCCAGAGCGTCCTGTCTGAAAACGTCGCCAATGCGGACACCCCCGGTTACCGGGCGAAGGACATGAAGGCCTTCGATCTCGACAAGCTGGAGAGCACCGGAAGCGAGGGGCTCTCGACGGCCAGGACGCAGGCCAGCCACCTGCAGGGCTTCATGTCGGCGTCGTCGAACCGGGAAACGCGCATCGAGACCTTCGAGATCACGCCCGACGGAAACAGCGTGTCGCTCGAAGAGCAGATGATGATGGTGACGGCCAACCAGATGGACTACCAGGCCGTGACCACCCTCTACACCAAGAGCATCGGGCTCATCCGCACCGCCCTCGGCAAGACGGCGTAAGGGAGGCATGCCATGGATCTGGTCAAGTCGCTTTTCATTTCCGCCTCGGGCCTGAAGGCCCAGAACGGGCGCATCCGCGTGATCGCGGAAAACATCGCCAACGCCGATTCCGTCGGCCGGACCCCGGACGAGGATCCCTACCGGCGCAAGATCCCGACCTTCAAGAACGAGTTCGACCGCGAGCTGCAGGCGGAGATCGTCGCGCTCGGTCGCATCGAGGAGGACCGGTCGCAGTTTCCGACCCGCTACGAGCCCGGCCATCCGGCCGCCGACGCGGAAGGAAACGTGCGGATGCCGAACGTCAGCTCGCTGGTGGAGAGCGTCGACATGCGCGAGGCGCAGCGCTCCTACGAGGCCAACCTGAACGTCATCGAAGCCACCCGCCGGATGCTCCAGCGCACCATCGACATCCTGCGCGGCTGAGTGCCCCGCGTCCTGAGGAGGAACAGTCATGTCCATTCCCTCGATTGCCGCCAATGCCTACCAGAACATGGCGCGCATGACCCAGCCGGTCGCCGCCGAGACGGCGGTCGACCCTGTTGCCGGCGCCGACTTCGGCGGCATGGTTCGTGATGCCGTCAACAACGTCGTGGACAATGGCCAGAAGGCCAACGACATGGCCCTCGGCCTGGTGCAGGGCAAGGCGGATGTGGTCGACGTGGTGACCGCGATCGCCGAGACGGAAGTGGCCCTGGAGACCATGGTCACCGTGCGCGACCGGGTGATCGCGGCCTACGAGGAAATCATGCGGATGCCGATCTGAGCGGCAACCGGAGCAGCTTTCTGGCGCAGGACGACAGGCATGACCGGACCTGAAGTGATGGACGTGGCGCGCGAGGGCGTCTGGACCCTGGTGTTGCTGGCGGCGCCGACCATGGTCGTCGGCCTGCTGGTCGGCCTTGTCATCGCCCTGTTCCAGGCCCTGACCCAGATCCAGGAAATGACGCTCGTCTTCGTGCCGAAGATCCTCGCCATCTTCATAACGATGGTGCTGACAATGCCCTTCATGGGCAGCCTGCTCAGCGCCTTCATGAACCGGATCAGCGAGCTGATCCTGCTGACCGGCTGAGGGAGGGCGGGGCGTGACGCTGGAGCTGTCCTTCCTGCCCAACGTGGCCGCCATGTTCATGCTGATGTTCGCAAGGCTCGGCACCATGGTGATGCTGCTGCCGGCCCTGGGGGAATCGGCGATCCCGGTGCGCATGCGCCTGACGATCGCGCTCGGCCTCACGCTGGTCCTTTACCCTGTCGTGTCGCGGTTCTATCCGCAGGACCTGACCTCGAACATCCCGCGCCTCGGCACCTATGTGGCGGGCGAGTTCATCATCGGGTTCGCCATCGGCCTGTCGGCGCGCATGATCACCGCCACGCTGCAGATCGCCGGTACGATCATGGCCAACCAGATCGGCCTGGCCTTCGCGATGGGCGCCGACATGGTCAGCACCGGCCAGCAGGGCGCGCTCATCGGCAACTACCTGTCGATCCTCGCGGTGACGCTGGTCTTTGTCACCGACGCGCATTTTCTCGTCATCGCGGCGCTGCATGACAGCTTCACGCTGTTTCCGCCGGGCAACATCGTGCCGATCGGCGATTTCGCCAAGGTCGCGCTGGACACGTTCTCGCATATCTTCACGATCGCGGTGCGCATGAGCGCGCCGTTCATCGTCGTGGGTCTGGTCTTCTATTTCGGCCTGGGGCTGCTCAACAAGCTCATGCCGCAACTGCAGATCTTCTTCATCTCGATTCCGGTGAGCATCACCTTCGGGATCGCGCTGCTGCTGGTTCTGATCGGGACGATCATGAACTGGTATCTCGGTCACTTCACCGAGCAGCTTGGCCGGTTCACGGCGGGCTGAGGAGGCGCGATGGCCGAGGAAGGTGACGATACCGAGAAAACCGAGGACCCCACGCAAAAACGCCTCATGGAGGCGATCGAGCGCGGGGATGTGGCCAAGTCGCAGGAAGTGTCGACGTGGTTCCTCATGGCCGGAACGGCGATGGTGGTCGCCTTCTTCGCGCCCGGGGCAACACGCGATCTCGGCGCGCATCTCAAGTGGTATCTGGAGCACGCCGACAGCATTCCTGCCGACAGTTTCGCGCTGAAGCAGCTGATGTGGGATGCCGGCGTCGCGCTGATCGCGATCACGGGCGTGCCGTTCATCCTGCTGTTCCTGATGGCCGTGGCCGGCAACGCGATCCAGCACACGCTGATCTTCACGTCCGAGACGATCAAGCCGAAGCTGTCGAAGATCTCGCCCCTGTCCGGCTTCAAGCGTCTGTTTTCCTCCGAGAGCCTGCTCAACTTCGCCAAGGGCCTGATCAAGATCGTGGTGGTCTCGGCGCTCATGGTCGCGGTGCTGTGGCCGCAGCGCGACCGGGCCGAGACGATCATCTTCGCCGACGTGCTCGTGATGCTGCAGGAAAGCCAGCAGCTGATCCTGCAGCTCGTGGGGGCCATCCTCGCCGTGATGACGATCATCGCAGCCGGCGACTATGTCTGGCAGCGGCGCAAGTGGTTCGAGAAGCAGAAGATGAGCCAGCGGGAGATCAAGGAGGAATACAAGCAGACCGAAGGTGATCCGCAGATCAAGGGCAAGATCCGCCAGCTGCGCATGGAGCGCAGCCGCCGTCGCATGATGGCCGCCGTGCCGCAGGCGACCGTGGTCGTGACCAACCCGACCCACTATGCGGTGGCTCTGAGATACGACGAGGGCATGGGGGCGCCGCAGTGCGTCGCCAAGGGCACGGATGCCGTCGCGCTGAAGATCCGCGAGGTCGCGAAGGGCGCCAACGTGCCCGTCATCGAGAACCCGCCGCTGGCGCGCGCGCTTTATGCCAGTGTCGAAATCGACCAGTTCATTCCGGAAGAACACTACAAGGCGGTCGCGGAAGTCATCGGTTTCGTTTACCGGATGCGGAAAACCAAGGGTTGGCGCGCGAATTAGTGTTGCGTCGGTTGAATTTCGCGGCGTCCCGCAGAATGCTGGCACACACGCCGAATCCCGCTCAGCGGGAGGGAGAAGGACTGGAATGAACGAACGGGACGGGGAGCCGGCAGCGCCGGTGGTCGATCGGGGCGAGCGGTCTGGCAACATTGCCGTCCTGCTTGTGCTTGCGCTTGCCCTGGTGGGCGCGGCGACGGCCTTCGCGGTGATGGGGCGTGATGCCTCCGAACCCTATGTTCTGGCGCTGCTCGGCATCCTTGCCGTTGTCGGCGTGTTCTCGCTGTTCGCCGGCGCCATCGGTCTCCTGCGCTTTGCGCCGCGCGCGCCGTCCAATCCGCTCGGCGCTGCCTTCCTCGACAGTCTCGACGAGGGCGCGATGATCACCGACGCCGATGGCCGGCTCATCTACGCCAACCAGGCCTATGCGCAGCTGACAGGTGCCGAAACGGCCGCCGACGTGCGCACGGTCGAGCGGGTGTTCTCCTCCGATCCGGATGCGGCAGACGTGATCTTCCGCCTGTCGCAGGCCATGCGCGAGGGGCGGCGGGCCCAGGAAGAGGTGCGGCTGCCCTATGCGCTGGATGGCAGCGACGGCGGCGCACGCTGGTATCGCGTCATGGTGCGGCCGCTCAACGTGGCGCGCAAGGACGGCGGCTCCGGCCGGCGGCTCACCGTCTGGCAGCTGGCCGACATCACGCGCGACCGCACCGACCAGGAAAGCTCGTTCCAGGAGCTGCAGCGCGTCATCAACTTCCTCGACCATGCGCCGGCCGGTTTCTTCTCCTGCGATGCCCGCGGCAAGCTGGTCTATCTCAATGCCACGCTGGCCGACTGGCTGGGCTTCGACCTTGCGCAGTTCCAGGCCGGCGACATCGCGCTCGCCGACATCATTCGCGGTGACGGGGCCGAGCTGGTCCGCTCCGTGCGCGGCCAGGCCGGCGAGGTGAAGAGCGAGACCTTCGATCTCGACCTTGTGACGCGCAACGGCCGCGGCCTGCCGGCGCGGCTGCTTCACCGGGTGCCCTTCGGGGCCGACGGGATCGCCGGCGACAGCCGCACGCTGGTGCTGAACCGCTCGCGCGGGGAGGAAGTGGCCGAGGCACTGCGCGCGGCGGAAGTGCGCTTTGCCCGTTTCTTCAACAACACGCCCATTGCCATTGCCTCGCTCGACGCCGAGGGCAGGGTGCTGCGCACCAACGCGCCGTTCCTGCGCCTGTTCGGTCCGGCCGGAGATGGCACACGGCTGCAAAGCTTCGTCAGCGAGCAGGGCCGCGAGGAGCTGAGCAAGGCGCTGTCGGCCGCTGCCAAGGGCATCGGCGAAATCGCCCCGCTCGACCTGCCGCTCGCCAATGCGGCCGACGGGCGGTCAGCGACCTTCTATGTCTCGGCGGTGCAGGACGGGGCGGGCGACGGCGAGGTCGCCATTGTCTATGCCCTGGAGACGACCCAGCAGCGCGCGCTGGAGGCGCAGTTCGCGCAGAGCCAGAAGATGCAGGCCATCGGCCAGCTCGCCGGCGGTGTGGCGCATGACTTCAACAACGTCCTGACGGCGATCATCGGCTTCTCGGACCTGCTGCTTGCCAGCCACCGGCCGACCGATCCGTCCTTCCAGGACATCATGAACATCAAGCAGAACGCCAACCGTGCGGCGGGTCTCGTCCGCCAGCTGCTGGCCTTCTCGCGCCGCCAGACGCTCCGGCCGCAGCAGCTGGCGCTCAATGACGTGCTTGCGGATCTGACGGTCCTGCTCGACCGGCTGCTCGGTGAGACCATCGAGCTGAAGATGATGCACGGCCGCGACCTGTGGCCGGTCATGGCCGACGTGAACCAGCTGGAACAGGTGATCATGAACCTGGCGGTGAATGCGCGCGACGCCATGGCGGAAGGCGGGCAGCTCATCATCCGCACCGGCAATGTCAGCGAGCAGGAGTCCACCCGCTTCGAGAACACCCGTGGCATGCCCCCGGGCGAATACACCATGATCGAGGTGGTCGACACCGGCCACGGCATGACGCCGGAGATCATGGAAAAGATCTTCGAGCCGTTCTTCTCCACCAAGGAGGTGGGCAAGGGCACGGGCCTCGGCCTGTCGACCGTCTACGGCATTGTCAAGCAGACCGGCGGCTACATCTTCTGCACCTCGGAAGTTGGTGTCGGCACCACCTTCCGCATCTTCTTCCCGCGCCACATCCCCAAGGAAGCGCCGGTGGTCGAGAAGAAGCCGGTCGAGGAACCGGAAAAGGTCAAGGATCTCACCGGGTCGGCGACCATTCTTCTCGTCGAGGACGAGGAGGCGGTGCGGGCCTTTGCCGCCCGCGCCCTGGCCTCGCGCGGCTACACCGTGCACGAGGCCTCCTCCGGCACCGAGGCGCTTGAGGTGATGGAGGAAACCGGCGGCACCATCGACCTGGTGGTGTCCGATGTGGTCATGCCGGAAATGGATGGCCCGACGCTGCTGGTCGAGCTGCGCAAGACGCGCCCGGACCTCAAGATCATCTTCGTCTCGGGCTATGCCGAGGATGCCTTCGAGGAAAACCTGCCGGAGAACGAGAAGTTCTTCTTCCTGCCGAAGCCCTTCACGCTGAAGCAGCTGGCCACCACCGTGAAGGACGTGCTGTCGAGCTGAGGGGCAATCGGCTGCGGGCGTTGGACCGCCCTCGGTCCTCGCGTCCCTCCGCCGGGCCTGTGTCAGTCGCGCCCGATCACGTGATCCGGAATCCCGGGATGTGGGATGACATGATCCGGCGGCACCGGGGAGGGGAGAGGGGCCGGTCGGTTTCCGCCCCGCCGGTTTTCCCGGTGGACGCGATCATGCCCGAGGCGTGGAACGCCCCGGGAGGGCCGCAAGGTTCATCGTCACGGCGGGGCTTCCGCAGGCGCGCAGACCCGCTCCCTCTCCGGACGCCGGTCCGCCGGCTGTTGCGCGCCAGCGGCGCGGTCACACGGCCGGGCAGCCGGAGGTCTGTTCGGCGCGGGTCTTGAGGCCCTTCAGGCTTTCCATGGTGTTGGCATTGCCCGGCAGGACGAAGCTCTGTTCGAGCGCGGTGCGCGCATTGTTGACCACGGCAAGGTCCTGCACCGCAAGCGTGCTGCAGGGCTGGCCGGTGAAGCGGACGCGCACGCGAATGATCCGGTCGCCGTTGTCGGAGGGACCGAATTCCGCATCAAGCGCCGGATTGGCGCCGGTCATCTTGCGCTCGATCACGACCATGTTGGCATCCTGCTGCACCACCGGCGTGCCGCGCTGCTGCGCGCTTTCGACGAGGGCGGCGCGGACCTGTTCCGGGCTCGCGCCAATGGTGAGCGACTGGGCGCCGGCCGGAACATTCAGCGCCGGCTGGGGAACCGCGACAGGGGCAACGGGCTCGGGGCGCGGCGACTGGCAGGCGGCAAGGCCGGCAAGAAGCGGCAGGACGAGAAGCTGGCGCATGGGAGATCCCTTGTGCTCGAGAGGTTGTGCCCGGCTGGTCGAAGACCCACAGCAGGCCAAAATGTCGTTACGAAAGCCTTAACGCCCGGGGGCCGGCGTCCTGCCGGGCCCTGCGGGCAAACATTGGTCGAGCCCGGTGATACAGGGCCGGCTGGCAAAGGAAAATGCGCCCTTCGACATATCCACGCGTTCCGCTGCCAACTCCGCGGCCAGTCCGGGCACCTGCTTCCGGAGCCTGCCAAAGGGGCCCGGTGTCGACGCGGGGCCCAGCTGGCCGTCCTTCGCGTCCCGACCGCCCAATGCCGTGAGCGCCCCTTCGGTTCCCCCGCGGGCGCTCAGAAGGTTTCGCCCGTCCGGAAGCCGTCGCCGCCGGACCGGTTGCCGCCGCCGGAGCCCCCTCCGAAACCGCCGCCCCAGCCGCCACCTGACCCGCCACCAGACCCGCCGCCGAACCCGCCCTGCAACCCGCCTGGCAACCCGCCCTGCCGGCGGCTGGACGGCTTGCGGCTGTGGGAGCGCTTGGCCCGGGCCCAGTAGTCGGCCCCGGTGATCGCGCCCTTGACCAGCTCGCCCAGCAGGACCGTGGTCAGGTTGTCGTCCTTGAAGGTGGAATCCCAGTCGTCGTAGCCGTTCTGGCGGAACTGGGTCGCCACCTTCGTCAGCTCGTCCCGGCGCCGGGACAGGTCGCGCAGCAGCTCCCGGTCCTGGCGGACCTCGCGGGCGAGATCCTCTGCCTGCGCCTCGAGATCCTGCAGCTGGCGGACGATCTTCTCGTCTTCCGGCGAGGGCGTGTCGAGCGCGGCGCGGAACAGGTCCGTCAGGTCGGTGGCCCGCAGCGCCTCGGCAAGCTTGCCCTCGGCCGCGCGATAGGTGTCGTCGTCGCCGCTGGCGTAGCGCTGCAGCTCGGCGCCGAGGGCCGTGATCTCGTCTTCAAGCGTTTCCAGATCCGCGTCGATCCGCGTCATGCCAGCGACGCGCGCGTCGATCAGGGCGTTGAGATCCTCGCCGGCAAGCCGCGTTGCTGCCTGCCGGGTGGCCTGCTCGAGCGCCTCCGCCGCCGCCCCTGCCTCCGCTTCCACGCGCGTGGCATGGGTCGCCAGCCGCTCGGGGATCTCGGTCAGCATCGCATAGTTGGGACGCGCCTCGTCGTAGCGGATCAGCCCGGCCACCCAGCGATCGAGCGAGCGCACGAGGCCCGTCGAGGCATAGGCAGAGGTGCCGAAGCCGCGTTGCCACAGGTAGAGGAACAAGGGGTCAGCCTCATAGGCCTTGCCCTTTTCGGCCCGGTCGCTGGCGGCTGTCGCGGCCTTGGCCCGCGCGGCCTCGGCCGTTGCCCGGGCCTCTTCGGCCCGTGTCTTCAGCGCCTGATACGCGGCATCGGCGTCAAGATGCGCCGCGAGACTCTGGGACAGGCCCTCGAGCCTGTCCTCAGCCGCATCGCGCTCGTCGGCAAGCTTGCTGCGGTCCCGCTCCAGTTCGGCCCGGCGCGCCTCGCGCTGGCGCAGCTTCTCGTTCAGCGCGGCCAGCTCGCGGGAGCGGGCCTCCAGCAGGTCGCGCGCGCCCCTGGAGGCGCCGTCGAGCCGGCTGTCGATGTCGGCGGCCTTGCCGGTCTCCAGCCGGAACCGGGCGAGGGCGCGGAACGCGTCCCCCTGCTGGGCGTGCAGGTCGGTGATCGAACGCGTGGCCCGTTCGACGCGGTGGTTCAGCTCGGCCTCTTCACGGCGCAGGTCCGCGAGCGCCTGGTCGATGGATCCGAGGGTCTGGCGTCCACTCAGCATGTCACGCAGCTCCTGCTTGGGGCCAGATTGGTGGCCAGACGGGAGGCCAGATTGGGGGCCAGACGGGTGGCAAGCCGGAAGCCGGACCAGGTCTGCCGGCGCGATGCAGCAAGGGCGGAAACGGGGGCTACCATGACGTGATCGCTCCGTCCTCGACCTTCATGGCCCAGTCGATGGCAAGCCGGCCGCGCTGCTTGGTGCCCAGCCGGGCGTTCTGCACGATGCCGTCATTGGCCTTGTCGTCGCGGACGCGGTTGAAAACGGCTTCCGGCACGCGCTGGGCCCACATGGTGACGGTCTTTGCCTTGCGGTCTTCTTCCGAGGTAATGGTCCGCTCGATCGGCGAGCCATCCGGACCGATCGCCTCGACAACCAGATAGAAATTGCGCGTCGACCGGTTGACGTCCGGGATGCGGGTGACACCGGTCGGCGTGCCGGGCCGCGACACGATGCGCACCTCGAAGCGGCTGTTCAGCTCGGCCTCGAGTGCGGCCAGATCGGCAACGGCCTTGCGCGCTGCGGCGATGTCGCGGGCTGCAATGGCCCGGTTGGCGTCGGCAGCCAGCGTGGCCGACTGGGTGAGCGCCTGCGGGTCGTTCGAGACCGCGGCGATGGCGGCGGTCAGGCGGCCGACGTCGCCGGGAAGCAACGTCGAGAGTTCCTGGGCCAGGGCAGCCGCCGCCCGCTCCCGCGGGGCCACGACCAGCGTCTGCCAGCCGACGACGGCGGCAACCACGATGGCGACCGCGATGCCGCCGACCCGGGCGATCCGGCCCCTGCGGATGTAGGCAAGGGCCAGCAGACGGGAGACCCCGGCCGCTGGCGGCGCGTAGACGAAGCGGTCCTGCTTCAGCCCGGCCACGCCCTGTTCCAGGATGTGATCCGGAACGGTAATGCCCTGGGAGGCATAGATCTCGCGCAGGCGGGTGATCAGGGCGGCGTCGGACAGATCGCGGCCCAGCTCCCGCTGCACCAGCGCATCGTCATGGCGCAGCGTGTCGACCACGTCCATCGCCATCATCAGGTCATCAAGGGGCGCCTGCCCGGGTCTTGCCGTTTCGGCCATCACTGTCCTCCGGCCCAGATATGGGCCCGCGGAATACATGCGCAAGACATCCGGCCCCGCGTGGCCTCAGCCGGGCGGGGCCGGGGCGGGGTCAGCGCAGCGCATTCCCTTCCGCTGCCAGCTTCGCGAGGCGGCGCTTGCCGTCCTCGACTGCCAGGCGGATCTCTTCCGAGTTCTTCGTCGACATCTCGCGCATCTCGTTGATGATGGTGCGCGAGTTCTCCTGGAACGAGATGACGCTGTCGACCAGCTTCTTGACGGAGGCGGCCTGCACGGTCGGGCCGTAGCCGGCCTTCAGCGCGGCTTCCTGCACGGCGCCGCCAATCTCTGCAAGGGTTTCCAGGCTCTTGTTGACGCCATCCTTCATGGCGTTGAGCGTCTCGGTCGATTCATGCAGGCCCTGCAGCCCGGTGAAGGAGGCGTTCAGCGCGGTCAGCACGGATTCGTTGGTGGAGAAGAAGCTCACCGACTGGGCGTAGACCCGCTCCTTGGCGTTGGTCGTCTGCATCAGACGGGCCATGATCACCTCGGAGGTGTTGTAGCCGATCGTCAGGTTGTCGGAGAGGTCCTTAGCGACCTGGTAGCGCTTCTCCTCGTCCTGCATCAGGCGCATCTTCTCGTCGCGCGCCAGCTCCAGCCGGGCCTTGGCTGCCGGATCGGTGCCGGCATAGGCGGCAACCTCGGCCGACGCGGCCTCCAGGGCCACCTTGGCGTCATTGAGCCGGGCGGTCGCGGTGTTGAGCACCTCCAGCGCCAGCACCTCCGCCTGCTTCAGCGCGCCGCGATAGTCGCGGTAGGCGTTGAGGATCGTCTGCTCGCGCTGGATCTGGTCCTTGGTGTCGCGGGCGACCTCGATGTAGGTCTTGCGGATGTCGTCGAAGCGGTCGGAAATCGTGCCGCGGCGCATGTCACGCCACTTGTTCGACAGGTTTTCCATGAAGGACAGCTTGCCGTCCGCCAGCTGATCGACGAGGGCCTTGGCATCGTCGCGGATGGAGTTGAACGCCTCGGTGATCGCCTCGTAGCGCTCGCCGATGTTCATGGCACGGATCTCGTTGCGCACGACCTCGTTGAAGGTCGAGGACTGGCCGAGGGTCCGGGTGATCACGGCGATCCGGTCCGGCGACAGGTCGGAGATCTGCTCCAGCAGGGCGTTGATCGGGGCGTCGGCCTGGGTCTCCGGCATGAGCCCCATGTCGCGCAGGGCGCCAACGGCCTTGTCCAGATACTGGAGGGGAGAAAGCGCAGTCGTCTCGGTCATTTGCCGCTCCTTGTTCACCTGTGGCGGGTCACGTCTCCGCCGGCCGCCGTCCCGGGCACCTGTATCCCGGAGCGCGACCCTGCCTGTGCCCGCCTTGCCGCCGTCAGGGGTCCGGGTGACTTTGCCCCGGCCCTGCAGCCCTTGTCCCTTGTCTGCTGCCGACAGCGACCGTCACCGGCCTTGCGCAGTGCACACGAGTAGGTCAGCCCCCCGCGGTGAAGTCAACGCCTTGGCGGGACATGTCAATCATATCCGTCTGCCCTGTAACCGGAACGTGACACTGCGGCAGCTTGCTCCCCGGGCTCGTCCGGGGCGCCTGCAGAGGCAGGAGACAGGGGACACGGAGCAGCGCGTGAGGCCGGGGCGCAAGGGGCGAGGCCCATCCCGGGACGTCCGCCAGAGGGGACGTCTGCCAGAGGGGACGTCTGCCAGTGGGGACGTCCGCCCGGGGGACGCTGGTGTCAGGCCTGCCCGGGCGGCACGGTCTCAGGCTGCGAGCGCGACGGCGATGGCTGCGGCGAGGCGGGCATTGTTGCGCACCAGCGCGATGTTGGTGACAAGGCTGCGGCCACCGGTCAGCTCGTAGATCAGCGCGAGCACGAAGGGCGTCACGGCCTTGCCGCGAATGCCGCGGCGCTCGGCCTCGGCGATGGCCGTGTCGATGTAGCCGGCCATCTCGGCCTGCGGGATCTCGCTCTCCGCAGGGACCGGATTGGCCACCAGCACGCCGCCATGGTCACCGAAGAGCTGGCGGGCCCGGATCAGGCGGGCGAGTTCGGCCGGGGTGTCGAGGCGGTAGGGCGAGGCAAGCCCGCTCAGGCGCGACCAGAAGGCGGGAACCTCGTCCACCCCGTAGGAGACCACCGGAACGCCGCGCGTCTCCAGCACTTCCAGCGTCTTGGGAATGTCGAGGAGCGCCTTGGCGCCGGCGCAGACGACGCAGACCGGCGTCCGCGACAGCTCGTCGAGGTCGGCGGAAATGTCGAAGCTGGTCTCCGCGCCCTTGTGCACGCCGCCGATGCCGCCGGTGGCGAAAACGGCGATGCCGGCGGCATGCGCCGCCATCATGGTGGCCGCAACCGTGGTGGAACCGGGACGCCCGGTCGCAATGGCGATGGCCAGATCGGCGCGCGAGCATTTCATCACGCCGGTCGCCTGGCCGAGGCGTTCCAGATCAGCGTCGTCGAGACCGATGCGGATGCGGCCGTCGAGCACCGCGATCGTGGCCGGGACCGCCCCGGCCGCGCGGATGTCGGCCTCCACCTGCCGGGCGGTCTCGACGTTCTGCGGCCACGGCATGCCATGCGTGATGATGGTGGATTCCAGCGCCACCACCGGGCGACCGGCTGAACGGGCCTCGGCAACTTCCTGCGAAAACTGCAAGAGCCCGCTCAGATCGCGAGGCAGGTCGGAATGCGGGCCATTCAACGGGCCAGCTGCCACGTCAGAACGGGCGGTGTCGGATGCGGACAAGGCGGATCCCTTCAATGTCTGGTGGCCGGGGCCGCGGCGCGGCAGGGCCGGCCTCGGGCGGCGCCCGGCGGGGTCTGTGGCTTATAGCGGCAGGGGACGGCCGCGTTCAATCTCTCCCGGTCGGAGTGTCCGGCGCCGGCAGGAACACGTCACTGTCGGTCTCCGGTTCATGGTCGAGCGCCTCGTCCGGGTGGCCGGCCGTGTCCGGTCCGCTCCCGGCGCAGTCACCGGCTCCCGCTCCGGTTCCAGTTCCGGTTCCAGTTCCAGTTCCGGCCGGGGCGATTGCCGGCCAGGACAGGCCGGCTGCGACCGCGCCGGTGGCCTCCAGCGTCAGGCGCGCGGCGCGCAGACCGGCAATGGCGGCGTCCTCCAGCGACAGGCTGCGGGCAAGTCCGGCCAGCGTCCCGGCGATCAGCGCATCGCCCGCGCCGGTGACGTCGACCACCTGGGCGGCCGGGGGCTCCAGCTGGAAGGGCTCGCCGTTCTCGACCAGCGTCAGGGGCGCGCCGCCGTCGCTCAGGACCACGCGGCGCGGTCCGAGTGCGGCCACGGCAAGGGCCAGCGGCACCGCCGGCGTTTCCTCGGCAAAGCCCGTCCAGGCGGCGGCCTCCGCACGGTTCAGGAAGACGAGATCCAGCCGGCCCGACAGCACGGCGAGCTTCGGCGCCTTGGCGCGCGACACGGCGTCGGCGACAAGCATCCGCTCGCCTGCCGCCTCCGCCAGCGCGGCCAGCGCGGCCTCGGGCAGGTTGGTCTCGCAGAACCAGACCGGCGCGGCCGCCAGCAACGGCGCCACGGCGGCGACGAAATCCTCGTCGAGACTTTCGGTGATCGCCGTGTCGCAGATGGCGCCGGCGAGGCTGCCGTCGGGATCATGCAGGGCAAGGTATCGGCCCGTCGCCAGGCTGGTGCGGGCGAGGGCGCCGACGTCAAGACCCTCCTCGGCGAGCTGTCGGGCCAGCGCCGTGCCGTCGGCGTCCTGACCGATTGCCCCGGCGAGGCGGACCGGCACCGCGAGCCGCGCCAGGGCCCGGGCCACGTTGGTGGCCACGCCGCCCGGCGTCATCCTGATCGTGCCGGGCGTGGACGTCTCGCGCAGGACCGCGCGCTCGCCATGGGCGATGAGATCGGCGTGGACGGCGCCAAGACAGGCGATGGCGCTGGGCATGGACATCGGGCACCTGGGGCAAGGGGGCATGCAGGGGGGCGGTGGCAGTCCGGCCGGGCCGGGTTTCCGGTCCGGAGCCGCGCCGCCTCTCCCCGGGCGTAGCAGGGCCGCCGTCAGCGGGCAAGGCGGGTGATTCTGGCGCGGCCGTGAAACGTGTTTCGCAAGCTGCAAAATGCCCTAGCGGAAGTTTGTGGGTCACGTCTGCCGAACATACACGGAACAAACTGATTTTTCTCACGAAATTTCAATTCGCTAAAAGCGCTTGGCAAGTGAGAACAAAGACGGTACAAAAGCGCAGTTTGAAACAGCGGGTCCGTCGTGGAATAAGGAGCCTCGCACCATGTCGCAAAGTTCACTTCGCCTTGTAGAGAGCAGCCAGATGGACAAGACCAAAGCGCTCGACGCCGCGCTGTCGCAGATTGAACGGGCCTTCGGCAAGGGATCCATCATGCGGATGGGCCAGGGTCAGGCCGTGGAAGTGCAGACCGTGTCGACCGGCTCGCTGAGCCTCGACATCGCGCTGGGCATCGGCGGGCTGCCGAAGGGCCGCATCGTCGAGATCTACGGGCCGGAATCTTCGGGCAAGACCACGCTTGCCCTGCACACCATCGCCGAGGCCCAGAAGAGCGGTGGCATCTGCGCCTTCATCGACGCAGAGCATGCGCTTGATCCGGTCTATGCCCGCAAGCTGGGCGTCAATCTTGATGACCTGCTGATCTCGCAGCCGGACGCCGGCGAGCAGGCGCTCGAGATTGCCGACACGCTGGTGCGGTCCGGTGCAATCGAGGTGCTGGTCATCGACTCCGTTGCCGCCCTGACGCCGAAAGCCGAGCTGGAAGGCGAGATGGGCGACAACCTGCCGGGCATGCAGGCCCGCCTGATGAGCCAGGCGCTGCGCAAGCTCACGGCCTCGATCTCCAAGTCGAACTGCATGGTGATCTTCATCAACCAGATCCGCATGAAGATCGGCGTCATGTTCGGGTCGCCGGAGACGACGACCGGCGGCAACGCGCTGAAATTCTATGCCTCCGTCCGTCTCGACATCCGCCGCATCGGGTCGATCAAGGACCGTGAGGAGGTTGTCGGCAACCAGACCCGCGTCAAGGTGGTCAAGAACAAGCTTGCGCCTCCGTTCCGTCAGGTCGAGTTCGACATCATCTACGGCGAGGGCGTCTCGAAGATGGGCGAGCTGATCGACCTTGGCGTCAAGGCCGGCATCGTCGAGAAGTCGGGTGCCTGGTTCTCCTACAACAGCCAGCGCCTCGGTCAGGGCCGCGAGAACGCCAAGCAGTTCCTGCGCGACAATGCCGAGGTCGCGGCCGAGATCGAGCTTGCGATCCGCCAGAACGCCGGCATCCTCGCCGATGCGATCATTGCCGACGACAGCGACGGCCCGGCCATGGACGAGTGACAGGGGCGGGGCCGGACGCCGCCTGCCGGGGCTCTCCGGCAGGCCGCCCCGGCCCGCCCGTCTTTCTCGGTCGCCTTGCGCGGGCCGATACCGGGGCGCCTCGCGCAGCCCATGCCTCTTCTTCCGGCCCCTTTTCGACCCCGTCGCGTAGGCCCCCTCATTCTTCTCCTCTCTCGTCTCCCCGCAAGGCAGTCTGGTGCTCGTCAGGCTGCAGATCGGCGTCCTGGCTCGCGGGCGATGCAAGGCCTGTCCGCTCCTCCGGTCACGCGGCTGGACACACCCGGGAGCGAAAGATAAAAGGCGTTAATTGCTTGCGCGGGAGGACCGCCCGGCCATGGACCACGACGGACCTGGGCGGGACGGGATCCGGCCAAGAGGGTCCGGACACACCAGTCCGGGCCTCGAGAAAGAGCCAAGAGCGAGACCCAGATGAGCGGCGTTAACGAGATCAGATCAGCGTTTCTGGACTACTTTGCCAAGAACGATCACCAGGTGGTGGAGTCCAGCCCGCTGGTGCCGCGCAACGATCCGACGCTGATGTTCACGAACGCCGGCATGGTGCAGTTCAAGAACGTCTTCACGGGGCTGGAGAAGCGCGACTACCAGCGCGCGGCCACCTCGCAGAAGGTCGTGCGCGCCGGCGGCAAGCACAATGATCTCGACAACGTCGGCTACACCGCCCGCCATCACACCTTCTTCGAGATGCTGGGCAACTTCTCGTTCGGCGACTACTTCAAGGAACGGGCCATCGAGCTGGCCTGGAACCTGATCACCAAGGAATACGGCCTGCCGAAGGACCGTCTGACCGTCACGGTCTTTTCCGAGGACGACGAGGCGCATGGCCTGTGGAAGAAGATCGCGGGCCTCAGCGACAGCAAGATCATCCGCATCCCGACGGCCGACAATTTCTGGTCGATGGGCGACACCGGTCCTTGCGGTCCGTGTTCCGAGATCTTCTACGATCATGGCGACCACATCTGGGGCGGCCCTCCGGGATCGGCCGAGCAGGACGGCGACCGCTTCATCGAGGTCTGGAACCTCGTCTTCATGCAGTATGAGCAGACCCACGAAGGGCGTCTGCCGCTGCCGCGCCCGTCCATCGACACCGGCATGGGCCTGGAGCGCATCGCCGCCGTGCTGCAGGGCGTGCATGACAACTACGACATCGACCTGTTCCGCGCCCTGATCTCCGCGTCCGTCAACGCCACCGGCGTCGAGGCGGATGGCGCGGCACGGGCCAGCCACCGGGTGATCGCCGACCACCTGCGCTCGTCCTGCTTCCTGATTGCCGACGGCGTGCTGCCGTCCAACGAGGGCCGTGGCTATGTCCTGCGCCGCATCATGCGTCGCGGCATGCGGCATGCGCATCTGCTGGGTGCCCGCGAACCGCTGATGTGGAAGCTGGTGCCGGCCCTGATCCGCGAGATGGGTCGGGCCTATCCGGAGCTGGTGCGCGCCGAGGCGCTCATCACCGAAACGCTCCGCCTCGAGGAAACCCGCTTCCGCAAGACGCTCGAGCGTGGTCTTGGCCTGCTCGACACGGCAACCTCGGATCTGGCCGAGGGTGGCGAGCTCGACGGGGAGACCGCCTTCAAGCTCTATGACACCTACGGCTTCCCGCTGGACCTGACGCAGGATGCCCTGCGCGCCCGCGGCATCGGCGTCGACACGGCCGGCTTTGCCGCCGCCATGGAACGCCAGAAGGCCGAGGCGCGTGCGGCGTGGTCCGGCTCGGGCGAGGCAGCCACCGACACGGTCTGGTTCGCGCTCAAGGAAAAGTGCGGCGCAACGGAATTCCTCGGCTACGAGACCGAGCAGGCCGAGGGTGCCGTGCTGGCGCTCGTCACGGAGGGCAACGAAGTCGCCGAACTGGCGGCCGGCCAGAGCGGCTTCGTCATCCTGAACCAGACGCCCTTCTACGGCGAATCGGGTGGTCAGGTCGGCGACACCGGCCTGATCCGCGCGACCGGCGTGAAGGCGACGGTGACCGACACGCAGAAGAAGGCCGATGGCCTGTTCATTCACGCGGTGACGGTGGAGGAGGGGGCGCTGACCGCCGGCCTCGCGCTCGAGCTGACCGTCGACCATGGCCGCCGCAGCCAGGTCCGCTCCAACCATTCCGCCACGCACCTGATCCACGAGGCGCTGCGCGAGGTGCTGGGCGGTCATGTGGCGCAGAAGGGCTCGCTGGTCACGGCCGACCGGCTGCGCTTCGACTTCTCCCATCCCAAGCCCATGTCGGACGACGAGCTGAAGGTCGTCGAGGCCTATGCCAACGAGATCGTGTTGCAGAACGCCCCGGTCGACACCCGGCTGATGGCCGTCGATGACGCCATCGAAAGCGGCGCCATGGCGCTGTTCGGCGAGAAATACGGCGAGGAAGTCCGCGTCGTCAGCATGGGCACGGCCCTGCATGGGGCCAAGGCGGGCAAGGCCTATTCGGTGGAGCTTTGCGGTGGCACCCACGTGCGCCGCACCGGTGACATCGGCCTCGTGCGCCTGGTCGCGGAAGGGGCGGTTGCCGCCGGCGTCCGCCGCATCGAGGCGCTGACGGGGACGGCCGCCCGCGCCTATCTGGACGAGCAGGACCAGCGCGTGCGCGAGATCGCCGGTCTGCTGAAGGTCGGCCCTGCGGAGATCACCGCCCGCGTCGCCCAGCTGGTCGATGACCGTCGCCGGCTGGAAAAGGAACTGGCCGAGGCGAAGAAGAAGCTGGCCATGGGCGGAAGCAGCGAGGGCGCAGCGGCCGCCGTGCGGTCCGTCGGGCGCTTCCAGCTGCTCGCCCGCATTGTCGAGGGCATCAACCCGAAGGACCTGAAGGGACTTGCCGACGAGGCCATGGCCCAGGTGGGGTCTGGCGTGGTGGTGCTGATCAGCCGGGCCGATGATGGCAAGGCCGCGATCGTGACGGCCGTGTCCAAGGATCTCACCGGCGCGGTGAGCGCCGTCGACCTGGTCAAGATCGGGTCGGAGGCGCTTGGCGGCAAGGGCGGTGGTGGCCGGCCCGACATGGCCCAGGCCGGCGGACCGGACGGCGACAAGGCCGAGGCTGCGGTTGCAGCCCTTGAGGCCCATCTCGCCAGCCTCTGAACGACCGCGACCCTCCGTCCTGGAGACACAGGGGCCGCCGGACATCCGGCGGCCTTTTTTGTGACTGCGTTCAGCCGGGAGGGCCGGGCGTCCGTGCCAGCCAGGCGTGAATGGCATCCGGGTCCATTGTCGGGCGGCAGATGTGATAGCCCTGGGCCAGATCGCAGCCGATCGACCGCAGGAAGGCATATTGCTCCGCAGTCTCCACGCCTTCGGCAACCACGCTCATGCCCAGCCCGTGCGCCAGCTCGACCATGGCCCGCACGATCACCGCATCCTGGCCACCGTCCTGGATGTTCATGATGAAGGAGCGGTCGATCTTGATGCCGCTCACCGGAAACTGCTTCAGGTGGGTGAGCGAGGCATAGCCGGTGCCGAAGTCGTCCAGGATGAAGCGGAAACCAAGGTCGCGAAGGTCATGCAGGGTTCGCGTGATCTGGTCGATCGAGCGGTCCAGCAGCGTGTTCTCGGTGATCTCGAGCTCGATATGCGCGGGACGCAGACCGAAGCGACCAAGGGTCTCCATCAGCATGTCCGGGAAGGACGTGCATTTCAGCTGTGTCGTCTCGAGGTTGACGGCGGCAAAGCCCGGGTCCAGCCCCTCGGCAATCAGGCCGGCCAGCTTGGCGCAGGTCCGGTCGAGGATGGCCTGCCCCAGCGCAAGCCCCATCCCGGCATCTTCCGCCACGGCCACGAATTCCGCCGGCGACACGGGGGTGCCGTTGCAGGTCCAGCGGGCCAGTGCCTCGAAGCCGACATGCGCGCCGCTGCGCACGTCGATGACCGGCTGGAACGCGGTTCCGATGGTGCCCAGCATCATCGCGTCCGCCAGATCCTCGCGCATCTGCGCCCGGCGCCGCAGCCGCTCCCCGAGGTCCTGGTTGAACAGCGTCCAGCCGTTGCGACCGTTTTCCTTGGTGCGATAGAGCGCCGTGTCGGCGTTCTTGAACAGGTCGGTTGCCGTCATGCCGTCGCGGGGGAACAGCGCGATGCCCATGGAGACGCCCGGCCGCAGCAGCCGGCCCTGGATGTTGATTTCCTCGGTGAGCGCCCGGTGCAGGTTGCGGGCAACCACCGCGCAGGCGTCCTCCTGGGCAAAGCCCGTCGCCAGGACGGCAAACTCGTCCCCGCCCAGCCGGGCGATCGTGTCCTCGGCGCGCAGCGCCTTGCGCAGCCGGTCCGCCATGGTCCGCAGGACCTGGTCACCCGCCGCATGGCCGAGCGTGTCGTTGATGGTCTTGAAGTGGTCGATGTCCAGCATGAACAGCGCCCCCGAGCGGTCCCCGGTGCGCTGGCCCCGCAGCACGGTGTTGAGCGCGTCCAGCATCAGCGCCCGGTTGGCAAGTCCGGTGAGCGCGTCGGTTTCTGCCGTCCGCCGGATCACGGCTTCCGCGTCCTTCAGCGCGGTCACGTCGGTCCTCACGCCGACGATGTTGCCCGAGGCGGAGCAACGCTCGCGCACATGCAGCCAGCGGCCATTGGGCAGCTGCTGGATCAGGGCGGTCGGCGGGGGCGAGAGATGGGCGGACAGCCGGCGGCGCAGCCACTCCTCGTGGTCCTCGCTGGTCTCGCCGGCGTCGAGATACTGTCCGGCCGCCAGTCCGTAGCGCAGGATGTCCTCGAACCGGGCACCGATGCGGATCGCCGGCGAGGACAGGGCGTAGAGCTTCTTGTAGGCCGCGTTGAACAGGATCAGCCTGTCATTGGCGTCATAGGCGGCGATCGCATCGGGGATGGTCTCGATCACGTCGTCCAGGAGCGCGCGGGCATCCTCGGCCTCGCGTTGCGCGGCCACCCAGGGGTCGTTGTTGATGGCAAGACCCAGGGCCGCGACGATGCGTCCCTTCTGCTGCACCGGCACAAGCGTTGTGTCGAAATAGGACAGGCCCTGACGCGTTGCGACCTTGCGGGTGTAGCGCACGGTCTCGCCGGCAAGGGCCCGGTCATGGGCCCTGAGCCATTCGCAAGCCTGATCGCCGGGGATCCAGCTCTGGTCCGGGCGGCTGCCGCGGAGATCACCGAACGCCTCCCGATCCGCGCGGTTCTGGTAAATGTAGCAGCCTGACCTGTCGACGACCCAGACGCCGTGGGGCAGGTCGTCCATGGCCCTGTAGTTTTCCACGATGTCGTCATTCAGAGCTTGAACTGCCATAACGGAACCTGCCGGGAAAGACTATGAGTAGTCCTGCGTCAGGGTTACACCCAAGCATCAAGGAGACGTTAATCGACAAGCGCTGCAGAGTTTAAATTGATATACTCAAATATTCCTATGTCTTTTATTGCATTCGACCGAAATGCGCAGGACCGCATCCGCGGGGGCCGGGATTTGCCGCGGACCTCGCCCCCGTGCCAAAAGGAAGGGCATCCGGGAGCAAGGGCATGGCATCACTGAAGACCGATCTCTATCGCTGGCTTGAGGACAGCCGCGACGGCGACGTGGTGGCACGGTGGATCAACGCCGCGCTGATCCTGCTCGTGCTGGTCACGGTGGCGATTTCCGTCCTCGAAACGGTGCCGGGCATCGATGCGGCCTCGGGGGGCTGGCTGGCCGACGTGCAGATGGTCGCCGGGCTGGTGTTTCTGGGCGAGTACCTGGCGCGGCTTTATGTCGCCGACCTGCATCCGCCGCTGCGGCGCCATGGTCCCGTCGCGGCGCGTCTGCGCTATGCGGTGCAGCCGATGGCGCTGATCGACCTGCTCGCGGTCTTGCCCTTGCTGCTGGTGCTCGTGTTGCCGGTCTCGGCCCTGCCGGCCCTGGCGGTGCTGCGGCTGCTGCGCTTCCTCAAGCTGGTGCGCTACTCGCCCGCGCTGCGGTCCCTGGTCTCTGCCGTCGTCGGCGAGCGCCGGGCCTTGCTCGGCAGCCTGTTCATCGTCTGTGGTGTCATTCTGGTGGCCTCGACGCTGATGTACATGGTCGAGCATGACGTGCAGCCGGACGTGTTCGGCAGCATCCCGCTGGCGGCCTGGTGGGCCGTCACCACGGCCACCACGACCGGTTACGGCGATGCCGTGCCGGTAACGCCGCTCGGCCGGCTGATTGCCGCCGTGGTGATGATGACCGGGTATGCGCTGCTGGCGCTGCCTGTCGGCATCATTGCCTCGGCCTTCGCGCGCGAGGTGCACAGCCGGGACTTCGTCGTCACCTGGTCGATGGTCTCGCGCGTGCCGCTGTTTGAGGATCTCAACGCGGCCGAGGTGGCGGAGATCGCCAAGCTCTTGCGCTCCCATACGGTGCTGGCCGGTGAGGTGATTGCCGAGCGGGGTGATGCGGCCCATTGCATGTATTTCGTCGCGGCCGGGGAGGTGCAGGTCGATCTGCCCACCGAAACCGTCCGGCTCGGGGAGGGGGCCTTCTTCGGCGAACTGGCCCTGCTGCGGCAGCGGCGGCGGGCCGCGACCGTGCGCGCGGTCACCCGGACACAGCTTCTCGTGCTCGACGCCGGGGCGCTGCGTCAGTTGCTGCTGCGCAATCCCCACATTGCGGCCCGCATCGAGCGCGAGGCTGCAAGCCGTGAGGCCTGGGGCCAGCGCAGCGCAGGCGACATTGCCGAGGAAGAACTGACCCAGGCCGAGGCGCTCGACATTCCCCCCGACGCCGGGTCACGCTGAGGTGACGCCAGGCGGCCCCGCGCTTACTGGGGGATCAGACCGGCCGGAAGCCGTTCATAGAGCGGCTGGCCGTACCAGAAGGCATCGGTCGGGCCGATGGCGAAATCGATGATGTTCCAGCGGCCGTTCGCCTCGCGCAGCAGCGCGTAGAGGCTGGCATCGCCGCTGATCTCGGCAAGGTCCGCCAGCATGGTCTGGCTGAGGTCGATTGCCTTGCCGCCGGGGCGCTGCGGCAGCAGGATGACGAAGGCCCAGCCTTCGGCGACCTGCATCCGCTCGACCACGAACTCGACCGGCGCGCCAAGCCGGGCTTCCATCATCGGCCGGACGGCATCGTTGATCGCGGCCCGTTCGGCGCTGCCGCGCGCCGGCTCATAGGCGCCGGCGGCAAGAGACGGCTCTGCGAAGGCAAGGGTCAGCGCAAGGCTGGCTGCGGCAATCAGGCTGGTCTTCCGGAACATGGCCATCCTCGAATCGGGCTGAGAGACTGGCCCTGACGATAGCCCGGGTGTGCCTGTTCCGGAATGCCGGCGCGGCGGCAGCGCGCGAAACATATGGGGTGGAGTTGTTGGGGGAGTGCGAGACAGGCCCTCAAGGGGAGGGATATGCGCGGAAGTGCCATCGCAGAGCCCACGTCATCCCGGCCCAGCTGAGCGTCAGCGAAGCGCCGAGCCGGGATCCAGACATCAGCCGCGCGGAGCGCGACAGACTTGATCCAACCCTTGCGGCTCCGGCGAAGATGCATTTGCGCATCGCTGATGCTGGCACATGGTCTGTGTTCTTGTGCTCGTTCGCGCTCGCGGCTGCTCTGCGTTGATGCGCTCGCTGGCGCTTGCACTGGTACGCTGGATTCCGGATCTGCGGTTCGCGTTCGCTCACCTTGTCCGGAATGACGGAGCGAGAGCAGCCTTCAAGCAAAAGGCGCGGCTCGGGGGCCGCGCCTTGAGCTGTGTCATTGGTGGAAAGGCCGCCCTCAGGCCGCCCTCAGGCAGCCCTCAGGCGCCCATCGCCTTCTTCAGGTTCTCGTCGATCTTGTCGAGGAAGCCGGTGGTGGTCATCCAGCCCTGGTCCGGACCGACCAGGAGGGCGAGGTCCTTGGTCATGAAGCCGGATTCGACCGTGTCGATGCAGACCTTTTCCAGCGTCAGGGCGAAGTTCAGGAGCGCATCGTTGTTGTCCAGCTTGGCGCGGTGGGCCAGACCGCGGGTCCAGGCGAAGATCGAGGCGATCGGGTTGGTCGAGGTCTGCTCGCCGCGCTGGTGCTGGCGGTAGTGGCGGGTGACGGTGCCGTGGGCAGCTTCCGCCTCCACCGTCTGGCCGTCCGGCGTCATCAGCACCGAGGTCATGAGACCGAGCGAGCCGAAGCCCTGCGCGACGATGTCGGACTGCACGTCGCCGTCATAGTTCTTGCAGGCCCAGACATAGCCGCCCGACCACTTCAGCGCCGAGGCGACCATGTCGTCGATCAGGCGGTGTTCGTACCAGATCTTCTTGGCCTCGTAGGCTGCCTTGAATTCCCGGTCGAAGACCTCCTGGAACAGGTCCTTGAAGCGGCCGTCATAGGCCTTGAGGATCGTGTTCTTGGTCGACAGGTAGCAGGGCACGCCGCGCTGCAGGGCGTAGTTGAACGAGGCGCGGGCGAAGTCGATGATCGAGTCGTCGAGGTTGTACATCGCCATGGCGACGCCGGCGGACGGTGCGTCATAGACGTCATGCTCGATCACGGCGCCATCGTCGCCGACGAACTTGATGGTCAGCTTGCCCTTGCCCGGGAACCGGAAGTCGGTGGCGCGGTACTGGTCACCGAAGGCGTGGCGGCCGACGATGATCGGCTGGGTCCAGCCCGGCACCAGACGGGGCACGTTGCTCATGATGATCGGCTCGCGGAAGATCACGCCGCCGAGGATGTTGCGGATGGTGCCGTTCGGGCTCTTCCACATCTTCTTCAGGCCGAACTCGGCCACGCGCGCCTCATCGGGGGTGATGGTTGCGCATTTGACGCCGACGCCGTGCTTCTTGATCGCGTTGGCCGCGTCGACGGTGATCTGGTCTTCCGTCTCGTCGCGCTTCTGGATCGACAGGTCGTAATAGTCGAGGGTCAGGTCCAGATAGGGAAAGATCAGCTTGTCCTTGATGAACTGCCAGATGATGCGGGTCATCTCGTCGCCGTCGATATCGACGACCGGGTTCGCTACCTTGATCTTTGCCATGGGTCGGGCCTCGTCTGGGGATGAGAGATTGTGTGCGGCTGTATACGATTTTGTTCCCGTTCAGGCAAGGGGCTGCCGGATCGGCATCTTGCCGGATGGGGCGGTCGAGCGGAAGGGTAGGACAGGATGATGACGCTTGCGGTGTGCACGACGACGGAAACACGGGAAGACGCGCAGAAAATTGCCCGCGCCTGTGTCGCGGCGCGGCTGGCGGCCTGCGTCCACATTGAGGAGATCGCCAGCATCTATGTCTGGCAGGGCGACGTGCAGGAAGGGCGTGAGTTCCGCCTGACGATGAAGACGACGGCCGAGGCCTATCCGGCGCTGGAGACGCTGATCCGGCAACTGCATGCCTATGACCTTCCGGCGATCTACGCCTTCGAGGTGGTAACCGGGAGTGCCGGTTATCTGGACTGGGTGCGGGGGGAAGTTGATCCCAAAACGTGACGGATCGTTGAAGTGTACAGAATTCTGTGCATATAATTCAGCCCAATGAGGAGCTGTGTCATGGACGTCATCACCTACACCGATGCTCGCGCGTCCTTGAAGGACGTGATGGACCGGGTCATTCATGACCGCGTCGAGGTGATCGTCACCCGCAAGAAGCGGGAGGCCGTCGTGATCATGTCGCTCGACGAGTTCAACGCGATCCAGGAAACGCTGCATCTGCAGAAGAGCCCGGAGAACGCGCGGCGGCTGCAGGCTTCGATTGCCCAGCTGACAGCCGGTGAAGGCAAGGAGCACGAGATCGACCTGTGAAGCTCGTCTTTTCCGACCATGCTTGGGACGATTATCTCTGGTGGCAGTTACCCGGACGGGAAAAGGGGCTTGAACGGGTCAACATCCTGATCCTTTCAACGCGCAGGCAACCCTTTTCCGGCATCGGCAAGCCCGAACCGCTCAAGGGCGACCTCACGGGCTGGTGGTCGCGCCGCATCACGGATGATCACCGCTTCGTCTATCGGGTCAGCGGCAAGGACATCACCCAAAGCCTCGAGATCGCACAGCTGCGCTATCATTATTGAGAGTGCTGCTACGCAGGACAGCGCGGATAGGAGGCAAGGCGGAGTTCACAAGGGGGCTGCCCGCTGTCTTGCGATTGTTGTCGCAGGACACATGACGACGCGTCGAGGCCTTGCCGCATGCGCCCTCTCCCCCCTTGAGGGGGAGATGCCCCCGGAGGGGGCAGAGGGGGGTGTTCTGCCTCTCCACGCCGACTTGAGCCGGATTGTGTTGCAACGCCGCCACCCCCTCCGTCTGCTGACGCAGACATCTTCCCCTCAAGGGGGGAGAGGGGGCCTTGGTCCACCACTGAGCAGATCGAGCAGCGCCGCAGCGAGCGTGCCCAACAAAAAGGGCGGCCGGTGGAGCCGCTCTCGAGGTTGATGACAAACTTCTCCCTCACCGTCGTCATCCCGGCCAAGCGGAGCGCCGAGCCGGGACCGGAGGGTCGAGGCGTCAATGTTTCGGTCAGGGAACCCCAAAGAGACCTTGGCTCTCCGGTCCCGGATCTCCGCTTCGCTGCGTCCGGGATGACTAAAGAGGCTTCGTCATCAACAAAAAGGGCGGCCCGTGGGACCGCCCTTTTCCGTTTCAACAGCAGACGAGCATCTCAGCCGATGATGGCGTTCAGCGTGGCGCTCGGGCGCAGGGCGGCGGCGACCTTGTCGGCCGGGGCATGGTAGTAGCCGCCGAGATCGACGGGCTTGCCCTGGACGGCATTCAGCTCGGCGACGATCTTCGTCTCGTTCTCGGTCAGCGCCTTGGCGATCGGGGCGAAGTGCGCCTTCAGCTCGGCGTCCCTGTCCTGCGCGGCAAGGTTCTGCGCCCAGTAGAGGGCGATGTAGAAGTGGCTGCCGCGGTTGTCGAGCTGGCCGACCTTGCGCTGCGGCGACTTGTCGTTGTCGAGCAGCTTCTCGATGGCCCCGTCCAGCGTGTCGGCCAGGACCTGGGCCTTGGCGTTGGACTTGACGTTGGCCAGATGCTCCAGCGAGGCGCCGAGGGCGCAGAACTCGCCGAGAGAATCCCAGCGCAGGTAGTTCTCTTCCATCAGCTGCTGCACATGCTTGGGCGCAGAGCCGCCGGCACCCGTCTCGAACAGGCCGCCGCCGTTCATGAGCGGAACGATGGAGAGCATCTTGGCCGAGGTGCCGACTTCCAGGATCGGATAGAGGTCCGTCAGGTAGTCGCGCAGCACGTTGCCGGTGATGGAAATGGTGTCGAGACCCTTGGCGATGCGCTCGGTCGAATAGCGGGCAGCCTCGCTCGGCGACATGATCTGCAGGTCCAGACCGGAAGTGTCGTGCTCCGGCAGGTAGGCTTCCACCTTCTTGATCAGCTCCGCATCATGGGCACGGGCCTTGTCCAGCCAGAACACGCCCGGCATGCCGGAGAGGCGGGCGCGGCTGACGCCGAGCTTCACCCAGTCGCGGATCGGGGCATCCTTGGTGAGGCAGGCGCGCCAGATGTCGCCGGCCTCGACCTCATGCGCGATCAGCGTGGTGCCGGCCGCGTCGACAATGCGGATGGTGCCGTCGCTGGCGGCCTTGAAGGTCTGCGGGTGCGAGCCGTATTCCTCGGCCTTCTGCGCCATCAGGCCGACGTTCGGCACGGTGCCCATCTTGGACGGATCAAGCGCGCCGTTCTTCTTGCAGAATTCGATGACCGCGTCATAGACGCCGGCATAGGAGCTGTCCGGGATCACGCATTTGGTGTCGTGTTCCTTGCCGTCCGGGCCCCAGCCCTTGCCGCCGGCGCGGATGAGGGCCGGCATGGAGGCGTCGATGATGACGTCGGACGAGACATGCAGGTTGGTGATGCCCTTGTCCGAGTTCACCATGTAGAGCGCCGGGCCGGCGTCGAGCGCGGCCTTCAGATCGGCCTGCAGCTCGGCAGCATTCGGCAGGGCGGAAATCTTGGCTTCCAGATCGCCAAGGCCGAGATCCGGGTTGACGCCGGCGGCTGCGAGCGCGGCGCCGTGCTTGGCGAAGAAGTCCTTGAGGAAGGCCTTGACCACATGGCCGAAGATGATCGGGTCGGAGACCTTCATCATCGTCGCCTTGAGGTGGACGGAGAACAGGATGCCCTGCGCCTTGGCGTCGGCGATCTCGGCGGCGAGGAAGGCGTCGAGCGCCTTGGCGCTCAGGAACGTGCCGTCGAGCACGTCACCGGCGTCAAGCTTCAGGTTGTTCTTGAGAACGGTGACGGTGCCGTCCTTGGCCACGTGCTCGATCCTGGCGGTGCCGGCGGAGGCGGCCGCGATGGTGACCGACTTTTCGTTGGCGGCGAAGTCGTTCTTGCCCATGGTGGCGACATGGGTCCTGGAGGTCGGCGCCCAGGCGCCCATCGAATGCGGGTTCTTCTTGGCGAATTCCTTGACGGCCTTGGGCGCGCGGCGGTCGGAGTTGCCTTCGCGCAGCACCGGGTTCACGGCCGACCCCTTGATGGCATCGTAGGTGGCCTTGACGGCCTTTTCCTCGTCCGTGGCGGGCGCGTCCGGGTAGGAGGGGATGGCATAGCCCTGGGCCTGCAGTTCCTTGATCGCGGCGTTCAGCTGCGGCTGCGAGGCGGAAATGTTCGGCAGCTTGATGACATTCGCATCCGGCTCGATCACCAGGCGGCCGAGTTCGGCCAGGTCGTCCGGCTGCTTCTGCGCATCGGTCAGATACTGCGGGAAGCTGGCGAGGATGCGGCCGGCCAGCGAGATGTCCTTGGTGCCGATGGAGATGCCCGCCGGGCCGGTGAAGGCCTTGATGATCGGAAGGAACGAGGCGCTCGCCAGTTCCGGCGCTTCGTCGACCTTGGTGTAAATGATGTCGGCCATGTCTGTCGCTTCCCAAAGACGGTGACGGGACACAGGACCGGGGGGCCGGTCCGGATCGGAGTTCGTACTGCGTATACAATTGTGCGCAATTTTTCGCCAGCCTCGGGCCCGCGAAAGTTCTGGGTGTTTTAACAACCGGGGTCAAAAAGGCAATCAAACGAAAGCCGGACGCGGGCGACCGCTCCGCCGCCAGCCTGCCCGGACATGTCGCGGATCGCCTTTCAGGTCGCTCCTGCGGTCCAACCGGTGTGATCGCTGTCTGGGCCTTGCGTCCGCACCGCGATCTGCTGGAATTTCGGCTCGAGTTCCGCTACATCCCGGCCATCATGACACGCAACGCAAACATCAACGAGGAAGCACTGACCGTCGGTGTCCGTCCGCCGGCAGTGATCCTGTGTGAACCGCAGCTCGGCGAGAACATCGGCACGGCCGCCCGTGCCATGGCCAACTTCGGCCTCGTCGACCTGCGCATCGTCAACCCGCGCGACGGCTGGCCGAGCGAGAAGGCCCGGGCGGCAGCCTCGCGCGCCGACCATGTCATCGACAAGGTGCAGGTCTTCGACAGCCTCGAGGCCGCGATCGCCGATCTCACCTTCGTCTATGCGACGACGGCCCGCTCCCGCGAAGTGGCCAAGCCGGTGCGCGGCCCCGACGAGGCCGCAGTGAAGGTGACCGGGCTCGGAGCCGAGGGCCTTGCCACGGGCTACATCTTCGGGCGCGAGCGCTGGGGTCTCAACAACGAGGAAGTCGCGCTGGCGGACGAGATCCTGACGTTGCCGGTCGACCCGAACTTCGCCTCGCTGAACATTGCCCAGGCGGTGCTGGTCTGTGCCTATGAATGGCGCAAGACGGCGACCAGCGGCGCCTTGCCCTTCACGCTCGACACCGAGACCAATCCGCCGGCGAAGAAGGAAGATCTTCTGCGCCTGTTCGACCATCTGGAAGGTGCGCTGGACCGGGTGACCTTTTTCCGGCCCGTGGAGCGGCGTCCGCACATCATCCGCAACATCCGCAACATCTTCCAGAAGGCCGAGCTGACCGACCAGGAGGTGAAGACCCTGCGCGGCATCATCGCCGCGCTGGAAGGTCGCCCGACGCGCCCGCGCAAGGACGAGGCCGGGGAGGGCACGGCCGGGGCGGTCGACCTCGGTGCGGCTGACGACACGCCGGCCGAGCGCGACGGCGCATGAGCCGGCCCGTCCTCCTGTTCGATTCGGGGATCGGCGGGTTGACGGTCCTGCGCGAGGCGCGCGTGCTGATGCCGGAGCGCAGCTTCGTCTATGTGGCGGATGATGCCGGCTTTCCCTATGGCGGCTGGGAGGAGGAGGCGCTGAAGTCGCGCCTTCTCACCCTGTTCAAGGACCTGCTGCACCGCTTTGATCCCGAGATCGCGGTGGTGGCCTGCAACACGGCCTTCACGCTGGCCGGTGCCGACCTCCGGGCGGCCTTTCCCGGCACGGTCTTTGTCGGCACGGTGCCGGCAATCAAGCCGGCGGCGGAGCGCACCCGCTCGGGGCTCATCTCCGTGCTGGCCACCCCGGGCACCGTGAAGCGCGCCTACACGCGCGACCTGATCCAGTCCTTCGCCAGCCAGTGCCACGTCCGCCTTGTCGGCTCCGCGCGGCTGGCCAGCATGGCGGAGGCCTATATCCGCGGCGAGACGCTGGCCGATGCCGAGGTGCTGACCGAGATCCGCGACTGCTTCCACGAGAAGGAGGGCGCGCGGACGGACATCGTCGTGCTGGCCTGCACGCATTATCCCTTCCTCGTGAACGTGTTCCGCCGTCTTGCGCCCTGGCCCGTCGACTGGCTTGATCCGGCCGAGGCCATCGCCCGTCAGGCGCGGCGGCTGGTGCCGCCGCTCGACCGGCTGAAGGCCGATTCCCGTCCGGACCGCGTCGTCTTCACCTCCGACGCCCCCGATTTTGCCACGCAGCGTCTGGTGCAGGGCTTCGGCCTGTCGCCACTGGTCTAGGCACCGGGGGCTTGCACGGTGTCCGGCGGGTATCCGGAGGTTTTCGAGCCGCGGGCGCGCAGGCGGGTTTGACAATCCCGGCCGTCTCGTCTATTCACCCGCGATCCGTGCGGGGCCTGGCCTCGCCGGTGCACGCACCCGTGGGGACTTTCCAGCCGGCGCCGTTCAGCTGGACCCCTGTCGATCAGATCGCCCCGGCAGATGCTGCGGCCGATCCGGTAAAGGAGGGCGCGTTTCCTTAAAATGAGCCAAACGACACAAGGAAACAGCGATGTCGAAGCGCCACAGCGTTAAGTACAAGATTGACCGCCGCATGGGCGAGAACATCTGGGGTCGCCCGAAGAGCCCGGTCAACAAGCGTGAATACGGCCCCGGCCAGCATGGCCAGCGCCGCAAGGGCAAGCTCTCGGACTTCGGCGTGCAGCTGCGCGCCAAGCAGAAGCTCAAGGGCTACTACGGCAACATTTCCGAGAAGCAGTTCCACAAGACCTACGTCGAAGCGTCGCGCATGAAGGGCGACAGCTCCGAAAACCTGATCGGTCTGCTGGAGCGCCGTCTCGACGCGGTCGTCTACCGCGCCAAGTTCGTTCCGACCGTGTTCGCCGCGCGTCAGTTCGTCAACCACGGCCACGTCAAGGTCAACGGCAAGCGCGTCACCATCGGCAGCTACCGCTGCCGTCCGGGCGACGTCATCGAGGTGCGTGAGCGCTCCAAGCAGCTCGCCATCGTCCTCGAGGCGTCCCAGTCCTCCGAGCGTGACGTTCCGGAGTACCTGGAAGTCGACCACGGCAAGATGACCGTCAAGCTGACCCGCATCCCGGCCTTCAACGAAGTGCCGTACCCGGTCCAGATGGAACCGAACCTGATCGTCGAATTCTATTCGCGCTGATCGGTCCGGTTACCGGAGAAACAGGAAGGCCGCCCATCGGGCGGCCTTTTTGCTTTTGTGCCGGGGTGCGGCACGCCGGCGCTACATGTCCGGCGTCGGCAAGGCCGCCACGAGGCTTGTCAGCCCGGCCGCATAGCCCTGGCGCAGGCCCGCCAGATAGGGATCGCCCTCGTCGAAGGAGCGCAGGCGGCGCGCCTCGAGCGTGTCGCGGGCATAAAGCAGAAGGTCGATCGGGGCGCCCACCGAAAGGTTGGAGCGCATTGTCGCATCGAAGGACAGCAGCGTCAGCTTGGCCGCCTCCGGCAGGCCGGTGTCATGGCGCAGCAGGCGGTCGAGGATCGGCTTGCCGTACTTCGTCTCCCCGATCTGCAGGAACGGGGTGCGTTCCGAGGCTTCCATGAAATTGCCGGCCGAATAGATCTGGAACAGCCGGGGGGCTTCCCCCGCGATCTGGCCCCCGACCAGGAAGGAGGCCGAGGGATCGCCATAGGGGTGGACGAAGCTCGCCTCGCGGGCCAGCACGTCGCGCAGGCAGTCGCCGATCTTCTGGGTGGCGTCGAACAGGCTCGTGGCAAGGGTGAGGTCCCGGTGCGGATCGCCGTTGCCCCAGGCGTGGCGCAGCGACGAGATCACGGCCTGGGTGGTTGCGAGGTTGCCAGCCGACAGGACCGTGATCACCCGTTCGCCGGGTGTGGCGAAGGTCGACAGTTTGGACACGGTCGCGATCTGGTCCACGCCCGCGTTGGTGCGGGAGTCGGAGGCCATCACGAGCCCGTCCTCAAGGAGAATGCCCAGACAATACGTCATGTCGAATTGCTCGCCTGCTCGATAACCAATTCTAACCATGTCTCACGGAAGTGACCCCAAAGCTAACGCAGGGCGCATTTTGTCGGCGCAAGAGGGGTGCAGTCGACGGTTGCGGTAACGCTCGCGCAATAAATCTGACGCAAGGTCAACTCATCAGGCGGACAATATCTCTGCCCCGTAAGATCTCGGAGGACTGCTGGAATGAAGAAGATCCTGCTCTCTGCAATTGCTCTTGTCTGCTTCATGGGACATTCCAACGCAGCGGAAATCACGCTGACGACCGAAGATTACAAGCCTTACAATTTCATGGAGGGCGACAAGATCGTCGGCATCGGTGCAGATCAGGTCTTCGAGCTGATGAAGCGTGCCGGCGTTCCCTACAAGGCCGAGATGATGCAGTGGTCGCGGGCGATCGGCCTGGCCGAAAAGGACCCGAACACCTGCGTGTTCACCGCCTCCCACAGCGCGGAACGGGACAAGCGCTTCACCTGGGTCGAGCCGCTGTTCGTGGACCGCACCATCCTGATCCGCAAGGCCGGCTCCAGCGTCGCGCCGAAGACGGTTGACGAGGCCAAGACCTTCCGGATCGGGACCCAGGCGAAGGACTACACCGAGGATCTTCTGAAGACCGCCGGCTTCCCCACCATTGATCCTGCCAACAATCTCGAGCAGACGCTGAAGAAGCTCGAGGCCGGTCGTGTCGATCTGGTGGCCGTGTCGGGCTCCTTCTACGAGAACCTGAAGAAGACCGGTGCCGCCGTCGAAGAGGCGTTCGTCATCAACGAGACCACCCTGTCGATGGCCTGCAACCTCAACACCGATCCGGCCACGCTGGAGAAGATGCGCGCCGCGCTCAAGTCGATGATCGACGACGGCACGCAGGCCGCCATCCTTGCCAAGTATCAGTAACCGGTTTGCCTGCCTGTTTTCCTCCCAAGCCTCCTCTCAACTGGCCGCCCCTCCGGGCGGCCTTTCTTTTTGCGGGGGGCGCGGGCGGGCGCGGCCCTTTACAAACGCCGGAGGGAACGGCATAGCACCCCGGACGGCTTGCGTGCGCCGCCTCAGGCGCCGGTCAGCGATCAGGATCCCACGATGACCCTTGCGAACGAACAGCTCGATCCTTCCCTGGACACGGATACCGACACGGACAGGGGCGCGGATGCCGACTGCCCGGCGATGCTCAGGGCTGCGCCGTCGACGGTGGAGTTCAAGAAGCTGCGCAAGCGGCTGCTGCGCGAGGTGCGCCAGGCGATCGACGACTACGGCATGGTGCCGCCGGACGCGCATCAGAAGCGCCCCCGCTGGCTCGTCTGCCTGTCGGGCGGCAAGGACAGCTACACGCTGCTGGCCGTGCTGATGGACCTGAAATGGCGCGGCCTGCTGCCGGTGGACCTGCTGGCCTGCAATCTGGACCAGGCGCAACCCGGCTTCCCGCCCGAGATCCTGCCGGCCTTCTTCGAGAAGAACGGCATCGAGAACATCATCGTGCGCGAGGACACCTATTCGATCGTCACGGCGAAGATCCCGGCGCACAAGACCTATTGCTCGCTGTGCTCGCGGCTCCGGCGCGGCATCCTGTACCGGATCGCGCGCGAGCAGGGCTGCGAGGCGATCGTGCTGGGGCACCACCGCGAGGACATCCTCGAGACCTTCTTCATGAACCTGTTCCACGGCGGGCGTCTGGCGTCGATGCCGCCCAAGCTGGTCAATGACGAGGGGGACCTGCTGGTGCTGCGTCCGCTCGCCTATTGCGCCGAGAGCGACGTGGCACGCTATGCGGCAGCCATGCAGTTTCCGATCATTCCCTGCAACCTCTGCGGCTCGCAGGATGGCCTGCAGCGCGAGGAGGTCAAGCGCATGCTGATGGACTGGGAACGTGCCTCTCCGGGCCGCCTGGGCGTCATGGCGCGGGCGCTGGCCCATACCCGGCCGTCGCATCTCCTCGACCGGACTTTGTTCGATTTCGTCTCGGTGCGCCCCGGC
This sequence comes from Pannonibacter sp. XCT-53, assembly GCF_009915765.1. Taxonomy (NCBI): domain Bacteria; kingdom Pseudomonadati; phylum Pseudomonadota; class Alphaproteobacteria; order Hyphomicrobiales; family Stappiaceae; genus Pannonibacter; species Pannonibacter tanglangensis. The sequence goes on from NZ_JAABLQ010000001.1 coordinate 631,415, forward strand.
GAGAGCACCGGCAAGGAAGCGCGCGACAACGAGGAACCCTGCGGCGCCGGTCTTGCGATGACGCGGAACCTGTTTGCGGCCGAGTAGGACGGTGGCATCGCTGGTCCGGGCTGGGCCCGGGCCGGCAGCTTCGCACTCGGATCCCGAGACCGGTTCCCCCGCAATGGCCCCCCGAAACGGCGAGCCGGGACTGGTCGCCCGGGACTGGACGCCCTGAACTGGGATCCTCGCTTTGGCGCGATCCGGGCGGCCAGGCCTTGCGTGGCCGCACGAGCCGGTCAGACGGGCAGGGCGATCCGCGGCTTCGCCGGCCGGATCAGGAGCCGGCCTCGTAGCGGCCCTTGAAGCCGCCGGCGGGCGCATTGCGCATCAACACCACGACGCCCTCGCTCGCCGGCCGCGATCCGGCAGCAGCGACACCGCCATGCGGCTGGCAGAGGTCTTCGGCAGAACGGCCCTGGGCCGGCACGAACAGCATGACGCTGGCACAGCTGACGCGGGTCAGCTCGTTGTCCTGGCCGAGCAGGCCGGGCGTGTTGGCAACGGCCACGGCGCTGACAATGAGCGCCGATGCGGCAAAAGCAAAAAGGCTGGTGGTCTTCAGCATCGTCCCCGCTCCCTGACATCCGGCTGGTCCGGTCTTGGTACGGAGAATGGCGGTACACGACTGTACTGACCCTGAATCCGGCATTCACCTGCCATTCAGGTTAGGCTGCTCGGCAAAATTTGCCTAGCTGACAGCAAAGGACCGGCTGACGCTGGGGCAGCCGGTCCACAGATTTCTGGTTGCAGGCCGCGCCAGAGGGCGCGCGGGTCAGGCCGCGACGCCCTTTTCCGCGAACAGGGCCTGCAGTTCCTGGTTCTGGAACATCTCGCGGACGATGTCACAGCCGCCGACGAACTCGCCCTTGACGTAGAGCTGGGGGATCGTCGGCCAGTTGGTGAAGTCCTTGATGCCCTGGCGCAGCTCGGCGTCCTCGAGCACGTTGATGCCCTTGTAGGGCACGCCGAGATAGTCGAGGATCTGCACGACCTGGCCGGAGAACCCGCACTGCGGGAAGTTCGGCGTGCCCTTCATGAACAGCACCACGTCGTTGGTCTCGACTTCGTTCTTGATCCAGTTCTGAATGCTCATCGCTTCATCCTTGTGAGAACGGGCCGCAGGCGGCCCGCAGGAATGGTGTCCCTCGGACGGGATCAGTCCGGTGCGTTGGTCTGCAGCGCCAGGGCGTGGAGCGTCCCGCCCATGTTGCCCTTCAGGGCCTGGTAGACCATCTGGTGTTGCTGGACGCGGCTCTTGCCGCGGAAGGCCTCGGAGACAACGTTGGCTGCATAGTGATCGCCATCGCCCGCCAGATCGCGCACCTCGACCTTGGCGTCCGGCAGGGCGGCCTTGATCAGGGTGATGATTTCATTCGCGTCCATCGGCATCGGTCAGACCCTTTTTCCCTCTGAATTCCGGATGACCTGACGGCGTTGGCCGTCAGGCCCTGTGCGTTTCCTTGCCGGCGGCGTGTGCCCCTCAGGTTCACCGTGCCGACATGAAGGCCGGGAACCATTCTTCATGCGCCGCGCGCAGCTTTGCAACGGATATGGTGAGGATGCCCTCGACAGTCAAATCCGTTCCCCCGGTGGTGCCGAGGCGGCGGATGTCGATGCCGGCATCCAGCGCGTCCTCGATGGCCGCATCGGCCGCGTCGGCGGGGACGGTGACCACGTAGCGGCCCTGGTCCTCGCCGAACAGGGCGGCGTGGGCCGGCCCCTCGATGCGGACCTGCGCGCCGAGATCGCCAGCCATGGCCATCTCGGCCAGGGTCACGGCAAGGCCGCCGGAGGAGATGTCATGCACCGCCGTGACGCGGCGCGCGCGGATCCAGCCGCGCACCAGGTCCCCGTTGCGGCGCTCTGCGGCCAGGTCGACCGGCGGCGGTGCGCCTTCTTCGCGGCCGAGGATCTCGGCCAGATACTGGCTGGCGCCCAGATGGCTGCCCTGGCCGCCGATCAGCAGGATGGTCTCGCCGGCGCGCGCGAAGGCGATGCTGGCGCTGACCGTGACATCATCGAGCAGGCCGACGCCGGCGATGGCCGGGGTGGGCAGGATGGCCTGGCCATGCGTCTCGTTGTAGAGCGAGACGTTGCCGGAGACGACGGGGAAGTCGAGAGCGCGGCAGGCTTCGCCGATGCCTTTGATGCAGCCGACGAACTGGCCCATGATCTCCGGCTTTTCCGGGTTGCCGAAGTTGAGGTTGTCGGTGATCGCGAGCGGCTCGGCGCCGACGGCGGTCAGGTTGCGCCAGACTTCGGCGACGGCCTGCTTGCCGCCTTCGACCGGATCGGCCTCGCAGTAGCGCGGCGTCACGTCGGCGGAGAAGGCGAGGCCCTTGCCGGCGCCATTGACGCGGATGACGCCCGCATCGCCGCCGGGACGCTGGGCCGTGTTGCCCTGGATCAGCGTGTCATACTGCTCATAGACCCAGCGGCGCGACCCGCCGTTGGCCCCGCCGACGAGCCTCACCAGCGCATCCGCATAGTCGGCCGGCTCGGCCACGTCGCTTGCAGCCAGCAGCGGGCGCTTCGGGCTTTCGATCCACGGGCGGTCATATTCCGGCGCCTGGTCGCCGAGTTCCTTGATCGGCAGGTCGGCAACCACCTCGCCCTGATGCTTGATGATGAAGCGCAGCGTGTTGGTGGTCTTGCCGACGATGGCGAAGTCGAGACCCCACTTGACGAAGATCGCCTTGGCTTCCTCTTCCTTCTCCGGCCTGAGCACCATGAGCATGCGCTCCTGGCTTTCCGACAGCATCATCTCGTAGGCGGTCATGCGCTCCTCGCGCACCGGCACCATGTCGAGATCGAGCTCGATGCCGAGGTCGCCCTTGGCACCCATCTCGACGGCCGAGCAGGTGAGGCCGGCCGCGCCCATGTCCTGGATCGCGATCACCGCGCCGGACGCCATCAGCTCAAGGCAGGCTTCCAGCAGGCACTTTTCGGTGAAGGGGTCGCCCACCTGAACGGTCGGGCGCTTTTCCTCGATGCTGTCGTCGAACTCGGCCGAGGCCATGGTGGCGCCACCGACGCCGTCACGGCCGGTCTTGGCACCGAGATAAACGACGGGGAGGCCGACGCCTTCCGCCTTGGACAGGAAAATGCCGTCCTTCCTGGCGAGGCCGGCGGCAAAGGCGTTGACGAGGCAGTTGCCGTTGTAGCGGGCGTGGAACTCCACCTCGCCGCCAACCGTCGGCACGCCGAAGGAGTTGCCGTAGCCGCCAACGCCGGCGACAACGCCGGAGACGAGGTGACGCGTGCGCGGATGGTCCGGCGCGCCGAAGCGCAGCGCGTTCATCGCCGCAACAGGACGTGCGCCCATGGTGAAGACGTCGCGCAGGATGCCGCCGACGCCCGTCGCCGCACCCTGGTAGGGCTCGATGTAGGAGGGGTGGTTGTGGCTCTCCATCTTGAAGACGATCACGTCGCCATCCCCGATATCGACGACACCGGCATTCTCGCCCGGTCCCTGGACCACGCGCGGACCGCTGGTCGGCAGAGTCTTCAGCCACTTCTTCGAGGACTTGTAGGAACAGTGCTCGTTCCACATGGCCGAGAAGATGCCCAGTTCCGTGAAGGTCGGCTCGCGGCCGATCAGGTCGAGGATCCGCTGGTATTCGTCGGGCTTCAGGCCGTGGGCCGCGACGAGGTCCGGGGTGATCTTGATGTCGTTCGGGATCATGGGCATCCGCTTCTTTGCGCAAGGGACAGTGCCGGGGGCGGTTCGAGCCCCCTTTAACAGATCACCGCCGGGAATGGGAGGGCTTCGGGGGTCAAAAGCACAGGCTTGGCGCGGATTGCCGCCGGGGTGGGGCGTCCCTGCTTGCCGGCGGCGGTGTGCACCAAGTCCAGGATGACCCTGCGTCATTTTCTCGAGCCTGGCGCCTTGCGTTAAGTCTTCGTTCAGCCTGTCGTCGTAGCTATCGTTAGAAATGACGAAGGGGAAGACCATGTTTCGTTTCAAGACTGCCACGCCCGCATCCGAGACTGCCGCAAGCAAAGCCCCTGATCTTTCCGTCGTGGCCATCGTCAGCGCCCTGCGCGCCCTGGAAGCCCGCGCCCCGCTGAGCGGGATCGAGGCGCTGCCGGCCGACATCGCGGTTGCCCTGACCTCGCTGGCAGCGACGCTGGCGCGCCAGGACGAGACGCAGCTGGGCCAGACGGTGGACTTTTCGGTCCAGGCCAGCGAGGCCATGGCCGCGACGGCCCGCATCACCGGCGAGATCCGGGCCACGGACCGGCAGGCTTCGGTGATGGCGGCGAGCGTCGACGAGATGACCGCGTCGATCGAGCAGATCTCGCACACCGCCAACGAGGCGGCGACCTCGATGGAGGTGGCGCATGAGTCGCTGCATTCGGGCGCCGGTGCCACCCGCAAGGCCGCGATCTCTTCGCGGCAGATCGGCGATTCCTTCGACAAGATGAGCGAGAGCGCGCGCCAGCTGGCGCTCGCGGCCGAGCAGATCGGCACCTTCGTCGCCACCATCGACGGTCTGGCGCAGCAGACCAACCTGCTCGCCCTCAATGCGACCATCGAGGCGGCCCGTGCCGGCGAAGCCGGCAAGGGCTTTGCGGTCGTGGCCAGCGAGGTGAAGCAGCTCTCCGGTCAGACGCAGAAGGCGACCGACGACATCCGCGCCCGCATCGAGCGCCTGCAGGTGCATGTCGGCGAGGTGATGGCGGCGGTCGACGACGTCCAGGGTCTCGTGGGCGAGAGCGTCGAGCAGTCGGAAGACGCGGCCTCCAAGATCGGCTCGGTCCTGGACCATGTCGGCGGCAACACCTCGCGGATGAATGCCATTGCCGGCCTGCTGAGCCAGCAGAGCGAGGCCGTGCGCGAGATTGCGAAGGGCCTGCACGCGGTCGCCCGCCATTCCGAGACGGCGGCCGGTCATGCCGACAGCGTGATCCGGGCGGTCGGCAGTTCCGAGACCATCATCACCGCGCAGTTTGCCGAGCTCGACAAGCGCGAGATCCGCAACTATGTGCTGCATCGCGCCAAGTCCGATCACCTGTTGTGGAAGAAGCGGCTCTCGGAACTGCTCGTCGGCCTGAAGAACCTGCACAGCGACGAGCTCAACGATCACCACTCCTGCCGGCTTGGCAAGTGGTACGACGGGGTCCGCGATCCGAAACTGCGCAACCATCCCTCCTTCGCGGCGCTGCTGCCGGTCCACGAGGCGGTGCACCGCTTCGGCCGGCAGGCCGCCAGCCTGCATGCCGCCGGCGACAAGGATGGTGCGCTGAAAGCCATGGCCGAGATGGAAAAGGCCTCGCAGGAGGTCATCCGCCACATCGACGGGCTGCTCAGGGCCTGATCTGCCTGCAGGTCCCGTTCGCCTGATTGCCTGTCCACCTTGCATCCTGTCGCCCCCGGGCGCAGGATGCCTTTTCATGTCATGCGGCTGCCTCGCGGGCCGTGGCGAGCACGCACAGGAGCTCGAACAGCAGCGATGCGCCGAGCCAGGCGGTGCCGCCTGACGGATCGAACGGGGGCGATACCTCGACCAGATCCGCGCCGACGAGGTTGAGACCGGAGAGCTTGCGGATCATCCGCTGTGCCTGGAACGAGGTGAAGCCGCCGATCTCGGGCGTGCCGGTGCCCGGGGCGAAGGCCGGATCGATGCCGTCGATGTCGAAGGTGACATAGGTCGGCTCGCGCCCGACGCGCTCGCGCACCTCGTCCATCACATGCTCGACGCCGCGCTCCATCAGTTCCTCGATCATGATGATGCGCACGCCCTGGGCCTCGCCCCAGGCAATGTCCTCGCCGTCATACATGGTGCCGCGGATGCCGACCTGGATGACCCGTTCGGGATCCAGAAGCTCCTCTTCGATGGCGCGGCGGAAGGGCGTGCCGTGGGTGTAGCGGAAGCCGCCGAAATAGCCGTCGAAGAGATCGGTGTGGGCGTCGAACTGGACCATCCCGAGCGGCCCCTGCCGGGCGAGGGCCCTCAGGATCGGCAGGGAGACGAGATGGTCGCCGCCGGCGGACAGGGGCGTGATGCCGAGATCCATCACCTGGTCGTAGAAGCCCGTGATGCGGGCCAGCGCGTCCTGCACATCCGCCGGGTTCACCGGCGCATCGCCAAGATCGGCGCAGCGCGCCAGCCTGAACGGATTGACGCCCGTGTGCGGATGCACCTGGCGGATCATGGTCGAGAGGTCGCGCAGCTGTCGCGGACCATGGCGGGCGCCGGCACGGTTGGTGGTCCCGCCGTCCCAGGGCACCCCGATCAGGCCGATGTCGACATCCGCGGCGCGGTCGTCGGCAATGCCGACATGCGGCAGGCGCATGAAGGTCGGTATTCCGGCAAAGCGCGGCAGGTCAAAGCCGGACACCGGCTGGAAGAAGTCATCGCCCGTCATCAGTCCACCCCCGTTTTGCGCCAGCATGCACATCGGCACCGGGAGGGGCAAGGGGAGGGGGGCGGCAAGGGGAGGGGAGCGGCAAGGGCAGCGACTGCGTGCCCGCCAAGTCGGGACGTCGAGTGGAAGGCCCTGGTCCCTTCAGTCGAACAGCTGTTTGTCGTCCCGGAGTGGTCAGGAGCCGGATGCTCTCCCCCCTTGAGGGGGAGATGCCCCCGGTCGGGGGCAGAGGGGGGTATTGGGCCTGTCAGGAAAGAGTGAAGGTGGAACAGCGCGGCGGCGCTGCACCCCCCTCTGTCCGCATGCGCGGACATCTCCCCCTCAAGGGGGGAGAGGGGGGCCGCGGTCAGTTTGTGCAACACCGGCGAGGGCGGGTTTCTGATCGCCAACCGCTCGGTGTCTCACCGCCGGTCGTGGCGCTCCAGGGCGGAGAGATCGTCGCTGAGATCGTCGAAGCGGCGGGCGGCGAGGGCGGCGGCGTCGCGCACGCCTTGTGTATAGAAGGCGCTGCCGGCTTCCTGGCTCAGGAAATCGAGGAGACGCAGCGCGTCCATGTTGCCAAGATCGATGTCCAGCTCGGTGCGGCAGAAGGCGGCAAGACGGCTGGCGATGTCACTCTGGAGGTCGCGGGGCAGTTCGAGCTTGCTCATGTCCTGTCCCCGCGCCGGGTTTGGTGTTTCTGGTCAGGCGACCAGCTGGCCGACGAGGCTTTCGAACAGCTTGCGGCCGTCGCGGCCGCCCTGCAGATCCTCGATCAGGTTCTCCGGATGCGGCATCATGCCAAGGACATTGCCCTTGGCGTTGACGATGCCGGCAATGTCGTTCAGCGAGCCGTTCGGGTTCTGGCCATCCGCATAGCGGAACACGACCTGGCCGTTGTCCTCGATGGCCTTCAGCGTCTCGGCGTCGGCGAAGTAGTTGCCGTCATGGTGGGCAATCGGGCAGCGCCAGACCTCGCCCTCCTGGAAGGCATTCGAGAAGGCGGTGCGGGCGTTGACGGTCTTGAGCTTCACTTCCTTGCAGATGAACTTCAGGCCGGTATTGCGCATCAGGGCGCCCGGCAGAAGGCCCGCCTCGGTGAGGATCTGGAAGCCGTTGCACACGCCCAGGACATGCACGCCCCTGGCGGCGCGCTCGATCACGGTCTGCAGCACCGGCGAGCGCGCGGCAATGGCGCCGCAGCGCAGGTAGTCGCCGTAGGAAAAGCCACCCGGGATGACGATGAGATCAACGTCCGGGATGTCGGTGTCCGTGTGCCAGACCGTTGCGGGCTTGCGGCCGGTGATCGTCTCCAGCGCATAGAGCATGTCGCGGTCGCGGTTGAGGCCTGGGCAGAGGATGACGGCGGACTTCATGATCTCGGTTCCCCGTTGGTCTGGTTTGCGCCTTGAGCAGCAGCGGCAGGGCCGGCTGCCTCCGCTTCAGAGGATCTCGATGGCGTAGTTCTCGATCACCGTGTTGGCGAGCAGCTTCTCGCACATGGCGGCGATTTCCTCGCGCGCCTTGGCCGCGTCCCGGTCACTCAGCTCGATGTCGAAGACCTTGCCCTGGCGCACGCCGCCGATGCCGCCGAAGCCGAGCGCGCCCAGCGCCCCCTCGATGGCCTTGCCCTGGGGATCCAGAACGCCGTTCTTCAGGGTGACGGTGACACGTGCCTTCATCGCTGTCGTCTTTCCGTTGATCGCCTCGGCCGCGCTGGGCCTTCCGTTGCGCGCTCCTTACACCAGAGAGGCCAGGCGCGAAAGAGCCAAGGACCCGCGCGGCACCCGGAAAAGCAAAAACCCCCGGCGAAGTGTTCGCCAGGGGTTTTCCGTTTCGGGGGCGCGATGCCGGATGCTTACTGCACCAGCGTCGGGCCGGTGCCGCCGGGGCGCTCGTTGTCGTTCAGGATGCCCAGACGGCGGGCGACTTCCTGATAGGCCTCGAGCATGCCGCCGAGGTCGCGGCGGAAGCGGTCCTTGTCCATCTTCTCGTTGGTCGTGATGTCCCACAGGCGGCAGTTGTCCGGGGAAATCTCGTCGGCAACGACGATGCGCATCATGTCGCCCTCGAACAGGCGGCCGCACTCGATCTTGAAATCGACGAGACGGATGCCGACGCCGAGGAACAGGCCGGACAGGAAATCGTTGACACGGATGGCGAGCGCCATGATGTCGTCGAGCTCCTGCGGGGTGGCCCAGCCGAAGGCGGTGATGTGCTCTTCAGCGACCATCGGGTCGTTGAGGGCGTCGCTCTTGTAGTAGAACTCGATGATCGAGCGCGGCAGCTGGGTGCCTTCCTCGAGGCCAAGGCGCGAAGAGAGCGAGCCGGCCGCGACGTTGCGCACCACGACTTCCAGCGGGATGATCTCGACTTCGCGGATCAGCTGCTCGCGCATGTTCATGCGGCGGATGAAATGGGTCGGAATGCCCATGCCGTTCAGCTGGTTGAAGATGTATTCCGAGATCCGGTTGTTCAGGACGCCCTTGCCATCGACGATTTCGTGTTTCTTGGCGTTGAAGGCAGTCGCGTCGTCCTTGAAATGCTGGATCAAGGTTCCAGGCTCCGGGCCCTCATAGAGGATCTTGCCCTTGCCTTCATAGATGCGCCGGCGGCGATTCATGGGCACGTACCGTGTTCGTTTGAGGAAATCCATCGAGGCGGGATGCTCCTTGGCGTCTGATTCCGGGTGTCGCGTGCGCTGACCAATCCCCTCGGTATCGACATTTAGCCCCGCATTAGCGGCGCGGAACTTAACCGATCCTTCGCAAAAGCACAATGAGCGCGGGCCGGTCTTTTCCCGAACCTCCGCACGACTGCTTAATTGCGGCGATAGCGCGTTGATTTGAATGACAGCGGACGATATTGAGAAGCCCGAATGAGCCCCCATATGGGGAGCAGACCACCTGTCCGCCAGTGAGGAGGCACCCGATGAGCACGTTTGATGACCGTCAGCAGGGCTTCGAGGGCAAGTTTGCCCATGACGAAGAACTGCGTTTCAAGGCGACGGCCCGTCGCAACAAGCTGCTTGGCCTTTGGGCGGCCGAACGGCTTGGCCTGTCCGGCGAGCAGGCGGAAGCCTATGCCAAGGAAGTCGTGCGCGCCGACTTCGAGGAAGCCGGCGACGAGGACGTGTTCCGCAAGATCCGGGCCGATTTCGACAACGGGTCCGTCGACCAGTCCGACCACCAGATCCGCCGCACGATGGACGAGCTGATGCACACCGCCATCGACCAGATCCAGAAGGGCGAATAAGCCGTTCTCCGATGAGCCTTCGAGACCCCGCTTCGGCGGGGTCTTTGTTTTTGGGCTCCGCAAACGCGCGTCTTGACCAGCGGTGCACTTGTTTGAGGGTGCCGGACAGCCTGCGGTGTCGCATGGCTTGCCGGCGCGGTGCGAACCGGCTTTGATCCCGCTCCAACCGGACGGCGCTGGCGAACCTCTCGCTACGCGGTCGAGACAGTTCAGGGATCCAAGATCATGTCCAATGCACCCCAGCCCAGCCTCGCCACGCGTCTGCGTGCGGGCGAAACCATCGTGACCGCCTGGTCCAACCTGGCCGTTCCGATCCTCGCCGAAGTCATGGGCCGGGCCGGGTATCCGTGTGTCACGCTCGACATGCAGCATGGCATGCATGACATTGCCAGCCTGCGGGACGGGCTGGCGGCCATCGCGCTTTCGGGTGCGCACCGGGCCGTCCGCATTCCGGTCGGCGAATCGGGCACGGCCAGCCGGGCGCTCGATTTCGGCGCCGAGCTGGTCATCGCCCCGATGATCAACTCCGCCGCCGAGGCGCGGGCCTTTGCCGACGCGATGAAATACCCGCCGGTTGGCGCGCGCAGCTGGGGACCGCAGCGCGGCGCGATGCTGGCCGGCAAGTCGCCCGCCGACTATCTGGCGAGTGCCAACACCGAGCTTCTGTCACTGGCGATGATCGAAACGCCGGAGGCCATCGCCGCACTCGACGACATCCTTGCCGAGCCGGGGATTGACGGCATCTTCGTCGGGCCGAGCGACCTTTCGCTGACGCTGAACAAGGGGGCAAGGCTCGATCCGGGCGGCCCCCTGACGATGGCAGCCGCGCAGGATATCGCCGCACGCACGCGCGCGGCCGGCAAGATCGCCGGCATCTTCTGCCTCGAGGCCTCCGGCGTCGCCCAGGCCCGGGACATGGGCTACAGCTTCATCGCCCATGGCGTCGACCTGACGCTGTTCTCCGCCGCGCTGAAGGACACGCTGGCGCGGATCGGGTGACAAGAGGGCGTGCAGGGCAGGGCGCAGCCGGCTGACTGGCGCGGCGTTACAGCCGCGCCATGAAATGGGCGAAGGACATCATGCCCTCCGGCCAGGGGCCGTGCCCGCTTTCCAGGTTGATGTGGCCGGCGTGACCGGCGTCCTGCAGCGTGGCGCCCCAGGCCATGGCCAGCCCGCGCGCGACCTCGAAGTCGCAGTAGGCGTCATTCCGGCTGGCGACCACATGGGTGCGGAAGGGCAGGGGCAGGCGCGGCACCGGCACGAAGTCGCCGCCGTCGAACTCCGGCACGAGGCCCGGGCGGTCCCAGTCGGAGGGGGCGACGAGGAACGCGCCCCTGACCTTCTCCTGCGGCAGACCCTGCGCGCCATGGGCGACGAGAACGCAGCCCAGCGAATGGGCCACCAGCACGACCGGCCGGGTGGCCTTCCCGATCTCGGCGCGCAGGTTCTCCATCCAGACCTTCTTCGACGGCGTCAGCCAGTTGTCCTGCTCGACCACCCGGGCGGTCGAGATCTTGTCCGCCCAGCGGCGCATCCAGTGGCCGGCCTCGGCATTGCCGAAGCCGGGGATGAGCAGGATCTCAGCCTCTGCCGTCTTCATCGCCTTACGCCTCGCCGAATACCCGCTTGAAGATCACGTCGACATTCTTGGTGTGGTAGCCAAGGTCGAAGCGGGCGCGGATCTCGTCTTCCGACAGATACTTGCGCACGTCGGCGTCGTTGAGCAGCTCGGTCAGGAAGTCGACCGAGGCGCTGCCGGCGACCTGGTAGCTCTCCCAGACCTTCATGGCGTTGCGCTGGACGAGACGGTAGGCATCCTCGCGCGAGGAGCCGGCCTGGGTCAGCGCCAGCAGGATGCGCTGCGAGTGCACCAGGCCACCGAGGCGGTCCATGTTGCCCATCATGCGCTCCGGATAGACCAGCAGCTTGTCGATGACGTTGGTCAGCCGCACCAGGGCGAAGTCGAGCGTGATGGTCGCGTCCGGGCCGATCATGCGCTCGACGGAGGAATGCGAGATGTCGCGCTCGTGCCAGAGGGCCACGTTCTCCATCGCCGGGATGGCGTAGCCGCGCACCAGGCGGGCCAGACCGGTGAGGTTCTCGGTCAGCACCGGGTTGCGCTTGTGCGGCATCGCCGAGGAGCCCTTCTGGCCGGGGGAGAAATACTCCTCCGCTTCCAGCACTTCCGTGCGCTGCAGGTGGCGCACTTCGGTCGCAAGGCGCTCGATCGACGAGGCGATGACGCCGAGCGTGGCGAAATACATCGCATGGCGGTCGCGCGGGATGACCTGGGTGGAGACCGGCTCGGCCTTCAGGCCCATGGCCTCGGCGACGTGTTCCTCGACGCGCGGGTCGATGTTGGCGAAGGTGCCGACCGCGCCGGAGATGGCACAGGTGGCGATTTCCTCGCGCGCATGCAGGAGGCGGGTGCGGCAGCGGTCGAACTCGGCATAGGCCTGGGCGAGCTTCAGGCCGAAGGTGACCGGCTCGGCGTGGATGCCATGCGAGCGGCCGATGGTGACCGTGTCCTTGTGCTCGAAGGCGCGGCGCTTCAGTGCGGCGAGCAGCGCGTCCATGTCCTTCAGCAGCAGGTCCGTCGCCTTGACCAGCTGCACGTTGAAGCAGGTGTCGAGCACGTCGGAGGAGGTCATGCCCTGGTGCACGAAGCGGGCATCCGGACCGACGATCTCGGCCAGATGGGTCAGGAAGGCGATGACGTCATGCTTGGTCTCGCGCTCGATCTCGTCGATGCGCTCGATGTCGAAGGTGGCCTTGCCGCCCTTGTCCCAGATGGTTCTTGCCGCGTCCTTCGGGATCACGCCCAGTTCCGCCAGCGCGTCGCAGGCATGGGCCTCGATCTCGAACCAGATGCGGAACTTCGTCTCTGGCGACCAGATGGCGACCATGTCGGGGCGGGAATAGCGCGGGATCATCGCGGGCCTCGTCTATCGGGGGAGCGTTGGGCGTCGCAATAGCAGGAACCGCCCGGAACCTCAATCAGCCCGGATGTCAGCCCCGCAGTCCGCCCCGCAGCCCGTCTGGCCGGCAGCCCTCCTGGTCCTCGCGCTGGCGCCGGCGCACGAACACGACCGCTGCCCCCACCAGCAGCGGCAGCCCGGCCGGCAGCAGGATGCGCAGGCCGTCGATGGCAAAGAGATAGGCGGCGTTGAGGCCGGTGACCAGCGTCTCGATCACCCAGCCGACCGACAGTGTCGGCTGGTGCCACTGGGCGTAGTAGGCGCGGAACTGTAGGAAATACAGGAAGGACGTTGCCCCGACCGTGGCAAGGCCGAGGCACAGGAACAGGGCGGCAAAGCGCGCGGACGGGACCCGCCGCCAGTCCGACAGCCACAGCGCCAGCGGCCAGCCGACGATGGCCCCCGCCAGCCCGCCGACGGCAAAAAGCCCGATGAGGGCGACGGCCCGCGGCGTCAGCGGTTCCTCGGCCAGGACGAGGTGCAGGCTCGCCAGCCCCGCCGTCACCAGGGGCCAGATCAGCGCGGCCAGCAGCACCTCGCGGCTTCTCGCGGCCGGCGCCTTGAAATTCATTGCGGAATTATCCCTGTGTCTTGTTGCGTTTCAGGGTATATGCCGGAGAATGCCGGTGGCAACATCCGGTGAACCGTCGCGGGCAGGTGCGGGAGTGCAAAGTGTAGACGTCATCGTGCTGGGGGCTGGTATCGTCGGGTCCTCGACGGCCTTGCAGCTCCAGCGCAAGGGGCTTGACGTCGCCCTTGTCGATCGCCGGCAACCCGGCGAGGAAACCTCCCATGGCAACGCCGGCATCATTGAACGCAACGGTTTCGTGCCGATCGGCTTCCCCGAGGACTGGCGCTTCCTTGCCGATATCGTCCTCGGGCGCACGCCTGCGGTCAACTACGACCTGAAGACGGTCCTGCGCATCCTGCCCTGGCTCAGGGCGCTGCGCCGCGAATCGGCCCGGCCGGCGCTGCAGCGCTTTGCCCATGCCATCGACAGTTTCGAGCGTCACGCGGTCGCCGAGCACCAGACACTGGCGGCGCTCGCGTCCTGCGAGCGGCTCTACCGCAAGACCGGCTGGCTGCATCTCTACCGCACCGAGGCGGCCTACCGGGCAGGCGAAACCGAACGGCATTTCGCCCGGATCTTCGGCGCCGAATACCAGGAGCTGGGCCCGCTGGAGATCAACGAGCTGGAACCGGCGCTGATGGCGGACACCTGCCGCGGCGTGTTCTGGCCGGAAAGCCAGTCGGTCTCCAGCCCCGGCGGTGTGACAAAAGCCTTCGCCAAGGCCGTCACCGACCGGGGCGGGCATCTCTATCTCGGCGACGCCCGGCGGCTCAGCCGCTCGCGCGGGGGCTGGGCGCTGGCCACGGATCGCGGGCCGGTGTGGGGGCGGGCCGCCGTCATCTGTCTCGGGCCCTGGGCCCCGGACCTCCTGAAGACCCTCGGCCTGCGCTTCCCGATGATCGTCAAGCGCGGCTATCACCTGCACTACAAGCCTCCGGCCAACGTGTCGCTGACCCGGCCTGTTGTCGATCTGGAAAACGGCTTCGTGCTGACGCCGATGGAGAAGGGGATCCGGCTTACCACCGGCATCGAGTTCCGCGACCGCGATGCGCCGCCCTCGCCGGTGCAGGTGACGCGCGCGCTGGCCAAGGCGCGGGAGATCCTGCCGCTCGGCATCCCGGTGGAATCAGAGCCCTGGATGGGCGCTCGCCCCTGCCTGCCGGACTCGCTGCCCGTCACCGGGGCGGCGCCCGGCGAATCGGGCCTGTGGCTGAACTTCGGCCATGGCCACGTGGGCTTCACGCTCGGGCCGGTCACCGGCCGGCTGGTGGCGGAGATGATCACCGGCCAGGTCCCGTTCGTGGACCCCGGCCCGCTGTCGCCTAATCGGTTCGCTTAGCCGAGTCGACCTTGAGCGTTTGCCCTTTTTTTAGCTCCGTCAATTGCTTTTGAAGGATTTTTGATGCGCCCATCATGCCTAGAAGGCCGATGAAGAGCAATGCTGCTCCAGCCGCGGCCATGATCAGGGTTAGATACTGTATATCGTCAAATAAAATATCAGGAATTGACTTGACCAGCAGCAGTATACCAAAAATTGACACCGCTGCGTGAGTCGCTACTCTAAATATTACCCACCCTAAAAATTGGAATTCTTCTTTGCAAAAAATGTAAACTATAATAATTCCGGTAGCTATTAGAGTTGATCCTAGTACAGTTAAAAAAAATCTTGGATCATTTTTGTACTGCTGATATATGAATTCGATTCCAAGGAATAGCAAATAAACCGCAATCAATACAAGTATCGTAATCGCTGTAGGTCTTGCTATTAAAATCAGAAAGGCAAAAATCACCGGTATCATCCAAATTACAAATACTGCAATTAGAATTCCTCCGGCGATTTCTAGCATCGATTGATTTTTTCCTGTGGCTGCTTTGATCTTTCTACGTTTTAAAAGCAGATGAATGTGCTCAGCGCTCGCGCAGCGGCAACGCCACCGTGTCCTTCACCGTGTTGACCACGATCCGGGACTGCACGTCGGAGACCAGCGTGTTGTCCAGGAGCTTCAGCCGCAGGAAGTTGTCATAGGCCTTGATGTCGTCGGTGACGACCTTGATCAGATAGTCGACCGCGCCGGTGATCCGCTCGCAGGTGACGACTTCCGGCCAGTGATGCACGAGCTTGTCGAAGGTCTCCATGTTCTCGCGGCTCGGCACCGTGAGCTTCACGAAGGCATAGGACACGAAGCCGAGACCGACCGATTCCCGGTCGACGACGGCCACCACCTGGCGGATGACCCCCATTTCCTTCAGCTTCTTGATGCGACGCCAGCACGGCGTCTGGCTCATCCCGGCAGCCTTGGCAATTTCGGCAATGGATTGTGAGGCGTCCCTTTGGAGCACCCGCAAGACACGAATGTCCGATGGATCGAGGAGAAAATTTTCAGTCATTCCCGGCTTCTTGGAAGGATTGCGCCACTTCGGGCTCTTGTGGCGGCACAATAGCACAGAAATCGCTGCGGAAAAGGAGGATATTGGTCGGTAGAAGGGCTGAGTTCTGACGGCGCTGACCACCCGCCGGACGACCGGCCGAGGAGGGGATCCGATGAACGCTCACGCACCCATCGTTGCGCACGAAAACAAGCCCGGCAAGTCCATTTCACTGGAAGACAAGTATTCTGCCACGGATGGACGCATTTATCTGACAGGCATCCAGGCCCTGGTGCGCCTGGCGCTCGACCGCAAGCGCCTGGATCGCGCGGCCGGGCTCAAGACCGGCGGGTTCATTTCCGGCTACCGCGGCTCGCCGCTCGCCGGTTACGACACCGAGCTGACCCGCGCCCGCCGTCACCTCTCCGCCCATGACGTGGTGTTCAAGCCGGGCGTCAACGAGGAACTCGGTGCCACCGCCGTCTGGGGCTCCCAGAAGGTCCGCCAGCATGGGCGCGGCTCCAGTTTCGATGGCGTCTTCGGCATCTGGTACGGCAAGGCGCCCGGCGTCGACCGCGCCGGGGACGTGCTGAAGCAGGCCAATGCCTCCGGCGTCGACCGGCACGGCGGCGTGCTGGCCCTCGCTGGTGACGATCATCTCGCAAAGTCGTCGATCCTGCCGGCGCAGAGCGAATTCTTCTTCGAGCATGCCGAAATGCCGGTGCTCAATCCGGCCGACATCCAGGATGTCCTCGACTACGGCCTGCACGGTTTCGAGCTGTCGCGCTTTTCCGGCCTCTGGGCGGCGATCATCTGCCTTGCCGACACGATGGATGCCTCGGCCACCATTTCGGTGCGTCCGGAGCGGCTGTCCTTCCTGCGGCCCGAGTTCGATCCGCGTGACGACCAGGACCTCAACCGCGTGCTGCTGCTCGGCAACCGTCTCGAGACCGAGCGCCTGCTGCGCGATGTGCGCTTGCCTGCGGCCCAGGCCTATGTCCGGGCAAACCGGCTTGATCATGTCGCCTTCGGGGCCAGCCGTCCGCGCTTCGGCATCGTCGCCACCGGCAAGGCTTTCCGCGACCTGCTGCAGGCGCTGGACCTGATGGGCATTTCCGAGGCCCGGGCCCGCGACATCGGCCTTGCCGTCTACAAGGTGGCGATGCCCTGGCCGCTTGAGCCGCAGGCATTCTCCGAATTCGGGCGCGGCCTGTCGAAGCTGCTCGTCGTCGAGCACAAGCGGGCCTTCATGGAACCGCAGATCAAGTCGATCTCCTATCACTGGCCGGAAGGCTCGCGGCCGCTGATCTGGGGCAAGCGCACGCCGGATGGCTCGCATTTCCTGTCGGATGTGCTGGAACTGTCGGCGGCCGAGATCATCCAGGCCCTGCTCAAGTTCCTGCCCGACGAGGTGGTTAGCGACGAGATGCGCGGCGTCGCCGAGAAGATGACGATGCAGGTGATGTGGGCGCAGGGCCACGCGGAACGTGCGGCGCGCGTGCCGTATTTCTGCTCCGGCTGCCCGCATTCCTCCTCGACCAAGACCCCCGAGGGCTCGCGTTCGCTGCCGGGCATCGGCTGCCACGCCATGACCGAGCAGGCCGGCCGCACCACGGATGGCCAGATCGCCATGGGCGGCGAGGGCGTGCTGTGGGTCGGCCAGAAGGACTTCTCCAACGACACGCATGTCTTTGCGAACCTGGGCGACGGCACCTATTTCCATTCCGGAATTCTGGCCATCCGCCAGGCGATCTCCGCCCGGGTGCCGATCACCTACAAGATCCTCTACAACGACGCCGTCGCCATGACCGGCGGCCAGCCGCATGACGGCAACCTGACGGTGCCGCAGATCACCCGCCAGCTTGAGGCCGAGGGTGTCGAGCGCATCGCCGTCGTCTCGGAAGATCCGGACGCCTACATCGGCCGCAGCGACCTCGCGCCGCTGACCCAGGTGGTGCACCGCGATTTCCTGATGGACGTGCAGCGCGAGTTCCAGACGGTCGAGGGCGTCACGGTCATCGTCTATGACCAGACCTGCGCGGCCGAGAAGCGCCGTCGCCGCAAGAAGGGCTCCTTCCCGGATCCGGACCTGCGGCTGTTCATCAACGACCGCGTCTGCGAGGGCTGCGGCGATTGCTCGGTGCAGTCGAACTGCCTGTCGGTCGAGCCGCTGAAGACGCCGTTCGGCGAGAAGCGCCAGATCAACCAGTCGAGCTGCAACAAGGACTTCTCCTGCGTGAAGGGCTTCTGCCCGTCCTTCGTCGAGGTCGAGGGGGCGGCGCTGCGCAAGGCCACCACCAAGGGCCTCGACATCGACGCGATGCTGGCCGGCCTGCCGCCGGTGACGCTGCCGGGGCTGGAACGCACCCGCAACCTCCTCGTCGCCGGCATCGGCGGCATGGGCGTGACGACGATCTCCGCTGTCCTGGCCATGGCCGCGCATCTCGACGGCATTCAGGCCTCGACGCTCGACATGACCGGTCTGGCGCAGAAGGGCGGTCCGGTGACCTCGCACGTGCGCTTTGCCTCGCTGGAGCGCGAGATCGA
Organism: Pannonibacter sp. XCT-53; assembly: GCF_009915765.1. Taxonomy (NCBI): domain Bacteria; kingdom Pseudomonadati; phylum Pseudomonadota; class Alphaproteobacteria; order Hyphomicrobiales; family Stappiaceae; genus Pannonibacter; species Pannonibacter tanglangensis. The sequence goes on from NZ_JAABLQ010000001.1 coordinate 649,526, forward strand.
GGGGCCGCGCGTGCCCACCGCGGCGCTTGACGTGCTGATCGCCTCCGACATGGTGGTGGCCACCAATGCCGAGCAGCTCGCGCTGGCCAACCGCGCGGTGCTGCTCAGCGTCGCCAACACCCGCGTCGCGCCGACGGCCGAATTCGTGCTGAAGCAGACGCTGTCCTTCGACGAGGCACGCATGCTGAAGTCGCTCGAGGCCGCCTCGCAGACCTGCCTGCCCGTGGATGCGGCCAGCGTTGCCGAGAAGCTCTTCGGCGATGCCATCTATGCGAACATGATGCTGGTCGGCATGGCCTATCAGGCCGGCGGCCTGCCGGTCCGGGCCGAGGCGATCGAGGCGGCTCTTGAGCTGAACGGCGCATCCGTTGCCAGCAACATCAAGGCCTTCCGTGCCGGGCGCGTGCTGGCAGCCGCACCGCAGCAGATCCTCTCGGCGCTGCCGGGTCAGGAGAAGCCGGCGGCCGAGACGCTGGACGAGAAGATCGCCCGCTATGTCGGCGAGCTGACCGCCTATCAGGATGCCGCCTATGCGGCCCGCTTCAGCACGCTGGTGGCGGACCTGCGCAAGGCCGATGCGACGCATGGCCCGGGCACCTTCCGCCTGACCGAGACGGTCGCGGACATGCTCTACAAGGTGATGGCCTACAAGGACGAGTACGAGGTTGCCCGCCTCTATGCCGATCCGGCCTTCAAGACCAAGCTGATGGCGCAGTTCGACGATCCGAAGAAGGTGAAGGTCCTGCTCGCCCCGCCGCTGCTGGCCCACCGCAAGGACCCGAAGACCGGCCGTCCGGCCAAGATCGCCTTCGGCCCCTGGATCTTCTCTGCCTTCCGCCTGCTGTCGAGGTTCAAGTCGCTGCGCGGCAGCAAGCTCGACATCTTCGGCTACAGCGCCGAACGCAAGGCCGAGCGCGCGCTGGTCGACAGCTACAGCGCCGATGTCGCCGTGATCACCCGTCATCTCGGCACGGCCAACTACGGCCTGCTGGTCGAGATCGCCCGCGTGCCGGATCTGGTCCGCGGCTTCGGTCCGGTGAAGGAGGCCAACCTTGAGAAGGCCGAGGCCAAGCGCAGCCAGCTGATGCAGAAGCTTGTGGCCGGAACGGGCCCGGAAGGCTTCATGGCGGCGGCCGAGTAAGCCGCCTCCCGGCGGATCGTCCAGCCTGTCCCGGGCGCGCGCACGCGCCCGGGCTGCAGCGACCGGTGGCCGTTCAGGCGCGGGTCCCGCCGAACCGCTGCTGCCAGGTCGGCACCGGATCCCCCGGGGCCGGCGTTGCATGATAGATGCCCCGGGCAATGGCGCGGGCGAGGGTGGACACGGCGGCAGCCCCCAGCTGCACCATGTCCGCCATCGGCCGCTCGAGCTTGCGTTGCCCCGTCGACAGGGCAAACACCAGATCCCCGTCCAGCGGCGTGTGCGCCGGCCACAGCGCGCGGGCGAGCCCGTCATGGGCCATCACGGCCAGCCGTTTGGCCTCGGCCTTGGTCAGGATCGCGTCGGTGGCGACGGCGGCAATGGTGGTGTTGGCGCCGGCCGACAGCGCATCGAGCTTGGTCCGCACGTCGACGGCATCCGGCGGCAGCGGCGCGGGATAGCCGAGACCGCCGAACTCGCCGTCCCGCTCGTAGGGTGCCGCCCAGAAATGCCGCGTATCGCCGACGGTTGCCCGTCCGAGTGCGTTGACGGCGACAATCGCCCCGACCGTCACGCCGTTGTCCAGGCGGATCGATGCCGAGCCGAGGCCTCCCTTCAGGTTGGCCGTGGTCGCGCCGCAGCCGGCCCCATGGGAGCCGAGCGGGAAGTCGCGCGAGACCGTGTCCAGCGCCGCGCGGCCGAGATCGCGGTAAGGGGCAGCGTCGCCCCAGCTCTTGTTGCCGCCGTTCAGCAGGTCGAACAGGATCGCCGAGGGAACGATCGGCACGCGCACCGGTCCGACCTGGAACCCGCGCCCCATTTCCGCCAGTCGTCCCTGCACGCCCGCGCCGGCATCGAGGCCGAAGGCGGAGCCGCCGGCCAGCACGATGGCATCGACGGCTTCGACCGTCTGCTCCGGCTCCAGCAAGGCGATCTCGCGCGTGCCCGGAGCACCGCCATGGATGGCGACCGAGGCGACGGCCGGCTGGTCGGGCAGGATCACGGTGACGCCGGACTTGAGATCATGGTCATCGGCCCAGCCGACGGAGAGCCCCGGCACGTCGGTGATCAGGTTGCGCGGCGCGCCTGTCGGTCTGGCCAAGGTCTGCCTCCCTCGCGCCCCGCGCGGAGGGCGGGCTTGCGGGCTTTCGGGGAGCTGCGCGGCGACGGACACCGGCAGCGGCGAGAGGCCAGCCTGCGCGGCTTTTGCCGCCAGCGCAAGGGTGGCGCTGCGTCGCGGTCAGCCGGTCACAGGCTGTGGTAGGCGCGGCCCTTGTAGACGAGGGCCTCGGCGGCGCTGCCGAGCTGCACCGCCTTGAGGGCGCCGACAAAGATCGTGTGGGAGCCGACGTCATGGGCCTGGAGCAGGCTGCAGTCGGCGCTCATCAGCGCGTCGCTGAGGACCGGGGCTCCGGTGACCAGCTGTTCCCAGCTGGCAGCGGCAAAGCGCGGCTCCATGTCGGCGCCGGCGCGCCCGGCGAAGATGTCGGACAGGGCGCTCTGGTGGCCGGCCAGCGTGTTGAGGCAGAAGACGCGGTTCTCGAGCACGGCCGCATGAATGCGGCTGGTGCGGTTGACGCAGACGATCAGGGCCGGGGGCGCGTCGGTCAGCGAGCAGGCGGCCGACACCGTGGCCCCGCAGCGGCCCGATGCGCCGTCGGTGGTGAGCACGTGCACCGCGGAGGCAATGCGGCTCATGGCCTCGCGAAAGCGCGGGACGTCGACGGCGGGCAAGGCATCTGCGGCATGCGACTGGGACATGGGTGGAAAGGTCTTCCCTTGCGGCTGGCGCTTGAAGCGCGGGACAAACGGGCCTGACAGCCGCCGGACAGGGGGCAGATGACCACGAGAGGCAGCATATAACGCGCTCGTGTCAGTCTGGCACCTTGCGGTAAACGACTGGTTGGAGAAAATTTTCGTCGCCGGGCAAGCTGAGGCCGGGCCGGTTGCACTTAAGGGATGCGCGCGCGTGCAGCAGACTGTACAGGAGGGACACAGTGTAGCGCCGGGGCGGAGCAGGCCGCAGCCCGGTCAGGTGTCGGGCAGGGGTCGAGTGGGCATGACGTGGCGGATCGGACGGGTTGCTTTGGGACTTGCGGCCCTGGTCATGGGCAGCGCCCTGTCGCAGGCTCCGGCAGCGGCCGACATGGTCATCGGTGTCGCGGCCCCGCTCAACGGTCCCTTCGCGCCGCTTGGCCAGCAGCTCCTGTCCGGCGTGCGCGAAGCCGTCGCCGACGTCAACGCACGTGGCGGGATCGCCGGTCAGAAGCTGAAGGTTGAGGCGGTCGATGACGGCTGCGAGGCGAAGAAGGCGGAAGCCGTTGCCAACCAGCTCGTCGGCAGCAAGGTACGTCTGGTGGTCGGTCATGTCTGTTCGGCGGCCTCGCAGGCGGCAGCCCGTGTCTATGCGGCGGCGGGCATCGTCCAGATCAGCCCCGCGTCCCTGTCGCCGCGCCTGACGGAGGACCGGGCCGGACCGGGCCTGTTCCGTCTGGCACGCCGCGACGATGCCCAGGCCGGGGCGATTGCCGATCTGCTCCTGTCCGAGTTCGGTGCAGCGCGGGTCGCCCTCATTGCCGACCGCAGCGCCTACGGCAAGGCGCTGTCCGATGCAGTGAAGGAAAGGATCAACGCCGGCGGATTGCGCGAGGCCGTCAACCTGACCTTCGAGCCGGGCGAAAAGGATTTCCGCGGTCTTGCCTCGACCCTGAAAGGGGAACAGATCGACGCGCTGTTCGTGGCCGCCCATGGCGCCGACACCGGCGCCCTGAAGGCGGCCATGGACGGTCTCGGCCTGTCGGTGCCGGTGATTGCCGGCGATGCGGTGATGGGCACCGAGTACGGGGTCGCGGCCGGAGCGGCCGCGGAGGGCATCCGGGTTGCCTTCCTTCCGGATGCCACGGGCCTGGAGCGCGCTCGGCCGGTGGTCGAGCGTCTCAGGGCACGCAAGGACGAGGCGCTGGGCTACACGCTTCCGGCCTATGCCGCGGTGGAGCTCTACGCGACCGCAGTCGCCGAAGCCGGCAGTCCCGACGGGATGGCCGTGGCTGCGGCGCTGCAGGCCGGGCGCTTCGAGACCGTTCTCGGGCCCTTGCGCTTCCTGCCCTCCGGGGACGCGGATCTGCCGGGCTTTGCCTTCTACGACTGGCGTGAGGGCGCGTTCCGGCCCGTGGCCCGGACCGATTAACCCTTCCTTCATCTTTTCCCTGCCGATGGCTGCCACACCGCCGCGCGGCTGCTAGGCTGCGCCCCTGACCCTCGGCAGAGACAGGTGGAGGCCATGGCAGGTCACGGCGGATCCAGCCCTTTTGCGACACCAAGTGCGGCACGTCCGGCACGCGCGTCCCGCTCCGGGGCAATGAGCGCGTTCCTTGCGCCGCTCTCGATGGCTGTGGCGCTGTTTCTCGCCGTCTGTGCGCTGGTGACGGCAACCCGTCCTGCCGAGGCGGGCGGCACGCTGGTGCATTTCGAGGATCCGCGCTTTGCCCCCGGCACCATCGTGGTGCGCAACGGCGAGCGGCGTCTCTATCTGGTGGTCGGGCAGGGCAGGGCGCTCGCCTATCCGGTTGCGGTCGGTAAGCGCGGCAAGAGCTGGACCGGCCAGACCTTCATCGACGGCAAGTATGTCAAGCCAGCCTGGATCCCGCCGGCCGAAGTGAAGCGTGACATCCCGTCCTTGCCGGACCGCATTCCCGGCGGCGCGCCCAACAACCCGATGGGCATTGCCGCGCTGACCCTGTCCGGCGGCGAGTATGCCATCCACGGCACCAACCGCCCCGACAGCATCGGCCGCCCGGTCTCCTACGGCTGCATCCGCATGCATAACGACGACATCGCCGACCTGTTCCACCGCGTCGCCGTCAACACGCCGGTCGTGGCGCTGCCGTAAGGCGGGCAGCTCAACAAGGCGGACTCTTCCCGCGCCCCATTGCCACCTTGTGCCTGACGGCTGGCCCGCACACTCTGGAGCCTTGATTCCTGAAGGGGCCGGAGCGGGCGATGTTGTTCTATCTCACTGTCATTCTCGTCTGCCAGCTCGCGGGCGAGCTGATTGTCGTCGGGCTTGGCCTGCCGATGCCGGGGCCCGTGATCGGCATGATCCTGCTGTTTGCCGGGCTCGTCATCCGGGGCGGCATTCCGGAGGGCCTGACGCGGGTGGGGGATGCGTTTCTTTCCAACCTGTCGCTGCTGTTCATTCCTGCCGGTGTTGGCGTGGTGCTGCATGTCGGGCTGATCGCGCAGGAGGCCCGGGCGCTGGGCGCAGCCCTTCTCGGCAGCACGCTGATCGCCATCGCCGTCACCGGCGTCCTGATGCATCTGCTCACCCGCCGCCAGCGCGCCCGTGCCGGTGAGGGCAGGGGCGAGACGGGGGACCGGTCATGAGCGCCCCGGCCAGCCTGACGGAGCTCTGGGTCTATCTCGCCGCCAGCCCGCTGACGGCGCTGACCATGACGCTGATCGCCTATCAATGCGGCATGTGGATCTCGGCCAGGGCCGGTTTCAGCCCGCTTGCCAATCCGGTGCTGCTGGCAGTCCTGTTGCTGGTTGGCTTGCTGCTCGTCACCGGCACCGACTATCGCACCTATTTCGAGGGCGCGCAGTTCGTCCACTTCCTGCTCGGACCGGCCACCGTGGCGCTGGCCTTGCCGCTCTACCGGCAGATCGAGAGGGTGCGGCGCTCGGCCCTTGCCATCACGGTCAGCCTGCTCACGGGCGGCGCGGTGGCGGCGGCAACGGCGGTGGCCATCGGTGCCTTCTTCGGGGCCGGGCCGGACATTCTCGCCTCGCTCGCGCCGAAGTCGGTCACGGCCGCCGTTGCCATGGGCATTGCCGACAAGCTCGGCGGGTTGCCCTCTCTCACCGCCGTGCTGGTGATGATCACCGGGGTGATCGGTGCCACGCTGGGCCCGCTGCTGCTGACGCTCCTCGGCGTGCGCGATCCGGCCTCGCGCGGGCTGGCCATCGGCACGGCGGCGCATGGCATCGGCACCGCCCGGGCCCTGCAGATGAGCGATCTCGAAGGCGCCTTTGCCGGCCTTGCCATGGGCCTCAACGCGCTTGCCACCGCGCTGCTCCTGCCGCTCGTCTGGGGCTGGATCTTCTGAGCGCCGGGGCGCGGCAAGGACGCTCCGTCCCGCGCGACGCTCCTACCGCCCCCCGAGCCAGGCTCTGGGATCGACCTTCGCGTCGGTGTTTCCGGTTCCCGACAGGGCCTTCACCAGATCGGTGACGGCCTCCAGCGAATGGACGGCGCGGAATTCGTCGACATGCGGCAGCATGGCGCGGATGCCGCGGGCCTTGGGCTCGAAACCGTCGAAGCGCAGCAACGGGTTGAGCCAGATCAGCCGGCGGCAGGAGCGGTGCAGCCGGTCCATCTCGCGGGCAAGATCCTCGTCGGTCTCCCGCTCCAGCCCGTCGGTGATCAGCAGCACGGTCGGCCCGCCGGAGAGCACCCGGCGCGACCAGTGGCGGTTGAAGAGGTGCAGCGCCGTGGCGATGCGCGTGCCGCCGGACCAGTCGGCGACACCGGCCGAGCAGGCCTCCAGCGCCTCGTCCGGGTCCTTCATGCGCAGTGAGCGGGTGACGTTGGTGAGCCGCGTGCCGAACAGGAACGTGTGCACGTCGCGCCGGGTCTCCGTCATCCCGTGCAGGAAATGCAGGAGGATGCGGCTGTACTGGCTCATCGACCCGGAAATGTCGCAGAGCGCCACGATGGGGGGCAGCTTTTCCTGCCGCGCCCGGTGCTTCAGGTCGATGATGGCACCACCGGCGCGCAGGGACGCGCGCAATGTGCGGCGCGGATCGATCTGGCCGCGCGGGGCGGCGACCCGGCGGCGATGCAGGATCAGGTCCTTCGGGATCCGCATGGCCCGCAGCGCCGCCTTCGCCTCGGCGATCTCGGCGGCGGTCATCTGGGCAAAGTCCTTGGCCTGCAGCAATTCCCGGCCCGACACGGTGAAGCGGGCATCCACCTCCACCTCGGGCTGCTCGGCCAGAGTCTCGCGCCGCTCGCGCGCGGCCTGGAAGGCCTGCGACACGCGGGTCTGGCCGGCCTTGGCCTTTTCCGGCGCGCCCCGCGGCGGGGCGACGGGCGACAGGATCGCCAGCATCTTCTCGATCAGCCCGCGGCTCTGCCAGTAGATGCGGAAGGCCTCGTCGAAGAGCACCCGGTGCTCGCGCTTCTGCACGAACAGGGCATGCAGCGTCCAGTAGAGGTCGTCGCGGCTCTCGATGCCGTTGACCTCGACCGCACGCACGGCGTCCACCACGGTGGCCGGGCCGGCGGGCAGTCCGGCGCGGCGCAGGGTGCGGGCGAAATGGACGATGTTTTCCACCATCCGTCCGCGCCGCTCCGCGTCTGTCGTCGCCGGTGCCGCCGTGGTCATCGGCTCAGGCCCCGCCCGCCGGGCGCTGGCCGAGGTCGCGGGCGCCTTCCTTGCGGATGTCCTCGACGATCTGGCGCAGCCGTGAGCCACGCACCCGCTCGATGTCGTCCTGATACTTCAGCAGCACGCCCAGCGTGTCGGAGGCCATGTCGGGATCAAGCGCCAGTTCGTTGAGTTCCGTCAGGGCCGTGGCCCAGTCCAGTGTCTCGGCCACGCCCGGCTGCTTGAACAGGTCCTCGCTGGCGCGCAGGCGCTGGACGAAGGCGACAATCTCCGCCGTCAGCCGGTCGGCCGCGCCGGGCACCTTGCGCCGCACGATGGCCAGCTCCCGCTCCGCATCCGGGTAGTCGACCCAGTGGTAGAGGCAGCGCCGTTTCAGCGCGTCATGGATCTCGCGCGTGCGGTTGGTGGTGAGGATGACGATCGGCGGCTCGGCGGCGCGGATGGTGCCAAGCTCGGGGATCGTCACCTGATTGTCGGACAGCACTTCCAGCAGGAAGGCCTCGAAGGCCTCGTCCGCGCGGTCCAGCTCGTCGATCAGGAACACCGGCGGTCCCTTCAGCGAAGGTTCCAGGGCCTTGAGAACCGGGCGCTTGATGAGGAAGCGCTCATCGAAGATGGACCGTGACAAGGTGGCATGGTCGGTGTCGCCGGAGGCCTCGGCAACGCGGATTTCCACCATCTGCGCGGCATAGTTCCACTCGTAGACGGCGGCGGAAATGTCCAGCCCCTCGTAGCACTGCAGGCGGATGAGATCGCGGCCGAGGGTCGTCGCCAGGACCTTGGCGATCTCGGTCTTGCCGACGCCGGCTTCCCCCTCGAGGAACAGCGGCCGGCCCATGCGCAGCGACAGGTGCAGGACCGTCGCCAGCGCCCGGTCGGCGACGTAGCCGCCGGCGTCGAGCAGGGCAAGCGTAGCGTCGATGGAGGCAGGCAGCTCGGCTGGAACGTCGTCGGTCATGGCGTCTCCCGGAACATCGGCCGCTCTCCGGCGCAAGGGGGCGGCATCTGGCGGGGTCTCCCGCAGCAGCAGCATATAAGGGCTGGCGCTGCTTTGGCAGCAGTGAAAGTTCTGCCCGCCGGCAAACCGTCTCACCCGCCGGACAGGCGGCCGTGCCGCCGGCGGGCGTGCCGGCGGGCGGGCCAGTTCGGGCGGGCCAGTGCGGGCGCGGCTCGGGGTTTTGCCGGACTTGTGCGGGGCGCAGGCCGGTGTCCTGCTGGGGCACGCAGCATGCAGGGAGAGAGCGATGCGATTCGGGATCAGGGAGAACGAGGCGCACGGCACGGACCGGAAGCGGCTGTCCGGTCTTGCCGTCGTTCGTCGGCTGGCAGGCCTTCGTGCGGCTGGCCGTCAGGGGGCCGGCCGGACCATCGCCAGCCTGACCATCGCCAGCCTGACCGTCTCTGGCCTGACCGTTGTCGGGCTGCTGGGGGCCGCAGCTTGCCTCGGTGCTGCTGCGACAGCTGGTGCCGCGTCCGGCCAGACCCTCGCTGCTGCCCCCACGGGACCCCAGGCGGAGCTGAGCCAGGTCGAGCTGGGGCGCGGGATCGCCGAGATGAACTGCAGCGCCTGTCACGCCCTTGGCCTGAACGACCGCAGCCCCATGGCGACGGCGCCGGCCTTCCGCGACCTGTGGCGGCGCTATCCGGTCGAGCAGCTGGAGGAGAGCCTTGCCGAAGGCATCGTCGCGGGCCACGAGAACATGCCCGAGCTGGTCCTTGACCCGGAGGAAATCGACGCTTTCGTGGCCTATCTGAAGTCGCTGGGCGGGCCGGCCGCGCGTTGACGGATGCTGGCAGCACTCATGCAGACATGCTGCTAACATATTGAACTTTCAGATGATATGTCGATTTCTTAATTGCGCGTTTACTTCGCCGGCGTGACACTTTCCCCGTGGCAACCACGTCAAGAGGTGATCCATGCAGGCAAGTGAGAGTTTCCGCCGCCAGTTCGCCGGCTACGGCATCCTGACCGCCGAGATCCTGTATCGCATGCCGGACCATCCGGCGCTCTTGCAGAGCTTCGTCTGGCAGACCGAGGACAAGGCGCCGCAGTTCCCCGAGCTGCGCCGCTTCCTGGCCTATTGGGAGCGGGAGATCGAGGCGTTGATCCACTCGGTCCGCGTTGCGCACAAGGACCTGATCGGCCCGATGGACGTGCGCTACGCCAAGGGCGAATTCCTGATCCATTGACGCCGACGGGTGCATGAAAAAGCGGGCAGAGCGTCAGTTCTGCCCGTCCGTCCGGTGCCAGAAAGTGTGGCGGTCCGCACCTGCCCGGCGTCATCAATGCGACGCGGAAGGCGGCCCTGACTTCACCTTGCCAATGCAGGTGACGTCCAGGTGTCTTACTTCCTGCAGCCCTTGCCTTCCGGGTACGGGGGGCCGTAGAGGATGAAGGACGAGAAGCTCACGCCGCCGGACGCGAAGTCGAGCAGTTCATCCGGCAGTTCGTCCTGGGCGATCGACCGCGGCAGCACGAGAACGGCTTCGCCCGGAGCTTCCTCGATCACGGTGATCTTGTAGGACGGGATCGGGTCGGAGCCGATCAGCTCCTTGATGGCCGCATGCGGGTTGGACTTCAGCAGCTCGCGGAAGGCGGCATCGGTCGAGGCCCGTTTGATCAGGTGTTTCTCGATGTGCTGGCGGGCCTGGATAAGCGGATCAGTTTCCGACATGCGCGTACTCCTTTGTAGTTCTCATGCAGTCAGGTCTGCCTCGTCATCGTCGTCGTGACGCTGCCGAAGCATCCTCGTGCCAAGATCTACGGGAAGAGCCCTTTGGCCGTGGCGTTTGACCCCAAATCTGCCACTCAAGGTCTCGGCTGCAGCTCCAGCCCCTTGCCGTCGCGCATCACGGCCCGCGCCTCGGGGAGAAAGTCCGAGCCGTCACCGTCATGCAGCACGAAGCCCGGCATCAGGCGCAAGGGCGCGCGGCTGGCGCGAATGGCGCGCAGCAGGATGCGGGTGGCGGCGGCGTCCGGGCGCGGCCGCAAGGGAATGATGTCGATGGCGCCGAAGCGGCCCTGCAGCACGTCCAGCACGTCCTGCAGGCCGTCGGCGCGGAAGATGACCGTCAGCGATCCGCCCTCGCGCAGGATGTCGGTCGCGGTGCGCGCCCAGGGCTCCAGCCCGCGCTCGTCCAGCATGTGGGCGTCCGCCCTGCGGCTGGCCGGGGAGGAGCGGAACTGATGCGCGGGGTAGTAGGGCGGGTTCATGATCAGGTGATCGGCCATGCCCGGCGTCAGGCCGGCAGCATGGCGAACGCTGCCCTTGGCGGTGATGTCGGCCGCAAGCACCGCGACACGGCCCGCAAAGGCCGCGTTCAGCGGATCGGTCAGGCTGCGGCGGGCCAGCTCCAGCACCAGCGGATCATTGTCGACCAGCGTGACGCGGATGCCGGGCAGACGCGCGGCGGCACAGAACCCGGCGGTGCCGACACCGGCCCCCAGATCCACCACATGGCCCGACGTGCCCTCGGGCAGGGCAGCGGCAAGATAGACGGCATCAAGACCCGCCCGGTGACGGCCTTTTGCAGGCTGTTCCACCATCACGAGGCCGCCCAGGAACGCGTCGCGGGTGGTGCCGCTCTCCGGCGTCACGCCCGGGGCTCGCTCAGTTCATGTCCGAGCCCGGCATCGCGCATCAGGCCGCGTGCGTCCTCGATCTCGTCGCGATCAACCAGGACGCGACGCGGGATGACCCCGAGCGAGCCTTCCAGAATGCTCATGTTCCCGTCCGCGACAAAATGCGCGATGCCGGCCTCGCCCAGCAGCGACTCGACAACAGAAATGATCACCGGATCATTCGTTCTGAGCAGTTCTTCCATGGTGATCGCGGCCTCTGCATGAGGTGAACTCGGGCCAGATCCTGCCCGGGTGAAAGGTTTATGACGGGTTCTGAGCCGTGGACAAGCCTGTTCAACGGGTTGTCAAATGAATGCTCCCTTGCCCCGGACCGCCGAGGTGCCTATTGTCCGCCCAAACCAGACGCCCTTGGGAGAGTTGCATTTGGCAGCCCTTGTCGCTTCCGCAGCCGAAAAAAGCCAGGCCCAGCCGGGTATCCAGCTGCTCATGGATCTCGTTGCCGCCGACATGCAGAAGGTCAACGAACTGATCCTGTCGAAGGCCGGCTCCAACGTCGAGCTGATCCCGATCATTGCCAAGCACCTCATCGATTCTGGCGGCAAGCGTCTCCGGCCGATGCTGACCCTGGCACTGGCGGACATGTTCGGCTACGCCGGCAACGGCCATGTCATCCTGGCAGCCAGCGTCGAATTCATGCACACCGCCACGCTGCTGCATGACGATGTGGTGGACGAGAGCGACATGCGCCGGGGCAAGCTTGCCGCGCGCAAGCTCTGGGGCAACCAGGCCAGCGTGCTGGTCGGCGACTACCTGCTCGGTCAGGCCTTCAAGATGATGGTCGATGTCGGCTCGCTCGAGGCCCTGCGCATCCTGGCCGAGGCGTCTGCCATCATCGCCGAGGGCGAGGTGATGCAGCTGGGTGCCGCCAAGAACATCGAGACCAGCGAGGCGGCCTATCTGAAGGTGATCGAGGCCAAGACGGCGGCGCTGTTCGCAGCCGCCTCCGAGGTCGGACCGGTCATCTCCGGCCAGAGCCCGGAGATCTGCGCGGCTGCCCGGCGCTACGGCATGGACCTTGGTCTCGCCTTCCAGCTCGTCGACGATGCCCTCGACTACGGTGGCTCGTCCGCCGATCTCGGCAAGCAGGTCGGCGACGACTTCCGCGAGGGCAAGATCACGCTGCCGATCGTCGTCGCTCTGGAGCGCGGCTCCGACGAGGACCGTGCGTTCTGGAAGCGCTGCCTCGAACAGGGCGACATCCGGGACGGCGATCTTGACCATGCCATCGCGCTGCTGCGCAGGCTGGGGGCGATCGACGAGACGATCCGCCGGGCCCGCCACTATGGCGCGAGCGCCATTGCGGCGCTGGAGGCGCTGCCCGATACGCCGCATCGTCAGGCGCTGCGTGACGCCGTCGAGTTCTGCATCGCCCGCGTGAGCTGAGCCCGAGCCGCCGACGCTGCCCGGACATCCTCAAGCGGCCCGCTCGATCCGGGTGGACCGCCGGACGTCGGCAGGGGCCGGGGAAGGCAGGCCAGAGAACGCAGGCCAGGAAAGGCGGAGCAGGGCACCAGCCCCGGGCAAGCCGCACGGAAGCAGCACGCCGGACCAGCACGCCCGACCGGCACGCTGAACTGGCGCATCGGCTCGGGACGTCAGGCCTGAAGGGCCGGGCTGCCGGCGACCCACCAGCCGGGATGGGCGCGCTGCAGGTCGTTCGTCAGGGCGTTCACATCGCCGGGCGCGCACAGGGCAAAGCACGTCGCTCCCGAGCCCGACATCCGCGCCAGCGCAACCCTGTCCTGCGCACGCAGGACCTCCAGCACCTCGCCGATGGCCGGGCAGAGGGCCTGCGCCGGCGCTTCCAGATCGTTGCGCGTGGCAGCGAGGTAGCCGGTCAGGGCCCTTGCGTCGGCAAAGGCCTCGGGCAGATCCGGCAACGGCGGGTTGTCCCGCGTCTGCAACGCCTTGAACACCGCTGGGGTGGCCACAGGCTGGCGTGGATTGACAAGCACCAGACCGAGGGGCGGAAGGGGCGGAACCGGGGCGAGGTCATCGCCGATCCCGCGCATGCGCCGGGCTGCCTGTGCGAGGCACACCGGAACATCGGCTCCGAGGGCGGCCGCCACACGCGTCAGCACCTCGGCGGGGACGTCGCGTCCGGCGTGGCTGGCGACCAGACGCAGGGCCGCAGCCGCATCGGCCGATCCGCCACCGATCCCCGAGGCCACCGGCAGCCGCTTGGTCAGGCGCAGGTGCAGGGCGGGAACGGGCATGGCCAGCGCGTCCGCGAGCGCACGCACAGCCCGCAGGACGAGATTTGCCTCCGGCGGCGTGTCCCGCAGCTCCGCACCGAAGGGGCCTTCCACCGCCAGGTCAAGCTGGTCGGCAGGCTCGGCCAGCAGCACGTCGCCAATGGCCGGGAATACGGCCAGACTGTCGAGAAGATGGTAGCCGTCGGCTCGCCGGCCGGTGACATGCAGCGCCAGATTGACCTTGGCGCGGGCAAGCTGCACCCGGGGCGGCGGCGGCCCGCGCCGCACCGGCCCGGTCTCGTCCCTCTCCGTCATGCGTCGGTCAGCCGCCGTTGCCGGTCGCGTTGGACGCCGTCGGCGGTGCCGGTGTCTCCTTCAGCCCGTTGGCGATCTTGTCGAGGATCTTGGGCAGCTCTTCCGGCTCCGGATCGAGATCGCGGGCGTGGTTCCACTGGAACTGGGCTTCAAGACGCCGGCCCACCTTCCAGTAGGCGTCGCCGAGGTGGTCGTTGATCACCGGATCTGCCGGCCGCAGCTCCACGGCCCGCTCCAGCTCGGTCACCGCCTCGTCGTAGCGGCCGAGACGGTAGTAGGCCCAGCCGAGACTGTCGACGATGTAGCCGTCGCTCGGGCGCAGGCTCACCGCCTTCTTGATCATTTCCAGCGCCTCGTCGAGCTTGAGGCCCTGGTCGACCAGCGAATAGCCGAGATAGTTCAGCACCATCGGCTGGTCGGGGTAAAGCTCGAGCGCCTTGCGCAGGTCAACCTCGGCGCTGTCCCACTGCTTCAGGCGCTCGCGGCAGATGCCGCGATAGTAGAACAGGGCCCAGTGCTGCGGCTCGATCTCCTTCAGCGAATCGATGCCGGTCGAATAGACCTTTTCGGCCTCGGCAAACATCTTGCGCGACCGCAGGACGTTGCCGAGCGAGATCACGGCCTCCAGATCGCCCGGATCCTGCTTGATCAGGGCCTCGAGGTGCGCCCGCGACTCGTCCACCTTGTCCATGGCATTGTAGTTGAGGCCGACCTGGATTTCCGCGTCGCGCTTCAGCGGCGAGGTATCCGGCACCTGCTCCAGCGCCTCGATGGCGCGGCCGGGATTGTCCATCCGCTCGTAGAGCCCGCCGAGGGCGATGGCCGCGAAATCAGCATCCGGGTCGAGGTAGAGCGCCAGGTTGAGGTAGCCGGCCGCCAGTTCCTCGGCCCCGTCGCGGCCGATGGCCGATCCGAGACCGTTCATCAGTTCGGCGATGCCCACCATCGGCGAGCGGACCAGCGGCGGGATCTTCTTGCCGCTCTCGATCAGCTCGCGCGTGCGCTTGAGCACCGGATGGCCGGGTGCCAGCTCGTCATACTCGTCGAGCACGGTCAGGGCGTCGGCCTTGCGGCCGTTGGCGGCGAGCAGGCGGGCATAGGAATCGGCCACCCGCAGGGCGCCCCGGTCGGCGTTGTAGGCGGCCTCGATGCGCTCCAGGGCGACCTTCGGCCGGCCGGCATTCTGGGCGATGAGCGCGGCATGGTTGGCCTTGAACACGTCGAACCACTCCGGACCCTTCAGCCCGTCGATGCGCTTGAGCGCCTTGTCGACCTCTCCGGCTCCGGCCTCCATCCAGGCCTTGGTGATGGTGAGCGTCAGTTCCGCCAGCGGCCCGCCGCCCGGGTCGGCCTTCAGCGCCGAGCTCGCCGTGCGGAACTTGCCGTCCTGCGCGTGCCCGATGGCGGTGACCGCATGGGCCAGGAAATTGCTGACCTTCAGCGCATCCATGTCGGCGGCCAGCTCCATGGCGATGTCGATCTCGCCATTGGCCAGTTTCAGCATGAAGGTCCGTTCCAGGACGTCGACATTGTCCGGGTCGGTCGCCAGCGTCTCCTCGAAGAAGGCGGCTGCCGAGGCAAAGTCGTTGAGGCGCGTGGCCAGCCGGCCGGACAGGTAGCTGCCCGACAGGGTGATGTTGAGATCATCCGGCGTGCCGTAGCGCGGCGGCTCCGGCTGGCTGTTTGCCAGGGCAGGCAGGCTGAGGCTTGGCAGGGCAAGGGCGACGAGGGTCGTGGTCAGCAACACCCGCAGGCGGGAGCGGTAGGTCGTCCGGGGTTTCCCCGGGGCGTTGGTCACGTTCGTCATTCAACCTCGCAGGCGATGGGCCGAAGCCTTTGCGATTCACCGGGAACAAGTGAACCCAGATGAGAGTGGCGGGTTTGTGGCAACGGGGCAAGGCAGGTCCGGCCCCATGCCGGATTTCCCGGTCAAACCTGTTTTCAGTATAGACCAATTGCCAAGCCGGCTCTCGTCACGTTTGCTCGTTTGCAGTGCAAAAATCGCTTGTGTCGGGGCACCCTGGCGTAGCAGGAATACGCCAGCTCCGGGCAGCCGGGTCCCCCGGCCCGGGGCCAAGACAGACCGGCAGGACATGCTGTGAGGACGGGAGGCGGGAATGACCAAGTGGGTCTATGGGTTTGGCAACGGCGCTGCAGAAGGCGACGCCGGCATGAAGAACCTGCTCGGCGGCAAGGGGGCAAACCTCGCCGAGATGAGCAATCTGGGTCTTCCCGTGCCTCCGGGCTTCACCATCACCACCGAGGTCTGCACCTGGTACTATGATCACGACAAGTCCTATCCGGCGGAGCTCGCCGCCGAGGTCGAGGCGGCGCTGGCCGACATCGGCCGGCTGACGGGCCGGGCTTTCGGCGACAGGACCCATCCGCTGCTGGTGTCCGTGCGGTCCGGCGCCCGTGTCTCCATGCCCGGCATGATGGACACCGTGCTGAACCTTGGCCTCAACGACGAGACCGTCAAGGCTATGGCGACCAGCTCGGGCGACGAGCGCTTTGCCTATGACAGCTACCGCCGCTTCATCCAGATGTATGGCGACGTGGTGCTTGGCGTTGACCATCACTCCTTCGAGGAAATCCTGCAGGAGGTGAAGGACGAGGCCGGCCATGTGCTCGACACTGACCTGTCGGCGGCCGAGCTTGCCGGCATCATCGAGCGCTACAAGGATCTGGTGGCGGCCGAGCTGGGCCGTCCGTTCCCGCAGGATCCGATGGAGCAGCTCTGGGGCGCGATCGGCGCCGTGTTCGGCTCCTGGATGACGCACCGCGCCCAGACCTACCGGCGCCTGCATGACATTCCGGCCAGCTGGGGCACGGCCGTGAACGTGCAGGCGATGGTGTTCGGCAACATGGGCGAGACCTCGGCCACCGGCGTTGCCTTCACCCGCAATCCGTCCACCGGCGAGAAGGCGCTCTACGGCGAGTTCCTCGTCAACGCCCAGGGCGAGGACGTGGTGGCCGGCATCCGCACGCCGCAGGACATCACTGAGAAGGCCCGCATCGAGGCCGGCTCCGACCGTCCGTCGATGGAGCGGCTGATGCCCGAGGCCCATGCCGAGTTCGTGCGCATCTGCGACCGGCTTGAAGCCCATTACCGCGACATGCAGGATCTCGAGTTCACCATCGAGCGCGGCAAGCTGTGGATGCTGCAGACCCGCTCCGGCAAGCGCACGGCCAAGGCCGCGCTGAAGATCGCCGTCGACATGGCGGCCGAAGGCCTGATCACGGAGAAGGAGGCCGTGCTGCGCGTGGAGCCCTCCGCGCTCGACCAGCTGCTGCACCCGACCATCGATCCGAAGGCCGAGCGCAACATCTTCGTCACCGGCCTGCCTGCCTCGCCGGGCGCGGCCTGCGGCGCCATCGTCTTCACCTCGGAGGAGGCCGAGCAGGCCAAGGCCGCCGGGCGCAAGGTCATCCTCGTGCGCGTCGAGACCTCCCCGGAAGACATCCACGGCATGCATGCGGCCGAGGGCATCCTCACCAGCCGTGGCGGCATGACCTCCCACGCGGCCGTCGTGGCACGCGGCATGGGCAAGCCTTGCGTGTCCGGCGCGGGCGCCCTGCGCATCGACTACCGCAGCGGCACCGTGTCCGCCGGCGGCAAGACGCTGGACAAGGGGCAGGTCATCACCATCGACGGCTCCACCGGTCAGGTCCTCATCGGCGAGGTGCCGATGCAGCAGCCCTCCCTGTCGGGTGACTTCGCCACCCTGATGACCTGGGCCGACGGCGGTCGCCGCATGAAGGTCCGTGCCAATGCCGAGACCCCGGCCGATGCGCGCGTCGCGCGCGACTTCGGCGCCGAAGGCATCGGGCTGTGCCGCACCGAGCACATGTTCTTCGACGGCGAGCGCATTCTGGCGGTGCGCGAGATGATCCTGTCGGCCACCGAGGAGGGACGGCGCGCCGCGCTTGCCAAGCTCCTGCCGATGCAGCGCAACGATTTCGTGCAGCTGTTCGAGATCATGAAGGGTCTGCCGGTGACGATCCGCCTGCTGGATCCGCCGCTGCACGAGTTCCTGCCGCATTCCGATGCCGAGATCGCCGAAGTGGCCGAGGCCATGGGAGTGGCGGCGGACAAGCTGCGCGAGCGGGCGCTGGAGCTGTCGGAGTTCAATCCGATGCTGGGCCACCGCGGCTGCCGTCTGCTCGTCTCCTATCCCGAGATCGCCGAGATGCAGGCCCGCGCCATCTTCGAGGCGGCTGTCGAGGCCGGGCGCCAGACCGGTGCGCCGGTCGTGCCGGAGATCATGGTGCCGCTGGTCGGGCTCAAGGCCGAGCTTGATCTGGTGCGTGGCCGTATCGATGCCATGGCCAAGGCCGTCGCGGCCGAGACCGGCGTCACGATCGACTATCAGGTCGGCACCATGGTGGAACTGCCGCGTGCGGCGCTCCGGGCCGGCGACATCGCGGAATCGGCCGAGTTCTTCTCGTTCGGCACCAACGACCTGACCCAGACCACCTTCGGCATCTCGCGCGACGATGCGGCCTCGTTCCTCGGCACCTACCAGCAGAAGGGACTGATCGAGCAGGATCCGTTCGTCTCCATCGACCGGGATGGCGTGGGCGAGCTGATCAGCATCGCGGCCGAGCGCGGCCGCAAGACCCGTCCCGGGATCAAGCTCGGCATCTGCGGCGAACATGGCGGCGATCCGGCCTCGATCCATTTCTGCGAGAGCGTCGGCCTCGACTACGTGTCCTGCTCGCCGTTCCGCGTGCCGATCGCCCGGCTGGCTGCTGCCCAGGCCGCGCTGAAGAAGGCCTGAGCCGGTGGGCGCGGCGGAAGCCCGTGCAGAGCTGGAGCGTCTGCGGGCCGGTGGCAAGCTGGCCCTGTCGCGGGCCCTGTCGCGCCTTGAGGCGGAAGAGGGCAGCGCCGCGCTGGCGGCGCTGCTCGACCTGGCGGTCGCAACCGGCGCCGGCCATGCGCTTGGCCTCACCGGACCGCCCGGCGTCGGCAAGTCGACGCTGACCAACGCCCTGATCCGCAGCTTCCGGGCGGCCGGCGAGACCGTGGGCGTGCTGGCTGTCGATCCCTCGTCGCGTCTGACCGGCGGTGCCTTGCTGGGGGACCGCACCCGGCTTGCGACGGATCCGGAGGACCAGGGCATCTTCGTGCGGTCGATGGCCGCCCGGGACCGCCTGGGGGGCCTGTCCGATCATGCCATTGCGGCCATCGCGCTGATGCGGGCCGCGCGCCAGCAGGTGATCGTCGAATCCGTCGGCATCGGTCAGTCCGAGGCCGATGTAGCCTTTGCCGTGGACACGCTCGTTCTGTGCATCCAGCCGGGCTCCGGCGACAGCCTGCAGTTCATGAAGGCTGGCGTGATGGAACTGCCCGACATCATCGTGGTGACCAAGGCCGACATGGGCGCTGCGGCGGCCCGCGCGAAGTCGGATGTGGAGGGGGCGCTCAGCCTGTCACGCCTGTCCGCGTCCGGCTGGAAGGTTCCGGTGCTGACGGTCTCTGCCGTGGAGGACACGGGCACGGGCGAGCTGATGCAGGCCATTGCCGCGCACCGCGCCTGGCTTGCCTCGAGCGGGCAGGGGGCCGGACGCCGGGCC
Source organism: Pannonibacter sp. XCT-53 (assembly GCF_009915765.1). NCBI lineage: Bacteria > Pseudomonadati > Pseudomonadota > Alphaproteobacteria > Hyphomicrobiales > Stappiaceae > Pannonibacter > Pannonibacter tanglangensis. The sequence continues at coordinate 668,783 of NZ_JAABLQ010000001.1, forward strand.
CGGCAGCAGACGGACTGGGTGTCGGATTACGTCCTGACGCGCTACGGCCGGGCCGGGGCGAGCCGCATTGATGTGGCCGGTGAACTGGCGGCCGCCGGCGGACCCTTTGCGGCCATGGCCCGGATCCGTGCCGATCTCGACCGGCGTCTCGGCCTCCTCTAGGAAACGCTCTCGCGGACGCCGCCGCCTGCCGTCTGGGCGTCAGGACAGATCCGGACGGGCGTGGGGCGTCCGTGCCGGTGACTCAGCCGGCGCGCAGCCGCCCCGTCGACATCTTGACGCGGCTGTCGATGGCGCCGCTGACGATCATCGGGGCCACCTCCTCGGCCGGCCCCGGCCGGCTGATGAAATAGCCCTGCAGCCGCTCGCAGCCGATCGAGGTCAGGAAGTCCATCTGCTCGGCCGTCTCGATCCCCTCGGCAACGACCGTCATGTCGAGCGCCTCGCCCAGGTCGATGATCGTGCGCAGGATCGCCTGCGCCTGGGCCGAGTCGCCTGCCGGCAGGATGAAGTCCCGGTCGATCTTGAGAATGTCGAAGGGGAAGCGGCGCAGGTAGCTCAGCGACGAGTAGCCGGAGCCGAAGTCGTCCAGCGCGATCTTCACGCCCAGCTCGCGCAGGCGCTTCATCACGTTCAGGACCGCCGCGTCCTTGCCGGCAAAGACCGATTCCGTCACCTCGATCTCCAGCCGCGACGGCGGCAGGTCATAGGAGGCGAGGGTCTCGATCAGCTGGTCGATGAAGCGGGGGTGGCGGAACTGGGTCGGCGAGATGTTGACGGAGATCATCACGTCCGGCCACAGATGCGCATCGCGGCAGGCGCGGCGCAGCACCCACAGGCCAAGGTCGTTGATGAGGCCGGTCTCCTCGGCGATCGGCACGAAGTTGGCCGGACTGATCGGCCCGCGTTCGGGATGGGTCCAGCGCACGAGTGTCTCGACGGCGGTGATCTTTCCCGTCTTCGACGACAGCTGCGGCTGGTAGGCGACGGCGAGTGCATCGTTGTCGATGGCCCGGCGCAGCTCGCGGGCAATGTTGTCGCGGGTCTGGACATATTCCTCCATCGCCGGATCGAAGAACGACCAGCGGCCACGGCCATTGGCCTTGGCGTCATAGAGGGCGATGTCGGCCTTGCGCAGCAGCTCGCCGGCCCCGGTGCCGTCCTGCGGCGCGATGGCCGCGCCCATCGACAGGCTGACGAACAGCTCCGTGCCGGCCACCTTGACGGGGCGGATCAGCTCGTCCTGCACCCGGCTCAGCTGGTATTCGATCAGCGCGCGCGACGAGCACTGGCTCAGCACCATGGCGAACTCGTCGCCCGAGATCCGGGCCAGCAGGCCGGTCGGCGGGACGACCCCGCGCAGCCGTGCCGTTACGGCCCGCAGCACCTCGTCGCCGGCGGCATGGCCGAGCGTGTCGTTGATGTCCTTGAAATGGTCGAGATCGATGTAGACGACCGCCGTCAGGTCGCGCTCGTCGGTCTGGGCTGCCAGCGCCTGCGTCAGCATGCGGGTGAAGAAGTCGCGGTTCGGCAGGCCCGTGAGGCTGTCATGCTGCGAGGCATAGACCGCCTTGGCCTCGCTGCGGGCAAGGCGGCGGGTGGATTGCCGGGCGTAGTTGAGCAGCACCGCGGTGAGCACGGCGATGGCGAGCGCCAGGATCACCATCACCGGCAGCAGCCGGTTGAGCATTGCCGAGCCCGGCTGGGTCGGGTTCCAGTTGAGCCGCACCACGGGCGTGTTGCCGGGATCCTTCAGCAGGATGTCGGCCATGCCGGGCCGCGTGTTGGTGGGCTGCGTCGCCGCGATGCCGTCGAGACCGGCCATTTCGGCGAGCCGGCCGAGGGTCAGGCTGTTGAGCGGCACGAAGCTGACGATCACGGCCGGCGGTTCGCGGTCGGCCCCGATCGTGTGCAGGTCGGGCGCGATGGCGGTGACCGAGAAGTAGTAGGGGGCCGCGTCGATCCGCACCACGCCGGTCTCGAACAGCGAATGGTGGAAGTTGCGGTAGACGGGCTGGAACTTGTAGGTGCCCGACGGCGTCATCACGAAGCTGTTGATGTAGCGTGCCCGCACGCGCGCGATCGGCCCCTTCAGGGCGTTCAGCAGCGCCTCGCTGGCCCAGCCCGTGTCGCCGGAGCGGTCGTAGACGACCAGCACGGAGCGGTCGGAATCAAGGATCAGGCTGCGGCTGTGGCCGTAGCCTTCCGCCAGCCAGGCCGCCACGTGATGGCGCAGCCAGTCGCGGTTTTCCAGTCCCCGTTCGGCCCGGAAGAAGGCGTCATCCCAGACAGCCGCGCCTTCCTGCTGCTTGGCGACCTGGTCGAGCTGGAGCTGGATGGCTTCGCGCAGCAGGTTGCTCTGGCTGGTGACCGCCGCCTCGTCGGTGACCTTCGACGACCACACCAGGATGGCGAACACGAACAGGACCGCCAGGACCACGATGCCGATCACCGGCATGATGATCGTGTTGACGATCCGTCCGTTTCCCGCGTTGGAGTCGAATTCCATCTGCACCCACCCCATCTTGCTCGCGAGACGCTAGCGCAGATGCCTTAATGAAAGGGCGACAGGTTTAGTTAAAAGTCTTCTAATCACTGCTGGTTGAAGTGCCGCAGCGTTTTGCTAGAGAAGCTGCATGCCGCGGAAGCTCAGCTCGGTGCCGCGTGCCACGATGATGTGATCATGCACCTCGATGCCCAGCGGCTTGGCGATCTCGATGATCTGGCGCGTCATCTGGATGTCGGCCCGCGAGGGCGTGGGGTCGCCGGAGGGGTGATTGTGGACGAGGATGAGTGCCGTCGCCGACAGTTCCAGCGCCCGGCGGATGACCTCGCGCGGATAGACCGGAGTATGGTCGACGGTGCCACGCTGCTGCACCTCGTCGGCGATGAGGCCGTTCTTCTTGTCGAGGAACAGGATGCGGAACTCTTCCCGTTCCTCGTGCGAGCTGGCTGCCCGCACATAGTCGATCACCTTGGACCAGGAGGAGAGGGCATCGCGCGTGTTGACCTCGCCCTTCGCATAGCGCTTGGCGACCGCCTGCAGGATCTTGAGATCGTCGGCGACGCGCTGGCCGACCCCCTTGACCTCGATGAGGCGCGCCCGTGGCGCCGCAAGCACGCCGGCGAAGGACCCGAACCGCGCCAGCAGGGCCTTGGCGATCGGCTTGGTGTCCGCCCGCTTGATGGAGGCGAACAGCACCAGCTCCAGCAGCTCGTAATCGGCGAAGCCGTCCGCGCCGTGGTCGCGGAACCGGTCGCGCAGCCGGTCACGATGACCGACATAGTGCGCCGGGGCCGGGGCATCGGAAAATCCGGTGTCATCCTCGGCCATGGCGTCTCCCTTCTGGCTGGGTCGGGGGCGGGGCGTCCCTACCGGTCGAAGCCGGGCCGGTGCAGGCCCTTCGGCGACAGGGTGAAGATCTCGCAGCCCTCGGGCGTGATGCCGATGGAATGCTCGAACTGCGCCGACAGCGAGCGGTCGCGGGTGACGGCGGTCCAGCCATCGCTCAGCACCTTCACCTGCGGCCGGCCGAGGTTCACCATCGGCTCGATGGTGAAGATCATGCCGGGCTTCAGCTCGACGCCCTCGCCGGGCCGGCCGTAGTGCAGGATGTTCGGCGTGTCGTGGAACAGGCGCCCGAGACCGTGGCCGCAGAAGTCGCGCACCACCGAGCAGCGCTCGCGCTCGACGAAGGTCTGGATCGCCGCGCCGATGTCGCCGGTGGTGTTGCCGGGCTTGGCTGCGGCGATGCCCAACATCAGGCTCTCGTAGGTGACCTCGATCAGCCGCTCGGCCGCGCGCTTCAGCTCGCCCACCGGATACATCCGGCTCGAATCGCCATGCCAGCCGTCGACGATGTAGGTGACGTCGATGTTGACGATGTCGCCGTCGCGCAGCGGCTTGTCATTGGGAATGCCGTGGCAGACGACGTGGTTGATCGAGGTGCAGGAGAACTTGGTGTAGCCGCGGTAGTAGAGCGTCGCCGGCAGGGCGTTGTGCTCGCGGCCGAAGGCCTGCACGAAATCGTCGATTTCCTGGGTGGTCACCCCCGGCTTGACGACATCGGCCAGGGCATCGAGACAGGCCGCCGTCACGGCGCCCGCCTTGCGCATGCCGGCAAAGTCATCGGGTCCGTACAGGCGCACCTGGCCGGTGTTCTTGAGGGGAGCCGTCGCCGCGTCGATATAGGTGACCATGTGCGAAGATAATGTCCGTGTCTGTTCGGGCCTCGGCCGTGTCGCGATCCGCCGGGAGGAAAGGCGGAAACGATCTAGGATGCGCCGCCGCATCGTGCGGGCTCCCGGAGAGGTCTCGTCGTTCATGTCATGTGCCGTCGTCTTCCCCGTTAATATGCGCGGTGCCATCGCGCAAGGAAAGAGCTTCCGGGGAGAGGGCGGCATTTTGTTCGCCAGTGCCCGAATGTGCCGTCAGGCTCTTGCGAAGCCGCATCCACGGCGCTAGGTGATGCCGTCTCGCCGCGGACGTGGTGAAACCGGTAGCCACAGCAGACTTAAAATCTGCCGTCTTCTGACATGCGGGTTCGAGTCCCGCCGTCCGCACCAGCCCCGGCCGTCCCCTTGACGGGGCTTGCAGGTCACCGCCCTCGCGCGGTATCGCAAAGTGGGGGAGAGATGTCATGCAGGCATGGACCAACATCCTGGCGAGGGGACTGGCCGCGCTTCCGGTGCTGATGCGCATTGCCTGCGCCCTGGCACTGGTTGTCCTGGCCTATGGGCACCGGCCTGTTGCCCAGACCTCGGCCGTGATCCAGTCGCCGCAGCAGGTCCTGCGGTCCGCAGCCGGCGTCGACCTCTCCGCCTATGTCCTGCCGGATGGCAGCCTGCCGGTCCTGTGCCATGCGCTGGCACCGGACACGCACAATCAGGACAAGGCGGCGCCCGGCCCGGCCTGCGAGGCGTGCCGGCTTTCGGCCTCGGTTGCCCTCCCGTCTCCACCGGCTGGGGTGGCGCAGCCTGTCGCTTCGCCCCCCCGCGTTCTCGACGTCCGGGTCCACGCCGTGCCGGCAAGGTCGGACCCGAGGCAGCCTGGCGATCCGCGCGCGCCACCCCGCCATCTCCTGAACATCTGACACCCTCTCCGCCGCTGATCCGAACCGTGGACTGCCGGCGGCCCGGGCGACCTGGTCGCGCGCGACGCGCCTGACGTGGTGTCGCCGCATTTCCCTTTTCGGTTGACAGGATACACCCATGTTCAAGTCCCTTCTGGCCAGCACCGCCGTGATGGCCCTGCTTTGCCTTCCCGCCGCCGCCCATGGCACCAAGACGCCGCCCGCCCCCGAACAGGTTGGTCACGGGCAGGTTGGTCACGGGCAGGTTGGTCACGGGCAGGTCGGCCACGGCACCCAGAACCAGACCGGTCACGCAGCCCATGCGGCACATGCCGCCCCAGCTGAGGCCGTTGCCGTCACCGGCGATCCGCAGGTCGACATCCCGGTCAAGCTCAAGTCCATCTTCGAGAGCGAGGGCAAGCCTCTCGCCGTTGCGCCGGTGGTTGTCGCCGGAGGCTGGGCGATTGCCGGCTGGACACAGGATGGCCGGGGCGGCCGGGCGCTTCTGAAGCAGAAGGCTGACGGCTGGAGCATTCACCTGTGCAGCGGCGACAGCCTGAAGGATGCAACGGTCCTCCAGCAGATCGGCATTGCGGAACACGATGCCCGAACTCTTGCCGCGAACCTTGCGTCTGCCGAAGCCTCGATCGCACCGGAGACGCTGGCGCTCTTCGCAAGCTTCGAGGGCACCGTCATGGTCGAGGGCGAGGCGCATGGCCACGGGGGTGGACATGCTGGCGGGCATTCGGGCGGACATTCGGGCGGGCATGGAGGTGCGCAGGGTGCAGGCCATGGCACTGCGCCGGCTGCAGCAAAGCCCTGAGGCGCACGCTCGGCGCCGGACAGGACCTGTCCGGCGCTGCCAGCTGGTCCGGCTGGTCCGGGTCCGAAACGTCGGCGTCAGGGGGCGCGGCGCGGGCCTCACCCGGACTGCCCCTGCTGAAATGCGGGGATGGCGGGCTCGACAGCCGCCGCCCGTCGGGGCAATGTCGCGGCGCGGGGGTGGGCTTGCGGTCCGGACATGAAGTCGGCCGGGCGTCCTGCACCGCTGTGAAGGACCTGGCTGACGTGATTGCATTGCGCCCCATTCTCTACGTGCTGGGCATATTGTACGTGGCGCTTGCCACCGTGATGCTGGTGCCGGCCATCGTCGATGTGGCCAACAAGAATGCGGACTGGCAAGCCTTTGTGTTTTCGGCCTTTCTGACCGGGCTGGTCGGCATGCTGCTGGCGATTGCCGTTGAGGGCTCCCTGAAGAAGGGGCTCAACATGCGCCAGACGTTCCTGCTGACGGTGCTGGCCTGGACGACGATCCCGCTGTTCGGCGCCTTGCCGTTCTTCTGGCTGGGGCTTGGCGTGTCGGATGCGGTGTTCGAATCGGTCTCCGGCTTCACCACGACCGGCGGCACGGTGCTGACCGGACTTGATTCCCTGCCGCCCGGCATCCTGATCTGGCGCTCGATGATGCAATGGACCGGCGGCATCGGCATCGCGGTCATGGGGATCTTCCTGCTGCCGTTCCTGCGGGTCGGCGGCATGCAGCTGTTCCAGAGCGAGAGCGGCGAGGGCGGCGACAAGATCGTCAGCCGGTCGGTCGAGCTGATCCGGCTGATGGTGGTGGTCTATGGCGGGCTCACCGCGCTCTGCGCTGCCGGCTATTTTGTCTTCGGGATGACCGGGTTCGACGCCATCAACCACGCGATGACGACGCTGGCGACCGGCGGCTACTCCACCCACGACCGGTCGTTCCAGCACTACGCCGACACCGGCGTGGCCTGGGTCGGCATCCTGTTCATGCTTGCCGGCGCGCTGCCCTTCGTCCTGGTGATCCAGGCGATCCGGGGGGCGCCGCTGCAGCTCTGGCAGGATCCGCAGGTGCGGGCGCTCATCGCCCTGATCGCGATGGTCTCCTTCGCGCTCACCGTCTATCTCGGGGCCACGCGCGATCTGGGCTTCCTCGATGCGCTGCGGGCGGCCACCTTCACCGTGGTCTCGCTCATCACCACCACGGGCTTCTACATCGGCGACTATACCCAGTGGGGCGGGCCGGTCGTCGGTCTGGTGCTGATGCTCGCCTTCGTCGGCGGCTGCACCGGCTCGACGTCGGGCGGGATCAAGATCTTCCGCTATCTCGTGCTGCTGGCCGCGGTGCGCTCGCATCTGCGCCGCATGGTGCGGCCCAACCGGGTCACGGCGGAGAACTTCGGCAAGGCGCGGCTGACGCCGGACCTGTCTGCCGCGGTTCTCGTCTATCTGGTGCTCTACATCAGCACGGTGGCGGCTGTGGCACTGGCGCTTGCGGCCTTCGACATCGACTTCGTCACCGCCCTGTCCGCCTCCGCCAGTGCCGTCGGCAACATCGGCACGGCGCTCGGGCCGCTGGTCGGTCCCGACGGGACCTTTGGCGCCCTGCCGGACCCGGCCAAGTGGATCCTCTCCGCGGCCATGCTGATCGGCCGGCTCGAGCTGATCGTCGTCTTCGTGCTCATCGACCCCGATTTCTGGTCCAACTGAGGCTGCCATGGATTTTGACCGCCCCCTGATCAGCGGCCGGCTGGTGCGCCGCTACAAGCGTTTCCTCGCCGACGTGATCCTGGACGAGGACGGCAGCGAGGTCACGGCCCATTGCGCCAACCCGGGCTCCATGCTCGGCCTGAACGCACCGGGATCCCGGGTCTACCTGTCGCGCTCCGACAATCCGGCGCGCAAGCTTCCGCTCAGCTGGGAGCTGATCGAGGCCGACGGCGTGCTGGTCGGCATCAGCACCGCCCATCCCAACCGTCTTGTCGAGGAGGCGATCCTTGCCGGTCGTGCGAGGGGCCTTGAGGGCTATGCCAGCCTGCGTCGCGAGGTCCGCTACGGCCTCAACTCGCGCATCGACATCCTGCTCGATCATCCCGACCGGCCCCGCTGCTATGTCGAGGTGAAGAACGTGCATCTGATGCGGCAGGCCGGGCTGGCAGAGTTCCCCGATTCGGTCACCGACCGGGGGGCCAAGCATCTGCGCGAGCTGTCGGCGATGGTGGCCGAGGGGCATCGCGCCGTGATGGTCTATCTGGTCCAGCGGCCCGACTGCGACCGCCTGTCGATGGCAGCCGACATCGATCCGGCCTATGCGGCCGCCCTTGGCGAGGCGCGTGCGGCCGGCGTCGAGGTGCTGGCGCTCGGCTGCTCCGTGACCCCGCATCGGATCCGCGTCGAGCGCGAGGTCGAGGTGGCCTGAGCGGGATGGCCTGAGCGGGGTGGCCCACCAGGCCGCACGCCCGGCCCGCCCAGCCTGGCGCCGCACGCCCGGCATCTCGGTTGGTGTGTGTCACAAACGGGAAGGGGCCATCCTTGCGGACAGCCCCTCGAAGCGTTCGACCGCGGTCTGCTGCGGCTCAGACGGCGTTGCCCTGGATCACGACCACGCGGGTGCCGTTGGGCACGCGGTTGTAGAGGTCGATGATGTCCTGGTTGATCAGGCGGACGCAGCCCGAGGAGACGGCGGTGCCGATCGTCCAGAACTCGGCCGTGCCGTGGATGCGGTACAGCGTGTCGCGGTTGCCCTCGAAGATGTAGAGCGCGCGGGCGCCAAGCGGATTGGTCAGCCCCGGCTCCATGCCGTTGCGATATTCCTCCAGCTCGGGCTGGCGCGCGATCATTTCCGCCGGCGGCGTCCAGCGCGGCCATTCGCGCTTGTAGGCGATGCGGGCCGTGCCCCCCCAGGCAAAGCCGGCGCGGCCGATGCCCACGCCGTAGCGCATGGCGCGACCGCCTTCCATCGTCAGGTAGAGGAAGCGGTTTGGGGTGTCGACGATGATCGTCCCGGTCGGCTCCGCCGAGGGATAGTCCACGACCTGGCGGTAGTAGATCGGATTGACCTTGCGCAGGTCCACCGCCGGCAGCGGGAAGCGCTCCTGCGGCATCGGCCCGTACATGCGCAGATACTCCTCCGGGATGCGCGGACCTGACGGCTGGTAAGGCTCGTAGGGCATGCCCGGCGTCGGGATCGGCTGGGTGTAGCGGGTGGTGCAGCCGGCGAGCAGGGTGGCGGAAGCGGCAACCAGAAAATGGCGGCGGGAGATCAACATGCAACGACCTCGGAATTATGGCGCATGTCCGGGCCGGGGCGGCGGCCGGACGTTGTGTCCTGTGTCTCAGATTCAACTTGCCGGGAACTTAAGGATCCGGCGGTCAGACGACTGGTTGGCCCGTGGACGTCCGTCTCGGCGGCGGAACCTCCGTCTCCAGCAGCGGATCACGGGCCGCGCGGTGGGGCGAGCGTCCGAGAGGGACAATGTCCGGGCGGCCCGCTTGTTCCAGATCGGAGGTCTGAACGCGCACCAGATCCGCGCATTGCAGGTACAGGCAGCGCTTGGGCGCGCCGGTGCCGGTCTGCTGGCCATCGGCGCGGCGCGGCCCGGTGACGGCGGTGAGCGGCAGGGACGCAAGCAGAAGGCCCGCGACGAGCTGCGGTCCCGCGGTCACGACCGGTTGCGCCGCCAGGCTCGCCGCCGGACGCAGGGCGACCATCATCAGCGCGGCCACGGCGAGAAGCCGTCCGCACCACACGAGCGCCGGGAGGAAGGTCGAACCAGTCATGTGCCCCGCATCGCCACAGAATGTGGCGCGGATCGGGACGACGACCGGTCACAAGACAGTGAGGGGCACCGGGCAGCAACTTTTCTGCCCGGTGTTGCATTTCGGTCGCGCCAGGCTTGGCGTGGCTTGGCCGGGTTGGGCCGGGTTGGGCCGGGCCGGGTTGGGCGGGGCCCCCGACCGCCGCGTCAGCCGGCGGTGTTCTTGTTGAGCGGCGGCTGGAACTGCCAGCCCATGTCCCAGGGGAAATAGATCCAGGTGTCCTGCGACACTTCGGTCACGAAGGTGTCGACCAGCGGCCGGCCCATCGGCTTGGCATAGACGGTGGCGAAATGCGCCTTCGGCAGCATCTCGCGCACGACGCGGGCGGTCTTGCCGGTGTCCACCAGATCGTCGATCACCAGCACGCCATTGCCGTCGCCGCCTTCCAGTCCGACCACCTTCGGGTCGATCGGCTTGATCACATGCAGCGAGCCCTGGTTCTCGTAGTCATGGTAGGAGGCGATGCAGACCGTCTCGATCATGCGGATGCCAAGTTCACGCGCGACGATGGCCGCCGGTACCAGCCCGCCACGGGTGATGCAGACGATCGCCTGCCATTCGCCCTGGCCCGACAGGCGCCAGGCAAGGGCGCGCGCGTCGCGGTGGAACTGGTCCCAGGAAACCGGGAAGGCCTTGTTCTGTTCGGGGTTTTCCATGTCTCATGTCCTTGTGGGCGGGACCGGTCTCAGGGGAGCGGTCGGAAGGGGCCTGTCGGAAGGGGCCTGTCGGAAAGGCGGTTCGGGCGGCCTGGCGGGTGGAACGGCTGGGGTGACGGGACGGACGGTCAGCCCCTCGCCGCCTGCGCGGCCGCGACGGCAGCGGCAACGGCTGCCTCGACGGCGGCTGCGACCGGGACGAGGCGGTCCGGCTCGCGCGAGCGCAGCACCACCTGTGTGCTGAAACGCCCGTCGTTGGTCCGGGGGTAGGAGCCGATGATCACGTCCGGGTTGTCGGCCTGGATCTGGCGCAGGGCGTCGGCGATGCGGCTTTCGGGAATGTCGGCATCGACGGTCCGGGACACGATCTTGCGTCCGGTGCGCAGCGTCGGGGCGATCGCATCGAGCATGGCCTGCATGATGCTCGGAACACCGGCCATCACGTGGACATTGCCGATCCGGAAGCCCGGCGCCTTCGACACCTTGTTCTCGATCAGGTCGGCACCAAGCGGAATGCGCGCCATGCGCTGGCGGGCTTCGGTGAACTCGCCGGGGGGGTAATGGGCGGCGAGGATCGCCATGGCGCGGGGATCGTGGTCGATGGCGACACCGAAGGCCTTGGCGATGCTGTCGGCGGTGATGTCGTCATGGGTCGGCCCGATGCCGCCCGAGGTGAAGACATAGTCGTAGCGGCCGCGCAGCGCGTTCACCGCCTCGACGATGCGATCCTCGATGTCGGGCACCACGCGCACTTCCATCAGGTCGATGCCGGACATGGTCAGGAAGTCGGCGATATAGCCGATGTTCTTGTCCTTTGTGCGTCCCGACAGGATCTCGTCCCCGATGACGAGAAAGGCGGCTGTCACGGTCTGTGGCGTTGCGTCGTCCATTCAGTCCTCTCGCGCGACTGGCTGGACCTGAGCAAGGCCGGGACCGGCAACGGTTGCCGGAAGCTGCCGGCCGCCGGCCGTCCGCCTGTGCGCAAGACCAGAGAAAAGCGTTTATCGCAAGCGCGGGTCCGGCTCAAGCGGGGGCGCTGTCCCGCCAGGCATAGATCCAGTCCATTCGCTTCAGCAGCCGCTCGGGCGAGCTGGCGCGCAGCACCGCATCGCGGGCGAGACAGGCCGGCCAGCCGAGGTGATAGATCGAGGCATTGGTGGCGGCAGCCTGCTGCACCTGCGCGGTGCGCGGCTGGCGCAGCTGCTGATAGCGGGCGAGGGCTGCAGGAATGTCCCGCGCGCCCTGCAGCACGCGACCCAGGACAGCCGCGTCCTCGATGGCCATCGCTGCCCCTTGCGCGGCAAAGGGCAGCATCGCGTGGCAGGCATCGCCGAGCAGGGCAATGCGGCCCTTGACCCAGGGCGTGCCGGCATCGACGGCGCACAGCGCCCATCGCAGCCAGCCGTCGGGCCGGGACAGCACCGCGCGGATGTCTGACGGCCAGTCGGCAAAACGGGCAAGAAGGCGGTCCCGGTCGGCCGGCTCGGACCAGCCGGTCGAGGTCCAGTCCTCTTCGACCAGGGCCACGATGTTGAACTCGCGGCCGGCGCGCACCGGATAGTGCACGAGATGGGCGCGCGGGCCGAGCCAGAGGCCGGTCTCGGTCATGAGCTCGTCCGGCACCTCATCCGCCGGCAGCGTCGCGCGGTAGGCGGTGCGGCCGGAAAATGACGGTTTCGGGCCGCCCATGATCTGCTGGCGGACATGCGAGCGGACGCCGTCGGCGCCGATCAGCGCGGCGGCCCGCAACTGGCGGTCCCCCTCCGGCGTGATCACCTGGATGTCGAGGCCGTCGCCGGCCTCCTGCACCGGACCGAGCTCGGCGCCCAGCGTGAGGCGGATCGCGGCTGTCTCGCGCACGGCCTGCACCAGCACCTGCTGCAGGTCGGCCCGATGGAGCACGAGATAGGGCAGGCCATAGCGCTCGCGGGCGACGGGACCCAGCGGCACCCGGGCGAGATCGCGCCCGTTGCGGGCGCTGCGGATGCGCACGGTGGCCGGTTCCCCGGATCGCGCCTTCAGGGCCGGCAGCAGGCCGAACCCGTCCAGCACCCGCAGCGCATTCGGCGACAGCTGCAGTCCGGCCCCCACTTCCAGCAGGCGCTCGGTGCGCTCGAAAAGGTCAACACGGTAGCCGGCACGCGCCAGTGTCAGGGCTGCGGTCAGGCCGCCGATCCCGGCACCCAGGATCACGACGGGCGCGTCGGAGGAGGGATGTGTCATGGACAAGGCCTGCACGGACGCAGCCGGGCTGCGGCAGGAGAGGGCGACCGGCCCGGATCACCGGACCGGCCAGCGCGGAGGGCGATGCGCCTCAGGCTGCGACCGGGACCCATACGCAATCGGACGGCTCGGACTGGCCCGGCTTCAGCGACGCGTTGTACTTGTACAGCGTCGAGCAGTAGGGGCAGACGATCTGGTCGTCATCGCCCAGATCCAGGAAGACATGGGGATGATCGAACGGCGGGTTGGCGCCGATGCACATGAATTCACGCGCGCCGATCTCGACACACTCGTGGCCGCTGGTGTTCTGGAAATGCGGGACAACATGATCCGCCATGGCACCTGTCCAAATGTCTGACTTAACGACGAAGATGGCCGGACCATACTGTCTTGCGGCGCGGATGGGTAGGGGCTTTGCACCGGTTTGCGCCATTGGCCGCAGGTGCGGCCGCGTTTCTCCCCCGCGAAAGTCGGGGGCAGGCGAACCGGCTGCAGCCATTCCGGGCTTTGCGCGGCCAGCGGGACTGCGTAAGGTGTGGGGTATCCGTTTTCCTTTAACGTAAGCGTCAGGTGCACATGCTCAAGTTTTCGTCGGACGGCGTCGAGATCGCCTATCTGGACGAGGGCGAGGGGGATCCGATCCTTCTCATCCACGGGTTCGCCTCCAACAAGACCGTCAACTGGGCCTATCCGGGGTGGGTCGACCTGCTGCGCAAGGATGGTCGCCGCGTGATCGCGCTGGACAACCGCGGGCATGGCGACAGCAGCAAGTTCTACGATCCGGCCGACTATGGCGCGCCGATCATGGCCGAGGATGCCCGCCGCCTGCTCGACCATCTCGGTCTCGCCCAGGTCGACCTCATGGGCTATTCGATGGGCGCGCGCATTTCCGCCTTTCTCACCCTGAACCACCCGGAGCGGGTGCGCCGGGTCATCTTCGGCGGTCTCGGCTACGGCATGGTCAGCGGCGTCGGGGACCCCGAGCCGATCGCGCGGGGGCTTGAGGCGGAGAGCCTTGCCGACATTCCCGACCGGACCGGTCGTGCCTTCCGCGCCTTTGCCGAGCAGACCAGGTCTGACCGCCGGGCCCTGGCGGCCTGCATCCGCTCCTCGCGCCAGAAGATCTCGGAAGATGACGTCGCGCGCATTCGCCGCCCCGTGCTGGTTGCCGTGGGCAGCAAGGACGACATTGCCGGATCGCCGGAGGATCTGGCGGCGCTGATCCCGGATGCGCGCGTCCTCGAGATCCCCGGCCGCGACCACATGGTTGCCGTCGGCGACAAGGTCTTCAAGCAAGGGGTCCTCGACTTCCTGGCGGAGGCGGCATGAGCGGGCCGGTGCGCTGTTTTGCCGGGGCCGACGGCAACCGGCTGGTGGCCGACCGCTTCGGGTCGGACGGCGCGCCGGTGCTGCTGCTGCATGGCGGAGGCCAGACCCGCCACGCCTGGGCCGGAGCCGGACAGCGCATCGCGGCTGCGGGCCATGTCGCCTATTGCCTTGACCAGCGCGGACACGGGGAAAGCGACTGGGTCGCCTCCGGCCGCTATGCCTTCGGGGATTTCGGCCGCGATCTCGTCGCCGTGGCCGGCCAGATCACGCAGGAACACGGCCGGCCGCCCGTGCTGGTCGGAGCGTCTCTCGGCGGGCTGGCCGGCATCCTCGCCGAAGGGCACCAGGCTCCGGGCACGCTCGCTGCGCTGGTGCTGGTCGACATCACGCCCCGGGTTGATCTCGACGGGGTGTCGCGCATCGTCGCCTTCATGTCCGAGCGCATGGAAGACGGGTTTGCCAGCGTCGAGGAGGCGGCAGACGCGATTGCCGCCTATCTGCCGCACAGGCCGCGACCCGGGTCGCTCGACGGACTGGCCAAGAACCTCCGGCGGACGCCGGACGGGCGGCTGCGCTGGCACTGGGATCCGAAGTTCATCTCTGCCCGCCATGGCGATGGTGATGTGTCCCGCGCCATGGCGGAAGACGAGCTTGTCAGCGCGGCGCGCCGCCTGTCCCTGCCGGTGCTGCTGATCCGTGGTGGCCGGTCGGAGCTGGTGTCGCTGGCCCATGTCGAGGAGTTCCGGGCCATGGTGCCGCAGGCCCGTTTCGTCGATGTGGAGGCAGCCGGCCACATGGTGGCCGGCGATCGCAACGATGTCTTCGGCGAGGCGCTGATCGGCTTCCTGCGGGACCTGTCGCCGGTCCATCCCTGAAGCCCCAGTCCCTTCTTGCCGTCCCTTCGGCAGTCCCCTCAGTGCCCTGGCGGGGCCGGCGCATCAAGGTCCGCGCCGGCTTGACAGACAGAATCACCTGCTTGCCGCACTGATTCAGAAACTCTGGGAAAAGTCTGACAATTCAATTCGTTGCCGTCGTTTCCTTGCATCTGTTCAAGTTCTGATTCAGAATCAGCTGCCGATGAAGTCCGGTGTGCGCTTGGCCAGGAAAGCGCTTCGGCCCTCGGCAAAATCGCGGCTGTCAAAACAGCGTTCGGCGGCAGCCTCTGCGGCCGCCAGATCGCCGTTCGTCAGGGCGGCCAGCGCGGCCTTGGTGGCGGCGATGGTGAGCGGGGCGTTGGCGGCAACCGTGCCGGCCAGCTCGCGGACGGCGGTCTCCAGCGCGTCGGCCGGAACCAGGCGGTCCAGCAGGCCGATGCGATGCGCTTCCTCGGCCGAAACGCGCCGGGCGGTGAAGACCAGGTCGCGGGCCCGGGCGGGCCCCGTCAGGGCGACGATGTCGGCCAGCGCGGTCGGGGGATAGGCGAGGCCCAGGCGCGCGGCCGGGATGCCGAAGCTGCTGCCCTGTGCCGCGACACGCAGGTCCGCTGCCGCGGCGAGTCCCAGTCCGCCGCCAAGGCAGTGGCCCCGGATCATGGCGATGGTCGGCTTGGGCGTGGCGCGCAGGGCGTCGAAGGCCGCCACGTTCACGGCCTCGTAGGTGCGCGCGTCGCGGGCATTGCCCCGCAGGGTCTCGAACTCGGAGATGTCCGCCCCGGCGACGAAGGTCTCCTCGCCCGCTCCGCGCAGCACGATGACGCGCACCGCCGGATCCGCGGTCAGGCGGGCAACGGCCTCCGGCACGGCCTGCCACATGGCCAGCGACAGGGCGTTGCGCCGGTCGGGATTGTCGATGACGAGCCAGCCGATCTCGCCCTCGACGTGGCAACGGATCTGGCCGGGCGAATGATCTTGCTGCATGGGAAGGGTCCTGCGGTCTCAGGCGGGTTGCGGGGCGACGGCGAGCCGTGTCCGGCACTCTTGTCAAAACTGCGCCGGCGGTTAAGTGGACCGGAACCTTGTTGGTGTTCAAGACGGCCAATGGTATGGCGCTGCCCCGCCTTGTGCTAGACTGGCGCCAACGGCGGCCTGCACCGGTGGGCCCGCAAAGGAGACAAGCCATGGTGACTACCCCTGTCCGGCAGACGGCCGGAGCCATCGCCCTGCACGATCCGGTCTGGCAGCAGCTGCGCGATGAGGCAGGGAAGATGGTGCTGGATGAGCCGGCGCTGTCGTCTTTCGTCTACGAGACGGTGCTGAACCACCAGCGCCTCGAGGATGCCGTCATCCATCGCCTCGGTGACAGGCTCGGCCGCGATGTCGTCTCTGCCTCGCTGATCCGCCAGACCTACCAGGAGGCGCTGCTGAGCGAGCCGGACCTGGGAGAGATCTTCCGCGTCGACATCATGGCCGTGTTCGACCGGGACCCGGCCTGCAACCGGCTGCTGGAACCGGTCCTCTACTTCAAGGGCTTCCACGCGCTGCAGACCCATCGTCTGGCCAACTGGCTGTGGCGGCAGGGACGCGGCGACTTTGCGCTCTATCTGCAGAGCCGGTCGTCGGAAGTCTTCCAGGTCGACATTCATCCGGCCGTGCCGGTGGGGCGCGGCATCTTCATCGACCATGCCACCGGGCTTGTCGTCGGCTCGACGGCCGTGATCGAGGACGATGTCTCCATCCTGCAGGGCGTGACCCTTGGTGGCACCGGCAAGGACCAGGGCGACCGTCATCCCAAGATCCGCAAGGGCGTGCTGATCGGTGCCGGGGCCAAGATCCTCGGCAATCTGGAGATCGGACGCTGCTCGCGCATCGCCGCCGGGTCGGTCGTGCTGCAGGACGTGCCGTGCAACACCACGGTCGCCGGCGTGCCGGCGCGGGTGGTGGGGCAGGCGGGCTGCGCCGAACCGGCCCGCTCGATGGACCAGATCATTGCCGACAAGGAACAGGCGGGCTGAACGGCCTCAGCAAGTCCTGCCGCCCGTCGGCCGAAGCGGGTCCCAGAAGTGGGTCCCCGGAGTGGCGGCCTGACGTGGGCCGCCTGACCTGGGCCGCCTGACCTGGGCCGCCTGACCTGGGCCGCCTGACGTGGGCAGCCTGACTTGGGCCGCCTGACGCGGCCCTCCGCACGTGGCGGGGGCGCAGGATCACGGGGATAGCCGAACTGCGCGGTTGGCTGTCCTTCGGGTTCGTGTAGGGTCGCGCGCGGATTTGACAGGAGCCTCGCCAGCTGTCACACGGCCCGCATCCGGGCCGGTCAAGCGGCCGCGGCTCCCGTCAGGGGCCACAGATCATCGGGCACCGCCTTTTGGCCCGACAAGGAGCGACAACGTGAAATCCGACGAAATCAAGAAGATCGAGGCGTATCTGCGCCGCAAGTTCAACCTGCCGGCCATCAAGGTCCAGGCGCGTCCGCGCAAGGATGACTCGGCCGAGGTCTTCATCGGCGATGAGTTCATCGGGGTCGTGTTCCGCGACGACGAGGACGATGAGCTGAGCTGGAACTTCCAGATGGCCATCCTCGAGATGGACCTGGAAGAAGACGAGGACTGAGACCTGCAGGGACGGGGCCGTCGGGTCCCCTCCGCACGGGCAGACTGCCGGCCTGCGGGCCAGCTCCGGACCCCGGCCCCGGACCCCGCCCCAGGCCGGGGTTTTGCATGTCTTCTGCCGGGAAGGGCTGTCAGTCGAGCCGCATCGCCGAGATGCGGTCGATGATGCGGCGGTCCATGCGTCCCCAGTTCGCCAGCGCGCTGCGCTGGAAGCGGTAGCTGACGACCAGGTCCGGTGCCAGCCGGAAGTCGCGGAAGCAGCGGGCCACGCCCTGCTCGGGCGTCTGGCAGCGCGCAATGAAGCCGTCGCGCTCGCTGGCCTCGAACACGATCACGTCGTTGCCGGCGCCGGCACGGCCGGACATGTCGATCAGCGACAGGCCCGCCGGGCCGCGGAACTCGTGCGCGCCGGCAAGGCGCCGGTAGACGCTGTCGAGCCGCTCGCCCAGCGTTTCCACCTGGCGCGAGGCGATCAGGTCGAGCGTGATCAGGGTTTCCGCGTCCGGTGTGCCGCCCGCGTAGCCGGCAAGCGCAGGCCAGGTCATTTCCAGCACCAGCCGGTCCTGCTGCAGGTCGGGATTGCGCTGCTCCGCCCGCGGCACCATGTTGGCAGGCACCAGGAACCGGTGTTCGCCCACCTGCAGGGCCAGCGGATAGGGGCTGGAGGTGCGCGTGTCGCCCGCGCTGGCGAGCGCGATCCAGCCGCTGGCGACATGGACGATGTAGGCGGCCGCCAGCAGGGCCAGCAGGCCCGTCATGGCCAGGAAATGCAGGGGATTGCAGCCGGTTGGCCGGGGCAGTGCGGTCGGCAGCATCATCCGGTCCCCCCGCGCACGGGAGCGCCTGTGCCGCAACGGGCGTGCCAATGCGAGACAGACGTTTCAGGACGGGATGCCCGGGCCGGGCCGCATTTAAGCATTCGTTAGGGTTTCTATTCGGTTAAGCGTTCCGACAGAATCGGCACGACGATTGCACTTGACCCCTCGAACTCGTTCCGGCAGCTTCTGCCTCAATGGTTAACAGGGGGTTAACGCGTGTTTTTCGAGCTTATTCTGGCTGTCTATATGGGCTGCGCCGGTTTTGTCGCCGCCGGCGTCATTGGCAGTTTCTACCAGCTCGTGACCAACCGTCCGCCCCGTTTCCAGGTCAGCCTCGAATCGGCCGTCGGCACCGTCGGCTCGTTCCTGATGTGCGCCTTCGCCGGCCCCTTCATCATCATGCGCAACGCCATCCGGGGCCGTCGCATCGAGAACCGGCCGATCGGCTGGCTCGTTGCCTCGTCCACCATTGCGGGCATGTGGAGCGTCTGCTCGGGCCTCGTGATGATGCGGCTCGTGATCGGGCTCGCCCCCGGGCTCTGACGGGTCGAAGGGAAGGGAGGACCCAATGCCACTCTATGCAATCGACGGCATCCGGCCCGTGCTGCCGGACAGCGGCGAGGCCTGGGTCGCGCCGGACGCGCAGCTGATCGGACGCATCCGCCTCGAGGAGGAGGCAAGCGTCTGGTTCGGCGCGGTGTTGCGCGGCGACAACGAGCTGATCCTGGTCGGGGCCCGGTCCAATGTGCAGGACGGGGCGGTGCTGCACACCGACCTCGGCTATCCGCTGACCATCGGGGCGGACTGCACCATCGGTCACAAGGCGATCCTGCATGGCTGCACCATCGGCGACAACACGCTGATCGGCATGGGGGCGACGATCCTCAACGGGGCCCGCATCGGTCGCAACTGCATCATTGGCGCCAATGCGCTGGTGGCCGAAGGCAAGGACATCCCGGACAATTCGCTTGTCGTCGGCATGCCGGGGCGGATCGTGCGCAGCCTCGATGCGGAGGCCGCTGTCCGCAACACCCGCTCGGCCGAAGGCTATGTGCGCAACTGGCGCCGCTATCGCGCGGGGCTGGAGATGCTGTGAGGTCTGTCCCGCGCGGCCGCGCGGGAGAGCAGGACCCGTTGCTGCCGCCTGAAAAAGGCGGGAGCCGGCTTGCGGGGGCAAGCCGGCTCCCACGACCCGGTCGTGGTAGGGATGGGGAGGGTGGGGACGCGACCGGGCCGGACTGCGTCAGGTCTCCCTGAAGGTTACTTCCCGATACTGGCCACCGTGGTGACGCGGGTGTCGGAAATGGCCGTCCACTGGGACGGATCTGTCGTCGACTGCCGCTTCACATAGCGGTACGGCGTCGAATACCATGGCAGGACAGCCTCGATCTGGTTGTCCAGGATGACGTCTCCCTGGTCCGTCCTCACCGTGAGCACCGCGTGGCCCTCGTTGTTGAGGTCCTTGACGACGGTGATCAGCAGGGCGCTTGCCGGCCATCCGGCCGCTGCAAGGACGCGCTGCTTCTCCAGCACATATTCCTCGCAGTCGCCTGCTCCCGCGGTCGGGTAGGTCCAGTATTCCACCTGTCCGAACAGCACCTTGTCTGTCACCGGACGGATCGACTTGTTGACGGTGTCGTTGACCTGCAGCAGCTCGTTCCAGCGCTGTTCGGACAGTTTCACCACCACCGGCTTCTGTGTGCCCCCGGTGCAGGCACCCGGGTTTTCGCTGCAGAAGGTCTGGTGACCCACGGGTGCAGACGCCACACCGGACATGGCCATGAAGCGGCCTGGATTTGCGGATGCAGACGATGCCATCATCACGGTCGAGAGGCAGGTCGCTGCAAGAACAAGTTTGAACTTCGGTTTCGAACTCATGTTGTCGCCCTCCCCAAGGCTGAAAACAACATGACAGTCCGATTTTTACTTGGTTATAAGTCGCGCGGTCAGAGTTTCTGTAATTTCTATTTGTAATTTACATGAGTTTTATTTGAATTTGATTCAATGTCGCTTCAAGTTGTCGGCTCTTTTGAGTCAAATTTTATCGACCTTCTGCCAAGCGGCTGACGCGCCATGTCTTTCGGCCTCTCAAGGGGGCTGGTCGCCGGTCGCGGCCGTGCCTGCCGGGCGGCGCCGGGCCGGCGGAAAAGGGTCGAAAAGGCCATTAGGGTTGCGGAAACCATCCGCGCAAGTCCGGGATTTTTTGCCGGATTCCCTGCTGCTGCGGGGTCGCCTGCGCCCGTCGAGAGGGGACGGGCGGTGCAGGACACCCGGAACCGGAGCGCAAACAGGAAGAAGGCGGCCCGGGAAACCCGGCCGCCGCGTGCAGGGGCTGCGAGATGTCAGGCAAGCCCGCGCGGGGCTGGCGTCAGCCGGCCGGGGTCGTGTCTTCCCCGGAAATGTGCTGCTCAAGCAGCGCGCGGTTCTGGATCACGGCGAATTCCACCGCGATTCCGTCCTCCAGATGGCGGACGACGCGGGCGCGCATCTTGCCCATGCCGAGTTCCGTGCCGATGGGCGGCCGCGCGGGGCAGGACAGGGCAGCACCCGACAGGGACACGTCGAGGATCCGGCACATGTAGGCGGTGCCGTCGGGCAGCACGATCCGGGTGACCGGGTTCTTCGGCACGAAGCGTTCGTGGCGGCGGTCTTCCGGCAGGTTCAGCTCGTGCCGGTTGGCAAGCCAGGTCAGGACCGAGGCGAGCTTGTCGCGGCGGCGGGGCGTGGCGTTCAGCTCGACGGCGAATCCGCCCTCGATCTCCCGTGCGATCCGCCCTTCCACCCGGCCAATATGGTCGAGATAGGCGACGATCTTCTCGCCGACACGACCGGCAACCGGCGTGATCATGGCCATGCCGCCGGGCGACATGTTGATCACCTGACAGGGATACTCCTGACGGTTCTCCAGCATGAAGCGGCCAAGGATGTTCACCCGGACCCGCTGGTGACGGCGTCGGTCGGTGCCCTTGTTGGCAAGAGAGATCGACAGTTTCGCTGCCTGCGCGGGCGCCATGGGGTCCCTGGTCCTCTTCCCGGCACCCGCACATGCGGATGCCGCACCGGCAACGTTAGGCAGGGAGGGTTAACATCCGGTGATTTCACGACACCGGATCAGGATTTCCCGCCGTCGATCACCGTCAGGTGGCGGACCTGCCGTGCCGCTCCCAGCAGCGCGGGCGGTACGGCCGGGGTGTGGCGCGGCAGCGTCGGCACGGAGCTGCGGCCCTCGCCGCCATTGAGCAGGAACGACGGCCGCTCGTCCGGCCAGATGAGCCGCAGGCTGGAAATCGACTGGCTCAGGATCGGATGCAGGCCAAGCCAGTAGGGGCGCTCGAAATAGGCGCAGGCTCCCAGGATGCGGCTGCGACCTTCGCCCGGAACCTGCAGCGGCAGCAGCAGCATTTCCATCTTCAGCACGTGGCTGCGCTCCGTGTGCCCGTCGATGCCCAGCACCGCCGCTGCCGCGTCATCGGTGATGGCAGCCAGCATCGTTGCCATCGCCTCGCGGTCCTTGTCGCCCCAGCCGCGCAGGAAATTGCGGCCCTTCAGCTCGCGGCAATGGGTCGAGCACAGGCGGGTGCCGGCGAGGCGGTAGCGATAGGTGTCCTTGTCGACGGCCTCGAGGATGAAGGTGTCGCCCAGCAGCGTGCGGATCCGGCCCGGATCGATCTCCGACCGGTTCGGCGCCGTCCGCGAGCCGCGCAGCTCGTCCCAGTACTGGTACAGGGTGCGATTGATGGCGTGCTTCATGATCCCCTTGATCCTTCCTGGCGCATCCCATGGCCGGTCCGTGTTCCGAAGCGGGACAGCGGGCGGGCCGAAATCGTTACTTTGCGTTTACCAAGCACGTGGCGTGCCAGCCGGGACACGACGCGGGCAAGGGGCGAACAGGGCGCGGAAGGCGCAAGGATTGGGCGAGGGGAGGGCGGGGAGAGGGCGGGCCGGCGCGGTCACGACCGCTCGGGCGTTAGGGGTCTGTTAAGGTTAATCGAACCTTTCACTTGCCGTTACGTCTTGATGTGACACTCTGGGGCCAGCAGATGACGCGAGACCTGAAACAAGCAGGCCGGTCCTGCGGCGGCGCACGAGTTACGAGGGGAGCGCGGGGACGCGACAGGAGCAGCGCCCGTCACCGGTTTGCCGGTGGCGGGCGCGCCCTGTTTCGGGGCTCGTGCCAGGGGGCGAGCGCCTTCACCTGCGCCGGACGCCCGGCTGCGCACCGGTCCTGCGTTTACCCTTGTCCCGAACGTGATCACTCTTCCGCTTGCCAGCGGCCCGGTTCCGGACCACATCCACAGGCAGTCCCCGCGCGCGGCACACCAGCCCGGCACAAGGGGAAAGCGGATACCAGGATCACATGAACCAGCCATTTCCCGTCCGGGGGCCCGAGGCGCCCGCTCCGATGTTCAACGTCCCCACCGTCATCCTCGCGCTTGCGGCGATCATGATCGGCATCGAGGCCGGGCGGCAGTGGCTGCTCAGCGCTGACCAGGATTTCGATCTGCTGCTGGCCTTCGCCTTCTGGCCGCTGCGCTACGCCGGGACGCCGCTGGCGGCCGAGCTGCCGCATGGCGGCGCGGATGTCTGGAGCTTCGTGACCTATGCCTTCCTGCATGGGGGCTGGGAACATGTGATCTTCAACCTTGCCTGGCTCGTCGCCTTCGGCAGCGCGCTGGCGCGGCGCTTCGACACGTTCAGCTTCCTTGCCTTCTTCGTTGCCTGCGCGGTCGGTGGCGCGGCGCTGCATCTGGCGCTGCATGCCGATGACCTCAGGCCTGTTGTCGGGGCCTCGGCGGCGGTTTCCGGCCTGACCGCGGGGGCGCTGATGTTCATCTTCCAGCGCGGCGGCCCGCTGGGCGGGGGGCACCGTTCGGATCCGGCGGCCTACCGCGTTCCACGCATGACCCTGGCCGAACTGGCAGCCAACCGCCAGGTGCGGCTCTACTTTGCGGTCTGGTTCATCCTCAACACTGTCTTCGGCCTGTGGGGCGACGCGCTGACCGGTGGCGGCGGCATTGCCTGGGAGGCTCACGTCGGCGGCTTCGTGACCGGACTGCTGGCCTTTCCCCTGATGGACCCGCTGCGCCGGCGCGGCTGAGGGTTAACTTCGTCCTAACGCAGCGTTTGCGCCCCGCGCTCTTTTGCTGTCATCATGCGGTCATACCGCTTCGCAGGAGGAGACGCGAAGCGGGACGCGGACAGACAAAAGGGAGAGTGCACATGACGGTTGCCAGCATCCTCAACCAGAAGGGCCGCGACGTCGTCACGGCCCGGGCCTCCGACCCGCTCGGCGACATCTGCAAGACACTGTCCGAAAAGCGCATCGGTGCGATCGTGATCACCGACGGGGCCGGTCACATCGAAGGCATCGTCTCGGAACGGGACGTGGTGCGCGTCATCGGGGAACAGGGGCCGGCCGCCCTGCAGCAGCCGGTCTCGACGGTCATGACCCGTGCCGTTGTGACCTGCAGCGAGACCGACACGATCAATTCCGTCATGGCCGGCATGAGCTCCGGGCGTTTCCGTCACATGCCGGTCGTCTCCGGCGGACGGGTGATCGGTCTTGTCTCCATCGGCGACATCGTCAAGCACCGGATCGCCCAGGTCGAACAGGAAGCCGAGCAGATGCGCCACTACATCGCCATGGCGTGAGCCGGCTTCCCTCCGAAACCACATCGGGGGACGGCGTGCGGCCGTCCCCTTTTTTGTCTGGCGGCAGGCGCAGGGCCTTGGCGGCAGACCGAGGGCGTTCGTGTCGGGGCGCGGCAGCCCGGGCCTGAAGGCCCTTGCCAGGCTCAGCCGTGGCTGTGGCCGTAGACCTCGGACGGGTCATAGACCTTGTGGTCTTCCACGAGGCGCAGGCCGACGCGGCCGTCATCATGCGGCACCAGGGCGCGGTGGAAGCAGGACCGGTAACCGGTGTGGCAGGTGGCGCCGTTGCCGCCCACGTCCACCTTCAGCCACAGGGCGTCCTGGTCGCAGTCGGTCAGGATCTCGCGCACCGTCTGGACCTGCCCCGACGTGCCGCCCTTCTTCCAGTACTCCTGGCGCGAGCGGCTCCAGTACCAGGCCTCGCCGGTTTCGATGGTCCTGCGCAGGCTCTCGGCATTCATGTAGCCGACCATGAGCAGGTCACCGCTCGTGGCGTCGCAGACCACGGCGGCGATCAGGCCGAGTTCGTCGAACTTGGGCTGGAAGGAGAGGCCATTCTCGACCTCCGTGCGTGAGCCGCGCGGCTCGAAGTCCTTGATGGACACGTGAACACCTCGTTGCTGGCGGTGCGGGCCCCCGGGGAGGGACGGCGGAGCCTTGGCTCCGCTCGCCCCATGACGGCAGGACCTCCGCCGTCCGCGGACGAAGGAGGGGGCCGGCCTGGCGATTTGCGTCGCGGACCAGGCGGCGTCGGGACGGGACTGGTCCGGTTTGCCGGCAGGGCCTGCCCCGCTTCCGGAGAAGGCGGGACGGGCGCGGCCGGCGTCGGCAGTGTCATACCATTACATCCGCGCGGTTCGCCAGCCGGAAGCCGGACCGGCCGCCGGCACCGTCGGCCCGCCGAAACGGATCAGGCCCCGCCGGGCTGCTCCGGCAGGGCCTGAAGACCGTGCGCGCGCATCCGGTCGAGGGATGCCGCAAGCGCCTCAGTGCGGCGCGATCAGCGGGCGCCGCCGCGGATCAGGGTCAGGAACCGCGCCTGTTCGGCCGGGTCGTCCCGGAACACGCCGGTGAACTGGGTCGTGATCGTCGACACGCCGGCCTTCTGCACACCGCGCATGGTCATGCACTGATGCTCGGCTTCCAGCATCACGGCGAGCCCGCGGGGCTGCAGGTGCTCGTCGATGGTCGAGACGATCTGCGACGTCAGGTTTTCCTGGGTCTGCAGGCGGTTGGCGTAGATGTCCACCACCCGGGCGAGCTTCGACAGGCCGACGACGCCCCCGTTCGGGTAGTAGGCGATGTGCGCCGTGCCGATGAAGGGCAGCATGTGGTGTTCGCAATGGGAATGGAACGGGATGCCCCGCACCAGCACCATGTCCTCATAGCCACCCACGTCCTCGAAGGTACGCTTCAGGTGCTCGACCGGGTCCTCGAAATACCCGGCATAGAGTTCGGAATAGGATTTCACCACGCGCTTCGGCGTGTCGAGCAGCCCCTCGCGCTCCGGGTCATCGCCCAGATAGGCCAGAAGCGTGCGGACTGCCGCTTCGGCTTCCTCACGGCTCGGGCGCACGAGTTCGTGCGGAGCCTTGCGGGCGGCGGTCTTGTCTGCCGGCTTCAGGATGGCGTCCATGGTCAGTCCTCGTTCACTGGTCACATCATGGGTCAAGTACGGGCCCTGCCGCAATCCGGATCACTGGCCGTGGTGCCGGGACTGGCATTCCGGGGCTCGGCTCCTGCCGGGAGGGTGAAGATCCTGTAACCGGGGTTACGGCATTCTTGCGATCTGGCGGGCTGCACCGGAACGTGCGACGCTCTATATAGACGGTTGCGGCAGCGTGCAAAAGCGGCGACACGGACGGTCGCGGCGGCCCGCTGTCGGCAGACGCCCATGGCCCGCAGACCCCATTGCCTGCAGACCCCATGGCCCGCAGACGCCCGCTGCTCCGGCATGTCCGTGGTCCGGCATCACGCAAAGGTGACCGGTCGCGGTCGATCCGCTCCGGGCGGCAGGTGTGCCCCTCCGGAGGCGGCCCGGGTTACACGGTCCGGGTTCTCTGGTCCGGGTTGTCTGGTCCGGGTTGTCTGGTCCAGGGTGTCTGGACCAGGGTGTCTGGCCCGGGTCATCTGGTCCGGGTTGCTTGATCCGGGAGGTGCGGTCTGGCCTGCCTGATCGGGTCCGTCCGGCCGTCCCGGTGTGTCCATTCTGGAGTGCCCATGCTCGACGACATCTACAATGCCCGGATCCTCGACTACGCGGGCAACATTCCCCGGCTTGGCCGGCTGGCCGAGCCCGATGCGACGGCCAAGGCCCATTCCAAGCTCTGCGGCTCGACCGTGGTGGTCGATCTCAAGCTGGAGAACGGGGTGGTCACGGACTTCGCGCAGGACGTGAAGGCCTGCGCGCTCGGGCAGGCGGCGGCCTCCATCATGGCGAGGACGATCATCGGGGCGTCGTCGGCGGAGCTGCGCGCGCTGCGCCGGACCGTCACCGCGATGCTGAAGGAAAACGGGCCGCCGCCGGAGGGCCGCTTTGCCGACTTCCGGTTCCTCGAGCCGGTGCGCGACTACAAGGCCCGTCACGCCTCGACGCTGCTGACCTTCGATGCCGTGGTTGCGGCGCTCGACCAGCTCGAGACCGCCCCTGCGGCCGCGACCTGACATCGCCTCGACGGAAGGACAGGCCGGAGTCGACCATGTGCCGCCATTGCCTGACCGAGACAGGCCCGACCCAGACAGGCCCGACCCAGACAGGCCCGACCGAGACAGGCCCGATCCGGACAGCGTCGATCCGGACAGGGCAGGCCAGCCTGCCCGATACGGACCCTGCGGCCCGGGCCGGCACCGGGGGTGGCGTGGCGCTGTCCCTGTTCGGGCCGGGGCGACCATCGCCGGCGGCCCGGCTCGCGCTCGGGCTCATCTGGGTCTATCGGCATTCGCTGTCGCTGCTGATGGGGCGGGGCTGCCGCTATCTGCCCACCTGTTCCGACTACACCAGCCAGGCGATCCTGCGCTTCGGCTTCTGGGCCGGCGGCTGGCTCGGCCTGTCGCGCATCCTGCGCTGCAACCCCTATGGCGCCTCCGGGCATGATCCGGTGCCCGAGGGGCTGCCGCCGTCGGCGCGCTGGTATCTGCCCTGGCGCTATGGCCGCTGGACCGGTGCCCATATCCCGCCCGACCAGCGCTGGCTGTAACGGACGGCTGCACCGGCTGTCGCCAAACTGTTGCAGCCGCGATCTATTTTCGTTGCCGCGGCGCATCATCCCGGTGCGAAGCCGGAGCCTGCGCCCGCCTGCGGTTGCCGCCTCCGGCAAAATCCCGTATGGAAACGCCGTCCTTTGACCCCCCAACGCTTACCTGCCTCGTCTGCAGGAGTGAGCAGGAGACGACGATGATCCATCTGACGTTCCCCGACAATTCCATCCGCTCCTACGACGCCGGCACCACGGGTGCGGCGGTCGCCGAGGGCATTTCCAAGTCGCTGGCCAAGAAGGCCGTGGCGATGACCCTCGATGGCGAGCTGCGCGACCTGTCCGACCCGATCACGGCCGATGCGCGCATCGAGATCGTGACCCGCGAGGACCCGCGCGCCCTCGAGCTGATCCGCCACGATGCGGCCCACGTGATGGCCGAGGCGGTGCAGGAACTGTGGCCGGGGACCCAGGTCACCATCGGACCGGTGATCGAGAACGGGTTCTACTACGATTTCAAGCGCGTGCATCCGGACACCCGCGAGGACTGGCCCTTCACGCCCGAGGACCTGCCGGTCATCGAGAAGAAGATGCGCGAGATCATTGCGCGCGGGGCAGCCTTCACGAAGGAAGTCTGGAGCCGCGAGGAGGCCAAGCGCTACTTTGCCGCCAAGGGCGAGACCTACAAGGTCGAGCTGGTCGATGCCATTCCCGAAGGCCAGGACCTGAAGATCTACCGTCAGGGCCAGTGGCTGGATCTCTGCCGTGGCCCGCACATGGCCTCCACGCGCCAGATCGGGGACGCCTTCAAGCTGATGAAGGTCGCCGGGGCCTACTGGCGTGGCGACAGCAACAACGAGATGCTGACCCGCATCTATGCCACCGCCTGGGCAAATGAGGCCGACCTGAAGGCCTACCTGCACATGCTGGAAGAGGCCGAGAAGCGCGATCACCGCAAGCTCGGCCGCGAAATGGACCTGTTCCACTTCCAGGAGGAAGGCCCGGGCGTCGTGTTCTGGCATGCCAAGGGCTGGAGCCTGTTCCAGAGCCTGGTCGCCTACATGCGCCGCCGCCTGTCGGGCGACTATGACGAGGTCAACGCGCCGCAGGTGCTCGACACCTCGCTGTGGGAGACCTCCGGTCACTGGGGCTGGTACAAGGAGAACATGTTCTCCGTGCAGTGCGCCGATCCGGATGCCGAGGACGAGCGCATCTTCGCGCTGAAGCCGATGAACTGCCCCGGCCACGTGCAGATCTTCAAGCATGGCCTCAAGAGCTACCGCGATCTGCCGCTGCGCATGGCGGAATTCGGTGTCGTGCACCGTTATGAACCCTCGGGCGCCATGCACGGGCTGATGCGCGTGCGCGGCTTCACCCAGGACGACGCGCACATCTTCTGCACGGAAGAGCAGATGGCGGCCGAGTGCCTGAAGATCAACGACCTGATCCTGTCGGTCTACGAGGACTTCGGTTTCCACGAGATCGTGGTCAAGCTGTCGACCCGTCCGGAAAAGCGCGTCGGTTCGGACGAGCTCTGGGATCATGCCGAAGAGGTGATGACCCGCGTCCTGAAGCAGATCGAGGAGCAGTCGGGCGGGCGCATCAAGACCGGGATCCTGCCCGGCGAGGGCGCCTTCTACGGGCCGAAGTTCGAGTACACGCTCAAGGATGCCATCGGCCGCGAGTGGCAGTGCGGCACCACCCAGGTGGACTTCAACCTGCCGGAGCGCTTCGGCGCGTTCTTTGTCGACAAGGACGGCGAGAAGAAGACGCCGGTGATGATCCACCGCGCCATCTGCGGCTCGATGGAACGGTTCCTCGGCATCCTGATCGAGAACTTTGCCGGTCACTTCCCGCTCTGGCTCGCGCCCAAGCAGGTCGTCGTCGCCACCATCACCTCGGATGCGGACGACTATGCCCGCGAGGTGCATGAGGCAATGCGCAAGGCAGGATTGCGCGTGGACCTTGACCTTCGCAACGAGAAGATCAACTACAAGGTCCGTGAGCATTCGCTGGCGAAGGTGCCTGTCATCGTCGTCTGCGGCAAGCGCGAGGCCGAGGAGCGGACCGTCAACGTCCGCCGGCTCGGGGCGTCCGACCAGACCTCGATGGCGCTCGAGGCGGCCATTGCCGGTTTTGTCGAGGAAGCGGTGGCCCCGGACCTCAAGCGCGCGGCCCGCTGACGCCGGCCTGCTCACAGAAAATTTGCCGTGGCGGGATTTTCTCCCGCTGCGGCGCTTGCCAGACCGGTCGGCCTTGCGCAGGCTGATCGACAGACGTGGGTGCGGCTGCCGGCGGGCAGCCAGAAGCTGATGGATCCAGGCGGTGGAACACGCGGAATTCAGCTATGCCAATCCAGCCCATCCCCCGCTCAAGCGCTGGGTGATCCGGGGCGTCGAGGGCCTGTCCGGCCGCAAGCGGCTTCTGGCCATCTATGAACACTGGAAAGCGGCGGCCGTCGGCGTGTCGCCGCAGATCTGGACCGAGCTCCTGCGCCTGATCGACCTGCGGGTGTGGTTCGCCTCGGGCGAATGGCCGCCGGCCAACCTGCCGTCCGGACCGCTGGTCATCATCGCCAATCATCCCTACGGCATCGGTGACGGGCTGGCGATCCTGTCGCTGGCCGAGCAGCTTGGCCGTCCGTTCAAGATCCTCATCAACAACGAGCTGCTCAAGGTGCCGGAAGTCCGGCCCTATTCGCTGCCCGTCGACTTCGAGGAAACGGAAGAGGCGCTGCGCACCAACATGAACACCCGGCGCGAGGCGCTGCGGCTGCTGCAGGAAGGCGTGACCGTCATCGTCTTCCCGGGTGGCGGAGTGGCCACGGCCCGCAAGCCCTTCGGGCGGGCCGAGGAACTCCCCTGGAAGAACTTTACCGCCAAGATGATCCGCTCTGCCAAGGCAACCGTGCTGCCGATCTATTTCGAGGGGCAGAACTCGCCGCTGTTCCATTTCGTCAGCGGCTTCTCGCTGACGCTGCGGCTGGCGCTGCTCGTGCGGGAGTTCCGGCGCATTCTCGGCTCGGCCATCGTGGTCCGGGTCGGCAAGCCCGTGCCCTATGAGGATGTCGCCGGCTTCAAGGACCAGAACGGCGTCATGGCCTATCTGCAGGAGCGGGTGCTGGAGCTTGCCCCGAGCCCGGTGCAGCAGCCTCCGCGCAACTGGTTCGAGCGGCGCATCGTCGCGCCGCTCAAGGAAAAGATGAGCTGATCCGCCGGCTGAGGCGCGAGGATCACGGGCCCGGCACGCACCAGCGTGCCGGGCCTTCGTCTGCCAGGTACTTCGTCTGCCAGGTACTTCGTCGGCAATTTCCTTCGTCTGCAAGGTGCTTCATGCGCCCGGGGGCTGCGTGCGCCAGGGGCTGCGTGCCTCTGGCGGCGCGCCTCAGCCGTTGCGGTAGGCGTAGCTGTAGCCGTTGATCGCCGGGGCGCCGCCGAGATGGGCGTAGAGCACCTTCGCGCCCTCCGGGAAGAAGCCCTTGCGGACGAGGTCGATCATCCCCTGCATCGACTTGCCCTCGTAGACCGGGTCCGTGATCATCGCCTCGGTGCGCGCCGCCAGCCGGATCGCCGCGTTTGTCTCGGCGCTCGGAACGCCATAGGCCGGATAGGCGTAGTCCTCGAGGATCACGATCTCCGCATCGCGGACCGGTCGGCCCAGCTCCACCAGATGGGCGGTGCGGTCGACGATCTCGCGCACCTGTGCGCGGGTCTGGGCGGGGGTGCCGGACGCGTCGATGCCGATGACCCGCTCGGCCCGCCCGTCGGCGGCAAAGCCGACGATCATCCCGGCCTGGGTCGATCCCGTCACCACGCAGACAATGATGTAGTCGAAGGCAAAGCCCAGCTCGGCCTCCTGCGCCCGCACCTCCTCGGCAAAGGCCACATAGCCGAGCCCGCCGAGAGGGTGGACCGAGGCGCCGGCGGGAATGCCGTAGGGCTTTCCGCCGGCGTCCCTCACCGACTGGATCGCGTCTTCCCAGCTGCGGCGGATGCCGATGTCGAAGCCGTCCGGCACGATGCGGCTGTCGGCCCCCATCAGGCGTGTCAGCAGGATGTTGCCGACGCGGTCATAGACGGCATCCTCGTGCGGAACCCAGCTTTCCTGCACCACGACGCAGTTCATGCCGATCTTGGCGGCCGTCGCGGCCACCATGCGCGTGTGGTTGGACTGCACGCCGCCGATGGAGACCAGCGTGTCGGCCCCGGAGGCGATTGCGTCGGGCACGATGTATTCCAGCTTGCGCAGCTTGTTGCCGCCGAAGGCGAGGCCGGAATTGCAGTCCTCCCGCTTGGCATAGAGGGCGACCTTGCCGCCGAGGGCTGCACTGAGACGCGGCAGCGGCTCGATCGGTGTCGGACCGAAGGTGAGGGGGTAACGCGGGAACCTGTCGAGATGCAGCATGGGGACCTCCTGTGCTGAAAGGCGGGGGATGCAGGCTTGACGCTAGCATCGCGCTTCGCCGAAGGTCCTTTCAGAGTTGCGGCTCTCTCTGCTGCATTCTCGTCATGACAGGACAGTGTCTGTCGCAAATGCTGAATCCAATCCGTCATTTCTGAAAGGATCTTTCATGGCTGATGATCTGGACCGGATCGACCGAAAGATTCTCAAGCTTCTTCAACAGGATGGCCGGATGTCGAATGCCGAGCTGGCGGATGCGGTGCATGTCAGCGCCGCGACCTGCCACCGCCGCGTCCGCCGCCTGATCGAGGACGGCTACATCCGCGCGATCCGCGCCGACATCAACCCGCAGAAGGTCGAGCGGGGCGCGCTGGTGATCGTCGGTGTCGAGCTCGACCGCTCGACGCCCGAGAGCTTTGCCGCCTTCGAGGCCGCGGCGCGGCGTCTGGCCTTCGTGCTCGATTGCCATCTTGTGGCGGGCGATTTCGACTTCTTTCTCAAGATCCGGGTGCGCGACATGGCGGATTTCAACCGTCTGCATGGCGAGGCGCTGATCGCCTTGCCCGGGGTGCGCCAGACGCGGACCTTCTTCGTCATGAAGGAGGTCATCGACAACGCCCCCCTGGACTTCTGATCCGGGCGTACCCGTTCGGCCTGCACGAGACTTGGCGCGGGCGGCGGGATGCTGTTTAGTGGGCCTCCCCGCAGTTCGGTAAGGCGGGTCAAGGGCATAGGCCGGGACGTGCGATGACCAGACCACAGATCAGGCCAGGACATATCGCGCTGGTGGCCAGCGATACGGACGAGGCGACGCAGGCCCTGACGGCGCTGGCCGCCCGCTATGGCAATGCCTCGCCCGAGGATGCGGATGTCATCGTCGCGCTTGGCGGTGACGGGCTGATGCTGCAGACGCTGCACCGCTTCATGAACTCCGGCATTCCCATTTACGGCATGAACCGGGGGTCCGTCGGCTTCCTGATGAACGAGTATCGGGAGGAGGACCTGCTGGCGCGGCTTGCCGCCGCCGACGTGACCACGATCCATCCCCTGTTCCTGCAGGCGGTGGACCAGTCCGGCGGTCATCACACGGCGCGTGCCATCAACGAGGTCTCGCTGCTGCGCCAGACCTACCAGGCGGCGAAGCTGCGCATCTTCGTTGACGGTCGCCGCCGGCTCGACGAGCTGATATGCGACGGCTGCCTCATTGCCACTCCGGCCGGCAGCACGGCCTACAACCTGTCGGCGCATGGCCCGATTCTCCCGATCTCGGCGCCGCTCCTGGCGCTGACGCCGATCAGCGCCTTCCGTCCACGGCGCTGGCGTGGCGCGCTGCTGCCCAACCGGGCCGTGGTCGACATCGAGGTGCTGGAAGGGGGCAAGCGGCCGGTGAGTGCGGCAGCCGATCACACCGAGATCCGCAACGTGTCGAAGGTCAGCGTGCGCGAGGACACCGCCTCGTCCTGCGTCATGATGTTCGATCCCGAGCATGGCTGGGACGAGCGCATCCTGAGCGAGATGTTCCGGTACTGAGGCGCAACGCTTTTTTAGCCTCAAGACGGCAAGCTTCCTCCCAGGTTGCAATGGCTGGCCGGGGTGGGGCTGGCTCTCCCAGAGGAGTCAAACATGTCCGGCAACGACCAGTCCGACGAGCAGGACTTCGGCAGCGATGTCGAATTCGTGACGCCGCCGAAGGACTTGCGCAAGAAGGTGCGTGTCCTCAGTCCGCGCGAGGCGGCCAGGTTCGATCCGGTCAAGGCGGCCGAGGCCGCACTGCAGCGCCTCTCCGGTCATTTCGATGGCTGGATGGACACCGAGGCGGCCGCGCTGTGGACAGCCTGGGAGGCGATCGACCGGGATGGCCTGTCCCGCGAGACCCTCGATCCGCTGTATCAGGCCGCCCACAACATCAAGGGCCAGTCGCAGACGCTGGGCTATCCGCTCGTCGGGTCGGTGGCCGGCAGCCTGTGCCATCTCATCGAGACGGTGCCGGCGCTCGAGCAGGTGCCGGCCGTGCTGCTGCGTCAGCACGTCGAGGCGATCCGGGCGATGGTGAGCGAGAAGGCACGCGACGAGAGCAACAGGCTCGGTGTGCAGCTGCTTGAGCGGCTGCGCGAGGTGACGGCGGACTATCTGCGGCGGGCCGTCGATCCCGACGCCTGACCCGGCACGCCGCGCGCCCTTCGGTCGAGGCCTGGCCGGCGCGACCCATGCCTCACGCCTGCCTCATGCCGCTCTCATGCTGCCTGGCGGGAACTTTCAACAAAGTGACGGGCCTGGCTGCGGGCCGCCTCGAGCGCCAGAAGCCGCACGAGCTGCACGAGATCCTCGCCGGCTGCCGTTGCCGCCTCCGGGTCCGATTCGAGCGTGCGCGCCACCTGGTCCATGACCTGGCGAACGAGCAGGGGCGCGGCCATCTCGCGGGGATCCGCCTCCAGCGTCCGGTAGGCAATGAGGGCCGGCACCAGCACCGCATGGGTGCGGGCGGGCAGTCCGGCGCTGGTCATGAGGGCGCGCAGCGCCGCCTCGCGTCCGCTTTCGAGCAGCAGGGCGACCTTGCGGCGGTCCTGTCCTGTGAGCAGTGCCAGGCTGGTGGTGAGAAGCGGCAGGTCACCGGTGCCCGTGGCCCGGATCAGGAGACGCGCGGTGAGCTGGCCGCTCGCACGCAGGTGCTCGACAAAGGCGGGCAACGCGTCCTCGCCGGCCTGGCTGCACAGCACGAGCGTTGCCCGTTCCTGGGCCTCGTCCAGATAGGTTGCCGTCTCGTCCGGGTCCGAGCCGACCAGGACGACCGCGCGGGCGCGCAGGCCTTCCGTCAGGGCGGTCAGCAACCTGTGGCGCACCGGCAGCGGCAGATGGGGACGGGCAAGCAGGCGGTTGCGCAGGTCCGTCTCGGTCGCGAAGCGCTCCGCCAGCCGCGACAGGCTGAACGCCAGAAGCCGGGCGGTCTCGTTGTCGAGCAGGACGGCGCAGACGCAGGCCGGCGCCACTTCTGCCAGCGCCGCGGCAACGGGCGCCGACAGGTCGGATCGGGCGGCAATCGCCATCTGCACCGCGAGATCGCCTGCGGCGGCCAGATCGATCAGGTCGCTGTCGGGCACCAGCGGCGAGTGGCCGGCGACGAGCGCGGCGATCTCGCTGCGGTCATGCATCAGCGACAGGACGAGATGGCGGGGCGCGTCTGCCCGGCGGGCGAAGACATCAGCCATGGCAAACCGGACTTCCGGCGCCGGGTCATCCAGCAGCCAGGTCAGCGCAGCCTCGGCGGCGGCGCGGTCCTCCGCCGACAACGGCGAATGCAGGAAGGCCCGGGCAAGCGCACCGGTCGCCTCGGCCCGGGCTGCGGGCGGTGCGGTGTCGATCCACTGAAGAAACTGGCGAATGATCATGGCTGACCGAACTCTTGACCCTGCGGCACGCAATCCATGTCAGGAGCGTGCCATGCAAAGGCTTAACGTTCGGTTCACCATAACGGCTGCGGGCATGAAGCCGGCTTACACCGGCGGCATCAGGTCCTTGCCCTCGTCGCGCTCGCGGTAGCTCAGGAAGCCGGTCAGGTCGAGCGGGCCGCCGTCCTGGAACAAGGACTGGGCAAAGCTGTTGCCGGTCACCTGGGCGACCATGCGCGAGCCGCCCACCGCCCGGTCAAAGGGGCGGCCTTCGGGCACGCTGGCGAAGGCCGACAGGAAGGACGCATCCATGCTGGCTGCGGTCTCGGTGCCTTCGGTGCGGAACAGCGCCTCGAACGGGGCGTTCGTGTCGGTCGCGCGGAAGGCATTGTCCACCCGCTGCGAGGCCTCGTCGGAAAAGGCGAGCACGGCCGTCGGTGCCGGTTTGGCGGCGGGCGGCGAAACGGTGCTGGCATTGGCAATCAGCGAGAAGTTCTCGTGCTTGCCCACGAGATTGGCATAGACCTCCGACAGGCTGCGGGGCGAGCCGTCACGCTCATAGAAGATCGCGCGGTTGGCCTTGGCCTGGGCGGGGAAAACCGCATCGGCGCGGGCGTCCGGTGAAACGCTGGCACCGGTGATCAGCCGGGTCGCGCCCTGGGCGCCGAGAAAATGGGCGATATAGAGCTCGCCGTCGCTGGCCGGCCGGCCCAGCCGCTCCTGCAGGAACCCGGCGTTCTTCTGGGTCAGCGCCCCGGCCATCAGCGAGGAGATTTCCGGGTTCTTGCGCAGGTCCAGGATCTCCTGCCGCATCTGCGGGTCCGCCACGGCGTAACGTCCGCTGGCGGTGCGCTCGATCTGGGCCGCATAGGCCTCCAGGCCATGCTGCGCGCCGGATTCCTTGACTGTCTCGAGCCAGGTCTGCTCGACGAACTGGAACAGGCCCGTGGCGGTCGAGGCGCTGGCCTGGGCGGCCGGCTGGAACGAGGATTCGCGTGCAGCCGTCTTCACCAGGTAGTCAAAGGACGTCCCCGTGCTGGTGCTTGCCGTCTGGAATGCCTGCTCGATCCGGGACGCGATCGAGGTGGTATCTGCAACACGCATGACGCCGTCTCCTCGATGTTTGTTAACTATGGTTAAGATCGAGCCATAATGGTTAACAAATGGTTAACGCGCGAGATGCATGGGGGAAAAGAGGCGTCTTTTCAACCGCTTCGCCGCCGATACTCCTGTCAATCCTGACAGGTGGGGCAGGGCGGCGGGCACCGGAGCGGCGCGACGGGAGCGCCTGCAGCGCCCCGGACTGCCGCGGCCAGGCGACTCGGGCCAGCGCCAACCTTAACGCGCTCGCCTGATCCCGCAAGGTCAGTTTTGCCAGGGAGGGCGGTTCACGCCCCCGGACGGTTCATCGCGAAGACCTCGCGCGTCACGGCATAGTCCATGTAGCCGAGCCGTGCGAGGAGGCCAAGGCGGGCCATGTCGATCCTGCCGTCGACAACCACATCCTCGCTGACATGCAGACCGATGACCTGGCCAAAGACGACGCGGGCGTCGCAGGCGGTCCCGTCCAGCGCGGTCAGCTCCACCACCTGCAGCAGGCGGCATTCCAGCGCGGCCTTGGCCGCCGCCACCCGGGGCGCACGGACCAGCCGGGAAGGGGCCTTGGCAAGCCCGGCCAGCTCGAACTCGTCAACGCCGGCCGGCACGCTGGCCGAGGTCGTGTTCATCTGCCGGGCGAGATCCTCCGTGGCGATGTTGCAGACAAACTCACCCGTTGCCTCCACATTGGCGACCGTGTTCTTCCAGCCGCTGGAGGAGAACATGACGATCGGCGGCGCATCGTCGACCGCATTGAAGAAGCTGTAGGGCGCCAGGTTGGCGCGCCCCTCGGCGTCCAGCGTCGAGATCCAGCCGATCGGGCGGGGGGCCACAAGCGCCTTGAACGGATTGTGCGACAGTCCGGCCGCCTTGTGCTCTCCGGGGGCAAAGAACATCGCTCAGGCCTCGGTCCAGGTGCTGGTGATGTCGGCCAGCACGGGACGGGGGCGCTCGAAGGGCGGCTGCGAGGCGGTGCCGATGTGCACGAAGCCGGCGACCTTTTCATCCGGCTGGCCGCCCAGGAAGGCGATGGCATCGGCATCGAAGGCGATCCATTCGCTCACCCACTGTACGCCGAAGCCTGCGGCGGTGGCCGCCGTCACGAGCGTCATGCAGACCGCGCCGGCGGACAGCTCCTGCTCCCAGACCGGGATCTTGGGATGCACGGCCGCGCGGGAAAAGACCCCGACGACGAGCGGCGCGCGCGTGAAGCGCGTCAGCTCCTGCTGCCGGCGTGCCTCGTCAAGCGGACCGAAGCGCGCCTCCGCCATCTCCGCCAGCCGGAGCCCGATTCGCGCGCGGGCGTCGCCCTGGTAGAGCACGAAGCGCCAGGGGGCGAGCTTGCCGTGGTCCGGCACGCGCGCGGCGGCGGTCAGGATCTTCTCCAGCGTCGGCGCGTCGGGGCCGGGGGCGGTGAGGCTGACGGCCGGATGCGACCGGCGGCTCAGCAGGAACTCGAGGACTTCGGGGCGGGCAGGGGTGTGGGAGGACATGGATCCGCTGTTCCGGGAACTGTCAGGACGGGAGCGCATCTGGACGGCTTTCCCGCCGCCTTGTCAACCGCACTTGCATCAGACTTGAATTCGCCTGATTTTCGGGCCTCTATCCCGTCTTTCCGGCCTGCCCCGCCCTGCGCTGGCGCAGGCTCCGGCGACGCCGCCCGACGTGCGTCCGGGAACCGAACACAACAGGGACTGCCAAGGCTTGACCCAACCGATGACCGAACTGAAGGCGCTCGTCCGGCCGGTGCAGGCCCTCGCCGTGGTGCTGGCTCTCCTGCTCGCGCCCGCACCGATGCCGGCTGGCGCGCAGGACCGCTCCGCTCCGGCCGGCGAGGCGGCAGGTCCCGGTGGCGAGGGGGGACCGGGTCCGGCAGACAGGCCCGGCCCGGATGGTCCCGGCAGCCCTGGCGGGGGCGGATCAGGCAGTGACGGTGCCGGTGATCCGGGCACCGGCGCGCAGGAGGATACGGGGGAAGCCCTTCCGCCGGCTCCCGAAGCCAAGCCCGATCCCAATGCGCCGGCCGTGACCGGTCTGCCCAACCCGCTTGACGGCCCGACAGGCGCGGCCGCCGGTGCCGGCCAGGCTGCGGGTGCCCAGCCCGGTTCCCAGTCTGGATCGCAGCCCGGATCCCAGCCCAATTCCAGGCCAGCCGCTCCGGCCACAGCGGCGCCGTCGCCGGGCTTCAACAGCACCCTGCTGCCCTACGCGCCCTCGCGCGCGCTCGGTCCCGGCGACATCGAGGAAACGCAGAAGGGCGCAGTCTATCTGGTGGCCCGGCTCACCGAGGGCGGCGCGCAGATCACGGACGGTCTGGTCTGGCGCGTCTATTCCGAGACGCCGAGGGACAACGGCGAGCTGGAACTGATTGCCACCGCCATGGGCGGCGATGCGGAGTTCCGCCTCGATCCGGGCGCCTATCTGATCCACACGTCCTACGGCTTTGCCGGGGTCACCAACCGGCTGGTGGTCGGGCGTGGTGTCTACTCCAAGACCGTGGTGCTGAACGCCGGGGGCATCCGTCTCGAGGCCGGCCTCAGCGCGGACGATCCGCTGCCGGCCGAGGACATTCGCTTCGACATCTACGGCATGGACTACAACACCCAGGGCGAGCGGAACCTGATCGTCGGTGGCGTGAAGCCGGACGCGATCGTCCGGCTCAATTCCGGCACCTACCATGTGGCCAGCCGCTATGGCGAGGTGAACGCGGTGGTGCGCGCGGACCTCAGCGTCGATGCGGGCAAGCTCACCTCGGCCACCCTGTTCCACGAGGCGGCGGAGATCACGCTGAAGCTGGTGAACGAGGCCGGCGGCGAGGCGATCGCCAACACCGGCTGGACGGTCCTGACGCCCGGTGGCGACATCGTCGTGGAAGAGACCGGTGCCTTTCCGGCCTTCGTCCTGGCGGCCGGCGAGTATGAAGTCATCGCCCGCAACAATGGCACCAACTACAGCCGCAATTTCACGGTCGTCTCCGGCGAGGACCGGGAGGTCGAGGTCCTGGCCCGCAGCGTGTCGACCTCCAACTGATCCCGGGCACCCGGCGCGCGGCCTGTTGGCCGGGCGGCGACCGCTTGCTTCCGCATCTTGCCAAAACCCGAAGGGCCCCGCATCGCTGCGGAGCCCTCCGGTGTGTTCGCCCGTTGGTCCGGATCAGGCGCCGGGCCGTCCGGGCTCAGCTGCCCCAGGGACCATGGTGGATGTCGCGGCCGTCGAGCCGGTCGAAGCCATGCGCGCCGAAGAAATCGCGCTGCGCCTGGATCATGTTGGCCGTGCCGCGGGCCGTCCGCATCAGGTCGAACCACGCCAGACCCGACGCAAGGGCGGGCACCGGCAGGCCGTTCAGCGCGCCGAGCGCCACCACCTGGCGCAGGGCCGGAATGGTCGCCTCGAGCCTTGCGGCAAAATCAGGCGCGAGGATCAGGTTGCGGCCCGGGTTCTCGGTCAGGGCCGAGGCCATGTCGTTCAGCATGTCCGAGCGGATGATGCAGCCGGCGCGCCAGACGCGGGCGATCTCCGGCAGCGGCAGCGACCAGCCGAAGCTGTCGGAGGCTGCCGAGATCATGGCAAACCCCTGCGCATAGCAGAGGATCTTGCCGGCGATCATCGCCTGTTCCAGCGTGGCCGCGGACGGCGCGTCTGCCCCGGCGAGACGCTTGGGCGCCGCGCCGAAGCGGGCCTCGCCCGCCTTGCGCTCGTCCAGCCGGGCGGAGACGTTGCGCGCCATCACGGCCGCCTCGATCACCGGCACCGGCGTTGCCAGATGCTGCGCCTCGATGGCGGTCCAGCGGCCGGTGCCCTTCTGGCCGGCGCTGTCGAGGATCACGTCCAGCATCGGCTTGCCCGTCGCCGGATCGGTGGCCTCGGAGACGGCAGCCGAGATTTCAACGAGATAGGACCGCAGCACGCCCTCGTTCCAGGCGGCAAACAGCGCCCCGATGTCGCCGGCCGTGTGACCCAGCCCGTCGCGCAGGATGCCGTAGATCTCGGCGATCATCTGCATGTCGGCATATTCGATCCCGTTGTGCACCGCCTTGACGAAATGGCCGGCGCCGGCCTCGCCCATCCAGGTGGCGCAGGGAATGTCCTGGTACCGCGCGGAAATCGCGTCCAGGATATGGGAGACCCGGTCCCAGTCGGCCTTCAGGCCGCCGCCCATGATCGAGGGACCATGGCGCGCGCCTTCCTCGCCGCCCGACACGCCGAGGCCGAGAAAGCGCATCGGCAGGCCAGCCGCCGCGCGGCGGTTGGTGTCGTGGAAATTGGCGTTGCCCGCGTCGATGACGAGGTCGTCCTTGTCGAGGAGGGGCGCCAGCGCCGCGATCTGGTCATCCACGGCCTGACCGGCGGGAACCATCAGGATGATCGCGCGCGGCCGCTTCAGGCTGGCGACCAGATCGGCCAGGCTCTCGGTCGGGATGACATTGGCCGCCAGGGCGCCCGCTTCGGCGTGGAAGCGGCGGGTGACCTCCGTCGTGCGGTTGAACACCGCGATGGGAAAGCCCTTTTCGGCGATGTTGAGGGCAAGGGCGGCACCCATGGTGCCAAGGCCGATGAGGCCGATCTCAGCAAGCGTGCTGGCCATCGTGGGTCCTTTGTTGCCGGCGCTTGGAGCACGACAGGCACGGCCGCGACCCGGGGATCACCGCCTGCTGCCGGCTTGCGCGCCGGACCGGTTCGCAAAGATGTCTCGCGGCCGACGCGCACACCCGCCCGGCCATCCGCCTCCCCCTGACATTTTCACGCGCGGGTGGTCAAGGGCGGATGCGGGGAAAAGCGGGAGGGAGGCGCGGCAGACCCGAGCGTCGGCGTGCCGTCTCCCTGCCGGTCAGATGCTGACGTCCGCCCCCAGCCAGATCCCCGAGGCGATCGCGCTGCCGACCAGCGCCTTGTTTTCGGCGCTTTCCGAGAAGCCGATCAGCACATCCGGCCGGGACCAGCTGCCGTTGCCGAGGCGGTCGAGCCATCCCTTCAGCCCCGCATCATCCGCAGTCCGCCCGAGAACATTCATGTAGAGGGCGTTGACGAAGGTCGTGTCGGAGGTGGACTGGCCGTAGCGCTGGATGAATTCGGCCGACCCGATGAAGCCGGCCGAGAGGGCCTTGAGGGAGAGCCCCTCATCCATGAGGGCCACATTGTGGGCCAGCCCCTTGGTGTCCGGCGTCCGGGCGAAGGCGGCCTGATAGAGCCGGTAGGTCTGTCCCGCATTGCCGTCGAGATCGACTGCCAGGGTTCCATCCTGGTAGCCGATGCGCTCAATGCTGGTCAGCGTGTCGATGCCCCCGCCTGGCGAGGCCAGCACGGCCCCCTTGCCCGACAGGGTCAGGGTCGACAGGGCCCGCGGGGCGGCGACGTAGAAGATGTCGATGCCGCCCTTGCCGTCGACGACATCCGGCGTCTGTCCGCCGCGGAACAGGTTGTTGCCGCCGTCGCCAGTCAGGATCCGGTCCTTGAACAGGTCGCGGTCGTCGGGCTCCGTCCGTTGCAGCCAGTCGAGATTGGCAACGGTGAAGCCCAGATCCTTGAGGATGGCGAGGTCGACCTGGCCAAGCTGCCAGCGGTTCTGCTCGTAATTGCCGAACTGCCACATCAGGCCGCGATCGACCGGATCGGGTTGCCCGTCCGGCCTGACCTTGGTGGCGTAGTGGTCGCGCGACCCCTGTGTGTCCAGGGGCAGATCCTGCCCGAGAAGCTTGCGGGTTTCCGGCCCGGCAAAGAACCACTGGCCGTTGCGCTGCACCGTCAGCCCGTCAAAGGTCGTCTTGCCGAAAACGCTGTCACCGTGCTGCGCCGTTGACCAGATCCCGAGCGAATGCAGGACCTCGTGCAGGTAAATGGAGAAGAAGTCATGGTGTCCGGCCGGGATGACCGGCTTCGCCAGGACATTGGGCGCGGGGTCGATGTAGAGTGGCGAGCCGTAGTTCCGCAGTGTCCCGTCGAGGGCGGGATAGAGGGAGGCGCCCGCATCGAAGTCCGCGCCGTTGGCGTCGCGCCCGGTCAGGGCCTCCGCGCCGGCGAAGGTATGTCCCGTTGCAGCGTCCCGGCCACCGTAGGAGGGCAGCAGTCCATCCTTGTGCTCGGTCGTCGGCGTCTCCAGCGCCAGGACGAAGTCAAGCGTGCCGCGCCAGGCGACATGGTTCGACAGATACTCGATCACAGCCTTGGCATTGGCTTCAAGCGCAGGGCGCAAGCCCTCGTACTTCGCCGTCATCCCGGTGATCGTGAACGTGTAGCTGTTCTTGAAATGGGATCCGGCGATCGGCATCCGTTCTGCTCCGCGCGTTTTGCCTGTCTGGCAGCCGGCATCCGGCCGGCGGCAGGACACATGCGGCCAGACGGACAGACTGTCCTGAGGCCGACACCCTATCTACTGCGGGACACCCGAATGTGACAATCTGCAATTGGTCCCGGACAACACCTGCGCGTTTTGATGGGTCTGGGGCGTCCTGACCGGTCAAGCCCTCAGGCTCGCATCAGGGCGCCAGGTCAGGCGGAGCGGGATCGGGAAAATGGTGCCGGCAACAGGGTTCGAACCCGTGACCCCCTGATTACAAATCTCATCTTATATGTATCACCTGATACGATTGGTTACTACGGATTACGCAAAATCAAATAGTTAGCATGAAGCGCTTGCGATGGTCTGCGATGCAATTTGACACCTTCTGCTTATACGGTGCTTATATGGAAAGCTCGCAGAGGGTGGGTGGTTCGACCTGGCGGCGTGGCCGGGTGCAACGTGCGAGCTTACGTTTATGTAGTATATGGCGAAGGCTGTCATTGCCGTCATGGTCGTCATTATTGTTGTTTTACAATGATTTAAGGTCGTCACTGTTTTGGCAGGGGTTGTCATGGTCGTCATCGGACAGAAAGGCCCGGAACTGCGATGCCCAACCTGACCAAAAGGGTTGTCGATGCCGCCAAGCCTCAGGAAAAGCTTAGCTTTTTGTGGGATGATGCCCTGAAAGGCTTTGGCTTGCAGATCACTCCGGCGGGGGTGAAGAGCTATGTTCTCGCCTATCGGACAGAGGCGGGACGGACGCGGCGGATGGTAATTGGCCGCCACGGTGAGCTTGCGCCGGATCAGGCGCGCAAACTGGCTGCTGCAAAGCTGGTCGAGGTGCGAATGGGCCGTGATCCGGCGGCAGAACGGCAGGCACTGCGGACGGCGGAAACCGTTGCCGACTTGCTGGACAAGTACCTCGCCGAGCATGTCGAGGTGCACAACGCTGCTACCACGCTCGTTCACGCAACACGGGTGGTCGAGAAGGTTCTGAAGCCGCGCATCGGCAAGAACAAGCTGGCGAGCTTCGCGCGCGCGGATGTGGTCAAGCTGCACAAAGCCCTGGCGGACACGCCGCGACAGGCGAACCTCGCCCTTGCGATCCTGTCAAAGGCATTCAATTTGGCGGAAACCTGGGGCATCCGTCCCGAAAACTCTAACCCGACACGGCTGGTCAAGCGCTACGCTGAAACCGAACGTGAGCGCTTCCTGAACATGGATGAGCTGGCCCGGCTTGGGGCGGCGCTGGACGAAGCGGAAGCCAAGGGGTTGCCCTGGAAGGTCAAGGCGGAAGGCGACGCGCTGAAGCACCTTGCCAAGGACACCGAAGCCCGGCGTGCGGCCGTGAGCGCTCCCGCTATCGCGGCAGTCCGGTTGCTCTTGCTGACGGGAGCAAGGCTGTCAGAGGTGCTGGAACTCAAATGGGTGCACGTGGACGCGGAAGCTGGGACCGTGGCTTTCCCCGCGCGCAAGGGCGGCGGGCGGCGGGCGCATCCGGTTGGTGCGGGCGCGCTGGCTGTCCTGGCCGGGCTGCCCCGGCGCGGGCCTTGGGTGCTGCCCCGTGATGCGGACACCAAGCGGCACGTGTCCAAAGAGGTGGTTGAAAATGCCTGGCAGCGCATCCGCGCCCATGCGGGGCTCGATGACGTGCGCCTGCACGATTTGCGACATACGGTCGGAACCTTCGCCGGACAGGCTGGGAGCAACGCCTTCATGATTTCCCATCTGCTGCGGCATTCGAACCTGACAATGACGAGCCGGTACGTGAGCCCCGATGCGGACCCGATCCGGGTTCTGTCGGATGCTGTCGGCGCGCGGATTGAGGCCGGATTGAAGGGGGAAAAAGC
The DNA here is from genome assembly GCF_009915765.1 of Pannonibacter sp. XCT-53. Lineage (NCBI taxonomy): Bacteria > Pseudomonadati > Pseudomonadota > Alphaproteobacteria > Hyphomicrobiales > Stappiaceae > Pannonibacter > Pannonibacter tanglangensis. Next base: position 712,846 of record NZ_JAABLQ010000001.1, read on the forward strand.
GCCGGCAGAGGTAATTGACCTGGCTGCCGCAAAAAGAAAACCGCCCCCTAAGCGTGTGCCGAAACAGGGATAGCAGCCCTTCAGGTGGGGCGGCGCTAGGCGCGTTACGCGCCCTTGTCCATGATGAGGGGCACGTGGGTAAAGGTCGCGCCTTCCAGCCATTCGGCAAGGCTGTCGTCTGTCAGAATGGCGTCAAGGTCACGGGGGAGCGGGATCACTTCGCCATAATCGCGCATGACTTCCGCATGGGCGGCAAGCGCCTCAGTGCCCATTTTAACGGCCTCATCAAGCGTCTCGCCAGCGCTGATGCAGCCGGGAAAATCGGGGAAGGAGATGCCGTAGCCGGGGCCTTCGTCCTGATGCAAAAAGGCGACGTAGCGATTCATCTCAGTTCCTCGTTTGCCCTGGCACTCACTATGGCGTCAGCTTCGACGTTTCAAAAATCCCGGTAGATGCCAAGGCCTTCTTCGGGTTCGGGCTCAAGATCGCTGTCGCCGTCGAGCCGGTCAAGGAGCGTGATGAGAAGTTCAATCGTGTCCTCGATGCCCGCGCGGTAATCCGCGATCAGTTCTGACAGCTGGTCTGTGTGCTGTGTCATGGTGCGATCCTTCATTTGGCCGTTGCCAGCAGCTGCCGCATTTCGTCCGGGCTTTGGGCGTGGCGCGCAATATGCTGTTCGTCGCGGTCGAACAGGGCGACTTCCGGCCCGGCATGGGGCCTGAGGAAGTCGAGCAAGTGGCGGATGTTGCGCTTCATCCGGCGCTCAAGGTCCGCCCGCTCCGGGCCGGTTCTGTCCGGCCAGTTGGTCAGGTCGTTCAGGTCCGTGACGATCAGCAAAACCTTAAAGTAGGCCCCCGCGAAGCTTTCCGGTGTGCGGTGCGAGGCGAGGTGTTCGATTGCGGCAATCGCATCAATGAGCCCGGCGGCCCCGTCGCGGGCTTCCGGCTGGGCGAGCCGCCCGGCCTCGTCAAGGCGGTCATAAAGGGCGCTGAGTGTGTCAGCTTCAATGCCAAGGACCGTCACAGGGCAAGTGTTTTGCATCTGCATGGGTTCGATCTCCGGTCAGCTGAAGGCTGCAAGCTGGGCGTTGAGGGCATCCCGGCGGCTGGCGATCGCTGCCATGGGCGCGTCTGAAAAAACGAGACGGGCCAAGGCGTCCTGTGCGGCGGCGGCAAGGCGCGTGCGCTCGACGGACGGCAGGGCTGCGGCGGCGGTGCGGGCTGCCTGTGTGGCCTGCGCGGCGGCAGCTTCGGCCTTGGCCGTTGCCCATGCTTCCCGCAGCGCCTTGCTGAAACAGGACCGCAAGGACGGCGCGGGGCCGAACAGGCGCTCGTTGCGGCGGAAGTTCGCATGGATGGTCCGAGCGTTGGCCCATGCTTGGCGGAAGATGGTGGAGCGGTTGAACAGCATCGCTTTGCGCCTCAAAGTTATTATGATAGTTATCACAACCACTCGTAACGAAGTGTCAACCTGATAGCTACGATAATAGTTATCAAATCTATTTTGGGGTCCGAAATGCTATCGACGGGAAATCAGCTGAAGGCGGCACGGGCGCTTGTTGGGGTAGAGCAGATCGCTCTTGCCACGACAGCAGGCGTCAACGTTGGGACGATCCGGAAAATGGAAGCGCGGGGCGGCAGTACCCTCAGCAGTGGGCTGGATACGATCCAAGCCGTTCAAGGCGCGCTCGAAGCTGCGGGCGTCGAGTTCCTGGCCGCCGATGCCTCCGGCGGTGTTGGGGTGCGCCTGCGGCGGGACGCGGTCGAGGGGTGATGGTCTGCCCTGCCGACACCCCCCCACCTTTAGGGACCGTTTGGCCGCAAACCCGCGCCACGGGCGGAAAGACCCCGAAAAAGGGCCAGACACCCCGCCTAAAATGTTGGGTTGACGCGGTTGACGGGGTTGACGCCACCGGTTGACGGTTGACGGGGTTGACCTGGTGCGGCTGGGCAAAATGCCTCGATGCCAAATATCTGATTAAATCATCTATTCTGAGGTCTTGTTATGAATGTGGGACTAAAAGGATACTATGATCTTCACTGGGTCCAAAGGGAAGTAGACGAGGCTGCAGCCAAGGCAGATTTCTTTGATAGTCTTTCACGGCAAGACAAGATTTACGTTTCACGCTCGATTAGGCAGCGAAATCTATGGCGGCGGCTCTTTGGCGAAAACCTTTATGTCATGCCATTTGATCGCCATGACCACTTTCCCCTGCCGCCGGGCTGGGTGTGGATGCAAAAGCCTTCGGACCCCTGGCCCAAACTCGACCAATTGGACGAATGGGTTCAGCGGTTTGTTGATCGAAGCAAGCAAACCAGACGCATGAACGATATCGAATTGAAGTCAAAGTGTGTTTACTTCTGGGTGCGCTGGGCGATCTACTACGCGCACGACTGCCACGCCGATGGTGTGGAGGCAGTGTATAAAGATAAAACTGATATGAACAAAAGAGTTCTTCGCGAAAGAGTTGCCGAGATTGAAAAGGCTGCAGCTGATGCGACCGATGCGCTGACGCTAATCGAAGAATTAATTGATGAATATGACATAGATTTACTTTATACTGAGCCGGATCACGATGACGATTATCTGCTTGATGAGCAAACTGCAGAATTCGTCAAGTTTAAACGTGGCCGGAATGACGAAATGATGAGCCTTGGCGTCAAGACGTTCAAGCGAAGTGAAGTCTTCCGGCTCAAATCCGTGCGTGAACACCTGGCCTTCGTGCAAGGACTGGCCACCCATGCCAACACATGGCTCAACAGTCTGAGTGATACGGGCGGTGCGCGGCCCGTCTGGCGGCGGCGTGCTTTTGCCGCGCACATGGCTGCGGCTTACTACTACCTGACGGGAAGTCATCCGACGAGTACGACAGATGGCGATTTCGCGGCGTTCCTTGATGCTGCCGAACTTGTTTATTGGGATGACATGGACCCTTCCGCCGAGTTTCCCGAGCGGATTAGAAGAAAAAATGAACCTCTTGCAAACAAAGACCTAGTTGAAAAAACGGCAAAGATATTCCGAGAGATAAATTTTGACGAGGAGGCCGCGAAAATGCAAAATGAAATTTTCAGGAATTCTTATGAATTCCTCATATTGCCAGCAACAATTCGTAAGTTTTACGAAGTTCTTTAGCGTGCACGCTTTTTCCGGCGAACCCTTGGCCCGTTAGCGGGGGGTTAGCTGGACGACTTTAGGTCGATGCACAGGCAGCTTCATCGCACATCGCGCGATTCAGTGCGTTGGTTTCGATGAGGCACAGATGACACAACAGAACTTCTCCCCCGATCCGTCCGCTTTGCTGACTGAAGCTCAGGCAGCAGAGTTTCTTCACGTCTCGCGCCGCAGCCTGCAAGCCTGGCGCGTGCGCGGCGGTGGCCCGCGCTTCGTCAAAGTGGGCAAACTGGTCCGGTATCGTCGCGCTGATCTTCTTGAATTCACAGCTGCGACCTTCCTGACGACAACAGAAGCGGACGCCCAGCGCGCGGGCGGTGCAGCATGACGGCAGGTTATAGCGTTGCGCCGGTGGCACGCTTTGCCGAGTGTTCGGCGCTCGACCTGGTCGCGGTTCCGGTTGGCCGGGCGCTGATCGTCCAGCCGTGCCCAGCCTGTGGCGCGATCCATCGCCACGGCGGGCCGGAGGGCGGCTGGCGGGTTCCGCATTGCGCCGACGCGCTGGCGCGGTCGATGCGGTTCAACGGATACCGGCTGTGGACTTCGCCGGAGCCGATGGCGGACGAGCGAGCTGCCATTGGCTCGTTCGCCCCCCTGGCGGATGCCCGGCTTATCGCACGGCTTCACGCCGCAGACCGGCAGTTTGCGCCACTGATGCGCGCGTTGGTCATGACCGCGCTGCCGGGTGGACGGATCGTGAAGGGCTCCTGGCGCGTGCCATCCTATGCGGTCGCGACACCGGAAGTGCGGGTTGAAGTCGGTCATCTCGGCGGCTGGGACTTTTACCCTGATCCAAGCGGGATGCCGCGTTGCGGGGCAAACCTGCTTTCCCTGCTGCCGCTGTTGAGCGGGTTTTCGGCGGGAACATATGCCGCGCGTGTCTTGTCCGCTGCAACCGGCTGGCGGGTGTCCGGCCTGACGCGTCACGCCTTCCGCGACTTCTTCGACAGCTTGGCCGCAAAGGAACCGGCCACGGCGCGACCTGCGATCTTCGATCAAGGTGCGCTCACCCGCCTGACTGCAAGCGGGCGCCCGCGTTCCGTCGCCCTGGGGCCCCTCATGGCGGCGCTCCTTGTTACCGTTTTTCCCCGTGGGGAACTGCGGGACAGCGGCTTTGTCTATGTCCACGGCAAATGCGAGGCGCGCCTGTCGGTTCTAGCCGGTGGACGCTGGGCCGGTCGGTTCCGGCTGCACGGCGAGGCGGTTGCCGCCCACGGGCACGACCTTCTGTCCTTGCTGGCTCTGGTATCGGGTGTCTATGCCGGGTGGTGGGCAGAACGCATCCTGACGACCGCGCTGGGCTTACCGCTCGACGGGCTGGCGCGGGCCACGCTGGCGACGGGCCTTTGCGAGGCGATCCGGCCTGCAACGGTGGTTCCTGTTGCGGAGGCGGCAGAATGAAGCGCCGCCGCATCAACTTCGAACGAGTGGCGAGCGCGGCGCTGGCGGCCGCGCCGGGGATCGTCAGCCGTTGGCTGCCGGACGGACGGCGCGAGGGCGTCGAGTGGGTCGCGCGCAATCCGAAGCGGGGCGACCGGCGGCATGGATCGCTCAAGGTCAACTTGTCTACGGGCAAGTGGGCTGACTTCGCCACTGGTGACGGCGGGCGCGATCTCGTCGCGCTGGCTGCCTTCCTGTTCGAGCTAAAGCAGCCCGAGGCGGCGGAAAAGGTGGCCGGTATGGTGGGGGTTATGGCCTATGACGATTGACCCCTTTGCCCCGATCTCCAGCAGCGCCAGCCCGGCCCCTGCCGCCCCGGCGGCGGTGCCTGCCTGGCTCCCGGTGCTGCCTGTGCCGCCTAGCGCACCGAAGCCGCCGAGGGAACACCCGACGAAGGGCAGGCCGTCCGCAGTTTGGACTTATCGAAATGCCGCAGGCGCGGTTCTCGCCCTCGTGGCCCGGTTCGAAAAGCCGGATGGCGGCAAGGATGTCGTGCCTTTAACCTGGTGCCGAAATGTCGCCGGGCGCGAAGGGTGGCGCTGGACGGCCATTCCCGAAAACCGGCCCCTGTACGCCCTCGACCGGCTCGCCCAGCGCCCGGACGCGGTCGTTATTGTGACCGAGGGCGAGAAGGCGGCGGACGCGGCAGCGGTGCTGTTGCCGGATCACGTCGCTACTACGTCAAGCGGTGGCGGCAAGGCGGCAGCGAAGTCTGACTGGTCGCCCTTGGCTGGGCGGGCGGTGGTCATCTGGCCGGACGCGGACGCGCCGGGCCGGGCCTATGCCGACGAGGTGGCCCGGCTCGCCCTGGCGGCGGGGGCTGTGTCCTTTCGCGTGATCGAGCCGCCGCAAGGCGTGGCGAAGGGGTGGGATGCGGCAGACGCCGTTCAAGAACGCTGGCACACGGCTAAAGTTCTGCATCTGTTGGCGACCGCTAAAGAAGTCGCACCCGCGCCACTAGGGAATGATTTTGCGCCAGTTAATGCAGCCATGCGCACCGCGCCGGAACCGGCTCCCGAGACGGCCCCGGACAACCCTGCCGACACCGCGAAGCAAGGGGGGCGCGGAAAACGCCGGGAGCGGAAGAACCCGCCGAAGCGCGATGCGTTTCTTGCATCACTGGATGCAGCGGACCTGTGGCACTCGCCGGAGAAGGTCGGGTTCGCGACGGTGCCAGTGAACGGGCATTTGGAACATTGGCGGCTCGACAGCGCCGCCTTTGCGCGATGGGCTGCGGGTCAATTTTACCGCGCGACCGGGAACGCGCCTGCCGGGCAAATGCTGGCCGATGCGTTGCGGGTGCTTCAGGTGCGGGCAATTGAGGAGGGCCCCTGTCACAAGACGTTTTTGCGAACGGCATGGGACGGGCAAGCCTGTTGGCTCGACCTATGTGACGACGCCTGGCGGGCGGTCCGGATCACTGGCAACGGCTGGGAAGTCGTCGCCCGTCCTTCGGTCAAGTTCCTGCGGGGCGAAACCATGCACGCCCTGCCGGAGCCGGAAGCCGGGCATTTAATTGAGGAACTGCGTGGTTTCATCAACGCTGACGACGGTGACTTCAGGCTAATCGTTGCCTGGCTCGTCGCGGCCCTCTGGGGGCGCGGCAGTGCGTTTCCGGTGCTTGCCCTGGGTGGTGAACAGGGTTCCGGCAAATCGACAATGGCGCGTCTGCTGCGGGGCTTGGTAGACCCTTCGGCAGTCTCCGGGCTGGCACAGCCGAAAGACGAGCGCGATCTCTTCACGATGGCGATATCATCGCATGTCCTGTCATTCGACAATCTGTCGAAAGTGGAAAACTGGTTCAGCGATTCCGTCTGTCGCCTTTCGACCGGCAGCGGCTTTTTGACCCGAAAGCTTCACTCCGATGCTGAACCGTTCTGGTTTGCCGGATCGCGCCCAGTGCTGGTCAACGGCATCCCGTCCTTGACGGGGCGGGCGGACATGGCGGACCGGTCGCTAACCGTGCGCCTGCTTCGCATCGACGAGACAGCCCGGCAGTCTGAAGATGATTTCTGGGCGGCGTGGGAAGCTGTTCGCCCTGGCATTATCGGGGCGTTGCTCGATGCGGTCGCGGCGGCTGTTCGGCGCTATGACGCGACCAAGCTTGAGCGGGCCCCGCGCATGGCAGACTTCGCCCGGCTCATCGCAGCAGCGGAACCCGGCCTTGGCTGGACAGCTGGCGACTTCATGACAGCGTATGAAGCCAACCGCCGCGAGACGGCGGAAGCCGTGTTTGAGGGCGATCCGGTTGCCGTGGCAATTGAGCGTTTAATGATCGAGGAACACCCGACCGGGCGTTGGGAAGGGACCGCAACGGCTTTGCTTGCTGCCCTTACGCGCTTGGGTGCGGAGGATGCGACGGGAGGCAAGTTCCTGCCCCTCAAGCCCAACACGCTTGGCGATGCCGTGGCCCGCGCCGCCCCGCTCCTGCGGGCAAAGGGCATAGCGGTCGAGAAGCGCCGGGCCGCTGGAAGCCGGACGATCTTGATCACATGGCTTTGATCAGATTGGCGGGTGGAATAGTGTGTTTTGGTAAATTGCATTTTGAATTGGAGCCTCCCTTGCCCGTCGCAATCATCATCGCCCCTGATACCGTGCCCGCTATTCTCGAAGAAGCGGACGACGCGGCGCTCTTCGCGGCGGTCATTCGCCTGGCCGTGGTACCGCAAGAGGCAAAGGCCAGCCGGGAGGCCTTGCAGACCTGGCTTGCCGGGCTTCCCAGGCCGTCCGGATGGTTTGCCAATGTCGAGGCAGCCCAGCGCGCGCTGGGGCCACGGGGCCGGGCCTGAGGGACGATTGGCCGGACTAGGTTGCTGCTGGTCCAGCCAGACGGCATAGAGTAGCAACCGACTTCCGCCCTGCCGCCGCAGCGCTTGGCACTGCGGTTCGTATTCGTCTGGCGGATGGCCGCTCGGGCCTGCCACGGGCCATTTCCAATGCCTCAACGCTGTGTCCGGATATTGGCAGAAGGCGGCGGACTTGGCCAAGGTCAGGCCGTACGCTGAGGCGAAATTGCCATTCGGTCTTTGCCTTCGTCCGCCGGTCGCGCGTGACACTGCCTTCTGGTCATTTCGGGTATACCTTTTTTGCACCACGCAAAGCGTTGGTGCAAAAAGGCATTTGCATAACCCTAAATAGACCGATACATATTGAACCACACAAAATAGACCGATGGGGTTCTTATGTTGGTCCGGGCTTATCTTCGTGCATCCACCAAGGAACAGGACGCCACCCGCGCCCGCGCTGCCCTCGACGCCTTCGCAAAGGAACGCGGTCTGAAGATTGCTGCGCGCTACATCGAGAACGAGAGCGGCGCAAGCCTCGACCGTCCCGAGCTGTTCCGCCTTCTGGCCGATTGCGAGCCTGGTGACATTTTGTTGATCGAACAGGTTGACCGCCTGTCCCGCCTGTCCGGTGATGACTGGAACCGGCTCAAGGCTGAGATTTCTGCCCGAGGCGTGAAAGTCGTTGCCCTGGACCTGCCGACAAGCTGGACGCTCGCCAGCGCCACGGCAACCGACGAATTTTCCAGCCGCATGGCAGAGGCAATCAACGGTATGATGCTCGACATGCTGGCCGCGATTGCCCGGAAGGATTATGCGGACCGGCGGCGGCGGCAAGCTGAAGGTATCGCAAAGGCCAAGGCTGACGGTCGGTACACCGGGCGTCCGGCGAACGAGGCACGCAACGCCGCGATTGCGCGGATGCTGGAGCGTGGCGACAGCTGGTCAATGATCATGGCAGCAACGGGAGCTGCTAAGGGTACGATTGCGAAGCTCGCAAAGAAGATGAAAGAAGACGCAAGCGCCTAAAATTGATGGAGTTTAATTAATATTACAAAACTGAAAATCAATAATTCTCTCTTGATCTACTCATATCTCACAATAAACATGGGTCATTGTGCTGATTGACCTATTTTTCGCATCGCGCACTGCGGTTGACTTCTCATCTGTCACTTGCATTAGCGATACTTTATCGAGGATCAGCAGTTTCCAGCCTGTCTGTTCGCCACTCTCGCTGCCGCCCCGGACCTGCCACACAAACATGACTTCTTGTCTTTGCTTGTTGAGCCCCACCGCATGGACTTCAACAATGCGTTCAAGCCCATCTTAGCAGAGCTTTATCCGCTTACCCCGCCTTAGTGCATCACAAGCAATTTCCTTTCTCATGCCGCCCCCCCCCCCCAGCGTTCTTTGCAGTGAAATCAAACGGGCATTGCCGTTTACTTGTCAAACAGCCACGCAATTGGCCTGAGGCTTCCCCTTCTCCCGCGCCCCCTACTTCCCGAGCCCGGCAAGCTGCCGCAGCTGTCTGCAATAGGATGGGGCCGGTAAGGGACCGTACGGCTTCCCGCGATACCTCACGGGCCGGAAGGGCCCAGCATTTCACCAGTGGAGCGCTGTGCAAGTGATACACGCTTGCACGGGTACACGCGTCGAGGTGAACGGATACCCCCCGGTCTTAGGGACCGTACAAAGACCTTGCCCCTAGCGGGGGCGATGACCTGCCGAATTCCGGCAGTCTGTCCCTGATGTGAAAGCCTAAACAACTAAACAAATCAGATGGTTGAGCCGGAGTCTCGCCTAAAGCGCAACCCATGGGCGAGGCGCTGGGCTGACTTGTGCGAGGCGCAATGACGACCGAATGACGACCGCTGACAACCCCCGTCACTTCCTAAGTATTTGAAATCAAACGGAAATGACGACCATGACGACGATGACGACCCTTCTTTAATGAAATAGAGAAAAAGGGAATCAGCGTGAAGGGAAAGGGGAAGGCAGTGCAGTGTTTATATACTGCTTATACGGGCTATCAGGATGTAAGCCGGAATGACGCTAAGTTGTTGATTTTATTGGTGCCGGCAACAGGGTTCGAACCCGTGACCCCCTGATTACAAATCAGGTGCTCTACCTGCTGAGCTATACCGGCGCCGTGGCGCGTTGTGGCCGAATGGGGGGCTTTTAGCAGAAAGCGGGCGTCGGTGCACCCCTTTCGCCACGGTTTTCAACGGGCGGATGGGCAAGCGGCGGGAGGGGGCCTCGGGCAGCACCCGCGTGCGGTGGCTGCGCCCGGCGTCGCCGCCGGGCGCTGTCCGACCGGTCTTGTCGGTTTGGCCGGTCTTGCCGATCTGGCCGGTCTTGTCAGTCTTGCGGTCTGGGCCCTCAGGCGGCGGACTTGCTCCAGAGGGGGAAGGGGTCGGCCATGTGGCGCCAGGCGGCCGGGGTGAAGCCCTTGGCGGGCACGAGGCACTCGGCCAGGTCCCGCCGCAGCGCCTCCTCGTCCATCGGGTCGCAGCCGATGAAGACCAGCTCCTGCCGCCGGTCGCCCCAGACCGGGTCGAGGTAGCCCTGCATGGACCGGTGCCAGTCGGGATGGTCCGGCCAGTAGGACTTCGGCACCGCCGACCACCAGAGGCCGCGCTTTTCGGTGCGCACCTGTGCGCCGGCCTGCGACAGTTCGCCGACGAAGTCCGGCCGTGTGGCGAGCCAGAAGAAGCCCTTGACGCGCACGACGCCGGGCCAGGAGCGGTTGATGAAGGCCTGCAGCTTTTCCGGGTCGAAGGGCTGGCGCGCGCGGAAGACGAAGGAGCGGATGCCGTATTCTTCGGTCTCTGGTGTGTGATCGGCGAAGCCGTTCAGTTCCTTGTACCAGAGCGGATGGGTGTGGGCGCGCTCGAAGTCGAAGCGGCCGGTGCCGAGAATGTCGGAGAGCGGCACCCGGCCGAAGTCGGCCTCCACCAGCCGTGCCTCCGGGTTCAGCGAGCGGATGATCTTGCGGGCGGCCTCCAGATCGGCGGGCGTGGCGCTGGAGACCTTGTTGAGCACGATCACGTCGGCAAACTCGATCTGGTCGGTGAGCAGATCGATCAGCGTGCGCGTGTCGTCCTCGCCCAGCGACTGGCCGATGTCGGTGAGGCTGTCGACGGACGCGAAGTGGGCCAGCAGGCCGGCGGCGTCGACCACGGTGACCATGGTGTCGAGCCGGGCCACGTCGGAGAGGCTCTGGTCCTCCTCGTCGCGGAACTCGAAGGTGGAGGCGACCGGCAGCGGCTCCGAGATGCCGGTGGATTCGATGAGCAGGTAATCGAAGCGGCCTTCCGCCGCCAGACGCCGGACCTCGACCAGCAGATCATCGCGCAAGGTGCAGCAGATGCAGCCGTTGGTCATCTCGACCAGCGCTTCCTGGGTGCGCGACAGGTTGGCGCCGCCGTCGCGGATCAGGGCGGCGTCGATGTTCACCTCCGACATGTCGTTGACGATGACGGCGACCTTCAGCCCCTCGCGGTTGGCGAGGACGTGGTTCAGCAGCGTGGTCTTGCCCGCGCCGAGGAACCCCGACAGCACGGTGACCGGCAGGCGTTTGGTCATGATCTCCCTCCTGCGGATTAAAATGTAATAACGTTACACGTCTATAGCCGGCCCGTGTCCGCTTGCCAAGGCCTGCGGCAGCTTGACCACAGCGCGGTGCTTGACCTGGCGAGCAACAGAAAATATGAGTGCAATTGTCATGTATTTGCGCGCGATCGCCGCGCGCCGGAACGAAAGGGCAGCCCGCATGTTCATCGCCATGAACCGGTTCAAGGTGAAGGCCGGCAAGGAAGCGGAGTTCGAGGCCGTCTGGAAGGGGCGTGACTCGCGCCTGTCCGAAATGGCCGGGTTCCGCAGCTTCCACCTGCTGCAGGGACCGGCGGATGCGGAGGCCGGCATCACGCTCTATGCCTCGCATACGGTGTGGGAAAGCCGCGAGCACTTCCTGGCCTGGACAAAGTCCGAGCAGTTCCGCGAGGCCCATCGCAACGCCGGCGGCAACAAGGACCTCTATGCCGGTCCGCCCCAGTTCGAGGGCTTTGCCGCCGTCGAGGGCGCGTGATGGACGAGACCCCGAAGGACGGTCCGGCAGCAGGTGGTCCAAGCTGTGACGGCGGCGCGGCCATGCTGCTGGCGCGCGACGAACAGGCGGTGCTGCAGGTGCTGCGCTACCTCTGCCTGACCTATGCCCGGCCGCAGGCGCACAGCTGGGAACAGGCGCTGGTGCTGGCGGCTGATGCCTTCGGGCCGGCGGTCGGCGGCGAGGTGGCCGTTGCCGTGATGCAGCTGATGCGCGCGATCCGCGTCACCCGGCGCACCACCTTCCGCTTCCGCGATCCCCATTGCCCCTGCTGCCGTTCGCGCCTGTCGGAGGCGGAGGCGAAGGTCATCACGCTGGTCCGCGCGGCGCGCAAGGATCCGGCCCGTCCGGCACGGGTGGATGCGCTGATCCTGACCGAAGGCGCACCCACGGCAGCCGTGCTGGCCGAGGCCGAGCGGCTGGCCGCTGTGCTTGACCGGCGACTGATCGCACGCGCGGCGTGACCCGCCTGGTGCTCTTTCAGGTCAACCTGGCGGGTTCAGGCCGGGTGAACCGGGAGCGGAGCGTCCCGGGCTTCAGGCGGCTGAAAAAACCCTCTGTGTCATTCCGGCTCGGCGCTGACCCTTGGCCGGGATGACGGGGGGAAGGTCCGGGCCTGTTGCCTGCTTCAAAGTCCCATCTTTGTGCGGGCGAGGTAGAGCGACAGCACCGCCGCATTGGAGACATTGAGCGAGCGGATCGCGCCGGGCATGTCGAGACGGGCGAGCGTGTCGCAGGCCGCGCGCACGCCCGGCCGCACGCCCTTGCCTTCGGAGCCGAGCACGAGCACGGTGCGGTCACCGAAGGCGGTTTCTTCCAGCGTGGCCGGGCCGTCGCTGTCCAGCGCCACGCGGAAGAAGCCCTGTTCGCCCATCTCGTCGAGGAACTTGGCGAGGTTCTTCACCCGCACATGACGGATCATGTCGAGGGCGCCGGAGGCGGACTTGGCGAGGACGGAGCCTTCCTCGGGCGCGTGCCGTTCCGTGGTCACCACGGCATCGGCGGCCAGCGCCACGGCGGAGCGCAGGATCGCGCCCACATTGTGCGGATCGGTGACCTGGTCCAGCGCGAGGATCAGCCTTGCCCCCTTCAGCTCTTTCGGTCCGTAGGCCGGGAGCGGATCGGCTTCCAGGATCATGCCCTGGTGCACGGCATCCTTCGTGACCATGCGGTCGAGGGCGCGGGGCGCGGTGATCTCCACCGGAACGTCGATGGCGACACCGCGTTCCTGCAACCGGTTGATCGCGTTTTCCGTGGCGTAGAGCTTCAGCCGGCGGCGTTCGCGGTTGGCAAAGGCCGCCTCGACTGTGTGCAGCCCGTAGAGCAGCACCGGGCCTTCCGGCGGCAGGCCGGGGCGGCGCGGCTGCGGCTTCACGAAGCCCTTGCCCGGGCCGCGCCCGGGGCCGCCTGCGGGGCGATCGCGCTCCCAGGGGGCGCGGTCACCGCTGCCTGCGGCGGCGCCAGACTTGCGGAAGCCGGCAGGGCCGGCAGAACGGGGGCGTTTGGTCGGTTCGTCACTCATTGCGCTGTCATACTGGCAATCGCGGTGCGATTGAACCGCGATTTCACGACGCGCCCGGTTTTCCGCGCCGGCCGTCCGGACGGGGGAACTGACGGGGGCAGGCACCGCCCGCTTCAGGCTGCCTGCAGCGGCAGGATCATGCAGGTGACGGTGCCATGGGCGATGAGCCGCCCCCTGGCGTCGACCAGACGCCCCTCCGCCGTGGAGAGCCGGCTGCCGCGATGGGCGACGCGGCCCTCGCAGCGCACGGCGCCTGATCCCGGCATCAGCGGGCGCACCATGTTCACGGTCAGCGACGTGGTGGTGTAAAGCTCGCCCGGCTTCAGTTCCGTATGCACGGCGCAGCTCATGGCGGTGTCGAGGATGGTGGAGATCCAGCCGCCATGCACGGTGCCCTGCGGGTTCATGTGCGCCTCGCCCGGACGGCCGATGAACACGGCCCGTCCCTGTTCGGCTTCCTCCAGCACGATCTGCATCGTCACCATGATCGGCGGGGCGGGCAGGCGGCCCGCCTTCATGTGCTCGAAGATCTCGAGCCCGGAAAGCGTGGCGATCCGGTCGAGCGGCAGGGCGCCGAGATCGTGGCCAGACAGGTCGGGGAAGGCATCGGAAGGGGTCATGCAAGGTCTCCGTTCGGACAGTTTCAAGGGCAGGGTGATCCGGCCGGCATCACGCCGGCCGACAGCCGGAGGCAGCGGGCGGGCAGGGCGGCCCCGCGGCGCGGCCCTCGCAAGGCCTGCGCACCGGGCCGGACGGGCTCAGGGGACGCCCGGGCGGCGTGCCGCGTCGCGCAGACGCCTCAGGCTGGCGCGGACCGCGGCCGTGTCCTCTGGCCCGAGCGTGTCGACAAGGGCGGTCTGGGCCCGCAGCCATGCCGAGGAGGCCGCACGCAGCACCGTCTCGCCCTTCTCGGTCAGCGTCGGCAGCTGCCGGCGGCCCTGTGCGGCCTGAAGGTCGATCAGGCCGGCTGCCTGGAGCGGGCGCAGGTTGCGCGTCAACGTGGACCTGTCGATCGACAGCAGCCCCGCAAGGTCGCCAAGCGAGGCCGGCTTGCCGGAGGCAATGCCCGCCAGCAGCGAGAACTGGGTCACCTCCAGACCGGTCTCCGCCAGATGCGCATTGTAATGCCGGGTGACGAGATTGGAGGTGCGGCGGACCGCGAGCCCCAGGCAGAGGCGTGCCATGGTTTCGGCGTCCGGCGTGGTCGCGCTGTCCGGTCCCGGGAGGGCCGGGGTCGGACGGGCGAGGTCGGTGCCAGTGCTGATGCCGAGGTCGGTGCCGGCGTCATCGGCGGGGCGCTGGCTTGCGGGATCCGGTGGCTGCGACATGGCGCGTCCGAGGTCGTGATGTAAGTATTGCAGGTACAAGAGCGCATCGCGGCGTCTCTTGCAACTGCAATATGCCGTCGCCTGCCTGATTCTCGTCGCCTTCGGGCCGGGCCCGGGCGGAGGGGCGACCAGGACTTGCGACGCGCGGCAGGTCGCCCCATGCCAGCCGCCGTTTCAGTCCCCCATGTCAGCCCCTCATTTCAGCCCACATGCCTGCCTATGCCCGCCGCCTGCTTGCCCCATCCTTGCGCGACGTCCCGGTGCCTTGCCGGCCACGTCGCGGGACGCAGCTGGCTTCAGCGGCTTGCGTCCGCGCCTGTGGAAACAGTCGAAAGCCCAAGGAAAACAATCATTAAGTTCGTATCTCCCGATGCTTTTGCAGGCTTCGCGGGAGCGGGGAGCGGAAAATTCGGCCCGCCGGACAAATCGGCGTTGACACGGCGAAGGCACATCTGCATAACACGCGCCACAGGACACCCCGCCCTCGCGGCGGGGCGGTCTGTGAAGCCATCCTGACTGCTTCGGACAGAGGCGCGACGGAATGGAGGAGTGCCCGAGTGGCTAAAGGGGACGGACTGTAAATCCGTTGGCTAAGCCTACGTTGGTTCGAATCCAACCTCCTCCACCATCGTCTCCCGAAGTCCGGGTCAGCGGGTGTAGCTCAATGGTAGAGCAGCAGCCTTCCAAGCTGATGACGAGGGTTCGATTCCCTTCACCCGCTCCATCACTGGGTGCCGATCAGAGTGACCGGTACGGGCAGGCCCTGTCCCGGGGTCCTGGACAGAACGGGAAGCAATTCGCTGCCTCCGGGGCGCCTGAGATGGCGACCGCAGCGGCCGGAAAGCGTCCCGCCTCGAACCTAAACGACTGAACCGCGTAACGGATAGAGAGCGACGCCGATGGCGAAGGAAAAGTTTGAGCGCACGAAGCCGCACGTGAACATTGGCACGATCGGCCACGTTGACCACGGCAAGACGACGCTGACCGCAGCGATCACGATGACGCTGGCGGAAGTCGGCGGCGCTGTCGCCAAGGCCTATGACCAGATCGACGCCGCGCCGGAAGAGAAGGCCCGCGGCATCACGATCTCGACCGCCCACGTCGAGTACGAGACGGCCAACCGTCACTACGCCCACGTGGACTGCCCGGGTCACGCCGACTACGTGAAGAACATGATCACCGGTGCCGCCCAGATGGACGGCGCGATCCTGGTGTGCTCAGCCGCTGACGGCCCGATGCCGCAGACCCGCGAGCACATCCTGCTCGCCCGTCAGGTCGGCGTGCCGGCTCTGGTGGTGTTCATGAACAAGGTCGACCAGGTCGACGACGAAGAGCTTCTGGACCTCGTGGAGATGGAGCTGCGCGAGCTGCTGTCGTCCTACGACTTCCCGGGCGACGACATTCCGATCGTCAAGGGCTCGGCCCTGGCGGCTGTCGAGAACCGCGATGCGGCGATCGGCCGTGACGCGATCCGCGCCCTGATGGACGCTGTCGACGCCTACATCCCGACCCCGGAGCGTCCGATCGACCAGCCGTTCCTGATGCCGATCGAAGACGTGTTCTCGATCTCCGGCCGTGGCACCGTGGTGACCGGTCGCGTCGAGCGCGGCATCGTGAAGGTTGGCGAGGAAGTCGAGATCGTCGGCATCCGCGACACCAAGAAGACGACCGTGACGGGCGTCGAGATGTTCCGCAAGCTCCTGGACCAGGGCCAGGCTGGCGACAACATCGGCGCGCTGATCCGCGGCATCGGCCGTGAGGACGTTGAGCGTGGCCAGGTCCTGTGCAAGCCGGGTACGGTGAAGCCGCACAAGAAGTTCAAGGCCGAAGCCTACATCCTGACCAAGGAAGAAGGCGGCCGTCACACGCCGTTCTTCACGAACTATCGTCCGCAGTTCTACTTCCGCACGACCGACGTGACGGGCATCGTGGAACTGCCGGAAGGCACCGAGATGGTGATGCCGGGTGATAACATCTCCGTCACCGTGTCGCTGATCGTGCCGATCGCCATGGAAGAAGGCCTGCGCTTCGCCATCCGCGAAGGCGGCCGCACCGTCGGCGCCGGCGTCGTTGCCTCCATCATCGAGTAAGGTGATGCCTGGCGCCGGTTGTGAACCGGCGCCGCTTACCCTCTGATTTCACTTGCCAAACGGGCAGGTCTGAGGGTAGACAGGACAGGAATTGGGCGGCGTGATCCGCCGCCCGTGCAGGGGTATAGCTCAGTTGGTAGAGCGGCGGTCTCCAAAACCGCAGGTCGCGGGTTCGAGCCCTGCTGCCCCTGCCATTTTTGTTCTTGCAGTTTGGCCGCCGAGGCCTTAAACAGGACCACTCGGGCGGGGCGCGCGGAGGATTCTGCGCGCCCGCTCGTCGTGACAAGACCGGAACCGGAATGGCCAAGACGAATCCCTTCACGTTTATCCAGCAGGTGCGTGCCGAGACGGCCAAGGTTATCTGGCCGACGCGGCGCGAAACGGCTGTGACGACCACCATGGTTTTCCTCATGGTGCTGATTGCGTCTATTTTCTTCCTGCTCGCCGATCAGTTGATGGGGTGGGGAGTGAGCCTGTTGCTTGGACTTGGCAACTGACGTTCGGTATTCACGAAACAAGATGCGGATCTGAGCTCATGCCCAAGCGCTGGTACATTGTGCACGCCTATTCCAATTTCGAGAAGAAGGTGGCCGAGTCCATTCGCGAGAAAGCCGCGCAGAAGGGGCTCTCCGATCTGTTCGAGGAAATCCTCGTGCCGATGGAAAAGGTCGTCGAGGTGCGTCGGGGTCGCAAGGTCGATGCCGAGCGCAAGTTCTTCCCGGGGTACGTGCTCGTGAAGATGGACATGACCGACGAGGCCTTCCATCTGATCAAGAACACGCCGAAGGTGACGGGGTTCCTTGGCGCGGACCAGAAGCCGCAGCCGATCTCCGAGAAGGAGGCCCTGCGCATCCTCAACCAGGTCCAGGAAGGTGTCGAGCGGCCGAAGCCCTCGGTCAGCTTCGAGATCGGCGAACAGGTGCGCGTGTCCGACGGTCCCTTCGCGTCCTTCTCCGGCATTGTCGAGGAAGTCGACGACGAGCGTGCGCGCCTCAAGGTGGCCGTGTCGATCTTTGGTCGTCCGACCCCGGTGGAACTCGAATTCGGTCAGGTCGACAAGGTCGGCTGATCCGGACAGCGGCCCTCGTGGCCGCTGCGGGCGTTTGAGGCGCCCGCATCAAATGGGTGGTGGGAAAGGCAGGCCTTCGCCGGGCTGCCGATCCGGACCACCCGCTCCTGAAAGCCGGTCGCCCGGCATGCTTATAGGAGAGCAGTATGGCGAAGAAGATTGAAGGTTACATCAAGCTGCAGGTGTCGGCTGGCTCCGCCACGCCGTCGCCCCCGATCGGTCCGGCGCTGGGTCAGCGCGGTCTCAACATCATGGAGTTCTGCAAGGCGTTCAACGCGCAGACCCAGGATATCGAGAAGGGCGCTCCGTGCCCGGTCGTCATCACCTATTACTCCGACCGTTCCTTCACGTTCGAGATCAAGACGGCTCCGGTGAGCTTCTTCCTCAAGAAGGCGTCCGGCATCAAGTCCGGCTCCAAGACCCCGGGCAAGGGCGGTTTCGTCGGCAAGGTCTCCAAGGCGCAGGTGCGTGACATCGCCCTGGCCAAGATGAAGGACCTCAACGCCAACGACGTCGAAGCTGCCATGCTCATGGTTGAAGGCTCTGCCCGTTCGATGGGCCTCGAGGTCACGGAGTAAGAACAATGTCGAAGATTGGTAAGCGCATCCGTGCGGCTCGCGAAGGCATCGACCGCAACAAGACCTACGCCCTCGGCGAAGCCCTGACCCTGATCAAGGACCGCGCCAAGGTGAAGTTCGACGAGACCGTCGAAGTGGCGATCAACCTCGGCGTCGACCCGCGTCACGCGGACCAGATGGTCCGTGGCGTCTGCGTGCTGCCGAACGGCACCGGCAAGACCGTCCGCGTCGCCGTGTTCGCGCGTGGCGACAAGGCCGAGGAAGCCAAGGCTGCCGGCGCCGATATCGTCGGTGCGGAAGAGCTGGTGAACGAGGTTCAGGGCGGCAAGATCGATTTCGATCGCTGCATTGCCACGCCGGACATGATGCCGCTGGTCGGCCGTCTCGGCAAGGTGCTCGGCCCGCGCGGCCTGATGCCGAACCCGAAGGTCGGCACCGTGACCCCGGACGTGGCGTCGGCCGTGCGTGACGCCAAGGGCGGCGCCGTGCAGTTCCGCGTCGAGAAGGCCGGCATCATCCATGCTGGCGTCGGCAAGGTCTCGTTCTCGCAGGACGCCCTGATCGAGAACATCCGCGCCCTCATCGACGCGGTGCAGAAGGCCAAGCCGTCCGGCTCCAAGGGTCAGTACCTCAAGCGCATCGCGCTGTCGTCGACCATGGGCCCCGGCGTCAAGGTCGAGCTGGCCTCGATCAACGGCTGAGCCGTCTGAAGAATTCCCCCCGGGTCTTCCGGGGGGATCGGCCCGACCGCAAGGCCGGGTCGTCCCTGTCCGAGACTGCAGGTGCCGGGAAACCGGTTTAAGCCGAATGGGCCTGCATAGATAGGTAAGAACAGAGGTTTCATCGCCCGCAAGGGTGCCAGAGGCCCGTTCGAACCAACTGCCTTGCCGCGCTGCCTGCGGGGCGAGGGGACAGGAACCCTGAGCGTCGTCACGCGTGCGGCCCGGTCACCCGGGTCCTGGCGCGGAACGGCAAAGGCAAACCGGTGGCGGCAACGCCACCAAATGGAGTAGGCAAGTGGAAAGAGCGGAAAAGCACGAGTTCGTGACCGCCCTCAACGAAGTGCTGGCTGGCACTACCGTTGTGGTCGTCGCGCACTATGCGGGCCTCTCGGTAGCCCAGATGACCGCCCTGCGGTCGAAGGTGCGCGACGCCGGCGGGACCTGCAAGGTTGCCAAGAACCGCCTTGTGAAGCTTGCCCTTCAAGGCACTGAACTGGAGCACATCGGTGGCCTGTTCAAGGGCCCGACCCTGATCGCGTTCTCGAACGATCCGGTCGCGGCCCCCAAGGCACTGGTGGAATTCGCCAAGACGACGGACAAGTTCGTCATCCTCGGCGGTGCTCTGGGCAAGACCAACCTGAATGCGGAAGGCGTCAAGTCTCTCGCCACGATGCCGTCGCTCGACGAGCTGCGCGCACGCCTGGTGGGCATGATCCAGACCCCGGCAACCCGCATCGCCCAGGTTGTCAACGCTCCGGCCGGGCAGCTTGCCCGCGTCTTCGGCGCGTATGCCAAGAAGGACGAGGCCGCATAAGGCGCCCCCCAAACACAACTCTGTCTGTAACCAGATATTTGGTTCGAACGTAAGGTAAAGAAAATGGCTGATCTGAACAAGCTGGTCGAAGACCTGTCCGCACTGACCGTCATGGAAGCCGCCGAGCTGTCCAAGATGCTCGAAGAGAAGTGGGGCGTGTCCGCCGCTGCTCCGGTGGCTGTTGCTGCCGTTGCTGCTGCTCCGGCTGCTGCTGCTGAAGAAGAGAAGACCGAGTTCGACGTCGTCCTGGCTGACGCTGGCGACAAGAAGATCAACGTCATCAAGGAAGTCCGTGCCATCACCGGTCTCGGCCTGAAGGAAGCCAAGGAACTCGTCGAAGGCGCTCCGAAGGTCGTGAAGGAGCAGGTCTCCAAGGCTGAAGCTGCCGACATGAAGAAGAAGCTGGAAGAAGCCGGCGCCAAGGTCGAGCTGAAGTAATCCGCTTCATCTGACATCGCGGTCCCGGGGATCCCGGGACCGCACATCCAGCCCCGGCGGGTTCGTCCCGGTTCCGGGGCATTAGTCCCAGATAGGGGACGGTTATCCGAAGCGCCCGGGCCAAGACGGCCCGATTGGACAAGGGGCGTTGCGGACAGCCGTCACCCAGGCGATGCGAGGAGCGACAATGACCCTTACGTTCAACGGTCGCAAGCGTGTCCGGAAGTTTTTCGGATCGATCCGCGATGTTACGGCAATGCCCAACCTCATCGAGGTGCAGAAGGCATCGTACGACCAGTTCCTTCAGGTCGACGAGCCCAAGGGCGGCCGTGGGGATGAGGGCCTTCAGGCCGTCTTCACCTCCGTTTTTCCGATCTCCGATTTCGCGGGCACGGCTCTGCTCGAATTCGTGAAGTACGAGTTCGACCCCCCGAAGTATGACGTTGACGAGTGCCGTCAGCGCGGCATGACCTTTGCCGCGCCGCTGAAGGTGACCCTGCGTCTGATCGTGTTCGATGTCGACGAGGACACCGGCGCGAAGTCCGTCAAGGACATCAAGGAGCAGGACGTCTACATGGGCGACATGCCCTTCATGACGGACAACGGCACCTTCATCGTCAACGGCACCGAGCGCGTCATCGTCTCGCAGATGCACCGCTCGCCGGGCGTGTTCTTCGACCACGACAAGGGCAAGACCCATTCCTCGGGCAAGCTGCTGTTTGCGGCCCGCGTGATCCCCTATCGCGGCTCCTGGCTGGACATCGAGTTCGACGCCAAGGACATCGTCTATGCGCGCATCGACCGTCGCCGCAAGATCCCGGTCTCCTCGCTGCTGATGGCGCTTGGCCTTGACGGCGAAGAGATCCTGAACACGTTCTACAAGAGCGTGTCCTACACCCGCACCGGCAAGGGCGCCTGGCGCATGCCGTTCGACGGCGACCGTCTCAAGGGCACGAAGGCGTCCTACGACATGGTCGACGCCGACACGGGCGAGGTGGTCATCGAGGCCGGTCGCAAGATCACGGCGCGCACCGTCAAGCAGCTGACCGAGAAGGGCGTGAAGGCCCTCAAGGTCACCGACGAGGACCTGCACGGCCAGTATCTCGGCGAGGACGTCGTCGACTACAAGACCGGCGAGATCTATGCCGAGGCCGGCGACGAGCTGAACGGCAAGCTCCTGGAGGAGCTGGTCCAGCGCGGCTACGAGACCCTCGAGATCCTCGACATCGACCACATCAACACCGGTCCGTACATCCGCAACACGCTGGCGGTCGACAAGAACGAGTCCCGCGAGGACGCGCTCTTCGACATCTACCGCGTCATGCGCCCGGGCGAGCCGCCCACCCTGGACAGCGCCGAGGCGATGTTCCAGTCGCTGTTCTTCGACGCGGAGCGCTACGACCTGTCGGCCGTCGGTCGCGTCAAGATGAACATGCGCCTGGACCTGTCCTGCCCGGACACCGTGCGCACGCTGCGCAAGGAAGACATCCTCTCGGTCATCAAGCTGCTGCTCGAGCTGCGTGACGGCAAGGGCGAGATCGACGACATCGACAACCTCGGCAACCGCCGGGTGCGCTCGGTCGGCGAACTGATGGAGAACCAGTACCGCGTCGGTCTGCTGCGCATGGAACGCGCGATCAAGGAGCGCATGAGCTCCGTCGAGATCGACACGGTGATGCCGCAGGACCTGATCAACGCCAAGCCGGCGGCTGCCGCCGTGCGCGAGTTCTTCGGCTCCTCGCAGCTGTCGCAGTTCATGGACCAGACCAACCCGCTGTCCGAAGTGACGCACAAGCGCCGCCTGTCGGCCCTTGGGCCGGGCGGTCTGACCCGCGAGCGCGCCGGCTTTGAAGTCCGCGACGTGCATCCGACCCATTACGGCCGCATCTGCCCGATCGAGACGCCGGAAGGCCCGAACATCGGTCTGATCAACTCGCTGTCGACCTTCGCCCGCGTCAACAAGTACGGCTTCATCGAGAGCCCGTACCGCAAGGTGAAGGACGGCGTCGTGTCCAACGATGTCGTCTACCTGTCGGCCATGGAAGAGGCGAAGCACTACGTCGCCCAGTCCAACGCCGTCATGGACGAGAACAACCGCTTCGTGGAAGAGCTGGTCACCTGCCGTCACGCCGGTGAAAACATGCTCGTTCCCTCCGAGCGCGTCGACCTGATGGACGTGTCGCCGAAGCAGCTCGTGTCGGTCGCCGCCGCGCTCATCCCGTTCCTCGAGAACGATGACGCGAACCGCGCGCTGATGGGCTCGAACATGCAGCGTCAGGCCGTGCCGCTCGTCCGCGCCGAGGCCCCGTTCGTGGGCACCGGCATGGAGCCGATCGTGGCGCGTGACTCGGGCGCGGCCATTGCCGCACGCCGCGGCGGTGTTGTCGACCAGGTGGACGCGACCCGTATCGTCATCCGCGCCACGGAAGATCTCGATCCGTCCAAGTCGGGCGTCGACATCTACCGGCTGATGAAGTTCCAGCGGTCCAACCAGAACACCTGCATCAACCAGCGTCCGCTGGTCCGCGTCGGTGACGTCATCGGCAAGGGTGACATCATTGCCGACGGCCCGTCGACCGACCTGGGCGATCTGGCGCTCGGCCGCAACGTGCTCGTCGCGTTCATGCCGTGGAACGGCTACAACTTCGAGGACTCCATCCTCCTGTCCGAACGCATCGTCTCCGACGACGTCTTCACCTCGATCCACCTGGAAGAGTTTGAAGTCGCCGCCCGTGACACCAAGCTCGGGCCGGAAGAAATTACGCGCGACATCCCGAACGTCTCGGAAGAAGCGCTGAAGAACCTCGACGAAGCCGGCATCGTCTACATCGGCGCCGAAGTGAAGCCGGGCGACATCCTCGTCGGCAAGATCACGCCGAAGGGCGAAAGCCCGATGACGCCGGAAGAGAAGCTGCTGCGCGCCATCTTCGGCGAGAAGGCCTCCGACGTGCGCGACACGTCGCTGCGCCTGCCGCCCGGCGTCACCGGTACGGTCGTCGAGGTCCGCGTGTTCAACCGTCACGGCGTCGAGAAGGACGAGCGTGCTATGGCCATCGAGCGCGAGGAGATCGAGCGCCTGGCCAAGGACCGCGATGACGAGCAGGCGATCCTGGACCGCAACGTCTACGGCCGTCTGGGCGAGATGCTGCGCGGCAAGACCGCCATCTCGGGTCCGAAGGGCGCGAAGAAGGACACGGTCCTGACCGGTGAGGTCCTGGCCGAGTTCCCGCGCTCGCAGTGGTGGCAGTTCGCCGTGGACGACGAAAAGTTCATGAGCGAGATCGAAGCCCTGCGTGGCCAGTATGACGAGAGCCGCAAGCGCCTCGAGCAGCGGTTCATCGACAAGGTGGACAAGCTGCAGCGCGGCGACGAGCTGCCCCCGGGCGTCATGAAGATGGTCAAGGTCTTCGTCGCCGTGAAGCGCAAGATCCAGCCGGGCGACAAGATGGCCGGCCGTCATGGCAACAAGGGCGTGGTCTCCAAGATCAACCCGAACGAGGACATGCCGTTCCTGGCGGACGGCACCCACGTGGACATCGTGCTGAACCCGCTCGGCGTGCCCTCGCGCATGAACGTCGGTCAGATCCTCGAGACCCACCTGGGCTGGGCCTGTGCGGGCATGGGTCGCAAGATCGGTGAGCTGTACGAGGAGTACCGCAAGTCGGGCGAGATCCAGGCGCTCAAGGGCAAGATCGTCGAGATCTATGGCGACAACATCAAGGGCGACGCGGTCAAGGAGTTCGACGACGAGAGCGTCGTGCGTCTCGCCGACCAGCTCAAGAAGGGTGTCTCCATCGCAACGCCGGTGTTCGACGGGGCGCATGAGCCCGACATCGTCGACATGCTGAACATTGCGGGCCTCGATCCGAGCGGCCAGTCGACGCTGTATGACGGGCGGACGGGTGAAGCCTTCGACCGCAAGGTCACCGTGGGCTACATCTACATGCTCAAGCTGCATCACCTCGTGGACGACAAGATCCACGCCCGTTCGATCGGCCCGTACTCGCTCGTGACCCAGCAGCCGCTGGGTGGCAAGGCACAGTTCGGTGGCCAGCGCTTCGGTGAAATGGAGGTGTGGGCGCTCGAGGCCTATGGTGCAGCCTATACGCTGCAGGAAATGCTGACGGTGAAGTCGGACGACGTCGCCGGCCGCACCAAGGTCTACGAAGCCATCGTTCGCGGCGACGACACGTTCGAGGCGGGCATTCCGGAGAGCTTCAACGTTCTCGTCAAGGAAATGCGTTCGCTCGGCCTCAATGTCGAACTGCAGCAGACGGACGCACCGCAGATTACGGAAGAGCCCGCGGCCGACGCGGCGGAGTGAACTCCGCGGGCATTTATACGACCGAAACAGGACTTACCGAGCCGGTTGCGGGGGGCGGGCCACTGAGCCCGCTCCCCATCCGTGCATCGAAGGAGAGAGCCCATGAATCATGAGGTCATGAACCTGTTCAACCAGCAGGCTCCTGCGCAGACCTTCGATCAGATCCGGATCTCGCTCGCCAGCCCCGAAAAGATCATGTCCTGGTCTTTTGGCGAGATCAAAAAGCCGGAAACGATCAACTACCGCACGTTCAAGCCGGAACGTGACGGCCTGTTCTGTGCGCGCATCTTTGGCCCGATCAAGGACTACGAGTGCTTGTGCGGCAAGTACAAGCGCATGAAGTACAAGGGCGTCATCTGCGAAAAGTGCGGCGTGGAAGTGACCCTGTCGCGCGTGCGCCGCGAGCGCATGGGCCACATCGAGCTGGCCGCGCCGGTCGCCCACATCTGGTTCCTGAAGTCGCTGCCCTCGCGCATCGGCCTTCTGCTCGACATGACGCTGAAGGACCTGGAGCGCGTGCTGTACTTCGAGAACTATGTGGTTCTCGAGCCGGGCCTGACCCCGCTGAAGCAGCACCAGCTGCTCACGGAAGAAGAGTACCTGACCGCGCAGGACGAGTACGGCGAGGACGCCTTCACGGCCATGATCGGTGCCGAGGCGATCCGTGAGCTGCTGATGTCGCTCGACCTCGAGCGCGAGAGCGAGAAGCTGCGCGTCGAGATCGCCGAGGCGACCACGGAGCTGAAGCCGAAGAAGCTCGCCAAGCGGCTGAAGGTCATCGAGGCCTTCATGGAGTCCGGCAACCGCCCGGAATGGATGATCATGACCGTGATCCCGGTGATCCCGCCGGATCTGCGTCCGCTCGTCCCGCTGGACGGCGGCCGCTTCGCGACCTCGGATCTGAACGATCTGTACCGCCGCGTGATCAACCGCAACAACCGCCTGAAGCGTCTCATCGAGCTGCGCGCGCCGGACATCATCATCCGCAACGAGAAGCGCATGCTGCAGGAGTCCGTTGACGCCCTGTTCGACAACGGCCGCCGCGGCCGCGTCATCACCGGCGCCAACAAGCGTCCGCTGAAGTCGCTGTCCGACATGCTCAAGGGCAAGCAGGGCCGCTTCCGCCAGAACCTGCTCGGCAAGCGCGTCGACTATTCCGGCCGTTCGGTGATCACCGTGGGTCCGGAGCTGAAGCTGCACCAGTGCGGCCTGCCGAAGAAGATGGCGCTGGAGCTGTTCAAGCCCTTCATCTATTCGCGCCTCGACGCCAAGGGCTTCTCCTCGACCGTGAAGCAGGCGAAGAAGCTGGTGGAGAAGGAGCGTCCGGAAGTCTGGGACATCCTCGATGAGGTGATCCGCGAGCATCCGGTGCTCCTCAACCGCGCGCCGACCCTGCACCGTCTGGGCATCCAGGCGTTCGAGCCGATCCTCATCGAGGGCAAGGCCATCCAGCTGCATCCGCTCGTCTGCTCGGCCTTCAACGCCGACTTCGACGGTGACCAGATGGCCGTGCACGTGCCGCTGTCGCTGGAAGCCCAGCTCGAAGCGCGCACGCTGATGATGTCGACCAACAACATCCTGCATCCGGCGAACGGTGGCCCGATCATCGTTCCCTCGCAGGACATCGTCCTTGGCCTCTACTATCTGTCGATCATGGCGGAGAACGAGCCGGGCCAGGGCATGGCCTTCGGCAACATGGGCGAGATCCAGCACGCGATCGCCAACAAGGTGATCACGCTGCACACGAAGATCCGCGGTCGCTTCAAGACCGTGGACGAGCATGGCAACCCGGTCACGCAGATCCACGAGACCACGCCCGGCCGCATGATGATCGCGGAAATCCTGCCGCGGCATCACGAGGTTCCCTTCGACACCTGCAACAAGCTGATGACGAAGAAGGAAATCTCGCGGATGATCGACACCGTCTACCGCGCCTGCGGTCAGAAGGAGACGGTCATTTTCTGCGACCGCATCATGCAGCTCGGCTTCGTCAACGCCTGCCGCGCCGGCATCTCGTTCGGCAAGGACGACATGGTGATCCCGGACACCAAGCAGAAGCTGGTGGCCGAGACCGCTGCGGCCGTGGCCGAGTACGAGCAGCAGTACAACGACGGCCTGATCACCCAGGGCGAGAAGTACAACAAGGTCGTTGACGCCTGGGCCAAGTGCACCGACCGCGTCGCCGACGAGATGATGAAGCGCATTCAGGCGGTTCAGGTCGACGAGGAGACGGGTCGTCAGAAGCCGATGAACTCGGTCTACATGATGTCCCACTCCGGCGCGCGTGGCTCTCCGGCCCAGATGAAGCAGCTGGCCGGCATGCGCGGCCTGATGGCCAAGCCGTCGGGCGAGATCATCGAGAACCCGATCATCTC
Organism: Pannonibacter sp. XCT-53; assembly: GCF_009915765.1. NCBI lineage: Bacteria > Pseudomonadati > Pseudomonadota > Alphaproteobacteria > Hyphomicrobiales > Stappiaceae > Pannonibacter > Pannonibacter tanglangensis. Next base: position 739,605 of record NZ_JAABLQ010000001.1, read on the forward strand.
GAACTTCAAGGAAGGCCTCTCGGTGCTCGAGTACTTCAACTCGACGCACGGCGCCCGCAAGGGTCTGGCCGACACCGCGCTCAAGACCGCGAACTCGGGTTACCTCACCCGTCGTCTCGTGGACGTGGCGCAGGATTCGATCATCATCGAGCGCGATTGCGGCTCGCAGAACGGCATCACCGTTCAGGCGATCGTGGACGCGGGTCAGGTGATCGCGAGCCTGGGTCAGCGCGTTCTCGGTCGTACCGCGGCCGAAGACGTCTACAACCACGCCACCGGCGAGATCATCGTGCCGAAGGGCCGCATGATCGACGAGAAGGATGTGGAGCTGATCGAGGCTGCCAAGGTGCAGCAGATCAAGATCCGTTCGGTGCTCACCTGCGAGACCGAGACCGGCGTCTGCGGCACCTGCTATGGCCGCGACCTGGCTCGCGGCACGCCGGTGAACATGGGCGAGGCTGTCGGCGTCATTGCCGCGCAGTCGATCGGTGAACCGGGCACCCAGCTCACCATGCGCACGTTCCACATCGGTGGCACGGCGCAGGTGGTGGACTCCTCGTTCATCGAGTCCAACGTCGACGGCTCGATCCGCATGCGCAACCGCTCTGTCGCCCGCGACAGCGATGGCAACCTGATTGCCATGGTCCGCAACATGTCGATCGTCGTCGTGGACAGCGACGGCAACGAGCGTGCGGTCCATCGCGTGACCTACGGCTCGAAGCTGCATGTCGACGAGGGCGATGCGGTCAAGCGCGGCCAGCGGATCGCCGAGTGGGACCCGTACACCCGTCCGATGCTGTCGGAAGTGGATGGCGTGGTCGACTTCGAGGATCTGGTGGACGGTGCGTCGGTGCAGGAAACCACCGACGAGGCGACCGGCATCACCAAGCGCGTCGTCATCGACTGGCGGACCTCGCAGCGTGGTCAGGACCTGAAGCCGGCCGTGGTCATCAAGACCGAGAACGGTTCGGTGGCGAAGCTGGCCCGTGGCGGTGACGCCCGTCTGCTCCTGTCCGTGGACGCCATTCTGTCGGTTCAGCCCGGCAGCCGCGTGAAGGCGGGTGACGTGCTTGCCCGTATCCCGCTGGAAAGCGCCAAGACCAAGGACATCACCGGTGGTCTGCCGCGCGTGGCGGAACTCTTCGAGGCCCGTCGCCCGAAGGATCACGCCATCATCGCGGAAGTCAGCGGCACGATCCGCTTCGGTCGCGACTACAAGAACAAGCGCCGCATCATCGTCGAGCCGCATGACGAGTCGATGGAGCCGGTGGAATACCTGATCCCGAAGGGCAAGCACTTCCATCTGCAGGAAGGCGACGTCATCGAGAAGGGCGAGTACATCCTCGACGGCAACCCGGCACCGCACGACATCCTGGCGGTCAAGGGCGTGGAGGCGCTGGCGGCCTATCTCGTCAACGAGATCCAGGAAGTCTATCGTCTCCAGGGCGTGGTGATCAACGACAAGCACATCGAGGTGATCGTTCGCCAGATGCTGCAGAAGATCGAGATCACCGATGCGGGTGACACGGAGTTCTTCGCCGGCGAGCAGGTGGACCGCATCGACTTCGAGGAAGTCAACGAGCGGATCATCGACGAGGCGAAGACCCCGGCCAAGGGCGTGCCGGTTCTGCTTGGTATCACCAAGGCGAGCCTGCAGACCCGGTCGTTCTTCTCCGCCGCCTCCTTCCAGGAGACGACGCGCGTCCTCACCGAGGCCGCCGTCAACGGCAAGACCGATCCGCTGGTCGGCCTGAAGGAGAACGTGATCGTCGGTCGCCTGATCCCCGCCGGTACCGGTGGCGTGATGAAGCGCATCCGTCAGATCGCGACCCACCGCGACGACCTCATCCTCGAGGAGCGCCGCAAGCGCTCCGACGACAGCGCGGCCGAGGGCCTGCTGGAGGATCTGTCGGGCGCTGCCGAGTAAGGCAGGAAGATCTGGAAAGGCCGCCGCACTGGCGGCCTTTTCGTTTCGAGCAGCAAGGAGGCCGTGATGGCCATGAATGACAATGACGAGGGCGACGCGCCCTTCGTGTTTATTGTGGTTGGCCGCGTCTGGGAGGACAGCGAGGGGGCGCCCCAGGACGCCATTCCCGTGCACGTGCTGCTGGCGCGTCCGGACGAGGAAACGGCTGTCCAGGCGACGCTGGAAGCGCTGTCGCTCAACAACTACGCGCTGGCCGAACTTGACCAGATCGGCGTGCTGGATGGCGAGCCCGATGATCCGACCTACGAGGACGCCTACCAGGACGCCCTCGAGGGCAATGTGGCGGTGATTGCCTTCCGGTCCTGACGCCGGATCGCGGATGCCCCGTTTCGTCCCTGCAAGGCCCTGCCGACCCCGGCGGGGCCTTTTCCGTTCCGGGGGCCGATCGGGGGCCGCGTGGCAGATCCGGTGAGGGGCGGTCTGGCGTTCCACAGTGACAGGCGCGGACGGCGGAGAGCAGGGAGAGGAGAGAAGAGGATAGGTGAGGAGAGGAGAGGAGAGGAGAGGAGAGGAGAGGAGAGGAGAGGAGAGGAGAGGAGAGGAGAGGAGAGGAGAGGCGTGTGCGCAGGCCGCGCGGGGCCCCTGGCGCCGGCAGGGAGGGACCGCAGGTGTGACGCCGCCGTTGGACGGACGCGCCGCCGACGCCACGACTGGGAGGATGCGCGCGGCGGGACGCCGGGACAGGGGCTGGCCGTGAATCAGGTCCTGCACGCGGACAGCGAATCCGTCCTTCGAGACTCAGGCGTCGTTAACCGACAAAGCGAAAACAGGGGCGGGAATCAGCGCGCTGCCACGCGTCGGAGGCGAATCCGGCTTAACGAATTGCCCGCCCCGAGTGCATGCGGGACTTGCGCCAGGCGCAGGACAACGATCGTCAGGGACAGAAAGTTGCGTGAAACAGGGTCAAACTTGGCCAAAATGCCCCTTTGTGACGGAGTTCGCCGGGAGGAGCCCGGCTTTGTCCGGGCAGGGGCGCGAACCCAAGGATTCCCCGAGATTTCCCTTGACGTGAGGGCGGTCCGTCGGTAGGTTCCGCGCATCCCGATGGCAGGCGGTAAGTCCTGATGCGTTCCAGCGGTCCACGCAGGAACCTGAAAACTTAAACGCTGCCGGGTTCAAAGGCGAATACGCGTCGATTGCATGACCGCGGTTAAACTCGTGGTCCTCTGGTTTTCGCAGCGCCTCCCATGTCGGTCGACATGGCTGAGGCGCGATTCCGTTTGGGCGGAATCTGCGCAAATCAGGGTTGCAGATGAATTTTTGGATGGCAGAGGTAAAGGGCACAGAATGCCGACCATCAACCAGCTGATCCGCAAGCCGCGGAAGGACCCGCCGAAGCGGAACAAGGTGCCGGCCATGCAGGCCTGCCCGCAGAAGCGCGGCGTTTGCACCCGCGTTTACACCACGACGCCGAAGAAGCCGAACTCGGCGCTTCGTAAGGTCGCCAAGGTGCGTCTGACCAACGGCTTTGAAGTCATCGGTTACATCCCGGGCGAAGGCCACAACCTGCAGGAACACTCCGTGGTGATGATCCGCGGCGGCCGCGTCAAGGACTTGCCGGGCGTGCGCTACCACATCATCCGCGGTGTGCTCGACACGCAGGGCGTCAAGAATCGTAAGCAGCGCCGGTCGAAGTACGGCGCGAAGCGGCCGAAGTAAGGAGCGCTTAGATGTCCCGTCGTCATCGCGCCGAGAAGCGTGAGATCAATCCGGACCCGAAGTTCGGTGACATCATCGTCACGAAGTTCATGAACTCCATCATGTATGATGGCAAGAAGTCGACCGCCGAGCGCATCGTTTATGGCGCGTTCGACGTGATCGAGAAGAAGGCCCGCGTGAACCCGCTCGAGGTGTTCCATGCCGCTCTCGAGAACGTGATGCCGCAGGTGGAAGTCCGTTCCCGCCGCGTCGGTGGTGCGACCTACCAGGTTCCGGTCGAAGTCCGCGCTGACCGTCGTCAGGCGCTGGCCATCCGCTGGCTCATCACCGCGGCCCGCAACCGCAACGAGACCACCATGGTCGACCGTCTGTCGGGCGAAGTGCTCGATGCGGCCAACAACCGCGGCTCGGCCGTGAAGAAGCGCGAAGACACGCACCGCATGGCGGACGCGAACCGCGCCTTCTCGCACTACCGCTGGTAATCCTAGTAAAGGGCTGACGACATGTCTCGCACGCACAAGATCGAGGACTACCGCAACTTCGGCATCATGGCGCACATCGATGCCGGCAAGACCACGACCACCGAGCGCATCCTGTACTACACGGGTAAGAGCCACAAGATCGGTGAAGTCCATGACGGCGCTGCCACCATGGACTGGATGGAGCAGGAACAGGAACGCGGCATCACGATCACGTCCGCCGCGACCACCGCTTTCTGGAACGAGAAGCGCCTGAACATCATCGACACCCCGGGTCACGTGGACTTCACCATCGAGGTGGAGCGCTCGCTGCGCGTGCTTGACGGTGCCGTCGCCCTGCTGGACGCCAACGCCGGCGTCGAGCCCCAGACCGAGACCGTGTGGCGCCAGGCGGACAAGTACCGCGTGCCGCGCATGATCTTCGTCAACAAGATGGACAAGCTCGGTGCGGACTTCTACCGCTGCGTCGAGATGGTCAAGACCCGTCTGGGTGCCAAGGCCCTGTGCCTGCAGATCCCGGTCGGCGCCGAGAACGAGTTCGCCGGCGTTGTCGACCTGATCAAGATGAAGGCGCTGATCTGGCGCGACGAGACCCTGGGCGCTGCCTGGGACGAAGTCGAGATCCCGGCTGACCTGGTCGACAAGGCCCAGGAATTCCGTGACGCCATGATCGAGACGGCCGTCGAAGTCGACGAAGCCGCGATGGAAGCCTACCTCGAGGGCAACGAGCCGGACGCCGAGACGCTGAAGGCCCTGATCCGCAAGGGCACCATTCGGGGCGAATTCGTTCCGATCTTCGCTGGCTCGGCTTTCAAGAACAAGGGCGTTCAGCCGCTGCTCGACGGCGTGGTGGACTACCTGCCGAGCCCGGTCGACGTTCCGGCCATCAAGGGCATCGACCCGAAGACCGAGGGTGAGATCACCCGCACGTCCGGCGACGAAGAGCCCCTGTCCATGCTGGCGTTCAAGATCATGAACGACCCGTTCGTCGGCTCGCTCACCTTCTGCCGCATCTACTCGGGCGTTCTGAGCAAGGGCACGTCCCTGCAGAACACCGTGAAGGACAAGAAGGAACGCGTTGGCCGCATGATGCAGATGCACGCCAACAGCCGTGAGGACATCGAGATCGCCTACGCCGGCGACATCGTTGCCATCGCGGGCCTCAAGGACACCACCACGGGCGACACCCTGTGTGACCCGAACAAGCCGGTGATCCTCGAGCGCATGGAGTTCCCGGAGCCGGTGATCGAGATCGCTGTCGAGCCGAAGACCAAGGGCGACCAGGAAAAGATGGGCCTCGCGCTCAACCGCCTGGCGGCCGAGGATCCGTCCTTCCGCGTCAAGACCGACGAGGAAAGCGGCCAGACGATCATCGCCGGCATGGGCGAACTGCACCTAGACATCATCGTCGACCGCATGCGTCGCGAGTTCAAGGTGGAGGCGAACATCGGTGCGCCGCAGGTGGCCTATCGCGAGACGATCACCCGCCGCGCCGAGATCGACTACACCCACAAGAAGCAGACCGGTGGTACCGGCCAGTTCGCCCGCGTCAAGCTGGTGATCGAGCCGAACGAGGTTGGCAGCGGGTACAAGTTCGAGAGCCAGATCGTTGGTGGTTCGGTTCCGAAGGAATACATCCCGGGCGTCACCAAGGGTATCGAGAGCGTCATGTCCTCGGGTCCGCTGGCCGGATTCCCGATGGTCGACATCAAGGCGACCCTCACCGACGGTGCCTACCACGATGTGGACTCCTCGGTTCTCGCCTTCGAAATCGCCGCTCGCGCCGGTTTCCGTGAAGCGATCGCCAAGGCTGCTCCGAAGCTCCTCGAGCCGATCATGAAGGTCGAGGTCGTGACCCCGGCGGACTACATGGGCGACGTGATCGGCGACCTGAACTCCCGCCGTGGCCAGATCAACGGCACCGAAGACCGCGGTGTCGTCACCGCGATCACCGCGATGGTGCCGCTGGCCAACATGTTCGGCTACGTGAACAACCTGCGCTCGATGTCGCAGGGTCGTGCACAGTACTCGATGGTGTTCGATCACTACGAGCAGGTGCCGCAGGCCGTGGCAGACCAGGTTCAGGCGAAGTACGCCTGAACCAAGTCACCGTCCTTAAACAAGAATTAGAGAAAGCGGAGAAATCCGATGGCAAAAGAAAAGTTTGAGCGCACGAAGCCGCACGTGAACATTGGCACGATCGGCCACGTTGACCACGGCAAGACGACGCTGACCGCAGCGATCACGATGACGCTGGCGGAAGTCGGCGGCGCTGTCGCCAAGGCCTATGACCAGATCGACGCCGCGCCGGAAGAGAAGGCCCGCGGCATCACGATCTCGACCGCCCACGTCGAGTACGAGACGGCCAACCGTCACTACGCCCACGTGGACTGCCCGGGTCACGCCGACTACGTGAAGAACATGATCACCGGTGCCGCCCAGATGGACGGCGCGATCCTGGTGTGCTCGGCCGCTGACGGCCCGATGCCGCAGACCCGCGAGCACATCCTGCTCGCCCGTCAGGTCGGCGTGCCGGCTCTGGTGGTGTTCATGAACAAGGTCGACCAGGTCGACGACGAAGAGCTTCTGGACCTCGTGGAGATGGAGCTGCGCGAGCTGCTGTCGTCCTACGACTTCCCGGGCGACGACATTCCGATCGTCAAGGGCTCGGCCCTGGCGGCTGTCGAGAACCGCGATGCGGCGATCGGCCGTGACGCGATCCGCGCCCTGATGGACGCTGTCGACGCCTACATCCCGACCCCGGAGCGTCCGATCGACCAGCCGTTCCTGATGCCGATCGAAGACGTGTTCTCGATCTCCGGCCGTGGCACCGTGGTGACCGGTCGCGTCGAGCGCGGCATCGTGAAGGTTGGCGAGGAAGTCGAGATCGTCGGCATCCGCGACACCAAGAAGACGACCGTGACGGGCGTCGAGATGTTCCGCAAGCTCCTGGACCAGGGCCAGGCTGGCGACAACATCGGCGCGCTGATCCGCGGCATCGGCCGTGAGGACGTTGAGCGTGGCCAGGTCCTGTGCAAGCCGGGTACGGTGAAGCCGCACAAGAAGTTCAAGGCCGAAGCCTACATCCTGACCAAGGAAGAAGGCGGCCGTCACACGCCGTTCTTCACGAACTATCGTCCGCAGTTCTACTTCCGCACGACCGACGTGACGGGCATCGTGGAACTGCCGGAAGGCACCGAGATGGTGATGCCGGGTGACAACATCTCCGTCACCGTGTCGCTGATCGTGCCGATCGCCATGGAAGAAGGCCTGCGCTTCGCCATCCGCGAAGGCGGCCGCACCGTCGGCGCCGGCGTCGTTGCCTCCATCATCGAGTAAGTGGCTTGGTTCTCGGCCCTCCGCTGAGGTGCGGAGGGCAGGGGACCAGCCTAATCGGGAAATCTGAAATGAACGGTCAGAATATCCGGATCCGCCTCAAGGCATTCGATCACCGTATTCTTGATGCTTCCACCCGGGAGATCGTGAACACGGCGAAGCGGACCGGTGCGCAGGTGCGGGGACCCGTGCCGCTGCCGACGCGGATCGAGAAGTACACCGTGCTTCGCGGCCCGCATATCGACAAGAAAAGCCGCGATCAGTTCGAGATGCGCACGCACAAGCGCCTTCTCGACATCGTCGATCCGACCCCGCAGACGGTCGATGCTCTCATGAAGCTCGATCTCGCGGCCGGTGTCGACGTCGAGATCAAGCTCTGAGTCGGATCGAAGGGGATACGCCAATGCGTTCTGGAGTGATCGCTCAGAAGGTGGGCATGACGCGCATCTATAATGATGCCGGCGAGCATGTTCCGGTCACTGTGTTGCGGCTGGAAAATTGCCAGGTCGTTGCTCACCGCACTGACGAAAAGAACGGCTACACCGCGCTGCAGCTCGGCGCTGGTGCTGCCAAGGTCAAGAACACGCCGAAGGCGATGCGCGGTCATTTTGCCGTCGCCAAGGTCGAGCCGAAGCGCACGCTCGCCGAATTCCGCGTCAGCCAGGGCAACCTGATTGACGTCGGCGCCGAGATCACCGCTGACCACTATGTCGCAGGCCAGTTCGTCGACGTGACGGGCACCTCGATCGGTAAGGGCTTTGCCGGTGTCATGAAGCGCCACAACTTCGGTGGTGGCCGCGCTTCGCACGGTAACTCGGTGTCCCACCGCTCGCACGGTTCGACCGGCCAGCGTCAGGACCCGGGCAAGGTGTTCAAGGGCAAGAAGATGGCTGGTCACATGGGCGATGTCCGCGTGACCACGCAGAACCTCAAGGTTGTCCGCACGGACGTGGAGCGCGGCCTCATCATGGTCGAGGGCTCCGTCCCGGGCGCGAAGGGCGGCTGGATCCTGGTTCGCGACGCCGTCAAGAAGGCGCTGCCGGAAGGCGTGCCGGTTCCGGGCGCGTTCCGGACCGTCGACGCGGCAGCCACGGTCAAGGAGAGTGAGTGATGGAACTTGAGGTCAAAACCCTCGAAGGTTCGGCCGCCGGTTCGATCACGGTGTCGGACGAGATCTTCGGTCTCGAGCCGCGCACGGATCTGATCCACCGCGTCGTTCGCTGGCAGCTTGCCAAGCGTCAGGCCGGGACCCACAAGGCGAAGGGCCGCTCGGAAGTGTCTGGCACCACGAAGAAGTTCGTGCGCCAGAAGGGCTCGGGCGGTGCGCGTCACGGCAACCGCAAGGCGCCGCAGTTCCGCGGTGGTGGCAAGGCGTTCGGTCCGGTCGTCCGTGACCACGCCCATGACCTGCCGAAGAAGGTGCGCGCCCTGGGTCTCGCCCATGCGCTGTCGTCCAAGGTGAAGGCCGGTTCGCTGATCGTCGTCGAGGATGCCAAGGCCGCTGAGGCCAAGACCAAGATGCTGAAGGAAAAGTTCGGCAAGCTGGGTCTGGCGAACGCCCTGATCATCGACGGTGCCGAGCTGGATGCGAACTTCGCGCTTGCCGCCCGCAACATCCCGTCGATCGACGTGCTGCCGGTTCAGGGCATCAACGTCTACGACGTCCTGCGTCGCAACACCCTGGTCCTGACCAAGGCTGCGGTGTCGGCCATCGAGGAGCGCTTCAAATGAGCAAGATCGCTCACTACGACAAGATCGTCAGCCCGGTGATCACCGAGAAGGCGACCATGGCTGCCGAGCAGAACAAGGTGGTCTTCAAGGTCGCCCAGTCGGCGACCAAGCCGGAAATCAAGGCAGCGGTCGAAGCCCTGTTCGGGGTCAAGGTCACTGCGGTGAACACTCTGGTCCGCAAGGGCAAGCTGAAGCGCTTCCGTGGCCGTCTCGGCCAGCAGTCTGACGTCAAGAAGGCTGTCGTGACGCTTGCCGAAGGTCAGTCGATCGACGTGACCACCGGGCTCTGAGGCGGGGACAGGAAACAATGGCACTTAAGACCTTCAACCCCACGTCCCCGGGCCGGCGCCAGCTGGTTCAGGTGGACCGCGCCGACCTCTGGAAGGGCAAGCCGGTCAAGACCCTGACCGAAGGCCTGAACAAGACCGGTGGCCGCAACAACCTGGGCCGTCTCACCGCCCGCAACGTCGGTGGTGGTCACAAGCGCAGCTACCGTCTGGTGGACTTCAAGCGTCGCAAGTTCGACGTTCCGGCCACCGTCGAGCGGCTCGAGTATGACCCGAACCGCACCGCCTTCATCGCCCTGATCCGCTATGCGGACGGCGAGCTGGCCTACATCCTGGCGCCGCAGCGTCTGGCAGCCGGCGACACCGTCGTCTCCGGTCAGTCCGTCGACGTGAAGCCGGGCAACGCGATGCCGCTGGCCTCGATCCCGGTGGGCACGATCGTGCACAACGTCGAGCTGAAGCCGGGCAAGGGCGGTCAGATCGCCCGTTCCGCCGGTGCCTTCGTGCAGATCGTCGGTCGCGACCAGGGCTACACCGTGCTGCGCCTGATGTCGGGCGAACAGCGCCGCGTGCTGGGCACCTGCATGGCCTCCATCGGTGCCGTGTCCAACCCGGACCACGGCAACATCAACCTCGGCAAGGCTGGTCGTTCCCGCTGGCTTGGCATTCGTCCGCACACCCGCGGTGTTGCCATGAACCCGGTCGACCATCCGCACGGTGGTGGTGAAGGCCGTACCTCCGGTGGCCGTCATCCGGTTACCCCGTGGGGTAAGCCGACCAAGGGCAAGCGCACGCGTCGCAACAAGTCTACGGCGAAGTTCATCGTTCGTAGCCGTCATGCGCGCAAGAGTTAAGAGGTACGGATCGTGACACGTTCGATCTGGAAAGGTCCGTTTGTCGACGGGTATCTGCTGAAGAAGGCGGACAAGGTTCGTGAGTCCGGCCGCAACGAGGTCATCAAGACCTGGAGCCGCCGTTCGACCATCCTTCCGCAGTTCGTTGGCCTGACGTTCGGCGTTTACAACGGGCAGAAGCACATCCCGGTGCTGGTGTCTGAAGAGATGATCGGCCAGAAGTTCGGCGAGTTCTCGCCGACCCGGACCTACTACGGTCATGGCGCCGACAAGAAGGCGAAGAGGAAGTAACGATGGGCAAGCCGAAGCGTGAGCGGACGCTCGCCGACAACGAGGCCAAGGCGATCGCACGCATGCTGCGCGTGTCGCCGCAGAAGCTGAACCTCGTGGCGGCTGCGATCCGCGGCAAGAAGGTCGGTTCCGCACTCGCGGACCTGACGTTCTCCCGCAAGCGCATCGCCGGCGACGTCAAGAAGACCTTGATGTCGGCGATTGCGAATGCCGAGAACAACCACGACCTGGACGTGGACCGTCTGGTGGTCGCCGAAGCCCATGTGGGCAAGGCGTTCGTCATCAAGCGCTTCCACGCCCGCGCTCGCGGCCGTGCTGGCCGGATCGAGAAGCCGTTCTCGAACCTGACCATCGTTGTCCGTGAAGTCGAGGAGACTGCCTGATGGGACACAAAGTTAACCCGATCGGCATGCGCCTCGGGATCAACCGCACCTGGGATTCGCGCTGGTACGCCAACAAGGGCGAATACGGCAAGCTGCTGCATGAGGACTTCCGCATCCGCGAATACCTCATGACCGAGCTGAAGCAGGCGGCGGTGTCCAAGATCGTCATCGAGCGCCCGCACAAGAAGTGCCGCGTCACCATCCACTCCGGTCGTCCGGGCGTGGTGATCGGCAAGAAGGGTGCGGACATCGAGAAGCTGCGCAAGAAGCTTGCCTCGATCACCGACGCCGAAGTGCACATCAACATTGTTGAAGTGCGCAAGCCGGAAATCGACGCGAACCTGGTGGCTGCCTCCATCGCCCAGCAGCTGGAGCGCCGCGTGGCGTTCCGCCGTGCGATGAAGCGCGCCGTCCAGTCTGCGATGCGCCTCGGCGCCCAGGGCATCCGCATCAACTGCGGCGGTCGTCTGGGCGGTGCGGAAATCGCCCGTCTGGAGTGGTATCGTGAAGGCCGTGTGCCGCTGCACACCTTGCGCGCCGACATCGATTATGGCACAGCGACTGCCCACACCGCCTATGGCGCCTGCGGCGTCAAGGTCTGGATCTTCAAGGGTGAGATCCTCGAGCACGATCCGATGGCGTCTGAGCGCCGGGCGAACGACAGCTCGGATGCGAATCAGAGTGATCGCGGCCCGCGCCGTGATCGTGATCGGGGTCGCGAGCGCGCTGCCTGATAAGGCAGCGTTGCATCGCCAGGAAACGAGAGAAAAACGATGCTGCAACCGAAGCGAACGAAGTTCCGCAAGCAGCACAAGGGCCGCATCCATGGCCTCGCGAAGGGCGGGACTGACCTGAACTTCGGCGAGTTCGGCCTCAAGGCCTTGGAGCCGGAGCGTGTTACCGCGCGCCAGATCGAGGCAGCCCGTCGTGCCATCACCCGCTACATGAAGCGTGCGGGTCGCGTGTGGATCCGGATTTTCCCGGACGTCCCTGTGTCCTCCAAGCCGGCGGAAGTCCGCATGGGTAAGGGTAAGGGTGCTCCGGACTACTGGGCCTGCCGTGTGAAGCCGGGCCGTATCATGTTCGAGATCGACGGTGTGTCCGAAGAAATCGCACGTGAGGCCATGCGTCTTGGCGCTGCCAAGCTGCCGATCAAGTGCCGGTTCATCCAGCGGATCGCCGAGTAAGGCCGTCGAGGAGATATTGAGCCATGAAGGCAAATGATGTAAGGGCCAAGACCCTCGACGAGCTCCGCACGGAGCTCGAAGCCCTCAAGAAGGAGCAGTTCAACCTGCGCTTCCAGAAGGCAACGGGTCAGCTCGAGAACACCGGTCGCGTCCGGCAGATCCGCCGTGACATTGCCCGGATCCAGACGATCATGCGCGAGAAGCGCGTGGGCGCAAGCGCGTAAGGAGACGACAATGCCGAAACGCATCCTGCAGGGCACCGTTGTCAGCAACGCGAATGACAAGACGGTGACGGTGAAGGTGGAGCGTCGCTTCACGCACCCGCTGTTGAAGAAGACCGTCCGCCGCTCGAAGAAGTATCGGGCGCATGACGAGAACAACCAGTGCCAGGTTGGCGACACCGTTCAGATCGAAGAGTGCGCGCCGATCTCGAAGATGAAGCGTTGGACCGTGGTCAGCTGACCACGGGCCTGTTTGAGCATCCGGCGCCCGTGGCAGGAGCGTCGTGGATAGAATAAGGCGGCCAAGTCATGATTCAGATGCAAACAAACCTCGACGTGGCGGATAATTCCGGCGCCCGTCGTGTCATGTGCATCAAGGTGCTCGGCGGCTCGAAGCGGAAGTATGCCCGCGTTGGCGACATCATCGTCGTCAGCATCAAGGAAGCTATTCCGCGCGGCCGCGTCAAGAAGGGCGACGTGATGAAGGCGGTCGTCGTGCGTACGGCGAAGGACATTCGTCGTCCCGACGGCAGCGTGATCCGGTTCGATCGCAACGCGGCGGTCCTGGTCAACAACAACAAGGAGCCGATCGGCACCCGTATCTTTGGGCCGGTGCCGCGCGAGCTCCGTGCAAAGAACCACATGAAGATCATTTCGCTCGCGCCGGAGGTGCTCTGATGGCTGCGAAAATTAAAAAAGGCGACACGGTTGTCGTGCTCGCCGGTCGTGACAAGGGCAAGACCGGCGTCGTGCTGCAGATGCTGCCGAGCGACAACAAGGCCCTGGTGCGCGGCGTGAACGTCGTTCGCCGCCATCAGCGCCAGACGCAGACCCAGGAAGCAGGCATCGTGGCCAAGGAAGCCCCGATCCACCTGTCCAACCTGGCGGTTGCCGATCCGAAGGACGGCAAGCCGACCCGCGTCGGGTTCAAGGTTCTGGAAGATGGCCGTAAGGTCCGTGTGGCCAAGCGTTCGGGAGACCTGATCGATGGCTGAGACCAACTACGTGCCGCGGCTGAGGACGCACTACGAGACCGTCGTGCGCAAGCAGCTGCAGGAAAAGTTCAACTACCAGAACCCGATGCAGATCCCGGGTCTCGAGAAGATCGTCCTGAACATGGGCGTCGGCGAGGCCGTCGGTGACAGCAAGAAGGTCAAGATCGCGGCGGAAGACCTGGCGCTCATCGCCGGCCAGAAGCCGGTGATCACCAAGGCGACCAAGTCCATCGCGACCTTCAAGGTCCGTGAGGGCATGCCGCTCGGGACCAAGGTCACCCTGCGCCGGGCGCAGATGTTCGAGTTCCTGGATCGGCTGATCACCATCGCGCTGCCGCGCGTGCGTGACTTCCGGGGCCTGAACCCGAAGAGCTTCGATGGTCGCGGCAACTACGCCATGGGCATCAAGGAACACATCGTGTTCCCCGAGATCGAGTACGACAAGGTCGACCAGATCTGGGGCATGGACATCGTGGTCTGCACGAGTGCCCAGACCGATGACGAAGCGCGCGAGCTGCTGCGCGCGTTCAACTTCCCGTTCCGCAAGTAACGCGGACATACGGGAAAGGAACGAGGAACAACGATGGCGAAGAAGAGCGCGATCGAGAAGAACAAGCGGCGCGAACGTCTTGTGAAGAAGTATGCCGCCAAGCGTGCAGCTCTCAAGGCTAAGGCCAACGACGAGACCCTGTCTCTGGAAGACCGTTTCGCGGCACGTCTGCAGCTTGCTGCCCTGCCGCGCAACTCGGCTCCGAGCCGTATCCGGAACCGGTGCGAAGTCACCGGCCGTCCGCGCGGCTTCTATCGGAAGCTGAAGATGTCGCGCGTTGCGCTGCGTGAACTGGGCTCCCTGGGCAAGATCCCGGGCCTGGTCAAGTCGAGCTGGTAAGGAGAGGCTGCGATGGCGATTTCCGATCCGTTGGGTGACATGATCACCCGCATCCGGAATGCGCAGATGCGCGGCAAGAGCAAGGTTTCCACGCCGAACTCTAAGCTGCGCCAGCATGTACTTGATGTCCTGGCCAAGGAAGGGTACATCCGGGGTTATTCGACGGTCGAATTCGAGGGCGGCAAGTCCGAGCTCGAGATCGAACTCAAGTACTTCGACGGCCAGCCGGTCATCCGCGAGATCGAGCGGATTTCCAAGCCGGGCCGCCGGGTGTACTCGTCGGTGAAGAACATCCCGCACGTGGCAAATGGCCTGGGCGTGTCGATCCTGTCGACTCCGCGCGGTGTCATGGCTGACCATCAGGCGCGGGAAGAAAATGTTGGTGGCGAGGTTCTCTGCCGCGTCTTCTGACGCGGCGGGGTAATCCTATTGTTTGTGACAAGGTTGATCAGATGTCTCGCATTGGCAAGAAGCCAGTCCCCGTGCCGAGCGGGGTAACGGCAACGATCAACGGCCGCACGATCGAGGTCAAGGGCCCGAAGGGACAGCTGTCCCTCGTGCTCAACGACAACGTGACGGCCGAAGTGAATGAGGGCGGCATCAGCGTGCAGCCCGTGAGCAAGACCCAGACCGCGCGTGCCATGTGGGGCATGTCGCGGACCATGGTCCAGAACCTGGTGACCGGTGTGAGCCAGGGCTTCGAGCGCAAGCTCGAGATCACCGGTGTGGGTTATCGTGCGCAGGTCCAGGGCAGCAATCTTCAGCTGGCTCTCGGCTATTCGCATGACGTGGTCTACGAGATCCCGGCCGGCATTGAAATCAAGTGCCCCAAGCCGACGGAAATCCTCATCTCCGGCATCGACAAGCAGGTGGTGGGTCAGGTCGCGGCGAATATCCGTGAGTATCGTGGTCCCGAGCCGTACAAGGGCAAGGGTATCCGCTATGCGGGCGAGTACATCGTTCGCAAAGAAGGCAAGAAGAAGTAACGGAACCGGATCATGGCGAACAGCAAAATTGCTTTCGAGCGTCGTCGCGATCGTGTGCGCCGTTCGATCAAGAAGGTCGCGAACGGTCGTCCGCGTCTCTCTGTATTCCGGTCGTCGAAGCAGATCTATGCCCAGATCATCGACGATCAGAAGGGGCACACCATTGCCTCGGCTTCTACGATCGAAAAGGATCTGCGGAGCAGCCTGAAGACGGGCGCCGACGTGTCAGCTGCGGCTGCTGTCGGCAAGCTTGTCGCCGAGCGCGCACTCGCCGCTGGCGTCAAGCAGGTCGTGTTCGACCGTGGCGGGTACCAGTATCACGGGCGCGTCAAGGCGCTCGCTGATGCGGCCCGCGAGGGCGGACTTGAATTCTGACCAGCGCCCGTTGGCGCTCTGAAGAACGGAAGACAAATACAATGGCGAGACAGGACATGCGGGAGCGCGATCGCGAAGAGCGCGACAGCGAATTCGTCGACAAGCTCGTGCACATCAACCGCGTCGCGAAGGTGGTCAAGGGTGGCCGCCGGTTCGGCTTTGCCGCGCTCGTCGTCGTCGGTGACCAGAAGGGCCGCGTTGGCTTCGGTCATGGCAAGGCACGTGAAGTGCCGGAAGCCATCCGCAAGGCAACCGAGGCAGCCAAGCGTGCCATGGTGCGCGTGCCGCTGCGCGAAGGCCGGACCCTGCATCATGACGTCGAAGGCCGTCACGGTGCCGGCAAGGTGATCCTGCGTGCGGCTCCGGCCGGTACCGGGATCATCGCCGGTGGCCCGATGCGCGCCGTCTTCGAGACGCTCGGCGTGCAGGACGTTGTGGCGAAGTCGCTGGGGTCCTCCAACCCCTACAACATGGTGCGTGCCACCTTTGACGCCCTGACCCGCGAAGACAGCCCGCGCTCCGTCGCGGCCCGTCGCGGTCTGAAGGTGTCGGTGATCCAGGCGCGTCGCCGTGACAACGATGACACGGTGGCGGCCGGCGCCGAGGCTTGATCCTCGGCGCTCCGCTCACCAAGTGAACGAGGGGTAGTTCCATGGCGAACACCAAAAAGACCATTACGGTCGAACAGATCGGCAGCCCGATCCGCCGTCCGGCGGATCAGCGGGCAACCCTGATCGGTCTCGGCCTGAACAAGATGCACCGCCGTTCGACGCTGGAAGACACCCCAGCGGTTCGCGGCATGATCCACAAGGTCCAGCACCTGGTCCGCGTCGTCGACGAAGCGTGATAGGGCAGGAGACAGATCAATGAACCTCAATGATCTTCGGGATAATCCCGGCGCCACCAAGAACCGCACCCGCGTCGGTCGCGGTATCGGTTCCGGCAAGGGCAAGACCGGTGGCCGCGGCGTCAAGGGCCAGAAGTCCCGCTCCGGCGTGGCGATCAAGGGCTTTGAAGGCGGTCAGATGCCGCTGCATCGGCGCCTGCCGAAGCGTGGCTTCACCAACATCTTCGCCAAGGACTTCAACATCGTCTCGCTCGGCCGTGTCCAGCAGGCGATTGACGAAGGCAAGCTGGATGCCAAGGCGGTCGTGACCGTCGAGGCGCTGAAGGCTGCCGGCGTGCTGAAGCGCCTGCGCGACGGCGTCCGTCTGCTGGCCGATGGCGAGCTGAAGGCTGCCGTGTCCTTCGAGATCGCTGGCGCGTCCAAGTCGGCGATCGAAGCGGTCGAAAAGGCCGGCGGCAAGGTTGTCGTTCTCGGAGCTCAGGCCGAATAGGCCTGGGCTTCCCCCCGTATTCCGACAGCTAAATCCGGAGCAGGGCATGGCATCGGCTGCCGAACAACTCGCGGCAAATTTAAATTTCTCGGCTTTCGCGAAGGCTGAAGAACTCAAGAAGCGCATCTGGTTCACGCTGGGGGCGCTTTTGGTTTATCGGCTTGGCACTTACATTCCGCTGCCAGGCATCAACCCGGACGCATTTGCCCAGGCCTTCAGTCAGGCCCAGTCCGGCATCATCGGCATGTTCAACATGTTCGCCGGCGGTGCCGTCGAGCGCATGGCGATCTTTGCCCTCGGCATCATGCCGTATATCTCGGCTTCCATCATCATGCAGCTGATGACGACGGTTGTTCCGTCGCTCGAGGCGCTGAAGAAGGAAGGCGAGCAGGGCCGCAAGGTCATCAACCAGTACACCCGCTACGGCACGCTGCTGCTGGCGGTGGTGCAGGCCTATGGCATTGCCGTCGGCCTTGAAGGGGCTGCGAATGTCGTGTCCGATCCGGGCATGTTCTTCCGCATCTCCGCGGTGATCACCCTGACCGGCGGCACCATGTTCCTGATGTGGCTGGGTGAGCAGATCACCTCGCGCGGCATCGGCAACGGCATCTCGCTGATCATCTTTGCCGGCATTGTCGCGGGCCTGCCGACGGCCATCGTCTCCACGCTGGAGCTCGGCCGCCAGGGCGCGCTGGCCACCTGGATCATCCTGATGGTGATCGTGCTCGCCATCGTCGTGATCGCCCTGATCGTCTTCATGGAGCGGGCCCAGCGTCGGCTGCTGATCCAGTATCCGAAGCGCACGGTCGGCAACAAGATGTTCGAGGGCAACACCTCGTTCCTGCCGCTGAAGCTCAACACGGCCGGCGTGATCCCGCCGATCTTCGCGTCGTCGCTGCTGCTCGTGCCGGCCACGATTTCCGGCTTCTCGGCCGGCGGGTCGAGCAACGAATGGCTGACCACGATCACGGCGCTGCTTGGCCACGGCCAGCCGCTCTACATGATCCTTTATGCGGTCATGATCGTGTTCTTCTGCTTCTTCTACACGGCCATCGTGTTCAATCCGACCGAGACGGCCGACAACCTGAAGAAGCACGGCGGGTTCATTCCGGGCATCCGCCCTGGCGAACGGACGGCGCAGTATATCGACTTCGTCCTGACCCGCGTGACCGTCGTCGGTGCGATCTACATCACCGCCGTCTGTCTCTTACCCGAATTCCTAATTTCCGCGACCGGCGTTCCGTTCTATTTCGGAGGGACTTCGCTGCTGATCGTCGTAAGTGTGACGATGGATACCGTTTCCCAGATTCAGGGCCATCTGCTTGCGCACCAGTATGAAGGACTTGTGAAGAAGGCGAAGCTGAGGGGGAAGCGGAGATGAGGCTTATTCTGGTCGGACCACCTGGCGCGGGGAAGGGGACCCAGGCGACCCGTCTGGTTGCAAAGCATGGCATTCCGCAGCTGTCGACCGGGGACATGCTCCGCGCTGCAGTTGCGGCCGGCACGCCGGTCGGGCTCAAGGCCAAGGCCGTGATGGATGCCGGTGGTCTGGTGTCCGACGACATTGTCGTCGGGATCATCCGCGACCGCATCGGCGAGGCGGATGCCCGCAAGGGGTTCATCCTCGACGGGTTTCCGCGGACGATTGCCCAGGCCGAGGCGCTTCGGGACATGCTGTCGGAGAACGGCATCGGTCTTGATGCGGTGATCGAGCTGCGGGTGGACCAGAGCAAGCTGGTGTCGCGCATCATCAACCGCGCCGACGAGGCCCGGGCCGCCGGTCAGCCGGTGCGCAAGGATGACGACCCGGAGGTGTTCAAGCAGCGCCTCGAGGCCTACAACCGCGACACGGCGGTGGTCATTCCCTTCTACGAGAAGAGTGGCCTGCTCACCGTGATCGACGGCATGATGCCGATCGACGATGTCAGCGCGGCCATTGCGGATGTTCTCGCAAAGCTTGACGAAAGCGTTGAGACCCGCTAAACGACGCGCTCTAATCCAAAAGATTATGTGCCGGTCCCGCCAGAATCGGGGTCGGCACATTCTGTGCTGGTAGCAACCAGCCACCTCACTCCCGCAAGGGCCGGGCTCCACCGGACGCGGGGAATTGCAACGGGGCAGCCTTGTGGCTGCCAAACATGGAGACGATCGTGGCACGTATTGCTGGCGTCAACATTCCGACGAACAAGCGCGTGGTCATCGCGCTTCAGTACATTCACGGCATTGGCCCGAAGTTCGCGCAGGAAATCATCGAGAAGGTGAACATCGCTGCGGACCGTCGCGTCAACCAGCTGTCTGACGCCGAAGTCCTCGCCATCCGCGAGACCATCGACCGCGACTACCTCGTGGAAGGTGACCTGCGTCGCGAGACCGCGATGAACATCAAGCGCCTGATGGACCTCGGCTGCTACCGCGGCCTGCGTCATCGCCGTGGCCTGCCGGTCCGCGGTCAGCGCACCCATACGAACGCCCGGACCCGCAAGGGCCCTGCGAAGCCGATCGCCGGCAAGAAGAAGTAATCCGGCGCATCAGCTGGTGGAGCCGCCGGCACTACGGCGGTGCAGATATCGAAAGTAAGGACAGACTATGGCTAAGGACACGACGCGCGTGCGTCGCCGCGAACGCAAGAACATCTCTTCTGGCGTCGCTCACGTGAACTCCACGTTCAACAACACCATGATCACCATCACCGATGCCCAGGGCAACGCGATCTCGTGGTCGTCGGCCGGCGCGCTCGGCTTCAAGGGCTCGCGCAAGTCGACCCCGTATGCCGCGCAGGTTGCCGCCGAGGATGCCGCCCGCAAGGCGGCCGAGCATGGCATGCGCACCCTGGAAGTCGAGGTCCGTGGTCCGGGTTCGGGCCGTGAGTCCGCGCTGCGTGCGCTTCAGGCCGCTGGCTTCCTGATCACGTCGATCCGTGACGTCACGCCGATCCCGCACAACGGCTGCCGTCCGCGCAAGCGTCGTCGCGTCTGAGACCTCACGTCTTGGATATTGGTTTCCTCCAATGGCGAAGAATGGCTGGCACTAGGTCCAGCGGGACAGCCGAAGGGGTAAGAACGTGACCATTCAGAAGAACTGGCAAGAGCTGATCAAGCCGAACAAGCTGGAGGTGAAGCCGGGTGAGAACCCGCGTTTCGTCGCCACCGTGATCGCCGAGCCGCTGGAGCGGGGCTACGGTCTGACGCTGGGCAACGCCCTGCGCCGGATCCTTCTGTCCTCGCTGCAGGGCGCTGCCGTCACCGCGGTGCAGATCGACGGCGTGCTGCATGAGTTCTCCTCGATCCCGGGCGTGCGCGAGGACGTGACGGACATCATCCTGAACGTCAAGGAAATCGCCATCCGCATGGAAGGCGAGGGTCCGAAGCGCATGGTCGTGCGCAAGGCGGGTCCGGGCGTCGTCACTGCCGGCGACATCCAGACCGTCGGCGACGTGGAGGTGCTGAACCCGGATCTCGTGCTCTGCACGCTGGACGAGGGCGCTGAAATCCGCATGGAGTTCACGGTCAACACGGGCAAGGGCTATGTCCCGGCCGACCGGAACCGTCCGGAAGATGCGCCGATCGGCCTGATCCCGGTGGACAGCCTGTACTCGCCGGTCAAGAAGGTGTCCTACAAGGTGGAAAACACCCGTGAAGGACAGGTTCTCGACTACGACAAGCTCACGCTGACCGTGGAAACCGATGGATCGGTGAAGCCGGATGACGCCGTGGCCTATGCCGCCCGCATCCTGCAGGACCAGCTGTCGATTTTCGTCAACTTCGAGGAGCCCAAGCGCGAAGTGGCCGAGGACACCGTCCCGGAACTCGCGTTCAACCCGGCGCTGCTCAAGAAGGTGGACGAGCTCGAGCTGTCCGTTCGTTCGGCAAACTGCCTCAAGAACGACAACATCGTCTACATCGGCGACCTCATCCAGAAGACCGAAGCAGAGATGCTGCGCACTCCGAACTTTGGTCGCAAGTCGCTCAACGAGATCAAGGAAGTTCTCGCCCAGATGGGTCTCCACCTGGGGATGGACGTGCCGAACTGGCCGCCGGAGAACATCGAGGATCTCGCCAAGCGTTACGAAGATCATCAGTACTGAGGGCGCAAGCGCCCCGGTCAAGGTTCAACCAGGCGCGACGCGTCGCACGCGCCGCCTGAAGTCTAAAGTCAAAAGGAGAGGGCCATGCGCCACGGGAAATCCGGCCGCAAGCTCGGCCGCACATCGAGCCACCGCAACGCGATGTTCGCCAACATGGCAGCGTCGCTGATCGAACACGAGGCAATCATCACCACCCTGCCGAAGGCAAAGGAGATGAAGCCGATCATGGACAAGCTGGTCACGCTCGGCAAGCGCGGCGACCTGCATGCCCGCCGTCAGGCGATCTCGCAGATCCGCGACGTCGAGATGGTCCGCAAGCTGTTCGACACGCTGGCTCCGCGTTACAAGGAGCGCAACGGCGGCTACACCCGCGTCGTCAAGGCGGGCTTCCGCTACGGCGACAGCGCGCCGATGGCCGTGATCGAGCTGGTCGATCGCGACCAGAGCGCCCGCGGTGCCGCCGACCGCGCCCGCGTCGCTGCCGAGCAGGCTGCTGAGAACGCTGCGTAAGTTTCACCGGCTTCGGTGAGTGTCAAAGGCGGGCTTCGGCCCGCCTTTTTCTTTTCCGCGTCCAGTCTTGTGCGAAGATGTTTTGGCACTTCCGCACGAGGAACGCGTTATCGCGTTGTTAAGGTTGCAGGGCACATTCTCGCCCCACTTCTTGTCAGTGGGGTTGGGACTACATGTCTGCATCTAGCAATGTGCCGCAGCGATCGAGCCGTCTGCGTCGACTGTCCGTAATCATTCCCGGTCTCACGCTAGGGTTGGTCTTTGCTGCCTGTACGGCGGTTGGCGTGATCGGCTATCACACCGGCCGCGACGGGCTCGAGGCGGCCGCGAAATCCGAGCTGGAGCTCATCGCCAAGTCCCGGCAGGACCTCCTGGATGCCCGGTTTGCCGGTGTCGAGGCCGATCTGACCAACGTGGCCACCAGCGCCGGTGCGGCGCTGCTGATGAAGGATCTCGCCGGGACGCGGGTCAACATCGAGGCCGACCTGCCGGCGATCCGCGAGTATTACCAGCCCCAGGGGGCGGACGCTGCCACCCGGGCGTCCCGCACCGGCTCCGACAACAAGACCATGTATTCCTGGCGGCACAGCGAGCTGCATCCCGCCTTCATGAACACCTGGAAGCTCGGGGGCTACGGCGACATCTACGGCGTGTTGCCGGATGGCTATGTGCTCTATTCGGTGACCAAGGGCAGCGATTTCCTTGTGAGCGTGCAGGATCCGGCGCTGGCCGGGTCGGGTCTGGCCAAGGCGGTTGCGGCGGCGGCGGCCCAGTCGGCCGGCGGGCAGGTGATGACCGAGGTCGCGCCCTATGCGGCGGCCGGCAATGCGCCCTCGTTCTTCGTCGCCGAGCCGGTGTTCGTCGAGGCCTTCGGCGAGAGCAAGTTCATGGGTGTCATGGCCATGCGCATCGGCACCGAGCTGATTGACCGCATCCTGTCCGACCGGGAGGGCATGGGCGAGACCGGGCAGAGCTATCTGGTCGGCGAGGGCGGTGTCGTCCTGTCGAACATGCCGCTGTCCGCCCAGCCGACCGCCCTCGTTGCCCGCAACAGCTCGGCGCCGGTGATGGCGGCGCTGTCGGGGGGCGACGGCTTCGGCGAGGTGACCGGCGATGACGGCGTCACCCGGATCGTCGTGGCCCGTCCGGTCTCCTTCATGGGCAAGACCTTTGCCGTGGTTGCCGAGAAGTCGCAGGCCGAGGCGATGGCTGGCGTGACCGCGATGCGCGACCGGATGATGATGTGGACGCTGATCACCCTGGCCGTGGCCGGTGTCATCGCGCTGGTCTTTGCGCTGAGCATCACCCGGCCGCTGTCGCTGCTGGTCAAGGCGCTGGAGTCCATCGCTGCCGGAAACCTCAACGCCGACATCTCCGCGGCGCGCCGGCGGGACGAGATCGGGGAGATCGGCCGTGCCGTCGTGGCGATCCGCGAGAATGCGGCTGCCGAGCAGGAGCGCCGCACGCAGGAAGAGGCCGCCCGTGGTCGCAGCATCGGTCAGCAGCGCAAGGCCCTGCTTGCCAATCTGGCCAGCGAGTTCGAGGCGACGGTGGGCAAGGTGGTCGATGCCGTGTCCCACTCGGCCCAGTCGCTGCAGGGGGCGGCGCGCGACGTGCAGCAGCTCACCGCCGTCGCTGGCGACAGTGCCGCCCGCGCGGCCGACATGTCCAACCAGGCCATGGAAGAGGTGCAGTCGATTGCCTCCGCATCCGACCAGCTCTCCGGCTCTATCCGTCAGATCAGCGAGCTGATCCACCGCTCGTCCTCCGTGGCCCAGACGGCCACCGTGCGGGCCCAGGCGACCAACCAGACCGTCCTGTCGCTTGCGGAGGCCGCCAACCGCATCGGCGAGGTGGTGACGCTCATCTCCGACATTGCCGACCAGACCAACCTGCTGGCGCTGAATGCCACCATCGAGGCAGCCCGGGCCGGGGAGGCGGGGCGCGGATTTGCGGTCGTGGCCTCCGAGGTGAAGGAGCTTGCCTCCCAGACGGGTCGCGCCACCGGCGAGATCCAGCAGCAGATCGACGCCATCCGCGCCGCCACCGACGATGCGGTGACAGCCATCGGCGAGATCCAGGAGACGATCCGCGACATCACCATGTCGGTGACCGAGGTCTCCTCCGCCGTCGAGGAGCAGAGTGCGGCGACCCAGGGCATCGCCAACAACACCCAGCGCGCCGCGCGCGGCACGGCGGAAGTCACCAGCAACATCCGGCGCGTCAACGAGGTCACCGACCGCACGGGCAGCGCGGCGACGGGCTTCGTGGCCTCGGCCGAGGACTTGTCGAAGCAGGCGAGCCATCTGGACCAGGAGGTTCGCGCCTTTCTCGCCCAGGTGCGCTCCGCCTGATCGGCCCGGCCGGCGCTTGGCATTGCGCCGCCCGCTTCCTATCTGGCATGTATCGGATCCGGCCCTCGCGGCCGGATTCGTCGTTCTGGATGGAGGAATGCCATGGGGCTGCCCGAACCGCTTGCGACCGGTCTGAACCGTCTGGCCCGTGCGGCCGGCCTTGTTGCCGGTGCGACCGTGCTGACGCTTGCCGCCGCGCTGCAGCCCCCCGGCCACGGGGCAGCTTTCGCCCAGGCCCTGACCCAGGAACGCGTCGTTCCGGCGACCCAGGCTCAGATCACCCTGTCCTTCGCCCCGATCGTCAAGACCGTGGCGCCGGCCGTGGTCAACGTCTATGCCAGCCGCATGGTGCAGCAGCCGGTCTCGCCCTTCTTCGACGATCCGTTCTTCCGCCGGTTCTTCGGCGACCAGATCCCGGGGGCGAACCGGCCGCGCCAGCGCATGGAATCCTCCCTCGGCTCCGGCGTGATCATCTCGGCCGATGGTGTCATCATCACCAACCACCATGTCATCAAGGATGCGGACGAGGTGCGGGTGGCCCTGTCCGACCGGCGCGAGTTCGATGCCGACATCATCCTCAAGGATGAGCGGACCGATCTCGCGGTGCTGCGCATCCGCGAGGGCGATGGCGACTTTCCGAATGTGGAGTTCGCCGATTCGGATTCGCTGGCGGTCGGCGACATCGTGCTTGCCATTGGCAATCCCTTCGGTGTCGGCCAGACGGTGACCCAGGGCATCGTGTCCGCCCTTGCGCGCACGCGCGTCGGCATCACGGACTACCAGTTCTTCATCCAGACCGATGCGGCCATCAACCCGGGCAACTCGGGCGGTGCGCTGGTCGACATGCAGGGCCGGCTCGTCGGCATCAACACCGCCATCTTCTCGCGCGGCGGCGGGTCCAACGGCATCGGTTTTGCCATTCCGGCGAACATGGTCCGTTTCGTGGCCAATTCCGCCATCACGGCCGGCAAGATCCAGCGGCCCTGGCTCGGGGCCACAGTCCAGGTCGTCTCCGCCGAGATCGCCGAAAGCCTCGGACTTGACCGGCCGCGCGGCGTGCTGGTCACCCGCGTCTTTGCCGGCTCGCCGGCGGCGCGCGCCGGTCTCAAGGTCGGTGACCTGATCACCGCCGTTGACGGCGCCGAGGTGCTCGACCCGGATTCCTTCGGCTATCGCTTCGCCACCAAGACGCTCGGCGGCACCTCGACCTTCACGCTCCAGCGCGGGGGACGGGACACCACTGCCGATGTGGCGCTCGTGGCCGCGCCGGAGACGACGCCGCGCGACGCCCGTGTCATCCGCACCTATTCGCCCTTCGAGGGCGCGACCGTCATGAACCTGTCGCCGGCCGTGGCCGAGGAGATCGGTCTGGAGGTGCTGGAGGAGGGCGTCGTCATCACCGAGGTGGCGGAAGGGTCTCCGGCCGCCCAAGTGGGGCTGCAGATCGGCGACATCGTCGTCTCGGTCAATGAGGAGCGCGTCGAGACCACGGCGGGCCTCGAGCGCGCCGCGCGGCGTCAGCCGCGGCTGTGGCGGCTCGAGATCAAGCGTGGCGGCGAGATCTCGCGCATCGTGCTGCGCGGCTGAGCCATGACCGACCTCTTTGCCTCCGCTGCCCCGCCTGCCGGACCGCGGCCGCTGGCGGACCGTCTGAGGCCCCGGCGGCTGGAGGATGTGGTCGGCCAGGATCACCTGCTCGGGCCGGACGGAACGCTGTCGCGCATGCTGCGGACGCGGACCCTCGGGTCGCTGATCTTCTGGGGGCCGCCGGGCACCGGCAAGACCACGATCGCGCGCCTGCTGGCCGATGCGACCGATCTCGGCTTCGAGCAGATCTCGGCGATCTTCTCCGGCGTTGCCGATCTCAAGAAGGTCTTCGAGGCGGCGCGGGCCCGCCGCATGGGCGGGCGCGGCACGCTGCTCTTCGTCGACGAGATCCACCGCTTCAACCGCGCCCAGCAGGACAGCTTCCTGCCGGTGATGGAGGACGGCACCATCACGCTCGTCGGGGCGACGACGGAAAACCCCTCCTTCGAGCTGAATGCCGCGCTCCTGTCGCGCTCGCATGTCATGACCTTCCGGTCCCTTGATGCGGAGGCCATCGGCCGGCTGCTGGCGCGGGCGGAAGCGGAGGAGGGCCGCCCCTTGCCCCTCGACGCGGACGCGCGCGCCGTGCTCGTCCGCATGGCTGACGGGGACGGGCGGGCGTCGCTGACGCTGGCCGAAGACGTCTGGCGGGCGGCCGAACCGGGCGAGGTCTTCGATGCGGCCCGGCTGCAGGACATCGTCCAGCGGCGCGCGCCGATCTACGACAAGAGCCAGGACGGCCATTACAACCTGATTTCCGCCCTGCACAAGTCGGTGCGCGGCTCCGATCCCGACGCCGCACTCTACTGGTTCTGCCGAATGCTGGACGGGGGCGAGGATCCGCTCTACCTGGCCCGCCGGCTGGTGCGCATGGCGGTCGAGGACATCGGTCTGGCCGATCCCCAGGCGCTGGTGCAGGCCAATGCCGCACGCGATGCCTACCAGATGCTGGGCTCGCCGGAGGGGGAGCTGGCGCTCGCCCAGTGCGTCGTCTATCTCGCCACCGCGCCGAAATCCAACGGCGTCTATGTCGCCTATAAGGCGGCTGTCCGCGCGGCCAAGGCCAATGGCTCGCTGCTGCCGCCCAAGCATATCCTCAACGCGCCGACCAAGCTCATGAAGACCGAAGGCTACGGCGAAGGCTATGCCTACGACCACGACGCCCCGGATGCCTTCTCGGGGCAGAACTACTTCCCCGAGAGCATGGGGCGGCAGACCTTCTACGATCCGCCGGAACGCGGCTTCGAGCGGGAGATCCGCAAGCGTCTGGACTACTGGGCGCGCCTGCGCCGCGAGCGCGGCCACACCTGACGCGCCCGGCGGGCCCGCACCCGGGCCCGTCTCCCGTCCCGGGTCCGATCGCAGCCTGGGGCCCGGCCCCGACCTGTCGACCCCGTCCCGGCAAGCCGGCATCTTAGCAAAGCCGAAAGGGCCGTCATGAAACCATGATGGAGGAGGAGGAGGGTCATTCGCGCGGGCGCTGCCCTGGCGGCGCGGCGCGGGAGACCGGACGGGGCGGAGGCCGGTGTGGCGCCACCCTGACGGCGACCCTGCGTGGGATCGGGGGGACAGGATGAAGCAGATCGAGATCCGCCTGGCGCTGGTCTTCTACGGCGGCGTGTCGCTGGCGATCTACATGCACGGCGTCAGCCGCGAAATCCTCAATCTCGTCAAGGCATCGAGCTGCCGGGGCTTGCGCGATCCGCTGGCGGCGGAGACCGACGCGGCCGGCACGCGGCTGTCGCCCTCGACCCGGGCCTACATTGCCCTGCTCCAGGCCTATGACCCGGACATCAACGTGCGGGTCGTGGTCGATGCCATCGCCGGGGCCTCGGCCGGCGGCGTCAACGGCGTCATGCTGGCCCGCGCCATCGCGCATGACCTGCCGCTTGATGCGCACCGCGGCCTGTGGCTGGAGAATGCCGACGTCACCCGGCTGGCCCAGCCGCAGGACGGGCTCACCCGCATCCTGAAGAGCGGCATGTCGCCCGTGCTCGACCGGATGATCACCTCCGGCCTCAAGGCGCAGATCGACAGTCCCGAGACGCGGGAGAAGCTGCGCCTGCTCACCCAGTCGCGCTGGTTCACGCCCCCGTTCTCCGGCGAGCGCTACATCGGCTGGATGCTGGATGCCTGCCGCGAGATGGACCGGGAGTTTCGCCCCGGCGCGACGCTGGTCCCCAACGGCCAGACGCTCGAGCTGTTCGTGACGCTCACCGACTATTTCGGCCGCAGCCAGCGCATCCGCATCGACGAGCCGGCCTATATCGAGGAACGCGAGCACCGCCGCATCCTGAAGTTCGCCTGCCATCACCGCACGCCCGGTGTGCTCGACAGCCAGCTTTCGCCGGCCCACGCGCCGGGCAATGTCTTTGCCGCACGGGCAACGTCGAGCTTTCCCGGAGCCTTCCCGCCGGCCACCATCGGCGAGATGGACCGGGTGCTGGCGGCGCGCGGCGAGGGCTGGGACACGCGCATGGCCTTCCTTGGCGGCATCCTCGGCGGCACCGAGGAGGATCTGCTGCGCCGCAGTTTCGTGGACGGCAGCGTCGTCATGAACAAGCCCTTCGGGCCGGTGATCACGGCCATCGGCGAGCGCCCGGCCACCCGCGAGGTGGCGCGCCGGCTGGTCTATGTCGACCCGGTGCCCAATGGCGGTGACCGCAACCGCCTGCCGGACGGGGACAGTGTGCCCGGGTTCTTTCGCGTCATCCTGTCATCGCTGGCCCATATTCCCCGCAACGAGCCGATCGGCGACGACCTGCGCTCCATCGAGGCGCGCAACCGCCGGGCGCGGCGGCTGGCCGAGGTCATCGCCGACACGGATCCGATGGTGGAGCGCGAGGTCGGGCGCATCCTGCCGGACGGGCGCGATGCACCGCTGACCATCGAGGAGCTGACCCAGTGCCGCACGGCGGCGAACGAGGCGGCGCACCGGCAGGCCGGCTATGCCTATCTGGGCTACCAGACCCTGAAGCTGCAGGCACTGGCCGAGCGCATTGCCGGCCTCCTGGTGGCGCTGGCGGCCCGGGGCGGCGTGCTCCTGCGCGAGGATGACGTGCTGGAGGCCCTGCGCCTTCACCTGCGCGAGGCTGCCCGCACCGATGGTACCCCGTCGGGGGCAGGTGGGCAGGGGCGCGGCAGCGCCGGCCCGAGGCCGGAGCGCATCATCGCCTTCCTGAAGCAGCTGGATGTCGATTACCGCGTCCGGCGCCTGCGGTTCGTCGTGCGCAAGCTCAACAGCTTCTACCAGTCGCGCACCCACGAGATCGCCATCCAGAAGCCCGATGATCTCGACGCCCTGAAGCGGGAGCTGTACGAGCAGATCGACCGGCTGCAGAGCTGCTGGTCGGCGGACACCTATCCGGCCCCGGTGGCCGAGGCGGCGGCAGGGCTCGCCGTCCACGGCGATCACATCGACGCCGAGCTGCTCGCCGGCCTCCTCGACCAGGTGTCCCGTCACATGGGCCTTCTGGCGCAGGACCGGCTGCAGGACGACGTCTTCGCCGTCATGACCTACACCTATCTCGTGCCGGCGCTGCGCCAGGAGCTGACGCGGGCCTATGTCGGCTTTGCCTTCTACGACCTTGTCACGCTGCCCGTGTTCCAGCGCAGCGACTTTTCCGAGGTCAACGAGACGCTGGTCGACCGCATCAGCCCGCGCGATGCCAGTTCCCTGCTGGAAGACGGGTTCGTGCTCAAGGGCTCCGCGCTCAACACCTTCGGTGCCTTCTTCAACCGCAGCTGGCGCGAGCATGACTATCTCTGGGGCCGGCTGACGGCGGCTGACCGGCTGGTGGCCATCGTGCGTTCGTCCATCCAGGCGCGCCGCCTTGGGGACGCGGAGATCCGCAGCCTGCGCCGTCGCCTGTTCCTTGCGATCCTCGAGGAGGAGCGGCCGTTCCTGACGGCGGATCCGCAGCTCATCCCGGCCGTCGAGGCGCTGATCGAAGCCCGTCTCGGGGGCGAGGCCGGGGCGGCGTGAGGTCTTGCGGGATCTGCCCGGTTTGCCCGGTGCGAAATCTGTGGCAAAGCTCGCAGGCGGGCGCGTCGCGGGTCCTCAGGGGCAGGGCAGGGTGATGGACTATCTTCTCGTGATGATTGGCGGGGGCATCGGTGCCGGGCTCAGGCATGCGGCCAATGTCCACCTGCCGCGGCTGCTCGGCAGCGGCTTTCCCTTCGCGACCCTGGCCGTCAACGTGATCGGCTCGCTGCTCATGGGGCTGTTCGTCGGCTGGCTGGCGCGGCAGGCGGGCGGGGCGGGGGCCGGCCTGCGGCTGTTCTTGGCAACCGGCATCCTCGGCGGCTTCACCACCTTTTCCGCCTTCTCGCTCGACACGGTGCTCCTGTGGGAGCGGGGCGACACCGCGCTGGCGCTGCTGTATGCGCTTGCCTCCGTGCTGGTCTCGGTGCTGGCGCTGGCCGCCGGCCTTGCGCTCGTGCGGGCGGCCGGCTGATCCGGGTTTTCGCGGATTTCCTTTGCCAATTCGCCCCGGCGCGCTTATGAGGGGCGCAACGACAGAAGATTGTGACTGTCTGCGGCCGGGGATCGCTTTTTCCGCGTCCGGCTGCGACACTCGGCACAATCCCGACGGACGGCCTGCGCCTGGCGCACCGGCCACGTCATGATGAGATCCATATGTCTGGCATCGAACAGAAAACCGTCTCCTCCGACGAGGCCGGCATGCGCCTCGACCGTTGGTTCAAGGTGCATTTTCCGGGCCTTGGCTTCGGGCATCTGCAGAAGCTGCTGCGCACCGGCCAGGTGCGTGTCGACGGCAAGCGTGCGGACAGCTCGACCCGGCTTCTGGCCGGCCAGGTGCTGCGCATCCCGCCGCTGGGCATCGAGCTCAAGGCCGATGACCGCATGAATGCCCGGCCGAAGTCGACCAAGCTCACCAACGATGACCGCAAGGCCGTCGAGGACATGATGCTGTTCGAGGACAGCATGGTCATTGTGCTGAACAAGCCGGCCGGCCTTGCCGTGCAGGGGGGCTCGGGCCTCAAGCGGCATCTCGACGGCATGCTCGACGCCTTCACCGACAGCAAGGGCAACAAGCCGCGTCTGGTCCACCGTCTCGACCGCGAGACCTCCGGCATCATCCTCGTGGCCAAGACCCGCCAGGCGGCGCAGGAGCTGACCAAGGCCTTCCGCCACCGCAACACCCGCAAGATCTACTGGGCGATGCTCGCCGGCGTGCCGAAGCCCCGGCAGGGCCGCATCTCCACCTTCCTCGCCCGCGACGAGAGCGAGGAGCGGATGCGCATCGCCCGCCACGGCGAGGACGAGGCGCAGCATGCCGTCTCGCTCTACAACGTGGTCGAGCAGTCGGCGCAGAAGCTCAGCTGGGTGACGATGAAGCCCGTCACCGGCCGCACGCACCAGCTGCGCGCCCACGCCGCCCACATCCACCATCCGATCATCGGTGACGACAAGTATTTCAACGTCGAGAACTGGGAGCTGCCCGGCGGCATCCAGAACCGGCTGCATCTGCTGGCGCGCCGCATCATCATCCCCCATCCCTCGGGACACGGGACGATCGACGTCTCCGCGCCGCTGCCGCCGCACATGCAGCAGACCTGGAACCTGCTCGGCTTCGATGTGGCCGATTATGTCGAGGAGCAGGACGAGATCGACTGACGCCGGCGGCGGACAGGGACCGCACGCGGCACGGCAGCGGGGCTGCCGTCGGAATGGACCACGGACGCATGTTTCTCATCCTGTTCGATTGTGATGGCACGCTGGTGGACAGTCAGGAGACCATCCTGCACGGCCTCCAGGTCGGATTTGCCGAGGTTGGGCTGCCGATGCCGTCGCGGCGCGAGGCACTTTCCATTGTCGGCCTGTCGCTCGAGCGGGCCTTCGCCCAGCTCGCCGGCGCCGATCACCAGGACAAGGTGGCGCGAATGGCGGCAGCCTATCGTGCTGCCAAGCAGGAGCGCCGGGCGGCCGGTCTCGATTTCGATCCGCTCTATCCGGGGGCGCGCGCGGCGGTGGACCGGCTGGCACGGCGGGACGACGTGCTGCTCGGCCTTGCCACCGGCAAGGCGCGGCGGGGTGTCGACCACATGCTGCGGGTGCACGGGCTTGAGGGCCGCTTCGTGACCATCCAGACGGCGGACACCAGCCCGTCCAAGCCGCATCCCGACATGGTCCTGCGCGCCATGGCGGAAACCGGCGCGGAGGACCTGCGCACCGTGATGGTCGGCGACACGAGCTTCGACATGCAGATGGCCCGGGCTGCCGGGGCGCTGGCGCTTGGCGTCAGCTGGGGCTATCACGACCGCACCGCGCTCCTTGACGCTGGAGCTGGTGCCGTTATCGACACGTTTGACGAGCTGGACCGCGCGCTGTCGGCGCAGCTGGGCTGGAGTGTGGAGACCATCTGATGCGCGATCTCTTCGAGGAAATCCACGCCGATCTGGCAAGGCATGATCCGGTCGAGCGGGCCAAGGAACTCTCGCGCCGGGAACTTCCGAAGCGCTTTTACACCGAGGTTGCCGTCGCCGAGACCGACGGGGGCTTCGCGGTGACGCTGGACGGCCGCCAGGTCAAGACGCCGGCGCGCAAGCCCTTCCTGCTGCCCTCGCGCCCGCTCGCGGAGGCTGCGGCTGCCGAGTGGGCGGCGCAGGAGAGCGTGATCAACCCCGGCCTGATGCCGCTCACGCGGCTCGCCAATGCGGCCATCGACGCCGTGTCGCAGCGGTTTGCCGAGGTGGCCGACGAGATCGCCCGCTATGCCGGCAACGACGCCCTGTGCTACCGCGCCGAGGAGCCCGAGCGTCTGGCCGAACGCCAGCGCCTGACCTGGGATCCGCTGCTGGAGGCGGCCTCCGGCCTGCTCGGACACCGCTTCCGGCTCGCCGGCGGCGTGTTGCATGTGGCGCAGGATCCGGCGCTGACAGCCGCCTACCGCGCCCTCGTCGGCACCGTCTCCCCGCTCGAACTGGCGGCCCTGCACACCGTGACGACGATCACCGGCTCTGCCGTTCTGGCGTTGCTGCTGGCCCGTGGCGTCTCGACGCCGGACCAGATCTGGGCGGCAGCCCATGTGGACGAGGACTGGAACGCGGAACTGTGGGGCGAGGACGCCGAGGCAAGCCGCATCCGCGCCTACAAGCGCCAGGAATTTGACGCGGCAACGCTGATCCTGCGCGGCTGATCCCGGCCAGGGGGCCGGTCTGGGGGCGTGTCCGGGCGCCAGTCTGGGGGCGAATCCGGGGGCCGGTCAGGGTCAGTCTGACAGTCTGGCCGGTCCTGCGGGGGCGGCCGGACACCGCCTCCCCACACAACTGGCCAGACGGCTCGGATGGCGCCGTTCAGATCTCGAATTCCTCGATTTCCGTGAAGGCCTTGCGCAGGGCATTGGACCAGGCGGACGAGAGCGTCTGGAAATACGGATCGTCCTTGTGGATGCGCTTCTGCCGCTTCAGCGTGAAGCTGTCGGTGTTGTAGAGCAGCAGGTCGATCGGCATGCCGACCGACAGGTTGGAGCGCAGGGTCGAATCAAACGACAGCAGCACCAGCTTGGCGGCCTCGCCGAGCCGCATGTCCGAGCGCGTGACACGGTCGAGGATCGGCTTGCCGTACTTGTGCTCGCCGATCTGGAAGAAGGGCGTGTCCTTGGTCGCCTCGATGAAGTTCCCGGCCGAATAGATCTGGAACAGGCGCGGTTCCTCGCCCTTGATCTGGCCGCCGAAGATCATGGTGACGAAGAAGCTCTCCGCATTGGCGGCCAGTGCCTCGCCGTCGAGGGCGCGCACGTCGCGCACCGACTGGCCGACCAGCCGCGCGGCCTGGAACATGGTCTCCACGGTCATCAGGTTGACCGGGTTCTGCGTCGGGGCGGCGATCTGTTCGGACAGGATCGAGACCACCGACTGGGAGACGGCCAGATTGCCGGCGGTCATCAGCGTGAAGACGCGCTCGCCCGGCAGCTCCCAGGTGTGCAGTTTCTTGAAGCAGGCGATGTTGTCCACGCCCGCGTTGGTGCGGGTGTCGGCGGCAAACACCAGCCCCCGGTCCAGTTTCAATCCGACGCAATAGGTCACGGGTCGTCTGCCTCTTGCCTCGCGCTGAGCTCGCGCGGCTACTGCTGCTGCTGTTGCTGGCCTTCCGTGCGGGCGACATCGACCTCGACACGCAGGTTTTCCTCGGTGCCGCCGAAACGGATGCCGCGGATCGGAGCAGCGGAACGTGAGTCCAGCCCCACCGTCAAGCGGATATAGCGATCCGTCGGGCACAGGCCGTTGGAGACGTCGAAGCCGACCCAGCCGAGCCCGTCCAGCCAGACCTCGGCCCAGGCGTGATGCGCCTCCGATTCCTGTGCAGCCTCCAGGAGCAGGTAGCCGGAGACATAGCGGGCCGGCAGGCCGCTGGCGCGGGCGGCGGCGATGAAGATGTGGGCGTGGTCCTGGCACACGCCTTCTCCGGCGGCCAGCGCATCTTGCGCCGAGGCATGGGTCTCCGTCACGCCGATCCGGTAGCCCACCTTGTCGCGGATCGCCTGCATCAGGGCATGGCAGCCGGAGATCTGGTCCTCGGGGCTGATCAGGCCGCCCAGCTTGCGGATCGCGGCATTGGCCTCCGTCAGCGGGGTGACGCGGGTGTAGATGCGCACCGGCGCCTCGGCGGCTTCCTGTCCGACGACGCCAGCGAGATCGGCGGTCTCGATCTCGCCCGAGGCGACGATCTCCACCTCCTCGATCGGCAGGCTCGACGAGACCATGTGGACGAGGTTGCCGAAGGCGTCGTGATAGGTCGTCGCCCGGTCCATCCCCGGGGCGGAGATCGACCAGGACAGGACCCGCTGGCCGGACCCGACCGGCGGCGTCAGGCGCAGCTGCTGCATCGCATTGGCAAGCGGGCTGTCGTAGCGATAGCGGGTGGTGTGACGAACGCTGAGGCGCATGGGCTGTCTCCTCTGCCCGTCTCAGGCGAAGTTGTAGTCGCGCGCGAGACGGTCGGCGAAGGCGTTGTTGCGGAGGGTAAAGTCGGTCAGGAACTCGTGCAGGCCGCTGTCGAAGATGTCGCGCATGGAGCCCGTGCGCAGCTGTTCATGGATGACGGCCGCCTGCGCGGCGCTGGGCAGCTCGTCGCCATAGAACGCCGTCAGGTCCGCCATGGTGCCGTTGATCCAGTCGTAGCAATGGGCAAGCGAGCGGGGCATCTCGCGGCGCAGGATCAGGAACTCGGCGACATTGACGCCCTTCACGCGCGAATCGGGGAAGGCGAAGCGGTAGCTGCGCAGGCCCGACATGACCCGCAGGATCGAGGTCCAGTGATGGTGGTGCGCGTTGCCGCCCACGTCCGTGTCGGGCAGGAAGATCCAGTAGCGCGTGTCGAGCACCCGGGCGGTGTGGTCGGCGCGTTCGACGAAATGCCCGAGCTGCGAGAAGGAATAGCCGTCGTCGCGCAGGATGGTGCCGAGCAGGGCGCCGCGGAACAGATGCGCGCGCTGGCCGATCCAGGCCAGGAACTCCGGCATGCGGTCCTGGCTCAGCGTCTGCGGCTTCACGTCGGAGAACTCGATCCAGGTGGTGTTGATCGCCTCCCACATGTCGGAGGTGATGCCGGTGCGCACCGAGCGGGCATTGTTGCGGGCGGTCTCCAGGCTGGAGTGGATCGAGGACGGGTTGGTCTTGTCGAACAGCATGAACTGGACGACGCCGCGCTGGCTGATCTCGCCCACCTTGTCCTTGTAGGCGGCCTCGCAGCCGGCCCCGGCGAGGACGGAGCGCCAGTCGCCGGCCGGATCGGTGCCGAGCGCCGGCAGCATGGCCGTGCGCCAGGCCGCATCGAGCAGGCGGGCGGTGTTGTGGGCGCGCTCCTGATAGCGCGACATCCAGAAGAGGGAGGAGGCAGTACGGCCAAGCATGCGATCAGTCCTCCAGAACCCAGGTATCTTTCGTGCCGCCACCCTGGCTGGAATTGACCACCAGGGAGCCCTTCTTCAGCGCCACGCGGGTCAGTCCGCCCGGCGTGATGCGCACCTGATCGCCGATCAGCACGAAGGGGCGCAGGTCGACATGGCGCGGGGCCACGCCTGAGGCCACATGCGTCGGACAGGCGGAGAGGGCCAGCGTCGGCTGGGCGATGTAGTTGGTCGGGTTCGACATCAGGATCTCGCGGAAGGCGGCGATCTCGCGCTTGGACGCCGTCGGGCCGATCAGCATGCCGTATCCGCCCGAGCCGTGCACCTCCTTCACGACGATGTCGGCCAGGTTGTCGAGCACATAGGCAAGGTCGTCCGGCCGCGAGCAGTTCCAGGTCGGCACGTTGTTCAGGATCGGCTTCTGCCCGGTGTAGAACTCGATGATGTCCGGAACATAGGCATAGATCGCCTTGTCATCGGCAATGCCCGTGCCCGGTGCGTTGCAGATCGTCACCGTGCCGGCGCGGTATGCATCGAACAGGCCCGGCACGCCCAGCATCGATTCCGGCCGGAAGGTGAGGGGGTCGAGGAAGGCATCGTCGATGCGGCGGTAGATCACGTCCACCTGCTTCGGCTTGCGGGTCGTGCGCATCCAGACCTTGCCGTTGTCGACGTAGAGATCGCGGCCCTCCACCAGCTCGACGCCCATCTGGTCGGCGAGGAAGGCATGCTCGAAATAGGCGGAATTGTAGATGCCCGGGGTCAGGATGCAGATGGTGGGGTCGGACTTTGCGCCCTCCGGTGCCACGCTCTCCAGCGTCTGGCGCAGCAGCTCCGGATAGTGCTCGATGGGCGCAACCCGGTGCATCTGGAACAGGTCCGGGAACATCCGCATCATCGTCTCGCGGTTCTCCAGCATGTAGGAGACGCCGGACGGGGTGCGGGTGTTGTCTTCAAGGACGTAGAAGTCGTTCTCGCCGACACGGACCAGATCCGTGCCGATGATGTGGGAATAGACGCGCCGGGCCGGGGTGAAGCCCACCATCTCCGGCAGGAAGGCTGCGTTCTGCATGATCAGGTCGGCCGGAATGCGGCCGGCGCGGATGATCTCCTGGCGGTGATAGATGTCATGCAGGAAGGCATTGAGCGCGCGCACGCGCTGGTCGATGCCTGCCGACAGGCGGCGCCACTCGCCGGCCGACAGGATGCGCGGGATCGGGTCGAAGGGGATGAGCCGCTCGGTCGCTTCCTGCGCGCCATAGACGGCGAAGGTGATGCCCAGACGGCGGAAGATCGTCTCGGCCTCCCGGTTCTTGCGCGTCAGGAAGCCCTTCGGCTGGCGCTCGAGCCATTCGTTGAGCCGGGCATAGGCGGGCCTGACCGCGCCGTCCGTGCCCAGCATTTCGTTGAACACCACCCGCTCTGCGGCCATGTTCTCCCCCGTCGTCGGTTGCCGATCATTTAGGCAAGCATGGCAAATGACTTCGGCCGGCAAAAGCGCAATCTTCCGGCGAGGCTGCCTTCCCTTTAGGCACATCGTCGGGCTTGCCGCAGCGGATCGGGCCGTTCCGGCGCGGGCATGTCCATCTTTGTGCTGACTTTCCGCGTTTTGCACCGGCATGCTAGACCGATGGCAATGGACGTGATGCAAAAGGGGCTGACCATGAAGGAAATCCTGGCCGAACTGGAACACCGCCGGGAGACGGCGCGGCTGGGCGGCGGACTGAAGCGGATCGAGGCCCAGCACAAGCGGGGCAAGCTCACCGCCCGCGAGCGCATCGACATTTTCCTCGACGAAGGGTCGTTCGAGGAATTCGACATGTTCATGCGCCACCGCTGCACCGACTTCGGGATGGACGAGAGCCATATCCCGGGCGACGGTGTCGTGACGGGCTGGGGCACGGTCAATGGCCGCGTCGTCTACGTGTTCTCCAAGGACTTCACCGTCTTCGGCGGGTCGCTGTCCGAGACACATGCCCAAAAAATGATCAAGATCCAGGACATGGCGCTGCAGAATCGGGCCCCGGTGATCGGGCTGTTCGATGCCGGCGGCGCGCGCATCCAGGAAGGCGTGGCCGCACTGGCCGGTTACGGCGAGGTGTTCCAGCGCAATGTCATCGCCTCGGGCGTGATCCCGCAGATCTCCGTGATCATGGGCCCCTGCGCCGGTGGCGACGTCTATTCGCCCGCCATGACCGACTTCATTTTCATGGTGCGCGACACGTCCTACATGTTCGTCACCGGTCCGGACGTGGTGAAGACCGTGACCAACGAGACGGTCACGGCCGAGGAACTCGGCGGGGCGAGCGTGCACACCACCAAGTCGTCGATTGCCGACGGGGCCTTCGACAATGACGTGGAGGCGCTTCTGGAGATGCGCCGCCTGATCGACTTCCTGCCGGCCAACAACACCGCCGACGTGCCGGAGGTCGACTGTCACGACGATCCCTCGCGTCTGGACATGAGCCTCGACACGCTCATCCCCGACAATCCGAACAAGCCCTACGACATGAAGGAGCTGGTGCTCAAGACGGTCGACGAGGGCGATTTCTTCGAGATCCAGCCGGGTTTCGCCAAGAACATCATCACCGGCTTCGCCCGGATCGAGGGCCGCACGGTGGGCGTCGTCGCCAACCAGCCGATGGTGCTGGCCGGCGTGCTCGACAGCGACGCGAGCCGCAAGGCCGCGCGGTTCGTGCGCTTCTGCGACTGTTTCAACATCCCGATCGTCACCTTTGTCGACGTCCCGGGCTTCCTGCCGGGCACGGCGCAGGAATATGGCGGGCTGATCAAGCATGGCGCCAAGCTGCTGTTCGCCTTTACCCAGGCGACGGTCCCGAAAGTCACCGTCATCACCCGCAAGGCCTATGGCGGTGCCTATGACGTGATGAGCTCCAAGCACATCGGCGGCGACATCACCTACGCCTGGCCGACGGCCGAAATCGCCGTGATGGGGGCCAAGGGGGCGGTCGAGATCCTCTACCGCTCGGAGCTGGGCGACAAGGACAAGATCGCCAAGCGCACCAAGGACTACGAGGACCGCTTCGCCAACCCGTTCGTTGCAGCCGAGCGCGGCTACATCGACGAGGTGATCATGCCGCACTCGACCCGCAAGCGCGTGTCGCGCGCGCTGGCGCTGCTCCGGGCCAAGAAGGTCGCGCTGCCGCTCAAGAAGCACGACAACATCCCGCTCTGAGCCGCGCAGCTTCCAGATACGAGAAGACCCGGTCATGGCCATGACCGGGTCTTTTGTCTTTTCGGGCCTGCGTCTCCTGGTCAGGCGGCGCGGATCTCGCCGAAGAAGGCGTCGATGCGCTGGCGCAGGCGGTCGGTCTGCTGGGTTAGCTGGGTGGCGACGGAGAGCAGCGTCTGGGCGCTGTCGCCGGTCTCGTTCGCCCCGCGCGACACGCTGGTGAGCGTCTCGGACACGTTCTGCGTGCCGGTGGCCACTTCGTGGACCGAGCGGGAGATCTCGGTGGTGGCACCGCTCTGCTGGGTCACGGCGGCCGAGATTTCGGTCGAGATGTAGTTCATCTGGCCGATGACCTCGCCGATGCTCTGGATCGCCACGGCGGCCTGGTTGGACACGGCCTGCATCGCCTGGATCTGGGTGGCGATCTCTTCCGTGGCCGAGGCGGTCTGGTTGGCGAGCGACTTCACTTCCGAGGCCACGACCGCGAAGCCCTTGCCGGCATCGCCGGCGCGCGCCGCCTCGATGGTGGCATTGAGCGCCAGCAGGTTGGTCTGGGCTGCGATGTCATTGATGAGCTTGACGATCTGGCTGATCTTCTCGGTCGTCTGCACGAGGCTCTGCACGGTCGCGTTGGTCTGGTTGGCGGCCGAGGAGGCCTTCGAGGCGATCTCGTTGGAATGCGCCACGCGGCGGGCGATCTCGGCGATGGAGGACGTCAGTTCCTCCGAGGCGGCCGCGACCGAGCGGACGTTGGCGGCGGCTTCTTCCGAGGCTGCGGCTGCGAGGTTTGCCCCTTCCGAGCTGGCAACCGAGGTCTGGCTCAGCTGGCGGGCGGTGGAGACCACGTCCTGGGTTGCCCCGCTCACCGTCGACAGCGCGCCGCTGACGTCCTGGGCAAAGTGGTTGATCAGGCGGTCGACGGCCTCGGCGCGGCGCTGCTTGGCTGCTTCCTCGTGGCGCTGCTCTTCCTGCAGCCGTTCACGCTCGATGGCATTGTCCTTGAACACCTGCACGGCCTTGGCGATGGCGCCGATCTCGTCGCGGCGGTCGAGGCCCGGGATGCTGGCCGCCAGGTCACCGTTGGCGATGCGGCTCATGGCCGAGGTGATGGACGCCAGCGGACGGGCCAGCAGGCTCTGGAACAGGGTGCCGAGGATGCCGATCATGATGGCGATGGCAGCGATCACGGCCACCACGGCCGACTGGCGGAACTCGGCCACTTCGGCATAGGCCACCGTCTCGTCGATCGACATGCCGACGTACCAGTCCACGTCCGGCAGGCCGGCGATCGGCACGAAGGACAGGATGCGGGTGCCGTCCGTGCCGTCGACCGTCTGCAGCTGGTTGGTCAGGCTGATGCGCTGGCCGGCGTACAGCTCGGACAGGGCCTTGCCCACCCAGTCACGCTGCGGATGGACAAGGATCTTGCCGTCCTTGTTGGTGATGAAGAGATAGCCGAGGGCGCCGAGATTGGATTCCTTCAGCATCGTCTCGATCGTCTCGATGGAGAAGTCCGAGCCCACGACGCCGGCGACCTGGCCGCCCATCTTGCGCGGAGCGGCCACGGTGACGGTCAGCGAGCCGGAAGAGGCGTCAAGATAGGGTTCGGTGATGGTCAGCCCGTTCTGCGCCACCGCCGCCTTGTACCAGGGGCGCACGCGCGGATCATAGCCGGCCGGCATCGGAGCCATCGGCCACATCAGGAAGGTGCCTTCCGACGTGCCGTAATAGGTCATGGCGAAGTTCTGCGTCAGCGCCGGCTTGTTGAAGTCCTCGTTGGTGATCTCGCCATTCGGACGCTCACCCAGCGTTTCAACGGTCAGTTCGGTCAGGGCCAGCCGGCCGGACAGCCAGTTGGAGACGCTGCTCGACATGGCCTTGCTGATCAGGCCAAGGTTCTGTTCGACGCGCTCCTCGACCTGAGTGCGCTGGACGCTGTCATTGTAGAGGGCGAAACCCGCGAAGATGAGGACAATGACGGCCGTGGCTGCGGCCAGGATCTTTGTAATCAGGCTGCGGCCTGACAGCGTGGTGGCGGATGCAGACATTGAGGGCTCCGGAGATTTTCTGCCGTGGCGGCAGCTTCTGTCCTGAACCTAGGCTGCATTTGTAATTAAAGTATTGACCCGGCTGAAGGACTGTCAAACTACGGAGTTTCCCGAAAGTCGGTCCGGTCTTGCCTCAGGTGTACCCTGTCAATTTGACGTAGGTAGCGCATCTTCAATTTGTATGTTTTGCAAGTTCGCCTTCTGGCTGCGGTCAGGAAGGTCTGCCGGGGCTGTCCATTGCCTTGCGTCGCGGCCGGGCTTTCCCCTCAGGCATCATGCTCGGCACTGCGCTGCCGGATCGCCCGGGCGCGGCGGGCGAGGGCAACCATGCCGCCTTCGTCCTGGTCTTCCTGCGCGCGGCGCTTCGCCTTGCCCGGGCTGGAGGGGGCGGTCTCGTCGCTGGTGCCGGCAAAGCGCGCGGAGCGCGGCAGCTCGAACTTCTCGCGCAGCTGCGCGGCAATCTCCTCCGGCTGGCTGCCGGCCTCGTAGCTGGCGAAGGTCAAGGGCACGCGGCGGCCGGCGACGATCATCACCGGGCGCTGCCACACCTTCTTCGACATGAAATTGTGCAGGAGCCCGGCGCGTTCCAGCACAACATTTTCAAGGTGCGACAGCTGCAGCCGTTCGCTGCCCATCAGCCGGCCACCGGGCGTGCGATGCTCCAGCAGAAGGCGGTCATTGGCCTTGTCGAAGACCACCTTGGTGCGCGCGCATTGCCGCTGCAGGCGGAGGATGGCCAGGAAGGCGGCAAATCCGACCAGGACCGCCGGCCAGACGCTGTCGGCCACCAGACTGCCGACGATGCAGGCGATGGCGCCGATGCCGACGATGAAGATCGCGACGCGCGTCTGTGCCTTGTCGTCGTGAATGTACTCGACGCGATTCGGCGTCGGACTGACCAGATCCATGCCCTGCCATCCCTGACCGCCCGGCTGTGCCGGCTTGCCTTCCTGCCACCTCGGGGCTTCTCCCCGCATTAATGCGGAGGAAGCTTGCGGCAGGCTTGCGCGGGATGCGGCAAGGCTCCGGCGCTGGGCGCGGGCCGGCAGTCCGGCCGCCGGCACGGCCACGGGCGTCGCCGGCTGAGCCAGGCTGGGGGAGGGCGGTGCCGGCGCAGGCGGCTGCAGGCTCAGGCGGCTGAAGGCTCAGGCGGCTGAAGGCTCAGGCGGCTGCAGGCTCAGGTGGCTGCGGGCTCAGGCGGCTGCTGGCTCCGGGGCGTCGCCGGTCGGTCCGAAGATGATCTCGAACTCCTGGCGCAGGAGGCTGTCGACCTCCGGCAGGGTCACCGGCAGTCCCAGGTCCACCAGGCTGGTGACGCCGTGCTGCTGCACGCCGCAGGGCACGATGCCGGAGAAATGTTCCAGGTCCGGCTCCACGTTGAGGCTGATGCCGTGGAAGGTCACCCACTTGCGCACGCGGATGCCGATGGCCGCAATCTTGTCCTCGCGGTCCGCGCCCTTCTCCGGGCGGCGCACCCAGACGCCGACCCGGTCCTCGCGCCGCTCCCCGCGCACATGGTGCTGCCACAGGGTGCCGATCACCCAGGCCTCCAGCGCGGCCACGAAGGCGCGCACGTCCTGCCGCCGCCGCTTGAGGTCGAGCATGACATAGGCCACGCGCTGGCCGGGGCCGTGATAGGTGTACTGTCCGCCGCGCCCGGCATCATGCACGGGGAAGCGGTCCGGGGTGAGAAGATCCTCCCGGCGCGCGCTGGTGCCGGCGGTGTAGAGCGGGGGGTGCTCCAGCAGCCAGACCAGCTCGGGCGCGGTCCCGTCGGCGATGGCCGTCACGCGGGCTTCCATCAGGGCCATGGCCTCCTCGTAGGGCACGAGCCGGTCGGAGATCATCCACTCCACGGGCGGCGAGCCGGGCAGGGGATGAAAATCGGGGACGATCGCTTCACGATTGGCTGTCGGCATGGCGCTGTGGCTGCTTTGCGATGGCTTTGACCGTGGCTTTGACGGTACACATATAGGGTAAACGCGATGGTCGGCTGCAGCCGGACCCCCGCGGCAACCGGCAGGGGCCTCAGCGGCGCGCTGCCGACCGGACGACGTGTCATACAGGCGGACTGGCGGAATGGCCACCTTCGATGAGATCAGTATCGATATATCGGTCGTGCTCGGCACCACGACAATGCCGGTGCACCAGCTCCTGCGCATGGGCCGTGGCGCGGTGATCGATCTGGACGTCGCCGAGGAGGATGACGTCAAGATCTACGCCAA
Organism: Pannonibacter sp. XCT-53; assembly: GCF_009915765.1. Lineage (NCBI taxonomy): Bacteria > Pseudomonadati > Pseudomonadota > Alphaproteobacteria > Hyphomicrobiales > Stappiaceae > Pannonibacter > Pannonibacter tanglangensis. Next base: position 782,478 of record NZ_JAABLQ010000001.1, read on the forward strand.
CAACACGCTGGTGGCCAAGGGGCAGGTCGTGCTGCTGGGCGAGCGGATCGGCATCTCGATCACGGAAGTGCTGCTGCGGGCGCCCGAAGTCCGGCCGATGCGCACCGACGGGCCGCTCTGAACCCCTGAGCGCCGCCTTTCTGCGCCGGGACCTTGGCCGTTTTTTGTTGTGCTGCATGAAGTTACCCACAGGCTGGCGCGGCGGTGAGCGATTTGTCGGCAAAGGGCGAGAAGACGCTTGCGTGGCAAAAATCGATTTGCTACATGGGGGCACCTCGACGCCGAGCGGTGCCGGGGACAGGAAATTGCGGTCGTGGCGGAATTGGTAGACGCGCAGCGTTGAGGTCGCTGTGGGGCAACCCGTGGAAGTTCGAGTCTTCTCGACCGCACCATTTCCTGACAGAAGGGCTCTTGCCGAAATCTCCTCAGGAGATCTCCGCAAGGGCCTTTTTTGTTTGTCCTGATCCCGGGCACCCGCAGGCGGCCGACCGGGTGGCTGCCACTGCCGCTGCCACGCGGCCCGGCACGGTCAGCGGGAAACGGTCTACGGTCTACGGTCAACAGGTAACGGGCAAGGGCCGGGCAGGGGGATCCGCCGGCCGACGGAGGGGCTGATGCTGCAGGGGCTGATGCTTGAACGGGGTGTCCTTGTGCTCGCGGTCCTCACGCTCACGGGCTTCACCGCGCCGGAGCAGCAGCGCAACATCAGCCGCTCCTCGCAGGAACTGTCGCAGATGACCTGCAGCCAGCTCTGGTATCTCGGCGAGAAGATCCGCGCCGATGGCGGCGTGTGTCCGCGCAGCGAGCGGGCACGCCAGGCCTTCTTCCGCACCCGCACCTGCGTCTCGCAGGACGAACGGGTGCTGGGCGAGGAGGTCGGTGCCTATCTCGCGGCGCTGCGCGGGATCGCGGCGGACAAGGGGTGCCCCGATCGTCCCTGAACCGCGTCCCTGATCCGCGTCCCTGATCCGCATCCCTGAAACGCATCCCTGAACCGTATCGCCGGTCCCTTGCGGGCGCACCGCTGCCCGGCGTCGCCGGCTGTTGGCGGACCGGGGAAGTTGCCTTGATTTCAATAGCCAAACGACGGAACGGCAGGTAGTTGTGAGGCGGTCGCGTGAGGGCGCGCGGCGCGTGGCAGCCGACGTCAGGAGGGGCTCATGACCGAACCAGAACATCGCGACGAGAGCCCGGAGATGGTGGCCGAGATCCCCGTGCATGACGATGCCGGCTGGCTGACCGATGCCTTCATCGCTGCCGTCCACGCAGCCGTGGAGGCCGGTGACAGCGCGGAGGCCCGGCGGCTGGCCGGTGACCTGCACGAGGCCGACATGGCCGACCTCGTTGACGCGCTGCCCGAGGCCGACCGTCCGGTTTTCGTCCAGCTCATGGGCGACAAGTTCGACTACACCGCGCTGACCGAGATGGACGAGGCCGTCCGCGTCAAGCTGCTGGAGGACCTGCCGGCTGCCGACATCGCCGAGGGTCTTGGCGAACTCGATTCCGACGACGCGGTCTACATTCTGGAGGACCTCGACGAGGAGGACCAGGCGGCGATTCTCGACGAGCTGCCGTTGTCCGAACGCGTCCAGCTCGAGCGGGCCCTCGACTATCCGGAAGAATCCGCCGGCCGGCGGATGCAGACCGACTTCATCGCGGTGCCGCCGTTCTGGACCGTGGGCCAGACCATCGACTACCTGCGGGAGGACAAGGATCTTCCGGACACCTTTTACGAGGTCTATGTGGTCGATCCGGGCTTCCGTCTGGTCGGCTCGCTGGCGCTCGACCGGATCCTGCGCACCCAGCGTGCGGCCAAGATCTCGACCATCATGGAGGAAGATCCCCATTCCGTGGCGGTGAAGGCCGACCAGGAAGAGGTCGCCCGGCTGTTCGAGCGCTACAACCTCGTCTCCACCGCCGTGGTGGACGACAGCAACCGCCTTGTCGGCGTCCTGACCATCGACGACATCGTCGACGTGATCCAGGAGGAGGCGGCCGAGGACATGAAGGCGCTGGCCGGTGTCGGTGACGAGGAGATCTCCGACAGCGTCCTGACCATCGCGCGCTCGCGCATTGTCTGGCTGCTGTTCAACCTCGGCACGGGCCTGCTGTCGGCCACCGTCATCTCCCAGTTCGAGGGCACCATCGAGGCGATGGTCGCGCTGGCCGTGCTGATGCCCATCGTCGCCTCGCTCGGCGGCAATGCCGGCACCCAGACCATGACCGTGGCCGTGCGCGCCATCGCCACCGAGGAGCTGGACACCCGCAACATCTGGCGCGTGCTGCGCCGCGAGGTGATGGTGAGCTTCCTCAACGGCTCGCTTCTGGCCTGCCTCATCGGGGCCACGGCCGGGTTATGGTTCCAGAACCACGGGCTCGGCATCGTCATTGCCTCGGCCATCATCATCAACATGTTCTGTGCCGGCCTGGCCGGCCTGATGATCCCGATGACGCTGCACCGCTTCAAGGTGGATCCGGCCATTGCCTCCAGTGTCTTCGTGACCATGGTCACCGACGTCATCGGCTTCTTTGCCTTCCTCGGCATCGCCGCGCTCTGGTTCCGCCTGCCGCTCTGACGGCCGGACGGGTCGCCCGTCCGGACCGTCCCTGCGCTGCGCCCCGACCTGATGCGCCCCGATCTGATGCGCCCCGGTCTGGCGCGCCTGGATCCGACGCGCTGTCCTGACGGACGGGCCATGCTGGGGCGTCCTGCCGAGACGTTGCCCGTCTCTCCTGCCGGCGCTCCGGGGGTATCCGGCGGTAACACTTTGCGTCTGCCGTGCTGCCTTCCTCCTGCACGCCCTCCCGGTCTGCCACCCTCTGCCGCCCCTTCCTGTCTCTGCCTGCCCGTGAGTGCCTCTGACTGCCTCGGACAGCCTCTGCGCGCGGCTGTGCCGCCATGCGTCCTTTCTGCCGGTCCCGGCCGGGGCAGCCTTGTTCCGATCCATCCAAAACATTGAAATAACGTCGATAAACAGAAGTCATTGACTTTGACGTAAAAGTCAGGAAATCCTGCCGCTGCGGAGGGGATGATGCAGCAGCGGCTCTACACCATCACACAGCTCACCCAGGAGTTCGGGATCACCACCCGGACCCTGCGCTTCTATGAGGCGCAGGGGCTGATCACGCCGCAGCGACGCGGGCGGCAGCGCCTCTACCGGCCGGCCGACCGGACCCGGCTCAAGCTCATCCTGCGCGGCAAGCGGCTTGGCTTTGCCCTCTCCGAGATCCGCGAGATCATCGACATGTATGGCAAGGCCCCCGGCGAGGCGGGCCAGCTCCGGCTGCTGATGTCGCGCATCGCTGCCCGCCGGGCCGAGCTTCTGGAGAAGCTGCGCGACATCGAGCTGTCGCTTGCCGACCTCGACGAGGTCGAGGCCGGCTGCCGCGCGCGCATGGCGGCGCTGGGCGTTGCGGCGGATGGGCCCACAGACGCCGGCGATGCGCCCGACGCGTCCGCCGGTGCCGCCGCTCCGGCCACTCCGGGGGAGGGCGCCGCGTGAGCGGGGCTGCATCCGTTGCCGTCTTCCAGCCGCGCGATGCGGCCTGGGAAACGCGCGTCCGCGCCAGCTTCGCCCGTCAGCCCTTCATGGCGCATCTGGGGGCCACGATCAGCCATCTGGCGCCGGGCGAGGTGGATCTGACCATGCCCTTCGCGGCGCATCTGACGCAGCAGCACGGCTTCTTCCACGCCGGTGCGACCACATCCCTTGCCGACAGCGCGGCCGGCTATGCGGCGCTGTCCCTGTTTCCGGCCGGGACCGGCGTCCTGTCGACGGAGTTCAAGTTCAATCTTCTCAACCCCGGCCGGGGCCGCGCGCTTGTCGCGCGGGGCCGGGTGATCAAGCCCGGCCGGACGCTGACGGTCTGCCGGGCCGACGTGTTCGGGCTCGACGAGGCGGGCGAGGTCCATGTGGCGACCGGCCTGGTCTCGCTGATCTGCCTCGCCGGCATCACCGATTGACGCGCAGGCGCGCCCACCGACCGGGCGAGCTGCAACAAACTGGAGGAACGCCATGATCCGCAATGACATTCCAGGTTTCAACTTCAATCTCGGCGAGACCGCCGACATGCTGCGCGACACCGTTCGCGGCTTTTCCCAGGACCGCATCGCGCCGCTGGCCGATCGCATCGACCGCGAGGACTGGTTCCCGCGCGAGCTGTGGCCGGAGATGGGGGCCCTCGGCCTGCATGGCATCACCGTCGAGGAGGAGTGGGGCGGCGCCGGGCTCGGCTATCTCGAGCACTGCATCGCGATGGAAGAAGTGAGCCGTGCTTCGGGCTCCATCGGCCTGTCCTACGGCGCCCATTCCAACCTTTGCGTCAACCAGCTGCGCCGCTGGGGCAATGACGCCCAGAAGCAGCGCTACCTCGGCAAGCTCATCTCCGGCGAGCATGTCGGCGCGCTGGCCATGTCCGAGCCGGGCGCCGGCTCCGACGTGGTGTCGATGAAGCTGCGGGCCGACAGGAAGGGCGACCGCTATGTCCTCAACGGCACCAAGATGTGGATCACCAACGGTCCCTGCGCCGACACGCTGATCGTCTATGCCAAGACCGATCCGGCGGCCGGGCCGCGCGGCATCACCGCCTTCCTGATCGAGAAGGGCTTCAAGGGCTTCTCGGTCGCCCAGAAGCTCGACAAGCTCGGCATGCGCGGCTCGGAGACCGGCGAGCTGGTGTTCGAGGACTGCGAGGTGCCGGAAGAAAACGTCCTCGCCGAGGTCGGCAAGGGCGTCAACGTGCTCATGTCGGGCCTCGACTACGAGCGCGCCGTGCTGGCCGCCGGCTGCATCGGCCTGATGCAGGCGGCCATGGATGTCGTCATGCCCTATATCCACGAGCGCGAGCAGTTCGGCCAGCCGATCGGCACGTTCCAGCTCGTGCAGGGCAAGGTCGCCGACATGTATGTGTCGATGAACGCCACCCGCGCCTATGTCTATGCCGTGGCGCAGGCCTGTGACCGTGGCGAGACCACCCGTGAGGACGCCGCCGGCGCGATCCTCTATGCCGCCGAGACGGCAACGAAGGTGGCGCTCGATGCCATCCAGCTTCTGGGCGGCAACGGCTACATCAACGACTATCCGACCGGGCGGCTCTTGCGCGACGCCAAGCTCTACGAGATCGGCGCCGGCACCAGCGAGATCCGCCGCATGCTGATCGGCCGGGAGCTGTTCAACAAGACCCGCTGAGCCACGGCCCGCGCCCGGTCTCGCCTGACGGGCCTCCGGACCGGGCCCGTAAAGGACCCAGGACAAACCCGGCTCCCGGACATGTGTGCCGGGAGCTGGCGCGACGCGCGGCGGGTGCCGGCAGGGCGTCCGGGCGCCTGCCATCGGGCTGCGGCATTCGGCGCCGCCCTGCCGCCGGCCGGGCCTGCTAGTCTCGCGGCCATCGGGACGCCGATGGCGGCTGCCCGGAAACGGGAGCCCGCCCATGCCGACTGCCTTGCCCCGGGACGCCAGCGCGCGGCCCTTCCTGATGGCTCCCCGGGAGGAGCTGCATTTCTATGACCGGCGCAGCGTCCACCTTGCCCGCGCGGTGACGGCGCTGGACGGCTGGAAGCTCATGCGCAGCCAGCCCTCCGTCCTGCTCGATCTGGCGATGCGCCTGCGCGATGCGATTGCCTGCCGTTTCGGCGTGGCGCCGATCCGGGGTTTTGCGCCCCGGGTTCCGGCCGGACTTCGCGCAGGTGACCGGCTCGGCTTCTTCACCGTCGACCACGTCAGCGACACCGACCTCGTCCTCACCGTGCGCGACCGCCATCTCGACGTGATGACCTGGCTCGCCGTCGACGGTCTGGCCTTTTCCGTCACCAGCTCGGTCAGGGTGCACAATCTGTTCGGCCGGCTCTACATGCTGCCCGTGGCGCCGGCCCACAAGTTGATCGTTGCGGCCGATCTCCGCCGCCTGCGGCGTCTTGTCGGCTCCCCGGGGAAATCCGATCGGCAGATTTAACGAGCCCGTAAAGACTCCCGAGGCATAGTTCCTGCCATCGAATCAGGCAGGCCCGCCCGGCAGACGCCTGGACCCGGCGTCACTCGGGGAGTTTCCATGGTTCTCGACAGCCTCACCGTTCTGTTTGCGCTGGCTCCGGTCAGCCTGATGGTCGGGGTGTTCCTGTTCGTCGTCTGGAACCGTGACCGCAGCGAGCCGGGCCTGTGGTTGTGGGCGGTCAGCCTGTTCGTGCGCGCCCCGGCCTTTGTCCTGCTGTCCCTGCGCGGCGCCATCTCCGACCTGCTGTCCATCGCTCTCGCCAACGCGCTGATGCTGGTCGGTGTCGGCCTTGCCATCATTGCCACGCGGGCGCTGGGCCGGCGTTCCACCTCGCCCTGGCTCGCCTTTGCTCCGGTGGCGCTCTGGGGCCTGATCTGTGCCACGCCCGCGCTCTATGGCAACGACGAGAACCGCGTCGTGGCGCTCACCCTGATCCAGGCCTGCTGCAGCGGGGTGATTGCCTATGAATTCCTGCGCTGCAAGGTCGGCAGCCGCGCGCTCTGCCTGACCCTGTCCTGCCTGATTGCCTCCATGACCACGGTGCAGCTGGTCCGCGTCGGGCTGATCCTCGTGGCGGACGAACCCTACCTGCTGGACGGCAGCAATGCTTCGCTTGCTGCCACGATCTATCTGCAGCTGCTGGCGGTGTTCCTCGGCGGCCTCATCTCGATGGCGCTGTTCTGTGGTGCGCGCCTGCGCGCGCTGCAGCAGATCGCCGACGAGGACAGCCTCACCGGCGCCTTCAACCGCGAGGCCTTCCGCGACCGCGCCGAGGCCAGCCTCGCGATGGCCCGCCAGACCCGGGACGATGCTGTCCTGCTGGCCATCGACCTGGACCGTTTCAAGGCGCTCAACGACCTGCACGGTCACGCCGAGGGCGACCGGATCCTGATGGAGTTCGGCCGTCGCCTGAAGGCGCTGATGCCGGCCGGTGCCGTGCTCGGCCGCATTGGCGGCGACGAGTTCGCCGTGTTTCTGCGCGGGGAGGCCGCGCGCCATGCGGCCTCGCTTGCGGCGCGCATCTGCGGCGTGATGCTGCGCGGCTCCGGCGGTGATCCGGCGGTGCTGCCGATCCTCGTCACCGCCAGCGCCGGTCTGGCCCAGGCCGTGGACGGCGAGACGCTCGAGACCCTGATGCAGCGCGCCGACATGGCGCTCTATGACGCCAAGCGCAAGGGTCGTGATCAGGTCAGCCTCGCCGCCGGCGCTGCGGGGCCGGGCCTGCTGTGGCCGCGTGCCGTGCCGGCATCCTCCGGCCTGCCCGTGCCGCCGGCCGTCCAGGCGCCCCGGCCGGTTGCCGGCTGATCTGCGCCACCCGTTCCCGGGGTCAGCCCCCACTCGGCAGCTCCCGGTCCCCGGTCTCCCTTGGCCAGCCAGCCGGGTCAGTGCGTCTGGGCCTCCCGGCCCGGGTCAGGACCGGCCTTAACGTGGCGCTAAAGCCTCAGCCCTAATGTCTGGACATATGGTCGGTGACGGCAGGCGGCCTTGCGCTGCGGCCCCGATGGCCTCCCGTCTTGAAGCTGAAATGACACCCGACGCCCGCACCCTTTTCGTCGTCATCGCGCTCCTGTCCTTCGGCGCCGGCTTTCTGCTGCTCGGTCTCTGGTCGGGCATGCGGCACCGCCAGGGCCTGCGCACCTGGGCCATCAGCCTCTGGGTCCGGGCCCCCGGCTTCCTGCTCCTGGCCGGGCGCGGCACCGTGCCGCTCTGGCTCACCGTCGATGTCTCCAATGCGCTGATGTGCGTCGGCAGCGGGTTCGGATATGTGGCCGCGCGCGAGCTCTCCGGTGCGCGCCTGTCCCCGCTGGCGCGGGGGCTCATCTGTTTCGGCCCCGCCGTCGCCTGGCTTGCGGGCTGCTGGATGCCGGCCCTCTACGACGACGTGACCTTGCGCACGCTTGCCGTCGCGCTGCCGCTCGGGGCCTATGCGCTGGCCACGGCCTGGGCCTTCCTCGGGCTCGCGCAGACCTCGCGCCGGGTGCGGCTGGGCTTTTCGGTGCTGTGGCTGATCGGGGCCAGCGGTCATTTCGCCCGCGCCGGGCTGGTGCTTGTTGTCCCGCCCGACCCGCAGGTCATGAACCCCAGCCCGCTCTTCACGCTGACGCTGCTGGTGCCGATCCTCGCCTTCACGCTGGGGCTGTTCTGGATCGGATTCCTGTACCGCGAGTGGACCCTGACGGAACTGCAGCGCCACGCCGAGCGGGACTGGCTCACCGGCGTCCTCAACCGGGCCGGCTTTCTCCGGCTGGCGCGGGCGCGCCTGCCGGTCGGCGGCGGCGGCGGGGGAGGGGCGGTGCTGCTGCTCGATCTCGACCATTTCAAGGCGATCAATGACCGCCACGGCCATGCGACCGGCGACCGGGTGCTGATGGCCTTCTGCCGGCGGGCCGAGGTGACATTGCCGCCCTCGGCCGTGCTCGGGCGCATCGGCGGCGAGGAGTTTGCGGTTGCGCTGGCGCCGGGCTGTCCGGATCCCGTTGCGGTTGGCGAGCGGCTGCGCGCCGCGCTGGCCGAGCGGCCGCCGCTGGAGGATCTGCCGGATGTCCGCGTCACGGTGAGCGCCGGGGTCGCGATCTCGCCCGCGCCCGGACTGCCGCTCGAGGTGCTGCTCAACGGGGCCGATGCGGCGCTCTACGAGGCCAAGAGCCGGGGGCGCGACCGGGTCTGTGTCTGGAACGTCGATCCCCGTGCCGGGGCACGGGCCTCCGGGCCGCTGGCGGGCGCCTCCGCCGGGGCGGGGATGGCATGAATTTCCGCCGGCGCGGCCGGCCAAAGGCGAATTAGGGCTTGCCGGAGCGGGCGGCGTTGCCCAGTTGATAACCGTTGCCCGCCTAAACTCGCCTTCCGTGTTTGCGAGGCGTCACCGCTTCGCTTAAGTATGGGTCAGAAAGAACCGCGCCGGCCATGGCCGGCAGGACGTCACAAGGGAGCTTCCCAGCGCATGAGCCATCATTACATGTCGGTGCCCGCTCGCCTCGAGGATGACGAGGACGAGAAGACCAAGACGCCGCAGTCGATCCCGGTCGACAAGCATCTCTTTGATGCCCGCACCGTGCTGATCACCGGGCCGATCACCCAGGAACTGGCGCGCGACGTCTGCTCCCGGCTGCTGGCCCTTGCCCAGGTGTCCAGCGATCCGATCACGGTCATCGTGTCCTCGCCCGGCGGTCACGTCGAATCGGGCGACATGATCCATGACACCATCCGCTTCATCCGTCCGGACGTGCGCATTCTCGGCATGGGCTGGGTGGCGAGCGCCGGTGCGCTGATCTACGTCTCGGTGCCGAAGGAAATGCGCTTCTGCACCCCCAACACCCGTTTCCTGCTGCATCAACCGTCCGGTGGTGCCGGCGGCATGGCGACCGACATCGAGATCCAGGCCCGCGAGATCCTCAAGATGCGCGACCGCCTCAACAAGATCTTCGCCGACGCGACCGGCCAGCCGATCGAGCGCATCGAGAAGGACACGGACCGCGACTACTGGATGAGCCCGGAAGAGGGCATCGAGTACGGCCTCGTCGGCAAGATTGCTGCCTCCGTCGACGACCTGAAGTAAGCCGGCCGTCTGGCCGGCGGAGGTTGATGACAAACCCTCAATCGTCATCCCGGCCCAGCTGAGCGTCAGCGAAGCGCCGAGCCGGGATCCAGATATCAGCCGCGCGAAGCGCGACACACCTGTCGGTCGCAAGTCGTATCGAGTTGACGTGGTTTTGGGCTCGCTTGCGCTCGCACAGACATGCTGGATTCCGGATCTGCGGTTCGCGAAACGCTCACCTTGTCCGGAATGACGGCAAACGGACGAAACGTCGAAGTTTGTCAGCAGTCTGAGCCGGCCGTCTGGCCGGCGGTGGCTCCACCGAGATGAAAGACCCCGCGGACCGGCCGGTCCGCGGGGTTTTTGCGTTCGGGCCGGGGCGTGGGCCGGCTCAGGCGTAGCGGGGCTGGGCGGAGGCGACGGCGGCGGCCGACAGCGACACCGGGTGCGGGCTGCGCACCACATGGCAGCGCACCTGTTCCAGCGCGCGGCGCACGTCGCGTTCAAGGCCGGCCGCCTGCGGCGAGGCCGTCAGGACCTCGGTCAGCGCATCCACCAGCCGGTCATAGGCCTGATGCCCGCAACAGAACGGGGCCACCGTCTGGTGCAGCGCCGGGCCCTCGTAGACCGGCGCGCCGCCGAACAGGAACACCAGGAATTCGGCGAACTCCTCGCGCGCCTCGACCTGCTCCGGGTGCCCGCCGGACAGGGTTGCCTCGAGTGCGCGACGGATGGCGGCACGGCCGCCAAGCTCAAGATAAAGCGTCATTTTTTGCCCCATGCGTGAGAACTCGTCTCAACAGGGACACCATCGCGCATCCCGGCACCGGACCCTGTGATGTGGGTCACGGGTTGCCGCAATCCGCCAGGCTGGCGGCCAGCGTCAGCTCCGGCGCCAGGTCTCCCGCGCGGCCAGCCAGTCCCGGCAGCGCGCCTCCGGATCCGGGTGGTTCAGCACGTCGGTGATGACGCAGACGCTGTCGGCGCCGGCCGCATAGACGGACGCCGCGCTCTCCAGCGTCAGGCCACCGATCGCCACCAGCGGACAGGTCACGCGCCGGCGCCACTCGCCGATGCGGCCAAGTCCCTGTGTCGGATAGTCCACCTTCTTGCCCCGGGCCTCGAAGATCGGGCCGAGGGCCACGTAGTCGGGCGCGTGCTGCAGCGCCCGGTCCAGCTCCTCCGGCGTGTGGGTGGATAGGCCCAGCCGGATCCCGGCCCGGCGCAGCGCGCCGACATCGGCCGTGTCCAGGTCCTCCTGACCGAGATGGACCCAGTCCGCACCGGCCGTCAGGGCGGCCTCCCAATGGTCATTGACGATCAGTGTCGCACCGGCGGCGTTGCACAGTCGGCTGGCTTCCCTTATCTGCGAAAGGACGGTTGCTTCGTCCTGGTCCTTCACGCGAAGCTGGACGAGCTTCAATCCGACCGGCAGGAGGCGTTCAATCCAGTCTGTCGAATTCACGATGAGATAGAAGCGGTCGAGGGTCACGGGCAGATCTCCGGGCGGGAATGTCGCGCAGCCACATAGCAGACTGGCCAGGGAACATGTTCTTTTATCTTGCGAAGCTGTTCTTTCTCGTGGCGCGGCCGTCGAACTTTCTCGTTCTGCTGGCGCTCGCGGGTCTGTGCGCGCTGCTGTTTGCCCGGACCCGCCGACTTGGACGCCTTGCGGTCGGGGCGGCGGTCCTCGGGCTGGCGGTCGCCGGGTTCTCGCCGCTGGCCAACATCGTCCTCCTGCCGCTCGAGCAGCGGTTCAGCCATCCGGATCCGCTGCCGGCGCATGTGGACGGGATCATCGTTCTCGGCGGGGCCATCGACACGGTCGTCTCCGGCGTCCGTCCCTATCCGGCGATCACCACCGCCGGCGAGCGCCTGACGGTCGTGCCCGATCTCGCACGCCGCTATCCGGCGGCCCGCATCGTTCATTCCGGCGGGCAGGGCGTGCTCTTCGGCAACACCTCCACGGAGGCCGAGGCGGCGCAGCGCATCTTCGCCGGCTTCGGTCTTGATCCGGCGCGGGTGCTGCTGGAAGGCAAGTCGCGCAACACCTGGGAAAATGCCATGGAGACCCGCGCCCTGCTGCGGCCGAAGGACGGTGAGACCTACCTTCTCGTCACCTCGGCCATGCACATGCCGCGCGCCATGGGCGTCTTCCGCCAGGCGGGCTGGACCGGGCTCGTGCCCTATCCGGTCGACTGGCGCACCCGGGGCGAGGAGGACCGCTGGCTCGGCTTCGACGCGATCTCCGAGGGGCTGACCCGGCTCGACCTGGCGGTGCGCGAGTGGATCGGCCTTGTCGCCTACTGGCTGAGCGGACGCAGCAGCGCCCTGTTTCCCGCGCCCTGAGCGGCGGCTTCACTGTTCTTTGCCGGTAAACGGTCGATTTCCGTCCGGGCGTCTTTCAAGCCGGCCTGGCGGGCCCTATCTTGAGGGACAAGGAACAGCACGAAGGAACCGCGGCCATGTCGCTCGAGGCCCCGCTGATCGCCGCCGATGTCATGCAATGGCTGTCGAGCGAGGCGATCGGCATCAAGGACAGTCTGAAGCTGGTCAGCGAACTGGGCGAACGGCTCAACGCCGCCAAGGTTCCCGTCGACCGCATCACCACCGGCATCACGCTGCTGCATCCCAACGTGCGCGCCGAAAGCGCCATCTGGACCACCGACGGCGAACGGGCGCTGCGCCGCTACATGGAGGCGGAGAACCTCGAGGAGGCCTACAACAGCAGCCCGCTGAAGGTCGTCTATGTCGAGGGCCGCACGGTGCGCGTGCGCATCACGCCCGAGCCCGAGGGCTGGGAATATGGCATCATCCCGGACCTGCGCGCCGACGGCTACACCGACTACATTGCCCTGCCGATGCCTTTCACGGATGGCAGCCGCAAGGCCCTGACGGTCGCGACCAAGGCCCCCGGCGGCTTTACCCTGTCGCATGTCGCCGTGTTCGAGACGATCGTGCGGCCCATCGGCCTCATCTGCGAGCTGAACACGCTGCGGCGCACGGCGGAGACGGTGCTGAACACCTATGTCGGCCCGCGCGCCGGCTCCAAGGTTCTCACCGGCACCATCAAGCGCGGGGAGGGCGAGCACATCTCGGCGGTCGTCAGCTTCGCCGACCTGCGCGGCTTCACCGAGCTGTCGAACCAGCTGCCGGCCGACAAGCTCATCCGGCTGCTCAATGCCTATTTCGGGGCCATGGCCGAATCGGTCGAGGCGCAGGGGGGCGAGATCCTAAAGTTCATCGGCGACGAGGTCATGGCCATCTTCCCCTATGCCACGGAAGAGGAGGCCCGGCTTGCCGCCAGGCGCGCCCTGATTGCCTCGCGCGATGCGGTGCTGCGCATTGCCGACATCAACGCGCGCTGCAGCGAGGAGGTGCCGCCGATCCGGGCCGGCATTGCCCTGCATGCCGGGGACGTCTTCTTCGGCAATGTCGGCAGCGAGACGCGGCTTGATTTCACGGTGATCGGCCCGGTGGTCAACCTTGCCTCGCGCATCGCCGATCTGGCCAAGCATCTTGACCGGGACATCCTCGTCTCCGAGGCGATTGCCGACCTGATGGGGTGCCACCACGGCCTGCGCGGCACCTATTACGTGAAGGGGTTCGCCGATCCGGTGTCGGTCTTCTCGCCCGACATCGAGGCGATGGCGGCGGGCGGTGCCTGTTCCGAGATCATGATGGCCTCGCGCGCATTCGACGCGAACTGACGCCGCAGCAGGACGATCAGCACCAGCAGCGTCGTCACCGCCAGCGCGTGCGGGCCGGCGAACCAGCCCATGAAGCCGATGGAAAAGAAGAACGCCCGCTGGCCGCGGTTGAAGTGCCGGCCGGCGAGGGCGTTGAGGCGGCCGGCCTTGTGGGCCGTGCGCGCCAGCTCCTCAGGGTCGCCGGTCACCGAATCGGGCACGGCCCCCATGACGATGCTGGCGTAGTTGAACAGCCGGTAGGCCCAGCTGAACTTGAAGAAGGCGTAGGCGAAGATCAGCATCAGGCCGAGCACCTTCACCTCCCACAGCACCCGGTTTGCCTCCACCGGCACCGACAGGTCGCCCGCGATCTCCACGATCCGGTCGGCCGCGTCGAGCAGCGTGAAGGCGCCGCCGATGGCCAGAAGCGCGGTCGAGGCAAAGAAGGCCGTGCCCTGCTGCAGGCCGGTCAGGATCGCCGTGTCCATGATCCGCACCTGCCGCGCCGCCATCTCCTGCATCCAGCGATAGCGGTAGGTCTCCATCCGCATCGACAGGGTCCGGTGCTTGAGCGGCGAGAGTTCCACCAGCACGTTGAAGCCCAGCCAGGCGATCAGGAACCAGGCCACGGCGAGCCAGTCGAGCGGTGTGAAGGCAGTCATGAAATCGGCCCAGTCCTTGCCCAGTGGTTAACTGAATCAAACAGCGTTCCCAACCTCCCTGATTTATCAACGGGATGACGGTCAGGTGCAAGCACTTGATCTCCCTCAGGCATTTTCGAGCAATGCATAGCCGGCTGAGCAGCTGTCACTTTTTTGCGCTTGCGAAGGTGTTAGGAAGACATTAAATCTCATGCCGCAAAGCCGCCATATTCGGACCCTGCGGGGACCGGGGGCAGCTTGAAAAGACAAGGGTTTTCATGGACGAAAACGTACAGAAGTCCTGCTGGGGCGTCACCGCGTGGACGGTGCTCGTTCTCGGGGGCATGCTGGCACTGATCATGCTGTTCGCCGACGCTGAAACCGCCACCACGGCCGTGAGCATCGCCCGCTGAACCGGGATCGTGAGACCAGATTGACAGAGGCGCGGAGCAATCCGCGCCTTTCGTCTTTTCATCGCCCGGGTTCCAGGGACTTGCCGGTTCGGGACAGGGCGCCGAGGGGCTTGCGCTGTCCGGCCGGCAGCGCCCGCCGGCGGGTCGCCGTGACGGTCAGTGCCCGCGCGCGGCCCGCGGACGGCTTGCGAAGTAGCGATGCGCCTCCATCTGCCGCACGACCGTCCTGCCGTCCGGCCGGCTGACCAGAAACCCGGCATAGCTGCTGCCACCGGCCTCGAACAGCACCAGCATTGCCTCGCCGACCTGCGGCCAGGCGATGCGTGCGCCGAATGTGTCGACGTCCTCCAGCCGCGTCTTGCCGGTCAGCGTGAGGATGTCGTCGCGGCGCAGGGTGATCGATTCGCTGCCGCCCCAGTCCACCGCCGCCAGGCCTTGTGGCAGACGGGGAAGGGTCAGGCGCACCTGGTCGAAGGTGAGCACCATCGCCGATCCGTCGCGCGTGAGGTCGACCAGCACTTCCACCGTGCCGAGATCGGTGCCCATTTCGGTCCGCTGCCCGTCTGCAGCGGTGGTGAAGCCGGCGGTGTTGACGAGCTGGTAGGGCCCGAGCGCGATCAGATCCTCGCTCCGGCTCGCCGTGGCTGGCAAGGTGACGAGCAACAGCATCGCCAGAACCAGGCGTCCGAGCAGGGAATGGCGCATGACTTGCGGGCTCCGGGAGGAGAGGAACCGTC
The DNA here is from genome assembly GCF_009915765.1 of Pannonibacter sp. XCT-53. Taxonomy (NCBI): domain Bacteria; kingdom Pseudomonadati; phylum Pseudomonadota; class Alphaproteobacteria; order Hyphomicrobiales; family Stappiaceae; genus Pannonibacter; species Pannonibacter tanglangensis. Next base: position 797,487 of record NZ_JAABLQ010000001.1, read on the forward strand.
AGAGCCTAGGCGAGTGCCGTTACGGTTTGGTTTCCGGGCCCGTGCCGGCCGGATCGGCCAGGTCCGGATCGAGCGGCCGGACCCGTTCATCGCCCGCCTCGGCGATGGCCTCGGGGTCCAGTTCCCGGTCCAGATCGCGGATGCCGGCCTGGGCGTCGTCGTCCGCAGACATCGTGCCCGGGGTCGCCTCCGTGCCCTCATCCGTGCCCGCCGCGGTGCCCGCCGCAGTATCCGGCTCTGGACTCGCGTCCTCGGGGCTCTCCGCATCCGGCATGTCGCCGGCCGGCGGCAGCGGTTGCCCGGGTTCCACATCGATCACGAAGGGGCCACCGGCCTCCACGTCGGCGGCCACAGCCCTTGCCTTGCGCGGCAGCGGCGGCAGTTCGTCCTCGGCCAGGTCCATGCCGACAAGGTCGTCTCCAGACCAGTCGTCTCCGGGCCAGTCGTCTCCGGGGAGGTCTTCTGCGCCGAGGTCCTCTGCGGTCGGCAGCGGCGGCTCCGGTTGCGGCGCGAGCCCAGTTTCGGGGCCAGTCTCAGCCGCATTCTCAGTTTCGGGCTCAGGCTGCGCCGGTGCCCCGGCCAGGGCAGCCTCGGCCTCTGTCTCCGCGTCCGGTGCCGAGCCTGCGTCGATCCCGGCCGCGCCGACGGCTCCGGCCATATCCGGCCGGGCCGTGTCTGCCGGAGTGTCGCCGCGACGGCGCGGCGCGGCAGGCAGGGGTCCGACCGCAACCTCGACCAGCGTTTCCAGCGAGGTACAGACCGGCTGCCAGCCCAGCATCCGCATGGCCCGGGTTGCCGAGACGATCTGCGAGCGGGCATAGCCGGCGGCCGTGTCGTGGCGCGGCTCGATGTCGGGCGCAGGCGCCGTGGCCAGCACCACCTCCGCCCCGCTGGCGGCGGCCACGCAGGCGGCGATGTCGCCGACGCGGGCCCCGGCGACGCCGGCCCCGATCAGGCTCAGCCGGAACTGCGACGAGGCGAGCGCCCTCAGATAGAGATCGGCGAGGTCATCCGCGTCCACCAGCGGCCAGATCGTGTCGGCGCTGGCGCGGGTGACGAAGGGCGTGCCGGAGACGGCTGCCTCCGCCATTTCCGCAAGCGGTCCGCGTCCCGGGGCCGAGACCAGCGCCGGATGGATGATGGCGACGCCCATGCGCGGCAGGGTCTGCAGCGACCGCACCAGTTCGCCGAGATGCGAGAAGGCGGGCAGGGGGTCGAAGGCGGCGCTTTCGCTCAGCGGCCGTGCCGGGCTTGCCGGAAACGCCCAGACGCCGCCCGTGTAGACGAGGCGCGGCGGTTCGGCGACCTCGGCGGCGACGCGCCGCAGCAGCGCCACGAGCCGGCGTTCCTCGCCCGCCATGTCCGGTCCGAAGGTGGCCCCGGCATGGATGATGCCGCGGCAGGCCATGGCCGTTGCGATCCACTGGTCCGGATTGGCCAGATCCCCGGCCACCGGGGTCGCACCCGCATCGGCCAGCCAGCGGGCGCTGGCGCTGGAGCGGGCAAGGGCGGCAACGGTCTTCCCCTCGGCCAGAAGACGCCGGAGAATTGCGCTGCCAATGGTGCCGGTACCGCCGGTCAAGAAAACGTCCATGGGATCAATCAAGCTGCGTCGCCCCGGAAAGGCAAGGGGGGGAGGCGGGCCGGGCTGTGCATAAGCCGGGCCGGCCGCAGGGAGGGTCTATGCCCGCCGGGGCGGGCTTGTTAGGGAAATGGGTATGGCATTGCACATCGTCAAACTCTGTGTCGGCGCCGACAGCGTCGAGGACCTTCAGGCGTGGATCGACTTCCGCATGGACCAGCTTGCGGCGGCCGGTCTCCCGCGCGAGCAGGCCCATACGACCCGCATGGTGCCGACGCGCAAGGACGAGATCCTCGACGGCGGCTCGCTCTACTGGGTCATCAAGGGCTACATCCAGGTCCGTCAGCCGCTGGTCGACATCCGGCCCTTCAAGGACACCGACGGCATCACGCGGTGTGATCTCGTGCTTGAGCCGCGCCTCATCCTGACCCAGATGCAGCCGCGCCGGCCGTTCCAGGGCTGGCGCTACCTGAAGCCGGAGGAGGCGCCGGCCGACATGCGTGGCAGCAGCGGCGGTCAGGACCTGCCCGAGGAGATGCGCCGCGACCTCGCCGAGCTCGGGCTGCTCTGAACCGTCGCCAGCCCCTTGCCTTCCTCCGGCGGATTTCCAACCTTACAGCAGGCCGGGCGGCTCGGGCGCCGGCAAGGGAGGATGGATGGCCAGCGCCGATGACAGGGATCAGGGGGATGAGCGAGCGGACCGCCGGACAGGCACGGCCAGACCAGGCTGGTGGCCCCGGGCGCAGGCCTCCGGTGCGGACCCGTTCGCGGCCCCTGACCGTCGCCCCACGGGCCAGACTGATCCGTCCGCGGCATCCGGTGCGGTCGCCCCGCGTTCCTCCGCTGCCGAAGTCGCGAGCTTCCTGACGCAGGCGAGCCGGATCGCGCCGCCCGTCCAGACCACGCCGGCCACGGCCCGGCTGATGTTTGCCCTCGATGCCACCATGAGCCGCCAGCCGACCTGGGACCGCGCGCGGGACCTGCAGGCCGGCATGTTCGAGGAGGCGGCGCGGCTTGGTGGCCTCGCGGTGCGGCTGGTCTATTTCCGGGGTCTTGATGAATGCCGGGCCTCGCCCTGGGTCGAGGATCCCCGTCGGCTTGCCGGGCTGATGGCGAAGGTCGGCTGCGAGGGCGGCCACACCCAGATCCGCAAGGTCCTGTCGGCGGCGCGCGAGGCGGCCGGAGCCGGCGGGCTCAAGGCACTGGTCTATGTCGGCGACTGTGTCGAGGAGGACATCGATCTCCTCTGCGCGCGGGCCGGCGAGCTGGCCCTGCTCGGCGTGCCGGTGTTCCTGTTCCAGGAAGGCAACGATCCGGTTGCGGCCCGGGCCTTTGGCGAGATCGCCCGGCTGACGCGCGGGGTCCATCTGGCCTTTGATCATCGCTCTGCTGCCGAACTTGCCGGGCTCCTGCGCGCGGTGGCGGCCTATGCGGCCGGCGGGCTCGGCGGCCTTGAGCAGCTTGGCCGGCGTGGAAACGCCGGTGCCCGCCTGCTGCTCAGCCACATCTCACCCGGGTGACGGGATCAGGACAAGGTCGACGATGCTGTATTTTCTCGGTGGTCTTGCCCTGCTGGGCATCCTCCTCTTCGCCGGGCGGCGCTTTGTCGCGGCCAATCCGGCCCGGCTTGCCATGAACGGCAGGCTTGCCTTCGGCGGGATCCTGCTCGCGGTGGCCGCGATCCTCGGACTGACGGGGCGGATGGGGCTTGCCGTGCCGGCGGCCATCTTCGGCGTGGCGCTGCTGCGGGCCGGCTGGGGCCAGGCGGCGGCAGCGGGTCCGCGCAAGGCCGGACAAAGGTCGCGGGTGCGGACGGCGCTGATCGAGATGGAGCTGGATCATGACAGCGGTCGCATGACCGGCATCGTTCTGGCCGGAACCTTCAGCGGCCGGGAGCTGGACAGCCTGCTGCCGCCCGAGCTCAAGGGCCTGTGGCAGGAGGCTGCCACAGACCGGGACAGCAGGGCCCTAGCCGAAGCTTACCTCGACCGCCGGCTTCCCGGCTGGCGTGTAGACTTCGAGGCGGATGCCGCAGACGGGCAGGGCGGCGCGACGGGCGCGGGCGCCATGACAGATCAGGAGGCCTACCAGATCCTGGGGCTTGCGCCCGGCGCCGGCGAAGCGGAAATCCGAGCGGCGCACCGCCGGCTTATGAAGCGGCTCCACCCCGACCACGGTGGCACCACCTTCCTCGCGGCGAAACTCAACGAGGCTAAAGACAAGCTTCTCCGACGACATTGATCCACCCCAATACGCGTTACTGGTAGACGGCATAGCAGTTGAACTTCGCACGCTTCAGCGTCCTGCAGGCTGCAAGTGCGTCGTTCTTGTCTTCAAATCCGACGAAACGGGCCCGGAACAGCGTCTGGCCGTTCGAGTTCACCGGTTCGGTGTGCAGGCTGGTCTTGCGCAGCGAAGCGCCGGTGGCGTCGCGGGCCTTCTTCAGCAGCCCGATGGCAGCGGTCTCGGATTCGGCCGCGCCGATCTGCACCTGCCAGCCCGGAACGGCTTCGGCCGCATTGTTGGTGGCCACCGTCACGGTCGTGTCGCTGGCACGGGCGCTGGCCACGGGCATCACCGGATCAAGCGAGGCGACGCGGGTCGTCGGCGCTGCGGCAGCCTCCTGCGTTTCCGGGGCCGGGACGGTCTCCACCGGAGCGGCAGCGACGGCGTCGAAGGTCGCGGCAAAGCGCGGATTGGCAATCGAGCCCGTGGTCATTGCCACGCTCTCACCCTGCTGGGCGGGGGCGGGAACGGGGCGCGGCGGGATCGGAGCACGGACCGGTGCGGCGGCCGAGGCCTGTGCCTGCGCGGGAGCGGGCGTCGGCGCCGGGACGCGGGCCGGGGCTTCGGCCACGGGGGCCGGACGCGGGGCAGTCACCGGGGCGCTCACGGGCGCGCTTGCCGGAGCCGCGGCAACCACGGCCGGGGCGCGGTCGGGCTTTGCGTCCGGAACCGGGGCCTTGAGCGGCGCCCGCACCCGCAGCGGCGCGGTCGGCTTGTCGTCGGCGGCCGAGGCGAGGGCCAGCGGGCCGGAGCGGGAGACGATCGGCGGAGCGGTGCGGCGGCCGGTGCTGGCTTCCTTCATGTACTGGTTGATCAGCCGGACCATCTGCGCATCGCGGGAGCGGCCGGTGGCCCCGCCCATCACGACGGCGACGATGTGGCGCCCGTCGCGCTCGACGGAGGTCACCAGGTTGAAGCCCGAGGCGCGGATGTAGCCGGTCTTGATGCCATTGACGCCCGGCACCGCGCCGAGCAGGCGGTTGTGGTTGCCATGGGTGCGGCCGCGAAAATTGAACGAGCGCGTCTTGAAGAAGTCGAAATAGGCCGGGAAGCGCTCGTGCAGGGCGCGGCCGAGCAGGGCCATGTCGCGCGCGGTGGTGCGCTGGCCCGGGTTGGGCAGGCCGTGCGGGTTCTTGAAGGTCGAGCGGGACATGCCGAGCTGGCGGGCGGTGCGCGTCATGCGGTCGGCGAAGCGGGCTTCCGTGCCGCCGATGTGTTCGGCGATCACCATCGAGGCGTCGTTGGCCGACTTGGTGACGAGGCCGAGGATCGCGTCGCGGACGCTGATCGTCGAACCGGCGCGCAGGCCGAGCTTCGACGGGGCCTGGGCGGCGGCGCGGGCCGAGACGCGCATCGGCGTGTCGAGCTTGATGCGGCCGGCCTCCAGATCCTCGAAGACCACATAAAGCGTCATCATCTTCGTCAGCGAGGCGGGGAAGCGCAGCTCGTCGGCCGAGTCCGAATAGAGAACCTCGCCCGTCTTGGCATCAACGACGATGCCCGCATATTTCGGGCCCTGCTGCGCCACGGCCGGCGTGGCCACGACGCACGCGGTGACGACCGCAACCTGAGCAATCTTCCGTGCAATCCGAGAAAAAGAGAATGCTGCCAGAAACCTACGCATACCGCCCGAACTCTCAATGTCCCCATCCTGGGGCATGACCCTTTGACAAGGAATGCCGGATCCGCTGCCGTCCCCCGACGGCGCGGATCGCTGATCCCTTGCCCCCTACTTCGGCCAGTGTGGTCGCAACGCGGTTACGAATGAGTAAAACGGGCGTTCATTTTAAGCACTCGTGAACCCTACCGAGCGGGCGTCTACGTGGTTCTGCTGAGCGGGTTTTTGCAGTGCAAAATGAATCTTGACTTTTTTGTGCGCTGCGTGATTATGGCGCAACTCGGCGTTCCGGGGTCTAACCGCGCTTCCCGACGGGAAGCCCGCACATGCGAGGGCAGGACATGATCAACAATTTCGAAGACATGCAGAAGTACAGCAAGGAACACATGGACCTGGCGCTGCAGACCGCCGGAAATGTGACCAAGGGCCTGCAGGCAATTGCCTCGGAACTCGCCGACTTCCAGAAGAAGTCCTTCGAGGAAGGCACCGCTGCGGTCGAGAAGATCATGGCTTCCAAGTCGCTGGACAAGGCTCTCGAGGCCCAGACCGACTACGTGAAGACCTCCTACGAGGCCGCCATGACCAAGTTCACTAAGATCGGTGAAATGTACACCGATCTCGCCAAGGACGCCTACAAGCCCTACGAAGGCCTGTTCGGCAAGGCCGCCAAGTAAGGCAGCGCCGCGTCCCGGGCCTCAGGGCCCCGCAGTTTCGACGCCCGGAAACCGGTTCGGTTTCCGGGCGTCTTGCATTTCGGGTGCCGCACGCCCGTGCGCCGGAATTTTTTGCACTGCAAAATAATCGGCGTGCCGGGCCGGCGGACGCCACGCGGGGGCGGTCCCCTGCCGGTTCTGTCGGCGGCCGGATGCGGGCTGGCGCCGGCGGGGAGGCGCGCGCCGCCGCTCCGGGCGTCCCAAGCTTCACTCAGGATTGATCTTCCATAATGCGAAAACGGTCCTACATCTCCGGAAAGGTCGCAACCAGTGGCTCACTTTGGCGCGGAGTAGGTGAAACAGACCATTGCGCCGGACCCGAGGGCAGGTAAGGATTGCGGGCAGGACCTTCGGGCCTGGCCTGTGCGTCGGGTTTCCAGGCAAGCCCTTTTTCCCGTCTTCCGGTGAAGGGCTTGGTTACGGTCGGCGCTCTAGACTGGGGGCAGCCGGACCGGTTCGAGGGCGACTGGCAGTGAAGGCGACTGGCCGGGCGCGGGTGCGCCGCGGTCGGGCAGCGTGATTGGGCAGGGTGCCCGGAAACGGTGGCGCCGGCGGGCGGGCAGATGGTCTGTCCCGCTCCGGCAGGGCCGCCCCGGTGACGGGCAGGACGAAGAGGCAGACGGGTTTAGGCATGGCAAGCGGATCGCGCCGGGACGAGGACGGGGAAGGCGGAACGGTTGTCGTCACCAAGACGAGAACCGTCACGAAACGGCCCAATCTCTATCGGGTACTGTTGCTCAACGACGATTACACCCCGATGGAGTTCGTCATTCACGTGGTGGAGCGCTTCTTCCAGAAGAACCGGGAGGAAGCGACCCGGATCATGCTGCACGTCCATCATCATGGCGTCGGCGAATGTGGCGTCTACACATATGAGGTGGCCGAAACGAAAGTAACCCAGGTGATGGATTTCGCCCGCAAACATCAACATCCGCTGCAATGCGTGATGGAGAAGAAGTAAGGGGACAAGCTCGTGCCGTCATTCTCCCGAAGCCTTGAAAAGGCCCTGCACCAGGCACTCGCCTTCGCCAACGAGCGACAGCAGGAATACGCGACGCTGGAGCATCTCCTGCTCGCACTCATCGATGACCAGGACGCAGCGGCCGTCATGCGGGCGTGCAACGTCGATCTGGATGTGCTCAAGCGCAATCTGGTGGACTACATCGAGACCGAATTGGAAAATCTCGTCACCGATGGCGACGAGGATTCCAAGCCGACTGCCGGGTTCCAGCGCGTGATCCAGCGCGCCGTGATCCACGTCCAGTCTTCCGGCCGGGAGGAAGTGACCGGCGCAAACGTGCTCGTCGCGATCTTTGCCGAACGCGAGAGCCATGCGGCCTATTTCCTGCAGGAGCAGGACATGACCCGCTACGACGCTGTGAACTACATCTCGCACGGCATCGCCAAGCGGCCCGGATTGTCCGAGCCCCGGCCCGTGCAGGGGGTCGAGGACGAAGCAGCCATGCCGGAAGACGTCGAGACCAAGCCGAAGAAGAAGACCGATGCGCTCGAAGCCTATTGCGTCAATCTCAACGAGAAGGCGCGGGCAGGCAAGATCGACCCGCTGATCGGTCGTGACAGCGAGATTTCGCGCACGATCCAGATCCTGTGCCGTCGCTCCAAGAACAATCCGCTGTTCGTCGGCGATCCGGGCGTCGGCAAGACCGCCATCGCGGAGGGCCTTGCCCTGCGCATCATCCGCAAGGATGTGCCGGAGGTCCTGCAGGACGCCACCATCTTCGCGCTCGACATGGGCACGCTGCTCGCCGGCACCCGCTACCGCGGCGACTTCGAGGAGCGGCTGAAGCAGGTGGTCAAGGAGATCGAGGAGTATCCCGGTGCGGTGATGTTCATCGACGAGATCCACACGGTCATCGGTGCGGGCGCGACCTCGGGTGGGGCGATGGACGCCTCCAACCTGCTGAAGCCGGCGCTCGCCTCCGGCGCGATCCGCTGCATCGGCTCGACCACCTACAAGGAGTATCGCCAGTTCTTCGAGAAGGACCGTGCCCTCGTGCGCCGGTTCCAGAAGATCGACGTCAACGAGCCGACGGTCAGCGATGCGATCGAGATCCTCAAGGGCCTCAAGCCCTATTTCGAGGACTTCCACAAGGTCAAGTACACCAACGACGCCATCAAGACGGCGGTGGAGCTGTCGGCCAAGTACATCAATGACCGCAAGCTGCCGGACAAGGCCATTGATGTTCTGGACGAGACCGGGGCGTCCCAGGCCCTGCTGCCCGAGAGCCGCCGTCGCAAGACCATCGGCGTCAAGGAGATCGAGACCACCATCGCCACCATGGCCCGCATCCCGCCGAAGTCCGTGTCCAAGGATGACGCCGAGGTGCTGTCCAAGCTCTCGGAGGACCTGAAGCGGGTCGTCTATGGCCAGGACAAGGCCATCGAGACGCTGGCGAGCGCCATCAAGCTGGCCCGTGCCGGCCTGCGCGAGCCGAACAAGCCGATCGGCAGCTATCTGTTCTCCGGTCCGACCGGTGTCGGCAAGACCGAAGTGGCGCGCCAGCTGGCCTCGTCGCTGGGTGTCGAGCTGCTGCGCTTCGACATGTCGGAATACATGGAGCGGCACACCGTCAGCCGTCTGATCGGTGCGCCTCCGGGCTATGTCGGCTTCGACCAGGGCGGCCTGCTCACCGATGGCGTCGACCAGCATCCGCATTGCGTGCTGCTGCTTGACGAGATCGAGAAGGCGCATCCGGACCTCTACAACATCCTGTTGCAGGTGATGGACCACGGCAAGCTGACCGACCACAACGGCAAGCAGGTCGATTTCCGCAATGTCATCCTGATCATGACGACCAACGCCGGGGCGGCCGACATGGCCAAGGCGCCGGTCGGCTTCAACCAGGTGAAGCGGGAAGGCGATGACCGGGAGGCGATCAACCGCCTGTTCACGCCGGAGTTCCGCAACCGTCTCGACGCGATCATCCCCTTCGGCAACCTGCCGATCGAGGTCATCTACCAGGTGGTCGAGAAGTTCGTGATGCAGCTGGAAGCCCAGCTGGCCGACCGCGGCGTCACCTTCGAGCTGACGCAGGATGCCGTCGCCTGGCTGGCCGACAAGGGCTACGACAGCCAGATGGGGGCCCGGCCGCTCGGCCGTGTCATCCAGGAGCACATCAAGCGGCCGCTGGCCGACGAGGTGCTGTTCGGCAAGCTCAAGAAGGGCGGCACGGTCAAGGTCTCGGTCAGCGAGGACAAGGCCGGCCTGCTGCTGGAGACGGTCGAGGACAAGCCGGTGCGGCCGGAGCCGCCGAAGGCCGCTGCCAAGCCCAAGCGCAAGCGCAAGCCGGCCGCCAAGAAGCTGGAGCCGGTGGTCGAGGCCAAGTCCCCGCCCGCCCGCTCCAAGAAGAGCCTTGTCCCGAAAGTCCCGCTCGCGGACTGAGCGGACTGCGCAAGACATCAGCAGCCCGGCCGGAAACGGCCGGGTTCAGACTGATGACAAACCCTCTCTCGTCATCCCGGACGCAGCGAAGCGGAGATCCGGGACCGGAGAGCTCAGGTCCTTCCGGGGTTAACGCATTGAAATTTTGAGGCTTCGACTCTCCGTTCCCGGCCCGGCGCTTCGCCTGGCCGGGATGACTTCGGTGCGATCGAGGTTGGTCATCAGGTTCAACCCGGCCGACAGCCGGGTTTTTTGTTGCGTAAAGCGTAGGGGTCAAACACCGCGCTGTCCCGGCCTTGAGCCGGGACCGACGTCCAATCCTGTCTGCGCCATCAGTGATCCGGCAGCCTTGCCAGCGTGACAGGCCCCGGCACAAGGCCGGGACGGCGGAGGAAAACGCGTCGCTCGCCCTTTCCCCCAGACGCGGACCTGCTGGCCCCTCCTGACGGGTGGCAGGGGCAGGGGGGCAATGCTAGGCTCGGGGTCCCTGTCGGGATTGCGTCCGGCGTGCGGCCTCCCTGTCGCGCCGGTCGTCGAGCCTCACGTCTCTCAGTCGCACGGCCCCATGACCTTGCCTGCCTCTCCGTCCGAGCCGGCCATGCCCTCTGCCCCCGAAGCGGGCGCCCGTCTCTGGGCGCTGCGGGGGGCGCGGGCGGCCGTGTCGATCCCGGGCCTCATTCTGGTTGCGGCCTTCATCGGCTATGCCGGACTTGCGCGCGAGAGCGGACTGACGCTCGCCGAGACGCTGATGATGTCCGCGCTGGTCTGGGCGCTGCCCTCCATCGTCGTCCTGACCGGAGCCATGGCCGGCGGCGTCGGGCTGGTTCCGGCTGCAATCGCCGTGGCGCTGGCTTCGGTGCGGCTGATGCCCATGACCATGGCGCTCGTGCCCATCCTGCGGGTCGAGGGCCGCACGAAGCGCTGGCACCTGCTGTTTGCCGCGCATTTCGTGGCGATCACGGCCTGGGTCTTTGCCATGCGCACCCTGCCGGACCTGCCGAGGCCGGCGCGCTTGCCCTTCTTCCTCGGCTTTGCCTGCACGTTGACCGGATCGGTCACCATCATCACCGGCCTGTCCTACCTGCTGGTGGATGACATGCCGCCGATGGTCGCCGGCGCGCTGTTCCTGCTGACGCCGGTCTATTTCCTCTGTTCGCTGTGGACGGCGGCGCGGCTGTCGGTGGACAAGGTGGCGATGCTCGTCGGCCTCGGGCTCGGGCCGGTCTTTGCCCTGGTCGCGCCGGGGGCGGATCTCCTGCTCACCGGCCTCGTCGGCGGGTGCCTGGCCTATGGCGGCACGCGGTTGGCCCGGCATCTCGGCTGGGGGCGTGACACATGACGGCCGAAACCATGAGCGCCGCAGCGATCGCCGGTTTCTGGCCTTATGTGATGATCGTCGTTGCCGGCTGGCTGGCGACTGACATCTGGCGCTGGCTGGGGGTCCTTGCCGCTGGCCGCCTGCGCGAGGACAGCGAGCTCCTGGTCTTCGTGCGCGCCATTGCCACCGCGCTGGTGGCCGGCGTGATTGCCAGGCTGATCCTGTTTCCCACCGGTGCGCTGGAGGCAACACCCATGGCCTTGCGGGTGGCTGCGGCGGCGGCCGGATTTGCCGCCTTCCTGCTCTTGCGCCAGCAGGTCATCCTCGGCGTGCTGGCGGCCGAGGTCGTGCTGATCGGCGGCTGGCTCCTGCTTGGCGCCTGAACCTCAGCCAGAGCCTGGGCCTGAACCTGAGCCTGGGCCTGCCCCGGTCGTCCGTTTCGTCAGCCTGTCAGGCCAGCGCCGCGCGGATCCTGTCCGCATGGGCCGCCAGCACCGCCTGATCGGCCATCTCGCCGGTATGCGGCTTCAGCGGCACGCCGTCGAAGCGCGGGATCACATGCACATGGGTGTGGAACACCACCTGGCCGCCGGCGGCCTCGGAGAACTGCTGGATCGTCGTGCCGTCCGCATCGAACGCCCTGACCAGCGCCCGCGCCATCTTCTGCACCGTTGCCATCACGGCAAAGAGGTCCGTCTCCGCGATGTCGAGGATGTTGCGCGAGGGGGCCTTCGGGATGACCAGCACGTGGCCGTCGCCGCGCGGCATGATGTCCATGATCACCAGCGTCTCGGCGTCCTCGTGGACCTTGTGGGCCGGCAGTTCGCCGCGCAGGATCTTGGCGAAGACATTGGTCGGGTCGTAGGCGGGGGTGCTCATCGGGCGCTTCCTGTCAAAAGGGTCGATCGCTGGTGCCGGCACCCTAACGGGTCGGTCGTGCGGGAGGCAAGGGGGGGCGGCGTGGCGGCGCGGGTCTGGCCCGGAGCAAATCCGTGAATCGGGCGAATCACTTGCCGGCATCCGTTGAGACGCCGCTCAAGGTGCTTCATCCTTTCTTGAAAGGCGCATGCGCCGCCAGGATCTCCGCGTCCATCGCCACCGCCTGCCGCTCCCGTTCGAGGTAATCGGCAACAGCTTGGCGCAGTCCCGGGTGGGCGATCCAGTGCGCCGAGCGGGTCAGCGTCGGCAGGTAGCCGCGCGCCAGCTTGTGTTCACCCTGGGCGCCGGCCTCGACCACCTTCAGGCCCCGGTCGATGGCGAAGTCGATGGCCTGATAGTAGCAGACCTCGAAATGCAGGCAGGGATGATGCTCGATGCAGCCCCAGTTGCGGCCATAGAGCGTGTCCGAGCCGATGAAGTTGATCGCTCCGGCGATGTAGCGCCCGTTCCGCCTGGCCATCACCAGCAGGATCTGGTTGGCCATCCGCTCGCCGATCAGCGAGAAGAAGCCCCGGTTGAGGTAGGGCCGGCCCCACTTGCGCGCGCCGGTGTCCATGTAGAAGGCGAAGAAGGCATCCCAGTGCGCCTCGGTGATGTCGCTTCCGGTCAGCCACTCGATGGAGATGCCGTTCTCCAGCGCCTCGCGCCGCTCCTTGCGGATCGTCTTGCGCTTGCGCGAGGCGAGATCCTCCAGAAAGGCCTCGAAGCTGGCATAGTCCCGGTTGAGCCAGTGGAACTGCTGGTCCGTGCGCTGCAGGTAGCCCTCGGTTCCCAGCAGGGTCCATTCCGGCTCGGTCAGGAACGTGGCATGGACAGAAGAGGCGCCCGACAGCCGGCACACCTCCACCAGGCCTTCGGCCAGTGCCGCCGTCAGGCTGTCGCGATCCTGCAGCGGCGAGGTCAGAAATCTGCGGCCGGTCGCCGGCGTGAAGGGCACCGACACCTGAAGCTTCGGGTAATAGCTGCCGCCGGCGCGGTGAAAGGCCTCGGCCCAGCCATGGTCGAAGACATATTCGCCCTGCGAATGGGTCTTCAGATAGGCCGGCACCGCCCCGAGGGCCGTGCCGTTCCCGTCTTCCAGCACCAGATGACGCGGGATCCAGCCGCTGCGGCCGCCAACACAGCCCGACGCCTCCAGCGCCTCCAGGAAGGCATGCGACAGGAACGGATTGTAGGGAACCGGGTCGCCGCCAGCGTCAGGGCTCCGCGGGGCGAGGCGGCCATCGTCGGCCCGGACGAAGGACGGGTTTGCCAGCCCGTCCCAGACCGGGGCGGCGATGTCGCGGAGGCCTTCGAGAATCCGCAGCCGGGCCTCGGTCACGGATGCGCCAACTCCCGCGCGGCCAGATCCCGCGCTGCCAGATCCCGAGCTGCCAGCTCCGGTGGCGTCCGGGTCAGCGACTGCGTCATCGCAACCGTCGTCCGGGGGCGGTGTGGCGCTCATGAGGATCGGACCCTTTGAATGGCCGGGCGGGAAAGCCACGGCTCGGCGGCAGGAGGACAGTTCCTGCGAGAAGGTAGATCACTGCCCTGCCGCCGCAAGGGGGAGACCTGGACCCTCGGCAGACATCCGTCTCGCCGCCGTCATTCCGGCCCAGCGAAGCGCCGGGCCGGGACCGGAGAGCCGAAGCAGAGCGCTACCAGACTGCAAAACCTCGAGGTCCTGGCTCTCCGGTCCCGGGTCTTCGCTGTGCTGCGCCCGGCATGACGATGGAGAGGCGATACGGAACGGACAGGCCTGTCACGGCCTGTCGCCTCAGACCTGGTCCGCCTCGAAGCCCTCGAAGATGATCTGGTCGGCATGGGCCAGCGCGCGGGCCTTGTCGGCCGGGTTGCGCAGCGTCCAGGTCATGATCGGCAGGCCGAAGACCTTGCGCAAGAGGCTCGGGCCAGCCATCGGCAGGTCCTTGTAGTGGTAGGAGATGAAATGCGGCCGGGTGCGCGGAAAATGCAGCAGGTGGCGCATGATGAAGCGGTCCATGCGCGTCAGCTTGCGGTACTCGCCCTCGTTCGGCGTCCGGTCGGCCACGATGCCGCGCGGGATCTCGGGCGCATAGGCGCGCATCACCGACAGCATGTCGGGATCGAAGGACTTGAGCACCAGCGGCCCCTTGTAGCCGCGCACGATGTCGCAGATGCGGCGCACGAAGGCGGCCTGGGCGTCGGGCTGATGCAGCGACTTCACCTCGACCACCAGCGTGACACGGCCGGCAACCTGCTCCAGCAGCTCCTCGAACAGCCACAGCCGGTCGGTGCCGGACTTCATGCGGATGCCGACGAGCTGGTCGGCGGTGCGGGCGATCACCGGCCCGGTGCCCTCGGCGAGGCGGTCCAGATCGTCGTCATGGAAGACGATGGCCTTGCCGTCGGCGGTCTCCTGCAGGTCCACCTCGATGGCGTAGTTGCGGGCAAGGGCCTCGGCCACGGCGGTCGGGCTGTTTTCCATGATGCCGGCCGAGGCGGTGTGGAAGCCGCGGTGGGCGATCGGGCGGGCGACGATCCAGGAATGGTCGGTCATGACGGGGATCCGGTGGCGCGGGACAGGGGCTTGCGAGGGAGGACGGGGGACAGCGGCCGGGGCCGCTGTCCGGATGCGGATGCGCCGGTCTCAGGCGACTTCGATGACGGCTTCGATCTCGACGGCCACGCCGAAGGGCAGCGAGGCGACGGAGACGGCCGACCGGGCGTGGCGGCCCTTGTCACCGAACACGTCGACCAGGAAGTCGGAGCAGCCGTTGATCACCTTCGGCTGGTCGGTGAAGTCCGGGGTGGAGTTGACCATGCCGACGAGCTTGACGATGCGCACGACCTTTTCCAGGTCACCGATGGCGGCCTTGGTCTGGGCGATGATGTTGATGCCGCACAGACGGGCGCAGGCGCGGCCTTCCTCGATGCCGAACTCCTGGCCGACCTTGCCGACGAACTCGATGCCGTTCGGACCGATCGGGATCTGGCCGGAGACGAACAGCAGGTTGCCGGTGCGCACCACGGGCACGTAGTTGGCCTGCGGGGCGGCCGGGGTCGGCAGGGTCACGCCGAGGGAGGCGAGGCGCGCTTCAATCGTGTCAGACATGTTCGGTCATCCTGTGAAAAAAGACGGAAACCAGGGGCGGAAACCGTGGCCTTGATGCCCGGAATCCCTTGTGCGGGCAAGGGCAAAACGCCGCGCCCGGCGCGGCTCCACCGCTGCGTCCGCCCGCCTCTGCCGGGTTGCCGCAGCGGATGCTTCGCCGGCTGGGGTTAATGCCATCGGACTTGCCACGCGCGGCCGGGAATGTGCTAGGGAAGAGGGAAGAGGTGGCCGCGTAGCTGGCCTGATCACGGGAGCCTGTCCATGTCCGCATTCGCAGCCGCCGTTCGCGCGCTGTCCCTTGCCGCAGCCGTCTGCGCAAGCTCCCTCGGAATGGGCGTCGCTCCGGCGCAGTCGGCCGGCAGCCTGCCGCTCGTGCCCCATCGCGCGGTCTATGACATGAAGCTCGGCGACGCCGCCGAGGGCACCGGCATCGCCGCGCTCACCGGCCGCATGGTCTACGAGTTTTCCGGCAATTCCTGCGACGGCTACAGCGTCACCTTCCGCTTTGTCAGCCGCTTCGAGGACGAGGGCGGGCTGTCGCAGGTGACGGACCTGCGCACGTCCTCGTTCGAGGAGCCCCAGTCGGGCCGCTACCAGTTCCTCACCCAGACCTATGTCGACCAGGCCCTGAGCGAGGAAACCCGCGGCACCGCCACGGCCACCCGCGACCGCCTGCGGATCGCTCTGGCCGTGCCGGAGGAAAAGAAGCTCGACATCAACGGGCAGGTCTATTTTCCGATCTCGCATCTCAAGGCGATGATCGAGGCGGCGAAGCGGGGTGAGTCCTTCTTCGAGGCGGAGGTCTTCGACGGGGCCGAGACCGGGGACAAGGTCTATGCCACGGGGGCCGTGATCGGGGCCCGCCAGGAGGGCGCGGACGCGGCCGGCGAGGACGATGCGGCTGCGGTCGGCAAGATCGGCGCCGGAGCCCGCTGGCCAGTCACCATTTCCTATTTCGACCCGACCCTCGACCAGGGCGGCGAGGCGACCCCGGTCTACCAGATCAGCTTCCTGCTCTATGAGAACGGCGTCACCCGCCGCCTCGTGCTCGACTACGGCGACTTCAAGATCGAGGGCCAGCTCAAGGATCTGGTCGTCTATCCGCTGACCGACTGCCAATAACGGCGCATCTGCAACAGCGCATCTGCAACAGGGGCCCTGCTGGCCGGCCCCTGCTGACATGCTCCTGCTGACCGGCCCCTGCTGACCGGCCCAGGCCGACCCGCGTCTGCCAACCCGCGTCTGCCAACCCGCATCTGCCCGCCGCCAACCGGCACCCTGCCGCCGTCAGCTGCGGCTCCGGTCCTGCCGGGCGGCATGCACAAGCCCGGTCTCGACGGCTGCCTTGCCGAATTTCTCCCGCACCCGGTCCATCGCCTCTTCCGCCCTGGCGCGCCGGCCGGAGCCCTCGTCGATCAGGTCGGCCGGGTCGGCCTGGGTGCCGGCCACCAGGTCGCCGACGCCGATGCCGATGAGGCGGAACGCCTCGCCCCATGCGGCGTCCGCCAGCAGGTCGTCGCCGGCGCGGAAGATCCGGTCGGCGAGCTGCGTCGGGTCTGCAAGCTGGCGCGAGCGGGTGATCAGGCGGAACTGGGCGGTCTTCAGCTTCAGCGTCACGCTGCGCCCGGCGAGGTCCGCGGCCTTCAGCCGGGCCGAGACCTTTTCCGACAGGTCGCGCAGCACCGGACGCAGGTCGGCGCGCTTGGACAGGTCCGTGGAGAAGGTGGTCTCCGCGCTGACGCTCTTGGCGGGCCGGCTCGGGGTCACCTGCCGGTCGTCCTCGCCCTGGCAAAGGCGGGCGAGGCGGATGCCCATGCTGCCATAGCGCCGGATCAGGTCGGCCGGATCCATGGCCTGAAGCTGGCCGATGGTGGTGAGCCCGTCCGCCGCCAGCCGGGCCTGGAACACCTTGCCGACGCCCCAGATGACACCGACGGGCCGGGTGGCGAGAAAGCCGCGCGCCTCGGCCGGGCCGATCACGGCAAAGCCGCGGGGCTTGTCCAGCTCGGAGGCGATCTTGGCGAGGAACTTGTTGGGCGCCAGGCCGACCGACACGGTGACGCCGATGTCGCGCTCGATCTCGCGGGCAAAGCGCGCCATCACTTCGGCCGGGCTCGCCTGATGCAGCCGCTCGGTGCCCGACAGGTCGAGGAAGGCCTCGTCGATCGACAAGGGCTCCACCAGCGGCGTCAGGGCCAGCATGCGCTCCCGGATCTGGCGGCCGACGGCGGAATATTTCGCCATGTCCGGCCGGATCACCACGGCCTCGGGACAGGCCTCCAGCGCCTTGAACATCGGCATGGCCGAGCGCACGCCATGGATGCGCGCGATGTAGCAGCAGGTCGAGACGACCCCGCGCGTGCCGCCGCCGACGATCACCGGCACGTCGGCCAGCGCCGGGTTGTCGCGCTTCTCCACCGAGGCGAAGAAGGCGTCGCAGTCCACATGGGCGATGGTCAGCCGGTCGAGGTCCGGATGGGTCACCAGGCGCGGACTGCCGCAGGCCGGGCAGCGCCCGCGCGGCGGCGCAACGCGGCGGCCGCAGTCGCGGCAGAGGCTGCGCGCGCTGCCGGCAGCAGGGCTCGCCGTTGTCGGTCCGGCATCGGTCATCGTCGGTGTCGTCGTGGTTTCCGGCGGCCGTCGGGGCTTACCGGGTCTCTTGCCTCCCGGCGAGGATAGAGAGGATGTGGCGGCTTGTCTCCTGCCAGTCTCCCGACAGCAGGCCGGCCATCGGCAGCGGCTCCACCGCCGCGCGGAACCGGTCGTCGGCAACGAAATGCACCAGATGGGTCTCCGGCAGGCTCGCATGCACCGACTTCAGGTTCTGCGGGCTGTCGTCGATGAACACCACCGGCCGGCCCCGTCCGGCGGAGAGGGCCGCCGCGGCGCCGCCCTTCGGTCCGGCGTTGGTCACCACGGGGTAGGGCATGCCGTGCCGGGCCAGCAGGCGCTCGCGGGCCGGCTTGTTGGCACTGCCCGGCAGGTTGGTGAGGAAGATCACCTCGCCCACCTCCGCCAGCGCCCTGAGGCCGTCGGCAGCCCCCTCCACCGGGTCCTGCCGGTCGCTCACCTCGGCGAAGAAGCCGAGCAGCAGCCGGCGCACCTCGTCCTGTCCGATCGGCGTCTCGCCGTCCACCGGGCCGATGTTGCCGGTCAGCTGATAGGCGTGGCGCAGGAAGCGCAGGCCCCGGTCGGCCAGGAAGACTTCCAGGTGCCGCACCATGTGGAAGACCACCTCGTCCACGTCGCAGATGACGAGCGGGCGGCCGGAGCCCGGGGCCAGCGCCGCGATCTGGTCGAGCACCTCGCGGGCCGGAGCATGCAGGTCAGACATCAAGGTGATCCTCACCGACAAGGGCAAAGCGGGCGGCGGCAATCAGCGTCGGGCGCAGGCCGGAATTCTCGCAATAGGCCAGAAGCAGGGGCTCGTCGCCCATGAGGAATTCGAGCACGCCGGCAAGAAATCCCGGCTCTGCGGCGGCACTGCGAATCGATTCAGGTCCTATCCCGGACACCGCCAGGAAGCGGCCCACAAGTTCCGGGTCCCGCGTCAGGTGCAGCAGCACATCGGTTGCAATTTCCTCTGCCTTTTCAAAGGTAATCGTCTTCGGTCGCTGACCTGTCATCGCATTTTTGCCTTTCCGAAACGAATCCGCGCTACCATCTTCCTAACTCAAGCGAGAGGCTTGTGCATGCCTGCATCCGGGCATGCCGGGTAGGGGGCCTCCCGATCTTATCCAGGCCGGAGCCGGCAAAGGCAGCATTCATGGCAAAGACCGTGCTGATCGTGGAAGACAACGAGCTCAACATGAAGCTCTTTCATGACCTGCTGGAGGCGCACGGTTACAACACCCTGCAGACCCGCACAGGCATCGAGGCGCTCAATCTCGCGCGCACCCACCGGCCCGACCTGATCCTGATGGACATCCAGCTTCCCGAAGTGTCCGGGCTGGAAGTGACCAAGTGGATCAAGGAAGACGACGAGCTCAGCATGATCCCGGTGATCGCGGTCACCGCCTTTGCCATGAAGGGGGACGAGGAGCGCATCCGCCAGGGCGGTTGCGAGGCCTATATCTCCAAGCCGATTTCCGTCGCAAAGTTTCTCGAGACCGTCCGCTCCTATCTGGGCGACGCCTGACCGTCTCAGGCCGCGCCTCGGGCCCTGCTTCCGGCCGCCGCTGCCGCCTGCGGGCCATGGCCAGCCGGGGCTGCCGCTCCACCGTTAAGGTTACAGATTTACTAAGACGCGCGACAGATGTGGTGCGGCTGTGGTCTTTTGTTGATTCGTTGGCCGTCTCGGCTAACGTGACCACGTGAATTGACGTCCCAGATGATTGCCGAGAAGTCCGAAGTCATTTCGTGGTCTCAGTCATTTGCGTTTGTCACTAAAACCCTGCGGAATGCCTGGGTCCGCCGCATCTCCTGGGTCCGTGGGGAAAAGGCCGGTGAAATGCTGCGCGATGAGTGGCCTCCTCGTGACCCCAGCATTTCGCCGGCCGCCTTCTTCGTCGGCCGCAGGCCGCGCGACCGGCAACCGGGTTTAGCCCGCCTCACGCCCCCCGATATCCGCTGATGTCTTCCCCCCGCGCTCGCGCGGGGCTGCATGCGGCCCTGGTCCTGAGCGGGGGCCTGCGGCGCTGCAGGCCTCGTCCCGGCGCTGGCGCGGCCAGGCTCTCCCGTCAGGCTCTCCCGTCAGGCTTTCCGGCACGTCGCCGCACATGCCGCCGCCCCGCAACAAAAAAGGCGCCCGGAGGGCGCCCTTGATGTCTGAAGCCAGCGATCAAGCCTTACTTGATCTTGGTTTCCTTGAACTCGACGTGCTTCTTCGCGATCGGGTCGTACTTCCGCATCGACATCTTCTCGGTCATCGTGCGGGAGTTCTTCTTGGTCACATAGAAGAAGCCGGTGTCGGCGGTGGAAAGCAGCTTGATCTTGATGGTGGTCGCCTTGGCCATGGCCTTCGATCCTGTTCCTGGTTGTCCGGCGAACGCTCAATCCGGCCAGTGTCTGGCGCCCCTTGAGTCCGCTGCGGTGTCACGAAATCAGGCCGCAAACTACTCATAAGCCGGCCAAAGTCAAGCTCTGGCGGGGCAGGGGGCAAAAAAACCACGGTAATGCTAAATCAGGTCGCGCTGGAAGTCCTGCCCGCGCAGGAAATAGAAGGGCACCGGCGTGGAGGGGGCGAGATCCGGGTCCTCGGCCAGCCGGGCGTCGAGATCGGCAAGGATCTTCTGGGTGATGACGGGCAGGTCCAGCTTGGCGGTCTCGGCCAGCGTCAGCCAGGCCACATCCTCCAGCTCGCCCGACGGCCCCGTGCCGTCCGGGAGACGGTCGGCGATGGCGTCGGAGAAGACGGCCAGGAAGCGGGTGTCGAAGCGGCGCGGCCGCCCCGGCGGGGTGATTGCCCGGGCGATCATGCGCATCGGTGCGAGGCTGATCTCGATGCCGCGGTCGGAGAAGGCGGCGAAGTCGCCGGGCGCGCGCCAGCTGCGGCCCGATTTCAGGCCGACGAAGAGGCCGGCTTCCTCGTAGGTCTCGCGCACGGCGGCCACCGTGAAGGCCCTGAGGCGGGCGGACGAGAGCCGGCCGCGCGGGCGCGCCGCCAGACGCGCCGCCACGTCCGGATGGTAGTCATCGGCCACCGGCACCCGGCTGTCGGTCGGGTCCACGCGGCCGCCGGGGAAGACGAACATGCCGGGCATGAACACATGCCCCTTGTGCCGCCGGCCCATCAGCACGCGGAACTGCGGTCCGCTGCGGTCAAGGATCAGGAGCGTCGCGGCATCCCGGGGGCGCAGCGCGGGATGGGACTTGTTGGCCCTGGCTTCGGCCAGGAGATCGCTGACGGCAGGTCCGGTCATCGCGGGCTCGGGACGGGCTCCGGCACCGGCAGATCATCTTCCGCGTCCGGGTCGAAGCCATGCATGTAGAGGGCCCATTGCAGGCCGACGAGCGCGCCCTTGACGGGGCGCAGGAAGGCCAGTGACAGGATCACGGTCAGCGACAGCCACAGCACCATGTGGATCCAGACCGCCGGGCGATACATCATCTCCACGGCCATCATCGCCGGGATGATGATGTGGCCGACGATGGTGATGGTGAAGTAGGGCGGGGCGTCATCGGCGCGGTGGTGGTGCAGCTCGGTGCCGCAGGACTGGCACACCGGCGCGACCGTCAGGAAGCCGCTGAACAGCTTGCCCTGGCCACAGGACGGGCAGCGGCACATCATGCCGCGCAGCATGGCCTCGGCGACATTGCGTTGCGGCTTGGCGCGCGGGGCGTCGTCCTCGACGGGGATGCCGTCCGCGTGGATGTAGTTGACGCTCATCGTTTCGGGGTCCTCTTGCGCTGCTGCCGGGGCGGGCTCAGGCTCTTGCGGTTGCGGCCGATGGTGTTGCGCGGCGCACGTCCGCTCCGTCTGTCGTCCGGGCTGCCCTCGCTCAGGAGAGCAAAGCGCAGGGCGCCGGCGAAGGGGGCCGCCTCGACCAGTTCAACCTCCACCTTATCACCAAGCTGGTGCCTTTCGCCCGTCCTGTCGCCAATCAGCGCGTGCGACCCTTCGTCATACCTGAAATAGTCGAAGCCGATCGTCGAGGCCGGGATGAAGCCGTCGGCCCCGCTGTCGTCCAGGCGGATGAACAGGCCCGACTTCACCACACCGGAAATGCGGCCGGTGAAGCGCGCGCCGACCCGCTCGCTCATCCACAGGGCGATCAGCCGGTCGATGGTCTCGCGCTCGGCCAGCATGGCCCGGCGTTCGGCGGCCGACACTTCCGCGCCGATGGCCTCCAGCCGGCCCTCGATCTCCTCCGGCAGGCCGTCGCTGCCGAAGCCCAGAGCCCGGATCAGGCCGCGGTGCACGATGAGGTCGGCATAGCGGCGGATCGGCGAGGTGAAATGCGCGTAGCGGCGCAGGTTGAGGCCGAAATGGCCGATGTTCATCGGCGCGTATTCGGCCTGCGCCTGCGAGCGCAGTATCACCTCGTTGACCAGATGCGCCTGCGGCGTGTCCTTCACCTTGGCGAGGATGCCGTTGAAGGTCGCCGGCCGCAGCCCGCCAGCCGATGGCAGCTTCATGCCGAGCGTGGACAGGAACTCCTTCAGCGACTGCAGCTTCTCCGGGCTCGACGCATCGTGGATGCGGTAGAGCAGGGGTATCTTCTTCTTTTCCAGCGTCTCGGCGGCGGCCACGTTGGCCTGGATCATGAACTCCTCGATCAGCTTGTGGGCGTCGAGGCGCTCCGGCACGTAGACGTGATCGACCGTGCCGTCGGGCTTCAGCTTGATCTTGCGTTCCGGCAGGTCGAGATCCAGCGGCTCGCGGGCGTCGCGGCCGAGCTGCAGGCAGGCATAGGCCGCCCAGAGCGGGTTCAGGATCGGCTCCAGCAGCGGGCCGGTCTTGTCGTCCGGGCGCCCGTCGATGGCCGCCTGCGCCTGCTGGTAGGAAAGCTTTGCGGCCGAGCGCATCAGCACCCGGTGGAACGTGTGCGCGATCTTGCGGCCGGTCTTGTCGAACACCATGCGCAGGCCGAGTGCCGGCCGGTCGACATTCTCCTTCAGCGAGCACAGCTCGTTGGAGATGCGCTCCGGCAGCATCGGTATGACACGGTCCGGGAAATAGACCGAGTTGCCGCGCAGGTGCGCTTCCCGGTCGAGCGCCGTGCCCGGCCGCACATAGTGGGCGACATCGGCAATGCCGACGAAGACCACATGCCCGCCCTCGTTGGCCGGGTCCTGGTCCGGTTCGGCATAGACCGCGTCGTCGTGATCCTTGGCGTCGGCCGGGTCGATGGTGATCAGCGGGATCTTGCGCCAGTCCTCGCGCTGGCCGAGCGTCACGGGTTCGGCGCGCTCGGCCTCCGCCTCGACCACCGCCGGAAAGACATGCGGGATGTTGTGGCTGTGCAACGCGATTTCCGAGATCGCCATCTCGGAGTTCATCGAGCCGAAGCGGCGCAGGATCCTGGCGCGCGGCGAGCCATAGCGGCCGGTGCGGGTGATCTCGACGCTGACGAGATCGCCCTCTGCGGCGTCCTTCAGGTCGGAGGGATCGATGTCCAGCTCGCGCTGCTTGCGGTCGATGGGCTCCAGATAGGGCGGCTGGTGGGCTGCGCGCTGGCGCAGGATGCCCAGGATCGCGCCCTGCTGCTTCTCCAGCACCTTGAGCACCCGGGCGGCGTGGCGTGCCTCCGGCCCCGGATCGAGATCGGCGAGGCGCACCAGCGCCCGGTCCCCGATGCCCGGCTGCGTGCCGCGCGGGGCGTCCTTGCGGGTGATGACCAGCACCTTCGGCGGCGGACCGGCCTCCTCGTCCCAGTTCACCGGCTCGCCCAGCAGCTCGCCGTCGCGGTCGCGGGCGTTCAGGTAGACGACGAGGATCGGCGGCAGGTCGCCCGGGCGGATCAGCCGCTTGTGCCGCTTCTCGACAACGCCGTCCTCGGCCAGGCCCTTGAGGATGCGCTTCAGTTCGATGCGGCCGGCGCCGACGATGCCGAAGTGTTTGGCCACCTCGCGCTTGCCGGCCTTGCCGGGGTTCTCTGCGACAAAGGCGAGGATGTCCTCGCGCGAGGGAAAGGCGCCGGGGGTCTTCTGCGTCTTGGCCGCGGTCTTGCGCGGCTTGGGGCGTTTCGTGCTCAAGTGTCCTTCTTGGTGCCGGCGGCACCTGCTTTGGCTTTCGGCGTGGTCGCCGTCTTCTTTGCGGTCGTCGTCTTTGCGGTCGTCGTCTTGCGGGCTGCCGCCTTCTTCGGCGCGGCGTCCGCCGCTTCGCCGTCGGCAGCGTCGTCCTTCGCCGTCGGTGCCTTCTTGGTGGCTGCCGCCTTCTTCGGGGCCGCCTTTTTCGCGGCGGCCTTCTTCGGGGCTGCGCCGCCCTTGGCCTTGATCAGCTCGAGCGCCAGCTCCAGCGTCACCGCCATCGGGTCGCTGCCCTTGGGCAGGGTGGCGTTGACCTTGCCCCAGTTGACATAGGCGCCGTAGCGGCCGTCGCGGATGGTGATGGCGCCGCCGCCGTCGGGATGCTCGCCGAGGTCCTTCAGCGCTGCCGGCGTTGCCCGCCCGCGTGCGCCCTTGGAGCGCTTCTCGGCCAGGAGGTCGACGGCCCGGTTGATGCCGACCGAGAACACCTCGTCGGGCGAGGCGAGGTTGGCATAGGTGCCGTCATGCTGCACGAAGGGCCCGAAGCGGCCGAGGCCGGCCGTGATCATCTTGCCGTCTTCCGGATGGGCGCCGATCTCGCGCGGCAGCTTCAGCAGCTGCAGTGCCCGCTCGACGGTCAGGTCGGCCGCCGACCAGCCGCGCGGCAGGGAGGAGCGCTTCGGCTTGTCCCCGCCCTTCACGTCCTCGCCGAGCTGCACGTAGGGGCCGAAGCGGCCCGAGCGCAGCGAGACCTCGAGGCCGGTCTCCGGGTCGGTGCCGAGCACCTTCGGGCCGTCGGAAGCGCCGTCGCCGTCCTCGCCGTCCTGGCCCCGGGCAAGCTGGCGGGTGTAGCTGCATTCGGGATAGTTGGAGCAGCCGATGAAGGCCCCGAAGCGGCTCACCTTCAGCGACAGCTGGCCGGTGGAACAGGTCGGGCACGCGCGCGGGTCCTTGCCGTCCTCGCGCTGCGGGAAGATGTGGGCGGCGAGCAGGTCGTTCAGCGCGTCGATGACCTGCGACACGCGCAGGTCCTTGGTCTCGTCGACGGCGGCCGAGAAATCGCGCCAGAAGGCAGCCAGCACCTCGCGCCAGGACAGTTCGCCGGCCGAGATGCGGTCGAGCTGTTCTTCCAGGCTCGCGGTGAAGTCATATTCGACGTAGCGGTTGAAGAAGCTCTCGAGGAAGGCCGTGACGATGCGGCCCTTGTCCTGCGGCACCAGCTGCTTCTTGTCGAGCTCGACATATTCGCGGTCGCGCAGGGTCTGCAGCGTCGAGGCATAGGTCGAGGGGCGGCCGATGCCGAGCTCTTCCATCTTCTTGACGAGGCTCGCTTCGGTGTAGCGCGGCGGCGGCGTGGTGAAATGCTGCGTCGCCTCGATCCCGGGCTTGCCCTCGACGGAGGCCAGCGTCACGGCCGCGCCATCCTCCACGGCCGGCAGGCGGCGGGAATCCTCGTCCTCGTCGTCGTCGCGGCCTTCCTGATAAAGGGCGAGGAACCCGTCGAAGCGCACGACCGACCCGGTGGCGCGCAGGGCCGCCGTCTTGCCCGCGCCGCTCGCGTCGATGTCGATGGTGGTGCGCTCCAGCACGGCCGATTCCATCTGGCTTGCCATGGTGCGCTTCCAGATCAGCTCGTAGAGCCGGGCCTGGTCGGGATCAAGGAAGCGGGCCACGTCGCGCGGGCGGCGGAACAGGTCGGTCGGGCGCACCGCCTCGTGCGCTTCCTGGGCGTTCTTGGCCTTGGAGGAATAGAAGCGCGGCTTCTCGGGCACATAGCTGTCGCCAAAGTCGGAGGCGATCACCTTGCGGGTGGCGGCGATCGCCTCGCCGGCGATCTGCACGCCGTCGGTTCGCATGTAGGTGATGAGACCGGTGGTCTCGCCGCCGAGCGACACGCCCTCATAGAGCTTCTGCGCCACCTGCATGGTGCGCGAGGCGGAGAAGCCGAGCTTGCGCGAGGCCTCCTGCTGCAGCGTCGAGGTGGTGAAGGGCGGCTGCGGGTGGCGCTTGGCTGGCTTGGAGACGACGCTCTCCACCCGGTAGCTGGCACTTTCCAGCATGCGGCGGATGGCGGTGGCCTGTTCTTCGGTCTTGATGTCGAGGCGGCCGAGCTTCTTGCCCTCGAAGCCCACGACCGAGGCGGTGAAGCCCTCGCCCTTCGGCGTCTTCAGGCTGGCGAGGATGGACCAGTACTCTTCCTTGACGAAGGTCTCGATCTCCATCTCGCGGTCGCAGATGAGGCGCAGCGCCACCGACTGCACGCGGCCGGCCGAGCGGGCGCCGGGCAGCTTGCGCCACAGCACGGGCGAGAGGGTGAAGCCGACCAGATAGTCGAGCGCGCGGCGGGCGAGATAGGCATCCACCAGCGGCGCATCGATCGGGCGCGGGTTCTTCATCGCGTCCAGGATCGACTGCTTGGTGATGGCGTTGAAGACGACGCGCTCCACCGGCACGTCCTTCAGCACCTTCTTCTTCTGCAGGACTTCCAGCACGTGCCAGGAAATCGCCTCGCCCTCGCGATCCGGGTCGGTGGCGAGAATCAGCCGGTCAGCTCCCTTCACCGCGGCGGCGATCTCGCTCAGGCGCTTCTGCGACTTGGCATCCACCTCCCAGGACATGGCGAACTCTTCGTCCGGGCGCACAGACCCGTCCTTGGCCGGCAGGTCGCGCACGTGGCCATAGGAGGCGAGGACGTGATAGTCGGAGCCCAGATACTTGTTGATCGTCTTGGCCTTGGCCGGCGATTCCACGATGACGATATTCATTGCGACCCAAACGTTCGAGCTCAGAGGCGCGTCTGCCGGATCCCGGAGATCCGAGCCGCAGCGGCATGAAATAAAGTGCGGCGACGATCCGGGATCGCAGGCCGCGTGTCAAATGGACTGTTGCGTCTTTCCGGTCAAGTCGCACGTCCTGCTGCCCTTATGCAATCCTTTCGCGTCCTGCCCCCGGTTTGCAAGTGCCGCGCTCAGGCTGCCGTCCTCCCCGGCCGTCCGGCTGTCCGGCCTCAGGAGGGGCCGAGCAGCGACACCCGCTGACCGGGCGAACGTTCCAGCCGTCCCGCCAGTTCCAGCTCCAGCAGCATCACCAGAACCAGCCGCGCCGGCAAGCCCGTGTCGCGGATCAGCTCGTCGATCCCGACCGGCGTCGGTCCCAGCGCCTCCATCAGCCGCGCGCGGGCGGAGGCGTCATCGCCGCGCAGGCTCGCAAGGTCCGGCCCCGCGTCGCGCTCGTCTCCCGCCTCGTCAAGGTCCAGGTCCGGGCTGGCATCGGGCAGGGGGCGGCCGGCGAGGCTCTCCAGCACATCGGCGGTCGAGGTTATCAGCGTCGCGCCCTGGCGGATCAGCTGGTTGCAGCCCTCGCAGCGCGGATCGAGCGGCGATCCGGGCACGGCGAGAATGTCGCGGTTCTGCTCCAGCGCGAAGCGGGCGGTGTGCAGCGAGCCGGAGCCCTTGGCCGCCTCCACCACGATCACGGCAACCGACAGGCCGGAAATGACCCGGTTGCGCCGGGGAAAGTCGCGCCCGCGCGGGCTCCAGCCGAAGGGCATCTCGCTGACTGCTGCCCCGCCGGCGGCAAGCAGCCGGTCGAGCAGATCGGCGTTCTCGGGCGGGTAGAGCACATTGACGCCGCCGGCAAAGACCGCGACCGTGCCGCCCGGCAAGGCCGCCTCATGGGCCGCCGCGTCGATGCCCCGGGCAAGACCCGACACGATCAGGTAGCCATGGGCGGAGAGTTCCCGGGCGAGCTGTGCGGCAAACTTGCGCCCCGCCAGCGAGGCATTGCGCGCGCCGACGATGGCAAGCGCGGCCGGGCGGGCCAGCGTCGCGCCGCTGCCGCGCACCGACAGGAGCGGCGGCGGGCCGTCGATATGGCGCAGATGCGGCGGATAGTCTGCCTCGCCGAGCGCCACCAGCCTTGCCCCGGCGCGGGCATGGGCCTCAAGCTCCGCCTCGGCTTCCTGGCGGCTGCAGATGCGCAGCGCGGGCTTGCCGCCCCGGCGCGAGAGGTCCGGCAGTCCTTCAAGGGCCTGTTCGGCCGATCCGAAATGATTGATCAGGCTGCGGAACGTGGCCGGGCCGACGTTTTCGCTGCGGATGAGACGGAGCCAGGCGAGACGCTGAATATCACTGAGGTGACGGGCGCGGCCTGGCTCTGGCATCATGACGCGGGATCGGCTCCCCCGGTGGCCGGCTTGCTCTTGGAGCCGATCTTCGATTCCTGACCCTTGAGCAGGCGGCCGATGTTCTCGTGGTGCTTGGCCCACAGCATCAGCGTCAGCACGCCGAAGAGTTCGGCCAGTTGCCACTGGTCCAGAAGCACCAGCAGCACGGGGCTCGCCAGGCTCGCCGTCAGGGCAGAGAGCGAGGAATAGCGGCTGAGATAGGCGACCGCGATCCAGATCAGGGCGAAGGCGACGCCGACTTGCCACGACAGGCCGAGCAGGATGCCGAGATAGGTGGCCACCCCCTTGCCGCCCTTGAACGTCAGCCAGACCGGAAACAGATGGCCGAGGAACGCGCCGAAGCCGGCGACCATGGCCATGTCCTGCCCGTAGAACTGCGAGACCAGCAGCACCGCGACCGTCCCCTTCAGGGCATCGCCGAGGAGCGTTGCCGCCGCCAGCCCCTTGTTGCCGGTGCGCAGCACGTTGGTCGTGCCGATGTTGCCCGAGCCGATCTTGCGGATGTCGCCCAGCCCGGCCATGCGTGTGAGGATCAGGCCGAAGGGAATGGATCCCAGCAGATAGCCAAAGGCGAGGGCGGCAGCGTAATAGGGCCAGGAGAAGGCCCAGCTGATCGGATCCGGCACGACAGGATCTCCGTTACTGGCTCAAGCGTAGTCGTAGACCTTGCGGCCTGCAACGATTGTGGTGAGGACGCGGCCCGAGAACCGGGCATTCTCGAAGGGCGAGTTCTTCGAGCGCGAGCGGATCGCCTTCTTTTCCAGCACCCACGGCCGGTCGACGTCGAACACGATCACATCCGCCGGCGCGCCGGCCGTCAGCCGTCCGGCATCGAGCCCGAGCCGGTTGGCCGGGTTCAGCGTCATGGCCCGAAGCAGCGGCAGCAGCGCGATGTCGCCGGCGTGATACAGGCGCAAGGCGGCGGCCAGCAGCGTCTCCAGCCCGATGGCCCCGTCCTCGGCTTCCGCCCAGGGGTGGCGCTTGGTCTCCACGTCCTGCGGATCGTGGTTGGAGCAGATCACGTCGATGGTGCCATCGGCGACGGCGGCGACCATGGCCATCCGGTCGCTCTCGTCGCGCAGCGGCGGCGACATCTTGAAGAAGGTCCGGTAGGGCCCGATGTCGTTCTCGTTCTGCGTCAGGTGGTTGATCGACACGCCGGCGGTGACGTCGAGCCCCCGGTCCTTGCCGACGCGCACCACGTCGGCCCCGTCCGAGGTCGAGACAAGATTGGCGTGGTAGCGGCCCTTCGACATGGCCACGAGGCGCAGGTCACGCTCCAGCAGGATGATCTCGGCCTCGCGCGGCACGCCCGACAGCCCCTTCCACGAGGCGTTGAGGCCGGCGTTCATCGAGCCGCCCGCCAGATCCGGGTCTTCCGTGTGATGCACGACAAGGGCGCCGAAATCCTTCGCATAGGTCAGGATGCGGCGCATGATCTGGGCATTGCGCACCGACTTGTGGCCGTTGGTGAAGGCCACGGCACCGGCTTCCTTGAGCAGGCCGATCTCGGTCATGTCCTGGCCGGCGAGCCCCTTGGTCAGGGCGGCCATCGGCCGGACATTGACGATCGCCGTGTCGCGGGCGCGGCGCAGGATGAAGTCCACCAGCGCCGGATCGTCGATCACCGGATCGGTCTCGGGCAGGGTGACGATGGTGGTGATGCCGCCGGCCGCCGCCGCCTGGCTGGCGCTGGCAAAGGTCTCGCGGTGCTCGTGGCCCGGTTCGCCGACGGACACGCACATGTCGACGAGCCCGGGGGCCACCACGGCGCCATCGCAGTCGATGATCTCGGCGCCATAGGGGGCGCCCTGGTTCTGTGCCTCGGGGCCGGCGGCCAGGATGGTGCCGTCGGCGATGATGACGCTGCCGGCCGCATCAAGGCCGCGCGCCGGATCGATGACCCGCGCGTTTGTCAGAACCAGCGGCTTGGGAGTGTCTTGCGCCACGGGAAAGCTCCTACTGGTTCGGCAGGTGGGCGGCGAGGGCCTCGAGCACGGCCATGCGCACCGCCACCCCCATCTCCACCTGTTCGCGGATCAGGCTCTGCGGTCCGTCGGCCACGGCCGGGTCGATCTCGACGCCCCGGTTCATCGGACCTGGATGCATCACCAGCGCATCCTCCTTGGCATAGGCGAGCTTCTCCGCGTCCAGGCCGTAGAAGCGGTAATACTCGCGCACCGAGGGGATGAAGGCGCCGTTCATGCGCTCGCGCTGCAGCCGCAGCATCATCACGATGTCCGCGCCCTTCAGCCCTTCCTTCATGTCGCGGAACACTTCCACGCCCATCCGGTCGATCCCGCTCGGCAGCAGGGTGGAGGGGGCGACCACGCGCACCCTTGCCCCCAGCGCGTTGAGCAGGATGATGTTGGAGCGCGCCACGCGGGAATGCAGGATGTCGCCGCAGATGGCGATCGTCAGCCGTGCGATCTTGCCCTTGTGGCGGCGGATCGTGAGGGCATCGAGCAGGGCCTGCGTCGGATGCTCGTGCTGGCCGTCGCCGGCGTTGATCACCGAACAGTCGACCTTGCGGGCGAGCAGATGCACCGCGCCGGCCGCATGGTGGCGCACCACCAGGATGTCGGGATGCATGGCGTTCAGCGTCGCTGCCGTGTCGATCAGGGTCTCGCCCTTCTTCACGGAGGAGGCGGCAACCTGCATGTTCATCACGTCGGCGCCAAGGCGCTTTCCGGCGATCTCGAAGGACGACTGGGTCCGGGTCGAGGCCTCGAAGAACAGGTTGATCTGGGTGCGGCCCCGCAGGACGGGACGGACCTTCTCGATCTGGCGGGAGACCTCGACGGCCTGGTCCGCACGGTCCAGGAGACCAAGGATTTCCTGGGGTTGAAGACCTTCGATGCCCAACAGGTGTCGATGGGGAAAGAGGCCGGCTCGATGGGGATCGTTTGCGCTCATCGAGCCCATGCCTATAGGGGGAAACCGGGCCCCCCGCAAGCCGGGCCAGCCGGTTTTCCGCGCTCTGTCCGCATCAGATCAGCAGCGTCAGGCAGAGCGGGATCGTCACGATGGCGGCAACCGTCTGGACCGTGAGGATTTCCGCCATCAGCCGGTGGTCTCCACCCATCTGCGCCGCCAGGAGATAGGAGGCGCTGGCCGAGGGGACGGCAGTGGCAATCACGCCGGCAAGCAGCGCCTCGCCGGTGACGCCGAGCAGATGGCAGAGCCCGGCCACCAGCGCCGGCATGAGCAGAAGCCGGGCGAGCGTGCCGATCACCAGCGCCGCTCCCGGCCGGCGCAGCGCCGACAGGTCGAGGCTCGCCCCGACGCAGAGGATGCCGACGGGCAGCGAGGCGAGGCCGAGCTGGTGCACGCCGTTCATCACCGGCTCCGGCACCGGGTTGCCGGCGAGATTGAGCGCGAGCCCCGCCAGGGTCGAGACGATGAAGGGATTGCGCAGGAGATCGAGCCCGATCCGCTGCAGCGTCGGGGCGGAGCCGCCGGCATAGCGCGACAGGATGAGCACCGACAGCACGTTGAGCATCGGGATCATGGCGATCATGGCGACCGCCAGCAGCGCCAGCCCTTTTGCCCCGATCATCTCGCCGATGAGGGCCAGCGCGATGAAGGAGTTCCAGCGCGCCACCCCCTGGTAGACCGAGGTGAACGCCGGCCCCGACACGCCGAACCGCGCCGCCAGCAGCGGCCGCAGCAGCAGGAGCGCGGCCGTGATGATCAGGATCGCTGCCGCCAGCGCCAGCCCCAGTCCGACGGCCGGGATCTCGCCGAAATCGGCGCGGGCAACGGTCTCGACGATGATGGCGGGAAAGAGGATGAAATAGGCCAGCCGCTCGACCCCGCGCCATTGTTCGCCGGTCAGGAGGTTGAGCCGGGCAAGGCCGAGGCCGAGCGCGGTGATCAGGATCACCGGCAGCAGCGCGTCGAGGATCATCTGCATCGGGGTCGCCCGTCAGTCCTTCGGGTCGTCGTCATGGATGGCAAAGCGCGGTCGCGGGCTGGTGCTGAGCTGCAGGTAGCCAAGACGGTCCAGGAAGCCCTGCAGGATGTAGGCGGCCGCCATCTTGTCGACCAGCTCGGCGCGCCGGGCCCGGCTGCGGTCGGCCTCGATCAGCGTCCGCGTCACGGCGGCCGTGGACAGGCGCTCGTCCCAGAAGGTCATCGGCAGGTCGGTCTTTTCCGCCATGTTGCGGCTGAAGGCGCGGGTGGCCTGCACGCGCGGCCCCTCCGTTCCGTCCATGTTGAGCGGCAGGCCGATGACCATGCCGCCCACCTTGTGCGTCTGGCAGATATCCAGAAGCCTTGCCGCGTCGAGGGTGAACTTCTCGCGCCGGATCGTCTCCAGCGGCGTGGCGATGCCGCGGCCGAGGTCGGAGAGGGCGAGGCCGATGGTCTTGGTGCCGAGGTCGAGGCCGATCAGGCGGCTGCCGGGGGCGGCGGCGGCGACGAAGTCCTCGAGCGACAGGGTGGGGTCAGTTGCCATGATCTTGGGTGTAGCAGGGGGGCGAGGTGCGCGCCAGACGCCTTGTTGGCGTCGCGCCTGCCCCTATACTCTCGACCGGAGAGAAACGACCGGCCCCCCGGACGGGGCGGCCGCCGCAAGGGAGACCGACGCATGAACCTCACCTGGCTTGGCCATTCCGCCTTCCGCATCGAGCTGAAGGGCGCCGTGGTCCTGATCGACCCGTTCCTCACCGGCAATCCGGCCTTCCCGAAGGGCACCAGCGTCGAGGCGGCAAGCGCCGGCGTCACCCACATCCTGCTCACCCACGGGCATGACGACCACATCGGCGACACGGTCGCCATCGCCACGGCGACCGGGGCGCAGGTGACGGCGAATTTCGAGATCTGCATGTGGCTGCAGGGCCGGGGCGTTGCCAACATCAACCCGATGAACTCCGGTGGCCAGGTCGACACCGGTCCCTTCAAGGTGGCCCTGACACCGGCGGTGCATTCCTCCGCCACCAGCCAGGCCGGGGAGGGGCTCACCTACATGGGCAATCCGCATGGCATCGTGCTGGCTGCGCCGGGGGAAAAGGTGCTGCTGCACATGGGCGACACCGACATCTTCGGCGACATGGCCCTGATCCACGAGCTCTACCAGCCGAAGGTCGGCCTCGTCCCCATCGGCGACCGCTTCACCATGGGCGCCCGCGCCGCCGCCCTGGCCTGCACCCGCTTCTTCGACTTCGACACCATCATCCCCTGCCACTACGGCTCATTCCCGATCATCGACGCCACCGCCGACGCCTTCGTCGCGGCCATGGGCGCCAGGGCCGGATCGGTCCAGGTGCCGGTGCCGGGGGCCACCGTGGTGGTGTGACCGCCCACGCCTTCTCCGTCATTCCGGACAAGGTGAGCGTGAGCGAACCGCTGATCCGGAATCCAGCGAATCTGCCCGAGCGACAGCGAGGGCTTGACCGTGGTGCTGCCGCTGCCTGCCCACCCCCGTCATTCCGGACAAGGTGAGCGTGAGCGAACCGCTGATCCGGAATCCAGCGAATCTGTCCGAGCGACAGCGAGGGCGCAAACCCGGCATGCCAGCACAACGGTGTCGCGCTCCGCGCGGCTGTCATCTGGATCCTGGATCTGCGCTTCGCTGGCGCTCAGCTTGTCCAGGATGACGGCCGTGTGGGGGCTCACACCCCGTTCCACAGCCAGGCCGCGCCGCGCACGCCGGACGAATCGCCGTGTGCGGCCCTGGCGATCGGCACCGAATAGGTGTCGGAGAAGATGAAGGGCCGCATGGCGTCCGGCAGGTCGCGGTAGAGCTCGTCCACATTGGACATGCCGCCGCCCAGCACGAACACGTCCGGGTCGAGGATGTTGGCGACCATGGCCATGGCCCGGGCCAGGCGGGCGACGTAGCGCCGGTAGGCGGCCTCGGCCTCGCTGTCGCCGGCGCGCATGGCGGCGATGATGCCGCGTCCGTCCAGCTCACGGCCGCTGGCGCGGGCAAAGTCCCATTCCAGCCCCTTGCCGGAAATCCAGCGGTCGAGCGTGCCGCGGTGGCCGGTCCAGCAGTCGGGGCCGGGGAATTCCTCCGCCGTCATCCACGGCACGGGGATGTTGCCCCATTCGCCGCCGATGCCGTTGGCGCCGCGATGCGCCTTGCCGTCGATGGCGATGCCCGAGCCGCTTCCCGTGCCGATGATGACCGCATGGACCACATGCGCACCGGCCCCGGCGCCGTCGGTTGCCTCCGATACGGCCAGGCAATTGGCATCGTTCTCCACCCGCACCGGCCGGGCGAGGCGGGCCTCCAGATCCTTGTCCAGCGGCTTGCCGTTCAGCCAGGTGGAATTGGCGTTCTTGACGAGGCCGGTTCCCGGCGAGATCGAGCCCGGGATGCCGAAGCCGACCGTGCCGCGCCGGCCGGTGGCCGCCTCTGCCCGCGCGACGAGCCCGGCCACGGCCTCGATGCAGCCGGCGTAGTCGCCGCGCGGTGTGGCCACCCGCTCGCGGTAGAGTTCGGCCCCGGCCTCGTCCAGCGCGATGATCTCCAGCTTGGTGCCGCCCCAGTCGATGCCCAGGCGCATGGTCATGATGCCCTCTCCCGTCCTGCCTGCCGCTCGGCCCGGCCGCCCGTGCCGCCCCCGGCGGTGCGGCGTCGGTGCCGCCCCCGGCGGTGCGGCGTCGGTGCCGGCGGTGTTTGTCGCCCGGCTGCCGTGGCATCGCAAGCCTGCCGTCGCCCATCGGGGCGGCCGGCGCCGGAGACGGCAGGTGCCACGGACAGGAGGTCCCGACCGGCAGGGGTGAGGTGATGTCGCATTTCGGCGCGTCCCGTGTCGCGCCTGCTTGCGCCGGCGCGGCGGCCCGGTGCCAGACTTTGCGTCAGCTGGAAGATCATGCAGGACAGGCAGCGGTCATTGTGCCGGTTCGCGCTCCGTCGCGCGCCTTTCGGGTGTCCCCGGGGTTTGCTCCCGCAGCGATGGCAGCAAACCTGCCGTCGCGTCGGCCTTTGCAAAAACTTTTCCATTTTGCGCGATAACTGCAAAAAACACATGCGAAATGGATGAAAAAATACTCAGAAGATCCGCATTTTCTGCTTTTTCATTCTCGAAAATTTTGCTTTCCTTAAGGCAATCAGGCCCGCTCCGGCGTTCGGCGGGCGCGGCCTGGCGTCAGTATGCGTTCCGGTACCCGGCCTTCGAGGCCACAAGAAAGCGGGCCGGACAAGCAGCATGTCGGGGAACAGATGGCAAAAAACCGGGGCGCGTCGGTCCGCTACGAGAATGTCCAGAAAAGCTATGACGGAGAATCGCTGGTCGTAAAAAATCTCAATCTCGACATTCCCCCCGGTGAGTTCCTCACCATGCTGGGGCCGTCGGGCTCTGGCAAGACGACCTGCCTCATGATGCTGGCCGGCTTCGAGCCGGCGACCCATGGCGAGATCTTCCTCAACGGCCGGCCGATCAACAAGGTGCCGCCGCACAAGCGCGGCATCGGCATGGTGTTCCAGAACTACGCCCTGTTTCCGCACATGACCGTGGCCGAAAACCTCGCCTTCCCGCTGCAGGTGCGCGGCATGAGCAAGGCCGACCAGGCGGTCAAGGTGAAGCGGGCGCTGGAAATGGTCGAGCTGGGCAAGCTCGGCAACCGCCGTCCGGCGCAGCTCTCGGGCGGGCAGCAGCAGCGCGTGGCGGTGGCCCGCGCCCTGGTGTTCGATCCGGAACTGGTGCTCATGGACGAGCCGCTGGGCGCGCTCGACAAGCAGCTGCGCGAGCAGATGCAGTACGAGATCAAGCACATCCACGAGAATCTCGGCGTCACCGTCGTCTATGTCACCCATGACCAGACCGAGGCGCTGACCATGTCCGACCGGGTGGCCGTGTTCAACGACGGCATCATCCAGCAGCTTTCGGCGCCGGACCTGCTCTACGAGGAGCCGCAGAACTCCTTCGTCGCCCAGTTCATCGGCGAGAACAACAAGCTGAACGGCAAGGTCGTCTCGGTCGAGAACGGCGTCTGCGAGGTCGTGGTGGCCGATGGCACCCGGCTGAAGGCAGACAAGGTCAATGTTGCCGGCCCGGGGGACGCCACGACCCTCTCGCTCCGGCCCGAGCGCGTCGAGCTCGCGCCCGAGCGGCAGATGGACAACATGCTGCAGGGGCGCATCGAGGAGCTGATCTATCTCGGCGACCACATCCGCGTGCGCATGACCGTCT
The DNA here is from genome assembly GCF_009915765.1 of Pannonibacter sp. XCT-53. Taxonomy (NCBI): domain Bacteria; kingdom Pseudomonadati; phylum Pseudomonadota; class Alphaproteobacteria; order Hyphomicrobiales; family Stappiaceae; genus Pannonibacter; species Pannonibacter tanglangensis. The sequence continues at coordinate 833,380 of NZ_JAABLQ010000001.1, forward strand.
GCGGCAACAGCGAGTTCATCGTCAAGGTGCGCAACCGGTCGGACCGCCGCCGGCTGGAGACCGGGTCGGTCGTGCCGATCGGATGGGAGATGAAGGATTGCAAGGCGCTTGATGCCGTTGCGTAATGGAATGCGTGCGCGGGGTGGGACAGGATCCGCGCACGACGACAAGACCGGAACCGGTCCAACGCTCGAAAGGGGAGCAGCAATGAAACTGGGAACCACATTTCTAGCCACCGTGGCGCTGGCCATGACCTCGGTCATGGCGCAGGCGAACGAACTGACCATCGTGTCCTGGGGCGGCGCCTACTCGGCCTCGCAGAACAACGCCTACCACAAGCCGTTCATGGCCATGCGCCCGGACGTGAAGATCATCAATGACGAGTCGTCCAACGAGGCCGTGGCCAAGCTGCGCGCCATGAACGAGGCCGGCAACGTCACCTGGGACATCGTCGACGTGGAAGGCCCGGACAGCCAGCGCCTGTGCGACGAGGGCCTGGCCATGGAGATCGATCCGCATGAGTGGCTCGCCAAGGCCCCGGACGGCACCGAGGCCTTCGTCGACTTCGGTCCGGCGATGATCAACAAGTGCTTCATCCCGCAGATCGTCTTCTCCACCACCTTCGGCTACCGCACCGACGTGAAGGAGTGGAACGGCGCGGTCCCGACCAGCCTCTGCGACATCTTCGACACGGCGAAGTTCCCGGGCAAGCGCAGCCTCGAGAAGCGCCCGAAGAAGAACATCGAATGGGCCCTGCTGTGTGACGGCGTGGCCAAGGACGACCTCTACAAGGTCATGTCGACGCCGGAAGGCATCCAGCGCGCGCTGGCCAAGCTCGACACCATCAAGAAGGACGTGATCTGGTGGTCGGCCGGTGCCGAGACGCCGCAGCGCCTGGCCGATGGTGAGGCCGTGATCGGCTCCACCTACAACGGCCGCCTGTTCTCGGTGATCGTCGAGCAGAAGCAGCCGGTCGCCATGCTGTGGGACTGGCAGGTGTTCGACTTCGACGGCTGGATCATTCCGGCGGCCGTCAAGGAAGACAAGCTGCCCCTGATCAAGGAATACATCAAGTTCGCCACCGACACGCAGCGTCTGGCTGACCAGGCCAAGTACATCTCCTACGGCCCGGCCCGCGCCTCGTCGCAGCCGCTCGTCGGCAAGCATGCCGAGCTCGGCATCGACATGGCGCCGCACATGCCGACCAACCCGGCGAACATGAAGAACTATCTCGTCAACAACATCGAGTGGTGGGCGGACAACCAGGACGAGGTCGAAGAGGCCTTCCAGGTCTGGCTTGCCAAGTAAGCCCTGATCCCGGGCCGGGCGCGACGCGCCCGGTCCTCCCTTTCTCGATGCCGGACAGATCATGACCCAGCCTGATGCGCCTGCGCTGGCCCCTGTGCTCACACAGGATGGCCGGCCGCTCAAGGCGAGCCTTTCGCGCGCCCTGCGCCGGGAGAAGCTGCGCGCCTTTCTCCTGATTGCGCCGCTGCTTGCCTTCGTGCTCCTCACCTTCGCCGCGCCGATCGTCGACATGCTGCTGCGGTCGGTCGACAACACCATCGTTCCAGAGACGCTGCCGCGCACGGTCGTCGTGCTGGCCGACTGGGATCCGAAGGCGGAAGAACTGCCGGGCGAGGCGGCCTATGTGGCCATCGTCGAGGACCTGCGCGAGGCCGTGGCCAACAAGACCCACACGCGCCTCGGCACGCGCCTCAACTACGAGCAGTCCGGGTTCTCCAGCCTGATGCGCAAGTCCGGCCGGGCGGTGGAGAAGATCCAGGGCCCCGACGTGAAGGGCCAGCTGATCGCCGCCGACGCGGCCTGGGGCGATCCGGTCATCTGGCAGACGCTGAAACTCTACTCCGGCAGCACCACCAAGGGCTATTTCCTCGCCGCGCTTGATGCCAAGCAGACGGTCGAGGGCGTCGAGATGCTGCCCGAGGGGGAGCGCATCTATCTCATGCTGTTCGGCCGCACGCTGCTGATGAGCATCGTCATCACGCTGGCCTGCGTCGTCATCGGCTATCCGGTCGCCTTCCTGCTGGCGCAGCTGCCGATGCGCACCTCCAACCTGCTGATGATCCTCGTGCTGCTGCCGTTCTGGACCAGCCTGCTGGTGCGCACCTCCGCCTGGAAGGTGCTGCTGCAGCAGCAGGGCGTCATCAACGACCTGCTGGTGTGGATCGGCCTTCTCTCCGACGACGGGCGCCTCGTGATGATGAACAATGCCACGGGCACCATCATCGCCATGACGCACATCCTGCTGCCCTTCATGATCCTGCCGCTCTATTCGGTCATGAAGACCATCTCGCCCTCCTACATGCGGGCGGCGCGCTCGCTCGGGGCCAATGACTGGACGGCCTTCTGGCGTGTCTACTTCCCCCAGTCCGTTCCCGGCATCGGGGCAGGGGCCGTGCTCGTGTTCATCCTGGCCATCGGCTACTACATCACGCCGGAGCTGGTCGGCGGCACGTCCGGCATCTTCATCTCCAACCGCATCGCCTATCACATCTCCAGTTCGCTCAACTGGGGTCTGGCGGCCGCGCTGGGCGCGCTGCTGCTGGTGGCCGTGCTCATTCTCTTCTATGTCTACGACAAGGTCGTCGGCATCGACAACGTGAAGCTCGGATAGGAGTGCACCGATGTCCTCCCTGCCTCCCTATGCCTCGCCGCTGCAACGCACCTGGCACTACACGTTCCGGACCCTGTGCGGGCTGATCTTCTTCTTCCTGATCTTCCCGATCCTGGTGATCATTCCGCTGTCCTTCAACGCGCAGGACTTCTTCACCTTCACGCCGGAAATGCTGGCGCTTGATCCGGACGGCTATTCGACCAAGCATTACGTCGACTTCTTCACCAATCCCGACTGGCAGAATGCCCTGCGCAATTCCTTCATGATCGCGCCGGCGGCAACGCTTCTGGCCACCGTGCTCGGCACGCTGGCCGCCATCGGGCTGTCGCAGCCGCACGTGCCGTTCCGCTCGGCCATCATGGCCGTGCTGATCTCGCCGATGATCGTGCCGCTGATCATCGCGGCGGCGGGCATGTATTTCTTCTACTCCCGCATCGGCCTGCAGGGCACCTACTGGGGCGTCGTCCTCGCCCATGCGGTGCTCGGCACGCCCTTCGTCATCATCACGGTGACGGCGACGCTGGTCGGCTTCGACAAGAGCCTCGTGCGGGCCGCGGCCAGCATGGGGGCCGGGCCGATCACCACCTTCTTCAAGGTGCAGATGCCGCTGATCCTGCCCGGCGTCGTCTCCGGGGCGCTGTTTGCCTTCATCACCTCCTTCGACGAGGTGGTGGTGGTGCTGTTCCTGGGGTCTGCCAGCCAGAAGACGCTGCCCTGGCAGATGTTCATCGGCCTGCGCGAGCAGATCTCGCCGACGATCCTGGCGGTCGCCTCGATCATGGTGGTGCTGTCGGTCATGCTGCTGACGGTGCTGGAGCTGTTGCGCCGGCGGTCCGAACGGCTGCGCGGCGTCACGCCGGCCTGATCCGGTTGCTGCAACTTGCCGTTCCCTCCGCCCCGGCGGCGGAAACCGGTGGTGCGTTTTGCCCGAGGGCGACCCGGGCTAGAGTGAGACTGACATAGCGATACGGACTTGTTCCCAGAAGGACCCGGGGCGGTACGCCAGTTCCGGGCCGGACTGCAGGCGCAGCGCCTGACCCCGGACAAGACCATTCGCACCGATATCGGGCCTGGCGGGCCGGCTTCCTTGACTGGAAGCCGGCCCGCTTTTCGTTTTGGCCGGCTGGTAACAGGCCCACCGGCGCACTGTGAGGAGAAGAAACATGCATCACGACGACATGCCGCGCCTGCAAGTGCTTGAAAATGGCGAGAAGAGCTGGTCGCCCTTTTCTGCTGGCGAGCTTCACGGCCGGCAGGACCGTCTGCGCCGGCGAATGGAAGAGCTGAAGCTCGATGCCTGCGTCTTCACCAGCTACCACAACATCTGCTACTTCTCCGGCTTCCTCTACTGTTCCTTCGGCCGCCGTTACGGTTTCGTCGTCGATGACCACCGCGCCACGGTGATCGCTGCCGGCATCGACGGGGGCCAGCCCTGGCGGCGCGTGCCGGGAGATGCGCTCACCTACACCGACTGGAACCGGGACAACTACTTCCACGCCCTGCGGACGGCGCTGTTTTCCGCGGGCCGCAAGCCGGCGCGCATCGGCATCGAGTTCGACCACGTGTCCCTCGACCTGATGGCGAAGCTTCAGGCCGCCTTGCCGGGGGTGGAGCTGGTTGATGTCAGCGACGCGGTCATGCGCATGCGCACCATCAAGAGCCTTGAGGAACAGGCGCTGATCCGCGAAGGCACGCGCATCTGCGACATCGGCGGCGCGGCGGTGGCCGGGGCCGTGCGGGCCGGGGTTCCCGAGCATGAGGTGGCGCTTGCCGGCACGCAGGCCATGGTCCGGGCGATCGCCGCCTCCTTCCCCTTCGTCGAGCTGATGGACACCTGGGTCTGGTTCCAGTCCGGCATCAACACCGATGGCGCCCACAATCCGGTGACCAACCGCGTGGTCCAGGCTGGAGACATTCTCAGCCTCAACTGCTTCCCGATGATCTTCGGCTATTACACGGCACTTGAGCGGACGCTGTTCTGCGACCATGTTTCCGACGCGCATCTGCGGCTGTGGGAGATCAACTGCGAGGTTCATCGCGCCGGACTGGAGCTGATCCGGCCGGGGGCGCGCTGCTGCGACATTGCCGCCACGCTCAACGACATCTACCGCCGCCACGACCTTTTGCAGTACCGCAGCTTCGGCTACGGCCATTCCTTCGGCGTGCTCAGCCACTACTATGGCCGCGAGGCCGCGGTGGAGCTGCGCGAGGACGTGGAAACGGTGCTGGAGCCCGGCATGGTCGTGTCGATGGAGCCGATGATCATGATCCCGGAAGGCTTGCCCGGGGCGGGCGGCTACCGCGAACACGACATCCTGATCCTCACCGAGACCGGAGCGGAAAACATCACCGGCTTCCCCTTCGGGCCCGAGCACAACATCGTCGGTCGCGGCTAGACCCCGAGACCCCGCAGCCGGTCACCCCGCAGCCGGTGCAGGACAGGGACCGCACCCCGGAGCCCCCCGATGCCGCGGCGGGGCTTGCGCCTGATCAAGGGCTGCCCGTCGCGGCCGTGCCATGGTCAGGGGCCTGCCCCGGCGAATCGGGGTTGCGAGGAGACACTGCCGTCATGTTCACGCTCCGGCCCCTGTCAGGTGTCCGTCCGATGCCGTCGCGTGTCGGCGCGGTCCTGCTTGCGCTGCTCGCGTCCGTCGCGGGCAGCGGACCTGCCGCATCCGGTCCGGCGGCTGCCGAACGCGGCGCTGCGGTCATCGAGACCTGGTGCCGCGACTGCCATCCGCGACCGGACCAGGATCGTCGCCGCTTCGACGCGCCGCCCTATGAGGAGATCGTCACCTGGCCGGGTCGGGATCTGGCCTATTTCCGCCGCTTCCTCGCGGAGGACCATTTCCCCATGCCGACCTTCCGCCTGTTCGACGCGGAAAAGGCCGATGTCGTGGCCTATCTGATGGCGCTGCAGGCCCGCGCGCCACGCCCCTGATCACGCGGCTCTGATAACAGACGCTTCCAGGCCCTGCAGTCATCACTGCCCCCAAGGCAGCCGGACTGCAGGGAGCAGGGGAGGCGCCCGCGCCACGCGCGGCAGCAAAAAGGCACCCGCGCAGGCAGGTGCCTCGGACTGCGGACCCAGCTCGACCTCGGCGTCGTCATCCGGCCTAAGCGCAGCGCCGGGCCGGGACCGGAGGGTCGAAGCCTCTGGAGTTCAACGCGTTAAACCCTGCGAGACCCTTGCGCTCCGCCCGGGTGGTCGCGGCATCAGCCTGTCGCGGCAGGCGGTCATGCCGGCCCGGCGGGCCGGCAGTTCGCGTGGGGCGAGGCGTCTCAGGCGATAAACACGCCGGCGGCGTCGAAGGCCGCACGGGTGCCGATGAAGGCCACCGTGATGTCGTCCGTGATCTGCGTGTTCACGAAGGCGATCTGGTCGCCGTTGTTCATGTTCACGTCCGTGTCGACGATGAACAGGAACTTCGTGCCGTAGCTGTAGACATTCACCTGGTCGAAGGCGGTGACGATGCTGCGCACCAGATCCTTGGCGTTGCTGCCCGGCAGGGAGTTGAACAGCTGCGAGCTGTTGTCGGCCAGATGCAGGCCGGCGCCGGCGGTGGTCACGCCGTCGAAGGTCGTCACCGACGAGTTGTCGGACGGGGTCGCGGCACTGCCCGGCACCAGCGGCAGCACGTCGGAGGCGGACGCGCCGATGCTCACCGTCACCAGGTCCTTGCTGCTGAAGGTGATGTTGGTCGCGGTCGAGCTCTGGAAGGCCTGGGAGGCTGCAACGAGCACGATGCTGGACGATCCGGCCGCGTCGCCGGCATCCGTCGCGCTGGAGCCGCTGCTGCTGCTGCTGCTGCCGCCGCCACCGGACTTGGAGGGAAGTTCGGCCGCCTGGGCAGGGCGCTCGGCCGAGCCGGCGCCCGCGCTGCCGGATCCGGCTGCGGCGGTTGCATCATCCTGCTTGCCATGCAGGGCGGCCGTGTCGACGGCGGTCTTGGCCTGGCCGCCGTCCTTGGCGGCGTCCTGGTGCGTCACGCGCAGGTCGGCCAGATGCTTCGGCGCCTCATCGGCGGCCTTGGCCTTCTGCGGCTCGTCGCCGCGCACCAGCGCCTGGTCGACGTCGGCGATGACCTTCTTGGAGGCATCGGCCAGGGTCACCTTGTCGGTCTGGTCGGTCTTCTGCGGCGCGCTGGCCTCGACATGGGTCGGGGTCTCGTCGACGATCTTGTTCAGGTCGTCGCGCACCACGCCGACGGTCACCACGATGGCGCCGACCATGGCGGCCATCAGCACCGGGTTGTCGACGCTTTCCTGCAGGCGGGCAAGCACGGCGCGGATCTTGGCGAGCTGGCTGTTGCTGATCTCGGCGAGAGCATTGTCCTCGCCGGAGCCGTCATGGGCCTGGGCGGCCTTGCTCTTGACGACCAGGAACACGGCGACGAGCGAGAACAGCAGCTGCGCCGACGGGTGGCTGACCACGTTGCCGGCACGCTCGCGGTTCTGCTGCAGCTTGCCGCTGATGGCGTTCTCGAACTGGTCGACGGCCTGGCGGAAGTTGCTGGCCTTCACGCGCACGTTCAGCGGCTCGCTGACCATGATGTAGTCGCCCGACAGCCGCGCCAGATGCAGGAACACATCCTCGCCGGTCGGGTCGAAGAACACCGCCCAGGGTTCTCCCTTGTCGGTCACGCCACGGTCCAGGTCCACGCCGAGCCCGTTCTGCTGCAGCAGGTGCAGCACGCGGTAGATCTCGGCGAGTTCCTGCTGGCGCCAGTCACCGGAGGGGGACGGCTGCGCAGGGCGGGGCGAGAAGAACAGAAGCGACATGCGTCGGCGGTCCGTTTGCTGGTCGGTCAGGCCATCAACTATGGCGGATCGGGCCTCGAATGCGAAGCGCGGAGTGCGTCTGCCGGAAAAAATCAGGCGGACTGTTGCTCGTCTTCCTCAAACAGGAGCTCGAACACAACCGGCTCATAGTAGCGCAGGATGTGGTAAACGAAATCTTTCCGCTTCATCCCCAGCGCATCGGCCCACTTGGCGAAGCGGCCGGCCGGGATGCGGCCGCGACCGTTCTCGATCTGCGACACGAAGGAGTAGTAGTCGACGCCGACCAGCTCGGCGAGTTCGGTCTGGGAGAGGCCGCGGGCCTCGCGCATGGACTTCAGCCATTCGCCGGCTGCCTTGCGCAGCTGGACGGCGTTGTTTTCCTGGTCGGCGAGGGCCTGCGAGCCGATATGCTTGACCATGTACTGACCCGTTCACGTTTGTCCGGGACATCTTCCGTTCGGACCCTGTGGCAGGACAGTCAGCCACGGAGGAACAGGGGGAACCCGGCACCGGTTGCGACACGGGGAGCAGGGCCCCCCGCAGCTAAATAGTAATTACTCAACATACGGGCGAATCGATGCCGGCGCAATGGCCTGACGGCAGGCGTGCCACCGGTTTGCCGCAATTCTTTCGCTGCCATGCCGCAGATGTGATCGGCCCGGCCCGTCGCGCGCCTGGCCTGATCCGGCACCGCCGGGCCGCGCCGCGATCCGCGTTCCCGGTCTCGGCCCGGTCTTGTTCCCCGCCGGGCCCCGCGGGCCGGCCGACGCCCCTCAGCCGGCGCACTTCGGGTTGACCGCGAAGATCTCGCCATCGGCGACCGTCATGCCCTCGATGGTCGGGATCGCGCGGTTGAACACGAACTGGCACGGGTTGGCAAAGCGGATGTCCCAGCCCCAGGTGTGCAGCAGCTGCAGCAGCTGGCCGTCGATGAGGCGCGAATGGGTGCCGATAAACAGGTACTTCACCTTCTCGTTCATCAGGTCGCCCGCGCGCGACAGGATCTCGTATTCGGCGCCCTGCACATCGACATGCATGTAGTCGATGGTCCGCTCGCCCTTCAGCAGCGTCTCCAGCGCATAGGCGCGGATTTCCGTCGTCTCGTAGGCCATGCCCCGGTAATCGGTGCTGTGGCTGGTCTCGCTGACCCGGCCGCCGAAGTCGACGGCAACGATGTTCTTGGGGAAGTTCAGCGTCGTGTCGGTGTGCCAGACCGCGCCCTCGTAGGTCGCGATGCTGACGCCCGGCTGGCCGGCAAGGCCGTTATAGGCCAGATGCGCCTGCATCAGCTTGTACTTCTCGCTGTCGGCCTCGACGGCGATCAGGCGGATGTCCTTGATGCCGAGACGCTTGCCGATCACGCCGGCAGCCGACACCCAAGGTCCCCAGCCCGCGCCGAATTCGGCCACCGTCAGGCTCGGCTGGCTCTTGCAGGCGTCGATCGCCGTCAGCAGTGCCTCGTATTCGGCGGCGCCGGCAAACACGCTGTCGCCGGGGATCGGCAGGTCCGCGTAGACCTGCCCGGACAGGGCCGGTCCCTGCGGCAGGATGCTCGCGGCCGTGGACACCCCGAGGAAGTTGACGAACCGGCCGTCTTCGGCGCGAAGGGCCTCTGCGGGAGCGCGATAGGTGCGGAAAAGCTCTTCAAGCGACATGCGGTGCGTCCGATCCGTCGTGGTGGTCTGGGGCCCCCGGGGAGCCTGCGGACCCCTCTTAGACCGGAACCGAGGTGCGTTCAACTCGCGTGGGGCCCGGCTCGTCGGAGCGGCGCGCGCGTCAGCCCCGCGCCAGGACGCAAAGCCCGCTCTCGCAGGCCCCTTTCACAGGTCGCTCTGACAGGCAGCTCTCACAGGCAGCTTTCGCAGGCCGGTCCTAAAGGCCGGGCAGGGGGGCGTCGGGGCTGGACGGTGTCGCCGGGCGGGCGCGCGCATCCGGCGCGCGGGGGGCAACGAGGCCCAGGATCAGCTCCGCCACGCGTCGCCCCGGCGCGGCATCCGGGCGGGCCGGCAGCTCCGTCGCCGCCATCAGCCGCAGGTAGCCGAGGGCAAGGTCGATGCGGATGTCCATCTCCGCCTCGAAGGGCGTTGCAATGAGGAGCTGGCGCAACGCGAGGCGCCATCCGGCCTCATGCTCCAGGGCTGCCCGGCGCAGGGCGGCGGACGCGTGCCCCGGAGCGAGCGCGGCCGCATAGGCCCGTCCGAGTGCCGTTGCCTGCAGGGGGCCGAGCGTGGCGTCCAGAAAGGCGGCCAGCGCCTCCGTCGTGGCGCCCGGGCCGGCGCTGCGCAGCGGGGCCGGGGCGGTGCTGGCCTCCAGCGCCTGTCGCAGGGCGGCGGCAAGCCCGGCGTCCTTGCTGCCCCAGCGCCGGGCAAGCGCCTGCTGGCTGGTGCCGGCCCGGGCCGCGATCCGGGCGAGCCCCGCCCCGTCCGGTCCCCGCTCGGCCAGTTCGGCAAGGGCGGCGGCCACGAGGCGTCGGGTCAGGTCTTGGGCGCGCGGACGGCCGCGTTGCCCGGGCGAGGATGGCGTCCGGCGAATTTCGGTCATGGGCAGGACCGTAATTGGCGCTGCGGCGCGCTGCAAGGGGCTCCGGGCCCTTGAGTTTTGGCCCGGCGGACGGAATAAGGGGCGCCAAGGCCAGGCCGCGGCTTGCCGCTGCGGCCCTTTCCTCCCCGGTCGCCCTGTCGGGTCCCGGTCCCCGGGTCCGGTTGCGGCGCTGACTTTCAGGATCATCCCATGTCCGTAGACATCCAGACGGTGAAGCGGGTTGCGCGGCTTGCGCGCATCAAGGTCGACGAGGCGAGTGCCGCCCGCATGACCGGCGAACTCAATGCGATCCTCGGCTTCGTCGAGCAGCTCGACGAGGTCAACATCGACGGCGTGGAGCCGCTGACCTCGGTCGTTGCCCAGACCATGAAGAAGCGCGCGGATGGCGTCACCGACGGCGGCTATCCGGACAAGGTCGTCGCCAACGCGCCGGTCACCGAGGACAACTTCTTCGTTGTCCCGAAAGTTGTCGAGTAAGCGGGCGAGGACCGAACCATGACCGATCTGACCAACCTCACGCTGGCCGAGGCCCGCGACGGCCTCAAGGCCAAGTCCTTCTCCTCGACCGAGCTGACCGAGGCCTTTCTCGGCGCCATCGAGGCTGCCAACCCGAAGATCAACGCCTATGTGGCGGTGACCGGCGACCAGGCCCGCGACATGGCCAAGGCCTCCGACGCGCGCCTGGCCCGGGGCGAGGGCGGCGCACTCGAAGGTCTCCCGCTGGGCATCAAGGACCTCTTCGCCACCAAGGGTGTGCACACCCAGGCCTGCAGCCACATCCTCGACGGCTTCAAGCCGGAGTACGAATCGACCGTCACCGCCAATCTCTGGGCCGATGGCGCCGTCATGCTCGGCAAGCTGAACATGGACGAGTTCGCCATGGGCTCGTCGAACGAGACCTCCTATTACGGCAACGTGGTCAACCCGTGGCGCAAGGCCGGCTCCGACCAGGCGCTGGTTCCGGGCGGCTCCTCGGGCGGTTCGGCTGCCGCGGTTGCCGCCAGTCTCTGCCTCGGGGCCACCGCCACCGACACCGGCGGCTCGATCCGCCAGCCGGCCGCGCTCACCGGCACCGTCGGCATCAAGCCGACCTACGGCCGCTGCTCGCGCTGGGGCGTTGTCGCCTTCGCCTCGTCGCTCGACCAGGCCGGCCCGATCGCCAAGACCGTGCGGGACTGCGCCATCCTGCTGAAGTCCATGGCCTCCGTCGATCCGAAGGACACCACCTCGGTCGACCTGCCGGTGCCGGACTACGAGGCCGCGCTCGGCAAGTCCGTGAAGGGCCTGCGCATCGGCATTCCGGCCGAGTACCGTGTCGAGGGCATGCCGGCGGAAATCGAGGCGCTGTGGCAGCAGGGCATCGCCTGGCTGAAGGACGCCGGTGCGGAGATCGTCAACATCTCGCTGCCGCACACGAAATATGCACTGCCTGCCTATTACATCGTCGCTCCGGCGGAAGCCTCGTCGAACCTTGCCCGGTATGACGGCGTGCGCTACGGCCTGCGCGTGCCGGGCAACGACATCATCGACATGTACGAGAACACCCGCGCCGCCGGCTTCGGTGCCGAGGTGCAGCGCCGCATCCTGATCGGCACCTACGTGCTGTCGGCCGGCTACTATGACGCCTATTACCTCAAGGCCCAGAAGGTCCGGACCCTGATCAAGCGGGACTTCGACCTGGCCTTCGAGGCAGGCGTCGATGCGATCCTGACGCCGGCCACCCCGGATGCGGCCTTTGCGCCGGGCGAGATCACCGATCCGGTCGCCATGTACCTCAACGACATCTTCACGGTGACGGTGAACATGGCCGGCCTGCCGGGCCTCTCCGTTCCCGCCGGCCTGTCGGCCTCCGGTCTTCCGCTCGGCCTGCAGCTGATCGGGCGTCCCTTCGACGAGGAGACGCTGTTCCAGGTCGCCGAGGTGATCGAGAAGGCGGCTGGCCGCTTCACCGCCAGCCGCTGGTGGTAACAGCCAGGATCCGGGGCCCCGGCCATGACCGACGTCCAGACGCTTGTCATCGGTGCCGGGGTCGTGGGGCTTGCAACCGCGCGGGCGCTGGCGCTTGCCGGCGATGAGGTCATGGTGCTGGAGCGCCACGGCCTCATCGGGTCGGAAACCAGCTCCCGCAGTTCGGAAGTCATTCACGCCGGGATCTATTATCCCCGCGACAGCCTCAAGGCCCGGCTCTGCGTTGCCGGCCGCAAGGCGCTCTATGCCTATGCCGCCCGGCGCGGCATCGCTCACCGCCGGCTCGGCAAGCTGATCGTTGCCACCGATGCCGGGCAGGCGGGCCAGCTTGACGCCATTGCGGCAGCGGCCGCCGCCAACGGGGTCGAGGATCTGGTCCGGCTCGACGCGGCTGCGGCGCGGGCGCTGGAACCGGAGCTGTCCTGCACCGCCGCGCTCCTGTCGCCGTCGACCGGGATCATCGACAGCCACGCGCTGATGCTCGCGCTCCAGGGCGATCTGGAGGCCGCCGGCGGGCAGGTGGTGCTCAACACCTGCGTTGCCGCCATCGAAGCAGTGCCCGGTGGCTATGCCGTCGAGATCGCCGGGGAGGGGGGCTATCGCCTGACCTGCCGGCGCCTTGTCCTGTCGGCGGGGCTTGGCACGCCGGCGCTGCTGCGCGGCCTTGCCGGCGACAGGCTGCCGCGCTTCGGCCTCGCCAAGGGCAGCTATTTCCGCCTCGCCGGCCGCGCGCCCTTCTCGCGCCTGATCTACCCCGTGCCCGTGCCGGGCGGTCTCGGCATCCACCTGACGCTCGATCTGGCCGGCCAGGCCCGCTTCGGTCCGGATGTGGAATGGATCGAGACCGAGGATTACCGGGTTGATCCGGCGCGCGGGGCTGCCTTCGAGGCGGCGGTCCGCTGCTACTGGCCCGGCCTGCCGGAGGGGGCGCTGCAGCCCGACTACGCCGGCATCCGGCCCAAGCTCGGCGGGCCGGGCGATCCGGCGGCCGACTTCCGGATCGAGGGGGCGTCCGGGCACGGCCATCCCGGACTGGTGCTGCTGATGGGCCTCGAATCGCCCGGCCTGACGTCCTGCCTGGCCATCGCCGGGGAAGTCCTCGACAAGATTAACGAAGTTTAATCCATGACCCGACCCGCTCCCGAAATCCCGCCTCAATTGCCGCCTAAACAATGTCCTGCAGGTCGCCGTGGGGCGGCTTGTTAACGGGTTGGTGGTTCAACTCGACCGATGCGACAAAAATAATGAGTGCCGGTGTGCCGCGTTGCAGCATTTTGATGGACGAAAGGCCTAAGTACCTCATATTATTGCCGCATAGTCCTGCCGTCTGGCGAAACGGCACGACCCCCCGACTTCGCTGCGACAACCCTTCCTTCGGGCAACAGACGTGATCGACCGACGCAAGTTTCTTGTGACCAGTTCCGTGTGCCTCGGTGCCTTTGCCGGCGCCCTGCCATTCCTTTCCGGTCAGGCCAGTGCCCAGCAGCAGCCCGTCGCGCCTGCGGTTCCCGCCGGTGCCGCGCCGCAGCCCGCCTTCTCCTTCGACGAGATGACCGAGCGCATGCGCCAGAAGGCGCGCGAGGCCTTTGCCGAGACCGTTGTCGGCGTGCCGGACAAGTTCGCCCAGCTCGACTACGACCAGTATCGCGCCATCCGCTTCCGCATGGATCGCGCGGTCTGGAAGAACGATGACCTTGCCTACGAGCTGCATGCCTTCCATCCGGGCGGCCTCTACACCAAGCCGGTGCAGATCTTCGAGATCGACGGCCCGGTCCTGCGCGAGATGCATTTCACCGGTGCCGATTTCGAGTACCGCGAGCCGCTGGTTGCGGCCGACTACGAGGCGGTCGACCTGCCGGGCGTGGCCGGGTTCCGCCTGCATTACCCGCTCAACCGTCCCGACTACCGCGACGAGCTGATCACCTTCCTCGGCTCCAGCTATTTCCGCGCCCTCGGCAAGGGCTCGATCTACGGCCTGTCCGCGCGTGGCCTGGCCATCGACACCGCCGCCGGCCGGCCCGAGGAGTTTCCCCGCTTCACCCGCTTCTTCATCGAGCGGCCGCAGCCGGGGCAGAACGATGTCGTGCTCTATGCCGAGCTGGAGAGCGAGCGCGTCACGGGGGCCTATTCCTTCCGCATCACCCCGGGCATCAACACCGAGGTCGAGGTGGATGCGCGCATCTTCCTGCGCGGTGCGGTCGAGCGGCTGGGCGTTGCCCCGCTCACCTCGATGTATCTCTTCGGCGAGAACGACCACCTCGGCTTCGACGACTTCCGGCCGGAGGTGCATGACAGCGACGGCCTGCTGATCCTGCAGCAGTCGGGCGAGCGCATGTGGCGGCCGCTGGTGAACCCGGTCAACCTGGCGCTGTCCTTCTTCACCGCCGAGAACCCCAAGGGCTTCGGCCTGCTGCAGCGGGATCGCGCCTTCGACAGCTACCAGGACATGGAGGCCCATTACGAGCGCCGCCCGTCGCTGTGGATCGAGCCCCTTGACGACTGGGGGCGTGGTCATGTCATGCTCGCCGAAATTCCGTCGCAAAAAGAAATCCACGACAACATCGCCGCCTTCTGGATCCCCGACACCCGCGCCGAGGCGGGCTCCGAGTACCGGTTCCGTTACCGCATGTACTGGGGCCGCGAACCGGAGCCGGGCACCGATCTGGCGCAGGTCTTGCATACACGTACCGGGCATGGTGGCACCGCCGCCTCCGACTACGATGAGGCGCTGCGCAAGTTCGTCGTCGAGTTCAAGGGCGGTCCGCTGATGGGGGTAGGGGCCGATGCGCCGCTGGAGCCGCGCCTGTGGGTGCAGAATGCCAGCGTGCAGAACCCGATCCTCCAGCAGGTTGAAACCGGCTCCTGGCGCTACATCTTCGATCTCGTTCGCGAGGATGCGGGCCGGCCCTCCGAAATGACCCTGTCTCTGGCACTGAACGGCAAGGCAGTGACCGAGACCTGGATGTACCAATGGAACCAAACGGTATGAGTGCAGTTGTTCTGAGAGACCAGGAGGCTTCTCTGATGGACGATAACGCGTATCTGGCGATGTCCGCCGATCCGCTGGCCGACGGCCTCGCGCATGCGCGCAGCCGCTTCGCCCGCCCGGATCTGGACGACGCCACGCTGATGGGCGCGCTCGCTTCCGCCATGGTTCACCTTGGCGTGACGGGAACCGTCGAGGAGCTGCTGTCCGGCGGCGATCTCGACCTGATCGCGGCGGTCGCCTCCTGTGCGCCGCTGCCGCAACCCCGCGTCGGTCTGGCCATGCCCGAGCATGACCTGCAGGGCCGCATGGACCTGTCGGCCTCGAGCTTCCGCGCCTTCCTGCGCGGCCTGATCGGACCGCGCTCGTCGGTCGGAGGCTGAGATGATCGGAACCGGGGAGGGCCGCTTCGCGGTCGCCGTCCGGCGGATCGGAGCCATCGTGCTGGCGGCGACCATGACGGTTGCCGCCGCTTCCATGTTTGGCACCGTGGTCCAGTCCGACGGCTTCGACTGGGTCGACATCCTGCGCGTCAGCCTCATCGTGCTGACGGCCTTCTGGCTTGCCTGGGGTGCCTGCACGGCCATTCTCGGCGTTCTCTTCAATCCGCCCCCGGTCGCCAGCATCTCCGCTCGCCCGACGCTGCGCACCGCCATCCTCGTGCCTGTCTACAACGAGGACACCGGCCCGGTCTTCGCGCGCATCGCGGCCATGTACCGCTCCATCACCGAGGCCGGCTACGGCGACCTGTTCGACTTCCACGTGCTGTCCGACAGCACCAGGCCCGCGAGCGTGGCCGCCGAGGAAGAGGCCTATCGCGCCGCGCTGATCCAGCTCAAGGCCGGCGGCCGGCTCTACTACCGCAACCGCACCCAGAACATCGGCCGCAAGGCCGGCAACATCGCCGACTTCATCCGCACGTCCGGCGGGGCCTACGAGTTCATGCTGGTGCTCGATGCCGACAGCCTGATGCGCGGCGAGACCATCATCGAGATGGTGCGGCGCATGGAGGCCGACCCGAAGCTGGGCCTGCTGCAGTCGCTGCCGCAGGTGATCGGCCTCAACACCCTGTTCGGCCGGGTGCTGCAATTCTCCGCCGCCTTCTACTCGCCGGTCTTCACCCGCGGCGTGGCTGCGCTGCAGGGCACAGAGGGGCCGTTCTGGGGCCACAACGCCCTCATCCGCGTGCGCGCCTTTGCCGAATCCTGCGGCATGGCCTCGCTCTCCGGCAAGCCGCCCTTCGGCGGGCACATCCTCAGCCATGACACCGTCGAGGCGGCGCTGCTGGCCCGCGACGACTGGACGGTGCGGGTCGATCCCGATCTCGGCGGCTCCTTCGAGGAAGCCCCGGCCAATGTGGTCGCCTATGCCAAGCGGGACCGGCGCTGGTGCCAGGGCAACCTGCAGCACGCCCGCCTGCTGGCGGCGCCGCGCCTGCGGCTGTGGAGCCGGATCTCGATCGTGCAGGGCATCTTTGCCTATCTGTCCTCGCCGATCTGGCTCGCCTTCATCGTCGCCTCGCTGGCTGCGCCCCATTTCGCGCCGCCGCCGGTGTATTTCGACGCCCGCTCGCCGTTCCCGGTGTTCCCGCATCCGGAAACCACCACCGCGCTGGCGCTGCTGTTCGGCGTGGTTGCGCTCCTGATCCTGCCCAAGGCGATCCTGCTGGTCCGTGCGCTGCTGCGCGGCGATGCGAAGTACTTCGGCGGGCCGGTCATGGTGACGCTCAGCGCCGTGCTGGAGCTGGTCATCACCTCGCTGCTGGCGCCGATCCACATGATGTTCCAGAGCCGTTCGGTGATGCAGATCGTGTTCGGCGGCGATTCCGGCTGGCCGGCGGCGGACCGGGCCGATGGCTCCCTGTCCTTCGCCTCCAGCGTCAAGGCGACGTGGTGGATGAGCGCCGGCGGTGCCGCGGCCCTTGCCTTCGCGGTCGAATACACGCCCGACCTGCAATACTGGCTGATGCCGATTGCGCTGCCGCTGATCCTGGCGCCGCTGATCGTCTTCGTCACCTCGTCGGTGGCCGTCGGCCGCGCCTTCCGCAGCCTCGGCTTCTTCCTCACGCCGTACGAGATCCACCCCGAAGAGGTGATCCTCGGCATGCGGCGCGAACTGGGAGAACTCGAGGCCGAGCCGGCGACGCCCGCGCGCGCCGCCTGATGGTCCCCTGACAGTCGCCTGACAGTCGCCTGACAGTCGCCTGACAGTCGCCTGGCCATCGCCTTGCTGCCGTTCAGTCCGGGCCGGAGCCATGCTCCGGCCCGTCTCATGTCAGCCTCCTGTGACGAGAGGCCCCCGTGACGAGAGGCCCCGGTCGGGCCCTTGTCCTGTCGGGGTCGGGGCGTGTCCGGCGTCCCGCGCCGGCCGGCGTGAGCCGCACGAGGGCGACCCTGGCGTGATTTTTCTGTGCTGTCTTTGCGGGAAGGCCTTGAAACTCCGTGAAATCGGCGCAACTCCAAGCCGGTGCTCGCCAAGCGATCACAGAGGCGATAAGGAGAGATCATGTTTGGATCCGAAGACACCTGGGCGAGCCTGATCGGCCTTTCGGGCCTCCTCAACCCGCTGGCGCTGCTGACCGGCGGGCTGCTGGGCTGGTATGCCGATGCGAAGGTCAAGATCGCCATCGCCGCCTTTGCGGCGGCCTGCCTGTCCGTGGTGGTCGACGCGGCGCTGCGCGTGACCGGCTCCGCCCAGTTCACCCCGGAAGTCGGCGCCCTCGCGGCCTTCCCGTTCCGCTTCGTTGCCGGCGGCTGCGCGGCGGCGCTTGTCTTCTCGGTCCGGCGGATGTTCGGCCGCAGCGCCTGACGCTGACGGTCCCGACGTCCGGCCGGGCCACTCGGCTCCGGTCAAGGCGCGCCGGCGATACCTCTCTGGCAAAAGCTCTCTGGCAAGGAGACACCACAAAAGGTGTCCGCTTGTCCGCGTCAGTCAGTCAGTTGGCCAGTCGGGCGGGCGGATCTCGATCAGCCGCGTGATTGCCAGGTGGAAAAGAGATCCTGGTTTGGACAGAGATCCGGTGCCTTGTCCGCACCCTCGGGGTGGGCATCCAGCCAGTGGCGGCACGCCTCTGCCTGATCGCAGCCCATGCAGCGCGACGCCGCGAGGCGGATCTCGGAGGTGCCCGTCGCGGAGTGACCGGCCTGCATCGCCCCGACGGTGCGCATCATGCGGCCCATCAGTTCGGCCCGTTCGTTCAACCGGTCCATCCAGCTCATGCCTGTATCTCCCCTGGCCTGCGGGAGGGCAGGCCGTCAGATCGACAGGTGTCGCCTGTCCCGATGTGGACTGCCTTGACGCTGATCAAGCTCCGGCAAACAATCAGCCGTCCGCGTGGCCCGTCGTCGCCTTTGTCCCGCCCGCACCGTTGCCCCTCTCGTCCGGGGGGCCTTGCGGGCCAAGCTTGGTCCGGGCTGGTCCGGAGGCGTCCGGTGCGCCGTCCGACCTGCGGGCAAGGAGATGCCGTGGCAGCCGAACTTCCTCCGACCCAGGCCAGTCCCCTTGCGGGCAGCGCGTCGTCGGCCGCGCCGGCCCTGAGCGAGGGCACCGTGCTGTCGGGCCGGGTGGTGCAGGGGCCCTCCGACAGGATGCGACTGGCCGTCCCCGGCGGGACGCTCGAGGTCGCGAGCGACGCGCCCTTGCCCCCCGGAACGCCCGTGCGTGTCGAGGTCGAGGCCACCGATCCGGTGCTGCGGCTCAAGGTGAGCGTCGATCTGCAAGCCCTTCAGCGTCCGCAGGGCGCGGCGCAGCCGCCCTTGCCGCAAGGCTCGGCGCCGCCGCTGCCCGGGGCTGCGGGGCAGGGCGCGTCCCTCACGCCGATGCCTCCGCCTTCTGACCTGCCGGCCCCGGCGCGCCCGGCCACCGAGGTCCTGCGCCAGTCCCTCGGCACGCAGCTTGCCGCACTGGCCGCCAGCCAGCCGTCGCCCGGGTCTGGCCCGGCAAACCGGACGCTGCCTGTCCCGTCCTTCCCGGCGTCGTCGACGCCTGTCGCCCCGTCTGCCGGGGTGCCGCAGACCGGGCCGGTCTCCGGCGCGCCCGCAGGCTCCCCGGGCCTCTTGTCCGCCGCCACACTGGGCCAGGTAACGGGCCAGGTACCAGGCCAGGTGCCGGCCCCGGGACCCGACGCGGCCCTCCAGTCTGCCTCGCCCCGGCCCGCCCCCGCGCAGCCGACCTCCGCCCAATCTTCCCCTGCCCAGCCCTCCCTGGCCCAGCCTGTCGGGCCCGGTCCCGGCCCCGGTGCGCCGCCATCCGTCGCCGCGCCGGCTGCGCCGCTGCCGGCAGAGCCCGGGGCTCCCGCGTCCGGTCTCCCGTCGGGGACTGCGCCCGCGCGTCCGGCCTTGCCCTCCGGCGCCGGCCTTGCGCCCGGGAGCGCGGCGGCAGGCGCCTTGTCCCCTGCGGGTCCGGCGGGGGCGCAGGGCCCCGCTGCCGGTCCTCAAGCCGCCAGCAGCACACCGGGTGCTCCGGCCACCCCCTTGCCGGCAGCCGCCTCCGGCACACCGGGTGCTCCGGCGGCCGGGGCCGGAGCCGGAGCCGGAGCCGGAGCCGCCGCGTCGCTCCCGCCCGGCGGTTCGCCGGCGGGGGCTGCCCCGACGCCGGCCGCAAGTGGCCCCCTCGCTCCTGCAGCACCGGGCACGTCCCCGGCCGCGCCCGTGCTTGCCGGCCCAGGTTCCCAGACAGGTGGCCAGACAGGTGGCCAGGCAGGTGCGGCTCCCCTGCCGGGTGGTCCTGTCGCCGGCAGTCCGGCGACCGCGTCGCCATCTGCGCCCCCCGCACAGGTTTTCACACTGGCCCCCACAGGGACCTCAGCAGCGTCCCCGACATCCCCGGCGGCCGGCGTCGCCTCGCCCGGGACGCCCCCGCCGCCCGGACCCACATCACCCGGACCCGCATCACCCGCAGCCACATCACCCGCAGCACCATCGGCACAAGCTGCCGCCGCCCCACAAGCTGGCGCCCCCCGACAAGCTGGCACGTTGCCGGCCGCTGCCGGGCCGGCGCCGGCGGCCCTCTCACCGGCAGCGGGCCCGGCCGCGACCCGGCCCGGGCCGGCCATGCCCTCCGATCCGGCCCTGCTGCCGCGTCTCGGGTCGCAACCGGCGCTGGAACAGGCGCTCTCGTCCGTCCTCGCGCTGGCGGACGGGCCGGAGACCGCCAGCCTGCCGGCCGCGCTCCAGTCCTTCACCGCGACCTTGCGCGGCTTCCGGATGCCGGCCGAGGCGGCGACGGATCCGGCGGCCTTGCGGGCGGCAGTGGAGCTGGTCGCCGGCCTGGCCTTGCCGCGCGGGGCGGGCCAGCCGGCCACCGGCGCCCTGGCGACGGTGGCCAGGGCCGATGGCCTGCGCAGCTTCCTGCTGACGCTGGCCGGTCTCGTCGCCGACAGCCAGGAAGGCGCTGCGTCCGCGCCGGCGCGTGCCGGCGGCGCCCAGGCAGCGCCCCTCGCGGCTGCGGCGGGGAAGCCGGGCCGGGCGGATCCGCAGAGCGTCGGCGCGCGACTGACGCCCGGCGAGGCGGTCTCTCTTGCCCGTCTGACCGGGCAGGAGGCGCAGGTCCAGGGCACGCTGGCCCGTCTCGCCCGCGCCCTCGACGAGGCGCTGGTGCAGGACCTGCGCCGCAGCCACGCCCGGGGCAGCGGCGCGACCGAGGCCGGGGCAGGGGCCTCGTCCCCGTCGCAGGCCGCCGCCCGGGCGGCTGACCTCACCCTTGACCTGCTGCTTTATGTCGGTGGCGAGACCCGGCTTCTCACCCTCTCCATCGGCCGGGACGGCGGCGGTGCGGGCGAGGCGGGCGAGGGGGCGGCGGAGTGGCGCGTGCGCTTTGCGCTCGCGCTGCCCGCCACCGGTCCGGTGGAGGCGGCCGTCAGCCTGCGCGGCAAGGCGCTGGCCGTCGTGTTGCGGGCCGAGCAGCCGGAAACGGTCGCAGCCTTCCAGGCCCTCTCCGGGACGCTGCAGGCGCTGCTGGCGGAAGAGGGGCTGGAGCTTGCCGGCCTGCAGATCCAGAAGACCAGCGCGCCGCGCGGCCAGCATGCGGACACGCGCTCATGACGGCCGGTGACGACAAGCCCCCGCGCCTTGCCATCGCGCTGAAATACGACAACCGCGGTGCCCCCACGGTCACCGCCAAGGGCCGGGGGGCGGTCGCCGAGCGCATCCTGCAGGCCGCCCGCGAGGCCGGCGTGCCGATCCAGGCCGATGCGATGCTGGCGGAGGCGCTGTCCGGCATCGAGCTGGACGAGGAGATCCCGGCCGAGCTCTACCAGGCGGTCGCGGTGCTGATCGGCTTCATCCTGCGCACCGGCCGCGCCCCGGGATAGGCCCGTCTCCTGTCGGGGACGGGAGCCAGCTTGGAAGTCCTGGGAGGAGGGCCGGGGGCGCGGCCTGCGGGCTCGCCCCTGCAGCCGGACGCGCCGCCTGACGTCCCGCAAGATCGGGTGCGGTGCCTGCCGGCGGAAATGGATGTTGCGCGCGCGCCCCCTCTTGCGGGAGGCGCAATTCCCGTCTAGGCAACAGGGGATGCGCGCCGGCCCGGTCCTCCTCCAGACCGGGGTTTCGGCCTGCGCCTGGCCTGGCATCCGGCAGGCGGCCGGCCGGGCTCAACAGGCATGTGAACAGGGTTTGAGATCAGATGACGATTGTCGAGGCACGTAAGCCCGATCCGAAAAAATTCATCAGGGGCGCCACGGGCGACTGGGAAGTCGTGATCGGCATGGAAGTCCATGCCCAGGTCACCTCCGCCGCCAAGCTCTTCTCCGGTGCCTCGACCGAGTTCGGCAAGGATCCCAATTCCAACGTCAGCCTCGTCGATGCGGCGATGCCGGGCATGCTGCCGGTCATCAACGCGGAATGCGTCGCCCAGGCGATCCGCACCGGTCTGGGTCTGAAGGCCCGGATCAATCTCAAGTCCGTGTTCGACCGGAAGAACTACTTCTACCCGGACCTGCCGCAGGGCTACCAGATTTCCCAGTTCAAGCAGCCGATCGTCGGCGAGGGCAAGATCATCCTCGACATGCCGGACGAGCGCGTCGAGGTGGGCGTGGAGCGGCTGCATCTGGAGCAGGATGCGGGCAAGTCGCTGCATGACCAGCATCCGACCATGTCCTTCGTCGACCTCAACCGCTCGGGCGTGGCGCTGATGGAGATCGTCTCCAAGCCGGACCTGCGCTCGGCCGACGAGGCCAAGGCCTACCTGACCAAGCTGCGCACGATCCTGCGCTATCTCGGCACCTGCGACGGCAACATGGACCAGGGCTCCATGCGGGCCGACGTCAACGTCTCCGTGCGCCGTCCGGGCGAGGGCTTCGGCACGCGCTGCGAGATCAAGAACGTCAACTCCATCCGCTTCGTCGGCCAGGCCATCGAGTATGAGGCCCGCCGCCAGATTGCGATCCTTGAAGATGGCGGCGCCATCGACCAGGAAACCCGCCTCTATGACGCGGTGAAGGGCGAGACCCGCTCTATGCGCTCCAAGGAAGAGGCGCATGATTACCGTTACTTCCCCGATCCGGACCTCCTGCCGCTCGAGTTCACGCAGGCCTATGTCGACGAGCTGGCCGCGCATCTGCCCGAGCTGCCGGATGACAAGAAGGCGCGCTTCGTTGCCGATTACGGCCTTACCGCCTATGACGCCGATGTTCTCGTTGCCGAAAAGGTTTCGGCCGATTTCTTCGAGCAGGTTGCGAAGGGCCGTGACGCCAAGGTCGCAGCCAACTGGGTCATCAACGAGCTGTTCGGCCGCCTCAACAAGGAGGGCCTGAGCCTCGAGACCAGCCCGGTGTCGGCCGACCAGCTCGGCGGCATCATCGACCTCATCAAGTCCGACACGATTTCCGGCAAGATCGCCAAGGACCTGTTCGAGATCGTCTGGACCGAGGGCGGCGATCCGGCGGCCATCGTCGAGGCGCGCGGCATGAAGCAGGTCACCGACCTCGGCGCGATCGAGGCCGTGGTCGACCAGATCATCGCCGCCAACCCGGACAAGGTCGCCCAGGCGCGCGAGAAGCCGACACTGCTCGGCTGGTTCGTCGGCCAGGTCATGAAGGCAAGCCAGGGCAAGGCCAATCCGCAGGCGGTCAACGACCTGCTCAAGGCCAAGATCGGCATCGACTGAAATCCCGGGCCGGGCGCGCAATCCGTGCGCCTGGCCCGGTCTTGCCTTGAGGGCTCGCCGGGGGGCAAGGCGGGCACTCGTCATCCTTGGGGTGGGGAGAGGGCGCTGCGGCGGCAGCGTTTGCAACCTGATGAACACCGTTCGCCCGAACGACGGTCGACTGCCCGGCACACACACGCCGCTCCCTCCCTTGCCCGGTCAGGTCGAGGGCGCGCGGGGGCTGGCGCATCCGGCGGCCGTGCTTGCCCTTGTCGCCCTCTGGGCGCTTGCCCATCTCCTCCTGCGCGGGCTGCTGTCGCCGGTCATCGGCACCGACGACATGATGGAAAATGTCCTCGCCCAGACGCTGGAACCGGGCTACAGCCTGCGCCAGCCGCCGCTCTACGAGTGGCTCCTGTGGTCGCTGCAGCAGGTCGTCGGTCCCACCATCTGGTCGTTCCTGCTGCTGAAATACGCGCTGTTGCTCGGGGCTGCAGCCTGTCTTCTGGCGCTGGCGCGGCGTGCCATGCCGCCGCTTACCGCGGCCTTCTGCCTCCTCTCCTTCTCGGCGCTCTATCAGCTCGGCTGGAACCTGCACGAGGGGGTCACCCACACGGTGGTGCTGGTCGCGGCCTCGGCGGCCACGGCGCTGGCGCTCGTGCGGGCGCTCACGTCCGGCCGCCTCGCCGATTACCTGCTGGTGGGGCTTGCGCTTGGTGCCGGTCTCCTCGCCAAGCACTCCTTCGCGCTCTTTGCGCTCGCACTGGCGCTGGCGGTCCTGTCCGACCGCCACTGGCGCAGCCGCCTGTCGCCCGGCGGGCTTGCGCTGGCCGGTGCGGCGGCGGCCCTTGTCTACAGTCCCTATCTCGCCTGGGTGCTGGCGCAGCCCTCCGGGCTGGTCGGCGAGACCGCCAGCGTCATGGTGACCGAGGAGGTCGAGGGCCACGTGATCCGGGCGGTGACCGGTCTCGGCCGGCTCGGCTGGAGCCTGTTCGGGTTCCTGATGCCGTTCCTGGGGCTGGTGCTGCTCCTGTTCTGGCAACCGCTTCGCCAGGGGCTCACGGCCGGACGCTCATCGGCACCTGGGGCGGACAGGTCGGCTCAGGACAGGCCAGCTCCGGACAGGCCAGCTCCGGACAGGCCGGTTCTGGACGGTTCAGCCCTTGATCCGGTCGAGGCGGCTGCGGTGGCACGGCTCTGCGGGCGCACGGTCGCCCTTGCCATCGGGCTGACGGCGGCCGGCATCCTGCTCAGCGGGGCCACCTATGTGAAGGAGCGGCACATGCACGCCCTGCTGCTGCTGCTGCCGCTCTGGCTGTTTGCCCGCATCGGGACGCTGCCGGCGCGCGGCCGCCGGCTGCTCGGCCTGTCGCTTCTCGGGCTGGCGCTCGTTGCCTTTGCCGCCCGTGTCCCGGGCCTCGTCGCGCCCGAGCGTCTGCTCTGCGGCGGCGCCTGCCGTCACATGAAGCCTTATGACCAGCTGAAACCGGAGCTGTCGGCGCTGGGGGCTGCCGGGGCCACGCTGGTGGGGGATGACGACTACACCGCCGGCAACCTGCGCGTCCTGTTCCCGCAGGCGCGAATCGTCGGGCCGTCCTGGCGGCCGGACACGCCGCCGCGGGCCGTCTGTCTCCTGGTCTGGGAGGCGGGCGAGGGGAGGCCGGAGCTGGCGGCCGCCGAGGATGTCACCCGCCGCTTCCCGGCGCTTGCGGCGGCGGATCTGGCGGCCGAGCCCCGGTTCATCGCCGCCGGCTGGCCGCATCTGTGGCTTGAGCGGGGGCACCGGGTCACGACCTTCGGCGTGGCCCTTCTGGTGCCGTCGTCACCAATGTGTCAGTGAGCTGTGGCATCAGTCACGCCCTGAGGCCCCCGATGGCGGGGGCTTGCGACCTGATCGGGGAACCATGTCCAGCACGTCCGTTTCCATCGTCCCGGCCACTGCGGAGCACCTGCCGGCCATTCTCGAGCTGATGCGGGCGGGCGCCGTCGGGGCTCTTCCAGCTGCCGCCCCCGCAACAGCCCCGGACGATCCGGCCGCGTTTCTTGCCGCCTTCGAGGCGATCCGGGCAGCCCCCGAGACCGATCTTTTCGTGGTGCTCGACGGGGCCCTCGTCGTCGCCACCTACCAGCTCACGGTCCTCAAGGGCCTCGGCTTCGGCGGGCGGCCGCGGGCGATGGTGGAAAGCGTGCACACCCGGGCGGACCGGCGCAGCCAGGGCATCGGCGCGCAGATGATGGCGCATGCCGAGGCGCGGGCGCGGGCCGCCGGCTGCTGCCTGATCCAGCTCACGTCGAACAGCGCGCGTGTCGATGCGCACCGCTTCTACGTCCGCCTCGGCTTCGAGGCGAGCCACGTCGGCTTCCGGAAGATGCTCAAGCCGGCGGTGGTCGCGGCTTGAATCCGGTCGCCCGGCGGCCTATCCTATCGTATCTTTACGATGAATTGGCCCTGATCCGGTGCGGTCCGGGCCTGAGGCAAGGAGCCCAGCCATGACCGTTTCCCAGACCCAGCCCATCGAACTGCATTACTGGCCAACGCCGAATGGCTGGAAGATCTCGATCCTGCTGGAAGAGCTTGGCGTTCCCTATGAGCTGAAGCTCGTCAACATCGGGGCGGGCGACCAGTTCCGGCCGGAGTTCCTGGCGATTGCGCCGAACAACCGGATGCCGGCCATCGTCGATCCGGAAGGCCCCGGCGGCCAGCCGATCTCCGTCTTTGAATCCGGCGCGATCCTGCAATATCTCGGCCGCAAGTTCGGCCAGTTCTACCCGGCGGACGAGCGGGGCCGGGTCGAGGTCGAGGAATGGCTGATGTGGCAGATGGGCGGCTTTGGCCCGATGCTGGGGCAGAACCATCATTTCCGCATCTATGCGCCGGAAAAGATCGAGTACGCCATGACGCGCTATCTCAACGAGACGCACCGCCTCTATGGCGTTCTCAACAAGCGCCTCGACGGCCGCGACTATGTCGCCGCTGGCCAGTACACCATTGCCGACATGGCCATCATCGGCTGGGCGCAGGGCTGGGAGCGGCAGGGCATGGATCTTGAGGAGTTCCCGCATGTGAAGGCCTGGAAGGCCCGGCTCGAGGCGCGGCCCGCCGTGCAGCGCGGACTGGCCGTCGGCCGCGAGGAGCGCGAGAAGCTGCAGCTGGCCGACAACAAGGCTGCCCAGAGCGTCCTGTTCAACCAGCGCGCCCGCTGATCGCCCCCGTCCTGACGGGCGCCGCAAGGCGCAGGGGGCGGGCGGTCGCACCGCCTGGCCCCGCTGCCCCGGCGCCCGGTCCCCGCGGTCCGGACAAGCCAGGCGCCAGCGAGCCACCCGGCCGGAACCTGATCCCGAGCCTGACCCGAGCCGGCCCCCCTCTTGAACCTGATTTGGACGTGACCCGGGGCCTGTCCCGCACGTGATCGGGATGTGATCCGGGGCCTGTCCCGGACGTCATCCGGGAACGGGCCAATCTGGCGCGCGGGCGCGGTCCGGCCGGCGGTGCGGCGACCCGGCCGGCCAGTGCCCCCGAGCAGTGACTCCGGCCAATGATGGCGGCCAATGACACCGGCCAATGACGTCGGCCAGTGACGTTGGCCAGTGACACTGGCCAGTGACGGCACTCCGGCTGTCCCCATCCGTGCTGCCGCGTCGCGTGCGCTGACGCGCCGGCGTCGGGATCGCGCCTGTTCAGGCCAGTGCAGATTTTTTCGGACCTGTTCAGTCCCGTTTCGGGTCCTGTCTCAGGCCCTGACCAGACAGCAGATCATCGCAAGGTGCCGCGCTGCGACCGGCGTGACGGGCCCGGCGCAGCCCGCCGGGGCCGCCCCCCCAGACCGTCTGCACGGCCAGCTGCCCGGCGAGCTGCCCGGGTCTTCTGTTCAGCTCTGCCGGTCAGGCCTTGCCGGGCTTGCGCGGCGGGGCCTTGCGCGCGGCCCCTGGCGCGGTCGTGATCGGGGCGAGCCTTGCGCCCGCCGATGCGGCAGGGCGTGGCGCGGTCGGGCCGGCCGCCCGGTCGGCCGCCTCGCGGTCGAGGCGGGCCTGCTTCAGGCGCTGCGTCTTTTCCGCCCGCGCCTGCACGATCTGGTCCAGTTCCTCTTCCGCGCGGCTGCGCGGTCGGGCGGGTCCTTGCGTCCGCGCAAAGGCCTCTTCGGCCTTCTGCCGGTCGCGGCTCAGTTTTTCGGTCATGGGCATGCCTTCCGGTGAGACGGGAGGGGAGGCTGGCCGGACAGGTCCGGCCAGATCAGTCCGGCCAGACGCATCCGGCCGGCAAACCGACCGGAAAACCGGCCGGAAACAGGCCGGGCGTGTCCGGCACAGCGGGGGTCCGGGCCGGGCGCACCCGGCTCCGGACAACAAAAAAGGCCAGGCGTTAAGCCTGACCTTTGCTGACGTCGCGCTTTCGACAGTGCCAGTACATCCGTGGTCAAAGGAAAGCCGACCTCATGTCACGTGGTCGCGTTACGCAGCCTGAATGCTGCGAACCGACATCTTGCCCGACTTGGCGTCGCGCTCGAGGTCGTAGACGACCTTCTGGCCTTCGACGATTTCGCGCATGCCCGAGCGTTCGACGGCGGAGATGTGCACGAAGGCGTCCTGGCCGCCGTCATCCGGCTGAATGAAACCGAAGCCCTTGGTGGCGTTGAACCATTTTACGGTACCATTGGTCATGGTGAGCCCTTTCATAGGATTAGAGATGTTTCGTCAGAACCCTGACGTGACTTTGGGTAGCGATTTTGAAAGGGAGATAGGTTCAGAACGCGGTATCAATCGCGTAGAGACAAAAGCTCGGCAGACAAATATCGATGACCCTTATTTAAAGATCATGGGGTCTTGTGTCAAGGTCGCAATTCTATTTTTGATTGTTTTTTGCCGCGCCCCGGTTTTCGTGTGAAAATTATGGCAAATTGCGAGCAGAATTTCGTCCCTGTCACCGATGATCTTTTGTCTGCGGCCCCGGCCAGGAACAGGGGGCTGATCCTGGCGAGATCTTGCGGAAATCTGGCTGTGGATCCTCGCAAGATCTGACAGGGATCCGGGTCCTCAGGCGTGGGGCCGAGACGGCACGTCCGAACGCTCCGTCGGGCGTTGCCGTTGCGAGACGCCGAAGGGCAGGGCAGGCGGGCCAGCCGGTGCCGGCCCGCGCTGCCCGTGTCGGCGGGCTGCGCCGGTTGCGGTCCCGCCTGCATTCCGCCGGCGTTCCGCTTGGGGTCTGCTTGCGTTTTGCTCCCGGTTCGCTCCCGGTTCGCTCCCGGTTCGCTCGCCGGCGGGGGCGGTCCGGACCGGGTGTCGCGGCTGGCTATTTCACGCGCGTCCAGGTCTCGCCCTTGCACAGCAGGCCGCCCATCACGCAGCCTTCCAGCTTCAGCTTGTCGTTGCCGTCCATCTGGATGAAGCCGGTGTAGGTCTCGCCGTCCTCGGCATTGTAGACCTTGCCCTTCCACTGGCCGTCCTTGCCCGTCGGCTTCATGCCGATCACCGTCTGGCTGCCCAGCAGCGGCCGGCTGCGCTTGGCCTCGTCCGGGTTCTTGTCGTCGTTGCGCGGATCCTTGAGCCAGACCAGCGTGCCGCAGAGCGCGTCGCCGCAAGGGGCGATCTTGATGCGCGAGGTGCCCGTCGGACGGGCCCACTCGCCCTTGGCTTCGGCGGCGGCCGCCGGGGCCGGGGTCATGGTCAGGGTGAAGGTCACGGTGACGGCGGCTGCGGCCGTCAACAGCAAGGCGGAGGCGAGGCCCTTCAGGCCTGCCCGGACAGTCATGGTCATGCGTATCTCCTCCCGGGATGTTTCCCTTAACGCAAAGGGAAGGCTACGCGCTTTGTCCGGGGCTGAAAAGTCGTGCCGTAAGGGAAGGGCGTCGCGTTTCTCCGCCGCGCCCGCCCAGTGGCCGCGCCCCCGTTCGCCGCGCCCTTTTCCAAGGCACGCCGGACTTGCCTGCCGGGACCGGTCTGCCCTAGATCGCTGTCGGGCGTCTGATCCAGATCAACGACGGATGCGAGGCATCGTGGCATGGCTGCGGCATGACCCTTGAGACCTTCCTTCTGGGGGCGACGGCGCTGCTTGCGACGCCTGGCCCCACCAACACGCTGCTGGCGACCTCCGGGGCCGGCCGTGGCGTCCTGCGCTCGCTGCCGCTGCTGGCGGGCGAGATCGGCGGCTATGTGCTGGCAATCCTGATCCTGCGCGAGGGCGTCGGCCCGGCCATTGCTGCCGTGCCGGCCTTCGAGACGGCGCTGCGCCTGGCCGTCTCCGGCTATCTTCTCTATCTGGCGCTGCGCCTGTGGCGGTTCGGCGCGACGGCGGAGGCAGGCGGCGGGCCGATCGGCGTCCGCCGCGTCTTCGTCACCACGCTGCTCAATCCCAAGGCGATCATCTTCGCCTTCACGCTGATCCCGGCCGAGGCGGACGGGCTGGCGCTGCTGCCCTGGATGGGCAGCCTGGCCGCGCTGATCCTCTGTGCCGGGGGGCTGTGGATCCTGGCCGGCTCGGCGATGGCGCGGGGTCTGTCCGGGCGGGTGTCGGGCCGGATCGGCTACCGGTTCAGCGCGCTGGTGCTGGCGCTGCTCGCCGGCATGGTCAGCGCCCACGCCTTCACGCTGGGCTGACCGGCCGGGGGGCTGCACCCGCGCCGGTTCGTGTGGGTGCTCAGGCCGGCTGGCGCGGGGCCGCCGTGCTGCCGCGCACCACCAGGTCAACCGGCAGCACCGTGTCGTCCATCGCCGTCTCGCCCTTCAGCCGGGCGAGCAACCGTTCGGCGGCCAGCCGTCCGATGTCATGGCGCGGCTGGCGGATCGTGGTCAGCGGCGGCGACATATGCGCCACCAGCTCGATGTCGTCGAAGCCGACGACCGAGACATCCTCCGGCACCTTCAGCCCGTGCCGCTGCACCTCGCCGATGAAGCCGCAGGCCATCGGGTCAGAGGCGAAGAACATCGCCGTCGGCCGGGTTGCGGCCGGCAGGTCAAGCCAGCGCCGGGCTGCGTCCCGGCCCGAATTGAGGCTGAAATCGCCGATCTGCAGCGCGTCCCCCGCCAGGGCGAGGCCATGGCGCGTCAAGGCCTCCTCAGTTCCTGACAGACGCGCCTCGGTCAGCACGTTGCCGCGTGGCCCGCTGACATGGCCAATCCGCCTGTGTCCAAGCGCGACCAGATGATCGATGGCCAGCCCGGCCGCCGCCCGGTTGTCGATCTTCACACGCGGGGCGGCCAGTCCCGGGATCCATTCGCAGGCCACCACCACCGGCACCTTGCCCTTCAGCTCCTCCGCTGGCAGCCGTCCGTCCAGCGCGATCAGGCCGTCGGCTCGGCCAGGCTCGGCATAGTCGATCAGCGCCTGTGCGCTGGTGCGGCAGGTGTCGGCAACCAGCAGATTGTAGCCGGCTTCCCCCAGCACGGCGGCAATGCCGGACAGGATTTCGGAGAAGAACGGGTTGGCGAGGTTCGGCACCAGCGCCACGATGCTGCCGGTGCGCTGATGCCGCAGGTTGCGGGCGGCAAGGTTCAGCCGATATCCGGTTGTGCGGATCGCCTCCTGCACGGCCTCGCGCGTGTCCGAGCTGACGAGATCCGGATTGCTCAGCACGCGGCTCACCGTGGCGGTGGACACACCGGCCACACGGGCTACGTCACTGATTTTCGGCCTGTTTGGTCTCATGGCCCTGTCTTACGACGCCTGCGGGGCAGGCTCAATCCCAAAAATCACCGCCAAAATTGTTCTTGCAACCGATTACATTTGCATAATACCGTTCTTGCAAACGATTACATTGTGCAGTGCACAGCACGCACTCGCTCAGGGAGGAGCAGATGCGGACACTCAAGGGGCCGGGCCTCTTTCTCGCCCAGTTCGCGGGCGATGCCGCGCCATTCAATTCATGGGAGGCGATCACCCGCTGGGCGGCGGACTGCGGCTATGCCGGCGTCCAGGTGCCGACGCTCGATGCCCGGCTGATCGACCTCGACAAGGCCGCTGCCTCCAAGGGCTATTGCGACGACTGGGCCGGTCAGGCGCGCGACAACGGCGTCGAGGTGACGGAGTTCTCCACCCATCTGCAGGGCCAGCTGGTCGCCGTGCATCCGGCCTATGACACGCTGTTCGACGCCTTTGCGCCGGAGGCGCTGCGCGGCCGGCCGGCGGCGCGCGCCGAATGGGCGGTGGAGCAGGTGAAGAAGACGCTCACCGCCTCGCGTCACCTCGGGCTGTCGGCGATGGCCTCCTTCTCCGGCGCGCTCGCCTGGCCCTATGTCTACCCCTGGCCGCAGCGCCCCGCCGGGCTCATCGAGGAAGCCTTTGACGAGCTCGCCCGCCGCTGGCGGCCGATCCTCGACCATGCCGAGGACTGCGGCGTCGACATCGCCTACGAGATCCACCCGGGCGAGGACCTGTTCGACGGCGACACCTACGAGATGTTCCTCCAGCGGGTCGGCGGCCATGCCCGCGCCTGCATGCTCTACGATCCGTCGCATTACGTGTTGCAGGCGCTCGACTATCTCGACCACCTCGACATCTACGGCGAGCGCATCCGTATGTTCCACGTCAAGGATGCAGAGTTCAACCCGACCGGACGCAAGGGCGTCTATGGCGGCTACCAGTCCTGGGTCAACCGCGCCGGCCGCTTCCGCAGCCTCGGCGACGGCCAGATCGACTTTGGTGCCATCTTCTCCAAGCTCGCCGCGATGGATTTCCCCGGCTGGGCCGTCGTCGAGTGGGAATGCTGCCTCAAGCATCCCGAGGACGGCGCCCGCGAGGGGGCAGCCTTCGTGCGCGATCACATTATCCGCGTCACGGAGCGGGCCTTCGACGATTTCGCCGCCGCCGGCACCGACCGGGCGGCCAATCGCCGGCTTCTCGGGCTGGAGGGGGCATGATGCGGCCGCTGCGTCTGGGTATGGTGGGTGGCGGGCAGGGGGCCTTCATCGGCGCCGTGCACCGCATGGCCGCGCGCCTTGATGGCGCCTTCACGCTCGTCGCCGGCGCGCTCTCGTCGGCGCCGGACCGGGCCCGCGCCTCTGGCGCCGAGCTTGGCCTCGATCCGGCCCGCACCTATACGAGCTTCGAGGAGATGGCGAAACGCGAGGCCCGGCGCAAGGACGGTATCGAGGCGGTGGCGATCGTCACGCCCAATCACCTCCACGCTGAACCCGCGATGGCCTTCCTGCGTCGCGGCATCCACGTCATCTGCGATAAGCCGCTGACCGCGACCATGGCCGAGGCCAGGCAGTTGGCCCGGGCGGCGGAAAAGTCCGGCGCGCTCTTCATCCTCACGCACAATTACACCGGCTATCCGATGGTGCGGCAGGCCCGCGCCATGGTCGCGGCCGGCGACATTGGCCAGCTGCGCCTCGTCCAGGTCGAATATGCCCAGGACTGGCTCACCGAGCGGGTGGAGGCGACCGGCTCCCGGCAGGCCGAATGGCGCACCGACCCGGCCCGCTCCGGCCAGGGCGGCGCGCTTG
Source organism: Pannonibacter sp. XCT-53 (assembly GCF_009915765.1). Taxonomy (NCBI): domain Bacteria; kingdom Pseudomonadati; phylum Pseudomonadota; class Alphaproteobacteria; order Hyphomicrobiales; family Stappiaceae; genus Pannonibacter; species Pannonibacter tanglangensis. Next base: position 865,815 of record NZ_JAABLQ010000001.1, read on the forward strand.
GCGACATCGGCACCCATGCCTTCAACCTCGCCGCCTTTGTCACCGGCGAGGATCCTGCGGCCCTCTCGGCGGATCTTTCCAGCTTCGTGCCCGGCCGTCCGCTCGATGACAACGCCCATATCCTGCTGCGCTATGCCTCGGGCGCGCGCGGCATGCTCTGGGCCAGCCAGGTGGCACCGGGCAACGAGAATGGCCTGCGCCTGCGCGTCTATGGCGACCGCGGCGGACTGGAGTGGAGCCAGGAAGAGCCGAACCGCCTCTGGTTCACCCCCTTCGGCGAGCAGAAGCGGCTGATCACCCGGGGCGGGGCGGGCGTGCTCGCCCCCGCCGCCCGCGTCACCCGCGTGCCGGCCGGCCACCCGGAAGGCTATCTCGAGGCCTTCGCCACGCTCTATCTCGAGGCCGCGCGGGCCATCCACGCCCGCCAGGCCGCGACTGGAACAGGAACTGGGACTGGGACTGGGACTGGGCCCGACCCGGCCGTCACCTATCCGACGCTGGACGACGGCCTCAAGGGCATGCGCTTCATCGCTGCCGCCGTTGCCTCGTCGAAGCGCAACGCCGCCTGGGTGTCGCTGTGAGCGCGCCCGTCGCCCCGGCCCCGGCCCCGGCCGCGGCTTCAGCTCCGGTTCTGGCCTTGTCCGGCGTGCGCAAGAGCTTCGGCCCCATCGAGATCCTGCATGGCATCGACTTCGACCTTCGCCCCGGCGAGGTTCATGCCCTCATCGGCGAGAACGGCGCCGGCAAGTCGACGGTCATGAAGATCCTCGGCGGTTATCTCGCGCCGTCATCGGGTTCCGTTTGTCTTGATGGACATGAAACGATCTTCTCCGGCGGCGCGGAGGCGGAGGCGCGCGGCGTTGTCGTCATCCATCAGGAGTTCAACCTCGCGCCGGACCTGACCGTTGCCCAAAACATCTGGCTCGGGCGCGAGCGCGGCGGCTTTTTCCTCGACCATGCCGCCATGCGCGCCGACACCGCCCGCCTGCTGGCCGACCTTGACTGCGCGGTCAGTCCGGACGCCCGCATCCGGGATCTGCCCGTCAGCGACCGCCAGATGGTCGAGATCGCCAAGGCCCTGTCGCGCAAGGCCCGCGTCCTGATCATGGACGAGCCCTCGGCCGTGCTCACCCACCGCGAGGTGGCCGTGCTTTTCCGCCAGATCGAGCGCCTCAGGGCTGCGGGAACCGCGATCCTCTACACCTCGCACCGTCTTGACGAGGTCAGTCATCTCGCCGACCGCATCACGGTGCTGCGCGACGGCGCGGTCGTCCGCCGGGCCGTCCGGGGCGAGCTCACCGAGGATGGCATGGCCACCGCCATGGTCGGCCGGGACCTGTCCGACATCTTCCCGCCGCGCCGCAGCGCCTTCGGCGATGTGGTGCTGCAGCTGGAGCGCTTCAGCGTGCCGCCGCTGGTGAGCGACGTCAGCCTGAGCCTGCGCCGGGGCGAGGTGCTTGGTATTGCCGGCCTCGTCGGCTCCGGCCGCACCGAGCTTGCTGAAGGCATTGCCGGCCTGCGCTCCCATCTCGGCACGGTCCGGCGCAACGGGCAGCCCGTGTCGCTGCCGACGCCCCGCTCTGCCACCGCGCAGGGCATTGCCTATCTCACCGAGGACCGCAAGGAGCGCGGGTTGCTGCTTGGCAAGAGCTTGCGCGAGAACCTCACCTTGTCCGCGCTCGAGCGCTTCGGGTTGCTGCTGGTGTCGCGGGACCGTGAGGAGGTCGCCCTCGATGCGGCCATCCGCGACTTCGACATTCGCGCCCCGCGCCGGGACATGAAGGTGGGCAACCTCTCCGGCGGCAACCAGCAGAAGCTCCTGCTCGCCAAGACCCTGCTGCCCGGCCCCGAGGTGATCCTGATCGACGAGCCGACGCGCGGCATCGACATCGGCACCAAGAGCCAGATCTACGCCTTCATCGACCGGCTTGCCCGCGAGGGGCGCAGCGTCATCGTCATTTCCTCCGACATGCCCGAAATCCTCGGCCTGTCCGACCGGGTGCTCGTGATGCGGCAGGGCCGCGTGGCCGGCGAACTCGCGGGCGAGGAGATCAACGAGACCGCCGTGGTGCGGCTCATCATGGGCACATCCGCCTCCCGCTCCAGCGAGCCAGCCAGCGAGACTGTTCATGTCTGACGTCACCCACGCCCCCCAGGCCGCCCGTTCGCCCGGTTTTGCCCGCTTCAGCCTGTCGGCGCTCGGGCCGCTGGCGGCGCTCATCGTCCTCGTCATCGCCGGGGCCCTGCTTAACGACAATTTCCTGTCGGCCGGCAACATCACCAACGTGCTCGCCCGGTCCGCCTTCATCGGCATGATCGCGGTCGGCATGACCTTCGTCATCACCTCCGGCGGGCTCGACCTGTCGGTCGGCTCCATGGCCGCCTTCATCGCCGGCATGATGATCCTCGCCATGAACGCGCTGGTGCCGGTGCTCGGCGTCGGCGTGCCGCTTGTGCTGGCCGGCATGGCGGTTGCCATCGCCGTCGGTCTTCTCGCCGGGCTTGGCAATGGCCTCCTGATCACCCGGGCCGGCATCGAGCCCTTCATCGTCACCCTCGGCACCATGGGCATCTTCCGCTCGCTGGTGACCTGGATCGCCGATGGCGGCACGCTCAGCCTCGACTTCGCCGCCCGCCAGTTCTACCGGCCGGTCTATTACGACGGTCTCTTCGGCATCGCCTGGCCGATCCTGGTCTTTGCGCTGGTGGCGATCCTCGGCGAAATCGCCATGCGCCACATGCGCTTCGGTCGCTACTGCGAAGCAATCGGTTCCAATGAAAAGGTTGCGCGCTACTCGGCCGTCAATGTCGCCCAGGTGCAGCTGATGACCTATGTGGTGCTCGGCCTTCTGGTCGGCCTTGCCACCATTCTCTATGTGCCGCGCCTTGGCTCGGCCTCGGGCTCGACCGGCCTCCTGTGGGAGCTGGAGGCGATTGCCGCCGTGATCATCGGCGGCACGGCCCTGAAGGGCGGCTATGGCCGCGTCTGGGGCACGGTCGTGGGCGTCATCATTCTCAGCCTCATCGACAACATTCTCAATCTGGCCGACCTGGTCTCGCCCTATCTCAACGGCGCGATCCAGGGGGTCATCATCGTCCTCGCTGTGGTTCTGCAGCGGGGCAAGGGATCCGCCGAAGGGCGGTGATAAAGCAAGGGAGGAGCTTTGCCATGAACCACAAGACAATCCTGGCCGGAGTCGCGGCCGTGCTGATGACCCTCGGTCTCGGCAGTGCCGCGCAGGCGGAGGGCAAGACCTACACCATCGGCGTGTCGATCCCCTCGGCCACGCATGGCTTCATGGGCGGCCTCAACTGGCACGCCCAGCAGACCATCAACCGGCTCGAGGAGACCTATCCGCAGCTCGACTTCGTGCTGGCGACCGCAGGGGAGGCGGGCAAGCAGGTGGACGATCTGGAGGACATGCTCGCCACGCGCAACATCGACGGCCTCGTCGTGCTGCCCTTCGAGAGCGAGCCGCTGACCGGTCCGGTCAAGGCCGTCAAGGACGCCGGCAAGTGGGTCACCGTCGTTGACCGCGGCCTGTCGGTCGAGGGCATCGAGGATCTCTATGTCGCCGGCGACAACACCGCTTTCGGCAAGGTGGCGGGCGAGTATTTCCGCGCCAACCTGAAGAGCGGTGCCAAGATCGTCGTCCTGCGCGGCATCCCGACCACCCTCGACAACGAGCGCGTCGCCGCCTTCGAGACGGCGCTCGAAGGCTCCGGCATCGAGATCCTCGACAAGCAGCACGGCAACTGGAACCGCGACGACGCCTTCCAGGTGATGCAGGACTACCTGTCCAAGTACAGCCAGATCGATGCGGTCTGGGCTGCCGATGACGACATGGCCATCGGCGTGCTCGAAGCCATCGCCCAGGCCAAGCGCCAGGACGAGATGTGGGTTGTCGGCGGTGCCGGCATGAAGGAGATCATCAAGCGCATCATGGACGGCGACAAGCAGATCCCGGTCAACGTCACCTATCCGCCGGCGCTGATTTCCTCCGCCATCGAGATGACGGCCCTGCGCTTCGTCTCCGACGCTCCGGTCTACGGCCGCTTCATCATCGGCTCGACCCTGATCACCAGGGACAACGCGGCCCGTTTCTACTATCCGGACAGCCCGTTCTGATCTGATCATCCGACATGAAACAGCTCGCGCCACCCGCGCGGGCTGTTTTGTTTTTTGGAAGCACCGCCTGTGTCACCCCGGCCGAGCAACGCGAGAGCCGGGGCCTACTCATTTCCAGAGCCTTGCTAATGTGCAATGCGTTCCCATGCCGCCGCGCAGATGCCGTTGATCTGGCTAATAGGTGTAACCAAGGCTCTGCGAACGAATAGGCCCGGGTCTCCACTGCGCCTTCGCCCGGGGTGACGGTCGTGGTGTGCCGCGCGAAGGACCGCGCAGCAGCAGCTACCCTTCCGGCCACCTTTCCTTATAGGTCCTTCGCCTGTCCGTCCGGTTCGCCGGCGACCCAGTAGCCGGCGGCGCGGAGCCAGGCGGCGGGGTGGGCGCGGCTGATCAGGAAATGGTCGCGCACCGCCCGGGCAACACCGGCCTCGGCGGCAATCCAGACGAAGGTCGCCTCCGGCAGGTGCATCGCGTTCAGCCGCTCCAGGAACGGGGCCGGGTCGGTCGGATCGCCGCGGTGGATCCACAGGGCGGTGTGGTCGGCGGCGGTCTCCAGCGGCTGCTCGTCGGCGGCCGAGGGCACCGCGACGAGGCTGGTCGCCGTGACGCCGGCGGCCATTTCCTCGATACGGCGGCCGATCGAGGGCAGGGCGGTCTCGTCGCCGATCAGCAGCCAGTGGCGGATCGGCCCGGAAATGACCAGCGAGCCGCGCGGCCCGCCGATCTTCGCTTCATCGCCCACCTTCACCGACAGCGCCCAGGCGGTCGCCGGGCCTGCCTCATGCAGGGCGAAGTCCAGCACCAGCTCCTGCCGGGCCGTGTCGTAGCGGCGCGGGGTGTAGTCGCGCATGGCCTCGCCGCCGCTGCCGTCCGGCACGAAGATCTTGACGTGGTCGCCGGGCGACAGGGAGACGAAGTCCGCCATGTCCGGACCGGTCAGGGTCAGGCGCAGCATGTTCGGTGTCAGCCGCTCCACAGCCGAGACAGTCAGGACACGGCGGCGCAGCTCGTGGCGGTGGCGTTCGAGGATCGGGTCGCCGGACGGGGGAGGGGCCGGAGTTGTGACCGGAGTTGCAGTGGGCGTGTCGAGCATCGGGAGGGAGGTCCTTTGACGGGCGCGTGGCCGGAAAAATATTATGAGTTTTCTACTCAAGAAAATGCTCGACGACAAGCCCGGCAGCCGTCGCAGCCTGTATCACGTCAAATGTCGCCCCTTGGCTGAAAAGGGCGACAGAATCGCCGCGTTTTGGCATGGTTTTGGCGCAAGTTGGCGCGTGCCGTTCCGGTGGCGCCAGACCCTCCCGGACTGCCCTGACATGACCCTTTCCCTGACCGTCACCGACAGCGCCGATCCGGCGGATGTCGAGGCCATCGGCCGTGAACTCACCGCCTTCAACGACGCCGATGTCGGCCCGTCCGGCCGCCGTCCGGTCGTGGTGCTGGTGCGGGACGAGGCGGGAGCCCTGAAGGCCGGCGTGTCCGGCTACACCGCCTGGGGCTGGCTTTACGTGCAGTGGCTGTTCGTCGCGCCAGACCTGCGCGGCCAGCAGATGGCGGGGAAAATGCTCACCGCCGCCGAGGACGAGGCCCGCCGGCGCGGCTGCCATGGCGCCTTCATCGACACCTTCAACCCGGCCGCCGAAACAGCATATCGGCGGCAAGGCTATGAGATCTTTGGCGAATTACCCGACTTCCCGCCCGGCCGCCGCCGTCTCTTCCTGCAGAAAAAGCTGTGATCGGGGGCTGCCCAGGCGACAGACGCGGCCCGCCCCTCTCCCCCCTTGAGGGGGAGATGCCCCCGTCAGGGGGCAGAGGGGGGTAATGGGAAGTTCGGCAAGCGCTGTGCCAGCTGATAGGCCGTCACCCCCCTCTGTCCGCTTCGCGGACATCTCCCCCTCAAGGGGGGAGAGGTAACATTCACCTTGAAAATCAGGACCTTCACGCCGCCAGAGGCTTCGGCTCCGCGATGCGGCCGCCGGGCAGGGGGGCGGGGACGCCGGTGGTGGTGGGGAAGCTGATCGGCAGGCCGCGCAGGGTGCGCAGGGCAAGGAAGGCGAAGCATTCCGCCTCGATGGCATCGCCGCGCCAGCCGACGCTTTCGGCCGGGACTGCCGTGACGCCGGCGCGTTCGGCAAGGCGTTCCATGATCACCGGATTGCGCCGGCCGCCACCGCAGACGATGAGTTTTTGCGGGCGCACCGGCAGGAGATCCAGCGCCTTGCCGACCGCTGCCGCTGTGAAGGCCGCGAGCGTTGCCGCGCCGTTCTCGATCGTCAGCCCGTCGGCCATCGCAGCGGTAAAGTCGAAGCGATCCAGGGACTTAGGGTAGGGCGCGGTCATGTAGGGGTGGGTCAGGAGCTTTGCCAGCCGCGCCTCGTCGACCTGTCCCGAACGGGCGATCAGCCCGTCCCGGTCCATCTCGCCCAGACCATGCTGGCGGATGAAATCATTGAGCGGCGCATTGGCCGGACCGGTGTCGAAGGCCACCACCTGGCCCTTGCCGTCGCTCCAGGTGACATTGGCAACGCCGCCCAGATTGAGCACTGCCGTTGTCCCGTCCGAGCCCAGATCCTTCAGAAGCGCGGCATGGTAGCCGGCCGACAGCGGCGCGCCCTGGCCACCGGCGGCGACATCGGCGCTGCGGAAGTCATAGACAACCCGCGTGCCGAGGAGACCGGCCATCAGGTGACCGTCGCCAAGCTGGCGCGTCGCGCCGATCCGTCCGGCCTGCGGCGCGCGGTGCAGTACGGTCTGGCCGTGGAAGCCGACAGCGACAATGTCCTGCATGGTCAAGCCGTTGGCCTCGACAAGCGCACGCACGGCCGCCGACTGGCCCCGGGTCAGGACCTCCTCCGCCTCGCGGAAGATGGCCGGTTCCGGCCCCTCGAAATTCCACGCCCGCGCCTCGTCCAGCGTCCGTTCAAGAAGCCGGCGGGTGCTGTCCGGGTAGGGGCTCAGCGTGTAGGCGCCGAAGGCCTCGATGGTCTCGCCATTGGTCTTCAACAGCGCCACGTCGATGTTGCCATCCAGCACGGTGCCGGTCATCAGGCCCACGGCCCATTGCGGTTGGTCGAGCATCAGGACTGCTCCTCGTTGCAGAAGAAACGATCACCGACAGCGCGGCGCAAGGCCATGATTCCGCTGTCGAAATGGCGAGAGGGATGGACCCGGTTGGTGAGCAGGGTGATGGCCCGGCCGGCAAGAAAGTCGATCCAGAGCCCGGTGCCGGTGAAGCCCGTGTGGCCGATGACGCCGGCGTTGGCCCTGTCGCCGCCGGACCAGCCCGGATAGGGCCGCTCCCAGCCGTGGGTGCGGGTGGGCGACAGGGGCTGACGCATCAGCCGGGTGACCGGATCCCCGGACTTGTCGCCAGAGAGCCGGTCGTGGGCAAAGCCGAGCACCGCATCGACCGTGCCGAAAAGCCCTGCGTGGCCAGCCCCTTGCAGGGCGGAGCAGTTCTCGTCATGCACCTCGCCGACGAGGAAACGCTCGCGCCAGTGGCAGTATTCGGTTGCTGCCGATGCGGCCTCCGGCGCGGACCAGGCAAAGCCCGGTCCCGGGTCGAGATCGCGGATCCGCGCGCCCGCCAGCCGTTCCAGCACGATGCCGAGCAGGATGAAGTTGATGTCGGAATAGACCGGCGGTCCGGCACGCCAGTCCCGCTGCATCACGAAGGCGCGCAGGCGCGCCGGATCGGAGCCGTAGGTGTAGACCGGTTCGACGGCCGGAAACGGTGTCTGATGTCCAAGGCATTGGCGGAACGTCACTTTCCGCTGCCAAGCGGTCATGTCGTACTGACACAGGTCCGGCAGCAGCGTGGTCAGCGGCGCGTCCAGATCGATCTCGCCGGCCTCCGCCAGTTCCAGAATGCGCCGCGTCGTGAAGATCACCTTGGTCAGCGAGGCGAGGTCAAACCAGGTCTCGGTGGTCATCGGCCGGGCTGACGGGATCACCTGCGCCTTGCCGATGGCGCGGGTCAGCCGGGTGCCGTCCGCCTCCACGACGCCCAGCACCGCGCCCGGAATGCGGCCACTCCGGACGGCCTCTTCAACGGGCTGGAACGCGCTTTCAAACAGGTCCGGGAGGCTGACTGTTCTTGTCATGGCGAAACGACCTCCGGTGGCTCAGGCTTCGGTTCGGGACAGATGATCCGGGCCATGGCTGACCCAGGCGGCGGGCGAGGGCTCGAAGCCGCGTGGCCGGACCAGCGAGGGCACCTGCCGCGTGTCGAGCGCATAGTCCAGCCGGCGCCGGTCGATGTGCGGCACCGCGTCGATCAGCCGGCGGGTGTAGGAGTGGCGCGGCGTGCCCAGCACGTCCGCTGCCCGGCCGATCTCCACCACCTGTCCCGCATAGAGCACGGCCACCCGGTGCGCGATGCGCTCGACCACGGCCATGTCATGGGAAACGAAGAGATAGGAGAGGCTGAACTCGCGCTGCAGATCAATAAGCAATTCCAGCACCTTGGCCTGAACAGAGACATCCAGCGCCGAGACGGCTTCGTCAAGGACGACGACGGAAGGGTTCAGCATCAGGGCCCGGGCGATGCACAGGCGCTGGCGCTGGCCGCCGGAGAATTCATGCGGGTAGCGCTTGAGACTGTCCTGCGGCAGGCCGACCCGGTCGAGCAGCAGGACCATGCGCTGGCGCACGGCCGCATCGACCCGGTGACCGGCTGCGGTCACGGGTTCGGCCAGAATGCTCTCGATGCTGAGGCGCGGGTTGAGCGAGGCGTAGGGGTTCTGGAACACCATCTGCACCACATGGCCAGCGGTGCCGGCCTTGCCGTGGACCGCCAGCGTGCCCCGGGTCGGCTGCACCAGACCGAGGATCGCGCGGGCGGTCGTGGACTTGCCGCACCCGCTTTCGCCGACCACCGCCAGCGTCTCGCCGGGCATCAGGTCGAAATCGACACCGTCGACGGCGTGGACTGCGCCGGGGGAGGGCTTCAGGAAGCCGCCGCGCATCGGGAAGCGCACCACGAGATCCTGAACATTCAGCGCAGGAACCGGCTTCACAGCCGACGCGCTGCGATCGTGATCCGTGCGGACCGATCTGCCGGAGGTGAAATGCGGCACGGCGCTGAGCAGATGGCGGGTGTAGGGATGCTGCGGTTTGTCGAGAACGGCGTCGAGCGGCCCCTGTTCGACCGCTTCGCCGCCCTGCATGACCAGCACCTGATCGGCAATTCCGGCAACAAGACCAAGGTCATGGGTGATGAAGATCATGCCCATCCCGGTCTCGCGCTTCAGCTCGGCCAAGAGCGCCATGATCTGGGCCTGGACCGTAACGTCGAGTGCCGTGGTCGGTTCGTCGGCGATGAGCAGGCGCGGATTGCAGGCGAGCGCCATCGCGATCATCACCCGTTGCAGCATGCCGCCGGAGAACTGGTGCGGGCAGTAGGACAGCCGCCGCTCGGCGTCCGAAATCCGCACCCGGTCAAGGGCGTCCTTCGCCGCCTTGCGGGCCTGCGCCCCCGTTAGGCCCCGGTGCAGGCGGAAGGCCTCTTCCACCTGCGTGCCGATGGTCAGGACCGGGTTGAGCGAGGTCATCGGCTCCTGGAAGATCATGCTGATCTCGGCGCCGCGGATCTTTTCCAGCGCGGTCTCCGGTGCGGTCACCAGATCAAGCACCGACCCGTCGGCGCGGGTGTAGAGGATTTCGCCGGACGTGATGCGCCCGCCGCCGTAATCAACGAGCCGGTTGACGGAGAGCGCGGTGACGGACTTGCCCGAGCCGCTTTCTCCGACGATGGCCAGGGTCTGGCCGGCCGGGATGTCGAAGCTGACCCCGTGGACGATTTCCTTCTGCACCGGCAGCTTGCCAAAGGCCACGCGCAGGTTCGAGACGCGGAGAAGCGAGGTCATGCCATGGCCCTCCGGGTCTTGGGATCGAGAATGTCGCGCAGGGCGTCGCCGGTGAGATTGAAGCCGAGAATGCCGATCATGATGGTGAGGCCCGGGAAGATGAGCAGCCAGGGCGCCATTTCCATGAGGTTGCGGGCATCGGCCAGCATCAGCCCGAGCGACGCGGCTGGCGGCTGGGTGCCGAGGCCAAGGAAGCTGAGGCCCGCTTCGGTCAGCAGCGACCAGGCCAGTGCCAGCGTGACCTGCACGGTCAGGGGCGCGACCAGGTTCAGCATCAGGTGGCGGGTCAGGATGTAGCGGCGGCTGGAGCCGAAGGTGCGGGCGGCGTCGACGAATTCGCGCGTCTTGATGGAGAGCGCGGGACCACGCACCACGCGGGTGAAGATCGGCGTGTAGACGATGGCGATGGCGGTGACGCTGGTCCAGGTGCCGGGGCCGGCGACGGCGATGATGAGAAGCGCGAGCAGGATCGCCGGGAAGGCGAGGAGCACGTCCATCGCGCGCATCACCACGCCATCCCACAGGCGGCCAAACCAGGCGGCGGTGAGACCCAGCACGGTGCCCAGCGTCGCGGCGATGCCGACCGCGAGGAAGCCGACGATGAAGGACTGGCCGATGGCCAGCATGACGCGGCTGGCGACATCGCGGCCGAACAGGTCCGTGCCCATCAGATAGGTGAGGCTCGGCGGCTTGAGGCGGTCGAGCCGCATCTGCTTCAGCGGGTCATGCGGGGTCAGGCCAAGCTGGCCGAGCAGGGCTGCCAGCAGGAACAGGAGGATGATGCAGCCACCGATGCGGCCGCTGGGGTGGCGCAGCAGCGCCCGGACGAGTGACATCAATTGCCCCCGAGGCGGATGCGCGGGTCGAGCGCCACATAGGCGAGATCGACGAGCAGATTGACGAGAAGGAAGTTGAAGGCGATGAACAGGACCGTGCCCTGGACCAGCGCATAGTCACGCTGCAGGATCGCTTCCAGCACCAGCCGGCCAAGGCCGGGCAGGGCGTAGATCTGTTCCACCAGCACCGCGCCGCCGAGCAGGTAGCCGAACTCGACGCCGCTCAGGGTCACGACCGGGATCAGGGCATTGGGCAGGGCATGACGCCAGATGACACGGCGCGCCGGGGCGCCCTTGGCCCGCGCGGTGCGGACATAGTCGTCCGACAGAACATCCAGCATGGCCGAGCGCGAGATGCGCGTGACGGAGGCGGTGAAGGCAAAGCCGAGGGTGATGGCCGGAAGGATCATCTGGCCGAGATTGGCCAGCGGGTCCTGCCACAGCGGCACGAATTCGCCCATGGCGGGCAACACGCCAAAGCCGACCGAGAGGACATAGATCAGCAGCAGTCCGACAACGAAACTGGGGGTCGACTGGCCGATCATCGCGAGAACGCGGACGCCGAGGTCGGAGGCCTTGCCGTTCCGGGTGGCGGCAAAGACGCCGAGCGGCAGACCGGTGCCAAGGGCAATGACCATGGCCATCAGGGCCAGCTGCAGTGTCAGGGGGAACCGGTCGAGGATGACCTCCAGGACCGGCTTGCCGTAGGTGACCGAGAGGCCGAGATCGCCGGAGAGAACCCCGGCGATCCAGCGGGCGTATTGGGTGAACCAGCCCTGGTCGAGGCCGAAATAGCTGGCAAGGGCCGCCTTCTGTTCGGGCGTGAGCAGGCCGGCTTCGGTGCCGAGCATGGCCGTGATGGCATCGCCCGGCACAAGACGGATGGCGACGAAGACGAGGACGGAGACCCCGAACATCACCAGGGGAAAGGTCAGGAGCCGTCGGGTCAGGTAGGTCATTGAGCCGTCCGTCCTCGTCTTGATCGTCGTGCGGCTTACGGCTTACGGCTTCAGCGTGACCGAGGTCAGGCCGAACAGGGAGCCCGTGGGCGAGGAGACGAAGCCGTCGACCGTCTTCTGCTGGGCGGTGTAGGTGTAGCCGGTGTAGAGCCAGATCCAGGGCGCCATTTCGGTCAGGTGCTTCTCGAACTCGGCGAAGATCACCTTGCGCTTGGCTAGATCGGTCTCGACGCGGCCCTGCTGCATCAGGCTGTCGAGCCGGTCATCGATGTAGTTGGCGACCTTCTGCAGGTTTCCGGCCTTGGTCCAGTAGCGGTTGTACATGGTGTAGGGGTCGGACCGGCCACCGTTCAGGGCCACGGCCATGTCGAAGTCACCCTTCAGCCAGGTGTCGACATAGACATTCAGCTCCATCATCTTGATGTCGAGATTGATGCCGATTTCCTTCAGCTGCGCCTGCAGAACCTGCGCCTCGGAGGCGGCGGTGGGCGGCTCGCCGGTGGCGACGATCACGGTGGCCGAGAAGCCGTCGGCGTGGCCGGCTTCCGCCATCAGGGCCTTGGCCCTGGCGACATCCTGGCTGTAGCAGAACAGCGATGCGGGATCAGACTGGTAGGCCGGCATGGTCAGCGGACCGGTAATGCGGCCTTCGCCGAGCAGGGCGGTGTCGAGCACGTCCTGGCGGTTGACGGCGCAGGAAATGGCCTGGCGCACCTTCAGCTCGGTCATCGGCGCGCGCGACGGGTTGAGCTGCAGCACGTGATAGGCCAGCACCGGCGTGCGGTTCAGCGTCAGGCTCGGCTCGTTGGGCACGAGGGTGGCCACGAGCGGGTCGTTGATCAGGGCAAAGTCGATCTGCCTGGCGCGCAGCGAGGCGAGGATGGCGGTCTCGTCCGGCAGCACGGAAATGTCGATGCCGTCATAGGCGACCTTGCCGCCCGCCCAGTCCTTGTTGGTGGACAGGACTTCCCGGGCGTTGGGTTCCCACGTGTCGAGCTTGAACGGGCCCGAGCCGATGGCGGTGGTGCCGATGGAGCCGGCGACAATCTCGCTTGCGGGGACGACGGCGGCGTTGATGCCGGCCATCGCGGCCAGCAGCGGCACGTCCGGCTGCGACAGGTTGAAGACGACAGTCGCGTCGTCCGGCGTGTCGATGCTGGCGATCGACAGGAAGTTGGCGCGGGCCGCCGCACCGGTCTTCTCGTCCAGGAGGCGTTCGAACGAGGCCTTCACGTCGGCCGGGGTGACCCTGGCGCCGTTGTGGAACTTCGCATTGGGGTTCAGCTTGAAGGTGAGCCTGGTGCCGTTGTCGGTAAAGGCCCAGCTGTCGGCCAGCGCCGGCACGATCTCCAGCTTGTCGTCGAGGCGGACCAGCGGCTCATAGATGAGCTCGAGCAGGCGGATCGAGGAAAAGGCCGTCTGCTTGTGCGGGTCAAGGCCCGTGGCATCCTGCGACCAGGCCATGCGCAGGGTCTGCGCGCTGGCGGCGGTGGCAAAGGCGGTGGTGCCCAGCATCGCGGCGAGCGCGATCGTGGACATGAACTTCCCTGCAGTCTTCAGTTTCACGGTGGACCTCCCTGGTCGTGCGGCAAGTGTGTCCGGGGGCGGGATCGGGGCCGATCCCGGGGCCGGATCCGGTTCAGGCGGCGGGTTTGGCACCCGTCTCGGTGATGGCGCGTCTGAGGACCCCGCCGGCGCGTGTCAGCGCCGTGCGGGCATCGTCGGGGCTCAATCCTGTCAACGCAATCAGGATTGCCAGTTTCACGTCGTTTTCCGTTGCATCGAGATGGGCGCGGGCCTCCGCGGGTGTGCAGCCGGTTGCTTCCATGACGATGCGCGCGGCGCGGGCCTCGAGCTTCCGGTTGCTGACAGTCAGGTCGACCATCAGGTTCTGGTAGCTCTTGCCGATGCGGATCATGCTGGCGGTGGTCAGCATGTTGAGCACCAGCTTCTGCGCGGTGCCGGACTTCATGCGGGTCGAGCCGGTCAGGATCTCCGGGCCGACGACGGGCGAGATGGCGATGTCGGCCATGGCGGCGATGGTGGAATTGGGATTGCAGGTGAGCGCGACGGTGGTCGCGCCAAGCGCTCCTGCATGGTCCAGCGCGCCGATCACGAACGGGGTGCGGCCGCTGACCGCGATGCCGACGATCACGTCCCTGGCCGAAGCTCCAACCGATTGCAGCATGGCGCGGCCGGCTGCCGGGTCATCTTCCGCGCCCTCGACCGGATGCCTGAGGGCATGGTCGCCGCCGGCAATCAGGCCGACGACCATGCCTTCGGGCACCGAGAAGGTGGGCGGGCATTCGGAGGCGTCAAGCACGCCAAGCCGGCCGCTGGTCCCGGCGCCGATGTAGATCAGGCGCCCGCCTGCCTGGAACGCCGCGACGATGCGGTCGACGGCGCGGGTGATGGCGGGCAGCTCGCGGGCAACGGCCTCCGGCACGCCCCGGTCCTCGGCATTGATGGCGGCCAGAAGCTCCGCTGTGGACATGAGGTCGATCTCGGTGGTGCGCGGGTTGCGCGCTTCCGACACCAGACCTGCAAGTTCGGACATCAGCACCTGTTCCATCCGCGTCTCTCGGGATTTTCAACGATGCGACGGTGATAGAATAAAAAATTCTTAACGTCAATAAATGGTGGAATTTAAAATTCCGACCGACGGTCCTGGTCAAGTCCGCCCTGACGGCGAGGCGCAGCTCGGGCGCGCCTGGCCAGTTCTGGTGCGGGCCAATGCGGGTGCGGGCCAGTGCTGGTGGCAGGCCGCGTCAGCCCCCTGCAGTGGCCGGAGAGCGGGCCAGATGCAGCGCCCCGGCGACGGCGTCACCGTCGGCGGGCTTCAGCCGGCACCGGACCTCCGGGGCAACCCAGGGCTCGAGCGGAGCAGCCAGGCCGCCCAGCAACGTCAGCCGCTCGGCACCGCAGGCAAGCAGGGCGCGAGCCAGTCCGTCGATGGCCCCGGCAGCCTGCCGGATGAGGGTCCGGGCGGCGTCATCTCCCTGATCGGCATGGGAGAGCACCTCCGGCGCAAGGGTGGCGTAGTCGGTTGCGGTGGCCCGGTCCATCCAGCCGATGATCTCCATCGGATCGCGGTTGAACCGGTCGAGCAGCGCCGCCAGCAGCGGCGTTTCCGCGATGCGGCCATCGTGGGCCCGGAGCGCCTGCTGCAGCGCCTTCAGGCCGAGATCGGCGCCGCTGCCCTCGTCGGACACCGGAAAGCCGTAGCCACCGACGCGGACATGCCGGCCGGCAAGGAAGCCCACGCCGATGGAGCCGGTGCCGACGATGACGATGGCACCATCCTGGCCGGAGTGGGCCCCGAGGCAGGCGGCGGCGGCGTCGCTGATGAAGCGGCGGCTGCGGAAGGGATTGGGCAGGGCGTTGAGGGCCTCCAGCGCGCCGCGCCGGCTGAGCCCCGCCAGACCGATGCCGGCATCCATCGTGGCGAGGGCGCTGGCGGGCAGGGCAGCCATGGCCGCCGCGCCGGCGACCGCCGTCTGGATCGACTGCCAGGCGGCGGCAATGCCGATGCGGGTCGTTGCGGGACCTGCCGAGCCCTCACCAAGGGTCCGCCCTGCGGCATCGGTGATCCGGGCGCGGCAGCCGGTGCCACCGCCATCCACACCGAGGTAGAACTGGGGCGTCGTGGTCATGTCGTGTTCAAGATCCGGGCTGGGCATGGCGACCGGCAAGCGGGCCACGGCCACAGGAGGGCGCGGGGAGGGACCGGCACGGCGCGCAGCACTGGCCGTCTGGTTCCTTTCCATCATTCCATTGTTGTAAGGAATTTGGAATAATAAATTCCGGACGCAGGCAGGGGCCTGACCGTCAAGGGGCGCGCGGTTGCCGGCGCGGCCGTTGCCGGCGGTGCTTGCGCGTCTTGCTGGCGACCGGCTCCCCGGGCCGCTTGCGTCGTGGCGCGGGACTGGTCCCGTGTGTCAGTCCTGGAAGGTGTCGCGCGCATGTCCGTGCTCAAGATCATCAGTGCCAAGCTCGGGTCCATGACCTCGGCCGACCGGCAGATCGGCCAGTTCATCGTCGACCGGCCGGACGAAATGCTGACCATGTCCTCGGCCGCCCTGGCGGAGGCGACCGGGCGCAGCCAGTCCAGCGTTGTCAAGTTCAGCCAGAAGCTGGGCTATGCCGGCTATCAGGAGCTGAAGCTCGCTGTCAGCAAGGCCAAGGCACAGGAATGGCAGGTGCCGCCCGGCATGATCCATGCCACGATCGAGGTCGGCGACAGCTATCTCGCCATCCTGCAGAAGCTGATTTCCAGCAAGGTCATGTCGATGCAGCAGACCGTGGCCGCCAACGAGGAGCCGACCATCGGCCGGGCGCTGGAGGCGCTTGATGGGGCGCGTCGCATCTTCATGGCCGGCGTTGGCGCCTCGTCGCTGGTGGCGCGGGACTTCTCCTACAAGCTCCTGAAGATCGGGCGCGTGGTGATCCACGACAGCGACAGCCATGTCCAGATCGCCAACGTGTCGACCCTCGATGCCCGGGACGTGCTGTTTGCGCTGTCCTACTCGGGCACCAGTCACGAGACGCTGAAGATCGCCCGCCTTGCCCGTCAGCGTGGGGCAACGGTGATCACGCTGACCGGCTTGCAGCCCAACCCGCTGGCGGAGCTTGCCGACATTCGCCTCAACACCATCGCCGACGAGGAGCGGGTCCGGTCGTCGGCCATCACCTCGCGCGATGCGCAGCTGATGCTCACGGACCTTTTGTTCCTGCTGCTTGTCCAGCGCCAGCCGACGGCGCAGGAGTTCATCCACGCCAGCGAGGACGCGGTGTCCGTCCTCAAGCTCTGACCGGCCCGCTCTGACCTGCCAGCTCCGGCCGGCCAGCTCCGGCCGGCCAGATCAGGCCAGCCAGCTCCGACCGACCAGTGCGCCGCGCTCACATGCGTGCGGCGCAGCCGGCGAGGGCGGCGAAGTCGTCGTCGAGCAGATAGACCGGGATGGCGGACACAAGACCGGTCTGCCGGCCCTTGGCGCGGAAGGCGGCGAGGAATTCCGGCTCCGACAGGAACGGCTGCAGGCTGCGGGCAACGCCGCCCGTCAGATAGACGCCGCCCAGGGCCATGAACACGAGGGCGATGTCGCCAGCGACGCGGCCGAGGATGTCCATCCAGGCCCTCGCGGTGGCAACCGAGAGCGGGTCGGTTCCGGCCCGCGCGGCCGCAGCGATCTCGGCCGGCGCCAGCGGGCCCGGCACCTGTCCGGCCTCAAGGCAATGCCATTCGTAGACTTCCCGCAGACCCGAACCGGACAGCGCACGTTCCACCGACGCCCGGCCGCGGCCACGGGCAAGGTAGTCGCGCAGCGACAGGTGCCGGGCCGTTTCGACCGGCAGGGTCATGTGCCCGCATTCCCCCGTTCCGACCGTGCCCTGGCCACCGTTGCGCGGCGGATAGAGGGCGGCGGCATTGAACCCCGTTCCCGCGCCCACCACCACGCGGGTGCCGTTGGCCGGGGGGCGCTGGGCCGGGATCTGCACCGGCACGAGCCGGCCCTCGTTGAGGTTTTCCAGCGAATGGGCGAGCGCCTCGAAATCGTTGAGGAACTCCACGCGGGCATCACCGAGCAGACGCGAGAGGGAGCCTGCCTCGAGGATCCAGTCGTGGTTGGTCATCTCGATGCGGGTGCCGGAAATCGGCGCGGCAATCGCCAGCACCGCCGAGCCGCAGCGCGGCTTTCCGGTCTCCGACAGATAGGCGCCGATGGCGGCTTCCGGCGTCTCGTAGTCGGCGTTGCGGTAGCGCACGATCGTGTCCTCGCGCACGCGGCCGTTTTCGACCAGCGCGAGACGGGTGTTGGTGCCGCCGATGTCGGCGGCCAGTCCGAGGGCGAGGCTCATAGGCGTTTTCCAGAGTGCGGGTCGAAGTAGGAGATCTTCGAGAGATTGAAGGAAAGGGGCACGATCTCGCCGGCGGTGACCGTGGCATCGCCCGACAGGCGCGCGATTGCCTCCGTGCCGCCCAGCGTGATGACCGCGTAGGTATCGGCACCGGCGGGCTCGACCACGTCGAGCAGACAGGCGGCGCGCTGGATCAGTCGGCCATCCGCCTGGTCGTTGTCGGTGATGGCCTCGGGGCGCAGGCCCACAATCAGGTCCGCAGGGCTTTCGGGCAGCAGCGTTGGTGCATTGCCGTAATCGGTGAGCACCAGCGGCTGGCCACCGGCCGTTGCGATCTCGATGCGGATCGCGCCGTCCTGCCGGCTGACCTTGGCCGGCATCAGGTTCATGGCCGGTGCGCCCATGAAGTCGGCGACGAAGGTATTGACCGGCGTGTCGTAGATTTCCCTGGGCGTGCCGATCTGCTGCACCACGCCGTCCTTCATGACGACGATGCGGGTGGCGAGCGTCATCGCCTCGATCTGGTCATGCGTGACATAGATGATCGAGGCACCGGTGGCCTGGTGCATGCGCTTGATCTCGGTGCGCATGGTGACACGCAGCTTGGCATCGAGATTGGACAGCGGCTCGTCGAACAGGAACAGCTTCGGCTCGCGCACCAGCGCGCGTCCCATGGCGACACGCTGGCGCTGGCCGCCGGAGAGTTCGGCCGGCTTGCGGTCGAGGAGATGGCCGATCTTCAGCATCTCGGCCACCTCGCGCACCCTGGCGTCGCGCTCGCTGTCGGAGACCTTGCGCACCTCGAGGCCGAAGCCGATGTTGCGGCCGACCGTCATGTTGGGGAACAGGGCGTAGGACTGGAACACCATGGCGATGTCGCGGCTGGCCGGTTCCGCGTGGGTGCGGTCCTCGCCGGCGATGCGGATGGAGCCAGAGGTGACGTCCGACAGGCCGGCGATGCAGCCGAGCAGGGTGGACTTGCCGCAGCCCGACGGGCCGACAAGCACGAGGAAATCGCCCGGCTGCATGGCGACATTGATGTCCTTGAGGACATGCACGTCGCCGTAGCGCTTTTCGAGCCGTTCGACGGACAGGATGGAATGTGCCGACATGGCAGTGTTTGACCTTTCGATCCGGAGCCCCGGTGCGCGAAGCGCGTGTCGCTCAGCCCTTGACGGAGCCGGCGACAAGTCCCGAGACGATGAATTTCTGGAAGCAGATGGCGAGGAGGGCAGGGGGCAGCGTGGCCATGACCCCGACCGAGGCAATGACGCCATAGTCGGTGACGCGGCCGGCCGCGAAGTCGGCGATGGCCACCGGCAAGGTCTTTGCCGTCAGGTCGTTGGTGAAGATGAGGGCGTAGAAGAACTCGTCCCAGGCGACCAGGAAGGACAGCATGGCCGTCGCCGCGATGGCCGGCAGCGCGAGCGGCAGCACCACCACGCGCAGGGTGAAGCTGGTGGATGCCCCCTCCATGAAGGCGGCCTGTTCCACCTCCACCGGCAACACGTCGATGTTGGCCTTCATCAGCCAGATGGCGAAGGGCAGCAGCATGGCCGTGTAGACGATCACCAGCGTCACCTTGCTGTTCAGCAGCCCGAGCCCCGAAAAGGCGGTGTAGAGCGGCAGGACATAGGTGATCGGCGGCATCATGATCGTCGCCAGGAACGCAAAGAGCAGCACCATCGGCGCGCGGCGGCGCGAGAAGGAATAGGCTGCCGGTACGGCCAGCAGCAGGGCCAGCGCGGTTGCAGCTCCAGCGACGAGGACCGAGTTGCGCAAGGCGCTGAGGAAGCGTTCGCCCGCGCCGCTTTCCAGGTCGAACAGGGCCTGATAGCGGCTGAAGTCGACCTCGGACGGGATCCAGCGCAAGGGCACTTCGGTCAGGTCCGCGGGGGCGCTGATGCTCATGTGGGCAAGCCAGATGAGCGGAGCGGTGGTGAACAGGGCGACCGCAAGGGCTGCGAGATAAAGAAGCACGGAGTGCAGGGGCTTGCGTCTCATGCCCGTCCTCCCTGGTCCTGACGGCGGGCGGCGGCGTAATAGGCAAGGATGAGCACCGCGCTGATGCCGGCAATGAGCACGGCATAGGAGGCGCCGCTGCCGCTGCGCAGGTAGTTGAAGTATTCCTGGTAGACGTAGAAGCTCGCGGTCTTGGTGCTGTCGGCAGGTCCGCCGCCCGTCATCGCATAGACGATGTCAAAGACGCGGAAGGCCTCGATGGTGCGCAGCACGACCACCACCAGCAGCGGTCCGGCAATCCAGGGCAGGGTGATCGCGCAGAACCGCTTCCAGGGTCCGGCCCCCTCGATGGCCGCAGCCTTCAGGAGATCCCCCGGCACGGTCTGCAAGGCGGCGAGCGCCACATAGACCACCAGCGGGAAATTCTTCCAGACGTCGGCGAGGATGACCATGTTGAGGGCAAGGGCCGGGCTGCCGATCCAGCTCTGGTAGCTCGAGATGAAGCCGAGCTGGAACAGGAGCGAGTTCAGCGCGCCATATTCGGGGTGGTAGATCAGCCGCCAGGCGACCGCATTGACGATCGTCGGCACGGCCCAGGGCAGGATGATCAGGGCCCGCAGCAGCGTGCGGCCGCGGAACTCCTGGTTCAGGAGCAGCGCGATGGCAATGCCGAGCGCCACCTCCAGCCCGACGGAGACCCCGGTAAAATACAGGGTGCGCCACAGCGCGTCCTGAAAGTCCGGGTCCGTCAGGGCGTAGATGTAGTTTTCCAGTCCGATCAGGTTCACCGGCGTTGCGATCGCCGTGATCTTTGCATCGGTGAAACTGAGCCAGAGCGTGTTGACCAGCGGCGCCAGGGTAATCACCCCGAGCACCGCCATGGCCGGCACCAGCAACATCCATTTTTCACGTATCTGGCGCCGGCCAAACATCGGTCAGTCTTCCCCTGGTCTACGGCACACTCAGCGGATGCGCTCGACGCGCTGGGCTGCGGCGGCGAGGGCGTCATCCACGCCCGTCTCGCCCAGAAGGGCCTTGTGCAGGTTCTTCTGCAGGATGTCGGAGACTTCCGTGTAGGCCGGCACGAGCGGGCGCGGGTACATCACGGCAATCGACTGCCTGGCAGCGGCGATCAGGCCTTCCTGACCCTCGGCAACCTTCGGATTGTCGTAGGAGGCCTTCCAGATCGGCAGGCTGAGCCTGGAGTAGCTCTCCTGCACCGACTGGTTGGTCAGGTGCGCGATGTAGGTCCAGGCCTCGTCCGCATGCGGGCTGTTGGCCGGAATGCCGAGGCCCATCGAGCCATTGACGCCGGCGGCACCCGACTTGCCTTCGACACCCGGCGCGGAGGTGACCTTCACCTTGCCCGCGACCTTGCTCTCGGCCGGGTTGTTGGCGAGGGCGTTCATGTAGGTCCAGTTCAGGGCAAAGGCTGCTTCGCCGTTGGAGAAGACACGGCGGACGTCTTCTTCCAGATACTCGCGCGAGGCGGGGTTGGTCAGGCCATCCTCCAGCGTCTGCTTCATGTAGGCGAGCGCATCCCTGGCGCCACCTGCGGTAAAGGCAGGCTTGCCCTCGACGAAGAACTTGCCGTCATGGGCGGCCGTCAGGGTGGTGAAGTCGCAGATCATGGCTTCGGCCTGCGACCAGCTCCAGACCAGCGGATACTGGACGATTCCCTTGTCCTTGATCGCCCTGGCCTGGGTGGCAAGCTCGGCCCAGGTCTTGGGCGGATTGGCAAAGCCGGCCTGCTTCAGCATGTCCTCGTTGTAGAACAGATACTTGGTGTCGAGGATCCACGGCATGCCATAGCGCTTGCCGGAATACTCGACGGTGGTCCAGGCACCCTCGAAGATCTTGTCGGTTGCATCGGCCGGGATCCGCGCCGTGACGTCTTGCAGGAAGCCGCGGGTGGCAAACTCGGCTGGCCAGATCACGTCGAACAGGACCACATCATAGCCATCGGCGCCGGCGCCGGCGGCGGCGACGATCTTGTCATGCAGGGCTTCGTAGGGGACGAATTCCAGCGCCACCTTGATGCCCGGGTTTGCCTTTTCAAAGTCGGCGGTCATCGCCTTGATGTCGGCCTCGCTGTAGGCGGCCTGGCTCATGAACAGTGCATTGAGCGTGACTTCGGCCCAGGCGGGGCCGGCCAACCCGAGCGTTGCTGCGGCGGTCGCGAGACAAAGCAGTCTTTTCATTTTCTGTTGCCCTCCGGTGTTTCTTGGCAATCAAGCGACCCGCATCCTACGCGTCAGAATTTTTTTGTCAAATTGCTGGAAAAAATAAATGCGATCTTCGCGCGCTAGTTGCGCAAGGGTTGATGCTGAAACGGTAATAAAATTCCATTTCATCCACATATCATGATGGAATCGGTCTGGTGCTGCCCGGGAGAGGGGGCTAAACAGGGGGCATCCAGGAATGGCGACAGACAGCAGGTACGACGCATGCCGAAATCATTCCGGACGAGTGGAACCAATCTCACCCGGGCCAAGACACACAATCATCGTGTCGTGCTGGAAATCATCCGCACCCGGGGGCCGATCGGCCGGTCGGAAATCGCCGAGATCACCTCCCTGTCGCGGCAGACCGTGCAGAACATCGTGGCCGAACTCGATGCCGAGGGCATTGTCGAGATGCATGCCGGCAAGGCTTCGGGACGCGGCCACCCGGGCATGCGGGTGCAGGTGCGGGCCGACCATGCCTGCAGCCTGGGTTTCCACGTCGACCGTCTGGCGGTGACGGCGCTTGCCTGCAATCTGCTCGGAGACGTGATCTGGTCGGGCGCTGGTCATCTTGCGGCGCCCTCGACTGCCTCGGCCAATGCGCTGGTGCGTGACCTTGTCGCCCAGTTCCGCGCCGCCCGGCCGGACATGGCCGACCGCCTGTTCGGGATCGGTCTGGCCGCCCCCGGGCCCTTCGCCGCCGATGCGGAGGAGCTTCAGCACCTGACCTCGACCGCCGATGCCACGACCTTCACCGAGTTCGGCCTGCCCGACAATCTGACGGACCTGTCCGGACAGCTGAAACTGCCCGTGGTGCTGCAGAACGACGCCTCGGCGGCGGCTCTCGGGGAACATGTCTACGGCATCGGTCGCAGCTTCGGCAGTTTTGCCTTCCTGCAGTTCGGCATGGGCCTCGGCGCCGGCTTCGTGCTCAACGGCGCGATCTATCCCGGATCCACCAAGAACGCGGGCGAGATCGGTCATGTCCAGGTGCAGCACGGCGGCCGGTCCTGTTCCTGCGGCAGCCGGGGATGTCTGGAGCGCTACCTCTCGCTGCATGCGCTGTGCGAGCGCCTCGGCCTCGACCCGACCGCACGCGCCTCCATCGCCAGCATCGAGCAGCGCTTCGAGGCCGGCGATCCGGAGATCCTCACGTGGATGGACGAGGTGGCGCCCTACATGCGCCAGGCGATCAATCTCATCGAGATGATGCTCGACCCGGATGCCATCATCCTGGGCGGGATCATCCGTCCGGATTTCATCGAGGCGCTGTTGCGCCGCGCCGAGCCTTTCCTGCCACGGCTGGCGCCGTCCGCCCCCGGAGAGCAGCGGATCCATGTCGGCACGGCCGGTGCTCGTGCGGTGGCGCTCGGGGCGTCGGCGGCGGCGGTGGAGGCCCTGTTTGCGCCCTCCGTCGCCGAGCTGGTGCTGTCGCCGGCGTGAGCCCGTCCGGCTGTGGCCCATCCTGCTGCGGCCCATCCTGCTACTGCCCATCCTGCGACGGTCCCTGCGGCCGCGGCCCGGCCTAGCGCAGGCTGGTGGCCGCCAGCTTGACGCCGAGCGCCAGAAATCCGGCC
The DNA here is from genome assembly GCF_009915765.1 of Pannonibacter sp. XCT-53. Taxonomy (NCBI): domain Bacteria; kingdom Pseudomonadati; phylum Pseudomonadota; class Alphaproteobacteria; order Hyphomicrobiales; family Stappiaceae; genus Pannonibacter; species Pannonibacter tanglangensis. Next base: position 889,229 of record NZ_JAABLQ010000001.1, read on the forward strand.
GCAAACAGCCGCTGCAGCCAGCGCACCAGCCCTGGCCGCGTCAGCACCTGGCGCCTCAGCCGGGCCGCACACAGGCCGTAGACGGCAAAGACCGCGAAGGTCAGTGCCATGAACACGCCCGAGAGCCGCACCATGTCTGCGATCGGCTGCGGGCTTGCCGGGTCCAGGAACTGCGGCAGGAAGGCGACGAAGAACAGCGGCAGTTTCGGGTTGAGCAGGTTGAGCGCCACCGCATTGACGACAATGTGGCCGCTTGACCTCTCCGAACTCCCGTCAACGGCAGCAAGCGGCCCGTCGGCCCTGAGGCTGCGCACCGCCATCCACAGGAGATAGGCGACGCCGGCCGCCTTCAGCATCTGGAAGGCGAGGGGGCTTGCGTGCAGCAGCGTGGCCAGACCGGTGATGGCGGCCGCCAGATGCGGCAGGATGCCGAGCGTGCAGCCGAACGCGGCGGCGATGGCACCGCGCGGGCCGGCCGACAGGCCGGCCGCCAGCGTGACCAGGACCCCGGTCCCGGGAGAGGCGACGATGATCAGCGTGGTCAGAAGAAAATCAAGGGACATGCCGTGCTCCTGCATCGACCCCGAGGCCGCGACCTGCGGCCTCCGGGCTGGTGTGCAGACTGCCGGCGGAGATGTCCCCCTGTCTTGAACGCAATTGCTGTCGGCGAAAGATCGGCAGCGACACGCCCTCGCGCAAAGCCCGCCCCAAGCCAGCCCCAGACCCGCGCCAAGGCCCGCGCCAAAGCCTGCGCAAAGCCCTGCGCCAGATCCCCCCGGGGCCTGAGTCCGGACCTTGCCCTTCCAGCCCACCCCCGGTCCCGATTCCGGACCGGGCCTGATCCTGCCCGGCCGGGGTCCGCGCGCGGTGGCAAGCGACCCTCAGCCCCCGCGGGAGGTCCTGCAGACCCGCGCCGGCCGGCATGGCCGCGGCGCACAGGCCCGGCAGCCACCAGGCGACGGTGCTGCCGGGGACCGTGCTGCCTTGTGAAAAGCGCCATGATCCACAGGCAAGCCGAGCAAATCGCTTGCAATCGCCGTCAGTTCCAGTATCAGGGACGCATCCGGAGAGGTGGCCGAGTGGTCGAAGGCGCTCCCCTGCTAAGGGAGTAGACGTCAAAAGCGTCTCGTGGGTTCGAATCCCATCCTCTCCGCCACTTGCACATTGCAAGCCGGAAAACAGGTCCCTCGCGGGGCCTTTTTCTTTATGTACCAAAGGGGTTTGCAGGGGCCATCCGCCCTTCGGAGATGGGCCACCCGCGCGGGATCGGTCCCCAAACGTCCACCGTCTCTTTCGACCAGCCCCCTCGCTCTCAGGGAGGTGGTTTAAAAATCCCCATTTTTTTCAATGGACTGACGGGCTCGCGCGGCGCCCGCCTTTCGCCGGTTCCGGCTTGTCTCAAGGCAGGCGGAGACGCGACACGGGCGGCGCGAGCGTTGGCATGTCTTGGCAATTTTGCGCGAAGTGTCTGATGACAAACACGGTTTTCGCCCGTAGCCTGGCGCGATGTCAAACGGTGCCTGGACAGATCGAGAGAACGACCTGATCGTCGCGGATTACTTCGCGATGCTGGCAGACGACGTCTCTGGCCGCCCCTACAACAAGGCCGAGCACCGGCGCGGGCTGCTGCCCCTGTTGAACGATCGCTCCGAGGGATCGGTCGAGTTCAAGCACCAGAACATCAGTGCCGTGCTGAAGGGGCTCGGCGAGGACTGGATCCGGGGCTACAAGCCAGCCTTCAATTTCCAGATGGCACTGGTGGACGCCGTCGCGCGCTGGCTGGCGCGCAATCCGGCATGGCTGTCCCGGCTTCCGGGTGTGGCAGCGCCGACCGGTCTGGCGGAGGCTCCTTCGATCTGGGTCGGGCCGCCGCCCACCGCGTCGAACCGGCCGCCTCCGCAGGAGCTGGAGCAGATGCTGTCCATTGCCCGCAAGTTCGATGTCGCGGCAAGAGACGAGCAAAACCGCGCCCTCGGCCGTGCCGGGGAGGAGCGTGTCCTCGCGCACGAACGGGCCGCCCTCAGATCCGCTGGCCGCGACGACCTTGCGCGCAAGGTGCGCTGGGTGTCGGAGGAAGATGGCGATGGTGCCGGCTACGACATCGCCAGCTTCGCCCCGGACGGTCGCCCGCGCCTGATCGAGGTCAAGACGACGAATGGCTGGGAGCGCACGCCGTTTCATATCAGCCGCAACGAGCTGGCCGTGGCCGAGGAGCGGCGCACGGAATGGTCCTTGTTCCGGCTCTGGAATTTCGCACGCGAGCCGAAAGCCTTCGAGCTGCATCCGCCGCTGGACGCGCATGTCTCGCTGACCGCCACATCGTTTCAGGCGCGGTTTCATTGATCTCTGCCGGCCGGTGCCGGGACGACGGGGAGGCCTTCCCCGACGGTCGGGCCCGATCTTACAACGCCGCAGCGCGGTCGTGCGGCCGCTCTGGCGACGGGCAGGTCCTGTGGTGAACCGACGGGTTTCGGCACGTCCTCTGGTGCGCTTGTCCGGCCCGGTCTCGTCCAGCCCGGTCTCGTTCGGTACGGTCTCGTCCGGCACGGGCTTGGCCCGCTCGCGCGGCAAGGCTTTCCGCGCAGGGCGAACGCCGGGGCGAGCGGTGGCTTCAGACCCGCAGCCTCGTCAGCCCGCAGCAGGCCGTCGCCGTCGATGTGGCGATCCGGCAGCGGGAGACCGCTGCCGGGTAACCCATGGCCGGCCGGGGCGGGCCGATCAGCCGCCGCCTTGCGCCGCCCCGACGGGTCGGGCCGCGGGGGCGGACGCTTCCGCCGGGACCCCGGCCGTCTCTGCGGTCTTGCTACGGATGTTGCGGTAGCGGGAGAGCAGGGGGGCAACGACCGGCATGGTCAGCATGGTCGAGCCGACGGCCATCAGCAGCAGGGCGGTGAAGGTCGTCGAGGTGATGATCTGCTTGTCGAGCAGGATGTTGGCGAAGATGATCATGATCAGCGCCTTGGTCTGCAGCAGCCAGCCGATGATCGTGGCCTCGCCCGGCTCCCAGCGCAGCAGCCGGCCGGCGATCTGTACGCCGATCAGCTTGCCGGAGACGGAGGCAACGAGCAGGAGCCCGGCGGCGGCAAGCACGCCGAAGCCGCCCATGTCCCAGCTCGTGCGCAGGCCGGTCGAGAGGAAGAACACCGGCATCACGGTCATCAGGACCGTCCCTCGGAAGGCGTCCATGTGCTCCAGCTTGTACCAGCGGCTGTCCAGCACGGCGCCGGAGAGGAAGGCGCCGACCATGTAATGCAGCCCGGCCCAGTCGGCCGCAAGGCCGCAGGCAATCAGCCAGATCAGCCCGAGGATCCAGCGATCCCGCTCGCCGGCGGCAGCGATGACCCGGCGGGCCAGCAGGGCGGCGGGGATGAAGACGAGCAGGAAGCCGACTTGCCGCGTTACCCGCTCCCAGTCGAGCAGGATCAGGGCGAGCACCGCCCAGATGGCGACGTCATCAAGGCTGGCATACCGCAGGATGCGCTGGCCGAGGTTCGAGCGCAGGATGTCCATGTTCTCCATGAACAGGATCAGGATCGGCAGCGCCGTTACGGCACAGGCCATGCCGATGCCGAGCAGCACCTGCCAGTAGGCGCCGCCGGGGCCGATCCAGCCGTCCGTTGCGAGCAGCACGGCGGCAGCGCCCGCCCCGAGCCCCAGCGGAACGATGAGGGCGAGCAAGGCGACCGTGCCTGTTTCCCTCCGCTTTGCCCAGGCTTCGTGCAAGTCGAGTTCGATACCGGCTATCCAGACGAACATCATCACGGCCCACCAGGCGATGCCGTTGAGGGCGGTGATGACCTTGTCCGTGAAGACCAGCGTGTAGACCTCCGGCAGTGCCGCGCCCAGAACGCCGGGCCCCAGCAGGATGCCGCCGACGATCTGCACCACGACCAGCGGCGCCCAGCTGCGCTGCCCGAGCAGGCGCCAGACCAGATAGGGGAGGGTGAAGATCACCAGCAGGGCGATCAGGAACAGTTCGGTTGTCGTGATGTGCATGCGTGGCTCCGCAGCGGACAGGCAGGCCCGGCCGGGCGCAGGGGCCTGGCGCATGGGCCTGCAAGGGGGGATCGGGAGAAGGCCGCTGTTGCGGCCGATCACCAGCTCGGGCTGAGGGCCGCCAAGCGGGTGCGGGCTGCCGACAGGGAGGTCTCGACCGCCTCCGGGCCGCCCCACATGTTGCCGGCCGAGACCGCCTCCGACTGGGTGACGCCCATGAAGCCGAAGATCTGGCGCAAATAGGGGGTCAGGTGATCGAACGGCGCAGTCGGGGTGCCGGGCTGGTACTCACCCGCGCTGGACCAGACGATCATCAGCTTCTTGTCGGCCGACAGGAGCGGTCCGAAGCCGGTGGCCGGGTCGAAGGAGAAGGTCTTGCCGACGCGCAGGATGAGATCGACGTAGGACTTCAGCGTCCAGGGCAGGCCGAAATTGAACATCGGGGTGGCGATGACGATGTGGCTCGCCGCATGCAGGTCGGCAATGGCCTGATCCGAGGCGGCAAGGCGCTCGGCCTGTTCGGGCGTGCGCTCAGCCTCCGGCGTCATGTTGGCGGCGATCCAGGCCTCGTCCGGCCCTGCGATCACGTCCCGGCCCAGGGCACGCTGGCGCAGGTCGGCGTCCGGATTTGCCTTGTGCCAGTCGGCAATAAACCCGTCGGCAAGGGCGGCGCTGGTTGACTCGACGCGGGGTGAAAAGCTCAGGGAGAGCAAAGTCTTCTTCATCGAACTGTCCTGTCTTGGGGGAAGATTTCCGTCCGCGCGAGGGCAAGGGCGGCAGACACGGCAAGGTGGTCGGCACCCGGGCTCGCGACGATCTGGACGGCACGCGGCAAGCCCTCCGGCCCGAGGAGAACCGGGGCGATGGTGGCGGGGTTGCCGAGTACGTTGAACACGGCGGTTGCGCCGATGTTGAAGGGATGGCGGAAGGCGTGGCCATGGTGCGGCGCAGGCCCCGGCACGGGCGGGCACAGCAGCAGCGCCGGGCCCGCCAGCATGTCGCCCAGCTCGGCCGACAGGTCGAGGCCCCGGTCGCGCCAGCGCCGCCAGAGCCGCGGGCCGGTCGGATCGAGCCTTGCGCTCCAGGCGAGCAGCAGCGCGGCGGTGGTATGCGCGCCGCGGCCCGTCAGATGCCGCAGGGTCTGGCGGAGCAGCGGCAGGCGGCAACCGTCGCCAACCAGCTGTTCCATGGTGACGTCAGCGGCACAGCGCAGCGTGCCCATCCAGATCCAGAAGGCGCCATTGAGCAGATCCGTTCGCACAGTCTGCAAACGCGCGCCCGCCGATTGCAGGTGACTTGCGGCCCGCTCGACTGCTGCAATCTGCGCCGGGTCCGTCTGCTCGCTGCCGGTTATGGAGGGCGCGGGCAACACAAAGACGGTGCATCCTTGCAGCTGGGCCGGGGTGGGCCGTGGCAAGTCGGAGGGAAGGGGAGCCTCCAGGCGCGGATGGATCCCGTCCGGACCTGCCATCACCGACAGCAGCGGCCAGAGGTCTGCCGCCTCGCGGCACATTGGTCCGGGGGCAAAGAAGCGGGCCAGGGGCGCGGCAGCCGTATCAGGGCCCCGGTCCAGCGGGACATGCCCCGTGAGCGGAACCAGTCCGGCCGTCGGCTTGTGCGCGTAGAGGCCGCAATAGGCGGCCGGGATGCGCACCGAGCCGCCGCCATCCGTGCCGACGGCAACGGTCACCGCGCCTGCGGCCACCAGCGCGGCATCACCGCCCGAGCTGCCGCCGGGCGTCCGGGACGGGTCCAGGGGGTGACGGGCCCGGCCGGTGATGCGGTTCACCGTTTCGGGCCAGAGCGCCATTTCGGCCATGCTTCCGACACCGGCGATCACAGCGCCTGCTGACCGAAGCCGCTGGACGACCGTCCCGTCCGCGTCGGCAATCCGCTCACGGTGACGGTAGGCGCCCATCATCCAGGGCGCGCCGGCCACCCTCAGGCCTTCCTTGACCGTGACCGGCAGCCCCAGCAGGGGCTGGCTGACCAGCGCTTCCGGGCCATGGGTCCGGGCGGTGTCATCGGCGATGCGGGCCGCGCGGCGCGCCTGGTCCGGCAGAAGGCCGGCCAGCGCGGCGAACCGCGATCCCGCGTCTGCCAGGCGCTGCAAGGACTGTTCCGCCAGATCGCGGGCCAGCTTTTCCTGCAGGGCGACGGCGACCGCAAGCGGTGCGGCCGCCCCCCACCGGGTCGTGGAAGACAGAACCGGGGCGGACTGACCGGAAACGGTCATGCCGCGGCGTCCGCCGTGGGCTTGCGCATCAGGTCCGGGGCATGGGCAGGGGTGTGTGCCGGGGACTGTACCGGACCGGCGTCGTCCGCCGTCATCACAGGGGGCAGCTGCCGGGCCCGCTCAGCGGCCTGCCGGCGCTGGACGAGCCGCGACTGGGCCATGCCGATGTGCTTGTTCGGCGCAAAGAGAAAGGCGTGGGCCGGCGAGAACGGGCTCTGGTCGGCAGGCTTGCGGGAAGCAGCCCGCTCATAGGTCCAGGGGACGAGGCCGATCAGGCTCGATCGCAGCAGGTCGCCGCCGGCAAGCAGCGTCTGTCCGATCGCGAGCGGCCAGTGCCGCGGCTTGCCGAGCGGGTCCAGCAGCGCGAGCGCCTTCATCCGCAGGTGCGCGCGCTTGCGGAAATAGCGGCTGATGAGGCGGCCACGGGGAATGTCATCCGGCCTGTAGTAGCTGAAAGGCACCGTTGTCTCGTAGAGCGCCGGCGTCCGGCGGATCAGCTCCTGCGGGTCCTTCGTCATGGCGAGGGCGTCGAGCAGCTTCGGAAACGGATAGACCGGAGGCTGCAGGCCGCGCCTGTAGCGGGGCAGCAGCATCGCGACCTGCCTGGCGACACCGGCATTGAGGAAGGCGCCGCTCATGTAGTTCGGCACCACGAGGTGGAAGTAGCCCATGTTGGCGACGATCAGCGTCCAGGCCATCTTCACCGGGTCATTCATGACCCCGTACCAGTTGCTCCACTGGTCCTGCAGGGCGAGCTGGGCCCGCAGGTGGCCTTCCAGCGCCTCGACATAGCAGGGGGTCAGCGTCCCGCCCCGCGCCTTGCGGATCATGCCGGTGATCTGCGGGATCTGGTGCGCCAGATAGGCAATGCCGGCGCTGTTGGCCGGGTCGAAGGTGAAGCCGGCGTCGCCCAGCAGGAACCAGCGTCCCTTGCGGTCGTAGTAGCTGCTGGCTTCGTACATGTAGTTGAAGTAGCGGCTGTCATCGAGCTTGCGGCCGCTCAGGATCAGCGCCTTCAGCTGCGGATGGTCGCGCTCCAGCACCTCGCAGAGGCGCTCGAAGCCCATGCGTTTCTCGCCCATGACCTCCGGCCGGTAGGTGATGCCGAAGCTCACCATGTCCTCGCCGGTGTCGCTGCGCATCGGGATGATCCAGATCCAGTAGCCCTCGCCGTAGAAGTGATGGGTCACGTAATAGGACTCGAAGCAGTGCTGTTTCAGCTTGGCCAGCCGCAAGCCGTCGAGAAGGCGCCGGTCGAAGCCCTGCAGGCGGAACCAGTAGCTGCAGCGCTGATAGGGCGGGTCCTGGTGCAGGCCGAACTGCTTGGTGAGGACGCGCATGCGTCCCGAGCAGTCGATGACATGATCGGCGTCGATCTGCCGGCTAGAGCCATCCGCAAGCTGCACGTTGACCTGCTGCGGCGCGCCGGGCTGGTCCGACAGATCGACACCGGTGACGCGGCCGGTGACACGGGTCACCAGCGGGTCGATCCGGGCATCGAGTTCGGCATCGAAGCTGTGGCGGTTGAGATTGTAGGAGGGCAGGCGGATGATGCCGGGGGCCTCGTGCTGGATGTAGTCCGGTGCATCCGGCCCCTCGCCGGGGGGCAGGCGGAAGTAATAGGTGAGGCCATACTTGTGCAGGTGGTCTTCCTCGAGATGTTCCCCGAGGCCAAGCGCCTTCATGAACTGGGCCGTCACCTCGACGGTGGATTCGCCCACAACCGGCAGCCCCTCGGCCTCCGGGTCGATCATGGTGATCGAGGCGTCGGCCATGTCGCGCGCGAGGTAGAGGGCTGCCATCTTGCCGGCGAGGCCACGGCCGATGATCGCGATACGGGTCATGCGAGGGTCTCCTGCAGAAGGGGGGCAAGGGCATCGGCCGGGGGGCGGCGGCGGTAACGTCCGGGCGAGATGAGGCCATCGGGATCGAGGGCGCTCTGCACCCTGCCGGCCAACTGCCAGTAGGCGTCGTTGCCGGCCGTGGCCTCGTCCATGAGGCCGCTGTGGAACCGGTAGGGGGGAAAGCCGAGACGTCGACCTTCGGCTATGAGCGCGCGCAGGCACGCCAGCGCCCTGTCGCTGTTCTCCCGGTCGCGCGGGAACAAGAGCGGCACCGTGCTGTCGAAGGCCGAAACGGACAGGGTGGAGAAGGTGATCGGCGCGGCAAAGCCATGCGCGGCGCAGATCCTTGCGACCATGTCGATGTAGCGCCGGGCCGCACGGCCCTCCATGGGCACGATCGGGGCATACCAGAGCAGACCGCAGCCGTCGCGCGCCGGATCCCGCCGGCTGTGCGGCATCGCCCGTGGCGCAGCACCATAGGCAAGTGCCAGGGCAAACTCGCCCGGGTGGCCGGCCAGCATGCGATAGGCGGACCTGACAGGGGCGACGACCGGCGACAGCGATCGCCCGATAAAGGGCAGACGGGCGAGCGTTTCGGCCAGACGCAGGCGCTGGCTGTTGACGAAGGCGAGCCGCGCGGCAACGGGCTTCAGCGCCCGGCGCAACACCTTGCGGCCGGCCCGGACGACGCCCGTGTCGCCGTAGACGACGCCGGTTCCGATCCAGGGCGCGCCCTTCAGCGCCGCCTCGCCGGCCAGCGCGCCGACTCTTGCCGCATTCATGAGATTGATGCCGCCGATGCTGAGACCGCTGCGGGTGAGGAGCCCGCGCATGGCAGCGATGGTGCGTTCCAGATCCGCGTCATCCTTGAGCCAGAACACGAACATCTCGACGGCTGCCGGGCGCGGCATCAGCTGCAACGTGAGGCTGGTCACCACCGCGCCGCCATTCTGGCTGAACAGTCCGTCGAGATAGGGTCCGCTGCCCCATCGGTATCCGGCTGGCCCGGTCTGGTCCGGCGAGGCGCCAGGGAAGGGCGAGCGATAGAGCGACCCGTCGGCAAGAACGGCGGTCAGGCCCAGCACGGCCTGAAAATGGTCTGCGACCGGTGTCATGCCGTAGCCGCGTTCCAGCGCGTTGCCGACGAGGCTGCAGTCCGGTCCCGCGCCGGTGGTCGGCACCATGAACTCTGCGCCCCGCCCGGCCAGATAGGCCTCCAGCTGGCCCTGGGTGACGCCGGGCTCCACGGTGATCACGCCGAGGTCGGGATCGAAGGCCAGAATGCGCTTCATGGGGCTGAGGTCGAAGAGCACGCGGGTGTCCGCGCTGGCCGGACGCGCGGTGCCATAGCCCCAGTTGTGCCCGCTCGAGACGGGGTGAATGCTCAGCTTCTCGCGGCGGGCCAGATCGAGGGCCGCGCGGATCTCGTCCTCGCTCTCAAGCAGCAGCACGAGTGGCGCGGCGGCAGGGTGCGGCCAGTCCAGCGTGTCGTGACCGCGCGCGGCAGACCTTTCGGGGCCGGCAAGGCGACCTGCCGTGCCGCTGGTCCGGACCGCCTCGCGGAACCGGCCCAGAGCCGAATCGGGGAAGGGGGTGGGGGCTGTCACAGCGGAAACCCCAGACCACCCAGCCGCAGGAACAGCCGCATCTGCGCCAGCTCAGCCCGGCGGTGCGCCGACAGCTGGCGCTGGGCGCGCAGGAAGGCATTGACCGCGCGCTGGCCCGCCGGACCGGGGGCCGGGGTGCAGGCCACCATCAGGAGCGGCGCGATCACGCTGCGGTGCAGGGCAACGTCCATGCGGCCGAGACGCAGGATCTCCTGGTCAAAGTCGTCCGGGGTGAAGGCGGCATAAAGGCTGGCGCGATAGTCCTGACTGAGCGCGGGTGTTTCCGTCCGGGCGACCTTGCCGACAAAGATCTCGACCGCCTGGCGGGAGCGCAGGCGCCCGAAGTCCATCAGGTAAAGCTGACCAGACGGCTTCAGCACCCGGACGATTGAGGAAAAGCAGCGCGACAGGCTGACCCGGTCCGGCAGATGGTGCAGTGCCATCGAGGACATGATGGCGTCCGCCTCATGCAGCCCGAAATCGTCGAGACGCGAGAAGTCGGCCTCAAGATAGGTGACATTGCGCAATCCAAGCAGCTCGGCCTGCCGACGCGCAGTCTCGAGCATCACGGGCGCGAGGTCCGTGCCAACGAAGGACACCTCCGGATTCCAGCTGGCAATGAGGTTCAGAAGGCGCCCGGAGCCGCATCCCAGATCGATCACCTGATTGCCCGGTGCAACGCGGGCAGAGACTTGCAACGCGTTGTAAAGGTAAGGCCCGAACAACGCGCCGCCTTCCTCGCCACAGCTGGAATAGTCCTCCACCGTCTGCACGCCGTTCATGACCAGCTCGGTCTCCGGCGTCCGCGGCAACTGCTGGCGCGCCGTCATCTCGTGGAACACGGCGCGGGGAAGGTCGAGTGTCATGCGGCACCGTCCATCGAGAGGGAGAGGGCAGGGAAATGGCGGCGCAGGGCAGCGGCCTCCTGGTCCTCCATGGCTTCCGGACGCAAGGCGAACCGGCGCAGGAGACCGCTGACCGCGCGGTCTTCGAGCGGGCCTGCGATGGCGGCCTGACGCCGGAACTCGGGGTGGGCGGAAAAGTCGAAGCGGTCCGACGGGGCGCAGAAGAAATCGTAGAAGTCGAGCCCCGAGCCCCGGTCGACGATCCGGCCCCGGTAGATGCGGTGGAAGCGCATCTGCACGCCCGGGATGTCGAGGCGCATCGGCAGCGAGGCCGCTCCGCGCAGGCCGGCATAGTTCTGGACCCGGCCAAGCGGGCGGAACAGGAGCAGGTTGGAATAGAAGAACCGCGCCGAAGGATGCACCGCGATCAGCAGGTCATCGACATGCCGCCAGTAGCGGGCCCAGCGGTACATCATGTTGTAAAGCATGATGGAAAGGCCGGTGCGCCGCAGGTCCGGACGCACCGCAAGCGCTCCCACTTCCGCGACCTTTCGGAACAGCTGGCGCACGCCGGCGACCTCGGGACCGTGAACCTTCTCCATGGGCAGGCCCAGGTCGCTGTCCTCGATGAGCGATACGGTGGCGAGGATCTGGTCGCCTTTCTTGGCTATGAAAGTGGTTGTCGACGGCAGGAGGCTGATGACCTGCAGCCGCATCTGACCTTCGGCGACGATGCCGCGGCGCACGTAGCTGTCCTCCAGCAGCGCGAAGGCGCCTGCCATTTCCTCTTCCGTGGAGACGATCTTGAAGGTCACGTCCGGAAAGGAGATGTCGCTGGCACGGATGCGTCGCATGGCGAATGAACGCATAAGTTGTGGCGGCAGCAATGCGAAGTGAGCATTCTTGAAGCGGCCGAGCCGGTCTTTCATGGCTTGTCTCCAACCACTAAGTCAGCGAGCGCAGGGCCCGAGTGGTGATCCGCCGGGTTGGCGGGCAATCGTCTGTTTCACGCAGCCAGCGCTGACACAGGCTCCTGACCCAGTCGGGCCGGTCCTTGGCCGCGTCGTTCAGCCAGTTGGCGACGGAGTCCTGCGCGTATTTCTCGCCCTCGCGTCGCATCGGCTCCAGCAGGGGCAAGCCCCGGGCCGGGTCCTCGCGCAGGGCCGGGATATGCTTGCACCACACGCCACGTGGCCGCAGCGCCTCCACGGCAAAGCGCCGGATGTTGACGTCCGCGTCGCCCGTCCAGCCGGCGAGCGCGGCAATCGACAGGTCGAGATCGCGCACCAGCCGCGGCCGAACCGCCAGCCACGCCCATTCGCGGACGCCGAAATGCCCGTCCGCCGCAAATGGCCGGACCATGGTCAGCACATCCCCCACCGCCGCATCGTCCCTGTGACGGGCGAGGCCAAACAGGGCGAGGCCACGGACGGTGTCGCTGGCATGGCCGGTCCAGGTGGCGAGGACATCCGCGCCGAAATGGGCCAGCAGCGCCTCGCCACACAGGGCCATCCGCCGCGAGATGCCTTCCTTCTGAAAGGCCGGCAGTCCGGCGCCGGGGGCGAGCGTCTCCATCAGGTCCGCAAAGTCGATCGCCAGGATCTCGCCCAGGTTGGACGCGGCAATCTCGCCGCGCGACAGGGCCGCCTTGCGCTCGGCGGTGAGACCGGCGGCCATCTCAGGCGATCCAGTTGGCGGACAGGTCGAGGTCGGGACTGGCAACGCCGACAAGGCGCAGGCTGCCCTCCGACCAGGTGATCAGCGTGTCACGGCCAACAACCCGGACGTCCAGTGGGCCGACATCGAAGGCGAGCTTGTCCCGGCGCAGGTCGAAACCGGCGAGCTGGTCGTTGCCTGCATCTCCGGCCGCGTAAAGAAACACATCCCGCCCGCTGCCGGCCTGAAACAGGTCATTGCCGGCTCCGCCGTCGACCACATAGCCGGCATTGCCGAGAACCACGCTGTCGTTGCCGCTGCCGGCATCGACGAGGCCGGAGACCCTGGCGCTCCTGTCCAGCCGGATCTCGTCATTGCCGGCACCCGTCAGGATGTCTCCCTGCACGCGGGCACCTGCGCCGATCAGGATCGTGTCGGCACTTGCTCCCGTGAGGATGGCAGCGCCGCTGCCGCCCTTGAGGATGCCGGCGACCTGAATGACGCTGGTGGCGAAGTCGCCCGAGACGACGATCCCGCCGGCGCCGCCCTCGAGCACGCCGGTCTGGTGGACATTCGCCCGGCCCGTCCCGTCGGTGCCGTCGATGTCACGGACATGGATGCCGATGCCATCGGCGTCGATGCGTCCGGTGTTGCGGATCTCGATGGAGCCCTGGGCTTCGGCGCGGATGCCGTCGCCGGTCGTGCACAGCGCGCCGCTGTTGGTGACGGTGACATTGGAATTGGCAAGCGCGGCGACCCGGTCGCCGGAGAAGGTGAGATCGACGCGGGCGGTTGCGAGTATCCCGTCGACATGGTCACCGCCCGTCAGCACGGCTGCCCGGTTGGTGACGAAACTGTTTTCACGGCCCTCGACCATGATCGCACATTCGCCGGCCCGAGCCTCGATCACGCCGCCAGTCACCGAATGGGCATCGCCGGCTGCGGCCTGGGTGCGCAGGGCAAATCCGCGTTCGGAGATCATCACGCCGGTCGCGGTGACATAGGCGTCCGCCAGCGCCGAGAAAGCCCCGATGGTCCCACCACCCTCGATCTGGGACCGCACGGAGCCGGCGAACGTGACGCGGGCATCGCCCAGGATCGCGCCGGCGGCAATCAGCTCGTCGACCGGTCCGGCGGGCTGGGGCTCGCCGGGGGGCACCGGAACGGGGAGGGTGACGATCGCGCCGCTGCGGGCGGTGCTGCTGATCGTGCCGGTGACAGTGACGGTTGCGCTGTCCAGGGAGACCGCGGCAACCGCCAGGGCGGCCGGGGCATCAATCGTCATGCTGCCAAGGAAATTCAGGGTGGTCGCGGTGTCATAGGTTCCACCGAAGCCCCACACGAATGAGTTCGACTTGTAGTTGAAAATGCCTGCGCGGGAATAGGTGGTCATCAATGCCTCGGACATCAAAAATAATGGTTACACTATCTATTCCTATTTCCGTAACGTTAATGCGTCAAGGGGTGCGCGCGCCCGGTTGTCTCCGGCAAAGTGTGTCGCCAGATTTTCCGCGCACGCCTGTCCGAAATCACGGTGCAAAGCCAAAGCAACCGGCAAGTACGCCGTCGTTCCGGCAGGTGTCGGATCGCAGGTCAGTCAGACCGTCTGGCGTAAAATCTTTTTTGGGGAACGCGGGCGAGCGGGGAAAGCTGTCGCATCGGTCGGGACCCGTGACAAAACCGCTGAAACAGGCAGCAAACGACAGGGCCGAGCCTGTGACCCGGCAGAACTATTGCTGGTCGACAGGCCGGGGCAAGGTGGTGAAATCAGGGGTTGCAGAGACAGGCGAAAGCGTCAAACCCTGATAAAAATACCACTGCTATCAGATCTGAGGTCCAGCTGGTAACGTCCCTGCCAAGGCATATGCGTATTCGGGAAGGATCCTACCCTATGGTTGCAAACGACGCTCTGGCCAGAGGGGTTGATCAGCGGTTTTCCGTGGCAGTACACGCAATGTGTGTCCTCTCCTTCCGCTCGCCTCACTTGTCGAGTGCCGTGTTCGTCGGCGAGAACATCTCGGTCAATCCGCTGATCGTGAAGCGGATCATCGGCGCGATGGTGAAGGCCGGTCTGGCGGAGGCGGTGCTGGGGGCGCGGGGCGGATATCGTCTCGCCCGGCCCGCCGAGGTGGTGACGCTCTGGGACATCTATTACGCCATCCAGGGCTCCGGGCCTTTCCTGAAGCGGCATGGCATGCCCGAATCGAACTGCGACGAGGGGCGTGCCATCGACCGGGTGGTCCATGACCTCTACACCGATCTCGATCTCGTCGTGGAAACGCGCCTGAAGCGCGTCACGCTCGCCAGCATCCTGCAGTCCGCGATGAAGGGCGAGCGCATCCAGCTCCTCTAGGCCCGGCGCGCAAGCCCCCGGATGGCCGGACCCGAAGCCGGCTGGCGTCGCGGTCAGGCCGGTTCGAGATAGATCGTGGGCGCGGGATAGAGGGCGGGCTTTTGCGTGCGGATCACCCGTGCCGTGCGGTGCGGGCGGTTGCCGGGGCGGGTGTCGAGATAGTGCTGGGTGACCAGCGGGCGGAAGCCCTCGGCGCGCACCCAGTAGTGGATGTGCGATGGACGGGGCCAGTATTCGGCCGGAAACAGGGACATGACCTCGAAGCGTCCCTCGCTGTCGGCGATCACGGTGCCGCGCATGTCGATCTGGTCGTCGCGGAAATCGCGGTAGTCGCCCTTGTCCTGGGGATGGTAGCGGCCGCGGCCGTCGGTCTGCCACAGTTCCAGCCGGGCGCCCGGCACCGGGGTCTCGGGCGAAGCCGCATTCATCACCCGGCCGGCGATCCGCATCGGCTCGCCGGTCTTGCCGAACCGGTTCAGGTTGGTCACGACCGGCGTGTTGCTGATGTAGAACGGCCCTTCCATGTCGCGGGCCGTCGGGACCATTGCCTCTTCCGCCTCGGCCCAGGTGACCGACAGGCCGAGGCTGGCGGGCACCATGGCGGCATATTGCAGAAACCGGCGGCGTCCGGTCACCTTGCTCTCATCAGTCATGCGGCTGGCCTCTCCTCGGCGGTGCTGTCGGCAGTCCTCTCGGCGGTGCGCCCGGCTGGCACCCGTGGCGGGGAGGATCCCGCCGGGGCCTGCCGTCCGGCACCGTCCCGCAGACATGGGCAGCACCGGCTTCCGTTTCCAGCCCCGTCCACTTCACGCCCGCGTGTGCTGGCGCGTTGGGTGCACGCTCCGGATGGCCGCCGATGCCGGTCAGCCGGCGGGGGGTGTCCCGGGCGCGGTCCCAACCGCAGCCCCAAGCGCGGCACAGCTCTGCTGCAGCCAGGAGGCCGCAGCGGGGCTGACGCGATCCTGCAGCGTCGACCGGACCCGCGCGTGATAGGTATCGAGCCAGTCGGTCTCGGCCTGGCTGAGAGCAGCCGCATCGAGCATGTCGGTCTGGATCGGCGCGAGGGTCAGGGTGTGGAACTCGAGGAAGCCGTCCTCGGCCTCGCGGATCTCGAACAGGTTCTCGATGCGGATGCCGTAGTCGCCTGCCACGTAGTGGCCCGGTTCGATGGACAGGACCATGCCGGGCTGCAGGTCGATCGGGTTGAAGGGCCGGCCGATGCGCTGCGGCTGTTCATGCACGGACAGGCGGTGGCCGATGCCGTGGCCGGTGCCGTGGTCATAGTCGAGACCGAGGTCCCAGAGCGGCCGGCGGCAGATCGCGTCGAGGTGATGCCCCTGCGTGCCCTTGGGAAAGCGGGCCGTGGCAAGCGCATGAAACGCCCGGAACACGGCGGTATAGGCACGGCGGTACTGAGGCGAGACCGGACCGAAGGCATAGCTGCGGGTGGCGTCGGTGGTTCCGGTCAGATACTGGCCGCCGCTGTCGAGGAGATAGGTCTGATCCGGCATGATGTGGCCCTGGCTGGCCGGATCGGCGGCGTAATGGCACATGGCTGCGTTGCCGGCGGCAGCGGAGATTGAGCGGAAGCTCTCGCTGAGAAATCCCGGTTGGCGCCGCCGGAACTCCAGGATGGCGGCCTCCGCCTCCAGCTCGCTCAGGGGATCGGCGGCGCGCGCGCGCTCCGGCACCATCCGGGCCAGCCAGGCTCCGAATTCCACCCAGGCGGCCCCGTCGGCCACATGGCAATCGCGCAGACCCTCCAGTTCGGTCCGGTTCTTCACCGCCTTCTCCAGCGTCAGGGCGCTGAGCCTCGGGATCACCTCCGCCCCGAGGTCCCGGATCAGGAGCGTGACGGCGGCCGGTGAGAAATCGGGGTCGACGGCAACCCGGTCCGCTGCCGTCAGGCTGTCCCGCAGGTGAGGCAGGAAGGCCGGCATCGGATGAACGCGGACCCAGCCGGGCAGACCGTCGGCCAGTCCGGCCTCGAACTTGTCCCGGTCCACGAACCAGTCCGCCTTGCCGTCCCTGGCAACAAGCAGGAAGGACTGCGGCATGGGATTGAAGCGGACATCGTCGCCGCGCACGTTGAGGAACCAGGCGATGTTGTCCGGCTGGGTCTCAACGTGATGACTGGCGCCGATCCGGGCCATGTCGGCGCGCAGCCAGTCGCGCTTTTCCAGGGTCGAGCGGCCGGCGAACTGCAGCGGGAAGGCGGAAATGCGGCCCTGCGGCGGTGCCGGCTGACGGGTCCAGATCCGGTCGACGAGATTGCCCTCGGTCCCGACCATCCGGACGGCGACGGGCGTCAGCGCGGTTT
Organism: Pannonibacter sp. XCT-53; assembly: GCF_009915765.1. Lineage (NCBI taxonomy): Bacteria > Pseudomonadati > Pseudomonadota > Alphaproteobacteria > Hyphomicrobiales > Stappiaceae > Pannonibacter > Pannonibacter tanglangensis. The sequence continues at coordinate 906,086 of NZ_JAABLQ010000001.1, forward strand.
CATAGCGGGTCAGCCAGGCGGGCGGCAGCAGCATGGCGTCATAGCCCACGCGCCAGCCGGGCGATGCGACGTCGGCCAGCCAGTGTTCCGGCGGCTCCGTGTGCAGGTGCAGGCGCTCGATGCCGTGGCCGCCACATTGCCGCTCTGCCTGCACGGTGTAGCGGCCATCGACAAAGAGGGCGGTCCGGTCATGCGTCACGATGGCAACGCCGGCCGATCCGGTAAAGCCGGTCAGGTAAGCGAGCCGCTCGTCATGCGGGGCGATGTATTCGCCCTGGTGCGCGTCGAAGCGCGGCACGACCAGGGCCTCGAGCCCGTCGCGGGCCATTTCCCGGCGCAGGGCGGCAAGGCGGGCGGCAACGGCAGGCAGGTCAAAGGCGTTCATGGGCAATCTCTTCGATGTGATGACAGGCGGCCGCGCCGCCGGTGGCGAGCGGCCGCAGCGCCGGCACTTCGGCCGAACAGCGGGGCGAGCGGTGCGGGCAGCGGACGTGGAAGGCGCAACCACCGGGCACGTCCAGGGGCGAGGGAAGCTCGCCTTCCAGGTGGGTGCGGTTGCCGCGCTCGGCCGGATCGAGCGACGGGGCCGCCGACAGCAGCGCGCGGGAATAGGGATGCACCGGATCCCTGAACAGCGTCTCGCTGTCGCCGATCTCGACGATCCGGCCGAGATAGATCACCGCCACCCGGTGCGAGATGTGGCGCACCAGACGCAGGTCATGCGCCACGAACAGGATCGTCAGATCGAGCCGCGCCTGCAGGTCCAGAAGCAGGTTGACGATCTGCGCCTGGACCGAGACATCCAGCGCCGAGACGAGTTCGTCGGCGATCAGGATCTCGGGTTCGACGGCAAGGGCGCGGGCAATGGCGATCCGCTGGCGCTGGCCGCCGGAAAACGCATGCGGCAGCTTGTGGGCGGCATCCTGCGGCAGGCGGACGAGATCGAGAAGCTCGGCCACGCGGGCGGGGACATCGCCTGCCGGGCAGATCCGGTGCACCCTGAGCGCTTCGGCCAGGATCTCGCCCGTGGTCATGCGCGGGTTCAGGGACGAATACGGGTCCTGGAACATCATCTGGACGCGGCGGTTGAAGCTGCGGTCGCGGCGCTGGTCCGGGGCGAAGATGTCCTTGCCGTGAAAATGGATCGAGCCGCCGGTGGGCGTATTGAGCCGGACGATGCAGCGGGCGAGTGTCGACTTGCCACAGCCGGATTCGCCCACGACGCCAAGCGTTTCCCCGCGCTGCAGGGTCAGCGTGACGCCGTTGAGGGCGTTGACCTGCCGGACGGGCGCGCGCCGGATCAGGTCAGGCAGGCTGCGGCCGACCGGAAAGGACAGGCGCAGGTCGCGGATTTCAAGCACGGGGTCACTCATGGGGCAACCGGTCCCTCGGCAGGCTGGAGGTCGCAGCGGAAGCAGGCGGCCTTGCGGCCGTCGGCGGCGGGGGCGAGGGCGGGGCGGGCCGTGGTGCAGGCCGGATCGCTGACGGGACAACGTGGTTGATAGGCACAGCCCGGCGGCAGATGTGTCAGACCGGGCGGGGTTCCCGGGATCGTGTAGAGCGGGCTGCGCGGCGCGACGTCCTGCGGCACCGAGCGCATCAGGCCGATGGTGTAGGGATGGAGCGGCGCCCGCAGCACATCACGGACATTGCCTTCCTCCACCACCCGGCCGGCATACATGACCGCGACCCGGTCGCAGGTCTGCGCCACCACGCCGAGATCATGGGTGACGAGGATGACGCCCATGTCGAAGTCGCGGGCGAGTGCCAGGATCAGGTCGAGGATCTGGGCCTGAATGGTCACATCAAGCGCGGTCGTCGGCTCGTCGGCGAGCAGCAGGCGGGGCCGCACGGCCAGCGCAATCGCGATCATCACCCGCTGCCGCATGCCGCCGGAAAACTGATGCGGATAGCTGTCCAGCCGGGAGGCGGCGGCCGGGATGCCGACCATATCGAGCATCTCGATGGCCCGCGCCTTGCGCTCGCTGCGCGACAGGGACGTGTGGGCCTTGAGGCTCTCCGTGATCTGCAGGCCGACCGGCAGCAGCGGGTTGAGCGCGGTCATCGGCTCCTGGAAGATCATGGCAATGTCCTTGCCACGGATCTGGCGCAGGGCCGGCTCATTGAGCGCCAGGAGATCCTGTCCCTTCCAGCGGACCGCACCGTCGATCCGGCCATAGCGACGGGTGAGACCGAGGATCGAGCGCAGCGTCACGCTCTTGCCCGAGCCGCTTTCGCCGACCAGCCCGAGCACCTCGCCGGGGGCGAGGGTGAAGCTGACATCGCGCACGGCCGGCAGCGCGGCGGCGCCAACGGGGAAGGTGACGGAGAGGTTGCTGACCTCGAGATGAGGGGAGGTGGTGCCGGACATGATCATCCTCTCGGCCGCAGGAGATCGGCAAGGCCATCGCCGATGAGCGAAAAGCCCAGGCCCGTCAGCACGATGGCAATGCCCGGCATCAGGCTGAGCCACCAGGCGGTGGTGACGAAGTTGCGCCCCTCGGCAATCAGCACGCCCCATTCCGCCTGCGGCGGCTGGGCGCCAAGCCCGAGATAGCCGAGAGAGCTGCCAAGCAGGATGGCAAGCGCCATGTCGGTCATCCAGTAGACGATGACAGGGGTGATCGCGTTGGGCAGGAGGTGGCGGAAGATGATGCGCAGGTCGGAATAGCCCATGACGATGCCGGCTGCGGCGTAGTCGCTGGCCTTCTGCGAGATGATCTCGGCCCGCATCAGCCGGGCATAGTAGACCCAGCCGACCAGCGTGATGGCGATGTACATGTTGACGAGGCCGGGCCCGAGCACCGCGACCACGGCAATGACAAGGACGAGGAACGGGAAGGTGATGATCGCATCGACGAACCGGCCGAAAATGATGTCGGCCAGGCCGCGGTAATAGCCGACCAGCGCCCCGACCACGACGCCGATGACGAGGGCAAAGACGGTGGCGAGCACCGCCATCTGCATGTTGACCGAATAGGCCCAGATGACGCGCGAGAAGGCATCACGGCCGAGCATGTCGGTGCCGAAGGGATGCGCGAGGCTCGGCGGCTGGCGCATGGCCGCCACATTGATCGCGTTGGGATCATGCGGGGCAAAGAAGCCGGGGAAGAGGGCCAGCAGCGTCGACAGGGCAATGATGCCGACGCCGACCATCAGCCCGGGCTTGGCGAGGGCAGCGCGCAGAAGCTCGCGGCTGCGGCCTGTCCGTGTCGGCGGGAGGGGAGCGGAAACAGGGGAAGCCGGTGTCATGACAGGCGCAGTCTCGGATCAAGCCAGCTCTGGATCAGGTCGGTCATCAGGAAGACCAGTGTGACCAGCACGGCGAAGGTGAGGGTGAGGCCCTGGATCAGGGCATAGTCGCGGCCAAAGATGGCATCGAGCATCAGCCGCCCGACGCCCGGGACGCCGAAGACGGTCTCCGTGACTAGCGTTCCGCTCATCAGGTTGCCGATGGACAGGCCCAGCAGCGTGATCGTGGAGATGAGGGCGTTGCGCAGCACGTGACGCCCGAGGACAAGACGCAGCGGCAGGCCCTTGGCACGAGCGAACTGCACGTATTCCGCATCGAGCACCTCGATGATGGCGGCGCGCAGGTTCCGCATCAGGATGGCGGAGGTGTAGAGCGCCACGGTCATGGCTGGCAGGAACAGGTGATAGAGGTTGTCGGCCAGCCCCTTGCCATAGCCACCGACCGGAAAGAGCCGCAGTTGCGCGGCCAGAAACGTCAGCAGCAACAGGCCGATGTAGAACACCGGCATCGACAGGCCGACCTGGAACACGGCGCGAATGACGGTGTCTGGCCAGCGGCCGCGATTGAGGGCGGCGACGAAGGCGAGCGGTCCGGCAATCAGGATGGCCAGGGAGACGGAATAGACCGTGAGAAAGATCGTTGCCGGAAGGCGCGACAGGATCACGTCCCAGACCGGCGCCCGCAGCATCACCGATGTCCCGAGATCCCCGCCGAGGATGGATCGCACGAACAGCATGAACTGGGTGGCCAGCGGCGCGTTGAGGCCGAGCCGTTCCCGGAAAGCGGCAAGCTCGGCATCGGAAGCCTTGTCGCCAAGCAGGGCAATCGCCGGATCGCCCGGCAAGAGCCGGACCAGCAGGAAAATGATGACCATGACCAGAAGGAAGGTCGGCACCAGCAGCAGAAGCCGGTTCAGGAGATATCGAAGGGGAGCCATTGACGTTCCATGGATGGGGTCGGACGAGGAGCCCCCGGCCGGGACCGGCGGACCGGGACCGGCCGGGGGCAAGCCGGACCCTCAGCGCTGCAGGGATGCTTCCTCGAAGACATTGGCCCCGAGCGGCGTCTGCACGTAGCCGGTCACTTTCGCCGACAGGGCGACGGCAAAGGGCGTCTCGTACATGAACAGGAGCGGTGCCTCTTCCGCATAGATTTCCTGCATGCGGCGGAACTGGGCGGCGCGGCGTTCGGGATCCATCTCGGCGGCCGCCGTGTCATAGAGTTCGTTGAACTCCTTGTTTTCCCAGCCCGTGCCGACCGCCTTTGCCGTGGGCGTATGGCCAAGCCAGCCAACGACCTGGCTCGGGTCGGCGATGTCATCCACCCAGCCGTAGGTGTGGATGTCGAACTCGCCGGAGCGGTTCTTTGCACCACGCGTCGGGCTGTCGACCTGTTCGGCAACAAGCTCGACGCCAACGGCGGTCCACATCTGCTGCAGGGCGGCGAACACGGTGGCATCATCCGCCGAGCCGGCCAGCGTGGTGAGCTTGATCTTGGTGCCGGCGGCAAAGCCGGCCGCCTGCATCAGCTCCATCGCCTTGACCGGGTCATAGCCGTAGAGCGGGTCGGTCCTGACGGCCATGGGGGTTGAGGAGGACATCAGCGGCGACGTCATCGGCGCGCCTGCGCCATGCAGGACGAGACTGACCAGCGCTTCCTTGTTGGTGGCGTAGTTGAGTGCCTGCCGTACCCGCTTGTCGGCCAGCGGATTGGGCGTCCCGTCAGCCCGCGTGGCCCGGGTGTTGATCGGTGCGTAGATGATGCGGGTGGAGGGGAACAGCTCCATCTTCAGGTCGGGATCGGTGCCAAGCTCGGCAATGCGGGCGAAGGGGATGAACTCCGCGATGTCCACTTCACCGGCCTGAAGCTTGAGGATGCGGGTGGCGTCATCCGGGATGATCTGGAACTCGACGCCATCAAGGTAGGGCAGCGGCTTTCCGTCCGCACCGGACTTCCAGTAGTAGGGATTGGCCTTGAACGACATCGAGGCGCCCTGCTCGAAGCCGCTGAGGTAGAAGGGCCCGGTTCCGGCGCCCGGTCCGCCGGCTGCAAACAGGGCGGCCGACTTCTCCTGATCGGTCGCGCCCGGTGCCTTTTCAAAGGCCGCGCGCGAGACGATGGCGGTGTTGAAGGTGGCCAGCATCGACAGGATGGTCGGATCCGGCCGCGACAGGGTGATGGTGACCTTCGCGCCCTCGCCGGTGACCGTGGCAATCGACGCCAGGAGACCGGCCCAGGGCGAGAGATCCTTGTTGCGCGCCCGGTCCAGCGAGAACACCACATCCTGCGCCGTCAGGGGGCTGCCATCGGAGAACCGGATCCCGTCGCGCAGCGTCAGCTCGATCGTCTTGCCGTCGGCGGATTGCGTGTAGGTCGAGGCCAGCGCGCCCGTCAGGGCGGCGCCCTCTCCCTTGCGCTCGAGCAGCGTGCTGAACAGGCTGCCGACCATCCAGATGTCCGGATTGCGCTCGGCATAGATCGGATCAATCAGCTTCGAGCCGTCGTAGCGCGCGAACTTCAGCGTTCCGCCACGATCCTGCGCGGCTGCAGGCCCGGACAGGGCAAGCGCAACCGTTGCGGCAAAGGCAGCCGCCAAAAAGGTCTTTTTCATGAAGTCTCCTCCCAGAGCGTCTCGTTCGAGACAGCGTGACCATAGGTGACGCCCGTTCAAAATTGAAGTAAAAATTTTAGTCAGACTACAAAATTATGTCGTCCGGTCTCGCCCTGGCCACGGCCCCGGCCCCCGCGGACTGCGGCCTTGAAGCCTGCGTTCCGGACGGCTTTCGCTCCGGGTGCAGGACGGCGCGGTTTGCGGTGCCCGGCTGATCCGCCTATATCGGTCAGCAGCTGCACGACCCTTGCCTGATTGCTCAAGAGGACATGATGAAACGGCCCCCTCAGCATCCCGACCAGACCGCGCCGCAGCCGGGGGCAGGGCCTGCCTTCGGCAAGGCCATCCGCAAGCGCCGAAAGGCTCTGGGGAAGACGCTGGAGGCGGTCGCCCAGGAAACCCAGTTGACGATCGGCTTCCTGTCGCAGGTCGAGCGGGGGGTCAGCAGCCCGTCGCTGTCATCCTTCATGCGGATCGCGGCAGCGCTCCAGACGACCATGGAAGAGCTTCTGAGCCTGCCCGAGCCCTTTTCGGTGTTTTCCCCCCGCGAGGGCCGGTCGACCTATCGTCTCGGCGAGGCCGGCAAGCTCTACGAGAAACTTGGGCCGGGCTTCCAGGGAGCGCTGAACTATCCGAGCATCATTCACCGCGTTCCGGGGCATGTCTCGGAAAGGATGTCGCATGAGGGAGAGGCCTTCCTGTACCTGCTGGAGGGGCAGCTGGAGTATCACCTCGGCGATCAGGTCTTCCTCATGGGCCCCGGGGACAGCATCCATCACGACACCCGGACGCTGCACTATTCCCGGGTGCTCGGTGACCGTGATTCCGTCGAGCTTTGGGTCAGCTCGCGTCCGCGTCGCACCTCGCCGGTGCTGCGGTCCGTCGCCGCCGGGGGAGACAGCGACGGATAGTTTTGCCAGCCGCGCCGCCTGACGGCAGCTTGGCGGCATCGTGTCGGCATCGTGACGGCAGCCTGACTGCGGCCTGGCTGCAGGGGGACGCGGGGCAGGCTGTCAGAGGCCGGCCTGGGGGATCGGAGGATGTCCGGTGAGCCCCAGCTGTCCCTTCACCTCGTCGGCATTGCCGGCGGAGCCCAGCCAGGCGTTCATGGCGGCGTAGTACTGTCCCATGTGCTCGGCCAGCAGCGTGCCGATGTGACGGCCATTGACCTGTGTGTTTGCAGAAAGCTCTGCCAGTACCGAGACCCAGGTGGTCACGATGACGCCGGCGGCCGCGAGCCGGCGGACCGTCACGTCGGTGATCAGAGGATTGAAGTCGGAGCAGGCGTCGACAACGACGTAGACCTCATAGCCTTCGCGCAGGGCCGACAGTGCAGGAAACGCAGCGCAGACCTCGGTTGCCAGTCCCGAGATCACGAGCTTTCGCCGTCCCGTCGCCTCGACCGCCGCGCGGGACGCCGGATCGTTCCAGAAGTTGACATAGGGCCGATCAATGACCTGAACGTCCGGGAAGAGCGCCTTCAGCTCCGGCATGGTCGGGCCGTTCGGACCCTGAGGCCAGCTCGTGCCCATGATGACCGGGATTGAGAAGGCCTTGGCCGTCTTCGCATGTCCCAGGATGTTGTGCTTGAGCTGCATCGGGTCGATCGAGGTGAGAAACTGCATGAGACCGACCTGATGGTCGATCATGAGGAAGACGCAGTTGTCGGGCGTCAGCTCGGAAGAGGGCAGGGCCATGGCGATGTCCTTCGGGCAAGGGGGAAGTGTTCATCGGCACAGCTGCGCGCCGATGCTCGGGCGGACCGGTCTGGTCCGTCGAGGGGCTGGCCGCCCTGCCGGATTGGGGCTGGCAGCGCGGGCTTCAGGGCTGGCGTGTGGGACCGTTCAGTGCGACCCGGGCAGCAGCAGCTCGACTTGGAAGGCGGGGGCGTGCGCGATCATCCGTGCCTTGTCATCCTGGGTCGGGGCAGGCGGCGTTGCGGTGCGGTCGGTCGTTGGCACGCCGGCGGCGGCAAAGAAGCGCTCCAGGCCGCCGGGCGTGCAGATGACGATCATCCGGGCTTCCGACTCGCCGACGTTGCGGAAATTGTGCGCCACGCCGCGGGCTCCGAACACGACGCCGCCGGGTCCCACGCGGCTGGCCGTGCCGGCGACGGTGAACTCCACCTCGCCGCTGATGATCACGAAAGTCTCGTGCTCGGCGTGATGGATGTGGGGCGGTGAGCCGCGTCCGGCGGGAACGATGAATTCAAAGAGGCTGAAGCTGCCGCCTGTCTCCTCGGCCGCCAAAAGCGAGGTGTAGCGGTCGCCCACCACCCACCAGGCCGGTCGCTCGTGGAGGTGGGAAATCAGCGGGACGGGAGCGGGCGTCTGCGCATCGGGGCGTGTCTGCTCGGACATGGAGATGGTCTCCGTTCAGGGGCAAGAGGATCGGCACCGGCATTCACGCCGTGCGGGCAGGTCAGGCAGCGTGCGGCGTCACGGGCGGCAGGACGTCGGTGAAGAGCAACCGGATCAGCTCCGAACCGTTCGCCGTCGACCAGTTCTGCGCCATTTCGGCGATGATCGTGTTGGTGGCGGTCAGGACGACGCCCGCGTCCTGCATCCGGCGCCGTGACATGTCCTCCGACAGCTCGAAGGGGGAACCGGACGCGTCCATCACCGCCTGGACCCGGAAGCCTTCCTCGACGGCATCGATGGAGGGGAAGACAAGACAGACGTCCGTCGTGACGCCGGCCATGACCAGATTGCGGCGCCCGGTCGCCAGCACGGCGGCGCGGAAGGCTTCATCCTTCCAGGCGTTGACGATGCCCTCGCGCCGCACGCGTCCGGCAAAGGCCTCAGGCAGGATTTCGGCGAGCACCGGCATAAGCGGTCCCTGGATCCGGTCTTCCTGGCTGGAGGTCAACACGACGGGCAGGTTCATGATCCGGGCGGCCTTGGCCAGCGCCAGGGCCATGCGGCCGGCGTGGGCCATGTCGATGTTGCGGATCAGCTGCATGGTGCCGACCTGGTGGTCGATGAGGACAAAGGCAGTGTCTGCGGGGGTGAAGGGGGTCATCGTCGTCTCCATGGAGGGCTCAATGCAGATCGACATTGGGCGGGCTGCCCTGCAGGACAATGACGCCTGCGCAGATGGCAGCAGGAGGCTGACAAGAGGATCGAAACCCGACACGGGGCCAGCTCCGCGTCACCGGCCGCGCCGTCGGGCCGACAGGTGCTCCCTGCCAAGACGCGGCAGGGAAGCGCCGCTTCGGTCTGGAAAGAAGCGACAGGCGGCCGAATGCCCCTTATCGACCGGTTTCAAGTTCCGGGATCAGGTCCTCGTCAAGCTCCGGAGCGGTGACCGAGCCCCGGTGCTCCTGTCGCCAACGCCCGGGCGTCGTCCCGACCGCGCGGCGGAACACCTCGGTCATGTGGCTCTGCGTGGCAAAGCCGCAGCGGCGGGCGATGTCGGCGAGTGTTCCTTCGGTGTCGATGAGGGCGGCCTTGATGCGCTCGAGGCGCTTGCCGACGACCCAGGCATAGGGCGTGATGCCGGTTGCGGCCTTGAAGACACGGATGAAGTGATAGGGAGACAGGCCGACGGATTCGGCCATGCCGTTGACCGTCAGGTCGCCCGTCAGATGCGCCTCGACATAGGCGGCGAGCGCCCTGCGGCGACGCAGGGTCAGGCAGGAGGCGCGGGCGGCGGTCAGGGCTGCCTGCGGATCGAGCAGGAGCGATGCGGCCGATAGCGCCGCGCTCTGAACGGCGAGGGCCCTAAAGGCGTCGGGCGATTCAAAGGCCGCGAGGGCCCGCTCCATCCGCTGCATCAGGCCGGGCACCTGGACGTTTAGACCGAGCTGAAGTGTCTGCGGCAGCCGTGCGCGCTCCAGTACTGCTGCGAAGTCATCCGTCAGGCGCAGGTGCAACGTCTGCAGCCTCGGGCTCGTGTCGTGCAATGGGGTGGCATAGAGCCAGCGCGTGCGGATCCCGGCCGGGAGAAGGCTCACCGAGCGCGACTGGACGCGGCAGTCGGTCTGTCCCGGCGCGACGGGCTCCATAAGGTCACGGCCGCGGCGGGCATACATGGCGAGCGAGAAATCCTGCGGTTCGACGACAACTTCCTGCACGCCGGATGCCCGCGGCATCGTGGCGACGGACAGGCCGGGAAACAGCTCGCGCACGCCGACATGGGGCAGCACCGCCAGCGCCTCTCGCTTGATCGGTCCGTGATGTCTCATCGCAATGCCTCCCCCCTGTCCGACCCCTGTTCGCGCAGCCAGCGGGCCGGCGGAACACCTGTTGCCCGACGGAAGGCCTCCGTCATGTGGCTCTGCGTGGCAAAGCCGCATTCGATTGCGATTTCAGCAAGGGTCAGGCGGCCACGCAACAACAGATCCTTCACCCGCGTGATCCGGGCTTGCAGGACCCAGGCATAGGGGCTCAGTCCGGTTTCCAGGCGGAAGGAGCGGCTGAAGTGGCTGGGCGACAGGCCGATGCAGCCGGCCATGTCTTCAAGGCAGATACCGCGACCGAGATTTTCCTCGACATAGGCGCGCACGCGACGCATGCGCGCCGGGGTCATGGTCTGGCCGGGACTCCCCGGGCCGAGCGTGCTGGAAGCCTTCAGGACGTGGGCGGCTGCCACCAGTCCGAGACCTTGCAACTCGAGGCGGTCGATCTCGTCGGTGCGGCTGGCGAGAATCGCCAGACGGTCGAACAGGGCGGCGGTTCTTGCAATCTCCCAGCCGATGCGCGGCGTCAGGGTCGATCCCGCGCGGCCCCTGCCGCAGTCCTCGGCCAGCATGTCCTGCAGTTCCGTCCCGATGTGGAGGTGCAGCACGCGCGGCTGTCCCGTGGGCAGATGCCATTCGGTCCCCATGCCGCGGGGGATGGTGATGAAGGTCCGGGCGCGGATGCTGGCGCCGCGGCGCCAACCGGACAAGTGTCCAGATCCTGGGCCAGATCCCGGGCCTGTTCCGGGACGCATCCCGGCACCGGTAGGGAGCGGCAAGTCGTCTGCCGGCTGCCGAGTCAATCCGACGATTGGCGACAGCAGATAGACCACAACATCTGCGGCAACACCCTCGGCCGACACGACCTCCGCTTCGGGCTGGGGCGGGATGATGGCGAGGCCCAGGCCGTGGCCAAGCAGCCGCACGTGCTCCGGCGGAACCGTCGGGGCCGAGTATCCGGCTGTGTCCAGCGTGGCCAGACCAGAGCCGAGCCGGTAGCTGCCCCCCATCCTTTCCTCCTGCCGAACGCGTGATGCTCACCCGACCGGAGCCCCAAACCACTTGGCAATTCTAACATGCAGTCACTGGTGCGACAGACGCTTACCGTGCGCCAGAGCAATAATCCGACATGATCCTGTCCGTTGGATGAAGCACGCGCGACCGGCGGCGGACGGGCTGAATGGCCCTCGGCACGGATCAGCCACAAGCGGTCCCGGCTTCTGTCTGTTGCCGCGATGCGAGGTGATGCCGGACCTCAGGTGGCGCTTCGGCAAGTGCGACGAGATTGGCCTGTGCTGCTGCGTCCTCTTGCGTCATGCGCTCGTGCTGGCGCAGGTGATCGGCCCAGGTGCTTGCAAGGAATGCCTCGACATGCTGGCCAGGCCGGGCAACGTCCTCCCAGATCTGCCAGCCGAATGCCCCGTCGCGGCGTCGGCGCTGCGCGAAGGCGTGCGCGGCAGCGAGGAACTCGTCCCGCTTGTCGGCCGCGACCTGCCAGGTCAGCGTGACAAGGACGGGTCCGGCTGCGGGATCTGGTGTGCCGGCTGTGACCGGCTGCGGCCAATGGCGCGACGGTGTCAGGTCGGCGGAGCCATCGGGCAACAGGACGCGGGCGACTACCAGCGCCGAGAGTGCGAGGAGACCAGCCGCCGAAAGGAGAGCAGCATCGACGCCGGCCACCCCGGCAATCTGCCCCCAGACCGCCGATCCGCCGGCCATCGCGCCGTAAAACACCATCAGATAGACCGCAAGTCCTCGGGCGCGCACCCAGTCGGCAAGGCTCGTCTGGGCAGCGACATTGAGCTGTGTCAGCACCGTGATCCAGGCGAGGCCCGCAAGTGCGAGCCAGGCCAGGGCGAGGCCAGGATGCGGCACCAGCGTGAGACCGGCCATGGCGACCGCTGTCAGCAGGCTTCCAGCGAGGACCAGGTGAGAGGCCGACAGCTGTCGGGCAAGGCGCGGCAACAGTACTGCGCCGGCGACGGCCCCCGCACCGACGGCGGCGAGCATGAGGCCGTAAATGGCCGCCTCGACCTGCAGGACATCTCGCGCCAGCAAAGGAAGCAGAGCCCAGTAGGCCGAAGCGCAGAAGAAGAAGGCAGCGGCACGCAGGACCACACGGTGCATCGCCGGGGCCCGCAGGACATAGCCGAGCCCCGCAATCATGGCCGGAACGAAGCGCTCGGGCTGCCGCGTCGAGGTCGGTGGCGGCGGCCGCCACCACAGGAAGGCCGCCACGGCAACCAGGGTCGACAGCGCGTCGAGGGCATAGGCGAGGGCAACGCCCGCCGTTGCCAGGACCAGGCCGCCAAGGGCTGGACCGAGCGCCCGCGCAATGTTGATCCCCATCGAGTTGAGCGCCAGGGCTGCCCTGAGATCCCGTTTTGGCACGAGTGCAGGAACGATCGACTGGAAGGCCGGCGCCGCCAGCGCTGCTCCCGTGCCGGCGGCGAACGTGCAGGCGAGCAGCAGGGCCGGCGTCATCATCTCGGCTGCGACGAGGCCTGCCATGATCAGCGAGAGCACCGCCAGCCCGGACTGAACCGCAATCAGCAGGCGCCGGCGGTCTACGAGGTCGGCGAGGGCACCGGCGGGCAACGCGAACAGGAAGACGGGCACCAGCAGGGCCGCCTGGACCAGCGCGACCATCAGAGGCGAGGCCGCAAGTCCGGTCATCAGCCAGCCTGAGGCGACGTCGCGCATCCAGAGCCCGGCGTTGGAGACGAGTACGGCCGTCCAGATGACAGCGAAGGCCGTCGACCGGAACGGGCTCCAGGGCGAGGGGGGCAGGGGATCGCCGGGAGACCCGGTCGGGGTCGAGGTCGGTTCCTCTGCGGGCTGAGAACCGGCAGCCCGGGATCCGGTGGTCATGGGACAGGCCGGACGAGGGGCCTGCCGCCATGTCCGGGCGCCCCGAACAGCGGCACTGGGGACCAGTCCGGCAGCGGCGGCAGGGCGTCCGGTGCCAGATGCCCGAAGCGGCCACCGGCATGAACCACATGACCGCCGACCAGCGTCAGGTCGGAGCTGATTGCCGCGATTTCAGCTTCCGGGCAGGTGAAATAGTCGCGGTCGAGAACCGCGAGATCCGCCAGCTGGCCCTCCGCGATCTGGCCCTTCCGGCCCGTCTCGCGGCTGAACCAGGCGGCATTCGCCGTCCAGTGACGCAGCGCCGCCGTGCGGTCGAGGCGATCTGCTTCCGTCCAGATCTCGTCGCCCCCACGCCCCCGACCGGACACAGCCCAATGGATGGCAAGCCAGGGATTGTAGGACGAGACGCGCGTGGCGTCCGTGCCGGCGGCAAGGGGGACACCGGACTGAACCATTCGGCGCACCGGCATCACCGCGCGCAAGGCCGCCTCGCCATAGCGGCGCTGGTACTCCCGCACCTGGAAGGCGATCCGGTTCTGGTAGCTGATACCGCCGCCGAGACTGGCGATCCTGTCCATCGTGCGGGGTGAGATCGTCTCGCCGTGGTCGAAGATCCAGTTCAGTCCCTCGAGCCCATGCCGGCCACCCACCCGTTCGACCACATCGAGGATGCGCGCGGCGCTTTCCTCGTAGGTGCAGTGGAAGCGAAACGGCCAGCGGTGGGCCAGCAGCAGGTCCAGCACCGGTTCGAGCTCTGCTTCCATCTGCGGCGCGAGCGTGGGCCTCGGAAAGCTGAAATCCTCGAAATCATAGGCAGAAGCGACGAGCATTTCGCCCGCGCCGAGGCAGCGCAGCATGTCATCGCCCTGATCCGGAGCGACCATTTCCAGCCAGCGCTGGAAATCTGCCAGCTCGCGGCCGGGCTTCTGCGCAAACAGGTGATAGCCGATACGCACGGTCTGCTGTCCGCGGCGATGCAGCTCGCTGATGACGCCGTAGTCATCGGGATAGTTCAGGAAACCGCCGGCGCAGTCCAGCGCGGAAGTCAGTCCCAGCCCGTTCAGCGCCCGGAAGTAATGCCGTGTCGAGGTGATCTGCTCGTCGAAGGACAGTTTCGGCGCCCGGTCCAGCAGGGCATAGAGCGGTTGCGCATTGGGGCGGGCGAGCGCCAGGCCCGTCGGGCGTCCGCTGTCATCCCGCTCCAGGCGCCCTGACACGAAGGGCTCGTAGAAATGCTCGTCGATGCCGAGTGCGCGCAGTGCAGCAGCGTTCATCCAGGCTCTGTCGTAGAGGTGGAGCACATACACGGGGACGTCTGGGGACACCGCGTTGATTTCGGCAAGCGTCGGCAGGCGGCGCTCTGCAAACTGGTCCGCCGACCAGCCGCCGACGACACGGACCCAGGCGCCGGGCGGCGTGCGCCGGGCCTGTTCCCGCAACAGCCGGAGCCCGTCGGCGAGCGAGGGCACCTCGTCCCAGCGCAGCTCCATCGCAAAGTTGTTGCCCTGACGGATGATGTGCGTGTGGCTGTCGATCAGCCCGGGGACCACGGTTGCGCCCTGCAGGTCGATGCGTGGCGCATCGGGATGCTGCTGCACGAGATCCCTCGTGGGTCCGACCGCAGCAAACAGCCCGTCTCGGATCAGCACGGCCTCCGCATCTGGGCGGGCGGGATCCATGGTGGCGATGCGGCCGCCGAGGAGGAGAAGGGAGGAGGTCATGCGCGTCTGTCCTTCGGCTCGGGCGCTGCATGGGGGTCGGGTTGCGGCGGCAGATGGCCCATCACATGCGGAGCCGCATGCTGGCGCAACCAGTCTGCCGTAAAGGCATGGCCGGCGAGATAGCGCTTGCCGGCCGAAACGGCCTGCTCCCCGGCCAGAATGCCGAACAGGCCGATGAGCGCGATCACCGGCGGCGCCGGCGACCGGACCCCGGACAGTCCGTAGATGACCCCGACCACCAGACCGAGGCCGAGGGTGACGAGATAGGCATTCATCGGGCTCTCCTGGCCTGGTCGGGCAAAAAAGGCGGCGCGCGCCTGCCCGCAGATCGGGCAAGTCGGCGGGGGGAACGGCGCGCGCCGCAGGCGAGAGGACCTGCCGGGGGGACGGCAGGCATCCCGGCCTAACCGGCTTCCGAGGCGTGCTCGCCGAGCATGGTCTTGGCGTAGACCAGCCCGATGCCGTAGGCGCCGCCGTAGCGTTTCGCGATCGAGACCGTCGTGTCGTAGGTGTCGCCACGGGCCCAGTCCCGCTGCAGTTCAAGCAGGTACTGCAGGGCAGTCATCGGCCGCGCTCCGGCCTGCTGCATCCGCTCCATCGCGCGACCATGCGCCTCGGCCGAGACGTCGCCGCAGGCATCCGCGATGACATAGACCTCGAAGCCCTGGGCGAGCGCCGACAGGGCCGGGCCGACAATGCACACGCTCGTCCAGAGCCCCGCCAGAACGATCCGGCCGCGTCCGATGCGGTTGATCTCCACCGCAATGCGCGGATCTTCCCAGGTGTTCATGGTGGTGCGGTCAATCGCGGCCTGCCCCGGAAATGCGGCGGTAATCTCCTCGAACATGGGGCCGGAGAAGCTCTTCTCCGCAACGGTCGTGAGGACCGTCGGGACGTGGAAGGCGGCCGCCGCCGAGGCAACGAGGCCGGCATTGTTGCGCAGTTCGATCGCATCGATCGACTTGGTGGCAAAGGCCATCTGCGACTGATGATCGATCAGGACAAGCGTATGGTCGCCCGGCGACAGCAGGGACTGGCCAGGGGCAGCTACGGCGGTGGGCATCGAGACCTCTCCGGTTCAGACGGGACACTGACGAGGCCGAGCATCGCGCCGAAATGGCCGACGGTCTTTCGCAGGTCGTGCGTCGATGTCGAGATCCGCGCGGCCCGGCGCCGGAGCTGTGTCGCGCTGGTGGCCTCCCGCATTCGGAACTGCGGGGCTGCGCCGCAGGCTTTCGACAGGAGGGGCTGTCCCCCGATAGACGTGCCCGGGTGGCGGTCGTTAGTCTTTCCCGATGGCGCACGTCTCCCCGGCCTGGACATCCGACGGGTCTCGTGCCGGCTCGAACCTGCGGGAGACATGCAATGGCCGATCTGCTCGTCACGGGGATCAATGGTTTCGTGGGGCGACATGTCAGCACCGGCCTCGCACGTGCCGGGCACAGGCTCAGCGTCCTGGTGCGCAAGGCCGCTGATCTTGACCGTGCGGCGCAGCTCGGCGCTCGGCCGGTGCATGCCGATCTTACCGATCTTGACCGGCTTGCGAGCGAAGCTGCAAGGGCAGACGGCGTGGTGCATTGCGCCGCAAGCGATGCGCCGTCCTTCCAGCCGGTGAATGCAGCCGTTGTTGCGGCCATGCTGGAGGCCCTGCGGCCTGGCGCTGCGTTCGTCTGCCATGCCGGCAGCCTTGTCTTCGGCCCGACGCCGAATGCTGCGCCCGGGCTCGACGGGTCCGGCGCCTATGCTCCGCCGCCCGGGCTTGAGAGCCGGGCGGCAACGGATCGTATGGTGCGCGAGGCAGGTGCCCGGCGTGACCTGCGAACGGCTGTCATTCACGCTTCCTTCGTGTATGGCGGGGTTGGCGCGGCCCTTCCGGCAGCCCTGACCGACGCAGCGCGTCTGGCAGGAGCGTCCCTCTACCCGGGCGATGGCGCCGCCCGATGGAGCACGGTGCATGTGGAGGACTGGGCAGACCTGATCGTCGCGGCGGTCGCGAAGGTGCCGGCCGGCGGGCGGGCCTATGTGGCCGGCGGGCCTGACCGGTCGATGGCCGAAATTGCGACCCTCCTGGGTGCGGCGCTCGGGCTGCCGACGAAGGCGGTGGACCCGGCCGAGGCGATGGACCGCTGGGGATTCCTGGGGCCAGCCCTTTCGGTTCCGCAGGTGTTCGACAACCGGATCGCGCGTGCCGAAGTCGGCTGGGCAGGCCCAAACGACCGGCTCGTCTCTGCGCTGGCGGTGCCCGCCTGAGGCGATTGTGGCCGCGTTAGCGGTCAAACGCCGCGACAGTGGGACAGCCATCGGCTTGGGATCCTGCCCAATGGGCGAAACCCGTCCGCATCCTCGACCTGCCATGGCCCTGGGGGCGGCGCCCGTTCGACGAGCGTGCCCGCAGCATCGTACAGGCAGCATCGCACAGGTAGCGCCGCGACGCGCACGACCGCTGCGGCGACCGGCTGCGGACACTTGTTGCCTGGGCTGTCCCAGATGCCGGGCCAGAAGCAAGGAGGCAGCGCTCGGTTCTCGGGCGAAGCGGACGAGGCGGATCAGGGCGCAGGGCATGTCCCGTCCCAGCGGAGCTCCTGACGCAAGCTGGCGCCGGCGGCCGTGAAGGCGCGCTCCAGCTCGGACATCATCGCGTCGACGTCAGCGTCTGCGCCCGGGTGAAGGGCCTCGGCCACCAGCAGCGCCTGCCGCGTTGCGGGACTGAAGGCGGAACGCTGCCCCTGGCGATGCACCCAGCGCCGCGCGTGGGCCTCGCCGGTGTCATCGCGGTAGATCACCTCGCCGGCCTCCGGCGGCTCCTGTGCGCCGCCAAAGCTCTCGAAGGCCTCGTCGCCCCGGGCAAAGGTCACGGTGAGGTTTCCGGTGATTCTGCCGAGATCGAAGATTGCCAGCGGAATGCCGTGGGCGGCGGACACGGCATTGCCGAAGTCGATCACAGGATGCAGGTTCGGCAGAGCACCGTCGATCCGCAGCCGGCGAAGCAGCGCTTCGGCAGCGGACCGGTACTGGGTCGGCTTGAAGCCCATGGCGGCATAGGCGGCGCGCCAGGCGCGGATCGAGGTGAACTCGCTTTCCGGGGCCCGGTCCAGCCGCGCCCGCGCCCGGTCGAGGTGCGGGGTCGGGTCCAGCGCCTCGGGGAAAAGAGCTGATGTCAGCGTCAGGATCCTGGCCCCGACGCGAAGATCGGGAAACCGGTCCAGCAGGGCAGGGTCGTGTGAAAAGTGCTGCATGGCAGGGCCTTGGCTCTTGTCTTTCGGGAAGCGCCGGGGGCGCGTGACGCCGGTCGTCCGCGGTCGGACCGGCTGGTGTCCGACCCAGCTTGCCGCTTGCGCCGGGGACGGTCTTGAACGAAATTGCGAAAGACGCGGCCGGGGCGGCGGGGGCGGTCAAGTCTTGCCAGACCCGCCGAGAAGACAGGCCGACCAACCACGCCGGCCAGACACGCCGGCCAACCACGCTGGCAAGACACGCTGGCCAGGTATGCTGGCAAGACGGGCCGACAGGACGTTGCTCCCGCAAGGGGACGGTCTCTTGTACGAGCGCCGGCAGGGAAGGAGGTCGGCATGACGGACGAGGCGCTGCGATGGCGCGCCAGCGACCGTGTCGAGGCCCGGGCCACGGCCTTGCGCGGCGCGATCCTCGTTGATGCCTGCTCGCGCCGCAGTTTCTCCCGCCACACGCACGATGTGTTCGGCATCGGTGTTGTCCTTGGCGGGGCACAGGAGTCAGCCAGCGGTCGCGGTCTGGTGCGGGCCGAGGCCGGGCATGTCATCTCGCTCAATCCGGGTGAGGTGCATGACGGCGCCCCGCTCGGCGACGGCCCGCGTCACTGGCGGATGATCTTCCTTGATCCCGAGGCCCTGGCGCAGGCCTTTGCCGGCAACGGGGTGTCGGCCGGCACCGAGCTCGCCTTTCCGGTCCTGCCCCGCCCCCTGGCGCGGCACACCGTCCTGTCCCTGCAGCAGGCCTTGCTGGAGCCGGTCCCCGACACGCTGGCGATCGACGGCCTCCTCGTCGAGGCTGTCGCCCATCTGCTGGACCGCGACGAGCCCTTGCGGATCGGGCCGGCAGATCCGGTCTGGCCGGCGCGGCAGGCGATCGAGGATGATCCGGCGGCCGACCGCGACCTGGCGGAGCTTGCGCGCATGTGCGGGCTCAGCCGCTTCCACTTCCTGCGCGCCTTTCGCGCGGCCACAGGCTTGCCGCCGCATGCCTTCCGCATCCAGAAGCGGTTGCAGGCCGCGCGACGGATGGTGCTGGCCGGCCTGCCGCTCAGCGAGGCGGCCGCCGCGGCCGGCTTTGCCGATCAGGCCCATTTCACCCGCCATTTCGTGCGGGCGCATGGCCATACCCCCGGATTGCTCGCGCGTCTCGCGCGCGGGTCAGGCAAACGGCCCTTGTAAACTCCCTTGGTAAGGGAGAGGTCTGGGCGTTCGTGTCTCGCGCGGGGCAGAAAAACGGGCGGCAGATGGCCTTGCGGCAGCCGCAGCGTCTGAGGCGCTGGTGCCTCAGCGTGTCCGGGACACGGGTGCGGGCGATGTGGCGGAGATGCGCTGGAGACCGGTGCAGGCGGCCCGAGACCTCTGGTCTTGCCGAGGCGGCGCGCCCTGCGACCTGGCACGGGCGGTGGCGCAAGGGGCACAAGCGGCTCGTGCCGTTATGCGATCCTGCGATCAGGCGGCTGGCCGGGCAGGTGTCTTGCCAAGCGCGTGTCTGGCCAAGCAAGTGTCTGGGCAAGCAGGCCACTGGCGGTGTCGGTCGGCGGGTCAGACTGGCGGGTCAGACTGGCGGGTTGCGCGCACCTGAGGAGGCGCAGCGGAGCGGCCGGGACCGGAGGAACCTGAGCTGCCGGCAACCCGGAACGGGGTCAGCGCCGGCAGCAGGGAGGATGGATTGCGCGAAGATCAGCGTCCTGGACGCGGTCCACGGCGGCAATCAATGCAGCTTCAGCCATTCGCGGGCGGAGCGCTGGGCCTCGGCGATGTCGGCGGAGGACATTTCGCCGGAGATTTCCTTGCGGTAGCGGGCGGCTTCGGCGTTGCCCTTCATGGCGGCCAGGTTGAACCACATGTGGGCGGCGACCAGATCCGCCTTGCCGGAGCGGCCGGAGGCGCTGTCCAGACCCATCTGGAACAGGATGTCGGCAGTTGCGGGGGTTTCCCCCATGATGGCCATGTCGGCCGAATGCATTTCAAAGCGAGCCATCGGTGCTCTCCCCATTTGACTTGCAGATCCCCCCGGATCTGCATCCCCGAAGCGCCTTTCCTTCTGATATGCCGCGCTTCCTGAGGGAAATACTCGCCCCGTCGGTTGAAAAGCCCGTTAAAACTTTAACTTAATGCAATTCAAACAAGAGTTTAAAGCCTCGTGAAGTTGATGTTTCGGTAAGCAAGACGTCGGTGAAACGGCTTTTGCTTCAAGGGGAGATGCTTCAACTGTTCGTGCTGGCGGAAAGACAACCGTAACCATGTTTTCAACGCATGCCGCGTGAGGTCCGGTCGCCGCGAGCGCCGGCCGCCTGCATCACGGCGCGGCCGCAAAATCAGGCAGGGCCATCAGACAGGGCGGTCAGGTGGAGCTGACAACGGTCCAGGGCGCGTCGAACCAGTGTTCCTGCAGGTTGGGCGTGGTGCCGATCCGGTCCACCACGGCAAAGAGGCCCGGCGCTTCCAGCGGTGTCAGCACGCCGTGCCAGGTGTTCCGGTGCAGGTTGATGGCCTGACCCGCGGCGGTCAGGAAGGCGCGGGGGGGCGCCGGCACGCCGCCGTCATCGGCCGCGACAATGACCAGAAAGGACGTCAGGCTCATCGGGATGAAGGCCTGGCTGCCGTCCGGGTGGCGCTCGACCATGTCGAGGCGATAGGGCAGGGCGCGGGGTTCTGCCTTGAACAGCGACAGGCCTGCGCGGCCCTGCGGCCCGAAGTCGAGACGGGCGCGGTCGTGGTAGCGTCCGCAGAGCCCCTGGTTGATGATCCGGTCCGGGGCGCCGTCGGTCGCCAGCACGTCACCGAAGGGCGCGAATGCCTCGGCCGTCAGCGGTTCGATCGTGATCCTGCGCATGGTCAGCGCCCGAAGACGCCGCCGAGGCGGGCGTGCCGGTTGACATCCTTGTAAAGCAGATAGCGGAACCGGCCTGGTCCGCCCGCATAGCAGGCCTGCGGGCAATAGGCCCGCAGCCACATGAAGTCGCCTGCTTCCACCTCGACCCAGTCGCGGTTGAGCCGGTAGACGGCCTTGCCCTCCAGCACGTAGAGCCCGTGCTCCATCACATGGGTTTCCTCGAAGGGAATGAGGCCGCCCGGCTGGAAGGTGACGATGTTGACATGCATGTCGTGTCTGAGGTCGGACGGATCGACGAAGCGGGTCGTCGCCCAGGCGCCGCCCGTGTCCGGCATCGGCGTCGGCGGGATGTCGCGCTCGTTGGTCACGAAGGCTGCGGGGCGTTCGACGCCGGGCGCCGGCTCGTAGCGCTTGCGCACCCAATGGAAGCGGGCCGTCTCCTCGCCCTCGTTGTAGAGCTTCCAGTCGCTCGAGGGCGGGAGATAGGCATAACCGCCGGAGGTCAGGCTGTGCCTGGCGCCGTCGACGACAAGGGTGAGGCTGCCATGGGTCACGAAGAGGACCGCCTGGGCCTCCGGATCCGTCTCCGGCTGTTCCGATCCGCCGCCGGCCCTGAGCTCGACGACATACTGGCTGAAGGTTTCGGAAAAGCCGGTCATCGGGCGGGCAATGATCCAGCAGCGCATGCCGGCCCAGCCCGGCAGGAGCGAGGTGACGATGTCGGAGAACACGCCGCGCGGGATGACGGCGTAGCTTTCCGTGAACACGGCGCGGCCGGTGTGGAGGGCGGTCTGCGGCGGAAGGCCGCCGAGGGGGGCGTAGTAATCGGTCATCGTCAGGTCCAGTGGTCGGGCGGGCGGGGCCATCCTGCGAACCGCTGTGCGGTCGGGGCCTGGCCTCGCGCAGGCGAGGTGAGATTAGCCGCTTTTTCGGCTCTTGCCCGACAAAAGCGAGCGGGTCCACATGCTGGAGGGGAGGCGGGCCCCGGCCGGTGCCCGACGCGGGTGACAGATCATTCAGATTGCGGCGTTTTTTCTGCTTTTGCCGTCATGATTCAGACACCACCCCGAGGCAATGTCCGCCGCAGTCTGTTAAGGTCGGACCGGAGGAGACCGCGAGTCAGCGCCGGTTTGCCAGCGTCAGGGGCAATGGATGGAACAGAAGGTAACGGAACGCCAGTCTGAGATCGAACTCACCGCAACCCGCCCGAGACGCCCGCTGATCACCGATCATGCCGCGGCGCGCTGGCTGCTTCTGATCATTCTGGCCGCCTCGGTCTGGTTCTTCCACGGCTTCATCGTTCCGGTGCTTGCGGCCACGATCATCGCCTTCGCCAGCTGGCCGCTGCTGGTGCGAATCGAGCGCATCCTGCCGATCGGCCGCATCGGCGTTGCCTCGCTCATGGTCGCGCTGATCGTCGGCTTCATCGTGCTGCCGATCATGTATGCGCTGCTCTATGCCTTTGCCGAGCTGCAGATCTGGATCGACTGGGCCTTCGCCACGAACCAGAACGGCGAGCCGGTGCCGGCCTGGATTGCCGGACTGCCCCGGATCGGCGACTGGCTGACGCAGCAGTGGGACCAGCATATCGGTCATCCGGGCGCGATCGGCGAGCTGGTGCAGATCATCTCCGGCGCGAACTTCGGGTCGATCTATCGCGGCATCCTCACGGCCGGCACGCTGGTGTTCCATCTGGCGCTGACGCTGGTCTTCATGCTGATCGCCCTCTTCATCTTCTACCGCGATGGCGAGAAGATTGCGGCGCAGATCGACCGGGTCGGCCAGCGCATCCTGCCGGAACGCTGGGACCGGCTGTCGCGCGTGGTGCCGACCACGATCAGCTCGACCGTGACCGGCATGACCCTGATCGCCATCGGCGAGGGCATCATCCTCGGGGTCGCCTATGCCATCGCCGGCGTGCCGTCACCGGTCACCCTCGGCGTGATCACCGGCTTCATGGCGCTGATCCCCGGCGGCGCGCCGCTCTGCTTCACGCTGGTGTCGATCTATCTTGTGGCGAGCGGCTCGGCCTTTGCCGGCGTGGCGCTGTTCCTGTGGGGCTCGATCGAGCTCTTCATCGTCGACAAGACCATCCGCCCGCTGCTCGTCGGCGGACCGGTCAAGCTGCCGTTCCTGCCGACGTTCTTCGGTCTGATCGGTGGCGTCAAGACGATGGGGATCGTCGGTCTGTTCGTTGGCCCGGTGCTGATGGCGCTGGTCGTTGCCATGTGGCGCGAATGGCAGCGCGAGATCGCGGCAGCCAACCGGCGCAGCGAGGCCGTGGCCCGCGGCGGGTCTGCCAGCGGTCCGCCCGCCGACGTGCCCGATCAGGCCCAGGCCTGATCGGGGTCCGGCAGCGGGATGGCGTCGAGCAGCTCGCGGGTATAGGCCGCCTGCGGGTTCCGAAACAGCTCTGCCGTGTCCGCGTTCTCCACGATTTCCCCCTTGTAGAGGACGAGGATCCGGCTGCACAGGCGCCGGATCACCGAGAGATCGTGGCTGATGAAGGCGAGTGTCAGGCCGAGATCCCGCACCAGACCCTCCAGCAGATTGAGCACCTGGGCCTGTGACGATACGTCCAGCCCCGACACGATCTCGTCGGCGAGAATGAAATCCGGCTTGAGCGCGATGGCCCGCGCGATGCCCACCCGCTGGCGCTGCCCGCCCGACAGTTCATGCGGGTAGCGGGCGGCAAAGCCCGCGGGCAGTCCGACCTGCTCCAGTGCGTGCCGTGCCGCCGCAGGGGCGTTCTCGATCCCCTGGAGCTGCAGCGGTGCTGCGATGAGCTGGCCGACGCGGTGGCGCGGGTTCAGCGACGACATCGGATCCTGGAAGATCATCTGGAAGCGCCGCCGCAGCGGGCGCAGCCGCGCCGCCTCGAGATGCGTGATGTCGGTCCCGTCGAACAGGACCGTCCCGCCCGTCGGCTCCAGCAGGCGCACGAGGCAGCGCCCGAGCGTCGACTTGCCGGACCCCGACCCGCCGACGATGCCGAGGATCTCGCCCCGGCCAATGCTGAAGCTCAGGCCCTTCAGGATCTCGTTGCGTGGCGCCGGCCCCAGGAGGGGCTTCCGGGTCATGTCGGGCAAGGACAGGCGCAGGTCCCGGATCTGGTAGAGGTCAGCCATGGGCGAGCGTCCTGTCTGCGGTTTCGACTTCGGCCTGGACTGCCCGGATCACCGCGTCGGGAACAGGGGTCAGGCTGCCGTCCGGATCGGTGTACCTGGGCGTGGCGGCAAGAAGCGCCTGCGAGTAGGGGTGGGCGGGACGGGCAAAGAACGAGCGCACGTCCGTGTCCTCGATCACGAGGCCGCCATAGAGCACGGTCAGGGTCTGGCAGACCTTGGACACGACCCCGAGGTCATGGGTGACGAAGACGAGGGCCGTGTTGTGGCGCTGCTGCATCTCGCGGATGAGCCGCAGGATCTGTTTCTGCACGGTCACATCGAGGGCGGTGGTCGGCTCGTCGGCGATGATGAGCCGCGGCTCCGCGGCAAAGGCGGAGGCGATGAGGATGCGCTGGCGCATGCCGCCGGAAAGCTCGTGCGGATAGCAGCGCAGGACCCGCTCCGGATCGGTGATGTGCACCTCGCCGAGCAACTCCAGCGCCCGGTCCTCGGCGCGCCGGCGCTCCCAGCCGAGAATGTCGACCAGCCGGTCCGTGATCTGCGGCGCGATCCGGCGCGAGGGATTGAGCGCTGTCAGCGGGTCCTGCGGGATCAGCGCGCAGCTTGCGCCGATCAGCCTGCGCCGGTCGCGCGGGGAGAGCGCCTGAAGGTCCACCCCCTCCAGCACGATCGAGCCGGCAACGATCTCGACAGAGCGCGGCAGGATGCCGAGGATCGCCTTGCCGATCATCGACTTGCCGGCCCCGCTCTCGCCGACGAGGCCGCGGACTTCCCCCGCCCCCACGGACAGCGACACGCTGCGCAGCAGCCTGTGGGGCGTGCCCTTGAGGCAGGCGGTCAGGCCGGAAATCTGGAGGTAGCTCATCGCAGCACCGGATCGAAACGGTCCTTGAGGCCTTCTCCCAGCTGGGAGAAGGACAGGACGGTGAGAAACAGGGTGATCAGGGGAAAGACAATGACCCACCAGGCCTGGTGGATCGACGTGCGGCCCTCGGCGATCATGCCGCCCCAGGTCGGGTCGTCAGTGGAGACCGAGAGGTTCACGAAGGACAGGATCGCCTCGATGATGACCGCGATGCCCATTTCCAGCGTCAGCAGCACGACAATGGTCGGCAGCACGTTGGGCAGGATCTCGACCACCATCGTCGACAGGCGGCTGCGGCCGGCGACCTCGGCCGAGGCCACGTAGTCCATGGCACCCTGGGCCATGGCCTCGGCGCGCACGACGCGGGCAAAGCGGGTCCAGTCGATGACGACGATGGCGAGAATGATCGAGACAAGCCCGGGGCCGAGAACCGCAATCAGCAGGATCGAGAAGAGCACCGGCGGGAAGGCCATCCAGATGTCGATGAGCCGGGAGACGACGAGATCGACCCAGCCGCGCAGGAAGCCGGCCGCAAGCCCGAGGGTCGCGCCGATCAGGCAGGTCAGCGAGCCGGCAACGAGGGCAACGAGAAAGGCGACGCGGGCGCCGTGGAGAATGCGCGAGAGCACGCAGCGGCCGAGGCTGTCCGTGCCGAGATAGTAGCCGGGCTCGGCGCCTGCCATCCAGAACGGCGGCATGCGGCCGAGAAAGAGGTCCTGCGCCAGCGGGTCGTGCGGGGCGATGAGCGGGGCTGCCATCGCGGCAAGGAACAGGCCTCCGAGCCAGAGACCGGGGAGCCAGAGACGCAGGCCGGCGCGGCGTTTGACTGCAGAGCGACCGTCAAGCATGGCGAAGCCTCGGGTTCAGAACGGCGTAGAGGAGATCGACGGCCAGATTGACCGCCGTGAAGATCAGGGCGAACAGCAGCACGATGCCCTGGATCAGCGGCAGGTCGCGGTTGATCACCGCGTCGATGGCCATGTTGCCGAGCCCTTCATAGGAGAACAGGCGCTCGATGATCACGGTCCCGCCGATGAGGAAGGTGAACTGGACGCCGACCAGCGTCAGGGTCGGCAGGATGGCATTGGGCAGGGCCTCGCGCGTGATCACGCGCGTTTCCCCATAGCCCTTCGTCCGGGCCAGGGTGACGTAGTCCAGATGCATGGTTTCCTTGAGGCTCTGCTTGAGCAGCTGGCTGATGATCGCCGCCAGCGGGATCGCCAGCGCCAGCGCGGGCAGCAGCATGTGGCTGACCAGATCGAGCCACAGGTCGAAGCGCAGCCGCAGCACGCTCTCGATGAGGTAGAAGTCGGTGGTGAAGGGCAGGTCCAGCGACGGCGTGATGCGGCCGGAAATGTGGAACACCGGCCAGAGCACCCCGAACAGGAGCACAAGGATCAGTCCCCAGAGGAAATCGGGGATCGACAGCGCCATGCCGTTGGAGACATCGACGGCGGCCTCGACCCGTGTGCCGCGTTCCCGGGTTCCGGCGAGCGCCGTCGCCCCGCCGATCAGCACCGCGAGGACAAGCGCCATCAGGGCCAGTTCCAGCGTCGCCGGCAGCCGGCCGAGCACCAGCTCCAGCACCGGCTGGCGGGCGGTGATGGAGGTGCCGAAGTCGCCCTGGAGCACGCCGCCGACCCAGATGAGGAACTGTTCGGGGATCGACCGGTCGAGCCCGTAGAGGGCGGTCAGGCGGCGAATGTCCTCCTCGGTCGCGCCCGGCGGCAGCATCATGGCAATCGGATTGCCCGGCACGACGCGGATGACAACGAAGACGATGATCGCGGCCCCGGCCAGCGTCACGGCCGTGGTGGCCAGACGGAGCAGGAGCGTCCTTAAGATCTGCATGCGCTTTTCCAATCCCTGCAGGCTCACCGCAGGACGTCGCGCGGCCGCGGACGATCCGCAGCCGGACGCGAGGATCCTGCCGGTCAGGCGTCCGGGCGCTGCCCGGACTGCAACGCGGCGGGTCTGGCCCGCGACGCGGGGGGAAGGGCGGAGGGGTGGCCCCTCCGCCGGCGTGTCAGGCGCGCTTCATCAGATGCGGCAGCAAGGCCCCCGAGGCATGCGGGGTCACCGTCACGCCCTGAGCCGACAGGATCGGCTGGACGTACTGCAGCAGCGGGATGACGAGGGCATTGTCGGCGATGTAGCGGTCAACGGCCTGCCAGCCGAGGATACGCTTGGCCTCGTCCTGCTCGCCCCAGAGCGGGGCGATCATTCCGGTGAGGTCCTCGCCGTCCCAGACCGAATGGGGCGAGGGCCCGAACATGGCGAAACCGGTCGAGGTGGTCGGATCGCCGACCGAGTTGCCCCAGTTGTAGAAGGCGGCCGGAGCGAGCGCATCGGCCGCACGCAGCTCGAAATGCTTGGCGATCTCGTAGACCTCGATCTCGGCCTCGATGCCGACGCGGCGCCAGAGGCCGACGATGGCCTGGATGACCTCGTAGTCCTTGGGCTTGAAGCCCTTGGTCGTCTGGATCTTGAACCGGACCGGCTTGTCCTTGGAATAGCCGGAGGCAGCGAGCAGCTCGATGGCCTTTTCCGGGCTGTACTCCACCGTGATCGACGGATCGAAGGCGTCGTATTGCGGCGTCTGCAGCGTGTCGATCCTGACGCCGTAGCCCGACAGCAGCCGGTCGATGATCGTCTGCTTGTCGATGGCATGGGCGGCTGCCTTGCGGACGTTCGGATCCTTCATCACGTCGATGTCGTTGAGGAAGATCATGCCGATGTCCGACACGGGCGCGGCCACGCCGTTCAGCTTCGCCTTGAGGCGGTCGTACTCCTCGTAGGGCACTTCCAGCGTGACATGGGACGAGCCGGATTCGACCTCGGCCACGCGCGCAGCCGCATCGGTGACGAACTTGACGGTCACGGTCTCGAACTCGGGCTTGGCGCCCCAGTAGCCCGGATAGGCCTTCAGCCGGACGAAGGCGTTGCGCTCGAACTTCTCGACCATGTAGGGGCCGCTGCCGATGGGAGCAGCCTCGAAGCCGGCCGCGCCGACCTTCTCGAAATAGGCCTTCGGCAGGACGTAGCCGGTGAGGAAGTACATCCACTTGAAGATCGTCGGGTCGAACTGCTTCACGTCGGCCGTGACGATGTTGCCCTCCGTCCGGTGGTTGGTCAGCGTGCTCCAGATGAAGTTGATCGGGTTGCCGGTGTCCGGATTGGCCGCGCGGGCCAGCGACCAGGCCACATCCTCGGCGGTGAGCGGCGAGCCGTCATGCCAGGTGACGCCCTCGCGCACCATCATCCAGACCTGGGTCTTGTCCTCGTTCCAGCCCCAGTCTGTCAGCAGGCCCGGCGCCGGCTTCAGGTCGGGCTGCTGCAGGATGAACTGGTCGAACACCGACTGGTACAGGCCCTGGATGGTCGGGTTGACGGCCGAGGGGCCGACGGTCGGGTCCCAGCTCGGCAGGTTGACGTTGTAGGCAATGACGAGTTCGTCGATCGCGGCCCGCACGGGCAGGCCGGAAGCGGCAAGGAACGCGCCGGCGGCGGCCCCTTGCAGGAGAGTACGGCGTGTCAGTTCCATGTTCCTGTTCCCTCTGAATTATCTTTATTTTCCAGCGAGTTTCTGGGCCAGCAGGAAGCCGGACCCGGCCCCCGTTCCTGCGCCGGGCCAGACGGCTGCCCCAGTCAGGTGGAGGTTCTTGATTGGTGTCGACCCGTCCGCGTGACCGCGGGCGGGACGAAAGAGGAAGTGCTGGGCCATGTGGTGCGACCCGCAGATCTGGTCGCCGCCGACAAGGTTCGGATTGTCGCGCTCCAGCGCGGCCGGGCTGACCACGTGGCGGGCGAGAATGCGGGCGCGGAACCCCGGCGCATAGCGCTCCAGGATCGCCAGGGCGCGCTCGGCGAAGGGCTCGGCCGCCTCCGCCCAGTCCGTTGCGGCAATCGTGCCGGCCGCATCGCCCCGGATCGTGCCGGGTGCCATGCGCACCTGCAGCCAGATCACATGCTTGCCGTCCGGTGCCCGTGACGGGTCGAAGGCCGTGGGCTGGCCGACGACGAGGACGGGCTCGGCCGGCAGCAGCCCCGCCTGGGCTTCCTGATAGGTCCGGGCCATCTGGTCGAGGCTTGGTGCCAGATGCACATAGGCATAGGACTTCAGCGCAGCACCTGCGGCCCAGTCCGGCAGGCCGTCCGTCGCCAGATGGATCATCATCGTGCCGGGCGCATGGCCGAAACGGGCCATGGCACCGTCGAAGGCCGGCGTGAGCGGGCCGGCGAGGCGGCCGAGGGCGGCCGGGGCGACACCCGCAATCACCTGGCGCGCGCTGATCCGCCGCCCGTCCGCAAGCGCGATGCCGGTCGCCCGGTCCCCGTCGCGCAGGATCGCGCTGACGCCGACACCGGTCTCCACCTGTCCGCCGCCGGCGACGATCGCCTTGCACAGGGCCCTGATGATCGTGTCGGCCCCGCCCTGACCCAGTGCCATTCCGAAGGCCTGGCCGGCCATGCCCTCCAGATAGGGAAACAGCGCGCCGCCGGCGATGTCCGGTGCGAAGTCCAGATGCATGCCCCAGGCGCCGAGCATGGCGCGGACCTCTTCCGTCTCGAAGGTCTCGGTCAGGAAGGCGCGGGGCGTCTGGGCCAGGAAGCGGGCGAGATCAAGGGTGCCACCAATGCCCTTGGCCCGAATCGTCTTGATCGAAAAAGATGCAAATGCACGCAATTGCATCGGGCTGCCCAGCAGACCGAACAGGTGCGGGGCCTCGGCGCCGAAGCCCTGGCTCAGTCGTGTCCAGGTTTCTGCATCGGCCTCGGAGAACCGGGCGATGTTGGCCGTTGTTTCCGCTGGGTCAGTCGAGACGCCGCACCAGCGTCCATCCGGGAAGGCCGAGGCAAAGGGGCGGTTGACCGGCACGAAGGCCGCGCCATGGGCCGCAAGCTCCGCGCCGTAGCGCTTGAAAAACGGGCTGCCCGCGAAAAGCGAGAGATTCATGGCCGCCCAGTCATGGCGGAAGCCCGGAAGGGTCAGCTCCAGCGTCTTGACGGCGCCACCGGCCACCGGGGCCTGCTCGAAGACGCCGACGCGCCAGCCGCGCCGCGTCAGGTGCAGCGCCGCAGCCAGTGCATTGTGTCCTGCACCGATCACGACGGCGTCGAAACTTTCAGCCATAATGTCACCTCCCCATGACAGTTCTATATTTGCATTTGCATTTAAATCTGTCTAGGCTGATTTCGGAGGTGAGGGGACACCTCCAGTTAAGGGAGAGAGACATGACTGCAGCGGCTGTGCTTGCGGAGCTTGGGAATTTGCTCGCCTCGGGAGGGGTTGAGGTCGTTGACTGCACGGGCGTGCTGGGACCGGAGACGCCGCTGATCAAGCTGCCGCCGGAGCTTGCCAAGGACACGCCGCCGGTGCGCATCCACCGCATCAGCGAATATGACAAGGACGGTCCGTTCTGGGCCTGGAACTGGCTGGAGCTGGGCGAGCATTCGGGCACGCATTTCGACGCGCCGCATCACTGGATCACCGGCAAGGACTATTCCGACGGCTACACCGACACGCTGCCGGTGCAGAAGGTCGTCGCTCCCGTCAACGTGCTGGACTTCTCCGCCGAATGCCGGGCTGATCCGGATTTCCTGCTGACGGTCGACCACATCAAGGCCTGGGAAGCCCGCCACGGGGCCATCGGCGCCGGGGAATGGGTGGTGCTGCGGTCCGACTGGGACGCACGGGCGCATGACGAGGCGCTGTTCCTCAACGCCGATGCCACCGGCCCGCACACGCCCGGACCCACTGCCGAGGCCATCGAGTATCTGATCGGCAAGGGCATCGTCGGCTGGGGCAGCCAGTGCATCGGCACGGATGCCGGTCAGGCCGGCGGCATGACGCCCCCGTTCCCGGCGCACAATCTCCTGCACAAGCACAACCGCTACGGTCTGGCGAGCCTTGCCAACCTCGACAAGCTGCCGTCGAAGGGCGCGATCCTGATCGCCGCCCCTCTGAAGATCAAGAACGGCACCGGCTCCCCGATCCGCGCCCTGGCGCTTGTCGCGCGGGGGTGACAGTGTGATGGCGGCCGTCGACCACATCATCATCGGTTCGGGCATCAATGGCCTGGTCGCCGCCGCGATGCTGTCCGCACGGGGCCGCCGCGTGCTCGTTCTCGAGCGCGAGGCGGAGCCAGGCGGCTGCATGCGCACGGCCGAGGTGACCCTCCCGGGCTTCACCCATGATGTGATGGCGGCCACTTTCGTGCTGTTCATGACATCCCCGGCCGGGTCCCTGCTGGGGCCGGAGCTTGCCCGCCATGGCATGGACTATTGCCACACGCCGCATCCGACCGCCGTGCTGCGGCCGGATGGCTCGTCCCTGGTGCTGTCCACCGATCAGGCCCGCAACATCGCCGCCTTCAACGCCCTGGCCGCCGGTGACGGCGATCAGCATGGCCGCGACGTCGGCGGGATTGGTGCCGAGGCGCCGTTCCTGTTCGCGCTGCTGGGGGGCGACCTGTGGTCCTTTGCCACCGCCCGCCTGCTGTTCGGTCAGGTTCGCCGGCGGGGCCTGCGCGGGCTTGCCGCCTGGATGGGCGAGGCGCTGGCCCCGGCGCGTGGCTGGCTTGAAACCCGCTACCGGAGCCCGCTGGTGCAGGCGCTGTGGGCGCCCTGGGTGCTGCACTGTGGCCTGACACCGGAGAGCGCCTATTCGGCGAAGATGGGGCAGGTGATTGCCTTTGCGCTCGAGGCTGCAGGGGCGCCTGTGGTGCGGGGCGGGGCAGGGGCTGCGGTCCATGCCTTCCGTCGACTGATCGAGGCGCGCGGCGGGGTGCTGCGCACCGGCGCGGACGTGGAGCGGATCCTGGTCCGCGACGGCCGTGTCACCGGTGTGCGGCTGGCAGGCGGTGAGGAAATTGCGGCGCCGTCCGTGCTGGCCAGCGTTGCGCCCGGCCAGCTTTACGACCGGCTTCTCGGTCGGGATGCTCCGGCCCGGGATGCGGAGGCCGCGCGCAGTTTCCGCCATGGCCGCGGCAACTTCCAGCTTCACTATGCGCTGGACCGGCGGCCCGAGTGGATCGCCGACGGTCTGGCGGATGTGGCCCTGATCCATCTGACGGACGGGATCGACGCGGTGTCCCGGTCGGCCAGCGAGGCCGAGCGCGGGCTCTTTCCGGCGGAACCGACAATCTGCGTCGGCCAGCCGTCGGCGCTTGACCCGACCCGGGCGCCCGAAGGCAAGGCGGTCCTGTGGCTGCAGGTCCCGGATGCGCCGCGGCTGATCAAGGGCGATGCGGCGGGCGAGATCACCGGCCGGACCTGGGACGAGGCCACGCGCGAGGCCTTCGCCGACCGGATCGAGGCGATCCTGGCCCGCCACATCCGCGATTTCGCGGCGATCAGGCTGGCGCGGCGGGCCTACTCGCCGCGCGATCTCGAGGCGATGAACATCAACCTCGTCGGCGGGGATCCCTACGGCGGGCACTGCGGCCTTGACCAGTTTTTCATCTGGCGGCCGCTGCCTCATTCCACCAATGGTCTTGGCAGCGTGAAAGGTCTCATCCATATCGGTGCATCGACACATCCGGGGCCGGGACTTGGCGGAGGGTCCGGCTTCAATGCGGCAAGAAGGCTCGGTGCATGACAGAAACGACCCAGACCTACGCCCGGCTCGGCGAGATCGGCCTGACCAATTTCGCGCCCTATCTGATGAACCGCATCATGGGCCGATACAACGCCATGATCCGCGAGGAAATGGCGGACCTGGGCCTGACCACCCCGAAAATGCGTGCGCTGGCCGTGCTGTCCGTGGTGGAGGGACCGCTGATCCGCGAGCTTGCCGTCTACACGGTGGTCGAACAGTCCACGCTCAGCCGGGCGCTCGACCAGCTGCATGGCGAGGGACTGATCCGGCGCGAGGCGGACATGAATGACAGCCGTGCGGTGCGGGTGTTCCTGACGGAGACCGGACGCGCGGCCTTCGAGACACTGTGGCCGCACATGGCCGCTTCGGCGGCCCGGCTGTTTCAGGGAATACCGGAGGAGGAGCAGCGCGCCTTCGTGGCGACCTTGCAGAAGATGCTGACCAACATCCGGAAACACGAGATCTAGACCGGCTCATGCCCCGGCCGTGGCCTTGGCCCGCAGACCCTGTCTTGCGGGAACGGGAGACCCTTTGTCTTTCGTCAGGGCTGTCCGGATCGGGGGGACCGCGAGGAGGGAGAAGAACCATGGCCGAACGCAGTTTCAAGGCCGAAGTCGAGCATCTGCGCCTGGGCGAGGGCGAGGTCTTTACCGGGGAGGGCATCCTGGCCATCACCAAGGCCCTGCTGGAGTCCGGCGTCGGCTATGTCGGCGGCTACCAGGGAGCGCCGATCTCGCATCTGATGGACGTGCTGGCTGACGCGGAGGAGCTGCTCTCGGAGCTCGGCGTGCGCTTCGAGGCCAATGCCAACGAGGCCGCCGCCGGGGCGATGCTGGCTGCCTCGGTGCATTACCCGATCCGGGGAGCCGTGACCTTCAAGGGCTCCGTCGGTGTCAACGTCGCCTCGGACGCCCTGGCGAACCTCGCCTCGTCCGGCGTCACCGGCGGGGCGATGATCATCGTCGGCGAGGACTATGGCGAGGGCTCCAGCATCATGCAGGAGCGCAGCCACGCCTTTGCCATGAAGTCGCAGTTCTGGCTGCTGGATCCGCGTCCGAACCTCACTTCAATTGTAAAGATGGTATCGGATGGCTTTGATTTATCAGAAGCATCCAACACGCCCGTCATGCTCATGGTGCGCATCCGCTCGTGCCATGTGACCGGCAGCTTCACCTGCCGTGACAATCGCCCGCCGGCCTTCACGGTCAAGGACGCGGTGGCCAGTCCGCGCTCCGACTTCGCCCGCGTCGTGCTTCCGCCAATGTCCTTTGCCCATGAGCAGGACAAGGTGAAGAACCGCTGGCCGGCGGCCGAGCGCTTCATCCGCGAGCGCAAGCTGAACGAGTTCTTCGGCCCGGCACCGGGGCAGGATGGCCCGCGCCTCGGCATCGTCGTGCAGGGCGGCATGTTCAACGGCGTCATTCGCGCGTTGCAGCGGCTTGGACTGGCCGACATCTACGGCCATTCGGACATCCCGATCTATGTGCTCAACGTTACCTATCCGCTGCTCTCCGGCGAGTTCCTGGAGTTCTGCGCCGGCAAGGATCACGTCCTTGTCGTGGAGGAGGGCCAGCCGGAGTTCATCGAGACGCAGCTCGGATCCTATCTCTACCGGGCCGGCGCATCGGTGACGCTGCATGGCAAGGGGCTGTTTCCGCTGGCGGGGGAATACAACGGCACCGTCATGCTTGACGCCATCGAGGCCTTCCTGCGCAAGGTTGCGCCGCAGACCCTGCCGGCGGCCGTGCGCGCGCCCAACCAGGAACGCCCCGAGATCCCGGACCTGTCGAAGACCGTGCCGATCCGCCCGCCCGGCTTCTGCACCGGCTGCCCGGAGCGGCCGATCTTTGCCGCGATGAAGCTTGTGGAGAAGGAGCTCGGCAAGCACCAGATCGCCGCCGACATCGGCTGCCATCTGTTCGCCTCGCTGCCGCCCTTCGAGATCGGTGGCGCGACCATGGGCTATGGCCTTGGACCTGCGGCCAACGGCGCCTTTGATGGTGGGGGGGCCAAGCGCCCCGTAGCGATCATCGGCGACGGCGGCTTCTGGCACAATGGCCTGTCCTCGTCCTTCACCAACATGGCCTTCAACAAGTCGGATGGCGTTGCCATCGTTGTCGACAATTTCTATTCGGCGGCCACCGGCGGGCAGGACATCATGTCCTCGCGCGCCGACAACGACACCAAGTCGACGAAAAACCCGATCTCCCGCGCCCTGAAGGGCATCGGCATCAGCTGGGTGCGCGAGATCGACCGGACCTATGACGTGGCGCGCATGCGCGACACGATCCGCGAGGCCCTGACCACGCCGGAGACGGGGCCGAAGGTCATCGTCGCCTCGTCGGAATGCATGCTGAACCGGCAGAGGCGCGAGAAGCCGCTGGTCGCCAAGGCGATCAAGGCCGGCCGGCGTGTCGAGGCCCCGAAGTTCGGTGTCGACGAGGAGGTCTGCACCGGCGATCACGCCTGCATCCGTCTGTCGGGCTGTCCGTCGCTGTCCTTGAAGCGGCTGGACGATCCCTTGCGCGATGATCCGGTGGCCTCGATCGACCAGAGCTGTGTCGGCTGCGGCAACTGCGGCGAGGTGGCGGATGCCGCCATTCTCTGTCCGAGCTTCTACCGCGCCGACGTGGTGCACAACCCGGGTGGCTTCGAGGCCTGGTGGGCCGGCGTCCGCTCGGCCGTCATCGGCTGGCTGATCCGTCGGCGCACGGCGCGGCGGCTTGATTTTGGAGGGGTGCAATCATGACCATGGCCGGTCTTCTCGAACGGCGCGCGGCCGATCCGCGCCTCGGCGGCATCATCAAGCTGGCGGCGCTTGCCGTCGGCGGGCAGGGCGGTGGCGTGCTCACCAGCTGGATCGAGGATGTCGCCCGCTCGAACGGCTATGACGCGCAGGCGACCAGTGTTGCCGGCGTGGCGCAGCGCACCGGCGCCACGGTCTATTATGTCGAGATGGCGCCGCGCGGCGAGGGCACGCCGGTCTTCTCGCTCATGCCGGCGGCGGGTGATGTCGACATCATGATCGCGGCCGAGATGATGGAGGCCGGCCGGTCGATCCAGCGCGGCTTCGTCACGCCGGACCGCACCACCCTCATTGCCTCCACCCACCGCGCGCTGGCCGTCAGCGAGAAGATGGTGCCGGGTGACGGCATCGCCTCCAGCGAGGAGGTGATGGCGGCGGCCGATATCGCGGCGCAGCGTTTCATCCATGCGGACTTCGACGCGCTCGCGGTCAAGAACGGATCGGTCATCTCGGCGAGCCTGTTCGGGGCGCTGGCCGGCAGCGGCGCGCTGCCGTTCCCGCGCGAGGCCTTTGAGGACGCGATCCGGCGCAGCGGCAAGGGCGTCGAGGGCTCGCTTCGCGCCTTCAACGCCGGCTTTGCCGCAGCACAGGGCACCTTGCCCGACGAGGTGGTTCCCCCTCCCGCAGCCGCACCCGGCCTCCGCGGCCCGAAGCGTCAGGTCGAGGCCTATCAGGCGCTGCTCGACCGTGTCCGTCGCCTGCCCGAGGCTGCCCGGGAGATGGCCGAAGCTGGCCTGCGCAAGGTCGTCGATTTCCAGGACATCGCCTACGGGGCCGAATATCTCGACCGGCTCGACCGCGTTGCTGCGGTTGACCGGCCGCCGCATGACCTCACCCGGGAGGCTGCGAAATACGTCGCCAATGCCATGGCCTATGACGACATCATCCGCGTTGCGGATGCCAAGACCAAGGCCGGACGTCATGACCGTATCGCGAGGGAGATGGGGGCCAAGGCCGGCAACCTGCTGCAGGTGACCGAGTTCCTGCATCCGCGCGCGGAGGAGATCGTCTCGCTGTTTCCCGCGCGCCTGGGCGCCCGCTGGGCCGCCAATCCCGACCGGATGGCGCTGCTCGGCCGGCTGTTCGACAAGGGCAAGCGGCTCCGCTCCGACAGTCTCACCGCCTTCCTGCAGCTCTACATCCTCGGCGGCCTTAAAGGCTGGCGCCGGCGCACCCTGCGCCATGCGCAGGAGATGGCGCATCTGGCGGCCTGGCTTGACCGGGCCCTGGCGCTTACCCCGCGCGACTATGACCTTGCCGTGGAGGTGATCCGCTGCCGCCGGCTGGTGAAGGGCTACTCCGACACGCACGCGCGCGGTCTCAGCAAGTTCGACAAGGTGCTGGACGGGGCCCGGATGGTCGAGGGCCGGCCGGACGCGGCCGACTGGACGCGGCGTCTGCGCGAGGCAGCGCTGAAGGACGAGGAAGGCAAGGCGCTCGACGGCGCGCTCCAGACCATCCGCAGCTTCGTCTGAGGCGGTCTGCCGGCGCCGGATTTCTGTGCGCGGCCGGCCTCTGCCCACCCTCAAGAGGCCATTCTCCGTTCACAGCTGCCCCGGGAGCCCAGGCTTCCGGGGCTTTTTTCATCATCGGAGCGAGGCGCTCAGGCCTCGACCGGCCGGCGGATCTGGGGCGCGGCTTCCACGACCAGCGGATGCAGGCCCTCGCTGCCGCCGTCGAGGATCTCGAACAGCTGCCGGCGCATGCGCGGTTCCCAGTAGTCGTTGATATGGGCCGCGACGCCCGCAACGCCCTCGGCGTGGGGCTTGGAGGCCATGAAGCGGGCGATCTGGTTGGCCATGTAGACGAGCTTGTCAGCGGACATCGGATGCCTCTGCATCGGGGGGAAGGGCGGCGTCGATGCTGATCCGCCCGGGGTGGGTGTAAAGATCGAAGCCCTCGCTGCGGGCAAGGGCAACGAGCGTGATGTCTGCAGCCTCCGCCGCCTCGACGGCTGCCAGCGTCGGCGCCGAAACGGCCAGGATGGCGGGCGCCCCAAGGGCCGCGCATTTCTGCACCATGTCGAGCGAGATCCGCGAGGTGAGGACGACCGCGCCCGTGACCGGCGCGCCAGGCGTCACGGTCCCGGCCCCGACCAGCGCGCCAATGAGCTTGTCGAGCGCGTTGTGGCGTCCGACATCCTCGCGCACGCAGATGAGCCCCTTGCCCTGCTGCCAGAAGCCGGCCGCATGCACCGCGCGGGTTGCGTCATGCAGCGGCTGGTGTTGTGTCAGCGCCGCCATCGCCCCGGCAATGTCGTGGTGGCCCAGACGCAGCGGGCTGGCGGGCACAGGGGCCAGCGGCCGCCGGGCCTCGGCGAGGCTGTCGAGCCCGCAGAGGCCGCAGCCGACGGGCCCGGTCATCGTGCGGCGGCGCGCCAGCAGACGGTTTCCGGCCTCGTCCTTCAGCCAGATCCTGAGGTCAATCCCGTCCTCGCCGGTCACCGCCTCGATGTCGCGGATGTCGTCGGGGCGGGCGATGCCTTCGCTCAGCGAGAAGCCGAGGGCGAAATCGGTGAGGTTGGCGGGCGTTGCCATCATCACGGCCTGCGTCGTGCCGTTGTAGCTGAGGGCCACGGGCACTTCCGCCGGCAGGAGGGCGTCCTCCTGCCGGGCTGTTCCGGCCCGCACGCGCAAGCGCATGCGGGGCGCTGCCGTCCGCTGGATCATGGCCCGGTCCTGGTCCATGCGCGCAGGCCGCTCACTCTGCGGCCGGCAGGATGCGGCGGGACAGTTCGGCCTGCGCGGCATAGTCCTGCTGCCAGATGCTCGGGCCGTTGGACGGAGACACCTGCACGGCCGTCACCTTGTACTCGGGGCAGTTGGTCGCCCAGTCCGAGAAGTCGGTGGTGATGACGTTGGCCTGGGTCGTGGGGTGGTGGAAGGTGGTGTAGACCACGCCCGGCGACACCCGGTCCGTTATCTTCGCGCGCAAGGTCGTCTCGCCGGAGCGGCTGGCCAGCCGCACCCAGTCGCCGTCCTTGAGACCCCGGTTTTCCGCGTCATGCGGGTGGATCTCCAGCACGTCTTCCTCGTGCCAGACGGTGTTGGCCGTGCGCCGCGTCTGCGCCCCCACATTGTACTGGCTGAGAATGCGGCCGGTGGTGAGCAACAGCGGGAAGCGCGGGCCGGTGCGCTCGTCCGTTGCCACGTATTCCGTGCGGATGAACTTGCCCTTGCCCCGCATGAACCCGTCGACATGCATCAGCGGCGTGCCTTCGGGAGCGTCCGCGTTGCAGGGCCACTGGACAGAGCCCAGCTCGTCCAGCCTCTCGTAGGTGACGCCGGCGAAGGACGGGGTCGTCAGCGAGATTTCCGCCATGATCTCCGAGGGATGCCGATAGGTCCAGTTGGCCCCCATGGCATTGGCCAGCATCTGGGTGATCTCCCAGTCGGCATAGCCGTTCTTCGGCGCCATCACCTTGCGCACGCGGTTGATGCGGCGTTCGGCGTTGGTGAAGGTGCCGTCCTTTTCCAGGAAGGTCGAGCCGGGCAGGAATACATGGGCGTAGTTGGCGGTCTCGTTCAGGAACAGGTCATGCACGATGACGCAGTCCATGGCGGCAAGACCTGCGGCAACGTGCCTGGTGTCGGGATCGGACTGGAGAATGTCCTCGCCCTGGCAGTAGAGGCCCTTGAATGTGCCCTCGACGGCCGCATCCAGCATGTTGGGGATGCGCAGGCCCGGCTCCTTGTCCAGCTCCACGCCCCACAGGCTCTCGAAGACCGCGCGCACATGATCATGCTTCACATGGCGGTAGCCGGGCAGCTCGTGCGGGAACGAGCCCATGTCGCAGGAGCCCTGCACGTTGTTCTGGCCGCGCAGCGGGTTCACGCCGACACCCTTGCGGCCGATGTTGCCGGTCATCATGGCAAGGTTGGCAATGCCGATGACCGTGGTGGACCCTTGCGAATGCTCGGTGACGCCAAGGCCGTAATAGATCGCCCCGTTGCCGCCACGGGCATAGAGCCTTGCGGCTGCCCGCAGCTCCTCGGCCGGCACGCCGGTAAGGTCGGCCGTGGCTTCCGGGCTGTGGCGCGGGTCGGTGATGAACTCGGCATAGTCCTGGAACTCGTCCCAGTCGCAGCGCTCGCGGATGAAGGCCTCGTCGAAGAGGCCCTCGGTGACGATCGTGTGCGCCATCGCCGAGATGACCGCGACATTGGTGCCCGGCTTCAGCTGCAGGTGATGCGCGGCCTTGACATGCGGCGACTGCACCAGGTCGATCCGGCGCGGATCGATGACGATCAGCTTGGCCCCCTTGCGCAGACGCTTCTTCAGGCGGCTGGCGAACACCGGGTGCCCATCCGTCGGGTTGGCGCCCATGACGATGACCACGTCGGTGTGCTCGACGCTGTCGAAGTCCTGCGTGCCGGCCGAGGTGCCGAAGGTCTGGCCGAGGCCATAGCCGGTCGGCGAATGGCAGACGCGGGCGCAGGTGTCCGTGTTGTTGTTGCGGAAGACCGCGCGCGTCAGCTTCTGGACGAGGTAGGTTTCCTCGTTGGTGCAACGGGAGGAGGTGATGACGCCGACCGACTGGCGGCCATGTCTGGCCTGGATCGCCTTCATCCGGCCGGCGGCAAAGCTCAGTGCCTCGTCCCAGGAGACCTCGCGCCAGGGATCGGTGATCGCCTCGCGGATCATCGGCATCAGGATCCGGTCCTTGTGCTGGGCATAGCCCCAGGCGAAGCGGCCCTTGACGCAGCTGTGGCCGCGATTGGCCTTGCCGTCCTTGTAGGGCACCATGCGCACCAGCTCGTCGCCGCGCATTTCCGCCTTGAACGAGCAGCCGACGCCGCAATAGGCGCAGGTGGTGACCACGGCCCGCTCCGGCGTGCCGATCTCGATCACGCTCTTTTCCTGCAGCGTCGCCGTCGGGCAGGCCTGCACGCAGGCGCCGCAGGACACGCAGTCGGAAGAGAGGAACGTGTCGCCCATCATGCCGGCCGAAACCCGGCTGTCGAAGCCGCGGCCCTCGATGGTCAGGGCGAAGGTGCCCTGGACTTCCTCACAGGCGCGCACGCAGCGCGAGCAGACGATGCATTTCGACGGGTCATAGGTGAAATACGGGTTGCTCTCGTCCTTGGCCAGCCACTGCGGATTGACGTCGCCGCCGGCATTGCGGGCGCGGAAATGGGTGTCCACGGCCTCATAGCGCACCTCGCGCAGGCCGACGGCCCCGGCCATATCCTGCAGCTCGCAGTCGCCATTGGCCGCGCAGGTCAGGCAGTCGAGCGGGTGATCGGAGATGTAGAGCTCCATCACGCCCTTGCGCAGGTCCTTCAGACGACCGGTCTGGGTGTGGACGACCATGCCGGGGGCGACCGGCGTGGTGCAGGAGGCGGGCGTGCCCGCGCGGCCCTCGATCTCGACAAGGCAGAGGCGGCAGGAGCCGAAGGCATCCAGCATGTCGGTGGCGCAGAGCTTGGGCACCGAGATGCCGGCCTCTGCGGCCGCGCGCATCACCGAGGTGCCTTCCGGCACGCTGACCTCGAAGCCGTCGACGGTCAGGGTGATCATCTTTTCGGACCGGGCGGCCGGGGTGCCGAAGTCGCGGTCAAGCAAACGGGAGTCCTTCATTCCGCGGCCTCCTTCATCCTGTCAAAGTCAGCGGGGAAGTGGGTGAGGGCGCTCATGACGGGGTAGGGCGTGAAGCCCCCCAGCGCACAGAGCGAGCCGGATTTCATGGTGTCGCAGAGGCTTTCGAGCAGCGGGATGGCAGCGGCGTCACCGCGGGCGATCCGGTCCACCGTCTCCACGCCGCGCACGGCGCCGATGCGGCAAGGCGTGCACTTGCCGCAGGATTCGATGGCGCAGAACTCCATGGCGAAGCGGGCCTGGGCCAGCATGTCCACCGTGTCATCGAAGACGACAACGCCCGCATGGCCGATGAGACCGCCGGCGGCGGCAAAGGCCTCGTAGTCGAAGACCGTGTCGAAGAGGGCCGGGGGGAAATAGGCCCCGAGCGGCCCGCCGACCTGCACCGCCTTCACCGGGCGGCCGGAGAGCGTGCCGCCGCCAATGTCGTTGACGAGTTCGCCCAGCGTCAGGCCGAAGGCGGTCTCGTAAAGGCCGCCGTGCTTCAGGTTGCCGGCCAGCTGGATCGGGATCGTGCCATGCGAGCGGCCAACGCCGAAGTCGCGGTAGAACTGCGCGCCCCGGTCCAGGATGACCGGGACGGAGGCCAGCGACATGACGTTGTTGACGACCGTCGGCTTGCCGAACAGGCCCTCCAGCGCAGGCAGCGGCGGCTTGGCGCGGACGATGCCGCGCTTGCCTTCCAGGCTGTTGAGCAGCGAGGTTTCCTCACCGCAGACATAGGCGCCCGCGCCGACGCGGACTTCCATGTCGAAGGCATGGGAGGAGCCCAGCACGGACGCGCCCAGGATGCCCGCGCGCCGGGCGATGGCGATCGCCTCCTGCATGATGGCGATGGCATGCGGATATTCGGAGCGGGTGTAGATGTAGCCCCTGGTCGCGCCGACCGCGATGGCGGCAATCGCCATGCCCTCGATCAGCACGAAGGGATCGCCTTCCATGATCATCCGGTCGGCGAAGGTGCCGCTGTCGCCTTCGTCGGCGTTGCAGACGATGTATTTCTGGTCGGCCCTGGCGTCCGCCACGGTCTTCCACTTGATGCCGGTCGGGAAGCCTGCACCGCCGCGGCCACGCAGGCCGCTGTCGGTGACCTGTTTCACGATCTCGGCCGGGGCCATGGCGACGGCAGCTTCCAGGCCCTTCAGGCCCTTGTAGTAGCGGTAGTCCTCGAGCGACAGCGGATCGGTGACGCCGCAACGGGCAAAGGTCAGCCGGGTCTGGCCCTTC
This sequence comes from Pannonibacter sp. XCT-53, assembly GCF_009915765.1. Taxonomy (NCBI): domain Bacteria; kingdom Pseudomonadati; phylum Pseudomonadota; class Alphaproteobacteria; order Hyphomicrobiales; family Stappiaceae; genus Pannonibacter; species Pannonibacter tanglangensis. The sequence continues at coordinate 948,012 of NZ_JAABLQ010000001.1, forward strand.
AGGAAGGGGATCTCGGCGGTCACGCCGTGGGCGAGCCTGTGGTCACCGCCGCTCAGGAAGCCTGCGTCGAACAGGGACGGCACGTCGGAGGCCTTCACCGGGCCATAGGCGACGCGGCCCTTGTCGGTGCGCACCTCGACCAGCGTTTCCAGCCAGAGCATGCCGCGCGAGCCGTTGCGGATGATGGTCACATCGAGATTGCGGGCGGCTGCCTCGCGCTCGATGGCCGCCGCCACCTTGTCCGCGCCGACGGCCAGGGCTGCCGCGTCGCGGGGAACGAAGACGGTCACGCTCATTTGCCGATCCCTCCCAGCATCTCGTCGACGCCGTCGTCATCCAGCCGGGCGAACAGCTCGCCGTCCAGCATGGCGGCCGGCGACTGGGCGCAAAGGCCGAGGCAGTAGACAGGCTCCAGCGTCACCGCGCCATCGCTGGTGGTGCCGTGCCAGTCGATCCCGAGCCGGCGCTTCAGCTTGTCGGCCAGCGCGTTCGTTCCCATGGCCTGGCAGGCCTCGGCGCGGCAGACCTTGAGCACGTGCCGGCCGGCCGGTTCGGTCCGGAAGTCGTGATAGAAGCTCATCACCCCGTGCACTTCGGCCCGCGACAGGTTGAGGCCTTGCGCGATCACGGGAAGGGCGTCCTGCGGGACGAAACCGAAGGCCTCCTGCACGGCGTGCAGGATCGGAAGCAGCGGGCCTTCGAGGGATGCATGGGCCGTCACGATGTCATGCGTGGTCGCACGAACCGCATCGGCTGAAAACGGTACCGACATGAGCGTCTCCTCTCCAGGATCCACTCTTAGCGGTTGTTCGCGCCGGTTCAATTTCCTGAAATCGTTGGGTGATTGGCTTGATCTATCAAGACCTCGCGTGTCCGTCCGCTCAGGCTTGCCCGGTCTGGCCGGGGCGGCGGCGGGAGCTGGCCTCGGCGACGTCGATGAGGGCCTGCAGCATCGGCGTGTGCGGATCCCGCTGGGCGACGACCAGGCCCACCTGCTGTCCGGCCTCGGGCACGTCGGCGACGACCGGCACGGCGACAAGTTCGCCGCGCGTGACGACATGGCCTGCGAACTTGGCGGGGACCACCGACATCCAGCGCCCGGTCAGCACATGCGAGACCAGCACGACGATGGAATTCGATTCCACCATCGGGGACGAGGGGACGCCGGCGGCGGCGAGATGCCGGTCGATGATGCGGCGGTTCTGCATGTCGCTCGACAGGAGGCAGAGGGCCTGCCGGCCGACCTCGCCCCAGGTCAGGGCGGGCAGCTGGGCCAGCGGCGCGTCGGCCCGCATCAGGAGGCAGTAGGTCTCGAGGTACAAAGGCCTCACCTCGACGCGCCGGGCCGGGGCCGGATCGAGATAGGTGATGCCTGCGTCCAGTTCCAGCCGGTCGATCTGTTCCAGGATTTCCGCCGAGGTGCGCGACAGGATCGACACCCGCACCTGCGGATGCTTGTCGGTGAAGGGCGCGACAAGATCCACCACCATCGGCAGCGCGGTGGGAATGACGCCGAGCCTGAGGTTGCCGGACAGGCCGGAGCGGGCCCGGCGCATCTCGGCCTTGAGCGCGCGGGCGTCGGCCACGATGCGCAGCGCCCAGTCGAGCGCGCGCTCGCCTTCCGGCGTCAGGCCCTGATAGCGCGAACCGCGATGAATGAGCTGCACGCCGAGATGTTCCTCGAGCTGCTTCATGGCCGAGGACAGGGTGGGCTGCGTGACGCCGATCACCTCGGCCGCGCGGCCGAAATGCTTCTCGTTGGCGAGCGCAATGAACATTTCCAGCTTGTCGATCATCAAGGCACCGGTGCTCTGGACGGGCGCAGCTCCTGCGGTTGGCCTGGCATGTCAGGCTGACCGGCCGCCGCGCCCGTGTCCTGGTCGCAGCTTATCTGCTTCGCGACGCTGCGGGCTACCGGTTTGCCGGGGCTGCGGCGACGGGGCCTTCAACACCGGTTCCACATGCTGGCACCGGCGGCACGTCCTAGAGGCGAACGAGATCCGTCGGCAGCCGGTTCATGCATTCGGCGCCGCTGTCGGTGATGAGATACTGGTTTTCCAGGATGAAGCCGCCGAGACCGGTCAGATACCAGGGGCATTCAAAGGCCAGAACCATGCCCGGTTCCGCGATGACATCGCTGTCGGCGGCGATGAAGGGCCATTCCTCGCTGCCGAGACTGGAGCCGAGGCCATGACCGAAGTGGCCGCGGCTGAACTCGGGGAAGCCGGCGGCACGGATCGCCGCCGTGGCGGCACGGTGGATCTCCGACAGGGGCGTGCCCGGGGCCAGCAGACGCTCGCCGGCGGCAAAGCCGGACGCCAGGGCTGCATGGATGCGCCCGGCATCCGGGCTGGCTTGTCCGAAGACGAAAGTCCGCCCGGTGTCGGACGTGTAGCCATGGATCAGGCAGCCGACATCGACCTTGACGATGTCGCCCGGAGCAGCGGTGGCCTCGCCGCCCCAGGGATCGGGGCCGACCGAGACATAGTCCCAGGTGCCGGTGAGCCGGGGACCAGGGCTTGCGGCCGTCACGGCGTCGACCCAGAGCCGCGCGATGTCGCGCCGGCTCATGCCCACCCTTGCCTGATCCCTGAGCGCCGCGATGCCAAGCTCCGCCAGGGTGACCGCCTCGCGCAGCCAGCCGATCTCCTCGGCCGTCTTCACCATCTTCAGACGGGCGGCGATGGCGCTGCCGTCACGGATGTCGAAGCCGGCCAGCCCCTGCAGCAGCTCTGCCATGTCGGCGCCGGAGACGGCCGCGAGTTCGACCCCGATGCGGCTGCCCGGTCCAAGTCCGCGTTCACGCAGGGCCTCACCCAGATGCGCATAGCAAAGGTCCGCGCGGAAGGTGGTGGGGCGGGTGAAGCCGGCCGGCCGTCCGTCGCGGCGATTGGCTGCGGCGATCCGCCCGGCAAGGTCTTCGCCCTCGGCAGGTGATCCCGGCCCGGCGGCGCCGGCAGGGTCGGTGTCGGCGAGATCGGTCGTCTCGACCCAGAGCGGCGTGGTCCTCAGGTCGCGGATCGGGCTCGCCTTGCGAAAGGCCGGGGCGAAGAGGTCGCTCGCCACCGCCATTTCCGGCAGGCTCGCGTCACAGGGGATCAGCACGGCGACGGCGCCAGCCCGGCGCCACATCGTGCCGACGCCAGCGGGGGCACCGGTCGCATGGCGGAAGCTTTCCGGCGACAGCAGCACGAGGGCCTCAAGGCCTTCGGCAGCCATCAGCCGTTCTGCGCGGGTACGGTCGAGGGCCGGCATCGGGGCGCTCCGTTACAGCTTGACGAGGGAGGGCAGCCCCGTGGCAAGGGTGGGGACGAGCGTCATCAGGGCAATGACGCCGAGCAGGACGAGCCAGTAGGGCAGGGCGGCCCTGGCCGCGTCGCCCAGCGTCACCTGGTTGTTGCTCATGCCGACGAGGACAAAGAGGTTCATGCCGACCGGCGGCGTCAGCATGCCGATCTCGATCAGCAGCGTGATCAGCACGCCGAGCCAGATCGGATCGTAGCCAAGCCCGGTCAGCAGCGGGAAGACGATGGGCAGGGTCATGATCATCATCGACAGCCCGTCGAACACCATGCCGAGCAGGATGTAGATCACGATGATCGCCAGCAGCACCATCAGCGGCGACAGTCCAAGCTCCGCCATCTGGCCGAGCAGCTGCTGTGGCAGGCCAAGGACGCTGATCGACTGGGCCAGGATCACCGCGCCCATGAACACCATGGCGATGACGGCAAAGGTCGTCACCGTCGACATCAGCGCCCGGCCAATGCCGGCAAGCGTCAGGTCGCCCACCGCAAAGCCCAAAATGATGGCTGCGGCCACGCCCATGCCGGCGGATTCGGTCGGGGTCGCCAGTCCGGCAAAGAGGCTGCCGAGGACGGCACCGATCAGCGCCAGCAGCGGCCAGATCTCGACAAGTCCCTTCAGCGCCTGACCGAGACCGACAGCCGGCTCAAGATTGCGCGGCGCAAGCTCGGGCCGGCGCAGGCTGTGGATCGTGATCCAGACCATGAAGCCGGCGGCCGCGATCAGCCCCGGCACGATGCCAGCGAGGAACAGCTTGCCGATCGAGGTCTCGGTGAAGGCGCCATAGATCAGCAGGCTGAGGCTTGGCGGGATCAGGAGACCAAGCGTGCCGCCGCCGGCAAGGGAACCCACCACCGAGTTGCGGTCATAACCGCGCCGGGTCAGCTCGGGATAGGCAACCGAGCCGACTGCGGCCGCCACCGCCATGGACGAGCCGCTGACCGCGCCGAACAGGGTGCAGACGGCGATGTTGGTGTGCAGCAGCCCGCCGGGCAGGCGCGCGAACAGGGGCGACATCGCCCGGTAGACGTTGCGGGCAAGGCCGCTTGCCACCAGGATCTCGCCCAGCAGGATGAACAGCGGGATCGCCGTCAGCGTGTAGCTGTTGAACGTGTTCCAGACCGCCTGGACGCCGAGGTTCGTGGCTCCGCCGGAAAAGAAATAGAGGATGGCAAAGCCGGTCAGGCCGAGGGCGGCGCCCAGCACCGCGCCGGTCATCACCGTCGCCAGCGTCATGCCGCCAAGAAGGGTCCAGATCATGGATGGGGTTCCGGTGCGGAGGAAGGCGTTTTGCCTGGCCTGGGTCCAAGCGCCTGGAATGCGCCGAGGAAGGCTACGAGCCCCATGCCGGCCACCATCAGCCAGACGAAGGGGCTGAGCGGAATGCGCGCCACTTCGCTCTTGAGGTTCAGTTTCTGCGTGAACTGCGCCTCGCCGAGCGCATCGCGCAGGAAGATGGCCGCGAAGGCGACGAGGATCAGCTGGCCGACGATCCAGACGCCGCGTCCTGGCGCCCCGGTCACCTTGTCGCTCAGCAGCGTCACGCGGATGTTGGCATGGGTGGCCAGCACATGCGGCAGGCTCAGGAACACCGAGGTGACCAGCAGCAGGCCACCCAGTTCCTCGGTGAAGCGGAACGGCGCACCAAGCCCGTAGCGCATCACCACGGCGGCCACCGTCAGCACGGCCAGAACGGCAACGCAGGCCGCCCCGATGGCTGCGAGCGTCCGCGTCAACAGAAGCACCCCGGCGAGGATCCGTCCGGGGTGTTCCATCACGGGCCCGGGCGCAGGTGCTGCGCCCGGGGACTTGTCTTGCTCGGTCGTCACGCCGGTCGGCTCACTTCTTCAGGAGGTCGCTGATGGCGGCGCGGTGGGCGACAGCCTTGTCGCCGGCTTCCGTTGTCAGCTTTTCCCAGGTCTTGGCGGCGGCGGCGCGGATCGCTTCCTTGTCCGCGTCGCTGAAGTCGGCGTGGTAGGTGACGCCGGCTTCGGCCAGTGCCGCGCGGGCGGTCTTTTCGGCCGCCGCGTCCTTGGAGAAGTCGGACGACGCGGTTTCAAGGGCGACCACGGCCTCGTCCAGCGCCTTGCGCTGGGCATCCGTCAGCTTGTCGAGGCTGCCCTTGTGGGCAACGATGGCATAGGGGACCGGCGGGAAGGGGAAGCCGGTGTAGACCGCATGCTTGGCGACTTCCTGCAGCGACACGGACTTGGCAAAGCGCGCGGCATAGAGGGCGCAGTCGACCACGCCGGTCTGCAGGGCGGAGTAGAGCTCGTTCTGAGGGATGATCTGCGCGGCAACGCCCAGCGCGGTGAAGGTCTCCACCTGCTCGCGCGAGCCCACGCGCACCTTCCTGGTCTTCAGCTCGTCCAGCGTCTTCACCGGCTCGCGGCAGAACAGCGATGCATCGATGATCGGCAGCGCCATGTAGCCGACGACCGGAATGCCGCGCTCCTCGAAGCCTTCCTTCAGGGCGCCCTTCACGGCCGGCAGCGCCTTCAGGTGCTCTTCGGCGGTGGAGACGGAGCCATAGACATAGAGGCTGGCGAGATCCGGCGCGTCGCGGCCGATGAAGGTCGGCCAGATGAAGGCGATTTCCGGCGTGCCGGTCTGCATCCAGCGCAGCGCATCGGCGTCCTTGAGATTCATGCCGCCGCCTTCGATCACATTGATCTTCAGCTCGCCGCCCGACCGCGCCTCGACGTCCTTGGCGAAGTTGCGGATGTGCTCGGACTCCGGCCGGGTCGGCGCGTAATTGTTGTTGAAGCGCCAGGTGACCGGCTCGGCCGAGGCGGACGTGGCAAAGGCAAGGCCACTGGTCAGGGTGGCAGCAGCTAGGGCAAGGGCTGGAAGCTTTGCAAAACGGCGCATGGCAAATCCTTTCGTTGGACGGGAGGAGCACGACCCGGAAATTGAAACCGGTTGCATCAGTCTGGCTGGACTGTCTCACAGCCGCATCCGGCGGGCAACGCATGATCACCCGCATGACGTGCAGGCAGGTGGCAAAACCTTTCCAAAAAATCCGGTCTTCGCGTCATGGCCATTCTGCGAAGTTCGGATGACGCCTTGCATCGCGAACATCCGCCCGGCGGACGCGCCCCGGTGGCCGGCCGGTCTCGCGCTTGAAAAAGCGGTTGAAATAGCCTGCGTCCTTGAAACCCAGCGTATCGGCGATCTCGCTGACCTGCAGGTTGGAATCCGACAGCAGCGTCTCGGCCTCGATCACCAGCCGCTCGTGCATCAGGGCCAGCGGCGTGCGGCCGGTCACGCGTTTCACGGCGCTGGTCAGGCGGGCGCGCGACACGGACAGGAAATCCGCATAGTCGGCCACCGTCCAGTGATCACGCAGGTGCAGCTCCATCAGATGCAGGAAGTTGCGGACGATGGCGCGGGGCGCGGCCTGCACCTTTTGCGGCACCGGACTGGAAATGCGCCAGAAGCTCATCAGCGCCAGCACGAGATGGTGCCGGGCCGCTTCCTGCGCGCCCGGCAGGCTGCTCTTCAGCTCGACCCCGACCTGCTCGATGGCGCGGCTGAGGTCGAGCGCCTGGGCGGGGACCAGGCGCACGCCGATGATCGGGTGGAACAGCGCTTCCTTCACCTGGCGCCCGACCGGGCCGGAGGGAACGGCGCGCCCCAGCGCCAGCTCGGAGACGGTCAGCGCCGCGCCGCGCGAGCCGGGGTGCAGCGTCAGCCGTGCCTTTCTCCCGGCCGGCAGCCAGAGCGCGCAGGGGCCGGTCATCGGCATGGTGGCAGCACCCAGGTCGAGCTGGCCCGTTCCCGACACCAGGACAAAGCCTCGGTTGCGCGCGCCGCGCAGCGTCCAGCCCATGGGCGAGAGGGCGGTGCGGATGACCGTGGCTTCCGTGTCGGGCAGCACCTCGATCGGCTGCGGGAAGCTTTCGACGGCGGGTTGGCGGACAAGGCTGTCGGTGAGGCTCACGGCTTGGTCCCGTGTCTCGGGGAGGGGCGTCCGGGCGCCAGGGGGCTGTCTCCGGGGGCACCTACGGGTTGTTACGAGGGTATGTGGGCAAAATCTGATCAAAAATACAATTTCTTTTTCAAAATGTCCATTTTTTCATATGTTAAGCGACCCCATTCTCAAGCGCAGGGATCAGGCCGGCAGTCCAACGGCTGCAGACTGGTCTGTCCGCGCGGGAGGAAGACGCGCGGTGCCTTGGGAGGAAAGAGATGAAAAGCTTGAAGGACAGGCTGCGCCTGTCGACATTTGCCGTGCTCGCTGCCGCGAGCCTTGCCACCTTCGGCTTCGCTGCCGACGATGCGGCTGCCCAGGAACGCAAGTCGATCAAGATCGGCTATGCGGTCTCGAAGACCGGCGCCAATGCCGGCGGCGCGGCCATGACGACCATCCCCAACTACAAGCTCTGGCTGGCCGACGTCGCGGCCAACGGCGGGCTCGAACTGCCGGACGGCACGAAGCTGCCGGTCGAGGTAATCGAGTATGATGATCGCTCGAGCGCCGAGGAAGTCGTGCGCGCGGTCGAGCGTCTGGCCGGTCAGGACCAGGTCGACTTCATCCTGCCCCCCTGGGGCACGGGTTTCAACCTCGCCGTCGCGCCGCTGTTTGACCGCTATGGCTACCCGCAGCTCGCGGTGTCGTCCGTGACCGACAAGGCGCCCGAGTTCGTCAAGCGCTGGCCGAAGAGCTACTGGTTCCTTGGCGGCGGCCGTGACTATGCCGGCGCGCTGGCCAAGATGGTGGACAGCCAGACCGAGGCCGGGGTGATCAACTCCAAGGTGGCCATGATCTCCGTGGCCGACGGCTTCGGCATCGACCTGGTCAACGCCGCACGCCCGGCCTTCAAGGAGGCGGGGATCGAGGTGGTGATGGACCGCACCTATCCGGTCGGCACCCAGGACTTCACCACGCTGCTGAAGGAAGCGGCCGCGTCCGGTGCGGACACCTTCGTCGCCTTCTCCTATCCGCCGGACACCTTTGCCCTGACCCAGCAGTCGCAGGTCCAGGCCTTCAATCCGAAGGTGCTCTATCTCGGCGTCGGCGCCGGCTTCCCGACCTACGGTCGCAACCTCGGCCCGAAGGCCGAAGGCATCATGACCCTCGGCGGCATCGACATCAAGAACGAGCGCAACATGGCCTATCGCGAGCGTCACAAGGCGCTCAACGGCGAGTATCCGGACCTCTGGGGCAGCGTGATCACCTACGCCTCGCTGCAGATGCTGCAGGAATCCATCAAGCGCGTCGGCCTTGACCGCGAGGCGGTGGCCAAGGAACTGTCCACCGGCACCTTCGACACCGTGCTGGGCGAGACCAAGCTCGAGAACAACCAGCTCCGCCAGCTGTGGCTGCTCGGCCAGTGGCAGAACGGCAACCTCGTCGGCGTCGAGCCGGCCGACCGTCCCGGCGCGTCGAAGCCGGTCCTGCCGAAGAAGCCCTGGCAATAAGACTGCAAGATCGGGCCGGGGAGCGGGACGCGACCGTCTCCATCCCCGGCCCCGTGCTTCCGGCAGACCCTCCGCCGCACGATCCACGAGATGCCCGATCTTCCGGGCACCGGAGTTCCCATGACCCTGATAACAGCCCTCATCGCGGGCCTGGTGCTGGGCGGGACCTATGCGCTCGCCGCCATGGGCCTCACCCTGCAGTATGGCATCGCCCGCATCATGAACCTTGCCTACGGTGACATGATCATCACCGCAGCCTTCGCGGCCTTCGTCCTGCAGGGCGCCGCCAGCATCAATCCGATCTTCGGCCTGCTCATTGCCGTTCCCGGCGGGTTCCTGCTCGGGTACGCCGTCTACACCGTCATCCTCGCCCCTCTGGTCGCGCGGGCGCCGAACCGCGGCGTCCTCGAGGTGGATTCGATCCTGACGACCTTCGGGCTCCTGTTCGTGGTGCAGGGCATCCTGCTCGTCATCTTCGGCAGCAACTACACCAGCTACACCTTCCTGAACGAGCCCGTGAACGTGCTGGGCGCGACCATTGCCGCCAACCGGCTGATCGCCCTGGTGCTGGCGCTGGGCCTCGGGATCACGCTCTATCTGCTGCTCACCCGCACCCGCTGGGGCACGGCGCTGCGCGCGGTTGCTGTCTCTCCCCAGTCGGCCCAGCTGGTCGGCATCGACATCAACCGGGCTGCGGCCTTCGCCTTCGCGCTGGGCGGCGGTCTTGCCGCGTCCGCGGGCGTGGTCATCTCGATGTACCAGACCTTCACGGCCACGGGCGGCGTCGTCTTCACCATGAAGGCGCTGATCGTCGTCATCATGGGCGGGGTCGGAAACCTCGTCGGCGCGCTTGCCGCCGGCCTCATCCTCGGCGTCGTCGAGACCCTGGTCGCCACCTATGCCGACCCGGGCCTGACGCTCGCTGCAACCTATGCCATCTTCCTGGTCGTGCTGCTGTGGCGGCCGCAGGGTCTTTTCGGGCGGGCTGTCAGATGAAGCCGATCCTTGGAGTTCTGGCGGCAGCAGCCGTCTTCGCCGGGCTGGCCGTGGCCCCGTTCTATCTTGGCACCTATGGCATCGGCCTGATGATCGGCATGATCGGCTATGTCACGCTGGCCAGTGCCTGGGCGCTGTTCTCGGGGCCGACACGCTTCGTGTCATTGGCAACGGTCGCGTTCTTCGGGATCGGGGCCTATACGGTTTCGGTCTTCTACGAGAGCTTTCCGCCGCTCATGGTGCTGGGGCTGGCCGCGCTGATCGGTCTTGCCGTGGCGCTCGTCGTCGGCCTGGCCACGCTGCGTCTGGCAGGCGTCTACTTCGTCATCTTCACCTTCGGCCTGGCCGAGCTGATCCGCCAGCTCGTCACCTGGTACGAGGTCAACATCACCGGCACGCTGGGGCGCTACCTGTTCGTCTCCTATGGTCCGGAGGTGGTCTACTGGAAGCTGCTGGTGCTCTGTGCCGTGACCCTCGGCATCGGCTACCTGATCCAGCGCAGCCGTCTGGGTCTTGCCCTCAAGATGATCGGCGACGACGAGGTGGTGGCCGAGCACTGCGGCCTGCCGACCGCGCGGGTGAAGCTGGCGCTCTTTGCCCTCAGCTCCGTGATCATCACGCTGGTGGGGGCGATCCAGGCCCCGCGCTGGACCTATATCGAGCCGACGATCGTGTTCAACCCGACCATCTCGTTCCTGACGCTGATCATGGCGCTTCTGGGCGGTGCGAACCGTCTCTGGGGGCCGGCCGTGGGCGCGGTGCCGCTGTTCCTGCTGTTCGAGTGGCTCTCGGCCAATTTCCCGGACCACTATTCCATCATCCTCGGCCTCCTGTTCATGGCCATCGTCTTCGTGCTGCCGCGCGGCGTGCTCGACTTCCTCGAGGGGCTGATCGCCCGGATGCGGAAGCAGCGGGCCGGTGAGGCCTCCGGCGCAGGCGCGGGGCGTGGCGCAGGCCGGCTTGCCGAAGGGGAGGCCAAGTGATGGCATTCCTTGAGATTTCCGACCTGACCAAACGCTTCGGTGGCCTGACCGCCGTCAACCACGTGTCCTTCTCGCTGACCCAGGGCGAAGTGGTCGCCCTGCTCGGGCCGAACGGCTCCGGCAAGACGACGGTGCTCAACATGATCTCCGGCCTGCTGCCGGTGTCGGGGGGCACCATCACGCTGGAGGGCAAGCGGCTGTCCGGCCTGCCGGCCCACCGCATCGCCCATGCCGGCGTGGCGCGCACGTTCCAGCTGGTGCGGGTGCTGCCGTCGCTGACAGTGTCCGACAACATCCTCGCCGCCATCCTTTTCCGCGCCGGGCACACGTCCGAGCGGGACGCCCGGATCGAGGCGGCGGCGCTGCTTGCCGAGGTGGGGCTGGAGGGCCGCGGCGGCGAGCATGCGTCCGACCTGACCTACATCGACCAGAAGCGGATGGAGCTGGCGCGCGCGCTGGCGGCCCGGCCGAAGCTGCTGCTGCTCGACGAGTGGCTGGCTGGCCTCAACCCGTCGGAGCTGCGCATCGGCATCGACCTGATTGCCCGCCTCAATGCCCGGGGCATCACCATCCTGCTGGTGGAGCATGTGATGGACGCGGTCCGGGCGCTCTGCCCGCGTGCGGTGGTGATGAATGCCGGCCGCAAGATCGCCGACGGTGCCACTGCCGATGTCCTGCGTGACCCCGAAGTGGTGCGCGCCTATCTGGGAGAGCCCCATGCTGCTGTCGCTTGACGGTCTGAGCCTGCGCTATGGCAAGCACCTGGCGCTCGACGGTGTTTCGATCCGCGTCGACCGCGGCGAGACGGTCGTCATCCTGGGCGCGAATGGCGCCGGCAAGTCCAGCCTGCTGAAGGCGATCGCCGGTCTGGTGAAGCCGGACCCCGGCCTGACGCTGCATCTCGACGGGCGACCGATCGCCGGGCTTGCGGCCCACAAGGTGCTGGAGGCCGGGATCGCGCTGGTGCCCGAGGGGCGCGGCGTCTTCGCCGACCTGACGGTGGAGGAGAACCTGCGGCTCGGGGCCTATGCGCGCCGTGCGCGCGCCGGCGAGACGCGGCAGCGGGCCTTCATCTTCGAGCTGTTCCCGAAGCTTGCGGAACGGCGGGCCCAGCTGGTCGGCACCATGTCGGGGGGCGAGCAGCAGATGGTCGCCATCGGCCGGGCGCTGATGTCCAACCCGGACCTCCTGATGCTGGACGAGCCGAGCCTTGGTCTCGCGCCGGTGGTGGTGGGCGAGCTGTTCGAGGCGTTGGGGCGTGTCCGCGATGCGGGCGTCTCGGTGCTGCTGGTCGAGCAGAACGTCAGCCTGTCCCTGGCGCTGGCCTCGCGCGGCTATCTGATGGAGGTCGGGCGTCTGGTGGGCGAGGGGGCGGCTGCGGACCTGCGGGCCGATCCGGCCGTCCAGCGCGCCTTCCTCGGCCTGACGCACTGATATCCGGCCGGGCCCGCTGCCCGGCCGTCCCGAATTTCTGTTTCGCATGCAATGACATGAGGAAAAATCCATGGATGCTCTTGGACTTCTGATCGGCGCGGACGACACCCAGTCCTCCGACGGCCGGACCTTCGAGCGGCGCAACCCGATCACCGGCGAGGTTGCCACCCGCGTGGCTGCGGCGACCATCGAGGATGCGCAGCTGGCCTGCGACGCCGCCGCTGCCGCCTTCCCGGCCTGGTCCCAGATGGGGCCCGGTCCGCGCCGCAAGATCCTGCTGGCGGCCGCCGACGCGCTGTCGGCGCGCGCCGACGACTTCGTGCGCGCCATGGCCGACGAGATCGGCGCCACCGAAGGCTGGGCCCGGTTCAACGTCTATCTCGCCTCCGAGATGCTGCGCGAGGCGGCGGCCCTCACGACCCAGATCGCCGGCGAGATCATCCCCTCCAACCGCCCGGGCAGCATGGCCATGGCCATGCGCCAGCCGGTCGGCGTCGTGCTCTCCATGGCGCCGTGGAACGCGCCGGTCATCCTTGGCGTCCGCTCGCTGGCCACACCGCTCGCCTGCGGCAACACCGTCGTCATGAAGACCTCGGAAATCTGCCCGCGCACCCATCGCCTGATCATCGACGCGCTGCAGGCCGGCGGCATTCCGCATGGCGTGCTCAACGCCATTTCCAATGCGCCGGACGACGCGCCGCAGATCGTCGAGGCCCTGATCGCCCATCCGGCGGTGCGCCGCGTCAACTTCACCGGCTCGACCCGTGTCGGCCGGATCATCGCGGAAATGTGCGGCCGCAACCTCAAGCCGGCCCTGCTGGAGCTGGGTGGCAAGGCGCCGTTCCTGGTGCTCGACGACGCCGATCTCGACGCCGCCGTCGATGCGGCGGCCTTCGGTGCCTACATGAACCAGGGCCAGATCTGCATGTCGACCGAACGCATCATTGTCGATGAAAAGGTCGCCGATGCCTTCATCGCCAAGCTGACGGCCAAGGCCCGCTCGCTCAAGGCCGGCGATCCGCGCGAGGGCAAGACCCCGCTCGGCGCGGTGGTCGATGCCCATGCGGCGCGGCGCATCCAGGACCTGATCAAGGACGCCACCGCCAAGGGCGCGGTGCTGGCTGCCGGCGGCGGCGTGCAGGGCGCTGTGATGGAGGCGACGCTGCTCGACCGGGTCAATCCGACCATGCACATCTACGGCCAGGAAAGCTTCGGCCCCGTGGCGGTTGTCGTGCGTGTCGACGGCATCGACGAGGCGGTGCGCATCGCCAATGACACGGAATACGGCCTCTCGGCCGCCGTGTTCGGCCGTGACATCACCCGCGCCATGCAGGTCGCCCGCCGCATCGAATCCGGCATCTGCCACATCAACGGTCCGACCGTGCATGACGAGGCGCAGATGCCCTTCGGCGGCGTCAAGGACAGCGGCTACGGCCGCTTCGGCGGCAAGGCCGGCATTGCCGAGTTCACCGAACTGCGCTGGATCACCATCCAGGATGGTCCGATCCACTATCCGTTCTGACGCCCTGGCAAAAGGGGAGGGAAGCGGAGATCCCGAGGGTGATGGCAAGCCTCTACTTCACCGAAGTCATCCCGGCCAAGCGGAGCGCCGAGCCGGGAGCGGAAGGTCGAGGCCTCCATGTGTCAATGCGTTCACCCCGGAGAGACGTTGGCTCTCCGGTCCCGGAACTCCGCTTCGCTGGGTCCGGGATGACCATGGAGCGATTGTCTGCAGCCCGGGCCTCTCCGCTCCTCGTCCCCTCGTGAGGTGGGGGCGGGGAGCCTGAAGTCCGGTTTGCATCAAACCCCGCTCCCCCATCCCCACCCTCAGATCCCAACTGCTGCACCATCCCGGGAGAGCAAGACATGAAACTGAAGCAGAAGACCGCCGTCATCACCGGTGGCGCCGGCAGTCTGGGACTTGCGACGGCGCGGCTGTTCCTGCGCGAGGGGGCCCGGGTGGTGCTTGTCGACCTCGCGGCGGCGGCACTGGATCAGGCCCGGCAGGCCTTGCCGGATGGCGACGTGCTGTTCGTGCAGGCCGATGTCGGGTCGGAGGAGGGGGCCCGCTCCTATGTCGAGGCTGCAGTGGCAGCCTTTGGCCCCATCGACATCTTCTTTTCCAACGCGGGCAATTTCGGTGAGGTGCGCCCGATTGCCGATTACTCGCTCGAGGTCTTCGAGGCCGTGCAGCGGGTGCATGTGAGCGGGGCCTTCCTGGCTGCCAAGCACGCCACGCCAAGGATGCGCGATGGCGGCAGCTTCATCATCACCTCGTCGGTGGCCGCGACCCGGGGCGACCCGGGCGTCTATGCCTACATCACCGCAAAGCATGCCCAGACCGGACTGATGCGCTGTCTGGCCAAGGAACTGGCACCGCGCCGGATCCGGGTCAACACGCTCCATCCCGGGCCGCTCGAAAACGGCTTCCAGCATGCGGTCGAGGCCGGGATCAGCCGGGAACTGGGGATCGACGGCACCGCGATGTTCAATTCGATGATCCCTCTTGGACGCCACGGGCTTCCGGAAGAGGTGGCCCGCTCGGTGCTCTATCTCGCCAGCGACGACAGCAGCTTCACCACAGGCTCGATGCTGATGGTGGACGGGGGCATGAGCGTCTAGGGACGCATCAGCGCGGACCTTGCAAGGGATGGGCAGGGCCGGCGGAGCGTCCGCCGGCCCTTTCCGTCAGCGGAACAGCGTGTCGACATAGCCCGAGCCGAGGCCGACCTTCTCGTAATGGGCGCGGCACAGGCTGATGTACTTGTGCACGTCGAAATAGCCGTCCGGGTTGCCGTCCTCGTCCAGCCAGATCAGCGGGCCGGTGACCTGGAAGAACACCTTCATCGGATCCGGATGCTCGTAGGCCACCAGCGTATGGCCTTCGCCCGGCGTCTCGTAGACGAAGTCGCCCGCGGTCGCCGTCCAGTCGTGCTCGAGATAGCCCCATTTTCCGGAGATGGTGTAGGCGAAGACCTCATGCGGATGGTAATGCCGGTTCACGAGGCCCGGTCCCTTGGCCATCAGGATGTCGCACCACTTGTTCTGGGTCGGCGAGATCCAGAGCGGGCGGGAGAACACCGTCTCGGTGAAGGGAACATAGTAGCGCTCGTCCTCGGTCGCCGCGTCGGCGATGTAGACTTCCGGCAGGGCATCCGGCTGGAACACGGTGGTGATGGGCTTCAGGGTCTTCCAGAATTCCGACTTTGGGGCCTCGGGCATTGTCATCCTCTCCTTGGCGTTTTCGCGTTTTCACTTCGCAGGCCCTTTTCTGTCATGGCCTTGCGGAGCATTCCTGTGATCTGAAATGAAGTTCAGGGGCGCACCCGCACATCCAGCAGCGCCAGGCGTCCGGTCCGGTCGATCTGCGCCAGTGCCTCTGCCAGCGCAGGCGCGAGGTCATCGGCGTGCTCGACCTTGCGGGCAAAGGCACGGCTGGCCCGGGCCACGTCCGTGAAGTCCGGAACGGGGGAAAGCTGGGTCAGCGGCATCCGGTTGGAGCGCGCGGCATGGCCTTGCGGATAGAGGCCCAGCACCGACTGGCGCACGGCGCCCCACTCGGCGTTGTTGACGATCAGCACCAGGATCGGCAGCTCGAGCGCCTCGGCGATCTGGTGACAGGCGACCGGGTTGGAAAAGATGTAGGAGCCGTCGCCCATGGTGGCGACCACGGTGCGGGCGCGGTTGCCGAGCTTCATGCCGAGCGCGGCCGGGAAGCTCCAGCCGAGGCCGCCGGAATGGGGCTCCTGATACCACGCCTTCGGTCCGTCGAGGCTCATGGGGGCCAGCGGACAGCCGAGTTCGGACAGGACGGCCGCGTCCCGGTTCCCAAGCGCCTGCGACAGCGTCAGGCTGACGAACTCCTTGGTCATCGGATCGGTCCCGCCGGCGGCGGCGCGCGCCAGCACGCTGCGGCGACCTTCGGCGTTCCGGCGGCTCCAGCGCTGATGCCGCTCCGCGGCACGGGTGCGGTGGCCGTCCCGGTGCGGTGCCAGATGCGTTTCCAGCGCCAGCAGCCCGGGCTCGACATCACAGGCCAGCGCGAGGTCGCAGGGGAAGTTGCGGACGGGGAAGCGGCTGTAGAGCGGGTCCTGCCCCAGATGGATCACCCGCGTGCCCGGGTTCAGCCTGTGCACGTCAGGTGACCAGGGGGCGAGGCTGTCAAGGACGAGAACCACATCCGCTTCCGCCAGCAGCGGTGCAGGATCGGCGCCGGCGGCCATCGGGTGATCGAGCGGCAGGGCGAGACGCACGGCCCAGTACTGGCAGACCGGGATGCCCCAGGCGGACGCGAGGCGTTCGAGGGCGGCGTAGCCCCCGGCGCCGCCGGTGCCGCGCTGCGCGAAGATCACCGGCTGGCGCGCTTCGGCGATCAGGCGGGCGGCCTCGGCGAAGGACGCGGTGTCGATGCCGGCGACGGGCGCGCGCATCAGCGCCGGCGCGTCCAGACCCTCGCGCGGACAGGGCTCGCACAGGATCTCGCGCGGCAGGCTGATGTAGACGGGCCCGCGCGGCGCCGTTTCCGCGATCGCCTTGGCCCGGTCGACGATCTCCGTCACCTGTTCGGGGAACCTCAGCTCGTAGTCCCACTTGCAGGCCTCGCGCACCAGCGCTGTCTGGTCATGCATCTCCTGGCCCCAGCCGATCGGCACGGTGCGCGCGCCGAAGCGGCCCTTTTCCGTGGTGGGGGTCCGGCCGGAGAACAGCAGCACCGGGATGTGCTCGGCGGCGGCGTTGATCGCGCCGATGGCGCAATTGGCAAGGCCCACATTGGTGTGGGCCATGACGGCCTGCGTGCGGCCTGTGGCCAGATAGTAGCCATGCGCCATCGCCATGGCGGCGGCTTCGTGCGGGATGACGATGCCCTGCGGCAGGTCCAGGTCCCTGGCCTCCGCTTCGGCCAGCCCCTCGATGATTGGCGGGAAGTCCGTGCCGGAATTGGCAAAGATGTAGTCGACCCCGAGCGCCTTCATGCGCACGAGCAGGGCCCCGCCGGCGGTGATCTGCGCCGCCGGACCGGCAGCAGCCTGATCGGTACCGGCCTGATCATAGCCGGTTTCATTGGCGCCGGTCTCATCGGCGCTGGCCTGATCGGCTGCAGGCCGCGCGTTATCGGACTGACCCGCCTGTCCCGGGCGTGCTGCGGCCCGTGCCGCAGAATCCTGACCTTCACTGCCCCGACCTGTGCTGCCCCGACCTGTGTTGCCCTTCCCGTCTCCCGTCAGATCCATTGCCGTCCCGCCCGTTCCTGCCTGTTGCCAGCGTCTTATTTCTATATTAGAAATAACTATATCTATTATTGAACAGAGTCGCCGGGGCGTCAATCGCGACCCGGTCTGGCTGCGTCATGGGGCAGGTCGGATGGCACCTCAGATCAATGGTTCGGTGGTCAAGGCTTTCGAGATCCTCCACCTGTTCTCACCCGAGCGGCCGGTGATCACGGCGGCAGATCTGGCCCGCGATCTCGACCTCAACGCCGTGACGGCGCACCGGTTCCTGCGCACGCTCGAGCAGGTGGGAGCGGTCGTGGCCGAAAGCCGGGGGCATTATCGTCTGAGCTTCGTCTTTGCGGATCTGGGGGACCGGGTGCGCGATGGCCAGATGATCGCCCGCCTGGCACAGCCGCACCTCAATCAGCTGACCGACACGCTCGGCGAAGGGGCCATGGCCACGGGCTTCAACGGCGTGAAGGTGGTCTGCATCGCCCGTGCCGTGCCGCGGCGGGCGCTGGCGGTGGAGGTGCGCGTGGGGTCGGAGCTGGAGGCCTGGTGCACGGCGCATGGCAAGCTGTGGCTCGCCCATCTGCCGCCGGCCGATCTCGACCGCTACTGTGCCGCGATCCAGCGCCAGCGCTTCACGGCCGCCACGCTCACCGACGAGACGCGGCTGCGCGCGGAGCTCGCAGCAATCCGCGAACGCGGCCATGCCGTCAACCGCGGCGAGCGGGAGGAGGGGCTTTTTGCCATGGCGGTGCCGGTGCGCAGCCGCACAGGGCGCATGGTCACGGGCTTGTCCCTGTTCGGGCCGTCATCGCGCCTCGGCGGGGCGCAGGAGATGATCCTGGAGGCGCTGCGGCGTGCCGCGCGCCGTCTCGAGGCCGAGCTCTACGGCGATCCCGTTCCGGCCACTGCAGCGTCGGCCGAGCGCACGGCGCTGCGGCGCTCCGCCGCCGCCGGCTCCGCCGAGGACGTCACCGCCTAGTCGTCGAACATCCGGTGCAGGCGGTTGCGCTCGAACAGCGGTTCGGAACAGCGGAAGCCGACCTGGCACTGGTTGGTGTCCCGGGTCTGCTGATAGGCTGGCACGGCTTCTTCCCAGCTGTCGCAATAGGCCCGGCTCGTCACGAACCGGTCATAGGTGTTGCGACCGGTGGTGAAGACGACGGCGCCGTTGCGGGCCAGGGTCTGCTGGGCTTGCTGGCAGGTCATCTGGCGCAGGTCCGGTCGCGCCTCGGCGGCGGTGACAAGCGCTGCGGCAACGAGCAGCGCGGCAGAGGACCGGATCAACAGGGCGGGGGCCAACGCGGACATGAGGCTTCCTGAGGCTGAGGGGCTTCCGGACGGAGCCGGACCAGGTGCGGGGGCTGCCTCGTGCAGGCCCGCACGCAACAGCTAACTTAGAACGGCAGGGTGACGCTTTGAAGGGGCGAGCCGTTCAACTTTCCCGTGCCCGTTCGATCTGGACGCTGGCCCGGCCCGAGGCAACGGGCAGCGGTGCGCCCGGCTTGTGCACGCGCACGCGGACCCTGTCGATGCGCGGATCGGCCGCCAGCACCGCGTCCGCGATGGCGCCGGCAAGCCGCTCGATCAGCTTGAAGCGGGATCCGGTCACCACCGTTTCCACCGTCCTGGTCAGGGTGCCGTAGCAGACCGTCAGGGCGTAGTCATCCTCGCGGCTGGCGGGGCCGAGGTCCAGCCAGCAGGCGAGATCGACATGGAATCGCTGGCCGAGGCGGGCCTCCTCCTCATACAGCCCGTGATAGGCGAAGAAGGCGAGGTCCTCGAGGAAGATGACGTCCATGCGATCCGGCTCCAGCGAGGGGCAGCGTCGGCCCCGGCCGGCCCGGGAGGACCGGCCCGCAGCCTCTTAGGCCAGCTGCGGGGGAAAATCCAGTCGCCGGAAGCCGGCCGTGCCCCGTGTCTGTCCCGTCTGGACCTGGTGTCAGGAACTCCTGGCGGGGGCGCAGGGCGAGCCTTTCAGAACCTCCCGCGCGCCGCGGGTGGAAAAACGGGACACGGTCTCGTCGTTGAAGCGGACGGCGAGGTTGGTCGAGCTGGAAAGCTTCTTCCAGAGCATTTCGGACCGGTCCGAGCACGCCGGGCAGTCGGCCCGGACAAACCCGTTCTCGTCGGCCGGCACGTCAATGGCCGAGCGGTCGAGCACGATCTGGATCGTCTTGCGGGCCGGCGCGCTCTGGCCCTTGATGTCGATGTCGAGCACGGTGCCGGCCAGCTTGCGGGCCGGATTGCACCAGATGATGAAATGCGATCCGTCGCGGGTCGAGGTGTAGTATTTTTCAAATCCCTTGACCGTCTCATGTCGCCAGTAGGACTGATCTGACGCAGAGGCAGTCTGAAGGCTGGCCAGAAGGACCAGAAGGCTTCCGCAGAGTTTGTACACGGGTCCCATCCCCTTTTTCCCAAATCCCGGCGCATGATCAGCAAAAATACCTAAGAATTGCGAAATGTAACAGGAGTTGATGGGCCGGGGCCGAACCCGTCAGGATGGTGCCGCTGCGGTCTCCGTCCTTCGCATGTCATCCTTTGGTGATATTGCGCCGCCGTGGGGGCCCGCCTACAACCATTGCACCCAAAACCAGAGAGCCAGTGCAGGCGGGGGCAGCAACGCATGTTTTCCAAGATCCTGATCGCGAACCGCGGCGAAATTGCATGCCGTGTCATCAAGACCGCGCGGCGCATGGGGATCAAGACGGTCGCCGTGTACTCGGACGCCGACCGGGATGCCCTGCATGTGGAGATGGCGGACGAGGCGGTTCACATCGGACCGGCGGCCGCGGCAGACTCCTACCTGGTGATGGACAAGATCATCGCCGCCTGCAAGGCGACCGGCGCGGAGGCCGTGCATCCGGGCTACGGCTTCCTGTCCGAGCGCGCGGCCTTCCCGAAGGCGCTCGCTGACGCCGGCATCGTCTTCATCGGCCCGAACCCCAAGGCCATCGAGGCCATGGGCGACAAGATCGAATCGAAGAAATTCGCCAACGCCGCCAAGGTCAGCACCGTGCCGGGCTATCTCGGGGTCATCGAGACGCCGGAACATGCGGTGGAGATCGCCACCGAGATCGGCTTCCCGGTCATGATCAAGGCCTCGGCCGGCGGCGGCGGCAAGGGCATGCGCATTGCCTGGAACGCCGGCGAGGTGCACGAGGGCTTCGCGCGCTCCAAGTCGGAAGCTGCCTCCTCCTTCGGCGATGACCGCGTGTTCATCGAGAAGTTCATCCAGAACCCGCGCCACATCGAGATCCAGGTGCTGGGCGACAAGCACGGCAATGTCATCTATCTCGGCGAACGCGAATGCTCGATCCAGCGCCGCAACCAGAAGGTCATCGAGGAGGCCCCGTCGCCGCTGCTTGATGAGGCCACCCGCCGCGCCATGGGCGAGCAGGCCGTGGCGCTTGCCAAGGCCGTCAACTATGACAGCGCCGGCACGGTGGAATTCGTCGCCGGTCAGGACAAGAGCTTCTTCTTCCTGGAGATGAACACCCGCCTGCAGGTCGAGCATCCGGTGACCGAGCTGGTGACCGGCATCGATCTGGTCGAGCAGATGATCCGCGTCGCCTATGGCGAGAAGCTGGCCATGTCGCAGTCGGACGTGAAGCTCACCGGCTGGGCGGTCGAGAGCCGCATCTATGCCGAGGATCCCTATCGCAATTTCCTGCCGTCCATCGGCCGTCTCGTGCGCTACAGCCCGCCGGAGGAGAAGTCGGAAGACGGCGTGACCGTGCGCAACGACACCGGCGTCGTCGAGGGCTCGGAAATCTCGATGTTCTATGACCCGATGATCGCCAAGCTGATCACCCATGCGCCGACGCGCTTGGAGGCGATCGAGGCCATGTCCGAAGCGCTCGACGCCTTCTATGTCGACGGCATCCAGCACAACGTGCCGTTCCTGACGTCGCTGATGAGCCATCCGCGCTGGCGCGCCGGCACGCTGTCGACCGGCTTCATTGTCGAGGAGTATCCGGACGGGTTTGCGCCGGCGGTGCCGGGCGCCGAGGCCAAGTCGGTTCTGGCGGCCGTGGCGCTGACCATGGAAACCCTGCGCCGCGAACGCCTGGACCATCTGCCGGGCCGGCTGCGTCCGCACACGGGCGCCGTCCGCGAGCACTGGTCCGTGAAGATCGGCAAGGATTACATCCCGGTCCGCATCGCCGAGGGTTACCCGGCAGCGCCGATCGAGATGGACGTGTCCGTCGATGGCGGCGACGTGGTCACCGTTGCCTCCGACTGGGTGCCGGGCGACCGGCTGTGGCGCGGCACCGTGGGTGGTCGTCGGGTTGTCGTCCAGGTGCGCCCGGTCACGTCCGGCTACCGGCTCGACTGGCAGGGCTTCTCGGTCGTCGCCAAGGTGATGACGCCGCGCACGGCCGAGCTTGAGGCGCTGATGCCGGAGAAGATGCCGCCGGACACGTCGAAGTTCCTGCTGTGCCCGATGCCGGGTCTGGTGGTCTCGATTGCCGTGGCCGAGGGGCAGGAAGTGAAGGCCGGCGAGGCGCTCGCCATCGTCGAGGCCATGAAGATGGAAAACGTGCTTCGCGCCGAACGCGATTGTGTTATCAGCCAGATCAAGGCCAAGCCCGGCGACAGTCTCGCCGTCGATGCCGTGATCATGGAGTTTGAATGACGCGAGGCGCGAAGGGGATCGACACGGTCCTGTTCGATCTGGACGGGACGCTGACCGATCCCTTTGTCGGCATCACCCGCTCGATCCAGTATGCCCTTGAGAAGCTCGGCGCGCCGGTCCCGGCGGCCGAGGAGCTGGGCTGGTGCATCGGTCCGCCGCTGTGGGAGAGCTTCGCTGTCCTGCTGGGCCAGGACGGCGAGACCCTCGACGGCGAGTCCGGCGAGGACAAGGCGCTGCTCGACCGCGCCGTGGCGCTCTACCGTGAGCGCTACACCAGCGTCGGCCTCTACGAGAACGAGCTGATCGCCGGCATCGCGCCGCTGGTCGAGGCGCTTACAGGGGCCGGCTTCACCCTTTATGTCGCCACGTCCAAGCCGCATGCCTATGCCGGCAAGATCGTCGAGCATTTCGGGCTCATGCCGCAGTTCCGCAAGGTCTATGGCTCGGAACTGGATGGCACCCGCTCGGCCAAGGCCGAGCTGATTGCGCACCTCATCGAGCAGGAAGCGCGGGATGCCGCCCGCTGCGTCATGATCGGGGACCGCAAGCATGATCTCGTTGGCGCCCACGCCAATGACATGCGGGCCATCGGCGTCACCTGGGGCTACGGCAGTCTCGAGGAGCTTGCCGCCGAACACCCCGCCTTCATTGCAAGGCTCCCGGACGAGATCCGCGCCTGGCTTTCAGTATGACTGAAAAGCCCGCTTGCGCCGGACGCGGGTTGCGGTCTAGTCTGGCCAATATCTGAAACAGGTCCTCGGGGCGGGGTGAAACTCCCCACCGGCGGTGATGGCCTTGAGGGACTTCCGGGAGGATGGACCCAAGGCCGCAGCCCGCGAGCGCCGTCCGGCTGACGCTGGAAGGGACAGCAGATCCGGTGCAACTCCGGAGCCGACGGTTACAGTCCGGATGAAAGAGAACCTGGCCAGTCCACGCTGCGTGCCGGCCTTGCGGACGGCACCGGCTTGCGCCTGGCTGTGCCCCGGGTCCAATGCCACAGGATGGCCCGTGCCGTGCAGACGTCGTCTTTCCCTTCAAAGCCGCTGATTGCCGCCGCCTGCATGATCGGCGCCGGGGCGAGCTTTGCCCTCGTCAATGTCTGCCTGCAGGCGGCAACCATGCAGCTCGGCCTGCCGGCCGCCAGCGCCGCCTTCTGGCAGTATCTTGTGGCGCTGCTGTTCGCGCTGCCCTGGATCCTCCGGCGGGGCAGGGCGGCGCTTGTGACGCGTCAGCCGAAGCTGCATGCGCTGCGCATTCTTCTGGCGGTCGGCGGCGTGCAGGCCTGGGTCTTCGGGCTGGCCCATGTGCCGATCTGGCAGGCCATCGCGCTGGTGATGACCTCGCCCTTCTTCGTCATCCTCGGCGCGCGGATCTTCCTGAAGGAACAGGTCGGACCCTTGCGCTGGCTGGCCACGCTGCTTGGCTTTGCCGGCGGCATGGTGATCCTTGCCCCCTGGAGCGAGCGGTTCGAGCTCGCCGCGCTGCTGCCGGTGCTGGCTGCTGCGCTCTGGGGCGGGGCCTCGCTGGTGACCAAGCGCCTCACCGGGGTCGAATCCGCCGACACGGTGACGCTCTACCTTCTCCTGCTGCTGACGCCGGTCAACGGCGCGCTGGCGCTGATCGATGGCGCAGTCGTGCCAACCGGCCTCAGCCTCTATCTGGCGCTCGGCGCGGGCCTCTTCACGGTCGCGGCCAACTACCTCCTGACGCTCGCCTATGCCCGCGCCGATGCGGCCTTCGTCCAGCCCTTCGACCATCTGAAGCTGCCGCTCAACATCCTCACCGGCTGGCTCGCCTTCGGCTTCATCCCCGACGGCTACCTCTGGCCCGGCGCCGCCCTCATCCTCGCCGGATCGTTCCTCGTCCTCATGGAAGACCATCTCGCCCGGCGGCAGATGGCGGTGGGGTGAGGGGAGGGCTGCGTTAGGGGCATTGGTTGCAACCCGTGCGAATGTCCCGGTTGATTGTCACGCGTGCCGCAGGCTGCTATCCGCAGTCTTGACAGGATCGCAGGGTGCCAAGGGGACGGGAAGCTGATGACGCCAGCCTCGGCAAGGCATGTTTGCCAGTTCCTTTTGCTGGCCGTGGTGCTTGCTGGCTGCGGTGAGCCGCAGCAGTCGGAGGATGTTCGGAAGTTTGGGGAGAAATATCGGGCTCTGCTCAGCCGGCCCTTTGTGTTTAACCCTGACGAATGCGCCGACCCGAAGGACCGTCGCCTCTATGTTCGCCTGCGTTCAGGCCACGGCTTCGTCCTTGAGAATAGCCGGCGGGCATTCAATGTGGGAGACATTGAGGCCCCGTTGGCGCCTCCTCGGGATCCCGAAGCAGGCGAGGGCTGCCGCGAGAACCCGGCCCACTTGATCCCGATGTTCGGTCCAGGACTTTTGCCTGACCGTGAGGCCTGGCAAGCCGAGTTGAAGTCCCTCGGCATTTCGGACCCGCATCCTGGGGCCATGCTGATTGGCGACGGAGGCGAGGA
Organism: Pannonibacter sp. XCT-53; assembly: GCF_009915765.1. Taxonomy (NCBI): domain Bacteria; kingdom Pseudomonadati; phylum Pseudomonadota; class Alphaproteobacteria; order Hyphomicrobiales; family Stappiaceae; genus Pannonibacter; species Pannonibacter tanglangensis. Next base: position 972,492 of record NZ_JAABLQ010000001.1, read on the forward strand.
TACCTTCTGGAGAGGCAGTCGCAACCGTTTTGAGACGAACTGCACGGCTGACAAGCCCCTGGTTCAGGTGACGCCGGAGCTGAAAGGCTGCGTGATCCCGACGGATTATCCTTGGGAGGGCAAGGACGACTGGTCGATCTATCTGACCACGAAGGGCAGCGGCTATCTCACGCCGAAGGGCCAGCCCCTCTACATCAGTTGTGTCAGCCGGGTCCATCCGCCGCGGCAATGCAAATTTGGCTACGAGCTGGAGCCCGGTCTGGACATCTGGGTCCATAGCGTCCCGGTGACCGAAGTCCCGATTGACAAGCTGATCGCCCTGGACAAGGCCCTGCGCGCGCGGTTCTCCGCTTACCGGGTGCCTGAGCTTGATGTTGTTGTGCCGCGCGAGCGGAAGGACTGAAGTCTGTCAGGCGGGGTGGAGTGTGCCCGGTTCCATGCCTTCGGAGAGGACGAAGCCTTCGTCGAGCCAGCCGGTCACGCCGCCGATCATTTCCTTCACCGGCCGGCCCAGCCGCGCCAGCGCAAGGGCGGCCTTGGTCGAGCCGTTGCAATGGGGACCGGCGCAGTAGACGACAAACAGGGTCTCCGGCGGATACTCGGCCATCCGCCGCGCGGTGATCTTGCCGTGCGGCAGATGCAGCGCGCCCGGAACGTGCCCGGCCGCGTAGAGCGCCGGACCGCGCACGTCCAGCAGCACGAAATCGGCCGTGCCGGTCGAAAGCGCATGATGCGTGTCCCAGCAGTCGGTCTCGAAGCCGAGCTTGGCGGAAAAATGGGCGATGGCGGCGTCGGAGGCGGCGGCTGGCGTGGCGCTGACAGAGCTGGACATCTGGAACTCCTCTGGATCGGATCGTCGATAGAGGCAAGGTGCCGCATGGGCGGCACTCGGGCCATTGGCCGGAATGCCAAGATGCGGTAGGATCGTGCCAACCTGTCCGGGAACCTTGCCATGACTGATCACACGCCTGTCGCCCCCGTCGCCCCTGTCGTGCCAGCCGGCACGGCTGCGGTCTCGGCCCCGGTCGCAGGCCTTGGCGGGGCTGAGGGGGCGGGAGCGCTCGCGGGGGCCGGATCGCTGCCGCCACTGGCCGTGGCGCTCGTCTACGAGGGCCTCAGCCTGTTCGAGTTCTCCATCTGCACCGAGATCTTCGCTGCAAAGAAGCCGGAGATCGACGGCCCCTGGTACCGGTTTGCCGCCGTTGCGGTCGAGCTGGACACCGTGTCGGCGAGCGGCGGCGTCAGCGTCCGGGCGACGGCTCCGGCGAGCCTTCTGGACGACGCGGACATCATCCTCGTGCCGGGCTGGCCGGGGCGCGATCACCGCCTGCCGGCCGGGCTGAAGCGCCAGCTTGAGCGGGCGCAGGCGCGCGGCACGCAACTCGTCACCTTCTGCAGCGGTGCGTTCCTTCTGGCCGCAGCCGGTCTTCTCGACGGGCGCCGGGCGACGACCCACTGGCGCTACATCGCGGATCTTCGCGCCGTCGCGCCGGCCTCCGAGATTGTCGAGGACGTGCTCTACGTCGAGGATGGCAACGTGCTGACGGCTGCGGGATCGGCCGCCGGCATCGACCTGTCGCTGGCTCTGGTGCGGCGCGATTTCGGCTGGCAGGCGGCCAATGCCCTGGCGCGCAGCCTCGTTGTGCCGGCACAGCGCGAAGGCGGGCAGGCCCAGTTCGTGCCGCGCCCCGTCGCCCGTCATCCGCAGGGCTCGCTGGCCCCGCTGCTCGAACGGATCGAGCGGGAGATTGACCAGGACTGGGATCTGGCGCGGCTGGCGGAGGCCGCTTGCTGCAGCCTGCGCACCCTCAACCGCCGCTTCCGCGATGCCACGGGCCTTGCGCCGCAGGACTGGCTGATCCGGGCGCGGGTGCGCCGCGCCTGCAGCCTGCTGGAGACCAGCGGCGAGGGCATCGACGCCATCGCGGCGGCCTGCGGCTTCAAGGCCCCGGAAACGTTCCGCCTGCATTTCCGCAGGATCATGACGGTGACGCCGTCCCGCTACCGCTCCGAGTTTCAGGCCGCCGCCGCTGCGGCGCCGGCCCGGCAGGCAGCCCGGAATGCCTGATCCGGAAGCCCGATCAGAAAGCCTGACTGCGCTCCACCAGCTCGCGGCCGTAGTCGCTTGTCAGCGCGCCGGCCTTCAGCGCCGAGACCGGGGCGACCTCTTCCAGCTTGCCATGCCGCAGCACGCCCAACCGGTCGCAGAGGAACGAGACCACCGGCAGGTCATGGGTGACGAGCAGATAGGTGAGGCCGCGCTCCGCGCGGAGCGACTTCAGCAGGTTCAGGATCTCCGCCTGCACCGACACGTCGAGTGCCGAGGTCGGCTCGTCGAGCAGCAGCAGTTCCGGCTCCAGCATCAGCGCGCGGGCAATGGCGACGCGCTGGCGTTGGCCGCCGGAGAGCTGGTGCGGCAGGCGGAAGCGGAACTTGCGCGCCAGACCCACCGCGTCGAGCATCGACAGCACGCGCTCGTCGCGCGACCCGATGCCGTGGATGGCCAGCGGTTCGGTCAGCGCGTCATCGACGGTCTTGCGCGGATGCAGCGAGCCATAGGGGTCCTGGAACACCATCTGCACGTGGCGCATCATGGCCTTGGTGCGCTTGTGGCCCAGCGGCCTGTTGCCAAGCGCGATGCTGCCGGACCAGCTGTCGACCTGCCCGGCCAGTGCCTTCAGGATGGTGGACTTGCCCGAACCGGATTCGCCGACGAGCGCGAAGCTTTCGCCGGTGGCCACCGAGAAGCTCACGTCGCGCACCACGGCCGTGGGGCCATAGAAGACGTTCAGGCTGTCGACGTCGATCATGCCAGTTTCTCCAGCGCGGCGCGGTCGAGCACCGGCAGGCGCTCGCGGGTCTCGTTGAGGCGGGGCAGGGAGGCAACCAGCCCCTGCGTGTAGGGATGCTTCGCCTCGTGCAGCCTGCCGGCGGCGCATTCCTCGACGATCTGGCCGTTGAACATCACGAGGATCCGGTCGCACCAGTGCGAGACCATGTTGAGGTCGTGGCTGATCAGCATCAGGCCCATGCCGCGGCGGCGGACGAGGTCGTCCATGATTTCCAGCACCTGCGCCCGGACGGAGACGTCCAGCGCCGAGGTCGGTTCGTCGGCGATCATCAGGTCCGGCTCCAGGATCACCATCATGGCGATCATCACGCGCTGGCCCATGCCGCCCGAGACTTCGTGCGGATAGAGGTTGTAGACGCGCTCCGGATCGTTGATGCGCACGGCTTCCAGCGCGGCCAGGACCCTGGCCTTGCGCGCCCTCGCACCGATGCGGGCATGGAAGGCGAGGGCCTCGCCAATCTGTTCGCCGATGCGCATCACCGGGTTCAGCGAGAACTTCGGATCCTGCATCACCATCGACATGCGCGCGCCGCGCAGGCGCCGGTAGCCGGCCTCGTCGGTCTTGGTGAGGTCGATGCCGTCGAACATCATCCGGTCGGCCGTGACCCGTCCCGGCTTGCCGATCAGGCCCATGACGGAGCGCCCGGTCATGGACTTGCCGGAGCCGGATTCACCCACGATGCCCAGACGTTCGCGGCCGAGCGAGAAGCTGATGCCCTTGACCACCTCGACCTCGCCCCGTTCGGTCGGGAAGCGGACCTTGAGGTTCTGCACCTCGAGAAGCGTGCTCATGACTGGTCCCTCACTTCGACCGCTGACGCGGATCAAGCACGTCGCGCAGGCCATCGCCGAAGAGGCAGAAGCCGAGGCTGACGATGACGATGGCAAAGCCCGGCATGGTGGCGACCCACCACTGGTCCAGGATGAAGGCGCGGCCGCGCGAGATCATCGCCCCCCATTCCGGCAGCGGCGGCTGGGCGCCAAGCCCCAGGAAGCCGAGGCCGGCGGCGGTCAGGATGATGCCGGCCATGTCCAGCGTGACGCGGACGATGGTGGAGGACATGCACAGCGGCAGGATGTGGCGCAGGATGATGCGGGCATGGCTTGCCCCCTGCATCCGGACAGCCGCGATGAACTCGGCCTTGCGCACGGTCAGCGTCTCGGCCCGGGCCAGACGGGCGTAGACCGGCCAGGCGGTGATGGCGATGGCAATGACCGCGTTCTCGATGCCGGGTCCAAGCGCGGCGACGAAGGCAAGCGCCAGGATCAGGCGGGGCATCGACAGGAAGATGTCGGTGATGCCCATGACGATCCGGTCGACGACCCCGCCGAAATAGCCGGAGATCGCGCCGATCACCAGCCCGAGCGGCGCGGCGATGATGGCCACCAGCAGCACGATGAACAGCGTGATGCGGGCGCCGTAGATGACGCGGCTGAAAATGTCGCGGCCGAGTTCGTCGGTGCCCATCCAGTGTTCGGCCGACGGCGGCAGCAGGCGCGCGGTCAGCTGGCCCTCGATCGGGTTGTAGGGGGCGATCCAGGGGGCAAAGGCCGCCGTCAGCAACAGGCCGATGATGATCACCAGGCCGACGACGGTGAGCGGATTGCGCAGCAGCGCGCGCAGGGTGCGGTAGCCCTGGCCCAGCTGGGCCTGCAGGCGGGTGGCTGGCGTTTCGTCCAGCAGCCAGTCGCGGGTCGAGCTCATGCGCGGGCCCTCGGATCCAGAAGAAGATACAGCGCATCAGACAGCTTGTTGATGCAGATGAAGACGGCACCGATCACCAGCGTCGCGCCCAGCACCGCGTTCATGTCGGCGTTGAGAAGGGCGTTGGTGAGGTAGTTGCCGATGCCGGGCCAGGAGAACACGGTCTCGATCATCACCGAGCCTTCAAGAAGACCGGCATAGGACAGGCCGATCACGGTGATGAGCTGCACGCGGATCGGCCGGAAGGCATGGCGCCAGATCACGACCCATTCGGGCGCGCCCTTGACCCGGGCGGTGGTGATGAATTCCTGCCCCAGCTGCTCCAGCATGAAGGAGCGGGTCATGCGGGCGATGTAGGCCAGCGCGAAGAAGCCCAGGATCGTGGCCGGCAGGATGATGTGGGCAAAGGCGCTCCTGAAGCTGTCCATGTCGCCGTCGATCAGGCTGTCGACCAGCAGCAGGCCGGTATGCGGCGTGACGAGGCCGTCGAGGAAGATGTCGATGCGTCCCGGTCCGCCGACCCACTGCAGCTTGGCATAGAACAGCACCAGCCCGACAAGGCCGAGCCAGAAGGCCGGGATGGCATAGCCTGCGAGGCCGATGACGCGGATGATCTGGTCGATCACGCTGCCCTGACGGGCCGCGGCCCAGACACCGAGCGGCACGCCGATCACGACGCCGATGATGATGCCGAGGGTCGCCATCTCGAAGGTGGCCGGGAACACCCGGGCAAGATCCTCGATCACCGGGTTGGAGGTCATCACGGCCTTGCCGAGGTCGCCCTGGAGGACGTCGCCGACATAGCGGGCAAACTGGATCGGCAGCGGGTCATCGAGGCCCATCTGCTGGCGGACCGCGTCATAGACTTCCTTCGGCGCCCGGTCGCCGACAACGGCCAGAACCGGGTCGATCGGGACCACGCGGCCGATGACGAAGGTGATCGCGAGCAGGCCGAGGAAGGTCAGCGCGATCGTGGCCACGAACCACAGGATGGTCCGGACTGCGGGCAGGATGCGGGCAAGAAGGGCGGCTACGGCGCCCCGGCTGCCGGTCAGGGTGGCGTTGCTCACGGAGTTTTCCTTGCCAGTTAAACTTCTTTTGACTTACCAAAATTTTTTTACTACCGTCAAAGAAATTTTGGAGGCCGCGGATGAGCAAAGCCCTGAAAGACGCCGAGGAGACGCAGGCCGCCGTGCCGCTGGCGGCGACGCCGCATTTTGGCGGCCGCATCCGGGAGCTGCGCCGCAAGGGGGATCTGACCCTGCAGCAGCTGGCGGACCAGGCCGGCATTTCGGTCGGCTTCCTGTCCCAGGTCGAGCGGGGCAAGGCGACGCCGTCGCTTGGCACCCTGGCGGCCATTGCGGATGCGCTCGGGGTCGAGATCGACTGGTTCGTGGCCACGCCGAAGCCGGCCGACAGCGTCACCCGGGCCGGCGAGCGGGAGCTGTTTTCCCTCGGGGACGGGTCGCTCTCCTACGAGCGGCTGAACACGGTGCTGCCAGGGGGGACGCTGTCTTCCGTCATCGTGCACATTCCCGTCGGCTATTCGTCGGAACTGACGGCGCACACGGGCGAGGAGCTCATCGTCGTGCTCGAGGGCACCCTGCGCCAGACGCTCGGGGAATCCATCTTCACGCTCAACGCCGGCGACAGTTTCCACTTCATGGGCGATACGCCCCACTCCTTTGCCAATGTCGGGGACCGTCCCGTCCGTCTGCTCTGGACGGGCAACACGCCCCGCCTCATTGGCCGAACCCCCGAACAGCCGTAGCGGGGCAAGCCTGCGGCCAAGATCAACCGACTTTCTTTCAGGAGAGGACAATGAAGCTTTTCAGAACCGCGCTCGCCGCCGGTCTGTTGTCGCTGACGGCCCTGACCACGCTGACCGCGCTGCCGGCCCAGTCCGCAACGCCGGCCACCGCGCTGGTCGTGGCCCAGAACATCGATGACATTGTCACCATCGACCCGGCGACCGCCTACGAGTTCTCCTCGGGCGAATATGTCGTCAACGTCTACAACCAGCTCGTCCATTACGATGCGGCCGACACGACGCAGCTGACCCCGGGTCTGGCCACCGACTGGACCATCGACGCCGACAACAAGACCATCGTCTTCACCCTGCGCGAGGGCGTGAAGTTCCACTCCGGCAACCCGCTGCGCGGTGCCGATGTGGTCGGCTCCTGGAAGCGCGTGCTCGTCCTCAACAAGGCTCCGGCCTTCATCCTGGCCAACCTTGGCTGGACCCCGGATAACATCGAGCAGATGGTCACCGTGGACGGCAACAAGGTCACGGTGCGCTATGCCGGCGACTTCTCGCCGCTCTTCGTCCTGAACGTCCTTGCCGCCCGCGTCGCCTCCGTCGTCGACATGGAGACGGTCATGGCGAACCAGGAAAACGGGGACCTCGGCAATGCCTGGCTGAACAAGAACTCGGCCGGCACCGGTCCGTTCAAGCTGCGCGCCTACAAGCCGTCCGAGATGCTGTCGCTGGAAGCCAACCCGGATTACTGGGACGGCGCGCCGGCCATGAAGCAGGTCGTCATCCGCCACGTCGCCGAAGCCGCAACCCAGCGTCTGCTGCTGGAGTCCGGCGACGTCGACATGGCCAAGAACCTGACCCCGGACCAGGTCTCGGGCCTGGCCGAGAAGCAGGGCGTCAAGATCGAGACCTATCCGCAGGCGGCCGTCCACTGGTTCTCGTTCAACCAGAAGACCGAAGCCCTGACCAACAAGGCGCTGTGGGAAGCCGCACGCTATCTCGTCGACTATGACGGCATGGCAAGCACCTTCCTGAAGGGCCAGATGAAGGTCCACCAGGCGTTCTGGCCGGAAGGGTTCCCGGGCGCTCTGACCGAGAAGCCGTTCAAGTACGACCTTGAAAAGGCAAAGAAGATCCTGGCTGACGGTGGCGTCCAGCTGCCGCTGACGATCCAGCTCGACGTGATCAACTCGAGCCCGTTCACCGACATCGCGCAGGCGCTGCAGGCGTCCTTCGCGCCGGCCGGCATCAACTTCGAGATCATCCCGGGCACCGGCGCCCAGGTGATCACCAAGTACCGCGCCCGCACCCACCAGGGCATGCTGCTCTACTGGGGTCCGGACTTCATGGATCCGCATTCCAACGCCAAGGCCTTCGCCTACAACGCCAACAATGCGGACGACAAGTACGCCTCCACGACGACCTGGCGCAACGCCTGGATGCCGCCGAAGGAGATCAACGAGAAGACCATGGCCGCGCTGACCGAGAAGTCGCCGGAACAGCGTCTCCTCATGTATGTCGAGCTGCAGCAGGCCATGCAGGCCGAAGCCCCGTTCGTCATCATGTTCCAGGCGGTCAAGCAGGTCGCCATGGCCGAGAAGGTCCAGGGCTACGTCAACGGCGCGACCTCCGACTTCGTTTTCTATCGTCTCGTCTCCAAGAACTAAGCACAGCCCCATGACGAGACCACCCGGAGGGCGGCCCTGCCGCCCTCCGGTCCTTTCCCGCCCCCCACGCCCCCCCAATGCCCCCCATGCCCCGGACACTGACCATGATCACGTCCCCCGATACCGTTTTTGCAGCCTTGCACGAGGCTGCCCGCACCGCCGTGGGCGCCCGCCTGTTCACCGTCACCGTTCTGGACCGCAAGGCCGGCCTCAGCCGCCGCGCCTACACGTCCCACCCGGCCGACTACCCGACGTCCGGCACCAAGCCCATGCGGTCCGATGGCTGGACCGACATCGTCATCGACCAGGGCAAGAGCTTCGTCGCCAACACGACGCCGGACTTCGCGATCTATTTCTTCGATCACGCCCTCATCAACCAGCTTGGCTGTCACTCGGCCATGAACATTCCGGTCTCTGACGGCGAGAAGGTCGTCGGCACCGTCAACATCCTGGACGTTGAGGGTCATTTCACCCCCGAGCGGGTGGCCAAGCTGGAGGCACTTGTCGCCGAGCATCGCGCGACGCTTCTGGAGGCCATGGCCCGCGTGCCGATGGAGGCCTGAATGGCGCATGATGCAGTCAAGCCCGAGGTTGCCGAGCGCCTGGCGCGCCTGCGCAGCCGCATGGCGGCAACCAACACGGATCTCGTCGCGCTGGCGCCGGGGGCCCATCTGCGCTGGCTGCTGGGCTTCGCCCCGGCGGCGGACGAGCGCGCCTCGCTCTGCCTGATTGGCCAGGACGAGGCCTGCTTCCTCATGCCGGCCCTCAATGCCGACGACAGCCGCCAGCACACCGACCTGCCGTTCTTCGAGTGGAAGGACGAGACCGGTCCGGCCAAGGCGTTCGCCGATGCGCTGACCTTCGCAGCCCCCAGGGCGCGGCGCTTTGCCCTTGACGAGACCATGCGCGCCGACCACGCGCTCATGCTGACCGATGCGCTTGCCGGCTGCGCCCGCAGCTTTGCCTCTGACACCGTCGGGGCGCTGCGCATGATCAAGAGCGCGGACGAGATCGCGCGCCTGCGCGACAACGCCCGCATTGCCGATCTCGCCCAGGTGGCGGTGCGCGCGGCGCTGGCCGAAGGAATGAGCGAGACCGATCTCGCCCGTGTGGTGCAGGAAGCCTTTGCCGCGGAAGGGGCAAAGCCCACCTTCGCCATCCTCGCCTTCGGACCCAACAGCGCCTATCCGCATCATCACACCGGCGCAACCCGGCTGACGCGGGGCGACGTGGTGCTGGTCGACATCGGCGGTCTCAAGGACGGCTACAATTCCGACATCACGCGCATGGCGAGCTTCGGCGAGCCGCCGGCCGGCTACCGGGATGTGCACTGGGTGGTCGATGCCGCCGTGCGCGCTGCCATGGCCGCAGCCCGTCCGGGCGTGCAGGCGCGCAGCGTCGATCTTGCCGCCCGCCAGGTGATCAGCGATGCCGGCTATGGCGCCTATTTCACCCACCGCACGGGCCATGGCCTCGGCACCGAGGTGCACGAGCAGCCCTACATCACCAGCGCCAATGATCTGGTGCTGGAGGAGGGCATGGTCTTTACCATCGAGCCGGGCATCTACCTGCCGGGCCGCTTCGGCATCCGCCTCGAGGAAGTCGCCGTGGTGACCGCCACCGGCTGCGAGATCCTGTCTGGACTGAGCCGGGATCTCGCCGTGGTGTGATCGATCAAGAAGAGTACCGACACCAAAATGGCCCGGTGCAAACCGGGCCATTTTTTTAAGGGTCCAGGCGAGCCAGCGGCAGCAGTTCCAGCGCGATCAGGATCAGGACCGCGAGAAACACTGTCTCGGCGACCAGCAGCGCGATCGCCTTGCGGCCGACGGTGAGGACATTCGGCAGGGAGGTCTTCACGCCGACGGCGGCAATGGCAGCCAGCAGCGCCCAGCGGGACATGGCGTTGGCCGCCTCGGTAATGACGGGGGGGATGGTCACGGCCGAGTTGACCAGCACCAGCGCCAGGAACACGACAACGAAGCCTGGCAGCAGCGGCGGGCGAAGCGATCCGTCGACGGGGGCGGAGCGCCGGTAGGCGAGGGCGATGACCAGCACGACCGGTGCCAGCAGGGTGACCCGGATCAGCTTGACGAGGACTGCGGTGTCGCCGGTTTCCTGCGAGACCGAGAAACCGGCACCGACCACCTGGGCCACGTCATGGATGGTTGCGCCGAGGAAGACGCCCGTGAGGACCGGCCCGAGCCCGAGCGCGCCCGCAAGGATCGGATAGCCGATCATGGCAAGGGTCGAGAGCATGGTCACACCGAACACGGCAAAGACCATGTCGCGCTCGGCCTCCCGGGCGTTGCGCCGCGGCAGCACGGCGGCGATGGCCATGGCTGCCGAGGCGCCGCAGATCGCGACAGCTCCCCCGGTGAGCACGCCGAACGGCGTGGAATGGCCGGTCAGCCGTGCGGCGAGGACACCGAAGCCGATGGTCAGGACCACGGCAGCGAGGAGGACGCCCAGCATCGGCAGGCCGAGGTCGGCAAACATGGTCAGGCTGATCCTGAGACCAAGCAACGCGATGCCCGCACGCAACAGCGCCTTGGCGGCAAACTCCAGCCCTGGACCCATGCGTGGGTCCTCGGCCAGAAAGTGCAGGGCAAGCCCGATCAGGATGGCCAGAAGCATGGCCGGCGCGCCGTAATGCTCCGAGAGGAAGGCGGAGGCGAGCGCGATCAGGACGGAGATGGACAGACCCGGAAAGCGGAGGCGCCAGAAGGCAGCCGAGGTGATCGGATCGTTCGGGGCGGGAGAGACGGCAGGCGGCAAGGGAGCCTCGCCATTGGCCGGATCGGGCGCGGTCATCGCGGACTTTCGGTCAAGACTGCGCTCTTGACGAGCGGGGGAAGGGGGAGGCGGCGCGGGGCGCCACCTCCGAGAGCCTTTTAGTTCAGATCGGCGGTACGTTCAGCTGCAACCTTGGCTTCGGCGTCGGCGACGGCGGCCTGGAACTTGTCGAAGATCTCGGCGCCGTCCTTCACATTGCCCTTGAACCAGTCGAAGACCGGCGCAACGGCGGCCTTGAAGGCAGCCTTTTCCTCGGCGGTCGGCACGTAGACCTCGCCACCGGCCTTCACGAAGTTCTGGTAGGCGGCGATTTCCTTGCGCTTCGGCGAGGCGAAGGTGGCCTGCTGCAGGGCGGCAAAGCCATCGACCACGATCTGCTTCTGGGCCGGAGTGAGGCTCTGGAAGCGGTCGTTCGACATCCACCAGAAGGCGCCCATGTAGCTGTGGCCGTCGAGGGTCAGGTACTTGAGGCCGGCGTCGGGGAACTTCATCGACATGATGTCGGTGATGCCGTTGGCCGTGCCTTCGACCACGCCGGTCTGCAGCGAGGTGAAGAGTTCCGGCCACGGAATCGGCGTCGGGGCGGCACCGACGGCGGTCGCGACCTGCTGCGGCAGCGGTGCCGGGACAGTGCGCATCTTCAGGCCCTTGAGGTCGTCGGGCGACTTCACGGTCCTCTGGGTGTTGGCATAGTTGCGCCAGCCGCCGGTGTTGCCGATGGTCATCAGGCGGATCTTGTTGTCGCTGTCGGCGAGTGCCTTGGCGCGCAGCTCGCGGGTGAAGCTGCCGGTCAGGACGGTCTCGGCCACCCGGTCGTCGCTCATCAGGTAGGGCAGGTCGAGCACCTGGATGTAGGGGAAGAGGCCGGCCGCGCCGCCCGAGGTGGAGATGTAGATGTCGATCGACCCGTCAGCCACGCCCTGCAGGCATTCCTCGCCGGTGGCGCACAGCTGCGTGCCGATGAAAAGCTCGACGGCGATCGCGCCGTTGGAGGCGTTCTCAACGTAGTTCTTGAACACGACGAGCCCGTCGTAGTCCTCGTCGTTCTCGTTGGAATTGGCCGTCGCGCGCAGCGTGATGTCTGCCGCATGGGCGAGGCCCGCAACGGTCAGCGTGCTGGCCAGAAGCAGGGTCTTCAGCATGGTCTTCAACATTCCTTCAGTCCTCCCTTTCGTCTGAAGTCAGTCGACAAATCCGGCAAGGCGCGGGATTGTCAGGCTAATGGCGGGGAAATAGGTGATCAGGAAGATCACGATGATCTCGGCTGCCAGGAACGGGGCAACCGCCCGGGCGATGGTCTCGACCCGCAGTCCGGACACTGACGAGGTCACGAACAGCACCAGGCCCATCGGCGGTGTCAGCAGGCCCACGGTCAGGTTCACCACCATGATGATGGCAAAGTGCACGGGGTCGACGCCGAGCTGGGTGAAGATCGGGCCGAGGATCGGTCCGAGCACGATGATGGCGGGCCCGGCATCCAGGAACATCCCGACCAGGAACAGCAGGATGTTGACGAGGAACAGCAGCACCAGCGGGTTCTCGCTGAGGCTCAGGAACAGCCCGGCGAGCAGCTCCGGCGTGTGGGCCAGGGCTGCCACGGTCTTGAAGGCCATGGCCGCACCGATCAGCAGCAGCACCACGCCGGAGGTCATGGCCGCCCGCATCATGATGCCGGGCAGGTCGGCCGCCTTCAGCGTGCGCAGCACGAACAGGCCGAGGAACAGGGCATAGCCGGCGGCAATCGCGGCTGCCTCGGTCGGCGTGAACACACCGCCGAGGATGCCGGCCATGATGATCACCGGCGTGAGCAGCGGCCAGACGGCGCCCAGCGCGGCGCGGCCACGCTCCCGCCAGCTCGCCCGGGGCGTGGCCTGCGGCAGGTCGTAGTGGTCGGCCATCAGCCGGATCATGATCATCAGGCTGACGCCGATCAGGATACCGGGGGCAATGCCGGCCAGGAACAGGGCTGCGACGCTCTCCCCCATCACGTAGGCGTAGATGATCATGATGCCCGACGGCGGAATGATGGGCCCGATGATGGCGGAGGCGGCCGTGATGGCGGCGGCAAAGCGGCGCGTGTAGCCCTCCTTCTCCATGGCCGGGATCAGCATGGACCCGAGGGCGGAGACGTCGGCGACGGCCGAGCCGGAAATGCCGGCGAACATCATCGAATCCACCACGTTCACCTGGGCCAGGCCGCCGCGCATGTGACCGACGAGCGACTGGGCAAAGCGCACGATCCTGAGCGTGATGCCGGCCCGGTTCATCAGTTCGCCGGTCAGCATGAAGAAGGGGATTGCCATCAGCGGGAAGCTGTCCATGCCCGCATAGACGTTGCGGTAAAGGAGCACGATGTCGCGCTCCTGGCCGTTCCACCACAGGATCAGGCCGGGCGCTGCGACCAGCGCAAAGACGATCGGCAGGCCGAACAGCAGGAACAGGATGAACAGGGGCAGAAACAGGCTCAGCATCATTCCGCTCCAAGGCTCGAACTGGTGCGCAGGGGCGGAAGCTGCTTGCCTGCACCGGCGACGCGGGCGATGGCCCGCAGCAGCAGCTCGATGTTGACGACGAACATCAGCGTCACGGCCGTGGCGAGCGAGGCGGTCATCCAGCCGCGCGGCACGCTGGCCCAGCGATCAAGCGTCAGCGACACGGGCACCTGCAGCGAGGGCAGGGCAAAGCGCCCGCCGATGCCCGTCACTTCCGCCCAGCCGATGCGCATCGCGGTCCACAGGATCAGCGCGGACAGGCAGAGGAACATGAGGTTCAGCACGGCGGCGACGGGTCGTGGCAGCAGGTCGGAGATCATTTCGATGGCAACGAAACCGCCCTGTCGGAAGGCGGTCGGAACGAGGGCGGCCATCATCCACAGCATGAGGAAACGGGCGGCCTCCTCGCTCCAGGCCAGCGCGTCGCCCAGCACGTAGCGGCAGAAGACCTGGACCAGAATGCTGGCCAGCATCAGCGCGATCGCCAGCGAGCCGACCCAGAGGCCGACCTTCAGGACCGCGCCGTTGACGACGCCGATCAGGCGCGTCAACGCAAGCAGGATTGCCATGTCTTTCCTCCCCAGCGGGCCGGTCTCCTCCCGGGCCCGCGCCAGTCCGGCCCCTCAGGCCTTGCGCGCGAAATGCCCGTACATGCCGCGCGAGAAGCAGAGCGGATCACCCTCGCGGTGCGCGACGCGCAGCACGCGGCCGATGATCAGCGAATGGTCGCCTGCGTCATGCAGGGCAAAGCGCCGGCACTCGAAGCGGGCGAGCGTGCCGGGAATGATCGGGCTGCCTTCGGCATTGAGCTGCCATTCCAGCCCTGCGAAGGCCGTGCCGCCGCGGGTGAAGCAGGCGCTGAGCCCGTCCTGATCCGCCCCCAGAACATGGATCGCGTAGTGGTCGGTCGCGGCGAAGGCGTCGTGCTTCGACGAGCTCTTGGCCGGCGACCACAACACCAGCGGCGGGTCGAGGGACACGGAGGTGAAGCTGTTGACCGTCATGCCGAGCGGGCCATCCGGTCCCATCGCCGTCACGACCGTGACGCCCGTCGTGAAGCTGCCGAGGGCCGAGCGGAAGGCACGGGCGTTGCTGGCATCCGGGCTGAAGACGGTCTCGCCCTGGGCGTGTCTGTCATTGGCTGCCATCATCACGGCACCTCCTTCCCGATTGCCAGCGTGTAGAGTTCAAACCAGGTCTGGCGATCCATGACGACCTTCATCGCCTCATGGAAACGGGCGATCCGGTCGAGGCGATTGGTGCCCATGACCGGGATGATCCTGGCCGGATGGCGCAGCAGCCAGGCGACCGCAACGGCGGTGACATCGACCTCGTAGTCGGCCGCGATCCGCTCGAGCGCGGCCAGCAGCGGCGGATTGCTGCCGGAAAACAGGCTGCCGCCGCCGAGCGGCGACCAGGCCATCACCGGCACCTTGCGCTCCTGCAGGAAGGCCAGATCGCCATTGGTGAAGGGGGCCGGTTCGGTGAGGCTGATCTCGATCTGGTTGGTGGCAAGGCGCGTGTGCATGGCCGACTGCAGCAGCGAGACATCCCAGGGCCGGAAGTTCGACACGCCGACGCTCAGGACCTTGCCCGAGGCCACCAGAGCGTCGAGCGCGCGGCCGGTCTCCTCCGCATCCATCAGCGGATCGGGGCGGTGGATCAGCAACAGGTCGATGCGGTCGGTCGCCATCTCGCGCAGCGAGGTCTCGACGGCTGCCGTGATGTGGGCGGCACTGGTGTCGTAGTGCTTCACCCTTGCGCCGGCATGTCGCCCGACGGGCGCGATGATGTCGCATTTGGTGACCAGCTCGATGCGCGCCCGCAGGCTGGGGGCGGACTTGAGCGCCGCCCCGAGAAGGGCTTCTGCCGTGTAGCCGCCGTAGATGTCGGCCTGGTCCATCGTGGTGATGCCCTGCGCAAGGCAGGCCTCCACCTTGGCCTGGACGTGGGCCGGCGAGGTGTCGGTGTCGTCGCCGAGCCGCCACATGCCGTAGACGATGCGGCTGAAGCTCAGGTCGGGGGTCAGCGAAAAGCGGTCCATCAGTGGCGGTCTCCAACGCCCAGCGGGGTCGCCGGGGTTTCGCTCGGCACGCGGCCATAGGCATGCGGCAGCGAGCAGGTCTTCAGGTGAGGCAGGACCTTGGTCCCGAAATGGTCGGCTTCGTCGAGATGCGGGTAGCCGGAGAAGATGAAGGCCCGGATGCCCATCTTCCGGTACTCCTCGATCCGCGTCAGGATCTGGTCGGTGGAGCCGACCAGCGCTGCGCCGCAGCCCGAGCGGGCCCGGCCGATGCCGGTCCACAGGTTCGGCTCCACATAGCCGAACTGGTCGGCCAGCTCGCGGGCCCGGGCCTGGTGGGCGACGCCGAGCGAGATGGAGTCATGCGCCCGCTCGCGGATCAGCTTGCCGTATTCGTCATCCAGCTTCGAGACGAGGTGCTCGGCATACTCGCGCGCCTCGGCTTCCGTGTCGCGGACGATCATGTGCACCCTGAGGCCGTAGTCGAGCGTCCGGCCATGGGCGGCGGCGCGCTCGTGCACGGCCTTCATGCGGGCGGCGAGCTGGTCCCGGGTTTCCGGCCACATCAGGTAGACGTCGCACTGGGCGCCGCACAGCTCCAGCGCATCGGGCGAATAGCCGCCGAAATAGAGCAGGGGGCCGCCGTTCTGCTGGTAGGGGCGGGCAGGCTCCGTGGTCACGCCCCGGAACTGGTAGACCTCGCCGTCATGGTCGATGGTGTCGCGCGTCCAGGCCTGACGCAGGATCTCCACCACCTCGTGGCTGCGGCGGTAGCGGTAGGCGCTGTCGGCGACCTCGCCGGGGAAGTCGGAACTGATCACGTTGAGGGTCAGCCGGCCCTTCAGCATGTGGTCCAGCGTGGCAACCGTGCGGGCGAGCATGATCGGCTGCATCTCGCCGCAGCGGATGGCCGCCAGCATGTTGATGCGGTCGGTGATCGGTGCGCAGCCGGCGACGAAGCTCAGCGTGTCCTGGCCGACCTGATAGGACGAGGGGCAGAGGATGTTCCGGAAACCGAGGTCTTCCGCCTTGCGCACGATCGAGGAGCAATGCTCCCAGCTCGAGCGCAGCCGCCCGTCCGGGACACCGAGAAAGGCGTAGTCATCGGAGCACAGCGCGGCAAACCAGGACACCTCGCTGGCGTCCAGATCGGCGGATGTGACTGGAACGACGGTCATCGAACTCCCCCCCTGGGCATCGAACTTTCTTCTTGCGTAACACCCGCCTTGATGTAAATCAATAGTGTATCAATTTTTGGGCGTCCGCGCGCCGATGTCGCACAGGCATCGCGTTCGGAAACGAAAAAAGACGAAAAATCAATACGATGAACCAGCCGAAGGGCAGCCTGCCGATCTATCTCCAGATTGCTGAACTGCTTGTCCGCGATATCGCTGCCGGTCGCCTGATCGACGGCGAACGCCTGCCGCCCGAGCGTGACATGGCCCAGGACATGGGCATCGCTGTGGGCACCCTGCGCAAGGCCCTGGCCGAGCTTCAGGCCCGCGGACTGCTCGAGCGCATCCAGGGATCCGGCAACTACATCAAGGCGATCAGTGATCCCAAGAGCCTCTATGCGATGTTCCGTCTGGAACTGATTGCCGGCGGCGGCCTGCCCACGGCGGAGGTCCTGTCCGTGGCCCGCCTGCCGAAGCCCGACTATCTGCCGGCCTTCGGCAAGGCTGCGGACGGGCATCGCATCCGCCGGCTCCGGCGCCTGTCCGGCCAGGTGGCGGCCGTGGAGGAGATCTGGCTGGACGGGTCCTATGTGGCGAGCATCCAGCCGGAGGAGCTGTCTGAGTCCCTCTACCTCTATTACCGCACCCGGCTGAGCCTCTGGATCACCCGGGCCGAGGACCAGGTCGGGCTCGACATCGTGCCTGACTTCGCTCCGGCGCAGTTCGGCCTGCCCGTCGGGGCGCCGGCGCCGCACATCCTTCGCATCAGCCAGGCCCAGGACGGCACGCGGGCAGAGGTTTCCCGCACCTGGTTCGATCACAATGTGGCCCGCTACGTGGCCCGTCTCAAATAGGGGAACTCTTCAGGTGAAGCTGACTTACGGTATCATCGGCTGCGGCATGATGGGGCAGGAGCACCTGCGCAACATCGCGCTCCTGCCGGACACGGGCGTTGCGGCGATCTACGAGCCGGACGCCGGCATGCGCGCGTTGGCCGCCGCGGCCGTGCCTGGCGCGAAGATGGTCGATTCGATTGCGGACCTGCTGGACGTGGCCGAGGTGAATTGCCTTCTCATCGCCAGCCCCAACTATCTGCACCTCGCCCAGCTCGAGGCGATCGCCTCGATGCGGCCGCTGCCGGTGCTGGTGGAGAAGCCGCTGTTTACGGCGCCGGAAGATGCGCCGCGGCTTGCAGCCCTGCGCGCGGCCTATCCCGCCCCGATCTGGGTGGCCATGGAGTATCGCTACATGCCGCCGGTGGCACGCCTGATCGAGGAGGCCGAGGCCGCAACTGGCGGCATCAAGATGCTGTCGATCCGCGAACACCGCTTTCCCTTCCTTGAGAAGGTCGGTGACTGGAACCGGTTCAACCGCAACACTGGCGGCACGCTGGTCGAGAAGTGCTGCCACTTCTTCGACCTGATGCGGCACATCCTGAAGTCGGATCCGGTCCGCGTGATGGCCTCCGGTGGCCAGACGGTCAATCATCTGGACGAAGTCTACGGTGGCGAGCGGTCGGACATCTGGGACAACGCCTATGTGATCGTCGACTTTGCCTCCGGCGCCCGCGCGATGCTCGAACTCTGCATGTTTGCGGAAGGGTCGCGCTACCAGGAAGAGATCTCGGCGGTCGGGCCGACGGGCAAGATCGAATGCCTGGTGCCGGGGCCGGGCCGGTTCTGGCCGGCGCATCTGGGTGAGCCGCCGGTGGCGCAGGTGATTGTCTCCCCGCGCGACCCCAAGGGACCGCGCATGGTCGAGATCCCCGTCGACCCGCAGCTGCTGGAGGCGGGTGATCACAATGGCTCGACCTTCTACCAGCATCAGCGCTTCCAGAAGGCCGTGCTCGGCACGGGACACGTCGAGGTGGCGCTGTCCGATGGCTGGTGGGCGGTCGCCATGGGGCTTGCGGCGCAGGACTCGGCCCGCAGCGGCCGCGCGGTCGACATCAGCGCCGAGCCTTATGCACCTGTCGCACATGGGGAGACGCCGGTGCGGGCGCTTGCCGCCGCGCGCTGAGCATTGCAGCATTTCCCGGGTACGGCAGCAGGCTGATTCCGCCGGCTGCCCCGGGGAGACAGGATCCGATGGACACGCGCAGTCCGTACCGGTTGCATTCGCGGTTGGGCTACCGTGTGTCCCGGCTGTCGCGGGTGATCCAGGTCCGCATCGAGGCCGTGCTGGCCCCGCACGGGCTGACACGGCTGATGTGGTGTGTCCTGACCGGGGTCGGAGAGGAGGGGCTGCACGCGCCGTCCGAACTCGCCGACTATGTCGGTGTCACCCGGCCGACCATGTCGCGGCTGCTCAGGACGCTGGAGCAGCGCGGCTACGTCCAGCGGCGTCCCGTCGTCAGCGGCGACGCGCGGGGCGTCGAGATCGGTCTGAGCGAGGCCGGACGACAGCTTGTCGTCGATCTCAGGGCTCCGATCGACGGCGTGACGCGCCATTTCACCGACAAGCTGACGGCGGAGCAGCAGGCCGGGCTGATGCAGGCAATCGATGCGCTGATGGAGGGCGAGAGCCGCGCCCTTGCCGATTTCTGAGACAGGCCGGAACGGTTCGGCGTCCCTGCGACCTTTTCCGCCCGCTCCGCGGGCAGTAGGCTCGGCCATCGCTTCAAGAGGGGCGACGGGGAGGCCTGACATGCTCAAGGGAATCGATCCGCTGATCAGCGCGGAGTTGCTGATGGTTCTGGCCGCGATGGGCCATGGCGACGAGATCGTCATCGTCGATGCCAACTTTCCCTCCGATTCGACTGCGAGGCACACGGTGCATGGCAGCGCGCTGCGGATGGACTGTTCGGCCGTGCGGGCGGTTGAGGCGGTCCTGAGCCTGTTGCCCATCGACACCTTCGGCGCCGATGATCCGGTGCAGACGATGCAGGTCGTCGGCGATCCCGCCGCGATCCCGGAGGTCGTGGCGGAGGCCCGGCCCCTGTTTGCCGCAGAACGGGCGGCCATGGGCTCGCTGGAGCGCTATGCCTTCTACGAGCGGGCGAGGGACGCCTACGCGATCCTGCAGACGACGGAGCTCAGGCCCTACGGCAACTTCGTGATCCGCAAGGGCGTCATCTTCGGCTGAGACCGGCTTGCGCATCGGGGCCCCTGAGACCCGGTCGCCGGCCGGACCGCAATGACCTGGCGCGGGCGTCAGGACAAGGACAACTCCCGCGCCACGCCCCGGAGCCTCTGCAGGGCTTCCTCGACGCTGTCGCAGGCCTCTCCCGCCGGCCGGCCGAGATAGGGGCAGGTCAGGACGGCAATCGCATCGCCGTTCGGGTCCAGCACCGGCACCGAAATGTCGAGGACGCCGATCAGCTGTCCGCTTTCGCCCATGCGATACCCCTGGCTGCGCACCCGGTCGAGTTCGCCGGCGAGTGCCTCCAGCCGCTGCAGGTCGCCGGGGCCGCTCAGGGCGCCCAGGGTTTCTGCCCGACGCTCGGGGCTCTGGAAGGCAAGCAAGGCGTGGCCAGATCCCGTGTCGAGCAGGTCCAGCCGGGCGCCGACGCGGACGCGGAACTCCCAGCTGTCCATCGGGCTGGCCTGGGCCACCACGACTGCGGCCGCCCGCTCGGGCACGACCAGATGGCAAGACTGGCGGCTGTCGCGGGCAAAGACATCGAGCTTCGGCGTTGCCTGCGCGACCAGACGGCGCAGCGGCGGGTGCCGGTTGGCCAGCACAAACAGCTTCATCGACAGGAAGTAGCGGTCGCCGCCCGACGAACGGACCACATAGTCCCGCGCCACGAGCCGCTCCAGCATGCGGTAGATCTCGGAGGGACTGCGTCCCATGGCCTTGACGATTTCGGCCCGCGTCAGTCCGCTCGGCTGTTCCGACAAAAGCTCCAGAATGTCGAGGCCCTTGTCCAGCGCCGGGGCGCGGTACCGGTCGCCGTTTGCATCCATCTCGCTCATGCCTGTCCTCCCCCGGACACCTGTCCTGCCCTGACACCTGTCTTGCCCGGACACCTGTCTTGCCCGGACATCTGCCCGCCCCGGATCGCGCCGGGGCGATCCGGCTGGCGGGATGCTCTCGCGGGCGCTTTGCGCCACCTCGGGTGCCTTGTCAAATTCTTCCGACTGAGACTTGCATATCAGTTCACTTGTGAATAGTGTATTCGTATATGAACAGAACGCAACGGCAGGGCGCAACCGCCCGATCCGCTGCGGAACAAGGCGCGGGGCGGACCGGACCGGATCCCCCGAAGCGCTCGCGGGAGGAACGACATGCAGACGAGCGGGAGACGTCTGGCCGGACGGACGGTGCTTGTGACGGCGGCGGGGCAGGGCATGGGGCGGGCTGCAGCCATCGCCCTTGCTGCGGAAGGGGCCCGGGTGATCGCCACCGACCGCGATGCCGGGCTGCTGGCCGGGCTTGAGGGCGTTGACATCCGCCAGCTGGATGTCACGGATGCTGCGGCAATCGGTGCGATGGCCGCCGACGTCGGCGAGATCGACGGGCTGTTCAACTGTGCCGGCATCGTGCCCCACGGCACGATCCTGGACCTCACCGATGACCAGTGGCAGCAGGCCCTCGATGTCAATGTCACCTCGATGGTGCGCATGACCCGGGCGTTCCTGCCGGGCATGCTGAAGCGGGCCGAGATCACCGGCACGGCCTCGATCCTCAACATGTCGTCGATGGCCTCCTCCATCAAGGGCTTCATCAACCGCACGGCCTATGGCGCCACCAAAGCAGCCGTCATCGGCCTCACCAAGGCGGTCGCTGCCGACTTCGTGAAGCAGGGCCTTCGCTGCAACGCGCTGTGCCCGGGCACGGTCGACACGCCGTCGCTGCGCGGGCGCATCGCTGCCGCCGCCGATCCGGTGCAGGCGGAGAAGGACTTCATTGCCCGTCAGCCCATGGGGCGTCTCGCCACGGTCGACGACATCACGCCGCTGATCGTCTACCTGCTCAGCGATGAAAGCCGCTTCGTCACTGGCCAGGCGGTGTCGGTCGATGGCGGCGTGACGATCTGACCTGCGGCCGGCCGCAGCTCGAAAGGCATCGCATCACGCGGACGGGAGGCCGCTGATGGAACGGATAGACGCACATTGCCATTTCTGGCAGCCCGCGCGGGGCGACTACGGCTGGCTGGACAGCGGCGGGCCGCAGCTTGACCCCCTTCGGCGCGAATTCCTGCCGCCGGATCTTGCCGTCCTCAACGGGATGCGGCGGGTCATTGTGGTCCAGGCCGCGCCCAGCGAGGCCGAGACCCATTTCCTGCTCGGTCTGGCGCAGACGGCCCCCCAGATTGCCGGTGTCGTCGGCTGGGTCGATCTTGGCGAGCCGGAGGCGGCCGGCCGTCTGGCTGCGCTCGCCCGCAATCCGCGCTTCCGCGGCGTGCGCCCGATGCTGCAGGATCTCGCCGACCCCGACTGGATCGACACCGCGCCGGCTCCCGACGCCATCCGGGCGCTCCAGAGCCTCGGCCTTGGCCTTGACGCCCTGGTGCGCACGCAGCATCTGCCGGCACTCTCGCGCTTTGTCGCCCGCTATCCGGACCTGCCGGTCGTCATCGACCATGCCGCCAAGCCGGACCTGTCGGAGGGCCTTGGCAACGCCTGGCTCGACCGCATGCGGGGCCTTGCCCGCGACAGCCGCAGCCACTGCAAGCTCTCCGGGCTCCTGACCGAGCTGGACCCGACCCGTCTCGCCTCGCCGGCACGGGCGATCGAGGCCCTTCGCCCTGTCCTCGACCGGCTTCTCGACTGGTTCGGTCCGGCCCGGCTGATGTGGGGGTCCGACTGGCCGGTCGTCACGCTGGCGGCGGGGCATGACGTCTGGGAGGCGGTGACGGAGGCACTGCTGGCCGACCTGTCACCGCGGGATCGCGCGGCCATTCTGGGTGGCACGGCGCTGCGCTTCTACGGACTGGAGGCCGGGCAGGATGCGTGACCTTGTCGTCATGGAACGGATCGAGAAGCGCTTTCCCGGCGTGCATGCGCTGAAGGGCGTCGGCTTCGACCTGCGCGCCGGCGAGGTTCATGCGCTGATGGGCGAAAACGGCGCCGGCAAGTCGACGCTCATGAAGATCCTGTCGGGTGTCTATCGCCCCGACAGCGGCCGCATCCTGGTCGAAGGCCGCGAGGTCGTGCTGCCGTCGCCCCGTGCCGCACAGGACCACGGCATCGGCATCATCCATCAGGAACTCGCCCTGATGAAGGATCTGACGGTCGCCCAGAACATCTTCATCGGCCGCGAGCCGCGCCTGTCCTTCGGCCGCATCGACGAGGCCCGGCAGACCCGTGAGGCGCGGGCGCTGTTTGACGCGCTCAACATCGACATCGACCCGCGCCGGCCGGTCGAGGGGCTGTCGATTGCCCGCCAGCAGATGGTGGAGATCGCCAAGGCCCTGTCGGCCCGCTCGAAGGTCCTGATCATGGACGAGCCGACAGCCGCCCTGACGGACGGGGAGATCGTGGATCTCTTCGCCATGATCGGGAAACTGAAGGCGGAGGGCGTCGGCATCGTCTACATCAGTCACAAGATGGACGAGATCAAGCGCATTTCCGACCGGGTGACGGTCATGCGCGACGGGGAACATGTCGGCACCGTCGCCGCCGGCGAAACGTCCATCCAGCGGATCATCGAGATGATGGTCGGACGGGCGCTCACCGAGGAAGGCGTCCGGGTGCCCGACCTGACTGCGGCCGAAACCGCCCTCGAGGTGGTGGGGCTGCGCCGCGGACGCGAGATCCGGGACGTCAGCTTCTCCCTCCGCAAGGGCGAGATCCTCGGCTTTGCCGGACTGATGGGAGCCGGGCGCACCGAGGTGGCCCGCGCCATCTTCGGCGCCGACCCCCGCGAGGCGGGCGAGATCCGCGTCAAGGGGCGCAAGGCCGACATCCGCTCGCCCGCCGATGCGGTGAAGGCCGGGATCGGCTACCTCTCGGAGGACCGCAAGCACTTCGGCCTCGCGCTCGGGATGGACGTCACCGACAATGTCGCGCTGGCAAGCCTGCCGAAGTTTTCCCGCAGTGGCGGGCGGCTCGACGAGGAGGGAATGCGGCGCGTCGCGCGGGACTTCATCGCCCGGCTCGGCATCCGGACACCGTCCGAGCACCAGGAAGTCAGGCTCCTGTCCGGCGGCAACCAGCAGAAGGTCGTCATTGCCAAGTGGCTGCTGCGTGACTGCGACATCCTCATCTTCGACGAACCGACGCGCGGCATCGACATCGGCGCCAAGTCGGAAATCTACCGCCTGCTTGCCGAACTTGCCGCCCAGGGCAAGGCGCTCATCGTCATCTCGTCGGAACTGCCCGAAGTGCTCAGGGTGTCCCACCGCATCGCCGTGATGTGCGAGGGCCGGCTGACGGGCTTCCTGCCCGGCGGGGCCGGCACCACCCAGGAACAGATCATGCAGCTGGCCACGGACCGGGGCGGTCCGGGCCGGGCGACGCGTCAGGAGGACCCCGCGTGACCATGACCCCCGACCCCTCCGGCGCCCGTCCGGCGCCGGTCTCTCTTACTGCCGGAAGCCTCAGCGGCGGCGCGCAGCAGAAGCTGCTGGCCTTTGCCAGCCTGATCGTCCTCGTCATCGGCTTTTCCCTGGCCTCGCCGAACTTCTTCCAGGTCAGCAACATCATGGCGATCCTGCAGGCGACGTCGGTAAACGGCGTCCTGGCTGTTGCCGCAACAGCCGTGATCCTGACAGGGGGCATCGACCTGTCGATCGGCACGCTGATGACCTTCTGCGCCGTCATCGCCGGCGTGGTGCTGACCTGGGCCGGATTGCCGCTGCCGCTCGGGCTGCTGGCTGCCATCGGGGCGGGTGCCCTTGTCGGCCTGGCCTCGGGAACCTTCGTGGCGCGCATGAAGATCCCGCCCTTCATCGCGACGCTCGGCATGATGCTGGTGCTGAAGGGCCTGTCGCTGATCATCACCGGTGCCAAGCCGATCTACTTCAACGACACGCCGGGCTACACCGAGATCTCGCAAGGCTCGCTGATCGGACTGATCATTCCCGCCCTGCCGGTGCCCAATGGCGTGCTGGTCCTGTTTCTGGTTGCCGGCGGCATGGCCTTCGTGCTCTCGCGCACCGTGCTCGGGCGCTACACCTATGCGCTCGGCTCCAACGAGGAGGCGGTGCGGCTCTCCGGCGTCAACACGAGTGCGTGGAAGATGGGCGTCTATGCGCTCGCCGGAGCCATCTGCGGCATCGCCGGCATCCTGATCTCCTCCCGCCTCAACTCGGCCCAGCCGGCCCTCGGGCTCGGCTACGAACTCGACGCCATCGCTGCCGTCGTCATCGGGGGCACGTCGCTGGCGGGCGGGCGGGGGACCGTGCTCGGCACCCTCATCGGCGCCCTGATCATTTCCGTCCTGACGAACGGCCTGCGCATCCTGTCGGTCGCCCCGGAATGGCAGACCGTGATCACGGGCGCGATCATCATCCTGGCCGTCTATGCCGACCAGCTTCGCCGCCAACGCGGCTGAGACACACAAGAAGGCCGAAGGGCCCGTCAACCCATGACTAGAGTGGAGGAAAGCATGATTACCCGTCGCATGATCCTCGGCACGCTTGGTGCCGCCGCGCTGCTGGCCAGCACCGGCCTGTCGCTGGCGCAGGACAAGATGTACATCCCGCTGGTGTCCAAGGGCTTCCAGCACCAGTTCTGGCAGGCCGTGAAGGCCGGGGCGGACAAGGCCGCTGCCGAGTTCGGCGTCGAGGTCACCTTCGAGGGACCGGACAACGAAACCATGGTCGACCGCCAGATCGACATGCTCTCTGCCGCGCTCGCCAAGAAGCCGGCGGCCATCGGCTTTGCCGCGCTCGACAGCCAGGCCGCGATCCCGCTGCTGAAGCAGGCCGAGGCCGCCAAGATCCCGGTGATCGCCTTCGATTCAGGCGTCGACAGCGACATTCCCGTTGCCACCGCCGCGACCGACAACAAGGCGGCGGCCGCGCTCGCCGCCGAGCGGATGGCCGCGCTGATCGGCGACGAGGGCGAGGTGGCCCTCGTGGTTCACGACCAGACCAGCCGCACCGGCATCGACCGCCGCGACGGCTTCGTCGAATGGATGGCTGCGAACCGGCCGAAGATCCAGATCGTTGCCATCGAGTATGGCGGCGGTGACCATCTCAAGTCGACCGAGATCACCAAGGCCCTGCTGCAGGCCAACCCGAACCTCAAGGGCATCTTCGGTGCCAACGAGGGGTCGGCTGTGGGGGTTGCCAATGGCGTGCGGGAGATGGGCAAGTCCGTCGTCATCATCGGTTACGACTCCGGCGCTGCGCAGAAGCAGGCGATCCGTGATGGCCTGATGGCGGGTGCGATCACCCAGAACCCGGTCGGCATCGGCTACGAGACCGTGAAGGCCGCCGTCATGGCCGCCAAGGGCGAGCCCGTCGTGCCGACCATCGACACCGGGTTCTACTTCTACGACAAGTCCAACATCGACAGCCCCGAGATCGCGGCCGTCCTCTACGACTGATCCTGACGCGGGGCCGGGCACGCGTCCGGTCCCGCGGTCCTGCCACGGAGATTTCCCATGAAACTGCTGCGTTATGGCCCGGCTGGCCAGGAGCGTCCGGGCCTGCTGGATGGCGACGGCCGCGTGCGGGACCTGTCGGCCCATGTCGACGACATTGCCGGTGCCGTCCTCCTGCCCGAGAGCCTTGCCCGGCTCGCCGCGCTCGATCCCGGCGCCCTGCCTCTCGTGTCCGGCACCCCGCAGGTCGACCTGCGGCTCGGGCCTTGCGTCGGCCGGATCGGCAAGTTCATCTGCATCGGGCTGAACTACGCCGATCACGCAGCCGAAACCGGGGCCGCCATCCCCGAGGAGCCGATCGTCTTCAACAAGTGGACCTCGGCGATCGTCGGTCCTGATGACGCGATCGAGATCCCGCGTGGGTCGCAGAAGACCGACTGGGAGGTCGAGCTCGGCGTCGTCATCGGCAAGGGCGGCAAGTACATCGAGGAGGCCGACGCGCTGTCGCATGTTGCCGGCTATTGCGTGATCAACGATGTGTCCGAGCGCGAGTACCAGATCGAGCGCGGCGGCACCTGGGACAAGGGCAAGGGCTGCGACACGTTCGGCCCCACGGGACCCTGGCTGGTGACGCCGGACGAGATCGCCGATGTTTCCAGTCTGGCCATGTGGCTGGAGGTGGACGGCAAGCGCTACCAGGACGGGTCGACCGCCACCATGATCTTCGGCGTTGCCGAGATCGTGTCCTACCTCAGCCGCTTCATGTCGCTGCAGCCGGGCGACGTCATTTCCACCGGAACACCGCCGGGCGTCGGGCTTGGCCAGAAGCCGCCCGTCTATCTCAAGGGCGGCGAGACCATTCGCCTCGGCATCGCCGGGCTCGGCATCCAGACACAGAAGGTTGTCCGCACATGACCAGGATCACGGGGCTCAGGACCGCAGACCTGCGGTTTCCGACCAGCCTGCATCTCGACGGGTCGGACGCGATGAATCCGGACCCGGACTATTCCGCCGCCTATGTGGTCCTCGAAACGGACGGGCCGCACGAGGGGCACGGGCTTACCTTCACCATCGGCCGCGGCAACGAGATCTGCGTCGCCGCCATCGAGGCGCTCCGGCCGCTGGTGGTCGGGCTCGACATGGACTGGGTTGCCGCCGACATGGGCCGGTTCTGGCGCCACATGACCTCGGACAGCCAGCTGCGCTGGATCGGTCCCGACAAGGGGGCCATTCACCTGGCCACCGGAGCCGTCGTCAATGCGGTCTGGGACCTTTACGCCAAGATCGAGGGCAAGCCGGTCTGGGCGCTCGTTGCCGACATGAGCCCGGAAGAGCTCGTGCGCTGCATCGACTTCCGCTACCTGACCGACTGCATCACCCCGGAATGGGCGCTGGAGTTCCTGACCCGGCAGGCGGAGGGCAAGGCCGGACGGCGGGCGATCCTCGAACGCGAGGGCTATCCCTGCTACACGACCTCGGCCGGATGGCTCGGCTATGATGACGAAAAACTGGCCCGGCTCTGCCGCGAGGCCGTCGATGCCGGCTTCCGCCACATCAAGATGAAGGTCGGCCGTGATCTACAGGATGACATCCGCCGGCTGACGATTGCGCGCGAAACGGTCGGTCCGGACATCAACCTGATGATCGACGCAAACCAGGTCTGGGAGGTCGATCAGGCCATCGACTGGGTCGGCAAGCTCGCCTTTGCCAGGCCCTGGTTCATCGAGGAACCGACCAGTCCGGATGACATCGAGGGCCATCGCAAGATCCGCGAGGCCGTGGCCCCGATCCAGGTGGCAACCGGCGAGATGTGCCAGAACCGCATCATCTTCAAGCAGCTCATCATGCGCGGGGCCATCGACGTGGTGCAGATCGACAGCTGCCGGCTCGGCGGCGTCAACGAGATCCTTGCCGTGATGCTGATGGCGGCCAGGCACGGGCTGAAGGTCTGTCCGCATGCGGGCGGCGTCGGCCTTTGCGAATATGTCCAGCACCTGTCGATGATCGACTATCTCTGCATTGCCGGCACCCGCGAGGGGCGCGTGATCGAGTATGTCGATCACCTGCACGAGCATTTCCTCGATCCCTGCGTGATCCGGGATGCGGCCTACATGCCGCCCCTGCGCCCGGGCTTTTCGATTGAAATGAAACCGTCCTCGATCGCGGCGCACCGCTTCGGAGGCAACTGATGGACCTCGGACTGACCGGCAGGATCATCATCGTCACGGGCGGCGCGTCCGGCATCGGGGCCGCCGTCAGCGAG
This sequence comes from Pannonibacter sp. XCT-53, assembly GCF_009915765.1. NCBI lineage: Bacteria > Pseudomonadati > Pseudomonadota > Alphaproteobacteria > Hyphomicrobiales > Stappiaceae > Pannonibacter > Pannonibacter tanglangensis. The sequence continues at coordinate 1,000,661 of NZ_JAABLQ010000001.1, forward strand.
GTGCTGGCCGAGGAGGGGGCCGTTCCGGTCATCCTCGCCCGCCGGGAGCCTGATCCGGCCTTCCTGCAAGGGCTGCAGATCCTGTCGCCGCAGGCTTGCGTCCTGCTGGCAGACCTGTCGTCGGACGCTGCCTGCCGCGCGGCCATCGCCACCGTGCGCAGCCGGTTCGGCCGGATCGACGGTCTTGTCAACAACGCCGGGGCCAACGACAGCGTCGGGCTGGAGGCCGGTCCCGAGGCCTTCCGCGCCTCGCTCGACCGCAATCTGGTGCATTACTACACGCTGATGCACCTTGCCGTGGAAGACCTGAAGGCCACGCGGGGGGCAGTGGTCAACGTGTCGTCCAAGACGGCCGTGACGGGGCAGGGCAGCACGTCGGCCTATGTGGCGGCCAAGGCGGCCCAGCTCGGCCTGACCCGCGAATGGGCGGCGGCGCTGGCCGGCCATGGTGTCCGGGTGAATGCGGTGCTTCCGGCCGAGGTGATGACGCCGCTCTACGCGACCTGGCTGCGGACCTTTCCCGACCCCGGGGTGGAAGAGCAGCGCATCTCCGCGCGGATCCCGCTTGGTCACCGCATGACAACGGCGCGCGAGATCGCGGACACCATCGTGTTCCTGCTGTCGGCCCGTGCGAGCCACATCACCGGCCAGTGGGTCTTTCCCGATGGCGGCTACACCCATCTGGACCGGGCGCTGGACCGCTGATCACAGCCTTGTTCCTGCAAGGGCAGAACGGGCCAGCCCGGGCATTCGGGCTGGCCTCGTCGCCGCGTCAGCCTGTCCGGGCGGCCCGGAAGGCGGCGGTTGCCTCTCCCATCCAGCCGAGGCGCGGACGGGTCACGAGACCGTAGTTGTAGTAGTTGAGCCCGTCGGCGCCGGCCTGCGCGCCGGCGATCGCGGCGCGGCAGAGGGGTTCCGCCGAGGCGACGGCCGACTGGAAGGCGGACAGGCCCAGGATCAGGCTCGCCGAGGCGCCGAGGCGCCGGCGCATCGCGGCGATCTCGCGTGCCGTCGTCTCCGGCGTCTGGCCATAGAGACACAGGATCATGCCGTCGCAGACCGAGCTGACCCGGTCGAGATCGACGCCGCCGCGCCAGGCAGACGGTCCGTCGACCAGCAGGATGGCCGTGTCCGGGTGGGCGGCATCCCTTGCGTCGGCGATCAGGCTCATCACCGGTTCCCGGCGCCAGAGCAGGTAGTCGTGGAGCGCCGGCACGGCGCGGAACGCCTCCAGCCCCGTCTCGGGAAACTCGGGAAAACGGCTGACGGGCGTTGACCTTTCGCAGGCGTCGCAGAGGATCTCGACCACCGCGCGTCGTGCCGCTTCGCCGTCCACCCCGGCCGCGCGGGCCCGCTCGAGGCAATGCGGGCAGAAGCAGACGGACATGAGAAAGGCTTCGTCAGCCGTCAGACCGACGCCGTCCTTCTCGTGGTGAAAGCCATGTTCGACCTCCAGGAACCCGGGGGTTTCCAGCTCGATCCGGGCCGGACGGAACCGGTGGGAGATCTCCTGCACGAGCTTGCGCACATAGGCGCGGGCGGCCGGGCTGGACGGGCAGAGGGCAAAGGCGAGGCGGTCGCCGAAGGCGGTGGCCATGGCATGGCCGGCATGGGTCGTTGCCAGCCGTGTGTTGTGCAGGCAGACGGTCCAGGCCGACAGGCCGAGCCCGCCCCCGGACTGGGCCGCGCCGAGCCGCGCCATCAGGTCGCTGTCCCGGCTGACGGCCGCCTGGCGCGGCGTGATCTCGGCCTCCTGCCAGAGCCCGGCGTCGGGCGCGTAGTAGACCGTCCCGTCCTCGGGGAAAAAGATCTTGCGGCGCGACGAGCGCGGCTGGATGAAGCGGCCGGCATGATAGGCGGCGGCGAGACTGAGATGCGTGGCGCCGGCCAGCGCAGCGAGTTCGCCCGTCACATGCTCGACCCCGAGGTCGAGCATGTCCCAGGCATAGGTCCAGACGGAAACGTCCATGCGGGTCAGGCCTTCGGCATCAGCGGCGCGACGGTGCTGAAGCGGGCGAAGTCCTTCATCGCTTCCGGGGTCCAGGCCGCTTCGGCAATTGCCGACAGGCGCGGGAAGACCTGGTGGTTGAAGCGCTCGCGCGAGGTGATGTGCTCGCTCCAGATGCAGGCCTGGATGCCCTTCAGCCGCAGGGCCAGATGCGGATCGTCGCCCTGGGCCTCGTAGCCGTAGGAGGTCTCGACCGGCGTGATGCCGGCCCAGCTTGCGCCCGGCTCGTTCCAGTCACCCGCCTGAACCATGTCGAGGTAATAGGTCTGGCCGGGGGAGGAGACCACGTCATAGCCGAGGGCAGCCAGCTCGGCCGTCTTCTCCCTGAGGGTCCAGGCGAACAGGAGGCTGCGCTCCGGCGACACGCCGCCGCCATGGGCGACCTCTTCCCAGCCACCGGTGATGCGGCCCTGTGCGGAAAGGAAGGCATGCACGCGCTTCAGGTAATGCGCCTGCAGGCCATCGGTGCCGTTGATGCGCTCGCGCGCCATCAGTTCCTGCGCCTTCGGCGACTGCAGCCAGGCTTCGGGGGCCACCTCGTCGCCGCCGACATGGATGACCTCGAAGGGGAACACGGCCAGCAGTTCTTCCAGAACCGTCCGGGTGAAGGTCCAGGTGGCGTCGAGGGCCGGGTTGAGCGCGTTGTTGCCATAGCCCTGGATCGACCAGTAGCTCTCCGGCTCGTCGGGATCGACCAGCTCCGGCAGCGAGGCAATCGCGGCGGCGCAATGGCCCGGAAGGTCGACTTCCGGCATCACTTCAACGCCGACCGCGCGGCCGTGGGCAACCACGGCGCGGGCCTCCTCCTGGGTGTAGAATATGCCATGTCCGAAGGGGCCATGACCGAGCTGCGGCAGGATCGGCCGGTCCAGCCCGGTGTGGGCGCCGGTTGCGGTCAGCTGCGGCAGGCGCTTGATCTCGAGCCGCCAGCCCTCGTCGTCCGTCAGGTGCCAGTGGAAGCGGTTGAGCTTGTGCCAGGCCAGGAGATCGACGAAGCGCAGCACGTCGGCAAGCGGATAGACCTGCCGCGACACGTCGAGATGCGACCCGCGCCAGCCATGGCGGGGGGCATCCTCGATCCGGCCGGCGAAGGGGAAGGCGAACTGCCCGCTGTCCTCGCGCGCGGCCATCATGGCCTGTGCCAGGGTCACGAGACCGTGGCGAAGGCCGAGCTCGGTGCCATAGGTCAGGACAATGTCCGACCCGTTGAAGTCGATCTGATAGGCTTCCGCGGCAAGCGTTGCACTTGCGGCGAGGCGCAGGGCGACGGCGCCTTCGGGGGCCACGAACACGAAGGGATTGGCGCGCAGCGTGAAGAGACGGCGGGCGAGGGCGTTGACGCCGCCGACCACGCGCTTCTCGGTGACCGACCCGCCCTCAAGCTTCAGGTGCACCGGGGCCCTGGCCATCCAGGACGCGACGGCGACGCTGGCCGGCTGCGGCAGGACGCCGAGCGTGAAGTTCGAGCGCTCGGCGCGGGCGGCCTCGAAGCCGGCGATCTGCATGTCGGCAACCGAGACCGCCTCGGCGCTGCCGTCCGCAAGGATCACGAAGGCACTCTTCGGGCCGTCGTTGGAATGCAGGGCCTTGCGGCTGAGCGAGGTCTCGACGAAGCGCCAGCTGTCGCCGGGGGCCAGCGTCAGCCCGGCCGGCGGGGCGTATTCGTGGTAGTTGGCCTGACGCCGCACCATGCTGCCGTTCTGGCAGACCGAGGGGCGCACGGTCCGGGTGATCGAGGTGTACCCCAGCGTGAACCCCGACAGGGGGCTGTCGGACAGGTTGGTCAGGGTGACGGCCAGCTCCCGGCCATCGTTGGCGGTGTCGGTCCAGATCACGTCGAGATGATACTTGGTCATGGCTGTCCTGCGAGGCGGGGTCCGGCCCCTGCGGGGATGTCCGGACGGGAAATCGGTTTCAGAGGCGGCCGCACCGGGGCGACGCGGCCGGATGCATCAGCGCAGCAGGCCGCGATAGATGCCGGGTGTGGAATTGGGGATCTCGATGGCGCCGCAGGTCTTGACGTAGAACTCGACCGGTCCGGCCGCGCCGATGACGGCATAGGCAAAGCCGTCGGCCTTGAGGGCATCGAGCGCCCGAAGCAGCAAATGGCGGCCAATTCCGCGTCCCTGCCGCGCCGGATCGACGCCGGTGGGCCCGAAGAAGCCACGGGCGGTCACGTCATGACAGGCAAAGCCGGCCAGCTCGCCAGCCTCGATGGCGACGAGAAGGCGGGCCGGCCGCGCCGCGAGGGCGACCGTGCATTCGCTGACCCAGCCGGGGCTGAAGTGCTTGCCGACGAAGGCGGTCACCACATGGTGTTCCGGCGGCAGGGCAGGGCGCACCACCAGCCCGTCCGGGAGCGGCGGCGGGGCGGGAAGGCTGTAAAGCGGAACGAGAAGGTCTGGCATCACGGGTCCCTCAGTGCAGCGCGAAGAAATGCCCGTCGCCGGCCATCGTCATCGAGGTCACGTCGCGGGCGGCGTCCTTGCGCACCTGCGCGGCCTGTTCGGCAAAGCTCTGGCCATCGCCGCCGAGGCGGATGGCGGGGTCCGGCACGGCCGAGCGCAGCAGCTGCGTGTAGGCATGCTGCGGCGCGCCGACCACCCTGGCCGTCGGCCCCTGCTCGACGATCTGCCCACGGAACATCACCGCCGTTTCCTCGGCCAGATACTGGGCCGTGGCAATGTCGTGGGTGATGTAGAGCAGGGCGAGGCCGCGCTCGTCCTTCAGCCGCCGCATCAGGCCGAGCACCGACTTGCGGATCGAGACGTCGAGCATCGACGTCGGCTCGTCGGCCACGATCAGGCGGGCATTCACGGCGAGCGCGCGGGCGAAGTTGACGCGCTGGCGCTGGCCGCCGGACAGCTCGTGCGGGTACTTGTCCGGTGTCGATTTCGGATCAAGCTCGACATCGCCGAGGAGATCGAGGAGCGCCCGTTCCGGATCACGGTCCGGCTGGTGCAGCGCCAGCGGGCGCAGGAGATGATGGCGGATCGTGTGGGCCGGATTGAGGGCCGAGAACGGATCCTGGAACACCATCTGCACCGAGCGCTGATACGCCTTCTCGAGCGCCCGGCTGTGGTTCGTCTCGATGTCCTGGCCTTCAAACAGGATGCGCCCTTCGGTCGGGGCGTAATGGCGCACGATCAGGCGACCGACCGTGCTCTTGCCGGACCCGCTCTCGCCGACCAGCGCCAGGGCCTTGCCCGGCTGGAGGGTCAGCGAGACCCGGCGCAGCGCTTCCACGCGGCGGGCGGGCCCGAAGACCGGCTTGGTGACGAAGGTCTTGGAAACGCGTTCGAGCGTCAGGATCGGGGAGGTGTCAGCCATGGACCAGGCCCTTCTCGGCTGGGGCGCTCAGGATCGGCATCGCCTCCCAGAGCGCGCGCGTGTAGTCGTGGCGCGGAGCATTGACCATCTGGTCCGTTTCGCCGATCTCGACGATCTCGCCGCGCAGCATGACGGCGATCCGGTCGGCGATCTGCGCCATCAGGGCCAGGTCGTGGGTGATGAACAGCACCGAGAAACCGAGCTTTTCCTTCAGCGCCACCACCTGCTGCAGGATTTCCCGCTGCACGATCACGTCAAGGGCGGTCGTGGGCTCGTCCATGATCACCAGACGGGGGCGCAGGGTCAGGCCGAGGGCCAGCACGACGCGCTGGCGCATGCCGCCCGAGAGCTGGTGCGGATAGCTGTCGAGACGGTCGGCAGCGATGCCGACCATGGCCAGCATCTCGGCCGCCCGGGCTCTTGCGTCCGCCTTGCTGATCGGGCCGTGAGCCTTGAGCATGTCGTGGAACTGCTCGAAGACGGTCAGCACCGGATTGAGCGAGTTCATCGCGCTCTGGAACACCATTGCGGCTTCCGACCAGCGGAAGGCGCGCAGCTCTTCCGGGCTCAGCGCCAGCACGTCGCGCCCGTCGAACCGGATCGACCCGCCCGAGATGAAGGCTGGCGGCTTGTGCAGGCGCATCAGGGCGAAGGCGATCGTGCTCTTGCCGCAGCCGCTTTCGCCGGCCAGGCCCAGGATCTCGCCCGGGGCGATCTGGAACGAGACGCCGCGCACGGCGGTAAACGTGCCCGTTCCCGTCAGGTAGTCGACCTTGAGGTCGCGCACGTCGACGAGGGCAGGAGCATCTGTCCGGGGTGCTGCGGTCATTGGCCGGCCTCCTTCAGGCGTTCCCGGTCGAGGGCACGCTGCAGCTTGAGCGCCTTGCCGATGGTGCCCAGGGTCCGCAGGCGCGGGTTGGAGATCTCGTCGACGCCGAAGTTCATCATCGACAGGCCGACGCCGATGAAGACGATGGCAAGGCAGGGGGCTGCGATTTCCCACCAGGCCCCGACCGTGATCGCCGACGAGGTCTGGGCGTTGTAGAGCATGGTGCCCCAGGACAGCGACAGCGGGCTGCCGAGGCCGAGGAACTCGAGCGTGGCCTGGGTGATGATCGTGAAGATGATCGAGCCGATGAAGTTGAAGCAGATGATCGACAGCAGGTTCGGCAGCATCTCGACCAGGATCATCCGCCAGGCGGGCTCACCCAGCATGCGCGAGGCCTCGATGTAGTCGCGTGTCTTCAGCGTCAGGGCCTGCGCACGGGTCACGCGCGCGCCCCAGGCCCAGGAGGTCAGGCCGATGATCAGGGCGATTGCCCAGGGGCTGACCTGACCGAGGAAGGCGGCGAGCACCAGCAGCAGCGGCAGCTGCGGCAGCACGAGCACCACGTTGGTCATGAAGTTCAGGATCTCGTCCACGACGCCGCCGAAATAGGCGGCCGTGATGCCGATGATGGTGCCGTTGACGGTCACGATCAGGCCGGCGACGAGGCCGACCATGAGCGAGGTGCGGGTGCCCCAGACGAGCTGGGCGAACACGTCGCGGCCCATGCGGGTGGTGCCGAGCCAGTGGTCCCAGGACGGGGGCTGGTGCGGGCGGGCAACGCGGGCGAGCGGATCATAGCCCGCAATCAGCGGCGCCAGCAGCGCGACGGCAAGGTAGAGCAGCACGATGGCGAGACCGAAGGCTGCCTTGCGATTGCGCAGGAAGGAGGTGAGGAAACCGGTCATCAGGCTTTCCGAAGGCGCGGGTCAAGGAAGATGTAGGCGATGTCGACCGTGAAGTTCGCCGTCAGCATGGCGAGCGTCATGATCAGGAGCTGGCCCTGGATCAGCGGGAAGTCGCGCGCCAGGATGCCGAGGTAGAGCAGGTTGCCGACGCCGGGGTAGTTGAACACCACTTCCGTCACCAGCGAACCGCCGAACAGGGCACCGAAGGACAGCGCCAGCGCGGTGACGGAGGGCAGCAGCGCGTTGCGGGCGGCATAGGCATAGCGCACGCGCGCATCCGAGAGCCCCTTCGCCTCGGCCATGTGCACGTGATCCTCGCCGAGCTGGCCGATCATGTTGTTGCGCATGGTGACCAGGTAGCCGCCGGTGAAGACGAGACTGAGGGTCAGGACCGGCAGGATCGCATGCGTGGCGACGGAGCCGAGGAAGGTCAGCGAGACCGCGGGGTCGAGCGCCGGGTCATAGGCATAGCCGGTCGGCAGGATCGGATTGCCGATGGCGAAGATGTAGAGCGTGGTCAGTGCCACCACCATGGCCGGGACCGACTGCATGGCCAGCGCCAGCGGCGAGAGCACCATGTCCACCCCCTGTCCGCGGCGCCAGGCGGCGAGAATGCCGAGCAGCGTGCCGATCGAGAACGACACGGCGAGCGCGCTGCCGGTCAGGAGCAGGGTCCAGGGCAGGGCGGTCAGAAGCACATCGGTGACGGGCAGCGGAAAGAACTTCACCGACGTGCCGAAGTCCCAGGTGAAGATGCTCGACAGGTACTTGCCGTACTGGATGTGCAGCGGCTCGTCGATGAAGCCGAAGGTTGCCTTGAGGGCCTCGCGGGCTTCCGGCGGGATCGTGCCGTCGGCATGCGAGAGCATGATGTCGGTCGGATCCCCCGGCATCAGCCGCGGGATGAGAAAGTTGAAGGTTGCCGCCACGAGGAAGGCCACCAGGTAGAAGGCAAGCCGTTTCAGCAGAAAGTTCATGAGCGAGGTCCAGTGCGCGGTCGCGTTCCGGGCGAGGGGCCGGGGCTGCGGGACCGGTCAGTTGCCCGCGCCGCAGCGGGCGCAGGACGGAAGAGGCCGCCGGTCGTGGCGGGCCTGTCCGGTCGCGGGAAAAAAGGGGCGGCCGAGGAGGCCGCCCCGAAGTCGCATCGGGTCAGTTGACCGGACGCAGGGAGAGGAGATGCAGCAGGCGCTCCGGCTGGTTGTCATGGACAACCGGGTTGGCGACCGGGTTTTCGGCGCTGAAGAAGCCGGTGAAGCGCTTGGTGTTGTACTGGTACCAGCGCGGGTTGTTGAACACCGGGATGACGGGCAGGTTTTCGCCTGCGATCATCTGGACCTTGTTGATCAGTTCCTTCTGCTTGGCCTGATCGGTGGTCTGGGCGAAGCCGTCGAGGGCAGCGGACAGTTCCGCATTGCGGAAGCGACCGGCGCCGAAACGGGTCACGCCCTGGTTGCGTTCATGCAGCACCGAGTCGAAGTGGGTGTAGGGCGTCGGGCCGACGAAGACCGAGTTCATGGCCATGTCGTAGGTGCCCTTGATCAGGGCCTCGTTCCACACGGCCTGTTCCGGCGTGGCGACGGAGGCCTTGATGCCGACGGCGTTGAGGCCCTCGACAGCGATCTGTGCCGCGTTCACCCAGTCGGTCCAGCCGTTCGGCACGATGATGTTGAAGTCGATCGGCTTGCCGTTCGGGGCTTCGACGAAGCCGTCGCCGGTGGTGTCCTTGTAGCCATGCTCGGCGAGCAGCGCCTTGGAGGCCTCGACGTCGTTCTGCATGTACTTGCCGAACTTCTCGTCCACGGCCGGATTGTTCCAGGAGTGGTAGGCGCGGCCCAGGCCCGAGGGGTACTGGTTGATGGTCGGGTAGCCGTAGCCGGCGATCTCGACCATGGCCTCGCGGTCCAGGGCCATCGACAGGGCGCGGCGGAAGTTCACGTCGGAGAAGGCAGCGCGGTTGCCCTCGTTCGGCGATTCCGGGTTGACGTTGAACATCACGAAGGACCCGGCCGGCAGCCAGTACTTGTGGTTGGCGGGATCCTTGGCGACATAGGTGTTCTCGATGTCGGGCAGGAACGAGCCCATCCAGTCAAGTTCACCGCGGGCGGCAGCCGCGAGCGCCTGGTCGTTGTTGGCGATCTGCGGGAAGCGCATGCAGTCCACCTTCAGCGTGGCGGCGTCCCAGTACTTCGGGTTGCGGCACTGCAGGTATTCCTGCTCGGTGAAGCGGCGGAAATCGGTGAGCGGGCCGGTGCCGACCGGCTTCGGGTTGGTGAAGGCGACCGGATCGGGAACCTTCGACCAGATGTGCTCGGCCACGATCGGAACGCGGACGATGTCGATGGCGGCCTGGCTGTTCACCTTCTTGAGGTTGAACTTGACCGTCAGCGGATCGACGACTTCGACGCTCTCGACCAGCTTGGCCATCGAGCGGGTGTCGAGGGCGGCGGTCTTCAGCACCATGTTGAAGGTGAAGGCCACGTCGTCGGCCGTGAAGGCCTCGCCGTCGGACCAGGTGACGCCGTCGCGCAGCTTGAAGGTCAGCGACTTCAGGTCGTCGGAAAACTCGTAGGACGTGGCCAGGCGGAAGTTCGGCTCGCCGCTCTTCAGGGTGTTGAAGATCACCAGCGGCTCGTACACGAAGTCCTGGATCGACGGCAGGCGGGTCGACTCGTTGAACGGGTTGTAGTTCTCGACCCACGCGGTGCGCTGCACCGGCAGCGCGGTCAGCACGGCCTCGGCTGCCATGGCGGCGCCGGATGCAGAGCCGAGAACGGTGGCCGTCAGCAGAATGCCGGCCAGACGCGACTTGATCATTTCAATCCTCCCGAGGCAGGCGGTGTTACCCCTGCGGTTTTGCTCATGCTGCCGCTGTCGGCCGAGGACGGGGATGACCGCTCCGTGGTCCCCTTGCGTCGTTCCACCGCTCCTCGCCAGCGATGCAGCGATTGCATCTTGCGCCATGCCGCAGGGGTCAAAGCCACCCGAAATTTCGTAAAGTTCGTCAAAATCGGGGCCCGATGCCGCATCGGCGAAAGCGGTAAACGCCGAAAAAAAATTTTTGAAACAAGAGCTTGCGAGGAGCTTGCCGAGCCTTGCGAAACTGGCCGGCGTTCCGGTGCCCGCCCGGCCGGCTGTGCTGTCACACCAGTGATGCTATAGGCTGGGACCTTGTCCGATCAGGGAACGCCCGACACCAAGATGCCCTTTCTGCCGCAAGGCTTCCAGACCCGTGTCATGATCACGCTGATCCTGGCTTCCGTGCTGCCGCTCGCGCTCGGGGGATGGGTGTTCTTTGCGCTGGTGAACCGCAACATCACCGAGGAGACCTATCGCCAGGTCGCCTTCGCGCGGGACGCCAAGAGCAGCGAGGTGCTGCAATACCTCACCTTTGCCCGGCGCGAGGCGGAGAGCATCGGCCAGTCCGCCAACGTGCGCTATGCGGTGGGCGACTTTTACGGGTTCTCCTTCGCCATGGGCCAGATGGCGGCGACCGAGACACAGGCCGGCGCCCGGCTGCGCCTGCTGTTCGGCGTCGAACCGGGCGGCTCGACCATCATTCCGCCGCCGGCGCCGGTGGGCGAGGACATCCTGCTGCGCGAGGCGCTGGAATATGCCAACGCGCATCGCCGCTTCCATCCGTCCTTCGCCGATTTCATCGCGGCGTCCGAATACGACAACCTCTATCTGGTCAACACGCGCGGCCGCGTGGTCTATTCCGTCGCCAAGGACGCCTATCTCGGCCACGATCTCAACGACATGACCGGGCCGCTGGCCGCGCTCTACGCCAAGCTGCGGGTCAATCCGCAGTCCCAGGCGCTGCTCTTCTCCGACTTCGTGCATGATCCGGTGAGCGGGCAGTTCGTGGCCTATCTCGGCATGAACGTGCGCCTCTACACCACGTCCAACGCCACGATCTTCTTTCGTCTGCCGGCCGAGGGACTGGGGCGGCTGATGCAGGCCAGCAACGTGATGACCCTGATCTCGTCGCGCGGCGAGGTCATCGCCGCCACCCGCGGTGCCGGCATCAGCACGGCGAGCCCGGCGGCCGTCCCGGCCCAGATGCGGGCACCGCAGGGCATCGAAACCCTGACGGAGGGTCTGATCGGCGTGCCGACCCTGTCGGCCTGGAAGCGGCTGACCGATCCGGCACCGGGCTGGCTGGTGGTGGCCGAATCCGAGCAGGCACGCGCCTTTGCCACATCGCGTCGCCTGCGTGACGCGCTGCTCCTGATCGGTATCGCGGCCATTGCCGCGCTGGTTCCGGCAGCGCTCGCCCTGTCCCGGTCGATGACCGGACCGATCCGCCGTCTGGCGCGGTCGGCGACCATGGTCGCCAACGGGGCACTGGACGAGGAGCTGCCGGAGTATGACCGGCCCCTCGAATACGCCGACCTGTCGCGTGCCGTGACCCAGATGCGGCGGTCGCTGCGCGACCAGGTCGAGGTGATCAGCCAGAAGAATGCCGAGCTGGAGCAGCATCTGCGCCAGATCGAGGAAAAGAACGCGGAGCTGGAGGAGGCCGACCGGATGAAGGACCGCTTCCTCGCCGCCACCTCGCACGAGTTGCGCACGCCGCTCAACGGCATCATCGGCATTTCCGAAACCCTTGGGGCCGGCGCCATGGGCGAGTTCGCCCCGGCCCAGAAAAGCCAGCTGCACCTCATTGCCCTCAGCGCCCGGCGCCTGTCGCGGCTGGTCGATGACCTGCTCGACATCTACCGTATCCGCGAGGGGCGGATGCGGCTCGACCTGCAGCCGCTCGACGTGGCCCAGAGCCTGCGCAACGTGCTGCAGCTGGCCCGTCCGATGCTCACGGGCGAGCCGGTGACGCTGCGGGTCGATGTTGACGGGGAGGTGCCGGCGGTGCATGCCGATCCGGTGCGCTTCGAGCAGATCCTGTTCAATCTCATCACCAACGCGGTCAAGTATGGCGGCGAGGGGCGCATCGAGATTTCCGCCCGCCGCAGCGATGGGCCTCGCGGTCCCCGCGTGGCCATTGCCATCCGCGACTTCGGGCCCGGGATCTCGCCCGACAGCCTGGAGCGCATCTTCCATCCGCTGGAGCAGATCACCGGCAGCGGCTCGCGCGCCGCCATGCAGGAGGGCACCGGCCTCGGTCTCACCATCGCCCGCAACCTCGCCGTGCTGATGTCGGGCACCATCGAGGTGGAGAGCACGCTCGGCGAGGGCTCGACCTTCACGGTCAGCCTGCCGGCCTCCGACCAGCCCGCGCTGCCGGTCAATCGCTCCGAGCTGCATGAGGTGCTGGCGGGGCCGGATGCCGTGGCCTCCCGCCCGCTTGCGGAAGGCGACAGCGCCGCGCCCTCGATCCTGCTGGTCGATGACGAGCCGATCAACCTGCAGGTGCTGCGCAACGTGCTGCTGCCGCGGGGCTACCGGGTGATCGACTGCGACAATGGCCCGGACGCGCTGCGGCTGGTGGAAGAGTACCACCCCGATCTCGTCGTCCTCGATGTCATGATGAGCGGCATGAGCGGACTGGACGTGGCGCGCCATCTGCGACGCCGGTATTCGCTCCTCGACCTGCCGATCATTCTCCTGACCGCCCGTGGCCGCACCCGCGACATGATCGCGGGCTTCGAGGTCGGGGCCAACGACTATGTGGTGAAGCCCTTCGTCAAGGACGAGCTGGTCAGCCGCATTGCCACCCTGCTCGAGGCCTCGCGGGCCAAGCGGCGGGCGGAGGAGAACAGCGAGCTGAAACAGGAGATCGAGCGCCGCATCCAGGTGGAGGATGCCTTGCGCCTGTCGCAGCGCCGGATGGGACAGCTCCTCGAGGCACTCGAGGACGGGCTGGTCTGCGCCAATCCCAAGGGCGTCGTCACCTTTGCCAATCCGGCTGCCGAGCGCTGGCTGGGTGAGGCTCCCGTCAGCGGCCAGACCACCCTCTCGGATCTGCTGCCGGACGTGGCGCTGGCGGCCCTGTCGGGCTTGACCGGTGACGACGACACGCGCCGCGTGGAAGCGGAGATCGACGGCCGCCGTCTGGTGCTCAACGCCTTCGCGCTTCTCCCCGATGCAGGCGGCGGCATTGCGCTGCTCCTGAGCGAGGCCGGACGCGAGGCCCCCGGTCTGGTGACATCGGTGCGCGATGCGGTCGACAGTTCTCTGCCGGCGCTGGCCAGTCCCGTGGCCGACGATCTCGATGTCGTCAGCGCCGATCCCTACCGCGCGCAGATCGTGGCCGTCATGGGCGAGGTGCTGGCCCTCTGGAAGCAGCTGACGGGCAAGGGCAAGGTCGACTTCGCCGAGGCCAGCGGCATCTGGCGGGTCAGCCTCGACAAGTCGTCGCTGCAGACCCGCACGCTTGACAAGTACCTGATGCTCGAGACGCTGCCGGTCAATCCGCGCTGGCGCGACGTGCTGCGCTCCGGTGACTACCTGCTCGAACAGGCCGCACGTCCCGATGCGCTCGACACGCCCGCCATCCGCGAGGCGCGCGAGCGGCTCGCGCGCGATCTCGCGCTGTTGCGACGCCTGTTGCCGGCCGGGGCCTGACCGCAGGGCCAGGCGCGTCGGTCAGGTCGTGCGCGGGGTCCAGAGAACGCCGGCTGCCGGCAGTTCATTTCCATTGAAAACAACAGGTTCCGGGTTGTAGTTGAAGTAGAACCTGTGCGTTTTCGTGTCGCGCTGCCGCACGCCCTCCGGCATCGGTGTTACGGTTACGCCGGCGCGGTGTGCGGCCTCGCCCAGAATGCGGGCCAGCGCCACCTCGTCCGGCCAGCCGCCGACATAGGTCATCCGGCCGCTGCGCACCACCGCCGACGTGCCGTCCTCGGCCCGGATCACCGTCTCGGCGGTCCCCTCCAGACGCTCGCGCCAGCCGACGAAGGCCCCGCCGCCTGCAAGCGGCACGGGCGCTGCAGCGGGAAGGCTTTCGACCCGTGCAATCCGGCAGTCGAGGCCGGGCAGGGCCGGTGGCAGCGGCACGGGGATCGAGAAATCCGGCGTCTTGGAGTTGGTCCGGGGGCCGGCGACGATCTCGGCACCGCTGGCCTGCAGCGCCGCGGCAAGCCCCTCGGGCAGGGTGAAGAGCCCCGGCACGAGCACGAGACCGTAGCCGGTGAAGTCCCGGGCGCTGGCCGGCAGGATGTCGACCGACAGGCCAAGCTGCCGCAAGCCCCGGTACATGGCAAAGGCGAGGCGGAAGTAGTCGAAGTCCTTGCCCTGCGGCTGGATCGACCAGGCCCAGGCGCTCGGATAGTCGAAGACCAGCGCCACCGGTGCCGGGGCGATGTCGGTCAGCGGCATGGCCTTCAGCTCCCCTGCCACCTGCTCCGTGGCATGATAGGCCGGGGCGGGAGCGCTGTCGGGCCGCAGCAGGCCGGCGTGCATCTGTTCCTGCGCGAAGGGAGCCTGGCGCCAGCGGAAGTAGCAGACGGCCTCCGCCCCGTGGGCGAAGGCTTCCCAGGCCCAGAGCCGGGCCATGCCGGGCAGGGGATCCGGGTTGTAGGGCGCCCAGTTCACCGGGCCGGGCTGCTGTTCCATCACCCACCAGCGCCCCCGCCCGACGGCGCGGTAGAGGTCGTGATGGAACGCCTGGAAATCCGGGTGGCCCTGGCGCAGGAAGCGCAGCTTGAACGCCTCGTCCGCTTCCAGCCGGTCGGACAGGAACCCCAGCGGGTAACTGTCCCAGCTGGCGATGTCGAGATCGGCGCCGACATCGAAATGGTCGAAGTCGACAATGCGCCCCATGTAGTTGTGGGCGATCGGGGCGTCGGTGTAGCGCCGGATGATGTCCGTCTGCAGCTTGTTGAAGGACACCACCTCGTCGGAGGCAAAGCGCCGGAAATCCATCACATGGGCCGGGTTTGCCTCGGTGACGGTCAGGTTGGGCAGTCCGATGTCCTCGAAGCTTGCGTATTCCATCGACCAGAACACGTTGCCCCAGGCCCGGTTGAGGGCCTGCGGCGACTGGTACTTGCGCGCCAGCCAGTTGCGGAACGCGGTCAGCGCCGACGGCGAGTAGGAGACGGTGGTGTCATGGCAGCCGTATTCGTTGTCGGTCTGCCAGGCAGCCACATGCGGGTTGCGGCCATACCGCTCGGCCAGCAGTGTCACGATGCGCGCGCAGTCCTCCCGGTAGCCGCGATGCGAGAAGCAGTAGTGACGGCGCGAGCCGAAGCCGCGCGGACGGCCCTGGGCGTCGACGGCCAGCATGTCCGAGTGCCGGGTCAGCATCCAGCGCGGCGGAGTTGCCGTGGGCGTGCCGAGCACGACCTGAAGACCGGCCCCGCCCAGGACGGCGATGGCGCGATCGAGCCAGTCCCAGTCCATCTTGCCCGGCTCCGGCTCCAGCCGGCTCCAGGCGAATTCGCCGATGCGCACATAAGTCAGGCCGATGGCGACCATGCGGGCCGCATCCTCGGCCCATTGGTCCTCGGACCAGTGTTCCGGATAATAGCAGACGCCAAGATGACGGGGTCGGTCGGGTTCGGTCACAGGATCACCTGATGTTCTTGCTGGCCACGGGCGATGGCGGGGGCTGCGAAGGTCATGCCGGACAGGGGCCGGGCTGCCCGCTCCCGGGCGGTCAGTCCCTGGCGGGCTGATGTGCAGTAAAGGGTGGTGAGGTCGGGGCCGCCGAAGGCCGGGCAGGTGGTGTTCGGGGCGTCGAAGGGGACGGTCCGCACAAGACTGCCGTCGGGCGCATAGGCGGCGACATGGGCGGAGCCCCATTCGGCGATCCACAGCAGGCCGTCCGCGTCCACCACGGCCCCGTCGGGCTCGCGGCCGGCAGCACCCAGATCGAGAAACACCTCCGGGTCGGAGGCCGGCCAGCCGCTGGCATCAAGCGCCACGCGCATGACCTTGCCGACGGCGGAATCCGTGAAGAAGGCCGTCTTGCCGTCGCCCGTGAAGGAGATCGCGTTGGTGATGGTGATGCGCGCAAAGAGCTGGCGCAACTCCCCGCGATACCAGCGATAGATCGCGCCGGCCCCGGCTTCGGCCTTGTAGCCCATGGTGCCGATCCAGAACCCGCCCTGCGGGTCCGCCCGCCCGTCATTTGACCGGGTCAGGGCGTTGTCGGCCTCCAGCGGACACAGCGACTGGCTGGTCCCGCGGGCCAGGTCATGGACGCGCAGGTCACGGGCGCTGGCGATCAGGAGACGATCCCGGTCGATCCATCCCGCCGCCGAGACGCAGACGTCGAACCGGGTTGCCAGGGTCTCGTCACCGGTCTGGGTGTAGAGGGTCTGGCCGGTGATGTCGAACCAGAAGAGCTGCTGGCGGAGCGGGTGCCACAGCGGCCCTTCGCCCAGTTCGCAGACGGTTGCGTCGAAAACCGAAGTCATGCCTTGTCTCCTGCCGCTGCCGCCGCATCATAGGCGAGCACCATGGCGCGCGCGCGTCGCCCCACCTCCTCCACCGGCAGCCCGGGGGTGTAGAGCGCCGTGCCGATGCCGAAGCCGGTGATGCCTGCCTTCAGCCACTGGCCGAAGGTGTCCGCGCCGGCGCCGCCGACGGCATAGAGATCCGTTCCCGCCGGCAGGACCGCCCGGATTGCCCTGACGCCCTCGGCCCCGAGCAATCCGGCCGGAAACAGCTTGAGCCCGTCGGCTCCGGCCTTCAGGGCGGCAAAGCACTCGGTCGGCGTCATCACGCCGGGGAAGGACAGGAGACCGGCGGCCTTGGTCGCGCGGATCACCTCCGGATCGCAGTTGGGCGAGACCACCAGTCGCGCGCCGATGTCGGCTAGACGGGCCACATCGGCCGCGTCCAGCACGGTGCCGGCACCGATCTCGGCGCGGGGTCCGAACTGCCGCACCATGGCCGCGATGCTGTCGAACGGGGAGGGAGAATTGAGCGGGACCTCGATCCGGGCAAAGCCTGCGTCGATCAGCGTTTCGCAGACGGGCAGGCTTTCTGCGGGCGTCAGGCCGCGCAGGATGGCAATGAGCGGGCGCATCAGGCGCGTCTCCGGGGGGCTTCCATGAGGGTGTGGCGGGCCAGCGTCAGGCCGGCCAGGGTGAGATCGTCGCCGCCGGCTTCCGCGGCCTCGCAGCCGGCAATCGCCAGTGCTGCGGCGTAGAGGCGGTTGAGGCTGGAGGCGCCGATCAGCCGGACGGGGCCGACGCGCCGCTCGCCGAGGGCGGCCAGCTCGTTGCCGATCAGGAGACCGGAGAGCCTCGCCCGCGCCACGGCGGCGCCCATGCCGTGCAGGAGCCCCTCGGCCCGCAGGCGGAACAGGTCCCCCGCCAGTCCGGCCGGCTGGTGGAGCGCTTCGGCGACCGCCTCGGCAAAGGCGGCGTGATCCCAGGCGTCCTGTCCGCCGAGACCATGGCGCAGCACCGAGTGTCCGGCGATCAGACCGTAGAGTTCTCCGGTCATGAAGGTGGAGAAGCTCTGGACTTCCCCGCCGCGCACGGTGACCCACTTGGTGTGGGTCCCCGGCAGGCAGGCAAGGCCGGAGAAGCGCGGATCCCCGGCCAGCAGTCCGGCTATCTGCGTTTCCTCTCCCCGCATCACGTCGGCCGGCGCGTCCTGCTTCAGGCCCGGCACGACCCAGAGGGCGATCCTGGGATCCAGCGTGGTGCCGCGCACCATGTGGTCGGCGTTGAGCGGGCCGCAGGGCACGGCCATGTAGGGGGCTTCCACCCAGCCCTGGCGGCTGCCCACCATGCCGCAGGCAATCACGGGTGTCACCCGGCCGGTGCCGAGCCAGCGGGTCACCAGGGCCAGCAGCGCCGGCTCGAAGCCGTCGCGGTCCAGACTGGACATTCCGGCATCCGAGGCGGCGCGGGCCACCGGCTCGTCGCCGCGCATCGCCCAGGCTCTCAGATGGGTGGTGCCCCAGTCGACCGCGATCCAGTCAACCGCGATCCAGTCGGGCGTCTGGCTCGCCGGCAGGGTGTCGCTCATGTGCCTGTCCGCCTCTGCCGTCATCCTGTCACCACAACGCCGCCGTCGATCACCAGCGCCTGGCCCGTCATCATGCGCGAGGCGCGCGAGGCCAGGAACAGGCAGCCGCCGGCGATGTCCTCCGGTTCGATGGTCTCCTTCAGGCACTGGCGGTCGAGATGGGCGCTGAGACCCTCCGGCGTCACCCACATGTCCTTCTGCTTCTGGGTCAGCACCCAGCCCGGAGCCAGGGCATTGATGCGGATCCGGTCCGGGCCAAACTCGCGCGCCAGGCTGCGCGTCATGCCGTTGATGGCGGAATTGGCCGAGGTGTAGATCGCGTAGCCGGCGTTGCCCATCATGTAGCTGATGGAGGAGAAATTGATGATCGAGCCGCCGCCGGCTGCCTTCATGCCCGGGATCACCGCCTGCATGGCGAAGAAATAGGCCTTCAGGTTGATCGCCATCGACCAGTTCCAGTAGTCCTCGGTCACGTCGAGCGTGGCGTGGCGCTGGTCGTTGGCGGCGTTGTTGACGAGCACGGTGACGGTGCCATGGGCCGCCGCCGCCTGACCGATCGCGGCTTTCAGGGCCTCGATGTCGGTGATGTCGCAGGGCAGGAACAGCGGCCGGCGTCCGGTCTTGCGCTCCATCTCGTCACAGAAGGCAGTGGCATCGGAGCGCTGCACGAAGGCGACCTTCGACCCTTGCCGCAGGAAGGCCTCGGTCAGCGAGGCCCCGATGCCGGAGCCGCCGCCGGTGATGAAGACGGAAGCGCCGTCAAGGTCGGGAAACACGGGCAGGAAATCCATGGGTCAGCTCCAGGTCAGGGAAGGCGCGGGGCAGCGGGATCGAGCCTCTCGCCCTCGAGCATGTAGAGGGTTCCGGGCCAGGCCACGGGCAGGCTCAGGCCCTGCTGCATCAGGGCGGCGCCCGACAGCTCCACCGCGCCGGCGCGCAGCGCATTCGGGCCGCGGGCCTGGGGCGGACAGTCGCCGGGGTTTGTCAGCCGCACGCGGTAGCGGGCGCGCGGGTCGAGCCGCGTCAGCCGCAGCGGCAGGGGCAGGCTCTGGCGCGACGTCGCGACCTGGGCGGACCAGACGACGAACCTTGCACCGTCCTGCGCCAGCTGCTGCTCGGCCAGCACGGCGGGATCGCTGGCGTCGAGACGCAGGATGTCGGCCGTGACCAGCCAGTCCCGGTTCGCCTTCCACCAGGCCGTCACCGCGCCGAGGCAGGCGGCCTCCGTGTCCGTCAGCTCCCTCAGGTCCATCTCGAAGCCCATGTGGCGCTGCGCAGCCGTCCGGGCGCGCAGGCTCATGTCCAGAACCCGGCCGGAGGTGTGGCAGTGCCGCGGGCCGACGTGGCTGCCCGTGACCGCCATGGGCAGGAACAGGGCCGCATCATGCTGGATGCGCAGCCGCTCCAGCGCATCGTTGCTGTCCGACAGCCAGACGCGCTGCGTCAGGGCCAGGATCCCGGCATCGATGCGGCCGCCGCCGGAGGCGCAGCTTTCGATCTCGACGCCCGGATGGGCGGCCCGCAGGCGCGCCAGAAGCTCGTAGATGCCCCGCGTCTGGGCGGCATCGACCACCGGCAACAGCCGGTTGTGATCCCATTTCAGATAATCGATCGGGTGCTCGGCCAGCAGGGCCGACAGCCGCAGGAACAGATGATCGCGCACATCCGCGCGGGCCAGATCGAGCACGAGCTGGTTGCGGCCGCGTGTCTGGTCGAGGGGGCCGAGCACCCAGTCGGGATGGGCCCGGAACAGGTCGCTGTCCTCGCTCACCATCTCCGGCTCGACCCAGAGGCCGAAGCGCATGCCGAGCGCCTCGACCACCCGGATGAGCGGCATCAGACCGTCCGGCCACTTGCGCCGGTCGACGATCCAGTCGCCCAGACTGGAGGTGTCGTCATCGCGCCGGCCGAACCAGCCGTCATCGAGGACGAAGCGTTCCGCTCCGAGCGCGGCCGCCCGCTCGGCAATCGCGGTCAGGCTGTCGAGGTCGTGGCGGAAATAGACCGCTTCCCAGCAGTTGTAGTGGACCGGCCGCGGGCGCCTGTCGAGCGGTTCGGGCCAGGTGACGATGCGGGTGCGCACGTCGTGCTGGAAGCGCGTGGCGATGCCGTTCAGACCTTCGCCGGAATAGGTGACGAGCAGTTCGGCGCTCTCGAAGGCAAGGCCCGGTTCCGTCTCCGCGCCGCCCGCATGGCCGAACTGGACCTGCCGGCGGCCGTCCTGAAGGCCCTCCGCGATCATCCGGTGGCCACCCGACCAGGCATAATGCAGGGCCCAGGCCTCGCCGGCGGTGTTGCGACAGCCGGGCGCGGTGAAAAGGGCGTAGGGCGGGTGTTCCTGACCGGAGCGACCGGTGCGGCTCTCGCGCACCCGCTGACCGGTGACGAAGGGGGTGCGCTCGATCTGGAATTCCCCGATCCAGCGGCCGGCGACGTCGAGGATGTCGCTGACCTCGGCAGCCACCGGCAGCACCGGGGCGGCCAGCCAGTCCACCCGGACCGGGCTTTCGGCGACGAGCGCGCTGCGCAGGCCGAGGAAGCCGGTCGGATGGACCGTCAGCGTGTGGCGCAGCGTCAGTCCGGCCGTCGCGTCGCGCGAGACCAGCACCAGCCCCCTTGCATCCTGTTCGGCCAGCTCGAAGCGGAAGCGCGGCGTCAGCACCGTGCCATCTGCCTGACGGAGCACGAGGCCGGGCTGGCCCTGCCAGGACCCACCCGGTGTCGGGGTGAGCGACAGGGGCGGCAGCACGTCGAGCATCCCGCCGGTCAGGCACGGTTCGGCTGCTGCCCGCAGGGCGTGGAGATCCTCGTCCTCGGGCAGCCGCGCGCCCCAGTACACGGCCGCAGGCACGCCGCCGTCGGTCGCAACGACAAGGGTCTGGGTGGCGGTGTCGAGGCGCCAGCAGGTCATTTCACCGCTCCGAGCGTCAGGCCGGCGATGAAATGCTTCTGCATCAGGAAGAACATCAGCACCGGCGGCAGGGCCGCGATGATCGAGCCGGCCGAAACCAGATGCCAGGCAGCCACCCACTGGCCGTTCAGCGAGTAGAGGCCGGCGGTCACGGGCTGCGTCGCCGCGCCGGTCGTCAGCACGGTGGCCCAGAAATAGTCGTTCCAGATGAAGGTGAAGACCAGCACGGACAGGGCGGCAATCGCCGGGCGCATCAGCGGCAGCACCACGTACCAGAAGATCCGGATTTCGCTGACGCCTTCCACGCGCGCGGCCTCGATCAGCTCGTAGGGCAGGGCGCGGATGAAGTTGCGCATGAACAGGGTGCAGAACCCGGTCTGGAAGGCGATGTGGAACAGCGCCAGCCCGAGCGTCGTGTCATAGAGGCCGAGCTGCAGCGTCAGGTCGCGCACGGGGACCATCAGGATCTGGAACGGCACGAAGTTTCCGGCGACGAACAGGAAGAAGATCAGCACGTTGCCGCGGAACTTGTACACCGCCAGCGCAAAGCCCGTCATGCAGGACAGGGCGACAGCGCCGATCACCGTCGGGATCGTCACCTTGAAGGAATTGAGGATGTAGCTGGCGATCGGCGAATTGCGGAAGACCGCCAGGTAGTTGTCGAAGGCGATGGCGGAGGGCAGGCCGAAATAGTTGCCCGCCGCCAGGTCGGACGAGGGCCGCACCGACGTCATGGCGACACCGATCAGCGGCAGGAGCCACAGGATCAGGGCGATCGGCAGGGCGATCTGGTAGAGGACGCGAGCCTGGGGGCTGGCCTGCTGGATCGGACGGGGAAACATGCTCAGTGATCCTTCTCGTCGCGCCACATCTTCCAGATGAAGCCGGTGATGAAGACCATCATGATGGCAAAGAGAACGACGGCGATGGCTGCGCCATATCCCATGCGGTAGCCGTATTCGGACAGCGCCTGCTCGTACATGTAGAAGGACAGCACGCGCGAGGATCCGAACGGACCGCCGGTGGTCATGATCGACACCAGGTCGAAGGACCGCAGCGCCCCGATCACGGTGACCACCACGGCGATGAAGGTGGCCGGGCGCAGCTGCGGCAGGATCACGTACCAGAGCATCTTCCAGCCCTTGGCGCCGTCCAGCCGGGCCGCCTCGATCTGGTCGGGCGCCACGTTGTTGAGGCCCGTGAGATAGAGGATCATCACGTAGGCGATCTGCGGCCACAGCCCGGCTGCGATGATGCCGTAGGTCACGAAGCGCTCTTCGGCGAGGATTGCCACGCCCTGTCCGGTGATGGCCTCGATGATGGCGTAGAGCAGGCCGAAGTTCGGGGCGTAGAACCAGGAGAACATCAGCCCGACGACGACCTGGCTGATGACGAAGGGAAAGAAGAACAGCGACTTGTAGGCGCGGATGCCCCAGACCGTCTGGTTGAGGAAGATCGCGATCAGGAGCCCGGCAGGCACCGCCAGCATGTAGAGCGCCAGCCACAGCACGTTGTTCTTCAGCGAGACGTAGAAGGCCTCGTCGTCGACCAGCTCGACATAGTTGTCGAGGCCGATCCACACGGCCTCGCCGAGCCCGTCCCAGTCGTAGAAGGAGATCGCCATCGACTGGAAGATCGGCGCGATCACATAGACGACGAAGAACAGGGCACCGGGTGCCAGAAACAGCCAGGGGGCCAGGCGGCGCTGGTTTGCTTTGAGATAGGCCTGCATGGGGTCCTCTGCGGCTCCGTCAGCCGCCGCGCGGCACGCGGATACAATCCGCCTGCCGTCAGGGTGGGCCGGTCAGCGGGGCAAGCGGGCGGAGCAGGGAGGCTCCGCCCGATCCGGTCGGTTACTTGTAGATGCGCTGGCGCATCTTCTCGAGGCGTTCGAGGATGGCGTCGAGCCGGTCCGGCTTGACGGTGAACTCCTGGAAGCCTTCCATGCCGGCCTTGGCCATCTCGGCCGGGGCGTCGCGGTCGAAGAACTGGGCGAGGCCGGAGGCGGTCGAGACGGTCTGGAAGCCGGCGCTCAGGAACGGATCGCTGGCATCGACGGTCGCGTTCTTGTTGGTCGGCAGCTGGCCCAGCGTCTTGTTGATCGCGGTCTGCACGTCGGCGCGGGCGACGAAGGCGAGGAACTTCTTGGCGTCTGCCACGTTCTTGGCGCCGGCCGGGATGTGGATGGTGTCGGTCGGGGCCTCCTCGGCGCGCGGGATGCCCGGCGTGATTTCCGGGAACACCATGAAGCCGAGGCTGTCGTTGGTCATGCCGCCATCCTTGAACACGGCGACGGCGAAGTTGCCCATGACGTAGTTGGCGGCCTTGCCCTGCACCATGAGGGCGGCGGCGTCCTGCCACTCCAGCGCGGCATGGTTGGCGGTCATGTAGCCCGGCGCGACCAGCTTTTCCCACTCCTTGAACGTCGCCTTGACGCGGTCGTCGGTCCAGGGGATCTCACCGTTGGTGAGCTGCATGTGGAAGTCGTAGCCGTTGGTGCGCAGGTTCAGATAGTCGAAGATGCCGGCCAGCGGCCACAGGGCCTTCGAGCCGGTGGTCACGCAGTCGATTCCGGCCGCCTTGAACTTGGCGCAATTGGCGATGAACTCGTCCCAAGTCTTGGGAACCTCGACGCCGACCTGCTTGTAGAGGTCCTTGTTGTAGTAGATGCCCCACTGATAATAGGTGTAGGGCACGCCCCACTGCTTGCCGTCGATGGTCATCGAGGCCAGCGACGAGGACAGCTGCTCGGCGAGGTTGTTTTCCTTCCAGACGTCGCTCACGTCGGTGAACTGGCCGGCCTTGACGAAGGGCGCCATGCGGTTGCCGGCGTACCAGTTGGCCAGATCCGGAGCGTCAGCGGTCAGGAAGTTGCGGATCGCGGTCTTGTAGCCCTCGTGGTCGAACATGTTCACGACCACGTCGACGTCCGGGTTCTCCGCCTCGAACATGGTGATCAGCTGTTCCATGGCGGCCTTCGGCGCCGGGTCGGACGTGTCCGTGTTGAAGACAAGCGTCCGCTTTTCGGCCATGGCCGAGCCGGACATGAGGACGGCAATCGCCAGTGCGGTGCCGCCGAGCAACTTCTGAACCATAGTTCTCCTCCCAATGGTGTCACGCGGTTCGCTGCGGGTCTGTCGCAGATCGACCCTGCAAGTTTGTTCCAAATAATGGAACTTTGTCTTGCATATTGAAAACTATGCTGCCAAGCTTTAGGACTGTCAAGGCGCGAGACCGGAGAAACGGAATGAGCGAGGAAAAAGGCGACGGAACCGTGGGCAAGGCCCTCGACGTGCTGGACATGGTTGCCCGGCATGGACGTCCCGTGCGCTTCACCGAGCTGCTCGGGCAGGGCGCCTATCCGAAGGCGACGCTCTATCGCTTCCTGCAGACCCTCACCAACCAGGGCATGCTGGCCTATGATCCGCAGACGCAGGTCTATTCGCTCGGCGTGCGGCTGGTCCGTCTGGCGCATGCGGCCTGGGCGCAGAGTTCGCTGGCCCCCATTGCCCGGCCCTGGCTCGACAAGCTGTCGGAAGAGCTGGGCGAGACGCTGCATCTGGCCCAGCTCGATCAGGGCCAGGTGCTCTATGTCGACAAGCGCAATGCTGCCCGGCCGGTGGAAATGTTCAGTCAGGCCGGCAAGGTCGGTCCGGCCTACTGCACCGGCGTCGGCAAGGCGATGCTGGCGTTCCTGCCGGAAGACAAGCTGGAACAGGCGCTGACCCGCCAGTCGTTCCACGCCTTCACCCCCGGCACGCTCGCCTCGCGCGAGACGCTCGTCGAGGAGCTCAAGGCCATCCGCATCAGGGGCTACGCCTTCGACCGGGAGGAGCACGAGCCGGGCATCATCTGCATCGCGGCGCCGATCCTGTCGGCGTCCGGCCGCGCGATCGGTGCGATGTCGATCACCTCGACGACGCAGCGCAATTCACTGGAAGACCTGGAAGCCTTTGCGCCCCGCCTGAAGGACGTTGCAGCCGCCATTGCGGCCGATGCCCAGGCCTGGCGCTTCCCCGAACAGTAAGATCCGCGAAATGGGAGGAATGAGATGTCCGGCGTGGTCCTGAGCAATGTGGTCAAGCGATTTGGCGAGGTCGAGGTCATTCGCGGTGTCGACCTGACGGTCGACCATGGAGAATTCTGCGTCTTCGTCGGCCCCTCCGGTTGCGGCAAGTCCACGCTCCTGCGCATGGTGGCGGGCCTTGAGGCAACCACCTCCGGCACCGTCCGCATCGGCAGCCGGGACGTGACCCATGCCGATCCCTCCGATCGCGGCGTGGCCATGGTGTTCCAGACCTATGCGCTCTATCCGCACATGACGGTGGCCGAGAACATGGGGTTCGGCCTCAAGATGACCGGCCATCCCCGGCAGGAGATCGCTGCCAAGGTGGCGGAAGCCGCGCGGATCCTCAAGCTCGAGCCGCTGCTGCAGCGCAAGCCCAAGGCCCTGTCCGGCGGCCAGCGCCAGCGTGTGGCCATCGGGCGTGCGATCGTGCGCGGGCCGGACGTGTTCCTGTTCGACGAGCCGCTGTCGAACCTCGACGCCGAGCTGCGCGTGGAGATGCGCGTGGAGATCGCGCGCCTGCACCGGGAAATCGGGGCGACCATGATCTACGTCACCCACGACCAGGTCGAAGCCATGACGCTGGCCGACAAGATCGTGGTCCTGCGGGCCGGCCGCATCGAGCAGGTCGGAAAGCCGCTTGATCTCTACCATGACCCCGACAACCGCTTCGTCGCCGGCTTCATCGGCTCGCCGTCGATGAACTTCGTGGCGGCCCGCCGGCTTGACGGCGGCCTCCTTGCGGCGCCGGGCGTGGCGGGCGAACCGGTGCCGGGGCCCGAGGTGGCCGCGCCGTCCGGGGATGTGGTGCTCGGCATCCGGCCGCAGCATGTGCAGATTGTCGCCGGCGACACGCACCGCGTCGACATGATCGAGGCCCTGGGCGGCGTCTCCTACATCCACCTCGTCGCGCCGTCCGGCGAGAAGCTCGTTGCCGAACAGCACCAGGACGCCACGGCCCGTGCGGGCGACCGCGTCGCGGTCCGCTTCGATCCGTCGAAGGCCTTCCTGTTCACGGCCGACGCGGCCGGCCGGCGGCTGCGCTGACGGCAGTGTCCGGGCCGGACAGCAGAACGGCGGGCAAGGCCCGCCGTGAGGTTGAGGACAAACCCTCAATCGTCATCCCGGCCCAGCTGAGCGTGAGCGAAGCGCCGAGCCGGGATCCAGATATCAGCCGCGCGAAGCGCGACACACCTGTCGGTCGCAAGTCGTATCGAGTTGACTTGGTTTTGGGCTCGCTTGCGCTCGCACAGGCATGCTGGATTCCGGATCTGCGGTTCGCTGAACGCTCACCTTGTCCGGAATGACGGCAAACTGACGAAACGCCGAAGTTCGGCAGCAGTCTGACGGCGGGCAAGGCCCGCCGTCTTTCAGTCCGTGCCTCGATCTGGCTCAGCGGATCCGCTTTCCGTCCTTGTCGAAGTGGTAGCAGCGGGAGGGGTCCGGCGTCAGGTGCACGGTCTCGTCCACCTCGAACTTGTGCTCGCCGAACAGCCGCACCGTGACGAGCCCGTGCTCGGCGTTGCGAACATAGACCAGCGTTTCGCCGCCAAGGTGCTCCACGTGGCTCACCGTGCCGCTGATCTGGCCCTGGCTGCGGTTGATCGCCAGATGCTCCGGGCGGATGCCGAGGGTTTCGCCACGCCCGTTGAGCAGCGCGCCCTTGAGGAAGTTCATCTGCGGCGAACCGATGAAGCCGGCGACGAACACATTGTCCGGATCGTTGTAGAGTTCCATCGGCGCCCCGACCTGCTCGATGCGCCCGGCGTTGAGCACGACGATGCGGTCTGCCAGCGTCATGGCTTCCACCTGGTCATGCGTGACATAGATCATCGTCGCCTTGAGGTCGCGGTGCAGGCGGGCGATCTCGATGCGCGTGTTGACGCGCAGCGCGGCATCGAGGTTCGACAGCGGCTCGTCGAACAGGAACAGCTTCGGCGTGCGCACCACGGCGCGGCCGATGGCCACGCGCTGGCGCTGGCCGCCCGACAGTTCCGCCGGCCGGCGCTCGAGCAGCTTGTCGAGCGACAGCATCGACGAGGCCCGCTGCACCGCAGCCTCGATGTCCGCCTTCGACGCTCCGGCCTGCTTCAGCGCCAGCGCCATGTTGCCGCGCACGGTCAGATGCGGGTAGAGCGCGTAGGACTGGAACACCATCGCGATCTCGCGCTTGGAGGGCGGTGCGTTGGTGATGTCGGCATCATCGATGCGCATCGTGCCGCTGGTGGCGTCCTCGAGGCCCGCGATGATGCGCAGCAGCGTGGACTTGCCGCAGCCCGACGGGCCGACGAACACGCAGAACTCGCCGTCGTTGACGGTCAGGTCGACCCCCTTGATGACATCGACGGGGCCGAAGGACTTGGTGATCTTGGTGAGGGACAGTGCGCCCATGATAGCTCCTGCTTACAGCTTGACCGGCTTGCCGGAACGCACGCTCTCGTCGGCCGCCAGGCAGACGGCAAGGGAGCGCACGGCATCGGACATGTGCCGCGTGAGATCGAGGTTCTCGGTGATGGCCCGCGCCACATAGGCCTGTTCGCGGGCGCAAAGGGCGTCATGGCCCGGCTCGTCGGCCATATCGAGGTCCTGATGGCCCTCACCGGCCTTGTGGAGGCGCAGCTTCGAGGTCTGGGTGTGGGCGTCGATGTCGTCGGAACGCACCGTGTCGGGCATGCGGATCGACACCGCCCCCTTCGGGCTGACCACGTCCTTCACGAAGAAGGCCGTGTCCGACATCATCGGGCCCCAGCCCGCCTCGTACCAGCCCAGGCTGCCGTCGGCGAACAGCACCTGGAAGTGGCCGTAATTGTACATGTCGGCCGCAATCTCGTCGCTGAGCCGGAGGCCCATGCCGCGCACCTCGACGGGGGCGGCGTCGGTGATCTGGCACATGACGTCGACATAATGCACGCCGCAGTCGACGATCGGCGGCGTCGTCTGCATCAGGGCCTTGTGCACCTCCCAGGTCGGGCCCGACGACTGCTGGTTCAGGTTCAGGCGGAACACATAGGGACCGCCGAGCGCCCGGGCCTCCGCGATCAGCCGCTGCCAGCTCGGGTGATGGCGCAGGATGTAGCCGACCACGAGCTTGCGGCCGGTCTCCTGCGCCTTGGCAACGACGCGCCGCGCCTCCGCCACCGTGGTGGCCAGCGGCTTCTCGACGAACACATGGGCGCCGGCATCCATCGCCGCACAGGCGAAGTCCGCGTGGGTGTCCGAGTAGGTCGCGATGCAGACCAGGTCCGGCTTCAGCGCCGCCAGGGCCGCATGGTAGTCGGTGTGATGCGGATAGGCGGCAAGCTCTGCCGGCAGCCGCTCGGGCCGCGACCGGCTGACCAGTCCGACGATCTCGAAGGACGGGTCGGCATGGTAGGCGCGGGCGTGGCTCAGGCCCATGTTGCCAAGTCCGACGACGAGGGTGCGGATCATTTCACGGCTCCTGCGGTGATGCCGCGGATGAGCTGGCGCGAGAAGATCAGGTAGAGCACCAGCACCGGCAGGATGGCGAGCGACAGGGCGGCCAGCACGGCGTTCCAGTTGGTCACGAACTGGCCGATGAACACCTGGCTGCCGAGCGTCACCGTCTTGGTGGCCTCCGACGGTGCCAGGATCAGCGGGAACCAGAGGTCGTTCCAGATCGGGATCATGGAGAACACCGCCACCGTCGCCATCGCCGGGCGGACCAGCGGCAGGACGAGCGTGAAGAAGATCCGGTACTCGCTGAGTCCGTCGATGCGCCCGGCGTTCTTCAGGTCATCGGAAATGCCGCGCATGAACTCCGACAGGATGAAGACGGCCAGCGGCAGGCCCTGGGCCGTGTAGACCAGGACCAGCGCGGTCAGGGTGTTGACGAGGCCGGAGGCGACCATCAGGTCGAGGATCGCCACCGTGCCGAGGCGGATCGGGATCATGATGCCGATGGCCAGATAGAGGCCCATCAGCGTGTTGCCGCGGAAGCGGTACTCCGACAGGGCAAAGGCCGCCATGGCGCCGAACAGCAGCACGAAGAACAGCGAGGCCACCGTCACCACGAGGCTGTTCTGGAAGTAGAGGAAGAAATCCCCCTGGGCCAGCACCGTGGTGTAGCCCACCAGATCGAAGGTCTCCGGCGTCGGAATGGCCAGCGGATCGCCGAAGATGGCCTTGCGCGACTTGAACGAGTTGATGACGACGATGAAGACCGGAAACAGCGCGATCACGGTGTAGAGGCCGAGGACCGCATGGGCTGCGACGGTGCGTCCGAGCGAGGACCGGGTCTTGGACATGCGTGGCCTCCTCAGAACTGGTAGCGGCGCAGCCGCGTCTGGATCGTGAACAGGTAGATGCAGACACCGACCAGGATGATGCCGAACATCGCCGTTGCAATGGTTGCGCCCATGTGCGGGTCGCCGAGCTGGAGCTGGAACCCGAAGAAGGTGCGATAGAGGAACGTGCCGAGGATGTCGGTGGCGAAATTCGGGCCGGCGAGCGCACCTTGCGAGACGTAGATGAGGTCAAAGGCGTTGAAGTTGCCGACAAAGGTCAGGATCGAGATGATGCCGATCGACGGCAGGATCAGCGGCAGCTTGATCTTCCAGAACTGCTTGGCTCCGGTGATGCCGTCCATTTCGGCCGCCTCGAGGATCTCGTCCGGAATGGTCAGCAGCGCGGCATAGATCAGCATCATCGGGATGCCGACGAACTGCCAGACCGAGACAAGCGCCAGCGTGGTCAGGGCGGAGGCCTCCTGGCCGAGCCAGGGCGCATAGAGCCAGCGCAGCCCGACCGCATCCAGAAGCCCCGGCGCGATGCCCCAGATCGGCGACAGGATCAGCTTCCAGACGAAGCCGACGATCACGAAGGACAGGATGGTCGGAATGAAGATCGCTGTCCGGTAGAAGGCGGCCATGCGCAGCTTCGGCGAGGACAGAAGGGCGGCGAGAAGCACGCCGATCGGGTTCTGCACCAGCATGTGGATGAGGAAGAACCAGGTGTTGTTGGCCAGTGCGTTCCAGAACGCATCCGCCCAGCGGGGATCGCCGAACAGGGTCTGGAAATTGGCCAGACCGACGAATGTGGTCACGCCCTCCGGGGTGAGGTTGAACAGGGCCATGTTCAGCGTGGCGAACAGCGGCAGGATCATGATCGCGGAATAGATGATCACGGCCGGGGCCAGGAACACGCCGATGTGCCAGCGGAATGGCTTCTTGCCTGGAAGGGCGGTCTCGGTCATGGGGTAAAGCCTCTGCGTGAAGGGGAGGCCCGGACCTGGGCCTCCCCAACCTGCGTGGGATGGGGTCTGTGCTAAGACGGTAACGCTTTTTGCGTATTATTTTTGTCCGATGCGAAGGGGATCATGGCGGCGCGAGCGACGCCATGATCCGGACTTCGAGCCAGTCAGAAGCTATTACTTCTGCGGAGCGTACCAGCTGGCAAGGCCCTTCTGCAGGCGCTCGGCCGCAGCTTCGGGCGTCTCGGCGCCGCGAACGACATTCGCCGAGGCATTCCAGGTCTCGTTTTCCAGGTTCGGCGTGCCGCGCGACAGGATCTGGTAGGTCGAGCGGATCGTCGGCTTGCAGGTCTCGCGCCAGCTGACGAATTCCTGGGCCAGCGGATCCTTCAGGGCGAACTTGGCGTTCGACAGCGAGAAGAAGCCCGGCAGGGCGTTGGAGTAGAGTTCGGCAAACTCGGCCGAGCCCACCCATTCCAGGAACTTCTTGGTCTCTTCCGGATGCTTCGTCGCCGCATTCATGCCGAGCGCGATGTCGGTGTGATCGGAGATGTAGCACTGGTCGCCCGGGTTCGGGACCGGCGGATAGAAGGCGCCGAGCTCGAAGCCGGCCTGCTGGCGGAAGCCTGCGATTTCCCAGGAGCCGGCCGGGTAGATCGCGGCGCGGCCGAGGGTGAACAGGTTCTGGCTGTCCGGATAGGTCTGGGCTTCATAGCCGTCGCCCAGATACTGGCCCCACTTGGCGAGCGAGCGGAACGGGGCAACCCACGGCTCGTCGGTCAGCTTGGCAGCCCCGGCGATCAGCGCGGCGCGGCCGTCTTCACCCTGCCAGTAGTTCGGGCCGATGTTCTGGTAGCCCATCGTGGCCGCTTCCCACTGGTCGGCGGTGCCCATGGACATCGGGATGTAGCGGCCGTCGGCCTTGATCTTGTCGAGAGCGGCGAAGAATTCCGCTTCCGTCTTCGGGACCTCGATGCCGAGCTCCTTGAAGGCGTCCTTGTTGTAGATGAAGCCGTGGATGACCGAGGCCATCGGCACGCAGAACGTGGTCTTGCCGTCGTCCGTCGACCAGCCCGACTTGGCAACGGCGGAGAAGTTCTTCATCGCTTCCATGGCGGTCAGGTCCGCCAGCTTGCCCTTCTCGAACAGGGTCAGCGAGGCGTCGAAGGGACGGCAGGTGACGAGGTCACCCGCGGAGCCGGCATCGAGCTTGGAGTTGAGCACGGCGTTGTACTCGGCCGGGGCGGTCGGGGCGAAGACGACCTTGATGCCGGGGTTCTTGGCCTCGAAGGCCGGAATGAGGGTCTGCTGCCAGACAGTCAGGTCATCGTTGCGC
The DNA here is from genome assembly GCF_009915765.1 of Pannonibacter sp. XCT-53. Taxonomy (NCBI): domain Bacteria; kingdom Pseudomonadati; phylum Pseudomonadota; class Alphaproteobacteria; order Hyphomicrobiales; family Stappiaceae; genus Pannonibacter; species Pannonibacter tanglangensis. The sequence goes on from NZ_JAABLQ010000001.1 coordinate 1,032,139, forward strand.
CAGCTCTCGATCGTCAGCGTGACGTCGGCGGCATGGGCGGCACCCGCAATCAGCGTGCCGGCGAGAAGCGCGCCCTGGAATTTGACGAGTTTCATCAGTCTGCTCCCGTACTTCTTGGGCCTTTGGCCCTCTGGTTGATGCTTATGCGTCTTGTCGCAGCCGGGCCAGGGCCGGACCCACATGGCCGCCGGCGTCCGCGAGAAGCTCGTTGGCCTGCGCCACCGTGGCGCCGCAGGCAATCAGGATGGCGGGCTTGACCGCCCCGGCCGTCTCGGCAAGGGCGGCGCGCGCCGTATCGAGGTCTTTGCCGCTGAGATCGGCCACCATGCCGGCTGCCCGATCGACGAGCTTGGCATTGTCGGCCACGACATTGACCATCCGGCCCTCGTGAACATGTCCGAGCCGGACACCGGCGAGGGTCGAAATCGTGTTGAGGGTCGCCTTCTGCGCCGTTGCCGCGCCGAGGCGGGTCGAGCCGGCCAGGATCTCCGGTCCGGTGTCGATGAACAGCGCGATGTCCGCCATGTCCAGCAGGGGCGAGCCCTGGACGCTGGCCAGCGAGACGACACGGGCCCCGCGCGCCTTGGCACTCAGGGCCACGGCCAGCGTGTAGGGGGTCGATCCGGAGGCGGAGACCGCGATCACCAGATCGCCGGGACCGGGCTGCACCCGGTTCACGTCGGTATCGGCGAGGCTCGCATCGTCCTCGACCGCACCTGGCATGTCGAGCAGGGCACCCGCACCGCCGGCAAACAGCATGACCACCTGGTGGCGTGCGACGCCGAAGGTTCCGGGAATTTCGAGGCAATCGGCCAGGGCCATGAGGCCGGAACTGCCAGCGCCTGCATAGATCACGCGATGACCGGCGGCGATTGCATCCGCCATGGCCTGTCCGGCCTCCGCGACAAGGGCTGCGGCCGGCGCGATGCTGGTCAGGGCTCCGGCCTGCGCGTCAAGGATGGCGCGAACGGTTTCCGTTGCGTCACTTGCATGCAGGGCGTCCGCCTGGGCGTGCCGTGTTTCGGTACGTCTCTTGGTCATTCTTGCCTCCCTGGTTTGATAATGCCAAAAGAATACCAATTGTAAAGTGTCAAATTCGATCGATGGAATTTTGCGGAAAATCGGCCAGTTTTTCCATGGGGGCTTTTCATTTGGTATGGCTTTGGTATCATTCACGCAAAGGGAGGACCAATGACGCTGTTTCTGGGGATTGACGGTGGCGGGACTGGCTGCCGGGCGATTGTCGCGGATGCGACCGGGGCCGTGCTCGGCACCGGTTCGGCCGGTCCGTCCAACATCGTGTCCGATCCGGATGGCGCGCTGGCGAGCATTCTGGCGGCCGCCGGGGCTGCGCTTGGCAGTCACGGGCGGCTGGACGACCTGCATGCGGTGCTCGGTCTGGCCGGCGGCAATGTCGCCGAGGCGGTCGAGACCCTGGTGTCGCGGCTCCCCTTTGCCTCCGCGCTCGTGGTCAATGATGGCGTGACCGCCGTGAAGGGTGCGCTTGGCGATGACGACGGCGTCATGGCCGCCATCGGGACCGGAACCATCTTTGCCGTCCAGCGCGCCGGACAGATCCGCGAGATCGGCGGCTGGGGCTTCATTCTCGGGGACGAGGCGTCCGGGGCGTGGATGGGGCGGCGGCTGCTGGCCATGGGGCTGCGGGCCATCGACGGGTTCGTGCCGGGCACGCCCTTTCTTGACGAGATCTTCGCCGAGCTGGGGGGCGCTGCCCAGATCGTCGGCGCTGCGCCGGGCATGCGCCCGGCCGATTTTGCGCGGCTTGCCCCGCGTATCCTGGCTGCAGCCGAGGCGGGTGACCCGGCGGCCCGGCGCGTGGTTGACGACAGCGTGGCCGAGGTGGCTGCGGCAATCGAGCTGCTGCAGGGGGGGGAGACCCTGCCGGTGGTGTTCCTGGGAGGGCTTGGGCCCCTGCATGCCGGGCGGTTGAAGCACCGCTGGCCGCAGCAGGCTGCCCTCGGCGGATCTGTGGAGGGAGCGGTGTTCATGGCGCGCAGGCGCCACGAGGCCGGTCTCGGGAGGTGAGGGAATGGACGACTTGTTCTCGCCCGAGGGGTTCGACGAGGCCGGACCGCTTTACGTGGCGCTGCAGCGGCGGATCGCCGATGCCATTGCCACCGGCCAGCTGACCCCGGGCGACAGCCTGCCGCCGGAGCGCGACATGGCGGCCAAGACGGGGCTCAGCCGCGTCACGGTCCGCAAGGCCGTGCAGGCGCTTGTGGCCCAGGGGCACCTGGTGCAGAAGCGCGGGTCCGGCACCTTCGTCGCCCCCAAGGTTGAGCGTCTCGAACAGGCGCTGTCGCTGCTGACCTCCTTCTCGGAAGACATGGCGCGACGGGGCAAGACCGTCGAATCGGTGTTCCTGTCGCGCGGCATTCATGCGCCGACGCCGGAAGAGGTGATGGCGCTCGGCCTCAGCGCGCAGGACCGGGTGTCGCGTCTGGAGCGCGTGCGCCAGACCGACGGGGTGCCGCTGGCGATCGAGCGGGCGGCGCTGTCGACCGCCATCCTGCCCGATCCCTTCCGGGTCGAGCGCTCGCTCTACGAGGTTCTGTCCGAACTCGGCCGCCGGCCGGTGCGGGCGGTGCAGCGCCTGTCGGCCACCAATCTTTCGCCTGCCGATGCGGCTCTCCTCCATCTGCCGGCCGGAGCGGCCGGGCTGCGGATCGAGCGTGTGTCCTACCTGCCGTCCGGGCGGGTGGTGGAATTCACGCGCTCGCTTTATCGCGGCGATGCCTACGACTTCGCCGTTGAACTCCAGCTTGCCCCCGAAACGCCGCGGGCATCGACCGACAAGGACTGATCATGACTACGACGACGCACATGGCCACCGAAGTTGCCGAAATCCCCGAGGCGGCCGCGCGTTTCCTGACCGAGGCCCGCGCGCCGCTCGCCGCCGCTGCTGCCGCCATGCGCCAGCTGGATCCGAAGGTGATCGTCAGCGTCGCCCGCGGCTCCTCCGACCACGCCTCGACCTACTTCAAGTATGCGGTCGAGCTGGTCGCCGGCGTGCCGGTCGCCTCTGTCGGTCCCTCGATTGCCTCCATCTACGGCCGAACGCTGAAGCTGGCCGGTGCCGCCTGTGTCGGCGTGTCCCAGTCGGGCAAGAGCCCGGACATCGTCGAGATGATGCGCTCGGCCGGCGCCGGCGGGGCGCTGACCATCGCCCTGACCAACAACGCCGCCTCGCCGATGGCGGCCGTCAGCGCCCATGCGCTGCCGCTCAGCGCCGGGCCGGAGCAGAGCGTCGCGGCCACCAAGACCTTCGTCAACTCGGTCGTCGCCGGCCTGGCGCTGCTGTCCGAATGGCTCGAGGACGAGGCGCTTCGCGCGGCGGTCGCCGGTCTGCCGGAGGCCTTTGCCCGGGCGCTGGAGCAGGACTGGACCCCGCTGTCCGACCGGCTGGTGCGGGCCCAGTCGCTTTATGTCCTGGGGCGCGGTCCGGGCTTTGCCATGTCCAATGAAATGGCGCTGAAGTTCAAGGAAACCAGTGGCTTGCATGCGGAATCCTACAGTGCCGCGGAAGTTCTGCACGGCCCGGCGGCCATTGTCGGCGGCCGCTTCCCGGTGCTTGCGCTCGGGGTCGAGGATGCGGCGCTGCCGCATGTCCGGGCAACGGTCGAGCGTCTGGTCGGGCAGGAGGCGGACGTGTTCTGCACCGGGCTGACCGTCGACGGCGCCACCACGCTGCCCAGCGTCTCCGGCCTGCATCCGATCGTGGCTCCGCTGGTCCTCGGCGTCAGCTTCTACAAGTTCATCGAGCAGCTGTCGCGGCGTCGCGGGTTCAACCCGGATGTGCCGCCGCACCTGAAGAAGGTCACGGAGACGGTCTGATGCGTCTGGTCTTTACGGGCGCCCGGCTGTTCGACGGCCAGCGTCTTCTCGAGGGGCGGGCGCTTCTGGTCGAGGACGGCCGCATCGCCGGCTTTGCCGACCTCGCCTCGGCGGAGGCGGGGGCCTTTGGCGGCGAACACATCGCGCTGGCCGGCGGGGTTCTCGCACCCGGTTTCCTCGACCTGCAGGTCAATGGCGGCGACGGCATCATGGTCGACGGCAGCGCCGATGTGGAGCGTCTGCGCCGCATCTGTGCCGCCCATCTCCGCCTTGGGGCCACCGGCATCCTGCCGACGCTGATCACCGACACGCGCGCGGCCACGGCCGCGGTCCTGGCGGCCGGCAGCGCTGCCGCGCGGGCCGCCGTGCCCGGCTTCCTCGGCCTGCATCTGGAGGGGCCGCATCTGGATCCGCGCCGCAAGGGCGCGCATGATCCGGCGCTGATCCGTCCGATGGACGAGAGTGATCTGGCGATGCTGTGCCAGGCGGCGGCCGAGCTGCCGGTCCTCCTGGTCACGCTCGCGCCGCAGTCGGTCACGCCGGAGCAGATCGCCGCGCTCAGCCGTGCCGGCGTGATCGTCAGCCTTGGCCACACCGACAGCACCGCCGCCGAAGCCAAGGCCGCCTTTGCGGCCGGGGCGCGCTGCGTCACGCATCTGTTCAACGCCATGAGCCAGCTCGGCAACCGCGAGCCGGGCATGGTCGGGGCGACGCTCGATTCGGATGTCTTCTGCGGGATCATCACCGACGGTGTCCATGTGGCACCGGAGGGCCTGCGCATCGCGCTGGCCGCGAAGCGGGGCGAGGGGCTCTTCCTCGTCTCGGACGCGATGGCGGCAGCCGGGACCGATGTCGCGGAGTTCATGCTCGGCGGTCGCCGCATCCTCAGGGCCAATGGCCGCCTGACGCTGGAGGACGGCACCCTGGCCGGTGCCGACATCTGCCTGCCGCGCTCCATCCGCTATCTGGTCCAGACCGTCGGGGCACCGCTCGACCTGGCGCTGGCCATGGCCACGAGCCGGCCGGCGGCCTGCATCGGCGCCAGTGATCGCCTCGGCGCGCTGGCCAAGGGCCGTCGGGCGGATCTGGTTCACCTGACCGGAGATCTGGAACTGGCGGGCGTCTGGCATGCCGGCGCGCCGGTGCCGGGGGTCACCTGAGCGGTCCTGACCGACGCTGCCGAGATCCGAAGGGAGAGCCGTTGTGCTCTCCCTTTTTTCTTGATCCGGCCCGGCCCTCAACGCCGCTCGGGCGGACAGGCCGTCAGACGCTGCCGAAGACTGGCCGCGTCCTGTGGCGGCAGCAACGCAAGCACGTCCGCCGTTTCGGTCATCCTCACGAACGGCCCCGCAGGTGTCGTCCTCAGGAATGTCCGCAGCCGCATCTGCGCCGGAAGCGGGCGCGCAAGGCAGCCCCCGACCACCGAGATCGTCAGCTCGCCCCGGCCCTCGGACGTCTGCTTCAGCGCGGTGATCCGCTGCTGCGCGGATCTGGCCCGGTCGAGATCCACTGCGGCGATTCGCGCCAGATGGATCCGTTCGCCCGGCTCTGCCACCACGCTGGCCGCGCCTGCCGGACCCGAATCGTCGGCCTTGATCTCGAGGCGGAACTCCTCGGCGATCGCCGCCTCCGGCTGTGCCGCAGGCGCATAGGCCAGTCGCAGCACCACATCGCCCGAGCGCAGATGCAGCGCCTCGTCCATCCCCACGCCGGCGGTCAGAAGGGCCGGATCCGTCGTGAGCGGATCAAGGCTGGCCGCCGTCAGCACGCCGGAGGCGGTCAGGGAGGCGCACCCGGCCAGGGCGCCGGCAAGGAGCAGGGGGACGAGAGCAGGGAGCGGCTTGCGCATTCGATCGAACTCCGATAATCAACATTTAGAAATTATCGTAAAACATTAAATCGAGAAAGCGTAAGATGAAAAAATCTTTCGTATCTCCCTTCGGAACCCCTGCCGTCCGGCTGCTGGTTCTTCTCACGGCGGCGGTCGGCTTCCTCGTTGGCCTGACGGTGGCGCTTGGCGTGTGGTGCGTCTTCAGTCCCACCTCGCTGGCCCTTGTCGTGCTGGCGCGGCTGGATGTCGGGGCGGAGGGGCTCGACGACTGGCAGGTGCAGGCGGTGGCCGGCATCCTGATCCTGCTGTTTGCCCTGTGGCTGCAGGCGCTGGCTGCGCTGAAGGATCTGGTCGAGACCAGTCTCGATCCGGGCCATGTGCCGATCTCGCTGCTGCGGTTCAGCTACCGCCGCGCCCTGCAGTTCTCGGTCGCCGGGGTGGTCTGGTCGGTGGTGGCGCAGATGCCGCTGGCGGCCCTCCTGACTGATGACGACCGGTTCCTGCTGATGCGTTTCGGCGAGCTGACCCTGCTTTCCGTCCTGCTCTTCGCCTTTGCAGTCCTCTCCTTCCGCCTCGTGCTCGCCAGCCGCCGCGAAACCCGCGCCGCGGCTGCCTCCCGCTCCCTGTCCTTGTGAAAGCTCCGTCCATGTCCTCCGCCATCCGGTCCTCCGCCGTCCTTCTCCTCCTCTCCGGCCTTGCCGCCTGCTCCCCCACCGTCCGGCAGGCCCCCGCGCCCATCCTGTCGCCGCAGGGGCAGTCCATGGGGACGCTTCATCTCACCTTCCAGCAGGAGAGCAACCTGTTCGAGGATGTGAACCGCATCGTGGCGACGGCCGTCAGCAGCGACGGCGAGGTGTTCACCGGGCGTGTCGTCCAGTCGATCGAGCAGACGAATTCCGACAGTTCCGACATGTTCTGGGATCCGGCCAAGACGTCGAAGAAGGGGTGGGGCGGGCTCAGCTTCCGCGACGGGTCCGAGACGTCGGTCAGCTACCGCTCGGATGCCCAGGCCGTCCTCAACGGCAATCGGGGCCGCAGCATGAGCTGCGACATCCGCTTTGCCGAGCCGTCGGCCGGCATTGATGGCGGGGGCGTCGGCCAGTGCCGCATCTCGGATGGCCGCCAGGTGCCCGTGCAGTTCTGATGCGGGCCGGCCCTGTGGCCTGACGGCAGGGGCGGGATCTTCAGCCTGACGGCAGGGGCGGACACCGGTGGCTCAGGCCGCCGGCGATGTCCCGATCCTCCAGTGATCCCCCAGCCAGCGGTCGAATGTCTTCGGCTCGAAGGCCTCGAAGCCACCGCCCGGATAAAGCGTCAGCTCCCCGATGTAGAGACGGTCGCCGGTGTCGTAGAAATCCACCCGCACGAAATCGAGCCCCTCGGCGACCGTTTCCGCCAGCCGCAACATCTCGTCCAGCCGCGGCGGGGGCGGCACGCTGCCCGGGTAAGGCGGATAATAGTCCGGGTCGTGGAACCCCAGCCGCGACCACTGACGGTCGAAGTTCGCGCAATAGCCCTGATTCGCCTCGCGGACGTCGACGCCGATCAGCGCCACCCGGCCGTGGAACACGAAGCAGCGGTAATCCCAGGGCACGCCCCCGTCCGGGCGGGTCAGCAACGGCTCGATCATCGCCTGGCGCGGCACACCCGCATAGGCCCATTCCCGATTGTAGCGGGCATGATCGATGGCAAGCCAGCGCGGCAGCGGGTCGTCGCGCTGCACCGCAGCCACATCGGCAGGACCGTGCAGGAAGGTTCCGAGCCCGCTGGCGTGGTTCGGCTTCAGCACGGCGGGCAGGGGGATCATGCGCCAGTCGATGTCCGCAAGCCGGGTGCCGGACCACAGGGTGGGCACCGCATGGCGCTCGCCGATCCGCTCGGCGATGAAGGACTTGACCGCGAGCTTGTCGACGAGCCGGATGTACAGCGGGTTCCGGTCGTGGAGCTTGCGGTGCTGCAGTTTCTCGCAGAACGTCCTGGGGTGGTCGAGGTCCGGCCATTCCCCCTTGATGGACAGGAACTTGAGCTGCAGATAGGGCCGGTCGGGCAGGGGCGAGATCAGCCGCCAGAACAGGCGACGGGCCCTGAGCAGCACGGGATTCTGGCGCTCGCCGGCCCGGATGAAGCTTTCCTTCTCTGTCTCGGCCACGCCTAGTCTCCCCTGATCCTCCGCAGCAAGCGATAGCAGCCGGATTTTAATCTGCCGTTACGCCGGCTGCCCTATACCGGGGACATGTCGCATCTCATCGGCCATTCCCTGCTCAACCTGGCGGCCTCGCTGGCCTCGATGCTCTCCGGCTTTCTGGTCGCGGTCCTGCTGGCGCGGGTCCTCGGGCCCGAAGGCCTCGGCGCGACCGCCTTCGCCATCTGGTTCGCTGCCGCCGCCGCCGCGGTGGCCGATCGTGGCTGGCCGCAGACCCTGTTGCGCTTCGTGGCGGCAGCCGCGCCCGATGCGCGTGCCGGCCTGATCCGGGCCTTCGTGCGCCGCTGGGCGGTCGGGGTCCTCCTTGCCACCCTGGCCGGCGTGGCCGTTGCTGCCGGTGTCGCGCTGTTGCGGACGCCGGGCGAGGGAGCCTATGTGCTGCTGCTGGTCGCGATCTGCCTTGTCTATTCGGCAGCGGGTCTGGCCGCCAATGCCCGCCGTGCGGCTGGCGACTTCGCCGCCCCTGCCGGACGCACGATCCTGGCTGCGCTGCTTTATGTTCCGGCCGCCTGGGCGGGGGCCGTGATGGCGGGCCTTGTCGGCGCGGTGGCGGCCTTGCTGCTGCGCTCGCTGCCGCTTCTCCCGCTGCTTGGCAGGGCCCTGAGGGAGCCGGACGGGCGCAATCACCCGCTTCCCGTGGTCCCTCAGGACGCTCGCGTGTTTGCACGTCAGGTCTGGGGCAGCGACCTGATCGACATCCTGGTCCTCAGCCGCCTGGAATACCTGTTCTTCATCCTGCTCGCCTCGGCGTCCGACCTTGGGCTGTTCGCTGTCGCGATCGCCTTCGCCGGACTGGTCGAACAGCTCTCGCTCCAGTTTGGCGCGCCGCTTGTCGTCGCCTTTGCCGGCCATGCCGACAGCGCGCCGCAGCCCGTCCCGTCCGCAACGCCGCAGCTGCAGGCCCTGTTCGAGCGGTCCTATCTTGCGCTCGCGGCCATTTGCCTGCCCGTCTGTCTGGGCGGGGCTGCCGTGATGCCCGTGCTGCTGCCGCTGGTCTATGGCGCATCCTATGCGGGGCTGGCGCCCGAAGCGGCGGCCTTGCTGCTGGCGGCCGCACTCGCGGCCCTTGCCGTCGTGCCCTGGTCCGCCCTTTCGGCGCTCGGGCTCGGCCGGCGCCTGCTGGGCTGCGTCCTCGCGCTGGCGCTGGCCACGGTGATGCTGCTGCCGGCCGGAATTGCCGCCTATGGCGTTGCAGGCGCGGTGGCGGCCAAATGCGCGGTGCAGGCTGCCGGACTTGTGCTGCTGCAGCAGGTTCTGGTCCGGGCCGGCGGGCCGCGGGCACCCTGGCCGGGGCTGGTGCGGCTGCTGCTTGCAGCGCTCTGTCCGGCGCTGGTCGCCTGGCTGGTGCTGCAGGTGACGGACTGGCCCGATGCCGTGGCGCTGGTTGCGGCCATCCTGCTCGCGGCGCTGATCTATCCGCTCGCCTTGCGGCTCACCGGTGCCTTGCCGGCTGCCCGGTTTGGCGGACTGGTCGAGGCGGTTGCCGCCTCAGACCGCCTGCCGCTGCGGCTGCGCGGCGTCGTCCGCCAGATAGGCCGCTTCGTCCTCGTCGGCGAGAAGCGCCGGATGTGAGGTGAGGCCCAGTGTGGCCAGCGTGTCGATGGCATTGTCGCGCCAGTCGGCAATGTCGAAGCGCAGGGTCCCGGACCGCTTCATGGCAATGCAGCGGTCGACCAGGGCGCGGCCCTCGAATCGGCCGCTGCGCGGGTAGGTGACCTCGTTCCCCCGGGCCACAGGGATGCTGTCGGGCAGGATCACGGGCAGGCCGCAATGGGCGTATTGCAGCAGCTTCAGGCTTGATTCCGCCAGATAGCTCTCGTTGTCGGACGCCGCATAGGCGGCAATGCCGAAATCCGCATGCCGGATGAAGCCGGCCAGCTCCTCGAAGCCGATCTCGCCATGGACCTTCAGGTTTGCAGGTGCCGGCCGGTCCCATCTGGTGCCGAACACATGGAACGTGACCTCGGGTGCAGACCTCGCCAGATCCGCGAGCACCGGCCGGTCGAGCAGCATGTCGCCCACCGAGATCGCATTGAGGGTGCCGGGTGGATAGGGGCTCTGCCGGGCGGCGCGGAAGGCCGAGGGCTCGACGGCCTGGGGAATCACGCTGACCCGGCCACCGGGCGGGAGCTGTTCCGCCAGCCGGCGGGAGGGGACGCAGACGCTGTCGAACGCGCCGATGATGCGCCGCTCGATCCCCTGAAGATGCGGCGACGCGCCGACGCTCTGCAGGTGGTCACGGCACAGGTAAAGGGTTCTGGCCTGCGGGCGCAGGGCCCGCACCGCGTCAAAGAAGGCCAGCGGGGTGCCGCTCTCCAGCATGACAACGTCGGACTGCAGGATTGCGTTGCGCGCAAAGGCCGGCAGCCGCCCGGCGTAGAGCGGGAACAGCAGGGATCCGATCCGGTCGAGAAGCGGATTGCGGTTGCTGAAGGCATGGACGGGGGCAATGTAGGCACCAGCTTCAAGCCGCGGCGCGATCGGGGCGAACCGGTTCTTCTGCGCGCGGGTGATCGCTGCATAGCGCGGGCAGTTGCGCAGTGCCCTGAGCCACGAGAAACCGACCGAAATGAAGCGCACCTGGTGCCCGAGCGCGGCCAGTTCCCTCGAAATGAAATGAACGCTGGTCTTCCGGATCTGCGGCGCAAAGACGTGGGCCGACAGAACCGAAATGAACTGAGATCCTCCCGCCACTGCGCCTCCGGTCCCTGTGCCGGCCGGCGCCTGCCGCGCCGGCTGTTGCCTGCTCCCCATCAGGACCACAGGTTACGGAGTTTCCCTTAAATCTCCGTTGTCAGGCGGTGACCGGGAGCATAGGTCAGGCGGACGGCGGTGATTGCCAGGGGACCGGCCCAGGTGCTGCGGTCCATGACGAAGAGGGCGGCGCCGGGGCGGCAGCCGAACAGGGCTGCCATCGCGCCGTCGGCCTCGGCGGCGAAGAATTCGATGCTGCCGCTCGAATAGGCCGTGTTCTGGACCAGCCACTCGTTCGGACTTGTCACTGAAAAGTCAGCAGTTTCGAGGCCGGGCACCGCAAGGTTGATCCAGCGGTCCTCGTGGCAGAAGGCAATGCCGTCCGCCCGGTGCAGCGCCGTGACATGCAGCAGCTCCTGTCCGGGCGCCAGCTCCAGCAGGGCGCTCACGGCCTCCGGGGCCGGTTCGACCGCCTGGCCGAGCCGGCGGTAGTCATAGGCAGCCCCGCGGCCCTCGATGTCCTGCCGGATGATCGGGATCTGGAAGGTGGCGCGGCGGACCGGATTGAGCGGCACGCGGGTGCCGGCCTTGCGGCGGCGTTCCAGGAGGCCGAGATCGGCCAGCTCCCGCAAGGCGCGGTTGACCGTGGCCCGGGCGCAGCCGAACTCCGCAGCCAGCTGGGCTTCGTGCGGGATGAGGCTGCCCGGTTTCCATTCCCGGTCCCGGATGCGGCGCAGGGCTTCGGCCTGAATGGCCTGCCAGGAGACGGGGCCGGGAAGGGGTCTGGGCATGCGCGCGCGTCTCTGTGTCGTTTCGGGGTGGTGCCGTCGGGGACTGCGGAAGCCTGCGCCGGCCCCTGGCCGGCTCAGGCGTCCCTGAGCCGCGATACCGTGCGGATGTAGGCGGCCGCGATGGCGTCGCGGCGGATGTGCCGTCCAGCCTGAACGACATGACGTCCGGCCGACCAGACATCCTGCACAAGCCGGTCATCGCCCGCAAACACCCATGCGTCAAGTGCGGTGTCGCCCTTGCGGCCGGCGAGATGGACCGACTGGCCGTCAAGCGCAACAAGATCAGCAAGTTGGCCGGGCGCGATCGCGCCCGAAGCACGACCGGCAGCCTGGGCTCCGCCCGCGACGGCGGCCTCGAACAGCACCCGGCCGGTGGACCTGTCGGAGGTCGCCAGCACCGCGCGGGAGCGGTCGCGCAGGCGCTGGGAATACTCGAGGGTGCGCAGTTCCTCGGACAGTGAAATGCGGATGTTGCTGTCCGAGCCCACGCCGATCACGCCGCCGGCGCCGAGATAGCGGACGCCGTCGAAAATGCCGTCGCCGAGGCTTGATTCGGTGATCGGGCACAGGCCCGCGACCGCGCCGGTTGCTGCGAGGGAAAGCGTTTCGGTTTCAAGCATTTGGGTGCAGTGGATCAGGCACCAGCGCCGGTCGACCTCGGCATTGCCGAGGAGCCAGTCGACGGGCCGGGCACCGCGATGGGCGAGCACTTCCTCCACTTCCGCCACCTGTTCGGCGAGGTGCATGTGCAGGGGAGCATCCGGGCGAAGGCTGGCCGCGCGGGCGAGATCTTCTGCCGCAACGGCGCGCAGGCTGTGCGGGGCAACGCCGATCCGGGCGTCCGCCGGAAGGTGGGAAAGCGCCTTTTCGGCAGCGTCGACGAGATCGGTGAAGCGGCTGATATCATTGCCGAAACGGATCTGACCTGGGCCAAGCGGGCGCTTGTCGCAGCCGCCATACTGGTAGAACACCGGCAGCAGCGTCAGGCCAATTCCGGTCTGCGACGCGGCAGCGGCGATGCGTTCCGACATCTCCCCGAGACTGGCGTAGGGCACGCCGCCCGGCTGGTGGTGCAGGTAGTGGAACTCGACGTTGGTGGCGTAGCCGGCTTCCAGCATTTCCATCTGCACGAAGGCGGCAATCGCCTCGACATCCTCGGGCGTCAGCTGGTCGAGGAAGCGGAACATCAGCTGCCGCCAGGTCCAGAAGCTGTCGCGCGGGTCGGGGCCGCGCCGCTCGGTCAGGCCGGCCATGGCGCGCTGGAAGGCGTGGGAATGGAGATTGGCCGGGGAGGGCAGGAGAAGCTCGGTCCGCGTTGCCCCTGCGGGCACGGAAGTCCCTGTCCGGACTGCGGAAATCCGGCCGTCGGCGCTGAGCTCCACGGTGACATCCGCTGCCCATCCTTCCGGCAACAATGCCTCTTTTGCCCACAGGACCGTTGCCGGTGCTGCCGGTGCTGCGGGGGAATTCGCCAGGTCGCCAGACTTTGCGCTGCTCATTCTTTCGCCGCCTTCCTCGATTGACACGATTAATATGTGCAGACAAAATACGCCCATCTCGGGAGGAAACCAAGATGGAACTTGATCAGCCGATCATCCTGACCAACGCGACCCTGGCCACCCTGGCAGGTCCGTCCGGCTATGGACTGATCCGGAACGGCGCTGTTGCCGTGATCGGACAAACCATCGCCTTCGTCGGACAATCCGACGCCATTCCGGGAGACTTTCAGGCCCTTCCGCGTCTCGATCTCGAGGGGCGGCTGGTAACGCCTGGCCCCATCGACTGTCACACCCACATCGTTCACGCGGGCCATCGTGCCCGCGAGTTCGAGATGCGTCTCGACGGCGCGACCTACGAAGAGGTGGCAAGGGCAGGGGGCGGCATCGTCTCCTCGGTCCGGGCCACCCGGGAAGCGAGCGAGGATGCGCTTGTCGCCTCCGCCTTGCCGCGTCTCGATGCGCTGATCGGCGAGGGTGTGACGACGGTGGAGATCAAGTCCGGCTACGGGCTGGAGATCGGGACCGAGCTGAAGATGCTGCGGGCCGCCCGGCGGCTGGGCCGGGAGCGCAAGGTGCGCGTCCGGACCACCTACCTCGGCGCCCATGCGGTGCCGGCCGAGTACAAGGGCCGCACGGAGGCCTATCTGACCGAGGTCTGCCTGCCGGGTCTGGAGGCTGCGGCGGCCGAGGGCCTCGTCGATGCGGTCGACGGGTTCTGCGAGGGCATTGCCTTTTCGGTCGAGGACATGACCCGGGTGTTTGACGCGGCGAAGCGTCTTGGTTTGCCGGTGAAGCTTCATGCCGAACAGCTGTCGCGCATCGGCGGTACCCAGCTCGCCGCCCGCTACGGTGCGCTGTCCGCCGACCATGTGGAATATGCAACGGACGAGGACGCGGCTGCGCTGGCGGCCTCCGGCACCGTGGCCGTGCTGCTGCCCGGCGCATTCTACGCCATTCGCGAGACGCAAGTTCCCCCCGTTGCCGCCTTCCGGGCGCATGGGGTGCCGATGGCGCTCGCAACCGACTGCAATCCCGGCACCTCGCCGCTGACCTCGCTGCTCCTGACCATGAACATGGGCTGCACCTTCTTCCGCCTGACTGTCGAGGAGGCGTTGCGCGGGGTGACCGTGAACGCGGCAAAAGCCCTTGGCCTTGAGGACTGCGGCCGCATCGCCGAGGGCCTGCGCGCCGACCTTGCCATCTGGAACGTCGAGACGCCGGCGGAGCTTGTCTACCGCTTCGGCTTCAATCCCCTTCACGCCCGAGTTTTCGGAGGTTCGCTATGACCGTCGTCCTGACCCCCGGCCGCGCCACGCTGGCCGATCTGGAGCTGATCTGGCGCGAGGGGCGCGCCGTGCGTCTGACCCCGGACGCCCGCGCCGGCATCGAACTCTCGGCCCGGCATGTGGCGGCGGCGGCCAATGGCGATGCCGGCGTCTATGGCGTCAACACCGGCTTCGGCAAGCTCGCCTCGGTGAAGATCGCGCCGAAGGACACGGCGACGCTGCAGCGCAACCTGATCCTGTCGCATTGCTGCGGCGTGGGCGAACCGCTGGACCGCGCCGCAACCCGGCTGATGATGGTGCTGAAGCTCCTCAGCCTCGGGCGCGGCGCGTCGGGCGTGCGCTGGGAGGTGGTCGCGCTGATCGAGGCGATGCTTGAAAAGGGCGTGACGCCGGTCGTTCCCTCGCAGGGCTCCGTGGGCGCTTCCGGCGATCTGGCCCCGCTCGCTCACATGACGGCAGTGATGATCGGGGCCGGCGAGGCGATCTATGGCGGCGAGCGGCTGGCGGGCGGCGACGCGCTGAAGATGGCGGGTCTCACCCCGGTCGTGCTTGGCCCCAAGGAGGGTCTGGCGCTCATCAACGGCACGCAGTTTTCCACCGCGCTGGCGCTGATCGGCCTGTTCGAGGCGTGGACCAATGCGGCGGCCTCGCTGGTGATCTCGACGCTCTCGACCGATGCCATCATGGGCTCGACCGCGCCGCTGCAGCCGGAAATCCATACCCTGCGCGGCCATCGCGGCCAGATCGAGGTCGCCGACCTGATGCGCGCCATCATGGAGGGCTCGGAGATCCGCGAGAGCCACCGCGAGGGCGACACGCGCGTGCAGGATCCCTATTGCATCCGCTGCCAGCCGCAGGTGCTGGGGGCGGCTGTGGACCTTCTGCGCTTTGCAGGCTCGACGCTGGAAATCGAGGCCAATGCGGTCACCGACAACCCGCTGGTGCTGGGCGAGGGCCGGATCGTGTCCGGCGGCAATTTCCACGCCGAGCCGGTGGCCTTTGCCGCCGACCAGATCGCGCTGGCGGTGGCTGAAATCGGCGCGATCGCGCAGCGGCGCGTGGCGCTGATGGTCGATCCGACGCTGAGCCACGACCTGCCGCCGTTCCTGACCCCCGATCCGGGCCTCAACTCCGGCTACATGATCGCGGAAGTCACGACGGCCGCGTTGATGAGCGAAAACAAGCACCTGGCAACGCCGTGCTCGACGGATTCGACGCCGACCTCGGCCAACCAGGAAGACCATGTGTCGATGGCCGCCCATGGCGCGCGCCGGCTGCTGCGGATGAATGCCAACCTGTCGGTGATCCTCGGTGTCGAGGCGCTGTGTGCGGCGCAGGGCATCGAGTTCCGCGCCCCGCTCAAGACCTCTGCACGGCTTCAGGCGGTGATCGCACGCCTGCGCGCTGTGGCGGCTGCGCTGAAGGAAGACCGGTATCTGGCCCCCGACATCGAGGCGGCATCGGCGCTGGTGCGCTCCGGGGCGTTTGCGGCGGCGGCGGAGATCGGCGCGTTCAAGGTCTGAGGTGGGGTTTCTCGGGCGACTGGCCGCAGCGTTCCTCTCCCCCCTTGAGGGGGAGATGCCCCCGGCAGGGGGCAGAGGGGGGTAGGCAGCCTCTCGGAGCTGCAGGGAGTTTGTTCGTTGGGGAAGCGCCGCCACCCCCCTCTGTCGGCTGACGCAGACATCTCCCCCTCAAGGGGGGAGAGGGGGCTGCGGCGAGGGTGGTTTTGGGTTCGGGGTTTGCGGGAAAGGGTCAAGTCAGATGACGCGTGACGATCAGAGTGGGCCGGTGACGGTGACGCGGGGCGACGGTCCGGTGGTGCTGGGGCTGCCGCATTCGGGCACGCATGTTCCCGCCGGCATCCGGGCGAAGCTGAATGCGCGCGGGCTGGTGCTCAGCGACACCGACTGGCATGTGGACCGGCTTTATGACGGGCTGCTGCCGGGGGCGACGACCGTGGCCGCGACCTTCCACCGCTATGTCATCGACGCCAACCGGCCGCCGGACGGGGCAAGCCTCTATCCGGGCCAGAACACCACCGGGCTGGTGCCGCTGACCGATTTCGATGGCGAGAACATCTGGCTGGATGCCCCGGATGCGGCCGAGATCGAGCGGCGGCGGCTGGCCTTCCATGCGCCCTATCATGCGGCGCTGGAAGCCGAACTGCGGCGGGTGCATGCGATCCACGGGTTTGCCGTGCTCTACGATTGCCACTCGATCCGCTCCAACATCCCGTTCCTGTTTGACGGCACGCTGCCGGATTTCAACATCGGCACGGTGGAGGGCACGTCCTGCGCGCCCGGTCTGGGTGAGGCGGTGGCCGGCATCTGCCGGGCGGCGGCGGGCTACAGCACGGTGGTCAATGGCCGCTTCAAGGGCGGCTGGACGACCCGGCACTATGGCCGGCCGGCGGAAGGCTACCACGCCATCCAGATGGAGCTGGCGCAGGCGACGCATCTGGAAACCGAGCTGCCGCCCTATGCCTACAGCCTGACCAAGGCCGCGCGGCTGCGGCCGGTCCTCACGTCCATTCTCGAGACCGTGGCCTCCGGAACCTGGCGCACCTGAGCGCAGGACCGGGTGTCAATTCACTGCATATGAAACGTTGCTTCGGAGAGGAAACATGACCAATCCCCGCCATAACCAGCGCGACATCTACCCGCCGACCGGCACGACGCTGAACGCCAAGAGCTGGCTGACGGAAGCGCCGCTGCGCATGCTGATGAACAATCTGCACCCGGATGTGGCCGAGAACCCGCATGCGCTGGTGGTCTATGGCGGCATCGGCCGCGCGGCGCGCACCTGGGACGACTTCGACCGGATCGTGGCGGCGCTGAAGGCGCTGGAAGAGAACGAGACGCTGCTGGTCCAGTCGGGCAAGCCGGTCGGCGTGTTCCGCACCCATGCGGATGCCCCGCGCGTGCTGATCGCCAACTCCAACCTGGTGCCGCACTGGGCGACCTGGGACCATTTCAACGAACTCGACAGGAAGGGTCTGGCCATGTACGGCCAGATGACCGCCGGGTCGTGGATCTACATCGGCACGCAAGGCATCGTGCAGGGCACCTACGAGACCTTTGCCGAGGCCGGCCGCCAGCACTACGGCGGCAACCTCAAGGGCAAGTGGATCCTGACCGGTGGCCTGGGCGGCATGGGCGGCGCGCAGCCGCTGGCCGCCGTGATGGCCGGCGCCTGCTGCCTGGCCGTCGAATGCGACGAGACCCGCGCCGACTTCCGCATCCGCACCCGCTATGTCGATGAAAAGGCGCACACGCTGGACGAGGCGCTGGCGATGATCGACCGCTGGACCAAGGCGGGCGAGGCGAAGTCCGTGGCGCTGATCGGCAACGCGGCCGACGTGTTCCCGGAACTGGTTCGCCGCATGAAGGCCGGTGGTCCGCGTCCGGACATCGTCACCGACCAGACCTCGGCGCATGACCCGATCCACGGCTATCTGCCCTCCGGCTGGACCGTCGGCGAATGGCGCGCCAAGCAGGAGAGCGATCCGAAGGCGGTGGAGAAGGCGGCCCGCGCGTCGATGCGCGTGCATGTCCAGGCGATGGTCGACTTCTGGAACGCCGGCGTGCCGACGCTCGACTATGGCAACAACATCCGCCAGGTGGCCAAGGACGAGGGCCTGGAGAACGCCTTTGCCTTCCCGGGCTTCGTGCCGGCCTACATCCGGCCGCTGTTCTGCCGGGGCATCGGGCCGTTCCGCTGGTGCGCGCTGTCGGGTGACCCGGAAGACATCTACAAGACCGACCAGAAGGTGAAGGAGCTGATCCCGGACGACGCGCATCTGCACAACTGGCTGGACATGGCGCGCGAGCGCATCGCCTTCCAGGGCTTGCCGGCGCGCATCTGCTGGGTGGGGCTGGGCCTGCGCCACAAGCTGGGTCTGGCGTTCAACGAGATGGTGCGCAAGGGCGAGCTGAAGGCACCGATCGTCATCGGCCGCGATCACCTTGATTCCGGCTCCGTCGCCTCGCCGAACCGCGAGACGGAGGCGATGAAGGACGGGTCGGACGCCGTCTCCGACTGGCCGCTCCTCAACGCGCTGCTCAACACCGCAAGCGGGGCAACCTGGGTGTCGCTGCACCACGGCGGCGGCGTGGGCATGGGCTTCTCGCAGCACTCCGGCATGGTGATCTGCTGCGACGGCACGGAAGCGGCGGACCGGCGCATCGCCAACGTGCTCTGGAATGACCCGGCCACCGGCGTGATGCGTCACGCCGACGCCGGCTACGAGATCGCGCTCGACTGCGCGCGCGAAAATGGCCTGAACCTGCCGGCCATCCTGAAAGACTGAAGAACAAGGGGAGCAGGCACATCATGACACACCAACAGAGCGGAGGTCTGACGATGAAGAGACGTGATTTCCTGAAGACGGCCGGCATCGGCGCGGCGGCGGCGGCAGCGGGTACGGCGGCGCTTGCGGCTCCGGCCATTGCCCAGGATGTCATCAAGTGGCGCATGGTCACCGCCTGGCCGAAGAACCTGCCGGGCCCGGGCGTGGCCGCCCAGATGCTGGCTGACCGCATCACCGCCCTGTCGGGCGGCCGGCTGCAGGTGGAGCTGTTCGGCGCGGGCGAGATCGTCCCGGGACCGGGTGTGTTCGATGCCGTGTCGGAAGGCACGGCCGAGATCTACCATGCGGTTCCGGCCTACTGGGGCTCCAAGTCGAAGGGCATCCTGCTGTTCGGGTCGCAGCCGCTGGGTCTGACCGCCATGGAACAGATCGGCTGGATGCAGCAGGGCGGCGGCCAGGCGCTCTATGACGAGATGTACGGCCGCTTCGGCCTGAAGCCGTTCCTGTGCGGCAACTCGGGTCCGCAGTGGTTCGGCTGGTTCCGCAACGAGATCAAGTCGCTCGACGACCTGAAGGGCCTCAAGTACCGCACCACCGGCCTCAACTCGGAAGTCTGCGCCAAGCTCGGCATGGCGGTGGAAGCCATGTCCGGCCCGGCCATGTTCCAGGCGCTGCAGTCGGGCGCGCTGGATGCGGGCGAGTTCATCGGTCCGTGGTCGGACAGTGCGCTGGGTCTGCAGCAGGTGGCCAAGAACTACTACGCCCCGGGTGTGGGCGAGCCGTCCTCGGCCGAGGAATGCGCCATCAACATCAAGGCCTGGGAGGCGCTGCCGGAGGACCTGAAGCTGGCCGTGACCTATGCCGCCCAGAGCCTCTACAACCCGGTGCTGACCGAGTACAACACCAAGCATGCCATGGCGCTGCGCGAGCTCAAGGACAAGCACGGCGTCACCGTGCACAAGCTGCCGGACGAGATCGTGGTCGCCATGGGCAATGCCATGGGTGAGGTGATCGGCGAGCTGCGCGACAACAGCGACGAGCTGGTGAAGCGCATCACCGAGAGCTTCCTTGCCTACCGGTCGCTGATGGTCGAGTACATGCCCTACGCGGACGCCGGCCAGATGAACGCCCGCGGCCTGACGTATAACTACGGCTGACACTGACCGGCCCCGGCGCGGGGGTGCTCGCGCCGGGGTCTTGCTTGGGCGAATGCCGGCTTCTCCTCTCTCCCCCCTCGAGGGGGAGATGTCTGCGTCAGCAGACAGAGGGGGGGAACGGTTCTGCGGCTGGTGACCACTGCAAGAGAGCCTTGAGGCGCTGCTCCCCCCTCTGCCCCCTCAAGGGGGAGAGGGGCGCTGCAGCGAGGGGGCTGGGCCTTGCTTCTGCTTGAGCCCGGTACACGGCTGCCAAGGCAGGAGGACTGGATCCCCGCCTGCGCGGGGATGACGGGGACCCAGGGTCCGGACAAGAGAAGACCGCAACAGGGGGCGGGGGAATGGAACAACTTGCGAATGCGCTCGACCGGGTGAGCCGGGCAGTGGGCGCGGTGACGATCTGGTTTGCGCTGGCGATGGTGCTCCTGCAGTTCGTGATCGTGCTGCTGCGCTATGTCTTCGGCTATTCGTCGATCTTCCTGAACGAGGGTGTCCTCTACCTGCATGCCAGCGTGTTCATGCTGGGGGCCGGCTACACGCTGATGGTCAACGGCCATGTGCGCGTCGACATCTACTACGCCAAGGTCTCGCAGCGTCGGCAGGCGATGATCGACCTGTTTGGCCATGTGGTGCTGCTCGGCGGCTCGCTGGTGATGCTGCTGATCTATTCCTGGCCGACGGTGGCCCGCTCCTGGGCCATCCTGGAAGGCCCGATCTCGGTCGGCGGCATTCCCGCCTCGTTCCTCCTGAAGAGCCTCATTCCCGTCTTTTGCGTGCTGGTGCTGCTGCAGGGCCTGTCGGCCCTGCTCAGGGACTGCCTGCGCTTCTCGGGCCGCACCAGCGAAGGGGCAAAGTGATGCCGCTTGATATCCTGATGTTTGCCGCGCTGATCGGGTTCATCCTGCTCGGCTATCCGGTTGCCTTCACCATTTCCGGCGTCGCGACGCTGTTTGCCCTCATCGGCTATTTCACCGGTGACTTCTCGCTCGGCCTGATGGGCGCGCTGGGGCAGCGCTTCTTTGCCGTTCTGACCAATCCGGTGCTGACCGCCATTCCGCTGTTCGTGCTGATGGGCGTGATCCTGGAAAAGAGCCGGATCGCGGAAGACCTCCTGGAGACCATGGGCCGGCTGTTCGGCACCATGCGCGGGGGGCTCGGCGTGTCGGTGGTGCTGGTCGGCGCGCTGCTGGCCGCCTCGACCGGCATTGTCGGGGCGACGGTGGTGGCGATGGGCATGATCGCGCTGCCGGCGATGCTGCGCAACGGCTACAACCCGCGGCTCTCCTCGGGCCTCATCTGTGCCTCCGGCACGCTTGGGCAGATCATCCCGCCCTCGACGCTGCTGATCATCCTCGCCGACGTGATGTCCTCGGCCTTCCAGCAGGCGCAGTACAAGCAGGGCAAGTTCTCGATCGAGACGATCTCGGTCGGCCAGACCTTCGCAGCCGCGCTCGTTCCCGGCCTGCTCCTGGTGGTGCTCTATGTGGTCTACGTGCTCGTCCGGGCCTGGCTGGTGCCGTCCGACGCGCCGGCCATGAAGGCCCTGGACCGGCGGCCGACCCGCGGCGAGGTGGCCGGTGCGGTGCTGCCGGCGGTCATCCTGATCATCGCGGTGCTGGGGGCCGTGCTCTTCGGCATCGCCTCGCCCAACGAGGCGGCCGCCGTCGGCTCCATCGGTGCCATCCTGCTGGCCGGCTACAAGCAGGGGTGCTCGAAGCGCCTGATCCTGACGGGCGCGGCGGCGCTGTTCGCGCTGGCGATTGCCGCCGGCGCCTATCCGGTCCGCCTGCAACGCTCCGATGCGGGACTGCTGGAATATGCGGTGGCGGCGGTCTACAGCGGTCTGGCGCTGGTCGGCTGTGCGGCGGTGATCCTGTCGCTCAGGCAGACCATGAAGACGCGGACGCTGATCCCGGCGCTCACCCAGACGATGGTCGTCACCTCGATGATCTTCGCCACGATCCTGATGGCCTCCTTCTTCTCGCTGGTCTTCGTCGGCCTGGGCGGGGAGCACCGCGTCGCGCAGATCCTGGAAGCGATGCCGGGCGGGGCGACGGGGGCGCTGATCTTCGCCATGGCCTTCATCTTCATTCTCGGGTTCTTCCTCGACTTCGTCGAGATCGCGGTGATCCTGCTGCCGCTCCTGATCCCGCCGCTGATCATGATGGGCCATGACCCGGTGTGGCTGGCGGTGCTCATTGCGGTGAACCTGCAGAGCTCGTTCCTGACCCCGCCCTTCGGCTTCTCCCTGTTCTACCTGCGCGGGGCCGCGCCCAGGGAGGTGACGACGGGCATGATCTATCAGGGGGTGGTGCCTTTCATCCTCCTGCAGATCCTGGCCATGGCGCTGATCTGGGCCATGCCGGCCATCGGCACGGCGCTGCCGAAGCTGATGTTCTGAGATGGGCGGCGGCAAGCACAGTCCTGACGGCCTCAGCCTGCTGCGCTGGGGCGAGGGGCGGGCCATGCCCTGGAAGAACGGCGGCGGGATCACGCACGAGATCGCGGTCCGGCCGCCGGACGCCGGGTTTGAGACCTTCGACTGGCGCCTGTCCATGGCGGAGGTGGCCAGCGACGGGCCATTCTCGGCCTTCCCCGGCATTGATCGCACCCTTGCCCTGATGACCGGAGCGGGCATCCGCCTCTGCCTTGCCGACGGTGGCGAGATCCGCGTCGACGCGCCTGGCGCGCCGGCGCGCTTCGACGGGGAGATGGCCTGCGAGGGCCGGCTGATCGACGGCCCGATCCTCGATCTCAATGTCATGACGCGGCGCGCGCGGATGACCCACCGTCTGAGCCTCGTGACGCTGGATCCGGCCGGGCCGGCGCTGACACTGCCCGCCGGAGAGGCGGCGGCGGACGGCGAGGAGGGCAGTCCGGCCGCCACTGCGCTGATCTGCCACAGCGGTGTGGCCATGGTCGGGACGGGGGCGGAGCAGCTGGACCTGCGGCCGCGCGACGTGCTGATCCGCGAGACGGGAGCCGGCCCCCACCTGCGACTTGAGGCGGGCTGCGGCCTTCCGGCGGTCGTCTATCGCGTCGAGATCCTGCGGCGCTGACTGAGGCAGGCGGGCGGCACCGCCGCCCCCAAGGCCTGCCCCCCAGTCTGGCAGGTGTCCCCGGAAAGGCGGGCGGACGTCCGCTTGCGCGTCTTTGATGCCGGTCTGCCGCAGGGACAGGACGGATTCCACCCCGGAAATTCCGGCCCGCGGCCGGTCCGGCTTTTGCGCTTTCGCCAAGCCCGGTGTATACGGAGAGATCGGGATTGCAACTCGCCGCGGGTTTGTTGTCCTGCGGACACAAAACTGTCTCAACTCGCCGCTAATGCCCGGATCAAGGACACGATCCGGCTTGCGCTGCCGCTGCCTCCTGCGGCGCTGCAACGGCGGCCAGTCCTGGGACCCGCCCGTCCCGCCGGTCCGGCTTCGGGCGCATGAAGGGAAGATTGATCAGAATGAAGAAGCGGACGCCTCTTGGCATGGCCCTGGCGAAGTTCCGGACAGTCCTCGGAACGACTTTCGTTTTCAGTTTCTTCATCAACCTGCTGATGTTCGTCGGCCCGCTCTACATGCTGCAGGTCTATGACCGCGTGCTGATGAGCCGCAACGAGACCACGCTCCTGATGCTGACGCTGATCGCCTGCGGCATGCTGGTGGTCTACGGCATCCTTGAATATGTGCGCTCGCGCATGCTGGTCCGCGCCGGCATGCAGTTCGACGAGATGCTGGCGAGCCCGCTGTTCAACCGCGTGCTGAAGGGCACGCTGGCCAACCCGAGCCAGAACACCCAGTACGCGCTCGGCGACATCGACAAGCTGCGCGAGTTCCTGACCGGCAACGGCCTGCTTGCGCTGCTCGACGCGCCCTGGGTTCCGATCTTCCTGGTCGTCTGTTTCATCTTCGATCCGCTGCTCGGCTATGTGGCCCTGGGTGGCGCGGTGGCGATCTTCGTCCTGGCGCTGGCCAACGAAATCCTGACCCACAACGCGCTGCGCGACGCGGGCATTGCCTCCCAGACGGCGACGCATTTCGCCAACAGCTCGCTGCAGAACGCCGAAGTCATCCGGGCGCTCGGCATGGAAACCGCGCTGCGCGACCGCTGGAACGACCGTCACCGCGACATGATGGTGCTGCAGGCCAAGGCGAGCGACCGGGCCGGCGTCGTGATGACCGCCTCCAAGTTCGTGCGCATGGCGCTGCAGGTCTTCATCCTCGGCGCCGGTGCCTATTTGGTGCTCGAGGGCAAGGTGTCGCCGGGCATCATGATCGCCGCGTCGATCATGATGGGCCGCGCCCTGCAGCCGGTGGAAATGGCTGTCGGTCACTGGAAGCAGGTGGTGGCCGCCCGCACCGCCTATGCCCGCCTGACCCGCCTGTTCGACCAGTTCCCGGAGGAAGCCGACAAGACCGACCTGCCGCAGCCGGCCGGCGCGCTGGCCGTCGAAGGCCTCGTCTCGGTGATCCCGGGCACCCGCAACCAGGTGCTGACCGGCGTGTCCTTCGCGCTGGAGCCGGGCGAGATCCTGGCCGTGATCGGCCCCTCGGGCGCCGGCAAGTCGAGCCTGGTGCGCCATCTGGTTGGCGTCTGGTCGCCGCTGGCCGGTGCCGTGCGCATCGACGGGGCGGAGCTGCAGCACTGGGATCCCGAGAAGCTGTCCGACCACATCGGCTACCTGCCGCAGGACGTGGAGCTGTTCTCCGGCTCGATCGCCGAGAACATCGCCCGCTTCAAGACCGGCATGGACGACGAGGTCGTCGCCGCCGCCCGGATGGCCGGCGTGCATGACATGATCCTGAACCTCAAGGATGGCTACGACACCCAGATCGGTGACGGCGGACGGCACCTGTCGGGCGGCCAGCGTCAGCGCATCGGCCTGGCCCGCGCGCTGTTCGGCCAGCCCAAGCTGGTCGTGCTCGACGAACCGAACTCCAACCTCGACACCGACGGCGAGGAAGCGCTGATGCAGGCGATCCGGGCGATGAAGGAGCGGTCCTCGACCGTGATCTTCGTCAGCCACAAGGCCAACCTGCTGGCGTTGTCGGAAAAGGTGCTGGTGCTGAACAACGGCAAGGTCCAGGCCTTCGGGCCGACGGCCCAGCTGATGGGCCCCGGTGTGAAGCCCAAGGTGGTGGACCCGCGCGCCCAGGGCGCGGCCTGATCCGCGACCGCCGTCCGACCCGGTCCGGGCGGCTGCGGCCGCCCGCCCGCATGATCCCCGTCACCATCCCCTGCCTCGAGCCGGACCGGCCTGCAGGGGAAGGATTGGAACACCCATGACGAACGACAACATGGCAAACGACAAGATCGACAAGAAGTTCAGCACCCGGCCCTTCGTGATCGCCGGCTACGTCACCATCCTGATGTCCTTCGGGGTGCTGGGCGGCTGGGCGATGACCGCGCCGCTCGACAGCGCCGTGATCGCGCATGGCGTGCTGTCGGTGGAAAGCTCGCGCAGGGTCGTGCAGCACCTGGAAGGCGGCATCGTCAAGGAGATCCTGGTCAAGGATGCCGACCGGGTGAAGAAGGATCAGGTTCTGATCCGCCTCAGCCCTGTCCAGGCCCAGGCCAACGTGTCGATGATCAGCACCCGGCTCGAGATCGCGCGTGCCGAGGAGGCCCGCCTGCTGGCGGAGCGTGCCAACGCGAAGGAAGTGACCTTCCCGGAAGACCTGATGCAGTCCGACGATCCGCGCGTGAAGTTTGCCCTGCAGGGCCAGCGCAACCTGTTCTCCGACCGTGTGTCGGTGCGGGACAGCCAGATCAAGATCCTGGAATCGAAGATCGAGCAGCTGCGCCAGCAGGCCTCCGGTCTGGAACTGCAGCGCGACTCGGCGCTGACCGAGGTGAAGCTGATCGAGGACGAGGTGTCGCGCCTCAGGGACGGCGAGGGCAAGGGCGTGGTTTCGGCCAACCGTCTCTCCGCCTTCCAGCGCGAGGCAGCGCAGCTCGAGGGCGGCTATGGCCGGCTCATCACCGACATTGCCCGTGTCAACGAGGGCGTCGGCGAGACCGAACTGGAGATCGTGCGCATCCGCCAGAGCTTCTCGGAGCGCGCGGCCACGGAACTGAAGGAAGTGCGCACCCAGATCGCGGATCTGGAGGAGCGCATGGTCGTGGCCTCGGACATCCTTGACCGCACCGAGATCCGGTCCGAAGTGGACGGTGTGGTGCAGAACCTCTCGATCCACACCGTTGGCGGCGTGATCCGCCCGGGCGATGCGGTCATGGAAATCGTGCCGCTCGGCGACCGTATCGTCATCAATGCGCAGGTCCGCCCGATCGACATCGATGTCGTTCATGCCGGTCTCAACGCCGAGGTGAAGCTGTCGGCCTTCGCCAACCGCTATCTGCCGACCCTGTTCGGCGAGGTGGAATATGTCTCGCCGGACGTGATCGAGCGGCGCGGTACCAACATGGAGCCCTATTATCTGGCGCGTGTCGTGGTGCCGGAGTCCTCGATCCCGGCGGAGATGATCGACAAGCTGGCGCCCGGCATGCCGGCGGAAGTGGTGGTGCCGACCGGAGAGCGCACCATGGCGGAGTATCTGATCTCGCCGCTGCGCGACGCGGTGCGCAACAGCATGCGGGAAGAATAAGCCCCGCAATCGGGACACATGCAAAAGGCCCGGACCACTGGTCCGGGCCTTTTCACTGCTGACGAATGTAATCACAGTCATCCCGGCCCAGCCGAGCGTGAGCGAAGCGCCGAGCCGGGGCCTGTCCCGGGCCTGACCCGGGATCCAGATATCAGCCGCGCGAAGCGCGACACACCTGTCTGCCACAGGTTTTGTCGAGATGACTTGGTTTTGGGCTCGCTGGCGCTCACACAGACGCGCTGGCTCCCGGATCTAGTCCGGGACAGGCCCCGGATCTGCGGTTCGCTGGACGCTCACCTTGTCCGGAATGACGGCAAACCTACTCACGGTCATCCCGGCCCAGCTGAGCGTCAGCGAAGCGCCGAGCCGGGATCCAGATATCAGCCGCGCGAAGCGCGACAAACGTGTCCGCCACAGGTTTTGTCGAGATGACTTGATTTTGGGCTCGCTGGCGCTCGCACAGACATGCTGGATTCCGGATCTGCGGTTCGCTGAACGCTCACCTTGTCCGGAATGACGGCAAACTGAGGAACCCTCAGTTGTCATCGCGGACGAGAGCGAAGCGGAGATCCGGGACCGGAGAGCCAAGGTCTTTCCGGGGGTAACACTTGAAGAATAGAGGCCTCGACTCTCCGGTACCGGCTCGGCGCTGCGCTTGGCCGGGATGACGACGCAGAGGTCGAGTCTTGTCAGCAGTCTGAGGCCCGGACCATTGGTCCGGGCCTTTTTTCTTTCGCTCTGGCCCGGCGCGCCGCGCCTGCTTGTCGCAAGGCGCCGAGATGCTGACGCATCCCGCCTTGAACCTGCTCGGTCGCCGCACGGGCTGACCAGCTCGCGGTGAGCCACGCACACCGGGAGTTGGTCTTACAGGACCTTGCGGTAGAGGCTCGAAAGCCGCTCCCGGTACGCATCGGCAGAGAATTTCCGTGCCTGGGCCAGGCCACGCTGGCGCAGCTCACGGCGCAGGTCGTCGTCGGCATCGAGCCGGCGCAGCCCGTCGCGGATGCTCTCCACACTGATCGGATCGACGGTGACGGCCGCATCGCCGGCAACCTCGAGCAGCGAGGACGTGTTGGAGGTGAGCACCGGCGTGCCGAGCGCCATGGCCTCCAGAACGGGCAGGCCGAAGCCCTCGTAGACCGAGGGGAAGGTGACCGCACGGGCGCCCTTGATCAGGCTGACGAGAAATTCATACGGCAGGTAACCGACCTGGGCGATCCCGGACCCGTCCGGCCGGCGCGGATTGTCGGCAATCAGCTGCAGCTCGACCTTGTTGAGCCAGCCGCCCGACGAGACGATGACCAGCGGCCGGCGCACGCGCGAGCTCAGATAGGCCTCGATCAGGCGGCGGACGTTCTTCTTGGGCTCGATGGCCCCGAAGAACAGGAAATAGCCGTCGGGCTCGAGGTTGAAGATGCCGCTCACCTCGTCTTCCACATGCGCGCGGGGCTTGTCGATGGCGCTCTGCGGCAGGTCGATGGCCTGATAGGTGTTGGTGACCCGGTCTTCGCTCACGCCCAGAACCTTGATGATGTCCTGGCGCGAATGCTCCGACACGGTGACGATGTGATCGGCCGACCGCCCGATCTCCTTCAGCAGCGCGTAGGAGTTCTTGCGGTTCTCGAGCGTGGCATAGGGCATGATCAGGGGCACCAGATCATGCAGGGTGTAGAGATTGGCGGCCCCCTTGACCCGGACCGGCAGCTGGAAGGTGAAATGGGCGATGTCCGGCGCCCGGCCGGCGCCGGAGCGGGTGTCGAAGCGGATCGGATAGAGCTTGCGGTGGGCGGAGAAGTAGCGGCCGCCGAGCGAATAGAGATTGCGGGCGATGTAGCGCTGGTCGGTGTGCATCAGCCGGGCGCGGATCGGCTCCTCCAGCAGGAAGCTCGTCTCCGGCAGCTTGATCGCCTGCGCCGTCGTCCAGGGATTGCCCCAGGCCTCGATCATGTTGCGGACATGGTCGAGCTTGGTCAGCCGCTTTTCCTTGTCCTCGAACAGGATCGCGGTGGCCAGCTCGAGGTTCCTGGGGATCTCGCTGCCCTGGTAGTCGTAGATCAGCTCCGGTCGCAGGCCGAGCTGTCCGGCGGTGCGGAACAGGGCGCGGGCATAGGTGGCCACGCCCGTGCCCTTGGGCAGCATGATGTTGTAGGTGTCGAACAGGATCCGGCCGCTGAGGCCGGTCTGCGGAGCCATGTCCATGTCAGTGTCCTGGCTGGCCGGCGATCTGGCGGCGCTGGTCCTCCAGCACGCCGGCAAGGAGTTGGTCGAGCGAGCGGCCGGGACGCCAGCCGGTTTCGCCGATGAGGCGGCCCGGGTCGATGTCGACGCGGGGAATGTCGGAGGGCCTGAGGCGCGCGGGATCCTGTCGGACCTCGATCGGGCAGGCAGCCAGCGCCAGCAGGCGCTGCAGCAGCGCGCGGATCGGGACGGGCGTCCCGCTGGCGACGTTGTAGACCTGATGGGCGAGGGAGGTCGAGCGGGTGAGCAGGGTCAGCTCGGCGTCGATCACGTCGTCCACATGCAGGAAGTCGCGCTCGGCGTCGAGATTGCCGACCAGAAGCACCGGCGGCTCGAGCCCCGCCTCGATGCGGGCGATCTGCCGCGCAAAGGAGGGCAGCACGAACTGCGCCGACTGGCCGGCGCCGCTGTGGTTGGTCAGGCGCGCGATGATCAGCGGCAGGCGGCCGGCCAGCGTGTCCTGCAGGAAATCCTCGGCCGCCCGCTTGGACCGGGCATAGGGGTTCTGCGGTGCGGTGGCGGCGGTCTCGTCAAGCCGGCCGGCGCGGAAGGCGAGGCCATAGACCTCGACCGTGCTGGCAAACAGCAGCGTGGCCGCAGGCGCATGGCGCAGCAGGGCACCGGCCAGGGCCGCCGTGCCGTCGAAATTCACCGACCAGGTGCGGCGTCCGCCGTCGGCAAAGGAGGCGCCGACCGAGGACTGGGCGGCCAGATGGATGACATGGTCCGGCCGGACCGCAGCGATGAGCGCGTCGATCGCCCCGGCGTCGGTCAGGTCGCAGGACAGCGCCCGGAACCCTTGCGGCAGGGTCGGCGCGCTGTCCGGGCCCGAGGGGCCGAACACGGCCGCATGGCCAAGCTCGGGATCAACGTGCCGGGCAAGGCGCGGCAACAGGTGGCGGGCGGCAAAGCCGCCGGCTCCGGTCACAAGCACGCGGCCTTCGAGGGCTGCCTCGCTCAGCATGGTCTCCGTCTCGTTCCAAAGGGCCGGCCGCCTGGTCGTGGCCGGCCGGCGGCTTCCCGCGCCCGCATCCGCCCGCGCGTGAACGGGGGGCAACGGCCGGCGATGCAGGACGGGCGGATGCCCGTGGCTTGCTTATAGTCGCCGCCGCCGGGGCTGTCATCCTGCGGGTTGGGACCGCCCCCGGTTCCGGGCAGCGCGCCGCCCGCCCGGTGCCGGCCGCCTGGTGCTGGCTGGCGGGAGACGAGGTGGGGGGGGGACGAGGGGGCGGGAAGAGGGGGGCGACGGCAATCCGCAGGGATTGCCTAGGGGCAAGATCCACAGGTTATCCCCTGAGGCCGGGCCGGTTTTCCCCCGTCGTGACCGGAGGCCTTGCCCCGGCTGTCCCCAGTCTATCCCCAGTCTGTCCCCAGCCTATCTCAGGCCTTTTCCCTGCCTGACCCCTGGAAACCCGGTGGGAAAGCCGGGCCAATGCCTGGCCGGACCCGGTGGATATGCCCGTCCTGCCCCTTGAAGACCTTGCGGCAAGTGCCGGGCAGGGCAGGGGAACGGGCCGCGCCAGGGCTTGGCTGGCTGAGGGGGGCAGCCGGAGCGCGCGGGTTGTCCACAGGCCGGAGCCTCGGCGTGGCCCGATCCCGGCTTTCCGCGGGCCCGACGGCGCAGGGCCTCGCAGGGCTGCCGCCGCGCGCGATCCGGCAGATGTCCACAGGCTGTCAACAGGGTCGTGCCGGGGTTGTGCAAAGGGTGTGCAAGGTTGTCCCGGGCGGTTTCCCGCACGTGTCCCGGGCTCAGTGCAGGCGGGCTGCGGGCCGTGGGGCGGGCGGCCGGGCGGCCTCGCGCAGCCAGTCGGGCCAGATGGTCATCGGCCAGCCGGCCGTCTGGCACGCGGCCATGACGATGGCAAGCCATTGCCGCAGTTCGGTCGCGAGGAACGGCACCTGCACCTTGCGCGCCTCGGCCGTCTCCTGCTCCTTGAACACCAGCCGCATGGCATCCTCGGCCGTGACGATGTCGATGCTGCGGGTGAGGAAGGCATCGGCAGCCGGGGTCGGTGCCACGGGCGGCTGCGCCTCGTGGGTGGCAACCGCCGCCTCCTGGGCCATGGACTGGCGCAGGTCGGCCAGCGGCTGACCGCTGGTCTGGCCCTCCAGCCAGGCAATGAGGCGGGGAACCAGCACGCCGAGCATGCGTGCGGTCAGCCAGACGGTGACGCGGTCGCCGCCTGCCGTCTCGCCGCGCAGGCACAGTCGGTCTTCCTCGACCACGTATTCGGTGGTGAGGCGCGTGAGGGCAAGGGCGTCAGCGGCCATGTCCGGGTCTCCCGCAGGTCAGCGCCTGTGACGGCGCAGCTCGCCTCAGATGCCGAAACGGCTCCAGTCGATCGTGTCGTTGTCGGTCGTCGGCATCTCGATCAGCGGCTTCACCGTCGCCGCGATCCGCGCCTCGGCCTCGGCATGGGCGTCGGCAAGCTGGCCGAGGGACACCAGATGCTGCATGGACACCATCTGAAGATAGGCAATGACCAGAGAACCGGCCTGACGCAGATCCTCGAAGTCGGAGGCCGGAAGCCTGTTCAGGGCATCCTCGTCAACCCGGAACAGGCCACTCACGGCCTGGCGGCCGCGCGCCCGCGTCTCGATGGTGGTTTCCCAGGGCGCGATCACGCCCTTTGCCTGCAAGGCCGCAACGGCACGGGCGGTGCGCTGACCGCTGCGGTCGGTCTCCAGCAGGAAATCCAGCACGCGGGCCACTTCCGGGTCGGGCGCGTTGCCTTCGCCGAAGAACGACAGGGCGGCTGCCGAACTGCCGGGTTCGACGAGCTGTCCGCTGTCCTCGTCGAAACACAGGACGTGCCGGTTGTCTTCCAGGGTCGCGAGGCGGAACGGGTAGGCGCGGATCGCGGCCGGGATGTAGGGGACGACCCAGCGGCCATCGCGGGTGAGGAACAGGTTGCGGCCGGGCTCTATCCCTGTGAGCGCGTAGAGGCCAAAGCCCTCACCCTGCGGCAGGAACGCGATCGGATAGTGCAGGACAGCCCGCGACAGTTCCGCACCCACGAGCGGTATGACAGAATCAGCCGCGGCAAAGTCATAGCCCTGACGACGCACCCAGGCCCTGGCACCGTGGCGATCGCGGGAAATCACGTGATAGGTCGGCATTCCATGTCACCTTGCAGCCTGAAACTGCGGTCACTTTAGTGATTGCGGGCCTCAGGTCCACCCCAAATGCGACCGGCCTGCCACACGCCCCGGGCCCGGGGCGTCACGCCCCGAGGGTCAGGATGTTGGTCATCGAGCCGTTGATGGTGGCGGTGGAGAGGTCGTAGAGGCCCACCAGCTTGACGACGACGTCGGTGCCATTGGCGAAGGTGGTGTTGGCGCTGCGGTCCTGGACGAGATAGGTGTCGCCGCCGAACTGGAACCAGACCACCCGGTTGGCTGCCCCGTTGGTGGCCGCATCGAGCAGGTCCGCATAACCGGGTGAGCCGCCGGCCGTGATCGCCGCCGTCTGGAAGCTTGCCGCCGTCCCGGTGATGAAGCGGACGGCATCCCCGCTGCCCATGCCGGTGACCGTCGGGAAGATCGTGCCGTTCGTGTTTGCGGCCGTCATCGTCACCGTATCGTTGCCCGTGCCGACGTTGATCGTATCGGCCCCGAGACCGGGGGTGATGGTGTCGTTCCCTGCACCGGCATCAATCGTGTCGGCTTTCGAGCTGCCAATGATCGTGTCATTGCCGGCGCCGGACTCAATCGTGACCGAAGCGGTTGAGGCGGCCGCATCCAGCGTGTCGTTGCCTGCGCCTCCCTTGATTGTGGCCGCGTTCGCCAGTGCCCCGGTGGCCCAGTTGATGTTGCCGAGGGTGACACCGGAGGCATCGAAGGAGGTCAGGGCCGTACCGGCGAAGGTGAGGGCCAGACCGGCATCGCCGCTCACCGTGATCTTGCTCGCGGCCGCAGCGGAGAGGTTGGAGCTGTGCTGGATGGCGGTCGGAGAGGTGGACGTGTTGTCGGTCAGGAAGTTGATCGTCTCGACATTGGCCACACTCACCGTGTTGGTATTGCGGGCAAGCGTGTTGGCAATGCCGATGTTGAGGACATCGGCGGACCCGGAGGCCGCGTTGATGATGTTGATGGTTGTCTGGGCCGTGTTGGCGCCCTGGAACTCGACCGTGCCGCCCGTTGCCAGGCCATTCAACGTGAAGGGCTGATTGACGACAGACGTCGAAGCGACCACCTTGGTGATCGTGTTCGACCCGCCGCTGTTCAGGTTGGCAACACTGACGTCAATTCCTGCGGCAAAGCTGTCCTTGAGGAGCAGAACCTCGAAATTCTTGGTCTGGGCCGCGAAGGCCGTCGTCGCAGTCACTGTCTCGGCGGTCAAAGCGCGCAAGACGAGCGTGTCCGTGCCTTCGCCTCCGTCGACCGAGCCGCCAGTTCCGATGCCAGCGCCAGCTGCTTCATAGCTGTCATCGCCCTTGCCGAGCGTCATGGTGCGGGTCGTCGCGCTGGAAACGATCGACTCGTTCGCGTCGCTGCCAGTGAAGCCGATGTCTGACATCAGCGTCCCCGTGATCGTAAGGCCGGCGGTGTTGGTCGTGGTGATGGTTGCGTTGGTCGCAAGCGTGACGTTGGACAGACTGAGCGACTGATCGCCCGTGATCGTCAGGGACGTGGCACTGGCTGCAGTCACTCTGACGTTGCTGGAGGCGCTTCCGGTCGCAGCGAGCGTCACCGCAGTCGCCGTGCTGTCGGTGGTCGTGCCGCCGGTCATGGCGTTGACCGTCAGGTCCAGCGTCCGGGGGCCAGCGGCCGCGGTGATGGTGACCCCCTGGTTCGCGTTCGCCAGAGACAGGCTCGTCAGCGCGTCGGACTGGATCGTCGCGGTCGAGGTATAGCCAGAAAGGCTGACGGAGCTCAGCTTGTCACCGCCGGCCGTGGCGCGGTCGTTGATCGTGACCGTCGTGCCGCCCGTGACGGTGAGGGCGGTGACATTGCCGCCGGTGTCGACGGTGATCGCCGCCTTTGTGCCGGTCTGGGTGATCCTGGCCGTCTGCAGGTCGGTCCAGTTCCGCATGTCGGCCGTCACCGCGTTCTGGCTTGACTGCAGTTCGATGGTCTCGACGTTCTTGACCACGGCCGCCGTCGGCAGGGTCATCGTCCCGCTTGTGTTGACCAGTTTCAGCGTGTCATTGCCCGCGCCGCCGTCGATGCTGTCGACAGCGGTGAAGGTCTGGTTGACGCTGCCGTCGGCGATGCCGTCGATCGTGTTGTTCCGGTCATCCCCGACATAGGCGTCCGCCGCCTTGGTCAGGGTGAAGTTGGCCGGGTTTGGCGTTTGGTCCGGGGTCTTCGGCGTCTCCACCGGTGCGGGCGGCAGCGGCCGGTCGGCGACGGCCTGCTTGATCTCGGTGACGCGCGGGGCAGACGTCTTCTGGAACTCGGCCGAGTTGGAGAAGCCGATCAGGATCTGGGTCATCGGCTGGCCGGTCGCCTTCCAGGCGTCGATCTCGCCCTGGGAGGGGATGCGGCCAAGGACATTCTGGTAGAGCGACTGCAGCACCGCATCGCTCACATTGTTGTTGCCGTGACGGTTCATCCACTCGGTCGAGTTGACGAAGCCGAGCGCCACCTTGGAAAGCGCCGTCGGATCCTCGCGCAGCAGGTTGGTCCAGCCGTTGAGACCGACCGGATCGGGCGCGCGGCCGAAGGCGGCCTGGTAGATGCGGATGATCTGGTCGACGAAGGTCGTTGCCTCGGGGCTCGCGGCAATCGTGTCGCGCACCTGGACCAGCGACATCTGCCCCGTCGCCACCATGGCCGACCAGTGCATCAGCTCACCCGAAGACGGCCGGCGCTGCAGGATGTTGACGAAATACTGGGTGATCACATCGGTCGGGGTCATGGCACTTCTTATTGTTTGAAATCACGAGGGGCGAGGCAAGGGTACTATGCGCAGCCAGACACCGGATGCAAGGCCGCCACACGGTGGAAGCTGCAAGAGCCAATGTCTTCAGCAGGAGGCACACGCAAAAGATGTGACGACAACATGCGACTTTCCGTCCTTCTCATCCGGCCTTGCCGGACGCTCCGGCGACAGGGCCCTCGTGTCACGCCCCGAGTGTCAGCAGATTGGTGGTCGCGCCGTCGATGGTGGCGGTGGAGAGGTCGTAGAGGCCCACCAGCTTGACGACGGCATCGGTGCCATTGGCGAAGGTGGTGTTGTCGCTGCGATCCTGGACGAGATAGGTGTCGCCGCCGAACTGGAACCAGACCACCCGGTTGGCGAGCCCGTTGGTGGCCGCGTTCAGCAAGTCCGTGTAGCCGGCGGAGCCGCCGGCCGTGACCGCCGCCGTCTGGAAGGAGGCCACGGTTCCGGTGATGAAGCGGATCGTGTCGCCGCTGCCCATGCCGGTGATCGTCGGGAAGATCGAGCCGTCGGTGTTCGCCGCCCCGAGGCGGACCGAGTCGTTGCCTGCACCGACGTCGACCATGTCGGCACCACGGTTGACGTCGATCACGTCATTGCCGGCACCGCCGACCAGGGTGTCGCTCTGGTTGGAGCCCTGGATCGTGTCATTGCCGTTGCCACCCTCGATGGTCACCGCCTGTGTGGCCGCACTGGCGTTCAGGGAGTCATTGCCGGCGCCCCCCTTGATCGTGGCGGCGTTGGTCAGGGCGGACGTGGTCCAGATGACGTTGCCATGGGTCACGCCGGAGGCATCGAACGAGGTCACGGCCGTGCCGGAGAAAGACAGGTTCAACCCCGCGTCCCCCGTGACGGTGACCTTGGTTGCGGCCGCGGCCACAAGGCCGGTGGTGTGGGTGCGGCTGGTCGGAATAGCCGCCGTGTCGTCGGTCAGATAATTGATCGTTTCGACATTCGCCACATTCACCGTGTTGGTGTTGAGGGTCCCCGTGGCGGCAATGCCGATGTTCAGGACATCAGCAAGACCGGTTGCGGCATCGGCGACATTGACGGTCGTTTGACTGAGGTTCTGGTTCCTGAACTCCACCGTTCCACCCGATTGCAGGCCTGTGAGGGTCGCGACCGAGTTGACCGACGTCGCAAAGGTCACGGTGTTGATGGTGTTGGCGCCGCCCGAATTGAGGTTGGCGATGTTGACAGTTCGCGAGGTACTGATGTTCGGTGTCGTGAACTCGAGGACCTCGAAGTTTTTCACATTCAAGGAAAAGGTCGTTGTCGCGGCCGCGACTGCGGCTTCATTGAAGCCCATCACCAGGGTGTCGCGCCCGGCACCACCGTCGATCGAGCCGCCGGTGCCGAGTGAAGAGGTCGACAGTCTGACCCTGTCGGCACCATCGCCCATTGTCAGGGTGCTGGTGGTTGCACCTACCCCGATCGAATCCGCGCCGCTGCCCCCCGTGAAGGTCACGCCGACGCCAAACGACAGACTGAGGTTTACCCCTGCCGTGTTGGTCGAGGTGATCGTCGCGTTGCTCGCAAACCCGTTTGTCTGCATCGATATCGCCGCATTGCCTGCGAATGTCACCGAGGCGAGCGCGTTGGCGGTCAGGTTCACGTTTGACGAGGAGGAGCCGGTGCCCGTGACATTCAGGGCGGTCATCGTGGTGTCGCTGATCGTGCCGCCGGTCATGGCGTTGAGGGTGAGGTCCAGCGTCCGGGGGCCAGCGGCCGCGCTGATGGTGACGTTCCTGTTCGAGTTCGCCAGCGACAGGCTCGTCAGCGCGTCAGACTGGATCGTCGAATTTGCGGTATAGCCATCAAGGCTGACGGAGCTCAGCTTGTCACCGCCAGCCGTCGCGCGGTCGTTGATTGCCAGCGACAGGCCGCCCGTGACGGTGAGGGCGGTGACATTGCCGCTCGTCTCCACGATGATGCCTGTCTTGGTGCCGGTCTGGGTGATCCTGACCGTCTGCAGCTCGGCCCAGGTGCGGACGTCTGCCGTGACCGTGTTCTGGCTGGACTCCAGCTCCAGCGTCTCGACGTTCCTGACCACCGGCGCTGTCGTCAGGTTCATGGTGCCGGCGGTGTTGACGAGTTTCAGCGTGTCGGTGCCCGCACCGCCGTCGATGCTGTCGGCAGCGGTGAAGGTCTGGTCGGCGCTGCCGTCTGCAATGCCGTCGATCGTGTTGTTCCGGTCATCCCCGACATAGGTGTCCGCCGCCTTGGTCAGGGTGAAACTGGCCGGACCTGGTGCGGGGTCCGGGGCCTTCGGCGTCTCCACCGGAGCGGGTGGCAGCGGCCGGTCGGCGACTGCCTGCTTGATCTCGGTGACGCGCGGGGCGGACGTCTTCTGGAATTCGGCCGAGTTGGAGAAGCCGATCAGGATCTGGGTCATCTGCTGGCCGGTCGCCTTCCAGGCGTCGATCTCGGCTTGCGAGGGGATGCGGCCAAGGACATTCTGGTAGAGCGACTGCAGCACCGCGTCACTGACGCTGTTGTTGCCGTGGCGGTTCATCCACTCGGTCGAGTTGACGAAGCCGAGCGCCACCTTGGAGAGCGCCGTCGGATCCTCGCGCAGCAGGTTGGTCCAGCCGTTCAAACCGACCGGATCGGGCGCGCGGCCGAAGGCGGCCTGGTAGATGCGGATGATCTGGTCGACGAAGGTGATTGCCTCGGGGCTCGCGGCAATCGTGTCGCGCACCTGGACCAGCGACATCTGCCCCGTCGCCACCATGGCCGACCAGTGCATCAGCTCACCCGAAGACGGCCGGCGCTGCAGGATGTTGACGAAATACTGGGTGATCACATCCGTCGGCGTCATGAAAGGTCCGCTGAGCCATTAACGTTACCAAGACTGTTCAATATCGGGTGACGGGGCGGGTGCGCAAGGGTGGCAAACGTTTGAAATGCAGCGGCATTTCGCGCCCGCATGCTGCATTGGGCCAATGATGGATCCGGTCCGCGGCGGGCAGGGTGTGCCGAGGGCGATGCCTCCGGGGCCCGGAGCGTCGGCGGACGGGCGGCATTGGCCGAATTCCGGCCACAGTCCCTGGTGCCCGGCCGCGAGCGGGGCTTGCAACCGGTCCGGTGGCGCCCGCCCGCAGCCGGGCGGTGCGGATCGCGTGCGCAATCCGGGGTTGCGGATGGCCAATGCCGGTTGATGGACGCCGGCAGGCCATGTCCCCGCCATCCGCGCGCGGCTCCCCACCCTGGGATGCGCGAGAGGCCATGACCGTGCCTTCAACCCCGGGCGATGTGAGCGCCCGGACGCGGGGCAGTGGCTCCACGGGGCCCTGCCGCGCATCGCTCGCCCGGCACATCGCCGGACACGGCCGTCAGGCCCCGGCGGGATCAGGCCGGGTCCGCGATGCCGATCAGGGTCACCGGCTCGGCGGACTGATGCCAGACGGTCACCTCGCGCGACGCGGCCGCCGCCGGCTCTGTCGGATCCTGCTCGACCGCTGCAAGGATCAGGCTTTCGATGTCTACGGGCTCCACCGATGCGCCACTGGTGTCCGTTGCGATGTCTGCGGCGGGACGGACCGTCTCTGCCGAGGCGTGATCAAGACTGGGCTTCTGGTGGTCCCCTTCGCCGCTGCCCGACGCCGGAACCTTCGCGCCGCTTTCCGGGCGCAGGTCATCTGCCGCGCCGGTATCAGCCACAAGGCCAATGTCAGCGTCGACCGGATCCGATGAAAGGGCATGATCCTGCATCGGCCACTTCGTGCCATGAACGACGGTCAGCTTGGTCTTTCCGTCGAACACCGTGCTCAACTTGTCGCTGGTCACGCTCCCCGCAGCGTCCAGAAGCTTGATGACCCCACGACTTGCGTTCAGCGTGAATTCCTCGGAATTGGAGAACCCAACGAGGATCTGGCTCATCGACTGCCCGGTTGCCTTCCAGT
This sequence comes from Pannonibacter sp. XCT-53, assembly GCF_009915765.1. Classification (NCBI taxonomy): domain Bacteria; kingdom Pseudomonadati; phylum Pseudomonadota; class Alphaproteobacteria; order Hyphomicrobiales; family Stappiaceae; genus Pannonibacter; species Pannonibacter tanglangensis. The sequence continues at coordinate 1,070,387 of NZ_JAABLQ010000001.1, forward strand.
CCATGATTTCCCTGACGGTGGCCGACCGACCAAGGACGTTGACATAAAGCGCCTGGAGCACCGTATCGCTGACACTGCTGTCGCCGTAACGGGTTTTCCATTCGAGCGAATTGACGAACCCGCCTGCAATCTTGAACAGGGCCGTCGGATCCTCCCGCAGCATCGTCGTCCAGCCCTTCATGCCGACGGTGTCCGGAACACGGCCGAAGGCAGCCTGGTAGATGCGGATGATCTGGGCACCATAGTTCATCGCCTCCGCGCTGCCGGCAAGCGCGTCACGGGCCTGGACCGCGTTCAGGATGCCGCTGTCGATCGTCATCGACCAATGGCTGAGTTCCGATCCCTTCGGCTCGCGCTGCAGGATGTTGTTGAAGTACTGCTTGATCAGCGCGGAGGTGGTCATCGTCGACATCTTTCTTCATGCAACTCAGGCGCGTCGAGGCGCCTCGATGCTCCACTAATGCGGGATCATTGCAGCTTCAAGACATTTTGCGGCAGGGCATGGCATTTTTGACAGGGGATCATGATGCGGCCGCCAGATCTTGCCTCCCGACGGGAAAAACCCCGGCGCGTTGCCGCGCCGGGGTTCTGGTGCGTGTCGGCCGGGCCATGGTCCCGAGGCTTCGGGAGGCCGGCGTCGGCTCAGATGACCTCAAGCCCGCGCAGGAGCGCCAGGGGGCCGGCGGCAAAGGCGTCTGCCTGGCGCCGCAGCTCGGCACGGTTTTCCTCGACCGTTTCGAGCGTGCGTCCGTCCGTCACCAGCTTCTGGCCCTGGGCGGACAGGATCTCGAGGGTAAAGTCGGCCCAGTCGGCCGGGGTCTTGCGGCCGGCGCGCACGGCGAGCGCGAAGAGCTGCTGGAAGCGCGGAACCGTGAGCGCACCGCCGGTGACGGGCGAGGCGAGATAGCCGATCTCGCCGGAGCCGCGCGCCTTCAGCATCAGATGGGCATTGAGGCGGTCGGTGCGCTTCTTCACCTTGGCGATGGCGCCCGGCTCCTGCGCCACGGCCGTGACATTGGCCCCGGTCAGGATGAGGGCCGCCTGCATCACCTGGCCGAAGGTGATGCCCCTGTCGCGCACATGCGCCTCGATCTCGGCGAGGCTGCGGGCCCGGTGGTCGGCGAGGTGGTCGAGGATCGGGCCGTAGATCGCCGCGGCCAGATTGGCCTCGCCGAGCGCCCCCTGCACCGTCATCTTCACCTCGCCACGCGGCACGACGAGCGCGATGCGCAGGGCCCTCAGGGCGTCCGACTGGTCCAGCGCCGAGAGACGGCGCGGGCCCTTGACCCACAGGTCGCGGCGGAACTGCTGGTTGACGCAATAGTCGCGCAGGGTCTCGCGCAGCATCGGGTCCGGCAGCTCGCCCAGAAGGGCCTGCTGCTCGGCCGTCAGGTTGATGGCCTGGATGGCATCGAGCAGATGGCAGGAGGCGGCAAAGCTCACCTTGGCAGGCGCCAGCCAGCGCGCCATGTCGGCCACATGCATCGGCTGCCAGTCACGGTTGAAATACTCATGCGCCAGATAGGCCCGGTTCTGGGTCTTCAGCCGCTCGAAGCGTTCCTTGACGCCGGGATTGGTGCGAACGTAGGCCGGGTTGGTGGCCAGCACCTTGTCGACCAGCCCGAGCGCTCCCTCGACACGGGCCGTGCTGCCGCCGGCGGGCGAGGTCATGCTGGCGCCCACTTCCGTCATCAGATGGCGCAGCGGCGCGCCGGCCGCCCAGCCGGGCAGGGTGTTGTAGCTGACATAGACGATGCCGCCGACCTTGAGCTTGCGGCGGATGAAATCGACGATCACCGCGCGGTTCTCGTCGGAGATCCAGGTCCAGATGCCATGCAGGCCGATGTAGTCGAAGTCGGGCAGGTCGGACCGGCTGCAGAACTCGGCAAAGGCCTGGTCGGTGAGATGTGCGCCGACTTCGGCAGCCCTGCACAGGCTCTGCGCATGGCCGGCCTGGGCCGGATTGAAGTCGGTGCCGCACCAATGCGCCTCGCTGGCGGCCGCGTGAACCGCGACACTGACGCCCTGGCCGAAGCCCAGCTCGCAGGCGGTCGCGATCTCCGGTGCGGCGAGGCCGGCATTGAGGAGCGCCAGCCGCGCCCGGAGCGGGTTCAGCTCGGTGTAATAGCCGTGGGTATAGTTGATGTCGGCGACATAGCCCGCCGTCCAATCCGCATTGCCGCTCAAGGACATGTGAAAACTCTCTCCTGAAGTTCGGGCGCCATCCAATCAGGGATCACGATGTGACGCAAGGGTGGGGTGGGGGACGTTACCGCCTCTTGCCCTCTCCGAGGAGAGGACTTTGAGGCCGGTGCTGCCTGACGGCATGCGGAGGCTGCGCCGCGCACTCGGTCGTCGTCCCCGCGCAGGCGGGGATCCAGTCAACCCGGTGCTTACCTTTGTCTTCGCCGCCGCCGGGGATACTGGATCCCGGTCTTGCCGCTGTGCGGCAAACCGGGATGACAGCCGGGGATGAGGGGGAGATGTCTGCGTCAGCAGACAGCGGGGGGTGTGCAGCATTTGCAAGTTCCTCTGCGCTTGCGGGTCTGCCGCTACCCCCCTCTGCCCCCTACCGGGGGCATCTCCCCCTCAAGGGGGGAGAGGAAATGAAGGCTGAGGCCCCTTGGCGCGGCGCCGAGCTTGCGGGTCTGCCGCACCCCCGCTCTGCCCCCTGGCACGTGAGCGATGGGGGCATCTCCCCCGGCTTTCCCTGTGCATTGGGGGGGAGAGGACGCGAGGCCGTGACACCACCGCGCGGCGCCGGGGCGGACGCGGACGGGCCTTGCGGTGCGGGCGGGCCTTGCGGTGCGGGCGGTCCGGACAAACGAGAAAACCCCCGGCGCGTGAACGCCGGGGGTTCTTGTCTCGTTTCGCTCGAGCCCCACCGTGAGGAGGGGCTCGTCTCCGAAGAGATTACACGAAGTCGGCGACAGCCAGGGTGCCGGTGATGCCGGTGATGTTGACGACGGCGTCGTCACCAGCCACGTAGCCCGCGGTGCCGTCGTTCAGGATCAGGTAGGTGCCAGCGCCCGTACCGGTGATCGTGACGACAGCTGCACCGTTGGCGGCCAGCGTACCACCACCAGCGGTCAGCGCGGTGGCGATGTCGGTCGCCAGCGTGCCGGTGCCGGCTGCGGTGTAGGCAGCGCCCTGCAGGACGGCGGCCGGGACGGTCGTGACGTCGATCTTGTCGGTACCTGCGACGAAGTCCTTGATCGAGTCAGCGGCAGCCACCAGCGAGTGCGCCAGGGTGGTGAAGGTGAAGGTGTCGGCACCAGCGCCACCGGTCAGGGTGTCAGCGCCCACGCCACCGGTGATGGTGTCGTTGCCGTCACCGCCTTCGATGGTGTCGTTGCCGTTACCACCGAGGATGGTGTCCTTGCCAGCGCCGCCCTTGAGGATGTCAGCCTGAGCCGAACCCGTCAGGGTGTCGTCGTTGGAACCGCCGGTCAGCGCAACGCCGTTGGTGGCGAAGCCCGAAGCGTCGATCGTCAGCTTGCCGGTCGCGGCGGAGCCGTCAACGGCGAAGTTGGCGGTGGCCATGTCACCGGTCACGAAGGTGGCGTCGCCGGCACCCAGCAGCTTGACGCTGGCGAGGGAAGCGGAGGCAGCAGCCGACTGCGTGATGTCGACCTGGTCGATCGCCGTGACTTCGAGGTTCTCGATGCCGGTCAGCGTGAAGGTCGAGCTGGTGGCGTTGATGTCCTGGTTCAGCGTGGCGTTGCCATCGTTGAACGTCAGCTTGACGGTGTCGATCTGGCCGACGTTGGTGGCGTCCTTGATGCCGATGGTGGCAGCGCCGTCAGCAGCCAGAACGGTGATCGCACCGGCCTGGGTCGCGTTCAGGTTGGTCACCGAGGTGGCGGCATTGCCGTCGTTCAGGCGAACCGAGGTGATGCCGGCGATCAGCGAGACGTCCTGCGCCACGCCGTTCTGCACCTGCACAACTTCGAAGCCGGTGTACTTGCCACCGAGCGAAGCCGTGTTGATGTGGTTCGAAGCGTTGACGACCAGACGGTCAGCGGTGCCTTCGCCAGCGGCGACGGAACCGGTGGTCAGGATCGCACCGGTGGTGACGACGTCGTTGCCCTTGCCGCCGACGAAGGTGGTGTCAGCGTCGCCATCGAGAACGATGGTCGCGCCGCCGGCCAGGCCCGAAGCGTCAACAGACTTGAAGTTGGCAGCGAGAGCGTCCGGCAGTTCCACCGAAGCGGCAGCGCCCTTGATGGTCAGGGTCGAACCAGCAGCAACGCCCGTGAGGCCTGCACCACCGGCGGCAGCGCCGATCGTCAGGTTGGTCGCGGCTTCGATGGTGACGGCCTTGACGGTACCGGCGAGGGTCACGTCGTCCAGCTGGTTTGCAGCGCCGCTCGAGGTGATGGTGACTGCGGTCAGGCCCGTGCCGTTGATGGTCACGTCGCTGCCAGCGCCGGCAACGGTGCCGCCGTCAACCACGAGGGTCGCGGAGGTCGCTGCTGCTGCGTAGGTCGCGGTCACGGCGCCAACGGTTGCAACGCCGTTGCCACGGACGCCGATCGCGGCGCCGGACGCCACGTCGTTGATGGTCAGGTCGCTGGTGGAGCGATCAGCCCAGATCTGGGTGTGGCCGGAGAAGTTGTTGCCGGACACGGTCTGGGCGTTGCCCGACACGTTGCGGACGTTGATGATCTCGATGCCCGACGAGGAGGCAGCCGGGATCGAGTTGGCAGCGAGCGTGTCAACCGTCAGGTTGAGGGTGTCGACGCCGTTGCCGCCGGTCAGGGTGTCAGCGGTGCCGTAGGTGCCGCCGGTGGTGGCTGCAACCGCGACGAAGGTGTCGTTGCCCGGGGTGCCGTTGAAGGTGTCAACGCCCGAGGTCAGGGTGTAGGTCTGGCCCGAACCAGCAGCCGGGTCGAACAGGGCGCCCGAGCCGGTGAACACGGTGTTCAGGGCCGAGGTGGCGACGTTGCCGGCAGCCAGCTTCAGAGCGGTCACGGCCGGGCCGGACTTGGCAATGAATTCGGCCGAGTTGGAGAAGCCGATCAGGATCTGCGTCATGGACTGGCCGGTGGCCTTCCAGGCAGCGATTTCAGACGCCGAGCCGGTACGGCCCAGGACGTTGACATACAGAGCCTGCAGGACGGCGTCGTTGACGGTGTTGTCGCCGTAACGGTTCTTCCACTCGGTCGAGTTGACGAAGCCAGCCGCGATCTTGGACAGGGCGGTGGCGTCAGCGCGCAGCTGGTCGGTCCAGCCGTCGACGCCGGTCACGTCCGGCTTGCGGCCGAAGGCAGCCTGGTAGATGCGGATGATCTGGTCGACGAAGGTGGTGGCTTCGACGCTGTTGGCCAGCGACTCACGCACCTGGGCGAGGCTCAGGGCGCCGGACGAAACCGAGGCGGTCCAGAAGGACGATTCAGCGGCGGTCGGGTCGCGCTGCAGAATATTGACAAAATACTGCTTGATCAGTTCGGCAGACATAAGTGGTGTCCTCTCGTCTGTTTATCTGCCCGCCTCGGCCCCTGAAACGGGATCGGGCTGGCATAGAGGCCGGGGGGCGCGGCAAGCGACTCTCCCAACACGGGTTCCTCATTAGACCCTTGGCAATATCGCCGCAAGCCCGTGATTCCTCCGCTCGACCTCGGATGTATAGTAAATTCACTACAGGCGCAAGCGGCCGATTGGCGGCATTCTGCAGATGCAACTGGAGGGCGGTTTCCTGCTGCCTTCGCGGCAGCTCTCGCGTGTGGTTGAAAAGCCGTTTTCAGTCAAGGGGTTGCGGGCGTGTGTTGCGCGAATGTCACGATTGTGCCCTGCATCACCCGGCGACCGGCCCGGCTGCGTCGCTGCGGGCTCCGGACGGCCTGGGCGGCGCGCGCGCCGGCAGGGCGGGGTCTGGCGGCGCGCCGCCACGGCGCGGTGCGGCTGACGCATCCTGCGTTGAAAGGGCTTTGACACCGCGGGGCGGGTCCTCGCCCGGTCGGTCAGGCCTGCCGGGAGGGGGCAGGGGCGTTGGAGGGGGCGTTGGAGGGGGGGCGTCAGAGGAGGGTGAGGGGCAAGGGAGCCCAAAGGAGAGGGCGATGGGGTGGGCAGGTGTGTGATCTGACCTTGACGTTAACGGAATGTCGGGGCAGGGTCCGCGGGAGATGTTCGTGCCGCACCGGTGAGGCTGTCCAGGCTGCACTGGTCCTGCTGTTCCGGGCAGGCCGGGCCGTCCAGTCTGGCCTGGTCTGGTCTGGTCTGGCGCAATCGGTGCGCCGAAGTTCTGCCGTTGAAGGGTTCCCGTTAAGCTGTATTTGGGGGAGAAGACGTCCATGCCCATTCCCGCCGCGCTGATGAAAGGCCTCAAGCTGCCGGCCATTGCCTCGCCGATGTTTCTCGCCTCCGGGCCGGATCTGGTGGTCGAGACGGCCCGGGCCGGCGTGGTGGGCACGTTTCCGGCGCTGAACCAGCGCACGACGCAGGGCTACGGCGACTGGCTGGACGAGATCGCCGGCCGGCTGGCCGAGGCGGGCGATGCGGCGCCTTATGGCGTCAATCTCATCGTGCACCGCTCCAACGCCCGCATCGAGGCGGACGTGATGATGACCGTGGCCAAGAAGGTGCCGCTGGTCATCACCTCGCTCGGCGCGGTCAAGGACGTGGTCGATGCCGTGCATTCCTATGGCGGGCTGGTGTTCCACGACGTGATCAATGCCCGCCATGCGGAAAAGGCGGCGGAAGCCGGCGTCGACGGCATCATTGCGGTCGCGGCCGGGGCAGGCGGGCATGCGGGCTCCTTCAGCCCCTTCGCGCTGGTCAGCGAGATCCGCAAGGTCTGGTCCGGTCCGCTGGTGCTGGCCGGTGCCATGAACACCGGCTCCGACATCCTCGCCGCCCGGGCCATGGGCGCGGACATGGGCTACATGGGCACGCGCTTCCTCGCCACCCGCGAGGCGCAGATCGAGCCCGCCTACAAGGAGATGATCGTCGGTGCCAGCGCCCGCGACATCGTCTACACGCCGGCGATCAGCGGCGTGAACGCCAATTTCCTGCGGCCCTCGATCATCGCCGCCGGGCTCGACCCGGACAATCTGGCAGCGCATGGCAAGATGGATCTGGAGGGCGAGGCCAAGGCCTGGAAGACCGTGTGGTCGGCCGGCCATGGCGTCGGGGGGATCTCCGAGGTGCTGCCGGCGGGCGAGCTCTGCGCCCGGCTGATCGCCGAATACACGGCCGCCAAGGCCGCCGTGGCGGCCGATCCGTTCTGAAGCGGATGCGCGGGACTTTGGCCGGGTCTTAAGGAGGCTGGGAAGCTGGTCCGGGGGGCGTCCTGCAAGGCGGGCTCAGGCCGGATGCTGATGGCCTGATGCCGACGGGCTGACGCTCCGGGGCTGGAACCGGTGGCCTGAGCCCTACGGCTGATCCATGGCGGCCTGCCATTCCACGAGGAACTGCGCGCGCATGCGCCGGTCGAGATGGGCGAGCAGGCCCGGGTCGAGACGGATCGGCCTGAGGTGCGGCTTCTCCGCGTAGGCGGCGTGGTCGATGAGGGGCAGGCCGGCGGCCTCGCGCACGAGGTCCTGGCCGGTGGGCGACAGGAGATAGGTCAGGAAGGCCCCGGCGGCGGCCGGGTTGCGGGCCTCCTGCGGGATCAGCGCGGTGCGCAGCAGGGTGACCGTGAAGTCCTCCGGCTCGACGAGGATGACCTTGTCGCGGAAGGCGGCGTCGTTGCGGCTGTAGCTGCCGAGAACGTTGTAGCCGACCAGCAGGTCCCCCGCGACGAGGGCGTCGATCATCTCGGCGGAACAGCAGTAGAGGCGGGTGTCCAGCCGGCCCATAACCTCGGCCAGACGCCAGAAGGTCTCGCCCAGCCGCGCGTCCTGGGTGGCAAAGAGATAACCGGCACCCGACACCTGCGGGTCATAGGTGCCGATGCGGCCGCGGAACCGCTCGGGATGATCGCGCAGGAGCGCGATGAGGTCGCGCCGGGTGCGCGGCACCGGCAGGCCGCCGGCAAGGGCGGCGCGCGACACGAGGATCACCGCGGGCTCCTGCGCGACGGCCACCAGCGTGTCGCGCCAGCGCGCCCAGGACGGCCGGCCACCAAGCACGGCCGCCGGCAGGGGCTGGGCACGGCCGTCGTTGGCAAGCTTCATCTGCAGGTCCATGGCGGAGGAAATGACCACGTCGACGGGGGCCGACCCCTGGTCCAGCGCGGCGAAGATCTCCTTGCTGGAGGCCACCACATAGCGCACCGCCACATCGGGCCGGGCCGCGATGAAGCCCTCCAGCACGGGGGCGAAGACCGCGATGTCGGTGGTGGAGAGCACCGTGATGCGCAGCGGCGCGCCGGCCGCGCCAAACTCCCGCTCCGCCTCGATCTCGAGCGCCCGCGCAGGCCCTGCCGCCAGAAGGAGGCCCACGAGGAGCAGGCAGGGCAGCAGAAAGGGCGGCAGGAAGGGCCGCAGTCTGGGCAGCAGTCTGGCCAGCGCCTGCAGCCCGCACCCGCCGGCTGCGACACCCGCTGCACCGCCGGCCATGCCACCGGCTGCAGCGGCAGCGGCGGGGGCGGGGGCAACGAGGGCGAGAACGGCGGCAAGGGGGGCGGCGGCACGGGGGGCGGCAGCGAGGGGGGCCGCCGTCATGCGGAGCCTGTCGGCGTCGCCAGCGGCAGCAGCAATGTTGCGCATGTTCCTCCCCCTTCCTGATCCTGCAGGTCGAACCGTCCGTTCATGGCATCGGCCACTTCCGTGACAATCGTGAGACCGAGACCGGATCCGACCACGTCGTCCACATTCCGGCCGCGCTGGAAGCGGGCCTGCAGGCTCAGGGCGTCCGATCCGGCAAGGCCACGGCCCTGGTCGCGGCAGCGGAAGGCGACATGGCCCTCGCCGGTGATCTCGAGCGAGATGCGGATGTCGCTGCCCATCGGCGAATACTTGACGGCATTGTCGATGAGATTGCGCAGTGCCGCCTCCAGCAGCACCGCATCCCCGGTGACCGGCAGCGCACCGGCGGGCTTGGCCAGATGCAGGCGAATGTCGCGCAGGTCCGCGGTCGCGCGGTAGCGGTCGACGATGCCGAGCGCGATCTGGCCGAGATCCACCTCGCCGAAGACCTGCTGTTCGGTGCGGTACAGGACGGTGGCGTGGTCGAGCAGCTGGCTGGCGGACCGCGCGCCCTCGTCCACGGTGCGCAGGAGACGGCGCAGGCGCTGGCGCATCGGCTCGTCCTTGGCAAGGCGCAAGGCCAGCTCGACCTCGCTGCGCAAGGTGGCAAGCGGGGTGCGGATGTGATGCGCCGCCTCGGCGATGAAGGTCTCCGTCTGCGCCAGCGTCGCCTTCAGGCGGGCGATGAAGCTGTTGAGGGCGCCGATCAGCGGCGACAGTTCCGCCGGCACCGGATGGCGGACCGGCCTGAGGTCGCGCGGGCCGCGCCGGGTCATCGCCTCGGCCAGGCGGTCAAGCGGGCGCAGCAGGCTGCTGGCGGCCAGAAGGCTCGCCGGGATGGCCAGCAGGAACACCATCAGGCCGAGGGCGGCGGCGCGGTTGGCGAGCTGCCCGGCAATCAGGCGCTGGCCGTCGCGGGTCTGCCCGAGCACGACGAGGGCCGACGTGCTGGCGCCGTCGATGACGAGGCTGCGCGACACGGCAGCCAGCCGCAGCTCGGCGCCGCGATAGGGACGGGAGTACAGCACCGGGGCAACGGCTGTGGGGTCCTCCCCCGGCAGCGGCAGATCCTCGTACCCGGTCAGCGTCTCGCCGCCGACCAGGATGCGGTAGAAGACGCGTTCCTCGCCCATCGCCGCCAGCATCGAGAAGGTTTCCGGCGGCAGGTTGACCTCGGCCCCGCCCTCGACGCTGCGCAGGTCGTCGGCGATCGAGGCCGTGGCGACGCCGAGGACCTTGTCCAGCGTCTCCTGCGAGGCACGCTCCGCGCTGTAGCGCACGGCGACGGACAGGAGGATGGCAAGCATCGCCGCAAGGCCCAGCAGCCGCACGATCAGGCGGCGGCGCAGCGAGGGGGCAAGCGGCGGGGTGCGGGTGGGGGCAGGGGCGTTCATGGCCGGTCAGCCCTCGGTGAGCCGGTAACCCAGGCCGCGCATGGTGTCGATTCGCAGCCGGCTGCCGGCAAGCTTGCGCCGCAGCCGTCCGACATAGACCTCGATGGCATTGTCGCTGACCGGTTCGGAGAAGGAAAACAGCCGGTCCAGCAGATGCTCCTTGGACAGGATCCGCCCCGGCGCGCCGAGGAAGACCTCCAGCAGCCGCAGTTCCCGGCTGCGCAGCTCCCGGATCTCGCCATTCACCTCCACGGTTCCCGCCAGGGGATCGAAGATGACATCGCCGCAGCGCCGGCGCGTGTCGGCCACGCCGCCGCGGCGGCGCAGGATCGCCCGGCAGCGGGCCTCCAGCTCGGCATAGTCGAAGGGCTTGGTGATGTAGTCGTCGGCGCCCATGTCGAGGGTGCCGACCCGGTCGGTGACGGCAGCCCGCGCCGTCATGACGATGACGGGGGTTCCGTCGCCGGCCCGGCGCTGTTCGGCGAGGAAGTGCCGGCCGTCGCCATCCGGCAGCATGATGTCGAGCAGGATCAGGTCATAGGTGGCGGCCGTCTGGAACGCGCGGGCGTCGGCGAGCGTGCGGGCGAGATCGACGGCATGCCCCTCGAGGCGCAGACGTTCCTGCACGGAACGTCCCAAGTCTTCGTGATCCTCGACGAGAAGAAAGCGCAAGGTTTTTTCCGCGTTAGGGCTTGTGACAGGTTTGTGTCAGGTTGCCCGCAAATGAATGACGGACGCAAGGGGCTGAGGAGCCCTTGCGGAACATCAATCCCGAGGGAGGAGAACCAGGGATGAAATCGTCGTTCAAGGCGTTCGCGCTCGCCGCAGCGCTCGCCGCCGGCATGTCCGTCACCGCATCCGCAACCGAATGCCTTGCCCCGGCCAACCCGGGCGGCGGCTGGGATTTCACGTGCCGCCAGGTCGGCCAGATCCTGCAGGAGATCGGGGTCGTCCCCAATCCGGTGCTTGTCACCAACATGGCAGGTGCCGGCGGCGGCGTGGCCTACAGCCATGTGGTCAGCGAGCGCGCCAGCGACGCCGACCTGATCATCGCGGCCTCGTCCGCCACCACCACGCGCCTGGCGCAGAACGCCTTCTCGGGCCTGACCGCCGACCAGGTGCGCTGGCTCGGCACCATCGGCGGTGATCCGGGCGTGATCGTCGTGGCCAAGGACAGCCCCTACAAGACGCTGCCCGAGCTGGTCGAGGCGGTGAAGGCCAATCCGGCCAAGGTCGCCTTTGCCGGCGGGTCTGCCGTGGGCGGCTTCGACCACCTGAAGGTTCTGATGCTGATGAGCCGGACCGGGTTCAAGGATGCCCGTGCCATCAAGTACATCGGCGTCGACGGCGGCGCGGATGCCATCACCCAGACCGTCGGCGGTTTCACGGCCGCAATGACCGGCGACATTTCCGAGATCAGCGGCTTCATCCGCTCGGGCGACGTGCGCGCCCTGGCCGTGCTGGCCGACAGCCGCGTGCCGGCCTTCCCCGACATCCCGACGGCAAAGGAGCAGGGCATCGACATGGTCGCCGTCAACTGGCGCGGCTTCTATGTCCCGAAGGACATCTCCGACGCGGACTACGCCCGCTGGGTTGACGGTCTGACGAAGGTGGCCCAGTCCGAGCAGTGGCAGAAGGTGATGGCCGCCAACGGCCTGGCCCCGTACACGCTGATCGGCGAGGAGTTCGAGACCTGGATCGACGCCAACATTGCCGAGATCCAGTCGATTTCGCGCGAGATCGGGATCATCAAGTGATGCGTGGCGACCAGATCTTCGGTCTGGTCATGATCTTTGCGGCGCTGGGGTACCTCTTCAGCGCCGCAGGCATCGAGACCAGCTTTCTCTCCGACCCCGTGGGGCCGCGGGTGTTTCCCTACATCGTCGGCGGCGTGATCCTGGTGTCGTCCGTGGTCATGATCCTGCAACCGGATCCTGATGCCGCCTGGCCTGGCCGCGCGATGCTGGCCAAGCTCGCGCTGACCCTCGTGGTGATGGTCGTCTATGCCGTGTCGGTGCCGCGTTTCGGCTTCGTCCTGCCGACCGTGATCGCCTCGGCCATCCTGAGCTACCAGATCTCGCCGCGGCCCGGCCCGGCGGTCCTGACCGGTCTGGGGCTCGGCGTCGGGCTCTTCGTCATCTTCAAGTATGCGCTCGGCCTCGGTCTCATCGGCCTGCCGCCCGCGATCACGGGCTAGGGAGACGCTGCATGGATATCCTGTCCAATCTGGCGCTCGGGTTTTCCGTTGCGCTGACGCCGACCACGTTCCTGCTGGCGCTGGTGGGCTGCTTCCTCGGGACGATCATCGGCGTTCTGCCCGGCCTCGGGCCGGCCAACGGCATCGCGCTGCTCATCCCGATCTGCTTCACCCTGGGCTTCGACGCGGTGTCCGCGCTGATCCTGCTGACGTCGGTCTACTACGGCAGCATGTATGGCGGCGGGATCTCGTCGATCATGCTCAACATTCCCGGTGACGAGCCGGCGATGATGACCACCCTCGACGGCTATCCGATGGCCAAGCAAGGGCGAGCGGGCGATGCCCTGGTCATTTCGGCCGTCTCGTCCTTCGTCGGCGCCTTCCTGGCCACGGTCGGCGTGGCCTTCCTGGCGCCGCTCCTGTCGCGGGTGGCCTATCAGTTCGGTCCGGCCGAGTATTTTGCCCTCTATCTGGTTGCCTTCTGCACCCTCGGCGGCATCAGCTCGAAAAACCAGGCCAAGGCGGCGCTGGCCGCAGCCCTCGGACTGGCGATCGCCATGATCGGCCTCGACGAGACCACGGGCATGCCGCGCTTCACCTTCGGCAACCTGCATCTGCACGACGGCATCGACTTCCTGGTCGCCATCGTCGGCCTGTTCGCGCTTGCGGAAGTCTTCTTCTTCATCGAGAGCCAGGGCAAGGACAGCGCCATCGGCGTCAAGCTCGGCAAGGTGCGGATGCCCTGGCGCGATCTGATCGCTTGCCGCTGGACCATGCTGCGCGCGACCGTGATCGGCTTCTTTGCCGGCATCCTGCCGGGCGCCGGCGCCTCGCTCGGATCGTTCCTCGCCTACATCAGCGAAAAGGCGATTGCCAAGGACAAGAGCACGTTCGGGACTGGAAATCCGCGCGGTCTCGCCGCGCCGGAGGCCGGCAACAATGCGGCTGCGGGCGGTGCGCTGGTTCCGATGCTGACGCTGGGCGTGCCCGGCTCCGGCACCACGGCCGTCCTGCTGGCCATGCTGCTGACCCTCAACATCACCCCGGGGCCGCTGCTGTTCAGCGAGAGGCCAGACGTCGTCTGGGGCCTGATCGCCTCGCTCTTCATCGGCAACGTCATGCTGCTGGTCCTGAACGTGCCGATGGTCCGGGTCTTCGTCTACATCCTGTCGGTGCCGGGCTACATCCTGCTGCCGGGCATCACGATGGTCGCCTTCGTCGGCATCTACTCGCTGACGGGATCGTCCTTCGACATGCTGATGACGCTCGCCTTCGGCGTGCTGGGCTATGTGCTGCGCAAGCTGGACATCCCGACCGTTCCGGTCATCCTCGGCATCGTGCTCGGTGACCAGATGGAGGAAGGCTTGCGCCGCGCCATGGTGCTGTCGGACGGGGACTGGACCTACCTGTTCTCGTCGGGCATCGCAATCGGACTGTGGGTCGTGGCAATCGCAGGCTTCGTCGCCCCGATCTTCCTGCGCCGGCTGCTGGCCAAGCCCGACACGCCGGCCTACAGGGTCGAGCACATGGCGGACCATATCGCGGACCGCGACTGACCGGCGCCGCTGCCGACGCCGGATCCGGGGCAAGCCCCGGGTCCGCCCCTTTCACAAGCCGGCCGGTGCCTGCCTTGAAGGCGGGGCCGGCCGCCGCCTCCCGGCGAGAGGTTCTCATGCCCACACGTGTTCTGGTGCCGTCCGGCGTCCTTGGCCTCGGCTTCGACAGGCAGGCGCTGAAGCGCGGCGTCGCCAACCGGCCAGACATCATCTGCATCGACGGCGGCTCGACGGACAGCGGGCCGTTTTCGCTTGGCGCGGGTGTGTCGAAATATTCCCGCGCCGCGACCAGGTCGGAGTGGCGCGACCTGATGCGTGCCCGCGCGGAGGCCGGCGTCCCGCTGGTGATCGGCACCGCCGGCACCTGCGGCACGGATGCCACCGTCGACTGGATGCATGACATCACGGTCGAGCTTGCCGCCGAACTCGGGCAGACCCTCAAGATTGCCCGCCTTTACTCCAGCCAGCCGGCGGAGCGCATCATCACGGCCCTTGAGGCCGGGCGGATCCGGCCGCTGGAGCCGGCCCCGGCGATCTCGCCGGAGGTCCTGTCGGGGCTTGCCAACATCGTCGCGCTCGCCGGTGCGGAACAGATCCAGGCGGCGCTGGCGACGGGGGCCGACATCGTGATCGCCGGGCGCACCACCGACACGGCGACGATCGCGGCCCTGCCGCTTCTGCGCGGCGATCATGCGGGCGGGGCCTGGCACGGGGCCAAGATCGCCGAATGCGGCGCGCTCTGCTCCACCCACCCGACCTCCGGCGTCATCCAGGTCGATTTCGATGCCGACGGCTTCACCGTCGAGCCTCTGGCCGAGACGGCGGCCTGCACGCCGCATTCGGTCTCGGCCCACATGCTCTACGAGAATTCCGATCCCTACCAGCTCTACGAGCCGGGCGGTTATCTTGACGTGCGCGGCGCGCGCTACACGGCGCTCGACGAACGGCGCGTCCGGGTCGAGGGCTCGCGCTGGGTCAAGGGTGCCTATACGGTGAAGCTGGAAGGCGCCCGCGTTGCCGGCTACCAGACCACGATCCTCGCCATCCTGCGCAACGAGCGTTATGTGAAGGGCGCGCGCGCCTGGATCGAACGGCTGTCTGCGTTCCTCGAAGGCGAGATCCGCAGCCGCATGGGGCTCGAGCCGGGGGAGGCCTATACGCTCGAGTTCCGTCTGATCGGCGTCGATGCGGCCCTGGGCGAACTGGAACGGCGGCAGGGAGATCCGGTCGAGGTGGGCGTGCTGGGGATCGTGACGGCGACAAGCCAGATGCAGGCGGCCGAGATCGGCAAGCTGATCAATCCCTTCGTGCTGCATTATCCGCTGACCGACCATGAGGAACTGCCGACCTTCGCGTTCCCCTATTCGCCCGCCCAGTCCGACCGGGGCGCGCTCTACGAATTCGCCCTCAATCATGTGATGGACCTGGACGACCCGATGTCGGCCTTCCGTCTTGTCGTTACGGAGGTTGCCCATGGCCCGGCTCGGTGATGTGGTGCTGAAGGTCCGCTCGAAGAACGCCGGGCCCTTCTGGGTCACGATCGACGTGTTCTGCGGCTCGCCCGAGGTCTATGCCAGGGTCGTGCCGGCGCTGGCGACAGGCGAGGTTGCCGCGCTCTACCGCGTCGAGCCGCAGCATCTGAAGCGATTCGACATCGCGGACCTGTCGGTGATCAAGTTCTCGCTGCCGCGACCCGTGGTGCAGGGCAGCCGCGATGACCGCGACATGCATGGCGCGCAATGGGCGGTGCTCCTCGAAGAGGCGGATGTCCGTGTCTGATCTCGTCAAGGCGCGGGCGACAACATTTGCGGTCGCCGCGCTCGGTGCGCTGGCCTTTGTCCTGGCCGGCCTGCCGCTGCCTTTGCTGCTCGGGCCGCTGATCGCCTGTCTGCTGGCCGCGCTCTGCGGCGCGAGAATGGCCAATGCCGGCAGCTTCGGCACCTTCATGCGCACCTTCCTGGGGGTCGCCGTCGGTGCCTCGATCACGCCGGACATCGTCGGCGCGCTGCCGGCCATGGCCGGGTCGCTCGCGTTCGTGCCGCTGTTCATCGCGGTGATCGCGATGATCGGCTATCCGCTGTTCCGCTTCGGCTTCAGGATGAACCACCCGACGGCGTGGTATGCGGCCATGCCCGGCGGGCTGCAGGACATGCTGGTGTTCGGCGAGGAGGCGGGCGGCGATGTCCGGGCCCTGTCGCTGATCCACGCCACCCGGGTGCTGGTGATCGTCACCGCAGCCCCCATCCTGATGACGGTGGTGTGGAGCGTGGACCTGACCGCGCCCCCCGGCCGGCCGCTCGCGGAGGCCGATCCGCTGCAGCTTGCCCTGATGCTGGCCTGCGGCCTTGGCGGGTGGAAGATCGCCGAGCGCATCGGTCTGTTCGGCGCCTCGATCCTTGGGCCGATGATCCTGACGGCGATCTTCTCGCTGGCGGGCGTCATCACCGAGCGGCCCCCGGCGGAGGTGATCTGGGCGGTCCAGTTCTTCATCGGCATCGCGGTCGGGGCGAAATACACCGGCATCACGCTGCAGGAGCTGAAGGTCGACGTGCTGGCCGGCTTTGTCTATGCGCTGCTGCTGGCGGGCATCAGCCTCGTCTTCATCGAGCTGATCTATCTGACCGGGACGGCGCCGGCGATTGATGCGTTTCTGGCTTTCCTGCCCGGCGGGCAGGCGGAAATGGTCGTCATTGCCCTGATGGCCGGGGGCAACCTGACCTATGTAATCTGCCACCACCTGTTGCGCATCGTCCTCGTCATCCTGCTTGCGCCGGTCGTGGATCGCCTGTTCAGGCGGCGCGGAGGCCCCTGAGGCAGGGGACGACGGACCGGAAACGGGCGCCGGAGGGCGCCCGTCCTGTCTTGCGCGTGCGTTGCGTCAGGCGGCGCGGATCGTCGAGAGGAAGCGGTGCAGCTCCTGGTTCAGGCGCTCCGACTGGCTGGCGAGCTCGCCGGAGAAGCCCAGCACCTCGTTGGCCACGGAGCTGGCCTCGGAGGCGGCGCGGGTCACGCTGCCGATGGCCTGAGACACCTCGGCCGTGCCCGAGGAGGCCTGCTGCACGTTGCGGGAAATCTCCTGGGTGGCGGCGGCCTGTTCCTCCACGGCGGCGGCAACGGCGGCGCTGATCTCGTTCATGCCGCGGATGGAGGCGGCAATCGCGTTGATGGCAGTGGCGCTGTCGTTGGTCGAGGCCTGGATCGAGGCGATCTGGGTGGCGATCTCGGTCGTGGCCTTGGCCGTCTGGTCGGCGAGCTGCTTCACCTCGGCAGCGACCACGGCGAACCCCTTGCCGGCCTCGCCGGCGCGGGCGGCCTCGATCGTCGCGTTGAGGGCCAGAAGGTTGGTCTGGCTGGCAATGCCATTGATCAGCTCGACGATGTCGCCGATCTTCTGGGCCGCGTTGGAGAGGCCGTGCACCTTGCCGGCCGCCGCATCCGCATCGCGCACGGCGGCGGCGGACATGCGGTTGGACTGGTCGACCTGGCCGGCGATCTCGCGCACCGACGCGGTGAGTTCTTCCGTGGCTGCGGCCACGGTCTGGACGTTGGCCGAGGCCTGTTCGGAGGCGGCGGCCACGGTCGTGGACTGGTGCGAGGTTTCCTGGGCGCTGCCGGACATGACACGGGCGGAGGCGTCGAGGCGCGAGGCGGCGGCGGAGACCGAGCGGATGATGCCGCCGACGGCCTGCTCGAACTCTCCGGCCATGCGGGCCATCATCCGGCGCTGCTCGGCCTCGGTCTCGGCCTTCTGGGCTTCGCGTTCGGCCGTCAGGCGGTCCTTCTCGAGACCGGCATCGCGGAAGATGGCAGCGGCGCGGGCCAGTGCCCCCACCTCGTCGCGGCGGTCGGCCCCGTCGATCCGGGCGGAATAGTCGCCGCGGGCCAGCGCCTCAAGCGTCGCCACGATGCGGCGGATCGGACCGGCAACACCGGCCTGGCTGACATAGAAGCCGAGGGCGAGACCCGCAAGGATCACGAGGCCGGCGGTCACGAGCATGGTGTTGACCGAATGCAGGGCGGTGCTGGCGGCGGTCTCGCGCTGAGCCGACATCATCTCGGCCGAATAGGTGGAGTAGACCTTGACCGCATCGGTCACGGCCTTCTGGGCGGCCAGGGCCGCGGTCAGCGAGGTCCGGATCGCCTCGGCATTGCCGGCATTCCTGGCGGCGACGTCGACCATGGCGCCGATGGAGCGGAAGTAGCTGTCCAGCGCGGTCCTGACCGCGGCCAGCTGCCTGCGCTGCTCGCTGTCGGCGACCTGCTCAAGGATCGGCAGGCGCGCCAGCATTTCCTTGGCCCGGCGGTCAGCTTCGGTGCGGAAGTCTGCGGCTTTCTCGGGGCTGAGGGCCAGCTGGTAGGTCATGCGGCTGACGGCGATGATGTCGACGCGCAGGTCCATGGCCTCGCGCGCGGCTTCCTCCGATTTCCCGACGACCGTAAAGCTCTGGGTCAGGCCCGTGATCTCCGACCAGGCAACAACGGCAAGTCCAGTGGCGCAAAGACCCATAAGGATCAGCACCGCAAGCATCTTCTGGACGATGGGAATGTGTTTCAGCGCCATGACTCAACCTCGAATCTGCGAACCTGCACCGTCAGGTCCCGGCAGCAACCTACGCGCCCGTTGCTTACTCAAGATTTAAGCAGAGACACGATTGTTGGTCATCGAATTGTCATGGAGAATTAGAAGACAAACGGGGTTTCTATACTTCCCGCTGCGGAAATTTTTCGGGCGGTTGGTCGTGGCCATCCCCCGAAACAACCCGTCCGGCAGGCGGTTTTCCTGTCGGACGGGCACGAAGATCAGATGCTGCCGCGGCCGGGCGCGGCCTCGATGAGACTGCGGGTATAGGGATCCTGCGGCGCCAGCAGCACCGCCTCGGCCGGACCCTTCTCGACGATCCGCCCCTTGTGCATGACCACGATCTCGTCGCTGATCTGGGCGGCGACGCGCAGGTCATGGGTGATGAACAGGATGCCGAGGTTCAGCTTCTCCTGCAGCGACTTCAGGAGCTCGAGCACCTGGGCCTGCACCGAGACGTCCAGCGCCGACACGCTCTCGTCGGCAATCAGCACTTCCGGGTGCATCGCCAGCGCCCGGGCAATGCCGACGCGCTGGCGCTGGCCACCGGAGAAGGCGGCCGGGCGGCGGTGGTAGGCGGACTTCTGCAGGCCGACCAGTTCGAGAAGGTCTTCTGCCCGCCGCGTGGCTTCCGCCCGGCTGGCGCCCGACAGGATCGCCGCGCGGGAAATCATCTCGCCGACGGTGCGCCGCGGATTGAGCGAGCCGACCGGGTCCTGGAACACCATCTGGATCAGCCGCCGCTTCTGGCGCAGCGCCCCGCCTTTCAGCGCGAGGAAGGGCGTGCCGGACACGGAGATCGCGCCGCCGGTCGGGTCAATGAGACGGATCGCGGCCTTGGCGAGCGTCGACTTGCCCGAGCCGCTCTCGCCGACGATGGAGACGACCTCGCCCCGGCGCAAGGTGAGGGAGATGTCGTTCAGGGCCTTCGTGCGGCCGTAGTGATGCTCGAGGCTGCTGATCTCCAGCACCGGCTCGGCCGCGCGCGCGGCGCGCGGGGCCCGCGGCGTCAGGCTCGGAACGGCGGCGATCAGGGCGCGGGTGTAGTCATGCGCCGGCTGCGTCAGCACCTGCCTTGCGCTGCCGATCTCGACGATCTCGCCGCCGCGCATGACGGCAATGCGGTCGGCGATGTCGGCGACGACGCCGAAATCATGGGTGATGAACAGGATGCCGTGGCCGTGGCTGTCCTTCAGCTCGCGGATGAGCTTCAGCACCTGCGCCTGGGTGGTGACATCCAGCGCGGTGGTCGGCTCGTCGGCGATGAGCACCTTGGGATCCAGCGCCAGCGCCATGGCGATGACGACACGCTGGCACTGGCCGCCGGAGAGTTCATGCGGATAGGAGGCGAGGATCCGGTCCGGGTCGGGCAGATGCATGGCCTCGACCAGCGCGCGGGTGCGGGCGCGGCGGGCCTCGGCGGCCAGATCCGTATGCAGGACGAACATTTCCTCGATCTGCTCGCCCACCGTCAGCGCCGGGTTGAGCGCCGACATGGGTTCCTGGAAGATCATGGCGATGTCGCGGCCACGGATGCGCGTCAGCTCGCGCTCGCTGGCAAGGGCGAGATCCTTGCCCTGCAACAGGATCCGGCCGCTTTCGATGGCGAGCCCCTTCGGCACGGCGCCCATCAGGGCCGCCGACAGGACCGACTTGCCCGAGCCGCTCTCGCCGACGACGCAGAGGATCTCGCGCGGGAACAGCTCGAGGCTCGCGCCCTTCACCGCATGGCGGCGGTCGGCGCCGCGCGGCAGGGCCACGGTCAGTCCGTCAATGGTCAGGATCGCCGTGTCGGAGGAGGGGGTCTGTGTCGTCATGCGCCGCGCCCCTTGGCTTCGGAGAGTTCCTTGAGACCGTCGGCCAGCAGGCTGAGGCCCAGCATCAGCGAGGAAATGGCAATGCAGGGGAAGATCACGAGATGGGGGAAGGCGATGGCCATGGCCTTGCCCTCGTTGACCATGGTGCCCCAGTCCGGCGTCGGGGGCGGCAGGCCGAGGCCGAGGAAGCCGAGGGTGCCGATGGTGATGGCGGTGTAGCCGAGACGCAGGCAGAAATCGACGGCAAGCGGCCCGGTGGCGTTGGGCAGGATGTCGACCAGCATGATGCGCAGCGACCCTTCCCCTTGCGTGCGGGCGACCTGGACGAAATCGCGGGTGGCGATGTCGATGGTCAGCGCGCGGACGATGCGGAAGATGGCCGGCGCGCTGGAGAACACCACCGCCAGGATGATGTTCAGCGGCGAGGCGCCGATCACCACGATGATGACGATGTAGAGCACCAGCACCGGGAAGGAGAGCACCACGTTGGCGAGGAACGACAGGGTGGCATCGACGCGGCCGCGCAGGTAGCCGGCCGAGAGCCCGAGCGCGATGCCGACCGCATAGGCGGAGAGCGTCGCAAGCGTCGAATAGAGCACGACGGTGCGCGCGCCGTAGATGAGGCGGGAGAGGATGTCGCGGCCGAGCATGTCGGTGCCGAGCCAGAGCGTTCCGCCGCCGGGGGCCGGCGTCAGCGGCCGGGCGAGCGGCAGGATCGTCTTCAGCGGATCGAAGGGGGCGAGCAGCGGGGCAAACAGCGCCAGCACCAGCCACAGGAGCGTGACGGAACCGCCGACCGCCACCAGCGGATGGGCGAGATAGGGACGGACGAGACGGATCATGCGGCGTCTCCCTTGGCAGGCTTGGGCGCTCCGAGCAGGTTGACGCGCGGATTGAGGAGGCCGTAGGCGAGGTCGGACAGGATCTGGGTGGTGACGACCACCAGCACGGAGACCATGGCGCAGGCCTCGATCAGGTAGATGTCGGAGTTGATCGCGGCCTCGTAGAGCAGGGTGCCGAAGCCCTTGTAGGCATAGAACACCTCGACCACGATGACGCCGGACAGGAGCCAGGGCACCTGCAGCAGGATGACGGTGATCGGCGTGATCAGCGCGTTGCGCAGGGCATGACGGAAGACGATGCGCGGCAGGCTCGCGCCCTTCAGCCGCGCCGTGCGGATGTAGGGCGTCGCCATCACCTCGGCCATCGAGGCGCGGGTGATGCGGGCGAGATAGCCGGTGGAATAGAGCGCCAGCACCAGCACCGGCAGCACCAGTTCCTTCAGCGAGAAGCCGCCGATCATGGTGCTGGCGCCAGGCAGGAGCCCCAGCCAGAAGACGAAGACGATCGACAGGAACACCGCGCTCGCAAAATCCGGGATCGAGGTGGTGACCACGGACAGGACCGAGATCGCCCGGTCGGTGAGCGAGCCGGGGCGCATCCCGGCGAGGATGCCGAGGCCAAGGCCGAAGGGCACGATCAGGGCGAGCGCGCCGAGCGCCAGCCAGGCGGTGGCGGCCAGCCGGTCCGGAATGAGCTCGACGATCGGCGCGCGGTAATAGGTCGACATGCCCCAGTCGCCGGTGACGAAGCTCGCCAGCCAGTCGAGATAGCGCCAGACGAAGGGCTCGTTGTAGCCGTTGGCTTCCAGCCAGGCGGCGCGCTGCTCGGCGGTGGAGAACTGGCCCAGCACCTTCACGGCGACGTCGTCCACATTCACCTCGAGGGCGAGGAAGACCAGCAGGGACACCGCCAGCATGGTGGCGACCGCCTGGCCGGCCTTGCGCAGGATGAACAGGATCAGGGGCATGGCATCTCCGTTGCGCGCGGACGGGCCGCGTGCCGTGGGCTGACGGTCAGGAGGGTCAGGCTATTGGTGCGCCCGAAGGGGCGCAAGTTCCGTTCCTGCACGGCGCGGGGCCGGGGCAGTCGGGCTGAGCCCCTCCCCACGGAATCGGGGGAGGGGTGTCGCAGCGCGGATCAGGCCTTGGCGAGCCAGACGCCATCCATGCGGAAGTAGTCGGCCGGATGCAGCACGAAGCCGCGGACGTTCTTGCCGGCAGCGCTGAAGCGGGCCGGCCAGTAGGCCTGAACCATCACGGCCTGATCGCGCAGGATGGTCTGGCAGGCTTCCATGGCAGCCTTGCGGGCTTCCGGATCGACGGTGCCCATGGCGCTGTCCAGAGCGGCGTCGAAGGCCGGATCGGCAAAGTGGCTCTCGTTCCAGGCCGCGCCCGAGCGGTAGGCGAGGTCGAGGGTCATGGAGCCGAGCGGACGGTGCGCCCAGTAGGTGGCACCAAAGGGCACCTTGTCCCACACCGGCCAGTACTGGGCGGCGGGCAGCACGTTGAGCTTCAGGCGGATGCCGGCCTCGGCAAGGTTCTGCTGCAGCACCTGGGCGGTGTCCTGCTCCCAGCGGCCCTGGGTGTTGCCGAGGGTCAGCTCGAGATCGATGCCGTCCGGATAGCCGGCTTCGGCCAGCAGGGCCTTGGCCTTGGCGACGTCGCGGGCGACGGGCTCGAGCGGGAAGTGGTCCGGCTGGATCGGCGAGACATGGTAGTTGCCACCGATCTGGCCCTCGCCGCGATAGACAACATCAAGCATCTGCTTGTTGTCGGCGGCAAGCTGCACGGCCTTGCGGACGCGGATGTCGTCGAAGGGCTTGGCGTCGACCTGCATGCGCATGACCAGCGTGTGCGCGGCGCTGCCGGTCAGGATCTGGATGTTCGGCAGCGACTTCATCAGGTCGTATTCGGCGATGGTCGCGCGGTAGATGAGGTCAACCTGGTTGCTGGCCAGCGCCGCCAGATGGGTGGCGATGTCGGTGCCGAGGTCGATGTACTGGATCTCGTCCAGATGCGCCGGCGTGCCCCAGTAGTCGGCGCGCTTGGCGAAGGTCGCCTGACGGCCGACCTCGAAGGAGACCAGCTTGAACGGACCGGTGCCGATCGGGTTGGCCGGCCAGTTGGCGCCGGACGTGTCGAAGTCGCGATGCACGATGGCGCAGGTGTAGGAATAGAGCTGCTCCGGCAGCGAGGCGACCGGACGCGACAGGGTGAAGCGGACCGAATGCGGTCCGGTCTTCTCGACCAGCTTCACCGCATCGAAGGCGGTCTTGTTGGAGGACTTGCTCTCCGGGGCGGTCCAGCGCTGGATGTTGGCGATCACGTCTTCCGGCGTGAAGGCATCGCCGTTCGACCACTTGGCACGCTCGTCCAGCTCGAAATCCCAGACGGTCAGATCGGCCGACGGGGCCCAGCTCTTGGCCAGATACGGATGCACGATGTTGTCGGCATCGACGTAGGTCAGGTACTCGAGGCTGTTGCGGTAGAGGTTGGATGCCTCGATCCAGCTGGTCAGCGCCGGGTCGGTGATTTCCTGGATGGCGCAGCCGAAGCGCAGCTTGCCGCCGGCAACCGGGGTCTCGGCGCGGGCCGGGGCCGGAATGAAGCCGGCGAAGGCCGACGCCGAGGCGGCCGTGACGCCGAGCCAGGTCATGGAGCGCAGGAAGCTGCGGCGGTCGATGCGGCCGGCGGTCAGCTGGTCGCACAGGCTTTCGACCTGCGGGTGGGCCGGCAAGCCGGAAGTGGTCTCGATCTTGGTCTTGTCCGTCATTCGTTTTCCTCCCAGTCGGCATCCGCCCGGTGTGGTGCGGCGCTGCGGTTGGTGCGGGCAACATGTGCCTCGGCAGTTCCTTAGCCGAGAATTATGTCAACTGCACCCGCCCTCCCTGTCATTCCCCGGATCCTCCATCCGGTCGCATCGGTGTCTCCGGCCGGTGGCCGGGAAACCGGCCCGGCGCGGGTCTCCCCCCGCGCCGGGCAAACCTGGACTGTTCCAGCCGTCTCCTCACCCGGCAAGGCCGCCGAAGAGCACGTATTTGGTCTCCAGATATTCCTCGAGGCCATGGCGCGAGCCCTCGCGGCCGAGACCCGACTGCTTGACGCCGCCGAAGGGGGCGACCTCGGTGGAGATCACGCCTTCGTTGATGCCGACCATGCCGGCCTCGAGCGCCCGCGCCACGCGCCAGGCGCGCTTCAGATCATTTGTAAAGAAATAGGCGGAAAGGCCTGTTTCGCTGGCATTTGCCAGGCTGATGGCCTCGTCCTCGCTGTGGAAGCGGAACAGGCCGGCCACCGGGCCGAAGGTCTCCTCGCTGGCCAGTGCCCAGTCCGTCGTCGCCCCCGTCAGCACGGTCGGCTCGAAGAACAGGCCGCCCTTGTCATGCGGCTTGCCGCCGGTGATCGCCGTGCCGCCCTTGGCAAGGGCGTCTTCCACATGGCGGGCGACCTTGGCATAGCCGCCGGCGTTGATGAGCGGACCCTGGGCGACGCCGTCTTCCTCGCCGTTGCCGACCTTCATCGCGGCAACTGCCCTGGCCAGCGCCTCGGCGTAGCGGTCGTAGATGGCGTCCTCGACCAGGATGCGGTTGGCGCAGACGCAGGTCTGGCCGGTGTTGCGGAACTTCGAGGCGATGGTGCCGCGCACGGCGACGTCAATGTCGGCATCGGCAAAGACGATCAGCGGGGCATTGCCGCCGAGTTCCAGGCTGATGCGCTTCACGGTGTCGGCGCTCTGGCGCATCAGCAGCTTGCCGGTGGCGGTGGAGCCGGTGAAGGAGAGCTTGCGCACCACGGGGCTCGCCATCAGCGGGCCGACGGCCTGCGGCGCCTTCAGCGTCGGCAGCACGTTGACGACACCGGCCGGCACGCCCGCCTCGACGCCGAGCCTGGCCAGCGCGAGGGCGCAGAGCGGCGTGTCCTCGGCCGGCTTGATGATGATCGAGCAGCCGGCAGCGAGCGCCGGTCCGACCTTGCGGGTGATCATGGCATAGGGGAAGTTCCAGGGCGTGATGGCGGCCACCACACCGACCGGCTCCTTCAGCACGACGATCTCCGCGTCCGCCCGATGCGAGGGCACCACCTCGCCATAGGCGCGGCGGGCCTCCTCGGCAAACCAGGTGAGGAAGCTGGCCGCGTAGGCGACCTCGCCGCGGGCCTCGCTCAGCGGCTTGCCCTGTTCGCGGGTGAGCAGCAGGGCAAGGTCGTCCTGATGCGCGAGCATCAGCTCGCCCCAGCGGCGCAGCACCTTGCCGCGCTCGGCCGCCGTCACCTTGCGCCAGGACTGGAACGCTGCCTCGGCCGCGACGATGGCCGCCTCCGCATCGCTTGCCCCGCAGTCGGCCACGTGCGCCAGCACGGCGCCCGTGGCGGGATTGCGCACCTCGAAGCGGGCCCCGTCCGCCGCCGGGCGGAACTGGCCGCCGATGAAGGCGAGGTCGGTGAGAAGGGGAAGATCGCGGGCGAGGCTGTCCATCAACGGGCTCCAGGCGTGTAGAACGGATTGGAAACGGTTCTCAGACCCTCGGCCAGAGCCTCGCGGCTCGGCCAGCCAGGCGTGAGCGCCCGTTTCGCGGCCATGTAGAGTGCCTCATTGTTGTTGGCAAAGACAGCGTCTGCATCATCGGCCGAGGGATTGACCCACACGGCCGCAATCGCCAGCCAGTCGTCCTCCGCTTCCGCCGGCAGCACGCCGTCCAGAAGCGCCCGCGTCATGCCGGCGGCAACGCCGGCCTGGGCCGGGCCCCAGGTCATGGTCTCGTGGGTGCCGGGCACCAGCACCGCCTTGGCGATGAACAGGGTCACCGGCTTCACCGGCAGGTTCGGCTTGAGGATGGTCTGGAACGGCAGGTGGCCGGGACCGGGGCTGGCAGCGGCGGTGGCGAGCGCACCGGCGATGGGACCCGCCTTCGGCCCGATGTAGAGGTTGATGTGGGCGGCGTTGGGGCCTGCGCCCTCGAAGCCTTCACCGATGTAGAGCATGGTCTGAACCTGTCCTGAAGGAGCCGGGATCACGCCTTGGGCGCGGCGGGAACGGTGGCTGCGGTGGCCGGGCCCAGCGCCCGGGGGCGGCGGACCGGATTGTAGTCGTTGATCATGTCGCGTGGCCGGTAGGGCTCTTCCAGATAGGCGCGCTCCTCGGCGGAGAAGCTGATCGACAGGGCGGCGATGGCATCGCGCACCTGGTCGGGATGGTCGGCGCCGAAGATCGGGACGGTGGAATTGCCGGTTGCCAGCACCCAGGCCTGGGCGACCTGCGACGGCGACAGGCCGCGCTCCTTCGCCAGATTGACCACGCGGGCGGCGATCTCGCGGTCGATCTCGTCGCCGAAGAAATCGAGATAGGGGTCGAATTCCTTGCGGGCGGCCGAGCCGCCGCCGACGAGATAGCCGCGGGCCAGCGGCGAGAAGGTGGTGACGGCGATGCCCTCGGACTGGCAGTAGGGCATCATCTCGCGCTCTTCCTCGCGGTAGAGCAGGGAATACTGGCACTGCATGTTGACGAAGCGCGTCCAGCCGTTCTTCTCGGCAATCGCGTTCATCTTGGCGAACTGCCAGGCGTACATGGTCGAGGCGCCGATGTAGCGGGCCTTGCCGGAGCGCACGATGTCGTTCAGCGCGCACATGGTCTCCTCGATCGGCGTGTCCGGATCGAAGGCATGGACGATGTAGAGGTCGACATAGTCGGTGCCCATGCGCTGGAGCGAGCGGTCGATGGAGCGAAACAGGTGCTTGCGCGACAGGCCCTGGTCGTTGGCATCCGCGCTCATCGGATAGAAGGCCTTGGTGGCCAGAACCAGGTTGTCGCGATGGGTGAGCTTGGTCAGCGTGCCGGCGACGACTTCCTCGTTGACGCCGGTCGAGTACCAGTCGGCCATGTCGTAGAAGGTGATGCCGGCATCGAGGGCGGCCTTGAGGATGGGGACCGACCGGTCCGCGTCCAGCACCCAGCCCTTCCAGGCGGAGGAGCCGATGCCCATTGTTCCCATGCACAGCCGCGAGGTCTTCAGCCCCGTGGCGCCAAACCTGATGTAATCCACGTCCATCCTCCCGTCCCGGCCAGAGCTTGACCGGACTGCTGGTCGCATCATGGAAACTGCGGATGCGGACTGACAAATGGTGATTTTCGATGCAAGCATCAGGAAAACGCATGCTGCAACGCATCCGGCTGCTGGCATGATGCGGCCGGCCGAAAGGGCCGGAGACGGATGCTTCCGGGGGATATGATGCGCCGAATGCCAAGCCTGGCCGCCATGCGCGTGTTCGAGACAGTGGGTCTGACCGGCAGCTTCACCCGCGCGGCCGAGCGGCTGAACCTGACGCAGAGCGCCGTCAGCCGGCAGGTGAAGATCCTCGAGGACCAGCTCGGCGAGCCGCTGCTGATCCGCCACCATCACCGGCTGGAACTGACCCCGGCGGGCCACATGCTGCTCGCTGCGCTGGGGCGGGCGTTTCACGAGGTCGAGCTGGCGCTGCGCGGCATCGAGGAGGAGAGCAACGCCCATCGTCTCAGGGTGAACGCGCCGCCGACCCTCTCCAAGCGCTGGCTGGTGCCCCGGCTTGCCGACCTGCGCAGGACCTGTCCGGACATCGACATCAGCCTCACCACCGACCTGACCGATTCGCTGGCCGAGAGCAGCCTGCTCGACTGCGCCATCCGCTTCGGGGACGGGGAATGGCCGGCCTTCCACTCGGTGCACCTGATGACCGAGCGCCACATCGCCGTCTGCGCGCCGTCGCTGATCGCGGGCCTGAGCCGCGACGAGGCGATGGACCTGAGCCGCTTCACCTTCCTGCATGTGCTGGCCAGCTCCGACCGGCGCTACCTGACCTGGCGCCACTGGCTCACCGCGGCGGGGCTGGAGGACGTGGACACCAGCGGAGGGCTGGAGTTCGACCTGCTCGACACGGCGATCGAGGCGGCGGTCTGCGGGCTCGGCATCACGGTGGCCGACCGGCACATGGTGGCGCGGGAGCTGGCCGACGGCCGGCTGGTGCAGCTGCTCGATGTGGAGGTGGACGGGCACGAATCCTACTGGCTCGTCACGCGGCAGGAGCGCAAGCCCCCGAAGATGCTGGTCGCCTTCTGCGACTGGCTCACCGGCCAATGCACAGGCGAACGCCGGCCGGGCTGACGCCGCGCCCGGTTTTGCTCAAGCATCAGTTTTCCGCATGCTTCCATGACCAACCGGCATTTGCCGTTCGCCGCCGCCGGTCCCTAGCTTTGGTGTGACAGGAACGGGCGGTTGCCCGGGGCATCGCGCCCCGGCAGGACCGGCCGGATGCACTCGGGCAGCATGAGGCAGGGCGGATGACGGTTGGCGCGTTCTTCATCGGCGGCAGAAACGTGAAGCCGGCAGGCCGACGCAGCCAGCCCGTGCTGTCGCCGGCGACCGGCGCGGTCATCGGTGAGGTGGCGCTGGCCGAGGCGGAGGAGATTGACGCGGCGGTCGCGGCGGCAAGGGCCGCGCAGCCTGGCTGGGCGGGACTTGCGGCCTGTGACCGGGGCGCGGCGCTGCGCCGTCTGGCGGCCGAGATCGAGGCGCGGGCCGGGACGATCGGCGCTGTGCTGGCGGCCGAGACCGGCAAGAGCCTCGGCGATGCCACGGGCGAGGCCGTCTATGGCGCCGAGATCACCCGCTATCACAGCGAATGGGCGCGGCGCATCGAGGGCGAGATCATCCCCTCCGACACGCCCGGCGAGACGCTCCTGTTGATGCGCGCGCCCATTGGCGTGGTGGTCTGCCTGATCCCGTTCAATTTTCCGATCTACACGCTGCTGCGCAAGGTGGCGCCGGCGCTGATGGCCGGCAACAGCGTGGTGGTGCGCCCGTCGAACACGACGCCGCTGTCGGCGCTGGCGCTCGCCGAGGCCATTCAGGCGGCCGGACTGCCGGACGGGGTGATCAACATCCTGACCATGGACCATGCCGGCGCCGGGCGGCTGTCGCAGGCTGCGGCGGTCGGCATGATCACGCTGACGGGCAGCGTCTCGGCCGGGCGGGCGGTGATGGACTATGCCAAGGCCAACATCGCCAAGACCTCGCTGGAGCTGGGCGGCAAGACGCCGGTGCTGGTGGGGCCAGATGCGGATGTGGCCGATGTCGCCCGCCGGCTGGTGGCCAACAAGACCAACCATTGCGGTCAGGTCTGCACGGCGGCGGCCCGTGTCTATGTGGTCGAGGCGCTGCATGACGCGCTGGTCGCGGCGCTGACGGAGGCCTTCCGCGCGCGGCGCTTTGCCGACCGGGCGCAAGAGCCCGACGCGATGGGACCGGTGGCGAGCGAAAAGGCCCGGGCCGAGATCCATGCCATGGTCGAGCGGGCGGTGGCCGAAGGGGCGAGCCTTGCGGCCGGCGGCGTGATGCCGGAGGGGCCGGGCTGGTTCTATCCGCCGACGCTTCTGACCGGCTGCCGGCAGGAGATGGAGATCATCCGGGAAGAGGTGTTCGGTCCGGTGCTGGCGGTGGTGCGGGTGAGCGACCTCGACGAGGCCCTGCGGCTGGCGAACGATCACCAGTTCGGGCTGAGCTCGGTGCTCTTCAGCAATGACCACCGCAAGGTGATGCAGATCGCCAACAGCATGGAGGCGGGCGAGCTCTACGTGAACCGCTTCCCGGCCGATCCCTACCAGGGCTACCACGCCGGCTGGAAACGCTCGGGTCTGGGCGGCGACGACGGCAAGCACGGGCTGCTGGAGTTCACGCAGACCCGGCTCGTGGTGCTGGCACCCTGACATGTTCTCAATTTGTTCTCACGCTCCCTCAAGCCAGGTGCGCCCATGAAGCTCGTTTCGCTCACCACCGATGTCGTCGCCGTGCCTCCGCCGCATCTGGGCGGGATGTACTGGATCTTCGTGACGCTGAAGACCGCCTGCGGGATCGAGGGCGTGGGCGAGATCTATGCGACGGCCTTCCATCCCGGTGCCCTGGTGCCGGTGATCGAGGACGTGTTCGTGCGGCATCTGGAAGGGCACGATCCGCACCGGATCGAGCGTTTCTGGCGCTCGGCCTATTCCAGCGGCTTCACCCAGCGCCCCGACCCGACGATGATGGGCATCGTCTCGGGGCTGGAGATCGCCTGCTGGGACATCATCGGCAAGGCCGCCGGCCGACCGGTGATGGATCTCCTGGGCGGGCAGGTGCATGAGCGGCTGCGCGCCTATACCTATCTCTATCCGAAGAACGCGGCCGGCGAGTACGACTACAACGACCCGGACCTGGCGGCGGACTGCGCGGCGGAGATGGTGCGGCAGGGCTTCACAGGCGTGAAGTTCGATCCGGCCGGGCCCTACACCGCCTATTCCGGACACCATCTGTCGCTGGGGGTGATGGAGCGCTGCGAGACCTTCTGCGCCAGGGTGCGCGAGGCGGTCGGTGCCTCGGCTGATCTCCTGTTCGGCACCCATGGCCAGATGGTGCCGTCCTCGGCCATCCGGCTCGCCAAGCGGCTGGAGCGCTTTGATCCGCTGTGGTTCGAGGAGCCGGTGCCGCCGGGACAGGAAGCGGCCATGGCCGAGGTGGCGCGGGCGACCTCCATTCCGGTTGCGACGGGCGAGCGGCTGACCACCAAATACGAGTTCCAGCGGGTGCTGGAGCTGAAGGCGGCCTCGATCCTGCAGATGAACGTTGCCCGGGTGGGCGGCCTGCTGGAGGCCAAGAAGATCGCCGGCATGGCCGAGGCGCAGTATGCCGAGGTCGCGCCGCATCTCTACAACGGCCCCGTCGGGGCGGCGGCCTCGATCCAGCTGGCTGCGACCCTGCCGAACTTCCTGATCCACGAGGCGATCCTCGATTTCTCCGGGTTCCATGCCGAGGTGCTGAAGACCAAGCTCACGCTGGAGGATGGCTATCTCATCCCCAGCCGCGAGCCGGGGCTCGGCATCGAGCTGAACCGGGAGGTGATTGCACGCCACACGCCCTACACGGGCACACGGCTGCACCTGCAGATGGGCGACACACCGGCGGACGTGAAACAGTTCGCTCCCGCCAAGGGCTGAGACCGACCATGACCGAGACATCCCGCGCTGACCTGGCCGCTGCCGGCCGGGAGGAGTTCGACTTTGTCATCGCCGGGGCAGGCTCTGCCGGGGCGATCCTGGCGGCGCGGCTGAGCGAATGCGGGCGCTATACGGTGGCGCTGGTGGAGGCGGGCGGCGAGGACCGCTCGTTCTGGCTGAAGATCCCCGTCGGCTATGCCAAGAGCTACTACAATCCGGCGGTCAACTGGATGTATCGCAGCGAGCCGGAAGCGGCGCTGGGCAACCGGCAGGTCTATGTGCCGCGCGGCAAGGTGCTGGGCGGCTCCGGGGCGATCAACGCGATGATCTTCGTGCGCGGCGCGCGGGAGGATTTCGACGACTGGCACGCGGCCGGCAACCCCGGCTGGGGCTATGAGGACGTGCTGCCCTATTTCCGCAAGCTGGAAACCCATGCGCGGGGCGAAAGCCCCTTCCACGGCGGGACCGGTCCGATCCATGTGACGCCGATGCGGGGGGAGACACATCCGATCACCGACCGGTTCCTGGCGGCCTGCGCCGAATTGCAGCTGCCGGCGACGCCCGACTTCAACGGGGCAAGCCTCGAAGGGGCGGGGATCTATGACGTGAACACCCGGGCGGGCCTGCGGTCCTCCTCCGGCGTGGAGTATCTGAGGCCGGCGCGGCGGCGGAAGAACCTCACCGTGTTCACGAGGACGCGCGCGCTGGACGTCGTGCTCGACGCCGAAGGCCGCGCAAGGGGACTGGCGGTGCGCCCGGAGGGGGCAGGGCATGACGAGACGGGACAGCGGCTGATCCTGGCGCGGCGCGACGTGATCCTGGCCACGGGGGCCATCGCCACACCGGTGCTGCTGCAGCGCTCGGGACTTGGCGCGGCGGCCCGGCTTCAGGCGCTGGGCGTGCCCGTGCGGCGCGACCTGCCGGGCGTTGGCGCCAACCTGCAGGATCATCTTTGCGCCAGCTTCTACTTCCGCTCCCGCGTGCCGACGCTGAACGGGCCGTTCGGGTCGATCTTCGGCCAGGCGGCGCTGGCCCTGCGCTGGGCGCTGACGCGCAAGGGGCCGTTTGCCGGCAGCGTCAACCAGGCGGGCGGGTTCTTCCGCTCGCGACCCGACGCGCCGCGGCCGAACCTGCAGCTCTATTTCAATCCGCTGTCCTACCGCATTCCGCAGGATCCGAAAGCCGGGCTGGCACCGGAGCCCTATCCGGGGTTCCTGGTCGCCTTCAACTCCTGCCGGCCGACCAGCCGGGGGCGGGTGGATCTTCGCGTCAATAGCGGGCTTGACGACCTGTCGCCGGTGATCCACGGCCATTACCTCACAACCGAGGAGGACTGCCGCGAGGCGGTGGAGGGCAGCCAGTTCGTGCGCCGGCTGATGCAGGCCCCGTCGCTGGCCGCCATCACAGAAGCCGAGATGAGCCCTTCGGCCGAGGCGCGGAGCGACCAGGAGCTGCTGGAGCATTTCCGCGCCAATTGCGGCTCGATCTACCACCCCTGCGGCACGGCTGCGATGGGGCCGGACCCGTCCAGCGCGGTTGTCGATCACCGGCTGCGGGTGCATGGCGTGCCGGGCCTGCGCGTGGTCGATGCGTCGGTGTTTCCCAACATCACCTCCGGCAACATCAACGCCCCCGTGATGATGGTGGCGGAGAAGGGCGCGCAGATGATCCTGGAAGACGCGCGGGCCTAGGGCGACGCGGTAGGGGGGCAAACCCTCGATCGTCATCCCGGCTCGGCGCTTCGCTGCGTGCGGGATGACGATGGAGCGGTCTGTCATGAAGCTGAGGCGCGTCCTGGGGGCATGCCGTCAAGACAACCGCGACAGCACAGAGAGGATGGTCCCGGCCTGAGGCCGGTACAGTGCGGATGGTCCCGGCCTAAGGCCGGGACGGGTGCCAGAGAGGTTCCGCCTTACAGCTCGTGGGCCCAGGGCGGGTTGGCGCCGGCGCGGGAGACGGTGACGGCGGCGACGGATGTGGCGCGGGTGAGGGCGGCGGTGAGGACCGTGTCGCTCAAGGTGCCGACGCCCGTCTTGGTGAGCGCACCGGCCTCGGCGAGCGAGGACAGGAACCCGGCGTTGAACGTGTCACCGGCGCCGACCGTGTCGACGACCTCGACCTTGCGGGCGGGAACGGTGATGTCCTGCGTCGCCGTCAGGGCGCGGGCGCCGTCCTTGCCGAGGGTCTTCAGGACGACCTTGACGCCGCCGGCGATCCAGGATTTCGCCATCGTGTCGAAATCGGAGCCAGGCGCATACCACTCGAGGTCTTCCTCGCTGAGCTTCAGGATGTCGGCCCTCGCGAAAATGCGGGACAGGCGGGCGCGATAGGCCGTTTCATCGGTAATGAAACCGGGGCGGATGTTCGGATCAAGCGCGATCACCCGCGATCCGGCCTCGCGCATCAGCAGCGCTTCCAGTGCCGTGCCGCAGGGCTCGCCGATCAGGCTGATGCCACCGAAATAGAGCGTCGAGACGGCAGCCGGCAGGGCCGGCAGGTCGGCGGCCGTGATCATGCGGCCGGCGGAGTTCTCGTCGTAGAAGGTGTAGGTGGCGTTGCCGTCCTTCAGCCGCACGAAGGCCAGCGTCGTCGGGCGCGGCGAGCGGATCGTTAGGTCGGTGGCAACATTCGAGGCGGCGAGATGGGCGAGGAGCTGCTCGCCGAACAGGTCGGTCGAGACGCCATAGAGGAAGCCGGCCGGTGTGCCGAGCCGGCCGAGCGCCAGCGCCGTGTTGAAGATCGCGCCGCCAGGCACGGGCAGGAATGCAGTTCCTTCGCCGCCGATCTCTCTCGGCAGCATGTCCATCAGCGCTTCACCGCAACACAGGATCATCGGTCAGGTCCATCCAGAAGGCACGGGCCCTGCAGGCTGCAGGACACGCAAGGAGATCGCAGGGCGCTGTTTGTGCCCCGGATCGCGGGACGACGCAAGGGCAGGTCGGCGCTGTTCCGGGTCCCGGTCCGGGGCCGCTTTCGGGCCTGCTGCGGGGACGGGGTCGACCGTTGACAGACCGTGGTTTGCCCGTCTAAATGAAACCGGTTTCACTTTTCACCCGGGAGGCGCCCTTGGGCTTCGACCTGTCGATCCTGACCAAGCATGTGCCGTTCCTGCTGGAGGGGCTGTGGCTGACCACCGTGGTCTGTCTCGGCGCGCTGGCGGGCAGCCTCGTGCTCGGCATTGCCGTGGCCGCCTGCCGCACGGCCGCCTCGTCGCTGGCCCGGCGCCTGTCGGCGGTCTATGTCGACGTGTTCCGCAACGTGCCCTTCATCGTGCAGCTGTTCTTCTTCTATTTCGGGCTGCCGGAAGTGGGGATCTACATTGACGCCGCGCCGACCGGGATCATCGCCCTGTCGATCGCCGGCGGCGCCTACACGTCGGATGTCATTCGCGCGGGCATTCTGGCCATCGAGCCGGGTATCCTGGAGGCGGCAGAGGTCAGCGGTCTTTCCCGGCGCAAGATCTTCACCAGGGTGATCCTGCCCATCGCGCTCCGGACCTCGATCCGGCCGCTCGGGGCGGTCTGCGTCAATCTGGTGCTGACCTCGTCGGTGCTGTCGACGATCACGCTGAACGAGCTGACCGGCTCGGCGAAGATCGTCGCGGCCGAGACGTTCCGGCCCTTCGAGGTCTATGCGGCGCTGCTCATTGCCTATGCCTGCCTGACCTACGCGGTCTCGGGCCTCTTCGGCGCGCTGCACCGCCATGTCAACCGCCATACGGCCGGGGAGGTGGCGTGATGCGCTACACCGAGTTTACCCCCTATGACATCGTCCTGCTGCTGCAGGGCCTGTCGGTGACGCTGGGACTGTTCGTGGCCTCGACGCTGATCGGCGGCGCGCTCGGGCTCGGCTTGGCGGTGGTGCGCTACTACCGGGTGCCGCTGCTGCGCCAGCTGGTGCACGGGCTTGCCGAACTGCTGAAGAACTCGCCCGTGCTGGTGCAGCTGTTCCTGGTGTTCTTCGGCCTGCCGGTGCTGATGAAGATCAACCTGACGCCGTCGCAGGCGGCGCTGATCACCCTGTCCGGCAACACGGCGGCCTTTGTCTATGTGATCGCGGTGTCGGCCATCGAGGCGATCGCGCGCGAGCAGATCGAGGCGGCGCGGGTGTTCGGCCTGACACGCTGGACCATCCTGAGACGGGTGATCGGGCCGCAGGCGCTGGCCTTCGCGATCGGGCCGCTGACGGGCCTGCTGGTCAACCAGCTGCAGGTGACCTCGCTCATCTCCGTCATCGGCGTCATCGACCTGACCAAGGTCGGCAACATCCTCAACCTGCGCACGCTGAAGCCCTTCGTCGTCTGGGCTGTCGTGGGCGCGCTCTATTACCTCACCGCCAAGGCGGTCGCCCATGCCGGGTCCCGGCTGGAACGGCGGCTGCGGGCGCATACGGACTGGAAGGGGGTCTGATGCTCTCCGTCAACGGCCTGTGCAAATCCTTCGGCACCCACAAGGTGCTCGACGGGGTCAATCTCACGCTCAATCCGGGCGAAGTGGTGTCGGTTCTGGGCGCCAGCGGCTCGGGCAAGTCGACCCTGATCCGCTGCATCAACGGGCTTGAGACATTCGAGGCCGGGTCGATCACGGTCGATGGCTTCGATGTGGCCAAGCCGAAGGAGCTGGCGGAAGCGCGACGCCGCTCGGCGACCGTGTTCCAGCAGTTCAACCTCTACCCGCACATG
This sequence comes from Pannonibacter sp. XCT-53, assembly GCF_009915765.1. Taxonomy (NCBI): domain Bacteria; kingdom Pseudomonadati; phylum Pseudomonadota; class Alphaproteobacteria; order Hyphomicrobiales; family Stappiaceae; genus Pannonibacter; species Pannonibacter tanglangensis. Next base: position 1,106,080 of record NZ_JAABLQ010000001.1, read on the forward strand.
ACGGCGGTGGAGAACATTGCGCTTGCTCCTGTCGAGGTGCTGAAGCGGCCCAAGGCCGAGGTGATCGCGGAAGCGCGCGCGCTGCTCGACCGGGTCGGCCTCGCGCACCGGGCCGATGCCTATCCGGCGCAGCTGTCGGGCGGCCAGCGCCAGCGGGTCGGCATCTGCCGGGCGCTTGCCATGCAGCCGCGCTATCTGCTGCTCGACGAGGTGACCAGCGCGCTCGATCCGGAGATGACGGCGGAGGTGCTGGACATCCTCAAGGTGCTGGCGACCACGGGCACGACGATGCTCTTCGTCACCCACGAGATTGCCTTCGCCCGCTCGATCTCGCACCGGATCGTCTTTCTCGAAAAGGGCGAACTCATCGCCGACATGCCCACGGCCGATTTCTTTTCCGACCGGGGGCGGTCGCTGCCGCGCGTTGCCCGGTTCCTGTCCAAACTGCAAGGGGAAGCCCTCTGATGATCCTCATCGCCAATTCCGAGGCCTGGCCCGGCTTTGCCAGGACGGTGGCCGCGCTGAAGGCCGGCACCTATGGCATCGACGCCATGATCGAGGGCATTGCCGAAGTCGAACGCGAACCGAAGGTGCGCAGTGTCGGCTACGGCGGCTGGCCGAACATGATCGGCGAGATGGAATGCGATGCCGGCGTGATGGACGGCACCACCCGCGAGGTGGGCTGCGTGGGCGCTGTACCAAGCACGATCCCGGTGGCCGCGCTCGCCCGTGAGGTGATGCGCCGCCTGCCGCATGTGATGCTGACCGGGGCCGGCGCCCGCCGCTTTGCCGATGAATGCGGCTTTGCCCGCGACGACGCGCTTTTCCCCGACAGCAAGCGGGTGTGGTGGGAGCGGCTGGAACAGGAACTCTCGCCCGAGGAGCGGGCGAAGTTCCCGGACATCCCGCTGGCCCCGCTCAACCACACGATCACCGATCCCGAGCGGGTGCGCGACACCACGGTGTTCCTCGCCCGCGATGCGGCCGGCGGCACCCATGCGGTGACGTCGACCTCGGGCTGGGCGTGGAAATATCCGGGCCGGCTGGGTGACAGCCCGATCCCGGGCGCCGGCTTCTACGCCGACAGCCGCTATGGCGCGGCCGCCTGCACCCACACGGGCGAGATGACCATGCGCGCGGGAACGGCGCGCAGCATCGTCCTCGGCCTGCGCATGGGCCTTTCGCTCATCGAGGCCGTCGACCTTGCGGTGGCCGACGTGCGCGACCTGACCGCCGGCTTCATCGGCGCGCTGGTCATCCACGCCATCGACATCCACGGCAACCACCGGGTTGTCGCCCTGAATTGCCACGAGCCGATCCGCTACTGGCTCTGGCATCCCGCCCTTGCGGCGCCCGAGCACCGCGAGGCGGAGCATCTGACCGCCTGACCATAACCACAACCTGGAGGAACGTGACCGATGTTGAGACTGATGAAACTGGCGGGCGCCGCGCTCGCAGCAACCCTTGTGGTCACCGGCGCGGCGAGCGCCGGCAAGATCGACGAGATCCGCTCGCGCGGCGTCGTGCGCATCGGCGTGTCGCTAGGCGGCGAGCCCATCGGTTTCCGCGACGCGCAGAACAATCCCGTCGGCTATGACGTGGATGTGGCGACGCGCCTGGCCGAGAAGCTGGGCGTGCCGGTGGAATTCGTCGACGTGTCGGGCGATGCCCGCATCTCGATGCTGGTGTCCGGCCAGATCGACGTGGCGGTCGCCAACACCTCGGCAACGCTGGAGCGCGCCAAGACCGTCGACTTCTCCATCCCCTACAACCGGGCCGGCCTGCGCGTGATCGTGCAGAAGGACGCGGGCATTGCCACGCTCGACGACCTCAAGGGCAAGAAGGTCGTGGTCGGTCGCGGCTCGACCGGCGAGACCTTCATGAAGACGAAGGTTCCGGATGCCGAACTGGTCTACACCGACACCTTCGCGCCGGATGGCGTCCTGCTGCTGCAGCAGAAGCGGGTGGAGGCGGCCATCGAGGACTCCTCGCTGCTCGACTATCTCGCCACCACCTCGGACAACCTGGTGACGCTGCCGGGTCTTTACTCGAACGATCCGATCGGCATCGCGGTTGCCAAGGGCGACCCGCATTTCACCCGCTGGCTGGACATGTTCGTCTCCGACTACATCCAGTCGGGTGCCTATGAGGCGAATTACAGGAAGTGGTGGGGCGAGGAAGCCAACCCGCCGGCCCTGACGCCGCTCTGGTAACGGCCACGGCTGCCGGTGCGACGGTGCCGGCAGCCACAGGTCGCGCAGCCGAGACCGTCATCGCGGACGAGAGCGACGCGGAGATCCGGGACCGGAGCGTCCCTGTTCCTCGACTTCTGGTCCATTGAACAGCTCAGACCTCGGCTCTGCAGTCCCGGCCCGGCGCTTCGCCAGCGCTCACATAGCAAGGGATGACGCAGGTGAGGCAGAGGCGCGGGGGCGTTCAGCCTTCTGCCGGCCAGCGCTCGAAGGCGGCGGGGCCACCGCAGGAGGGATGCGGCATGAAGCTGCCGGGGATGGTGATCACGCCGGCCGGGCGCTCGAACAGCTCGGGTTGCCGCAGATGCTCGATCACCCGGGCGATGTAGGCCTCAAGGTCATAGCCGATGGAGGAGATCGGATAGGCTTCCGAGCGGGCAAGCGGCAGCGCGTCGAAACCGTAGAAGGCCCAGTCCCCCGGCTTGCGGGCGATGTCGGCGCGTCCGGCATCGATCACGCCCATGGCCATGGCATCGGCGGTGGCAAAGATCGCGGCCTCCGGCCCCTCGCGGAGGACGGCGGCGGACAGGCTGCGGCCGCTCTCGTAGGAATAGTCGCCCACATGTTCGGCCAGAAGCGCGAGCCCCTGGGCGGCGAGCGCGGCGCGATAGGCGGCGATGCGGGCCTGTTCGACCGGCGAGGTCTGGCGCCCGGTGACGAGAACCGCCCGTGTCTTGCCACGGGCCCGGGCATGGGCAACCGCCGCCGCGATGGGCGTCGCCTCGTCGGCAACGATCGACGGGGCATTGGCGTCGCGCATGCCGTTCAGCATCACCACCCGGTCATTGCGGAACATGGTGCGGACGGTGGCCGCATCGGCGAAGTCGGAGAAGACCAGCGCGGCGTCCACGTGCCAGGCGACGCCGTTGCGCAGGAACTCCTCGACCCGGTCGAGCGAGCCGACGCGCAGCAGCACCACCTGCTTGCCGGTGTCCTGGATGGCGGCGATCAGGCGATCAAAGAGGACAAGATCGGAAAAGTCGTGAATGTGGTTGACGACGACGGCGACGAGATTGAGCGTGCGCGACTTGAGGCTGCGGGCAATCAGATTCGGCTTGAACCCGAGTTGCTCGGCCGCCGCCAGCACCCGCGCCTTCTTCTCCGCCGACACGGGGCGCTCTTCCGGCGACAGCGCGCGCGAGGCAATGGCCCGCGACACGCCGGCAAGCGCGGCGACATCGGCGATGGTGATCTTGCGCGAGGACGTGTCGTTGAAACTCATACGCTTTTTTGACGGCTCCCGGGCGGGGCGTCAATCACAACCGGACGAACACCGCCACCCAGACGAGAAAATCCATGCTGGCCTGTTTTGACATCGGGGCGAGCGCCATCAAGGGCGCCGCCTTCCATTCCGCCGAAGACCGTCCGCTCGCCCGGCGGGAGGCGACCCCGCTCACCGACCTCGACCGGTTTGCCGCGGCGCTGGCCGCGGCGACGGCCGACATGGAACGGGCAGAAGACACTGCGGCCCGCGCGGTCGCGATCTCGATTGCCGGGGTGGTTGACGCGCGGACGGGGATCATGACCTGCGCCAACATCCCGGCGATCCATGGGCGCACCCTAGCGGGCGAACTCTCCGCCCGGCTGGAGCGACCTGTTTTCATTGCCAATGATGCGGATTGCTTTGCCCTCGCGGAAGCCAGTCAGGGGGCCGGGCGGGGCCATGACGTGGTGTTCGGCGTGATCCTCGGCTCGGGCGTCGGCGGCGGGCTGGTGATCAACCGGCGCATCGTCTCCGGTCCGGGCGGCTATGGCGGGGAATGGGGGCATGGACCGGTGTTCGGCTGTGTGCCGGCCTTGCGCGGGCGGCTGGAGGCGGCCGGACTGCCGGTGTTCGACTGCGGCTGCGGCCAGATCGGCTGCGTTGACACGGTGGGCGGCGCACGCGGGCTGGAACGCCTCCACCGCCTGGTCGGCGGCGCGGCGCTCGCGAGCCACGAGATCACCGCCGGATGGCTGGCCGGCGAGGTCAAGGCCAGCGAAGCCATTGACCTTTATCTGGATCTTCTGTCCGGGCCGCTGGCCATGATGGTCAACACGGTCGGCGCCTCGGTGCTGCCGGTCGGCGGCGGGCTTTCGGCCTGCCGGCCCCTGGTTGCGGCGCTGGACGAGCGCCTGCGGGCCCGCATCCTGTGGCGCAGCGACGCGCCGCTGCTGGTGCCGGCCGAACTATCCCCCGAGCCCGGCCTGATCGGCGCGGCGATGCTCGGCCTGACCCACCTGTCGGAGATGCGTGATGTCTGATGTGCTGCCAGAGGTGCTGCTTGAAGTCTGTGTCGACGGTCCGGAAGGCTTGCTGGCGGCGGTGCGGGGCGGGGCGAGGCGCGTGGAACTCTGCGCGGCGCTGGCCATCGGCGGGCTGACGCCCGCCCCGGGGCTGATGGCACTGGCTGCCGAGCAGCCGATCCCGGTGTGGCCGCTCCTGCGCGTCCATCCCGGGCCGTTCCGCTACACCCCGGCGGATGTGCGGGCGCTGAAGGCCGACATGGACACGGTGGCCGGCTTCGGCCTCGCCGGGGTGGTGATCGGCGCCAACGAGGCCTCCGGTCAGCTGGACCGGCCTGTGCTGGCGGAGCTGGCGGACCATGCCCGTGCGCGCGGCCTCGGGCTGACGCTGCACCGGGCCTTTGATCTGGCGGCGGCCCAGGACCCGGAGGGTGCGGTGGATCTGGCGGTGGAGCTTGGCTTTGACCGGATCCTGACATCCGGCGCGGCGCGCACGGCGGAGGCCGGGCTTGCCGTTCTGGAGCGGATTGTCGCCCATGCCGGCACCCGCATTGCCATCCTGCCCGGCTCGGGCATCTCGCGGGCCAATGTGGATGTGATCCTCGACCGGCTCGGCGTGCGCGAGGTGCATTCCTCCTGCTCGGGTCCGGACCTGACCGGCACCGAGGGCGAGCGGGCGCTCGGCTTCCTGGCCGATGCGCCGAGGCGCACCGACGAGGCGACGGTCAGGGCGCTGGTCGCGCATCTGGCGGCCCGGGGGCGGGCTCACGCCTGAGACCTGCCGCGCGCGCCTGGCCCCTCACAAGAGCCCCTCACAAGAGCCACGTGCAGGGGCAATGTGCAGGGGCGAGAGCGCAGCGCGTGTCGCGCCGGCTATTCGCCGGGCGCGCCCCTGGCCGACGCATCCGTCTGGTCGGCGCCGGCGATGCGGCGGGTCCGCCGCCGTTCCAGAAGCGTCAGGATCAGCGGTGCACAGGCGACGAGCAGCGCGATCCGGGCAATGTGGTGGCTGGCGACATAGGCGACCTCGGCCTTCATGGCGAGGGCGATGAGGCTCATTTCGGTGAGGCCGCCGGGCGCATAGGCGAGCACGATCTGCGCCGGCGTCTGCATCATGATGCCGGCGAAGAGGGCGGCAAAGACCAGGGTGAGGCCGAGGGTCATCACGGTCGCGCCGAAGCTCAGGGCCAGCGCCTGCGCCACTTCACGGGTGCCGGCGCCGAGGAAGCGGCAGCCCATGATGGTGCCCATCAGCACCTGGGCAATGATGATCAGCAGGGCCGGCGGCGCGCTGGCCGTCAGTCCGGTGACATGGACGACGGCGCTGAGCAGCATCGGCCCCATGAGGGTGGCGGCGGGCAGCTTCAGGCGCGTTGCGGCGACCGCGCCGATGACGCCGCAGAGCGTCAGCAGCGCGATGTCCTCCAGTCCGAGCGGGTTTGCCTTGGCCATCATGCTGCCGACGGCCTGGCCCTCGACGATGCGGAACCAGAAGGACACGAGACAGATGGTGACAACAATGCGGGCGGCGTGGGCAAGAATGATCTTGCGCTCGTCGCCGCCGAGATCCGCGCCAAGCGTGACCATCTCCATCAGGCCGCCCGGCATGCCGGAGCAGAAGGCCGTGACCCGGTCGAAGCCGCCGAAGCGCTGGTAGAAGGGCACGGCGAGGAGCCCGGCCAACACCAGATAGAGCACCAGGAAGCCGAGGGAGATCGCCCAGTCGTCGAGGTGGCCGATGAGGTCGGGCGTGAAGCCGGAGCCGAGCATCACGCCGATGACGGTGACAAGGGCCGGACGCAGCCGCAGGGGCGCGCGGATCGGTGCCCTTGCGACGGCCGCGACCATCGTGAAGATCATCGAGCCGAGCGTCCAGGGCAGCGGCATGTGCAGCAGGTGGAAGACGGCGCCGCCGAGGGTTCCGATGGCGATGCCGGCCGCAATCCGGCCGAGAAGGGCAAGGGTGTCGCCCTTGCCGCCGCGTTCAAGGGGCTCCGCCGTTGGGGAGCCGTCAGATGGGCCTGTGTCAGACACGGTACTTTTCGATGAATTCGTCAATGGACAGCATGCGGATGTCGGGCAGGGCGGCGCGCAGGGCGTCGTGGCTCCAGTCCCACCAGGCGATGGCCTGGAGCGCCTCGGCCTGGGCCTCGGTGAAGCGGCGCTTGATCGGGCGGGCCGGAACACCACCGACAATTGTATAGGGCGGGACATCCTTCGACACAACCGCGCCGGCGCCGATGACCGCGCCATTGCCCACCGTCACGCCCGCCAGCACGGTCACGCCGTGGCCGATCCAGACATCATGCCCGATGGTGACCCAGTGATCCTTGCGCCACTGGAAGAACTCGGCGTCATCCTCGCCAAGACCATACTGGGCGGCGCGGTAGGTGAAATGATGCTGGCTGGCGCGCCAGGTGGCGTGATTGCCCGGGTTGATGCGCGCGCCTTCGGCAATGGAGCAGAATTTGCCGATGGTCGACCAGACGATGTTGCCGCCCTTCACGATGTAGGAATAGTCGCCGAGGCTCGATTCGCGCATGGAGACATGCGCCATGATCTCGGTCCACTTGCCGATCTGGCAGTCGACGACCGTTGCCGTCTCGTGGATGCTGGGGGCTTCGGAAAGCATTTTCATTATCGTGTTCCGTCGTAGTGACCGATGAAGCGGGTGCGGATGTAGTCGGACAGGGCGTCGATGACATAGACCATGGCGATGATCAGGAAGATGATCGACCAGGCCTCGTCCCAGCGGTAGGCGCCGATGCGGTCGGACAGAAGGAAGCCGATGCCGCCGGCCCCGACAATGCCGAGGATCGTGCCGGAGCGCACGTTGGATTCAAAGTTGTACAGCGTGATCGACAGCAGCACCGGCAGCACTTGCGGCAGGATGCCGAAGCGGATCGACTGCAGCGGCGAGCCGCCCGAGGCGACCACGCCTTCCACCGGCTTCTTCGAGGTGTTCTCGATGGCCTCGGCATAGAGCTTGGCGAGGACGCCGATCTCGCCGACCGCGATCGCCAGCACGCCGGCGAGCGGACCAAGGCCAAAGGCGCGGATGAAGATCAGGGCGAGGATCAGCGTCTCGAAGGCCCGGATGATGTCGAAGCCGCGCCGCACGCCGAAGCGCAGGAACGGGATGCGGTTGATGTTCCTGGCGCCGAGGAAGGACAGCGGAAAGGCGATGAGCGCGCCGAGCAGCGAGCCGAGGAAGGCCATCGACAGGGTCTGGGCGAGGCCGGTCAGGATCTCGGAGATTTCCTTCCAGGAGGTCCAGATGTGCGGCGGGAACATGAAGGACAGCACCTTGCCGAGCCGGAGCAGCCCGTTCCACAGACGCTCCGGCGAGGCGTCAAAGTCGTAGAGGCACCAGGCGAAGAGGCCGGCAAAGGCGAGCCAGCCGCCGAGACGGACGAGGCGACGCAACAGCGGCGCGCGGAAGGCCTCCGGCAGCCGGGCGCGGGCCTCGGCGATCTCGGTCGGCGAGACGGCGAGAGCCGAGGAGGGGCCGGAGCGGGAGGGGCGGGGAGGGCTCGCGGACATCACGCGGTCCTTTCAAGGCCAATGATATGATGACGGATCTTTTCCGACACCCAGTCGATCACGGTGACGGTGACGAGGATGATCACGAACAGGGCGGAGAGGTCGGTGTATTCCTGGTAGGAGAGCGCGGTGCGGAACTCCTGGCCGAGACCGCCAGCCCCGACATAGCCGATGATCGAGGATGAGCGGACGTTGATCTCGAAGCGCAGCAGCGTGTAGCTGATGATGTTCGGCATGATCTGCGGCACGGCGCCATAGCGGATCTGGTCGAACCAGGTGCCGCCGGAGGCCTTCACGCCCTCGAGCGGGCGCATGTCCACATTCTCGTTGACCTCGGAATAGAGCTTGCCGAGCGCCCCGACCGTGTGCAGCGCCACGGCGAGAACGCCCGCCAGCGGGCCGGCACCGAAGCAGAAGACGAAGATGAGCGCGAACACCAGCTCCGGCACCGTGCGGGCGATTTCGAGCGTGCGGCGCGAGATCCACAGCGTCAGGGGACCGGGGGTCAGGTTGCGCGCCGCCAGGAAGGACAGCAGGAACCCGCCGACACAGCCCAGCACGGTGGCCATGAAGGCGATCAGGATGGTCTCCAGCAGCAGCCAGAGCCACACCTTCCAGCGCCAGAACCAGTTGGCGAGATCCGCGCCAAGGCTGTCGAGCGAGAGGGCGGGGATGGTCTTCCAGAGATATTCGCCGAGGCGCGGGAGGCCGGCGAGCAGCACCCAGCGCTCGGCGCGGCTGCCGTCGGACAGGGTGATCTGGCTCACCTTGAAGAAGTCGGAAAAGCTCGCGGTGATGAGGAACAGCGTGACGAAGATCGCCGTCACCAGCAGGAAGGTCAGCCGGGAACGGCGGCGCTGCGCGGCAAAGTCGCGCTCGAAGGCGAGCACCGACGGGGGTACCAGGGTCATGGATGTTTCCGTTGCTGGCCGTGGCTCACCCGCGCCGGGGGGCGCGGGCAGGGGGGGGGACGACAAACCTCGACCGCACCGAGGTCATCCCGGCCACGCGCAGCGCCGAGCCGGGAGCCGGGAGCAGGGAGCCGAGACCGTCCATGGTTCAGGGCGTTGCCCCGGAGAGACCTTGCCTCTCCGGTCCCGGATCTCCGCTTCGCTTCGTCCGGGATGACGGTGGAGGGGGTGTCATCAACCTGAGCCCGGCAGAGCCGGGCCCCAATCCTGTCGACCTGAGCCCGGCAGAGCCGGGCCCCAATCTTGTGTATATGAGCCCGGCAGAGCCGGGCTCGGGTCATGTTCGATGCTGATCTGCGATCAGCCGCGGCGCTGCTTCTTGAACCAGTCGCGCATGTCGATGATCCACTGGTAACGCTCGTGGTTCACCTCGACATAGCCCTTGGCGGTCGATTTCTCGGCGCCCGACATTTCCTTGAAGGCGACCGGGTCGGCGGTCGGGACGTTCATGACGGCCGTCTTCATGGCGGTGATCAGGCCTTCCGGCAGGTTGGCGCGGGCGGTGAAGGGGCCGGAGGTGATTTCCGGGGACTGCCAGATCCAGCAGATCTCGCCTTTCTTGATCATGCCCTTGGCTTCCATGCGCTGCGGAATGCCGTTGACCTCGTTGTTGATGTAGGTGGCGGCGGCGTCGAACTGGCCGTTGGCGACACCGGCGACACCGGCTTCATGGCTGCCCGAGAAGGGGATCGCGCCGAAGAATTCGGTCGGCTTGAAGCCCTGCTTGTCGAGGTTGAAGTAGGGGACGTTGTAGCCGGAGGTGCTGTCCGGATCGGCGAAGGCGAGCGTCTTGCCCTTCAGGTCCTCGACCTTCTTGTAGGGGCTGTCGCAGCGCACGACGATGACCGAGAAATAGCCGGTGGAGCCGTCTTCCTGCTGCTGGGTCAGCAGCGGCACCATGCCGCCCTCGGACTCGGTGTAGGCCGCCGCATAGGCGGAGGAGCCGAGGAAGGCGAACTCGATCTGGTTGGCGGCCAGCGCCTGGATGACGCCGTCGTAGTTGCCGGCGGTGAAGATCTCCACGTCCACGCCGACCGTCTTCTTCAGGTACTCCTTGAAGGGGGTGTAGCGGGCGATGCGGTCGCTTTCGTTTTCGCCGGACAGGATGCCGAACTTGACGACCTTGTAATCCTTCTTCCAGTCCTCGGCATGGGCGGCGGTGGCGCCGAGGCCGAGGGCCAGCATGGTGGCGGCTGCAATGATACGCATGTCAGTCTCCCTTGAAAGGTGAGAGGGGTCGGATCAGGCCGGCACCGCGAGCTTCAGGCTCGTCGATGTCACGGATTCGGAGAAGTCTTCCAGCTCGTCGCTGCCGTAGATGCCGCGCATCACCTCGCTGGTGAGCAGGCGCGGCGCGCCGTCGAACATCACCCGGCCGGCGCGCATGGCGATGATGCGGTCACAGTAGGTGCGGGCGGTGTCGAGGGTGTGCAGGTTGACCAGGATGGTGATGCCGTCCTCGCGGTTGATGGTGCGCAGGGCGTCCATCACGCGGGTGGCGTTGCCCGGATCGAGGCTGGCGATCGGCTCGTCGGCAAGCAGGATGCGTGGGTTCTGGACCAGGGCACGGGCAATGGCGACGCGCTGCTGCTGGCCGCCGGACAGGGTGCCGGCGCGTTGCAGCGCCTGCGGGGCGAGATCGAGGCGGTCGAGTGCGCGGATGGCCAGTGTGCGTTCCTCGTCGGAGAACTGCATCGCCATGGAACTCAGGAAACCATGGGCCGAGAGGCGGCCGACCAGCACGTTGGTCAGCACGTCGAGGCGCTCGACCAGATTGAACTGCTGGAAGATCATGGCGCAGTCCCGCCGCCAGTCGCGCAGGGCCTTGCCCTTCAGCGTGCCGACATCGAGACCGCCGAAATGGATCGACCCTTCGGTCGGGTCGATCAGCCGGTTGATCAGGCGCAGCAGCGTGGACTTGCCGGCACCGGAGCGTCCGATCACCCCGACGAACTGGCCCGGGGCGATGGTGAGCGTGACGTTGTCGACGGCGCGGGTGGCGCCGAAGGAGCGGCCAAGGCCGGAGAGGGAAAGAAGGGTCTGTTCCATGGCGGGAACAGTGCCTTGCCTCTGTTACAGCGCCGCGTCATCCGAATGAATTTTCGACGGGGCTTTTGTGACGCGGACGTGACGTCATCGGCGGCTCTCGGCGCGGGGCGCGCCGGTGCGTGCGCGCAAGGATGGCGGAAGAGCGCCGAAACCGCCGGTTGAGCAATCAGAATCAAGGGTTTAGAGCCTGTGGCCGGGTGCGGAAAACCGCCGATTGCCATCGAAAGTTCATCGGCGGGTCGCGGAACTGTCATGTGATTGGCGCAAGGTCATTCGAACCAATTTTCCGCGCTGGCCGCTGGGCAAGCGGCCAGACCTGGCCTGCATCCCTCCAGCCGTCAGGAAAAGGCTATGATCGAGACCGCCGACCAATTCGAGGGACTGGCCGAATTCTACGAGGCCAACCGTCCCGGCTATCCGTGTGACGTCTTTGCCCATCTGGCGCGGACCTGTCCGCCGCGCCAGGGGCTGCGCGTTGCCGTCGACGTGGGCGCAGGACCGGGCAATTCGACCGACAACCTGCTGACCGGCCTCGGCGAGGGCTGGAGCGTGATCGCCAGCGAACCGGGCGAGGACATGCGCCGGGTGCTAATGCGAAGGTTCCGCACCACGCCGCAGGTGCAGATCATCGCGGCGCCGGCCGAGCAGCTGGCGCTGCCATCGGGCTTTGCCTCGCTGGTGGTCGCCTGTTCGGCGGTGCACTGGTTCGACCGGCCGAAATTCTATGCCGAGGCGGCGCGGATCCTGGCGCCGGGGGGCGTGCTGGCGCTGGTGCGCAACCGGCGGCGGCCGGCGCAGATCTTCGACGACTTCGAGGCCTATGTCAGCGAGCATTATCCGAGCCGGGTGGAGCTGGAAGCCCGCGAGCTGCGCAAGGAGCCGAGCCACACGGAACTCTCCGGCCTCGACGGGTTCCTGACGGCGCACAGCCGGCGCTGGCCCTGGTCGCGCGCCTTCACCGCGCGCGAGCTGATCGACTTCTACCTGACGCGGGCGACCGTCTGGGCGGTGGTGCGGCGTCTCGGGCTGTCGCGGGTGATGGCGGACTATCTGGAAATCTGCGCCCGGCACGGGCTCTCCGGCGAGGCGCGGATGGAGGTGCAGTTCGACACGCTGGTGCGCTGGACCCAGCGCCGGGCCCGGTCGGCCAAGGGCGGCTGAGCGGGGGGGGGAGCTGGTCGGGTGCGGGGAGGGGCTACTCGCTGCCCTTACCGGGGGCTGTCGCATGTGCGGCTAGACGGTTTTCGAGGCCTCTCAGCTCCCCTCCCCCTCGTGGGGAGGGGTAAGGGGTGGGGGGCACGGGCAGACGTTGGGTCGCAAAGCGTCCGAAGTAAGCCCAATCAGCAACGTATTTACCCTGGATTTAAGTCCGCTCCCCCCACCCCCAAACCCCTCCCCACGAGGGGGAGGGGAGCCGAGAGGCTCCGGCAGGGTGAAACCGTCTGGCCTAACCAGCGATTGCCCAGCCCAAAAGGGTGCTGGGTGACTATTGGCGTTGGCAGATCAAGCCGCAGCTGGTCAGGCGGCGCGCAGGGCGCTGCCGAGGGAGCCGTCGGAGTAGATGAAGCGGCCCTGGCGCAGGGTGGCACGGACGTGGCCGATGCCTGTTTCATCTGCAATGACAAGATCGGCGAGGCGGCCGGTCTCGAGGCTGCCACGGTCGGTGAGACCCAGGGAATCTGCCGGGTTGCGGGTGGCGAGGCGCACCGCGCCGGGCAGGCCGGCGGGATCGGTCTTCGCCAGCTCCAGGAGCGCTGGCAGCATGGCGGAGGGATGGTAGTCCGAGGCCAGCATGTCGAGCACACCGGCCGCATGGGCCTCCCGGGCCGACAGGTTGCCGGAGTAGGACTGGCCGCGCAGGGCGTTGGGCGCGCCCATGGCGGTGGCAAGCCCGAGGCGGCGGGCCTCCCGGGCGGCCTCGATCGTCACCGGAAACTCGCTGATGACGACGCCGAGGCCCTGCATCAGCGCGACCTTGGCAAGGGTGTCGTCGTCATGGCTGGCAAGCGCCACGCCATGGCTGCGGCACAGGTCGGAAATGGCCGAAAGGGTGGCGGCCAGCACGTCGGCCGGCTGGGTGCGTTCCTCGATGCGGCGGGCAATGGCCTCGGCGGCCTCCTCGCGGCTCATGCCCTTCTCGCGGGCCATCTTCTGCACGTGGCGCTCGATGTCGCGGTACTGGCCCTGACCGGGGGTGTGGTCGGTCAGGGAGATGAGGTCGACGGTGCCTTCCGCAATCAGCTCGCCGATGACGTCCAGCGCCTTGGGGAAGGTGATCTCGAAGCGGGCGTGGACACGGTGGTCGACGTTGAGGCTGCCGCGCATGGCCTTGAGCTTGCGGATCACCGCGCTGGTGTGCTCGTAGCTGCGCAGGTGGCCATAGGTCGACATGGGGCTGAAGGACACGGCGGCATAGGCCGTCGTGAAACCGGCGCCGGCCAGGCGCCGGTCGAGGTCGCGCAGGCCCAGTTCCAGCGGCATCGGCACGTTGGGACGCGGCTCGACCTCGCGCTCGACCATGTCGCCGTGCATGTCGACGAAGCCCGGCAGGAGCAGGAGGCCGTTGCCCTGAAGGCTGGCGCCGGCGACGGGGCCCTCGTGCAGCTCGGCGATGTGCCCGTCCTCGATGCGCAGCGAACCGTGCTCGATCACCTCGGTCGGGGTGACGATGCGAAAATCAGACAGCCACATGCTCAAGGTCTCCAGGTGCGGCTTCGGGGGCGGCTTGGGGGGCGGCGCCAGCTTCCTCCGGCAGGCGCTGGGTGGTCAGGAGGATTTCCCGGTCAATGAGGTCGGCCACGTCGCCGGGATGGTGGAAGACGCCGATCATGGCGACCCCGGCGGACTTGAGATCGGCAAGGCGGCGGACGAGCGCGGCACGGGCGCCGGCGTCGAGCGAGGCGGTCGGCTCGTCGAGCAGCAGGAGCTTCTGCGGCAGGATCAGCGCGCGGGCGAGGTTCACCTTCTGCTGCTCGCCGCCGGAGAAGGTGGTGGGATAGGCGCGCCAGAGGTCGCGCTTGACGCCGAACTCGCCGAGCCAGCGGCGGGCTTCGTCCAGTGCTTCGGCCTGAGCCACGCCGGCGCGGCGCAGCGGTTCGGCCACGATCTCGTCGGCCGCCACGCGCGGACGGGCAACGAGGAACTGGGTGACGAAGCCGATGTCGCGGCGGCGCAGCAAGGTGATGTCCACGTCGGCAGCGGTGGCAAGGTCAATGCGGCCCTCTGCGGCCTGGTACCAGACGTGACCGGCCTGGGGCAGGTAGCTGCGGTAGAGGGTGCGCAGGAGGGTGGACTTGCCGACGCCGTTCTCGCCGCGCAGCAGCAGGAATTCGCCGGCGTGAAGACGGAAGGAAATGCCGCTGAAGGCGTGCAGGTCCTGGTCGAGGTGATACATGTGGAAGCGCTTCGACAGGCCTTCCACGTCGAGAACCGGGGTCATGCGAGCGTGATCCTTAGCTGTCAAAGTTTCGCGTGGACGAGCTGCTGGGTGTATTCGTGCTGCGGGTCCTGGAAGACCTGGTCGACCAGCCCCTGCTCGACCACCCGGCCGCGGCGCATGACCATGACCCGGTCGGCCATGGTGTGGATGACGCCGAGATCGTGCGAGACGATGACCATGGTGATGGAACGGTCGCGCTGCAGCCGCTTCAGCGTGTCGAGGACGAGGGCCTGGACGGAGACGTCGAGCCCGGTGGTCGGCTCGTCGAGCAGCAGGAGCGCCGGTTCCAGCGCGATGGCCTTGGCGAGCTGCACGCGCTGCTGCATGCCGCCCGACAGCTCGATCGGCCGGGCATCCATGCGCTCCAGCGGGAACTCGGACGCGTCCAGCGCCTCGCGGGCCTTGTCGCGCAGCACCTTGAAGCTGCGCTCGCCGGCGATGAGCAGGCGTTCGGCCACGTTGCCGGAGGAGGAATGGCGCATCAGCAGGCCGAGATGCGGGTTCTGGTAGACGATGCCGATGTTGCGGGCGCAGAGCATGCGCCGCTCGAAACGGTCGAGGCCGAACAGGTTGCCGCCGAGGCCCGGCAGGTCCAGCTCGTAGGTGCCGGTGTCGGGCGTGTCCTCAAGGTTCATCATGCGCAGGAGCGTCGACTTGCCGGAGCCGCTCTCGCCGACGATGCCGAGCACCTCGCCCGGATAGACGGTGGCATCCACGTCCTCGAGCGCGGTGACCTTGCCGAAGCGGCGGGTGATGCCGCGCATGGTGAGGATCGGCGGCGTCGTCATCAGCTGCGGCAGCTGGCGAAGAGTGGCCTCGCCGCGCGGCGCGGGGCTTTGGGCGGTCATGGCTGGAGCTCTCCGTTCTTGTACCAGGTGTCGATGGGGGCCAGGGCCTCGCCCTCGCTGCGGCGGATGGCCTTGATGCCGAAGTGGCTGTCGGAGACCTCGAAGCTGGACGAGCCGTCGTCCTGCGGGATCTCGTTCATGAAATAGCCGGTGAGGCCGGAGCGGTGGCAGGTGAGGTCGTGGTGGTCCTCGACCTTGTAGGGCACGTCGGAGAAGACCAGCGGCTCGACCCGGGTGTAGGGCGGCACGGCATAGAGGCGCTTCTCGCGGCCGGCCGAGAGGAAGGTGAGGTGCCTTGCCATATGCAGCTTCGGCACGTCCCAGCGCGGGATCGGCGAGGGCGTCATGACATGGCGGCCGTTGACGAGGCTCGGATAGGCCGCGCCCTGCATGATGCGGCCGGAGCGGACCATCTGCTCGTAGAGCGTCAGCCAGAGCCGGCCGTAGTCGGCATCGGCGTGCATCTGGCGGGCGACCGACATGTTGGGCTCGACAGGACGCAAGGGTTCCGGGTTGGGCACCTGCAGCACGAGGATCTGGTCCTCGCGCAGGACTTCTTCCGGCACCCGGTGGCGCGACTGCAGGATCGTCGCCTCGCCCGTGTCCCAGGTCTCGCCGGCGCCGGAGACGCGGGAGAGGAACTTGCGGATCGAGGCGGCGTTGACGCTGTCATCGGCGCCCTGGTCGATGACCTTGACCACGGAGGTGGGCTTCAGCAGCGTCAGGGTCACCTGCAGGCCGCCGGTGCCCCAGCCGCGGGCAATCGGCACCTCGCGGCTGGCGTAGGGCATCTGGCAGCCGGGCACGGCGACCGCCTTCAGCATCTTGCGGCGCAGCTCGCGCTTGGCCGAGGCATCGAGGAACCCGTAGGAGAAGGCCTCCCAGGGCTTTGTCAGGCTGGCAAGGCTGGTCATGCGGGAACCTCTTCGGTCACGGCCGGCTGGCGGGCAGGGGCGGACGCTGCGGACCCCGCGTCCGGGGCTGCGGCCTTCGCCCTGGCGTCGCGCAGGGCATCCAGCGCCGACTGGAAGGTGACATAGTGGGGGAGCTTGAAGTGGATGCAGAAGCCCGAGGCCTCGACCGGCTCGGTGTGGTAGAGGAAGAACTCCTCGTTGACCGGCGAGTTCTGCGGCGCATCCGGCGCGTTGAGATCGAGCGTGGCGCCGGCGATGACCTTGATCTCGTTCCAGCCGAAGGTGGCGCAGAAACCGAGATCGAGCTGGCCGGAGCGGCCCTTGGAGGTCACTTCCGCCTGCGAGACCTTGACCCGGCCGGCGCTGAACATCGTGCCGCGCGGATGGCGGACGACCACTTCGGCCTCTGCCAGGCGCAGCTCGTTGACGGTCGGATGGGCGTTGCCATAGCCGCGCATGGCGGAATAGCCGAGCGCCAGCACGCCGCCGGTGTCGGCGCGGGCCAGGCTCTGCAGCGTGTGGGCGCGCTTGGCCGGGAACAGCAGCGGCTCGCGCGTCAGGTCGGGAATGTCGTCGAGGGCGACATCCTCGCGCGCCGGATCGGCGACGAGGCCTTGCGCCTTCTGCCAGGCGGCCAGCGAGGGCTGCTCAGCCGGGGCGGGCGTGCTGGCCGGTTCGACCGGCGCGGGCACGAAGGGACGGCCCTCGAGCACGCCGGTGGCGAGCAACCGGTGCGAATAGTCGAGCGTGGGTCCCAGGATCTGGCCGCCGGGGATGTCCTTGAAGGCGGCGGAGATGCGGCGGTGGGTGAAGAGCTTGTCCTGCGTCACCGGCTCCGCGATGGTGAGGCGCGGCTGGGTGGTGCGCCAGGCGCGCAGCAGCAGCACCGCCTCGTAGAGGTCGCCGCCGGACTGGGCAAGCGCCAGCGCCGCCAGATCGGCCTCGTAGAGCGAGGCCTCGCCCATCACCCGGTCGATCAGCCAGGGCAGGGCGCGGCGGATTTCCGCAACGCGCCCGGCATCGATGGTGCCCATGTCGGCGCGGTAGAGGCGCTCGGACTGGTCAATGGCTTTTTCCCCGCCACGGGTTGCGACATAGGCCATCAGAGCACCTCGATCCGGGTCGAGCGGGGCAGGCCGATGACATCGCTGCCATCGACGATGAAGAGGTCAAAGCCGAGCGGATAGCGGCAAAGCCGGTCGCGCAGGGCGAAGAAGCCCGCCGGCAGGCCGGCGACGGCGATCTCGCGGGTGGTCTCGATGCCCGGACCCGACAGGCTGAGGCGCTGGCCGTCGCCCTCGGCACGGCCAAGCCGGGCCTCGACGACGACGGTGGCCCCGTCGTCGGGATAGAGCGCGGAGCCGACCTTCAGGGCGCCGAGGCGGGCGATGTCGGCACCCGGCTCCAGCGACAGGAAGACGTGGTCGGCGTCCGCCAGCGGCGTCAGGGTCGCGCCGGTCCAGGCGGCCAGGTCGCCGATGACCGCATCATCCGCATGGACGCGGCATTCGCGGTCGACGAGGGCGAGCAGGATGGTGCGCGGACCGGGTTCGGGCAGATGGCGGATCTCGCCGGGACGGCTCAGCGCCCAGAGGATCGCCTCGAAGGCGGTGTTGTCGCGGATCTCCTCCGCGCCGCGCAAGGGCGCGGTGATGAGGGCGTGGGAACTGGGGGGCAGGGCACCCATGAGCGGGTCTCCGTGAGGAAGAGGGATCAGAAGGTTTCCATGTCGACGCGGGTGGCCTCGACGGCGCGCAGGCGCGCCCGGTCGCGGTCGGCATTGGCCGCCTCCAGGCCGGTCACGAAGGCGTCGAGGACCGTGGGCGTCAGGCCGGCCGCCGCTGCGGCATCGATCAGTGCCATGGCCATGGCCCATTCCAGATCGCGGCCCGTGACCATGCCGTAGCCGGTGGCGTCGTGGTCGGTGAGGCGGACCTCGGCTTCGGCGACGAGCACCTCGCCGAGGTGGAAATCGGTGCCTTTCACCGTGTCGCGGAACGGCAGCATGACCAGGCCGGTGCGGCTGCGCAGGACCTCGACGGCTCCCAGCTGCGGCAGCAGGCCTTCGGCAAAACGCTTCACGCTGTCCGCATCGCCATGGGAGAGCGCGGTGAGAAAGGCGCTGTGGCCGCTGGTGGCCTCATGGGTGGGGGTGGTCTCAGTCATCCTGGTCAGGACTCCGGGGTTCGGCTTCGTCGGGAAGATCAAAGGTGAACTGCACGCGGTCGGCGGCCCAGATGGCCTGGGAGTAGCCGATCGGCCGTCCGGCGAGGGTCGCGTCGGTCTTGGTGACGACCAGCACGGGCTGGTCAGGGTGCTGCTTGAGCAGACGCGCCTCCTCGAGGGTGGGGCGGCGGGCGTAGATGGTGGTGCTCTTGCGCAGGTAGTCGGTGATGCCATGCGCGCGGTAGATGTCGGTGACGGAGCGGCCGGCGCGGCGCTGCTCGGCCATGTCGGGAATGAGGTCGAAGGGATGCCAGGCGACGCCGAGGCTGATCGGCACGCCGTCGGCAAGGCCCCGGCGCATGAGCCGGTGCACCGGCGCGCCCTCGGGCAGCTCCAGCGCCTCCGCCACGCGGCGCGGCGCGGCGATCACGTCATCGGTCACCTGTTCGCCCGCCGGCGTCACGCCCTGGCTCAGGAGGTTCTGGCGGAAGCGGGTGCGGCGGCTGATCTGGTAGTTGATGAGAGGCGCGCTTTCGACGAAGGTGCCGCGGCCCTGTTCGACGCGCAGCTTGCCCTCGACCGCAAGGGCGGCAATGGCGCGGCGAACCGAATGGCGTCCGGCCCCGAATTCGGCGCAAAGCTCCGGCTCGGTCGGCAGTTGCGCGCCCGGTGCCAGCACGCCGGAGAGGATGTCGGCTGCCAGCCGGTCCCGGATCGACTGCCACGTTTCCCGCGCCATCAAGGCCTCCAATTCATTCGAATGACTTGGAGAGGCATAGCGGGTTTAAGTGACAGAGCCGTGACGCGCCGGCCTGAAAACGTGCCGCGCGGCCCGGCAGGGGGCCGCGCGGATGCTTGTGCGGACAGATCGGATCATTCCGGATGACATGATCCTGCCCGGAAGGGTCAGTTCATGCGCAACACCACACGGCCGTCGATCGCGCCCTGGCGCATGCGGTCGAAGATCGCGTTGATGTTGTCGAGGCTGTCTTCCGAGTAGTGCGCCCTGACCTTGCCCTCGGCCGCGAAGGCGAGGCTTTCGGTGAGGTCATTGCGCGTGCCGACGATGGAGCCGCGAATGGTCTTGGCGTTGAGCACCGTGTCGAAGATCGGCAGCGGGAAGTCCCCGGGTGGCAGGCCGACGAGGCTCATGGTGCCGCGCCGGGCCAGCATGCCGAAGCCCTGTGCAAAGGACTTGGTCGAGACGGCCGTGACCAGCACGCCCTCGGCCCCGCCCAGTTTCTGCATCTCGGCAACCGGGTCGGTGGTCAGGGCGTTGATGGTGTGGTCGGCCCCCAGGTTGCGGGCAAGGGCCAGCTTGTCGTCATGGATGTCGACGGCGACCACATGCAGGCCCATGGCCTTGGCATATTGCACGGCCATGTGGCCAAGCCCGCCGATGCCGATGATGGCGA
Organism: Pannonibacter sp. XCT-53; assembly: GCF_009915765.1. NCBI lineage: Bacteria > Pseudomonadati > Pseudomonadota > Alphaproteobacteria > Hyphomicrobiales > Stappiaceae > Pannonibacter > Pannonibacter tanglangensis. Next base: position 1,125,903 of record NZ_JAABLQ010000001.1, read on the forward strand.
CGGTCTCGCCCGGGCGTGTGTCGGTTTCCTTCAGGCCCTTGTAGACGGTCACGCCGGCGCAGAGCACGGGCGCGGCGGGCGCGAACTCGAGCCCGGCCGGCAGATGCCCGACATAGCCGGGGTCAGCCAGCACATACTCGGCAAAGCCGCCGTTGACGCTGTAGCCGGTGTTCTGCTGCTCGTTGCAGAGGGTTTCCCAGCCGCCGACGCAGTGCTTGCAGTGGCCGCAGGCGGAGTGCAGCCAGGGCATGCCGACCCGGTCGCCTTCCTTGATGCCCTTCACGCCGGCCCCGACCTCGCAGACGATGCCGACGCCTTCGTGGCCGGGAATGAAGGGGGGATTGGGTTTCACCGGCCAGTCGCCGTCGGCGGCGTGAAGGTCGGTGTGGCAGACGCCGCTGGCCATCACCTTGACGACGATCTTGCCGGGGAGGGCGACGGGACGGGCGACCTCGCAGACATCAAGCGGGGCGCCGAAGGCCCGCACGACGGCGGCCTTCATGGTCGCCGGATTGGGTGTCGCTGACATTTTGTCTTTCTTCCTTGGATTGAGGAAAGAGCGTGTCCTTTGGCCCTGGTGTGTGGCCGGAACCGGACAACCGGGACGTTAAAGACGCAAGTCTTGCGCGGCCTTGCGCCAGATCAAAGCCGGCAGCACCTCCGTAGTCTTGCGAGGTCTGGAGAGGGCGGTGCAAACCGCCTTGCCAAGCTTGACACCCGCCGGCACAGCAAGGACCATGGCCGACGACAAGTCATTGCAGTCAGGGAGTTAGCCACGTGACCGATGCCGCCGCCGAGAACCGGACGAAATCCTGGGCCGAGGTTGCCCCGCGCCTTGTCGCGGTTGCGGCGGGTCGGGCGGCGGCGGATCTGGTGATCCGGGGAGGGCGCCTTGTCAATGTGCAGAGCCGCGAGATCCTTGACGGCTGGCAGGTGGCGATTGCCGAGGGGCGCTTTGCCTATGTCGGGCCGGACGCCTCGCATTGCATCGGGGAGGGGACCGAGATCGTCGAGGCCGAGGGGCGCTACCTGATCCCCGGCCTGTGTGACGGCCACATGCACATCGAGAGCGGCATGCTGACGCCGGCAGAGTTCGCCGCCGCCGTCGCCCCGCATGGCACGACGACGATCTTCCATGACCCGCACGAGATTGCCAATGTGCTGGGGCTGGCGGGTGTGCGCATGATGCATGACGAGGCCTTGCTGCAGCCGATCAACATCTACACCCAGATGCCCTCCTGCGCGCCCTCGGCGCCGGGGCTGGAGACGACCGGCTTTGCCGTGTCGGCTGCGGATGTGGCCGAGGCGATGGCCTGGCCCGGGATCATCGGCCTTGGCGAGATGATGAATTATCCCGGCGTCATCCACGGCGATCCGCAGATGCTGGCCGAGATGGCCGCAACCATGGCGGCGGGCAAGACGGTCGGCGGCCACTACGCAAGTCCTGACCGGGGTATCCCGTTCCACGCCTATGTCGCCGGCGGCCCGGCCGATGACCATGAGGGCACGGCGGAGAGCGATGCGGTGGCGCGGGTGCGGCAGGGCATGCGCTCGATGATGCGGCTGGGGTCGGCCTGGTATGACGTGGAAAGCCAGATCACGGCGGTGACGCAGAAGGGGCTCGATCCGCGCAACTTCATCCTGTGCACCGACGACTGCCATTCCGGCACGCTGGTGCATGAGGGGCACATGAACCGGGTGGTGCGCCATGCGATTGCCTGCGGCTGCGACCCGGTGATCGCGCTGCAGATGGCGACGATCAACACGGCGACGCATTTCGGGCTGGAGCGGGAGCTGGGCTCCATCGCGCCGGGCCGCCGCGCCGACGTGATCCTGACCTCGAGCCTCACCGAGCTGCCGATCGAGGCGGTCTATGCGCGGGGGCAACTGGTGGCCGAACACGGCGAGATGCGCGTTGCCTGCCCGCATTACGACTGGCCGCAGTCCGCACGCGAGACGGTGCGCCTTGGCAAGGTGCTGGCCGCGTCCGACTTTGCCATTGCCGCGCCGAAGGGCGCCAATGCGGTCAAGGCCAAGGTGATCGGCGTGGTCGAGAACCAGGCGCCGACCAGGGCGCTGACGGCGGAGCTGCCCGTGATCGGCGGGCTGGTGGAAGGCGAGAACGGCGTCTGCCAGATCGCGCTGGTCGAGCGGCACCAGGCGACCGGCAAGGTGGTGAACGGCTTCGTCTCCGGCTTCGGCTACCAGGGCGAGATGGCCATTGCCTCGACCGTTGCCCATGACAGCCACCACATGATCGTCGTCGGCACCAGCCGCGAGATGATGGCCAGGGCGGCCAATCGCCTTGGTGAGGTCGGCGGCGGCGTGACGGTGTGGAAGGACGGCAAGGAGCTGGCGCTGGTGGAGCTGCCGATTGCGGGACTGATGTCGGACCGGCCGGCCGCCGAGGTGGCGGCGAAGGCGGCGGCGATGGTGGAGGCGATGGCGGCCTGCGGCTGCAAGCTCAACAACGCCTACATGCAGCATTCGCTGCTGGCGCTGGTGGTGATCCCGGAGCTCCGGATTTCGGATCTGGGCCTGGTCGATGTGACCCGCTTTGAACTGACCGAGCTGTTCGAGCCGACCGCCTGACGGCAGCCGCCTGCGGACCGAAGGCCGGCCTGTCGCGTGTGGCCAATGGTCCGGGGCTAGAACAGGCCCTGGATGCGACGGATCACGAATTTCAGGTTGGAAAAGGCGATGACACTGGCCAGGCGCGGCCAGGAGATCCGGCCCTCGCGGTGCAGCCCGCGGAACACCGCAAGCTTGCCGCGTTCCATCTTCAGCACGGCGGCACTGAGGCCGGGGGCGGCGTCATGGCCGCCGACGATGCCCGACAGCGGCACGTCGATCAGCATGAAACGATGGCCGTCGGCGAGGATGCGGCACCACAGCTTGAAGTCCTCGCTGTAGCGCATGTCTTCGGGAAAGCGGTAGTCGGGGCTGTTGCGCAGCACCACCGAGGAGGTGATGATCCGGCTCCAGTAGAGCAGGCCGGTGAAGCTCAACGGCTGCGGCGCCGGCACCTCGACAGCCGGGGGCGGCGACAGGCTGAGGTCGACCTTGCGGGCATGCGAGGACCCGAAGCTGCCGGTTTCCTGCATGACGCGCATCTGGATCTCCAGCTTGCGCGGGTGCCAGATGTCGTCCGAATCGAGGAAGGCGACGTGATCGCCGCGTGCCATCGACCAGCCGGCATTGCGGGCAAGGCTTGGCCCGCCGTTCTGCGGCATGCGGTGCAGGATGATCTCGGGTGCAGGACAGGTGGCGGCGAAGGCCCGGATCACCTCGACCGTGTCGTCGCGGCTGCAGTCATCGACGCAGATGACCTCGACCGGCAGCAGCGTCTGGTCGGCAATGGAGCGCAGCGTGGTGCCGATGGTGCGGGCAGCGTTGTAGCACGGGATGATGACGCTCACCCTGGCTGGGCCGGTCCTGTTCACGTCGCGCGTTCCCCATGTCTGAGTGCCCGGAGCATGCCGAGGAAAAACAGGATGCACATAACAGATTCGGCCGCCACCATGGCGATTGCCGCGCCGACCGCGCCCTGACCGGGAATGAGGGCGACCGCCAGCGCCACATCGACCGCGATGGCTGCCAGCACGAACCAGAGCCGCAGCCGGATGAAGGCGCCGACGAACAGGACCGAACCGAAACACAGGCTGAGGGAGCGCAGCGGCAGCGACCACATGAGGATCATCAGCGCCGCAGCCAGAGGCTGACCCTCGGCCCCGAAGAAGAAGCGCCCGACGAGATCGCCCGCCAGCGTCAGCAGCACGATGCCGGCCGCCGACAGGATGAGGACCAGCAGGGTGGCCCCCTTCAGCACGGTGACGAGCTGCGCCCGGTCCTGGTGGTACCAGCGGTGGATGCGCGGCACGAGCACCTTCTCGAAGGCCATGTTGGGCACGAGCAGGAAGGCGTTCATGACCATGAAGGCGATGTTGTAGTAGGCCGCGCCCGCGTCGCTGCCGAGATATTTCACCAGCACCACGTTGAGCTGGGTGTAGAGCAGATAGGCAAAGCCGACGAGGCCGAAGGGCAGGGAGGCGCCGAGCACGTCGCCAAGGCTCGCCGGGGCCATGCCGGAGGCGCAGCTGGCGGAGGGGCGGGGGCCGTGTCCCTTGAGCGCAAGCCGGCCGCCGAGCCTTGCCCTGAGCCGCAGCGCGCCGAGCAAAACGATGGCCAGCGACCCGAGACCGAAGGCGAGCAGGGCCGCCGCGAGGCCGGCCGTCGCCGGCAGCAGGGCGAGCAGACCGCCGAGCAGCCCCAGCCTGAACACATGCGGCAGCACCTGCCACAGCGCGAAGGCCGTGTAGTCCTCCTCCAGCTGGTACAGGACCCCGACCAGTTCCATGAGGATCTGCGCCAGGACGAAGACCATCAGCGCCAGGATGACCACGGTCGTGGCCTGGTCATGCGGTCCCGCAAGCGCCCAGGCGGCCAGCAGGGCAAGCACCGCCAGCGCCGACGCCCGGACATAGCGCAGCGACGCGCCGAGCCACCGCTCCGCCTGCCAGCCCTCCTTGCCGAAGACGGAGAGCCAGAAGCTGCCGATGCCGAAGCAGGCGAGCGGGGCCATGATCGTGACAAGGCTGAGGCCGGCGGAGAAGCGGCCATAATCGTCGGGCCCGAGCTGCCGTGCGAGCACGGTCTGGGTGACGAAGGCAAGCAGGGCCGCCCCGCCCGTGGCCGCCCCGAGCTTCAGGAAGGGAGCCGCCTGGGTGAGAACCATGGCGAAACGTGTGGCGAGACGTGTGGCGGGACGCGGGCGGGGTGAAGGGGGGGGCGTCATGCTCGAGGGGTCGTCCTTCCGGCTCCGTGGCACCTCTGCCGGCGGTCGGCCTCATTGATGCCGGAGACTGCTTTCAAAAGCGTGACCGCACGCCGCAGGGCTGCAGGGGCCGCTTGTCCTGATACGGCATGCGATGCTGGGTACCAGACATGTGGAACTGCCGTCGCCCCCTCCGGTCCGTTCTGGTCGCGCTCTGTGTGCTGGCCCTGATTGCGCTCGGGGGCGGGGCAGGCGCAGGGATGCGCTCGGCACCCGAGCGCGACGCAGCGCTTGCGGCCTATGTGCTGGCCGGTGGCAGCCTCTCCGATCTCTGTCTCGGGGGTGGCGAGGAACCCGACAGCCATCCATCGTCCTGCAAGGACTGTACCTTGTGCAAGGTGCCGCAGCCCTTGCTGATCGAGACGTCTCGTCTGCCGTTTCCCCGCAGCACGCCCGAGGCAGGCAGGTTCGAGCGCCAGGACGCTGTCCCCGCGCTCGCAGCCATGGCCATGCGTGTCAGGGCTCCGCCGCACCAGGCCGGCTGAGCTTCTGTCCGCTGCAGCCCGGCCGGGCCGCAGCCCCTTGCCCTTTTCGGGCCTGCCTTCTTTCGGGAAAGATCCCTCACATGAAACTGCATCTTGTTGCGGCGCTTGCCGTCCTGTCGTCCACGCCGGCGCTCGCCGACATGCGCGTGTCCATTCCCTTTGCGGCCGAAATCGGCGGCAAGGCCTTTTCCTGCTCCGAGACCTACGCCGGCCTTGGCAGCACCGGCGCCGAGGTGAAGGCGGTCGACTTCCGCCTTTTCGTCTCCAACGCCGCTCTGGTGCGCAAGGACGGCACGCTGCAGCCGATCACGCTGGACCAGGACGGCCAGTGGCAGACCGGCAGCACCGCGCTCATCGACTTCGAGGACGCCAGCGGCGGCTGCACCAACGGCACCAAGGCGCTCAACACCACCTTGCGCGGCATCGTACCGGCCGGCGAGTACCAGGGGCTGAGCTTCACGGTGGGCGTGCCCTTCGAGATCAACCATGGGGATCCGACCCTGGCGCCGGCACCGCTCAACACCACGGCGATGTTCTGGAACTGGCAGGGCGGCTACAAGTTCGTTCGCATCGACATGGTTCCGACCGACCGCAAGGAAGATGGCCCCAAGGGCTGGTTCCTGCATCTCGGCTCGACCCAGTGCGACGCGGCCTCGAAGACCGAATCGCCCAAGGCTTGCAAGAACGGCAACCGCATCGACGTGCAACTCGACAGCTTCCGCCCGGACGGCAGCACCGTGGTGATCGACCCGGCTCCGGTGGTGGCAGGGGCGGACCTGCGGGTGAATGCGCCGGAGACCTCGCCCGGCTGCATGGCCTTCCCGAAGGATCCGGACTGCATGACCGTGATGACCAAGCTGGGGCTGCCCTACATGGACGTGGCGGCCGGTCCCCAGGCGCTTGTCTCCCTGCGCTGACGCCATGCGCCGGCTGTTGCAGACGGCGGCGGCGAGTGTCTGGCTGGCTGTGGCGGTGCATCCCGCCGCAGCCGAGACCTTCGTCTGGCCCTTGCCCGCCTGGATGCCGCCCCCCGTCGTGCCGGGCGACAACGCCATGACGGCGGCCAAGGTGGATCTCGGCCGTCATCTCTTCTATGACGCGCGCCTGTCCGCTGACGGAACGGTCGCCTGCGTCTCCTGCCATGTCCAGGAGCGCGCCTTCACCGATGGTCGTCCGACCAGCGTCGGCATCGACGGGACAACGGGGCATCTCAATGCGCCGAGCCTCGCCAATGCCGCCTACCTGCCGGTGCTGACCTGGGCCAATCCGCACATGACCACGCTGGAGTTCCAGGCGCTGGTGCCGCTGTTCGGCGAGGCTCCGGTGGAGATGGGCGGAGCCGGGCGTGAGGTCGAGATCTTTGCCCGTCTGGCGGCGGACCCCTACTACGCCACAGCCTTTGCCGCGGCGTTTCCGGAGCGGCCGCAGCCGGATCTCTTCACGGTCACCCGGGCACTGGCTGCGTTCCAGCGCTCGATCGTCTCCGTGGCAAGCCCCTACGACCGGTTCAAGTATGGCGGGCAGAGCGATGCCCTGTCCGAGGCGGCGCAGCGCGGCGAGCAGCTCTTCTTCGACCATCGCCTTGAGTGCTATCATTGTCACTCGGGCATCCACTTCACCAACAATCTCAAGACCATCCGGACCAGCACAGGTGGCGGGGAGGCGGGCTACCACAACACCGGCCTTCATGACCCCTATCCTGATGCGGCGCCCGGACTGATCGAGATCACGGGTCGGGAGGCAGATGCCGGCCGCTTCCGGACGCCGAGCCTGCGCAACGTCGCGCTGACGGCGCCCTACATGCACGACGGCTCGATCCCCGACCTCAGGGGCGTGCTGGAGCACTATGCCCGTGGCGGTCGTGCCGGCAGCCATCCGCAGAAGGACGGCATGATCGTGGGGTTCGAGGTCAGCCCCCGGGAGGTCGACGACCTCATCGCCTTCCTCGAAAGCCTGAAGGACGAAACCCTGATCCACAACCCGGCGCTTGCCGATCCCTGGCCGGAAGACCATCCGGCCCGCGCCAGACGGGTGATGCCGTGAGCGCGCGACCGCACAAGCGCCTCGGCGGATCGACCTTGCGCGCGCGGCTGATGCTGCTGGCGGTTTGTGCCATTCTTCTGGCACCTGCGCGCGCGCTGGCGCATGACTATCTCCATGGCGACCTGCAGGTGATCCATCCTGCCATCCCGGCCCTGGCTGCGCCGGGCGGGCCCTGGCCGGTGCACATGGTGATCGCGAACGATGGCGCAGTCGCCGACCGGCTGTTGGCGATCGAGACCGAGTTCGGACCCGTGCGGTTGCGCCGTCCCAACGCCACTGGTGGCAGCGATGCGCTTGCCTGGCTGGCGCTGCCGCCGGGCGAAACTGTCGTGCTGACAACAGGCGAAACGGAGGGATGGATCGCCGAGGTGCCGCGTGCGCTGATCGTGGGGGAACAGGTGTCGGGAACGCTGGTCTTCGAGCGGGCCGGGCGGCTGCCAATGGTCTTCCTGATCGACCCGGCGCCCGAGACGGCTGCGCTGCCTGTCGCGATCGCCCGGGAGGATGCGGGCGCGCCCGACGCCGGTACGCAGCGCGACCCGGGGGAAGATATCGTTGCCATAGCGGCGGCGCTGTCGCGGGCGACCTCCGGTGACGCGCGGGCCGTCGCCCCCGTGGTGCTGCAGGGCGACGTGGCGCTGGCGGGCTTCCGCACGGGCGAGGCAACCGCGCTCGCCTTCCTGCGCTTTGTCCCCGACGCAGGTTGGCACGTGGTGCTGTGGTCGAACGACAGCCTGCTGCTGCCGGCGAGCCTCATCGGGCTCGGGGTCTCGCGGCCGGCGGCAGAACGGCTCATCAGCGAGGCGAGGGCTCGCATTGACGCCGCAGGAGGCGCCTTTGCCGCCGCGCTTGGCCGCTTCCCCGGCACGGCCTATCCGTCGACCCCTGACTGATCCTCGCCGGCGGCTGCAAGCAGGAAACTGCTTTCAATTCCGTTGACCGGCGCGACCCTGGTCGCCTGTTGGCGGTGCGGGCCCGTCGGGAGACCAAGGGGGGCGCGGCGCAGTCCGGCCCGTGTCAGCCGGTCGTCAGGAAATCGGCCATCTCGACGTTGAAATAGGTCTTGGTGCGCGGGCCGGTCAGGATCGGGTCGATCCGGCGGACGCACTCGCGGTAATGCTCGGTCTTGCGGTGGTCGTCGAGCGCTTCGGCCGATGTGAAAACCTCGTAGATGACGAACCGGGTCTCGTCGTCCGGGTCGCGCAGCACATCGAAGCGCAGGTTGCCGGGTTCCTTGCGGGTGCCTTCATAATTGATGCGGAAAGCGTCGATGAATTCCTCGACATGGCCGGGCTTGACGTTGATGGAGACCATCTGGATGAGCATGACGGGGTTCCCTTTTGGGTTGGTGGGGTGTCGGGGGAGAACTGGCGGCCGCCCGGACGGGGCGCCGGCCATGTCGGTCGGACCCTTGCGTCCGGCTGCAGGCGGGCGACGACCGGTCGGAACGGGGCGGCTGCCAGCGTCGGGTCAGAGACCGGGGGCCTTCCACATCGGCGTGGTGATGCCGTCGTCGACGAGCTGGCGCTGCAGGGCATAGGCCCGGGCCCAGCGCTCTCCGGCCTCGTCGTAGATGGCCTTGTGGGCGAGGTTGGGCTCGAAATGCCGGTCCCAGCGCACCCAGTGGGTGGCTGCATCGGCAAAGTCGCGGTGGAGCCCGATGCCGATGGCGGCGGCGGCGCCGCAGCCCAGCGCGGTTGCCTCCTTCACCACCGGCGTGACAACGGGAAGGCCCGTGGCGTCCGACAGGATCTGCGACCAGTGGGCGGATTTGGAAGCGCCGGCGGCGAAGATGATCCTGTCCGGCGTGCGGCCGGTGAGGGTGAAGATCGACGAGAGATTGCGCGCGGCGACGATGGCGGCATTTTCCTGCAGGGCACGGAAGATGGCGGCCTTGCCGGACTTGGCCGGGTCGATTGACAGGTTCAGGAGCGACGGGGCCGCGTGATACCAGGCGCCGTAGCGCATCACGTCGGAGAAGACGGGAATGATGCCATGGGCGCCGACGGGCACATGGGCCGACTGCTCTTCAAGCAGGCGGTAGGCGTCGCCATCCGGTCCGGCTGCGGCCACTTCCTCGGCGCCGAAACTGTCGCGGAACCAGCGCATGACGAGGCCGACGAAGAAGCTGATCGCTTCGGCCTGGTTGAGGCCGGTGACGACATGGGGATTGATGCGCAGGTTCATGGCGCTGTCGGAGACCGACGGGGCGACGTTGACGACCTGCTGCCAGAAGGTGCCGCCGAGGACGGCGCAATCGCCCTCCCTCACGACACCGATGGCGGCCGAGCCGATCTGGCAATCGCCGCCGCCCATGACGACGGGCGTGCCGGGCAGAAGCCCGGTCTCGGCTGCCGCGTTGGCCGTGACCTCGCCGATGCGGGTGCCGGGTTCGACGGTGGGCGGGAAGATGTCCGTGCGCAGCCCTGCGCGGGCCGCAGCTTCCGGCAGCCAGTCGCGCGTGGCAAGGCTGTGGAGGCCGGTGGTGCCGGCGTTCGAGGGATCGCTGGCGATGACGCCGGAGAGGCGCGCGAGGATCCAGTCGGACAGCATGCTGATGCGGTCGATCCGCTCATAGACATCCGGCAGGTGCCGTTTCAGCCAGAGGAGCCGGGGCAGGGCGCCGAGCGCGAAGGTCTGGCCGGTCTGGCGGTAGAGATCCTGTTCGAGGCCCGGGACGTCGCGCTTCAGGTCGGTCACTTCGGCATTGGCGCGGCTGTCGACATTGGCGCAGGCCCAGATTTCCCGGCCCGAGCGGTCATAGGCGACGATTGCCTCGCGCATGCTGGTGGCGCTGACGCTGCGGATGTCCGCCGGTGCGATCCCGGCGGACGCGATGGCCTTGCGGATTGCCTGGGCCAGGGTCTGCCAGTTGGCCTCGACGTCGAAGTCCATGGAGCCGGGAAACCGGGGATCGGTCCGGTGCCACCATTCCTGCTGGGCGCTGGCGATCTGGTGGCCGGCCTCGTCGAAGATGACGGCGCGGCCACTGCCCGTGCCAGCGTCAAGGGCGAGCAGATAGGTCTTTGCCATGATGTCTCAGTCCCTGACGTCCAGAAGTGCGGTGGCCGTGGTCTCGTCGGTGATCAGGATGCCGATGAACTTCCCACGCAGGGCGGAATGGATTGCCTGGACCTTGCTCAGGCCGCCGGCGGCCGCGACCACCTTCTCGGCCTTGGACAGGCTTGCGAGTTTCACGCCGATGACCCGGTCATGCAGCGGCAGGTCCAGCACCTCGCCGCGCTCGTTGTAGAACTGGCAGAGGATGTCGCCGACCGCGCCCTTGCGGCGCAGCGGCACAACGTCGTCCGGGCTGATGTAGCCGGCGCGCACCACGGTGGACCCGGGGGACAGTTCGCCAATGCCGACAAGCTGGAAAGAGGCGTTCAGCGCCATGTCGAGGAGATTGGCGACAGCCGGTTCCGACGACAGGTTCGCGGCAACACCGGGATCGCGCACCACGAGCGGGGCCGGGACGAGGTGAACGCTGCGGCCCCAGTTGGCGGTCCGCATGCCCTCGACATAGGTGCTGACGCCGCCGGTGAGGCTGACCAGCCCGATGTGCTTCTCGTTGGCCAGATGCCCGAGCCGCTGGATGGTGTTGCTGACGGTCGCGCCCCAGCCGACGGCCAGAAGGTCATCCTGCTTCAGCCGCTGCATGAGGAACTGCGCCGCAGCCTGGCCGAGGCGGTCGCTCGGATCCTCTTCCGGCAGGCGGGGGACGACATAGGCCTCGAGCAGGCCATAGCGGTCCTTGATCTCGCGCTCGAGGGTCAGGCAGCCCTGATAGCGCGAGTTGATGCGCACCTGGATGATGCCGGACCGGCGGCCGCTGTCGAGAAGCCGGGAGACCTTGATGCGCGACATGTTGAGCCGCTCGCCGATCTCGTTCTGGGTCAGGCCGTCATTGTAATAGTACCAGGCGATGCGGGTGAGGGTTTCCTCATCGGCATCGGCATAGCTCCAGTCGGTGTTGCCTGCATCCGTGCTCATGGCGGGTTCCTCAAGCGGACATTGAACATATGAGTATCAAAGAAACATTTGATCCGTCAACGGAGGGGCGGATGAAAAAATCATGACAGCTTGCGCGCTGACTGAAATGGCTTGAATCCGGCAATTTGAAGGAATTTTATGCCGCAGTGCGGCATGGCCCTCGCGTTGAGCATGTTGACGAGGCTGTCTTCATGTGATCATTTCATCCGCGTCTGATACATTTGAACAGGTGCGGAATGACTGCGATGCCTGCGGCCGGGAGGGCTGCCAAGCTCACGGACATCTGGAAATCCTACGGTCCCGTTCCGGTGCTGAAAGGGGTCTCGCTGTCGCTTGAGCCCGGCGAGGTGCATGCGCTTCTGGGAGGGAACGGTGCGGGCAAGTCGAGCCTGATGAAGATCATGGCCGGGCTCATTGCCGCCAATTCCGGCGCGGTGGAGATCAACGGCCGGGCGCTGGCCCATGCCTCGCCTGCTGCCGCACAAGAGCTCGGCCTCTACCTGGTGCCGCAGGAAGCGCATATCCTGCCCAACCAGACCGTGCTGGAGAATGTCTGCCTCGGGCTGGCCGCCTCGCCGCGCAAGCTGCGGCCGCAGGTGATGGCGCTTGTGGCGGAACTCTCGGTTTCCCTCGACCTTGATGCCCAGGCGGCCACGCTTGAAATCGCCGAGCGGCAGATCGTGGAGATCCTGCGCGGGCTTCTGCGCCAGGCACGGGTGCTGATTCTCGACGAGCCCACGTCGGCGCTGACACCGTTCGAGGTGAAGGCGCTGTTTGCCTGCTTGCGCAAGCTGCAGGGGCAGGGCGTCGGCATCTTCTTCATTTCGCACAAGCTGCGCGAGATCCGCGACATCTGCGGCACGATCAGCGTGCTGCGCGATGGTGTCATTGTGCTCTCCGGCGCGCTGGACGGGTTCAGCGACGCGGAAATCATCGAGGCGATGAGCCGGGTGCAGTCCGGTGACGAGGGGCTTCGTGCGCCGGCCACCCGGGCAAGAGGTCTCGCCGGACCGGCGAAGCTGCAGATCGAGCGTCTGGGCGGGGAGGGGTTCCGCGACATCAGCCTGGAGGTCCGGGCGGGCGAGATCCTCGGGCTCGCCGGCGTCGTCGGCGCCGGTCGGACGGAACTCGCCGAAACGGTTTTCGGCTTGCGGCCGCAGTCGTCCGGGTCCGTGCGTCTTGACGGCGAGGAGCTGACCGGCCGCTCGCCGCGCCGCTGTGTCGACCGGGGGCTGGTCTATCTGCCGGAGGACCGGCAGCAGCATGGCCTGTTCCTCGAGGCACCGCTTTACTGGAATGCCTCGTCCTATCTCGTGCACCGGCTGCCGTTCTTCCTGCGGCCGGGCGCCGAACGCAAGGCCTTCGACGGTTTCCGCGACCGGCTCGGCATCAAGTGCACCGGCCCCGGCCAGGAGGCGCGCCGGCTTTCGGGCGGCAACCAGCAGAAGGTGCTGCTGGCCAAGTGCCTCACCGTCAATCCGAAGGTGCTCATCCTCGACGAGCCGACGCGCGGCGTCGATGTGGCGGCCCGCAACGACATTTACCGGCTGATCCAGTCGCTGGCCGAAACCGGTGTTGCGGTCCTGCTCATCTCTTCGGACTTCGACGAGATCGTGCAGCTCTCGGACCGGGTGCATGTCATGGCCTTCGGCCGTTCCTCGGGCGAACTGACGCAGACCCTGTCCGTCGACGCGATCGCCCATCTCGCCTTTGGCTCTGCGGAGGCCCATCATGCTTGACCAGCTGGCGCGAAACCGCGTCGCCACCCTGCTTGCCATCCTGGCTGGCCTCTTCCTTGTGATCGGGATCGCGTCGCCGGACTATCTCTCGGCCACGACCTTCTCGCTCATCCTGTCCAGCAGCCTCGTGCTTCTGCTCGTCTCGATCGGCACGATGGTCGTGATCCTGACGCGCAACATCGACGTCTCGACCGGATCGATCCTCGGCCTCAGCGCGGCGGTGCTGGGCCTGTCGCTGGATGCGGGCGTGGCGCTGCCTGTCGCCATCGTGCTGTGCATTGCGACCGGCGTGCTTGCCGGCGCGTTCAACGGGTTCCTCGTTGCCATTCTCGGCATTCCCTCCATTGTCGCGACGCTCGGCACGCTCGGGCTGTTCCGCGGCCTGATGCTGGTCCTGACCGGCGGCAAGTGGATCGAGGACCTGCCGCAGGGGCTGAAGCTGCTGGCGGCCGATCTCGGCTTCGGGTTTTCGGTCGCAGGGCTCTGCGTGCTCGCCGTAGCAGTAGCCGCCTGGGGGTTCCTGACCTTCACCCGGTTCGGACGCTATTTCTATGCGGTCGGCGACAATCAGGCTGCCGCGCATCACCTTGGCGTGCCCGTGCGGCTGGTGCAGTTCCTGTCCTTTGTGGTTGCGGGAGCCTGTGCGGCGCTGGCGGGACTGGTGTTTGCGGCGCAGATCGGCTTCATCCCGAACCAGGCCGGCAATGGCATCGAGCTGAAGGCCATCGCGGTCAATGTGCTCGGCGGCGTCAGCCTTCTGGGGGGAACCGGGTCCGTCGTCGGTGTCTTTGCTGCGGTGATCTTCATCACCTCCATCGACAGCGCCCTCGTCTTCCTGAAGATCCCGGCCTACTGGAACGACTTCATCGCCGGTGCGCTGCTTCTCAGCGTGCTCCTGCTCGATGGCCGCATCCGCATGGTGATCGACCGGCGGATCCGCGCCCGCCGCTACGCCGTCCCTGAAAGGCATCCGGTTCACGCGCAGTCGTCGGCCCAGTCTTCGGCCCAGTCTTCGGCCCAGTCTTCGGCCCAGTCGTTGGCCCAGTCCGGGGTCGATATGGTCGCGGAGGCACGGCCATGAAGAAGCTCGTCTTCCGCTGGGAAACCGCGCTGCTTGCCATGCTGGTGCTCGAGCTTGCCGTCTTCGGCCTGATCAACCCGCGCTTCCTCAATCCGCCCAACCTTATCTATGGCACGTCCGACTTCGTGCAGATCGGCATCGTCGCGCTGCCGCTGACGCTGGTGATCATCGCCGGCGGGATCGACGTGTCCTTTGCCTCGGTGATCGGGCTGGCGGCGATTGTCTTCGGTGTTGCCAATTTCTTCGGCGTGCCGCTGCCGCTTGCCATTGGCCTGGCGCTTGGGGTTGGCGCGCTCTGCGGCGCCTTCAACGCCGCCATCATCCACCTGTCGAAGATCCAGCCGCTCGTCGTGACGCTCGGCAGTCTCTACCTGTTCCAGGGCACCGCGACCGTTGTGTCGGGCCTGGTTGGCGCTGGCGGCTACGAGGGCATCGGCAACTTCCCCGAGGCCTTCAACGCCTTCGGCTATGCCGAGGTCGCCGGTCTTCCGGCCTCGCTGGTCCTGTTTCTGGGGCTGGCCGGTCTCCTGATCCTGCTGCTGCATTTCACAAGGTTCGGCCGTTCGGTGTTCCTGTGCGGACAGTCGGACAAGGCGGCCCGCTTTGCCGGCATCGCGGTGACCCGGGTGCAGAGCCTGACCTATGTGGCAATCGGTGCCTGCGCGGCCGTCGCGGGGCTGGTGATGTCGGCCTATTTCGGCTCGGCCCGCGTTGATCTCGGCGCACAGACGCTGCTGCCTGCGGTCACGGCGGCCGTGCTCGGCGGGGCATCCATCTACGGCGGGCGCGGCTCGATCATCGGCACGCTGCTCGCAACCTTCGTCATTGGCTACTTCCAGCAGGGACTGCAGGCCATTGGCGTTCCAAGCCAGATTTCCAGCGCACTTTCGGGAGGGTTGCTGGTCATGGCGGTCGCACTGCGCCACGCAAGCACAGTGCTGACCGATGTCATTGCCGTCGCCAGGCAGAGCAAGGCCCGGCTGGCGGTCAAATAAGGAGGAGGAATACCATGCGCACACGAGTTCTGAGCCTTGGCACGATGGCGGCCACGCTTCTGGCCAGCACCATGCTGATTGCCGGCGCGGCGAAGGCCGACAGCCAGATCGCCTTCATTCCGAAGCTGGTCGGCGTCGGCTTCTTTACCTCCGGCGGCGCCGGCGCGGTGAAGGCAGGGGAGGAGATCGGCACCAAGGTGACCTATGACGGCCCGACCGAGCCGAGCGTGTCCGGCCAGGTGCAGTTCATCAACAATTACGTCAACCAGGGCTACAAGGCGCTGATCGTGTCGTCGGTCTCGCCGGACGGCCTGTGCCCGGCGCTGAAGCGGGCCATGGACCGCGGCGTGCTGGTGATGACCTGGGACAGCGACGTGAACCCGGAATGCCGCAGCTACTACATCAACCAGGGCACGCCGGACCAGCTGGGCGGCCTCCTGGTCGACATGGCGGCAGAAGGCGTGACCAAGGAGAAGGCCAAGGTCGCCTTCTTCTATTCCAGCCCGACGGTGACCGACCAGAACGCCTGGGCGGAAGCGGCCAAGGCCAAGATCGCCAAGGAGCATCCGGGCTGGGAAATCGTCACGACGCAGTATGGCTACAATGACGCGCAGAAGTCGCTGCAGACGGCCGAGAGCATCCTGCAGGCCTATCCGGACCTTGACGCGATCATCGCGCCGGACGCCAACGCCCTGCCGGCGGCAGCCCAGGCCGCGGAAAACCTGAAGCGCGCCGAGGGCGTCACCATCGTCGGCTTCTCGACGCCGAACGTCATGCGCCCCTACATCGAACGCGGCACGATCCAGCGCTTCGGCCTGTGGGACGTGACCCAGCAGGGCAAGATCTCGGTCTATGTCGCCGATCACGTTCTCAAGAACGGGCCGATGAAGGTGGGCGACAAGCTGGACATTCCGGGCGTCGGCACGGTCGAGGTCTCTGCCAACAAGGTGCAGGGCTACGACTACGAGGCGGATGGCAACGGCATCATCCTGCTGCCGGAGCGCACCGTGTTCACCAAGGACAACATCGACAAGTTCGACTTCTGATCACCCTTCCTGCGGCAGGCGGCGCGCGCTGCCTGCCGTTTTCTGTTTGCACTGGGACATGCCGATGAAAAGCCGCTGGAATGACGCTGACGCGAAGATGTTTGTTGACGAGGCCCTGGCGGCCGGACAGGACGCGGAGCTGGGGCTCCGGGTCTATTCCTCGCGGCTCATCGGCAGTGATCCAGACCTCGTGCTGCACGGCGGCGGCAACACCTCCGTCAAGGTGACAGATGCGTCGGGCGAGCGGCTCATGCATATCAAGGGCAGCGGCTGGGATCTGGATTCCATTGCCGCTCCCGGCCTGCCGGCGGTTCGCCTCGATCCGCTGCTGGCCGCGCGCGAGGGGCCGAAGCTGTCGGACCCCGAAATGGTGGCGCTGCTTCGGGCGAACCTTCTGGAGGCGAGCGCGCCGAACCCCTCGGTCGAGGCGCTGCTGCATGCCTTCCTGCCCTTCGCCCATGTGGACCACACCCATGCCACCGCCATCCTGGCGCTGGCCGACCAGCCCGACATGCGTGCGACGGTTGCTGCGGTCTATGGCCGGCGGCTTGCCTATGTTCCCTATGTGATGCCGGGCTTCGACCTTTCCATCGAGGCCGACCGGATCTACCGCGAGGCTCCGGGCTGCGAGGGGCTGTGGCTCGAGAACCATGGCCTCTTCACCTTCGCCGATGACGCGCGCAAATCTTATGAGCTGATGATCGAGTTCATCTCGATGGCCGAGGCGGAACTGGCGCGCAAGGGCGTGGCACTGACCGGCCCGCAGGCGAGCGACGGCCCTTGCGATGCGGCCCTGGCCGCCCGGATCGAGGCGGCGCTGCAGTCGGCGGCAGGATCGCCCTTCGCAAAGGGCGTTGCGCTTGACTACCGCTCGACACCGGCCATTCGCGCCTATGCGTCGCGGCCGGATGTGGAGGCGCTCAGCCTCAGGGGCACCGTGACGCCGGATCACGTCATCCGCATCAAGCCCTGGCCGCTGGTCCTGGAGCGCGGTGCGAGCGACGCGGACATTGCCGCCGGACTTGCCGCCTATGCCCGCCGCTACCAGGACTATTTCGAGCGCAACGCGGCGAAGGCGGCCGAGCCCAAGACCATGCTCGACGCGTTGCCGCGCGTGATCCTGGTGCGCGGCGAGGGCATGTTCGCCCTCGGCGCCAATGCCAAGGCGGCGCGGATCGGCGGCGATCTCTGCGAACAGATGGCCCGCGTCATCACCGCCGCCGAGGCCTATGGCACCTTCACGCCGATCAGCGAGGCCGACCTCTTCGACATGGAATACTGGACGCTGGAGCAGGCGAAGCTGAAGGTGGCGGGGTGACGGGCACTGCCGTGCCGTGCCGCCCGGGCGCTGAATGCCGAGCGCTGAATGCTAAGCACTTAACGCCGGCGCTGAACGCAGAACGCCGGCGCTTTCGTTCTCCTCAGCCCCTGCCAGCAACGCCCCGCAAGGGGATCACCGTCCGTTGCCCCGTGCAAGGCAGCGGACGCCCTGACGATGGCCCGTGACGGCGAGGCGGCGTGCATCCCGTGTTTGCCTGCTCCCATGACGTGTGGCATGGTCGCGGTGGTGTGGTCGTCAACCGGGTGGGGACGTGTCGGCAAATTTCGGTCATCTGCAGCAGCTCAGCCCCGAGCTGCATCGCCTCGGTACGCTGGCGGAGCGTGACGGGCCGGCACGGTGCCAGGGTGGTCAGCGCGCGTCGGAGGCGTCCGGCGTGGATCGGTGTTCGACCCGGACATCGACATGGTACGGGGCGGGGGAGGTGACCACGATCGTGTCGCCCTCGCGTGCCCCGGAGGCCTCGAAGAAGGAGCGGACCCAGCCGCGCTTGCGGAACAGTCCCTTGGTGCGGTCAATGTCGGACAGGACAGGCGAGGCCCCGCCCCAGTCGATGACCAACTCCCGTGGCGCTGCGCTGTCCCTGTTGCCCCCGCCGATGCACTCCTGCGGGAACCTGTCCAGAAACTCCCGGATGTAGAAGTGGCTGTTGCGGAGGTTTCCGCCGGTGAGCGTTGTCCTGCCCAGCAGCTGCGCCGGCCCGTCGGTCGGGGCGCCGGCGGGACGGTCCGCCCCGGGCCGGATCGCGGCCGCCGCAACATCCGGCCGGGGCGAGAGCGACGTCATGACAGCAGCATCGACCTTGCGCGTTGCGCGCCAGGCATTCTCCGGGTCGACGCGGCTGCCGGCCTCGTCCAGGACGCGTGTCAACTGCCCTGCGACGTCGTCGGAGAACTTGACCCAGGTCACCGCGCCGTTCTTGTGCTCATAGGGGACCGGCCGATCCAGTTTGCGAACATCCTCCAGTTTCCAGGGAATGACCCACCGCGCGACCTTGCCACTGCGGATCTCGGCCTCCGAAATGCAGTGATGATCATGGGCGGCGATCATCTCGTCGAGGGTGAGGGCGGGGCCACAGTCGACAAGCCTTGCAAGGCCGACGACCGTGCCGCTTCCCTGCCGGATGAGACCGAACCATCCGCGCGTTGACGTTTTCTGCGCGCGCATTTCCCAGTCCTTCCGGCCCTGCAGGATGTGCTCGATCCAGGGATCGCGAATGACCAGACCTCGTGTTACCTTCATTGCTCAGTCTCTCCAGGGGCAGGATCAGGGCAGTTCCCAGGCGCCGTCCGCGTCCGGGGCCGCGGGGGACAGGCCATCGCGGTGAAACTGTTCGGCCATGCAGTCCGCAAGGGTGATGCGGCTGCCGCGGGCCGGCGCCACGACAGCCTCGGACAGGCTGGCGACATCGGCGGCGCTGTCGCCCATCGGCCAGAGCGCCTGCTCCGCCAGCCTGCGCTTGCGCTGCATCAGGCTTTGCAGGAGGAAATCGAAGCTCTGCGCGCCAAGCTCCGGATGCATGGCCATGGGAACATGAACCGCGACGGGGCGTGTCTGGCCGATCCGGTGGACACGGTCGTTGCACTGTTCCTCCACGGCCGGGTTCCACCAGCGGGACAGGTGGATGACATGGGTGGCCGCCGTCAGGGTCAGGCCCGTGCCCGCCGCCTTCGGCCCGAGGATCAGCATGTCAAAGCCGCCGTCGGCCTCAAGGTGCCTCTGGAAGCGGTTCACGATCTCCTGGCGGCGCGGGATCGGCGTGTCGCCGTTGATGACGTCGATGCGCGCGAGGCCGAAGACATGGCGCACGATCTCGGCGAAGCGGAACTGCATGTCACGATGTTCGATGAAGACAAGGACCCGTTCGCCGGCCGCCTGGATGCGGTGCAGGATGTCCATGACCGCATCCAGCCGCGCGCTCCTGGCGATGAACTCGTCCGGGCCCGCAGCGCCGGTGTCGCCGGGATGAACGGAGACGGAGCGAATGTGATGCAGCATCCTGAGGGCCGCGCCGGGCCCGCCGTTTGCCAGCTTGACCTGTGCAAGGTCATAGGCATCGGCCTGGATCTTCGGCATCAGGCGCGGATGCAGGAAGCGCCGCTTCCGCGGCAGATCACGGGCCACCTCGTCCTTCAGGCGGCGCAGGCCCAGGGGCGGCAGCGCGTCGCGCGGCCTGAAGATGCGCGCATGCAGCTCCGCCATGGTCCCGGCGTCGGCAACCCCGTAGCGGTCCTTGAACGCGGCGCCCGAGCCCAGGCATCCCGGTGCGATCCGGTCCATGATCGTCCACAGATCAAGGGCCGAGTTCTCGATCGGGGTTCCGGTCAGGCCGATGCGGAAATCCGCGTTCATCGCCTCGACGGCCCGGGAGGCCAGCGTCGCCCGGTTCTTGATGTTCTGGATCTCATCCATGACGAGCACGGAGAAGCGGACCTTGCCGAGCGAATGCTGGTAGTTGGCAAGGGTCGTGTAGGTGGTCAGGATCCAGTAGGTGTGCGCCCGGCCATCCTCGAAGGCCTCTTTCAGCCAGTCCAGATCCAGGTGAGGCAAGCCCGAGCGTGTCTCGGTGCCGCGCGTGTCGCGCCGCTTCTGCGACCCGAGCGCTGAGCCATAAAGGGGAATGAGCCGGCCAAACCCCCGTCCCTCGACGTGCTTGGCGACCTCCTGCTCCCAGTTCCGCAAGAGCGAGGTGGGGGCAACGACAAGCACCGGACCGCGGGTCTCGGCGCCCGGATCCTTCATGTGCTCCTTGACCCAGGCGAGAAAGGCGATGGTCTGCAGTGTCTTGCCGAGCCCCTGTTCGTCAGCGTTCAGAATGCCGGGCAGGCCCGTGCTCCATGCGCGCGTCGCCCAGTCGAAACTCTCCAGCTGATGCGGCTGCAGCGGGGTCTTGACGGCTGACGGCAGGCGCACCGGGATCGTGGCACGCCGCGGCCGGACGGGGGCGATGAACCTGAGCTCGTCATAATTGTCCCTTGTCCCGAGGATGAGGGCATCGGACGTCGGGTCCTGCGGGGTCTGGTCATCCTCCGGCCGGGCGGTGATCTGTGCCCGTCGGCTGATCTCGCTCTCGATGGCGGCAAGGCGGGCGGGCGTCACGGGAACGCTTTCGCCTGCGATGTCCACCTGTGCCTCTACACCGGTCTCGAGCGCGCGGGACATGCTCACGCGCAGTTCGCCGAGCCGGGCTTCCGGCATCTGCCGGAGCGCCTCGACCAGATGCTGGGCAAAGGCTTCCGGCAACCAGGTCGTGCCGCTGCTTTCGAAGGCGGCATCCGGGCGCTCGTAGCGGACGACGCCGGTGACGCGGTCCGAGTATTCGCGGGTCTCGATCAGGGCCGGACCCGCGACGGCTTCCACCAGTTCGGCCTGCTGTGCGTCATCCAGCCCGTCAAGTGCCCCGCTGTCCTGCAGGTGGCGGTTGACGGCATCCGTGATGAACGCCCGCGGGTTGCGGATGAAGGCATGCCGTTCCTCACGGGGCGCCCGTTGCACGCGGGTCAATTCCGCAAGGACGGGCGCCGCACCCGGGTCAATGACCAGATAGGCATTCTTGCCAAGGTGATAGGCGGGCCTTTCACCCAGCGCATGCAGGCGATCCTGAAACACGGCAAGGTCCTCGCCGGTCAGTTCGGCATCCTCCTCCGAGACATCCGCGTCGGTGCCTGCGCGCTTGAGCCGGTCCGCCGAATACGGCACGATCTCAAACTGCCCCAGCGATTTGTCGGGCGATATCGAAAACCGGTCCGCGATCCGCACCTCGAGCCCGCGCAGGAAGGCCGTCATCGCCAATCCGGCCCTCTCGCGGTTCTCCGGCATGTCGCCCGTGGCGAACCCGTCCGGCTCGATGGCGCGGCGGAACTCGCTGAGGGCGCGCCAGTGCTGCTCGACGGGCTGTGACGCGTCAAAGGAATCAGCCAGATCCAGCGCACGCTTCATCCAGAGTGGCAGCCGGCGTTCGCCTGCGCCCGTCTTCAGGATGGCACCGATGCGGATGGGCACCTCGCGGCGGCCCTGGCGGGACCATTCATAAGAGAGTTTGAAATCCGGGCGGCCGAGGACGCCGGTCACGTCGGTCTTGAGCAACAGGTCGACCGTTCGTGGCAATCCGATTGCCTCGGCAGAGGCCGACGAGAGGCTCGCCGCCGCGTCATGGGACAACCGGATGTGGTCGGCTGCAATGGTCACATCGCCCGGGTGCCTGTCCTCCCAGGCCCGCAGGTCCCCGAGGGCGAAGAGCAGGTCACGGTCGTCCGGTGCGAGGTCGGTGAAGCTGCGGCTGCTGCGCTTCGGCATCAGGCGGGAGAAGAGGGTCGTCTTCTCCGGCGGAAAGCGGATCTCGATTGCATCCGCGGAGACCGAGCAAAGGGGCCTGGCGTCAGACATTTTGATGCACCCATTGGGACCAGTTTTCTATGGAATTGTGCGCCTTCCAGACCTTCGACTGGCGCATGATCTCGTCGCAGTGGTACTCCCGTTGGTAGAGTTTCGGGGCCTGCCGGTCGTCGATGCGGAAGATGTGGGTGCGATAGCTGTGGCACCCGTCCACCACGATCCTGTTGCCGATCCGCATGATCAGGAGGGAGGTCTTGCCGCCACGATCCTTCTGACGGCCGAAGCGGCGGCTCATGTCCGTGCCTTCTGTCTTCACCAGGTGCCGCCTGGCGTATTGCAGCGCGTCCGTGTCGAACGCCACCCAGGCTTCGTCGATCTTGCCGTCGTCATAGAGCTGGAGCCAGAAGTCCCTGCGAGGCGGCCACATGTGGCTCGGCTGCGTCGCCGTGACGACGTCACAGAAGAACTTCATGTCCTGGTGTGTCAGCCAGCGCAGCAGGATCGACTTCAGGTCCGGATCGAAGCCCGGCCAGATCCCGCCCGCATGCAGCCGGGGATCGTTCCAGCAGCCGATGATGCGTTCGGTCAGTTCGTTGCGCAGGGCGTCCGGCGGCGTGCGATTTTTCCAGACGGCGAGGACGGCCTCGATGGCGGCGCCTGCACCGACCTCGAGCACCGGCCCCGCCTCCGGTGCCAGCCAGTTGAAGAGTTTTGCCCGTGCATCGGGTCTTGCGAGATCAGGCGCCAGACGCTCCACGAAGATCTTGTGGGCCGCCCGCGTCAGGCCGGACGTGTGCGGGCTGCTGATGCCGATCGATTTCAGCGCCTCGTAAGGATGCTCCGCGCCGACCATGACGCTCGCAAGATCCCGGGGCGCTGCCTCCGGCTGAAACAGCGTGGGAAGCGTGTCGACCAGCCTCCGGTATCTGCCGCCGAGGTCAGCCGCTCTCTTGCGCAGCCCCTCTGCCAGACGGTGTGTGTGGAGGGCCCCGGGCACAAAGCTGTCAAGGTAGACACGGGCCATCCCGTCAAGAAACGGGCCGGGCCCGCGGGTCTCGAGTTCGGCCAGATAAAAGCTGCGGACAGGCTCGAGGTCAGGGCGCATCCGTCGCTCATCATCGAAAACGGCGAGAGCTGCCGAGATGACCTTCTGGGTCGTGATCTTGTCCCAGCTCCAGGTCCGGACCCGATGAAGCATGTTCAGGGCGAGCGTTTCCCGATCCTGGTCGGCAGGTGCGCTGACCATGTCCGGCCAGCGGGAGGTGATCTTCCGGACGGACTTGGCCAGCGGGTCAAGCGAGGAAAACGCCCGGACGCGCATCGGAGCGAGCCGCCCGAGCAGCGCGCGCGCACCGTCGGACGCAGCAGGGACATCGTTCAAGGCTGTCCTCCTCCGGCCTTGAGCGCGCTGCGGATGCCGCTGATTGCATCGGTGTCCGGAGGTGTCACCATGATGAAGCGAAGGTCGATGCGACGGTTGGTGGACCTGCCCTCGGGCGTGTCGTTCGTGGTCACGGGCCGGTCAGGACCGTAGGCGGCAACCGACAGAACCGGCTGGCCCTTGAGGTTCTGATGCTGCATGACGCGGTCGGCTGCTTTGGTCATGGCAAAGAACGTGTTGTTCGCGCGCGCGGCAGACAGGTTCCGGTTCCGCCGGTCCGATCCCATGGTGTCGGTATGGCCTTCGATCTGGACCGCCTCGACCATGGCAAAGGATGGATTGCACTTCACGTCGAAACGCGAGGCGGCCCCGATGGTGAAACAAGGGAGTATCTCGTCCAGTCGCTCGGCGAGTTTCGAGACGATTGCCGACTTCTCCGGCGTCAGCTTCGGACTGTTGGATGCGAACAACCCTTCGCCCTGGAAGCGTAAGGCATCGCTTTCTTCGCTCAGTTCGACCTTGAGATCCGGAAAGTCGACAAGGATCGCGTCGCGCAGGCGTTCCAGGACCTCGCGCCGGGCGACGGCCACCTGCGACAGATACTCCTCGAGCGGGTCGGCGATCTTCAGCCGGTCGAGTTTCTCCCGCAAGTCCGCGATTTCCTCATCCTTTTCCTCGATCTCGGACTTGAGCGCGGCAATCTCCTCCTCAAGGACCCGGATCTTCTCAGCCTGGCTCTCGGCACGTGCCTTCTGCTCGTCGCGCTGTTTGACCATGTCGTCGTAAAGGCTCGTGGGCACGGTCGATGTCTCGCGCGCCTGGCTGGCGAAGAACGCCAGCAGGATCATCATGATGAACAGGAACCCGACCGTCATGTCGGTCATCGAGACAAAGGCGCTTTCCTCGTCTTCCTCGTGCCGCGCTCGTCTTGCGTGGGCTCTCATGTCCTGACCCGCTTCTGGTGGGGCATGAACTGTTCGGCCTGAGCAACGACTTCATGCAAGGTGGTGATGCCCGGTTCCAGTGTCTTCTGGATCAGGGCCACGTGATCCTGTGCAGTGCCGAGGGCCGCCTCCAGCTGCGTGCTGTACTCCTTGAGTGCGCGCCCCAGCATCTGGTCGATCCCGTCGAGTTTCTCCGCCTCGCTCGACAGCTGCGCGATGGCGACGCGCGTCGCTTCCAGGTTCCTGCGAATGCCCTCGCGCTCGGTGCCAAGGGCCGTCCTTGCGCTCTCGAGCACATGCGCGGCGTTCTCGGCCACAGTCGCAGAGTTCTGCATCAGGGTTTCGGAGACGGTCTCGACCAGGTCCCCCACGCGACGCAGGGTTGTCTCGATGCGCTCATGTGACGCCCGGACCGGATCGGCTGCCGCGCTGAGCGTCAGGCCTGCGGCCCGGAAGCCTTCGGACGCACCGTGGATCGCGTCGGCGCCGCTGTTCAGGCCCAGGGCCGCGCTCTGTGCGCCGGACGCGCCGCGTTGCACGGCGTCGGCCATCTCCGACAGCCGGGTCGCGATCTCCTCAAGCCGCGACAGGAGTTTCGCGCCGATGACCTCGCCCATCTCGCTGCCAAGTCTGGCAATGTCCTGGCTGGTCTGGCCGAAGCTGTGGAGCAGGGCGCGCCCGGCCCCGGCGATGGCCTGGCCGGCTTCCTCCGTCGAGGCGGCCATGCGCTGCCTGGCGGCTTCCGCGCTCTCCTTACTGGCATTGTCGAGCGTTTGGCGGAAGTTGTCGGCTGCCTGTTTCATCTCGTCAGCCGCCGCGCGCATGGCTTCAGCGCCTTGCCCCGTGTTGTCGCGGATGCCGGCCAGGGTCTCGTTCATGACGGAGAGCAGACGCTCTGCCCCTTCGTTCATGGTTTCAGACGCGGCACGGCCGCTGGCCGAAACTTCGGACCGCATCTCCGCCAGCGCCCTTGCCATCTGGTCGAGGGCCTCACGCAAGCCGTCGCCCGCCTGGGTGTTGGCACCGCTCATCCGGTCCACCATCAGGCCGATCCGGTCTGTCGCCTCGCCGAGAGATTCGCTCGCCCGTCGCAGGGCATTGCCGACGGAGTGGGACAATTGCTGGGACAGGTCGCCCACCAGCCCTTCCATGCTGCTGGTGCCGAGGGAGGTGACCCGTTCAAAGATCGGATCCATCTTGCTCGAGATGGCACTCGTGATGGCATCTGGCAGCGCGTCCAGCGGTTCCCGCAACTGGGCGACGAGGCTGGTGCCGAGTGTCTGCAGGTGAGCGCGCTGCTCGCGTGTCTCGCGCAGCTGGCGCATCGCGACATCTTCCAGGCTCAGGAAGCTCAGGCGTGCCTCGAGGCTGGAACACAGGTGGTGCAGGGCGTCTTCGATCTGGCTTTGCCGTTTCCGGAGAATCAGCGTGAAGAGGATTGAACAGAACAGACCGGCCAATGACATGACGAACTTCGCCGAGGCGATCTGCATGAAGCCATACATGGCGCTGTTCATGCTGTCGGAGGCCCCGTTTATGCTCTGCGAGAACTGATGCAAGGCTGCAACCAGTCCGAGGAACGTCAGCAGGAGACCGGCAGATACGAGCGTGTTCGGAAGGACGCGGAAAAAGCCCGGACCAAACCCGAGGTCGTCAACGTTCAGGAACGAGGCCGGGCGGACCGGGTTGCGCAACCGGAGCGGGCCGTCAATGTCGTCACGGACGATCGTTTCGTCGAATTCGGAAAACGCCTGCCAGACGGCCCGGTGAGCGCTGGACGCCTGGAAATCGGTCTGCAGGCCGGCCGTGAAGTCGTTGTATCCCTCTGCAAAGGCCGTAGGATCCGCATGCTGGCGCACGCGGCCGTCGAGATCCCGGATTGCCCGCAGCTGGGACCCTGACCTTGCCAGATACCGGAGACTGGCTATGGCCGTCAGCAGCAGGAACAGCGCGGCGCAATACCCCGGCGCGCTTTCCTGAAGCGTCAAGACTTCCGCCAGGGCGATGATGCCGTCTTTCAGCATCAGGCCCGGATCACCACTGCCTGTGACTTGCAAGGCTGTCTCCTGCCGGTTCGGTCGCATTCACTCACGTCAAGGATGCAGGCGGCCGGCTCGCCTGCGGGCCGCATCCTGACGTCAAGCCCCTGTTTCAGTTCACGATCTCTGAGATATGCCTTCTGGGTCAACGAAGGTGGTATCGCAGATCCTGCAACCGTTTGTAAGTGGAGGGTGAGCTGTTGCCAAGCGGGATTGACGGGTCCGGTGGCGGATCCGCGCCGTCTGATGTCCCTGTCACGACTACGGAGGGGCGACGGCTGTCGAAGACCGGTTGAGGTCAACCATCCGGTGCCGGTGACGGGAGCGATGACGGGCACCGATGACGGATGCCGATGATGCGCGAGGCGTCCGGCGCAGGCGTTGGAGGGCTGGATGTTGGTGATGCGGACGCGAGGGTGTCGGACTGTCGGCTGCCGGGACCGGCTGTGGTCGCCAGTGAACGCCGGACCGACCTGCCGGTCTCACCGCGTCCTGACGCTGGCGGCAGGATTGCCGGCGCAGCACCGCGGGGCTGCATCCTTTCCCGCCACATTCAGCCCTTTGCAGCCGGTCGCCGGTTGCGGCATCCATGAGAGCCGCGATGCAACGAAGGGGTGCACGACGTCGGGCAAGGCAATGGAGCGCGAGGCACCAAGAGGTAAGGCCTGTTGCTCGTCAAAAGTGCCGGTGATGTCTGGAAGAGGCTGGCTGGGGAACCTGGATTCGAACCAGGACTAACGGAGTCAGAGTCCGCGGGTCTACCGTTAACCTATTCCCCAGTAGACGCTGTGACGCCGGGCGGCGCCGCGATGTGAGGGGCTTATAGCCTTCTCCCCCGGCGGGATCAACAGGCTCATTCAAAAAGTTTTCTGCCTGTGGATGACGCTGGTGTGACGGGCCGGAACAGGCCCGCGGGCGGGGCCGGGGCCGGGGCCGGGGCCGGGGACGGGGACGGGGATAGGTACGGGGATGGGGCCGGGGACTTGGGATGGGGCCTGATGCGGGGGCTGATGCATGGCCTGGTGAGGGGGGGCAGGAGAGGGGGCGCCGAGGCTTCCTTTGCGTGCAAGGGGGCAACCTGTTACACTTTCTCCAACATCAAGGATCGGGCGCGCCCGGAGGATCCTGCAAGGGGTCTGCGAGCGGCAGCGCATAAAGGACATCGAAGTGGACGACACGGGTCAGGACGCCCCCCGCGCAGGGAAGGGGCAGACTGATGCGGCGTCGCCTCCCGCTGCCGCCGCGTCGCGGCGCGCACGCGCGAAGAAGCGCCGCAGGCAGGCCAAGGGCCCGTCCGGGGGCGCGCCAGCCGGTGGCTCTGCCGCCGGCGGTCGGGGAGGCGAATCCGGTGCCATGGCACCGCGGCAGCCGGCAGATGCGCCGGAGGCCCCGCGTCAGGTGCAGCAACAGGCGCAAGACAGAGCGCAGGGCAAGCCGCACAACGGTTCGCATGACGGGCCGCATGACGGGCCGCACGACGGTTCGCATGACGGGTCGCACGGTTGGGCCCGCGACTGGGCGCATGGCCTGGTGCGCGATGGCGTGCGGGACGGTTCGCGTGACAGTGGGCACGCCGGCGCGCGCAGTGGGGCGCACAACGAGGCGCACACTAGGGCGCATGACGGGACGCCAGACCGGGTGCAGGCCCCCGTCCCGGGATCCGGCAACGGGTCCGCGAAGGGGGCTGAAACTGGCTCTGGCACCGGATCTGGGCTTGGCTCTGGCACCGGATCCGGGCCGGGATCTGGTCAGCAGTCTGGTCGGCTCTCTGGCCAGAATGCCGGCCCGGAGGCGGGCAGGACGCCCGGCCGCACGAGAGGTCGGGCGAAGGGCCGGACGGGGACCCGCAGCGAGGGCCGGCATGACGGCCGAACTGCGAATCGGTCTGCGGATCGGGCTTACGGGCTGACCGGGGGCCAGGCAGGGGCCGAGGCCCAGGCTGCCGGGGCGACAAGGGTCCACGCTCAGACGGACAGGGCCCAGACGGACAGGGCTCATACGGATAAGGCTTTGGCGGCTCAGGCTCAGGCTCGTGATCAGGCTCCGGCAGGTCAGGTGCGGGGGCAAGGCGGGCCCGCGTCCGCGCATCAGGGTCAGGCGGCTGGCCAGAAGAAAGGCAAGCGACGTCAGCGTCCGAATCGGGCAGAGCGTCGCGCCGACCTGCAGGGTGAACCGCTGCCGAGCCTCGGCAGCGATCCGGCGCGCAAGGGCCATCGCCGGCGCGGCGCACACCGCTCCGGCCGCAACCGTCACTCCGAGGCTCTTCCCGGAAACCTGACCGGAAACCGGGCTGGTCATGAGGCCGGAACAGCAGCCGGAGCAGAAGCCGGAGCAGGGGCAGGGGCATTCTCTGGCGTGCCGGCCGGGCCGGCCGGCAACAGCACGGCCCAGCGCAGCGTCGGTCTTCCCGAAGCCCGCAGCTGGTCCGGGAGCGAAGTCCGCGCTGGTGGGGCTGCCGATGCACACGCCGGTGAGCCGTCTGGTGACCGTTACGGTGAACTGTCTGGAGCACTGTCTGGAGCACTGTCCGGGGTCTGGCCCCGGCCAGCCGGGGATCCGGGGACCCGGGACACGGCCGAGGCGCCGCTCCGCTCCGATGACCTGTCGGGAGACCGTCGCAGCGGCGGCGAGTACCCGTCCGCTCTTGAGGCGTCCGGACCTGACGCGTCCGGATCGGAAACCTCTGGTCATGAGCTGGCGGGGCGTGATCGTCCGGCTGATCCGGGTCAGGCCGGGCTGGGTCAGGCGGGCGAAGGTCTCCCTGGCGAGGGCCGCCGGCGGCGTGGACGCGGGGGGCAGGGACGGAGTGGCCAGGGCTGGGGCGCACAGGGCTGGGGCGCACAGGGAAAGGGCGGACGTGACGGCCACGGGCCGGCAGGTCCTGCCTTGCCGGGTCCTGCCGTGTCGGGTCATGACCGGCAGGCGGCCGCGCGCAACGAGCGCGGGCCGGCACATCCGCTGTATGCGGCGCTGGATCTTGGCACCAACAACTGCCGCCTGCTGATCGCCCGCCCGGAAGAGCGCGGCTTCAAGGTGGTCGATGCCTACTCGCGGATCGTCCGTCTGGGCGAGGGCGTCGGCGCCAGCCGCCGGCTGTCCGACGCGGCCATGGAGCGGGCGATCGAGGCGCTGGACAGCTGTCAGCGCAAGCTGGCCGAGCGCGGCGTGCTGCGCGCGCGCCTGATTGCGACCGAGGCCTGCCGGGCGGCCGACAACGGTCCGGACTTCATCGAGCGGGTGCGCCGGGAGACCGGGCTGGCGCTGGAAATCGTCAACCGCGAGACCGAGGCGCGGCTGGCCGTGGCCGGCTGCGCGTCACTGGTGGACCGGGACGCGGAAGGGGTGCTGCTGTTCGACATCGGCGGCGGCTCGTCGGAGATCGTCTGGCTCGACCTGCGCAACCGGGGCTCGGCCCGCGGCTATGCGCTCACCCGCTTCATCCGGGCCTGGACCTCGCTGCCGGTCGGGGTGGTCAATCTCGCCGAACGCCACGGCGGCATGCATGTCTCGCCCGAGATCTTCGAGGCGATGGTGGGCGACGTTGCGGCCCATCTCGACAGCTTTGCCGTGGGCACGGCGCTTGGCGAGGCGATTGCCGCCGGGCGCGTGCACATGCTGGGCACATCGGGCACGGTGACCACGCTGGCGGGGGTGCATTTCGGCCTGCGCCGCTATGACCGGCGACGTGTCGACGGGGCCTGGCTTGCCGACGAGGACGTGTCGGCGATGATCGAGAAGCTGCGCGGCATGTCCTATGACGAGCGCGTCGGCAACCCCTGCATCGGCGCGGACCGGGCGGACCTGGTGCTGGCGGGCTGTGCCATCCTGGAGGCGATCCGCCGCCGCTGGTCCTGCTCGCGCCTGCGCGTCGCCGACCGGGGCCTGCGCGAGGGCATCCTGACTGAACTCATGTCCGCGGACGGCGTCTGGTCGCGCGGCAGCCGGCCCCATCGGGGGCAGAAAGGAAAGACATGACCGACGGCAAACGCGGATCCGGCGAACGCGGCCTGCATGTGCGCGTCAAGACGGCGGCCAAGCGCACGGTGTCCTCCACCCGCTGGCTCGAGCGGCACCTGAACGACCCTTACGTCCGCCGCTCGAAGATGGACGGCTACCGGTCGCGCGCGGCCTACAAGCTCATCGAGATCGACGACAAGCTCGGCCTGCTCAAGCCCGGCGCGCGCGTCGTCGACCTGGGCGCGGCCCCGGGCGGCTGGTGCCAGATCGCGGTCGAGCGGGTGAAATCCTCGCCCGACGCGCCGATCGTGGTCGGCATCGACTATCTCGACATGGACCACATTCCGGGCGTCACCTTCCTCAAGAAGGACTTCCTTGACGACGACGCGCCCGACCAGCTGATGGCGGCGCTCGGCGGGCACAAGCCCGACGTGGTGCTGTCGGACATGGCCGCTCCGACGACGGGCCACCGCCAGACCGACCACCTGCGCACGACGCATCTGTTCGAGGTGGCGATCCAGTTCGCGCTGGAGAACCTCGCCCCGGGCGGGGCCTTCCTGGCCAAGGTGTTCCGGGGCGGGACGGAAAACCAGCTCCTGTCGCTGCTGAAGCAGGATTTCGTCACCGTGTCGCACATCAAGCCGCCGGCGAGCCGCAAGGAGAGCCCCGAGCTCTACGTGGTCGCCAAGGGGTTCCGCGGCCGCGGCCGCGCCGGCTTCCTGTCGGGGCACCGGGACGACGCGGCTGACGACTGAGGGCCGCCGGGACCCTGCACGGGCTTGCGCGGCGGGACAGGCGGTCTGGCTCAGGTCCGGGCCGATATCCGGACCGAGATCCGGGCTGATGTTTGGGCCGGTACGGCCCCGCGAGCCCGGGCCGGCAGGGGGCGTTCCGGGTCGCCCCGCGCAGGAAGTCAGGGACAGGTGACGCTTTGATCTTTTCAAGGTGTCACCTGCGTGTTATTCACCCGCGCCAACTTCTCCGGCACTGCCGAAGCACTTTTCGTCGCCGCCATCCTGCCAAGGGGTGGCGGATTTCCGGCTTTCTCAACAGGGGAATTGGCAATGGCCACTTTTTTCGTTCCGGCTACCGGCGCTGATGCGCTCACCTTCGACGACGTGCTGCTGATCCCGGGCCATTCCGAGGTCATGCCGGCGCAGACCGACCT
Source organism: Pannonibacter sp. XCT-53 (assembly GCF_009915765.1). Taxonomy (NCBI): domain Bacteria; kingdom Pseudomonadati; phylum Pseudomonadota; class Alphaproteobacteria; order Hyphomicrobiales; family Stappiaceae; genus Pannonibacter; species Pannonibacter tanglangensis. The sequence goes on from NZ_JAABLQ010000001.1 coordinate 1,157,282, forward strand.
GCGCACCCGCATCACCAAGTCCCTCGAGCTGAACATTCCGATCCTGTCCTCGGCCATGGACACGGTCACCGAAGCGCGTCTGGCCATCGCCATGGCCCAGGCCGGCGGCATCGGCGTCATCCACCGCAACCTCACCCTCGACCAGCAGGCCGAGCAGGTGCGCCAGGTGAAGAAGTTTGAATCCGGCATGGTGGTGAACCCGGTGGTGATCGGTCCGGACGCGACGCTGAAGGACGCGCTCGACCTGATGCGCGCCTACGGCATCTCCGGCATCCCGGTGGTGGAGAACGGCGGCACCGGCGGCCAGGTCACCGGGCGTCTCGTCGGCGTGCTGACCAACCGCGACGTCCGCTTCGCCTCCAACCCCGAGCAGCGCGTCTACGAGCTGATGACCCGGGAAAACCTGGTCACGGTGCGCGACACCGTCAGCCAGGAGGAGGCCAAGCGGCTCCTGCACAAGCACCGCATCGAGAAGCTTCTGGTGGTGGACGAGGGCTATCACTGCGTCGGCCTCGTGACCGTGAAGGACATCGAGAAGGCACAGCTGAACCCGAATGCCTCCAAGGACGACCAGGGCCGCCTGCGCGTCGCTGCGGCCACGTCGGTGGGCGAGGAAGGCATGCAGCGCGCCGAGCGCCTGATCGATGCCGGCGTCGACCTGCTGGTGGTCGATACCGCCCATGGCCATTCGGCCCGCGTGCTGGAGATGGTGACCAAGGTCAAGGCCATGTCGAACGGCGTGCAGGTGCTGGCCGGCAACGTGGCCACGCGCGAGGCCACCAAGGCGCTGATCGATGCGGGCGCGGATGCGGTCAAGGTCGGCATCGGGCCGGGCTCGATCTGCACCACGCGCATCGTCGCCGGTGTCGGCGTGCCGCAGCTGACCGCCATTATGGAAGCCTGCGACGAGGCGTCCCGGCAGGGCATTCCGATCATTGCCGATGGCGGGATCAAGTTCTCCGGCGACCTGGCCAAGGCGCTGGCGGCCGGTGCCTCCGGGGCGATGATCGGCTCGCTGCTGGCGGGCACCGAAGAAAGCCCGGGCGAGGTCTATCTGCACCAGGGCCGCTCCTACAAGGCCTACCGGGGCATGGGCTCCGTCGGCGCCATGGCGCGCGGCTCGGCCGACCGCTACTTCCAGGCGGAGGTGCGCGACACGCTGAAGCTGGTGCCGGAAGGCATCGAGGGGCAGGTGCCCTACAAGGGGCCGCTGTCGAGCGTGCTGCACCAGCTTGCCGGTGGCCTGCGCGCCGCCATGGGCTATGTTGGCGCGCGCACCCTGCCGGAGTTCCAGGAGAAGGCGCGATTCGTGCGCATCTCCAGCGCGGGGCTGCGCGAAAGCCATGCCCACGACGTGACGATCACGCGCGAAAGCCCGAACTACCCGACCAACATCTGACGGGTTGGGCCACAGGTGACCGGACGGGCGCCGTGGCGCCCGCCTGAAACACTGGAGTGCTGACATGAAGGACGGTGGACGGATCGCCGCAGCCATCGAGGTCCTGGCCGAGGTGGAGAGCCGCCGACGCCCGGTGCAGGATGCGCTGAAGGATTGGGGCAACGCCCACCGTTTTGCCGGATCGGGCGACCGCACGATCATTGGCAACCTGGTCTTCGATGCGCTGCGCCACAAGCAGAGCCTTGGCTGGCAGATGCAGGACGCCAGCCCCCGGGCGCTGGCGCTGGCCACCTATGCGCTCAATTGGCAGCAGGGGCTGGCGCGGCTTGACGAGGTGATGGCCGACGACCGGCATGCGCCGGCCGCGCTCAGCGATGCGGAACGGGCGGCCCTGGCGACGCCAAGGGCCGAGCCGGCGCCGGAGGCAACCGCCGCCGACGTGCCGGACTGGCTGTGGCCGGCCTTCTCCGCCGCGCTGGGGGCGGATGCGGTGGCCGAGGGCCAGGCGCTCGCCCGCCGCGCGCCCATCGACATGCGCGTCAACACGCTCAAGGCGACGCGCGACAAGGTGATGAAGCGTCTCGCGCACATCGACCTGCACGAGACGGCCCTGTCGCCCTTCGGCATCCGCGTCGAGCCGAAGCCCGGCGCGGCGCGCCTGCCGCATGTGCAGGCCGAGGAAGGCTACCGCAAGGGCTGGTTCGAGCTGCAGGACGAGGCCAGCCAGATTGCCGCGCTCGTGGCGGCGGCCCGTCCGGGCGAGCAGGTGCTGGACTTCTGCGCCGGCGGCGGCGGCAAGACGCTGGCGCTGGCGGCGCTGATGGAGAACCGCGGCCAGATCTACGCCTATGACAATGACCGCTTGCGGCTCGCGCCGATCCACGAGCGGCTGGCGCGTGCCGGGGCCCGCAATGTCCAGGTGCGCGATCCGCAGTCAGGCTCGCTGGACGATCTCGTCGGCCAGATGGATCTGGTCTTTGTCGATGCCCCCTGCACCGGCACGGGTGTCTGGCGGCGGCGGCCGGATTCCAAGTGGCGGCTGAGCGAAAAGGCACTGGCGGAGCGCCTCGAGGACCAGATCCGCGTTCTGGACGCGGCGCAGCGGTTCGTGAAGCCCGGCGGCCGGCTCGTCTATGCCACCTGCTCGGTGCTGCAGGCGGAAAACCACGACCAGATCGAGGCCTTCCTCGGCCGCAACGCCGGCTTCCGCCGCGGCTCGGCCGTGGCTGCCTTTGCGGCTGCCCTGCCGGGCAAGCCGCGGCCGAAGCACGTCACGCCGGAGGGACATCTGGTGCTGACGCCGGCGTCCACCGATACGGACGGCTTCTTCCTGTCCGTAGCCGAACGGATTTCCTGACCGGCCCGGCCCGGACTCCGGCCCGGACTCTGGCCCGGACTCTGGCCCTGATCTCTGGCCGGCGCCAGAGATCGGTGCCAGAGCTTAGCGGAGGGGGGATCCGGGCAGTTCGGGAGCCTCGTCGTCCGGCGCGGACGGCGCGGCGGACGTCTCCTGATCCGGCCAGACATCTGCTGGCGCCAGGGAGGGCGTGTCGCCAGACCCGTCCGCAGCGGTGGCATCCTGGATGGACGCCGCCGGGTCTGCCTCTGGCGCCTCGTTGTCCGTCGCAGGCCCTTCGCCTGCGTCCAGTCCGGGGTCCAGTCCTTGGGTCGTGTCCTCGCGCGGATCGGGCGCTGCGGGCGCGTGCGGGCTCCAGACCATGTCCGGCATCGGCACCGTCCGGTGACGCTCGATGATATCGCGCACCCAGTCCTGGACGGGGCGACCGTGCACCATGGCCGTCAGGACCTCGCGGGCGGCAAGACGCTCGCCGAGCGCCGCGAGTGCTGCGCCGACGGCATTGCCGGCCTCGCGGTCATCGGGGCGGTCCGACCAGGCGTCGTCGGCATGGCGCAGCGCGGCGCGATGGTCTCCCGACTTGCGGGCCAGAACTGACAGGCGCACCGCAATGGCACCGCCGCTGCGCGTGCGCTTGAGGGCGGCCTCATAGGCCTCGCGGGCCGCCATGAGATTGCCTGCGGCCATGAGCGCATCGCCCAGACAGGTGAAGGCCTCCGACGACCCCTGGCCGAGCCGCGCGGCACGATCGGCCAGATCGAGGGCCTCGTCGACGCGGCTGCGCTTCAGCATCAGCCGCGACAGGCCGACCAGAGCGGGCAGGTAGGTCTCGTCCTGGCGCAGGGCCGCGCGGTAGGCGGCAATGGCGGTGCCGGGACGCGGATCATCGGCTGTGGCGTCGGCGAGAAGCGTCAGGGCCGGCGCGCTGTCCGGCGTCAGCGCGGCAAGGCGGGTTGCCAGCTCCTGCGCCCGGCCGGCGTCGCCTTGCTGCAGACGGATGGTGGCGAGACCGTAGAGGGCATTGCGGTTGTCCGGCGCGTCCGCCAGCACGGCCTCGAAGGACTGTTCGGCGTTTGCCAGATCCCCGAGCAGGAACTGGCAGTTGCCGAGATTGGCCCGGGCGCGCAGATGGTCTGGATGGGCAAAGAGGATGCGGCGCAGCTGGGCGGCTGCCTCGTCGAGCTGTCCGTCGCGCAGGAGCCCGGTTGCCTGGCGAAAGGCGTCCTCGACCTCCTCCTGCGACCGGCGGGCATTTTCGAGGCTCGGCACCGGTGCGAGGCTGTCGCCGCGGCCGGCGGCCCCTTGCGCCAGGTGCGGATCGGCCGCCGCGGCCGGTGCGGCCTGCGGGGCCACGGCACCAGCGGGCTGATCGGTTGCGCGTGCCGGCGTGGGGGCGAAGGTTGCCACGAAGGCCGGGCCCGAAAGGGGCGGGGTGGGCTGGAGGGCCGAGCCGGGCGCGAAAGGCTCGGCCATCTGACCGCCGGGGCCTGCGGCGCGCGTGGGAGTGGTGCCCGGTTCTGGGCTCCACGTCATCCCGTTACGGTCGTCGGCAGTCGTCATGGGGGAGGACCGTTCCTCTCTGTGTCGGGCCCTGCCGGATGCCTTGCCCCAGCACGCAATCCGAATCGGCATTGCCGGACATGGGCCAATCCTATCGGCTTGCCGGGCGAGGGTCAAAAGCGGGCCCGTGCCGGACCGGCCGCAAGGGCCTGGCGGGAGCGGATTCCTGTGGAGGAGTGCCGCACGGCAGCGGGACGGTTCTTTTCACATGAAGTGAAATTGATAAGACGAAGGCGCCGGCGATCAGGACCTTGGCGAGATTGCCAAGGTCTGCCAGATGCGCGGCAGGATGTCCCTGCCGGATGCGTCTGCAGGACGTCTGGCCCAAAGGTCGCAGCCGGCCGGACCGGGTCTGTCAGCGAACGTCGCGTTCGGAGGCAGGCCTGGCAGCACGCGGGACTGGCAGCATGCGGGACTGGCGGGACGCAGGTCTGGCGGCATGCAGGTCTGTCTGCTCCGGCCGGCCCTCCTGCACGATGCGGCGGCCGATCCGGCAGACGGACGGACAGGGAACAACAGACAACAGACCGGGGACCCCGGCAAGCGAGGGCGCAATGGCGGCCAAGGGCAGCAAGACGGCAGCGGCAACGCCGCAGATGCCGGCACAGGTCAGCCTGTTCGACAGCGAGCCGGCCATCGGCCTCGACAATTTTCTGCCGCTGAAGATCCTGGCGACGGCCCGTCTGGTCGAGCGCCGGCTGGTCAAGGCGCTGCAGTCCGAGCATGGCATCGCGCTGCCCGAGTGGCTGGTGCTGTCGGCCCTGATCGAGGCCGGCGAAGGCTCCGTGCGCGACCTTGGACCGCGCACCGGGCTGGATGCGGTGGCCATCAGCCGCGCGGCCATGCGCCTGACCGACCGCAAGTTCCTGAAGAAGAGCGAGAACCGGCAGGATCGCCGGCTTGTGGTGCTGAAGGCGACCAAGGCCGGGCGCGATCTGGCGGACGAGATCGGCCAGCGTCTGGGGCCGCTCGAGACGGAGATCTTCAAGGGGCTCGGCGCTCCGGACCGCATTCGCCTCGCCAGTCTCCTCGGCGCCCTGCAGACCCGGGAAGGGGCCTGAGCGCGCCTGTCAGCCTCCGTCCCCGCGCGGTGCCGGGCGGGGCAAAAAACCGGTTCAATTCCGCCTGTCGCCGGAGTAGAAGCTGCCCATGACACAGCATGACCGCCTCCTCATCATCGACTTTGGCTCCCAGGTGACGCAGCTCATCGCGCGGCGTCTGCGCGAGCTGAATGTCTATTGCGAGATCCATCCCTACCAGAAGGTCACCGACGCGTTTCTGGCCGCATTTGCCCCGAAGGCCGTGATCTTCTCGGGCGGACCGGATTCGGTGACCCGCGCGGGCTCTCCCCGTCCGCCGCAGTCGGTCTACACGCTCGGCGTGCCGATCCTCGGCATCTGCTATGGCCAGCAGGTGATGATGCAGGACCTCGGCGGCAAGGTCGAGGGCGGCAAGATCTCTGGCGGCGGCGGCACGGCCGAATTCGGCCGCGCCTTCGTGACGCCGGCCGGCGACAGGCTGCCGCTGCTCGACGGCTGGTTCGAGGGCGAGCGCGAGCAGGTGTGGATGAGCCACGGCGACCACGTCAGCAAGATCGCGCCGGGCTTCGAGGTCTATGGTGTGTCGCCGAACGCGCCCTATGCCATCACCGCCGACACTGGCCGCCGCTTCTACGCGGTGCAGTTCCACCCGGAAGTGCACCACACGCCGAACGGCAAGAAGCTCTACGAGAATTTCGTCCGTCTGGCCGGCTTCACCGGCGACTGGACCATGGGCGCCTACCGCGAGGACGCGATTGCCAAGATCCGCGCCCAGGTTGGCGACAAGAAGGTGATCTGCGGCCTCTCCGGCGGCGTCGACAGCTCGGTTGCGGCGGTGCTGATCCATGAGGCCATCGGCGACCAGCTGACCTGCGTCTTCGTCGATCACGGTCTCCTGCGCCAGGGGGAGGCCGAAGAAGTCGTCACCATGTTCCGGGACAACTACAACATCCGCCTGATCCATGCGGATGAGCAGGAGCTGTTCCTCGGCGCGCTGGAAGGCGTGTCCGACCCGGAAGTGAAGCGCAAGACCATCGGCAAGCTGTTCATCGACGTGTTCCAGAAGCACGCCAACACGATCGACGGCGCCGAGTTCCTGGCGCAGGGCACGCTCTACCCGGACGTGATCGAGAGCGTCAGCTTCTCGGGCGGCCCGTCGGTGACGATCAAGAGCCACCACAACGTGGGCGGCCTGCCGGAAAAGATGGGCCTGAAACTGGTCGAGCCGCTGCGCGAGCTGTTCAAGGACGAGGTTCGTGCGCTTGGCCGCGAGCTGGGGCTGCCGGAGAAATTCATCGGCCGTCACCCGTTCCCGGGGCCGGGCCTCGCTATCCGCTGCCCGGGCGAGATCACCCGCGAGAAGCTCGCCATCCTGCGCAAGGCGGATGCGGTCTATATCGACCAGATCCGCAAGCACGGTCTCTATGACGAGATCTGGCAGGCTTTCGTCGCGATCCTGCCGGTGCGCACCGTCGGCGTGATGGGCGACGGGCGGACCTATGACTTCGCCTGCGCGCTCCGCGCCGTGACCTCGGTCGACGGCATGACGGCGGACTACTACCCCTTCAGCCACGAGTTCCTGAGCGAGACCGCGACCCGCATCATCAACGAGGTCGAGGGCATCAACCGCGTCACCTACGACATTACCTCGAAGCCCCCGGGCACCATCGAGTGGGAATGACCGCGCTCCCCTTGCGCGCAAGTCGACGGCGGCCCCTGTGGCCGCCGTTTTTGGTTTCAGGTCATGGTGCGGGGGTGTCGGCGACAGCCGTGAGGCTGCAAGCGTCCGCTCCGGCAAAGAGATGCATGTGGGCATCGCCCCATTGCTTCAGGGCGAGCAGGGCCGGGGCGAGGGACTGGCCGCGTTCGGAGAGGGCATAATCGACCCTGGGAGGCACCTGGGCGAAGACCGTGCGGATGACGAGGCCGTCGGCCTCCAGCTCGCGCAACTGTGTCGTCAGCATGCGCTGGGTGACCTTGGCGAGCTTGCGCCGGATTTCATTGAAGCGCATCGGGCCGTCCAGCAGGTGAAACAGGATGACACCCTTCCACTTGCCATCGATCAGGCTGAGCGCGGCTTCAACGGAACATCCCGGCGCACAGTCGTAGCTGAGGTGGCGCTGACGGGTCATCACGGTATCCTTTTTGACACTATGTGCAAAAATTGTGCGTTTTTGCACCGATAGATCATACTGCACACATTGGCTCGCAGCAAACCAAGGAGGTTTTCATGCGAGCCGTTGCCTATCAATCCCCGCAGCCCATCAGTTCTGCCCGCGCGCTGGTCGACGTCGACCTGCCAGTTCCCGTCGCAACAGGCCAGGATCTTCTCGTCGACGTCCGGGCCGTCTCGGTCAATCCGGTCGATACCAAGATCCGCAAGTCGGTTGCACCGGCCGAGGGGGAGTGGAAAGTGCTGGGCTGGGACGCTGCCGGCGTGGTGGTGGCCACCGGTCCCGAGGTGACCGCCTTCAAGCCGGGAGACGAGGTGTATTATGCCGGAGCGATCCATCGCCCCGGTACCAATGCCGAGTATCATCTCGTGGACGAGCGCATTGTCGGGCGCAAGCCGAAGAGCCTCGACTTCAAGGCCGCGGCTGCCCTGCCGCTGACGGCGATCACCGCCTGGGAGATGCTCTTCGACCGGCTTGACGTTGCCAAGCCGGTGCCGGGGGCTGCGCGTGCCATTGTCATCATCGGCGGCGCCGGCGGCGTCGGGTCCATTGCCATCCAGCTGGCCCGGGCGCTGACGGACCTCACCGTCATTGCGACGGCTTCACGGCCGGAAACCCAGGCCTGGGTGCGGGAGCTTGGCGCCCATCACGTCATCGATCACCGGTCGCCGATCGCGCCGCAAGTGGCAGAACTCGGCCTCGGCGCGCCCTCCTACGTGTTCTCGACCACCAACACCGACGACCACATGGCTGACAGCATCGATCTCCTGGCGCCGCAGGGCCGCTTCGGTCTGATCGACGACCCGAAGGAGCTGAACGCGCTGCCCCTGAAGCGCAAGTCGCTGTCGCTGCACTGGGAGCTGATGTTCACGAGGTCGCTGTTCGAGACGGCCGACATGGCCCGGCAGCACGAGCTTCTGACCCGGGTTGCGGAGCTGGTCGATGCCGGCCAGATCCGCACGACATTGGCCGAAGACTACGGCACGATCAGCGCCGACACCCTCAAGCGCGCCCATGCCCTGATCGAGAGCGGCAAGGCCAAGGGCAAGATTGTCCTCGGCGGGTTCTGAGCAAGCGTGGGGCCGGGGCCTGCCGCGTGGCGTCTCCGGCCGGGGGACGCCGTTACCGGGTGGGCGGGGAGGGTTCCGCTGCTGGAGGGGCGGCGTCAGGCTGTGCCCCGGGCTGCCCGGCCTGCGGCCTCGGCAATGCCTCTGCCTGGGCCTGGGCCTGAGCCCGGGCCCGCGCGAGGAAATCGTCGACGGCCAGCGACAGCGCGGACGGCGGCGCGGGCTTGCGCTTGTCGAGGTCTGCCAGATAGGGCTCGATGGAATAGGACAGCATTGCCTCGTCCCGCGCCTCGTCGACCCGGGCAAGATGCTCGCGCAGCTGGTCGGCCGGCACGACGGTGGTCTTGCGCTCGGTGGTCCATTCGTAGAAGGCAGCACCGTCCGACCGTCGCGAAAAGGCGAAATGGGGCGTGTCGATGACACGCGCATCCTCCTTGCGCAGGTTGAGCTTGCCGGAGTCGGTGGCTTTACGCGCAGGAACGTTTGGCTGTTGGCGCGTATGCGGGATTAGGCGGGATCAGCAAGTCTTTGTCGGATCTCAGCCGTTCTGGCCGAATTCGCCCGGTATCCGCCGCGCAAGCTCTTTTGCCCGAAACAACGTGGCTCTCTAGTGGCCGAGGCCATGCAATTTGAAATTTCTAATGAAAGCCATCGACGCCCGCTTCCGGGTGGAAACCATGTTCGACATCGCTTCATGTGTTCCCACGCCGAAGAAGATTGTGGTTCTCCGCCTATGTCAGAGGGGGATACCCCCCTCTTCTGTTCATCGGCGAGAACTTTCGGGATCAGTCGGTAAGCCGAACATGGCATAGAATTTCAGCTCGAAAATGAGCTCGTGCTGGTCGAAACCGAACGACGTTACGCTGCTGCTGCTGCTACGATGGCCTCACCCGCTTCAATCATGAAATCAATGATGGCCGCGGCTTCTTCGGGGACTTCATAGATAATTTCATCCGAGAAGGATAATTCGGCCGTGTCGTCGAACAGCAATTGAACCATATCGTTACTGGTGAAGGGCTCGCCACTTGGAAGTGTTGCAGGCCAGTTAAGCAGGACCGGCAGCTCATCGATCAGAGCATCCGGATCAGTCTCCCACTCCTGCATCAATTCGCCCAAACGGTTGACCCGCAACATTTGCTCATCCGGGTTATCGCCCATAAACGGGAACAGATTGGGGTTGTTTTGCACGGCAATATACCAGCCAATCGCCGCTTCTTCTGCGCCCTGATCGAATGCAATCATCAAAATATTTTTGGTCGAATCCTCAGATTTTCTTTCAGTCATAACGCGCCCTCTTTGTTGGGGTCCCAATATTTGAAGCTTGGGTCAGGCATCATTGATAATTACATTGATACTCAAAGCGTTATGGGTTGAATCCGGTGTCGCTATGATCGTGTACCCGAGATCGGAGGGCCATTGATACTGATCGCCCGGAGATGACCCGTTGGATTTCCAATCTATGGTCGGGCTGTTAAGGTTCTGATCGCTCATGACTTCCCAGCTGGGACGATCTCCCATGTCCAGAACCTGAACATGTGCGACAATACGAATGCCAAAACGCCAGACGCCATTGTTCCAACAATACCAAACGTATGCGTCGCCCACTGCGATTTTAGAGAGATTTTCCGTAACATCGCAAGTCGCTTCACCCGAATAAGGAAGTAAGTCGGCGTCGGGCCACTGATCGATACTGTTGCCACCTTCTTGAAGTTCGGTTCCGTTTTGATCTGGAACCCATGTTACTTTCGAATTGTTATGAAAAGAAATGACAAGATTGGACACTGCGCATCTCCATGAGTAAAATTTTCCAAACTGCAGCGATGCAACCAGAATACAACCATAATAATAAACTCGAAAATTTTCAGATTTTCGAATTTATACTGATATTTGATGTGCAGTTTGAATTTGCGAAACTAGTTTAATCATGGGGATTTATCGAAATCAACTAAAAATAGAACTTGTATTGATATGCCGCTGAGGGTTCATCCAGCAGCGTTTAGAGCTAGTAGACCTTGCCGCCGATCTCGGCCCGGGTGATGGTGTACCCATCGGCCGTGACGGTCTCGGGCTGCTGATCCGTCCGGCCATGCAGCCGGATGACGGCCTGCCGGCCGGCCGGGATCGAGACGCGGCTGCGCAGGAAGCCGATCGGGAAGTCGGTGCTGAAGCCGGCACTGCTGGCGTAGGCCCCGCGGAACAGCGGGCGGCTGTCGACCACGGTCATCTCGTAATCGATCGTGTCGTCCACCTGCACGTTCGGCAGGATGGCCAGAAGCGTCAGCTGGCCGGCGAGGATGCCGTTGCCCAGTTGATCCTCCTGCCGCAGGATCTCGAGGCGTGTGTCCTGCGTGACGTCGCGCCAGACACCATTGCGCCGGATCCGGACGGAGTTGAGGGTCAGGGTCTCGCGGCTCGGGTCGAAGTCCATCTGGATGGTCGAGGCCGCCTCGAGACCGGAGCGGTCGATGACCTGGCGCACGCGGCGGCGGTGGACGGTTTCCTCCGCTCCATCCCAGCGCTTCTGGTCGTCGATCATCAGAATGTAGACGCCGTCGCTCACCTGCAGCTCAAGCTCCGGATCCGGTTCCGGGATCGGCGCCAGGTCGACCCAGTCCGGGCGCGGGCCGATGCGGGCCTCCTGCTGCGGCCCGGCTTGCGCGGCGATGCCGGACGGCGGTGTGGACGCCGCATGCGCCGGCGGAGTGCCCGCAAGGGCGAGCAGCAGGACGAGGACGCTTGCGGCCAGCGCCGACCGGACCGGCACGGCGCCTGGCCACGGCACACGGGAGTTGTGGGGAGCGGCAAGGGGGCGGGAAAGCAGTGGAACCATGACGACGCGCCAGACTGAGACCAAACGGTGCGGAACCGGTACAGTCGTCTGCCAAGTCCCTGACAGGATTGACAGTAGGCAGTCGTCAGCGCACTGGCAAGTTGCAAGTTGGCGACAGCTGCGCCCAGGGGGAACAGGTCCGGGGCGAGGGCGGGCCCCGGCGGCGGCCTGGTTGGGGAGCGGCCCGGGAGCGGTCTGGTGGAGCGGACTGGTGGAGCGGACTGGTGGGGGGCGGCCAGCGCATCCGGACTTTCGCGGCCTGCCTGTGTCGGCTACTGCTGGCGGCCTTGCCGGTTGCGCCTGACGGCGCCGTCCGGACCGGACCAGGAGGATGAGCTGAGCATGGCGGCAGATCAGGAGCGGGCGCCGCAGGGCCGGGAGGGCGGCCGGGCCGCACAGCGGGCAATGTGGCGGGCGATGCGGCGCGGGCAGGGCATCGGCGGCCATCTGGTGGCCAATGTCGCCTCGCTGCGGCGACTGCCGCAACTGGTGGCCTCGCTGTGGGCCGCCGGTCCCGGGCTTGCGAGCGCCATTCTGGTCCTTCGCCTGATCCGGGCGCTGCAGCCGCCGGCCGTGCTCTATGTCGCCAAGCTGATCATCGACGAGATCGTGGCCCGCTCGGCCGCCGGCGCGGGCAGCTTTCAGCTGGCCGACCTGCAGCAGGGCGGGGCGCTGTCCCCGCTCGCCGGGCTGATCCTGCTCGAGTTTGCGCTGGTGGCAGGCGATGCGGTGCTGTCGCGCGTCGATCGGTTGCTCGAACAGATGCTGGGCGAGCGCCATGCCAACCGGCTCGGGGCCGCCCTCATCCGCCAGGCGGATGCGCTTGACCTGGCCCAGCTGGAGACGGGCGAGATCCAGGACCGGCTGCAGCGGGCGCGCAACCAGTCGGTCATGGGCAACAGCCTGCTCGGCCAGATGCTGAACCAGGCCCAGGATGCGGTGACGCTGATTGCGCTGGTGGCGGGTGTGGCCGCCTTTGCCCCGGCGCTGGTGCTGCTGCTGGCCTTCGCGCTTCTGCCGTCGCTGCTGGGCGAGGCCTATTTCAATTCGCTGCGCTACGGGCTCGACAAGGAGGCGACGGCCCGGCGGCGCGAGATCGACTACATCCGCTATGTCGGGGCCAATGCCCGCACGGCCAAGGAAGTGAAGCTGTTCGGCCTCGGAGCCTATCTGGCCGGGCGGTTCACGACGCTGGCCGGCTCGTTGCATGTCGCCAGCATGGCACTCGCGCGCAAGCGGGCGCTCTGGGGGGCGCTGTTCGGCATCCTGAGCGCGCTGTCCTACTATGGTGCCTATGGCTACATCGCCTTCCGGGCGGTGCAGGGCGACATCTCGCTGGGCGAGCTGACCTTCCTCGCCGGAGCGCTCATGCGCCTCAACGCCCTGTTCGAGCGCATGATCCTCGGCCTGACGCAGATCGCCGACCGGGCGCTCTATCTGGAAGACCTCTATTCCTTCTTCGAGCTGGTGCCGGGCGTGACGGAGCCGGAACGGCCGCTGCCGTTTCCCGAGCCGATCCGCCAGGGCATCGTGTTCGAGAACGTGGGCTTCCGCTATCCGGGCAAGGAGGGCTGGGTGCTGCGCAACCTCGACCTGACGATCCGGCCGGGCGAGACCGTGGCGCTGGTCGGCGAGAACGGGGCCGGCAAGACCACCATCGTCAAGCTCATGTCGCGGCTCTACGATCCGACGGAAGGCCGGATCCTGATCGATGGCATCGACTGCCGGGCCTTCGCGCTCGCCGATCTGCGCCGGCACGTGGGCGTGATCTTCCAGGACTTCGTGAAGTACAATTTTCCGGCCGCGGTCAACATCGGCGTCGGACGCATCGAGGCGGTTGCGGACCGGGAGAGGATGGACGCGGCCGCGGAGGCAAGCCTTGCGGCTGACGTGATCGCGCGGCTGCCGGCCGGCTACGATCAGGTGCTCGGCGACATGTTCACCTCCGGCGTCGAACTGTCCGGCGGGGAATGGCAGCGGATCGCGATCGCCCGGGCTTACTTCCGGGATGCGGCCCTGCTGATCCTGGACGAACCCACCGCAGCCCTCGATGCCCGGGCCGAAGCGGCGGTGTTTGCCCGTTTCCGCGATCTCAGCCGGGGGCGGACGGCGGTCTTCATCTCGCACCGGTTCGGCACCGTGCGCATGGCCGACCGGATCGTGGTGCTGGATCGCGGCGGCATCCTGGAAGCCGGCAGCCACGACGACCTGATGCGCCGCGATGGCCACTACGCCGCGCTGTTCCGGCTTCAGGCGGAAGCGTTCCAGTAGCGGCGCCGTTGCAGCCGACCGGCTGGCTCAGGCGGCCCTGACCGGCTCGGCCGGACCGGTGAACCGGACGCCGAGCTGGTCCGCCTTGCGCCAGACGATCTGCACCGGCCGGCGGATCTGATCGGTGTCGACATAGAGCATGAATTCGTCCGGCACGTCATGGGTGCTCGGAACCTTCAGCAGCACGCCGCCCTCGGAGGAGTTGCGCAGCATGCAGTCATAGACACGCATGCCGTTGCCGAACACGATCCGGCCAGCCTTGAGGACACGCATGCGGGGCGCGGCGCGGCGTTCGTCCAAGATCGCCTCCAGGAGTGTCTGAAAACTGGCCTGATGGTATCGGTGGCCCGTGAATCAAGTCTTGCGGCAATCCTCCAAAGTCGACCACAACTGGGTTAACGCGGCGACGCGATGCCGCGAGGGAGACCCTGGAATGCTGTATCTGATCCTCGGGATCGCGCTGTTCTTCGGCGCACACACTCTCACCATGCTGCGCGAGCTGCGCGCAGGCCTGCAGGAGCGGCTGGGAAGCGGCGGCTACAAGGGCCTCTACAGCCTCGTTTCCGCCCTCGGCCTCGGGCTGATGATCTATGGCTACGGCCTCGCCCGTTTCGAGGGCGCGCCGCAGATCTACGAGCCGCCGGTGGGGCTCAAGCATGTGGCCTTCCTGCTGCTGCTGCCGGTGTTCGTGTTCCTGATCGCCGCCTATGTTCCCGGCCGTATCAAGCGGGCGCTGAAGCACCCGATGCTGGTGGCCGTGAAGCTGTGGGCGCTTGCCCATCTGCTGGCCAATGGCGACCTTGCCTCGGTCCTGCTGTTCGGGTCCTTCCTGGTCTGGGCGGTCGTCGACCGGATCTCGATCAAGCGGCGCGTGCCGGTGGCCGCCGGTGGTCCGCCGCAGATCGACGTCGGCCCGGCCGGTGACGTGGTGGCGCTGGTGGGCGGCCTCGCGCTCTACGGGCTCTTCGTCTGGAAGCTGCACGAATGGCTGGTCGGCGTCGCGCCGATGTAGGCCGGAGAGCGCCGGCGCAGCGACTGGCGCAGTCGCTGGCGGCGTTGCTGGCGGCGCGATGGGGGGAGGGCTCGGCGGTCGCGGTACGCCCGCCGCCGCAGCGCTCCTCGCAAGGCTGTGATGGGCGATTCTGCCGCCAAAGCGCGGTCCGGCCGCGCGGCTGCCTCACTTCAGCCATCAAGTGCTTGAAAACAGCGCGAGACGGGCGTTTGCCACGACGGGGGTGACACTGTAATGTGGCGCCGCGCCGCGTGGGCCCCGTCCGCGTCCGCGCCGCTTTGTCTGTATGCAGGAACCTGGCACGCATGTCCGATATTTTCCGCGAAGTCGACGAGGATATCCGTCACGAAAAGTACCGTCGCCTTTGGGACAGGTTCGGCGTCTACGTCATCATCCTTGCCGTGCTGGTGGTGGTCGGAACGGCCGGGTACCGCGGCTGGCTCTACTGGGAAGGGCAGCAGGCGCAGAAGGCCGGTGACACGTTCATGGCTGCCGTGCGCGCCGCTGATGCCGGCAATTCGGCAGAGGCCCAGACCCTGTTCGAGAGCCTCGCGCAGTCGACCGGCGGCTATCCGGTGCTGGCGCGGATGCGCGCGGCCACCGACCTGGCGCGCCAGGGCAACGAGGCCGAGGCCCTGGCCCGCTTCGACGCGATTGCCGCCGATTCGTCGGCCGACCCGCTGCTGCGCGGCCTGGCCGCGATCCGGGCCGGCTATATTGCCCTCGACAGCGCCGACTATGCGACCGTTGCCGGCCGGCTCCAGCCGCTGGCGGCCAATGACAATCCCTGGCGGTTCGCGGCGCGCGAGATCCTCGCCTTCAGCGCCTGGAAACAGGGTGACCTGACGGCGGCCCAGTCCTGGGTCGACCAGATCGCCGGCGACGCCGCCGCCCCGCGCGACATTGCCGGCCGCGTCGGCCTTCTCAACGACCTGATCCGTGCCGCCACCGGCAAGGCGCCGGCCGCTGCGGGAGTGAGCAACTGATGCCGCTGAAGACCTCCTCTCGACTGCGCGCTCTTGCCGGGCTGGCCACGCTGATGGTCGTCCTGCAGGGCTGCAGCTCCGTGTCGGAATACACCGACGCGATCAATCCCTTCGCCGAGCGCGAGAAGATCCTGCCCGGCGACCGGCAGCCGGTCTTTGCCGATGCCGATCCGCTGGCCAGCGCGGCCGGCAAGGCGGCCAGCATCGGTTCGGCCACCGGTGGCCAGAACTGGCCGCAGGCCGGTGGCCCGGAAAACAACGATGCCGGCAACATCGCCGTCTCGGTGAGCGGCCAGCGCGTCTGGCGCGCCTCGATCGGCAGCTCCGGCGGCGGGCTGACAGCCTCGGGCCTGCGTGCCGCTGCCCGTCCGGTGTCCGACGGCGGACGCATCTTCGTCTACAAGCCCTCGGGCGAGGTGATGGCCTTCACGACCGGCGGCGCCCGGGCCTGGACCCGCGACCTGCGCCCCGAAGGCGAGGATGACGTGGCCTCGGGCGGCGGTGTCGCCGTGGCCAACGGCCGCGTCTTCGCCGCCACCGGCTACCGCAAGTTTGCCGCGCTCGATGCCGGGTCCGGTCAGGTCCTGTGGACCATCGACCTCAGCACGCCGGCGCGCGGCGCTCCGGCCGTCGGCAACGGCTATGTCTTCGTCGTGACCCAGAACAACGAGGTCTACGCGATCAAGCAGGAAGACGGGTCGGTCGTCTGGACCTATTCGGGCATCGAGGAATCCGCCGGCCTCCTGTCCGCCTCTGCGCCGGCTGTGGTCGGCGGCACGGTCGTGGTGCCGTTCTCCTCCGGCGAGATCATGGCCATCGACATCAAGAAGGGCGAGCCGATCTGGGCCGAGGGCGTTGCCCGCGCGTTCCGTACCCTCGCGCTCTCGACGCTGGCCGACGTGTCGGCCAGCCCGGTGGTGGCCGGCGGCACCGTGTTCGCCACGGGCGTGGCCGGGCGCACCATCGCCGCCTCGCTCAAGACCGGCCAGATCGAATGGCAGCAGGACATCGGCAGCGTGCACACGCCGGTCGTCTCCGGCTCGGCCGTGTTCATGGTGACGCTGGATGACCGCATGGTCGCGCTCGACCGCAAGACCGGCCAGCCGCTGTGGCGCGCCGACCTGCCGCAGCTCGAGAACAAGAAGAAGCGCCGCAACTGGGCCGGTCCGGTGCTGGCAAACGGCACTCTTGTCGCTTTCTCGAACGACGGACGCATCGCGCTGGTTGACGCCACGTCCGGAAACGTGCAGAGCGTGAGGGATGTCCAGACCAATGTGTTCGTGACGCCGATCGTGGCCGGTGGCCGTGTGATCGTGCTTGAAGGCGACAACGGTCTGGCGGCCTTCAACTGAGACAGAACGGGGATGGCCGGTGCGCCGGCCCCTCGAGGAGATGCAAATTGGGTGCGACCGTCGCCATCATCGGCCGGCCGAACGTGGGCAAGTCGACGCTGTTCAACCGGCTCGTGGGCAAGCGCCTGGCGCTTGTCGACGACACGCCCGGCGTGACGCGTGACCGGCGCCCTGGCGAGGCACGCCTCGGCGACCTGCGCTTCACCGTGATCGACACGGCCGGGCTGGAAGACGCCGAGGCCACCAGCCTCGAAGGCCGCATGCGGGCGCAGACGGAAGAGGCCATCGTCGAATCCGACGTGGTGCTGTTCGTCATTGACGCCCGCGCCGGCGTCACGCCGCTTGATGCCTATTTCGCCGACGTGGTGCGCAAGTCCGACAAGCCGGTCATCCTGCTGGCCAACAAGGCCGAGGGCCGGGCCGGCGAGGGCGGGCTCTACGAGGCCTTCGCGCTCGGGCTCGGCGAGCCGGTGGCGATTTCCGCCGAACATGGCGAGGGGCTGGCCGGTCTCTATTCGGCGCTGCTGCCCTTCGTGGAGCAGGTGGAGGAAGACGAGCAGGCGGCCGCCGACGAGGCCCGCTTTGCCATCGAGCTGGACGAGGACGGTCAGGATCTCGTGCCCGAGATCGCCGCCGGCACGGCCGAGCGCCCGCTCCGGGTGGCGATCGTCGGCCGGCCGAACGCCGGCAAGTCGACGCTCATCAACCGGATGCTCGGCGAGGAGCGCATGCTGACCGGTCCCGAGGCCGGCATCACGCGCGATTCCATCTCCGTCGACTGGCTGTGGCGGGACCGGCATGTGAAGCTGTTCGACACGGCCGGCATCCGCCGCAAGGCGCGCGTGCAGGAGAAGCTCGAGAAGCTGTCGGTTGCCGACGCGCTGCGCGCCATCAAGTTTGCCGAAGTGGTCGTCGTGGCCCTCGATGCCACCAATTCCTTCGAGAAGCAGGACCTGCAGATCATCGAGCTTTGCGCGCGCGAGGGCCGGGCGCTGGTGATCGCCATCAACAAGTGGGATCTGATCGAGGACCGCGAGGCCGCCTGGCAGGCCATCCGCGACGCCCAGGACCGCTATCTCAACCAGATCCGCGGCGTGGCCATCTGCACGCTGTCCGGCCTGCAGGGCCAGGGCATCGACCGGCTGATGGAAGCGGTGTTCGGGGCCTATGACGTCTGGAACACGCGCATCTCGACCGCGCGGCTCAACCGCTGGCTCACCGGCATCCTCGCCCATCATCCGCCTCCGGCGGTGCAGGGCCGGCGGGTGAAGCTGCGCTACATGACGCAGGCCAAGACGCGTCCGCCGCATTTCTTCGTCTTCTGCTCGCGGCCGGAAGAACTGCCCGAAAGCTACACCCGGTATCTCGTGAACAATCTGCGCGAGAAGTTCGAGATGCCGGGGACCCCCATCCGCCTGTCCTACCGCAAGGGCGACAACCCCTTCGCGGGCAAGGCCAAGCAGCGCTGAGCCCCCGTGCGGGCGGCCGACGGTCGCCCGCGTCTGCGCGGCCAGCGGCCACGCCCTCCCATCCCTGTGTTGCCTTCCGCCGGAGTTTGCCATGATCCAGGACCGTCTGGCCTTTGCCCTTGATCTTGCCGAGCGCGCCGGGGCGCTTGGCCTCGACTATTTCCGCCGTCTCGAGACGCTGACGGTCACGGCCAAGGGGCATCAGGACCTCGTGTCGGAGGCGGACCGGGACGTGGAGACGCTGGTGCGGGACGCGCTGGCCGACCGGTTCCCGCAGGACGGCATCGTGGGCGAGGAACACGGGCGCCTGGCCGGCAGTTCCGGGTTCACCTGGGTCATCGATCCGATCGACGGCACGGCCAATTTCGTCGCCGGCATCCCGCAGTGGTGCGTGGTCATTTCCTGCGTCCACGAGGGCCGGACGGTGATCGGCATCACCTATGATCCGCTGGCGCGCGAGATGTTCCATGCGGTGCGGGGCGGTGGTGCCTTCGTGAACGGGCGTCCGATGCGGGTCTCGTCGAGCGACAGCCTCGGACGCGGATCGGTCGGTGTCGGCTTCAGCGGACGCACCAAGGCCTGCGGCGCAGTGCAGGTGATCGACGCGCTGGTGGACCGGGGCGGCGTCTTCTTCCGCAATGCCTCGGGCGGCCTAATGCTGGCCTATACGGCGTCCGGCCGTCTGATCGCCTACTGCGAGGCGCACATGCACGCCTGGGACTGCCTGGCGGGCCTGCTGATGATCGAGGAGGCCGGCGGTTTTGTCCCGGCTTTCGACGCCGAGGCCGCGCTCACGGCGGGCGTGCGCGTCATCGCCGGCGCGCGGGGCATCGAGGCGGATCTCACCGCGATCTGTGACGCGTCATTCCCGAAGGTTGCCTGAGGCACCCGAACAAGACCGTGGCGTCTGCCGCGGCTGAGCTGGATGACCGGCCTCGACCTCGCCGAAGTCACGCCGGCCCAGCAGAGCGTCGGGCCGGGACCGGTGGGTCGTGGCCTCTATCTTTCAAGGAGTTACCGAGGAGAGACTTCGGCTCTCCGGTCCCGGGTCTCCGCTTCGCTCTCGCCCGTGATGACCAAGA
Source organism: Pannonibacter sp. XCT-53 (assembly GCF_009915765.1). Lineage (NCBI taxonomy): Bacteria > Pseudomonadati > Pseudomonadota > Alphaproteobacteria > Hyphomicrobiales > Stappiaceae > Pannonibacter > Pannonibacter tanglangensis. The sequence continues at coordinate 1,176,881 of NZ_JAABLQ010000001.1, forward strand.
AGGGCCTTGTCGGCACCTGGAGCCGGGGCGTCTGCCCCGGCTTTTTTGTTGGCCCTGCGCAGGCGCCGCGTCAGACGACCAGCGGTTCGTAGTCCTTGAAGCTGTCCGACGGGCGATCATAGAGGCGGCCGGTGTCGGTGAAGTCGGGACGCAGCAGGCGGATGATCTGCGGCGCCACCTCTGCCGGATGCGGCAGGGTCTCCGGGTCTTCGCCCGGCATGGCCTTGGCCCGCATGGCGGTGCGCATGGCGCCCGGGTTCAGCAGGTTGGCACAGACGCCCATCGACCGGGTTTCAGCCGCATAGGTGCGCACAAGCGCCTCAAGTGCGGCCTTGGAGGCCGAGTAGGGGCCCCAGAAGGCCTTGCACTTGTGGGCGGCACTGGAGGTGAGGAACACGGCGCGGCCCGCATCCGACTGGCGCAGCAGCGGATCAAGCGAACGGATCAGGCGCCAGTTGGCGGTGACGTTCAGCGCCATGACCTTGTCCCAGGTCTTGATGTCGACGTGGCCGAGGGGGGACAGGCCGCCGAGCATGCCGGCGTTGCCGACCAGCATGTCGAGCTTGCCCCAGCGCTCGTAGATCGCGGCGCCGAGCCGGTCGAGCCCGTCGTAGTCGGTCAGGTCGAGCGGCACCAGCGTGGCGCTGCCGCCGGCCGCCTTGATCTCGTCGTCCAGATCCTCGAGCCCGCCAACGGTGCGGGCGACGGCAATCACGTGCACGCCTTCGGCCGCAAGCGCCCGCGACAGGAAATAGCCGATGCCACGCGAGGCGCCGGTAACGACGGCCACGCGGCCCTGAAGTGAAGTCTCGGTCATGGTCTTCTGTCTCTGACGGATCACCGCATCTCGACCAGGCGCGGCGGCTTGCGGAACTCCACATCCTCCGACAGGTCGGTGAGCGGGGTCGGATAGTCGCCGGTGAAGCAGTGGTCGGTGAACTGCGGATCGGTGTTGTCGCGGCCCTCGTAGCCCATGGCCTTGTAGATCCCCTCGATGGAGAGGAAGGCGAGGCTGTCGGCGCCGATGAAGGCCCGCATCTCTTCCAGGTTGTAACGGGCGGCGAGCAGCTTCTCGCGCACGGGGGTGTCGATGCCGTAATAGTCGGAATAGCGGATCGGGGGGCTGGCGAGGCGGAAATGCACCTCGCGCGCGCCGGCATCGCGGATCATCTGGACGATCTTCAAGGAGGTCGTGCCGCGCACCAGACTGTCGTCGATCAGCACCACGCGCTTGCCCTCGATCTGGGCGCGGTTGGCCGAGTGCTTGAGCTTGACGCCGAGGGTGCGGATCGACTGGGTCGGCTCGATGAAGGTGCGGCCGACATAGTGGTTGCGGATGATGCCGAGCTCGAAGGGCACGCCCGACTGCTGGCTGTAGCCGATGGCGGCGGGAACGCCGCTGTCGGGCACCGGAACCACCACATCCGCATCGACATGGCTTTCCATGGCGAGCTGGGCGCCCATCTGGCGGCGCACGTCATAGACCGAGCGGCCGCCCACGACCGAATCCGGCCGGGCGAAGTAGACATACTCGAAGATGCAGGGGCGGGCCTTGCGGCGGCCGAAGGGGAAGTAGCTCTCGATGCCACCCGAGGTGCAGACGATGACCTCGCCATTCTCGATCTCGCGGATGAACTTGGCCCCGATGATGTCGAGGGCGCAGGTCTCGGAGGCGAGGATCGGGGCGCCGTTCAGGTCGCCGAGGACCAGCGGGCGGATGCCGAGCGGATCGCGGGCGCCGATCAGCTTCTTGCGCGTGAGGGCGACCAGCGAGTAGGCGCCTTCCATCTGCTGGATCGCCTCGATGAAGCGGTCGACGATCTTGGGCTGGCGGCTGCGGGCCACGAGCTGCAGCACCACCTCGGAATCGGACGTGGACTGGCAGATGGCCCCGTCCCGGATGAGCTGGCGCCGCAACGTCAGGCCATTGGTGAAGTTGCCGTTGTGGCAGATGGCGAAGCCGCCGCCGTCGAGCTCGGCAAACAGCGGCTGGACGTTGCGCAGGGCCGGTTCACCGGTGGTCGAGTAGCGCACATGGCCGACGGCGGCGGAGCCGGCGAGGCGGCTGATCGTCTCGGCGCTGGAGAAATGGTCGCCAACGAGACCCAGATGACGCTCGGAGCGGAACTGGTCGTTGTCGTCGTAGGTCACGATCCCGGCGGCTTCCTGGCCACGGTGCTGCAGGGCGTGGAGCCCGAGCGCGGTCAGGGCTGCGGCATCCTCGTGCCCCAGAACGCCGAACACGCCGCACTCTTCGCGCAGCGTGTCGCCGTACAGGTCGTCGTCAGGCAGCCCGGTCGCGGGGTGCGCGGACTGCAGCGGATGATGGGTCGTTCCGGTCATGGCGATGTCCTCGCTCTTCACGGGCCGGACGGGACCGGCCCAGCCTGGCTCAGTTTCCGGTGCCACCGGTGGTCAGTTGCTCGATGCCCCGGCGCTCGGCCGGCGAGTAGCCCGTGTTCTCGTCCGGTGCCGGCGTCGTTCCCGGCGCCGTTCCCGGTGCTGTTCCCTGCGTCTGGCCGGCCCCCGCGCCCGAGGTGGCGGCCGCCGGGGCCTGCCGGCTCGAGCGGATCCGGTCGAGGATCGCGGCCTCGGGATCTTCGGGCAGCGCCGCGATGAGCTGGTCGCCGACATGGACCAGCAGGTCACGCGACTTGGCCTGGGCCACCCAGTCCGGCTGGCGCTCTGCCGGCACGAACCAGTTGAAGAACAGCATGGCGACGACGACCAGCAGCATGCCACGGGCCGCGCCAAAGACGAAGCCCAGCGTGCGGTCGAGCGCGCCGATCCGGCTGTCCAGCACGAAATCGGAAATGCGCATCGTGATGTAGCTCACGATGATCAGGGTCAGCAGGAACACGCCGGCCACGGAGGCGCCAAGCGCCACGTACTCGTTGCTGATGTACTGGCGCGCAAAGGGCAGCACGTAGCCGTAGAGGAAATAGGCGCTGGCTGCGGCGGCAACCCAGGAGGCGATCGACAGCACCTCGCGCACGAAGCCGCGCACCATCGCCAGGACGGCGGACACCAGCATGATGACGAGAAGAATTCCGTCCAGAAGCGTGATCGGCATTGCTCGGTCTGTCCTCATGTCCCGCGCGGCGCACCGGACATAAGCCGGATGGCCCTTGCGCGCAAGGGTCGGGTCAACTTCCGTTCCGGCTAAGCGTTGTTCCGCGTCCTAATCCGTGTCTGCGGCCAAGGGTGTCGAGGCCATCGGTCTTGTCCGCTCGTCGCCGCGCCGCTTGCCGCCGGCTGTGATGCGGGCAATGAAGCTGGCCAGATCCTGGACCCCGTCGGCGGCAATCTCTCCCTTGCCCCCGTCCTTGAGGGTCCCCTGGGGACAGATCGCCCGGTCGAAGCCGAGTTTCTGGGCCTCCTTCAGCCGGGCCTGCCCCTGCGCGACCGGACGGATCGCGCCCGACAGGCTGACCTCGCCGAAATAGACGCAATTGCCGGGAAGGGCAAGACCGCTCAGGGACGAGACCAGGGCCGCAGCGACCGCGAGGTCGGCACCGGGCTCGTTGATGCGCAGGCCGCCGGCGACATTGAGATAGACGTCATGCTGGGAGAAGCGGACGCCGCAGCGCGCCTCCAGCACGGCCAGGATCATCGACAGGCGCGCGCTGTCCCATCCGATCACCGCCCGGCGCGGCGTGCCGAGCGAGGAGGGGGCCACAAGGGCCTGGATCTCGATCAGCAGCGGACGCGAGCCTTCCAGCCCGGCAAAGACCACGGATCCGGGCGAGTTGGTGGCCCGGTCACCGAGGAAAAGTGCAGACGGATTGGCCACTTCCTGCAGGCCGGACCCGGTCATCTCGAAGACGCCGATCTCGTCGGTTGCCCCGAAGCGGTTCTTGACCGAGCGCAGGATGCGGTACTGATGCGCGCCGTCGCCCTCGAAATAGAGCACGGCATCGACCATGTGCTCGACCACGCGGGGACCGGCGATCTGGCCATCCTTGGTGACGTGGCCGACGAGCACCATGGCGGTGCCGGACTTCTTGGCGTAGCGCACCATCGCCTGGGCGGAGGCGCGGACCTGGGTGACGGTTCCGGGTGGAGAATCGGCCTGTTCGGTCCACAGGGTCTGCACCGAATCAAGGATCAGCAGGGCCGGCGGCGGGCCGGCCTCGAGCGTGGCAAGGATGTCCTCGACGCTGGTCTCCGAGGCCAGCGCCACGGGAGCTCCGGCCAGACCGAGGCGTTCGGCGCGCAGGCGCACCTGGTCGACGGCCTCCTCGCCCGAGATGTAGACCGACCGCAGGCCCTTGTTGGCGAGCGCGGCGGAGGCCTGGATCAGCAGCGTGGACTTGCCGATGCCCGGATCGCCGCCGACCAGCAGCGCGGACCCGCGCACGAAGCCGCCGCCGGTGACCCGGTCCAGCTCCTTGATGCCGCTCTGGAAGCGGGGCGCTTCCTTGGCCTCGCCCGACAGCCCCACCAGCGGCACGATGCGTCCCTTGGCCGGGCGGCCCCGCGAGGGCCCGCCGCCGACGCCGCTGTCGGTCTGTTCCTCGACGATGGAGTTCCATTCGCCGCAGGAATCGCAACGCCCCGCCCATTTGGAGCTGACGGCGCCGCAGGACTGGCAGACGAAGGCTGTGGATCGGCGGGCCATGGTCAGAGATCCTCGCCGAGCGGCCCGTAGACGCGCCTGTGGCGGCGCCCGAGCCCGGTCAGCAGTTCGTAGTCAATGGTTTCGGCGGCGGCGGCGACCGCCGTGATGTCGGCATTCGGCCCGAGCAGCTCGACCCGGGCACCACGCCTTGCAAGGTCTGCCGGAACATCGGTCACGTCGACCGCCATCAGATCCATGGAAATCCGGCCGAACAGGGGCACCCGGTGACCGGCAAGCCAGGCGGTCGCGCCCGGGCGGTCGTCGGAGCCGCCGGCGCGGCGGTGATAGCCGTCGCCATAGCCGGTCGACAGGATCGCCAGACGCGTGGGACGGGTCGTGACCTGGGCCTGGCCGTAGCCGACCGGCGTGCCGGCTGCAACCGTGCGCAGCTGCAGGATGTGCGCCTCGAGCCGCAGCACGGGGGCGAGGCGCAGCGGATCGCCCTCGTGGATCTCGCCGCCGTAGAGCGCGATGCCCGGGCGGACCAGATCGAAGTGGAAATCGGGCCCGAGATAGACGCCGGCCGAATTGGCAAGCGAGCGCGGCAGACCGGGAAACCGCGCCGACAGCGCCTCGAACCGGGCAAGCTGCGTGCGGTTGAAGGGCGAGACGGGACTGGAGCCGCACGCCAGATGGCTCATCACCAGACTGATGCGGAAGGCGCGCGTCAGGACACTGTCTGCGGCGATCCGGGCCGCATCCTCCTCGGGAAGGCCGAGGCGGTTCATGCCGGTGTCCAGATGCAGGGCCGCCTCGAGCGGCACCTTGCGGCTGCGGCAGAAGAGGGCCCAGTCCTCGACCTCGGGCAGGGAGCCGAGCACCGGCCTGAGCCGCGCCTCCGCATAGAGCGGGGCGGCGCCCGGCAGCAGCCCGTTGAGCACGTAGATCACCGCCGAGGGCGCCTCGCGCCGGGCGGCGAGCCCTTCCTGGGGCAGGGCGACGAAGAAGGTGGAACAGCCGGCGGCAGACAGGGCGCGCACGACCGGGCCGATGCCGCAGCCATAGGCGTCGGACTTGATCGTGGCCGCCACCGCGGTCGCAGGACCGACGACCCCGGTGATCGCCTGCCAGTTGCGCGCGATTGCGGCCGGGTCGATCGTCAGCACGCTGCCATGGCCCGCGTCATCGACCGTCACCCGGGCTCTGCGGGCGGCTGGCGGCGGGGGAACGGTCTGGGGATCGGTCATGCAGGCAGTCTCATCCGGCAACGGGGCGGCAGGCGGGCGAATCGCGGCCCCTGCCGGATGACGCCATCATAAGGGGTCGGGCGGCGTTACTCGAGCCGCTCGGGCAGATACTGGTCTTCGGCCAGATCCGAGAAGCGCGTGAACTCGCCCTGGAAGTGGAGCTGCGCGGTGCCGGTGGGGCCATGACGCTGCTTGGCGATGATGACTTCGGCCTTGCCCTTCACCCGCTCGAACTTGTCGCGCCAGGCTTCATACTCGGGCGTGCCTTCCTCGGGCTGGGTCTTGGAGAGGTAGTACTCCTCGCGGAACACGAACAGCACCACGTCGGCGTCCTGTTCGATCGAGCCCGATTCGCGCAGGTCCGACAGCTGCGGCCGCTTGTCATCGCGCGATTCCACCTGACGCGACAGCTGCGACAGGGCGATGATCGGCACGTTCAGCTCCTTGGCGAGCGCCTTCAGGCCCGTGGTGATCTCGGTGATTTCCTGCACGCGGTTGGCCCCGTTCTTCTGGGAGCCGGACAGGAGCTGGATATAGTCGACAATGAGCAGGTCGAGGCCGCGCTGGCGCTTGAGACGGCGGGCGCGGGCGACAAGCGAGGCGATGGAGATGCCGCCGGTCTGGTCGACATAGAGCGGCACCGTCTGCATGATCTGGGCGCAGGCGGCCAGCTTCTCGAACTCGGCCTCGGTGATGTCGCCGCGCCGGATCTTCGAGGAGGAGATCTCGGCCTGTTCGGAAATGATACGGGTGGCGAGCTGTTCGGCCGACATTTCCAGCGAGAAGAAGCCGACGACGCCGCCGTTGACCGTCTTCATCGTGCCGTCGGGCTGCTCCTCGGACATGTAGGCCTGGGCCACGTTGAAGGCGATGTTGGTGGCGAGCGACGTCTTGCCCATGGCGGGACGGCCGGCCAGCACGATCAGGTCCGAATGCTGCAGGCCGCCCATGAGGCGGTCAAGATCGGTGAGGCCCGAGGAGATGCCCGACAGCGCGCCTTCGCGGTTGTAGGCGGCATGGGCCATCTGGATGGTTTCGGTCAGGGCGTCGCCGAAGGAGACGAACCCGCCTTCGCTGCGGCCCTTTTCGGCCAGTTCAAACAGCCGCCGCTCGGCATCGTCGATCTGCTGGTTCGGCGGCATGTCGATCGGCGCGTCGAAGGCGATGTTGACCATGTCCTCGCCGATGCGGATCAGGTTCCGCCGGACGGCGAGGTCATAGATCGTGCGGCCGTAGTCCTCGGCGTTGATGATGGAGGCGGCGTCGGCGGCCAGGCGCAGCAGGTACTGGGTGGCGCTGAGATCGGCGATCCTGGTGTCGGCCGGGTAGAAGGTCTTCAGCGTGATCGGGGAGGCGGTCTTGCCGGCGCGGATCAGCTGGCCGATCTTCTCGTAGATGTCCTTGTGCGGGGGCAGGAAGAAATGATGCGCCTCGAGAAAGTCCGAGACCCGGTAATAGGTCTCGTTGTTGACGAGAATGGCGCCCAGAAGCTGGCGTTCGGCCTCCGCATTGTGCGGTGCGACGCGCACGCTGTCCGACACGGTCTCGACCTTCTGAATGCTGCCTTTCATGGGATCCCCCGGATAACGCCCCCCTTCGTTTACCGGCGTTGGAGCGGCAGGAAAAGCGAGGAGTTAGCAGCGCGTTAATAACGAGTGTGACGTGAAAATCAGCGGGGACAAACCCGAAAGTTTGCCTTGACGCGCCAGCATCGGGCGCTCTCGGGCCGGGGCAGCCCCTGCCAAGCCGGCAAATGCAAACGGCGCCCCGCGAGGGGCGCCGTCGGTATCCACCACGAAGGGGAGGCTGGATCAGGCGTCGTCGCCTTCGCCCTCGTCCTCGCCGTCCTCGGCTTCTTCTTCCTCGAACTCGAACACGTCCTGCTCGCGGGCGGTCAGGTCCTCGCCGGCAGCCTGGCGCTCGGCTTCGTCAGCGGAGCGGGCGACGTTGATCGAGACGGAGACCTCGACTTCCGGGTGCAGCGCGATGGCAACGCTGTGCAGGCCGATGGTCTTGATCGGGGTTGCCAGATGCACCTGGCCGCGGCCGATGGTGAAGCCGCCGGCGGTCGCCACTTCGGCGATGTCGCGCGGGGAGACGGAGCCGTAGAGCTGGCCGGTCTCGGAGGCGGAACGGATGACCACGAAGGTCTGGCCGTTCAGCTTGCCGGCAACGGCCTCGGCGTCCTTGCGGCGCTCCAGGTTGCGGGCTTCGAGCTGGGCGCGCTCGGCTTCAAACTTGGCAAGGTTTGCCTTGTTGGCGCGCAGCGCCTTGCCCTGCGGCAGCAGGAAATTGCGGGCGTAACCGTCGCGGACGCGAACCTTGTCGCCCATCTGGCCAAGCTTGGCCACGCGCTCGAGCAGAATGACTTCCATGTGACTTCTCCAGTCGGTCTGTCCCGTCCGGGGCAGGGATGCCTGCCCGTGCCAGACGGTTAGAGGCCGATCACGAACCCGTCGGCCCCAATCCGGGATTGCCGGCTCTGATGCGCCGCCTGCCCCTCAAGGCGGCGGCGCCCGGAAAACCGACAGGGCCGCGGCCGGATCGAGATCCGCCGCGGCCCGGATTCGGGAAGCCCCGAACTTACTTGATGACGAAGGGCAGCAGGGCCAGCAGGCGGGCGCGCTTGATGGCGCGGGCCAGCTCACGCTGCTTCTTCGCGGAGACCGCGGTGATGCGGCTCGGGACGATCTTGCCGCGCTCGGAGATGTAGCGCTGCAGCAGACGGATGTCCTTGTAGTCGATGACCGGGGCGCCGTTGCCGGAGAACGGGCAGGTCTTGCGACGACGGAAGAACGGACGACGGGCGGGGATCTGAGCGATTTCGGACATTCTCAATTACTCCGCATCTGCACGACGGGGACCACGGGCCGGACGGTCGGACCGTTCCGGGCGGTCGCTGCGCTCGCCGCCGAAGCGGTCGTCGCGGCGGCGACGGTCATCGCGGTCACGCTTCTGCATCATGGCAGACTGCTCTTCATCGTGAGCCTCGACCTTGAGGGTCATGAAGCGCAGGATGTCTTCGTTGATGCCCATCTGACGTTCCATCTCGGCGACCGCGGCGTGCGGGGCGTCGATGTTCATCATCGTGTAGTGAGCCTTGCGGTTCTTCTTCACGCGGTAGGCGAGGGAGCGCAGGCCCCAGTTCTCGATCTTGCCGACCTTGCCACCGTTGGCTTCGATCAGGCCCTTGTACTGCTCGACGAGCTGCTCGACCTGCTGGGTCGACACGTCCTGGCGGGCCAGGAACACGTGTTCATAAAGCGGCATGTGTGCTTGCCTTTCTGTGTGTCAATCGGACGGGCCTGGCGCAAAGCCTCTACGTGCCTACGGAAAGGAACGTATTAGTCCTACGAGAGCGGAGACACGGGAAGTCGGATCCCTCACGATCCTGACATGCCTTCAGAGACATGTCCCTCCGTTCAGCCACCAGCCAAGGTCCCGGACGAGGCCTGCTTCATACAGCAACCGGCACGGAATGCAAGGCGTAACCCGCGCCCGGCCCGCACCCGGCGTGAAAATCCGCGCTGCCCGGGCCCGCGCGCGCCGGGGGGCGGCCAGGTGCGAAAGGTCCCAAGACGGGGAAAACCCCCGCATTTCCCGACGTCGGGCCCGGACCAGTGCATGCCGGAGGCTTGACAGGGGCGCTCTCGTCAGACCATTAGCGGCGCAAGTGCGGGCGCTTGCTCCTTCAACACTGACGTGCCGGTCGGTGGTGCGGAGCCTCCAGGCAGCCCACAGGACAGACGGATCGTGGCCGGCAAGACCCCGGCCGCGGCAGCGGAGGCACAGGCATGAGCGTCGCGTTCATCTTCCCCGGACAGGGCAGCCAGGACATCGGCATGGGCAAGGAGCTGGCCGATGGCTTTGCCGAGGCGCGGGCGGTCTTTGCCGAAGTCGACGAGGCGCTCGGGCAGAAGCTCTCGGAGCTGATGTGGACCGGCAGCAAGGACGAGCTGACGCTGACGGCGAATGCCCAGCCGGCGCTGATGGCGGTGAGCCTTGCAGCGCTGCGGGTGATGGAAGCGCGCGGCATCGACCTGAAGGCATCCGCTGCCTATGTGGCCGGCCATTCGCTCGGTGAGTATTCCGCGCTTGCGGCTGCCGGCAGCCTGTCGATCGGTGACGCGGCGCGGCTCCTGCGGCTGCGCGGCACCTCGATGCAGGCGGCCGTGCCGGTCGGCGTCGGTGCCATGGCGGCGCTGCTCGGGCTCGACTTCGATGTTGCCCGGGAGGTTGCCGCCGAGGCGAGCGCGCCGGGCGAGGTCTGCGAGGCGGCCAACGACAACGCACCGGGCCAGGTCGTGGTTTCCGGCCACAAGGCTGCCGTGGAGCGCGCCGTCGAGATTGCCAAGGGCAAGGGCGGGCGCCGCGCGGTGCTTCTGCCGGTGTCCGCTCCCTTCCATTGCTCGCTGATGCAGCCGGCCGCCGATGCCATGGCCGAAGCGCTTGCCGGCGTGACGATCCAGGCGCCGAAGGTCCCGCTGGTCGCCAACGTGCTGGCGCGGCCGATTTCCGACCCGGCCGAGATCCGCACGCGGCTGGTGCAGCAGGTGACCGGGACCGTGCGCTGGCGCGAGTCCGTCGAGTGGCTTGCCGGCGAGGGGGTCTCGACCTTTGTCGAGATCGGCGCGGGCAAGGTGCTTTCGGGCATGGTCAAGCGCATTGCCAAGGACGCGACCGGTCTTGCCGTCAACGTGCCGGGCGACGTCGATGCCGTGCTGGAGCAGCTGAAGGGCTGAGACCTGCCGACCGGGGGCCGGCGTGCTCCCGTCTCCACCAGGCCCGGACCGACTGCGGTCCGCGCTGCCAACAGGAAGGAACAGTCAATGTTCAATCTGAACGACAGGACCGCGCTGGTGACCGGCGCGACCGGCGGCATCGGCGAGGCGATTGCCCGCGCGCTGCACGCCCAGGGCGCGACGGTGACCCTTTCGGGTACCCGTGTGGAAAAGCTGGAGGCGCTGGCCGCCGATCTCGGCAGCCGGGTGCATGTGGCCGCCGCCAACCTGTCCGACCGGGCCGCCGTCGAGGGGCTGATCCCGGCCGCCGAGGCTGCCATGGGCCGCGTCGACATTCTCATCAACAATGCCGGCATCACCCGCGACAACATCTTCATGCGCATGAAGGATGAGGAGTGGGACCAGGTGCTGGAAGTGAACCTGACCTCCGGGTTCCACCTCTGCCGCTCCGCCATCAAGGGCATGATGAAGCGCCGCCATGGCCGCATCATCGGCATCACCTCGGTGGTCGGCGTGACCGGCAACCCGGGGCAGGCCAACTATGCGGCCGCAAAGGCCGGCATGATCGGCATGTACAAGTCGATCGCCCGCGAGATCGCAAGCCGCAACGTGACGGTGAACACCATCGCGCCGGGCTTCATCGAGACGGCGATGACGGATGTGCTGAACGACAAGCAGAAGGAATCGATTCTCGGGTCCGTGCCGGCCGGCCGGCTCGGGACGGCTGCGGAGATTGCGGCTGCCGCCGTCTATCTGGCCAGTGACGAGGCTGCCTACATGACGGGACAGACCCTGCATGTGAATGGCGGCATGGCCATGATCTGACGAGAGAAATTGCCGGTGGACCAACCGGTTCCCCGGCGTGTCGAGCTCCGGCTCGGCGGCTGGTAAACCCTGATAAAGTGTGTTACCTAGCCGCCGATTATTCTGGACGGACTGTGCAGAAGGCTGGCGTCCCGCCGGCTTCCTGGCTTTTGTGCAGATAACTCCCGTCGCAAGGTCTTGTGGTTTTCTGAGATTTGCCCAAGATGCCCTTGCGCGGGTGACCGGTTCGTAAAAACCACCGAGGTAAGTAAAATGAGCGATATCGCGGAACGTGTGAAGAAGATCGTTGTCGAGCACCTGGGCGTCGACTCCGAGAAGGTTGTGCTGGGTGCGAGCTTCATCGACGACCTCGGCGCAGACAGCCTTGACACCGTTGAGCTGGTCATGGCCTTTGAAGAAGAATTCGGCGTCGAGATCCCGGACGATGCAGCCGAGACCATCCTGACCGTCGGTGACGCTGTCAGCTTCCTGGAAAAGAACGCCGGTTAATCCGGTTTCCCCCTGACCTGACGGGCGCAGCGTGCGCGCTGCCGCCCGAACTACGTGCGGGCTAATGAGACGAGTCGTCGTTACCGGTATGGGCATGGTCACTCCGCTTGGCTGCGGTGTTGACGTGACCTGGAAGAAGATCCTGGCAGGCCAGAGCGGGGCGCAGCGCGTCACAGGCTTTGATGTCGATGATCTTGCCTGTCAGATTGCGTGTCAGATCCCGCGCGATCCCTCGGTCGAGGGGGCCTACAATCCAGATGACTGGATGGATCCGAAAGAGCAGCGCAAGGTCGATGATTTCATCATCTATGCCATGGCTGCCGCGGACCAGGCCCTTGCCGATGCCAACTGGAAGCCTCAGACCTACGACGAGCAGGTTCGCTCGGGCGTGCTGATCGGCTCCGGCATCGGCGGGCTCCAGGGCATCGAAGAGGCGGCGCATGTGCTCCGTGACAAGGGCCCGCGCCGCATCAGCCCGTTCTTCATCCCGGGCCGTCTGATCAACCTGGCCGGTGGTCAGGTGTCGATCCGCCACGGCCTGAAGGGCCCCAATCATGCGGTCGTGACCGCCTGCTCGACCGGCGCCCATGCCATCGGCGACGCTGCCCGTCTCATTGCCTTTGGCGATGCGGACGTGATGGTGGCCGGCGGCACCGAATCGCCGATCTGCCGCCTGTCGCTGGCGGGCTTTGCCGCCTGCCGCGCCCTGGCGACCATCTACAACGACCAGCCCACCAAGGCCTCGCGTCCCTATGACAAGGATCGCGACGGGTTCGTGATGGGCGAGGGCGCCGGCGTCGTGGTCCTCGAGGACTATGATCACGCCGTCCGTCGCGGGGCCAAGATCTATGCCGAGGTCATCGGCTATGGCCTCTCGGGCGACGCCTATCACATCACCGCACCGTCGGAAGACGGGGACGGCGCCTATCGCTGCATGAGCGCCGCGCTGAAGCGCGCCGGCATCATGGCCAGCGACATCGACTACGTGAACGCGCATGGCACCTCGACCATGGCGGACACGATCGAGCTCGGCGCGGTCGAGCGTCTGGTCGGCAACGCGGCCGGACGTCTCACCATGTCCTCGACCAAGTCGTCCATCGGTCATCTGCTCGGGGCCGCCGGTGCCGTCGAGGCGATCTTCTCGATCCTGGCGATCCGCGACAGCGTCGCGCCGCCGACGCTCAACCTGGACACCCCGTCCGTCGAGACCGAGATCGACCTGGTGGCCCACAAGGCCAAGCCGATGAACATCGACATCGCGCTGTCGAACTCCTTCGGCTTTGGCGGCACGAACGCCTCGCTGGTGTTCCGCAAGGTCGCAGCCTGAGCCACGGGCTGCTGCGGCGGCGCGGAGCCCGCGCCGCCGGACGGTCGGCGAGACCATCGCTGTTTCGCCCCAATCGGCAGGTTTAACCTCCCGGGGGCGGCTGCCAGGGGACAGGTCCCTGCCACAAGTCCCCTCGACAGTGCAGTCCCCGCCGGCTTGCCCGCAAGGCACCGGACGGATGCAGACGGACCCGGAGGAACGAGCGACCCATGCGACTCAAGCCGAAAAGCCCCCGCGAGGCGATCCAGCCGGACCGGGCTCCAGAGCCGCCAGCCCGTTCGCGCCATGTGCGCAATCCCTTCGTCATTCTCATCAACCTGATCCTCAGCAGCGTCGTGCTGATGATGCTGGCCGCCGGCGCGGGCCTCTACTGGGGCAAGCTCGAGTTCGACGCGCCCGGCCCGCTGCAGGCGGACCGGACGGTGATCATCTCCTCCGGTCAGGGCCTCACCACGATTGCCGAAACGCTGGAGGCCAACCGGGTCATCAGCAACGCCTGGGTGTTTGACCTCGGCGTGCGCGCCTACAAGAACGCCGGCCGGCTGAAGGCCGGCGAATATGCCTTCAAGGCCGGCGTGACCATGAACGAGGTCATGCGCGACCTGGTCGAAGGCAATGCCGTCACCCATTCGGTGACCGTGCCGGAAGGCTGGTCGACGGCGCAGGTAATCGCAAGGCTCAAGGAAAACGAGATCCTGACTGGCGAGATCACGCGCATCCCGGGCGAGGGCGAGGTCCTGCCGGAAACCTACACCTTCACGCGCGGGGCCACGCGCCAGCAGATCCTCGACCAGATGGTCGCCGCGCAGGAGAAGCTCCTGCGCGAGATCTGGAGCCGGCGCAGCGAGAACCTGCCGATCAAGACGCCGGAAGAACTCGTCATCCTTGCCTCCATCGTCGAGAAGGAAACGGCGAAGGCCGATGAACGGACCCGTGTGGCGGGCGTGTTTGTCAACCGGCTGAACCGGTCGATGCCGCTGCAATCGGACCCGACCATTCTCTACGGTCTTTATGGCGGCGAGGCCTGGACGCGCGACCGCTCGGCGATCACCCGCGCCGATCTCGACAAGAAGACCGAGTACAACACCTACCAGATCCCGGCGCTCCCGCCCGGGCCCATCGGCAATCCCGGCCGGGCGGCCATGGAAGCCGTGGCCAATCCGTCGCGGACGAAGGATCTCTACTTCGTGGCCGACGGCACCGGCGGGCATGTCTTTGCCGAAACCTACGAGCAGCATCAGCAGAACGTGCGAAAGTGGCGCGAGATCGAGCGGGCGCTGCGGGCCCAGCAGCAGTCGGCCCCGGCCGCGCCGCAGGCAGCGCCGGCAACTTCCAACTGACACCGGCGGCCCGGACAGCGTCCGGCGCCCCGGTCCTTGCAAGGAACACGTGACATGGCGCTTGCCAGCATGACGGGCTTTGCCCGGGTCGAAGGGGCCGCCGGCCCCGTGCGCTGGACCTGGGAGCTGCGCTCGGTCAACGGCAAGAGCCTCGACCTGCGGCTGCGTCTGCCGTCGGGCCTTGAGGAGCTCGAGGGGCCGCTCAAGGAGCAGGCGGCCCGGGTGCTGTCGCGTGGCAACGTGTCGGCCAACCTCTCGATGCAGCGCGACCAGGGCGAGGCTGTGCTGACGGTGAACGAGGCCGCGCTGGAGGCGGTGCTGCGGGCGCTGCAACTCCTGCACCGCCGGATGCCGGAAGCCGCGCCGCCGTCACTGGACGGCATCCTGGCGCACAAGGGCGTGCTGGAACTGAAGGAGCCGGTCGAGGACGAGGCCAGCCGCGCCGCGTTCCTCGCGGCGCTCGCCGCCAGCTTCGACACGGCCCTCGTCGCGCTTGCCGAGATGCGGGCGCGCGAAGGGGCCGCCATCGGCGCGGTCCTGGGCGGGCATCTCGACACGATCGCGCGGGCGACCGCTGCCGCAGAAGCCGTGCCGGCGCGCCAGCCGGAGGCGATCCGGGCCCGCCTGAAGCAGCAGGTCGAGGATCTGGTCGGCGCCGTGCCGGCGCTGGATCCGCAGCGGCTGGCCCAGGAAGCCGCCCTGCTGGCAGCCAAGGCGGATGTGCGCGAGGAGCTTGACCGGCTGACGGCCCATGTGGGCGCGGCGCGCAAGCTTCTGGCCGAGGGCGGCCCGGTTGGCCGCAAGCTCGATTTTCTGGCGCAGGAATTCAACCGCGAAGCCAACACGCTGTGCTCCAAGTCGAATGACGTGGCCCTGACGGCCATCGGCCTGGAGCTGAAGGCGGTGATCGACCAGCTTCGCGAGCAAGTTCAGAACCTGGAGTGATCCCCATGGCTGACCAAGGCAAGCCGCACGGCGGCACCGTCGTCACGGCCGACGAGGCGGAATCCCATCGTCGCGGCCTCATGCTTGTGCTGTCCTCGCCCTCCGGCGCCGGCAAGTCGACCATTGCCCGGCTTCTGCTGGAGCGGGAAGACAATCTCGAACTGTCGATCTCGGTGACGACCCGGCCACGCCGGACCAGCGAGATCGACGGGGTGCACTACCATTTCATCACGCGCGAGCGCTTCGAGCAGATGCGCGACCGCGGTGAGCTGCTGGAATGGGCCGAAGTGCACGGCAACTACTACGCCACGCCGCGCGATCCGGTCGAGAAGGCCCTTGGCGAAGGGCGCGACGTGCTGTTCGACATCGACATCCAGGGCACGTTCCAGCTCTATGACCGGATGCGCGAAGACGTGGTGTCTGTGTTCATCCTGCCGCCGTCCATCGCCGAGATGAAGTCGCGCCTGCATCGCCGGGCCGAGGACACGCAGGAGGTGATCCTGCGCCGGCTCAAGACGGCTGTCGGGGAAATGCGGCACTGGACCGAGTATGATTATGTCGTCGTCAACGAGGACCTGAGCCGCGCCTATGAAGCGGTCCGGGCCATCCTGAAGGCCGAGCGGCACAAGCGCGCCCGCTCCGCCGCCATCGGCCCGTTCATCGAGGGCATGGTCGGCGACCTTGAGGGGGAACTGTCCGGCGAAGGCTGAGCGGTGTGCCCTGCGAGACGGAAAGATTGGCCCGCCCCGGATCCCGGCGGCGGGCTTTTTGCTGCCAGGGTCAAAGCAGCCAGATGCCTTTTTCAATCGCATGGCCGACCAGGGCCTTGTTCTCGGCGCTCTCGGAGAAACCGAGAAGGACACTGGCTCGGTCCCATGTGCCGGATGACAGTCGCCCGATCCAGCCGGCAAGCCCCTCAGCGTCGGCGTCGCGGCCAAGGACATTGTTGTACAGGGCGTTTATGTAAGTTCTGTCAGAGGGGGTGCGACCGTAGCGCTGGATGAACTCGGCCGATCCGATGAAGGCGGAGGATATCTGATGCAGCGACATGCCGGCGTCCACAAGTTTCACGTTGTGTCTCAGGCCATCGGTATCGGGTGTGCGGGCAAAGGCAGCCTGGTACAGGCGATAGGTCTGCCCGGCGGCACCATCGAGATCGAACGCAAGTATTCTGACGCCGTAACATGTAAACTCGACACGCTCGACGTTGACCAGTTCGGTTGACTGTGGGGTCACAGCTCGGTCAAGACTTATCAGATGACCATTGGAGGTCTTCTCGATCTTGTACGAGGATGGGCAACCCTGAATACGAAATGTGTCCAGTCCGCCCCTGCCATCAAAGTAGTTCTTTCCAGGTCCCAGGATGGCCAAATTGTTGAATTGATTTCCGTAGACGGTATCGTCTCCGGACCTGGCCGACACATTCAAGAAGTTCGTGTAAGTGTTTTCAATTGTCTTGCCGTCAAAAGTGCCGCGATAAGCGCCGCTCTCCATATCGAACGTCGTGATCTCCGACTTTTCCACGGCCGTCAAGCTGATCGCGCCGTTGCCGATCACCGTAGAGTTTGAACTGTAAACAGAAATCGATGTTCTGATATTGGTTTGAGAAAAGTCGACAAATCGAGGCTCTCCGCCAAAGCCGAAATACATGTCTTTCGGCCGTTCCCACGTGCCGTAGAACTCTAATCGTTCGACGTTATCGATTGAATACTCATCCAAAAACGCAAGGTTTATCCGGACGGTATCATAGCCAGCTCCACCATCCAGGCTGAATGAGCCAACCTTGGAATCCAGATGGAAGAAATCAGCCTCACCCGTCCCGACGTTCTCGCCATGCCTGATTGTGAACGTCGCCACTGCGATTACCCTTCAGATTGAAGCCTTGGAGGCTCCACTGATAAATTTCACGAGGGCGATCGGCAAGTAAAAGTTGCATCGTCTTTGGGGACGTCGCTTTTGTGACGCCCTCAGCTCTCCGCGAAACGCGCGGCCAGCCTGACGAAGCCGGGAATGTCGATTTCCTCGGCGCGCGCGGTCGGGGCGATGCCGCAGTTGGCGATGCGCTGTTCAGCGTCCGGCTTCAGGCCCTTGAGCGAGGCGCGGAGCATCTTGCGGCGCTGGCCGAAGGCAGCTGCCGTGACGCGTTCGAGATCGGCCAGCGCGCAGGGCAGGGGCTCCGGATTGGGCTCGAGATGCACCACGGCCGAGGTGACTTTCGGCGGCGGTGTGAAGGCCTGGGGCCCGATGTCGAACAGGATGCGGGCACGGGTGCGCCAGCCGGCGAGGACGCCGAGGCGGCCGTAATGGTCGTCATCCACGGTGGCGGTGATGCGCTGGCCGACTTCCTTCTGGAACATCAGCGTCAGGGACGCCCAGAACGGCGGCCAGACGGGCGTGGTGATCCAGTTGAGCAGCAGCTGGGTGCCGACGTTGTAGGGCAGGTTGGCGACGATCCTGACGGGATGGCCTTCGCCGAGTGCGGCGACATCCACCTTCAGCGCGTCGCCCTCGATCACGTCCAGCCGGCCCGGATAGCGGGCGCTGATCTCGGCCAGCGCCGGCAGGCAGCGGCTGTCCTTCTCGATGGCAATGACCTTGCGCGCGCCATTGGCGAGCAACGCCCGTGTCAGGCCGCCCGGACCGGGACCGACTTCGACGACCGTGGCGTTGGCAAGGTCACCGGCAGCCCGGGCAATGCGCGAGGTCAGGTTGAGGTCGAGCAGGAAGTTCTGCCCGAGCGATTTCTTGGCATCCAGCCCATGGGTGCGGATGACGTCGCGCAGCGGCGGCATGTCGTCGATCTGGCTCATGCCACCGGACCTTCCCGGGTGAGCGCTGCCGCCATCCGCACGGCGGCGGCGAAGCTGTCGCAGCGCGCCGCGCCGGTGCCGGCAATACCGAAGGCCGTGCCGTGATCAGGCGAGGTGCGCACGAAGGGCAGGCCCAGCGTGACATTGACCGTGTCATCGAAACCGATGGTCTTCACCGGGATCAGCACCTGGTCGTGATACATGCCGAGCACCACGTCGTAGGTGGCGCGGGCTGCGTCGTGGAACAGCGTGTCGGCCGGCCACGGGCCGGAGACGTTGAGGCCCTCGGCGGTCAGCATCTGCAGCACGGGCGCGATCAGGTCCCGGTCCTCGGTGCCCATGCTGCCGCCTTCGCCGGCGTGGGGATTGAGACCGCAGACGGCGATGCGCGGCCGCTCCAGACCGAAGCGGGTGACAAGATCATGATGCACGATGCGGGCGGTGTCGGCCAGAAGCCCGGCCGTCAGCAGCTCGGGGACCCGGGCGAGCGGCACGTGGATGGTGACCGGCACCACCATCAGCTTCGGACCGGCCAGCAGCATCACCGGAAGGAAGGGGCCGGGCGCAAAGCGCTGTGCCAGCTCTCCGAGATATTCGGTGTGTCCGGGGTGCCGGAAGCCGGCGTCGTAGAGCACTTTCTTGGCGATCGGGTTGGTGACGACCGCGGCGGCGCGGCCCTCGCGCACATCCTCGACGCAGGCGTCGATCGAGGCGATGACCGCGGCGCCGGTGGCCGGATCCGGGTCGCCAGGATGGTCGGCAACGGCCGGTCCGGTGGGCACGACCGGCAGCGCGTCGGCAAAGACGGCGCCCGCCTCCTCCGGCGCACAGGCGCGGCAGGGCACGTCGAGCCCGAGACGGGCAGCGCGGGCGGCCAGAAACGCGAGATCCCCGCGCAGGTAGAAGGGCGGAAGCTCAAGCTCCTCGCGCCGCGCCCAGGCCATCAGGGTGACGTCCGGGCCGATGCCGGCAGGCTCGCCGCAGGTGACGGCGAGGGCGGGGCGGGGAGCTGTCATCAGGACCGATCCGGCTTACTTGTAGACGATCACGGCCGCGCGGCGCAGCTCCTGGACATAGCGGCGGGTGAGCTGCTCGCCCTCCTTCTGGCGCAGGTCGTCCTCGATCTGCGTGCGGGCGGAAATGTCGGACTTGATCTCCCGCTTCTTGCAGACAGCGATCATCTGGATGCCGCGTTCGGCGTCAAGCGGGGGCGTCAGACGGCCGACCTCGGTCTTGGCGATGACGTCCTTCATGTCCGCCGGCAGCTCGGTCTCGAGGCGGAAGCCGATCGACTTGACCACGACCTCGGACAGGCTGCGCGCCTGGGGCACGCCCTGCTCGCAGGAGGTGAAGGTCTTGCGCAGGGTCTCCGCCTCGCGCTTTCGCTGCACCTTGAAGTTGGGCTTGGCCTTTGCCGGGACGACGAAGATGACCTGCTGCAGCTCGTATTCGACGCTGACGTCGGCCGGCTTGTCCTTGTTGTTCTCGTCCGCGCGCGCCTTGCGCAGCGCGTTGACGATGTCGGTCTCGCTGATCTGGACCTCGGCGCGGAAGCGCTGGCGCACCAGCTGGCTGAAGGCGATCTCGGCCTTGAGACGGTTGCGCAGGGTCTCGGGGTTCACACCAGCCTGACGCAAGGCATTTGCGAGATTCTGCGGCGTGAGATTGACGCGCTGCGCGATGCTGGCAAAGGCGGCGTCGACTTCGGACTTGGAAACGCTGACGCCCATGCGGCGGGCCTCGCGCAGCTTCAGGACGTCGTCGATCAGCTCCTCCTGCGCCTCGCGCGTGGCTGCCCCGCTGCTCTTGCGCTGGGTCAGGGAAATGAGGCGGGCGCGCTGCTGGATGTCGTAGGAGGTGATGGCCTGGTCGGCGACGATGACCTTGATGGAGGACTGGGCCTCGACGCGCGGGGCGGAGACCGTGGCCAGGATCATGGCCATGCAAGCGAGGAGAAGTGACTTCTTCATGTTGTGACTGCCCGGGCCATCCTGCCCGGCGCCTCCCTGTTGCCGTCGCGGAACGGCATCCCCACCGTTTTTCCGCTGCCTGTCGGTCCTGTGTGACCCACCACCGTTCTCAAGCCCATGGCGTGAAACCATGGCCAAAATTGGGAACTGCACCGCTTTTCGCCGTCGGCAGGCATCCCGGGGGCCGGCGGCGGCCTCAGAGGCCGCCGGTCGAGACCTGGGTGTCGCCGATCGTCCGCAGCCCGAAGCGGAAGAAGACGGTGCGGTCAACCGGCTCCTTGTTGTTGCGGCTGCGGTCTTCCTGGTAGGCGACCGACAGCGAGAAGCCCTCGTCGTCGTAGCCGATGCCGAGCCCGTCCTGCACCACGTTGCGGTTTTCCATGTCGTAGCGCAGCGAGCCGAAGACGCGCCAGTTGTCGCTGAGGCGCAGGCTTGCGGCCCCGAGCACTTCCTCGCGCGGCTTGTCGATGCCGAGATCGGGCTGGGCGCCAAGGAAGGCATAGGCGAGCGTGCTGACCACCGGGCCATAGGTTGCCGTCGCCTGGGCCTGCACCCGACGGATCGCGAAATTGTCGTCGTCGAAGCGGGCCTGGGCACCGAACCGCACGCCGTAGCGCGTGTCGAAATAGGCGCTGCCGACATAGTCGGAGTTGCGCGTTTCCAGACCGGAGTTGCGCGTCGCGCCGAGCAGGTCCGTGTAGGTGTAGGAGTTCTTGCCGGCCAGATGGAACGAGCGGCCGAACATGGTGCTCAGATACTGGCCGCCGTCGAACTGCAGCTTGTAGTTCAGGCCGATGTTGGCACGCGTGCCGCCTTCGGCCCGGTCGAAGCCGGAGAACTTGTCGTAGTCGAACAGCGTGGTGGCATCGAAGACGAGGCTCTGGGCGTCGTCGTTCGGCAGCTGGCCGATGCGCTGCTCGTCCGGGCGCACGATGATCTGCGCCACCGGCTCGATGATCTGGTTGCCGCCGTCGAAGGTGACGACGAAGGGATAGCGGTACTCCATGCCCGCTGCCGGCATGAAGCGGCCGGCGAAGGCATCGCCCGTGAGCGAGCTGATGTTCTTGTCCTGCGAGGCCAGGAAGAACAGGTCGCCGCGCACATAGGCAAAGGGCGTGAAGACCTGGCCGATCGGGTCGATCAGGGTGCGGCGCCAGTCGGTCTGGACGGTCAGGCGCGAGAAGGTGCCGTCGATGCCGCGGAACCGGTCCACGCCGTTGAAGGCAAAGGCGTCGGTCTTGTTGCGGTGCAGACTGGTGAAGTTGCTCGACAGCGACAGCTCGCCGCCGGCAATCGGGTTCTCGAACACGTAATCGTAGTCGACGACCGGCAGCACGTAGGGCTGCTTGTCCTGCAGGCTGCGGCCCACCGGCGAGAAACGGCCGACAGGATCATGACCGTCGCGCGAGGAATCGTAGTCCTCCTGCGAGATCTGGAAGGCATAGGCCTTGACCGACAGGGCGTTGCGCTCGGTCTCGCCGGCCAGATAGATCTGCGAGACCTCGTCGCTCTTGGCAAAGCTCACGCTGTCGTAGTCGCGCAGGAAGGCGCGGTCGGTCTTGTGCGTGAGGTCCCAGCCCCATTTCCAGTCGCGCGAGATGCGGAACTCGCCGTCGGTGTGGATCGCCCCCCGCCAGCGCCGGTCGCCCGACGTGCCGCGGAACTCGGACGGCTGGGCCTGGAACAGGCCGGCCGCCGCGACCCGGTAGGAGCCCGAGACGAGCCGCTGGCGCCAGACGGCCTCGCTCAGCACGCCCTGCTTCGACAGCGGGGTCAGGGTGACGCCGAGATCGTAGGTGGGATCGAGCGCCCAGTAGTAGGGCAGCGCGACGCCGAAGCCGAGCCGCTCCGAAAAGACGCCGGACGGCATCAGGAACCCCGTCTTGCGCTTGACCGTCGGGTCCGGCATCGACAGGTAGGGCATGTAGGCGATCGGCTGGCCGAAGAACTCCAGCGAGGCGTCCTGGAACTCGACAACCTGCTCCTGCTGGTTGTGGATGATCCGCTGGGCGCGCAGCCGCCACAGCGGCGGCTTGTTCGCCGGACGGTCGGGGCTGGTGTAGACGGTGTAGAGGCCGTTCTCGAAGGTGGTGACATTGCCGCCTTCGCGCGTGGCGCGGTCGGCAATGAAGCGGGTGCGCTCGGGCGTGTCGAGCTGCAGCGAGTTGGCAAAGCCCTGGGCGAAGTCGTCCGAGAGTTCCAGCTCGTTGGTGGTGACGACATTGCCGTCCGGCTCGATGAAGCGCACGTAGCCGCGCGCGACCATCTTGCCGGCCTTGCGGTCGAAGTCGACGCGCTCGGCCTCCAGCGTGAAGCCATCGTAGAAGATCTCGACCTTGCCGACGGCCGAGATCACGTCCCGGTCGAAGTCATAGGTGAGCTCGGTCGCTTCCAGAAGCATCTGGGCATCGGGCTTGATGCGGGCCTGCAGCGCGTTCGCAAGCGAATCCTGGGCAACTGCGGGGGTGAGGGCCCCCGGCGCCACGATCAGGCTGCAGGCAATGACGAACCCCAGGCCGCGGATACGGATGCCGCGAGCCGGGCGCACAGCGCCACGCGTCAGGAAGGAGGGGGCGAGAAGCGAGGACCGCGTCATCAGCCGTCTTCCTGATTGAGCAGGATCGTCAATCCCATGAGAACTCCAAACACTCCCGGAGCCCAGGCGGCAATCAGCGGCGGAACGATACCCGCTCCACCCAAATCACGCGCGAGCTCCGACAGAACGTAAAGCACGAAGCCAGACAGGATTCCACCCAGAATCATCCGGCCGAGCCCGCCAAAGCGAGAAACCTTGAGCGAAACCGCAGCGGCGATCAGAACCATCGCCAGCAAAAGCAGGGGACGGGCCAGAAGCGTCTGATATTGAAGCGTATATCGGTACGCGGGCAATCCGGCCCGGCGGGCCAGCTCGATGAAGCGGGGCAAGTCCCAGAACGAGATCGATTCGGGCGCGCCGATGCTTTCGCGCACTTCCGTGGGCGTGAGGAAGGTGGAGACCTTGTAGGCGCCGTAGCGCTGCGGATCGGCTTCCGTCGTGTAGACGATGGCATCCGTGAGGTTCCAGTATTCCTCGAACAGCCGCGCCTCGCGTGCCTCGATCCGCTCCTGGAACGTGCCGTCATGGTCGAAGGTGAAGATCGTGACGCCGAGCAGGACCGTGCCCTGGCCGATGAGCTGCTCGGCATGCAGCACCGATTCGCCGTCAACGCCGTCCTGCCGCAGCCAGACCGAATTGGTGGTCTGGAGCAGGAAGGTTTCCTCCGAGCCGAAGATGCCGGCTGCCAGGTCGTCGGAGCGCTGCTGCATCCAGACGGCGGCCGGATTGTAGACCATGACCGACAGGATCCCGAGCACCAGCGCGACCAGGGCCGCGGGGGCCCCGAACTGCCAGACCGAAATGCCGGCCGCGCGGGTCACCACCAGCTCCAGCGCGCGGCTGAGCGTCACGAAGGCGAGGATCGCGCCGAACAGCACCGCAAAGGGGATGACCTGCTCGAGGAGCAGCGGCACCCGCAGGAGCGAGATCAGGCTGACCCTGAGCACCGAGACATCGCCCCGCTCGCCGGCGCGGCGCAGGAGCTCCAGCACGTCGAAGAGATAGATGAGGACGGCAGCCAGCAGGAACAGGCCGAGGATGGCCTTGAGGAAGCGGGCGGAAAAATAGAGCGTGAGCGTGCGGCCGAGCATGTCAGGACGTTCCCCCGCCCATGCGGCCCTGCAGGCGTTGCTGCAGCGCGTCCGCCGCCTCGCCGATGCGCTCCGTCAACCGGCCCATCCAGGCCGGTGCGGCCTGTTCCGAATGCAGGATGGCCCAGATCGCGGCCGCCATGCCGGCGAGCGGCACGAGATAATGGCCCACCATCATCGCGTCGTCTCCTGCGGTCAGCGAGGTCACGCCGAAGCCCGCGGTGCGCAGCAGGATGCAGGCGGTCAGCGCGCCGAGGATTGCCATGCCCCGGCTCTGGCGGGTGGTGCGGGCCTGTCCGAGGAAGGCGAAGACCACCAGCGCGAAGGCGAGCGGATAGAGTGGCTGGCTGAAGCGGCTGTGCAACTCGCCGATCAGCCGTTCGCGGTTGCCGCGGGCGTAGTCGTCGATGTCGCGCTCGAACATCAGCGCATAGGTGGAGCGTTCGGAGGCCTTGTAGACGGGCTCGCTGGCCTCGGGGATCAGGCTCGAGAGATCGAAGGCGTAGGACTGGAACCGGACGATGGAAATGTCGCCCTGGCGCTTGGGGCGGCGCTGGATCGTCCCGTTCTGCATGATCAGCAGCGTCCGGCCGGCCGCCTCGACGATGTTTCCCTGGTTGGCCTGGTAGGTGAAGATCGTCTCGGGATCGCGGGTGTCGTGCAGCAGCAGCCCGTCGAGCTTGCCGTCGCCGCTGCGGTTGCGGATGTGGAAGGTCAGCCCGTCCTCAACCGTGATGAAGCGGCCCGGGCGAACGATGTTGGCGACCAGGTCGACGCGCACCCGGGCAATCTCGTCGCGCAGCTGGGCCAGGCCGAGCGGGGCGACATAGAGGGAAAAGAAGGCGGTGGCGGCCGTGACGGCGAGGGCGAACATCAGCACCGGCTGCAGCACGAGCCAGCGTGAGCCGCCGGTGGCGTTGATCACGATCAGCTCGCTGTCGCTGGACAGGGCATTGAGGACAAGAATCAGCGCGATCATCAGCGCGAAAGGCGCGACGATGACGACAAGGAACGGCATCGCCAGCATCGTGATCGAGATGAACTGGACGATCGTCTGGCCCTTCGAGGTGACGAGATCGAGCTGGCGCAGCGCCTGGGTCGCCCAGACCACGCCCGTCATGGCCGCGAGCGTCATGACAAAGACGAGGAGGGAGCGCCGGATGATGTATCGTTCAAGCGTCTTCATGCGACCAGCCGCAGCGCCAGCCGTCCGGCGCCTAGTTGCGTTCGTTCCGTGCCCCGGATCCCGCCCGAAGCTCCGATTAGCACGGAAGGTGGTGAACAGCACGCAAACAAGCGAGCGAATTTGACAATAATTTTCGCAAGGCTTGCGGGTCGGAGGAGGGCGGTCCATCTTGCCCCCACAACAACACCTGCACATGGGATACCGCAGCAATCATGAGCAAGCTCACAAAGATCCAGTTCGGCAAGGCCGTGGCCCAGCCGGGCGTTGCCGTCGTTTTTGCCGATGAGGAGCTGGCCAGCGGCGCGCTTGGCGCCGCCCTTCTGGACAGCCTGAGCGGGGGGCTCGCCCGTGCGGCCAAGGCGGGCAACTTCACCGGCAAGCGCGGGACGCGCCTCGACCTGATCGCCCCGGCCGGGCTGGACCTTGACCGGCTGATCGTCATCGGCCTCGGCAAGCCGGAGGACATGAAGGGCCTCGACTGGATGAAGCTCGGCGGCGCCGTGCAGGCGGCCGTCGCAGCCGCCAAGGCCACCCAGGCACTCGTCTATCTGGAGACCGCGAAGGCCGAAGTCACCGGCGAGGCGGCGGCCGATTTCGCCCTCGGCGCCGTGCTGCGCAGCCACACGTTCGACACCTACAAGACCAAGAAGGACGAGGACGCCGCCCCGGCCGAGATCACTCTCAACATCGCCGGCGTCGACCCCAAGGCCGCCAAGAAGGCCTGGAGCGTGCGGGAAGGTCTGGGCGAAGGCGTCATCCTGGCGCGTGATCTCGTCAACGAGCCGGCCAACGTGCTGGGCCCGGTCGAGTTCGCAGATCGCGCGGCCAAGCTCGAGAAGCTCGGCGTCGAGATCGAGATCCTGACCGAGAAGGAGATGAAGAAGCTCAAGATGGCCGCGCTGCTCGGCGTGGCCCAGGGCTCCGTGCGTCCGCCGCGTCTGGTCATCATGCGCTGGAACGGCGGCAAGAAGGACGAGGCGCCGGTCGCCTTCGTCGGCAAGGGCGTGGTCTTCGACACCGGCGGCATCTCGATCAAGCCTGCCGCGGGCATGGAAGACATGAAGGGCGACATGGGCGGGGCTGCCGCAGTCACCGGTCTCATGCATGCACTCGCCGCGCGCAAGGCCAAGGTCAATGCCATCGGTGTCATTGGCCTGGTCGAGAACATGCCCGACGGCAACGCGCAGCGGCCGGGTGACATCGTGCGCGCCATGTCCGGCACCACGATCGAGATCCTCAACACCGACGCCGAAGGTCGCCTCGTGCTGGCCGACGCGCTCTGGTACACGCAGGACCGTTTCAAGCCGAAGTTCATGATCGACCTGGCGACCCTGACCGGCGCCGTGATCATCGCGCTCGGCTCCCAGAACGCCGGTCTGTTCTCCAACAACGACGAGCTGGCCCAGCGACTGACGGCGGCGGGCGAGGGCACCGGGGAAACCGTCTGGCGGCTGCCCCTGTCCAAGGCCTATGACAAGCTGATCGACACGCCCAACGCCGATGTGAAGAACACCGGCGGCCGTACGGCCGGCTCCATCACGGCCGCGCAGTTCCTGCAGCGCTTCGTCAATGACGTGCCGTGGGCGCATCTCGACGTGGCCGGCACGGCCATGGGCTCCGACAAGACCGAGTTCAGCCAGGGCTGGGCCTCGGGCTTCGGCGTGCGGCTGCTCGACGAGCTGGTCCGCGCCCATTACGAGGACTGAGAGCGGACCTGATGTGGGGCGGGGCGCGGGGCATGTCCGGCCCCGCTGTCCGCGATGTCAGGTTGCGATGTCACGCTGCGATGTCAGGCCGCGATGTCAGGTTGCGATGTCAGGCCGCCCGGACGACGGGCGACCTGGCGCCGGCCAGTTCAGGCCGGTTCAGGCCAGTTCGGGCCAGTTCGGGCCAGCCTGCCGGGGGCACCGGCTGCAGGAGGCGCTGCACAGTCCGTCAACAAAAAACCCGCCGGGTGTCCAGCGGGTTTTCAACAGTTTCTGCAGTGTGCGGGGCACGGGTTATCCCCAGCCGCACCCTCAGCAGGCCTTGTAGGCCTGGCAGGCAGTCGCAGGCTCGGTCACGATGAGGCCAAGGGCCGCAGTCGCACCGGCGAGCCCGAGAACCAGCGTGAAGAACAGCGCGACGCGAACAACCATCATGAACCCCCGATAACCGGCCCTGAACACCTCGGCAGCCAAGGTCCTTAACGACTCGCTGCCAACCCGGGTTCAAAATAAGGCCTGCAAATTTGCGTCCGGTTAATGCTAGGAGTCCCGGCGTCTGTCCATGCGCATTCTGGCGCGTGGCGCCGAAATGGTTGCGGCCTGTTGCCGGGCTGCATCACCCGCGCCGAGCGAACGAGGGAGACCGGATCCTTTGGCCACCGAAGTGCTGTTCTATCACCTGACGAGCCAGCCGCTGGAGGCGGTCCTGCCGGGTCTTCTGATGAAATGCCTCGAGCGGGACTGGACCGTTGTCGTGCAATGCGGATCGCGCGAACGGGTCGAGGCGCTGGACGCGCATCTGTGGGCCTTCTCCGACGACAGCTTCCTGCCGCACGGAACCGCCGCGGACGATCATCCCGAGCACCAGCCCGTCTATCTCACGGACGGGCCGGACAACCCCAACGGCGCGGTGATCCGCTTTCTGGTCGACCGGGCCGTCCCCGGCAGCATCGAGGGCTATGCCCGCATCGTCCTGCTGTTTGACGGGCAGGACCCGGAGGCGCTCGCCGAGGCGCGGGGCCACTGGAAGAGCCTGAAGGCCCAGGGCGCCGAGGTGACCTACTGGCAGCAGAAGCCGAACGGCGGCTGGGAGCGCAAGGCCTGACTACACGGCCTGATCACACGACCTGTCCCCAAGTCCCGGACACCAGGCTGAACGAGGAGGCGGTGCCGGCCCGCGCGCTGCCAGCCCGCTGCCCGACCACTGTCAGCCCGCTGCCTGCACGAGCCGTGTCTGACGGTCTCGGGATCATGGCCTGACGCGCCCGTGTTGCGCGGCCGGACGTCCGGCTTTGCAGATCGTTCAAGGATTGGCCTTCCGGCTTTCAAGTTGTTGCAGCGCCGGCATGGTTTTGATGAGCCGGCTTCGCGCGGCTGCCGTTGCATTGGCGGTCGCCTGGCAAATCTTCGCAAGCGGGCGTGACGGTTTCGCGCCCGGCTGACGCGCGGCATTACATGCGGGCAGGGGGGAGGCGTTGCTGTCGGTGGCCCTGCGAACGCTGACAGGTGCGGAGCGCGTCAAGCGTGAAATTTTAATCAAGGGACCCGATTTTCATTGTGCCCGGGGGGCAAAGGGGGTAACAGGCCCCCCTGACTGGGTTCCCTCCCTGTTTTGTTCAGGATGGCGGAAGGGCTAAACATGATCCCCACTCCCTATTATCTCATCGACAAGTCGAAGCTTCTCCCGAACATGGAGAAGATCGCGTGGCTGCGCGAGACCTCCGGCGCCAAGTCGCTGCTGGCGCTGAAGTGCTTCGCCGCCTGGTCCGTGTTCGACTTCATGTCGCAGTACATGGACGGTACCACGTCGTCCTCGCTCTACGAGGTGAAGCTCGGCCGGGAGAAATTCCCGGGCGAGACGCATGCCTATTCGGTCGCCTACGCCGATGACGAGATCGACGAGGTCATCGCCTCGTCCGACAAGATCCTCTTCAACACCATCGGCCAGCTCGAGCGGTTCGACGCCCAGTCGGCCGGTCACGTGCGTGGCCTGCGCGTCAACCCGGGCGTTTCCACCTCCGGCTTTGACCTGGCCGACCCGGCGCGTCCGTTCTCGCGCCTTGGCGAGCATGACCCGGAGAAGATCGCGGCCGTGGTCGACCGGATCTCCGGCTTCATGTTCCACAACAACTGCGAGAACGACGATTTCGACCGCTTCGACGCCATGCTCGGCCATATCGAGCAGCGTTTCGGCTTCCTGATCCGGCAGATGAACTGGATCAGCCTGGGCGGCGGCATCCATTTCACCGGCGAGGGCTATCCGCTGGAGAAGTTCGCCGAGCGGCTGAAGCGCTTTGCCGGCGAAAACGAGGTGCAGGTCTATCTGGAGCCGGGCGAGGCCGCGATCACCAAGTCCACCACGCTGGAAGTGACCGTTCTCGACACGCTCTACAACGGCAAGAACCTCGCCATCGTCGACAGCTCGATCGAGGCGCACATGCTCGACCTGCTGATCTACCGGCTGAATGCCAAGATGGAGCCGAATGCCGGCGACCATGAATGGATGGTCTGCGGCAAGTCGTGCCTGGCCGGCGACATCTTTGGCGAGTTCCGTTTCCCCGCGCCGCTGAAGGCCGGCGACCGGCTCTCCATGCAGGATGCGGCCGGCTACACGATGGTCAAGAAGAACTGGTTCAACGGCGTGAAGATGCCGGCGATCGCGGTGAAGGAGCTGGACGGCGCGGTGCGCCTTGCCCGCGACTTCACCTATGCCGACTTCGCAGCCGCCCTTTCCTGATCCTGCTGTGATGCCGCCGTGATGGCGGCGTGACACGTTCCTGAACGCGGGCCGGCAGCTCCGGCCCGCGCAGTGCCCCTCAAAGACTCAAGGAGGACTATGGGCGAAATGAAGCGCAACATACTCATCATCGGCGCCGGTGGCGTAGCGCAGGTTGTCGCGCACAAATGTGCGCAGAACAACGACCTGCTCGGCGACATTCACATTGCTTCGCGCAATCCCGCGAAGTGCGAGCGGATCATCGACAGCATCCGCGAGAAAGGCAGCCTGAAGGTCGAGGGCGCTCTTGAAGCCCATGCCCTGGATGCAATGGACACGGCGGCGGTCGCCGCGCTGATCCGCAAGACCGGGTGTCAGATCGTCATCAACGTCGGTTCGTCCTTCGTCAACATGACCGTTCTGGATGCCTGCATCGAGACAGGCGTGGCCTATATGGACACGGCCATCCACGAAGATCCGAAGAAGATCTGCGAGACGCCGCCCTGGTA
The DNA here is from genome assembly GCF_009915765.1 of Pannonibacter sp. XCT-53. NCBI lineage: Bacteria > Pseudomonadati > Pseudomonadota > Alphaproteobacteria > Hyphomicrobiales > Stappiaceae > Pannonibacter > Pannonibacter tanglangensis. Next base: position 1,206,941 of record NZ_JAABLQ010000001.1, read on the forward strand.
CGGCAATTACGAGTGGAAGCGCCGCGAGGCCTGCGCGGACAAGGGCGTCACCGCCATCCTCGGCGTCGGCTTCGACCCGGGCGTGGTCAATGCCTATGCGCGCCTGGCCATCGACGAATACGTGACCGAGCCGGAGTCGATCGACATCATCGACATCAACGCCGGCTCGCATGGCCGCTGGTTCTCGACCAACTTCGACCCGGAAATCAATTTCCGTGAGTTCACCGGCACGGTCTATTCCTGGCAGCAGGGGGCCTGGCAGTCGAACCGGATGTTCGAGGTCGGCAAGGTCTGGGACATGCCGCTCGTGGGGCCGCAGCAGACCTATCTGACCGGCCATGACGAGGTGCATTCCCTGTCGTCCAACTATCCGCAGGCGGACGTGCGCTTCTGGATGGGCTTCTCGGATCACTACATCAACGTCTTCACCGTGCTGAAGAACCTCGGCCTCCTGTCCGAGCAGCCGGTCAGGACGGCCGAAGGGCTGGAAGTGGTGCCGCTGAAGGTGGTCAAGGCCGTGCTGCCGGATCCCTCGTCGCTTGCCCCGGATTACACCGGCAAGACCTGCATCGGCACGCTGGTGAAGGGCAAGAAGGACGGCAAGCCGGCCGAAGTTCTGGTCTTCAACATCGCCGACCACAAGGACGCCTACAATGAAGTCGGCTCGCAGGGCATCAGCTACACCGCCGGCGTGCCGCCGGTCGCCGCTGCCATGCTGATTGCCGACGGCACGTGGGATGTGGGTGCGATGAAGAATGTCGAGGAGCTTGACCCCAAGCCCTTCCTCGCGCTCCTCAACCGCATCGGCCTGCCGACCGAGATCAAGGACGCCTCCGGCACCCGGCCGTTTGTCGGCTGATCTCAACAGCGCATGCGTGATGGAAGCCCCGGATCGAAAGGTCCGGGGTTTTTTGTTTGCCCGTTGTTGTTACGCGTCATCCCGGACCAGCTGAGCGCCAGCGAAGCGCCGAGCCGGGATCCAGATATCAGCCGCGCGGAGCGCGACACGCTGGTCCAGCGCGCGCCGATCAGGCGAAATTGCATTTGCGCTCGCTGCCGCTCGCACTGACATGCTGGATTCCGGATCTGCGGTTCTCTGCCGCTCACCTTGTCCGGAATGACGGGGAGGACGGGAGGCGTGGATTTCGAGACGGGGCCATGCGTCATGTTGTGGGCTGTTGCGCTCGCTGCCGCTCGCAGATGACGGATGGTTCTTGCGCTCGCTGCCGCTCGCACTTGGTCGCTGTTTGTTGCGCTCGCTGGATTCCGGATCTGCGGTTCGCGGCCGCTCACCTTGTCCGGAATGACGGGGAGGGCGGGAGGCGTGGAATTCGGCACGGGCCATGCGCCATGTCATGGGCTGTTGCGCGGCGATGTGTATCACTGCCGGCAACGCCCCCTCAGACGGGGCGCGCAGCCAATCTTGCCATCATCCCATCCGGAGCCCGACAATGTCCGATGCCCGTTTCCGTGTCGATGTGTTCAGCGCCAAGCCCTATGACGCCCGGTTTCTGGATGCGGCGGCAGCACGGGCGGAGGCGCCGGTCAGCCTCGTCTATCACGACATGCGCCTGACGGAACGGACCATGCCGCTGGCGCGCGGGGCGGATGTGGTCTGCGCCTTCGTCAATGACACCCTGTCGGCGCCGGTGCTGGACGGACTGTCGGATTTCGGGGTGAGGCTCGTTGCGCTGCGCTCGGCCGGCTTCAATCACGTGGACCTCAAGGCCGCAGCGGCCTGCGGCATTCAGGTGGCCCGTGTGCCGGCCTATTCGCCGCATGCGGTGGCGGAGCACGCGGTCGCCCTGATGCTGACGCTGAACCGCAAGACCCACCGCGCCTACAACCGGGTGCGGGACGGCAATTTCGCGCTGGACGGGCTGATGGGGTTCGACGTCCATGGGCGCACGGTCGGCATCATCGGCACCGGTCTCATCGGCGAGGTGCTGGCAAGAATCATGACCGGATTCGGTTGCCGCGTGGTGGCGCATGACCCGGTGCCGAACCCGGCCTGCCTCGCGCTTGGCGTCACCTATCTGCCGCTGGCCGAACTCTTCGCCGCCGCTGACATCCTGTCGTTGCAGTGCCCGCTGACGCCGGCCACGTTTCATCTCATAAACGATGAAACGATTGCGCAGATGCGCCCCGGCGTCATGCTGGTGAACACCTCGCGCGGGGCCGTGATCGACACGGCCGCCGTGATCCGGGGGCTGAAGAGCGGCCAGATCGGCGCCCTCGGGCTCGATGTCTACGAGGAGGAAAGCCAGCTGTTCTTCGAGGACCTGTCGGACCGGATCATCCCGGACGACCTCTTTGCCCGGCTCCTGACCTTCCCGAATGTGCTGATCACCGGCCACCAGGGCTTCTTCACCGAGGACGCGCTGACGGCCATCGCCGAGACGACCATCGCCAATGTCACGAGCTTCCTCTCAACCGGCGCGCCGCTGCATCCGGTGAAGGCGCCCTGACGCAACCCCGGTCAGGCCCGCCCGAACAACGCCGGCAGGTCCGTGAGGCTCTTGAGCTGGATCGCTTTCGGATGGCCAACGGGGAAGTCGGCCGCTTCCAGCGCCCAGAGCAGAGGGTAGGGGACGTGAATGGCGGTGGCGCCCAGTTCAAGGACGGGCAGGATGTCGGAGCGCACCGAGTTGCCGATCATGACCACCTTCGACATGTCGTCGGTGTAGCGGGCAAAGATCCGGGCGTAGACCTCCGGGCTCTTCTCGCTGACCACATCGACGGCGGTGAAGTGCTTCTGCAGGCCCGAGGCGGCGATCTTGCGTTCCTGGTCGAACAGGTCGCCCTTGGTGATGAGGATCAGCGGGGCGATGCCCCGGATGGCGGCAAGCGCCTCGCGCACGCCGTCGAGCGGCTCGACCGGATGGCCGAGCATGTCCTGTCCCGCCGTCAGGATCTCGCCGATCACCGTCGCCGGCACCTTGCCGTCGGTGACCTCGATCGCCGTCTCGATCATCGACAGGATGAAGCCCTTGATACCGTAGCCATAGTGGTGGACGTTGCGCCGTTCGGCGGCCACCAGCCGGTCCGCGACGCGGTTCTTCTCGCAATAGGGCGCGAGCAGTTCGGCGAAGCGGGCTTCCGTCAGCTTGAAGAAGCTCTCGTTGTGCCAGAGCGTGTCATCGGCATCGAAGGCGATGACGGCGGGAGACTGCGGCAGCGGCATGGGCGGGCTTTCTGGTGGGGGTGACGGGCGGGCTCAGGGCCATTGCCGGGCGCCATGAAGCAGGCGCAGGATGAGGATCGAACCGGCCTGTTCGGTGTAGACAACGATATAGGTCTGCCGAACAACCAGCTCCCGTGTTGACGCGACACGGCCCGGGCGGACGAGGTCAGGATGGCGCGTCAGTGTTGCAACGCGGGCTTCCACATCTTGCTTGAACGCGGTCGCGGCGGCCGGATTGTCCGCCGCGATGTCGTCGATGATCGCAAGAAAGTCCTGCGCTGCCAAGGGATGCCATGCCAGCCGCACCGCAGGCACCCTCAGTCGCCGCTGTCAAGTCGGCCGCGTGCAATCCGCCGGGCTGCCGCCGCCATGACGTCCTCGTGCGACAGCGGAGCCGAAAGGTCGTTCAGTGCCTCGGCCACCTTGTCCCGGAACCAGGCGTCATGGGCTTGCGTATCCAGCAACAGCCCCGGGGGAAGGACACCGTCCTGTGCAATCCGGGTCACGAGGATACGCACCGCATCCGACAGGGTCAGCCCGGTGCCATCCAGAGCCGCCGCCGCGCGCGCTTTTGTCTCGTCTTCAATCCGGACATGCAGCATGCCTGTCTTTGCGGTCATGACAAATCTCCGGGGAAGGGTGTCCGCTCCAATCATGGATGATGAGTGTACCTCATATGAGATACACTCTCAACTTAGCCCTCTTCGAGCTCCGCAGACAGCAGCAGCCACTCTTCCTCGGTGCTGACGAGTTTCTTTTCGCAGAAGGCGCGTTCCTTAGCGAACTTGGCGGCCCGTTCCGGATCGCGGGTGAAGAAGTCGGGATCGGACATCATCTCGTCGATCCTGGCGATCTTCTCCTGCAGCCGCGCCATTTCCTTCTCGGCCGCCTCGATCTGCTTGCGCAGCGGGGCCTGGCGGGCGCGGCGCTCGGCCGCATCGCGGCGCTTGTCGGCGCCGCTCGCCGCCTTCTCGCGCTCCCGTTCCTCGTCCTCGCGGGCCTTCTTCAGGCTGTCGGGGCCTTGCAGGATGTAGCGGCGATAGTCGTCCATGTCGCCGTCGAAGGGGGCGACGCGACCGTCGGCCACGAGCCAGAGCCGGTCGGCGCAGGCCTCCACCAGATGGCGGTCGTGCGAGATGAGCACCACGGCGCCCTGGAACTCGTTCAGGGCCTGGACCAGCGCCTCGCGGCTGTCGATGTCGAGGTGGTTTGTCGGCTCGTCGAGGATGATGAGGTTCGGTCCGTCGAAGGTGGCAAGGCCGAGCAGGAGGCGCGCCTTCTCGCCGCCGGAGAGATCCTTGGCGGGCGTGTCCATGCGGTCGGTCGGCAGACCGAAGCGGGCGACGCGGGCGCGCACCTGGGCTTCGGCCGCCTGCGGCATCAGGCTGCGCACATGGGCGACCGCGCTTTCGGCCGGGCGCAGTTCATCGAGCTGGTGCTGGGCAAAGAAGGCGATCTTCAGCTTCGAGGCCCGGACGATCTCGCCCGACATGGGGGCCAGCCGCTCGGAGATCAGCTTGGCGAAGGTGGACTTGCCGTTGCCGTTGGAGCCGAGCAGGGCGATGCGGTCATCGGTGTCGATGTTGAGCGAGATCCGCGACAGCACGGTGCGCTCGCCGTAACCCACGGCAACGCCGTCGAGCTTGAGGATCGGCGGGGCGAGACGGCCCTGCGGATCGGGGAAGTGGATCGGTTTTGCGCTCTCCTCGGTCAGCGCGATGATCGGCTCCATCTTCTCCAGCATCTTGAGGCGCGACTGGGCCTGGCGGGCCTTGGTGGCCTTGGCGCGGAAGCGGTCGACGAAGGCCTGCATGTGCTTGCGCTGCGCGTCCTGCTTTTCCTTGGCCTTCTGCTGCAGCAGCATCGTTTCGCGCCGCTGGCGGTCGAAGCTGTCGTAGCCGCCGCGGTAGAAGGTGAGCTTGCCGCGGTCCAGATGCACGATGGAATCGACCGCCTTGTTGAGCAGGTCGCGGTCATGCGAGATCAGCAGCACCTGGTGCGGATAGCGGGCGACGTAGCTTTCCAGCCAGAGCGTGCCCTCCAGGTCGAGATAGTTGGTGGGCTCGTCGAGCAGCAGCAGGTCCGGTTCGGAGAAGAGCACGGCGGCCAGCGCCACGCGCATGCGCCAGCCCCCCGAGAAGGCCGAGCACGGCCGGCGCTGTGCCTCGGCATCAAAGCCAAGGCCGAACAGGATCGCCGACGCCCTCGCCTCGGCCGTGTGCGCGGAAATGTCGGCGAGGCGCGTGTGGATGGCAGCGATCCGGTCCGGATCGGTCGCCGTCTCCGCCTCGGCAAGCAGGCGCGCACGCTCGGTGTCGGCGGCCAGCACCACCTCCAGCAGGCTGTCCTCGGTGCCCGGGGCCTCCTGGGCCACCTGGCCGATCCGGGCGTTCTTCGGGATGCTGACGGAGCCCGTTTCCGGTGCGAGGTCACCGGTGATCAGCTTGAACAGGGTGGACTTGCCCGCGCCGTTGCGCCCCACGAGGCCTGTCTTGCTGCGGGCGGGCAGGGTGACGCTGGCGCTGTCGATGAGAAGGCGGCCGGCGATGCGGTAGGTGAGGTCGGTGATCTGCAACATGGGCGGATCTTTGGGGGAGTTGTCCGGGTTTCGCAAGAACCAAACCGCCACTGTCGTGAAGAACCCCGCCAGGTCACTCCTTTGCCTCACTGCTCGGCTTTCAGATAGCGTAGATAAAGGTCTGCCATCTGGTTCAGGCGTTCATAGCACAAGTGCATTTCACGCTTTTGCGGGTGCCAGAATGCGTTTTCCTCGCCGCAGCGTATCGCCCGGAATACAACCGGTTCGGGAAGTTTGTAGAACGCGTCCAGTTCTTCTGCCACCAGCTCCATCAGCTCATTGGTCTTGAAGTCCTCGGTCAGCAGTTGCATGCCCACGGGGGCTGGACCGTAAACAACCTTTATCTTGCGGTCCGGATCGTTGTCAGCCCGCTGGTGCGGCTCAAGGAGCTTGGCCCAGGCGTATTCCGCATCGGCGTAGTCCTGTGCGCAGCTCTCAATGCGGTCTGCCTCCAGTTCCAGTTCGACCGCAAGATCGCCAAAGGTCTTGGCATCCTTGCCGACCATGAGGCAAAGGACCTTGTATCCTCGTTGAATGTCGAGGCTGTGCTCACCGGCAAAGTCAGCTTCAGCGATCTCGTTCTTGTTCGCCAGCAGGAACCATCCGTCCATGGCCGCCGAAAGCAGGTGATTGACGGTCTCGTCCTCGAACTGAAGCATGGAGACTGCGGCGAAGTTGTCCGCTGCGTCCTCTTCCTTTCCCAGCACCGGCAGCTCCAGTTCGGACACAAGCATGTGCCCTGCTTCATGGTAGAGCGTGAAGAGGGCGTTTCCGGCAACGAAGTCCAACAACGCCTCCCGATCCGCCTCAGCAAGGTCCTTGATTGCGGCTGTCACCTGCGCCGGAGTTGCGGTGTTGGGGTTGTCCTCGCTGAAGGGCGAGCTTGCAGTGGCGGCACCTGCAAACATTGCCAGAAGCGTGGCGAGCACCAGGCTCACGCAAGGCGTGATCGTAGTTTTCAGGACTGACAGCATTCGTGTTCTCGGCTTCGGATTGCGGCGTTGCGTTGTTCGATCCCTTGGTTCGTCCGGGGCCCTTGCGGTCGCCCTCGACCAAAGCTATACGGATGGTCGATTTCGAATTCGACCGGGCTCAAGGCCCGGTTTGTTGTGTTGGATTGATCCACACAAATCAAAAAGAGACGAGAGAAAAATGGCTATTGAACGCACCTTCTCCATGATCAAGCCGGACGCGACCAAGCGCAACCTGACCGGCGCCATCACCGCCAAGCTGGAAGAAGCCGGCCTGCGCGTCGTCGCCTCGAAGCGCGTGTGGATGAGCCAGCGTCAGGCCGAAGCCTTCTACGCCGTCCACAAGGACCGTCCGTTCTTCGGCGAACTGACCGAGTTCATGTCCTCCGGCCCGACCATCGTCCAGGTGCTGGAAGGCGAGAACGCGATTGCCAAGAACCGTGAAGTGATGGGCGCCACCAACCCGGCCAACGCCGCCGAAGGCACTATCCGCAAGCTGTTCGCCCTGTCGATCGGCGAGAACTCGGTGCATGGCTCCGACGCTCCGGAAACCGCTGCCGAAGAGATCGCCTTCTGGTTTGCCGGCCACGAGATCGTCGGCTGATCAGCTGACAATCACGCAAAATCAAAGGCCGGCTCCGCGAGGGGCCGGCTTTTTTCGTGTCCTGGCACAGGAGCCAAACTGGCACCCTGATTTTGCGCCGACCGTTGCTTGACTTCGCTGGCGCAAGGTCTGAAACCTCGGACATTGTCGTCCGGGCGCGTGTTGCGTCCGCTTGAGCGCCAGCCAGCGAGTGTCGCATGAACAAGCCCGCCACGATCACTGCCTTCTCCGCCTGCCCGCACGACTGTCCCTCGACCTGCGCGCTCGAGGTGGAGGTGACGGCGGAGGGGCGGATCGGCCGCCTGCGCGGGGCGCCGGACAATGACTACACGGCCGGCGTCATCTGCGCCAAGGTGGCCCGCTACACCGAGCGGCTCTATCATCCCGACCGGTTGACCCGCCCGCTCCGCCGGGTGGGGGCCAAGGGCGAGGGGCGGTTCGAGCCGATCTCTTGGGATGCCGCACTGGATCTCATCGCCGAGAAGTTCCTCGACGCCGAGGCCCGCTTCGGCACCGAGACGATCTGGCCCTATCACTATGCCGGGACCATGGGGCTGGTGCAGCGCGACGCGATCCACCGGTTCCGCCACGCCAAGGGCACCTCGCGCCAGTTCGACAGCTTCTGCACCAACATGGCCTGGACCGGCTATGTCGCCGGCACGGGCCGGTTGTCCGGGCCCGATCCGCGGGAGATTGCCCGCGCCGACCAGGTGGTGATCTGGGGCACCAATGCGGTGGCGACGCAGGTCAACGTGATGACCCACGCGATTGCCGCCCGCAAGCAGCGCGGCGCGCGGATCATCGTCGTCGACGTCTACCGCACCGAGACCATGAAACAGGCGGATGTGGGCGTGATCGTCAAGCCGGGCAGCGATGCGGCGCTCGCCTGCGCCATCATGCATGTCCTCTTCCGCGACGATCTCGCCGACCGGGCCTATCTTGCCCGCTACACCGACTGTCCGGATGCGCTGGAAGCGCATCTGGCGAGCCGCACGCCGGAGTGGGCGGAGGCCATCTGCGGCGTGCCTGCGGCTGATATCGTCAGCCTCGCCCACATGATAGGCCAGGTGAAGAAGACCTTCTTCCGCCTCGGCTACGGCTTCACCCGCACGCGCAACGGCGCGGTGTCCATGCATGCGGCCGCCAGCATCGCCGCGGTGACGGGCTGCTGGCAATATGAGGGCGGCGGCGCCTTCCACAACAATGGCGCGATCTACCAGCTCAACAAGGCGATGGTGGAGGCCCCGGAGCTGAAGACGGCCACACGCCTCCTCGACCAGAGCCTCGTCGGCCGGGTGCTGACCGGCGACCGCACGGCGCTGGCCGGTGGCCCGCCGGTGACGGCCATGCTGATCCAGAACACCAATCCGGTGTCCGTTGCCCCCGAGCAACGCAAGGTGGTGGAAGGCTTTGCCCGCGAGGATCTCTTCACCGTGGTGCATGAGCAGTTCATGACCGATACCGCCCGTCATGCCGACATCGTGCTGCCGGCAACCCAGTTCCTCGAGCATGACGACATCTACAAGGGCGGTGGCCACCAGTATCTGATCTTCGGTCCGAAGCTGACCGAGGCACCGGGCGAGGCGCGCGAGAACCTGTTCGTCATCAACGAGCTGGCCCGCCGGATCGGGGCGAAGGACCATCCCGGGTTCCACATGAGCGCACGCGAGCATGTTGACTGGATGCTGGTCAATTCCGGCTATGGCACGCTCGCCGACCTGGAGGCCGGGCGCTGGAAGGACATGCAGCCCGGCTTCGAGCAGGCGCATTTCCTGAAAGGCTTCGGCCATGCGGACGGCAAGTTCCATTTCCGCGTCGACTGGGCCAGGACGCTGGCTCCCAACCGGCCCGAGGACGGCAAGGCGCTCGGACCGGTGGCCACCATGCCGGAGCTGCCCGACTACTGGGATGCGGTCGAGCGGGCCGATGCCGACCATCCCTTCCGCCTCGTGACGGCACCAGCACGCTCGTTCCTCAACTCGACCTTCTCCGAGACCCCGGGCTCGGTGAAGAAGGAGGGGGGACGGCCCGAGGTCTGGCTGACGGCACAGGACGCCGCGAAGGCCGGCGTGGCCGACGGCGACAAGGTGGTGATGGGCAATGGGCGCGGCGAGGTCGTCCTGCACGCCCGGGTGATCGAGGGGCTGGTGCAGGGGACGGTGATCTCCGAAGGGTTGTGGCCCAACTCCGCCTTCGAGACCGGCTGCGGCATCAACACGCTGACCGGCGCCGACCCGGTCGCCCCCTACGGCGGCGCCGCGTTCCACGACACCGCCGTCTGGATCCGCAAGGCGGGGTGAGGCCTCGCGGGCCGCGGAACAGGTCTGGTCTGCCCAGGTCTGATCAGGTCTGGAACGCGATGGGGTCGAGGATGATCTCGTCGCGGGCGCGGAAGTAGGGTGGCTGGCGAAGATAGCGCACGTCGGAGCCGTCGAGGCTGACGTTGCCCTTGCCGTCGAAGTTCGGTCCGTGGATCCGCATCCGGCCGGCGAGGTCCGGATCGTCCTGCAGGCACTGGCGGAGGACACGGGTGAACATGCCCGGTCCTGTCAGCTGCAGGATCGCGGACTTCGGATTGGCGAAGCGGCGGCCGGCAAATTCCGGCGCGTAGTCGCAGATCGCCGCGATCATGCGCGCCAGCACGGGATGGCCGGGCGCGAAGCCGAAGCCCCATTGCGCGACATACCGGTCCGGGTGCGGCAGGAGCCTGAGAATGGTCTGGTCCGGCAGCAGGTGGCATTCGCTGAATTCGTGGGCGAGGAGGGCGGTCGTGTCCGGCGCATGCAGGGCATCAAGCGGCACGGTCACCGCCTTGTTGATGTCGAAATAGTAGCCGCCCCGCTCGTGCAGCAGGCAATAGCGCAGGATGTCGGCCTGCATCGGACCGAAGCGCGCGCCGCGGTAGACGGCATGGACCGGATGGTGGCCCCAGACGTCCGCCATGTAGGCATCGCGGGCGGCACGGTCGAGCAGGACGAAGGTCAGCCCCGGATTTTGCCGCCGGAAGGCCTGAAGCGCGGCCAGATGCCGTCGGCCGAACAGGTTTTCCTCCCAGGTCTGGTAGACGCGGCGCGGGATGGCCGTGTCTTGCGCCGGCGCGGCCTCAGGGGCCGGCACGGGGTCGGGCAGCGGCCGGAGCGGATAGTCGAGGACAAGGGCGCGGATGTGCCTGGTTCGCTTCAGGATCGACTTCTTGAGACGCATGGACAAAAAGGTCGTGACAAAAAAGGGTCGAGTGGTCCGCTGCCGGCGCGCGGGCGGGTGTTTGCCGTCTGTCCGCAACGGATCCGCCCTGGGGGCACCGCAGCGTGCGCCCGACAGGCCTCCCGCCGGACAGGTCGGGATAGTGTGCGTGCTTAGGATGACGGTTTGGCGTCCGTAAAGCCGGCGCGACCGAATTTCTGCAACCGCGCGGCAGGGGACGGCAATCGCCTGTGGATTTGCCCATGCAGTCTCCCGCTTGCACCCGGTTCGCCCGCCAGTCCGCCTTTCGAGACCTTGTTCGGGCCGACCTGAAATGAGGGGGGCGCGCAAAGACCAGCGGCCCACGTCTGGACCGGGAGCCTCAAGGACGGTTACGCCTCACGTGCCCGGCACGGCGCGCTGAACCACGGCACAGGACGGGCGCTGCTCCGCAACCAGTCTTTCCCTGAAGGCTGGCCACGCGAAGCCGGGAGCAACTGGAGGCCGGGAGCCTCCCAGAGCCCTCAAACAGCACGGAGAAATATCTGTTCATTGCAAATGATGCAAAAATCATCTGCAATGAAAAAATTATGTTGGAAATGAAATGGTGCTCTTCTCTTGCGTCTGGCATCTGGCATCTTCCGCATGCCGTCTGTCCCCCGGTGGCCCGGGTGCACGGGACGCCTGAGGCGCAAGGGGACAGGGCGGTCCGGCTGCCCCTCCATCGGGGCAGGGCAGCCTGATCTCGGGGCCCTTGCTGGTAGTTCCTGTCTGGAAGCCCCCATCTGGACGCCCCCGTCTGGATGGTCTTGTCTGGATGATCCTGACGGGCTGGCCCCGTCGTGTTGGCCTCTTCTGGCTGGCCTTTTCTGGCAGCCGCTGTGCGTAGGCCTCGATCCGTTGGTTTCGCTCTGGCTCCCGCAGTCCGGCTCCAGCTTTTTTGTCCCCCGGGGTCGGGGAGCCACGGTGAGGCCATGGCAGTCAGGCTGCCAGGCTGCCAGGCTGCCAGAGGGGGGGGATTGCCGGGCGCGGGGCTAGAGCACGAGCACGTCGACGCGGTCGCCGGCGTGTGCCGCCGGGGCATGGGGCTCCCGGATGATCAGGGCGCCGGAGGCGGCCAGAAGCCCGAGCATGGAACTGTCCTGCCGGTCGAAGGGCGTGACGCTGCGGGTGCCGTCGGGATGGGTGGTGAGACGGGCGCGCAGGTAGTCCTGGCGCTGGTCATTCGCCGGCACGGGCGCGGTCAGCGTTGCCGTCGTCTGGCCCGTTCCGTCCGGCTGGCCTGTCAGGCGATAGAGCAGCGGGCGCAGGAACAGGAGCGCGCAGACAAGGCTCGACACCGGGTTGCCCGGCAGGCCGAGCACCTTGGTGCGGCCGAGGTGACCGGCCATCAGCGGCTTGCCCGGCCGCATGGCGATCTTCCAGAAGGCCAGCTCCATGCCCTCGCTGCCCAGCACCGACTGCACCAGATCGTGATCGCCGACGGAGGCGCCGCCGAGCGTCACCAGAACGTCAGCGCCGGCGGCGATGCCCTCGCGGACCTTCAGGGCAATTGCGGTCGGGTCATCGGCGGCGATGCCGAGGTCGAGCGGGCTGCCGCCGCAATCCTCCACCAGAGCGGCGACGCCGCAGTGGTTGGAGGCGATGATCTGGTCCGGGCCGGGCGTCTGCCCGGGCGGAACCAGCTCGTCCCCCGTGGCGATGATCGCCACCAGCGGCTTGCGCCAGACGGGCAGTGCGGCATGGTTCATGGCGGCGGCCAGCGCCAGCGCCTTGAAGTCGAGCCGGGTTCCGGCCCGCAGCAGCACGTCGCCTTGCGAGAAGTCGAGACCGGCCGGGCGCACGAACTGGCCGGCACGCACCGGCTCCAGAACCGTGAGGCTCGCCTCGCTGCGGCTGGCGTTTTCCTGGATCAGGATGCTGTCGGCGCCAGCGGGAACGGGAGCGCCGGTGAAGATCCGCACCGCGTCACCCGGCCCCACCGTGCCGGTGAAGCCGTGGCCGGCCGGGGCTTCGCCAATGACGGTCAGCCGGGCGCCTGCGGCGGCCGCATCGGCGGCGCGCAGGGCATAGCCGTCCATGGCGGAGGCCGGGAAGGGGGGCTGGGTGCGCCGCGCCGCCAGATCGGCCGCCAGCACCCGGCCGTTGGCCGCAGCAACCGGCACGGATTCCACGCCGAGTGGCACGACGCCGGACAGGAGTTTGGCGCGGGCGTCCTCAACCGGCATCAGGCTCATGGCGTCAGGTCCTCGCGAGGGGTGGATGCCCTGTGCAGGGGCAGGTCAGGTCTCGTCGGCGCGCCAGTCGCCGGAGCGGCCGCCGCTCTTTTCCAGGAGCTTGATGTTGCCGATGACCATGCCGCGATCGACGGCCTTGGCCATGTCGTAGATCGTCAGGCAGGCGACCGAACAGGCGGTGAGGGCTTCCATCTCGACGCCGGTCTGGCCGGTCACGCGCACGCTGGCCGTGACAACGAGGCCGGGCAGGGAGGGATCCGGCTCGATGTCGACGGCAACCTTGGTGATCAGCAGCGGATGGCAGAGCGGGATCAGCTCATGCGTGCGCTTGGCGGCCATGATGCCGGCAAGCCGCGCCGTGCCGATGACATCGCCCTTCTTGGCGTTGCCGTCGAGGATGAGCTGCAGGGTTTCCGGCGCCATGCGGATCTCGCCCTGCACCCGGGCCTCGCGCCGGGTCACGGCCTTGTCGGCCACATCCACCATGTTGGCGGTGCCGGCCGCGTCGAGATGGGTCAGGTGATCCTGGTCGCCGGCCATGGGTCAGGCCGCTTCCGGGCTGCGGGCCAGCAGCGTGCGGGTGGCGCCTGCCACGTCCTCCTGCCGCATCAGGCTTTCGCCGATGAGGAAGGTGGAAATGCGCGCCGCCTGCATGCGGGCCAGATCCGCCGGGGTGAACAGACCCGATTCGCCGACGATGATCCGGTCGTCCGGGATCATCGGCGCCAGGCGTTCGCTTGTCTCCAGCGACACCTCGAAGGTCTTCAGGTTGCGGTTGTTGATGCCCATCAGCGGCGAGGCAAGCTTCAGCGCCCGCTCCAGCTCCGCCTCGTCGTGGACCTCAAGCAGGACGTCCATGCCGAGGTCGAAGGCGGCGTCCTCGAGATCCTTCGCCAGCGCGTCATCGACGGCGGCGAGGATGATCAGGATGCAGTCGGCACCCCAGGCGCGGGCCTCCGCCACCTGGTAGGTGTCGTAGAGAAAGTCCTTGCGCAGCGCCGGCAGCGCGACGGCATCCCGCGCCGCGGTGAGAAAGTCCGGGTGGCCCTGGAAGGAGGGCGTGTCGGTGAGCACCGACAGGCAGGCCGCGCCGCCGGCCTCATAGGCGCGGGCCAGCGCCGGAGGATCGAAGTCGGCACGGATCAGGCCCTTCGACGGGCTTGCCTTCTTGATCTCGGCAATGAGGGCATAGTCGCCGGCATCGAGCTTGGCCCGGATCGCCCGGGCAAAGCCGCGGGGGGCCTCGACGGTGCTCGCGGCATCCAGCAGGCTGGCGAGCGGGCGCCGAGCCTTGGCGGCGGCGATTTCCTCGCGCTTGTAGGCCTCGATGCGGGTGAGAATGTCAGCCATGGTCTTATCCGTTGGAGACGGCCACGAGGCGCTCGAGCCGGTCGAGCGCGTCGCCGCTGTCGAGCGAGCGGGTGGCCAGCGCCACGCCTTCGGGCAGGGTTGCAACCTTGCCGGCAACGATCAGCGAGGCGGCCGCGTTGATGAGCACCACATCGCGGTAGGGGTTTTTGGCCCCGGCGAGCACGGCGCGCAGGGCTGCCGCGTTTTCCTCCGGCGTTCCGCCCTTGAGGTCCTCGAAGCGGGCGGTCGGCAGGCCGGCATCGGCCGGGGTGATGGTGAAGGTCCGGACCACGCCGTCCTTCAGCTCGGCCACCTCAGTCGGGCCCGTCGTGGTGATCTCGTCCATGCCGTCGGAACCATGCACGATCCAGACATGCTCGGAGCCGAGGTTCTTCAGCACATGGGCAATCGGCTCGACCCAGCGGCCATCGAAGACACCCGTCATCTGGCGCTTGACGCCGGCCGGATTGGAGAGGGGGCCGAGCAGGTTGAAGATGGTGCGCGTGCCCAGCTCGATGCGGGTCGGCCCCACATGCTTCATGGCTGCGTGGTGCAGCGGGGCGAACATGAAGCCGATGCCGGCCTCATTGACGCAGGCCGAGATCCGCTCCGGGCCGATGTCGATGTTGACGCCAAGCTGGGCGAGGGCTTCCGACGAGCCGGACTTGGAGGAAAGCGAGCGGTTGCCGTGCTTGGCCACCTTCACCCCGCAGCCCGCGACGACAAGGGCGGCGCAGGTGGAGATGTTGTAGCTGCCCGTGGCATCGCCGCCGGTGCCGACGATGTCGATGGCATCGGCCGGGGCGGCAACCGGCAGCATGCGCGCGCGCATGGAGGCAACGGCGCCGGTGACCTCGTCCACCGTCTCGCCGCGCAGGCGCAGGCCCATCAGGAAGCCGCCGAGCTGCGAAGGGGTTGCCGCGCCCGACAGGATGATGTCGAAGGCAGCCCGCGCCTCGTCGCGCGACAGCGCGTCCCCCTCGGCGATCCTGGCAATGAAGGCCTTGAAATTGCTCATGGGAACACGCTCCGCGCGACGTCGATCCGGTCAGTTCTGGGTGTTGGTGCCGATGATCTGGGCGATGCCCGCCTGGTTGATCTCGACGCCCTTCTGCGCTTCCACCTCGTTGATGAGCTGGGACAGCAGCGAGCTCTGGAGCTGGCGGGTGATCATCTCGTCGATCGGCTTGATTTCCTCGGCCTCGACGAAGAAGGCCGGGGTGGCGATGCTGTCGACCACGAGCACGGCACGCGTGCCGCCAGCCCCTGCGGCCTCGATCACGGTCCCGACCGGGCCGGCGAAGGCCTGGCTCGAGGTTTCCGCCGGCAGGTCCTCGGTGGCAAGGTTGCGCTTGAGGGCCGGCGCCTGCCGGACCTCAAGTCCCTTCTCGGCGGCAACCGCCTCGAGGGTCTCGCCCTTGCGCAGCCGCTCGGCCGTGGCCAGCGCCAGTTCGCCGAGCTTGCGGGTGCGTTCGGCCTGAAGCCAGGCCTCGACCACGGCCGGACGGACCTCGGACAGGTCGCGGTCGCGCGCCGGCGTCACGGCGGTCACGTCGAACCACAGGAAGCCCCGGGTGCCGAGCGCGAGGGCGTCGTTTTCCACGCCGACGTCGCTCTCGAAGGCCTTGGCGAGCAGGTCGCGGGCCGGCGGCAGGGTGACCGGAGCACCGGCGGCATCGCGGCCGGCGGCATCCACGGCGGGGATGGTGACCGGCTGCAGGCCGAAGCGGCTCGCCACTTCGCCGAGCAGGGCGCCGCTGGCGCGCGCGTCCTCGATCTCGTCATGCAGGTCGGAGACCTCCTGCTCGGCGCGACGGGTCGCAAGGTCGGCCTTGATCTCGTCACGCACGGCCTCGAAGGGCTGCGTGGAGGCCGGCTGGATCTCGGCCACCTCGAGGATCAGGGTGCTGAACCGGCCCTTCACGGGCTGGCTGGTTGCGCCCTGGGGCAGGGCGAAGGCGGCTTCGGCGACTGCCGGATCCAGGAACTTGTCGCGGGTCAGCAGGCCGAGATCGACGTCGCTGTCCTTGAGGTTGCGCGCCGCCATCAGCTCCGCGAAGGTCTTGCCGGCGGCAAGCTCCGCCGCAGCCGCTTCCGCCTCGGCCGAATCGGTGAAGGGGATCTGGCGGACGCGGCGACGCTCGTCGTTGCGGTAGCGGTCGATGGTCCGGTCATACTCCGCCCGGGCTTCCTCGTCGGACACTTCGCCGGCGTTCGCCAGGCGCTCGGGGGACAGCTCCAGAAGCGTCAGCGCACGGGTTTCGGGCGCGCGGAACTCGGCCTTGCGCTCCTCGTAGAATGTCGTCAGGGCCGCCTCGTCCGGCGCGGCGATCTCGCCGACGGCCGTCGGGGCGATGAGGATGTAGCGGGCCGCACGGGTCTCGTTCTCGTAGGCGTTGATGGCCTCGAGCATGGTCCGCGGGGCGGCCATGGCCCCGGTCGCGCCCTCGGCGATCTGCATGCGGCGGGCGACCGCGCGCTGGTCCTCGACGAACTGCTCCTCGCGGATGCCGTTCTGGCGCAGGGTTTCAAGCAGGCGGTTGCGGTCATAGGTGCCGCCGCGCTGGAACTGGGGCGTCGACTGGATCATGCGCGCCAGTTCCGTGTCGGACAGGCCGATGTTGAGGCGGTTGGCCTCGTCATTCATCGCCGCGTCGGCGATCAGGCGCGACAGGACCTGCTGCGGGATGCCGAACTGGGCGCCCTCGGTGGTCGACAGCGGCCGGCCGATCTGGCGGCCGATCTGGTCGAGCTCCAGACGATAGGCGCGATCAAAGTCGGTCAGGGACACTTCCGCATTGCCGACTTTCGCGGCCGTGCTGCTGGAAAAGCCACGGAAAACGTCCGCGATGCCCCAGATTGCAAAGCTGAAGACGAGGAGGACGAGGAAAATCTTGGCAACCCAGGTGCCGGCGCCCTTGCGCAGCGCGTCGAGCATGTTGTCTCCTGATGGTCATGATGCATGCGGCCAGGCTTGTCCGGCCGGGCAGTTGCCCTGCATATCCCGTTGCACGGCGGCGGACAATAGGGCGAGCGCTGCAGATGGCGATGCGGCGCACTTGCACTTTCCCGCGCCTGCCGCTAGCCAAGTCGGCGAAGCTTGCATCACTGCTGGAGGAGCGCAGAATGACCGCCGCAACCGCCCATCCGATCCGTCCGCTCGTCGCCGGGAACTGGAAGATGAACGGACTGGAGGCCAGCCGGGCCGAGTTCAAGGCTCTTGCGGCAGCGCTCTATCCGCAGCTGGCCCAGAAGGTCGACGTCATGATCTGTCCGCCGGCCACGCTCCTGTCCCGCCTGGCGGGGGATGCGGCGGGCACGCGCATCGCGCTCGGCGGCCAGGATTGCCATGCGGCCGTCTCCGGCGCCCACACGGGCGACGTCTCGGCCGAGATGCTGAAGGACGCCGGCGCCACGGCCGTCATCGTGGGGCATTCGGAGCGGCGCGCCGATCACGGCGAGAGCGACGCGGTGGTGCGGGCCAAGGCACAGGCGGCCTGGCGCGCGGGCCTGGTCGCGATCATCTGCATCGGCGAGACCGAGGCCGAGCGCAAGGCCGGCAAGACGCTGGCCGTCGTGGCGGGCCAGCTGGACGGCTCTGTCCCCGACGGGGCCACGGCTGCCAACACGGTGATTGCCTATGAGCCGGTCTGGGCCATCGGCACCGGCCTGACGCCGACAGCCGCGGACGTGGCCGAGGTGCATGCGGCCCTGAGGGCGCGGCTGGCGGCGCGGCTCGGCGGCGAGGGCGCGGCGATGCGGTTGCTCTATGGCGGGTCGGTGAAGCCGGCCAACGCGGCCGAGCTGATGGCGGTGCCCCATGTCGATGGCGCGCTTGTCGGCGGTGCCAGCCTCAAGGCGGCGGATTTCCTCGGGATCATCGCGGCCTATCGCTGAGCCGGCGCGGCCCGGCGGCTTTGCCACAGCTCGGCGCGGGCACTTGCGCATCAAGGGTGGAAAGCCAATCTAGACTGGTGTAGAAGGCGCCAATCGTTCAACAGAGTTTCGGTCCGACATGGAAACTGTGGTCATCGTCATTCATCTGATGGTCGTGCTTGCCCTTGTGCTCGTCGTCCTTCTGCAGCGTTCCGAAGGCGGCGCGCTCGGCATGGGCGGCAACAGCGGCTTCATGACCGCGCGCGGCACGGCCAACGTGCTGACGCGGGCAACCGCGCTGCTGGCCGTGGCCTTCTTTGCCACGTCGATCGGCCTCAGCCTGATTGCCGAGATGGACAACAGCCCGGCGTCCGTGCTCGACACGCTGCCGCAGACCCAGACGCAGGGCGGCGAGCAGGGAGCCCCGGCTCCGGTGACGCCCGGCCAGGGCGGCGGCGTTCTGGATGCGCTGAAGCAGCAGAGCCCGCAGCAGCCCACCGGCCCGCAGGTCCCGGCGGCCCAGTAAGCCGCCGTCCGGCCCGGCCGGAACCGAGTTCTGAAATTGCCCTGCGGCAGCAATCGCAGGGCATTTTTATTGTGTCTAACCGCAAGACCCGTGTGGCCGACCCGGCCCGGGTCCCGTTAAGGTGTTGCTCCATGGCGCGATACATCTTCATCACTGGCGGCGTGGTTTCCTCCCTCGGCAAGGGCCTTGCCTCGGCGGCGCTCGGCGCACTGCTCCAGTCGCGCGGCTACTCCGTGCGGCTGCGCAAGCTCGACCCCTATCTCAACGTCGATCCGGGCACGATGAGCCCCTACCAGCACGGCGAGTGCTTCGTGACCGACGACGGCGCGGAAACCGACCTCGATCTCGGCCACTACGAGCGGTTCACCGGGCGCCCGGCGTCGAAGCAGGACAACATCACCACCGGCCGGATCTATCAGGACATCATCGCCAAGGAGCGGCGTGGCGACTATCTGGGCGGCACCGTGCAGGTGATTCCCCACGTCACCGATGCGATCAAGGCCTTCGTGCTCGAGGGCAACGAGGATGTCGACTTCGTGCTGGTCGAGATCGGCGGCACTGTCGGCGACATCGAGGGCCTGCCCTTCTTCGAGGCGATCCGCCAGCTCGGCAACGACCTGCCGCGCGGACAGGCGATCTACATCCATCTCACCCTGATGCCCTATATTCCGAGCGCGGGCGAGATGAAGACCAAGCCGACGCAGCACTCGGTCAAGGAGCTGCGCTCGATCGGCATCCAGCCGGACATCCTGATGATCCGCTGCGACCGCAAGATCCCCGACACCGAGCGCCGCAAGCTGTCCCTGTTCTGCAACGTGCGGGAAAGCGCGGTCATCCCGGCCTATGACGTGGCGTCGATCTATGACGTGCCGATCGCCTATCACAAGGAAGGCCTGGACGAGGAAGTCCTGAAGGCCTTCGGGATCACCGGGGCGCCGGCGCCGAAGCTGGATCGCTGGGAGGAAATCTCCCGCCGCATCGCCAATCCGGAAGGCGAGGTGACGATCGCGGTGGTCGGCAAGTACACCGTGCTGAAGGACGCCTACAAGTCGCTGATCGAGGCGCTGGTGCACGGCGGGATCGCCAACAACGTCAAGGTCAACATCGAGTGGATCGAATCGGAGACCTTCGAGAAGGAAGATCCGAGCCCCTATCTGGAAGGGGTTGCCGGCATCCTGGTGCCGGGCGGCTTCGGCGAGCGCGGCGCGGAAGGCAAGATCGCGGCAGCGCATTTCGCCCGCACGCGCAAGGTGCCCTATTTCGGCATCTGCTTCGGCATGCAGATGGCCGTGATCGAGGCGGCCCGCAATCTTGCCGGCATCTCCAAGGCCAGTTCGACCGAGTTCGGCCCCTCGGAGGAGCCGGTGGTCGGTCTGATGACCGAATGGACGCGCGGCAACGAGCGGGAGACGCGCCAGGCCGGCGATGACCTCGGCGGCACCATGCGGCTCGGCGCCTACCAGGCTGCCCTGAAGCCGGGCTCCCGCATCGCCGGCATCTATGGCGCGACGGCCATCTCCGAGCGGCACCGTCACCGCTACGAGGTCAACATCGGCTACCGGCCGACGCTGGAAAACTGCGGCCTGATCTTCGCCGGCACCTCGCCAGACGGGGTCCTGCCGGAAACGGTCGAGATCCCGGATCATCCGTGGTTCATCGGCGTCCAGTACCATCCGGAGCTGAAGTCGCGGCCGTTCGAGCCGCATCCGCTGTTTGCCTCCTTCATCGAGGCCGCCATCAAGCGCAGCCGCCTGGTCTGACCGGTGCGCGAGGGAGGGCCGGTGATGCGCGGCATTGACCACATCGTCGTCGCGGTGCGCGATCTTGCGGCGGCGGCCCGGTCCTACGAGGCGCAGGGCTTCCGGCTGACCCCGGTCGCCCGCCATCCCTGGGGCACGGAAAACCGCCTGATCCAGCTGGACGGCGCCTTCCTCGAGCTCCTGAGCGTGCCGGCCGGTGTCGACATTCCCGCTCCCGCCCGCGGCGCGTTCTCGTTCGGGGCCTTCAACCGGGATTTCCTTGCGGCCGGCGAGGGGGCGTCGATGGTCGTGCTCGACAGCACCGATCCGGCCGCGGATCGCGCTGCCTTCGAGGCTGCGGGCCTGCGCCTGTTCGAGCCCTTCGGCTTCGAGCGCGAGGCGACGGGACCGGACGGCGTGGTGCGCAAGGTCGGGTTCGACCTCACCTTCACCGAAGACCCGGATGCGCCGTCGGTCGGCTGGTTCACCTGCCGCAACCGCTATCCGGAGAACTTCTGGAAGCCGGAATTCCAGCAGCATGGCAACGGCGTCCGCGCGCTCGCCGAAGTGATCCTGATCGCCCGCGATCCGGCCGATCATCACATCTTCCTGCAGGCCGTCACGGGCGTGCGCGCGTTGCGCGCCACGAGCCTCGGCATCGAGTGCCGGACGGCGCGCGGGCTGGTGTCGATCCTGTCGCCGGTGGCCTATGAGGGGCTCTACGGCGTGTCCGCAGGGGAGCCCGCGACATGGCCGCGGATTGCCGCGCTGCGGCTGACCGGGCCCGGCGTTGCCGCGCGCCGCGTGATTGCAGCCTCCGACAACCGGGGCCTGATGCTGATCCTCGATCCCGCCTGAACGCCTGTGTCCGGGGATGGACCGGACCCGACGGGTGCGGTTTACCGGGTCTTCACCGGCCTCGGGGCAGGATCGCGGTCGTGGAAAGGCGGATCGTGCCGTCATTTTCCGGGTTGCACTGGCGGCGACTTGGACATAAACACACCGCCAGCGTGGGGATCCCCACGGTCCCCCTGTGGGAGCGAGTAGCTCAGTTGGTAGAGCAACTGACTTTTAATCAGTTGGTCCAGGGTTCGAGTCCCTGCTCGCTCACCATTCCCCCTCCCAGGTCATGATTTCCTCGGATGTCCCGGGCCGACCCCGGTGCGGAGCCCCGTGCTCGCAGGGCAAGACCCTGTCGCCGTGCTGATCCAACTGGCAATTCCGACAGGGGCAAAACTTCCAGAATCGTCTTTTATTACAAGGGGAAAGCGGGGTTTTCTGCCTTTCTGGCGACCAAACCTTAACCCTGCGTCCTGCCGCGCGCCGGTCCTTAAAATTGTCGGAACCGCGTTAGCACCCGGGAGGGGTCATCTCACGTAGGGTCAGGGCCCTGCCAACCGGCAGAGGCTCTGTTCAACAAGTGCTGGGATGACCATGACGGATCCGAATGCGGCCAGGGAATGGTACAAGAAGACGATCTCGCTTGATCTTCTCGGCGGCGAGTTCAAGGGGCAGGGTGTCTCTGTTGGTGTTTTTGACGATGGTCTTGAGAAAACCCACGCCGACCTGGCCGGCAACTACAACGCGTCGAAGGAATTCCGCGTCGGCAGCCTGACCTTCAACCCGCAAGGTGCCGCCGGCCAGCAGGCCCATGGCACGGCGGTGGCCGGGATCATCGCGGCGGTGGAAGGCAACGGCATCGGCGGTTCGGGCATCGCCAGCCGCGCCCAGATCACCGGCGTCGACATCCTCGGCAATGCCGGCTCCTATTTCATCGAGGCCATCCGCCACATGGCCTCCTTCGACATCACGTCGAACAGCTGGAACTGGTCGGCCAAATACGCCGATTCCGTTGCCTCCAGCCTGGGCATCCAGTTTCAGGGCGCGCTGAAGTTTGCGGCCGATACCGGTCGCGGCGGGCTCGGCACCGTCATCACGGTCGCGGCCGGCAACGACTGGGCGACCGACCGGCGTGATGCCAACTACTCCGAATTCAGTGCTGCCCGCTACACCATCACCGTCGGGGCCTACACCGACCAGGGCGTTCGCGCCTTCTACAGCAACACCGGCTCGAACCTGCTGGTCTCGGCGCCCTCGAACGGCGGCACCGCCGGCATCACCACCACCGACGAGACAGGTCTGGCCGGATATTCGGCGGGCAACACCACGGACAGCTTCGGCGGCACCTCGGCCGCCACGCCGATCGTCAGCGGCGTGACGGCGCTGATGCTGGGGGCCAACAAGGCGCTTGGCTGGCGCGATGTACAGGAGATCCTGGCGGTGACGGCCGATGTCCAGGCCGGCGGCTTCGAGGAAAACCGCGGCGCGCTCACCACCAACCAGACCGACCTCTGGGCCATCAACGGCGCGCGCACCGTCAATGGCGGCGGCATGGCCTTTTCCAATGATGCCGGGTTCGGGCAGGTCGATGCCTATGAAGCGGTTCGCTTCGCCGAGGTGTGGAGCCTGTTCGGCACTGCAAGGACAAGCGCCAACGAGGTGACGCAGCGCGTCACCGATGCCGCCGTGCGCAGCATCGCCAATGGCACCGGGGCGTCGGCCGAGTACCGGCTCACGGTCAGCCAGGCCATCGACATCGACTATGTGTCGCTGACGCTGACGCTCACCCATGGCAATGTCGAGGATCTCCGGGTCGAGCTGGTGTCGCCCGACGGCACCCAGAGCCTGCTGCTCACCGTCGGCTCGGCAACCGCCGTCAACAGCTTCGCCGGCAAGGTCTGGATGTTCGGCTCGAACGAGTTTCGCGGCGAGCTGTCGGCCGGTGTCTGGACCGTGCGTATCACCGACACGCGCGCCAACGGGTTCTCCGGCAGCGTCAGCAACGCCACGCTCGACATCTATGGCGATGCGGCCAGCATCAACACCGTCTATCACTTCACCGACGACTTCCAGCGCATGCTCGCCCTGGAGCCCGGGCGTTCCGTCATCCGTGACACCAACGGCGGCACGGACTGGCTCAACTTTGCCGCCATCCGGGGCGGCGTCGATGCGGATCTCACCGGGCTCAGGGTCAACCTGACCGGCGTCGCCGCCCTGACCATCGCCTCCGGCACCGTGATCGAGAACGTGGTGGCCGGTGACGGCAATGACCGCCTCGTCGGCAACGATCAGGCCAACCATCTGGTCGGCATGCGCGGCGACGACATCCTGCTCGGCATGGCCGGCCAGGACCGTCTGGCGGGCGGGACCGGCAACGACACGATCGACGGTGGCGCCGATGCGGATACGGTCGTCTTCAGCGGCCGGCGGTCCGACTACACCCTCGTGCGCAATGCGGACGGCAGCATCACCGTGACCGACAAGCGCGCAGGCATGGACGGCATCGACAAGGTCTCCAACGTCGAGAGCTTCGCCTTCGCCGATGCGACGCTTGCGGTCGGCTCGCTCGTTTTCGACGGCACGGGCCAGGCAATCAGGGGCACTGCGGGCAATGACACGCTGAACGGCACCACGGCCGACGACGTGATCGAGGCGGATGCCGGCAACGACATGATCCTCGGGTCTGCCGGCCGCGATGCGATCGACGGCGGAGCCGGGACGGACACTGTCAGCTACGCCGCCTCAACCGTCGGTGTCACCGTCGATCTGGTGACAGGCCGTGGCAGCGGCGGGCTCGCCGAGGGCGACACGCTGGCGAATGTCGAGAACGTGACCGGGTCGCAGGCCCTGGCCAATGTCCTGCGCGGGACTGCGGGCGCCAATGTGCTCGTCGGCGGTGCCGGGGATGACGTTCTGGCCGGCCGTGACGGGGCGGATACGCTGACCGGCGCCGGCGGCCTCGATACGGCCGACTACAGAGAGTCCGCTGCGGGCGTTTCGGTCAACCTCGGGCTTGCCGGGGCCCAGTCCGGCGGTCATGCGCAGGGTGACGTCCTCTCCGGCATCGAGAACGTGACCGGTTCGGCCTTCGCCGACACGCTGACCGGCGATGCGGCCGCCAACACGCTGAGCGGTGGAGCGGGCGATGACGTGCTGACCGGGGGCGGTGGCGCGGATGTCCTCGACGGCGGGGCCGGGATCGACACGGCCAGCTATGCCGCATCGCTGGCGGGTGTGACCATCAATCTCGGGCTGGCGACCCAGAGCGGCGGCGATGCACAGGGCGACCGCCTCATCGGCATCGAAGCCGTGACCGGTTCGGCCCTTGCCGACACGCTGATCGGCGACGCGGGCGCCAACATCCTCGCGGGCGGCGCAGGCAACGACACGCTGACGGGCAATGCCGGTCAGGACCGGCTGACCGGTGGCCTTGGCAACGACATGATCGACGGCGGCGCAGATGCCGATACCGTCGTCTTCAGCGGCACGCGCGCGGATTACATCCTGCAGCGCAACACCGACGGCAGCATCCTCGTGACCGATCGCCGTACGGGCCTCGACGGCGCGGACACGGTCGTCAACGTCGAGACCTTCCAGTTCGCCGACCGCAGCCTTGCAGTGGGCTCGCTGGTCTTCGACGTGGTCGACCGGACGATCCGGGGCACGGAGGGCAACGACACGCTGTCCGGCACCACGGCCGACGACATCATGCTGGCCGGTGGCGGCAATGACATCCTCAACGGCTCGGCCGGCAAGGACAGCATCGACGGTGGTGCGGGCACCGATGACGTGACCTATGCAGCCTCCACCGGTGCGGTCACGGTCGATCTGGCGAGCGGACGCGGCACGGGCGGCTTTGCCGACGGCGATGTTCTCACCAACGTGGAGAATGTTGTTGGTGCGCTGTCCTTTACGAACACGCTGCGCGGCAACGCCGGGGCCAATGTGCTGACCGGCGGCAATGGCGACGACCTGCTGGCCGGGCGTGACGGGGCCGACACGCTGAATGGCGGCAGCGGGCTCGACTGGGCCGACTACAGCGAGTCTTCTGCCGGTGTCGTCGTCAACCTCGGCATCACCTCCGGCCAGGCCGGCGGTCATGCGCAGGGTGACATCCTGGTCTCGATCGAGAACCTGTCCGGGTCGGCCTTTGCCGACACGCTGACCGGTGACACCAACGCGAACACGCTGATCGGCGGGGCCGGTGATGACGTGCTGACGGGCGGGCGGGGCAATGACCGGCTCGACGGCGGCGCGGGTGCCGATGTCGCCGTGTTCACCGGCCGCCTCGTCGACTACCGGATCACCCTCAATGCCGACGGCACGCGCACCGTGGCGGACCTGCGCGCCGGGTCGCCGGATGGCACCGACACTGTCGCCGGGATCGAGACCTTGCGCTTCACCGACGGCCTGCTCCGTCTCGGCGCCGTGGCGACCGCATCTGGCACCCTGACCGCAGGTGCGGCCACGGCCACCGTGTTCGAGGTGTCCGGCGGGGCCGGCAACGACAGTTTCCTCGGCACGATCGGCAATGACCTGATCCATGGCGGGGCCGGCAATGACATCTTCACCGGCAGCCCGGGCTCCGACGTGTTTATCGGTGGCGACGGGGTCGATGTCGTGACCTACGCATCCTCCACCGAGGCCGTCGACGTGAACCTGCAGCGGGCCAGCCAGGCCGGCGGAGAGGCGCTCGGCGACATCCTCGTCGGCATCGAGGTCCTGCACGGGTCGGCCCACAGCGACACGCTGCGCGGCAGCACCAGCGGCACCACCGTCTTCGGCGGCGCCGGCAATGACACCCTGTTCGACGGCGCTGGCACCGACAGTTTCAGCGGCGATGCCGGCAACGACCGCTTCGTCTGGGGCGGTGGCCGCAACGACACGCTGGATGGCGGGGCCGGCACCGACACGCTCGACCTGTCGGCCATGACCCGTGCGGCGACGGTCAACCTGACCGCGCGCAGCGTGAGCAACGGCGTGGACACCGCGACGGTCCTTAATGTCGAGACCGTCATCGGTACCGGCCTCGGCGACACGCTCATCGGCTCTGCGCTGGCCGACCGCATCGAGGGCGGCAAGGGCGGCGACACGCTTACCGGCAATGCCGGGGCGGACATCTTCGTCTTCAACGCCGGCGATGGCAGCGACCGCATCACCGACTTCACCCGTGGCCAGGACCGCATCGAGTTCACCGGGGACATCGATCCCTGGGAGATCTCGTGGATCCAGTCGGGTTCGGATATGCTGGTGCGCTACGCGGGCGGGGAAGTTCGGCTGGTCGGCGTCACGGGCCTCAGCGCCAGCGATTTCGTCTACAGTTGAGGCGGGACAAGACCAGATGCTCGGCAAGCTTGTCTGCCTCGCCCTGGCCGTCGGCCTTCCGGCCGGCCTGATCGCAACGCCGGCCGGGGGAGGCGGGATGCAGGACTTCAGGATCACGCATGTCATGGGAGCGCCACTCGGCGTGGACGCCCGGCTTAGCCTCGAGGGCACCCGGATCGCGGTGCAGTCGCCCTGCAACTCGCTGGCGATGGGTTTCGTCCGGGCGCCGGACGGCTCCCTGGTCGAGGATCTGCCGCTGATCGCCACTCAGGCGATCTGCGCCGATCCGGCGCTTGCTGCCGCCGAGGCAAGGTTGCGTCAGGCGTTGTCGGGCGTGAGCCGGTTGTCGCAGGAGGGGGAGCGGCTGGTCCTGTCGACGGCTGACGGGGCCATCCGGATCGAGGCGGAGCGTCAGGATGCGGCCGGACCGGCCGGACCGGGCGGGCAAGATGCGGGAAGTATTCCCAAGTAATGGAAGGTTCACGGGTCTGCAGCCCCCGAGCGTCTGTCGGCTGCCTGCCGTCCGCCTGCGGGCCGGCCACTGGCCGGTCTGCTGCGGTGATCCCTGCGTCGGCGAGGTGACGCCTCGGGAGCCGTCCTGCGGCTTACGGGAAAAAACTTAACCGAAACAGGTTTGCAAGATGCTTCAAATGTGCAATTTTTGCTGCCGCACCGGTTGAAGGCCAAAGTTTGTAACGTTTTCAATGCACCAGGAGCCGGAAACCGGACGTAAAGGAACTTGTGCAACCGTTGTGAGTGAAATGGGCTTTTACCGTCGGATCACACCGGCAGACTGGTTGAGGACATGCCCGACGCAACATCAGAGACAGCCGCGCTTGGCGCGGAATTCGATTTCCTCAAAGGTCATATCGCCGCGACGATGACCCTGATCCACGCCCTGATCGACCAGGGCACCGTCGACCGGAAGGCGCTTGACGCGTTCTTTGCCGGGTTTGTCGACCAGCTTCCGCACAACCGCCAGACCCTTGCGCTGCGGCTCGTGCTGGAGCAGTGGCGGCAAGGCCTGCGCGACGGGCAGGAGGTTGGACAGCTCAATCGCCGCGTGTTCGAGGTTGTCCGGGGCGGCCTGGTCAACGACGCCTGAACCGCAGGCGCCCGTCCGCAGGGCCCGCAGGATGGGGGCTCGCGCGGAAGGCGCCGGACAGTTGCCGGGCGTGTCCCGGTCGCCAGTGCGGTCACTGGCCTGCATGCTCCCCCCGCTGGCCCAATGACGGGCCTCGTGACCAGCGCCAAGGCTGGTCCGACGACCGGCCCGAAGATGGGCCAAAAGACCGGTTCCCGGACTGGTTCGACGACAGGCCCCAGTTGCTTATCGTCAGGTGCTGCCTCCCAGGTGCTGCCCCCTCACTGTTGCGCCCTCATTTCTGCACCTTGGGTGCTGTCGCAAGACCGACGCCTCACCACGCCCCCCTGATCTTGGCCCCATATCTCGCCCCCTGATCTCGGCCCCGAAATCAGCCCTGACCCGAGCCCTGGAACAGGCCCCGGATCGGCTGTCGGACCTCGCCCTCCGGTTTGGGTCCCGGGGCCGTTGCGCCGCTTCGCGCGGGCAAGCCTTGCGCCCTGATCCGGGTACATCAATGCGGCCACCTCGGTCCTGGCCTCCACTGCCGGTCACCGGGCGCTTGCCCGGCGTGACGACGCCGGCGGCGTCACACACAGCTGTGACATGCCGACGCCTTTCGCTTTGCCGGTGCGGCAGCTACAACGCTTCGGAGGAAGTGTCGTCTGATCAGGAAGCCCGACCGATGTTGCAGGAAGTCTCGCTTGTTGGCGCCATGCTGGCCGGGCTCCTGTCCTTCGTCTCGCCCTGTGTGCTGCCGCTCGTGCCGCCCTATCTCGGCTTCCTCGCCGGCACCAGCCTTGACGAGATCGCGGATGGCAAGGCCGAGAGCGAGGCCAGCCGCCGGGTGTTCTTCACCTCGATCGCCTTCGTGCTCGGATTTTCCACGGTCTTCGTTGCGCTTGGCGCCAGTGCCTCGCTGATCGGGCAGACCATCTCCCAGCACCTGCAGATCCTGGGCTACATCGCGGGTGTCGTGATCATCATCATGGGCCTGCACTTCCTGGGCGTCTTCCGGATCGCGCTGCTCTACCGCGAGGCCCGGGTGCAGGTCCAGCGCAAGCCGGCGGGGCTTGGCGGAGCCTATGTGCTGGGTCTGGCCTTTGCCTTCGGCTGGACACCCTGCGTCGGGCCGATCCTGGCGGCGATCCTGTTCGTGGCCGGTTCGGAGGACACGGTCGCGCGCGGTGCACTCCTGCTCAGCGCCTATGCGCTCGGGATGGGCATCCCGTTCCTGGCTGCCGCGCTCTTTGCCGGCCCCTTCCTGCGCTTCATGCAGAAATTCCGCCGGCACATGCGCCGGGTCGAGCAGGCCATGGGCGTGTTCATGATCCTGACCGGCATCCTGTTCCTGTCCGGACAGCTTCAGGTCTTCTCGTTCTGGCTCCTGGAAACCTTCCCGATCTTCTCCCAGATCGGCTGATCCGGCCCGGCTCAGTCGGTTTCGAGCGGTTCGCCGACGAAGAAGGTCGGCCGGCACGCCGTGCTGCCCACTTCGCTCAGCCGGAGGCAGGCGACGGCGGCAGCTGCGGCATTGCCGAAGGGGCCTGCGAGCAGGCGCACGCCTTGCCCGCCGGCCGTCTCTCCGTTGTCCACCGGTGCGGTGAGGGCGCGCAGGTCCGCCATGCGCTCTGCATGGGCATCGCGGAAGGAGAGCCAGGCCGCGTCCGCCTCGGCGCGGCTGGCATAACGGCCGATCTCGATGGCGAAGTCGCTGCGGCCGATCACGTCGCTTGATCCGAGCAGCCGGCCGGCCGCGTCGGCGGGCCTGATCACCATGGCGGAGGCGAGGTCGCGGGTCAGTTCCGGCGGCATCGGGTCGTTGCGGGGGATCGAGGCGGTTGCCTCCGGCGCCGGGCCGGCTGCTGCCGGCAAGGCCACGATCCGCACCGGCGTTGCCGGGGGGGCGGCCCTTGCGCTGTCCGCCTCGACGGTCATGTCCTCCGGATTGGGGCGCATGGGCGCTGCGGTGGTCACCGGGGCCTGGGCCTGGCTCTGGTTCTGGTTCTGGTTCTGGGGCTGTGCGGTCGTCCGGGACTGTGCCCGTGTCGCTGCGGCCTCCTGTCCGGTCTTGTGTCCCGTCTCTGGGGCCGGGACCGTCTCCACCGCCGCCGGGCGCGGGCTTGGAACCGCCACGGCGCGGGACGGGACTGACTGGCCGCCCGTGCCTTGTGCCTGGACGCCTGGCATGCCGGCGGGCGTGTCAGCGTCCGGGCTGCGAGGGGCTGCCGGCGCCGGGACCCGGCTGCCGGCCTCGGTCACGCCCGCCGGGCTTCCGGTCTCGATGGCGGCGAGCCGTGCCGACTGCTGGCTTGCCTGTTCGGCCAGCATCTCCGCGCGCCGGCGCAAGGCCACCAGTTCCTTGCGCAAGGTCGTCACCTGCTCCTCGAGCAGACGCATCGCTTCCGCATTGGCCATGCCGCCCGTGGAGGGCATGATGCCGAAGGTGACGGTCTCATTGTCCGCCACGATGCTTCCGGTCGGACCGACAGGGCCGCTGCCTGTTGCCGGGAGCGGCAGGCCCGCATAGGCGCGGGCGTTGGCCTCGATGTCGGGGGGAGGGGCAAAGTGCACCGCCGAGACGCCAACGACCCCAAACAGCACGGCAGCGAAGCCCCAGCCGGCAACGACATAGCGAGACCGGAGCACAGATGCTCCAGACCCCGATTTGCCGGTGTCCTCGCGGCGGTTGCGCACGGCGGTTTGGTCCTGCCTTGGAGCGAATCTCAGGTTTTGTCGGCCCCATCACAGCGCAATTATAGTTAACGAACAAGAAACCCGAACTGACGCATGGATGCTGTCACTATTGACCTGTGGATCGCGGCATGAAACCCCTCATGCTCCGAAAAGGCCCCGCACCGGGCCCAGGTCCAGATCCCGTGGAGAGGTGAAAGCTGATGTCGACCCGTTCGCTGCAGGCAATCGTTCTGGCTGCCGGTCTTGGCACACGCATGCGCTCGGCCGCGCCGAAGGTGATGCACGAGATCGGCAACCTGCCGATGGTCGGCCATGTGCTGAAGCGCATCCAGCACTATCAAGGGGCCGAGATCGGCGTTGTCGTCGGGCCGCAGATGCCGGACCTCGTCAAGCTCGTCGCCCGGCTGGCGCCCGGGGCGCAGTGCCATGAGCAGGTCGAGCGGCTTGGCACGGCGCATGCGGTGCTCGCGGCCCGCAGCCTGCTCGAGACGCCGAAGGACGATCTGCTGGTGCTCTTTGCCGACACGCCGCTCGTCACCGATGCGGCCGTGGCGCGGGTGCGCGAGGCGCTGGCCGCCGGTGCCGATGTGGTCGTGCTCGGCTTCGAGGCCGCCAACCCCTTCGGCTACGGGCGTCTGGTCATGCGCGGCGACACGCTCCTGGCGATCCGGGAGGAGAAGGAGGCCAGCGAGGCCGAGCGTGCCATCACCTTCTGCAATTCCGGCATCATGGGCTTTCGCGGGGCCATCGCGCTGGAGCTGATATCGGCCATCGGCAATGCCAATGCCAAGGGCGAGTACTATCTGACCGATGCGGCCGAACTCGCCAACGCACGCGGTCTCAAGGTGAGCGCCGTCTCGGCCAGCGAGGATGAGGTGCGCGGTGTGAACAACCGGGCGCAACTTGCTGAATGTGAAGCGATTTTCCAGAGCCGGATGCGTCAGGAAGCGATGCTTTCCGGCGTCACGCTGCAGGCGCCGGAGACGGTGTTCTTCTCCCATGACACGGTGCTTGGCGTGGATGTGACGGTCGAGCCGAACGTGGTCTTCGGTCCTGGCGTCACCGTCGAGGCGGGGGCCCGGATCCGCGCCTTCAGCCATCTGGAGGGGGCCCATGTCGGGGCCGGGTCCCTGATCGGGCCCTATGCCAGACTGCGGCCGGGGGCGCAGCTGGCCGCCGATACCCATGTCGGCAATTTCGTCGAGATCAAGAATGCGACGATCGGGGCCGGGGCCAAGGTCAACCACCTGACCTATATCGGGGATGCCAGCATCGGGGCGCGTTCCAACATCGGCGCCGGCACGATCACCTGCAACTATGACGGCTATGGCAAGTACCGGACCGACATCGGCGAGGGCTGCTTCATCGGCTCGAACAGCACGCTGGTTGCCCCGATCCGCATCGGCGACGGCGCCTATGTCGCCGCCGGCAGCACCCTGACGGAGCCCGTGCCGGAGGATGCGCTGGCCATCGGCCGTGCGCATCAGTCAGTGAAGCCGGAGCGGGCGCGGGACCTGAGGGCGCGGTTCGCGGCTCGCAAGACTGGAAAGCCGTGACCCGGCCGACCCCTGTCACGGTCTGAAACAAGGTTTTATTTCAATCCGCTGGGCCGGCTCGTCTAAGGGAGGCAGGCGAGTTTCGTTACAAGGGATGGGTGACATGTGCGGCATCATCGGGATTGTCGGAAATGCGGGCGTGGCGCCGCTCCTGGTCGACGCGCTGAAGCGGCTGGAGTACCGCGGCTATGATTCCGCCGGCGTCGCCACGCTGGAAGGCGGGGTGCTGACGCGCCGCCGTGCCGAAGGCAAGCTGCGCAACCTCGAGGCGCTGCTGGACAAGGACCCGCTGGCGGGCCGGATCGGCATCGGACACACCCGCTGGGCCACCCATGGCGCGCCGACGGTCACCAATGCCCACCCGCACCAGAGCGGCCGCGTCTGTGTCGTGCACAACGGCATTATCGAGAACTATCTCGAGCTGCGGGCCGAGGCGGCGGCGGCGGGTCTGTTCCCCGTGTCGGACACCGACACGGAGGTCGTGGCGCTGATGACGGATCTGGCCCTGCGCGGAGGCCTGTCACCGGTCGATGCGGTCGCCGCCGTCCTGCCACGCCTGAAGGGGGCCTTCTCGCTGGTGTTCCTGTTTGAGGGCGAGGAGGACCTCCTGGTCGGTGCCCGCCAGGGCTCGCCACTGGCAGTCGGTCATGGGGACGGCGAGATGTTCCTCGGCTCCGACGCGATTGCCCTGTCGCCCTTCACGGATCGCATCACCTATCTCGAGGAAGGCGACTGGGTCGTGCTCAGCCGCCAGGGCTGTGTCATCCGCGACCGCAGCAACGCACAGGTGCAGCGCCCCGAAAGCCGGTCCGCCATTGGCGCGGCCATGATCGACAAGGGCAACTATCGCCACTTCATGGCCAAGGAAATCCACGAGCAGCCCGAAGTCATCGGGCACACGCTGTCGCGCTACCTTGACCTGGCCGCACGCAAGGCCAAGGTGCCGGACGGCATGGCGGTGGACTTTTCCGGACTGACGCGGCTGGTGATGTCGGCCTGCGGCACGGCCTACTACGCCGGCCTCGTCGGCAAGTACTGGTTCGAGAAATACGCGCGCCTGCCGGTCGAGATCGACATTGCGTCCGAGTTCCGGTACCGCGAGCTGCCGGTGAACCCCGGCGAGATGGCCCTGTTCATCTCCCAGTCCGGCGAGACCGCCGACACGCTGGCATCGCTGCGCTACTGCAAGGCCGCCGGCCTCACCATCGGTGCCGTCGTCAACGTGCCGGAATCGACCATCGCCCGCGAGGCTGACCTCGTGTTCCCGACCATTGCCGGCCCGGAAATCGGCGTCGCGTCGACCAAGGCCTT
This sequence comes from Pannonibacter sp. XCT-53, assembly GCF_009915765.1. Lineage (NCBI taxonomy): Bacteria > Pseudomonadati > Pseudomonadota > Alphaproteobacteria > Hyphomicrobiales > Stappiaceae > Pannonibacter > Pannonibacter tanglangensis. Next base: position 1,240,002 of record NZ_JAABLQ010000001.1, read on the forward strand.
CACCTGCCAGCTCTCCGTCCTGGCGTCGCTCGCCATCCTGGCCGGTCGCCAGAGGGGCGTGCTCACGGCCGACCAGGAGGCCGAGCTGGTCGGCGCCCTGTCGGAAGTGCCCGGGCTGGCGCTGAAGGCGCTCGCGCTCGAGGCACGGATCGAGAAACTGGCTCCCGGCCTGTCGCGCGCCTCGGACGTGCTCTATCTCGGTCGCAGCACCAGCTATCCGCTGGCGCTGGAGGGCGCGCTCAAGCTCAAGGAACTGTCCTACATCCACGCCGAAGGCTATGCGGCGGGCGAGCTGAAGCACGGGCCCATCGCGCTCATCGACGAGAACCTGCCGGTGATCGTGATCGCGCCGCATGACGCGATCTACGAGAAGACGGTCTCGAACATGCAGGAAGTGGCCGCCCGGGGCGGGCGCATCCTGCTGATCACGGACGAGAAGGGGGCGGAGGCGTCCGGCCTTGCCGACCGCGACCGCATCCTGATGCCGGCGCTGTCGGAAATCGTCGCCCCGATCATCTACTCGATCCCGATCCAGCTGATCGCCTATCACGTGGCGGTGTTCATGGGCACCGATGTCGACCAGCCGCGCAATCTGGCGAAATCGGTGACGGTGGAATGAGCCTTCGCTACGAGACCGTCATCGACACCTTCACCGAGGGCGACCGGCACCGGGTCGTCCGCCTGTGGACCGACTGCGGCCTGACGCGGCCCTGGAACGACCCCGACCGGGACATCGACCGCAAGATGGCCGACAGTCCCTGGGGCTTTCTCGTGCTGCGCCAGGGCAACGGCATCATCGGCACCGCGATGCTCGGCTATGACGGGCACCGCGGATCGCTGTACTATCTTTGTGTTCACCCGGAGCATCAGGGCCAAGGCCATGCCCGCCGCCTCATGGAGCATTGCGAGGCGCTGCTGGTCGCCCGCGGCTGCCCGAAGCTCAACCTGCTGGTGCGCAGTTCCAACCTGCCGGTCAAGGCCTTCTACGACGGTCTCGGCTACAGCCAGGACGAGGTCATTTCCCTCGGCAAGCGGCTGATCCCGGACAGCTGAGCCGCCGGAGGGCGGCAGGTCCCCGTGCTCACGCCTGCGGCCGGGAGGGGCGGCTCAGGACATAGGCCGCGCAGGCGAGGATGGCGGCGGCCACCAGACCGGCGGTCAGCCCCGCCGGCTCGCCCAGCACGACGAAGACCGCATAGCCCGCCGCCATGCCACCGACCGCAAGCAGTTTTGCCCGGGGCGGGATCACGCCGTGGTCCCGCCAGGCGATCACCTGCGGGCCGATGGTCGGGTGCGCGAGGATGCGCGCCTCCAGCTCCGGCGACGAGCGGGCGAACATGGCAGCGGCAAGGATGAAGAAGATCGTCGACGGCAGCAGCGGCAGCACGGCACCGACAAGGCCGGTGACGACAAAGGCCAGGCCCGCAAGCTTGTAGGCGGTCCGTCGCACGTGCTGGGCTCCACTCAGCGGCGGGCTCGGGAGCAGCTCCGCCGGGACAGGCTGCCGGCGGGCAGCCCTCATGCGTTGGCATAGCCGATTTGCCGGGCGCTGTCCAAAGCCCCGCACGCCAGCCGGACATTTGCTGGCACACGGGCGATGAATGCGGTTAAAGTATCACTTTAATAGTGATTGAAAAATCATATAAAACAATATCTTGAAACAAAAATTTCGCGCAAGAAATCAGCCGGCGCGGATGAGGTGGATCGCTTCGTCGCGGCCGAACAGGTAGAGGAGCGTGCGCAGCGCCGGTCCACGCGGACCCTTCAGCTGCGGGTCGGTCTCCAGGATCAGGCGCGCGTCGTCGCGGGCAATCTCCATGAGATCGGTGCGTGCGTCGCCCCGGGCCAGCCGGAAGCCGGGGGCGCCGGATTGCCGCGTGCCCAGGATTTCGCCTTCCCCGCGCAGCCGCAGGTCTTCCTCGGCGATGACGAAGCCATCGTTGGTCTCGCGCATCACCGCAAGGCGCGCGGCCGAGGTCTCGCCCAGCGGCCCCTTGTAGAGCAGCACGCAGGACGAGGGCCGGTCGCCGCGTCCGACGCGGCCGCGCAGCTGGTGCAGCTGCGCCAGGCCGAAGCGTTCGGCATGCTCGATGACGATGATCGTGGCATCGGGCACATCGACGCCGACCTCGATCACGGTCGTCGCCACCAGCACCCGGGCATGGCCTTCCTTGAAGGCCATCATCGCGGTGTCCTTGTCCTCGCCGCTCATCCGGCCGTGAACGAGGGCGACTGGAACCTTCAGCTCCTGCGCGAGGTGCCGATGCCGGTCCTCGACGGCGGCAAGGTCGATCTTCTCGCTCTCCTCGACCAGCGGGCAGACCCAGTAGACCTTCTGGCCCTCGGCGACGGCGGCCTTGATCCGCGCCACCATCTCGCCCATCCGGTCAAGCGAGACCGAGACCGTGGTGATCGGCTTGCGGCCCTTCGGCTTGTCGGTGAGGCGGGAGACGTCCATGTCGCCGAAATAGGTCAGCACCAGCGTGCGCGGGATCGGTGTCGCGGTCATCACCAGCACATCGACGCCCTTGCCCTTGGAGGAGAGCGCGAGGCGCTGGTGGACGCCGAAGCGGTGCTGCTCGTCGACCACGGCAATGCCGAGATTGGCAAATTCGACCGCGCCCTGGAACAGGGCGTGGGTGCCCACGGCGAGGTCAATCTCGCCGGCGGCCAGCGCCGCCTGCGTCTCGCGCCGCTGCCTCTGCGTGTCGCGCCCGGTCAGCAGCGCGATGCGGATGCCGGCGGCCTCACACAGTGGCGCCATGGAGGCAAAATGCTGGCGGGCGAGGATTTCGGTCGGGGCCATCATGGCCGCCTGGGCGCCGCCCTCGATGACCGCGGCCATGGCCAGAAGCCCGACGATGGTCTTGCCGGCCCCGACATCGCCCTGCAGCAGGCGCAGCATGCGCTGCGGGCTGCGCAGGTCGGCCTCGATTTCCTCAACCGCACGCGCCTGGCCGGGGGTCAGCTCATAGGGCAGGGCGGCAAGGATCTTCGCCTTCAGGTCGCCCGTGGTGAGGCGGGATTCGCCGCCGAGCTTGCGCATCGTGGCGCGCACAAGGGCAAGGGCCAGCTGGTTGGCGAGATACTCGTCATAGGCAAGGCGCGACAGGGCCGGGGAGGCCGGGTCGAGGTCACGCGCGCCCTCCGGCCGGTGCACCCGCTTCAGCGCCTCGTCGAAATCCGGCCAGGCCTGGCGGGCGCGGAATTCGGGGTCGAGCCAGTCGGGGAAGAGCGGCAGCCGGTCCAGCGCGCCGGCGAGCCCCTTCAGCAGCGTGCGCTGCGCCAGACCCGCCGTCATCGGATAGACCGGCTCGACGGCCGGCATGGTCTCTGCTTCCTCCGGCGTCAGGATGTAGTCCGGGTGCACCATCTGCGGCCGCTCGGCGAACCACTCCACCTTGCCGGAGATGATGCGCCGGCCGCCGACCGGCAGCACCTTCTCCAGCCAGTCCTGCCGGGGATGGAAGAAGACCAGCGCGATCGAGCCGGTGGCGTCGCTGGCGAGCACCCGGTAGGGGGCCTTGCTGCCCCGGGGGGCGGGCATGTGACGCTCGACCCGCACGTCCAGCGTCACGGTGTCACCGTTTTCCGAATAGGCAATGCCGGGGCGGCGGCTGCGGTCAATCACCGCATGCGGCAGGTGGAAGACAAGGTCGAGCACCGTCGCCTCCCGACCGCTCGGACTGTCGAGCAGCGTGTCGAGCAGCTTCGCAATCTTCGGTCCGATGCCGGGCAGCACCGAGACGGGGGCGAACAGAGGGTCAAGCAGGGTCGGGCGCATGGCGGCGGCGTGTGTCTTTCGGCCGGAAACGGCCCTGACCTTGGCGACAGGGCAATAGGGTGCATGGGGTTTTGCACCCTTTGGCGGCCCGGTGCAACGCGGCAGCGCGGGACGGCCGCTCCGCGCGGCGGCGGGTGGCGGGATTGGAGGGGCGAGGCTGGGGAAGGGGACCGGGGCTGGGCCCACCCGCGGAGCTGGCAACCGGGCAAGGACACGGACCCGACGCCCAGACCCGACGCCCAGACCCGACATCCGGGCCCGACATCCAGACCCGACATCCGGACCTGACATCCGGGCTGGGCGACGCTATAAGCGCAGGGACTTCCCCGCGCGACCGGCATGCATCGGGCATCCGGTCCCGTCCCGATTCGTCAGGATCCGACATGACCGACAGCATCCAGGCTACAAACGCCACCGAGGGGGCCGCCGACGACGGTCTCGACGCCCGCCGCAAGCGCATCCTCTTCCGCACCTGGCATCGCGGCATGAAGGAAATGGACCTCCTGCTCGGAGGCTTCACCAAGGCGGAGATCGGCCGCCTGAGCGACGCGGAGCTTGACGAGCTGGAAGAGATCATCACCGTCAACGATCAGGACCTTTATGCCTGGATCACCGGCCGCAAGCCCTTGCCGGGCGAGTGGGACCGGCCGCTGTTCCGCCGGATGCTGGCCTTCCACGACATCCGGCTCGGCTGACACCGGTTCCGGGCGCCGGCTCCGGAGGCTGGCCCCGCATCGCCCGGCCCTGCCGCTCCACCCGACCTGACCGCATCCAAGACATCACCGGGACTGCCGCCCTTGTTCGAGACGCTCTTTCGTGACCGCGCCAACATCACCCTTGCCAGCGTGCCGGACGGGGCCGAGGCGCTGGCGCTTGCCCGCATCGTTGCCGAGGCGCCGCAGGACGGGCTTGCAGCGGTGTTCGTCGCCCGCGACGCCGGGCGGGCGCAGGGGGTCATCGAGGCGCTGACCTTTTTCGCCCCCGATGTGGAGGCGCTGTCGCTGCCGGCCTGGGACTGCCTGCCCTATGACCGCGTGTCGCCCAACCCGGCGATCAGCGCTCGCAGGCTGCTGGTCCTCGGTCAGCTTGCGCGCGGACTGCCGGGGGACGGGCGCAAGGTGCTCGTCACCACGGTCAATGCCGCGCTGCAGCGGCTGCCGGAGCGCGACTGGGTCGCCGCCCAGACCTTCTCCATGGCACCGGGCAACCGGATCGACCTGACCCGGATCGCAGCCTGGCTGGAGCTGAACGGGTTCTCGCGCACACCCACGGTGCGAGAGACCGGCGAATACGCGGTGCGCGGCGGCATCATCGATCTCTATGCCCCCGGTGCGGACGATCCCGTCCGCCTCGACTTCTTCGGAGACACGCTGGAATCGATCCGCGCATTCGACACGGAAAGCCAGCGCACCACCCGGCAGCTGAAGCGGCTCGAACTGGTGCCGATGAGCGAGGTCGTGCTGGGCGAGGAAGCCATCTCCCGCTTCCGCCGCAACTATCTGGCCCGCTTCGGTGCGGCCCGGCGTGAGGACGTGCTCTACCAGTCGGTCAGCGACGGGCGCCGCTATGCCGGCATGGAGCACTGGCTGCCGCTGTTCCATGACCGGCTCGAAACGCTGTTCGACTACATCGGCGAGGCGCCGATTGTTCTGGATGCCCGGGCCGGCGACGCGGTGGGCGAGCGCCTCGACCAGATCAGCGAGCATTATGCGGCGCGCAAGGAGGCGCTCGACAACGGCCATCTGGCCGGCGCCGTGCCCTACATGCCGGTCGAGCCCGATGCGCTCTATCCGGTCGGGGCGGAGTGGACCACCCGGCTGGCGGACAGCGCCAGCTGCCAGCTCGATCCCTTCACGCCGCCGCCGGGGTCCGGCCGCACGGTGATCGACCTTGCCGGCCGTCAGGGCCGCACCTTTGCCGCCGAACGGGCGGCGGGCGACGTCAACATCTTCGATGCGGCCGTCAAGCACGTGCGCGCTCTTACCAAGGAGGAGCGACGCGTCGTCATCGCCTGCTGGAGCGAAGGCTCGCGCGACCGTCTCGGCCAGATCCTCGCCGACCATGGCCTCGACCTGCCCATGCCGGTCGAGCGGGTTGCCGATCTTGCCGGCCTGCCGCCGCGGGCGACCGCGCTTAGCCTGCTCGGGCTGGAGCAAGGCTTCGAGGTCGACCGGCTGGTCTTCATCTCCGAGCAGGACATCCTCGGCGACCGTCTGGTGCGCAAGGGCCGCCGCAAGGCCAAGGGCGCCAACGTCCTCACCGAGGCGGCCAGCCTCTCCGAGGGCGATCTCGTCGTCCATGTCGACCACGGCATCGGCCGCTTCATCGGCCTCAAGACCATCGAGGCGCTCGGCGCGCCGCATGACTGCCTCGAGCTGCAGTACCAGGGCGGCGACAAGCTCTACCTGCCGGTGGAGAACATCGAACTGCTGACGCGCTTCGGCTCGGAAGACAGCGACGTCATGCTCGACAAGCTGGGCGGCGGGGCCTGGCAGGCGCGCAAGGCGCGCATGAAGAAGCGGGTGCTCGAGATCGCCGACGGGCTGATCAAGACGGCAGCCGCGCGCGCCCTCAAGACGGCTCCCGTGGTGGAGGTGCCAGAAGGGGTCTATGACGAATTCTCCACCCGCTTCCCCTACGAGGAGACGGAAGACCAGCTGACGGCCATCGATGCCGTGTTCCAGGACCTGGCGGCCGGGCGCCCGATGGACCGGCTGGTCTGCGGCGACGTCGGCTTCGGCAAGACGGAAGTGGCGCTGCGGGCGGCCTTCGTCGCCGCCATGTCGGGCCGGCAGGTGGCTGTCGTGGTGCCGACCACGCTGCTGGCGCGCCAGCATTTCCGCACCTTCGCCACCCGCTTCCACGGTCTGCCGATCCATGTCGCCCATGCCTCGCGGCTGGTCAGCGCCAAGGATCTCGCGGCAACCAAGAAGGGGCTGGAGGACGGATCGGTCGATATTGTCGTCGGCACCCATGCGTTGCTCGGCACCGGCGTGAAGTTCCGCGATCTCGGGCTGCTGATCATCGACGAGGAGCAGCATTTCGGCGTCAAGCACAAGGAACGGCTGAAGGAGCTGAAGTCCGACGTGCATGTGCTGACCCTGTCGGCCACGCCGATCCCGCGCACGCTGCAACAGGCACTGACGGGCCTGCGCGAGCTGTCGCTGATTGCCACCCCGCCGGTGGACCGGCTGGCGGTGCGCACCTTCGTGTCGCCCTTCGATCCGCTGGTGGTGCGCGAGACATTGCTGCGCGAGCATTATCGCGGCGGGCAGAGCTTCTATGTCTGTCCGCGCGTCTCCGATCTCGCCGAGCAGGCCGAGTTCCTGGCGACAAGCGTGCCGGAGGTGAAGGTCGCGACCGCGCACGGGCAAATGGCTCCGGGCCAGCTTGAGGATGTCATGAATGCCTTCTACGAGGGCAAGTATGACGTGCTGCTGTCCACGACCATCGTCGAATCGGGTCTCGACATTCCGACCGCCAACACGCTGATCGTGCACCGGGCCGACATGTTTGGTCTGGCCCAGCTCTACCAGCTGCGCGGTCGCGTCGGCCGGTCCAAGACGCGCGCCTATGCGCTCTTCACCGTCCCGGCCAACAAGCCGATGACGGGAACGGCGGAGCGTCGGCTCAAGGTGCTGCAGTCGCTGGAGAATCTCGGCGCCGGCTTCCAGCTCGCCAGCCACGACCTCGACATCCGCGGCGCGGGAAACCTGCTCGGCGAGGAACAGTCCGGCCATATCAAGGAAGTCGGCTACGAGCTCTACCAGCAGATGCTGGAGGAGGCCGTGGCCCAGCTCAAGGACGGCGGCGACGAGGTCGGCGAGGACCAGTGGTCGCCGCAGATCAATGTCGGCACGCCGGTCCTCATCCCGGAGAGCTATGTCCCGGACCTGCAGCTGCGCCTGTCGCTCTACCGCCGCCTTGCCGACCTGACCGAGGCGCAGGAGATCGATGCCTTCGGCGCGGAGCTGATCGACCGCTTCGGACCCCTGCCGGACGAGGTCGGCCACCTGCTGAAGATCGTCTACATCAAGGGCCTGTGCTGCAAGGCCAATGTGGAGAAGGTGGACTCCGGCCCGAAAGGCATCGTCATCACCTTCCGCGGCAACCAGTTCGCCAATCCGGCCGGCCTTGTCGCCTACATCGCCGAACAGGGCTCGCTCGCCAAGATCCGTCCCGACCAGAAGATCGTGCTGTCGCGTGACTGGGAGCGGGCGGATGACCGGCTCAAGGGAACGGCAACGATCATGACCAAGCTGGCGCGCCTGGCCATGCCTGCCAAGGCGGCCTGACGGACGTGCGGCCCGGCGGGTCTCCTCCGCTGCCTGACGGCTCGGGTCGGGCGTCAGGGGGCGGCCTGCGGGGACGCGCAGACGCCTGTGTCACGGGCGCGGCGCCGGAGCCTGCGGCGGGCGGCATCGGCAGCTGAGAGCGACGGCTGGCGGTAGCGGCTGGCAGTGGCGGCTGGCGGCACCGCCCCAGGGCCTTGTGCGCATGAGGTTTTCCTGCGCCATTCCTGTCGGGTGAAAGGAACTGTTAAGCGTGACTCGGCACAGTGGAGGCACAAGGCCCATTGTCCGTCGTAGGTCGCCCAGTGCCCGCTACCACCCGCCAGCGCAAGAAATCCATTCTCCGACGCCTCGTCATCCCGGCGGTCGCCATGGCCGTGCTGGGCTATTTCGGGTTCCATTCGGTCAGCGGTGAATTCGGCATCGCCGGACGCGAGCGGATCGAGCGCGAGGTGGCTGCGCTGGAGGCCCAGCTGGCGGAACTCCGCTACGAGCGCGAGCATCTTGCGACCCGCGTCAGCCTGCTGCGTCCGGAGAGCCTCGATCCGGACATGATCGACGAGCGGGCCCGCATCAATCTCAATGTTGTCCATGTCAATGAACTGGCGATCCTGCACCTCGACGAGCCGCGGGGCAGGTAACTGAAATCCGGTTCATTCGGACTGATGAACCGAATATTAGTTTATCCTTTTTCCTTCATATTTTTCATACCCTTGAAGGGTATCACCCGAACTCCTCACACCTCTTGGATTGACAAGACGCGCGGGTTACCTTCCGCTTGCTTTCCTAGGGGAAACGCCACGCAGAGACGAGGGTCATGGCCGCTACGAACAAGTCTTCCGCCGGTACGCGCGCGAAAGGCGCCACCCGGTCCAGCGGTGCAGCCAAATCGGCCGCACCTGCCATCGCGGAGTTCAGCAAGGACGAGGAACTCCACGCCTACCGCGAAATGCTCCTGATCCGCCGCTTCGAGGAGAAGGCGGGCCAGCTCTACGGCATGGGCCTCATCGGCGGCTTCTGCCATCTCTACATCGGCCAGGAAGCCGTTGTGGTCGGCATGCAGATGGCCAAGAAGGACGGTGACCAGATGATCACCGGCTACCGCGACCACGGCCACATGCTGGCCATGGATCTCGACCCGAAGGGCGTGATGGCGGAGCTCACCGGGCGTCGGGGCGGCCTGTCGAAGGGCAAGGGCGGCTCCATGCACATGTTCTCCAAGGAGAAGCACTTCTACGGCGGCCACGGCATCGTCGGCGCCCAGGTGGCGCTTGGCACCGGCATCGGCTTTGCCAACAAGTACACCGGCAACGGCAACGTCGCGATGGCCTTCTTCGGGGACGGCGCGTCCAACCAGGGCCAGGTCTACGAGAGCTTCAACATGGCCGAGCTGTGGAAGCTGCCGGTCATCTACGTGATCGAGAACAACAAGTACGGCATGGGCACGAGCGTGGAACGCGCGTCGGCCACGACCGACCTGTCGCAGCGCGGCCTGTCCTTCGGCATCCCCGGCGAGCAGGTCGACGGCATGGACGTGCGCGCCGTGAAGGCCGCCTCCGACAAGGCGCTCGCCTGGTGCCGCGAGGGCAAGGGCCCGTACATTCTCGAGATGATCACCTACCGCTACCGCGGCCACTCGATGTCCGACCCGGCGAAGTATCGCTCCAAGGACGAAGTGCAGAAGATGCGCACCGAGCACGATCCGATCGAGCAGGTCCGCGTCCGCCTGTTGGAGAACGGCTGGGCGACCGACGACGACCTGAAGGCCATCGACCGCGACGTGCGCGCGATCGTCGCCGAATCGGCCGAATTCGCCCAGAACGACCCTGAGCCGGATGTCTCCGAGCTCTACACCGACATTCTGCTCTAAGGCCGGGGGATACCATGCCGATCAACATTCTGATGCCGGCCCTCTCGCCGACCATGGAGGAGGGCAAGCTCGCCAAGTGGCTGAAGGCCGAGGGCGATGCCGTCAAGGCCGGCGACGTGATCGCCGAGATCGAGACCGACAAGGCGACCATGGAAGTGGAAGCCGTGGACGAGGGCGTGCTGGGCAAGATCCTCGTCGCCGAGGGCACCGAGGCGGTCAAGGTCAACACGCCGATTGCCGTTCTTCTGGCCGATGGCGAGGATGCCTCCGCCGCACCGGCTGCGGCCGTTGCCGCACCGGCGCCTGCCGCCGCGCCGGCCCCGGTTGCCGCGCCTGCGCCGGTTGCCGCCGCTGCCCCGGTTCCGGCTGCGCCCGTCACCTCCGGCTCTGCCGACAGCGACGCGCCGGCTGGCACCGAGATGGTCACCCTGACCGTCCGCGAGGCCCTGCGCGATGCGATGGCCGAGGAAATGCGCGCCGATGACCGCGTCTTCGTCATGGGCGAGGAAGTGGCCGAGTACCAGGGCGCCTACAAGATCACGCAGGGCCTGCTGGACGAATTCGGCGCCCGCCGCGTCATCGACACCCCGATCACCGAGCACGGCTTTGCCGGTCTCGGCGTCGGCGCTGCGATGGCTGGCCTGAAGCCGATCGTCGAGTTCATGACGTTCAACTTCGCCATGCAGGCGATCGACCACATCATCAACTCGGCCGCCAAGACGCTCTACATGTCCGGCGGCCAGATGGGTGCCCCGATCGTCTTCCGTGGTCCGAACGGTGCGGCGGCCCGCGTCGGCGCCCAGCACAGCCAGGACTATGCCTCCTGGTATGCCCATATCCCGGGCCTGAAGGTGATCCAGCCGTGGTCGGCCGCCGATGCGAAGGGCTTGCTCAAGGCTGCCATCCGCGACCCGAACCCGGTCGTCTTCCTGGAAAACGAGATCCTCTACGGCCAGTCCTTCGAGGTACCGAAGGTCGACGACTTCGTCCTGCCGATCGGCAAGGCCAAGATCGAGCGCGCCGGCACGGACGTGACCATCGTCTCCTGGGGCATCGGCATGACCTATGTCATGAAGGCCGTGGACGAACTGGCCGCCCAGGGCATCTCGGCGGAAGTCGTGAACCTTCGCACCATCCGCCCGCTCGACATCGACACGGTTCTGGCCTCGGTCCGCAAGACCGGCCGCTGCATCACCGTCGAGGAAGCCTTCCCGGTCTGCTCCGTGTCGTCGGAAATCGGCTACCAGGTCCAGGAAAAGGCCTTCGATTACCTGGATGCGCCGATCCTGCGCGTCACCGGCAAGGACGTCCCGATGCCCTACGCCGCGAACCTTGAGAAGCTGGCGCTGCCGTCGGTGAAGGAAGTCATCGATGCGGTGAAAGCCGTCACCTACAAGGCCTGAGGCAAGGGAGGCACAGATGCCGATCAACATCACCATGCCGGCCCTCTCTCCCACGATGGAAGAGGGCAATCTGGCCAAGTGGCTGGTCAAGGAAGGCGACAAGGTCGCACCGGGCGACGTGATCGCCGAGATCGAGACCGACAAGGCGACCATGGAAGTGGAAGCCGTCGACGAGGGCACCCTTGCCAAGATCCTGGTTCCGGCCGGATCCCAGGGCGTCAAGGTGAACACGGTGATTGCCGTGCTGGCCGCTGACGGCGAGGATGCGTCCAAGGCTTCGGCCGCACCCGCTGCAACTCCGGCCGCTGCGGCCGCTCCGGCTCCGGCAGCTCCGGCTGCAGCACCGGTTGCCGCAGCCGCTCCGGCTGCTGCCGCTCCCGCCGCAGCGCCTCAGTCCGGTGGCGCACGGGTCTTCGCCTCGCCGCTCGCCCGGCGTCTGGCGGCCCAGAACGGGCTCGACCTCAAGGCCATCGCCGGCTCCGGCCCGCATGGCCGCGTGGTCCAGCGCGACATCGAGGCGGCCCTGACGTCGGGCACGGGCAAGGCGGCTCCTGCTGCTGCTGCTCCGGCTCCGGTGGCAGCCGCTCCGGCGCCTGCCGCTGCCGCCCCGGCGCCCGCCCTGGCCACCGGTCCGTCGAAGGACCAGGTGCTCAAGCTCTTCTCCGAAGGCTCCTACGAGCTCGTGCCGCATGACGGCATGCGCAAGACCATCGCCAAGCGTCTCACCGAGTCCAAGCAGACGATCCCGCACTTCTACGTGTCGGTCGACTGCGAGCTCGACGCGCTCCTGGCCCTGCGCACCCAGCTCAACGATGCGGCGCCGAAGTCCAGGGACGGCAAGCCGGCCTACAAGCTCTCGGTCAACGACATGGTCATCAAGGCCCTGGCGCTGGCCCTGCGCGATGTGCCGGACGCCAATGTCTCGTGGACCGACGACGCCATGGTCAAGCACAAGCACGCCGATGTCGGCGTTGCCGTGTCGATCCCGGGCGGCCTGATCACCCCGATCATCCGCAGCGCCGAGCAGAAGGCCCTGTCCACCATCTCCAACGAGATGAAGGACCTTGGCCAGCGCGCCAAGGACCGCAAGCTGAAGCCGGAAGAGTACCAGGGCGGCACCACCGCCGTGTCCAACATGGGCATGATGGGCGTGAAGAACTTCGCCGCCGTCGTGAACCCGCCGCATGCGACCATTCTGGCCGTCGGCGCGGGGGAACAGCGTCCCGTCGTCAAGAACGGCGCGCTGGCCGTTGCCACCGTCATGACCGTGACGCTGTCGACCGACCACCGCTGCGTCGACGGTGCGCTGGGTGCGGAACTTCTCGGGGCCTTCAAGGGCTACATCGAGAACCCGATGAGCATGCTGGTCTGAGTGACCTCAGCGAGGCCCCGGCTGGTCCGGGGCCTTTCTTCCTTGAGATACACGCAAACTTCCTGCGAAACAGGCGAGGGAACTTCCATGGCCGACAGCTATGACGTCCTCATCATCGGCTCCGGACCCGGCGGCTACGTCACCGCGATCCGTGCGGCCCAGCTCGGCTTCAAGACGGCCATCGTCGAGCGCGAGCATCTCGGCGGCATCTGCCTCAACTGGGGCTGCATCCCGACCAAGGCGCTGCTGCGCTCGGCCGAAATCCTCGATCACGCCAACCACGCCAAGTCCTACGGACTGACGCTGGAAGGCCGGATGACGGCGGACGTCAAGGACGTGGTCGCCCGCTCGCGCGGCGTCTCGGCCCGTCTCAACGCCGGCGTCGGCTTCCTGATGAAGAAGAACAAGATCGACGTCATCTGGGGTGAGGCCAAGCTCACCAGGCCGGGTGAGGTCGTGGTGGCGAAATCCTCCAAGCCGGCGGTCGAGCCGCAGCACCCCGCGCCGAAGGGCGTGAAGGGGGAGGGCACCTACACCGCCAAGCACATCATCATCGCCACCGGCGCGCGGCCGCGTGCGCTGCCGGGCATCGAGCCGGATGGCAAGCTGATCTGGACCTATTTCGAGGCGATGAAGCCGGACTTCATGCCGAAGTCGCTGGTCGTCATGGGTTCGGGCGCCATCGGCATCGAGTTCGCGTCCTTCTACCGCTCGATGGGCGTGGACGTGACCGTCGTCGAGGTCATGCCGCAGATCATGCCGGTGGAAGATGCCGAGATCTCGGCGATCGCCCGCAAGGCGCTGGAAAAGCGCGGCCTGAAGATCATGACCGAGGCCAAGGTTGCCAAGGTGGTGAAGGGGGCCAACTCCATCACCGCCCATGTGGAGACCAGGGACGGCAAGGTGACCGAGATCACCGCTGACCGCCTGATCTCGGCGGTCGGCGTGCAGGGCAACATCGAGAACCTCGGCCTTGAGGCCCTCGGCGTGAAGACCGACCGCGGCTGCATCGTCATCGACGGCTATGGCCGCACCAATGTGCCCGGCCTCTATGCCATCGGCGATGTCGCCGGTCCCCCGATGCTCGCCCACAAGGCCGAGCATGAAGGTGTTGTCTGCATCGAGAAGATCGCCGGCCTGCCGAATGTCCACGCCATGGACAAGGGCAAGATCCCGGGCTGCACCTATTGCAACCCGCAGGTCGCCTCTGTCGGTCTGACGGAGGCCAAGGCCAAGGAACTTGGCCGCGACATCCGCGTCGGCCGCTTCTCCTTTGGCGCCAACGGCAAGGCGATTGCGCTGGGTGAGGACAACGGCCTGATCAAGACGATCTTCGACAAGAAGACCGGCGAGCTGATCGGCGCGCATATGGTGGGCACGGAAGTGACCGAGCTGATCCAGGGCTTCGTCGTCGCCATGAACCTGGAGACGACCGAGGAAGACCTGATGCACACGATCTTCCCGCATCCGACGCTTTCTGAAATGATGAAGGAAAGCGTGCTGGACGCCTACGGGCGCGCGCTCAACGCCTGACACCGGTTCAGACCGCCGTCCGGATCCGGGCGGCGGTCTTGCAGTTTCTGGGGAGACCGCGATGGATACCAAGGCAATCGTCATCTGGTGCGTCATCGGCCTTGTGGCCGGGTGGCTCGCCAGTTTCATCGTTGGCGGCGGCGGCCTGTTCCGCTATCTGCTGACGGGGCTGATCGGCGCCTTCGTCGGCGGTTTCCTGGTGAAGTCGACCGGGATCTCCGTCAATGTCGGTCACCCGCTGCTCAACGAGGTGCTCGTGGCCGCCATCGGTGCCGTGGTGGTCGTGCTCGTCGCACGCATTCTTGCCTGACCGGAGGGCGACATGGGATTTCTCATCTGGATCATCATCGGCCTGATTGCCGGCGCCGTGGCCCACCGCGTGCTTGACAGCCGCGGCGGCTTTCTTGGCTCGCTCGTCGTCGGCCTCATCGGCGCCCTGGTCGGCGGCAAGCTGGCGGAGATGCTGAAACTCAACCTCACCGGCGGCTTTTTCGACCAGCTGGTCGTGGCGACCGTCGGCGCGATCCTGTTCCTGTTTCTCTGGCGAAAGATCCGCGGCCGCTGAGCTGGCTGGCCTCCGTCAGTCCACCGCTCGGCAAAGGTCAGGAGGAGGACCATGGGCGACCGGCATCCGAAACTGTCCGACTATCCGCTCGTGACGGTCGACAAGCTGCGCTACAGCGACACCGACCGGCAGGGGCATATAAACAATGCCGTCTTTGCCACGTTCCTCGAGACCGGGCGGGTGGAGGCAATCTACGGCACGGTTGCCGGGCAGGCGGGCGAAGAGCGGACCCGGGGCCTGGCCGATCCGGGCGCGGCCTTCGTCATTGCCCGTCTCGAGCTGGATTTCCTGGCCGAGATCCACTGGCCCGGCGAGGTGCAGATCGGAACCCGGGTGCTCCGGATCGGGACAAGCTCGCTCACGCTCGATCAGGTCATCTTCCAGGGCGAGACCTGCGCGGCGCGGGCCTCGTCGGTGATCGTCCAGATGGACGAGACCACGCGCAAGTCGCGGCCCTTTTCGGGCGCTGCGGTCGAGCGTCTCAAATCGCTCCTCAGTTCACACGAAAACGCATAGTCTCCGTGCGAAGGCAGCACTTGACCTTCGTGCCGAACAACGACATCTGGATGCCATGGTCACGATCCTCGACACCCTGAACCGGCCGCAGCAGAGTGCGGATGCCCAGAAGCCCCGCCATCCGGAGAAGGCGCATCGCCCGGACAATCCGGTCGCGCGCAAGCCGGCGTGGATCCGCGTCAAGGCGCCGACGTCGCCTGTCTACCGGGAAACGCATCAGGTGGTGCGCGAGAACAAGCTCGTCACCGTCTGCGAGGAAGCGGGCTGCCCGAACATCGGCGAGTGCTGGTCGAAGAAGCACGCCAGCTTCATGATCCTCGGCGACACCTGCACCCGCGCCTGCGCCTTCTGCAACGTGCGCACCGGCATGCCGACCGCCGTGGACCCGCATGAGCCCGAGGGCATTGCCACGGCCGTCGCCACCATGGGCCTGGAGCATGTGGTCATCACGTCCGTGGACCGGGACGACCTAGACGATGGCGGCGCGAACCATTTCGCTGACGTCATTGCCGCGATCCGCGCCAAGGCGCCGAAGACCACCATCGAGGTTCTGACGCCCGACTTCCTGCGCAAGGACGGGGCGCTCGAGATCGTCGTTCGCGCCAAGCCGGACGTGTTCAACCACAATCTGGAAACCGTGCCCTCGAAATATCTGAAGGTGCGGCCCGGCGCCCGCTACTTCCACTCCATCCGCCTGCTGCAGCGGGTGAAGGAACTCGATCCGACCATGTTCACCAAGTCGGGGATCATGGTGGGGCTCGGCGAGGAGCGCAACGAGGTGCTGCAGCTCATGGATGACCTGCGCACCGCCGACGTCGACTTCCTCACCATCGGCCAGTATCTCCAGCCCTCGAAGAAGCATCACCCGGTGATGTCCTTCGTGACGCCGGAGGAATTCAAGGCCTATGAAAAGATCGCCTATGCCAAGGGCTTCCTCAAGGTTTCGGCGAGCCCGTTGACGCGGTCTTCACACCATGCGGGCGAAGATTTTGCGGATCTGCGTGCGGCGCGCGCGGCCAAGCTCGGCCACTGAGACGCGTCTGCGGCACCGGACAGGAAACCGGACAGGAAACGATGCCGTCCTTTGAAACGACCCGGGATGTCGGCCACTCTGCGGCCGACATGTTCAACCTTGTGGCGGATGTGGAGAAGTATCCGCAGTTCGTGCCGCTGTGCCAGAACCTGATCGTGCGCGGCCGCAAGGACATCGATCCCGCCCGCGACATCCTGATCGCGGACATGACGGTGGCCTACAAGCTGTTTCGCGAGACCTTCACCAGCAAGGTCACGCTTGATCGCGACCGCAACGAGATCCTCGTGGAGTATCTCGACGGGCCGTTCCAGCACCTGGAGAACCGCTGGTCCTTCGAGCCGCTGGGCGACACGCGCTGCCGGGTGCGCTTCTATATCTCGTATGACTTCAAGAGCCGGACGCTCGCCTCGCTGATGGGGGCCATGTTCGACATGGCCTTCCGCAAGTTCGCCTCTGCCTTCGAGGCGCGTGCCGACGAGGTCTACGGACCGGCACGACTGGCCTGAGCACGCCGGGCCGGCCTCGGCCGCGGTGTCCGTCGATGACGGTTCAGCGGTTGTCGAAGCCGCGCTGGATTTCCTGGAAGCGGAATTGCCGGGCGCCCGGAGCGGTGGTGACGGCGCGTTCCTCGCGCGGGCTCAGGTTGAGGTCCTTGAGCGTTACCTGGGCCTGCGGATCCTGGCAGACAGGGCGCCAGCCGTTGCCGCGGTTGGTCTCGATGGCAAGGCCGAAGCCGCGCTCGGCTTCCCGCTCGGTCCAGGCCACCGTCTGCGGGCGCACCCAGTAGACCTGGTCACAATACAGGACCTGGACGAAGCCGTCCTGCGGCCGGCGCAGGAGCTGATGGCTGCCGCGGAACCGGTTCATCTTGTCCCGGGAGATGATGTGGAATTCCTCCTGCGTCGACAGCTCCGCCGTTGCCTGCGGCGGTGCCGTCACGACCAGGGCCAGAAACAGGGACAGGAGCACTTTCACGGCAATTTTCCAATCGATGGGCCGGATTGCGGTCTGCAATCAGGGACGCTCGACCCCCATAATGCGTGACAACCCTTTCTTAACGATGAGTATCAGCCGTCAAAGTTTAATAAATGCTGATCGCACCGGAGCGCGGTCGGGCGGTCCAGTGCGGCGCAGGATCGGGAAACCGCCTCAGCGGCTGTGGTAGGTCGAGCTCTTCTCGGTCTTGCCGGTCTTGCCCTGGAACTGCTTGGAAATATGCTTGAAGCGGTTCTCGACGGTCGGCTGCTTGTAGCTGCCGCCGTTGGCGACGATGAAGTTGTCGGCTTCGATGCCGAGGTCGGCGAGGCGGACCTGGTTCTGGGCCTCGGCGCAAAGCGGGCGCCAGCCCTTGCCGGCGTTGAACTCGAGCGCGACACGGCGCCGGTTCTCAACCTCCATATGGGTCCAGGCGACCGTGCTCGGGCGAACCCACAGCTTGCGGCCGCAGTAGCTCACCGCGACATAACCCTCGCCCGGCTTTTCCAGGACCTTGTGACTGCCGGAAAAGGTTCCGTCAGCTTGGCGCGAGATCAAGAAGAAATCGCCCGGGACTGGCATGTCCTCAGCGCTGGCACTCACGCCAAGCAGCGCGAGCCAGAGCGACGCAATCATTGCGCGCATATCTACCCCTGCATTCTGTGGGGGGATTTTGTCAGCCCCGCACAAGCATGGCAGAGTACGCTCAAAGGCTTGAGGAGCCCTTCAGAACATCCGTAAAATTTGAAACAAGCTGCAAGGCGACCCGCACCGCGTCGGCGCGGATGGCGGCGCGGCCGTTGTCGGCAAACCGATGCGCATCCGCGACGGTCGGATGGCCGCGCGCGGCGCAGGCAAAATGCACGGTGCCGACCGGCTTGGCCTCCGACCCGCCGCCCGGGCCGGCAATCCCGGTGATCGCAACGGCGACATCGGCCTGCGAGTGCGCGAGGGCCCCTTCGGCCATGGCGATGGCCACCGGCCGGCTGACCGCGCCGTGTTCGGTGATCAGGGCCATCGGCACGCCGAGCATCTCGGCCTTGGCCGCGTTGGAGTAGGTGACGAAGCCACGGTCCAGCACGGCCGATGATCCCGGCACCTCGGTCACGAGGCCGGCCACGAGACCGCCGGTGCAGGATTCAGCCGTGGCGAGCGTCAAGCCTGCCTCGGCCATGCGCTTCACCAGCTCGGCGGTCTCTGCCAGCAGGGGATCAAGATCGGTCATGGCGGTGGCTCCGGAGGTTTGCGGTCGGATCAGGCCTCGTCCTGCCCGGCCGGCAGGCGCACGGTTGCGGTGGCGAGGGCGGCGATGCCCTCCTTGCGACCCGTGAAGCCGAGGCGCTCCGAGGTCGTTGCCTTCACCGACACGCGGCCAAGGGGCAGGGCGCAGATCTCGGCAATCCTCTCGCGCATCGCATCCCGCACAGGTCCGATCTTGGGGGCCTCGCAGACGATGGTCACGTCAAGATGCGCGACCTTGCCGCCGCGCGCCGCCAGCAGGTCCAGCGCATGGATCAGGAACTGGTCCGAGGCCGCCCCCTTCCACTTCGGATCGGAGGGCGGGAAATGGGCGCCGATGTCGCGGTCGGCAATTGCACCCAGGATGGCATCGGTCAGCGCATGCAGCACCACGTCGGCGTCGGAATGGCCGGCGAGCTTGCGTTCGTGCGGGACGGCGATGCCACCGAGGATCACGGCATCGCCGGGTTCAAAGGCATGCACGTCGTAGCCGGTGGCAACGCGGATGTCGGGATAGGCGGACCAGTCGGTCATGGCGGAGGCGTCCTGTGGCAGGCCGGCGGGCACCCGGGCAGCATCGGCACGGGCGCGCAGCAGATCGGCGCGGGTGGTGATCTTGTAGGCGTCGGCGGCCCCTTCCACCAGCTTCACGCTCAGACCGGCCCATTCGGCCAGGGACGTGTCGTCGGTGAAGCCGGTCAGGCCCGCGGCTGCGGCGGCGCGATGGGCAGCGAGGATTCGCGGGAAGGCAAAGCCTTGCGGTGTCTGCGCGGCCCAAAGGCCCTGCCGGTCGACGGTGCCTGTGGCCACGCCGCCGGAGTTGGCCCGCTTCAGCGTGTCGTGAACGGGCAGGGCGGCCAGCACCGCCTCATGGCCGTCGGCGAAGGCGGCCAGCATCCGCTCGATCACGGCCAGGGGAAGGAAGGGGCGGGCCGCGTCATGGATGAGCACGAAGGCAGGGGCGCCCCCGTCCTCAAGCTGATGCCCGTCTCTGGCCCCTGCTGCCGATCCGGCTGCAGCCAGGGCCTCCAGACCGAGCCGCACCGAGGCCTGGCGCGTGTCTCCGCCGGTCACGGGCGGGGCAAGCCGGGCGCGCAGGGCCGGGGGCAGGGTGTCGAGCGCCGCGGCATAGAGGGGACCGTCATCGGCATGAATGACCACCTGGATCCGGCGCAGCTCAGCACAGGCGGCAAGGGCAAGGAGTGTCCAGGCAAGGACAGGGCGGGGTCCGAGCGGCAGGTACTGCTTGGGGGCAGTGTCTTCCGCGCTTTGCAGCCGGGTGCCGCGGCCGGCGGCGACGACGAGCGCATCGAGAGGGGCGGACGGGGACATGATCGATCCGGGCGGGCGGTGGCGCGTGAGCCTGCAGATAAGGTCTTTCCACGTCGCTGCTCAACCGGTTATTTGCCGCGCGACCCGATCGGGGCAACTTGCCGCTTGCCGCAGCGCAAAAAATGACTAGTCTGTAGGCAGAAAGAAACCTGCACACGATATGAGCACAAACCCCACCTCTCTTCCTGACACGCCGCTGGCGATCGGCCCGCACACGCTGGCCAACCGCGCGTTTCTGGCCCCCATGTCGGGCGTGTCCGATCTGCCGTTCCGGCGACTTGCCGCCCGATTCGGTGCCGGCGTGGTCGTGTCGGAGATGGTTGCCTGCGAGAGCCTGGTGGAGGGGGATGCCGAAACCCGGACCCGGGCGGAAGGCGAGGGGCTCGACCTGCATGTGGTGCAGCTCGCCGGCCGCGAGGCCCACTGGATGGGCGAGGCGGCCCGCATCGCCGAGGATGCGGGGGCCGACATCATCGACATCAACATGGGCTGCCCGGCCAAGCGTGTGACCACCGGCTATTCCGGTTCGGCGCTGATGCGCGATCTCGACCATGCCCTGACGCTGATCGAGGCAACCGTGCAGGCGGTCAAGGTGCCGGTGACGCTGAAGATGCGGCTGGGCTGGGACCGGGACTGCCTGAACGCACCCGATCTTGCCCGCCGGGCCGAGAATGCCGGTGTCCAGCTCGTCACGGTGCACGGCCGCACGCGCAACCAGTTCTACAAGGGCGAGGCCGACTGGAAGGCGATCCGCGCCGTCGTCGAGGCCGTCACCATTCCCGTGATCGCCAACGGCGACTGCGTGTCCATCGCGGCCGCCGGGGACATGCTGGCGCAATCGGGGGCTGCCGGCGTGATGGTGGGGCGCGGCTCCTATGGCCGGCCCTGGCTGCCCGGTCAGATCGGTGCCCATCTCAATGGCACGCCTGTGCCATCGGCACCCGAAGGGGCAGCGCTCGCCGACCTCGCGCTCGAGCATTATGACGCGCTGCTCTCGCTCTACGGACTGGAGCTTGGCCGGCGCATCGCCCGCAAGCATCTGGGCTGGTATCTCGACCAGACCGACAACGTGCCCGGCGCCCTGCGCGCCGAGATGATGACCAGCGACAGTCCGGCCCGGGTGCGGGATCTGGCGCGGTCCTGGTTTTCCTCGCAGCCCTCAAGGAGCGCCGCATGACGACGCCTGCGCCCAGATCCCAGGACGGCCGGACGGCTGCCCTGACCACGGATGGCCCGACCATTCTCGATGCCCTGCCGCATCCGGTGCTGCTGGTGGCCCCGGACGGGGTGATCGAGGCGGCCAACATGGCGGCCGAGATTTTCCTGCGGTCCTCCGTATCGGTGCTGCGGCGCCATCCGATCAGCTATTTCGTGCCCTTCGGCAGCCCGCTGCTCACCCTCATCGAGCAGGTGCGTGACCGGGGGGCTCCGGTGAACGAGTACAAGGTGGACATCGGCTCGCCGCGCATCGGCTCCGACCGGGTCGTCGACATCCATGCCGCGCCCGTGTCCGACCGGCCGGGTGCGGTGGTGCTGATGTTCCAGGAACGCACCATGGCGGAGAAGATCGACCGCCAGCTCACCTCGCGCGGCGCCGCGCGCACCGTCACGGGCCTCGCCGCCATGCTGGCGCACGAGATCAAGAACCCGCTCTCCGGCATTCGCGGCGCGGCACAGCTCCTGGAGCAGTCCGCCAGCGAGGACGACCGGGCGCTGACCCGTCTGATCATGGACGAGACCGACCGGATCGTGAAACTCGTCGACCGGATGGAGGTCTTCTCCGACGAGCGGCCGATCGAGCGCGAGCCGGTCAATATCCATGTGGTTCTCGACCACGTGAAGCGGCTCGCCGACAGCGGCTTTGCCCGCGGCAAGCGCATCGTCGAGGATTACGATCCCTCGCTGCCCTTCGTCTTTGCCAACCGTGACCAGCTGGTGCAGGTGTTCCTGAACCTCGTCAAGAACGCCAGCGAAGCCATCGGCAATGATCCGGACGGCGAGATCCGCATCACCACCGCCTTCCGGCCCGGCGTGCGCCTGTCGGTGCCCGGCACCAGCGACAAGGTCAGCCTGCCGCTGGAATTCTGCGTCAAGGACAACGGCCCCGGCGTGCCGGAAGACCTGATGCCGCACATCTTCGAGCCCTTCATCACCACCAAGACCAACGGCTCCGGCCTCGGCCTGGCGCTGGTGGCCAAGATGATCAGCGATCATGGCGGGGTGATCGAATGCGAGAGCGTGCCGCGCCGCACGGTGTTCCGCATCCTCATGCCTGCCTTCATCGAACCCGAAACCTCCTCCAGCGACAGGACCGCGTGACCATGCCGACCGGGACCATTCTCGTTGCTGACGACGACGCAGCAATCCGCACGGTGCTGAACCAGGCCCTGTCCCGGGCCGGCTACACGGTGCGCCTCACCTCCAACGCTGCCACCCTGTGGCGCTGGGTCAGTTCCGGCGACGGCGATCTCGTGGTCACCGATGTGGTCATGCCGGACGAGAACATCTTCGACGTGCTGCCGCGCATCAAGAAGCTCCGGCCCGACCTGCCGGTCATCGTCATGAGCGCCCAGAACACCTTCATGACCGCCATCCGGGCGTCGGAGAAGGGGGCTTATGAATATCTTCCCAAGCCCTTCGACCTGAAAGAACTCACCAGCATCATCGCCCGCGCGCTGGAGGAGCCCAAGCAACGCCGTCCGGTCGAGACCGAGGACATGGGCGAGAACATCCCGCTGGTCGGCCGCTCGCCGGCCATGCAGGAGATCTACCGCGTGCTGGCCCGCCTGATGCAGACGGACCTGACCGTCATGATCAACGGCGAGAGCGGCACCGGCAAGGAGCTGGTCGCCCGCGCGCTGCATGACTATGGCAAGCGCCGCAACGGGCCGTTCGTCGCCATCAACATGGCCGCGATCCCGCGCGACCTGATCGAGGCCGAGCTGTTCGGCCACGAGAAGGGCGCCTTCACCGGCGCGCAGGCCCGTTCCTCGGGGCGGTTCGAGCAGGCGGACGGCGGCACGCTGTTCCTCGACGAAATCGGCGACATGCCGATGGAAGCCCAGACCCGGCTCCTGCGCGTGCTGCAGCAGGGCGAATACACCACCGTCGGCGGCCGCACCCCGATCAAGACCGACGTGCGGATCGTCGCGGCCACCCACAAGGACCTGCGCCAGGCGATCAACCAGGGCCTGTTCCGCGAAGACCTGTTCTTCCGCCTGAACGTGGTGCCGATTCGCCTTCCGCCGCTGCGCGAACGCGTCGAGGACATTCCGGATCTGGTGCGCCACTTCTTCGCGCTGGCCGAGAAGGAAGGCCTGCCGGCCAAGCAGATCGACGCGGCCGCCATGAACCTGTTGCGCCGCTACCGCTGGCCGGGCAACGTGCGCGAGCTGGAAAACCTCGTCCGCCGGCTCGCCGCCCTTTATCCGCAGGATGTGATCGGCGAGGCGCTGCTGGAGCAGGAGCTGTCGACGCCGGTGGCCTCGCAGGCAGCGGAGGACCAGTCGGGGGAGATCAACCTCGGCCAGTCGGTCGAGCGCTATCTCAACGGCTATTTCGCCAATTACGGTGACGCGCTGCCGCCCCCGGGCCTCTATCACCGCATCCTGCGGGAGATCGAGTATCCCCTGATCGGCGCGGCTCTTGCAGCCACGCGCGGCAACCAGATCAAGGCGGCCGAACTCCTTGGCGTCAACCGCAACACGCTGCGCAAGAAGATCCGCGACCTCGACGTCCAGGTGCTGCGCGCCAGCCGCTGACGCCGCAAGGCACCGCGCCGTCGCCCCTCAGCGGGCGGCGGCGATGGACCGGCGGAAGCGGGCGGCGGCGAGGGTGAACAGCGTCAGGCCGACGAGGGTGATCATCACGAGCTTCGGCCAGATGATCGTCACGCCGGCCCCCCGGTAGAGCACCGCCTGTGCCATCGCCACGAACTGGGTCGAGGGCACCAGGCTCATGATCATCTGCAGGGCTTCCGGCTGGCTTTCGAGCGGGGTCTCGCCACCGGACAGGAGGTTCATCGGCAGCACGATCAGGATGAACAGCAGTCCGAATTGCGGCATCGAACGGGCGACGGTGCCGAGCAGGATGCCGAGGGCCGAGGCAAAGAACAGGTAGAGCACGGTTCCGGCAAGAAACAGCGGGATCGAGCCCGCCACCGGCACCTTCAACAGCCCCTCGACGACAATCCAGAGTGAAAAGGCGACGACGGCGACGATCACCAGTCCGTTGGCCCAGACCTTGGCCATCATGATCTCGAAGGGCGTCAGCGGCATTGCCAGGAGATGTTCCAGCGTGCCGTGCTCGCGCTCGCGGATGACGGCCGCACCGGTCAGAACCACGGTCAGCATGGTGATGTTGTTGATGATCTCCATCACCGAGGAAAACCAGGCGCCGGTCAGGTTGGGGTTGAAGGCATAGCGCAGCACCAGGTCGAGCGGCCTGTCCTGCGCCAGGCCAAGGCTTGCGGCAAAGCGGTTCAGCTCCTGACCCAGCGCGTTGGCGATGAAGTTGGTCCCGATCCCGGCCTGCATCATGGCGGTGGCGTCGATGTCGAGCTGCAGTGCCGGGGTCTTGCCGGCCCTGACGTCGGCCTCGAACCGCGCCGGGATCACCAGCACGAAGGAAAAGGTGTTGCCGTCGAGCGCGCGATCGATCTCGCCGAAGGAGATGCGGACCGGGGTCAGGAATTCCGGCGGTCGCAGCGCCTCGACCAGCTGCAGCGACAGCTGCGAGCGGTCCTCGTCCACCACTGCGATGGAGACGTTGTTGAGATCGCTCTTCATGCCCTCGGCGGCCATGTAGACGCCGCCGGTAAAGGCCCAGAGGATCAGGATCAGCAGCACCGGATCGCGCCACAGCGACAGGATTTCCTTGAGGCCCAGCCGGTAGATGGTGACGAGACGGCGCAAGGCTCAGCGCTCCTGTTTCGGCAGCAGCAGGACGCAGGCAACGAGCACCAGCGGGGCAGCGGGCAGCAGCGCCAGGAAACTTGCCGACAGGTCGCCGATCCCCAGGCCCTTGGTGAAGGTGCCCACCGCGATGGTCATGAAATGGGCGGTCGGGTAGATCGCCCCGATCATGGCCCCGCCGCCCTCCAGGGAGGCGACCGGCTGCATCATGCCGGAAAACTGCACCGCCGGGAGGACGGTTCCGATCGCGGTGCCGAAGATCGCGGCCACTTGCGTCGAGGTGAAGGTGGAAAACAGGAGACCGATGGCGGTGGTGGCGCAGACATAGAGCACCGCGCCGAGGCAGAGGGCGGCGAAGCTGCCCTTGAGCGCCACGCCGAAGACCAGCACCGCCATGGCGGTCATCAGCAGGAAGTTGACCAGTGCGACCAGGACATAAGGGAGCTGCTTGCCGATGAGGAACTCGAGGCTCGTCACCGGCGTGACATAGAGATTGGTGATCGAGCCCAGTTCCTTCTCGCGCACCACGCTGACGGCCGTCAGGATGGCCGGGATGAAGACCAGGAGCAGCGCCATGACGGAGGGTGCCATGGCGTTGATGCTCTTGAAGTCCTGATTGTAGCGGAAGCGCGGCTCGATCACTGCGACGCCGGCGGGCGGGGCCTCGCCATGGATCTGGCGGTAACGCTCGACCAGATAAGCCCGGTTCAGCCCCTCGACATAGCCGGCGATGGTCTCGGCCCGGAAGGGCATCGCCCCGTCGATGGTGGCCGCGATCTGAGGCGTCTCGCCTCGGAGCAGGGCCTTGCCGAAGCCGGGCGGGATCTCGATGGCGAGCGAGATGTCGCCGGACCTGAGGCGCGGCAGGATCTCCGCCTCGGACCGGATCGGCGCCTGCTCGGCAAAGTAGCGCGAGCCGGAAAAGCTCTCGGCATATTGCCGGCTCTCGCGTGTCTGGTCCTGGTCCAGAACGGCATAGGTCAGCTCGTTGACATCCGTGGTGATGCCGTAGCCGAACACCAGCATCAGGATCATGGTGCCGAGCAGGGCGACGGCGAGGCGAACGGGATCGCGGCGCAGCTCCTTGGCCTCGCGCAGCGAATAGGCCATCAGGCGGCGGCGCGACAGGACCGGAAACGGCGCCCGGCGCTTGCGGGCAGGGGCGGTGGCCGTTGCGGTCGCCTCGGCCGTGTGCGCCGTTGTCGTGTCCGGATCTGCTGCGCCTGCGGCCCTTCCCGCCTCGGCTGCCTGTTCCTCCGGACGTGCCGCCTCGAGGCAGGCGATGAAGGCATCCTCCAGCGTGGCCGCTCCATGGTCGCGGATGAGGTTCTGCGGCGTGTCGCAGGCCAGGACCTTGCCGGCGTGCATCAGCGAGATGCGGTCGCAGCGTTCGCCCTCGTTCATGAAATGCGTCGACAGGAAGATCGTCACCCGGTCCTTGCGCGCGAGATCGACGAGCAACTGCCAGAACTCATCGCGCGCCACCGGATCGACGCCCGACGTCGGCTCGTCGAGGATGAGCACATCCGGCCGGTGCACGATGGCGACAGCCAGCGACAGGCGCTGGCGCACCCCCAGCGGCAACGCCTCTGGCAACGTGTCGGCATGCTCTCCGAGACGAAAGCGGTCGAGCAGCTCCGCGACACGGGCCGGCACCTCGGCGGCCGGCATGTGGAAGAGCTGCGCGTGCAGTATCAGGTTCTGGCGCACGGTCAGCTCGCCATAGAGCGAGAAGGCCTGCGACATGTAGCCGACCCGCTTGCGGCTCTCCAGATTGGCCGCGTTGACCTTTTCGCCGAACAGGAAAGCCTCGCCTTCCGTCGGCGGCAGAAGGCCCGTCAGCATCTTCATCGTTGTCGACTTGCCGCAGCCGTTCGACCCCAGAAACCCGAAGATCTCGCCCCTGCGGATCTCGAAACTGACGTGATCGACGGCCGTGAAGGTGCCGAAGCGTTGCACCAGATCGCGGGCCATGATGGCCGGCGCCGCGTCGCCGTCGGTGAAGGGCGGCACCACCAGCGTCGCATGCGGGCGTCCGCTGCGATCCGGCAGGAGGTTGACGAAGGCCTCCTCGAGCGTTGCGCCCCGGCCTTGCGCCTTCAGGTCCGCCGCCGTGCCCTCGGCCAGGATCCGCCCGGCATGCAGGGCAACCAGATGCTCGAACCGCTCGGCCTCGTCCATGTAGGCGGTCGCCACGATCACGCTCATGCCCGGCCGGTCCGCGCGGATGGTCTCGATCAGCGTCCAGAACTGGCGGCGAGACAGCGGATCGACGCCGGTGGTCGGCTCGTCGAGGATCAGGAGATCGGGGTCATGGATCAGGGCGCAGCACAGCCCGAGCTTCTGCTTCATGCCCCCGGACAGTTTTCCTGCCGGCCGGTCGAGAAAGGAAAACAGTCCGGTTGCCTGTGTCAGGTCGCTGATCCGCCGCTGGCGTTCCGGCCGGTCCTGTCCGAACAGACGGCCGAAGAACTCCAGGTTTTCGGCCACCGTCAGGTCCATGTAGAGGTTCTTGCCGAGCCCTTGCGGCATGTAGGCGATGCGCGGCAGGACCTTGCGCCTGTCGCGCGGCCGCGACAGGTCAGCCCCGAGCGCGGTCACGGTCCCGCTCTGGATCCGGCGGGCGCCGGACAGCAGGGCGAGCAGGGTGGACTTGCCCACGCCGTCGGGGCCGATCAGGCCCATCGTGCGCCCTGCCGGGAGCTCGAGCGAGATCGCATCGAGCGCGACGACCTTGCCGTACCGGTGGCTGACGGCCTCCAGACGGGCGACCCCGGCCTGTGGCACATCCGGCCGTGCGATCGGGCTTGCGGGCGGCTGCAGGATCATCATCGCCTCACGGGGCCGGGGGCAGGCGGACCTCGAGCGCGGCCGGCCAGGCGACGGGCGGGGCCATCATCACATAGGCCTCGCCGGGCAGGCCGGTGCGGACCTTGTCGATGTGCCGGGCGAGGAGCGCCGGGTCGATCTTCAGCTTGACGCGGAACATCAGCTTGTCGCGCTCCGACCGGGTTTCCACCTCGCGCGGGGTGAACTGGGCGTCGGCCGCAACGAAGGAGACCGTGGCGGGAATGACGAATTCCGGTGCGGCGTCCAGCACGATCCGGGCCTCGGCCCCGATCAGCACGCGTCCGACGCTGCCGGTGGGCAGGAAGACGGTCATGTAGACATCGCCGAGATTGAGCAGCGTCAGCACGCGGCCACCGGCGCCGATCACCTCGCCCGGCTCGGCCAGCCGGTACTGGACGCGCCCGGCAATCGGGGCGGTCAGCGTGCTGTCATCGATCAGGGTGACGATGCGGCCGACCTCTGCCGCACTGGCCAGCACGGTGTTCTCGGCATTCGCCAGCTGCGCGCGGGTGGCGGCAAGGGCGGCGGCGGCGGTCTCGCGCGCCGTCTGGCGCTGATCGACCTCCTGCTGCGAGATATGGCCGTTGCCGAGCAGCGTGCGCGCGCGCTCCAGCGCCTGGTCTGCGTATTTCAGCTCGCTCTCGCGCTGGACGATCTGCGCCAGCACCGTGTTGACGGCCTCGCGCGCGGCCGCTTCCTGGGCGGCGGCCCCGCGCTTCATGGCCTCCAGCTCGGAGGTATCGACCCGCGCCAGCACCTGTCCGGTGCGCACCAGATCGCCCTCGGCCACCAGAACCTCCAGAACCCGCCCGCCGGTCTTGCTGGCGATCTGGACCGTCTCGGCCTCGATTCGCCCGTTGGCCGTGGCCAGCCCCTCCGGCAGGGCCGTGCGCCCCTGCCACCAGAACCAGCCGCCAGCCAGCACAGCCGCCAGCGCCACGATGGCGACGGCAATCGCCCGTCCGCGTCCCGTCATCGTCCCATCCTCGAAAATCCCTAGGCTCCCGCGAGATTTATGCGGCCCGGGCGCAGTGGTTGCAATGCAACAGCGGCTCCGTAGTGCACCGGATGCCGAACCGGCAGGCCCCGGGCTTGGCCGCAATCCTGTCGCAATTTGGCAACAATGTGTGGTAACCATGTCGCGCATGGCCGCCGGATCCATGCCGGCGGCCGCCAGCCTGTGCGATGTCACCACCAACTTCAGGGACGGGATGATACTGGAACGGGATCCGCGCGCGGATGTGGATCAGGGCCCGCGTGGCCGGTTGGGCCGGCGCATCGGCCTTGCCGTGATGATCCTGTCGCTGGCCTCCATCGGTGTCACCTTCATGGTGCTGACCGGTGCGACGCCGATCGAGCCGACGCAACAGGTCGTGAAGCTGTCGATGCTGGTCAATGGCCTGCTCGCCAGCGGCCTTGTCGTCGCCATCCTCTGGGAAATCGCCAAGCTGCTGCAGGCCCGTCGCCGGGGGCGGGCGGCCGCGCGGCTGCATGTGCGCATCGTGGCGATGTTCAGCCTCATCGCCGCCGTTCCGGCGCTGCTGATGGCGGTCGTGGCCACGATCACGCTCGACCAGGGGCTGGACCGCTGGTTCGAGCAGCGCACCCGCCAGATCATCGACAACGCGCTCACCGTCGCCCAGGCCTATCTGCAGGAACACGCGCATGTGCTGCGCGCCGACCTGACCGCCATGGCCAGCGACGTGGACCGGGCGCGGGGCATCTACGACTACGAGCCCTCCCGGTTCGATTCCTTCTTCACCGCGCAGGCCCAGCTGCGCGGCCTGCTGGCCGCCTTCGTGATGAAGGGCGATGGCACCGTCATCACCCGTGTCGTGCTGGATCCGCGCGCCAACATCCTGCTGCCGCCCTCCGACATCTATCCCAAGGCCGACGGAGGGGAACCGGTCCTGATCGCGCCGGGCACCTCGAACCTCGTCGGCGGCGTGATGAAGCTGCAGTCGTTCGACGGCATGTATCTCTATGTCACCCGCGGGATGGACCCGCGCGTGACGGAATACCTGCGTCTGGCGGAGGAGGGCGCCACCGAATACACCAAGATGGAGGAGACGCGGTTTGGCGCCCAGGTGGCCTTCGCGCTGATCTATCTGGGCGTCGCGCTGATCCTGCTCCTGTCGGCGATCTGGATCGGCTTCGGCTTTTCCAGCCGGCTTGTCGCCCCGATCCGCCGCCTCATCTCGGCTGCCGACCAGGTGTCGAAGGGCAATCTCTATGTCGAGGTGGTGACCGAGAAGTCCGAAGGCGATCTCGCCAATCTCGGCGCCACCTTCAACAACATGACCGGCCAGCTGCGCGGCCAGCGCGACGCGCTGCTGGCGGCCAACGAACAGATCGACCGCCGCCGCCGCTTCACCGAGGCGGTGCTGTCCGGCGTCACGGCCTCGGTCATCGGCATCGACGACGAGGGTGCCATCACGCTGGTCAACCGCTCGGCCCGCGCCCTGCTGCAGATCGAGGAAAGCGATGCGCTTGACCGGCCGATCGCCGAGGTGATCCCGGAGCTTGCGGACTGCGTCGCGCTGGCCATCCAGAAGGAAAGCGAGCGGTTCAAGGAAACCCAGATCACGCTGGTACGCGGCGGCCGGGAGCGGACCGTCAACGTCCGCATCACCACGGAGCAGTCGACCCGGCGCGAGCACGGCTATGTGGTGACGCTCGACGACATCACGGATCTCGTCTCGGCGCAGCGCAACTCCGCCTGGGCCGACGTGGCCCGGCGCATCGCGCACGAGATCAAGAACCCGCTCACCCCGATCCAGCTCTCGGCCGAGCGCATCCGCCGCCGCTACGGCAAGAAGGTCGAGGACGACCGCTCCGTGTTCGACCAGTGCATCGACACGATCATCCGCCAGGTCGGCGACATCGGCCAGATGGTCGACGAGTTCTCGTCCTTCGCCCGCATGCGCAAGCCCACCAAGGCGCGCGCGGACCTGCGCAACATGGTGCGGGAAGCAGCCTTTCTGCAGACGGTCGGCAATCCGGACATCGAGATCCGCACCGAACTGCCCGATGGTCCGATCGAGGGCTTTGTCGACCAGCGACTGATCGGCCAGGCGCTGACCAACGTGATCAAGAATGCGGCCGAGGCCGTGTCGGGGCGCGCGGGCTCGGACCTGCCGAAAGGCCGCATCCGCATCGTCCTGCGCGCCGAAGGCGAGCGGCAGGTGATTGACGTGATCGACAACGGCGTCGGGCTGCCGACGGAGAACCGGCAACGGCTGCTGGAGCCCTACATGACCACCCGGGAGAAGGGCACCGGGCTCGGTCTTGCCATCGTGCGCAAGATCATGGAGGACCACGGCGGCGGCATCGAGCTTCTCGATGCGCCCGACCTCGGTCCGGGAGAGAGCGGGGCGATGGTCCGGCTGATCATCGGACCGCAAGACCCAGCGGCAGAGGCAGCTGCAGCTTCGCCCAACCAGGACATCAGGCAAGAAGAAGTGACCGGCCATGGCGTATGACATCCTGATCGTGGACGACGAGACCGACATCCGCGAGATGATCGCGGGCATTCTCGACGACGAAGGCTACGGAACGCGGACGGCGTCGGACAGCGACACGGCGCTGGCGGCGATCAAGGAGCGGCGGCCGTCGCTGGTCGTGCTCGACATCTGGCTGCAGGGCAGCCGGCTCGACGGACTGGCGCTGCTCGACGAGATCAAGGCGCAGGACAAGGACCTGCCGGTGGTGATCATCTCCGGCCATGGCAATGTCGAGACTGCCGTATCCGCAATCAAGCGCGGCGCCTATGACTACATCGAGAAGCCGTTCAAGGCGGACCGGTTGCTGCTCATCACCGAGCGTGCCCTGGAGGCCTCCAGCCTGCGGCGCGAGATCCGCGAGCTCAAGCAGCGCAGCGGCGACACGGCCCGGCTGATCGGCGAATCCAATGCCATCAACCAGTTGCGCCAGACCGTGGAGCGGATCGCCGGCACCAACAGCCGCATCCTGATTTCCGGTCCCTCGGGGGCCGGCAAGGAGCTGGCCGCGCGCATGATCCACGAGCTGTCGCCGCGGGCGCGCGGACCCTTCGTGGCGCTCAATGCCGCCACCATCACGCCGGAGCGGATGGAGGAGGAGCTGTTCGGCGTCGAGGACGAGAAGGGCAACCTGCGCA
Source organism: Pannonibacter sp. XCT-53 (assembly GCF_009915765.1). Lineage (NCBI taxonomy): Bacteria > Pseudomonadati > Pseudomonadota > Alphaproteobacteria > Hyphomicrobiales > Stappiaceae > Pannonibacter > Pannonibacter tanglangensis. The sequence continues at coordinate 1,271,817 of NZ_JAABLQ010000001.1, forward strand.
AGATCGGGGCGCTTGAGGAGGCCCATGGCGGCACGCTCTATCTCGACGAGGTGGCCGACATGCCGCGCGAGACGCAGGGCAAGATCCTGCGCGTGCTGGTGGACCAGACCTTCACCCGTGTCGGAGGGGCGACGCGCGTCCAGGTCGACATCCGCATCCTGTCCTCCACGGCGCGCAACCTCGAGAGCGAGATCGCCAGCGGCACCTTCCGCGAGGATCTCTATCACCGGCTGAGCGTGGTGCCGCTCCGGGTGCCCGGCCTTGCCGAGCGCCGCGAGGACATTCCCGTGCTGGTGCGCCATTTCATGGAGCAGATCTCGGCCAGCGCCGGCCTGCCGATGCGTCGCATCGGCGACGATGCCATGGCGGTGCTGCAGACCCACGACTGGCCCGGCAACATCCGGCAGCTGCGCAACAACGTGGAACGGCTCATGATCCTGACGCGGGGCGATGCGGAAGCGGTGATCACCGCCGACCTTCTGCCTGCGGAAGTGGGCGCCATGCTGCCGAACCTGCCGTCCAACGGCGGCGGCGACCACCTGATGTCCGTCCCCTTGCGCGAGGCGCGCGAGATCTTCGAGCGGGACTACCTGCAGGCCCAGATCAAGCGCTTCGGCGGCAACATCTCGCGCACGGCCGAATTCGTTGGAATGGAACGTTCGGCCTTGCATCGCAAGCTGAAGTCGCTAGGGCTATCGTGAGCGCGGTCATGCGTCGTTGAGTCTATCCGGAGTTCGGGCCGATGAAGGTCGTCATTTGCGGGGCAGGGCAGGTCGGCTACGGCATTGCCGAGAGATTGGCGGCCGAGCAGAACGACGTGTCGGTCATCGACACCTCTCCGCATCTGGTCAACGCGATCAGTGACCAGCTCGACGTGCGCGGCTTTGTCGGCAACGGCGCCCAGCCGGACGTGCTGGCCCAGGCCGGCGCCGATCAGGCCGACATGATCATCGCCGTCACGCTCTATGACGAGGTGAACATGGTCGCCTGCCAGGTGGCCCATTCCCTGTTCAACGTGCCGACCAAGGTCGCGCGCGTGCGCTCGCAGAGCTACCTGCAGGGGCGCTGGCGCAACCTGTTCTCGCGCGAGCATCTGCCGATCGACGTCATCATCTCGCCGGAAATCGAGGTGGGCGACATGGTGCTGCGCCGCCTGTCGCTGCCGGGAGCGGCCGAGACGGTGCGCTTTGCCGACGACCAGGTGGTGATGGTCGGCATCGTCTGCGAGGAAGACTGCCCCGTGGTGGACACGCCGCTGCGGCAGCTGACCGACCTGTTCCCCGATCTCGGTGCCGTCGTCGTCGGCGTGTTCCGGAACGGCAAGCTGTTCGTGCCCAAGAGCTCCGACCAGCTGCTCGTGGACGATCTGGCCTATGTGGTGGCCCGCCGCGACCAGGTGCGCCGCACCCTCGGCATCTTCGGGCACGAGGAGCCCGAGGCCAACCGGGTGGTCATTGCCGGCGGCGGCAACATCGGGCTCTACGTCGCCAAGGCGCTGGAGCAGCGCCAGTCCAAGACCCGCATCAAGGTGATCGAATCCTCGCGCGAGCGCGCCGTCGGCATTGCCAACGAGCTGAAGCGGTCCGTCATCCTGCACGGGTCGGCGCTGGACCAGGCGATCCTCGAGGAAGCGGATGTGGCCACGGCCGACACGATGGTCGCGCTGACCAATGACGACGAGGTCAACATCCTCTCCTGCGTCATGGCCAAGAAGATGGGCTGCCGCCGCAACCTGTCTCTGCTCAACAACCCGAGCTATCCCGCCTTTGCCAGCGTGCTGGGGATCGATGCCTACATCAGCCCGCGCACGGTGACGATCTCCCGCATCCTGCAGCATGTCCGCCGCGGCCGCATCCGGGGCGTCCACTCGCTGCAGAACGGGGCGGCGGAAGTCATCGAGGCGGAGGCGCTGGAGACGTCGCCGCTGGTCGGGCGGCCGCTGCGCGACATCGACCTGCCGGACGGCATTCGCGTCGGGGCGGTGTTCCGCTCGGGCAAGGTGCTGATGCCGAACGGCGACATGCAGATCCAGGCCCGCGACCGCATCGTCATCTTCGCGATGGCCAATCGCGTGCGCCAGGTGGAGCAGATGTTCCGCGTCAGTCTCGAATTCTTCTGAGCCGCAAGGCCTGTGTCTGTTTGTTTTGGGGGACGGAACCCATGAGCCGCATTGCTTATGTGAATGGCGAATACGTCGAGCATGCCAAGGCCGGCGTGCATATCGAGGACCGGGGCTACCAGTTCGCGGATGGCGTCTACGAGGTCTGCGAGGTCTGGCAGGGCAAGCTCGTGGATGGTCCGCGCCACCTCGACCGGCTCGAGCGGTCCTTGCGTGAACTGCGGATCGACATGCCCATGTCGCGGGCGGCCCTGACCTTCGTGATGAAGGAAGTCATTCGCCGTAATCTGGTGCGCCATGGTCTCGTCTACATGCAGGTGACGCGCGGCGTGGCGCGGCGCGACCACTTCTTCCCGCTGCAGCCGGTGGCGCCCTCGCTGGTGATCACCTCCAAGTCGACCAACCCGCGGGCGGGCGACAAGCAGGCCGAAACGGGCATCGCCGTCGTCAGCCATCCGGAAAACCGCTGGCCGCGCGTCGACATCAAGACGGTGGGCCTGCTGCCGAACGTGCTGGCCAAGCAGCACGCCCGCGACCAGGGCGCCAAGGAAGCCTGGTACGTGGACGCCAACGGCTATGTTACGGAGGGCGGCTCGACCAACGCCTGGATCGTGACGAAGGACGGCGTGCTGGTGACCCGGCCGGCCGAGAGCGGCATCCTCAAGGGCATCACCCGCGCGGTGGTGCTGGATCTGGTCGCCCGCGAGGGAATCCGCTTCGAGGAGCGCGCCTTCTCGCTTGAAGAGGCCTTCGAGGCCCGCGAGGCCTTCGTGACGGCGGCCTCGACCCTGGTCATGCCGGTGGTGCAGCTGGACGGCCGGCCGATCGGAAATGGTCATCCCGGCACGATCGCGACGCGCCTGCGCCAGGAGTTCCACACCGCAAGCCATCTGGAAGAAATCCGCTAAACGTGTGAAATTGTTGTGTGTCAGCAAGGCTGACTTGCTATAGTCTTGGATCGTGGAACCGGTTACCACCGGCAGAGGCGGCAGCGTTTGTGTTTAGGGCCTCGCTCCCGTCCACGACAAGACAAGTGTCAGATGCCCGGCCGCATGTGGCAGAAACAGGATAAGAAAACTCATGGCTGAGCGTGCGCAGAATCTCCAGGACACCTTCCTCAATCATCTCCGCAAGCAGAAAACTCCTCTCACGATTTTCCTGATCAACGGCGTCAAGCTGCAGGGTGTCGTGACCTGGTTCGACAATTTCTGCGTTCTGCTGCGTCGCGACGGGCACTCGCAGCTGGTCTACAAGCATGCGATTTCCACGATCATGCCGAATGGTCCTGTCCAGCTGTTTGAGCCGGGCGAGGATGGCGGCGACAAAGCAGGCGCCTGATTGACGCAATCCACAAGATCCGACGGCCCTGCCGGTGGACGCCGGCGCGGAGAGACCGCGCCGGGTGACCGCGGGCCCGACCTCGACCGCCGCGCGCCTCTTTCTCGCGCCCTCGTCGTCGAACCGATTACCCCCGACAAGACCAGCCGAGGAGCCGAAACGGCGCCGGAGGCCTTCCGCAGTCCCGAGGCGCGCCTTGAGGAAGCCGTGGGCCTGTGCGCGGCCATCGAGCTGGAGATTGCCGATGCGCTCATCGTCCGGGTGCAGCAGCCGCGTCCGGCGACCCTGATCGGCACCGGCAAGGTCGAGGAGATCGCGGCCCTGGTCGCGGCGCATGAGGTCGATGTGGTCGTCGTCGACCACGCGCTCTCGCCGATCCAGCAGCGCAATCTCGAAAAGGAACTGAAGACCAAGGTGATCGACCGGACCGGTCTGATCCTCGAGATCTTCGGTGCGCGCGCGCGCACCAAGGAAGGCCGTCTGCAGGTCGACCTTGCCCATCTCACCTGGCAGAAGAGCCGGCTGGTGCGCTCCTGGACCCACCTTGAACGCCAGCGCGGCGGTGTCGGCTTCATGGGCGGCCCCGGTGAAACCCAGATCGAGGCCGACCGCCGCCAGATCCAGGAGAAGATCCTGCGGCTGGAGCGGGAGCTGGAGCAGGTGCGCCGCACCCGCGACCTGCACCGCAAGAAGCGCAAGAAGATCCCCCAGCCTGTCGTGGCGCTGGTCGGCTACACCAACGCCGGCAAGTCGACGCTGTTCAACCGGCTGACGGAAGCAGAGGTCTTCGCCAAGGACCTGCTGTTTGCCACCCTCGATCCGACGCTGCGCCGGATCCGTCTGCCGCATGGCCGCGAGGTCATCCTGTCCGACACGGTGGGCTTCATTTCCGAGCTGCCTACCCATCTGGTCGCCGCCTTCCGTGCGACGCTGGAAGAGGTGCTCGAGGCCGACCTCATCCTGCATGTGCGAGACATCAGCCATGCCGACACCGAGGCCCAGGCGGTCGACGTGGGGCGCACGCTGGAGGAACTCGGCGTCAGCCCGCAGACCGGGGCGCCCATCGTCGAGGTCTGGAACAAGATCGACTGTCTCGATGCGGAGCGGCGCGAGAAGCTTCTGGCCGCCAACAGCCCCGAGGGGGCCATCGCCCTGTCAGCCCTCACCGGCGACGGTGTCGAGGCCCTGCTGACCCGGATCGAGAATTTCGTTGCCCTCGGCGACGACCGGTTCGATCTCGTCCTGCCCGTCACGGACGGCCACCTGCTGGCCGGGCTCTACCAGATCGCCGAAGTGCTGGCCCGCGAGGACACGGACGAGGGCATCGAGCTGACCGTGCGCGTCTCCGACAAGCAGCGCGGCAACTTCCGCGCCCGATACGGGGCGTTCATCGAAGGGGCGGAGTGAAGGGCAGGGGCTCCTGCCTGCGCTTGATGGCAGACCTCTACCGCTCCGAAGTCATCCTGGCCAGGCGCAGCGCCGAGCCGGGACGGAGTGTCCAGGCATCGAATTTTCATTGAGTGCGTCCCTGAGACACCTCGGCGCTCCGGTCCCGGCTCGAGCTGACGCTCGTCCGGGATGACGGCGGCCAGGCTTGCCCGAGGCCAGGGCAGGGGACCTGTCGGCAGGTGCTCCAGCCTCGTCACTTCCCCTTCGCCGCCTGCCACACCGCTTCCATCTCGTCGAGCGTCATGTCCTCCAGCGCAAGGCCGCGGCGCGCGGCTTCGGCCTCGATGGCGGCAAAGCGGCGGCGGAACTTGGCATTGGTCCGCTTCAGCGCGTCTTCCGGTTCCACGTCCAGATGACGGGCAAGGTTTGCCAGCGCAAACAGCACGTCGCCCATCTCGTCCTTGATCGCATCCGCCACGTTGCCGGTCACGGCCGGCGCGGTGTGGTCCTTTAGCTCGGCTTCCAGCTCGTCCAGCTCCTCGCGGATCTTGGCGATGACAGGCGCAAAACTGTCCCAGTCGAAGCCGACGCGGGCCGCCCGCCGCTGGAGCTTTTCCGCCTCCATCAGGGCCGGGAAGGCGGAGGGCACCGCATCGAGATAGCCAGGCTCGGTGTCCGCAAGCCCCAGAGCCGCGCGGCGCGCCTTGCGCTCGGCCTTCTCCTCGGCCTTGATCCGGTCCCACATGCCCTTGGCCATGCCGGAGGTGCGGGCGGTGTCGTCGCCGAAGACATGCGGATGCCGGCGGATCATCTTCTTCGTGATCGCCTCCACCACGTCGGGGAAGCTGAAGGCGCCCTGTTCCTCCGCCATGCGGGAATGGTAGATCACCTGCAGCAGCAGATCGCCCAGTTCCTCGCGCAGGTCATCGAGGTCGTTGCGGCTGATCGCCTCGGCAACCTCGTAGGCCTCCTCGACCGTGTAGGGGGCGATGGTGGAAAAGTCCTGCTCGAGGTCCCAGGGACAGCCCGTCACCGGGGTGCGCAGCGCGGCCATGATCTCGATGAGAACGGAAATGTCGCGGCCGGGCTTCATGGCAGTCCTCGTGGGGCAGGTCAGACGGAATCACCTAGTCGGGAGCCTACAGGCTTCCCGGCCAGGTGCCTATGCCTGCCCGCCTCTCAGCCGCGCTGCGAGGGATGCCAGAACGTGGCCATGCGCTCGACCAGGGCGACGGTCGCATAGAACAGCGAGCCGGCCACGGCCGCGACCGCGATCTCGGCCCAGACCATGTCGAGGTTCATGCGCCCGACCTCCGTGGAGATGCGGAAGCCCATGCCGACGATCGGCGTGCCGAAGAATTCCGCAACGATCGCACCGATCAGGGCAAGCGTGGAGTTGATCTTCAGGGCATTGAAGATGAAGGGCAGGGCCATGGGCAGGCGCAGCTTGATGAGCGTCTGCCAGTAGGAGGCCGCATAGGTGCGCATCAGGTCCTTCTGCATGGCGTCAGCGGCGGCAAGCCCCGCCACCGTGTTCACCAGCATCGGGAAGAAGGTCATGATGATGACGACGGCGGCCTTGGACGGCCAGTCGAAGCCGAACCACATCACCATGATCGGGGCGACGCCGATGATGGGCAGGGCCGAGACCAGGTTGCCGATGGGCAGCAGACCCCGGCGCAGGAACGGCACCCGGTCGATCAGGATGGCCACGACAAAGGCACTGCCACAGCCGATGGCGTAGCCGGCCAGCACCGCCTTGAGGAAGGTCTGCTGGAAGTCGGCCCAGAGCGTCGGCACCGAGTTCGCGAGTCGCGCGCCGATGGCGCCGGGGGAGGGCAGCAGCACCTGCGGGATGCCGGCCCCCACCACGACGAGTTGCCACAGCACCAGCAGCGTTGCACCGAAGATCAGCGGGATCGCCAGATTGACGGCCTTCTGGCCGGCGGGCGACAGTCCGCGCCAGTTCGCCAGCCGCTCGACGAACAGCCAGGCCGCCAGCCAGGTGGCGACCGTGAGGCACCAGAAACCGGCAGCCGCTGCTCCGCGGTGGTTGCCGGCGGTCTCGATCAGGAACCAGGCCGAGATGGCGGTCACCGTTCCGATCGCCATGTCCCCCAGCCGGTTGCGGGCAAAGCCCAGGGTGTAGCGCACGCCCAGGATGGCCAGGATCACCACCACGATGGACAGGCGCGGCAGGTCGAAGGCGTCGAGGTCGGGCGTGAAGGCCGTCCCCGACAGGCCGAGAATTGCAAAGAGCAGCACCGCGAGCGCCAGACGGGCTGGCGTGTCGAAGCGCGGACGGCTGGCAGCGACAGAGCTCATCGGTTCATCCCCATTCTTGCAAGCGTGGCGCGCTCGACGACACCGATCAGCGCCACGAGCAGCCCGGCGACGACGGAGGCCACGACCAGCGCCGACCAGATCTGCACCGTCTGGCCGTAATAGGAGCCGGCAAGCAGCCGCGCGCCAAGACCGGCAACCGCACCCGTCGGCAGCTCGCCGACAATGGCCCCGACCAGGCTTGCGGCGATGCCGACCTTCATCGAGGCGAAGAGATAGGGCACCGCATAGGGCAGCCGCAGCTTCCAGAAGGTTTCCGAGCGGCTGGCGCTGTAGGTGCGCATCAGGTCGAGATGGATGAGTTCCGGCGAGCGCAGGCCCTTCACCATGCCCACGGTCACGGGGAAGAAGGAGAGGTAGGTCGAGATCATCGCCTTCGGCATCAGGCCGGAGATCCCGATCGCGTTGAGCACCACGATGATCATCGGTGCGATGGCGAGGATCGGGATGGTCTGGGAGGAGATCACCCAGGGCATGAGCGACTTGTCCAGCACCCGGGAGTGCACCACCAGCACGGCGAGCCCGATGCCGAGCAGGGTGCCCATGACGAAGCCGGTCAGCGTCGAGGAGAGCGTGATGCCGGTGTGATAGATCAGGCTGCGGTTGGAGGTGATCTTCTTGTTGACCGTGGTGTCCCAGATCTCGAGCGCCACCTGATGCGGGGACGGCAGGACGGGCCGGGGCTGGTCGAGCGTATCGGCCACCAGCTGCGTGAACGGCACGTCGGCCTGCCCGGCACGGGCGTAGATGTCGCGCTGGAACGGCGCGTTCAGGGCCACGGTCGCCACATACCAGATGGCGATGAGCGCCAGCACCACAACCAGCACCGGGCCGACGGTGCCGGACATCAGGCCGGAGACGGGCGAGATAGAGGCGGAGGGGGACGCGGTCTCAGTCCTCATAGGAATGCCCTGCCTTCAGGCCCTCGCGGACACGATGGGCGACCTTCAGGAACTCCGGTGTCTCGCGGATGTCGAGCGTGCGGGCGCGGGGCAGATCACTCTCGATCACGTCGTAGATCCGGCCCGGCCGCGGACAGAGAACGACGATCTTGGTGGAGAGATAGACCGCCTCCGGGATCGAGTGGGTGACGAAGACCACCGTCTTGTTGGTCTTGGCCCAGAGCTGGTGCAGCTGGTCATTGAGGTGATCGCGCACGATCTCGTCGAGGGCGCCAAAGGGCTCGTCCATCAGCAGCAGCTTCGGCTCGACGGCAAGCGCGCGGGCAATGGAGGCGCGCTGCTGCATGCCGCCGGAGAGCTGCCAGGGGTACTTCTTCTCGAAGCCCTTGAGGTTGACCAGCTCCATGTTGCGCGCGACGCGCTCCGCGCGCTCCTTCGGATCAAGCCCCATGATCTCGAGCGGCAGGGCGACATTGTCGGCAATCGTCCGCCAGGGATAGAGCGCGGCCGCCTGGAACACGTAGCCATAGGCCCGTTTCAGCCGTGCCTCCTCCGGGCTCATGCCGTTGACGGCGATCCTGCCGCCGGTCGGCTGCTCCAGATCGGCAATGACGCGCAGCAGCGTGGTCTTGCCGCAGCCCGAGGGGCCGATGAAGGAGACGAAATCGCCTTCGTCGATCTTCAGGTCAATGTTGGAGAGGGCATGCACCGGCCCGTCGTTGGTCTCGAAGGTCAGCGACAGCTTCTCGATGTCGATCACGGGCCTCGCCCTGGCATCCCTGGCCTGCGGGGTGGCGGTGTGAAGGTGCGCCGCAGTGTTCATGTCGTGTCCCCCGGACCGCCCTGGTCCGTCCTGTCGAAAGTTCGAGGGGCCCGCTGCCGCCTGGCGCGGGCCCCGGTGATGTCAGACGCCGGTCACGGGAATGCCGCTGCGCTCGACCTTGCGCGGGGCGACCAGCTCCTTCCAGGTGGACAGGGCCTTGTTGACCGCCGTGACCGGGGGACGGGCAACGAAGGCGCCGTGGCCCTCGCGCGTCGAGACCTTGCTCTCCTCGATGGCGACATGGCCGCGTGTCAGGGTGAAGCGCGGCAGGCCCTTCACATGCTGTCCCTCGAAGACGTTGTAGTCGATGGAGGACTGCTGGCTGGCGGCCGAGATCGTCTTCTCCCGGTTCGGGTCCCAGACCACGATGTCGGCATCGGCGCCGACGAGGATCGCCCCCTTCTTCGGGTAGATGTTGAGGATCTTGGCGATGTTGGTCGAGGTGACGGCGACGAACTCGTTCATCGTCAGCCGCCCGGTCGCCACGCCGTGGGTCCACAGCATCGGCATGCGGTCCTCAAGGCCGCCGGTGCCGTTCGGGATCTTCGTGAAGTCGCCGTAGCCGGTCCGCTTCTGTGCCGTGGTGAAGGCGCAATGGTCGGTCGCCACCACCTGCAGCGACCCCGAGGACAGGCCGGCCCAGAGGCTGTCCTGGTGCTGCTTGTTGCGGAAGGGCGGGGACATGACGCGGCGGGCGGCGTGATCCCAGTCGGGGTGGGCGTACTCGGCCTCGTCCAGCGTCAGGTGCTGGATCAGCGGTTCGCCATAGACGCGCATGCCCTTGGCGCGGGCCCGGCGCACCGCCTCGTGGCCCTGCTCGCAGGACAGGTGCACGATGTAGAGCGGCACGCCCGCCATGTCGGCAATCATGATGGCGCGGTTGGCTGCCTCGCCCTCGACCTCTGCGGGCCGCGAATAGGCATGGGCCTCGGGGCCGGTGTTGCCCTCCGCCAGAAGCTTGGCCTGCATCTGGGCCACCACGTCGCCGTTCTCGGCATGGACCATGGCAAGCGCCCCGAGCTCGGCACAGCGCTGGAACGAGGAGAACATCTCGTCGTCATCCACCATCAGCGCGCCCTTGTAGGCCATGAAGTGCTTGAAGGAATTGATGCCCTTCTGGCGGACGACGGTCTCCATGTCGTTGAACACCTGCTCGCCCCACCAGGTGATCGCCATGTGGAAGGAGTAGTCCGCCGTCGCGCGGCTGGTCTTGTTGTGCCACATGGACAGCGCGTCGAGCAGCGACTGGCCGGGGGAGGGCAGGCAGAAATCGACCACCATGGTGGTGCCGCCGGCAAGCCCGGCGCGGGTGCCGCTTTCAAAGTCATCGGCCGAATAGGTGCCCATGAAGGGCATCTCGAGGTGGACATGCGGATCAATGCCGCCCGGCATGACGTAGCAGCCGGTCGCGTCCAGCACCTTGTCGCCGGAGAGGCCCTTGCCGATCTCGACGATCCTGCCGCCCTCGACCTTCACGTCGGCTTCGTAAGTCAGGTCAGCGGTCACCACGGTGCCGCCCTTGATCACAGTGCTTGCCATGTCTGTTCCCCTTTGCAGTTGCGCGATGCTCCGCGACCCTTGTTCTTTTTTGGTTCCTCGGCTCTCCGGTCCCGGGTCTCGTTTCCCTCGCCCGGGATGACGAAAACTGCATTCCTTGATCTTGAGGACCTAACGCCGCTCACCCAACCACTTCCGCCGTCTCCAGCACCGCATGCAGAAGCACGTCGCAGCCGGCGCCGGCCCAGTCCTTCGAGATCTCTTCCGCCTCGTTGTGTGACAGGCCGCCGACGCAAGGGCACATGATCATGGTGGCGGGGGCGACCTTGGCCGCCCAGCAGGCGTCGTGGCCCGCGCCGGAAATCAGGTTCATGTGGCTGTAGCCGAGCCGCTCGGCGGCCGCGCGCACGCTGGCGACGAGCTTCGGATCGAAGGTCACCGGATCGAAATGACCGACGGCCTCCACCGCACAGCCGACGCCAAGTGCCTCGCAGATTTCGGCGGCTTCTTTTTCGATGCGGGCGCGCATGGCGTTGAGCTTGGCGAGATCCGGCGTGCGGATGTCGACCGTGAAGACGACCTTGCCCGGCAGCACGTTGCGCGAGTTGGGCGAGAAGTTCACCTGGCCGACGCCGCCGACCGCGCCGGGCTGGTTCTCCATCGCCACGGTCTGGACCATTTCCATGATCCGCGCCATGGCCAGTCCGGCATTTACGCGCAGGTTCATCGGTGTGGAGCCGGTGTGCGCCTCGCGGCCCGTCAGCGTGAACTCCAGCCACCACAGGCCCTGGCAATGGGTGACGACGCCGATCTGCTTGGTCTCGGCCTCCAGGATCGGGCCCTGCTCGATGTGCAGCTCGAAATAGGCGTGCATCTTGCGCGCGCCCACCTCTTCCTCGCCGACCCAGCCGATGCGCTTCAGCTCCTCGCCGTAGGTCTTGCCGTCCGGGTCCTTGCGGCCATAGGCGTAGTCCAGGCTGTGCACGCCGGCGAAGACGCCGGACGCGAGCATGGCGGGGGCAAAGCGCGCGCCTTCCTCGTTGGCCCAGTTGGTAACGACGATCGGGTGCTTCGTCCTGATGCCGAGGTCGTTCAGCGTGCGCACCACCTCAAGGCCGGCCAGAACACCGAGAACGCCGTCGTACTTGCCGCCGGTCGGCTGGGTGTCGAGATGGGAGCCGACATAGACGGGCAGGGCGTCCGGATCGGTGCCCGGGCGGGTCAGGAACATCGTCCCCATCCTGTCGACGCCCATCGTCAGGCCGGCGTCCTCGCACCAGGACTGGAACAGCCTGCGGCCTTCGGCATCCGCATCAGTCAGGGTCTGGCGGTTGTTGCCGCCCGCGATCCCCGGTCCGATCTTTGCCATGTCCATCAGGCTGTCCCAGAGCCGGTCCGGGTTGATCCTGAGGTTCTGTCCGAGTGCTGCCATGATGCCGTTTCCCTGAACCCTTGTCCCGTTGTCCGCGTTGTCCCGCCCTCAGTCGAGGCTGGGGAAGGTGAAGACCGCGCCGTCCTTGATGCCGGCCGGCCAGCGGGTGGTGACCGTCTTCATGCGCGTGTTGAAGCGCACGCCTTCCGGCCCGTAGATCGAGTGATCGCCGAACAGCGACCGCTTCCAGCCGCCGAAGGAGAAATAGGCCACCGGAACCGGGATCGGCACGTTGATGCCGACCATGCCTACCTCGATCCGGTCGGCAAAGGCCCGGGCCGCGTCGCCGTCACGGGTGAAGATCGCGGTGCCGTTGCCGTATTCATGCTCGTTGATCAGCGTCAGGGCTTCCTCGTAGCCCTTGGCCCGGACGACCGAGAGCACCGGACCGAAGATCTCTTCCTTGTAGATCGTCATGTCCTTTGTCACGCGGTCGAACAGGGTGCCGCCGACAAAATAGCCGTTCTCGTAGCCCTGCAGGCTGAAGCCGCGGCCATCGACCAGCAGCTTGGCGCCTTCCTTGACGCCCTGGTCGATGTAGCGCAGCACCTTGCGCTTGTGCGCCTCGGTGATCACCGGGCCCATGTCGGCCGACTTGTCCGTGGCCGGACCGATCTTCAGCGCCTCGACGCGGGGGATGAGCTTTTCAACCAGCGCGTCCGCCGTCTTCTCGCCGATCGGAACCGCGACGGAGATGGCCATGCAGCGCTCGCCGGCCGAGCCATAGCCCGCGCCCATCAGCGCGTCGGCCGCCTGGTCCATGTCCGCATCCGGCATGATGATCATGTGGTTCTTGGCCCCGCCAAGCGCCTGCACGCGCTTTCCATGGGCGGTGCCGGTCGAATAGACGTATTCGGCAATCGGCGTGGAGCCAACGAAGGAGATCGCCTTCACGTCCGGGTGCTTGAGGAGCACGTCGACCGCTTCCTTGTCGCCATGCACGACATTGAGCACGCCCTCGGGGAAGCCCGCCTGCCGGAACAGGTCGTAGACGAACATGACTGCAGAGGGATCGCGCTCCGACGGCTTCAGGATGAACGTGTTCCCGCAGGCGACCGAGATCGGGTACATCCACAGCGGCACCATGGCGGGGAAGTTGAACGGCGTGATGCCGGCCACGACACCGAGCGGCTGGCGGTCACAATAGCTGTCGATGGCCGGGCCGACGTTGCGGGCAAACTCGCCCTTCAGAAGATGCGGGATGCCGCAGGCGAACTCCACCACCTCGATGCCGCGCGCCACTTCACCGAGCGCGTCGTCGTGGGTCTTGCCATGTTCGGCGGAAATCGCGCGGGCAATGGCATCGGTGTTTTCGGTGAGCAGTTCCTTGAAGCGGAACATGAAGCGGGCGCGCTTCAGCGGCGGCGTGTCGCGCCAGGCCGGGAAGGCGGCCTTGGCCACCGCAATGGCATCCGCCACTTCGGCCGCCGACGACAGCCCCAGCTCGGCCACCTGTTCGCCCGTCGCCGGGTTGAACACCGGCGCGACGCGCCCGGAATTCGACACGACTTCGCGACCGCCGATGGCGTTGTTGATCTTCTTCATGGTCTGGATCCCCGGACTGTCCCTGGCGGACTTGTTGTCTTTTGTCTGGAAGGGCCCGCGCGTCTGCGCGCGGGCCGACAGGTGCCGTGTCAGATGTTGCTCTGAAGCACGGTGCGCAGCTTGCCGAACAGCTCGTCGATCTGCGCCTTGGAAATGATCAGCGGCGGCGACAGGGCAATGATGTCGCCGGTGGTGCGGATCAGGAGGCCGTCCTCATAGGCCTTGAGGAAGGCCGAGAACGCCCGCTTGGTCGGCTCGCCGGCAATCGGCTCCAGCTCGATGGCGCCGATCAGGCCAAGATTGCGCACGTCGATGACCTTCGGGCAGTCCTTGAGCGAATGCACCGCATCTTCCCAGTAGGAGGCAAGCTCCGAAGCCCGGGTGAGCAGGCCTTCTTCCTCGTAGGTGTCGAGCGTGCCGAGGGCGGCGGCGCAGGCCACCGGATGGGCCGAATAGGTGTAGCCGTGGAACAGCTCGATCATGTGTTCCGGGCCGGTCATGAAGGCATCGTAGATCTTGCTGCTGCAGAACACCGCGCCCATCGGGATCACGCCGGAGGTGATGCCCTTGGCCGTGGTGATGAGATCCGGCACCACGTCGAAATACTCGGTCGCAAAGCCGGTGCCGAGGCGCCCGAAGCCGGTGATGACCTCGTCGAAGATCAGGAGGATGCCGTGCTGGTCGCAGATCTCGCGCAGGCGCTTCAGATAGCCCTTCGGCGGGATCAGCACGCCGGTCGAGCCGGCCACCGGTTCGACGATGACGGCGGCAATGGTCGAGGCGTCATGCAGCTGGATGACCTTGATCAGGTCCTCGGCGAATTCGGCGCCATTGTCCGGCTGGCCGCGGGTGAAGGCGTTGCGGGCCGGGTCATGGGTGTGGCGGATATGGTCGACGCCGCCCAGCATGGTGCCGAAATGCTTGCGGTTGTTGACGATGCCGCCCACCGAGATGCCGCCGAAGCCGACGCCGTGGTAGCCGCGCTCGCGGCCGATGAGGCGCGTGCGCGAGCCCTGGCCGATGGCGCGCTGGTAGGCGATCGCGATCTTCAGCGCCGTGTCGACGCTTTCCGATCCGGAGCCGGTGAAGAACACATGGTCAAGCGGGGAGGGCAGCAGGGCCGCCAGGCGGGCGGCCAGCTCGAAGGCGCGCGGATGGCCCATCTGGAAGGCCGGCGCATAATCCATCTCGGCCACCTGCTTCTGCACCGCCTCGACGATGCGCGGGCGGCCATGGCCGGCGTTGCAGCACCACAGGCCGGCCGTTCCGTCCAGCACCTGGCGGCCGTCGGCGGTGGTGTAATGCATGTCCTTGGCGCCCACGAACATGCGCGGGGCCTTCTTGAACTGCCGGTTGGCAGTGAACGGCATCCAGAAAGCTTCGAGATTGTTCGGAATGGCAGCAGTTGCAGCCGTATCAGACATGGTTCCTCCTTGCCGGCCCATTCCTTGCGGGCCGGTCGTGGCAGCAGCATTCAGCGCACGCGAACGGACCTGGCCGAACGCGGAAAGCATCCGAGCCTAGCAGCGGCGGGAGGACTTGTCCGGTATCGTGTTCAGAATTTCCATGCGTGCTGTTCCCCGCCGGTTCGTACCGCAGGTTTTTCCTGCGTGGCCGACCGGTCATCTCTCTGGAGTGCGCCGTCCCTTGTGTTCCGGATCTTGCGCTTGGTGTTGGACGCTGGCCGGAAACCTGCGCAGTATGGTCCCGCCCCCGAGGGGGGCGAGTCACGCGCAGGAAACCTGACCAAACGGTCAAGATGAAGCCTATGAATACTTGACCAAACGGTCAAGATGATAATTTCATCGGCAAGGTGATTTTACCGGCACGGGCTTGCCGGATTGCGACCCGCGGGGGCGGGGGAAACGGGAGCGGATGGATCGGAAGGTGTCCAGCAGGAGTGCGGCCCGCGCCGAGACCGAACGGCAGATCCTGTCGGCGGCCGAGGCGGTCTTTGCCGAGCATGGCTATCGCGGGGCCACCACCGGCATGATTGCCGAGCGGGCAGGGATCCCCAAGGCCAACCTGCATTACTATTTCGCCACCAAGGAGGCGCTGTACCGCCAGGTGGTGGAGAACATCTTCATGATCTGGCTCGATGCCGCGAACTCCTTCGACGACTGCGAGGACCCGGCCGAGGCGCTGACCCACTACATCACCACCAAGATGGACATTTCCCGCCAGCATCCCATGGGCTCCAAGGTCTGGGCCAACGAGATCCTGCACCGGGCGCCGGTCATCCAGGACTATCTCGAGACCACGCTCAGGGACTGGACGGCCACCCGCATCGCCATCATCGAACGCTGGGTGAGGGAAGGGCGCATGGATCCGGTCGATCCGCGCACGCTGCTCTACATGATCTGGTCGACCACGCAGCACTATGCCGACTTCATCCACCAGATCGAGACCCTGAACGACGGACAGCCCCTGAGCGACGCGCAGTTCGCCGTGGCCCGCGACAACGTGGTGCGGATCATCCTGGCCGGTGTCGGCATCAGGCCGAAGGTCACAGCCGGAGCCGAGGCATGAGCCGCGCCCGCAGCACCCCCGGCACCTCGCCGATCAAGCGCGCGGCCGGCCTGCGCAGCGTTGCAAGCGGCCGCCCGGCATCCGGCGAGACCGACGGCAAGCCGACCCGGATCCAGGAACGCAACCGCGCCCGCATCCTCGAGGCGGGCCTGTCCGAGTTTTCCCGGTTCGGCTTCGGCGGTGCGACAATCGAGAAGATCGCCGCCGGGGCAGGGATGTCGAAATCGAACCTGCTCTACTACTACCCGACCAAGACGGCGATCTACGAGGCCGTGCTGGAGCATATCCTCGACACCTGGCTGGCCCCCTTACGCATGCTGGACGTCACCGGCGACCCGGCGACCGAGCTTGCCGATTACATCCGGCAGAAGCTGAAGATCTCGGCCGAATGGCCTGAAGCCTCTCGGCTTTTTGCCTCCGAGATCCTGCAGGGGGCACCGCAGGTCAAGCCCGTGCTGCAGGGCTCCTTGCGCCAGCTGGTGAGCGAGAAGGCGGCCGTCATCCGCACCTGGACGGAAACCGGCCGGCTCAAGCCGCATGTGGATCCGGTGCATCTGATCTTTCTCATCTGGGCCGCGACCCAGCATTACGCCGACTTCGAGACCCAGATCCTCGCGCTCACGGGCCAGACGCTGAAGGACGAGACCTTCCGGGGGCAGGCGGAAGCCGCGCTGGTGGCCACCATTCTGGGAGGCGTGCTGGCATGAGCGACAGGGAGCCCCCAGGTCCGCCTGTGCCGCCTGTGCCGCCCGGTCCAGCGGCGCCAAGGCCGCTCGAGAGCGCGCCGGAAAGCCGCCGCATCACGATCAAGGGACGACTGCATATCGACGAGCGCGACCTGACCGAAGACTTCGTCCGCGCCTCCGGTCCGGGCGGCCAGAACGTCAACAAGGTCTCGACGGCGGTTCAGTTGCGTTTTCAACTTGACAACAACCGTACGTTGCCGCATGATGTCAAACAACGGGCAGGGGAACTGGCCGGCAGCCGTCTGACGCAGGCCGGGGAAATCCTCATTCAGGCCGACCGATTCCGTACGCGTGAACAAAACCGCGAGGATGCGCTGGCCCGGCTGATCGAGCTTCTCGTCAAGGCCGCGCACCGCGACAAGCCGCGCAAGGCAACCCGGCCGACGCTCGCCTCGAAGAAGCGCCGGGTCGACACCAAGAAACAACGCGGCAGCATCAAGAAGCTCCGAAGCGGCCGCCCGGACAGCGACTGAGCTGATAGGACAGCCGTTCGTGCGACGCGCAGCGCGATTGACCTCAGTCTTGCCTCAGCCAGCCCGTGTCGCCATCTCTGCGTCATCCCGGGCGAGTGCAACGAGACCCGGGACAGGAGCGCCGGGGCTTCAAAAGGAATTCATGAACTCGACGTGGCGCGATCGGTTCAGCGATCTGAACGCGCGAGGCCGAAAAGACCTGGGCTCTCCGGTCCCGGGTCTCCGCTGCGCTGCGCCCGGGATGACGGTGAAAAACCGGGCGCTCGCCCAGGACACTGGCGTCATCGCGGGCGCGTGCAACGAGACGCGGGACCGGAGCGCCGGGGCAGCGCCATGGCAACCGGCGCTGTCTCGCTCGTCCCCAGGCACGAAGATGCCGTGTAGGCCTGCCGCAGCCCTCGTGCGCCTCGTTCAGGGGAGCCTGGCGACGGCATGCGGCCCTATGGCTATGCCTACATCAGAGATTCGCATAAGATATATTATGGAACATATATCGATGGTTTGAAATGGGTGGTTTGAAATCGATGGTTTGATCTGGACACCCTGGTCGGCTTGCGTCCCTGTGCCGGTCAGCCGCAGGTCACGCCTTGCCGGGATGTCTGCTGCGATCGCCCACCAGGACCGCCGCATGCAAGGTCCTCGAGCCGTCTGGATGGCGACGCTTACCCCAAGTCGTCCTCGGCACCGTGCAGAGCCTTGCGCGCAGCATCCAGTCCATGGCCGGCACGGCACAGCGCCGCAAGGTCCTTGCGGTCGCGGTCGCGGCGGTCTGCATCGTTTTCTTCGTGCCAGCCCTTGCGCCACGGACCAAGGCGGCGGCGCTGTGCGTAGCGGCGGGCGGCTGCGGCCGCATCGGTGTCGTCGCGCGCGAGCGTTTCCTCGATGACGCTGCGGCTGACCCCGCGGGCGCTGAGTTTCGCGGTGATCTGGCGGCTGGACGCGCCCTTGCGGCGCAGGCTGGCCGCCTTTGTCTCGGCATAGACCTCGTCATTGACGAGGCCCAAGCGGGCCGCTTTCTTCAGCACGATCTCGACGAGCGGAAGAAACTCGGCCACGTCGCGCTCATGCGCCCGCGCTGCCTTCTCGACGCGCCGTGTCAGCACCCGGCGCAGGTTGGCGAGTGACGTGGCGTAGCGCTCCAGATAGGCCAGCGTGATCCGCGTCAGCCGCTCTTCGGTCGGCACGCGCGGCTTCTTGCGCACGAGGTTTGCAGGGTCGGACATGGCCGCAAGCCTACCGGATTCGTGCCGTGTCTGCCGGGGCGAATACGGACGCCCGCTCAGTGCCCGCCGCCTCCGCCGCCCATGGGCTTCGGCCGTTCAACGAAGAAGATTGCCGCCAGCAGCGACAGGAACAGCAGCGTCAGGATCAGGAACACGTCGATGAAGGACATCAGGAACGCCTGTTTCGTCACCATGCCGCTCAGCGCCTTCAGTGCCGCCGTCCCGGCGCCCTCGCCGAGGCTCTGGTAGGTCTGGGTCAGGCCGGCGAGCGTTTCGGTCACCGGGGCCCGCGCGCCGTTGACGCTTTCCTGCAGCCGCGCGTAGTGGAAATCCTGCCGCTGGCTCAGCACCGTGTTGATGATGGCAAGGCCGACAGCACCGCCCAGGTTGCGCGTCAGGTTGAACAGGCCGGAGGCATTCTTGATCATCTGCGGCGGCAGCATGCC
The DNA here is from genome assembly GCF_009915765.1 of Pannonibacter sp. XCT-53. Taxonomy (NCBI): domain Bacteria; kingdom Pseudomonadati; phylum Pseudomonadota; class Alphaproteobacteria; order Hyphomicrobiales; family Stappiaceae; genus Pannonibacter; species Pannonibacter tanglangensis. The sequence continues at coordinate 1,290,622 of NZ_JAABLQ010000001.1, forward strand.
GAGCGCGATGTTGTTGATCGGCACCATGCACAGCATCAGCGACGAGCCGCGCAGGATCTGCGGCAGCAGCAGCTCGTGGAAATCCCAGTCCTGCGTGATGCCGGTCATCAGCCAGGTGCCGGCGGCAAACCCGGCAAAGCCGATGCCCATCATCACGCGCGGATCCAGCACCGACATCAGCCGTCCGGCCAGTGGCGCGGTCAGGAACATGGCGAGGCCGCTGACGAACATCGTCTCGCCGATCTGCAGCGACGTGTAACCGCGCACGCCCGCCAGATAGACCGGATAAAGATAGGTGAGCCCGTAGAGCCCGATCCCAAGGACGAAGCTGAACAGGCTGCCCATGGCGAAGTTCTTGTTGGAAAAGGCCGTCAGGTCCACCACCGGCTCGCGGGCGGTGAAGGCGCGCCAGAAGAACACGGCGGCGCCCATCAGCATGACGGCCGTGAACAGGACGATTTCCTCGCTCTGGAACCAGTCCTCGCCGTTGCCTTCCTCCAGCACGAACTCGAGCGAGCCAAGGAACACCGCCATGGCGGCAAAGCCGACCCAGTCGAAATGGTCGAACAGGCTGAGGTCGGGCTTGTCGAAGTCGATGAGCGTCACGGCGGCCAGTGTCACGAATATGCCGGGCACCACGTTGATCAGGAACAGCCAGTGCCACGAGCCGTAGTCGGTGATGTAGCCGCCGAGCGTCGGGCCGATGGTGGGCGCAAGCGTGGCCACGAGGCCGATGATCGGCGAGATGACGTTGAACTTCTCGCGCGGGAAGATGAGATAGGCCGTGGCAAACACCGTGGGGATCATGCCGCCGCCGAGAAAGCCCTGCAGCGCGCGCCAGACGATCATTTCCTCGATGGAGGTGGCGGTCGCGCACATCAGGCTCATCAGGGTGAAGCCGGCGGCCGAGATCGTGAACATCCAGCGCGTCGACAGCATCCGCGACAGGTAGCCGGACAGCGGTATCATGATCACTTCGGCGATCAGGTAGCTGGTCTGGATCCAGGGAATGTCGTCGGAAGATGCCGCGAGCCCCGCCTGGATCTCGGCAAGCGAGGCCGAGACGATCTGGATGTCCAGGATCGCCATGAACATGCCGAAGACCATGCAGAGGAAGGTGAAGAGCTTGCGCCCTTCCCCGCTCCGGCCTGGAGCGTCACTGCTGCTGGTCGCCGCCGCGCTGGTCATGGGCGGCCTAGTGCAGGCTGGCCGTGGCGGCGGGATCGGCAGCGCCCGTGCGGGTGTCCACTTCCACCACCACCGACAGGCCGGCGCGCAGGGCCTCGGCGCCCTTCTGGCCCATCGGCACGGTGATGCGAACGGGCACGCGCTGCACCACCTTGGTGAAGTTGCCCGTGGCATTTTCCGACGGCAGCAGCGAGAACACCGCGCCTGTTGCCGGCGAGATGCTGTCGACGGTCGCCTCCAGCACCAGTCCCGGATAGGCATCCACCGTCACCGCAACATGGGCACCGGGGCGGATGTGGCCGAGCTGGGTTTCCTTGAAATTGGCGTCAATGCGGGTGTCGGTCAGCGGCACGATGGCCGCGACCCGGCTGCCCGGTTGAAGCAGCGTGCCGACCTGCGCCGCCCGGTTGCTGACGATGCCGGCGACCGGCGCACGGATGACGGTAAAGCCGAGGTCATGCTCGGCCTTGTCGAGCCTGGTGCGGGCCGCAGCCATGGCCGCCTCGGCTTCGAGCTTCTGGCCCTCGAGGACCAGAATGTTGGCACGCGCCACCTCGACGGCGGCCTCCGCGCTCTTCAGGTTGGCCTCGGCGCTGCGCAGGTCGGCGATGGCCCCGTCGAGGCTTGCCTGGCTCGTGACCTTGCCTTCGGTCAGACGGATCTGCCGGTCGTGGTTGGCGCGGGCCTCGTCGGCGCGGGCCTGCATGGCAGCGACCGTCGCGGTGGCCTGGGTGACCGAGGCGCGCGCAGCCGTGATCTGACGGGCGATGCGGTCAACGGTCGCCTCGGCGCTGGCAATCTGGTCCCGCGCGCCCTGCACGGCCAGCCGGTAGTCGCCGTCGTCGATGCGGGCCAGGATGTCGCCGGCCTCGACGCGCTGGTTGTCGCTCACCTCGAGGGTGGCCACATGGCCTGACACCTTGGACAGGACGACGGTGATGTCGGTGGTGACATAGGCGTCGTCCGTCGTTTCGACGAAGCGGCCATGCGTCCACCAGCCATGGCCGGCCCAGGACACGCCACCAAGCGCCGCCAGCGCGATCACGCTGAGGATGGTCCTTGCCTTGGCCTTGCGCCGGCTGCGATCGGAGGGGATCGGCGACGGATCTCCGGGGTTGCTCCGGGCACGGGTGGGGGGATGTGCTTCCGGTTGACCAGTCGGAGATCCGCCGCCCTCCGCCGCTGCGGGGACCGAGCGGCGATCGGGGCCCTCCCCGGCCGTCCGGGCCGGAGAAGAAACGGGGTCGATGCTGGCGGGGACGCTGTCGGACACGGGTTCCGTCCTTCGAGAACTGTTCCAGAGGTCGGACCGCTCGCCCGCCTGCAGGCGCTATTGACTGAACGGTTCGGTCAATGCGTTATAGACCTGCCCGGCATGGCTGGCAAGAGGCCGTGTCCGGACATGGCAAAAGGCAATTCGGGCGGTCCCGCGCAGGCAGCATTTGACAGGCCCCGGCGGAAAACCTAACCAGATCCCGGGGCCGCAGCGGTGGCCCCTCAGCAACGGAACGACGATGACATCCGGATCCCCCCGAGCGGCCGCCCAGCCCGGCGACGACCGCCAGGACAGCGCCAAGCGCAACCAGATCCTCGACGGCGCGCGTCAGGTGTTTCGCGCCAACGGCTTCGACGGCACCAGCATGGATGCGGTCGCCCGGGAAGCCGGCGTGTCCAAGGGCACGCTCTACGTCTATTTCGACAGCAAGGAAGCCCTGTTCAAGGCGCTGATCCTGAAGGACCGTTTCGACCAGCCGGAAAGCTGCCTGCAGATCCCGGCGACCATCGGCGACCTGGAACACGACCTCAAGACCATCGCCGGCCTCTATCTGGCCAAGATGATGCAGCCGGACATGATCTCGATGCTGCGCATGGTCATCGGCGCCACCGAAAAGTTCCCTGACTTCGGCCGCCTGCTCTACGAGGAAGGCCCGCTGCGCGGGCGCGAGAACCTCAAGGAGTTCCTGCGCCCGCATATCGCTGCCGGCGCCCTGGAGATCGAGGACGAGGACGTGGCCGCCTGGCACTTTCTCGACCTGTGCATTGCCGGCACGTTGCGGCGCATGCTGCTGAACGTCGGTGACGCCCCCACCGACGCGGAGCGAACCGCCACGGTCAACGCCGCCGTCCGCGTTTTCCTCAAGGCCTACGGGCGGAGCTAACCGACCGAGACCCTGCCCTCACCGAGGCGCAGCACCATGCCGTCATGGGCCGGAATGACGCCCCTGGGCAGTTCCTGCGTCAGGGCCGCGTGGTCCATGTCGTTGTGCATGTTGGTCAAGACGGCCTGCGCCGGCTGCAGGTCGGCGATCCAGCCGAGCGCATCAGCGAGCGAGAAATGGCTCGGGTGCTGCGTCCGCCGCAGGGCGTCAATGATCCAGAGCCTGAGTCCTGCAAAGCGCGTCACCGCCTCCTCCGGAATGCCGGAAACGTCGGGCAGATAAGCCACATCGTCGAAGCGGAAGCCGAGCGCATCGATGTCGCCGTGATGCACCTCGATGGGCAGGAAGCGGATGTCGCCCCCCTGCCCGCTGATCACCGTCTCCACGTCCTTCACCAGCCGGAATTCGTCGAGGATCGGCGGATAGGACGAGCCCGGCGGCGTCTCGAAACAATAGCCGAAGGCCTCGCGCGAGCGGCGCGAGGTTTCCGCGTCCATGTAGACGGGAATGCGCCGGCGTTCGCGGATGGCAAACATGCGCAGGTCATCGATCCCGTGCAAATGGTCGGCGTGGGCGTGGGTGTAGAGCACGGCGTCGACGTGATCGACCCCGGCGTCCAGCAGCTGCTCGCGCATGTCCGGGCCGGTGTCGATCAGAACGGTCGTCGCCCCGGCCTCTCCGATCCGGCGCACGAGGATCGAGCAACGCCGCCGCCGGTTCTTCGGGTTGCGCGGATCGCAGCTGCCCCAGTCGTTGCCGATCCGGGGCACGCCGCCGGACGAGCCGCAGCCGAGGATGGTGATTTCCAGCTCTGCGCTCATGCGGCCTCCGGGCGCGGCACCTTGGAAAACAGGCGGAAGAAATTCTCGCTCGTCTGCCGCGCCATCTCCTCCGGCGACACCCCGTGCACCTCGGCGAGCGTCTCGTTGGTGAAGGCGGTATAGGCCGGTTCGTTGCGCTGGCCGCGCCGGGGCTGCGGCGCCAGATAGGGGCTGTCGGTTTCCACCAGCAGCCGGTCGCGCGGCACGCTGGCGGCAATCGCGCGGATCTCGTCGGAGCGCTTGAAGGTCAGGATGCCGGAGAAGGAGACATAGAGCCCCAGCTCCACCCCGCGCCGGGCAAGCTCGGGCCCCGACGAGAAGCAGTGCAGCACCGCGCGGAAAGCCCCCTTTTCCATCTCGGTGCTCAGGATGGCGATCATGTCGTCATCGGCATCGCGCGAATGGATCACCAGCGGCAGCTGGGTCCGGCGCGCCGCCTCGATATGGGTGACGAGACCTGCCGCCTGCGCCTCGCGCGGCGACTTGTCGTAGAAGTAATCGAGGCCGCATTCGCCGATGGCGACCACCTTCGGGTGCGCCGCCAGCCGTTCCAGCTCGTCCGCCGTGATGTCCAGTTCCTCATGGGCGTTGTGCGGATGGGTGCCGACCGAGCAATAGACGCTGTCGTAATGTTCAGCGATTGCAAGCACTTGCGGGAACTTCCGCACGCGGGTCGAGATCGACACCATCAGCTTCACCCCGGCCGCATGCGCGCGCGCGATGACCGCATCGCGCTCCTCGGCAAAGTCGGGGAAATCCAGGTGGCAATGACTGTCGACAAGCATGGGACATCCTGTGGAAAACGACTGTAGAACTCTGTTGCTCATCCGTGGAGGAAAAGCCTCGTCGCGTCCGGCTCCCCCTGCTCAGGTCCTGATCCGGCACACCTGCCGCCAGCCGCAGCGCCCCTCACCCCCCTTGAGAGGGAGATGTCTGCGACAGCAGACAGAGGGGGGGGTCAGCCTGTCGACACGAAACCACGTCCCGGATGATCGGAGGGACCGTTACCCCCCTCCGCCCCCTGGCGGGGGCAGCTCCCCCCTCAAGGGGGAGAGGGGTGCTGCGGCCAAAGGCTCGGCCTTGACCGGCCGGGCCAGACCCGGGCTTTCGCCCCTCCCCGCTCAGCCTTCGCCCGCCTCTGCCTCCGGCTCGACATAGCGCGGGAAGGCCTGTTCCGGCTTGGTGATGGCAACGCCCGGAGCCAGCCGCCCGGCCGCGCCAAGCGTTGCAAAGCTGCGCTGGCCCGCCGGAACCTGCAGGCCATCCAGCAGCTTGGAGGCCGCCAGCGGCGTCACCGGCTGGGCCAGGATCGCGATCTGGCGGATCACCTCGGCCGTGACATAGAGCACGGTGTTCATGCGCGCCGGATCGGTCTTCTTCAGCGCCCAGGGCTCTTGCGCGGCGAAATAGCGGTTCGCCTCGGCCACGCACGCCCAGACGCAATTGAGCGCCTGGTGGATCTCCTGCTTGCCGAATGCCGCGCGGCAGGTCTCCAGCATGGCGTCCGCCTGATCCAGGATCGCCTGGTCGGCCTCGGAGAACGCCCCCGGCTGCGGCAGCGCGCCGTCACAGTTCTTGGCAATCATTGACAGCGAACGCGAGGCCAGGTTGCCCAGGTCATTGGCCAGATCCGCATTGATGCGGTTGACGATGGCCTCGTGGCTGTAGTTGCCGTCCTGCCCGAACGGCACCTCGCGCAGGAAGAAATAGCGCGTCTGGTCGAGGCCGTAATGCTCGACCAGGTTGAACGGATCGATGACGTTGCCGACCGACTTCGACATCTTCTCGCCGCGGTTGAACAGGAAACCATGCGCATAGACGCGCTTGGGCAGCGGCAGACCGGCCGCCATCAGGAAGGCCGGCCAGTAGACCGCGTGGAAGCGGATGATGTCCTTGCCGATGACATGCACATCCGCCGGCCAGTAGGCCCACTTGGGATCGCTCTCATCCGGGAAGCCGACGCCGGTGATGTAGTTGGTGAGCGCGTCCACCCAGACATACATCACATGCCGCTCGTCATCCGGCACGGGAATGCCCCAGTCGAAGGTGGTGCGCGACACGGACAGGTCCTTCAGGCCGCGGCTGACGAAGCTGACGATCTCGTTGCGGCGCTCCGACGGGCCGATGAAATCGGGGTTGGCCTCGTAATGGGCCAGCAGGCGATCCTGATAGGCGCTGAGACGGAAGAAGTAGCTCTCCTCCTCGACCCATTCCACGGGCGTGCCCTGCGGGCCGTAGCGCACCCCGTCCGGGCGCAGCTCCGTCTCGCCTTCCTGATAATAGGCCTCGTCTCGGACGGAGTACCAGCCGGAGTAGCTGTCCTTGTAGATGTCGCCATTGGCCAGCATCCGGCGCCAGATTTCCTGGCTCGACTTGTAATGCCGCTCCTCGCTGGTGCGGATGAAGTCGTTGTTGGTGCAGCCGAGCGTCTCGACCATCGCGCGGAACCGGGCCGAATTGCGGTCCGCCAGCTCGCGGGGCGTGATGCCTTCCTTGCGCGCCGTCTGCAGCATCTTCTGGCCGTGCTCGTCCGTGCCGGTCAGGAAGTACACATCCTTGCCGTCCAGCCGCTGGAACCGCGCCATGGCGTCCGTCGCAATCGCCTCATAGGCATGGCCGATGTGCGGCACGCCGTTGGGATAGGAGATCGCGGTGGTGATGTAGTAGCGGGGCTTGTCGGTCATCAGGGTCGGGCGCTTTCAGCGAGGGGCGGACAGGTGTCGGAGGACGGCCAGGCAAAGGTCAGCGGCGGAGGCGCGCGGGCGGCACGCTCATCCCGGCATTCGCATGACTTCGGAAAGGCTCCGGAACACGTCGATGACAACCTGCTTCTTGTCGAGATTGAGCGCTTCGGCCTCGGCCGCCGCGCGGCCCATCTTTTCCCATACCTCCGTCCACCTGACAAGCCGCGAGGGGCTGGCAAGATCGGCGCCGGACAGCCGGCCATGCAGCCAGTCGCGGGTCACCGCCAGAAAGGCCTCCCAGTTGTCGGTCTGGCCGCGGGCTGCGACCAGGTCGGCGAAGGCATGCAGCTCGGCGACGGGCACCCGGGGCAGCCGCTCCGCCAGCGCCAGGAAGCCGCGGTTGACCGCCAGCCCCTCGCCCGCCATCAGCAGAAGGGCTGCCCGCAGGCTGCCATCGGCAAAGCGGGCGATGTCGGCCAACGTCGCCGCGTCGGGGCTGTGACCGGCGACCGCCGGGAGCGCCCCGGCGATCTCCGCCGGCGACAGGGGGCCGAGTTCGAGCCGGCGACAGCGCGAGCGGATCGTCGGGAGCAGGCGACCGGGTGCATGCGACAGCACCAGGAACAGGGAGTTGGGCGGCGGTTCCTCGAGGATCTTCAGGAGCGCATTGGCCGAGGAGGCATTCATGTCGTCCGCCGCATCGACAATGCAGATCCGCCAGCCGGCGCCCGAGGCCGTGGTGCCGAAGAAGGACACGGTGCGGCGCACCTCCTCCACCGGCAGCGCCTGCTTGAAGCGTTTGCCCTTGTCGTCCCAGGGGCGGCGCAGATGCAGGATGTTGGGATGGGCGCCGGCCGCCACCTGCCGCGCCACGGGATGGTCCGGCGCCACGGCCAGGCTTTCGGCAGCAGCCACGGCGGGTGAGAACCGGTCGGGATGGGCCAGCGCAAAACGGGCAAAGCGGAACGCCAGCGTGGCCTTGCCGATGCCCTTCGGCCCGCCGATCAGCCAGGCATGGTGAAACCGTGCCGATCCATACGCGGTGATCAGCTCGCGTTCCACGCTGTGGTGGCCGTAGAACGCCGGCTGGGCACGCGGCAGGGCGACGCCCTCGATCTCGTCGATCTCGGGGGCAGCCTCGATCTCCTGTGCCCTAGCCACGGCCGGCGTCCTCCAGTCCGAGGCGGGTCGTGACCGCCTGCCAGATCGCCGCCTCGACGGCGGCCACGTCGCCGGCACCGTCGACCACGGCAATGCGGTCCGGTTCGTTCTCGGCCAGCTCGAGGAAAAGCGACCGGCGTCGCTCGTGCACGGCGAGCGTGTCGGCCTCGAACCGGTCCGGGGCGGCACCGGAGGGATTGTGGCTGCGCGCCTCGACCCGCTTCAGGCCCACATCCGCCGGCACGTCGATCAGCACGGTGAGGTCCGGCTTCAGGCCGGCGGTGGCGGCAAGCTCCAGCAGGTCCAGCATCTGACCGTCAACGCCGGCCTCGCCCTGGTAGACGCGGGTCGAATCGGCATAGCGGTCGCAGAGCACCCATTTGCCCGCCGCCAGCCCCGGACGAATGGTGGCATCGACGTGATCGGCGCGGGCGGCGGCAAAGAGCATGGCTTCCCCGCGCGGGCCGAGGCTTTTGGCCTTGCCGGACAAGAGCACCTCGCGGATCATTTCCGCGCCGGGCGACCCGCCGGGCTCGCGCGTGACGACGACCTCGAGGCCGGCCTTTTCCAGGCGGTCACGCAGGCGGCGGATCTGCGTGGACTTGCCCGCGCCCTCTCCGCCCTCGAAGGTGATGAACCTGCCCTGCACTGCAACCTCTTGACTGCGGCAGCCCTGGCGCTGCCTGCCCCTACATCCAGCCGAACAGCAGTTCGGTCACACCGTTCACTGCCCGCTGGCGCAGCGTTCCGGTCTCGACGGCGCCACCGGTGACCACGGGTGCCTTGTAGACCACCACGTCGTCCGGGCCAATCACCCTCAGCTCGCCGACCTCCGTTCCCGGCGTGACGGGTGCGATCAGCGGCCCGCGGTAGACCAGACGCAGGCGGTAGTTCATGCTGGCACCGACCGGCAACAGCACCGCGATGTCGCGGCCAGCCACCAGCGGGACACTGGTCGCCACGCCGCCGAACACCCGCGCCTCGCCCACAGCGGCGCCCGCGACGAACAGGGTCTGCGTGGCAAAGCTCTCCCACGCCGCATCGGCAAGCTCCTTGAGCGCCTGCAGCCGGGCCTTGTCGTTGGGCAGGCCAGCCAGCACCCCGACGATCCGGCGGCCCTCGCGCTCCACCGTGATCAGGCCGGAAAAGCCGTCGCGTTCGGACTGACCGCCCGCCAGACCGTCAAGGCCCCGGATCTCGCCGAGAAACGGGTTCTTGTTGCGCTGGAAGATGTTGTTCCAGGTGAAGTCGGCCTGCGTGAACAGGGCGAGCCGGTCAGCGTGCCGCTCGAGAAGATGGCGGGCCAGCGTGACCATGTCGCGGGCTGTCACCGTCGAGGCGTCGGCGTCCAGTCCGGTCGGGCTGCGGAAGCGGGATCCGGTGAGGCCGATCTCCAGCCCGAAGCGGGTCATCCGCTCGGCAAAGGCCGCCTCGGATCCGGCCAGCCCTTCAGCCAGCACGATGGCGGCGTCATTGGCGTTGTGGACGATCAGGCCGGCCAGCAGGTCCTTGACCGCAATCTGGCTTTTCACGGCGGCAAACATCGTTGCCCCGCGCGACGGCGCGCCGCCCGTGCGCCAGGCATGTTCCGAGACGGTGTACAGCGTGTCAGCGCTGATCTCGCCCTTGGCCAGGGCGTCGAACACCACCACTGCCGTCATCACCTTGGCGAGCGACCCCGGCGCGAAGGGCTTGTCGGCCTCCTTGGCATAGAGCAGCGTGTCTGCGGTGATGTCGTAAAGGAAGGCGATGGGCGCCCGGGTCTCGATCGCCTCGGCCCGGGCTGGCGAAAAGGCCGGCGCAATGGCCAGAGATAGGGCAACACCAAGGGAGAGGGTCGGAAGCAGCGACAGGGCCAGGCGGACGGGCGCCCGCCTGCGGCGTCGGGTTTCTGCGCGCCGGAACCCGCAAAGACTGCTGACGACGCCGGACCATGCGCGACCCGTCAGCTCCCAGAGGGACATGCGGCACCTTCCGATGGGGCCAAGATCACCAACCAACAGGCTCTCCCTTCCTGCCGACCCGGACCCGTGCCGCAAGACTGGCCGGCTGCGACGACGCCGCGTCAGCCAGTCACCGACCACCTGAGCGGCCCCTTGTCCCGGCCAGACAGGCCCGCAAGGGGCTACGCCGGATCCGATGCGACCAGATCGACGGAACCCGGTTTGCCTGCAACTGGCCCGTCAGCGCCAGACCTCCGGCGAGCGGGCGCGAGCCCGCCCTCGTCAGCGGTCCAGCCGGTTGAGCGGAACGGAAGTCGCCTCGAAGCTGCCGAAGGCGGAATAGGCCGCATTGATGCGGTCGTTGGCGGCAAAGGAAGAGATCGCACCGCCCGTCAGCAGGTTGCGCGGGCCGTTGACGGCCGGCTGCAGCGCATCAAAGGGCGAGGCGGCCGGCTGCGGGGCAAAGGCCGCCGGCTGCGACAGGCCTGCGGGCGGAATGCGGACCGGGAGGGTGCCGAGGGTCTGGGGCGGAGCGCCGAGACCGGGCTGGCCCAGATCGGGCGCAGCCGGACCAGCGCCGGGCGACACGGCAGCGGGCAGCGGAGCAAGGGTCTGGGGCGCGAGGGTCTGGGGCGCAGCGCCAAGCGGGGCGGCCGCGGGAGCAACCTGGCTTGCCGAGGCCACCATCACGCCCGAAATGCCGGTCTCGAAGGCAAGGGCCGGATCATAGGCAATCTGATAGGCGGGATTGCTGACCGGCGTGGAGCCGGAGGCGCTTGCCACCGTGATCATCGAGGTCATCAGCAGCGGACGCGGCGACGGGGCGCGGATGCCGCCGGCAGACGGAGCTGCGCCGAGCGCGTCGGCGGCCGAGGCGACCTGGACCGAAGCCGCCGGCACGGGCGCGGACGGTGTGGTGGCGCGCGCGGCGGGCTGGGCCGGCGGGGTTGCCTGCGCAATCATCGTGCCCGGCATCGTGCCGCCCGGCGTGACCGCATCCGGGCCGGAATAGGAGGCCAGCAGGAAGGCTTCGTCCTGGCCATGCAGCGGCGCACGCCCCACATATTCCACCTTCACCTTGGCGACACCCGCCGCCTTGGTGCCCAGCATCTTGGCGACACGCTGCGACAGGTCGATCTCGCGGTTGCCGTGGAACGGGCCACGGTCGTTGACGCGCACGATCATCGAGCGGCCGTTGGCGAGGTTGGTCACGCGGGCGTAGGAGGGCAGCGGCATGGTCGTATGCGCGGCCGTCAGGGCGTTGCGGTCGTAGATCTCGCCGTTGGCGGTCTTGCGACCGTGGAAGGCCTCGCCGTACCAGGAGGCAAAGCCGACCTTCTTGTAATCGGGATCTTCCTTGGGATGATACCAGCGTCCGGCGACCTTGTAGGGCTGGCCAACGATGTCGCGGCCGCCGCCCCGCGGTACGGGCTGGCCGTCGGCCACCACGCGCGGGCTGGCCTTCACGCCATACTTGGATTCCGGAAAAAATTCGGTGGACCGCTTCTTGGGCGGGGTCGAGGCGCAGCCGGCAAGCGCGAGCGCTGCAGCCATGGCGACCAGGATGCCGGACGACATCCGGCGGGCGGACCTGCCTGCGCTTGCGGGAGACGGGATACCGTGTGCCGCGCCGGCGGTGCCAGCGCTGTCGTCGGTCTGGCCGGCTTCGGCCATCGGGGTCTGTCGGCTCACGCCAATCCCTTGCATTCTGCCGTCCCACTCATCACGCGTCTGGCGGCCCCAAGCACACGCGGTCCAATTCAACCGGAAATCCGGCGTCGTGTCACGCGGTCATGCAGCTGATCGTCCGGATGGCCATCTCGTCAAGGATGGCCTTAACCATGTCGGTTCAGGCGCACGCAACAGCCCCACTCCGCCCCCGCAGAATTGGACTGACCGCAGTTAACCCCATAGTCGTTACCCGATCCTTAACCGTGAGCCAAGCGCGGAATTGAACCGGGCGCGGCGCGAGCCGAAAGCTGCGGTTTTTCCTGCCCTTGCGTCCTGCGGGTCTTGCTGCCCGACCCGGACGTGAGTGCCAACCGTCTCGCCACAGGCCCCCTCGCCCTTGCGATTCCCCCCTCTCTCCCCCTCCCCGCCCCGCCTCCTCTCCCCGTCGCCACAGCCTGGTGCCGGTGCCTCTCGCGGCACCTGTCCCTTGGCTTGAGCTGGGCTGGTCTCGCCTGCGCCGTCATCCTGATGCAGACCCGGGGCGGGTCGCACGGCTGGCCCCCGCGGCCCGCAGGGTCGGTGGTCTGACAACGTCAGGCCGGCCGCGCAGGACTGGCAGGGCAGCACTGGCCGCTTCGGACTGTCGGGAAAGGACCGTCAGGAAAGAGCTGTCAGGAAAGAACTGTCAGGGAGCGGCGCGGGGCCGGATCGGACAGTTTGTGATGATCATCACACCGCCGCCATGTCCGCCCGGCTACCAAGGAAGCACTGCAGCCGGCCGCCCCGCCGCGCCGCAGGCTGGGGCCCTCCCGGCACCGGCCGTCGACCCGACCCCCTGCCCACTCATGCGGGTCGACGGCCCCCTTCCCGTCCACATCCATCTTCGGCACGACACCTGAGCCCGGCGGCAGCGTCCCCAGACACCCGCAGCCGCACGCTTGACTTTGCGGACCAAAGACGGGAAACGAAACGAACGGAAGAGTGGCCGAGTGGTTTAAGGCACCGGTCTTGAAAACCGGCGAGCGTGCAAGCGTTCCGTGGGTTCGAATCCCACCTCTTCCGCCAACACTTTGTTTCAAGACATCTCGGCGCGTCCCGAATCCTGCTGTTTTTCCGGGGGTTTCGCCAGGTTCGTTTGTCGCGGCGTCCGGTCTCGTCTCACGTCATCTCACCCGTTTTGGGGCGCCGGATGGAGGGACGATCGTCTTTGCAACACCACCGCTGCAAATGCGTGACAGGCCGCACCCGGCGTTTTTGGAGTGGCATCGCAGGCACTGTTTCAAGACCTGACGCTCTCCTCAACCTCCGCCAGAAACGCGGTGATGGCGGCAAGCGTCTCGGCTTCGTGGCTGCGGTGCGGAAAGTGGCCGGCGTCCTCGATCAGGAGGGACTGGACCGGACCGCGCGCGCGATCGGCAATGCGCTGGAGCTGGGCGGGCGAGCCATATTCGTCCTGCGCGCCGTGGATCAGCAGCAGCGGCTGGCGGATGGCCGGCAGAACCGCGTCGAGGCTCCAGCCATCGAAGGCCGGAGACAGCCACGAGCCGATCCAGGCATCCAGCACCCAGTCGGTGCGTGCGCCGTGGTACCGGGCGAGCTTTTCCCGCATTGCCGGGTTGGCGAACTCCGCTTCCGCCGCACGGATGCCGGCCCGGGTCCTGTCTTCCAGAACGCTCTGCGCGGCAATCGTGATGGCGGCGCGGCAGCGGTCGGGCCAGGCGGCGGCGATGGCGAGCGTCATGCCGCCGCCGACGCTGTGGCCGGCAGCGATGAACGTGTCGATGCGCAGCCCCGCCAGGACATCGGCAAAGGTGCCGAGCGCCTCGCCCTCGACGAAATCCGGGGCCGGACGTGCGTGCAGGCGCTGTGACTGGCCGAAGCCCGGCCGGTCATAGGCGATCACGGTGCGGCCCGTGCGCCGGGCCAGACGTTCGGGCAGGTCGCGCCACAGCGCAATGCAGCCAAGGGAATCATGCAGGAGAATGATGGGGGCAAGGTCTGCCTTGCGCCGCACCTCCGGCGCCGATGCGCGAAGCCCCTGAGTGTCGGTGCCCGGCCCGTTTCCTTGCGGCGCGTGCCACTGCCGCGCGGCCACGTCCGCGGTGCCTGCGCCGTGCCGGACGGCAATCCGGTGATCCGTCACCCGCATCTCGCGACCCGCCTCGTCCCGAGGGGCAGCATCGCCGCCAGATCCTGCGGTTTTTTCTCGGGCCTGGCCCGCTGCCCGTGTCGCCATGATGGTCCGATTGCCCCGCTTCCGATGCCCTGCGCTGCCCTCTTGTCATGCCGGACGAAAGCGGACGAGCCGGCCAAAGGGAGGAGGCCGTGGCCCCGGCAGCAGGACGGCGATCGACTGCCTTGCCGGTGGGCTTTCGGAAAATTGCGGCAATGCAGCAGATGCTTCAAATGCCGACTTTCGAGGTAACCCTACGTAAATTATACTAGGCTATGAGATATCAACGATGGCCGGCGGCGCGGGTTGGGTTAAGCTTTGCTTAGGAACTTCGGCCAAAATTTACGGTCGGCGGACTGAGGAGAGGTGTGCGGTGTTCAGGCTTGTGATGCTTGTGACGGATCTGGAGCATTGTCCGGACCTGTTGCACACGATCGGGCAGATGCACCCGGCCGAGATATTCGAGCATCGGGACGTGGCCGAGGCAGATCTGAAGTCTGCCGATCTCGTGCTGGTGGATGTGGCGGAGGGCAGCGATGCCGTCCTGTCCGGCGTCCGCGATGCGCTGGCGCGGGCCGGCAATGCGGCCAGCGTCGGCCTGGTGCGCGGCGGCAACCGCCGTGACAAGATGCAGGCGGACGCGCTCGGTCTTGGACGGATCTGGTCACGGACGCGGCCGGCCAAGGAAGCCTTGCGCGAGATCGAGCTGCAGTTCGGCTCCTACACCGATGTGTCCCTGCCGGCGGAAACACCCGAACAGACCTCCCTCTCCGTCCAGGCCATGAGTGCTGCGCTCGGTGAATGCACCCTGTCGGTGGTGACGGACACGCTGCTGCCGCTGGCGCAGGTGGCCCGGGCCGTGGACGACACGCTGGAGGCTTTCCGCCTCGACGGCATCGACGCCTGGATGTCGGCGGTGCAGATGCACCACAGCCACACCTATTGCCACTCCATGCTGGTCACCGGCTATGCGCTGGCCTTTGCCGATGTGCTGGGCCTGTCCAAGGCCGAGCGCGCCTTCCTGGGGGCCGCGGCCATGCTGCATGACGTCGGCAAGGTCTACATTCCCCTCTCCATTCTCGACAAGCCGGCCAAGCTCACGGACGAGGAATTCGAGATCATCCGCCAGCATCCCGTGCGCTCGCGCGAGATCCTGTCGGCGCAGCCGAACATCTCGCCGGAAGTCATCGACATCGCCGTCCATCATCATGAGTATCTGGATGGCAGCGGCTATCCGGACCGGCTGAAGGGCGACCAGATCAGCCAGAGCGTGCGCATGCTGACGATCTGCGACATCTACGCTGCCCTGATCGAGAAGCGGGCCTACAAGCCTGCCTACAGCCCGCGTCAGGCCTATGGCGTGCTCGTCGACATGGGGCCGAAGATCGACCAGTCGCTCCTGAAGATCTTCCGCACCGTGGCCTTCGAGGTCGACAAGGTCGCCACGGTCAAGCGCAAGGCCAGCGCGACCGGCTGACGCCGCACGGCTTCTCCGTTTTCACGAGGACGTGAGCCTCAGCCGGCAAAGCCTTGCGGCGCCGACCGGGAGCCCCATATCGCTGGGCAACGGCCCGCCCCCGGCGGGCGCCCCGTCCTGCGAAAGGCCTGCCATGCACCGTCAGCCCGTGCCCGTCCTCTCCGCCGATCCCGTCCGCGCCCGCCGCCAGCGACAGGCCTTCGCCGTCGCCGAGGCTGCCCTGGTGCGCCGCCGCCGGCGCCTTGGCCTGATGCTCGGGGCGGGACTGGCGCTCGCGGCGCTGATGGCGCTGGCAGCACCGGCCCGGGCGGACACCATCGCCTCGCAGCAGGCGCGCTTCACCCTGGTCGATGTGGCCCGCGGGCTGGAGAACCCCTGGGGACTTGCCTTCCTGCCGGACGGCCGCATGCTGGTGACCGAGCGTCCCGGCCGGCTCAGGCTGGTCAGTGCCGAGGGCGAGCTGAGCGCGCCGCTCAACGGCGTGCCGGTCGTCTATGACACCGGACAGGGCGGCCTGCTCGACGTGGCCGTCGATCCGCAGTTTGCCGAGAACTCCACGATCTACCTCTCCTATGCCGCGCCGGTTTCGGGCGGCGGGACGACGGCCATCGCCCGGGCGCGGCTGACGCAGTCAGGCCTTTCCGATGTCACGGTGATCTTCACCGCCAAGACCCGGGGGTCCAGCGGCCGGCACTACGGGTCGCGCCTGGCCTTCGGACCGGACGGTTTGCTCTATGCGACCATCGGCGACCATGGCGACGACGACAGCGCGCAGGATCTCGGGCTGCATTCCGGCAAGGTCATCCGCATCACCCGCACGGGCGAGCCTGCGCCGGGCAATCCGTTTATCGGCCGCAGCGGGGCGCTGCCTGAAATCTTCACCTATGGCAACCGCAATCCGCAGGGTCTCACGGTCACGCCCGAGGGCGGCATCTGGGCGCATGAACATGGCCCGCGCGGCGGCGACGAGATCAATGTGCTCCGGGCCGGAGCCAATTACGGCTGGCCGGTCATCACCCATGGCCGCGCCTATTCGGGCCTGAGCATCGGCGAGGGCAAGGAAAAGCCGGGCATGGAACAGGCCATCCATCTCTACGTGCCCTCCATCGCCCCGTCGGGCATGGCTTTCTATTCCGGCAGCCGCTTCCCCGCCTGGCAGGGTGACCTGTTCCTCGGTGCCCTGGCCGGCACGCACCTGAACCGCCTGGAGATCGAAGGCGGCAAGGTCGTCGGAGAAGAGCGCCTGCTCGAGGATCTCGGTGAACGCATCCGCGATGTGCGCAGCGGCCCCGACGGGCATCTTTACCTGCTCACCGATTCCGAGGAAGGTCGCCTGATCCGCATCGCGCCCGCGCGCTGACCGCAGCTCCAGACCCGGGTCTCCCCTGATGTGACCCCTGTTCTGGCCCCTGTTCCGGGGCTCAGGCCCCGTCGGGGACCGCAGGGACGCTCAGGGACCGTCAGGGACGTTTCGGCGCGCTGCCGGATGGCGTCACCACGTCGACGGCCACGCCGGCCGCGCTCGTCGTCACGCCCACGGCCGTGCTGGTGACGGTGCTGACACCGCTCGCCGTGGTCGAGACGATCGCTCCGCCGACGGCAAGGGCGGCGCAGCCCGACAGGGAGCCTGCGGCCGAGGCGGCCACCAGCGCGGACAGGACAAGGGGACGTCGCATGGGGATCTCTCCGGGTGCGGCCTGAACCGCCGGCTTTCCGGCGGCCTGACGCATGGCCTGGCCTTGCACGTCCCTGCAATGGCCGAGCCGGCGTCCGGATGCAAGTGGCAAGCCGGCATTCCCTGGCCTACGCCCCCCGCGCCAGGTGCGGGAGGATGAAAGGCGTGCCGTCGGCCGGCGTCTCGTTTACCGCAAGCCGGCAGCCATAGACGCCGGAGAGGACCGGTCCGGTCAGCGTGTCTGCGGTCGGACCGCAAGCGGCGCACCGTCCGCCGCGCAAGGCAATCACCCGGTCGGCATACATGGCTGTCAGGTTCAGGTCATGCATCACGGCCAGCACGCCGCCGCCCGCCCGGGCATAGGCGCGGGCGAGATCCATGATCAGGATCTGGTGATGGATGTCGAGGCTCGACACGGGCTCGTCGAGAAAGAGCCAGCAGGGGGCCCCGTCGTTCACCGGCTCCCAGATCTGGACGAGCACCCGGGCAAGCTGGGCCCGCTGCTGCTCGCCTCCCGACAGGGTTTCATGGAGCCGGCCACCGAAGCCCGACAGCCCCACCCGCTCGAGCGCCGCGCCGATCAGCTCGGGCTGCGGCCGGCGGGCATGGAAGCCAAGCCCCACCACCTCGGTCACGGTCATCGGGAAGGTGATGACCGAGTGTTGCGGCAGCACCGCCCGTTGCCGGGCGAGCACCGCGGGCGCCAGGCCCGCGATCTCATGGCCGTTCAGTCGGGCCGAGCCGGCATAGCGGTGCTCGCCCGACAGGCCCTTCATCAGCGTGCTCTTGCCGGACCCGTTGGGCCCGATGATCGCGGTCAGCTCGCCCGCGCGGGCGCAGAGGCTGACGTCCTCGACGATCCTGCGTCCGGCCAGCGTCACCGAAAATCCGTCCAGTACCAGGTCGCTCATGCCCTCACCCCAGGGAAAAGCCCCTGCGGGTCAGCA
Organism: Pannonibacter sp. XCT-53; assembly: GCF_009915765.1. NCBI lineage: Bacteria > Pseudomonadati > Pseudomonadota > Alphaproteobacteria > Hyphomicrobiales > Stappiaceae > Pannonibacter > Pannonibacter tanglangensis. The sequence continues at coordinate 1,308,521 of NZ_JAABLQ010000001.1, forward strand.
GGATCCAGAGGAAGAACGGCGCGCCCGCCAGCGCCGTCAGGATGCCGATCGGCAGCTCCGCCGGCGCGACAAGGGTGCGCGCCACGGTGTCGGCGGCGATCAGCAGGATGGCGCCCAGCAGCGCGCTGCCGGGCAGCAGGTAGCGGTGATCCGGGCCAATGGTCAGGCGCAGGAGATGCGGCACCACGATGCCGACGAAGCCGATGCCGCCGCTGACGGCCACGCTCGCGCCCGTGGCCGCGGCCACGGCCACGATGGCCAGCCGCTTCTGGCGCTGCACGTTCACGCCAAGGTGTCCGGCCGCCGCCTCCCCCAGCACGAGGGCGTTCAGCGCCCGGGCCAGCAGCGGGCTGAGCAGCAGCACCAGCGCAATGACCGGGCCTGCGGTCAGGATCTTGTCCCAGGTGGCCCCGGCAACCGAGCCAAGGCCCCAGAAGCTCAGATCGCGCAGGGCGCGGTCGTCAGCCACGAAGACAAGCAGGCCGAGCGCGGCACCGGCCAGCGCGCCGAGCGCGATCCCGGCCAGCAGCATGGTGGCGATGTGGGTGGAGCCGCCACGCGTGCCGATGCGGTAGAGCAGCGCGGTCGTGGCGAGGCCGCCGAGAAATGCCGCGAAGGACACGGCATGCCCGCCAAACAGCGCTGTCACCGGGGCAAGCAGCCCCCCGCCCAGAACGATCATCGCGGCAGCGCCGAGTCCCGCCCCGGAGGACACGCCGACGATGCCGGGATCAGCCAGCGGATTGCGGAACAGGCCCTGCATCACGGCGCCGGACACCGCCAGTGAGGCTCCGATCAGGCCGGCCATGATCACCCGGGGCAACCGGATGTCGGCAAGCACGATGACGTCGCGCATGAGCAGCAGGTCGCCCTGCGGCCGCTCGCCGGCCAGCATCAGGCGGATGGCCTCGGGATTTGCGAGCCCCGTGGCGCCGGTCATCAGGGCGGCGAGCGCCGTGGCGACGAGGGCCAGCGCCAGGCAACCGAGGACGATCCGCGCGCGGGGAGCGCGGTCGCCCTCGATCGGCCGGGCCCTGGCGGTTGCGCGTGGTCCGGACACGCTCGCCCCAGAGGCTGCAGACGCTGCAGACGCCCCAGACGGCACAGACGGCCCAGACACCGCAGTCGCGGCGGCCCCGGCGGATGCCTCGAACACGGCAGCGCCACTGCGGCTCATTGCGCGGTGCTTCCGGGTTGGCGCAGGGCCACGGCGAGATCGCGCACGGCTGCGGCCGTGCGCGGCCCGAAGCCGAGCAGATAAAGCCCGTCCATCCGCACCAGACGGCGGCTTGCGGCCGCAGGCGTCAGGGCCAGGGCCGGATGGGCAAAGAGTTCGTCCGCGCCCGCGCCGTGATCCCCACCCCGGTCCATCATCAGGATCACATCCGGTTTCAGTCCGGCAATCGCCTCGTCGGTCAGCTGCTTGTAGCCGGAGAAGGCCTCGACGGCGTTGATCGCGCCGGCCATGCGGATGATGCCGTCGGCAGCCGTGTCGGTGCCGGAGGCAAGCACGCGTCCGCCGGCCAGCGACAGGACGAAGAGCACGCGCGGCTTCGTCTCCCGGGCAGCCGCCTCCGCCATGGCGGCGGCAAGATCGGACCGCACCGCCGCCGAAAGACCGGCGGCCGCGTCGCTCAGGCCGAGGGCGGCCCCAACCCGGTCGATCTTGGCGAGGATCCCCTCGGCGGTGAAGCTTTCGGGTACCATCGCAAGCGGGATGCCGGCCTGCTTGAGGACATCAAGCGCCTCCGGCGGACCGCTGCCCTCGAGCGCTAGGATCGCGTCCGGGGTCACGGCCAGCACGCCCTCGGCATTGAGCGCACGGATGTAGCCGGCATCGGGCAGCGCCTGCGCCTCGGGCGGATAGGTGGAGGTGCTGTCGCGGGCCACCAGCCGGTCCCCGGCCTTCAGCGCATAGACGATTTCCGTCACCGAGCCGCCGATCGCGACAATGCGGCGGGCCTGCGACAGGTCATCGCCCGGACCGGCCCAGGCGGCGGAGAGGCTGAGCGCGAGGCTCACATGGGCGGCGGCGGCGGCAATCAGGGCGACGGCCTTGCGGTTGCCTCCCTTGCGTCGGGTCTCGGCAGCAGACATCTCAGTCATTACGGCCTCCTCAGGCAACCGCGCGCTGCGCCACGCGCGGCAGGTGCTCGACCAGTTCGCGCCAGTCTGCCCGCTCGCCCCTGCCCTCCTTGCGCAGGCCGAAGAACTGGATGATCTGCTGGCCATCGGCGTCATAGGCCTCCAGCGACGTGACATGACCCTGATCGGCGTTCTTGCGCACGGCCCAGACCTCGGCAATGTGGTCAAGGCGCAGATGCAGGTGGAAGGTGGGGTCAAGGACATTGATCCACGGACCCATTTCCTTGATCTGGCTGACCGGGCCGGAGTGGATCTGGATGCAGCCCCGATTGCCGACGAAGCACATGATGGGGATGTCGTTGTCTGCCGCCAGCCGCATCATCGCACGGACCGCGTCGCCATCGACCTTCCAGGCCCAGTCGTCACCGGCCAGTTCCAGCGCATTCAGGCGGTGCAGCTCGAGGTCACGCAGCAGTCCGAAGAACTGGTGCGGATCGGTCATGGCGCTCCAGCGCCGACGCAGCTCGGTCTCCTTGGCGGTCTCCAGCGCCGGCCGCTCCGGTCGAAGGGCCGCGACCGGTTCCACACCAAGTCCCGCGCTCTGGTCGGGATGCCGCAGGCTCGCCACGACGGCCTCATAGGCCGCCACATCGGAGGCCGGGCGCAGGTGGATCTTGTGCACGGCATCGCCATGGGCGTCGAACACCTGGATGCTGCGGCGCGGACCGGAGTCCCCCGGCTTTTCCACGGCAAAGGCGTGCACCCAGTGGGACGGGAACATGCGCGTATCAATGGCACTGCCCAGCATCATGGCCGCCCGGCTGCCATCGACAAACTTCTCGAACGGCCCGATCTTCTCGTGCACCGCGCTTTCGTTGCGCGTCAGGGCCATCACCTCCCCCACCGTCTTCATGCCGTTGCAGATCGTCGACAGGGACGGGGTCAGGCGCGTGACGCCCGCGCCGCAGAAGGCGGCGACAAGTTCGGCTTCGGTCACGCCCAGGTCCCGGGCGAGATCCCGCTCGCGGCGTTCCGGGTGGGCCGCAACGGCAGCGCGAATGGCCTCTGCTCCCGGGCGCGGGCTGGTGGTCGTGGTCATGGCAATCCCCTCCTGATGCACGGCGGCCGCCCTCTGCGACCGGTGCAGGCAGTCAACTTGCGTTCCGTCGGAACGTGTCCGTGAGACCGGCCCGACCGCCCTTGGAGCTGGGGATCACCTGGCGGGGAGTGGCACATGCCGGTCCTGGTGTGACATCGCGGCCGCACGGTCCTGGACAGCCGCACCGCGGTCACCGCTCAATAGTTGACTTCAATATTCATCTTTTGTATCGACCGCAATACCTGAATGCGTTATTCAGGAAATAAGCAAGGGTTCAAGGGACAAGCGAGCGGGAGAGCCAGCCAGTCCGCACTGCAGGGGTAGCATCATGTCGGCTGGCAAGCGCTTGGCATTCCTCATGGGCGGCGTCGCCCTCCTCTCTCTGACCGTGGCGACCCCGTCGCTCGCGCAGCAGGCGGAGGCGCAAAGGTCGGCAGCGCCGGAGGCGCAGAAGTCGGCCGCGACGGCGCTGCAGCGCATCGTCATCGGCGCCGGCCAGGAAAAGGTGGCGATCGACACGCCGCAGGCGGTCACCGTCATCGACCAGGAACAGATCGACGACGAGCAGGCCACCACCATCGGCGACATCTTCCGCCAGACGCCCGGCGTGACGATCATCGGCACCGACCGCGTCGGCGGTCAGGGCTTCAACATTCGCGGCGTCGGCGCGGCCAATGCCTCGGACGAATCGACCATCATCATCACCGTGGATGGCGCGACCAAGTTCTACGAACAGTACAACATGGGCTCGTTCTTCTCCGATCCGGAGCTCTACAAGCAGGTCGAGGTGCTGCGCGGGCCGGCCTCCTCCACCCTGTACGGGTCGGGCGCCCTTGGCGGCGTGATCAACTTCGTCACCAAGGATGCCTCCGATTTCCTGTCGCCGAACGAGAAGGTCGCGCTGCGGCTGAAGTCGATGCTTGATTCCAACAAGGAAGGCCTCAGCACGTCGGCCATCCTGGCGGCGCGCCTCGGCGAGCAGACCGACGTTCTGGTCAACGGCAACTTCCGCCGCTCCAACGACTACCTGACCGGCTCGGGCGCCAAGGTGCCGGGCTCCGGCTTCGAGGCCTTCTCGGGCCTTGCCAAGGTCACGCATCATTTCGGCGACGCCAACGAACAGAGCGTGCGCCTGTCGTACCAGCGCTGGCAGAGCGACGCCGACAACACGTCCTACGCCCAGAACCGCACGATCACCGACTTCGGCAACATCGACCGCGAGATCACCGACCAGACGCTGGTGTTTGCCTATGAGAACCCCGCGCAGGGCAATCCGTTCCTCGATCTGAAGCTGAACCTGTCCGTCTCGGACACCAAGGTCGTGCAGGACAAGGCCACGGCCCGCATCCCGTCGCCGCTGTTTCTCGACAGCGAGTATGGCTATCGCACCTGGCAGGCCAAGCTGGAGAACACGTTCGAGACGACCGGCGACACCTTTGCCAACTTCCTGACGCTCGGCACCCAGCTCTCCTATCAGCAGCGGACCGGCAAGACCAAGGGCGGCACCGGCTGGGTCGACTTCCATCCGGAAGGCACCGACCGCAAGATCGGCGTCTTCCTGCAGAATGAGTTCATCTGGAACGAGAAGCTGACGATCATTCCCGGCGTGCGGCTCGATCACATCGCGCTGGACCCCGACAGCCGTATCCCCGGCGCCCGGTCGCAGTCGGATCTCGCCTTCTCGCCCAAGATCGCGGCCATGTACAAGTTCACCGAGAGCTTCTCGATCTTCGGGTCGCTGGCCCGCACCGAACGCCTGCCGACGCTGGACGAAATGTTCTCCACCTCCGCCCGGCCGACGCGCCCCGGCTCCACGTTCCCGGGCGGGCGGACCGTCAGCCTTGGCCTGAAGAAGGAAAGTTCGCTCAACTACGAGGCCGGCTTTGCGGTGTCCGGCCGCGACCTGATCCAGGACGGCGACGCGCTGCAGTTCAAGACGACCGGCTTCTACAACGACCTGACCAACCTGATCGCGGTCAACCCGCTCAACAACCTCCGGGTTCCGGTCCCCTACTACGTCAACATCAACCAGGCGCACATCTACGGCGTCGAGTTCGAGGCCGATTACCAGTCGCAGTACGCCTTTGCCAATCTCGCCTACAGCATCCTGCGCGGCAAGGACGAGAAGACCAAGCAGACCCTGGCCTCGATCCCGGCCGACACGGTTGCCGTGACCCTCGGCGCGCGGGTGCCGGACTACAACCTGTCCTTCGGCTGGCGCGGCCAGTTCGCGACCTCGATCTCGACCGGGCAGACCACCGGGCCCTTCGCCGGGTACGCCGTCCATGACGCCTTCCTGTCGTGGAAGGGCGACGAGGCGACCCAGTTCAAGGGCTGGGAAGTCCGCGCCTCGGTCGAGAACATCTTCGACAAGCGCTACCGCAACAACCTGGCCGGGGATGACGGTCGCGGGCGCACGTTCAAGCTGACCTTCAACAAGCAGTTCGGGTGGTAAGAATGCGATTTGCACGTCATCTGGGTGTCGCCTCGGCGGCAGCGCTCACGCTCACGGCCCTGCTCGCGACCCCGGTCAAGGCTGCGGAGCCCAAGGGGATCGGGCTGGAGCTGAACAAGGTTGCAACCGTCAACGGCGGCTGCCTACTCACCTTCGTGGCCAGCAACGCCACCGGTGCGGCGCTGGCCGCGGCCGGCTTCGAGTTCGTGCTGTTCAGCAAGGACGGCGTGGTCGACCGCATGACCGTGTTCGACTTCGGCGCGCTGCCGGAGGGCAAGACCGTGGTTCGCCAGTTCCAGATCGCCGGTGCCCCTTGCGAGGGCTTCGGCTCGATCCTCGTGAACGGGCCTTCGGGCTGCGGCGCGGCGGCGGCAGCCCCGCTTTGCAGCGCCCCGCTCACCGCGTCGAGCCGCACCGCGGTCAGCTTCGGCCGCTAGCCAAGGAGACGGGCCATGCAGCGCGGCGCAGTCCAGGCCAGACCAGAACCGCAGGCCGGTCGCGCCGAGGCTGGCCTGACCGCTCCCGGGCGCGCGGCCTTTCCGGGGCCCGGCGAGGCGCCAGATCCGGTCTGGCCGGCCGGCGTCCTCGTGCCGATGCGCTGCGCACCGGTCGCAGGCGCGGCCGAGCCGGACCCGCAGGCGGGCCGGCTCGACTTCGGTCCCGCGCGCCTGTCAGCCGCCGGCGCGACGGAGCATCCGGCCGCGCCGCTGCCTGTTGCCGGCGGACCGAGGATGGTGGCCGGCGTGGCTCAGGGTCCTGCTGCCCCACGCCGGCTCTGGCTCGTGGCCTCGCTCCTCCTGCATGCCTCGGTCTTTGCTGTCGGCCTGACCGCCGTGGAAGAGGTTCTCATTGCCGGAGGCGGTGCGCGGATCGATGCGACGCCCGGCACGGCCATCGAGACCTTCGTCGTCAGCGGCGACGTGGTGTCGCGCAGTGCGCTTGCCCCGGCGACGCCCCCGCCCGCCGATCCTGTGCCGAGCGCATCGGCCGCCCCCGTGCTTCAGCCGGTCACGCCCATGGCGCACCCGGTCACCGAGGCTGTTGCAGACCCTGCTCCCCCGGTCGCGTCTCTGGTCACGTCTCTGGTCGCGTCTCTGGCCCCTTCCTCCGCGCAGGCCGAACCGGTGACGCCGACGGTGAGTGCCCTGTCGCCGGACACGGTTGCCCCGGCAATTCTGACTGCGGTGGGTGCGCTCGAGAGCGTCGCGCCGCAGTCGCTCGCCGCAGCGCCGGCGCAGACGGTCACCGCGCGGGTCCCGACCTCCGGCCCAGTCCAGGCGTCCGTCCAGACGTCCGTCCAGACATCCGTGCAGACACCTGTCCAGTCGTCGGACCAGACACCGGCCGCGACATCGGCCCAGCCGGCCGAAGCGGTGACCGCGCGCCTTGCCGCCCTGCCCGACCCGTCCGCGTCCGCCAGACCGAGGCCGACGCAGACCAAGCCGGCAACGGCCCGGCCTGAAAAGCCGAAGCCGGCGACGACCCGACAGCAAAGGACCGATGCCGCGCAGACGCCGGTGACGCCGTCTGCAGCCGGAGGCGCCGGCGGGCAGGCCTCGGCCACCGCACTGGCCGGCGGCGCCGGGCGGATCGGCACGGGCGAGGCAGAAGGCAATGCTGAGGTCTCCAACTATCCGGGCCTCGTGTCGCGCGCCTTGCGCCGCGCGCTCTACTATCCGCCGTCGGCCAAGCGCCGCCGCCTGACCGGTGAAACTCTGGTGTCCTTCGTCGTGGCGAAGGGCGGCGCGGCCTCCTCGATCCGGGTGGCGCGCAGCTCCGGCGTGCCCGAACTGGACGAGGCCGCGCTTGAAACCGTGCGCCGGGCCGCGCCCTTCCCGGCCATTCCCGCTGCTGCCCGCCGCGACACCTGGACCTTCACCATCCCGATCGCCTTCCGCTGAGCCGGTCCGCACGGCCAGACGCCCGCTGCCCGAGCCACGCTGGTGCAACCGGGCGCTTGTGAAACGGGGCGCTCCTGTCCTATGACTCTCGACAGGCCGCCTGCCTGCGGCCGCGAGGGGCATTCATGAGCAGCGTTTCATCCCCGCCCGAGCCGGTCCCGGCTGACGGCGACATCGGTGCGGCGAGCCTGGCCGGCGGACTTGATCCGGCGCTGCGCGGCAGCCTGTGGCGGCATCGCAAGACGCAAGGGGTGTACCGCATCGTCGGTCGATGCCGCATCGAGGCCAGCGGGCTTCACGCCTTTCTCTATCAGGGCCAGGACGGAACCATCTGGGCCCGGCCGGTCGACGAGTTTCTCGACGGCCGGTTCGAGCGTCTCACGGGGGAGCAGGACGCATGACCACAGCCGCAGTCTTCCGTCGTCTTCTGTGCGCCGCCGGGGCGCTGCCCCTCGCGCTGCTGCCCTTTTCCGCGCCGCTGGGGGCGACCGAAGTGGTGCTGCAGGACGGCGCCTGGACCCTCAGCTGCGATGCCGAGGCCCAGTGCACCGCCGAAACCTTCGTGTCGGTCGGGGAGCGAGACTACCTGCGGCTGGCGCTCGAACGGCCGCTCGCGCCGGCGGCGGACATGGTGCTCGAGTTCCAGTCCTCCCTGACCCCGCCGGTCGGCGGCAAGGTGCGGCTCTGGGTGCCGAGCCAGGACTACCGCATGGTCGGCGACATCACCCGCGAGCCGGACGAAGGCAAGGTCCGGTTCGGCGGCATCGTGCCTGACGAACCGATGATGCGCGCGCTCAAGGCCGGCGACGCGGCGACCGCCGTGCTGGAACTGGCCAGCGGGACCAAGGTGGAAATTCCCGTGCCGCTGGATGGCTTCACTCCGGTCCTCGCGCTGATGGACGATCATCAGGGTCGCGTCGGCCGCCAGGATGCCCTGATCATTTCCGGCCCCCGCCCGGCCGACAGCGGCAGCTTCCAGCTGGCGCTGCGCCCCGGCGGCACGGAGACGATCCAGTCCAGCGTCAGCGATGACCGCCGCGTGCGCATCATCGAACGCCGGGCGGTCACGGACCTGGCAGAGGTGCCCGACCGGGTCCGCGAGGCGGCGACCTCCGATCCCGTCTGCCCGCTTTCCGACACGCTGCCGGCCCTCGGCGCCACCTATTACGGCATCAACGAGACCAGCGGCATCTGGGAACTGCCCTGCTTCCTGGGGGCCTACCAGGGCACCTCGGTCTATGTCTATTCGGTGCTCATCGACGGCGATCTCAACGCGGCCCTGCTGCATTTCCAGGGCCCGCCGACCGGAGAGCCGACGGAAGACCCGGAAATCATCAGCCCGTCCTTCGACCCGGCGACGTCCGTGCTCACCTCCTTCGCCCGCGCCCGGGGCATCGGCGACTGCGGCCGGCTCGTGACCTACGAGCTGGTCTATCTGGAGGGCGAGAGCATCGGCTGGGAAGCCCTGACGCTGCGGGAAAAGAAGGACTGCAACGGCGTCGACGACGCGCCGGAGTCCTATCCGCTGATCTGGAGCCGCGACGGCTGAGCCAGCAGCTCCGCCCGTCACGCTTGCCAGACCTTGGCCAGACCTCGACCTCACCGAAGTCATCCCGGCCAGGCGCAGCGCCGAGCCGGGACCGGAGAGCCGGGGCCTCTATCGTTCAATGAGTTATCCTGGGAGAGACCGTGGCTGTCCTGTCCCGGGTCTCCGCTTCGCGCGCCCGGGATGGCGGCCGGGGGTCTGTTTGCAGCCCTGACTGGCCGGATCGCCTAGTCTTCCACACGGTCCTCGAGCCGGAACCGGAAGATCCGTGCGATCTGCGTCAGCGCCGTGTCGAACTCCGTGTCCGCATCGTGATGGAGCCGGGTCTCGAAGGCCGCCAGGATCAGGTCCTTGGTCGCGCCCTTGACGGCGAGGATGAAGGGAAAGCCGAAGCGGGCCTTGTAGGCCTCGTTCAGCGCCGTGAACCGGGCAAATTCCTCCGGGCTCAACCGGTCAAGACCGGCGCCGGCCTGTTCCCTTCGCGAGTCCTCGGCGATCTCGCCGCGCACCGCCGCCTTGCCGGCAAGGTCGGGATGGGCGCGGATCAGCGCGAGCTGCCGCTCTCGCGGGGCCCGGCGCATGGCTGCGGCAAAGGCCTCCACCAGCGCCGCGCGGCTGGCAAAGGGCGCGGCCCGTGCCGCCTCTTCCGCCACCCACGGCGAGTGCTCGGCCACATCGCCGAACTGCGCGACGAAGGCCTCGGCGGTCAGGGCGTTCACGGCCGCAAGGGCCAGGGGTGTCGTCATCGTCCCCGCTCCTCCTACTTCTGCTGCGTGATCCAGGCACCAAGGGTCTGGCGCTCCGCGTCGGTCATGCCGGTCTCGTTGCCGAGCGGCATGGCGTCGGACTGGACCGCCTGGGCCATGATCTGGTCCGCGTAGCGGCGCAGGTCTTCCACCGTTTCAAGGCGCACTTCCTTCGGGGCCTCGGTGAAGCCTTCGTGGGTCGGGGTTGCCGCATGGCACATGACGCAGTGCTGCTGGCTGATCTTCAGGGCCTCCGCATCCGCGACCGTTCCGGCGCCCGAGAAGTCGCGCGGCGCCGTCATCACCAGGGCCACGGCCAGGCCGGCAGCGGCCGAGGGCAGCGTCCACCAGTAGCGGGCGAAGGGATCGCCAGCCTCGTGACGGTTGAGGAAGTGGCGCACCATGCCCCCGATCACCAGCACGAGCGCGACCAGCAGCCAGGCATGCGGATGGCCGGTCAGCATCGGATAATGGTTCGAGACCATCATCAGGAGCACGGGCAGGGTCAGGTAGTTGTTGTGCACGGACCGCTGCTTGCCCATCTGGCCGAGCTTCGGGTCCGGGGCCTCGCCCCGCAGCAGGCTGCCGACGATCTTCTTCTGGTTCGGGATGATCACCCCGAAGACATTGACGGCCATGATCGTGCCGATGAAGGCCCCCACGTGAATGAGCGCGCCACGGCCGGAGAACACTTGCGTGAACAGGTAGGAGGCGCCCAGGATCAAGGCGAACAGGCAGACCGCGAGCAGCGGCGTGTTGCGCCCGATCGGCGAGCGGCACAGGCCGTCGTAGATGAACCAGCCCGCCACAAGGCTGAAGACCGAGATCAGCACCGCCTCGCCGGGGGTCATGGCGACCTTGGACGGGTCGATCAGGAAGGACGAGGCGTTGAAATAGTACTGGACCACCAGCAGCGCGAAGCCGGTCACCCAGGTGAGGTAGGCCTCCCACTTGTACCAGATGAGGTCCTGCGGCAGGTAGGAGGGAGCGACCGTGTATTTCTCGACATGATAGAAGCCGCCACCATGCACCTCCCAGGCGGTGCCGTAGACGCCCTCGCGCATGCCGTCCCGCTTCCGGAGCGCCAGGTCGAGCGCGATGAAGTAGAACGAGGTGCCGATCCAGGCGATGCCGACGACCAGATGCGCCCAGCGGAGCAGCAGGTTGAGCCAGTCGGCAGCGAAGGTCATCATCATGGCGAACTCTCTGGAGTGTCGTGGTCGGGTGGCGCTCCGGCCGGACCGGCCGGCACGCGGGAGCCTGAGCCGCCGGCCCGGACGGGTCGGCAGCGCGGCGGTGATCGGTCTTTTGCGCAATCGGCCCTTGCCAGGGGTCCGGCCCGTGCGGGCGGTCCGTCAGACCCCCGCCCCTGTTGCTGGCCCAGTTCCCGGTCCCGGTCCTGATCCGGGCCCGGGCCGGCGGACACCGGTGCGGCCCATGGGCGATCTCCAAGGGGGCGCTCTCCAAGGGGGCGATCTGCAGGGACGGCGGACCGCCCCTGCAGACGGCTTGACGTTACTGCGGCAGCTTGTCGTCGATGCCCTTGACGTACCAGTTCATGCCGAGGATGGCGGCGTCTTCCAGGCGGACGCCTGCGGCGGCGGCCTCGGTGCCGTCCTGCTTGGTGATCGGACCGGTGAACGGCTCCCAGCCGCCCTTGATCTTCTCCTCGGTTGCCTTGGCCATGGCGGCGACGTCAGCCGGCATGTTGGTGTAGGGCGCCATCACGACATGGCCTTCCTTGAGGCCGTGCCAGGTCTGCTTGCTTTCCCACTTGCCGTCGAGCACGGCCTGCACGCGCTCGATGTAGTACGGGCCCCACTCGTCGATGATCGAGGTGAGCTGCGACTTCGGCGCAAAGGCGATCATGTCGGAGGCCTGTCCGAAGCCCAGCACACCACGCTCGGCCGCCACCTGCAGCGGTGCGGTGGAATCGGTGTGCTGCGAGATGATGTCCGCGCCCTGGTCGATCAGCGCCTTGGCCGCATCGGCTTCCTTGGCCGGGTCGAACCACGAGTTGACCCAGACGATCTTGACCTTGAAGTCCGGGTTCACCGACTGGGCGCCGAGCATGAAGGAGTTGATGCCGGAAACCACTTCCGGGATCGGGAACGAACCGATGTAGCCCGCGGTGCCCTTCGTCGACATCTTGGCCGCGATCTGGCCGAGGATGTAGCGGCCCTCGTGGAACTTGGAGTTGTAGGTGGCCACGTTGGCTGCGGTCTTGTAGCCGGTTGCGTGCTCGAACTTCACGTTCGGATACTTCTGCGCCACCTTGATGGTGGGGTTCATGTAGCCGAAGGAGGTGGTGAAGATGATGCCGCAGCCTTCACGGGCGAAGCGCTCGATCGCGCGCTCGGCATCCGGGCCTTCCGGCACGCTTTCCAGATAGGCGGTCTCCACCTTGCCGGCGAAATGCTTTTCCATCGCCTGGCGGCCCTGGTCGTGCTGGTAGGACCAGCCGAAATCACCCACCGGGCCGACATAGACGAAGCAGGCCTTCAGGTCTGCGGCCTGGGCGGCCGTGCTGGCGGCAGCCAGCGCAAGCGCCGCGACGGCGGCTTTCAGGATGTTCTTCATGTGACACTTCCCCTTCGACTTGTCGGTTTCGGTCCGACGCTTTCGCGGATCCTGGTGAGGTCTGCCGGGACCGGACCGCGACGGGCCCCGGCGGCTGGCCTTTCGGTCAGCGATCGGGAACGAACGGCTTGCCGAGACAGGCGGGCGTGTTGACCAGCGTCAGGCGGCGGTTCGAGGAAATCAGCACCAGCACGAGGATGGTGGCAAGATAGGGCAGGCTCGACAAGAGCTGCGAGGGCACGCCGGCACCGATCGCCTGTGCGTGGAAGGTCAGCACCGTCACCGCACCGAACAGGTAGGCGCCGATGACGACCCGCCAGGGCAGCCAGGAGGCGAACACGACCAGCGCCAGCGCGATCCAGCCGCGTCCGGCCGTCATGTTCTCCACCCATTGCGGCGTGTAGGCGAGCGACATGTAGCCCCCGGCCAGGCCGGCGCAGGCACCGCCAAACAGGATCGCGAGGAAACGCACCTTCAGCACCGACAGGCCAAGCGCGTGCGCCGAGCTGTGGTTGTCGCCAACGGCACGCAGGATCAGCCCGATGCGCGCGCGGGTCAGCGCCCAGGCGACGGCGGCCACCAGCGCGAAGGAGGCGTAGACGATCGGGTCCTGGCTGAACAGCACCGGTCCGACGAAGGGAATGTCGCTCAGGAACGGGATGTCGAGCTTCTCCAGCTTCAGTCCCGGCACGCCGATGAAGGCCTCGCCGATGAGGCCCGAGAGGCCAAGGCCGAGCAACGTCAGCGCCAGCCCGGTCGCCACCTGGTTGGTGACCAGCACCAGCACCAGAAACGCGAACAGGGCAGACAGCGCCATGCCGGCAGCAATGGCCCCGAGGACACCGAGGGCCCCCGATCCGGTCACGTTGGCGACCGCAAAACCGGTGACGGCCCCCATGATCATCATGCCCTCGACGCCGAGGTTGAGGACGCCGGAGCGTTCCACCACCAGCTCGCCGATGGCAGCCAGCAGCAGCGGTGTGGCGGCGGTGATCACGGTCAGCAGGATCGCCTCAAACATGGGCGCGCTCTCCCTTTGCGGTCTGACCGGACTGCAGCTTGATCCGGTAGAGGATGAGGGTGTCGCAGGCGAGCACGAAGAACAGCAGCATCCCCTGCACGACGCTGGCAATCTTGTCGGAGATGCCCATGGAGGCCTGCACGCCCTCGCCGCCGATGTAGCTCAGCGCCAGCACGAACCCGGCGACCAGGATGGCAAGCGGATTGAGACGGCCGAGGAAGGCCACGATGATGGCGGTGAAGCCGTAGCCCGGCGAGATTGTCGGCTGCAGCTGGCCGATGGAGCCGGCCACTTCCATGATGCCGGCAAGTCCGGCCAGTGCGCCCGACAGCAGGAAGGCAAAGACGGTCATGCGCCGGGAGGAAAAGCCGGCGAAGGCGCCGGCGCGCGGGCTCTCGCCAAGCACCCGGATCTCGAACCCCTTCAGGGTCCGGGCAAGCAGCACGGACAGGAGGATCGCCACGGCAATGGCGACCAGCAGCGACACCGACAGGCGCCCGTCTCCCAGCGTCGGCAGGGTCGCAGCCGCCGAGAACAGCGCGGATTCCGGGAAATTGAACCCGCCCGGATCGCGCCACGGGCCGCGCACCAGATAGTCCAGCGCCAGGTTCGCCACATAGACCAGCATCAGGCTGACGAGGATCTCGTTGGTGTTGAAGCGGGTCTTGAGCAGCGCCGGGATCAGCGCGAACAGGGCGCCGCCGACGGCCCCCATCAGCAGCATCAGCGGCAAGGTCAGCACGCTCTCGAAGGCCGGGACCATGATCGGCAGCACCGATCCGGCGATGGCGCCGACGACGAACTGGCCTTCCGCCCCGATGTTCCAGTTGTTCGACAGGTAGCAGACCGAGAGGCCGCAGGCGATCAGCACCAGCGGCGTCGCCTTCACCAGCACCTCCTGCAGCGACCAGCTGTCGGTCAGGGGCTCGATGAAGAAGGTATAGAGGGCAAGCGCCGGATCGTGGCCTGCGGCCGCAAACAGGATGCCGGCGGAGACCATGGTCAGGGCGACCGCGATGACCGGCGACAGGCCCGTCATCAGGCGGCTGTGTTCGGCGCGTTTGACGAGAACGAGGCGCATCATGCTCTCCGGGCTGCAGTCGACGAGCCGGTCGGGGCAGCGGCTTCCGCACCGCCGGCCATCAGCAGGCCGATGCGTTCGCGGCTCATGGCAGCAGCCGGTTCGGCCAGCGACAGCTGGCCGCGCGAGATGACCGCGATCCGGTCGGCGATCTCGTAGATCTCGTCGAGGTCCTGGCTGATCACGAGCACGGCCGATCCCTTGCGGGCGAGATCGACCAGCGCCTGGCGGATGAGCGCGGCCGCGCCGGCATCCACGCCCCAGGTCGGCTGGTTCACGATCAGCACGCCGGGATTGCGCGACAGCTCGCGTCCGACGACGAATTTCTGCAGGTTGCCGCCCGATAGCGCGCGGGCTTCCGGGTCGTCATGCGACATGCGCACGTCATAGACCTGCTTGATGCGCCGCTCCATCGCTGCCATGGCCGCAAAGGCGACGAAGCCGCCCTTCACCAGACCGTCACCGGTCGCATGGCGGGTCAGCAGCAGGTTGGAGGACAGCCGGAAGCCGGGAACGGCGCCATGGCCGAGCCGTTCTTCCGGCACGAAGGCCGCGCCGCGCTGGCGCCGGCGGGTGATGCCCTCGTTGCCGCAGGCCGTGCCGTCGATCTCGACCATGCCGGGCGCGGTGCGTCGCTCGCCGGTCAGCGCATCGAAGAGTTCGCCCTGCCCGTTGCCGGCCACGCCGGCAACCGCCACGACCTCGCCAGCCCTGACCTCGAGCGTCACGTCGGTCAGCGGCACGGCGAAGGGCGTGGCCGCCGGCAGGCTCAGGCGGCGGGCGGCGAGCCGCGTTGCCGCTGCCCCGGGGGCCTGTGCTGCGGCCGCCACATGGGCGATGTCGGCCCCGACCATCATCCGCGCGAGCGAACCGGGCGTTTCCCGTGTCGGGTCGCATTCGGCGACCACCTTGCCGTGACGCAGGATTGTGGCGTGGTGGCAAATGCGCTGCACCTCCTCCAGGCGATGGCTGATGTAGAGGACAGCGCAGCCCTCCGAGGCCAGACGCTTCAGGGTCAGGAACAGCTCGTCCGCCTCCTGCGGGGTCAGCACGGAGGTCGGCTCGTCCATGATGATGAGACGGGGCTGCTGCAGCAGGCAGCGGACGATCTCGATGCGCTGGCGGATGCCGACGGGCAGGTCGGCGACAAGGGCGTCGGGGTCGAGCGGCAGGCCGTAGTCGCGCGAGACGGCGCGGATCCTGTCGGCAAGGCTGCGCATGGTTCCGGGCTTTTCCAGCGCCAGCGCGATGTTCTCCGCAACGCTGAGGGCCTCGAACAGCGAGAAATGCTGGAACACCATGCCGATGCCGAGGGCGCGCGCGGCGGCGGGCGAGGCCACCCGGACCTCCCTCCCCTGCCAGGTGACGCGGCCTGCGTCGGGCTGCAGCGCCCCGTAGAGGATCTTCACCAGCGTTGACTTGCCGGCGCCGTTCTCGCCGAGGAGGGCATGGATCTCGCCCGCGTTGACGACCAGGTCCACGTCGGCGTTGGCGGCGACGGCGCCGAACCGCTTGGTGATCCCTTGTGCCGCAAGCAGGACGTCGGCGCCCGCGCGCCGGCCGCCGCTGCCACCGCCCGGCGGAGCTGATGTCCGTTGCTCATCGGCTGCTGCAGTGCTGCTGTCCACGCCGTCCCCCCGAAGTTCCCACGCCTGGCCGTGTTATTGTCTGAGCCCTGAGCCTAGCGCAAGGGTCTGATTGGATAAGCTTTCCGCGTTTGCTGCCTCATTTGTGACCAGCAGTTCGACCGCAATCGACGCCGCGATGGCTGCCGGCAGCTTGGAGGCAACGCCGCCAGCGCCGACCGGGCAGACCAGGGCTGCAACTGCCGCAGGGGCGAGGCCACGTTTGCCAAGCCGGCTGACAAACCGGGCCCGCTTGGTCGCGCTGCCGATCACGCCGACATAGGGAAATCTGCCCGTTCTCAGCGCCGCCGCGGCGATGTCCTCGTCCAGCGCATGCGAATGCGTCATGATCAAAACAAAGGCATCCGCCGGCGCCTTGTCCACCAGATCCGCTGGCCGGTCATGGGCGATGCAGGTCAGGTCGCCCGGCATTGCCGCCGGAAACATCTCGGGCCGGCTGTCGATCCACGTCACCGCGAAGGGCAAGGGCGCGAGCGCCAGCACGACCGCCCGTCCGACATGGCCGGCCCCGAACAGCCACACCGGCCGGTCCGTCGCGCCGAACACCTCAAGGATCGCGCCATCGGCGGCCCGCGTGAAGGCGGCAAGGGGCCCGCCCGTGTCCGGGGTCTGGACCTTGCGCAGGCCGGTGACCGGATCGCGCCGGGTCACAAACCGTCCGCCCTCGGCCTCGCGCGCCGCAAGGGCCGACACCTCGCCCCGGTCCGCGACCGAGAAGGTCTCGATCGCCACATCGACCCGCCCGCCGCAGCACTGCCCGAGGTCCGGGCCGAGCGAGACCCGGCGGATCACAAGCTCGCGCCGTCCGGCGGCCAGTGCGGCCATGGCCCAGCGGATCGCCTCGAACTCGAGCGTGCCGCCGCCGATGGTGCCGCTGAGGCTGCCGTCGGCGCGCACGATCATCCGCGCGCCCACCTCGCGCGGCGCCGAGCCGGCCACCTCGGCCACGGTGACGAGGGCGCAGGCCCCGTCCCGCTCGAGACACCCGGACATCCGGCGCCACAGGCTCATGCAGCTCCTCCCGACTTCATGGCACGAACCGCCTTCAGGATCGCCTCGGGCGTGGCCGGCGCATCCAGCGGCGGCACGTGCCCGGGCCGCAGCGAGGCGATGGCGTCGGTGATGGCCGAGAAGACCGAGTTAGCCAGCATCACCGGCGGCTCGCCGACGGCCTTGGAGCGGTAGATCGTTTCCTCCGGATTGCCCGGGCTGTCGTAGAGGCGCACGTCGAAATGGGCCGGGATGTCCGAGGCGGTCGGGATCTTGTAGGTCGAGGGCGCGTGGGTGCGCAGCCGCCCCTGGTCGTCCCAGACCAGTTCTTCCGTCGTCAGCCAGCCCATGCCCTGGACGAACCCGCCTTCGATCTGGCCGATGTCGATCGCCGGATTGAGCGAGCGGCCGACGTCATGCAGCACGTCGACCCGGTCGACGACCATTTCGCCCGTCATGGTGTCGATGGTGACCTCGCTCGCCGCCGCCCCATAGGCGAAGTACAGGAACGGGCGGCCGCTGGCGCTGTCGCGGTCCCAGGTGATCTTCGGGCTGGCATAGAAGCCTGCATCCGACAGGTGGATGCGGGCCTGATGCGCCGCGCGCGCCAGCTCGGCCAGGGAGACTTCGGTGTCGCCGGCAAGGACCCGGTTGTTGCGGAACACGACGGTCTCCGGCGGGCAGGCATAGCGCTCGGCCGCCAGCGCGACCAGCCGCTCGCGGATGGTCCTCGCCGCGTTGCGGGCCGCCATGGCATTGAGATCCGTGCCGGAGGAGGCGGCCGTCGGGCCGGTGTTCGGCACCTTGGCAGTGGTCGTCGCGGTGATCGCCACCTTGTCGAGGGTCACTCCCAGCTCGTCGGCCACGACCTGGGCGACCTTCTGGTAGAGCCCCTGCCCCATTTCCGTGCCGCCATGGTTCAGGTGCACCGAGCCGTCGGTGTAGAGATGCACCAGCGCGCCGGCCTGGTTCAGATGCTTCAGCGTGAAGGAAATGCCGAACTTGACCGGGGTCAGGGCAAGCCCCTTCTTGAGGACATGGCTGCGGGCGTTGAAGGCGCGCACCTCATGCCGGCGCTGCCAGTAATCGGTCCGCTCCTCCAGTTCCTCCACCACCCGGTGCAGCGTCTGCCATTCCTCCACCGGCATGCCGTACGGTGTCAGATTGCGCTCGGCCGTGTAGAAGTTGCGCTTGCGCACCTCCAGCGGGTCGAGCCCGAGGGTGATGGCGATCGCGTCGAGCATCCGCTCCGCGGCGAGCATCCCCTGGGGGCCGCCGAAGCCGCGGAAGGCCGTGTTGGAACAGGTGTCGGTGCGCAGGCGCCGCGACCGGATCACGGCATCGGGATAGAAATAGCTGCTGTCGGAGTGGAACATCGACCGGTCCACCACGCCAAGCGACAGGTCTGCGGAATAGCCGCAGCGGGCCAGCAGCGTCATGTCGACAGCCTCGATGCGGCCGCTGTCGTCATGGCCGACGGACCAGTCGACGCGGAAATCATGCCGCTTGCCGGTCATGATCATGTCGTCGTCGCGGTCCAGCCGGATCTTGCAGGGGCGACCGGTGATCCGGGCCGCGAGCGCGGCCAGACAGGCCCACTGGTTGGCCTGGCTTTCCTTGCCGCCGAAGCCGCCGCCCATGCGGCGCACTTCCGCCGTCACCAGCGCGTCCGGCAGGCCGAGCACCTTCGCGACCACATGCTGCACTTCGGTCGGATGCTGGGTCGAGGTGTGCAGCAGCATGCTGCGGTCCTCGCCCGGGATCGCCATGGCGATCTGGCCCTCCAGATAGAAGTGCTCCTGACCGCCGATCCGGAACGACCCCTCCAGCCGGCGCTGTGCCGTCGCAAGCCGGGCTTCCGGGGCCCCGCGCCGGAACTGGTAGTCCGGCAGCACGGTGACATCGGCTGCCAGCGCCTGCTCGACGGTGACGACCGGCGTCGCGGCCTCGACCTCGATGCGGGCCAGCCGGGCGGCGCGGCGGGCCGCGTCCCGGGTCCGGGCCACCACCGCAAAGGCCACCTGGCCGTAGAACAGGATCTCGCCGCCGGCGAGAACCGGGTCGCCGCCAATCGAGGGCGAACAGTCGTTGAGCCCGGGCACATCGGCGGCGGTCAGAACCGCAACCACCTCCGGAGCGGCCCGCACCGCGTCGAGATCCATCGACAAGATGCGGCCACGCACCGCCTGGCGCGCCCAGCCGGGCACCACATGCAGCAGGCCTTGCGGCTCGACCATGTCGTCGATGTAGACGGCTGTTCCCGTCACGTGCTTTTCGGCGCTGTCATGCGGCAATGACCGGTGCACATGGGCGAGCGGCGCGCCGGTCCGGCGGGTGTCATGCGGCGCGTTCATGATCCGAGCCTCCCTGGTGCGCTGCCCCCTTGAGCCGCAGCGGTTCGTCCGCGCCGCTCACCTCCATCAGTGCCTTGGCCAGCAGCGCCCGCGCCGCTTCCATGCGGTAGTCGGCGCTGGCACGCATGTCGGTGATCGGACGGTAGTCCGTGGTGAGGGCCCGGATGGCCGCCGCCCAGGTGCTCGGGTCATCAAGGCTTGCCCCGGCCAGCGCGGCCTCGGCGGCCGTGGCCCGCTTCGGTGTGGCTGCCATGCCGCCGAAGGCAATCCTGGCCTCGCGCAGGATCGGCCCGTCGAGGGAAAAGCGGAAGGCGCCCATGACGGCCGAGATGTCCTGGTCGAAGCGCTTGGAGATCTTGTAGCAGCGGAAGACCTCGTTCACATCGGGCCGTGGCACGAAGATCCCCGTGACGAATTCGGCGGGCCTGCGGTCCTGCTTGCCGTAGTCGAGGAAGAAGGCTTCGAGCGGCAGGCTGCGCACCTCCTCGCCCTGCTGCAGCTCGATCCGGGCCCCGAGCGCGATCAGGGCCGGTGGCATGTCACCGATCGGGGAGCCGTTGGCGATGTTGCCGCCGATGGTCCCCGACGCCCGCACCTGCTTCGAGCCGACGCGCCGCAGCAGCTCGCCCAGATCGGGCGCAAGCCGCGTCAGGGCCGTTTCTGCCTGGGCGTAGGTGACGCCGGCGCCGAGCACGAGGCCCGAGGCCGTCTCCTCGATCCGGTTCATTCCGGCGACGCGGCCAAGATGGATGATTTTCGGAAGCGAGCGCAGGCTCTTGGTGATCCACAGACCGACATCCGTCGCGCCGGCCACCAGTGTGGCGTCCGGGTGCTGGCCGTAGATGGCCGCAAGCCCTCCGACCGTGGCAGGCGCGGCAAGGAAGCTGTCACTCGTGCCGATGAAGATGTCGCGGCTGTCGGCCAGGCGGCGCAGGGCCTCCCGCGTCTCGCCGGCGCGCCAGGAGAAGGCATCGTCGGCCGCCTCGAAACAGCTGGCGAGCGCCGCGTCGATGATCGGGCGATAGCCGGTGCAGCGGCACAGGTTGCCGGCAAGCCAGTCCGTGACGGCCTGCCGGCTCTTCGTCATGCCCTCCGCGTGGTAGAGCGTGAAGAGGCTCATGATGAAGCCCGGCGTGCAGAAGCCGCATTGCGAGCCGTGCAGGTCCCGCATGGCCTTCTGCACCGGATGGAGCCGTCCGTCCGCGCTCAGGTCCTCGACCGTGACCAGTTCCGCCCCGTCGATCATGCCGAGAAGCTGGATGCAGGCGTTGACCGGCTGGTAGACAAGCTTCCCGTCGACGAGCCGGCCGAGGGCAACCGTGCAGGCGCCGCAGTCCCCTTCGCCGCAGCCTTCCTTGGTGCCGGTCGCCCGCTCGGTGAGCCGCAGATAGTCGAGCACCGTGTCCATGGGACCGACGTCGCCCAGTTCGACGATCCTGCCAGCCCGGAGAAATCGGAGGGTGTCGCGCATGGGTCAGCTGCCCCGATAGGTGGAATAGCCGAAGGGCGAAAGCAGCAAGGGCACGTGATAGTGGTCCCTGGCCGAGGAGATGCCGAAGCGGATCGGGATGATGTCGAGGAAGGGCGGCTCGGTCAGGGTGGCGCCGCTGGCCTTCAGGTAATCGCCGGCGAAGAAGCGCAGCTCGTAGATGCCGGGGCCGAACTCGGCTCCTTCCAGGATGGCGCCGTCGACACGGCCGTCCGCGTTGGTCTCCACCCGGCGCAGGCGCGACGGCCGGGGCTCGACGGCCCACAGTTCGATCACGAGACCGGCGGCCGGACGGCCGAGAGCGGTGTCCAGCACGTGCGTCGTCAAACGCCCCATCATTCTTCTCCCTCTGGTGGTGTCCTGCGTTGCGCTTGATGCGCGCCGGTCTGTCGCGGCGGTTTGCCGCAGGGCAACCACACGAAGGTTGCCGCAAAACCTTGGCCGAACATAGAACCATTTGCGAAGCCATTCGATGCCTAAATGGCATCAATCGTCGGCAAATGATCCTTCAACGCGATCATGGCGTGATCGAAGAACATGCCCGGGGCCAGCGCCAGCGCCCGCATCGACGATGTGACGATGACGAAGCGGTCCTGCTGCAGCGGCGCATCGGTGAGCGGGCGGAAGACCAGTGTCCCGGCCTCCAGATCCTTTTCCAGCCCGATTCGGGTCTGGAAGCTGATCACCATCCCGCGCCGGGCGAGCGCGCGCATGAAGGACAGCGAGTTGGCCTCCACATAGGTGCGCAGGTTGCCCGGAATGCGGGCCAGGGCTGCGTCGAGCCGGGTGCGCAGCGAAAGCCCGCGCGCCGGCAGGGCAATCGGGTAGCGCAGGCAGTCCGCAAGGGTCAGCGGCCCGGCGCGCGCCGCGTCATGGCCGGGGGACATGACGGCGCCAATCGGCAGGTCATGGGCAAAGGCGACCGACAGGGCGGCGTTGCGCGGCGGGTCGAAGGTGAAGCCGACATCGGCCTCCGCCGCCTCCACCAGGGCGGCCGCCTGCTGGGCGGAGGTGACCGTCACGGCGACGTGGATGCCGGGATAGGTCTTGCGGAATGTGCCGATGATGTCGGGCAGGATCGTCTCGG
The DNA here is from genome assembly GCF_009915765.1 of Pannonibacter sp. XCT-53. Lineage (NCBI taxonomy): Bacteria > Pseudomonadati > Pseudomonadota > Alphaproteobacteria > Hyphomicrobiales > Stappiaceae > Pannonibacter > Pannonibacter tanglangensis. The sequence continues at coordinate 1,330,601 of NZ_JAABLQ010000001.1, forward strand.
CCAGGCTTTCGACGGTGGCAACAGAGACGGTCCCGCGCCGAAGGCCCTTGAGCGCATCCAGTTCGGCGACCGTTCCCTCGAAGTCCGAATAGGTGCGCCGGACATGGGCAAGCAGCACCTCGCCGGCCGGCGACAGGCGCAGGCCGCGCCCCACCCGCTCGAACAGCTGCAGGTCGAGCGCCTCCTCGAGCCACAGGATCTGGCGGTTGACCGCCGACGAGGCGACGTTGAGTTCACGGGCAGCGGCGCGGATGGACCCAAGCTCTGCCACGGCGTAGAAGTAGCGCATCGCCGGCGCATAGAGGCTGCGCGACCGGTCCCCGCCCTGTCCCATCCGGGTCAGCCCGGGAGCAGGACCGTGGTGCCGGTGGTCCGGCGGCCCTCCAGGTCGGCATGGGCGCGGGCCGCATCGGCCAGGGCATAGTCCTGGTTCACGCCGATGCGGACGATGCCCCGCCCGACCACGTCGAAGAGATCGGCCGCCGTTGCCTCCAGATCCGATCGCTGCGCGATGTAGCTGAACAGCGTCGGGCGCGTGGCAAAGAGCGAGCCCTTCTGGCCGAGGAGCGCCAGGTTGAAGTCGGTGATCGGGCCGGAGGACTGGCCGAAGGACACCCACAGGCCCTGCGGTCTCAGGCAGTCGAGCGATCCGGGATAGGTATCGCGCCCCACCGAATCATAGACCACGTCGCAGCCCCGGCCGCCGGTGATCTCCTTCACCCGGGCGACAAAGTCCTCGCGGGCGTAATTGATCACATGGGTGTAGCCATGGGCGCGGGCAAGCTCCGCCTTGTCGTCGGAGCCGACCGTGCCGATCACGGTGGCCCCGAGATGGGCCGCCCACTGGCCGGCAATGAGGCCGACGCCGCCAGCCGCCGCATGGAACAGCAGGGTCGTTTCCGGTCCCACGACGAAGGTCTTGCGCAGCAGGTAGCGCGCGGTCATGCCCTTCAGCATCATGCCGGCGGCCGTCCGGTCGTCGATGCCCTCCGGCAGGCGCACCAGCCGGTCGGCCGGCACCAGCCGCTCCTCGGCATAGGCGCCGAGCGGCCCGACATAGGCAACACGGTCCCCCGGAGCGACATGGCTCACGCCCTCGCCCACCGAGACGACGATCCCGGCGCCTTCGTTGCCCGGAATGAACGGCAGGCCATTGGGGGCCGGATAGAGGCCGGAGCGGAAATAGGTGTCGATGAAATTGAGGCCGATGGCGGTGTGGCGGATCAGGGCCGCGCCCGGACCGGGCGCGCCCACCTCGACGTCCTCGTAGCGCAGGACCTCCGGTCCGCCGGTTTCATGGATGCGGATGGCCTTGATCATGGATCGGTCTCCTCCCCGTGCCGGCCTCTCCCGGCCGGCGTGCCTCAGTGATGCGACAGGCTGGCCTTGCGTCGGCGTGCCCGCGCGAGCACGTTGATGATCTCCACCATCGCGGAGAACGCCATGGCGAAGTAGATGTAGCCGCGCGGGATGTGGAAGCCCAGTCCGTCGGCAATCAGCGCCACGCCGATCAGCAGCAGGAAGGACAGGGCCAGCATCTTGGTCGTCGGATGGCGCTCGATGAAGGAGGCGATGGGACCGGAGGCGGCGTACATCACCGCCATGGCGATCACCACGGCCGCGATCATGACACCGACCTGCTGGGCCATGCCGATCGCGGTGATGATCGAATCGACCGAGAACACCATGTCGATCACGATGATCTGGGCGACGACGGCGGCGAAGGTGGCGGCGACGGGTGCCTTGCCGGGTTCGTCCTCCGGCTCGATGCCGCGGTGGATCTCGTGCGTGGCCTTGACCAGCAGGAACAGGCCGCCGGCGATCAGGATCAGGTCACGCCAGGAAAAACCGTGATCGGCCAGCGCGAAGAGCGGCGCGGTCAGGCCGACGAGCAGCGTCAGGACCGACAGGAGCGCGATGCGGAACAGGAGGGCAAGCCCGAGGCCGATCTGGCGGGCACGCCGCGCCTGCTCGGCCGGCAACCGGGCGACCAGCACCGAGATGAAGACGATGTTGTCGATGCCGAGAACAACTTCCATCACGGTCAACGTGAGGAGGCTGGCCCAGATCTGCGGATCCGCCACCCATTCCAGCATCGCTCACTCCTGCTCAGAAATAGCGCTCCAGCGCCTGATGCAGGGCAGATACTGTCAGAAGATACAGGCTGGACAAGGCGAAAATCACCGTCAGCGGTTCGCTCAGCGTCATGTCGTTGACCAGACCGATGCCGGCAGAGACGAGCCAGGCCACGGTCATGGCCAGCGTCAGCGGCCGCCAGCGCTTGACGCGCACCGGATGCACGAAGCGGACCGGCAGGAAGGTGAAGACGCAGCAGGCCAGCACCACCGCAATGGTGAACCCCTGGCTCGGCGACAACAGCATCAGTCCGAAGACGACCATGTTCCAGCAGGCCGGGAAGCCCTTGAACGCCTTGTCATGCGTCTTCATGCCGTTGTCGGCGAAATAGAGTGCGCCCGTGAACACCACCAGACCACCGCAGATCCAGTTCCACGGCTGGTCCAGCATCGGGCTGGCCGAGAGCGCGAAGGCCGGCAGGAAGACATAGGTCGCGTAGTCGATGACGAAATCGAGCGAGGCCCCCGACCATCGCGGCAGGCGTTCGGCGATGTTGTAGCGGCGCGCCAGCGGACCGTCGATGCCATCGACCACCAGGGCCAGACCGAGCCAGGCGAACATTTCCTGCCAGTTGCCGCGGGCCCCGGCCAGCAGCGCCACCAGTGCGATCGGTGCGCCCGACGCGGTCAGCACATGGATCAGGAAAAGCGCCGGTTCGGGGGAATGCTTCTCGGGAGTGATATCGGTCACGACAACTGGTCTTCCACTTGGTCCGCGTGTCCCCGCCGCTGCGGGAACCGCGCGGCACGCCGCGCAGCAATAGAGCAATCAGCTTGCCGGGCCGCCGCACCGGTCCGGTCCCGGCGCCGGGGGGCATGACCCGCCCGCGCAAGAGACCACCTGTGGCACCACCCACGGCTCCATGCGGCCGCTGCCGCAGGGGATCCTGCGCCGGCGCCGGGCATGGCTGCAGCCCGCGAGGCAGACTGCAGATTTGCGACATTATTTCAATTTCGTGACGTGTTGACCAGTCCCCCGCTGCGATTTCCCGGCCGGGCCGCAGCGGTCCGGGCACCGGGCCCGGCGGACGGGCGCGTGGCGCTCAGCCCGCCCCCCCGGTCGCAAGCCCCAGGAGCAACCCGCCCCAGGCGAGGAACAGGACACCGATTGCCTTGTAAAGCCAGAGGCTTGGGATGGTCTTCTCGATCGTCATGAGAATGCCGAGCAGCGCCACCCAGACGATGTTCATGATGCCGACGGCAAACATCACCGTCATCATCGCCCAGCAGCAGCCGAAACAGGCAAGGCCCTGGACAAGCCCCTCGCCGACGAGCGCGCGGGCTGATCCGTCCGGCCCGGTGCTCTGCCAGCGCGGCACCCAGCAGCGCGACAGGCAGGCCGCCTTGGCCGGCGTGAACTGGTAGATCCCGGCTGCCACCAGCGTCGTGCCGGCGAAGACCAGGCTGACGGGCGCCATCATGGGCGAGATCAGGCCCGCGGCCATGAGGGCGAGCTGTGCCGCCGTGGCCAGCACCGCATAGGCGGTCCAGACCAGCAGATAGCCGGCCGCAATCAGCGCCGTGCGCCGCAGGACCCCGTCCCGCAGACCGGGTTGCCGTCCGCCGGAAGCCTCGGCCGCGTGGACTGCCGCCGCTGCCCGGGAGGACAGGCCCCCGCGGGCGGCATGGGCGAGAAACACGGGCATGGCGCTCGGCAGCATCATGGCCAGCGTCATCATCATCCACATCAGGAAAACGAGAGCGGCATCCTGGGCCAGGTTGACACCCGCCGGCATGCCGAAGGTGGCCACCTGCCCCGGCAGGCACAGGACGGCCAGGGCAGCGCGCGCTTCCGCCGGCAGGCCGGCGAAGATGTTGAAGGCATTGAGCAGGCCCATTCCCGGCCCGGCCTCGGTCATGTCCATCACCGGCACCATGGCGGCGATCATCGTGCCGAGATAGGCCCAGCCCGCCAGGGCCAGCAGGCCGACAAGGCCGATGACCGGTGCGCGGTCGCGCCAGCTCACCCGGGGCCTCCCGGGAGTGAGGCGGGCAAGCCCGCTCCGGTCGGGGACGGAATGCTGCGTCATGCGGTCTCCGGACATCCGGCCCCGGGGATCAGGGCCCTTGCAGTCCAGCCTTCCCTAGCCGATTTGTCGACGAGACGCTTTGCGTCAGGTCAAACACTTGCAAAACGGGCGGAAAGTCCCATCCTCCCGACGACTGCAACCGTCGCTCCGGAAGGCTTTCCCGCCATGACCCTCGCTGCCGCCCCGCTTCCTGTCCATGATGCTGCCGTCATCGGCGCCGGCCCGTCGGGGCTGACGGCTGCGATCCTGCTGGCACGGCGGGGGCTGAAGACGGTGCTGATCGCTCCGGCGATCAACGCGACCGACGGACGCACGACCGCACTGCTGCAGGCTTCCGTGGCGCTGCTGGACGAGATCGGTGTCTGGCCGGCCCTGGCGCCGAAGGCGGCCGCGCTCGCGCACATGCGCCTCATCGACGACACCGGCCGGCTGATCCGGGCACCGGAAATCACCTTCGACGCGAGCGAGCTGAAGCTGGAGGCCTTTGGCTACAACGTGCTGAACCGGGAGCTGAACGTTGTGCTGGAGCAGGCCGCGCTGGCCGAGCCCGGCCTGACCTGGGTCAAGGAGCGCGTTCAGGCGGTCGAGCCGGCCGAGGACCGCGTCACGATCCGGCTCGAGACTGGCGACACGGTGACGGCCCGGCTGGCAGTCGGCGCCGATGGCCGCCAGTCGCGCGTGCGCGCCGCCGCCGGGATCGAGGTGCGGCAGTGGTCCTATCCGCAGCATGCGCTGGTGCTCAACCTGGAGCATGACCGGCCGCACCAGTCGATCTCGACGGAGTTCCACACGCCGACGGGCCCCTTCACGCTGGTTCCGCTTCCCGGGCGGATGTCCTCGCTCGTCTGTGTCGTCAGCCCGGAGACTGCCCAGCATCTCCTGTCCTACACCGACGAGGCGCTGGCGCTGGAGCTGGAACGGCGGGCCCATTCGATCCTCGGGCGATTCCGGCTGGCCAGCAGCCGGCAGGTGTTCCCGCTGTCGGGCATGATCGCGCACCAGGTGGCGGCCCGTCGCTGCGCGCTGGTCGGCGAGGCCGCGCATGTGTTTCCCCCGATCGGCGCCCAGGGGCTCAATCTCGGGCTGCGCGACGTGGCTGATCTTGGCAGCATCCTGCAGGCGGCGCTGGCGCGCGGCGATGACATCGGATCGCCGCAGACGCTTGCCCGTTACGAGGCTGCCCGCAAGGTGGACATCTCGACACGCACCACGGCGGTCGACCTGCTCAACCGGTCGCTGCTGAGCGATCTCCTTCCGGTTCAGGCCGCCCGCAGCCTCGGGCTCTACGCGGCCGGGCGGATCGGGCCGCTGCGGCGGCTGCTGATGCGCGAGGGCATCACGCCGATGGCCGGCCGCCCGAAGATCTTCGCCGGCCTCGCCCGCTGAGCGCCGGCGCCGGGACGCAAGGACGTCCGCTTCGGCCGGGCACGGAGGCCCCGCCCGGAAGGGGCCTCGACTGGGCCTTGACGGGGCGCTGGAAGGGCGACGTCAGACGGCCGGCGTCAGCCAGCCATGCGTGATCGCGTAGATGAAGCCCGTCACGGTGACGACGGACACCATGGTCCCGATCATGACCAGGCTCGAGGCCCGGTTCATGTAGACCTGGTACTGCTGCGCGATGACGAAGACATTGGTGGCCGGCGGCAGGCAGGCCATGAGCACGGCCGTGGCAATCCACACCGGATCGAAGCCGCCGATCCAGGTCAGCAGCAGGAACACGAGCAGCGGGTGCAGGACCAGCTTCACGGCCAGCAGCGCCGGCAGCTCGAGCGGCACCCGGCCCACAGGGCGCTGCGCCACCGTCACGCCCATGGCGAACAGGGCGCAGGGTGCCGCCGCGCCGCTCAGGAACTTCAGCATCGTGTCCACGCCCTGCGGCGGCTTGAAGCCGATGAAGGCAGCGCCCACCCCGGCGATCGTCGCCAGGATGAAGGGGTGGGTGAAGACACGCACGACCACCTTCCACAGGGTCACCGTCAGCGGCTCCTTGTCGGTGCCGGCCATGGCCATCATCAGCGGTGCCAGGATGAACATCAGCGTGTTGTCGAAGCACAGGACGAAGGCGGTCGGGACAGTGGCGGCGGGGCCAAGCACGGCCATGGTCAGGCCCGGCCCCATGTAGCCGATGTTGGAATAGGAGCCGCCGATGGCCATGATCGTCGACTCGGCGATGTTGCCACGCGTCGCCAGCACGCCGATGCAGAAGGAGATCGCAAAGACCGTATAGGTTGCAAAGGTCGTGGCGGTGACGAAGCTGAGGTCCGTCAGCTGCTCGACCGGTGTCTCCGAGAGCAGGCGGAAGAACAGCGCCGGCAGCGCGATGTAGATGATGAAGAAATTCATCCAGGCCATGCCCGAGGGCGGGATGTCCTTGATCTTGCCGGCAACGAAGCCGAGGAAGATCAGTCCGAAAAACGGAAGGGCGAGCGCGATGACGTCTTGCATGACCAGTCCAGGGAGAGGGGGCCGGACCTTCTGATCCGCTTGCGTGGCGGTCTGGGCTTTTGCTATCAGGCCTAACCTGTTCCACCCGGGCGGTCAATCAAGCCGGCCCGGAGACTGTCTCGGCGCCGACGCGCCTGCATCCGGGATCACCCGCCATGTCGACTGCCCCGTCCCGGCCCCTCGCCGCGGTTCTCCGCCGCCTCGAATGGGCTGCACTGGCGGTCGTCTTCCGTCTGTTCCGTCTTGTTCCCGTGGACCTCGCCTCGGCGACGATGGGCTGGCTGTGGCGCCGTCTCGCGCCCCTGAACAGCCGGCACCGGCGGGCGCTGCGCCACCTCGCGGCGGCGATGCCGGAGCTGCCGGAGGCGGAACGGCGGCGCATCATCGCCGACATGTGGACCAATCTCGGCCGGGTGACGGCCGAGACCTTCCACATCGACCGGCTGCTGCGGGACCGCAGCCGCTACGAGATCGTCGTCGACGAGATGACCCGGGACATCATTGCGAACCGCCGCGCCTGCCTGTTCGTGTCGCTGCACACGGGCAACTGGGAACTCTGCGTCGCCCCGGCGGTGTGGGAGGGCATGGAGATCACGGGCGTCTACCAGGCGCTCAAGAACGAGCATTCCGATGCCCTGCTGCGGGGCCTGAGGCAGGACCTCTACAAGGGCGGCCTGCTGTCGAAGGGCCACCAGGCCGCGCGCCGGCTGATCTCGACCCTCCGCCAGGGGGGCGTCGTGGCGATCATGGGCGACCTCAGGGAGCGCCGGGGCGTGCACGTGCCCTTCTTCGGCCGGCCGGCGACAGCCACCCCGGTTCCGGTCGCGCTGGCGCGCAGCTGCGACGTGCCGATCGTCATCGGCCGCACCGTCCGGCTGGACGGCGTGCGGTTCCGCGTCGAGGGGCGCGCCTTCCGGCCACAGAGGACCGAGGACCGGGACTCCGACATCCAGGCCGGCTGCGAGGTGATCCACGCCCAGTTCGAGGCCTGGATTCGCGAGTATCCCGCGCAGTGGATGTGGATCCACCGCAAGTGGGACCACTGAGCCCGCCGCCTGCCTCTGCACCTTTCGGTCAATGGTTGCAGCGCAGCAGACGCGCTATAGCCTGAAGCGAGACCCGGACCAGAGGAGAGGGATCCGCCATGAAGACCCCGCGCGCCTACTACGCCCCGCTTGCCATCGGAGCCCCTGCCCCTTACCGCGAGCTGCCGGTGCGGATGGAGCGGATGATCCATTTCGTGCCACCACACATGGAGAAGATGCGGGCCAAGGTTCCCGATCTCATCCAGCAGGTGGACGTGGTTCTCGGCAATCTCGAGGACGCGATCCCGGCCGATGCCAAGGTTGCGGCGCGTCAGGGCTTCATCGAGATGGCCCGGGACAATGACTTCGGCCAGACTGGCCTCTGGACCCGCGTCAACTGCCTGAACAGCCCCTGGTTCCTCGACGACCTCCTGGAGATCGTGCCGGCGGTCGGGCACAAGCTCGATGTCGTGATGCTGCCAAAGGTGGAGGGCCCCTGGGACATCCATTACCTGGACCAGCTTCTGGCCCAGCTCGAGGCCCGCGCCGGGTTGACCCGACCGATCCTGATCCATGCCATCCTCGAGACGGCAGAAGGCGTGAAGAACGTCGAGGCCATTGCCACCGCCTCGCCGCGCATGCACGGAATGAGCCTCGGGCCGGCCGACCTTGCCGCTTCGCGCGGCATGAAGACCACCCGCGTCGGTGGCGGGCACCCGGACTATGCGGTGCTTGCGGACGCCACCGCCGACGGCGCCCCCCGGGCCGCCTACCAGCAGGATCTCTGGCACTACACGGTCGGCAAGATGGTGGATGCCTGCCTCTCGGCCGGACTGAAGCCGTTCTACGGGCCGTTCGGCGATTTCTCGGACCCGGCCGCCTGCGAGGCCCAGTTCCGCAATGCCTTCCTTATGGGCTGCCTCGGCGCCTGGTCGCTGCATCCGACCCAGATCGACATCGCCAAGCGGGTGTTTTCGCCCGATCCGGCCGAGGTCGCCTTCGCCCGCAAGATCCTCGACGCCATGCCCGACGGCTCCGGCGCGGTGATGATCGACGGCAAGATGCAGGATGACGCGACCTGGAAACAGGCCAAGGTGATCGTCGACCTCGCCCGGCTCGTCGCGGCGCGGGACCCGATTCTTGCCGAGGTTTACGGTCTTTAGACAGTTGATTATTATGCTGTGACCATGTCGCAAGGTGCCGGGGGAAGGCAGCCTCCTCCTCCCGGGGCGCCACCGGCACCGCGACCCTGTGCACGGTGACTGTCATGCGTACTGCAAAATTCAGGATCGGGCAGGTCGTACGCCATCGGGTTTACCCCTTTCGCGGGGTCATCTTCGATGTCGATCCGACCTTCTCCAACACCGAAGAATGGTGGAACGCCATCCCCGAGGATGTGCGGCCGTCGCGCGACCAGCCCTTCTATCACCTGCTCGCGGAGAACGCGGAGACCGAGTACGTCGCCTATGTCTCAGAGCAGAACCTGGTTCCGGACATGACCGGCGAGCCCTTGCGCCATCCGCAGCTGGACGAGATCTTCGAGGAAACGCCGGACGGCATCTACGTGCCTCGCTCGGTCGGCATGCACTGACACGGTGCGCCGGCCCTGCCGCGCCGGCGTCCTGTGCTGTGCTGTCCTGTGCTGTCCTGTCCTGTTCTTCGCTTCCCTGACCTGCCCTGTCCTGCCGGGCGTGCGGGCCTCTCGCCTCGCCAGCGCCCTGCCCTCTTCCTCGGCCCCTTTTGACAACAAAAAACGCCGCATCCCGAGGGATGCGGCGCTCTGCAAGGCTTGGCAGGATCGGTCGGCTCAGTTGCCGGTCGCCTGCTGCTGCTTGTCGATCAGCTTCTGGCGGGCTTCGTCCGCGCGGCGCTGCAGTTCGCTCTGCAGCTGTTCCTGCTTGCGCTGGATCTCGGCCACGTCCATCGGCGCACCGTCATAGACCTTGGTGAAGCCCGACAGGGTCAGCTCGAGCGGCACCGGCTTGGCCTGCTGGTTGAGGGTGGTCAGGATGAGCGTCGTGCCCTTCTTCATCTGGCCGATGAAGGCGTCGTCGATGACCAGCTCGGAGTAGCAGGCATTCGGGAAGCAGATGCCGTACTTGGCTTCGGTCTGCTTGCCGGCATCGACCTGGACGCGCAGGCCCGGCTGGATCAGCATGCCGGTCGGCACGGCGATGAGCAGGGTCTTGCGGGCTTCACCGCTGATCTCGCGCACGGCAACCGAGGACAGGAACTGGCCGGTCGCGGTCCGCAGTTCCTGGGTGATGAGGCAGATTTCCTTGTTCACGTTGGGATCGGTGTTGCACACCTTGACCCACGGGGATTCGGGCTCGGCCGTCTGGGCACCCGCGCCTGCAACCGACCCGAGGACGGCAAGCGCCACGACCGCACAGCCCGCCAAACCCTTCTTAAAAACACTCGCCATCAGAAAACATCCTCGATTGTGCGTTCGCTGTCCCGAGGGACCTTGCGACCAGCCCGTTCGCGCAGCCAGGGGCCGCGGCGTGGTTGAAACCCGGACAGGCCAAGCTCCTCCTTGGATCTCCCGATGCCCGACGATTGCGGCAACAGGGTGACCCGAAATGCGCGGGCCCATGTTTAACCACATCGTCTGGGAATTTCCAGCACCGGAAAGCGCCAAAAAGGCAGCAGTACGCAGGCTGTGTGTTAACATCCGACCTTGAGAATCAAGGAGGCTCCTGCGGGTCGATGACTGATTTCCAGCGAAATGCCCTGACTTCCGGCCTGTCGATCACCCGGCGGCGCCTGCTGGCCACCGCCGTCCCCGCCGCTCTCGCCCTGCCCTTCGGCACGACGCTGTTCTGCGGCACCTCGCGCGCCAACGTGCGCGATCCACAGGTTCCCGCCTTGCACGGCATCGCCATGCATGGCGAGCCGGCGCTGGCGCCCGGCTTCGCGCATTTCCCTTACGCCAATCCGGATGCGCCGAAAGGCGGCGTTCTGACGCTCGGCGTCCAGGGCACCTTCGACAGTCTCAATTCCTTCATCGTGCAGGGCGGCTTCACCAGCGCGCGCGGCATGAAGGAACGGCAGTTCGGCGAGAACATCACCGAGAGCCTGCTCATGCGCAACAACGCCGAGCCGTTCTCGCTCTATGCCCATCTGGCCGAATTCGTGCGCATGCCCGACAGCCGCGAATGGATCGAGTTCACCCTCAACCCGAAGGCCACCTTCTCCGACGGCTCGCCCTTCACGGTCGACGACGTGATCTTCTCGCTGCAGATCATGCGCGACAAGGGCCGGCCGCCGTTCCGCAACTGGTACGCCGAGATCGCCAATTTCGAGGTGATGGGCGAGCGCACCGTGCGGCTCACCTTCAAGAACGGCAACAACCGCGAGCTGCCGCTGCTGATCGGCCTGGCGCCGATGTTCTCCAAGGCCGCCACCGACGCGGAGGCCTTCGACAAGTCGACCCTGAAGCCGCCGCTCGGCACCGGTCCCTATGTCTTTGCGGAAATCGTCCCCGGTCGCCGCGTGGTGTACCGGCGCAACCCGACCTACTGGGCCAAGGACCTGCCCCAGAAGCGCGGCTTCGACAATTTCGACGAGATCCGGATCGAGTATTTCCGCGACGAGACATCCCTGCAGGAAGCCTTCCGCAAGGGGCTGATCGATGTGCTGCCCTTCAACAACCCCAGCCGCTGGACGACCGGGTTCGATTTCCCGGCCGCCAGGGAAGGCAAGGTCGTCCGCAAGGAGATCGTCAAGGGCACGCCGGCCAACATGCAGGGCATGGCCTTCAACACGCGCCGCCCGGTCTTCGCCGACCGGCGCGTGCGCCAGGCGCTGTCGATGCTGTTCGACTTCGAGTGGGTGAACCGCACCCTCTATTCCGGCCTCTACAAGCGCACGGCCGGCTACTGGGACAATTCCGACCTGTCCTCGATCGGCCGGCCGGCGGACGAGCGGGAACGGGCGCTGCTGGCGCCGTTCCCGGGCGTCGTGCTGCCCGAGGTGCTCGAGGGGACGTGGAAGCCGGCAGAGACCGATGGCTCGGGGCGCGACCGCACCGTGCTCAAGGCCGCGCTGACGCTTCTGCAGGACGCCGGCTTCAGCCTGAAGGACCGGGTTCTGGTCGATCCCCAGGGCCAGCCGGTGACCTTCGAGATCATGACCAAGAACGAGGACGAGGAAAAGCTGGCGCTGGCCTATGGCCGCGGCCTCGATCTGGTCGGCATCAAGGCCAGCGTGCGGACCGTGGATGCCTCCCAGTTCGAGGAACGGCGCATCAAGTTCGACTTCGACATGGTCTTCTACACCTGGACGGCCTCCCTCTCCCCCGGTGGCGAGCAGGTTGGCCGCTGGTCGCAGAAGGCCGCCGACACGCCCGGGTCGCTCAACATCACGGGCGCGAAGGAACCGGCCATCGACGCGATGATCGACGCCATGGTGGCAGCGCGCAGCCGGACGGACTTTGTCTCGGCCGTGCGTGCACTCGACCGCGTGCTGGTGTCGGGGGCCTATGCGGTGCCGCTGTTCAACCTTCCGGCCGAATGGCTCGGACAGTGGACGCGGATCGTGTCGCCCGAGACCTTCCCGCTTTACGGCTATGAATTCCCGACCTGGTGGTCGGCAGACGCGGGCAACTGAGCCCAAGGGACGGCAGAGCATGATCACGACGCCCGCCGAAACGATCGAACGTCACCGGATGAGCACCATCTGGGGCCGGGTCACGCTGGATGGCCTGTTCCGGAAGGCCGCGGAGGCGCATCCCGACCGGCTGGCGATGGTCGATGCCCCGGACCGCAGCGACTGGACCGGCGGCGCGCCGCGCGCGCTCACCTATGCCCAGGCCGAGACGGAAATCGACCGGCTGGCCGGGTTCTTTACCGCCGTCGGTCTGGCGACCGATCATGTGGTCGGCCTGCACGCGCCCAACACCGTCGATGCGGTGATCTCGACGCTGGCGGCGATGCGCGCAGGCCTCATCATCAGTCCGCTGCCGCTGCACTGGCGCCAGAAGGACGTGCTCGACGCGCTGAACCGGCTCGGCGCCAAGGGCCTGATCGCCCAGGACCGGCTGGAAACGCGACAGACCGGCTTTGCGGCGCGCGACGTCGCGGCGGAACTGTTCAGCCTGCGCTTCGTCTTCGGCCTCGGCAAGGACATCCCCGACGGGCTGATCGATCTCGGGCCGATGCTTGCGGAAATGGGCGATGGTCTGGTCGCGCCCGACCTCAACCGCGCCCAGGCGGCAGAGCACACCGCGACCATCACCTGGTCGCGCAACGGGCTGGCCGCAACCCCGGTCACCCGCAGCCACAACCAGTGGATTGCCGCCGGCTTCATGCCCTATCTGGAGACCGGGCTTGCGGATGGCGCCCAGGTCATCGTGCCCTATGCGCTCAGCGGGCTGACCGGTCTCGGGGCCGGGCTGGTGCCGTGGCTGCTGTCCGGCGGGACGCTGCACCTGCACCATCCGACCGCACTGGCGCGGCTGTCGGCCCATGCGGATGCGGTCAAGGCCGACTATGTCCTTTTGCCCGGGCCGCTCGTGGAAGCCATGGACCGGCGGCTGGCGCGCAAGGAAACAACGCTCGTTGCCTGCTGGAGCATCTCCTCGCCGCAGGCGGCAACCTTCGTGCCGCGCCACACGCTCGTCGACCTGCATGTGGCCGACGAGTATGCGATGGTGGCCCGGCTGCGCGGCAAGTCTGCCCGTATCCTGCCCGTGCCGACCGGAAAGATCTCGTCGCCCTCGCAAGGCGACAGCGGACCTGACCTGCTCGAGATCAAGGTCGACGACCCGGAGGATGGCAGGCCTGCGCGGCTTCTTGTCAGAGGTCCCATGGTCCCCGACCGGGGCTGGAAGTCCGGCGGAGGCGCCGACGAAGGACCCGCAACCGACCGGGCCGGATTTCTTCGCACAGGCATTTCGGTACGGTTGACCGACGGCGGGCTGGCAGGCTTCGGCATTCCGGGAGAGCATGCCCCGGGCATCGGCGAACTGGCGGCCATCGACGGGATCTATGCCTCCTATCCGGAAGTCTGCGATGCGGCCGCGTTCCTCGTCGAGGACCCGACGCTTGGCGCGCGCCTCTACGCGGCGCTGGTTGCCAAGCCCGGCTCGGCGCCCGACGGCAAGGCCTTCTTCGCCTATCTCGACACCGAGCGCGTCGATCTGGCCAAGATCCCGACACGGGTGCTGATGCTGTCGGCCCTGCCGAAACTTGATGACGGCCGGGTGGACCGGGCGCGGCTGGCCATGCGCGTGCAGCGCCTTGCGCAGCAGGTTGCCTGAGCGATGAGCGGACGCGAGTGGGAGGGCGACAGCGCCCTCGTCTGGCAGGGGCCGATCTGGCGTCTGGGTGGTCCCAAGGGTGCAAGTGTTCCCGGATGGCCGGAGGATGTGGATCTGGCGGCGGGTGCCGCCAACGCCAACCGCATGCCGGCGGCGGTGCTTCTCCATCTCGATGATCCGTCGATCCGCTTTTCGCTTGCCATGGCGCTGGCGGACATGGGGCGGCTGCGGGCGGAAGTGCCGGTCATCGCCCTGACCCGGGCCGGCCGGGACCTGCCCGATCCCCTGCCCCGGACGCATGCGCTGATCGACGCCGCCGTGCCGTCCGATTCGCTGTTCCGCATGATCTGCGCGCTGCAGCGGGCGATCCTGCGCACCGAGGAGGCGCGCTTGCGCCGGATGATCTTCGGTCGCGTTCCCCGGTTCGGGGCAGCACCGCATCACTCGGGCGGGTCTGGCCTGCTCGTGATCGGCCTTGGCAAACGGTTCCTCGAGCTCTTCGACGCCCGTGCCCGCAACGTGACGCTGGTCGGCGCTCTCACAACCGACATGGCCGAAACCTATCTCGGCCAGCGGGCCTTTGACGCGGTGATTCTCGACACGCCCGCCCCGGAGGCGGCCGACATGATCGAGCGCATCGGCCGCGACGCACGCTTTGCCCGGGTGCCTGTCCTTGCCTATCCGGATCGGGACAGTGACATCGACCTGCTGTTTCGCGCCGGTGCAACCGATGTCCTGGGCGGCGATCTGAGCAAGCGGCAGCTGTCGGCCCGCCTCGCCAGCGCGATCCGCATGGGCCGGCGGCGACGGCTGGCCGACCGGGTGCTCGCCGAGAGCCGGGTCTGGCTGTTGCAGGAAGCCGGCCGCGGCGGGTTGCCGATCGAGCAGTATGACCGGTACCTGGCCGCCTGCCGGGCGCTCTGCATGCCGCGTGGCCTCAATGTCAGCGAGCTGCATCTCAAGCCCCGGGTCGACAGTCCGCTCCTCGATACCGCGTCGCTGGCCGGCGACATGACGGGTGCCATCCTCTCCGTGGCCGATGCGACCAGCCGCGAGGAAGATCTGGTCTGTGCGGTGCGCGGTCTCGGGCCGGTGGCGGTGCTGAAAGGCGACCAGGGCGGGCCGCTGCTACAGCGGCGGATCGCCGCGATCCTTGGCCAGACCCAGCTCTGACCCGGCCGGACGACAGGCGACGGTTGCGCGGATATGCCCGACTGACTACTGTGACAGCTCGGGGAATCCGTCACATGCCCCAGTCCGTTGCGCCGCCGAGGAGCCATCCATGTCCAGCCAGAAGCCCCTCGTCGTCGATGTCATCTCGGATGTCATGTGCCCCTGGTGCTATATCGGCAAGCGGCGCCTCGAGAAGGCGATCCGCTCGGTTCCCGACATTGCCGTCGACGTGCGCTGGCATCCCTATCAGCTCGATCCCACCCTGCCGAAGGAAGGCAAGGACAGGGCGACCTATCTGAACGAGAAGTTCGGCGGGCCGGACCGGGCGGAGGCGGCCTACGAGCGCGTGCGGCAGGCCGGGCGCGAGGAAGGCATTGCCTTCGCCTTCGAGAAGATCGACGTCTCGCCCAACACGCTCGATGCGCACAGGCTCATCCTGTGGTCCCGCTCGGATGACCTGCAGGACGATGTCGTCGAACGGCTGTTCCGCGCCTATTTCGTCGAGGGCCGCAATCTTGCCAAGTCCGAAACGCTGGTCCAGATCTCGGCCGAAGCCGGCATGCAGTCGGATCTTGTCGAGCAGCTGTTCGAGACGGATTCCGATCTTGCCAAGCTGAAGCGCCAGATCGACCAGGCGAGCGAGATGGGTGTGACGGGTGTGCCCTTCTTCATCATCGACGGCCGCTTCGCCCTCGCCGGGGCCGAAGATCCGGCCACCATTGCCGCAGCCCTGCAGCATGCCGAGGCAACCCGCAGCGACGAGGATGCCGTCGCCGATGCGTGAGCCTCGGAGCGGGCAACTCCAAATTCAACCGTCATCCCGGCCCAGCTGAGCGCCAGCGCAGCGCCGAGCCGGGATCCAGATATCAGCCGCGCGGCGCGCGACAACCCTGCCGCATGCTTGTCCAGTGCTGAGGTACATGAGGTGCGCGCTGACGCTCGCGCAGACATGCCGGAGTCCGGATCTCCGGTTCGCTCCGCTCACCTTGTCCGGCATGACGGGCCAGACTTGAAATCACGCCCCCAAAAAAACAAGAACCCCGGTGTCGCCACCGGGGTTCTGCCGTTCAGACGACCTGTGCCGATCAGGCCTTGAGGATCGAGCGGCCGGCAAAGCGGGCCTGGGTGCCCAGTTCCTGCTCGATGCGCAGGAGCTGGTTGTACTTGGCAAGCCGGTCGGAACGGGCAAGCGAGCCAGTCTTGATCTGGCCGCAGTTGGTGGCAACCGCCAGGTCGGCGATGGTCGCGTCTTCGGTTTCACCCGAACGGTGCGACATCACGGCGGTGTAGCCGGCCTTGTGCGCGGTCTCGACCGCGTCGAGCGTCTCGGTCAGGGTGCCGATCTGGTTGACCTTGACGAGGATCGAGTTGGCAGTGGCGCTGGCAATGCCCTGGCGCAGACGCCTGGAGTTGGTCACGAACAGGTCGTCACCGACGAGCTGGACGCGCTTGCCGCACAGCTCCGTCACGGCCTTCCAGCCGGCCCAGTCGTCTTCGGCCATGCCGTCCTCGATCGAGATGATCGGGTAACGGGC
Source organism: Pannonibacter sp. XCT-53 (assembly GCF_009915765.1). Classification (NCBI taxonomy): domain Bacteria; kingdom Pseudomonadati; phylum Pseudomonadota; class Alphaproteobacteria; order Hyphomicrobiales; family Stappiaceae; genus Pannonibacter; species Pannonibacter tanglangensis. The sequence continues at coordinate 1,347,206 of NZ_JAABLQ010000001.1, forward strand.
GCTGAGGTCGGCGAGGTAGGCGGCCATCTGGTCGGAGTCCAGCGTCTTGCCTTCGCCTTCCAGCACGTACTTGCCGTCCTTGTAGAACTCGGTCGAGGCGGCATCGAGAGCCAGGTAGATGTCCTCGCCCGGCTTGTAGCCGGCCTTCTCGATCGCCTTCATGACGAAGCCGATGGCTGCGTCGGTCGATTCCAGGTTCGGCGCAAAGCCGCCCTCGTCACCGACGTTGGTGTTGTGGCCCGCGTCCTTCAGCGCCTTCTTCAGCGTGTGGAACACCTCGGCGCCCATGCGCAGGGCTTCGGAGAAGTTTTCCGCGCCGACCGGCATGATCATGAATTCCTGGAAGTCGATCGGGTTGTCGGCATGGGCGCCGCCGTTGATGATGTTCATCATCGGCACCGGCAGCAGACGGGCGGACGCGCCACCGACATAGCGGTAGAGCGGCAGGCCGGACGACTGGGCAGCCGCCTTGGCAACGGCGAGCGACACGCCGAGAATGGCGTTGGCACCCAGGCGGGACTTGTTGGCGGTGCCGTCCAGCTCGATCATGGTCTGGTCGATGTGGATCTGGTCTTCGGCGTCAAGACCGCCGATGGTGTCGAAGATCTCGCCGTTGACGGCATCGACGGCCTGCTGCACGCCCTTGCCGAGGTAGCGCGAGCCACCATCACGCAGCTCGACGGCCTCATGCGCGCCGGTCGAGGCGCCCGAGGGAACGGCTGCGCGGCCGAAGGCGCCATCTTCCAGAAGCACGTCCACTTCAACAGTCGGGTTGCCGCGGCTGTCCAGGATCTCCCGGGCCGTGATGTCGACAATGGCGGTCATTTGCATCTCCCTGTGATGAACCCGCGGGAGGGAGGCCGCGGGGATTGGTGAGGCGGGCGAACCCGCAAGGAACTGGGGATGGAGCGGGTCAGGCAGCAGTGGCCTTCACGACCCGGTCGATGTCGCGCACCTGGCGCAGAAGGGCCTCGAGATCCTTGATCGGCACCATGTTCGGGCCGTCGGAGGGGGCGTTGTCCGGGTCGTCGTGGGTCTCGATGAAGAGGCCGGCGATGCCGGCAGCCGCAGCCGCACGCGCCAGCACCGGAACCATGGTGCGGTCGCCCCCGCTCGAGGCGCCCTGCCCGCCCGGCTGCTGCACGGAATGGGTGGCGTCAAACACGACCGGCGCACCCGTGCGCGCCATGATCGGCAGCGCGCGCATGTCGGTCACCAGCGTGTTGTAGCCGAAGGACGCGCCGCGTTCGGTCAGGAGCACATTCGGATTGCCGCTCTCGACGATCTTGTCGAGCACGTTCTTCATGTCCCAGGGCGCCAGGAACTGCCCCTTCTTCACATTGACGACGCGCCCGGTGCGGGCGGCAGCCACGAGCAGGTCCGTCTGGCGGCACAGGAAAGCCGGGATCTGCAGGATGTCGACGACTTCGGCGACCGGCGCGCACTGCTCTTCGGTATGGATGTCGGTGATCACCGGCATGCCGAAGGTCTCGCGGATCTCGGCAAAGACCGGCATCGCCTCCTTGAGGCCGATGCCCCGCTTGCCCTTGAGCGAGGTGCGGTTGGCCTTGTCGAAGGAGCTCTTGTAGACGACCGCGATGCCGAGCCGGTCGGCGATTTCCTTCACCGCCGCCGCCATTTCCAGCGCGTGGTCGCGGCTTTCCATCTGGCAGGGACCGGCGATGAGGCTGAACGGCGCCCGGTTGGAGAAAGTGACATTTCCAACGGTGACGTCCGTGCTGGCGCTCGTCATGGGAGATCCTTCAAGCTGTCCTTTTGTCGGAGATCCGACGGGCGTTGCATACCCGCCTTTTCCGCTCCCCGCAACATTCGAGCAGCCCCGGCGCAACCCCAGTTTCAACCTTTTGGAAAATCCGCTATGTCTCACAGGCTGGCGGGGCCAACTTCCCCTGCCGCACCAAGGTTTTGACGCGCGGCTCCGGCCCGGAGCCTATTTCAGGAGCGCAGTTTTATGAACAGGCCAATCCGCAAGGCAGTGCTGCCGGTCGCAGGTCTGGGAACCCGTTTTTTGCCCGCCACCAAGGCGGTGCCGAAAGAAATGCTCACCATCGTCGATCGCCCGATCATCCAGCATGTGGTGGATGAGGCCCGGGAAGCCGGCATCGAGCACATTGTTTTCGTCACGGGCCGCAACAAGCAGGTCATCGAAGATCACTTCGACATGGCCTATGAGCTGGAAGACACCCTGCGCCGCCGCAACAAGACGGCAGCTCTCGAGCTGCTGAACTCCATGCGCCCGCATGCCGGTGCCACCAGCTTCACGCGCCAGCAGGAGCCGCTCGGCCTTGGCCATGCGATCTGGTGCGCGCGCGACATCATCGGCAACGAGCCTTTCGCGATCCTTTTGCCGGACGTGATCGTCAAGTCGCAGAAGAGCTGCCTGGCCCAGATGGTCGAGGTCTACAACGAGACCGGCGGCAACATCATCGCGGTCGAGGAAGTGCCGGAAGACCAGACGCACCAGTATGGCATCGTCAAGCTGGCCGATGGCCCGCGCAAGGCCGCCATGCCGATCACCGGCATGGTGGAAAAGCCGGCGCCGGGCACCGCGCCGTCGAACCTGATGATCACCGGCCGCTACATCCTGCAGCCGGAAATCTTCGGCCTGCTGTCCAGCCAGGAAAAGGGCGCCGGCGGCGAGATCCAGCTGACCGACAGCATGATCAAGCTGATGGGCCAGCAGTCCTTCACCTCGCTCGCCTTCGAGGGCCGGTCGTATGACTGCGGCTCGAAGATCGGCTTCCTCGCCGCCAACATCGCCTTCGGTCTCGACCAGCCGGATCTGGCTGCCGACCTGCTGCCGATGCTGCAGGACGTGATCAAGGCCAAGACCGGCGCCTGAGCGCCGCCCCAGCCCCCGCCGCCGTGAGCGCTGACGAGGGCGTGCCGTCCTGCCGGCCGCTTGTCAGACGGCAGGGCGGCTCCTAAACAGTCAGGGCCGGGTGCCTCGTCAGGAGGCCCCGGCCCTTGTCATTTCTCCTGCCTGCAGCCGAAAGCGATCGCCATGACCAGCGCCGAACTCCTTCCCACCGTTGCCGTGATCGGTCTCGGCTATGTCGGGTTGCCGGTTGCCGTCGCCTTCGCGGCCGGCGGCTATCCGGTCATCGGCTTCGACATCAACGCCCGGCGGATCAGCGAGCTGGCGCAGGGGATCGACCGCACCGGATCCATCTCCGGCCCTGACTTAGCCGGCAAACAAATCTCCTTCACCGGCGAAGAAGGCCCTCTGCGTCAGGCAGATGTGGTGATCGTGGCCGTGCCCACCCCGGTCGACCGGGCCAAGCGGCCAGACTTCGGTCCCTTCCTCTCGGCCGCCCGGACCGCAGGGCGAAACCTCAAGTGCGGGGCGATCGTCGTGTTTGAATCGACCGTCTATCCCGGCGCCACGGAAGAGCTCGCCGTCCCGGTCCTGGCGGCGGAATCGGGTGGTGAGCTCCATGTCGACTTCCACGTCGGCTACTCCCCGGAGCGCATCAACCCGGGCGACACGGAGCGCGGCTTTGCCGACATCACCAAGATCGTCGCGGGCAGTTCGCCGGCGATCACCGACCGCCTCGCCGCGCTCTACGGCAGCGTGGTGACTGCCGGCATCCACCGCGCGCCCTCGATCCGCGTGGCGGAGGCGGCGAAGGTGATCGAGAACACGCAGCGCGACCTCAACATCGCCCTGATGAACGAACTGTCGGTGCTGTTCCATGCCATGGGCATCGACACGCGCGACGTGCTCGCGGGGGCGGCCACCAAGTGGAACTTCCTGCCGTTCCAGCCCGGTCTGGTCGGCGGCCACTGCATCGGTGTCGATCCCTATTACCTCACCCACAAGGCGCACGAGATCGGCCTGACGCCGCAGGTGATCCTGGCGGGACGCGGCACCAACGAGCACATGCCGGCCTTCGTCGCCGGCAAGATCATCCAGTCCTGCGTCCGTCTCGGCATGCCGATGCCGCCGAAGGTCGCCGTGCTTGGTCTGACCTACAAGGCCAATGTTCCCGACACCCGCAACTCCAAGGTCGTCGACCTGATCAGGGAGCTGCAATCCTTCGGCGCCGATGTGGTGGTGCACGACCCGATGGCCGATGCGGACGAGACCCTGCACGAGTACGGCCTTTCCCTTGCGCCGCTCGACGCGCTGTCCGGGGCGGATGCGGTCGTCCTGGCCGTTCCGCACCGGGCCTTTGTCGAGAAGGGCTGGTCGCTCGTCACCGCGCTGCTGAAGGACAGGGCCGGCCTGGTGGCCGATCTTCCGGCGGCACTGGAGCGTGCGCGCTGCCCCGAGGGTGTGACGCTCTGGCGTCTCTGAGAGCGGCCCTTTCCCGGCGCAACGTCTTTCGGGGGACAGTCAAGCAAACGTGAAGGCAGGAAAGATCCCGTAGAGGAATTCCCGCGTATGCTGGGCATCTGTCACCTTGAGGGAGACCGGCAATGCGCTTGGGTACTTCTGCATTCGTATGGGTGGTGTGCGGCTTTCTCGGCCTGGCCGGGGGGCTGACGTCGGCGTCCGCCGAGGGCGTCCTGGACGGCGCGCAGTTTCGCAAGATGATCCAGGGCCAGATGGAGGCCTTTCGGCGCAATGATGCCGCCGGTGCCTTTGCCTTCGCAACGACAGGTCTTCAGAAACAGTTCCAGAGCCCTGACATCTTCATCGCCATGGTGAAGCAGGGCTATCTGCCGGTGTTCCGCCCGCGCGAGGTCAGCTTCGGGCGGCTGAAGGAAACCCCGCAGGGACCGGTGCAGGAAGTCTTCGTGACCGGCCCCGATGGCGACAACTGGGTTGCCCTCTACAGCTTCGCCCGTCAGGAAGACGGCAGCTGGGGCATTTCCGGTTGCGTGCTGCGCAAGGACAAGGGCACGGCCGCCTGAGGTCCGAACGGCCCGCCCGACCGGGGCCCTGGTCCGCGGCACTCCGGAACCAGCAACGACAGAAGGGCGACGCCGACAGGCGTCGCCGCTGACAGGTGCTGCAAGGGGGGACGAGGCGAGACGGGCCGGTCCCGATCAGAGCGGCGCGATGTCGCCCCGGGCCCAGCCTTCCTTCACCGATGCGCGGTAATCCTGGAACCGGCCGGCCTCGATCGACTCACGCATGCCCTGCATCAGCTGCTGGTAATAGGCGAGGTTGTTCCAGGTCAGAAGCATGGCTGCCAGACCCTCCCCTGCCTTCACCAGATGGTGCAGATAGGCCCGTGAATACTGGCGGGCGGCCGGGCAGTCGCTTTCCTCGTCCAGCGGACGCGGATCATCGGCGTGCCGCGCATTCTTCAGGTTGATCTTGCCGCGACGGGTAAAGGCAAGGCCGTGGCGGCCGGCGCGGGTCGGCATGACGCAGTCGAACTGGTCGATGCCCCGCGCGACGCTTTCCAGGATGTCTTCCGGCGTGCCGACGCCCATCAGGTAGCGCGGCTTGTCGACGGGCATGGCCGGTGTCGTCACCTCCAGCATCCGCAGCATCACTTCCTGCGGCTCGCCGACAGCCAGCCCTCCGACGGAATAGCCCTCGAACGGCATGGCAGCCAGGCTTTCGGCGGAGCGCACCCGCAGGTGCGGAACATCCCCGCCCTGCACGATCCCGTAAAGCCCCTGCCCCTTCTCGACCCCGCCCATGGCCTCGAACTTGGCCCGGGACCGCTCCGCCCAGCGAAGCGACAGCTCCATGGCGCGTTGCACTTCCTGTTCCGGCGCCGGCAGGGCAATGCACTCGTCAAGCTGCATCTGGATGTCGGACCCCAGCAGCCCCTGGATCTCGACCGACCGTTCCGGCGTCAGGTGGTACTTCTGCCCGTCGATGTGGCTCTGGAAGCGGACGCCGGTCTCGTCCAGCTTGCGCAGCTGCGCCAGCGACATGACCTGGAAGCCCCCGGAATCGGTCAGGATCGTGTGCGGCCACTGCATGAAGTGGTGCAGGCCGCCGAGCCTTGCCACCCGTTCGGCGCCGGGGCGCAGCATCAGGTGGTAGGTGTTGCCCAGCACGACATCGGCTCCGAGCGCGCGGACCTGGTCGGTGTACATGGCCTTGACCGTGGCCTGGGTGCCGACCGGCATGAAGGCCGGGGTCCGGACCAGCCCGTGCGGCGTGGTGATCTCGCCCCGGCGGGCCATGCCGTCGGTGGCGAGGAGACGGAAGGCGAAGCGCTGCGGCGCGTGGGTCATCGGGAAAGCTCGTCCTGGGAGGCAATGCTGGAAGCGGACGGGAACAGCAGCGAGCTGTCGCCGTAGCTGTAGAAGCGGTAGCCGGTCTCGATGGCGTGGGCATAGGCCGCGCGCATCGTGTCGAGCCCGCTCAGCGCCGACACCAGCATGAACAGGGTCGAGCGCGGCAGGTGGAAATTGGTCATCAGGGCATCGATGGCGCGGAAGCGATAGCCCGGCGTGATGAAGATGCGGGTCTCGCCCGCGAAGGCGGCAAGACCGCCCGGCCCCTGGGCTGCACTCTCCAGAATGCGCAGGGAGGTGGTGCCCACGGCCACGACCTTGTTGCCGCGCGCGCGCACCGCCTGCAGCCGGGCGGCGGTCTCCGGCGAGATCTGCCCCCATTCGGCATGCATCACGTGGTCACGGGTGTCGTCGGCCTTGACCGGCAGGAACGTCCCTGCCCCCACATGCAGGGTGACGGTGTGGCGCTCGATGCCCCGGGCGTCCAGCGCGGCAAACAGGCGCTCGGTGAAGTGCAGACCGGCCGTCGGAGCGGCGACGGCGCCTTCCTTCTCGGCGTAGATCGTCTGGTAGTCGGTGCGGTCCTGCTCGTCCTCTCCCCGCTTGGCAGCAATGTAGGGGGGCAGCGGAATATGGCCGACACCGTGGATCGCTGCGTCGAGATCCGGCCCCGACAGGTCGAAGACGAACAGGATCTCGCCCGTGTCCTTCTTTTCCGCCACGGTTGCGTCCAGCACGCCGCCGAGGCAGGCCCTTGCCTCGGAGGTGGTCCCGAAGCGAACCCGGTCGCCGACGGCGAGCTTCTTGGCCGGACGCACGAAGGCCCACCAGCGGTCGGCGCCGGCGCGCAGGTGCAGCGTGGCCCCGATCTGCGCCACCGCGTCGCCGCGGGTGCGGGTGCCCTCAAGCTGGGCCGGAATCACCTTGGTGTCGTTGAAGACGAGGGCATCGCCGGGCTCGAGGAGCATCGGCAGGTCGAGAACGCCTGCGTCCTGAAGCTCAGGGTCTGACTGCGGACGCACCACGAGCATCCGGGCTGCGTCCCGCGGGCGGGCTGGCCGCAGGGCGATCCGTTCCTGGGGAAGCTCGAAATCGAAATCGTCAACGCGCATGTCACAAGGCCCAGTCTCAAAGCAACGGGAATGGTCTGAAGAGGCGTCCTGCCCTCAGGCAAGCGGGCGCGGCGGATCGCTCCGCCACGCCCGCATCAGGCTGCCGCGAGCGGCAAATAGGTCACTCAGGCGTCGGCTGCAACCTTCAGCGACACGATCTTGTCCGGGTTCTTGACCGGTTCGCCGCGCTTGATCTTGTCGACATTCTCCATGCCGGAAATCACCTGGCCCCATACCGTGTACTGGCCGTCAAGCCAGGGCGCGTCGGTAAAGCAGATGAAGAACTGGCTGTCGCCGGAGTTCGGGTCCATCGCGCGCGCCATGGAGCAGGTGCCGCGCTTGTGCTTTTCCTTGGTGAACTCGGCCTTCAGCTTCTTGCCGGAGCCGCCCGTGCCGGTGCCCTGCGGGCACCCGGTCTGGGCCATGAAGCCGTCGATGACGCGATGGAACACGATCCCGTCATAGAAGCCCTCGCGCACCAGTTCCTTGATGCGGGCGACATGGGTCGGAGCCAGATCCGGGCGCATCTCGATGACGACCGGGCCCTGCGTGGTTTCCATGAGGAGCGTGTGCTCGCTGTCCTTGTACTCAGCCACTTGCTTCTCCAGTTCTGTGGACTGTTTCTGGGGCCTTCGGCCCCGGGTTGGCAGGCACCCCAGAGGTGCCCCAGAGGCTCAGCCGGCGTCGGCAGCAAGCCGCATCTTGATGATCTTGTCCGGATTGGCAGGCGGTTCGCCGCGCTTGATCTTGTCGACGAACTCCATGCCCTCGACGACCTCGCCCCAGACCGTGTACTGGCCGTTCAGCCAGTCCGCCTCGTCGAAGACGATGAAGAACTGCGAATTGGCGCTGTCCGGGTCGCTGGCGCGGGCCATGCCCAGAACGCCGCGCTTGAACGGGGCCTTGGAAAACTCGGCCGCCAGATCCGGCTCGTCCGAGCCACCGGTGCCGGTGCCGGTCGGATCACCGGTCTGGGCCATGAAGCCGTCGATGACACGGTGGAACACGATCCCGTCATAGAAGCCGGCCTTCGACAGCTTCTTGATCCGCTCGACATGGTTCGGCGCCAGGTCCGGGCGCAGGCGGATGACGACGCGCCCGTCCTTGAGGTCAAGGTACAGGGTGTTCTGCGGGTCAAGCGTCTCGGCCCGCACGGCGGCCGGTGCAAGGACCAGCGGCAGCAGCAGGGCAAACAGGGCAAGAATGCTCTTCAATGAAAGCTCCATCAGGGGCGATTCGGGTGCAGGGCACCGGGGATCAGGTTCCGGCGCGGGCGCGGGCCACGAGAGGGCCGGCCACGGGCGCAGGAACAAAGGCGGAAATGTCACCGCCCATCCGGGCGATCTGCCGGACAAGCGTGGCGGTGATGTGGCGAACCGGCGGCGAAGCCGGGAGAAACACCGTCTTGATGTCGGGCGCGAGCGTCCCGTTCATGCCGGCCATCTGCATCTCGTAGTCGAGATCGGTGCCGTCGCGCAGGCCGCGCACCAGCACCAGCGCGCCCTCCTGGCGGGCGGCTTCGACCACGAGGGTGTCGAAGGCAATGACGGAGATCCGTGCGGTCACATCGGCCCCGAAGGCCGCAAGCGACGAGGCACGGATCAGCCCGACCCGCTCCTCGAAGCTGAAGAGCGGCTGCTTGCCCGGGTGGATGCCGATGGCAACGACCACCTTGTCGGCCAGGGACAGGGCCTGGCCGAGGATGTCGATATGCCCGTTGGTCACGGGATCGAAGGATCCCGGGTAAAGCGCGGTTCTGATCATGTCCGTTTGATACCGCCCTTGGCGGAAGGCCACAAGCCGGCAGGCCCGTTTGACCGCCGGCGAGGCCGCATTTTGCAGTGTCGGCGGCCTTGCCGCGGCAGCGGCGGCTGACCGGCCCGGTTGCGGCCCGGCCGGGGCAGCGTTCACACAAGGGTGACAGACCTTTTACTGCAGTGCGGTAGACCTTTTGCCGGCAAAGGCCCATATGGGCGGCATGACACACACGATCCGCTTCTTCCTCCCCAGCGCTCCGGTCCTCGCCTGGCTTGCGGCCATCGGCGGCTTCATTGCCCTGATTGGCGTCAGCGCCGCGCAGATCGACAGCCTGACCCGCCCCCTGCCCGCGCCCGAGAAGGCGGCGCCCGTCTCGCGCGATCCCTATGGCTGCCTGGAGCTTGAATTCCTTGGCGAAGATCCGGCCTGCGCGCCCTCCCGCGCGCCGCTGCCGGAGCCGGGCCCGGTGGCCGGGATCGGCAAGCCGGCAACGCGGGCCTGACGGGTCCGCTCGACCCGGCTCGTCACGACCTAAGGGCGCGGAGCAGATCCGCGCGCTTCAGACTGCTGACAAACCTGCTCACAGTCATCCCGGCCCAGCTGAGCGTCAGCGAAGCGCCGAGCCGGGATCCAGATATCAGCCGCGCGAAGCGCGACACACCTGCCGGTCGCAAGTCGTATCGAGTTGACTTGGTTTTGGGCTCGCTTGCGCTCGCACAGACATGCTGGATTCCGGATCTGCGGTTCGCTGAACGCTCACCTTGTCCGGAATGACGCCAAACTGACGAAACTCCGAAGTTTGTCAGCAGTCTGAAGGGCGCGGAGCAGATCCGCGCCCTTTTTTCTGCCCGTCCCCGGGCCTGTGCCGGGCTCCCCCCCACAGAGCACGACAGGGACGGGCGGGCGCACGAAACCGCCGTTCCTGTGACCGGGATCACGGATCGACAGCGGCGGAGATGATGGTATCGGCTCACAACCTGACCACTCCGGCAGGGGAGACAGACCGATGCAGATTGAGAAGATCCAGAGCCCGAAAACGACGTCCGACGGGTACAACCTCGCCGGCATTGCAGCGCTGCTGGCGGTCGCGATCCTGACCGTCATCGCGTCGGCCGCCTTCGCCTTCGCCGAGATGCCGACGCAGGGTGCTTCGGCCAAGGGCAATCGTCTGTCGTCGGACCTGCCGGCAAGCTGCCAGGGTCAGGCCTGGGGCAACTGGAGCGAGGGCTGCCTTGAAAGCCTGTCCGGCAAGGCCGGCCTGCGCCGGATCGGCGCGATCACCGTCGAGGAACGGCCGTCGGAAAACCTGTCCGTGCTGGTGCGCCAGACCCCCTCCAGCTGACCCCCTCCAGCCGACCCCGTACAACTGACCCCGTACAACCGCCCCCGGACAACCGACCTTGGTGCCGGTCGCCCCGGATGCGACAAGAACCGCCCGGAACGCTGCCCATTCACGGCCTTTTCCGACCAAAACAGGACAAAAGGCGCTCCGGTCTCCCGCAGCGCCTTTCTTGTTGTCTGGACTTGCCCGGACTGACCGGCGCGGCTCACTCGCCGCCGTCGGGCCCACCGGCGAGGTCGGACGGCTCGGCACCCTCCCCTTCGCTGTCATCCTCGCTGACACGCTCGACGGCGACGACCTGCTCGTCGGCGGCAGTGTTGAAAACGATGACGCCCTGGGTGGCGCGGCCGGCAACCCGGATGCCGTCGACCGGGCAGCGGATGAGCTGGCCGCCATTGGTCACGAGCATGATCTGGTCGCTGTCCTCGACCGGGAAGGAGGCGACCAGCGGGCCGTTGCGCTTGGTCACGGCCATCGCCGTGATGCCCTTGCCGCCACGACCGGTCACCCGGTACTCGAAGGACGACGTCCGCTTGCCAAAGCCGTTCTGGGACACGGTCAGGATGACCTGCTCGGCCGCGCTCATGGCGGCGTAACGGTCCTGGCCGAGATCCGCGCCGTCCAGCCCGGCTCCCTCGGCACCAGCTCCCTCGGCACCGGCTCCCTCGCCACCGGCCTCCTCTGCCTCCTCGGGCACGCCGGCCTCGTCCGTCTCGCCGCGCATCAGGCGGCGCAGCTTGAGATAGGCCGCCCGTTCCTCGGAGGTGGCATCGAAGTGCCGCAGGATCGACATGGAGATCAGCTGGTCGTCGTCGGCCAGGTTGATCCCGCGCACGCCGACCGAGTTTCGGCCCGCGAAGATGCGGACATCGGTGACGGGGAAGCGGATGCACTGGCCGGCCGCCGTGGTCAGCAGCACGTCATCGGCTTCGGTGCAGGTCTCGACCGAGACGATGCCGTCGCCGTCGTCCAGCTTCATGGCGATCTTGCCGGAGCGGTTCACCTGGGTGAAGTCGGACAGCTTGTTGCGCCGCACGGTGCCGCGGGTGGTGGCGAACATCACGTCCAGTTCGCCCCAGCTGTCCTCGTTCTCCGGCAGCGGCATGATCGAGGAGATCTGCTCGCCCGGCTCGAGCGGCAGCATGTTGATCAGCGCCTTGCCGCGCGAGGTCGGACCGCCGAGCGGCAGACGCCAGACCTTCATCTTGTAGACGATGCCGCGCGAGGAGAAGAACAGCACCGGCGTGTGGGTGTTGGCCACGAACAGGCGTGTGACGAAATCCTCGTCCTTGGTCGCCATGCCGGAGCGGCCCTTGCCGCCGCGCCGCTGCGCGCGGTAGGTCGCCAGCGGCACGCGCTTGATGTAGCCGCCATGGCTGACGGTGACGACCATGTCCTCGCGCTGGATCAGGTCCTCGTCTTCAAGGTCCGCCCCGCCGTCCATGATCTGGGTCTTGCGGTCGGTTGCAAATTCCGTGCGGATCTCGAGCAGTTCCTCACGGATGATCTGCTGGATCCGCTCGCGCGAGCGGAGGATTTCGAGGTAATCCGAGATTTCCTCGCCGAGCTTGTTCAACTCGTCTGCGATCTCGTCCCGGCCAAGGGCCGTCAGGCGCTGCAGGCGCAGGTCGAGGATCGCGCGGGCCTGTTCTTCGGACAGGCGATAGGTGCCGTCCTCGTTCACGGTGTGGCGCGGATCGTCGATCAGGCGGATGAGCGGCTCGATATCGCGGGCGGGCCAGTCACGGCCCATGAGCTGGGCCCGGGCGGTTGCCGGATCGGGCGCCGTGCGGATGAGATGGATGACCTCGTCGATGTTGGCAACCGCAATCGCCAGACCAACCAGCACATGCGCGCGGTCACGCGCCTTGGCCAGCAGGAAGCGGGTGCGCCGGCCGATGACTTCCTCGCGGAAGGCCACGAAGGCCTTGAGCATGTCGGCGAGCGTGAGCAGCTCCGGCCGGCCGCCGTTCAGCGCCACCATGTTGCAGCCGAAACTCTGCTGCAGGGCGGAGAAGCGGTAGAGCTGGTTGAGAATGACGTCGGCGACCGCGTCCTTCTTCAGCTCGATGACGACGCGCATGCCCGAGCGGTCACTCTCGTCGCGGATGTCGGAGATGCCCTCGATGCGCTTCTCGCGCACCAGCTCGGCGATCTTCTCGATCATCGTCGACTTGTTGACCTGGTACGGGATCTCCGTGACGATCAGGGCCTCGCGCCCGGCACGGATCTCCTCGATGTCGACCTTGCCGCGAATGACGACGGACCCGCGCCCCGTCTCATAGGCCGAGCGGATTCCGGATCGGCCCAGAATGATGCCGCCAGTCGGGAAATCCGGCCCCGGGATGATGTCCATCAGCTCGCTGAGCGTCATCGCCGGATTGGCCATGATGGCGATGGCGGCGTCGATCACTTCGCCGAGGTTGTGCGGCGGAATGTTGGTGGCCATGCCGACGGCGATGCCGCCGGCGCCATTGACGAGCAGGTTCGGGAACTTCGCCGGCAGAACGACGGGCTCGGTCTCGGAACTGTCGTAGTTTTCCTGGAAGTCGACCGTATCCTTGTCGATGTCGTCCAGCAGCTTGTGGGCGACCTTTTCCAGGCGGCACTCGGTGTAGCGCATGGCCGCAGCCGGATCGCCGTCAACCGAGCCGAAGTTGCCCTGGCCATCGATCAGCGGCAGGCGCAGCGAGAAGCTCTGCGCCATGCGCACCAGCGCATCGTAGATCGCGCTGTCGCCATGGGGGTGGTACTTACCCATCACGTCGCCGACCACGCGGGCCGACTTGCGATAGGGCTTGTTCCACTCGTAGCCGTTCTCGTGCATCGAGTAGAGAATGCGGCGATGCACAGGCTTCAGACCGTCCCGCACGTCGGGAAGCGCACGGCTGACGATCACGCTCATGGCGTAATCGAGATAGCTGCGCTTCATCTCGTCGGTGATGGAGACGGGGCGGATGTCTGAGGGCAGGTTGCTGCCCGGGGACGTGGAATCCTGATCGGCCACGGATGCGTTCCATATGGTTCTTATGTTGCTTTGCTTATAGCCGATTCCGCCCCTTGAGCCAAATGCACGCCGGAGATTCGCGGGATAATTGTTTATTTATTTTCAGTTACTTACATGAATTGTTCACAGCTCCGCGAAAACAATCCGGCCAAAAAGAGGCAATTGCGGTCACCGCTCTGGTATAAGCGGTGCAACGGTGCCGGTGCCCGGCCCGCCGGCACGACGCCGGAACGGGGCACGACGGACGCCGGCAGAGCCCGCCCCGGCACGACCGACCCGGCAGACGCCTGCGGATCAGCGGCTCGGGAACCGTCGGGCAACGGGCGGCGACCGGGGAATGCTGCGCTGCGGCACCGGCGGCCGGCAGCCTGACGTTAGCCGGTCGCCTGCCGCAGGGCGCAAGGGATCAGCGCAGGTCTGGACCCCGGTCTGGCCTCGGGTCAGGGCTTGGGTCCGGGCGTGGCCTGCACCGGCTGCGGCAGCTGAGGCGGCACGCAACCCGCACCAAGAAACACACGGCACGACATCGGGGGCCATGATGACGGAATTCCTGCTCAACGCCTTTGCGACGCTCTTCGTGACGATCGATCCGGTGGGCCTCGCGCCGATGTTCCTGGCGCTCACGGCCGGCGTGTCGGCAAAGGACCGCCGGCGCATCGCCTATCGCGCCACGATCACGTCGGGCATCGTGCTCTTCGTGTTCTTCTTTTCCGGCAAGACGGTGCTGACCCTGCTCGGCATCTCGGTGTCGGCCTTCCGCGTGGCCGGTGGCCTGCTGCTCTTCGTCATTGCATTTGAAATGGTGTTCGACCACCGCAACAAGCGCAAGAGCGAGACGGCCGAAAAGGCGGTGGAGCATCACCCGTCCGACCTCAATGCCATGGCGGTGTTTCCCATCGCCATTCCGCTGATCGCCGGCCCGGCGGCCATCTCGGCCATCATCCTGCTGGCCAGCCAGGCACCGAGCCAGGTGGCCTATGCGGGCCTCGGCGGCGTGATCCTGACAATCCTCGGCAGCTGTCTCCTCGCCTTCCTGCTGGCAGACCGGATCGAGCGGCTGATGGGCGACACGGTGCAGATGGTGGTGACCCGGCTGCTCGGCGTGCTGCTCGCCGCCCTTTCGGTCCAGTTCATCGCCGACGGCATCCTCGCCTTCGCCAACGGCACGCCGGGCTGACCCGGCCAGACGCGAGCCGCGGCTGGCCGCGGGCTTCGATGCTCAGAGATCCGGAGCCCACGGCTGGCGGATATCGAAGGCGTCCCCGGACCCGACCTTGACCCGGCAGGCGCGGCAGACCCCGTTGGCCGGGCTGTGCTTGAGGGCGATCAGGCGACCGGGCAGGAGACAATCGCGCGCCTCCTGCGGGACGGCGTTGACACCGCTGCGGCCAATGCCCTGCCCCTGCGCCCGTCCCTGCCCCTGTCCCCTGATACGCGCCGGAGATGACGAGCTGGTCGAGGTCAGGGTGAGGGCCGCGCCTGCGGCCCCCGAGGCAGCCGGCAATGCGCCCCCCCTGGACGCGGATGAGAGCCGTGTCCCGGCCCTGAAACGGCCAGGACAGCGCGCGCAAGCTGAGGATGAAAGCGACCGGGAGCCTCCCGGCGGGGCCGCATCGCCTCGACACGCAAGTCCGCAAGCCCCCCGGCATCCGGAGCATGGCCAGCGCGACGGGACCGCTGTTGGCCGACTGAGCCGCCACCGCCTTGCCGGATCATGCGCTGCCGACCCGGCACCAGCCGGAGGACAGGGGCGCGGGCTTGCTGCCCGTTTGGCCGACATCCGGCGGCGACTGGAGCCGGGCCTGTCCAGATGCCCGGCCCCGAAGGACCTCAGGTGCGGATGCCGGTGCGCGCCCGCGCCGTGGCCTCCAGCGCGCGCTGGATGAAGGGATCCCGCTCGTAGACATCGTCATAGTAGGCGATGGTTCCGTCGTCCTGCGGCCAGGCCGTGAAATAGACCAGATAGACCGGGATGCGGGCGGTGACCGCCTCGGAATTGTTCTTGCCCGTATTGATCCGGCCCGCGACGTGGGCGACGTCGGTGCCCAGCACCGCCGCCGCCATGGCGCGGGGATCCGCCAGGCGCACGCACCCGCTGGAGAAGGCCCGCACGTCCTTGGTGAACAGGTGGCGCGAGGGCGTGTCATGCATGTAGATCGCATGCTTGTTGGGGAACAGGATCTTCAGCTCGCCGAGCGCATTGTCGTCGCCCGGGCGCTGGCGCACGTTGACGTTGACGCGGCCCTGGGCAACGGCCACCCAGTCCACGTCCGACGACGACAGACGCTTGCCGGCGGCATTGGTGACCTCGAAACCGGCGCGGTCGAAATAGCCCGGATCCTTGGCGAGAATGTCGAGCTTCTGGTTGACGAGGATCGACCGCGGCACGCCCCAGAAGGGGTTGTATTCCACCGTCTCGATCTCGTCATAGAAGACCGAGGTCTGGGTTGCCTTGGTGCCGATCACGGTGCGCATCGACAGCGGCGCCTTGCCCGGCTCGTAATAGACCGCGGTGAAGGAGGGCTGGTTGATGAAGACGCGGCGGTCGCCGAGATCCTCCGGCAGCCAGCGGATCTGTTCCAGCGCCAGCTCCACCTTGGCGATGCGCGCCTCGAGGCTGTCGCCGGTCAGCGCGCGGATGGTGCCGGGCCCGATGATGCCATCCGCATTGAGACCGGCTTCCGCCTGGTAGTCCTTCACCAGCGCAACCAGCTCCGGCGAGAAGACCGGACTGTCGCTATAGGTGCCGAGCGTGGCGATGTGCCGTGCCTCGAGCGCCGGAGAGGCCCGGTGACGGATGGCGGACACGACGTTCTTGAGTTCCGGGCTGGACTGGCCCGGCTTGATCAGCGTTCCGGCGGCAATCCGGATCTCGGGGCCCTGATCGTCCAGGGTCTTGAGGCGGGCCCGCTCGGCCACGAGCGCGGCAAAGGCGGGCGAGGCCGGCTGCAGCGCGCGGAGCGCGGCCGCCGGATCGGAAGCCGACAGGAGCGACGGCAGCACCCCGTCAAGCGCCACCTTCCGGCGTGGCAGGTCGTGATAGCCGGAAATCCGATTGGGGTCGACCCGGCCCCGGCCCGCATCCAGCGCATAGGTGAGCACCGCCACCGACAGGCGCATCTCGTAGGTCATCAGCGCGCGCGCGGCCGCCTCCGCCTCCAGACCGGCGACCACCGGCAGCGGCACGGCATAATCCGCCGGGTCGAGGCCGTAGCGGTCCGCAGCCGCCAGCTCGGCGGCAACCGACTGGGCGCGGCTGTTGGGGGCGCCGTCCGTCACCCAGACGAAGTCATGCGCGTCGCGGTAATGCGCCTTGAGCGCCGCACCGACCTCGGGCAGAGCCTTCACCGACAGGTCGACAAGCGCCGGGCGGGCCTGGTCGAAGGCAGAAAGCGTCGGCGCTGCCGACTGGGACGGGACCTGGCCTGCCGTCTGGCCCGAAGTCTGGGTGGCAGTCTGGCTGACCTCGGCCGCGGCGGTCTTCAGCGTCGCCAGCGCGCCGAGCGGGACCGTTTCCAGCCCATCGGCCCGGTAGGTGTAATATTTCGGGCCGGTGACCTTGTTGGCAGCAATCGTCGAGCGGTCCAGCTGCCGCGGCTGCGGCGCCGCCGGGGCAACCGGCTCGAGCCGCTCCTTCGGCTGATAGTCCGGGTTGAACAGCCGGTCGAGGAAGGATTGCGCCGAGGCCGGACTGGCCGCGGAAAGTGCAAGGCAGGCTGACGCCGCCAGCAGGACGGAGCGGGAAAACCCCTTACGGAAACGGCCCTTCTGGAAACATCCCTTGGCGGCATCTTCCGTAAGGACGAGGGCGGAACGACAATCCGAGCGCATGCGTCAAAAACCTCTGATCAAAATCATCGCCCGCCCGATCCGTGCCCCCACAGACCGTGCCGGCCTCCGCCGGCAGGAGTGCCGGCGCCAGTGTCCCGGCGTCGGAACCGGCCGGTCCCTGCGGACCCGGCATGCCGGTCCTGCGACGCCCTCCTCTGCCTCGCCGACCATACTAGCCGATCCCCCACCCGAAGGTTAACGCAAAGAAAGAAGCCGCGCATGTCCGGCCGCCGGCAAGCCCCGGGCTGTCGTCAGAATGCCACAGTCGGGCCCCGCGGATCGCGCCTGCCGCCGTGGTCACCGGCCGCGCCGGCATGACCCCGGCATGCCACGATCCCCCGGGGCTGCCCGAGTGTTGATGGCCAGACGCAGATGGCCAGATGCCGGCTGCCTTTCCCGCCTCGAGGGCGAGCGGCCCTGTCCGGACGGTATCGTCAGGGCAGGGCCTCGCCAGAGGGGCAACCGCTGCGTCAGAACGGGATCTCGTCGTCCATGCCGCCGCCGAAGCCGCCGCCCGAGCCGCCCGAGCCGCCCGAACCGCCCCCATAGCCGCCGCCCGACGAGCCCCCGCCCGAGGCACCGCCGTAGCCGCCCGACGAGCCGCCCCCATAGCCGCCACCGGACGAGCCGCCGCCGTACCCGCCGCCGCCGCCTTCATAGCCGCCGGACGAGCCGTAATCCGGCAGGGCGCCGCCGCCGCCCTCGCCCCGGCCGTCCAGCATGGTCAGGGCGCCGTTGAAGCCCTGCAGCACGACTTCGGTGGAGTAGCGCTCCTGACCGCCCTGGTCCTGCCACTTGCGGGTCTGCAGCTGGCCCTCGATGTAGACCTTGGCACCCTTGCGCAGGTACTGCTCGGCAATCTTGCAGAGACCCTCGTTGAAGATCACGACCCGATGCCATTCCGTGCGCTCGCGCCGCTCGCCCGACCCGCGGTCGCGCCAGGTCTCGGAGGTGGCGATGCGCAGGTTGGCGACCGGACGGCCGTCCTGGGTGCGGCGGATTTCAGGATCGGCGCCGAGATTGCCGACCAAAATGACCTTGTTGACGCTTCCCGCCATGTTCCGGGCTCCTTGTTGCTCGTCTCTGCCTGTTTCCATGCCGTGCCGGCGGCCGCTGCGGGTCCCCTCCTCGCGGTCCCGTCCGACGCAGGGCCCGACGGCACCGCGCGCGGCGGGCGCAGCATGCGAGGGCCGGCACGACGGATCGGCCGGACCCTAGCGCCTTATCGCCGCCGCCGCACCCGTGCTTTCGCCCTTTTGCACAAAGCGCCGCGCCGCCGGGCCGCACCACTGGGCCGCGCCCTGGCCCGTTGAGGGGCCACTCGGGACCCGGTCGGGACGCTTGCGGCTGAAAACAGGTCTTGTTCTTTTTTTGTTCCTGTTGTAGCAAGGAGACAGGCGGCTGGCAAGGACGCAGATGCGATTGGTCCGGATGCGTCCGGGCTGCGTAGGATCAAAATGTCGTCTGCGGGACGGGCCCTTGCGGCGCGCCAGGCAGGCGGAGACGGGCGCGGGGCCAGGGCGCTGGGTCAGGTCGCGAGGTCAGGGCGCGGGGCCAGGGCAAAGGACCCGCATGCCGGGACGGCCGGCGTGTCGGGGCGTCCGGCATGTCGGGGCGACCTGCCTGCAGGAACGATCGTCATGTCGGGGAGACCGGCATGCTGGGCGACCTGCGTGCGGATTTGGCCGGCATGCAGGGGCGATCGTCGTGCAAGGGGTCTTCCTGCCGGCGGACCCGGCACGCGGGGGCATCCGGCAGGGGCCTCCCGGCGCTCGCTGACCGCCTGGCTTCCGTGATTGCCTGGCCTCCGTGATTGCCGGTTGAGCCCTCGCTTGCGGCGCGTATATAGCAGTGAACCTTATCCCCCGGGGTGGCGGCCCGCGGCCGCCCGCCCGCGTGCCCGCCGCCGGCGGGTCAGCCAGGAACGATCCCATGTCCGATCCGAAGTCCGAGGACACCATGTCCGCCCTGCCCGCCGCCCGCGTGAGCGGCCCTGCGGCGAACCGGCCGCTGCCGGCCGAGCGCGGCAAGTTCCTGTCGATCCGGGGCGCGCGGGAGCACAATCTCAAGAACGTCGACCTGGACCTGCCGCGCGACAAGCTGATCGTGATGACCGGCCTCAGCGGCTCCGGCAAGTCCTCGCTGGCCTTCGACACGATCTACGCCGAGGGCCAGCGCCGCTACGTGGAAAGCCTGTCGGCCTATGCACGCCAGTTCCTGGAGATGATGCAGAAGCCCGACGTGGACCAGATCGACGGCCTGTCGCCGGCGATTTCCATCGAGCAGAAGACGACCTCGCGCAACCCGCGCTCCACCGTCGGCACGGTGACGGAAATTTATGACTACATGCGCCTGCTCTTCGCCCGGGTGGGTGTGCCGCATTCGCCGGCCACGGGCCTGCCGATCGAAAGCCAGACGGTGAGCCAGATGGTCGACCGGGTGCTGGCGCTGGAGGAAGGCACGCGGCTCTACCTGCTCGCGCCGATCGTGCGCGGGCGCAAGGGCGAGTACAAGAAGGAACTCGCCGAGCTGATGAAGAAGGGCTTCCAGCGGGTCAAGATCAACGGCACGTTCCACGAGATCGCCGAGGCACCGGCGCTGGACAAGAAGTACAAGCACGACATCGACGTGGTGGTGGACCGGATCGTGGTGCGGCCGGACATCGCCGGGCGGCTCGCCGATTCCTTCGAGACCGCGCTGAAGCTGGCCGACGGCATCGCGATCGCCGAATTCGCCGACCGGCCGCTGCCGGACTTGCCGGCCGACCGGGACGCGGTGCTGCAGAACCGCAACGAGACGCACGAGCGCATCCTGTTCTCGGAAAAATTCGCCTGCCCGGTCTCCGGCTTCACCATCCCGGAGGTGGAACCGCGGCTGTTCTCGTTCAACAACCCCTTCGGCGCCTGCCCCTCCTGCGACGGTCTCGGCACGACGCTTGCCTTCGAGGCGGAGCTGGTGGTGCCGGACGAAAGCCTGTCGCTGCGCGACGGGGCCGTGCTGCCCTGGGCCAAGACCGGCTCGACCTCGCCCTATTACGCCCAGACGCTGGAGGCGATCTGCCGCCAGTTCAAGGTCTCGATGGCCACCCCCTGGCGCGACCTGCCCGAGGAAGTCCGCCACCTGATCCTGCATGGCTCCGGCAAGACCGAGATCGAGTTCGTCTATGACGACGGGGTGCGCAGCTACAAGGCGCGCAAGACCTTCGAGGGTGTCATCGGCAACATCGAGCGGCGCTGGCGCGAGACGGATTCGGCCTGGGTTCGCGAGGAACTGTCGCGCTTCCAGTCGAACCATCCCTGCCCGGCCTGCAACGGCTACCGGCTCAAGCCCGAGGCGCTGGCGGTGAAGATCGCCGGCCGGCACATCGGCCAGATCTCCGACCTGTCGATCCGCACGGCCGCCACCTGGTTCGAGGCCCTGCCGGGGACGCTCAGCCCCAAGCAGCAGGAAATCGCCGGCCGGATCCTCAAGGAAATCCGGGAGCGGCTGCGCTTCCTCAACGATGTCGGCCTGGAATACCTGTCGCTGTCGCGCAACTCCGGCACGCTGTCGGGCGGCGAAAGCCAGCGCATCCGCCTGGCCTCGCAAATCGGCTCGGGGCTGACGGGCGTGCTCTATGTGCTGGACGAGCCGTCGATCGGACTGCACCAGCGCGACAACGCGCGGCTGCTCGACACGCTGCGGCACCTGCGCGATCTCGGCAACACGGTGATCGTGGTCGAGCATGACGAGGATGCGGTGCTGACGGCCGACTATGTGGTCGATGTCGGCCCCGGCGCGGGCGTGCATGGCGGCGAGATCGTCGCCGTCGGCACGCCGGCCGAGATCATGGCCAATCCGGCCTCGCTGACGGGACAATACCTGTCGGGGGCCAAGGGCATCGCCGTGCCGGCCGAGCGGCGCAAGCTCAACAAGCGCCGCCAGATCAAGGTGATCGGCGCGCGCGGCAACAACCTGAAGAATGTCAGCGCCGACATCCCGCTCGGCACCTTCACCTGCATCACCGGCGTCTCGGGCGGCGGCAAGTCGACGTTCCTGATCGACACCCTGTTCCGCGCTGCCGCACGCCGGCTGAACGGTGCGCGCGAGAACCCGGCCCCGCATGAGCGCATCGAGGGGCTGGAGCATCTCGACAAGGTGATCGACATCGACCAGTCGCCGATCGGGCGGACCCCGCGCTCCAACCCGGCCACCTACACGGGTGCCTTCACGCCGATCCGCGAGTGGTTCGCCTCCATGCCCGAGGCCAAGGCGCGCGGCTACCAGCCCGGTCGCTTCTCGTTCAACGTCAAGGGGGGCCGCTGCGAGGCCTGCCAGGGCGACGGGGTGATCAAGATCGAGATGCATTTCCTGCCGGACGTCTATGTGACCTGCGACGTCTGCAAGGGCAAGCGCTACAACCGCGAGACCCTGGAGGTGCTGTTCAAGGGCAAGTCGATCGCCGACGTGCTCGACATGACCGTCGAGGAAGCGGCTGACTTCTTCGCGGCCGTGCCGGCGGTGCGAGACAAGATGGAGACGCTGGCGCAGGTGGGGCTGGGCTACATCAAGGTCGGCCAGCAGGCGACGACACTGTCGGGCGGTGAGGCGCAGCGCGTGAAGCTTGCCAAGGAACTGTCCCGCCGCTCGACGGGTCGCACGCTCTACATCCTCGACGAGCCGACCACGGGCCTGCATTTCCACGATGTGGCCAAGCTGCTGGAGGTGCTGCACGAGCTTGTCGAGCAGGGCAACACGGTGCTGGTCATCGAGCACAATCTCGAGGTGATCAAGACGGCGGACTGGCTGATCGACTTCGGCCCCGAGGGCGGCGACGGTGGCGGCACCGTGGTGGCAACCGGCCGGCCCGAGGATGTGGCCGAGAACCCGGCCAGCCATACGGGCCGGTTCCTGCAGGATCTGCTCGGCCGCCGGCCGCTCAGGAGATCGACTGCGGCGGAATGATGCCGCAATGCACAATCTGGCGATTCGATCGATTTAAATGATCAGGGGCGGGGCAGAACAGGCTGTCCCGCCTTTGTTTTTCCGCCTTGCACAATTCGCATGACTGACATGCAGGACTGGACCTTCTCGCAGATGCGAAGAGGATCTAGATATTGGCCATCGGAACGGCGCTGCACCGCACAAGAGGTCAGCCAGACAGGCAGATCCAGGCGGAAGCCGGCAGCCGCTCCACAAGGTCAAGGATCGGACACATGTTCAACACCGTCGTTCGCAAGTACAACTCGTGGGTCAACTACCGCCGCACCGTCGAGGAGCTGTCCCGCCTGTCCAACCGCGAGCTGAGCGACCTTGGCATCGGCCGCGGCGACATCGAGTTCATCGCCCGCCGCGCCAGCCGCTGAGCGGTTCTGCAAGTTACAGGAATCGCGGTCCCGGGTTCTCCTCCTCCCAAACCCCGGATCGTGTGAGACGGCAGGTTCTTCTCCTCCCAAACCTGCCCGACTAAACGACGCCCGCCGGTACCTCCTCCCACCGGCGGGCGTACGTTTTTTCAGGATCCGGATGGGTCCAGTCCATGATGGAACCGGCGCGCGACGTCCCGGTAACCCGCCTTCGGCACACCTGCCCGGGGGCGTTTTCATGTGATCGCCCCGCCTCTCTGGCACAGACTGGGGCGTACGGCAGGAAACAGCGACGACAACCAGTCACAGACGCGGGACAAGCGGTAGCGGTCCGCGATGCCTCTGCGTCGTCCGGCCTTGCAGCAGGCCGCGCCGTGGTGCCGGCATGCCATCTGCCACGGCGACCGGTCCAGACGGGTGCCCAGTCCGTTCCCTAGACCGTGCCCAGACCGTGCCCTGGGCAGCTTCCCAACAGTCGTCCCAGGGTGTCTTCCCAGATCGTCTTTCCAGACCATCTTCAAAGAAGGCGCCCCGTCCAGTCGCGGCCGAGCCTCCTGCCAGAGTTGCAGGCCGGATGGCCTTGTCGCCGCAGGCGCTGGCCGAGGCGAACCCGAGCCTTCAAGGCAGGGCTGGGTCCCGTCCCGCCGGGGGACTGCGGCGCGAGGCCGGTCGGAGGTCTGACGCAGGCGGCGGGTCGAGACGGGAAAGACCAATCTGTCGTTCTGGCCCGCCGTTCTGGCCTGTCGTTCTGGCCCGTGGGTCTGGCCGCCGTTCTGGTCCGTCGCTCTGGTCCGTCGCTCTGGTCCGTCGCTCTGGCCCCCGCTTCCGGCATCCGCGTGCGGCATCTGATCCCACCGGTCGAGTCCGGCATCCCGTTGCCGCGCGAGAGCCTGGCCGCCGATCCACATGCCCGATTCTGGTCTTCGATTCTGGCACCCGATTCTGCCACCCGGTTCTGGCACTCGTCCTTGGCGCCTGATCCACATGCCAGGTTCCAGCGCCTCGCGCGTCCGGTCGGGGGCGGCAGATCAGGTCTGCCTGGACAAGTGCCGGCCATCGCAAGGTCGGCCTGTGACGCACCGCGGAGGACGGGGGCGGGTCGGCCGCCGGGGCAATGCAGCACACGCAGGATCGCATGGCTCGCGGCCCCGGTCCGGGCAGCGCCCGCCGGAGCGGCGATTGCACTGCACCATGCAAGGCCCCTTCCCGGCTTGCGAGGCCGCCGCATCGCCGCCCTTCCGCCGGCAGCGGCAACAGACCCTGTTGAGGGGGAAAATCCGGCAGAGTCTTGCGATTCCTGCGGGTCAGATTCGGTAACCGGCCCTCCCAGAGGCGCGTGGGCACAGCGCCGCCGCCGGTCGGCCATGCCTGGACCACGCCCGCACCACGAAGACGCCGCAGCCCCTAATGGCGCTTAACCGGCCCTGCAGATGACGCAGGGCTGGCATGATGAGCCAGCACTGGCAAACGGGATCTGGTTCCCCTATCTAGATGTCAACGAATTGATGCAGCGCCGGACACCGGGACGCCGCAAGGTTCCACAAGACACCACAAAGCAAGAAGAAAGGTAACATCATGCTTCACGACATCGTTTCCAAGTACCGCTCCTGGAAGAAGTATCGCGCAACTTACGACGAACTGGCACGCATGTCCTCCCGCGAGCTGAACGACATCGGCATCTCGCGTGCAGACATTGCCCAGATTGCCCGTCAGGCCATGCGCTGAGCAAGCGGCCGTCCGGACCGCCCGCAGGCTGCGCCGCACGTGCTGCTCTGCAACATGAACAAGGCAGGCATGCAGAATTGTGCATGGCGCGCAGGGCCGGGACGAATTATCTAAACATCAACACGGGCGGCGAACACGCCGCTCCGATTTTCGGACCAAAGGACTCCTCCTCCCACCTGCGGTCCGGCTTCGACCGATCCACCTCCTCCCGGATCGGCCATCGAAAGAGCGCTCGCCGAATCCTCCTCCCATCGGCGAGCGCTTTTCGATTCCAGGGTCTCTCGTCTTCCGCAGATCTCCCGACCTGTCGCCGCACAGATCCGCAGCGGGGCGTCCGCGCTGAAAGTCCTTCCCGTCATTCCGGTCCGTCCGTCAGGTGCTCCTTGCATGGCCCAGGGACTGTCCGGGCCCGCGCGCGCCGATGCGGCCGCTATGGAGGACGCTGGAGCGACGGTGCAGCAGCCTTGCCGCTGCTTTCCAGCTCTTGAATGTTTCCTACGGGGTTCTACATAGCGAAGATGAGCAGTCTGGAGTCGTTCCAATCCATGGTCGCGCATGGGGAACGGCTTCTTTATTATGTCCGCGTCTGACCGGGTCAGACGCGGACGGGAGAGGCAAGCGCATGGCGGGAAAGATTGGCGACCGGGTCAGCAACACGACGGCCTGCAAGGTCTGCGGCACACATGACTCGGAGATCGTGGGCCTGAAGGGGCGCGATGGGTCGCCGTTGACGACGGTGATCTGCACGGGCTGCGGGCTGGTGCATTCCTGGCCGCTGCCGAGCAAGGCCGAGCTGGACGCCTACTATGCGTCGCGTTACCGCAGCGACTACAAGGCGACGCTGACACCCAAGCGCAAGCACATCCTGCGCTACTCCCGCACGGGCCTTGGCCGGCTGGAGCGGATCCAGAAGCATGTCCAGACCGGCGCGAAGGTGCTGGACGTGGGCAGCGGCAGTGGCGAGTTCCTCTATCTGGCCGAGCTTGCCGGCTACAAGGCAATCGGACTGGAGCCGCACAAGGGCTATTCCGACTACACCCGCCGGGTGTTCGGGGCGCAGATCGTCTGTTCGCCGCTGGAGGAGGCCGGAATCGAGGAAGGCAGCTTCGATGCCATCACGCTGCATCACGTGCTGGAACACCTGCACCTGCCGCTGACCTCGCTCAGCATCATGAACCGCTGGCTGAAGCCGGGGGGCATGCTGTTCGTGGACGTGCCGGACATCGAGAACACGCATCATGCGCCGAGCACCCGCTTCCACTATGCGCATGTCTACAATTTCAACCACGACACGCTGAAGGCGATGCTGGCGCAGGCGGGCTTCGACCTGGCCGAGCACAATGCCGGCTCGGGAACCTCGCTCGTCGCGCGCAAGATGCGCGCGCCCGATCCGGGCCAGCTGCATCCGATGCCGGAGAACTACGCGCGGCTTTCGGCCGCGCTGCAGCCGGCCCAGTCGGAGGCCCGCTATCAGGCCAAGCGTCCGCTGCGGCGTCTGGTGGCGCGGCTCTACCGGTTCAGCGGCGAAATCCTGCAGAGCACGCTGGTCTGGCATCCGCGCCGCATCGTCGACCGCGAATACCGCAAGTGGAAACTGGCGGCGCGGGCCGGCTGACACGCCGCCGGTCCGGATGCGCGCGGTGCCGCCGGCTGCCGGCGGCACGGGCCAAACCCGGAGCTAGAGCCGGGGCCGGGCCGCGAACCAGGCGGACAGGGGCTGGATGACCGGCGCGGCACCGTTGGGCGTCGGCCAGCTGTCCACCGCATAGGCGTCGCCGGAGGTCTCCAGCACCACCGCGGTGGCATGCGGGTAGCGGCCATCGACCAGGAAGCCCCGCGCGACCGGTGCGCCGGCACGGTGATGGCGCAGCAACCCCCGGGCCTCGGCCAGCAGCAGCAGGCTGGTCGTGTTGGTGGCCTCGTCGATGCAGTCCATCTGGCCGGGCTCGCCCGCGCCCCGCATGTCGAAGCCCGGACGGTCCCCGGCCGAGCCCACGGTGGCGGCGACGCGGGTCTCCATCCAGGCGACGGCCCGCGCGATGGCCGCACGCTCGGCCTGGGGCGAGGCCCGGCCCGCGCGCAGGATGTCGCCAAGGCGCCGCAGGTCGCGCCCCGTCAGCTGCACGGGCGTCTTCCGCGCGCAGCCGAAGCTGTGACAGACATAGATCCGGTCTGTCCGCGGCGGCACGCCATCCTGGCCGGTGTACCAGGCCGTTGCCGGCTGGCTTGACTGGGCGGCACAGCCGGCGAGCGCAACGCAGAGAGCCAGCGCCAGAGCCCGCGCCAGAGCCCGCGCCCGTGTGTGCAAACGTGCCTGCGAACGTGCCGGCAAACCTGCATGGACGTGGTCTGGCGGGCAGGCGGGCGCCTGGTCTGGACGCCGCGTGCGGGCGTCCCGGGGGGCGGGCGCTGCCCTGTCGGCGCTGACTGTGCTCATGGGCGAGGCTCCCCTGACCGGCGGCGACGATGCCGCAGCGGCAGCTTATGGCTTCCGTTGCATCCTGCCCACCAAAACGATATCAGGCGGGATCATGTTTCCACGCCTGCCCGGCCACGCTGCCGGCAGGTCACCGGGACGGATCCGGGGTCAAACGCCGGGTCTGGTCCCTGGGTCCGGTGCCGCGCGAGACAGCGCTGCGGCCAACAAGAGGCTTCAATCGGATGACAAAACCTGTTCACGTGATCGGCGGTGGCCTGGCGGGATCGGAAGCCGCCTGGCAGATGGCCCAGGCCGGCGTGCCCGTGGTGCTGCATGAAATGCGGCCGCTCAGCCGGACCGACGCGCACAAGACCGACAGCCTGGCGGAACTGGTCTGTTCCAATTCCTTCCGCTCCGACGATGCCGACTACAATGCGGTCGGGCTGCTGCATGCGGAACTGCGCGCGGCCGGATCGCTGATCATGCAGGCGGCCGATGCGCATCAGGTGCCGGCCGGCAGCGCGCTTGCGGTGGACCGGGACGGCTTTGCCGAGGCGGTGACCCGCACGCTCGCCGCCCATCCCCTCGTCACGCTGGAGCGGGGCGAGCTCACCAGCCTGCCGCCCGAGGACTGGGACAGCGTCATCATCGCCACCGGCCCCCTCACCTCCCCGGCCCTGTCGGAGGCCATCCTGGCGCGGACGGGAGAAGATGCCCTCGCCTTCTTCGACGCCATCGCGCCGATCGTGCATTTCGAGAGCATCAACATGGACGTGGCCTGGTTCCAGTCGCGCTACGACAAGGTGGGACCGGGCGGCACCGGCAAGGACTACATCAACTGTCCGCTGGACAAGGCCCAGTATGATGCCTTCATCGACGCGCTGCTGTCCGGCGACAAGACCGACTTCAAGGAGTGGGAGGCCAACACCCCCTATTTCGACGGCTGCCTGCCGATCGAGGTGATGGCGGAGCGCGGCCGCGAAACGCTGCGGCACGGGCCGATGAAGCCGATGGGCCTGACCAACGCGCACAACCCGACCGTGAAGGCCTATGCGGTGGTGCAGCTGCGCCAGGACAATGCGCTTGGCACGCTCTACAACATGGTCGGGTTCCAGACCAAGCTGAAGTACGGCGCGCAGGCCGAGATCTTCCGGATGATCCCCGGGCTGGAAGAGGCGGTCTTCGCAAGGCTCGGCGGGCTGCACCGCAACACCTTCCTCAACTCGCCGAAGCTGCTGGATCCGACGCTGCGGCTGAAGGCCGACACGCGGCTGCGGTTCGCCGGCCAGATCACCGGCTGCGAGGGCTATGTCGAATCGGCCTCGGTCGGCTGCATGGCCGGGCTCTTTGCCGCCCGCGAGAGGCTCGGGCTCGCGCTGACGCCGCCGCCGGCCACGACCGCCATGGGCGCGCTGCTCGGCCACATCACCGGCGGCCACATTGCCCGCGACGACGCGGAAGGCCCGCGCTCGTTCCAGCCGATGAACGTGAACTTCGGCCTGTTCCCGCCGATGGAGACCCCCGTCAAGGACGCGGAGGGCAAGCGGCTGCGCGGGGCGGAAAAGACCAAGGCGCGCAAGCTGGCCATGACGCAGCGGGCCCGCGCGGATTTCGCCGGCTGGATCGGCGCGAACGCCCTCACGCGGACCTGACAGGCGCAAGAGCCAGACGCGCAAGGCGCGCGCCTGGCCGGCACGTCCGGCCAGCAAGTCTGGCCGCCGTCCGGCCGGTGCGATCAGGAGAGGTCAGCCGGCGCGGAAGGCCTTGCGGGCAGCGCGCCAGATGATCCACTGGCGGCGCAGCTGCGACAGCTCGGCGCGGTCGCGGAAGGGATTGAACCCCTTGCGCTCCATCACCTTCAGGAAGGGCTCCACCAGACAGACCGGCAGGAAGGCGGCGGCGACCTCGGGGCGCACCGACCCCACGAGACCGCGCGTGCGGTCCAGATGGTGCCGCGCGTGCGCCCGCATTTCGGTGAGGGCTGCCCCGAGCTCCGGTGTCATCTCGCCCCGGAACAGGGTCGCCCGGTCGACGCCGTGGCGGTCGAGCACGTCGGAGGGCAGGAACTGCTGGTGGCGCGCCGCATGCCAGGGCAAGGCGCGCATGAGGCCGGTGAGCCCGTAGGCGACCCCCGCATGACCGGCCGCGTCGCAGGTGCCCGCCTCCGATCCACCCGCGAGCACGATCGAGGCCAGCTGGATCAGCGCCGACGAGGTCTCCCCGGCATAGCCCTCCAGATCGGTCAGCGTCGGCATCGGATCATCATAGAGATCGAAGACCCGCGCATCGATGAGGGCGACCAGGGCGGCAACCGGCAGATGGTAGCGCCGGATCGTCTCGGCCAGGGCAGCGGCAACCGGATTGGCCGACGTCTCGCCGTGATGGGTGCCAGTGAGGAAATCGCGCCACCACTGCAGCCGCACCTCGCCCGGCAGCGGGTCGTTGACCACATCGCGGATGCGGGCAATCTCGATGTTGAAGGCATAGAGCGCAAGCAAGCCGGGACGATGCTCCGGCGGCGCGAACAGGGCGGTCAGATAGCGGTCGCGGTCCTGCTCGCGCACCAGCGCCTGGGCATGATCAAAGGACGTGGCGGCAGCGGAGGAGACCATGGGTCAGTCCACCGCGATCAGGACGGCCGCCACGGCGCGATCCTCGGACAGCATGACGTTGTAGGTGCGGACGGCTGCGCCCGTCGACATCGGATCGGCGAGGATGCCGGCCTCGCGGAAGGCAGCCTTCCACTCGGGCCGGAGCGGACGAAGGTCGGTCCCCGTGCCGACCAGCAGCACCTCGATCTCCTCCGCCTGCCCCAGAACGCGGGCAAAGCTCGCCAGGTCGATGTCCTCGAAGCGGGTCACGTCCCAGCCATGGATCCCGGACGGCAGGCAGCAGATCGAGCCAAGATGGGACATGTCCGCAAAACGGAACCCGCCGCCGCCATAGGCGTCGACGGGCGCGCGTCCGGGGAAATGCGCCTTGCGGATTTCCATGTGTTGTCCTGTCGTCTCGGGCGTCAGACCGTCCTGGACGCCGCCGCCGAGCCTTCGGCAGGCTTGTCCTTGTCCTTGTCATCGTCCTTGTCTCCGCCGGCCGGGCGCAGATTGAACAGGATGAGCATGGGCGCCGCCAGGAAGATCGACGAGTAGGTGCCAATCAGGATGCCGAAGATCATGGCCAGCGTGAAGGACTGGATGACCTCGCCACCGAACAGATAGAGCGCAAGGAGCGCGAGCAAAGTGGTGACCGACGTCATCATCGTGCGCGTGAGCGTTTCGTTGATCGACAGGTCGAGCAGTTCCGGCAGCGGCATCTTCTTGTAGCGGCGCAGGTTCTCGCGGATGCGGTCATAGACGACCACCGTGTCGTTCAGCGAGTAACCGATGATCGTCAGCACCGCCGCGATGCTGGACAAGGTGAAGTCGAGCTGCAGCACCACGAAAAGGCCGATGGTGACGATAACGTCATTCACCGTGGTCAGGATGGCGCCAATGGCGAACTGCCACTCGAAGCGGATCCAGACGTAGATGAGGATGCCGATCAGGGCCACCCCGACGCCAAGCGCACCGGCCGTCGCCAGCTCGCCCGAGACGCTCGGCCCGACGATCTCGACCCGGCGGAACTCGACCTCGTCCGCAAAGGTCTCGCGGACGGCATTGATCGCAAGCTGCTGGCTCTGCTCGTCGCCGTCCTGCTGCTCGAGCCGGACCAGGACCTCGTCCGGATCGCCGAACTGCTGCACCTGCACGTCGCCCAGGTTGAGCGCGGACAGCTTGCTGCGGATCTCGGCGATGTCGGCCGGTCCATTGGTCTTCATCTCGATAAGGCTGCCGCCCTTGAAATCGATGCCGTAGTTGAGGCCGACCGTGAAGAACAGACCGATGCACAGCGCGGCAAGGACCAGCGAGGCCGGGAAGCTGTAAAACCGGAACCGCATGAAGCGGAACTTCGTGTTGTCGGGAACAAGCCGCAAGAGCTTCATGATGTGAGTTCCGGTTCAGATATTGATATGGGTCGGGCGGGCCCGACGGATCCAGATCGACACGATGAAGCGCGTCACGGTGTAGGCCGTGAACATGGTCGTGAAGATGCCGAGCGCCAGCGTCACGG
The DNA here is from genome assembly GCF_009915765.1 of Pannonibacter sp. XCT-53. Classification (NCBI taxonomy): domain Bacteria; kingdom Pseudomonadati; phylum Pseudomonadota; class Alphaproteobacteria; order Hyphomicrobiales; family Stappiaceae; genus Pannonibacter; species Pannonibacter tanglangensis. The sequence goes on from NZ_JAABLQ010000001.1 coordinate 1,378,026, forward strand.
CAAAGCCGCGCACCGGACCCGAGCCGAGCTGGAACAGGACGACTGCGGCAATGAGCGTGGTGATGTTGGCGTCCACGATCGTGTCGAAGGCGCGGCTGAACCCGGCCTCGATCGAGGAGATCACCGACCGCCCTGCCCGCAACTCCTCGCGGATGCGTTCATAGATCAGCACGTTCGCGTCGACCGCCATGCCGATGGTCAGCACGATGCCGGCGATACCGGGCAAGGTCAGGGTGGACTGCAGCAAGGTCAGCGCGGCGAAGATCAGCACCACGTTCACGATGAGCGCGATGTCGGCATAGAAGCCGAGGCGACCGTAGGCGAGCACCATGAACACGACGACGAGCGCGCCACCGATCAGCGAGGCGGTGCGTCCGGCGTCAATCGAATCCTGGCCAAGGCCCGGACCGATGGCGCGTTCCTCGATCACCGACAGCTTGGCCGGCAGCGCACCGGCGCGCAGCAGGACCGCGAGATCGTTGGCGCTCTCGACCGAGAAGTTGCCGGAGATCTGACCGGAGCCGCCCGTGATCGGCTCGTTGATCCGCGGGGCGGAAATCACCTCGTTGTCGAGCACGATGGCAAAGGGCCGACCGACGTTCTGGGTGGTGACATTGGCGAACTTGCGCGCGCCCGCCGTGCTCAGGCGGAAGCTCACGACCGGCTCGTTGGTCTGCGGATTGAACGAGACCTGGGCGTCGACCAGATCCTCGCCGGTCATCAGCGGAACTTCCTCGACCAGATACGGAATGGCCGGCTCGTCGATGGAATTGAGGATGATGGTGCCGACCGGAGGCCGGCTCTGCAGCGCCTGGTCCGCCGACATGGTGACATCGACGAGATGGAAGGTCAGCTGCGCCGTCTGGCCGACGAGCGACTTGAGGCGCTCCGGGTTCTGCTCGCCCGGAGCCTCGACGAGAATGCGGTTGGTCCCCTGGCGCTGGATGTTGGGCTCGGTGTTGCCCAGTTCATCCACGCGGCGCCGGATCACCTCGATCGACTGCTGCACGATCGCTGCCATGCGCTGGTTGAGCCCCTGCTCGGTAAACGCAAAGCGGATCAGGCCGTCGTCGGTGACCGTCATCTCGAACTCGTTGACGCCGCCGCCGCCCAGCATGGAGCTTGCCAGCGGGTTGACGAGCGGCTCAAGACGGGTGCGGGCCTCCTCAAGCTTGTCGGCATCACGGATGCGGACCTGTGCGGTGTCACCCTGAATGGTCAGGCCGGTGTAGCCGATGCGCGGTTCCTTGCGCAGCTCGTTGCGGATTTCGCCCGTCAGTGTCGCCAGGCTCTTGTCGATGTAGTCGCGCTCGTCGACTTCATAGAGAAGATAGGCGCCGCCCTGCAGGTCGAGACCCAGCACGATCTGCGACTTCGGAAGCCAGTCGGGCCAGTTCCGCAAGGTTTCCGCAGACATGAAGTTCGGCAGGATCGACACGATCCCTCCGATGACCACTGCAAAGATCAGGGCGATCTTCCAGCGCGCGAAATAGAGCATGAGTGAATGCCTGTGCTGGCTGAGCCACCGCCGGGCGGCACCAATCCTAAACCGAATGCAGCGGGACCGGCCGGCCTGGACTGACCGGTCCCGAAGAGATTACTCGCCGTCCTTGACAGGCTCGGACTTGGAGCGGACTTCCGCCACCATGGAGCGCACGAGGCGCGCCTTCACGCCTTCGGCCAGCTCGACCTGGATCTCGGCGTCGTCCACAACCTTGACGACCTTGGCAATCAGCCCCCCGGACGTGACGACGACGTCGCCGCGGCGCAGGTTCGCGATCATTTCCTTGTGGGCCTTCATCCGCTTCTGCTGCGGACGAATGATCAGGAAATACATGATCGCGAAGATCGCGACGAACGGCAGCATAGAGATCAGCAGATCCGGGCCACCGGCGCCGGCGGTCTGTGCGTATGCGGGGGTGATGAACATCAAGCTCTCCTCGGAGATGGCGTCGCGGCGACCCTGTCGGGCCCTGCCGGACAACGCCCCATTCAGGTGGCGCGGACTATAACCACGGGGCCCCGCTTTTCAAGTGAGACGGCAGGTTTCGGCGTACCGATCCGGGCAAAACCGGGATTTCGGGCCCCTCCCCCCCATGTTAAGCCTGCCCCAGGCCTACAAGCACCCCCCATATAGGCATTCAGGATCAAGGTAACAGTGCTGTCATGACAAAAGAAACCAGCCTCAGCCCCAGCGACCTGTCGGACAAGCTCGACCTGCTGATCGCGCTGATTTCCAGGGCGGTTCCGCCGCTGCCGCAGGTGCCGGATTTCGACGCCGCCGATGCCTTCATCTGGCAGCCATCGCCGGGAAACCTTCAGCCGGTCGCCCGCGTCAACCGCGTCGACCTCGAACTTCTGTGCGCGGTTGCCCGTGTGCGCGATCTTCTCTTCGACAATACGCAGCGCTTTGCCCGGGGCCTGCCGGCCAACAACGCGCTGCTCTGGGGCGCCAGGGGCATGGGGAAGTCGTCGCTGGTGAAGGCGGTGCACGGCGCGATCAACCGCACGGGCCAGACGCCGCCGCTCAAGCTGATCGAGATCCACCGCGAGGACATCGAGACGCTGCCGGGGCTGATGGCGCTGATCAAGGCTGCGCCGCACCGCTTCATCGTCTTCTGCGACGATCTCAGCTTCGACCATGACGACACGTCCTACAAGTCGCTGAAGGCGGTCCTGGAAGGCGGCATCGAGGGGCGGCCCGAGAATGTGCTCTTCTATGCCACCTCGAACCGCCGCCACCTGCTGCCGCGCGACATGATCGAGAACGAGCGCTCCACCGCGATCAATCCGGCGGAGGCCGTGGAGGAAAAGGTGTCGCTGTCCGACCGCTTCGGCCTGTGGCTCGGCTTCCACAACTGCACCCAGGACGACTATCTGGAGATGGTGAGCGGCTATGTCCGCCACTTCGGCCTTGAGGTGGAGCCGGCGCAGCTGCGCGCCGAGGCGCTGGAATGGGCAACGACGCGCGGCGGGCGGTCCGGTCGAGTCGCCTTCCAGTTCATCCAGGACCTGGCAGGACGCCTCGGCGTCCCGCTGGCGCGCTAGGGACAGGCCGGCGGGCGCCTTTTGACTGTCTGACAAACCCACTCACAGTCATCCCGGGCCAGCTGAGCGTCAGCGAAGCGCCGAGCCGGGGCCTGTCCCGGGCCTGACCCGGGATCCAGATATTAGCCGCGCGGAGCGCGACACACCTGTCGGTCGCAAGTCGTGTCGGGTTGACGTGGTTTTGGGCTCGCTTGCGCTCGCACAGACATGCTGGATCCCGGATCTGCGGTTCGCTGAACGCTCACCTTGTCCGGAATGACGGAGAATGACAGGGAATGCCGGGTCACCAGCGACAAGAAAAAGGCGGCCGGTGGCCGCCTTTTGACTGTCTGACTGTCGGCCTCAGCCGCGGGGCAGATAGCGGGTCGGATCGACCGGCTTGTTGTCCTTGCGCAGCTCGAAATGCACCTGCGGCTGCGAGACGGAGCCGGTGGCGCCGGCCTTGGAGATGACCTGACCGCGCTGGATGGTGTCACCGCGCTTCACCAGGATCTCGCTGTTGTGGGCGTAGGCCGAGACCCAGCCGTCGTCGTGCCGGATCAGGACCAGATTGCCGAAGCCCTGCAGCTCGTTGCCGGCATAGATGACGGAGCCGTCGGCGGCCGCCTTGACCGGCGTGCCCTCGGGAACGGCGAGGTTGATGCCGTCGTTGCGGGTGCCGCCCGGCTTGGTGCCGAATTCGGAAATCACGCGGCCACGGACAGGCCAGCGGAACATGGGACCGGCCGTGGTTTCCTGCGGATCCACCGCGGCGGTGCGCACGGGCGCGCTCGCCTGCACCGCACCGGCGACCGCGTCGATGGCCGGGCGATCGCTGGCGGGCAAGGTGGACCCGGGTGCCTCGCGCAGGGCCGTCACGGGCCCGGTTGCGGGGGCAGCCGGCGCCGGGCGGCCGGCGACGAGCGGTGCGGTCGGCCGGGCATCGGAGGCGACTGGCGCTGCCGGCGCAAGACCGGCAACAGCCTGAGAAGCAGCCTGAGACCCGGCCGGCTTGCGCGACGGCGCGCTGATGGCGGCCGTCAGGCTGGAGGCCGGCGGCACGGAGCCCGTCACCTCCGGCGCGGAGCCGGCGGGCGGGAGGCGCACCGGCTTGCCCGGAGCCGGGGTCGCGCTGGTGCTGGCGTTGTTGGCGGCAAAGACATAGGTCGGGATGACGATCGACTGGCCGGAGCGCAGCTGCGACGACCGGTCAAGCCCGTTGGTGGCCATGATGGCTTCGGCCGGCACGCCGTAGCGCTTGCTGACAGAGGCAACCGTGTCGCCCTCGCGCAACTGGATGCGGGTGCCGCCGGCCGATGTCCAGCCCTTCCAGGTGTTCTCGCCCGCCTCGGCCACCGCAGCCGGAGCCGGAGCCGGAGCGGCCGGAACCGGGATGGCGGCCGGACGGTTCACGGTGGCGCCCGCCTGCGACAGGCGCACCGGCGGCGGCGCGGACGATTCGGCCGTGCCCGGCACCGGGGGCAGCTTGCTGGAGGCGATGGATCCGGTGCTGCGCGGATTGCCGCCCGCCACCGGCAGAGCCCCGGAGCCCTGCCCCGGACCCCGCACCACATCCTGATAGCTCGGCTGGCTGGACGCGCCGCTGCCGAGAATGGAACGCTGGTTTGCCGTGCCGCCGGTGTAGATCGGCCCGTCTGCAAACCGCTCAATGTCGCCACTGCAACCGGCACCAAGACCGGACAGGAGGCCAATGACGGCGACCCGTGTCCAAAGGGACTTGCGATCGTTACGCATCCGACTGGTCATTGCCCTGCTCGACCCAATGTAAGTTAACATGGGACCAGTAAAGGGGAGTAAGGTTGACAAAGCCTAAACGACGCGTGGAAACGGCTGAATTCTGCCAAAAGATCAAGCACTAAAGGAAATCGGCCTTGCCCGGGCGCAGCGAAACGAGACGCAATTCGCCAAGACTTTCCTCAACGTGCGATTCTGCGCCCTTGCGAAAGCGCACCAGGGCCTGCAGCGTGCCGGGCGCGCCGATGGGGCAGACGAGGATGCCGTCGCTGGCCAGCTGCGCCTTCAGGATCTGGGGGATGGAGGTGACCGCCCCGGTGAGCACGATCCGGTCGAAGGGCGCGCGCTCGCGCAGGCCCTGCAGGCCGTCGGCGTGATGCAGCTCGCAATTGGTGATCTTGAGGGCGGCGAGGCGCTGGCGGGCGAGCGAGATCAGCGTCTGGTAGCGCTCGACCGTGAAGACATGCTGGCACAGCTGCGACAGGATCGCGGTCTGGTAGCCCGAGCCGGTGCCGATCTCCAGCACCCGGTGCGAGGGCTGGATCTCGAGCGCCTCGGCCATGCGCGCCACCAGCGAGGGGGCGCTCACCACCTGGCCGCACTCGATCGGCAGCAGGCAGTCCTCGTAGGCATAGCGGTGCAGGCGGGCCGCGAGGAACAGGCGGCGCGGCACCCGCTCGATCGCCGACAGCACGCGGCGGTCATTGACGCCGCGCCGGCGCAGGGACAGCACCAGGGAAGCGCGGGCCTCGAACTCCTCGCTCGAGACCTGCGGCGGATCCAAGTGTCCCGTCTGCGCCATCGTCCCCTCCCCGCCCCGGACCGGGGTCAGCCCAGCTGTGCCGACAGCAACCCGACCAGATCATGCGCGGTGAGGTCAAGCCTGAGCGGCGTGACCGAGACGAAATTGGCGGCGATGGCGTTCAGGTCGCTGTTGCCGACCGGATCATGCGAGCGCTCCTGGAAGCCCAGCCAGTAGTAGGCATTGCCGCGGCGGTCCATGCGCTCGTCGATGATGAGGCCGGCCTGCTCGTGATGGCCCTGCACGGTGACGCGCACGCCCGCCACCTCCTCCGGCCGGCAGGCCGGGAAGTTGATGTTGAGCAGGGTATAGCGCGGCAGGTCGAAGTCCATCAGCTTGCGGAACAGCTCCGGTGCGAGGGCCTCGGCCGGCGCGTAGTCCGGTTCAGTGCCGACGGCGAAGCTCCAGGCCTGCGAGACGGCGAAGGAACGGATGCCGAGGATCGCCCCCTCCATGGCACCGGCGACTGTGCCCGAATAGGTGACGTCGTCGGCCATGTTCTGGCCACGGTTGATGCCCGACAGGATCAGGTCCGGCAGGCCCGGCAACACCTTGCGCACGCCCATGATGACGCAGTCGGTCGGGGTGCCGCGCAAGGCGAAGTGGCGCTCGGAAATCTGGCGCAGGCGCAGGGGATCGCTCAGCGTCAGGGAATGGGCCACGCCGCTCTGGTCGGTCTCGGGCGCCACGACCCAGACGTCGTCGGACAGGGCCCGGGCGATGCGCTCCAGCGCGCGCAGCCCCTCGGAATGGATGCCGTCGTCGTTGGTGATGAGAATGCGCATGGTCAGCCGATCCGCTCCAGTCCGCCCATGTAGGGCCGCAGCACCTCCGGCACGGTGATCGTGCCGTCGTTGTTCTGGTAGTTTTCCATGACGGCAATCATGGCGCGGCCGACGGCCACGCCCGAGCCGTTCAGCGTGTGCACGTGGCGCAGGCCCTTGGCGTCCGCAGGGCGGAAGCGCGCGTTCATGCGCCGGGCCTGGAAGTCGCCGCAGACCGAGCAGGACGAGATTTCGCGGTACGTGTCCTGCCCCGGCAGCCAGACCTCGATGTCATAGGTCTTCTGCGAGCCGAAGCCCATGTCGCCGGTGCAGAGCGTCATGACGCGGTAGTGGAGGCCAAGCTTCTGCAGCACGGCCTCGGCACAGCCGAGCATGCGCTCCAGCTCGGCGGCGGAATCCTCCGGACGGGTGACCGACACCAGCTCGCATTTCTGGAACTGGTGCTGGCGCAGCATGCCGCGGGTGTCGCGGCCGGCGGAGCCTGCTTCCGAGCGGAAGCAGTGGGTCAGCGCGGTGACGCGCAGCGGCAGGGCCTCCTCGCCGAGGATCTCGTCCGCGACCATGTTGGTCAGCGGAACCTCGGCGGTCGGGATCAGGTAATGGCTGTCACCGGCGCGGAACAGGTCTTCCTCGAACTTCGGCAGCTGGCCGGTGCCGTAGAGCGCCGTGCCGCTGACCAGCAGCGGCGGCGACACTTCCATGTAGCCGTGTTCGGTGGTGTGCAGGTCGATCATGAACTGGCCGAGCGCCCGCTCAAGCCGGGCCAGCTGGCCCTTGAGCAGGACGAATCGCGAGCCGGACAGCTTGGCAGCGGTGGCGAAATCCATCGTGCCGAGTGCCTCGCCGAGCTCGAAATGCTCCTTCGGCTTGTTGATGAAGGGGAGCTGCGGCTTGTCGCCATGCACATGGTGGACGACGTTGCCGGTCTCGTCGGAGCCGTCCGGCACATCGGCGAGCGGCAGGTTCGGAATGACGCAAAGGGCCTGGTCGAGCGCCTCGTTGAGGCGGCGCTCCTCTTCCTCCCCTTCCTGGATCATCGACTTGATCTTGGCGACCTCGTCGATCAGCGCCTGGGCCGCGGCCTCGTCCTTCATCGCCTTGGCCTTGCCGATCTCCTTGGAGGCGGCATTGCGGCGCTCCTGCGCCTCCTGGAGCCGTGCGATATGGGCGCGGCGGGCGTCATCGAGGGCGATGAGACGGGCGGACGCCGCCTCGGCCCCGCGGCGGGCAAGAGCGGCGTCGAAGGCTTGCGGGTTTTCCCGGATCCACTTGATGTCGAACATTTGGGTTTCCGATGGCAAGGAGGCCCGCTGGTCGGGCGCCGCTTTGCCGCCGGTCAGGGCGAGGGCCTGGCGATCAGGCAGCCTCCTGCTTTTCCCGTTCCGCGCGCTGGCGCTCGATCATCCGAACCGTAACGATGGAGACTTCGTAGAGAAGCAGCGTCGGCAGCGCAAGGCCGATCTGGCTGATGGGATCGGGCGGGGTCAGGATGGCCGCGACGATGAAGGCGATGACGATCGCGTAGCGCCGTTTTTCCTTCAGCATCTGCGAGGACACCAGACCGGCCCGGCCAAGCAGCGTCAGCACGACCGGCAGCTGGAACACGATGCCGAAGGCAAAGATCAGCACCATGATGAGATCAAGGTACTCGCTGACGCGGGCCAGATGCTGGATCGTCACCTTGCCTTCGCCGCCGGTCTGCTCCATCGACAGGAAGAAGCCCATCGCCATCGGCATGACGAAGAAATAGACCATCGCCGCGCCGAGCGAGAACAGGACGGGCGTGGCCACCAGATAGGGCATGAAGGCCTGGCGCTCGTTCTTGTAGAGCCCCGGAGCCACGAACATGTAGACCTGCGAGGCGATCACCGGAAAGGCCAGGAACAACGCGCCGAACAGGGCGAGCTTCATCTGGGTGAAGAACCACTCCTGCGGCGCGGTGAAGATCATCTCGATCGGCTTGTCCATGCCGACCGCCAGCTGATAGGGCACCGTCAGGATGTTGTAGATGTCGATCGCGAAATAGAAGCAGATCAGGAACATCACGATGATCGCGACCACCGACTTCAGGAGGCGGGAGCGCAATTCGATCAGATGCTCGATCAGGGGCGCCTTGCTGGCGTCGATGTCGTCCTGGCTCATGACCGGGTCTCGCTGGAGGGCGTCGGGACGGGCTGGACGGCAGCCACGGGCGCGGCGGACACAGGTCCGGCGGCGATGGGTGCGCCGGCTGCAGCAGGCACCGGTGACGGCGCAGGCGCAGGCGCGGCCGGAGCAGCCACAGGGGCGAGCGGGGCAGCCGCCGGGGTCTGCGTCGATGTGGGCCCGGGTGTCGGTACCTGAGGTGACGGGGCTGCAGGTGACGGGGCTGCAGGTGACGGCGGAGCGGAGGCAGGCCTTGTGGCGGCAGGAGCCGGATCGGTCTCGGCCCCGCCAAAGGCATCGGCAACCGCGTCCAGAGGCGTTTCGGCCGCACGATCCGCCGCCGGTTCGTCAAGGGTCAGCGGCTGGCTGATGGTCTTCTTGAGATCGGCGAGCGGGTCATAGTTCTGGACGCCGCGCGCGGCGTCCTCGGCGGCCTTTTTCATGTCGAGAATGTCGGCCTCACGCTCGGCTTCCTTGAGCGCGTCGTTGAAGGTCGACTGAAACTCGTTGGCCATGCGCCGCATCTTGCCGACCGTCTGGCCAAACGCGCGCAGCATCCTTGGCAGGTCCTTCGGGCCAACCACGATGATCGCGACCACGGCGATCACCAGGAGTTCCGTCCATCCAACATCAAACATGCGTGCCTGCCGGTCGTGCCGCATCCTGCCCGCGCGCTTGCGCCGGCCGGATGCCCTTGCCTGTCATTCCTTGCGGGTCCGGGTCCTCGCGCGGCGATCAGCCGGGCAGATCCGATCCCGACCCTGCTGACCCCAGAGCCGGCCTGTCGGGCTGGCCCTCGAGCTGGACCGTGGGCTCAGTTCGTGCGCGACTGGTCCTGGCTCTTTTCGGCCGCGACCTGGCTGGCCGGCTGATGGTCGATGGTCTTCTGCGGCTGGGCGGCCGGCGTGTCGCTCGACGCGGTGTCGTCCTCGGCCATGCCCTTCTTGAAGCTCTTGATGCCCTTGGCGACGTCGCCCATCAGGTCGGAGATCTTGCCCCGGCCGAACAGCAGGATGACGATCACCGCGATGATGAGAAGCTGCCAGATACCGATGCTCATTCCCCGAACTCCTACTCACTCCGGTCGCTCACCGGCGCGTCACTATTACAAAAAGGTCCAGCCCTCGCAACCGAAGCTCCCCGGGACCGTCTGCTCTATCTAATGGCTCGGCGACGACTTGGCAAAGACAAGTACATCCCGTTCCTCCACGGCGATGCCGACATCGGCCCCGACCCGGACCTGATCGCCGGGCCTGAGGCGCGCCTGCAGCGGCCGGTCGGACCCCGGATAGGCCAGCAGGACAAGGTCGACGGTGCCGATGAAGCGGCGCGAGATGACGCGGGCCGGAAGCCCCTCCCCGGCCGGCAGCAGGCGGATCCCGTCCGGGCGCAGGCAGACATGGACCGCAGTCCCGTCGGCAAGCGGCGCCGACCCGGCAAAGGGCAGAACCCCCAGCGGACAGTCGACCCGGCCGCCCCGGATGATCCCGTCGAACTCGTTGACTTCCGAGAAGAACCGGGCAGCGAAGGCATTGACCGGGCGCAGGTAGAGATCTTCCGCCGTGCCATGCTGCACCAGGCGGCCGGACCGCATCAGGGCGATGCGGTCCCCCATGCGCATGGCTTCCTCCGGATCATGCGTCACCATCACGCAGGTGGCGCGGGTCTCGCGCAGGATCGCCAGCGTTTCCTCGCGCACGTCGTCGCGCAGGCGGCTGTCCAGTCCGGAAAAGGGTTCGTCCATCAGCAGGATGCCGGGGCGCGGCGCGATCGCGCGGGCCAGCGCCACCCGCTGCTGCTCGCCGCCGGACAGCGAATGGGGATAGTCGGCCGCATAGGCACCGAGACCGACGCGGGCAAGGATCTGGTCGGCGACCTCGGCGGCGGCCGTGCGGCTCAGCCGCGTCAGACCGAACATCACGTTCTCGCGGTTCGTCAGATGCGGAAACAGCGCATAGTCCTGGAACATCAGGCCGACGCCGCGCTGTTCCGGCGGCAGGAAGCGGGCCGGACCAGCCACCTCCTCGCCGTTGATCAGCACCCGGCCGCGCGACTGCGGCTCGACGCCGGCGGCGATGCGCATCAGCGTGGTCTTGCCACAGCCGGAATGGCCGAGCAGGCAGAGGATCTCGCCCGGCCGGACGGCGAGCGAGACGCCGTGCAGCGTCTCCGCCGCGCCATAGGCGTGATGGATGTCCTCGAAGGCCAGGGCGGAGGCAAAGGTGGTGCCGGTGGTGCCGCGCGGGCCCCAGCCCGACGCTTCGCGGCTGGCGGGCGATGCGGCCGCGCCGGTGGCCGGCAGGGCGAAGGATGACGGCTGTGACGTCAACGGGACGGCTCCTCCTCGCCGTCGGCGGCGAGGTCCTCGAAATCGAACAGTTCGCCGTCTTCCAACGGATCCTCGTCGGGTGCAAGCGTTTCCGAGTCGTCCGGCAGCGGCACATGGAAGCTGGCCGGGATGGCGCTGTCGAGAAGACCAGCGCCCTTCAGTTCCTCCAGACCGGGCAGATCGGCGATGGCCTCGAGCCCGAAATGGTCGAGGAAGCCCTCGGTGGTGCCATAGGTGACGGGCCGCCCCGGCGTCCGCCGGCGGCCGCGCATGCGGATCCAGCCGGTCTCGAGCAGCACGTCGAGCGTGCCCTTGTTGGTGGAGACGCCGCGGATTTCCTCGATCTCGGCGCGGGTGACGGGCTGGTGGTAGGCAATGATCGCCAGCGTCTCGAGGGCCGCCCGCGAGAGCTTGCGCAACTCCACCGCCTCGCGCTGGAGCAGATAGGCAAGATCGGGCGCGGTGCGGAAGGCCCACTTGCCGGCGACCGGCACGAGATTGACCCCGCGTGCGGCATATTGGCGCTGCAGCTCGGCCAGCAGGATGGTGACATTCGTGCCGGCCGGAAGACGGGCGGCAATCTCGGACGCCCCGAGCGGGTCTGCGGAGGCAAACAGCAGTGCCTCGACCATCCTGAGGCCTTCCGGATCCAGCTCAGCCGCCATCACGCTTCTCCCGTCGGCGACGCAGGTAGATCGGGGCGAAGACCTCGCCCTGCCGCACTTCCAGATGCCCTTCGCGCACCATCTCGAGGCTCGCGCAGAAGGTGGAGGCAATCACCGTCGCCCGTTCGCTCTCGTCGGCGAGGTAATCGACCAGATAGGCATTGATCGGGGTCCAGTCGGCCATCTCGCCCACCAGCCGCGCCAGGAGGTCCCGCGCCTCCTGCAGCGACCACACGGTGCGGCGCCGGACGCGGACGCTGGTGACCGACTGGCGCTGGCGCTGCGAGGCATAGGCGGTCAGCAGGTCATAGATCGTGGCGTCGAACACGCTCTTGCGCTGCACCGACAGGGGCTGCGGCGCGCCCCGGGGAAAGACGTCCCGTCCGAGCCGGTTGTGGGACATCAGCGCCTCGGCGGCCTTGCGCATGGCCTCCAGACGCTGCAGGCGGAAGGCCAGCGCCGCCGCCAGTTCCTCACCCGTCGGCTCGTCCTCGTCCTTCTGCTCGGGCAGCAGCAGGCGGCTCTTGAGATAGGCAAGCCAGGCGGCCATGACGAGATAGTCCGCCGCCAGCTCCAGGCGCATGCGCCGCGCATCGGCCACGAAGGCGAGATACTGCTCGACCAGCGCCAGGATCGAGATGCGCTGCAGGTCGACCTTCTGGTTGCGCGCCAGCGTCAGCAGCAGGTCGAGCGGGCCCTCGAACCCGTCCACATCGACCACCAGCTGCGGATCATCGCTCGCCCGGTCGGACGGCGCAGGATCCTCGAGGAAGTCGGTCTGGACGGGTGCCATGGGTCAGGCCAGCGGCTCGATGCGGCCGATCAGGGCCTCGAACTCGGCGCGGTGCGCGGCCCGGTCGAAGCCGGCCGCCGGATCCTGGCGACGGGCCATGCCGCGCTGGCAGCGAGCCAGTGCGACGCCCGCGAGTTCCGGTGTTGCATCAGCGACCTGGCGCATTTCGTTCATGTCGCCGTTGCAATGCAGGACCAGATCGAGCCCGGCCGCATGGGCCTTGCGGGCCCGGTCGCCGAGGGTGCCGCCAAGCGCCTGCATCGACAGGTCGTCCGACATCAGTGCCCCGTCGAAGCCGATGGCACCGCGAATGATCTCGTCGACGACGATCTTCGACTGGGTTGCCGGTGCGGCCGGGTCGATGGCCTCGTAGAGCAGATGGGCGGTCATGCCGAAGGGCGCTGTCCGGAAGGCATGGAAGGGCGCAACATCATCGGCAAGGATTGCCTCGCGCGGGGCGCGGATGCGCGGCAGGTCGTGGTGGCTGTCGACCTCGGCGCGGCCGTGGCCGGGCATGTGCTTCATCACCGGCAGGACGCCGCCGGCAAGAAGGCCTTCGGCGGCCGCCATGCCAAGCGCCGCCACCATGGCCGGATCGCGTCCGTAGGAGCGGTTGCCGATGGCCGCGACGGTCTCAGGATAGAGCAGGTCAAGCACCGGCAGGCAGTCCATCGTGATGCCGATCGCCAGCAGGTCGTCGGCGATCAGGCGCGCCCCGAGCCAGGCGGCGCGCAAGCCGGCCGCGCTGTCCTGTTCGTAGAGCAGGCCATAGATGCGACCGGAGGGATAGGAGGGCCACAGCGGCGGCTTCAGGCGCATGACGCGGCCGCCTTCCTGGTCGATGACCACGGGCGCGTCGGCACGGCCGACCGCCGCGCGAAACTCGGCCGACAGGCGGCTGATCTGGTCCGGCGTCTCGCAGTTGCGGCCGAACAGGATGAGCCCCCACGGGTCCTCTGCCCGGAAGAAGGCGCGCTCGGCCTCGGTGAGCACCGGTCCGGCGCAGCCGCTGATGAATGCCTTGGTCATGTCCTACCCTTACGTCCTGCGCTTGCGGCCCGGGGCCGTCGCCATCCTGGCCGACCGCCCGGGGCGCCGGCCGCCGGCCCCGCCCGGCTTTCGGCCGATTTGCCAGGCACGGCCGGGGCGGCCTAATGTCGATCCCATGTGCCAACCACAGGACAGGACGATGCGCAAGCGCCACGACATCCCCGCCGGAACGTTACACAGCCTCACGGTGGAAAGCGATCTCATTGCCGCCAACATGCTGGGCGATCCTGCCGCAAGGGAGACGGTGGTTTACGTCCCCCATGGCCATGACGGCGCCGGCCTGCCCCTCCTGATGGATCTGGCCGGCTTCACCGGATCCGGCCTTGGCCATGTGGCCTGGAAGAACTTCGGCGAGAACCTGCCGGAGCGACTCGACCGGCTGATTCACGAGGGCACCCTGCCCCCGGTCGTGGTGGCGATGCCCGACGGGTTCACCCGCCTCGGCGGCAACCAGTACATCGATTCCCTCGCCATGGGGCGCTGGGGCAGCTACCTGACCGGCCCGGTGCTGGCCGCCGTCGAAGGCCGGTTCGGCTGTGGCGGCAAGGGCCGGCGGGGGGTCTTCGGCAAGTCCAGCGGCGGCTATGGCGCGATCCTGCATGCGATGCTCCATCCCGATATCTGGTCGGCGGCGGCCTGCCATTCCGGCGACATGGGCTTCGAGCTCTGCTACCTGCCGGACATGCCCAACGTGCTGCGCGCGCTGGCCCGCAAGGAAATGTCCATCGAACGCTTCATCACGGACTTCGAGGCCGGGCCGAAATTCGGCGGCGGCGACATCCATGTGCTGATGTCGCTGGCGATGGCGGCGACCTATGATCCGGACCCGACCGCCTTTCTCGGCATCCGCCTGCCGGTCGATCCGGACACCTGCGCGCTGATCCCGGAACGCTGGTCGGCGTGGCTTGCGCATGATCCGGTGACGCTTGCCCCGACGCATCTGGAGGCGCTGCGGTCGATGAAGGCGCTGTGGATCGATTGCGGGCGGGTTGACCAGTACAATCTGGTCTATGGCGCGCGGCGGCTGACCCGCCTGCTCAGCGGCGCCGGGGTCGCGCATACCTACGAGGAGTTTGACGACAACCACTCGTCGATCGACTACCGGCTCGACCGCAGCCTGCCGGTGCTCGCCTCTGCCCTTCTCGCCTGAGGAGCGCGCGCGGCACGCTGTCGGAGCCGTGCCGCAGAAGCCGCCGAAGAAAACGCCGACGAAGACGCGGAACCGGGGCGGTGCCCCGGTTCGGGCGGTGCGATGCGAGCCGCCGGAGCCCGGCCGGGCCTGCCGTCAGGTGCCGTTGCGGCGGACGAAGCAGTCGCCACCGGCCGCCTTCAGGCTTTCACAGAAAGACACGGCCTGATCCCGCGAGCCCGCCGGGATGCTGACGCGGTAGAACGTGCCGCGGCTGTCCAGCGTGGCCTGTTCGATGAGCGGCGCCTGCCCGCCGAGCACCGAGGGGAACTTGCGCTGCAGGGCCGCGTAGGCCGACTGGGCCTGTTCCTGGGTGCGCTGCGAGGTCACCTGGACCGAGAAGCCACCCGGAACCGCGGCGGCGGCTGCCGGTGCGGCCGCAGACGGCTGAGCGGGCTGAGCCGCCTGGGGCTGCGTCAGGTTCAGCGGTCCCGCGCCCTGCGCCGGGGCAGGCTGGGGTGGGGCAGGCTGGGGTGCAGCCGGCTGGGGGACGGCCAACTGGGGCGCGGCCGGAACGGGTGCGGGCACCTGCGGCTGCACGGCAGCCGGAGCGGCGGCCTGCGGCTGGAGCGCTGCGACCTGCGGCCCGGCCCCGCCCGGCTTGGGCCGCGGCAGACCGGACACGGTCGGAGCATTGGCAGCGGCGGCGGCGGCAGCAGCGGCAGCGGCCGGATCGGTCGCCGGGGCCGTGCCGGCGCTGACAATCGCCGGGACGCCCGGCACGGGCTGGGCCGGGGACGGCGAGAGGAGCGCCGGATCGGTGACGGCCGGCGCGCCGGGGACGGCGGCAGCGGGCTGCGTGGCCGCAGCCGGGTCCGGCCGCGCGGTGTTGACCACGCGCACGCCGGGCTGGCTGCCGCTTTCGGCCTCGCCGGAAATGATGGTGCCGTCGGGCCGCACGACGAGCGTGCGCACCCGCTTCGGACCCGTGGCCGGAGCGGCTTCGGCTCCGGCGGTCTCGACCGGGGCCGGCGGGAGCTGGGCCGGGGCCGGATTTTCCGGCACGACCAGACGCTCCTCGTTGCCGACCCGGTCATAGATGAGCTTGGCCGGCTGGCTGCTCTCGACCGTGGCCTGGTCGTCGGAGGGGAAGGTCTTGAGCGGGCCCTCGAGCCCCGCCACCACCGGCGGCTGGCCCGACGGCACGGAGGACGCGCCGAAATCGGTCACGGCGAAGACGGCCCCGCCGAGACCGGCCAGACCAAGGACGGCGGCAGCGATGTAGAGGCTCTTGCGCGACTGCTTCTGGCGCGGCGCGGCCGCCGTCTCCAGGGCAGGATGGGGCGGCAGGACGCCTGCCCCGCCCAGGGTCGGATCGCTCTCCTGCATGGCGCGGGCCACGGCGTCCAGGTCATAGCCTCCCGGGGGCGGCGGTGCCTCGTCGTCGTCATAGAGCACGTCATTGAACGGCAGCTCGGCCGTCTTGTTGCGCTTCTGCGAGAAGGCGGTCGAGAACTCGTCCTCGAGGAAATCGTCGTCGGCCGGCCCTTCCTCACGCGGCAGGGCGTTGAGCGCGTCCGGCCAGGCCATGTCGTCGATGTCGGCCGACGGGGCCGGCTCGGGGCGACGGGGCTCGGGCTTGCGCGACAGGCGCTCGTCCTCGAACAGGGAGCCGACCAGATCGTCGAGCTCGGCAAAGTTGGCGGACGCCTCGCGGGCGCTGCGCACCTTGGCATCGGGCGCGAGCGCCGGCCAGGCCGCCGCATCCGGCACGAAGGGCGGCGGCGGTACGGCGGCAGCCCTGGCAGGCTGCGCCTGCGAGGCGGCACGCTGCGACGTCTCGTAATCACGCTGCGGCGACAGGCTGCGGAACTCGTCCTGCGGCACGGACCCGAGCACCGGCTCCTTGCGCGCCTGGAAGGCACCGATCAGTTCGTCCTCAAGGCCGGCGACGAGATCCTGCTCGAGCGCGGACCCCTTGTCGGCCTCTACGGGATCAAGGGTCGGGCGCAGCGACAAACCACCCGCCTGGCTACCCGCCTCGGAAAAACGGTCCTGCGCGGGCCGCCCGGCCGAGAGCCGACCCGTTCCGGCGTCCTCGATGTCGCTCGGGAAACGGTCCCGGGCGCTGCCGCGCACGAGCGGCTGATAGGGCTCGGCCGGTGCGGCCGGCTCGCGCCCGATGCCACGGTCCTGACCGCGCAGCTCGACCCGCCCGGGATCCTGGAGCTGGCCCGGGGTGCGCCCCGGCACGGCCGCCGGATCCTTCGCGCCATAGGCATAGGGCTCGCGCTCCGGCTCCATGTCGAAGTCGTCGAGCGTGTCGGCATCCAGCGTGGTGCCATCGCTGACATCGACCTCTTCCCAGCCGGTGTCATCCTGGAAGGCACCGGCATCGCCACCCTGCAGATCGGCGGCGAAGCGATCGAAATCGAGGTCGATCTCCCCCGGACGCGCGGCGGGCGCGGCGGGCGCGGCTGCGGGCTGGGACCGGGTGGCGCGCAGGGGCTCGGCCGCCAGCGGCTGCGGCGCGGCGCGATAGGGTTCGACGGGATCGGGCCCGGACGGATAGCGATAGGGGTCGGAGGCGGCCAGCGTGCTGTCCTCCGCCACGTCCTCGTCGCGGTCGTAGGCTGCCGGCGCGCTGCGGCCGACGCCGGCGCGCGGGTCCGGTCGGCCTGCCTCGGCCGGGGCCGGCTTCGGCAGATCGAAATCGAAGTCGAAGGCCGGCTCGTTGGGCGAACCGCCGATCACGGGCGTGTAGGCCGGCATCGGATCGCGCTGGAGATCCCGCTGGGGATCGCGGCCAACGTCGCGTGCGGCAAGCGGGTCGGCGCGGCTGGCCAGCGGCGGGGGGGCCAGCGGCGGGGGAGCGAGCGGATCGCCGCCCGGCCCCTTGAGCAGGTCCTCGTCTTCCAGACCGGCGAAATAGTCGGAGGCCTCGACGCGCCCCGGCTGCCCGGACTGGAGTGACGACTGGGGGGCGGACTGGCGGTTGCGGTTGACGATCCGGGCCAGCTCGACCAGCGGATCCTCGGCGCCCTGCGCATCTCCCCGCTCCCGGCCTGACGGATCAGCCGGACGAAGGGACTCGGAACGGGGATAATCAGAGCGTTGCGACATATGTGTCCAGTGTTCCACCCAAGGCCCGTCCGGATGCCTCTGGCCCCCGGACGGAACAACTCTCCCGCTTCAGCGCATTTCCCGGGGCGCGTCCACGCCGAGGAGAGTCAAGCCGGAAGCAAGTACCAAAGAGACTGCCCGTACAAGGGCAAGTCGCGCTAGCGTCAACTGTGAATTTTCAGGGTTAATAAAGCGTAATTGCGGCATTTCCTTGCCGCGGTTCCAGTGCGCATGCAGCGAGCTGGCCAGTTCGTGCAGGAAAAACGCCACGCGATGGGGCTCATGCGCCTCCGCAGCCGCGGCAACGACCTTGGGCCACTCCGCCATCTTGGCGATGAGTTCCAGCTCGCCAGAATCAGTCAGGCCCGACAGATCGGTCGCCGCCAGGACAGAATCACCCAGGTCAACTCCGGGCAGTTCCTCACCGGCCTGGCGCAGCACCGAGCAGCAGCGGGCATGGCCATACTGCACGTAAAAGACCGGGTTGTCCTTGGACTGCTCGGTGACCTTCTGGAAGTCGAAGTCGAGCGGCGCCTCGTTCTTGCGGAACAGCATCATGAAGCGGACCGGGTCGCGGCCGACTTCCTCCACCACGTCGCGCAGGGTGACGAAATCGCCCGCGCGCTTGGACATGCGCACCGGCTCGCCGGCGCGGAACAGCTTCACCAGCTGGCAGAGGCGGACAATGACCCGCGACTCGCCGCCGGAGACGGCCTTGCCCACCGCTTCCAGACGCTTGACGTAGCCGCCGTGGTCGGCGCCCAGCACATAGACCATTTCCTTGAAGCCGCGCTCGTACTTCGACAGGAAGTAGGCCACGTCGGCGGCAAAGTAGGTGTAGCTGCCGTCCGACTTCTTCAGCGGCCGGTCAATGTCGTCGCCATAGTCGGTAGCCCGGAACAGGGTCTGCTCGCGGTCCTCCCAGTCTTCCGGCAGCTCGCCCTTCGGCGGCGGCAGCGTGCCCTCGTAGACGAGGCCGCGCGCGCGCAGCTTGTCGAGCATGCGGTCGATCTCCGACGTGCCGCCGGCGCCCCGGTCATGCAGCGTGCGTTCGGAGAAGAACACCTCGTGGCGGACGTTGAGAAGCTCCAGATCCGCGCGGATCAGCGCCATCATCGCGTCGATCGTCTCGGACTTGACGACCGGCATCCAGCCGGCCTCGTCCATGGCCAGAAGCGCGTTGCCGTGGTTGGCAGCCAGCGCCGCCCCGACGGGCTTGAGGTAGTCGCCCGGATAGAGGCCGGCCGGGATCTCGCCGATGTCCTCGCCGAGCGCCTCGCGGTAGCGCAGGAAGGCGCTGCGGGCGAGCGTGTCGATCTGCGACCCGGCGTCGTTGATGTAGTATTCGCGGGTCACGTCGTAGCCTGCGAAGGCGAGCAGGTTGGCCAGCGCATCGCCGAAGACGGCGCCACGGGTATGGCCGACGTGCATCGGGCCCGTCGGGTTGGCCGAGACATACTCGACGTTGACCCGGGCCCCTGCCCCGAGCGTGGCGCGGCCGAAGCCGATGCCGTCGGCGACGACCGAAGCCAGGACCCGGTGCCAGGCACCATGGGCAAGGCGCATGTTGATGAAGCCCGGACCGGCGACCGTCACCTCGGTGACATCGGGATCGCGGCGCAGCGCCCCGGCGATGAGATCGGCCAGGTCGCGCGGCTTGAGGCCGAGCGGCTTGGACAGCACCATGGCGGCATTGGTGGCCAGATCGCCATGGGCGGGATCGCGCGGGCTTTCCACCGTGACGCGGGCGAGATCCTCCGCCGAGGGGGCGGAGGCAAGGTCGAGGCCGGCGACGGCGGCCTGCACACGGGTGGTGAATTCGGCAAAGATGTTCATGGATCGGCCAGTCTGGCTGGAGTGTTCGTCGGTCTGCCCGGCGCCTGTCCGGACAGAGGGGTGCGCGGGGCCTAGCCCAATTCCGGGGTGTCGTCAAACAGACGGCGGTGTTCCTCGATGGCGTAACGGTCGGTCATGCCGGCAATGAAGTCGCAGACCCGGCGGGCCCGGTCCGCGCCGCTGAGCCGCTCCATCCCTTGCGCCCACTCGCGGGGCATGTCCTCGGGCTGCTGCATGTAGTGCCCGAACAGCTCCCGAACGATGCGCGCCACCAGCTTGCGCACGGCCAGCACGTCCGGATGGCGGTACATGCGGGCAAACAGGAATTTCTTCACCTGACGTTCCGCGTCGGCCATGGCGGCGGAGAAGCCGACCACACACTGGCCGGCGGCGCGGATGTCGTCGGCGCCCTGCGGCTTAAGCGCCTCCAGCCGGCGCATGCCTTCCCGGATGACATCCTCGACCATGCGGGTGATCTGGCGGCGAACGATCTCGTGAATGCGACGCTGCTCCTCCAGTCCCGGATAGCGGCTGTCGACCTCCTCGAGGATGCCGGCGAGGAAGGGCACCTCGGCGATGTCCTCGACCTTGAACAGGCGGGCGCGCAGCCCGTCGTCGAGGTCATGCGCGTCATAGGCAATGTCGTCGGCGATCGCTGCCGCCTGGGCTTCCGCGCTTGGCCAGGTGCCGAGCAGGAGATCCTGCTTCTGGGCATAGGTGCGGATGGCAAAGGGCAATTCGCTGTCCCTGAACTTGCCGAGCGGCGCGCCGGTGGCATCGACAAGGGGGCCATTGTGCTTGACCAGCCCCTCCAGCGTTTCCCAGGCAAGGTTCAGCCCGTCGAACTCGGCATAGCGGTGCTCGAGCGCGGTCACGACGCGCAGGGACTGGGCGTTGTGATCGAAGCCGCCGAAGGGGGCCATGCATTCGTGCATGACATCCTCGCCCTCGTGGCCGAAGGGCGTGTGGCCGAGATCATGGGCAAGCGCCAGACATTCCGCGAGATCCTCGTCCAGCCGCAGCGCGCGGGCGAGCGAGCGGGCGATCTGGGAGACCTCGATGGTGTGGGTCAGGCGCGTGCGGAAGTGATCGCCCTCGTGATAGACAAAGACTTGGGTCTTGTGCTTGAGGCGGCGGAAGGCGGTCGAATGGATGATGCGGTCGCGGTCGCGCTGGAACGGCGTCCGCGTCGGGCTGTCGGGTTCGGGATGCAGGCGGCCCCTGCTCCTGCCCGGATCCTGGGCGTAGACCGCCCGCTCCTGTGCGCCATAGCCCAAGGTCGCCATGGTCATCTTCTGTCCGCTCCCTGGCTTCGCCCTGATGCCATAACAATTGACGCAAGGCCCAAGCGTACATACCTATTAAGGCCAGCGCGGCGCAACGGGGAAAGGCCGCCGGAGCCCCTCCGGCCAGGCAAGAATCGGCGATTTCCTGCGCCGACGGGCCGGCCGGTCCGTCCGGACGCCCCTTTCCCGCCAGGTGCCCGACAGTCAAGGAACAGGTCCATGTCCGCAGCCACCGACGATTCGACCCTCGCCACGCCCGTGTCGCTGAGCCTGAAGGCCGCCCGGCGCGTCGCCAAGATCCTCTCCGGCGAAGCGCCGGGAGCGATGCTGCGTGTCAGCGTCGAGGGCGGCGGCTGCTCGGGCCTGCAGTACAAGTACGACATCGTGACCGAGCGCGAGCCCGACGATCTGGTGCTGCAGCGCGAGGGGGCGACCGTGCTGGTGGATGCCATCTCCCTGCCCTATCTCGACGGCGCCGAGATCGACTTCGTCGACGACCTGATGGGGCAGTCGTTCCAGATCCGCAATCCGAATGCGGTGTCGGGCTGCGGCTGCGGCACCAGCTTCGCCATCTGAGGCGGGCGAGCGGAGAGCGCCGCGGCCCCTGACGCCGGCCGCGCTGGTCGCGCTGGTCGCGGAAGCCACGGGACAGGCGCTCCGCAAGCATGCCCCGAACACGTGCCCCAAAAGCGTTTCAACGACGGGGGCCATGCTCTGGCCAGCGCCGGAGGGGCCTGCTAACAGGAGGTCCTGGCCACGGTCTGCGGACGGGGCGAGGCAGACAGCAGGAAGGACCGGCGGCGGACATGAAGATCGCGACCTGGAACATCAACGGCGTCAAGGCGCGGCTCGAGACGGCGCTCGCCTGGTTTGCCGAGGCCCGGCCCGACATCGCCTGCCTGCAGGAAATCAAGTCCGTGGACGAGGGCTTTCCGGCCGGAGCCTTCGAGGAGCTCGGCTATCATGTGGCCACCCACGGGCAGAAGGGCTTCAACGGCGTCGCCATCCTGTCGCGCCAGCCGCTGGAGGACATCCGCCGCGGGCTGCCGGGCGACGACAGCGACGAGCAGGCGCGCTACATCGAGGCAACCGTCTCGACGGCAACCGGGGCGCTGCGCATCGGCTGCCTCTACCTGCCGAACGGCAATCCGCTCGGCACCGAGAAGTTCCCCTACAAGCTCGCCTGGATGGACCGGCTCATTGCCCACGCCCGCAGCCAGCTGGAGCTGGAAATGCCGGTGCTGCTGCTGGGCGACTACAACGTCATTCCGGAACCGCGCGACGCCCGCACGCCGCAGGACTGGCTGGGTGATGCGCTGTTCCAGCCGGAAAGCCGTGCCCGGTTCCGCGCGCTCCTGAACCTCGGCTTCACCGAGGCCGTGCGGGCCACCAATGACCGCCCGGACACCTACACCTTCTGGGACTATCAGGCCGGCGCCTGGCAGCGGAACAACGGCATCCGCATCGACCACATCCTTCTGTCGCCCCAGGCGGCGGACCTGCTGCGCGGCACCGGGATCGATGCCCATGTGCGCGGCTGGGACAAGCCGTCCGACCACGTGCCGGTCTGGGTGGACCTCGCCGCCTGACCGGACGTCCGGCCACGCCGGCGCTTTCCTTTCGCGGGCATCGTGTTAACCTTTGCCGGAACGGGCGGAGGCGGCACAGATGCGGGCTCGGCGGACGGCATGCGGACTGGGTGTGATTTTCGCCTTGCTGACGGGGACCCCGGCAGCAGCCTCGGACCCGGCCGGCCCACCCGGTTCGCTGCCCTTGGGCACGGTCTCCGGGCCCCCGGTCCCCCCCTTGCGCGCCGAGGACCCGCTTGCCCCGGAGGCGACCCGCAAGCCCTGCATCTGCCGCGCCCAGGGGCTTGACCACGAGGTGGGCAGCACGGTGTGCCTGCGCAGCGCCAAGGGACCGCGCCTCGCCCGCTGCGTCATGGTTCTCAACAACACGTCGTGGAAATTCAGCGACATGCCCTGCGCGCTGGCGATGGCTCCGGCACAGCCAGGCCCCCGACCCGGCACCGGTCTTGCGGCCGGATCCGGCACGGTTTCCGCCGTGTCGGCTTCAGGAGCGGCCGCGTCGGGCATTTCACCTGCGGAAGCATCCGGGGGCGGACGGGGCGCAGCGGCACCGGAGAGGCTCGCCGGACTGCCGTGAGGCGCGCAGGCCGACGGGCGGGCCCGAGAGGACCGGCAGGCACGGCGGGGACTTCGAGATGACAAGGCGACGGCTGTGCCTGCGGACCAGGGGGCGCCGCACGGGAGGCGGCGCGGCCGGCAGGCTCAGCGCAGCGGCAGATTGGTCGCGGCCGTGGCCGTCGCGGAGGCGCCGTTGCGGGCAAGCCATGCCTGCGCGTCGGCAGCCGCGGTCCGGCGGATGTTCTCGTCGGCGAGCGAGAAGTAGCGCTCCTGCAGGTCGACGATCCACTGCCCGTCCGGCTCCGTCGCCGCATGGGAGCGGGCGATGGTCAGCCACATGAGCCCGCGCTCGCGGTGATCATCGGAGGCGCCGAGATTGTACAGGGTCTCGCCGAGCAGGGCCTGGGCGCCGACATGGCCCTTGATGGCGGCCAGATTGAACCAGCGCACGGCGAGAAGATCGTTGTTCTCGCGGTAGAGGCGGCCGAGGGCGAACTGGGCTTCCGCGTCGCCGTAATAGGATGCGGCGTGGGTGAAGATCTGGCGGGCCCGGGCCGGGTTCGCCTTGATCGCGGAGTTCTTGATGCCGTTGAGATAGTAGTTGCCGAGCGCGACGAAGGCGCTGGCCACGAAAGGCGCCTGGGGCGACGAGGGGCTGTCCTCGCCATGCAGGCTGACGACCTGGCTGTAGTATTCAAAGGCCTTGACGTCGTCCTCGGTGACGCCATCGCCCTCGGCATACATGCGGCCCAGCTTCCAGGCGGCCATCGGCTGACCGTTCTCGGCGGCATACCGCAGGGAGTCGAGCGCGGCGAGCTTGTCGCCGGCGTAATACTTCTTGGCCCCCAGACGCAGCGCCTCGTTGGCCGTCATCTTCTCCGGGGTGATCTGCTCGTTGCGCGCCGGCGTGCCGTCAAAGGCAAGGGCCGGTGACAGCAGCGCCAGATGCAACCCCACGACAACAAGACACTGCACGCTGCGCATAGTGGCGAAACCTGCTTCCGGGCGGCGCATGGTCTGCAGCCAGCCCCTAGAGACATGCGCGGCAACCGAGACTGCCAGTGTCCGGGCGGCCGCGCGAAGGGAGCGGACGAACCCGGCGGGACCCGGGCGCTGTGCCCTCCCCTGACCGGAGCCGTCTGAATGTCTTGCAGTGTAGGCAACCTTTCCGGCGGCACTTTGACCGCGAGGGCCGGCATTGTGGCGAATCGGGGACGAAACCTCGACGAGGTCCTGACCGGTCATCTCGCTCGCACCCACGGATACGCGCACGCCATTTCCCCTTCAGCAGGCATCGCTGCGATGCCCCCCAGATCCTGGTCCGGACCGGCCCGACGGGACTTGCATCCGCCTGCGGATGATCCCATCTGACGCCCTGTTCCGGAGCGGATGCCTTGGACCAAAGCCCCTCGACATCCCCCAGGTTACCAACTGCTCATCCCCAACGGGTGATGCCCAATCGTGGCCGAACAGCGGCAATTTTTGCCCAACACTCTTCTAGCGCAGCTGAAGCCGTCTGGCTGTTGCAGCCGCGCCACAACCGCGCGGCTTTGCTAGCCCGCGATCATGATGCAGACCGCGCAGGCGGCCAGGATTCCGGCAAAGAGAAGATCGATCCGCGCACGCATCGTGCGCAGGCTGAAGAACCGGCCCATCGGAGCCTCCCGGGATTGTCGTCTTGTTTCCCCCATCACCGGCTGCACCGGCGATGGTTGCAGTCAATCACAGACACGTTGACATTCGGTTTCTGCAGCCGCTCGAAAGCCCGGCGTCACGGAAATCGCGGATAACTGCGGCGCGCGGACTTTGTTCCAGGGCTGGAGACTGAGACAATTGACCGCGAATCGGCGGGGGCGCATAAGGACCCGCCCGGCCCCCGACGCGGCGGCCCTTCAGACTCGATGACACGCTCCGGCCGCCGGCAGCGCCCCGACCTCAGGCGGGCGACGGCGGCGGACAGGACCACAGGCAAGCTGGATTGATGAGCGCAGACAAGGATCTTTTCGCCCGACCGCAGACTGCCGGCGCCGCCGGGGCGCCCGCAGCCCCAACGGGCAAGTCCGCCGCTGCCGCCGCAGCCACCGCTGCCGCTGCCCTTGCCCCGGCCGACGGACCGGCGGCGGTTCCGGGCGAGGCCCCTGCGCCGACGTCAGCTGCAGTGCCGGCGCAAAGGCCCGAGCGCACGCCGCCCAAGACCTCGTCCGGCGATGACTACACCGCCGCCGACATCGAGGTGCTGGAAGGACTGGAACCGGTGCGCCGGCGTCCGGGCATGTACATCGGCGGCACCGACGAGAAGGCGCTGCATCACCTCTTTGCCGAGATCATCGACAACTCGATGGACGAGGCCGTGGCCGGACATGCCACCTGGATCGACGTGTCGCTGACCGCCGACGGCTATGTCACGATCATCGACAACGGCCGGGGCATTCCGGTCGATCCGCATCCGAAGTTCAAGGACAAGTCCGCGCTCGAGATCATCATGACGACGCTGCATGCGGGCGGCAAGTTCGACAGCAAGGTCTACGAGGCCTCCGGCGGCCTGCATGGCGTCGGCTCCTCGGTGGTGAACGCGCTGTCGGAGGAGATGGTTGTCGAGGTGGCGCGGGCGCGCAAGCTCTACCGCCAGACCTTCCAGCGCGGCCGGCCCGTCGGGCCGCTGGAACTCGTCGGTGACGTGCACAACCGCCGCGGCACCCTCGTGCGCTTCAAGCCGGACTGGCAGATCTTCGGCAAGGAGGCCACCTTCGAGCCGGCACGCCTGCTCAGGATGGCCCGGTCCAAGGCCTATCTCTTCGGCGGGGTCGAGATCCGCTGGCATTGCGACCCCGCGCTGATCGGCGAGAAGGACAAGACGCCGGCCGAGGCCGTGTTCCATTTCCCCGGCGGCCTCAAGGACTTCCTCTCCGAACGGCTCGGCACCGAGCGCAAGGTCATCGACGACATCTTCGCCGGCAAGGTCGGCGAACCCGGCAAGCACGGCTCCGTCGAATGGGCGGTCACGTGGTTTGCAGGCGACGGCTTCCTGTCGTCCTACTGCAACACGGTGACGACGCCGGAGGGCGGCACCCACGAGGCGGGCCTGCGCTACGCGCTGCTGCGCGGCCTGAAGGGCTATGCCGATCTGGTCGGCAACAAGAAGGCGGCGATCCTGACCTCCGAGGACATCATGACCTCGGCCGCCGGCATGCTGTCGGTGTTCATCCGCGAGCCGGAGTTCGTCGGCCAGACCAAGGACAAGCTGGCGACCAACGAGGCAACCCGCATCACGGAAAACGCCCTGCGCGATGCCTTCGACCACTGGCTTGCCGCCTCGCCCACCCAGGCCAACAAGCTGCTCGAGTGGGTGATCGACCGCGCCGAGGAGCGGCTGCGCCGGCGCCAGGAAAAGGACGTGGCGCGCAAGACGGCGGTGCGCAAGCTGCGCCTGCCCGGCAAGCTGGCCGACTGTTCGGCCAACCAGTCGGAAGGCACGGAGCTGTTCATCGTGGAGGGCGATTCGGCAGGTGGCTCGGCCAAGCAGGCGCGCAACCGCATGAACCAGGCCGTGCTGCCGCTGCGCGGCAAGATCCTGAACGTGGCCAACGCCGGACGCGACAAGCTGGTCGCCAACCAGCAGCTTGCCGACCTCATCCAGGCGCTCGGCGTCGGCACCCGGTCCCATTACAAGGATGCGGACCTGCGCTACGAGAAGATCATCATCATGACGGACGCCGACGTGGACGGCGCGCATATTGCCTCGCTGCTGATCACCTTCTTCTATCAGGAGATGCCGGAGATGATCCGTCAGGGGCATCTCTATCTCGCCGTTCCCCCGCTCTACCGCCTGACCCAGGGCGGCAAGACGATCTACGCCCGCACCGACGCCCACAAGGACGAGCTGCTGGCCTCCGTGTTCAAGGGCAAGGGCAAGGTCGAGATCGGCCGCTTCAAGGGTCTGGGCGAGATGCTGCCGAGCCAGCTCAAGGAAACGACCATGGATCCCGCCAAGCGCACCCTGCTCAAGGTGGAGATCGTGGAGGGCGACGAGGCCGACACCCGGGACACGGTCGAGCAGCTCATGGGCAACAAGCCGGAAGCCCGGTTCCGCTTCATCCAGGACCGCGCCGAATTCGCCCGGGACCTCGACATCTGACCGGGTTGACGGGCGCTCCCCGCTCTGGAGAATTGACCGCATCCGGCTGATCCGCTACCGCGTTGGGGCAGTGAGGGCCGCATGCGGCAAGGTGTGGGAGCGCGTTCATGCTGCAAAGCGTCTATTCCGTCTACGACCGGCTGAGACGACCGCTGCGCAACCACCATTATCTGGTCCTGCCCGGCGGCCGGCTGGCCTATGCGCGCATTCCCGGACTGGCGCAGTCGCTGGCACGTCCGATCCTGGCGGCACTCGATGCCGGCGCGCAGGACGACGGCTGGTTCGAGAACGTGGAGCTGCTGACGGCGCGCGAACTGGGGCGGCGCTATCCGGCGATTGCCATCTTTGCCCTGGCCCAGCCTCCGGCCGAACGGATCGCCGCCGCCTACGAGACCGTGATCGCCTCCGGCCGCCCCCTGCCGACCTTCTACCTGAGGCACGGCTTTTCGGCCGGGATGACGCCGGAGGCCTTCGTCGCCCGCATCAGCCAGATCGGGGACCTGCGGGCCGACAACCTGTTCCGCTCGCAGTGCCACATGCTGGAGACGGCCGGGCTGAAGCCGCCGCTGGTGCTCGGCACCGACCGGCTGGAGCGGCGCTGGGAGGAGCTGGCCGGACTGGTGCGCGCGGCCACGGGCCGGACGCTGCCGCCCCCGCCCCCCTGCCCCGCTCCGTCCGACCTTGCCCTCCAGCTGGGCCAGGGGGCGACCGGCGAGCGGATCCGTCGCCGCTATGCGCGCGACCTCAGGCTCTATTTTGCCGGTTCCGGCCCCGAGCTGGCGCGCGCACCGGCGGACCAGGGGCTCGCCAGCGCCCGACATTAGCTTTAACCGCGTCAAATCGGGCCGAAACTCAAGGAAAACATTGACACTCCGGGCTTTGGCTGTAGGTTGTCGGCCAATTGTGGGGGTGCCGACCTGTGCGTTCCCCGTCCTCATCCAGAACCAGAATTGGACATACTCACTTATGTCTTTCGATACGCTCGGCCTCAGCGAGAAAGTTCTCCAGGCAGTCGCCGCCGCCGGATATACCGAGCCGACCGCCATCCAGAAGGGCGCGATTCCGTATGTTCTCGAGGGGCGGGATGTGCTCGGCATCGCCCAGACCGGCACGGGCAAGACGGCCTCCTTCACCTTGCCGATGCTGACCAAGCTCGAGAAGGGCCGCGCCCGGTCGCGCATGCCGCGCACGCTGATCCTCGAGCCGACGCGTGAACTGGCCGCCCAGGTCCAGGAAAACTTCGAGAAATACGGGGTCAACCACAAGCTGAACGTGGCCCTGCTGATCGGCGGCGTCTCCTTCGGCGACCAGGACAAGAAGCTTGATCGCGGCACCGACGTGCTGATCGCGACGCCCGGCCGCCTGCTCGATCACTTCGAGCGGGGCAAGCTGCTGCTGCAGGGGGTGGAGATCCTGGTCATCGACGAGGCCGACCGCATGCTCGACATGGGCTTCATTCCCGACATCGAGCGCATCTGCAAGCTGATCCCCTTCACGCGCCAGACCCTGTTCTTCTCGGCCACCATGCCGCCGGAGATCCAGCGCCTGACCGAAACCTTCCTGCAGAACCCGGCCAAGGTCGAGGTCTCGACCCGTTCGTCCACGTCCTCGACGATCACCCAGTATCTGGTGGCCACCGGCGGCGAAGACTACGAGAAGCGCCAGACCCTGCGCGACCTGCTGGCCCAGGCCGAGGACCTGCAGAACGCGATCGTGTTCTGCAACCGCAAGGTGGATGTGGCCACGCTGTTCCGTTCGCTGGAACGTCACGGCTTCAACGTCGGGGCGCTGCATGGCGACATGGACCAGCGCACGCGCATGATGATGCTGGACAATTTCCGCAAGGGGAACCTCAAGCTGCTGGTTGCCAGCGACGTGGCCGCCCGCGGGCTCGACATTCCCGACGTGAGCCACGTGTTCAACTTCGACGTGCCGATCCACGCGGAAGACTATGTCCACCGCATCGGCCGCACCGGCCGCGCGGGCCGCTCGGGCGTGTCCTACACGCTGGTCAGCGGCGATGATGCCAAGTATCTGGCTGCCATCGAGAAGGTGATCGCCAAGTCGATCGACTGGCTGGGCGAGCCGCTCGACTTCGAGGCTGCCGCTGCCGAGCGCAAGGAGCGTCGCAAGGCGGCCCGGTCGGGCGGCGGCGACAAGCCGAAGCGCGGCGGGTCGCGGGAACGCGGCGGCCGCAGCCGCAGCGAGCCGTCCGAGGACGTCGTCAGCGAAGCTCCGCGCCGCGAGCGCAGCCGCAAGCCGCGCCCGGAGGCCGCCAGCGAAGACCGTGTGGTCGAGGCGGTCCAGGCTCCGCGCGAGGACATGCAGCCCCGGGCTGCGCGGCCGTCGCGCGACAGGGATCGGGAGCGCGACCGGGACCGGGATCGGGGTGGGCGCCGCGACCGCGGGCATGACAATGACGAGCCGGTGATTGGCCTCGGCGATCACGTGCCGGCATTCCTGCTGCGGGATCCGCGCGCCAAGAAGGCCTCCTGACGGGGCAAGAACCTGCGGTCGGGGGAAGCAGGTTTTTGTCACGAACCTTGACAAAAAAGCCTAGGTTTACCGACCGTTAAGCCCTGCAACGATAGGCTGTGAATGTGGGCAGGCTGCGGTTGACCGCAGCCATAAGGCGGATGCGGGTTACCGACATGTCGGATCAAGAGGATTTCAAGCGGACGATCACCTATGGTGAGTCGGCGTTATCCTACATCCGTCGCAACACCCTGCCCGCCTATCCGCGCAATTACGAACTCTGGTACACGTATTCGGCCGGGTTCAATCATGGCCTCAACCGGGCCATCAACGACATCATCACGGTCAAGGGCGGGATCAACGGCGACGATCTGCAGAAGATCTATGCCAAGTTCCTCTCGCCCAACCGCCTCGGCGACCGCATCGACGAGGTCGGCGCCAAGGTGGCCGAGGAGGTCCAGGATCTCGTCGACGCCATCCGCGTCAGCACGGATGCCACGGCCGATTACGGCGAGGCGCTGGAAACGGCGAGCGAGAAGCTGAAGGACCTCGCGGATCCCGAAAAGCTGCGCGCCGTCGTGGCGCACATGATCAAGTCCACCCATGCGGCCGTTGCGGCCAACCGCAACCTGGAAAGCCAGCTGCTGGAATCGCGCCGGCAGATCGAGACGCTGCAGGAAAACCTCGAGGCGATCCGCTACGAATCGCTCACCGATGACCTGACGACGCTGAACAACCGCCGCCACTTCGACATGATGATCGAAAAGGCCATCCGGTCGGCGGCCGACAGCGGCGAGCCCTTCGCGCTGCTCCTCACCGATATCGACCACTTCAAGAAGTTCAACGACACCTATGGTCACCAGACGGGCGACCAGGTGTTGCGGCTGGTGGCGCTGGCGGTGAAGCAGAACGTCAAGGGGCAGGATTGCGCCTGCCGGTACGGCGGCGAGGAGTTTGCCATCATCCTGCCGAACACCGGCATCGCGGCGGCGAGCGAGATTGCCGAGAGCATCCGCAAGGCCGTGTATTCCAAGGAACTGGTGAAGCGGTCGACGGGGGAGAACCTCGGTCGGATCACGATGTCCATCGGCGTGTCGGAATACCGCTCCGGCGATACCTCGCAGACCGTGATTGCCCGCGCCGACCTGGCGCTCTATGCGGCCAAGCACGAAGGTCGCAACCGGGTGAAATGCGAGTCCGACACGGGCGTCGTCGACGACACCCGTGTGGCCTGATCAGGCAGCCTCCAGCCCCATCTGCCAGAAGTCGGCCTCCAGCACGCTGGCCTGGGCGAACAGGTGCTCCAGCCTCGGCTGGCGCGCAGGGGTCGCATAATCGGCCGCGATCCGGTCAAGCCAGGCCGCAAAGCCGGCTGCCACCTCCTGATAGCCCTCGGAGGAATACTCCGCCACCCAGCGGGCATAGGGATTGGCCGGATCCAGCCCGCGCGGCGTGGCGGCCAGCCGACGGCCGATCTCCGCATAGCCGAGCACGCAGGGCGCCAGCGCCACCATCAGGTCGAGCAGATCCCCCTGCCCGCCCGCATCCAGCACGAAGCGCGTGTAGGCCATCGTCTGGCGCTCCTCGCGGGCGCGTTCCAGATCGGTGCGCGACAGGCCCCAGCCGGCACAAAGCTCGACATGCAGGTCCATCTCCATGTCGAGGATTGCCTTCACGCCGGCCAGCGCCTGGCGCATGTCGCCGAGGCTCGGGCTCTTGTAGATCGCCAGCGCATAGGCCCGGGCGAACTGGATCAGGAACAGGTAGTCCTGCACCAGGTAATGGCGGAAGGCCGGCTGCGGCAGGGTGCCCTCGCCCATCTGGCGGACGAAGGCGTGGTCGA
The DNA here is from genome assembly GCF_009915765.1 of Pannonibacter sp. XCT-53. Lineage (NCBI taxonomy): Bacteria > Pseudomonadati > Pseudomonadota > Alphaproteobacteria > Hyphomicrobiales > Stappiaceae > Pannonibacter > Pannonibacter tanglangensis. Next base: position 1,409,351 of record NZ_JAABLQ010000001.1, read on the forward strand.
CATAGCTGTGCCAGTCGGCAGCCGAAGCCGCCTTGAGACGGTCGAAAAAGGTCATGTGCAGATCCGGGGCTGGGGCGGGTCGGAAGGGGTCCGGCCCTGAACAGATGCGGGAGGCCCTGAACAGGCAAGGGCAGGACAGGCCGTTTCAGGACTGACTGCTTGCGGGCTGACTGTTCCGGGGTTGGGCGATCTCAGGACAGGGCGAGCGCGGTCGGGTCGGCGGCCTTGAGCGAGACAGATTCGCCGCAGCCGCAGGAGGAGACCTCGTTCGGGTTGCGGAACACGAAGCCGGCGCGGAACTTCGTCACCTCGAAGTCCATTTCCGACCCGATCAGGAACAGCACCGCCGACGGGTCGATGAAGACCCGGGCGCCGTCCGCCTCGATCACGTCGTCGCGCGGGTCGGCCGCATCCACCATGGTCATGGTGTATTCCATGCCGGCGCAGCCGCCCTTCTTGACGCCCACCCTGAGCCCGAGCCGCGGAGCGTCGCCGCCCTCCATCAGCTCGCGCACGCGGCCGGCGGCAGCCGGGGTGACCTTCATGATCTGGAACTTGCGGGCCGATGCCATGGTCCGTTTCCCTTCAGGCGCGGCAGAGGCGCCGCTGTCATGCGTCCTTGGCCAGTATATGGGCACGCGGCCCGGCTGGCAAAAGGGTCTCCTGCCAAGGCGTTGCGATGCTGACGCTGCACGCCCTGAAAATGCCCGGTCGCCGCAGCGGACCGACCAGTTCCCGGCGAATGACGCGCGCCGGGCATTGGTGTCAGTACCAGTTGAGGGCCACGCGGGCCTCTTCCGACATGCGATCCGGCGTCCAGGGCGGGTCGAAGACCATGCGGACCTCGACGTCGCCGACACCGGGCACCGAGGCAATGGCATTCTCCACCCAGCCCGGCATCTCGCCGGCCACCGGGCACCCGGGCGCGGTCAGGGTCATGTCGACCTTGACCGACCGGTCATCCTCGATGTCGACCTTGTAGACGAGGCCAAGCTCGTAGATGTCGCAAGGGATCTCCGGATCGTAGACCGTCTTCAGCGCGGCCACGATGTTGTCGGTCAGCGCGGCCAGTTCCGCTTCGGGAATGGCTGCGACCGGAGCCGCGGCGCTGCCCTCGCCGGCAGGGCTGTCGCCCTGCAAGGCCGTGCTGCCGGGTGCGGCGTCGGTGCCAAGACGGGCTGCGGAGGTGTCGTCCATGGGGAGCTCCTCAGGCAAAGAACTTCTGCGCCTTCAACAGCGCATCCACGAGGACGTCGACTTCCTCGTGCGTGTTGTAGAGGCCGAAGCTGGCCCGGCAGGTGGAGGTGACGCCATAGCGGGCCAGCAGCGGCTGGGCGCAATGGGTCCCGGCCCGCACGGCCACCCCGGACCGGTCGATGATCGTTGCCACATCATGGGCATGGGCGCCCTGCATTTCAAAGGCAATGATCGCGCCCTTGTCGGGCGCCTTGCCGAAGATGCGCAGGGAGTTGATGGACGACAGGCGCTCGGTCGCATAGGCAAGCAGCGAGGCCTCGTGGCGGGCAATCCGGTCGCGGCCGATCCGGTCCATGTAGTCCAGCGCAGCCGCAAGGCCGATGGCCTGCACGATCGGCGGGGTTCCGGCCTCGAAGCGATGCGGCGGGTTGGCATAGCTGATCGCGTCCTCGGTGACGTCGACGATCATCTCGCCGCCGCCGCAGAACGGGCGCATGGACTTCAGCGCCTCCATCTTGCCGTAGAGCACGCCGATGCCGGTCGGGCCGTAGACCTTGTGGCCGGTGAAGACATAGAAGTCGCAGTCGATGTCGCGCACGTCGACCGGCATGTGCACGGCAGCCTGGCTGCCATCGACCAGCACCTTGATGCCGCGCTCATGGGCGATCCGGCAGATCTCCTTCACCGGCACGACGGTGCCCAGCACGTTCGACATCTGGGTGATGGCAACCAGCCTGGTCCGGTCCGTCAGCGCGGCCTCGAAGGCCTCCAGGTCAAAGCCGCCATCCTCGCGCACATAGACCCACTTCAGCACAGCGCCGTTGCGCTCGCGGTGGAAATGCCAGGGCACGATGTTGGAGTGGTGCTCCATGATCGACAGGACGATCTCGTCGCCCGGCCCGAAGGTCTCGGGCCCGAGGCCGTAGGAGACCAGATTGATCGCCTCGGTGGTCGAGCGGGTGAAGATGATCTCGTCGCCGCTGCCGGCGTTGAGGAAGCGGCGGACGGTCTCGCGCGCGGCCTCATAGGCCTCCGTGGCGGCGTTGGACAGGAAATGCAGCCCGCGATGCACATTGGCATATTCGCTGGAATAGGCCTTCACCATGGCGTCGATGACGGCCTGCGGCTTCTGGGCGGAGGCGCCGTTGTCGAGATAGACCAGAGGCTTGCCGTAGACCTGCCGCGACAGGATCGGAAAGTCGCGCCGGATGGCGGCGACATCGTAGGGCTGATCGGTCTCTGGACGGGCGAACGGGGCGGTCATGTCATCTCCTTGCGGACCGGGAGGGCCTGCCCTCCCCGCGTCCCGGGCGGTCGGGGGTGGCGCGTCCGGGATGATCCCGGGCGCAGCCTTGTCGCAGAACGGCCGGCGCGTCTCAGCTGCCGGCGAGCCAGGTCCGGACGCGGGCCTCGAGCGCCTCGGTCACGCTGTCCATGCCAAATTCCTCGATGGCTTCCGACAGGAAGGCGAGGATCAGCAGGGTGCGGGCCTCGGCCTCCGGAATGCCGCGGGCGCGGAGATAGAACAAGAGGTCCTCGTCGATCTGGCCGCTGGTGGCGCCATGGGCGCACTGGACGTCATCGGCGAAGATCTCGAGTTCCGGCTTGTTGGCCATCTCGGCGTCTTCCGACAGGAGCAGCGCCTGGGTCATCATGCGGCCGTCCGTCTTCTGGGCGTGCGGACGCACGATGATCTTGCCCTGGTATACGCCCTTGGCGCGCCCGTCGATCACGGTCTTGAAGAACTCGCGGCTCTCGCAGTTCGGCACGGCGTGATCGACGACGAGCGTCTGGTCGGCCAGCTGGTCGGCACGCACCATGGTGACACCATAGAGCTTGGCGGCGGAATGCTCGCCGGCAAAGGTGACGAAGGCCTGGTTGCGGGCGAAATCGGTGCCGACGAGGAAGCCGAGCGTACGCACCTCGGCCCGGGCCCCCAGACGGATCAGGGCCGTGGACAGATGCGGCGCCGACCCGGTGTTGGCGATGAGGCGCGCGCCGACGAGGGTTGCCTCGTCCGCGACGTCATAGTCCGACACCGCATTGACCGGGGCCTGGACGCCGGCAAAGCTCTCGATCAGCGTCAGCCGGGCACCGGCGGCCAGCTCGACCCGCAGGCGCGCATAGGTGGCCCCGCCAAGCGCGAGCTGGACGACCTCCACCGGGGCCTCGACCTCGGCGCCGGCGCGCACGCGCAGGATCGCGCCGCCCTGCAGCAGGGCCGTGTTGAGGGCCAGTGCCGGATTGGCGGCCGCGATCTCGGGTGCCGCGAACAGCTCGGGCCCGGCCGTGGCGATGTCGCTCACCTCGACGCCGGCCTGAGCCAGCCCCGCCAGGTCGGACAGGTCCGCCACGAGGCGGCCATTGGCGATGACGACGCGCAGGCGCGCCAGGTCACCGAAAGTGTCGACGGCAGCCAGCGCCGCCCGCACGTCCTCAAGGCTCGCGGCCGTGGCCGGCGCCTCGTAGGACTTCGCGAAGGCGCGCAGGTCGGTGTACTTCCATTCCTCGATGCGGCGGTGCGGAAGCCCCGTCGCCTTGAAGCTCTGGAAGGCCGCCTCGCGCAGGTCGATCAGCGTCGCGCCACCGGCCTTCAGCGCCTCGAACTGGGCGTTGAGGTCCGTTTCGGCCTGTGTCGCAACGACACGCAGGGTCGCGGTCATGGTCTCTCCTCGGCCTCAGGCAGCCTTTTCGCCGACATAGTCAGCGTAACCGTTCTTTTCCAGCTCCAGCGCCAGCTCCTTGCCGCCGGTCTTGACGATCCGGCCCTTCGACAGGACATGGACGACGTCCGGCACGATGTGGTCGAGCAGGCGCTGGTAGTGGGTGATGACGATCATCGAGCGCTCCGGCGAGCGCAGCTTGTTGACGCCTTCCGAGACGATGCGCAGGGCGTCGATGTCGAGGCCCGAGTCGGTCTCGTCGAGGACGCAGAGCTTCGGCTCCAGCAGCGCCATCTGCAGGATTTCCGAGCGCTTCTTCTCGCCGCCGGAGAAGCCGACGTTGAGCGGACGCTTCAGCATGTCCATGGTGACGTTGAGGTCGGCAGCCTTGGACTTCACCAGCTTGAGGAAGTCGGGAACCGACAGCTCGGCCTCGCCACGCGCCTTGCGCTGCGCGTTGAGCGCCGTCTTCAAGAATTCCATCGTGGCAACGCCCGGGATCTCGATCGGATACTGGAAGGCCAGGAACACGCCGGCAGCGGCGCGCTCGTCGGCTTCCATGTCGAGGAGGTTCTCGCCGTTGAACAGGATCTCGCCTTCGGTGACTTCATAGTCTTCCTTGCCGGCGAGGATGTAGGACAGGGTAGACTTGCCCGAGCCGTTCGGCCCCATGATGGCGTGGATCTCGCCCGGGTTCACGGTCAGGTCGATGCCGCGCAGGATCTCGGTGCCGTCTTCGGCGATGCGGGCGTGCAGGTTCTTGATCTCAAGCATTGAGGCAGTCCTCATTTCAGTCAGCGGCGCGACAGTCCTGCGCCGTCTTCAAACAGGGTTCCGGGTGCGAGGCGGCTCAGCCGACCGAGCCTTCCAGGCTGATGGAGATCAGCTTCTGGGCCTCGACGGCGAATTCCATCGGCAGCTGCTGGATCACGTCCTTGACGAAGCCGTTGACGATCAGGGCGACCGCCTCTTCCTCGGACAGGCCACGCTGCAGGCAGTAGAACATCTGGTCGTCGGAGATCTTCGAGGTGGTGGCCTCGTGCTCGAACTGGGCCGAGGCGTTCTTGCTCTCGATATAGGGCACCGTGTGCGCGCCGCAGTCCTGACCGATCAGCAGCGAGTCGCACTGGGTGAAGTTGCGCGCGTTGGTCGCCTTGCGATGGGCCGAGACGAGACCGCGATAGGTGTTCTGCGACTTGCCGGCGGAAATGCCCTTGGAGATGATGCGGCTCGACGTGTTCTTGCCGAGATGGATCATCTTGGTGCCGCTGTCGACCTGCTGGTGACCGTTGGAGACGGCGATCGAGTAGAACTCGCCGCGCGAGTTGTCGCCGCGCAGGATGCAGGACGGGTACTTCCAGGTGATGGCCGAGCCGGTTTCCACCTGGGTCCAGGAGATCTTGGAATTGCGGCCACGGCAGTCGCCGCGCTTGGTGACGAAGTTGTAGATGCCGCCCTTGCCGTCCTTGTCGCCGGGGAACCAGTTCTGGACGGTGGAATACTTGATCTCGGCGTCATCCAGCGCGATCAGCTCGACCACGGCGGCATGCAGCTGGTTCTCGTCGCGCTGCGGCGCGGTGCAGCCTTCGAGATAGGACACGTAGGAGCCCTTCTCGGCGATGATCAGCGTGCGCTCGAACTGGCCGGTGTTCTTCTCGTTGATGCGGAAATAGGTCGACAGTTCCATCGGGCAGCGGACACCCTCCGGGATGTAGACGAAGGAGCCGTCCGAGAACACGGCCGAGTTCAGCGTGGCGTAGTAGTTGTCCGTGACCGGAACCACCGAGCCGAGATACTTGCGGACCAGGTCCGGGTACTCGCGGATGGCCTCGGAGATGGAACAGAAGATGACGCCAGCCTTCTTCAGCTCGTCCTTGAAGGTCGTGACGACGGAGACGCTGTCGAACACCGCATCGACGGCGACGCGGTTCTTCGGCTCGACGCCGGCAAGGATCTCCTGCTCGCGCAGCGGGATGCCGAGCTTCTCGTAGGTCTTGAGCAGTTCCGGATCGACCTCGTCGAGGCTCTTCGGACCTTCGACGGACTTCGGCGCCGCCCAGTAATAGAGGTCCTGCAGGTCGACCGGCGGATAGTCGACGCGGGCCCAGGTCGGCTCGGTCATGGTGTGGAAGCGGCGCAGCGCCTCGAGGCGCCACTCGGTCATCCACTCCGGCTCGTTCTTCTTGGCCGACAGGAAGCGGACGGTCTCTTCCGACAGACCCTTGCCGCCCTTGTCGGACTCGATGTCGGTGACGAAGCCGTACTTATACTGGTCGACGTCGATCGCCTTCACCCGGTCGATCGTTTCCTGCACAGCGGGCATTGTCTTCTCTCCATGGCACCGGTTTCAAGGACCGGTTCGTCTGGTTTCGGCCGCGCCGGGCGGCCCTGCACTCATGCCGGTCCCGCAAGACCGGCGCTTCTTCCCGTCCGCCCCTGGCGGACCACAGTTCCAGCCGGCGACGGCTCCTCGGGCGCCGCCGCAGCTGCGGCCTAGGCCGCGCGATGCACCGAAGCCGGATTGAGCCGGCCGGCCACCTCTCTCCAGAGATCCAGAAACCGGGCCACATCGGCCTCGGTCGAGGTCCAGCCGAGACTGAGCCGGAGCGCGCAGCGCGCCAGATCCTCCTCGACGCCCATGGCCGACAGCACGTGCGACACGCCCACCTTGCCCGACGAGCAGGCCGAACCGGAGGACAGGGACACGCCCTTGAGATCGCAGGCAATCAGCGCCAGCTCGGCCGGAACGCCCGGCACGGCGAAACAGACCGTGTTGGCGAGCCGCTCAACGTCCGCGCCAAAGATGATGCTGTCGCTACATATATGACGCAGGCCGTGTTCGAGAAGCGCACGCAGGCCGGCGAGCCTTGAAATTTCCGCGGAGCTGTCGGCCAGCGCGCGCGCAGCTGCGCCAAATCCGGCAATCCCGGCCACGTTCTCGGTGCCCGCCCGGCGGTGATGTTCCTGGCCACCGCCGACGAGCAGCGCCGAAGGGGCCACGGCCGAGGAGGACAGAACCAGCGCGCCCACACCCTGCGGCCCGCCCATCTTGTGCGCCGAGAGGCTGATGGCGCTGGCGTGCCAGTCCTTCGGGGTCAGCGCCAGACGTCCGGCTGCCTGCACCGCGTCCACATGGAACAGCCCCCCGACGGCCGCCACCCGCGCACCGATCTCGGCCAGGGGCTGGATCACCCCGGTCTCGTTGTTGGCCGCCATGACGCTGACCAGCGGCGTGCCGCCCTCGGCCAGCAGCCGGTCGAGATGGTCCAGGTCGACGCGCCCGTCCCGGTCGACCTCAAGGGTCCGGATCTGGCGCGGCGGGAATCGGCCGCCGGAGCGCACGCTCGGATGCTCGACGGCCGACATGATCAGGCGGTCGGGATAGACCGGACCGCTGGCGTCGTGCCAGGCCGGCGACAATGCCAGCGCATTGGCCTCCGTCGCCCCGCCGGTGAAGATGACGGACCGGGCCTTGACGCCGCAGAGGGCCGCGAGCGCTTCGCGGGCGCCCTCGACGATGCCGCGGGCGCGGCGGCCGTCCCCATGCACCGACGACGGGTTGCCCGCCACGTCCAGCGCCTCGATCATGGCGGCGCGCGCCTGCGGCCGCAGCGGGGCGGTCGCATTGTGATCCAGGTAAAGGCGCTCAGCAGCGAGTGTCATGGCCGTCAGTCAGCGGTCCTGCGATGAAACGACGAGGCTCGGGCACCCGTTGCGCGATCAAATGACATCCGGACCAACGGAAAACTTGAAATTCGCCGTCGTGATGATGATAAGTGCGCCGAGCGCTCGAACACGACCCCTTGGGCGGCAGGCCCACGGTCCCGTGTTTGAACCATTCTAAAGAAGGTTCTAGAAACTCGGAACCCCAAAGTCAAGTTTTGACCTCAGGGATTTCACGTATCTTGACCGCCCTGTCCCGGGTCTGGCTCCGGGATGCAACAAAGGACATCGCGCTTCATGCCCGAGGTGATCTTCAACGGCCCGGCCGGACGACTGGAAGGCCGTTTCCATCCCGCCAAGCGGCGGAATGCGCCGATCGCTCTGGTGCTGCACCTGCATCCGCAGTTCGGCGGCACCATGAACAACCAGATCGTCTACCAGCTCTATTACATGTTCGCGCAGCGCGGCTTTGCGGTCCTGCGCTTCAATTTCCGCGGCGTCGGCCGCTCGCAGGGATCCTTCGACCACGGCCAGGGCGAGCTGTCGGACGCCGCTGCCGCGCTGGACTGGGTGCAGACGGTTCACCCCGATGCGCGCGCGTGCTGGATCGCCGGCTTCTCCTTCGGCGCCTGGATCGGCATGCAGCTGCTGATGCGCCGGCCGGAGGTGGAGGGCTTCATCTCGGTTGCTCCGCCGGCCAACCTGCATGACTTCTCGTTCCTCGCCCCCTGCCCGTCCTCGGGCCTGATCGTCCATGGCGACAACGACAAGGTCGTGCCGCAGAAGGACGTCCAGAACCTGGTCGACAAGCTGAAGACGCAGAAGGGCATCATCATCGATCACGAGACGATCCCCGGCGCGAACCACTTCTTCGAGAACAGCATCGACGACCTGATGCTGCGCTGCGGGTCCTATCTCGACAAGCGCCTCGGCCTCGACACGCCGCCGCCGCTGATCCCGGCCCTTCCGGCCAGCGAAGACTGATCGGTCCGTCGACCTGGAAACGCCAAAGGCCCGCTCACGCGGGCCTTCTGCTTTTTGATGGGTCAGACCTGTCCCCCGCATCGCTCGCAGCCGACGGTCCAACAAAAAACCCGCCTAATAGGCGGGTTCAGACTGCTGACAAACTTCGGAGTTTCGTCAGTTTGCCGTCATTCCGGACAAGGTGAGCGTTCAGCGAACCGCAGATCCGGAATCCAGCATGTCTGTGCTAGCGCAAGCGAGCCCAAAACCAAGTCAACTCGATACGACTTGCGACCGACAGGTGTGTCGCGCTTCGCGCGGCTGATATCTGGATCCCGGCTCGGCGCTTCGCTGACGCTCAGCTGGGCCGGGATGACTGTGAGCAGGTTTGTCAGCAGTCTGAACCCGCCATGCCGGCGGGTTTTTTTTCATCCAGCGTCTGATCCTGAATGCTGCCGACCGGCGTCGACCGCTTACTGGCCCGGGGTCCAGGGCTGGTAGTCGCCGGTGACTTCCGGACGCTGGTTGTCGGCCAGGATCGAGCCCTTGGGGCGATAGGCCGCCGGCGTTCCGGTCAGATTGGCGTGATGCGGCTTCTGCCAGGACTTGGCGTGATAGTTCTCCTCGGTCGGAGCCACATCGACGCGGTGGTGCATCCAGCCGTGCCAGCCCGGAGGAATGGTCGAGGCCTCGGCGAGACCGTTGTAGATGACCCAGCGCTTCTTGCCACCGCGCTCGCGGTAGTACTTGTTGCCGAACTCGTCCTCGCCGACGAACTCACCCTTGCGCCAGGTGAAGAAGCGGGTGCCCATGGTCTGGCCGTTCCACCAGGTGAAAAGCTCGAGCAGAAGCTGCTTCATCGTTCCTGCGCTCCTTGGGCCGCACAGCCGTGCGGCGCTGTCTTGCGGCCTGGCCTGGCCGGGGTCATCTGCCGGATGCCGGCCCCGGCCCGTCGCCGCCAGGCAATCGGGAGGGCCGGCGGCGCCGGCCCGATTTGCGCGGAATATGACGGGTGTTTCTGTCCCTGTCCAGACGCATGGCGCGGTTCTGCAAGGATGCCGCATCGCGCGGCGCTGGACGGATGGAGGGTCCGGATCCGTATCCGGGGGCTGCTCCTATCCCTTGGCCTGCCGCAGGGCCGCATAGGCTTGCGCCTTGGCCGCCTTGAGCCGCCGGGTCGCGGGCGCCTCCGGCGACGCGGAGCCCCGGTGGGCCGGCTCGAGGGTCGCAGGATCGGCGGCCGGAAGGGCAGCCGGCAGCGGGGGCGCACCTGTTGTCTTGCCCGGGACCGCACCGGCTGCCGGGCCTGGCGCGGGCGCCTGGGACGGCAGCGCAGCCGCAGCTGCGGCCTTGCGCGACGCCCCTGGCCGCGTGGCCGCCCGCACCGGCGCCGAATCAGGCGCGGCGCCCGGCTCGGTGCTGAACACCTGCTCGACCGTTTCCAGCGCCTCCTGATAGCGGCGGGTCGCCCGCTCGTGATAGGCGCGGGCGTTGTCGAGCGTCTGCATCTTGCCAGCCTGGGCGTCGAGCAGCCCGGCAACACCGTCGATGGTGTAGAAGCCGTTCTTGTCGGGTGCGAACTGGCGGTCATCGCTCAGGAGCCAGCGGACACGGGCATAGAGCATCGACGGCGACACCGGCTTGACCAGCAGATGATGCGCCCCCGCCCGCAGCGCCTTGTCGACCAGCGCGCGGGTGCCATGGGCGGTGATGAAGAGAAGCGGCACGAAGCAGAGCGGGGCCATGTTCCGGTGCCGGATGAGGCGCAGGAGCTGGTAACCGCTGGTGGGTTCCATCTTCCAGTCGGCGAGGATGAGATTGGGCGGCTCGGTGAGCATGGCCTCCAGCGAGGCGTCGACGGTGTCGAAGACGCGCACACGCTCCACCTTGAAGCTGAGCAGGATCGACCGGAGGATGGTCTGCATCTGCCGCGAATCCTCGACGATGACGACGTCGAGCGCTTCCAGCGGCAGGCCATAGGCTGCGTGGTGATGTTTCATGACTGGTCCCGGGCCCCCAACATGGTCCGACAGGATCTGTGTCGCACGGGCCGGCTTAAACCCGGTTCAATGGCCGGGCCGGTGTTTTCGTCAAATTGTCTGCAAAGGCCCTCAAGCTCAGGACGAGCGGCAAAAGCGGCGCAAAAGCCCCTGATCCGGCTGAAAAACCGCCGCCGGTTTCCGCCTTTCCCGGCTTGTCCACCACACTCCCCGATTTCCACAGCCACCACAATATTTAGATCACCACCCACAAGGCAGACACAACGGATAGCTGCCCGCCGCTTGACGCTAACAAACGATTCACACTAATGTCGCAAACATAGCGGTATGCGTAACCGGGGCCGGATTTCCTTCCAGGCTTCCTCCAGTGACACCGATCCCCTGCGTTGACGGCCGATCGCCCAAGGATCGGCCGCGCCGGCTTGTGCCGGCCCCGTCATTGCCTCGGATTGGCTGGACACACACCGCCTGCGCACCATATCTGGTCGCAAAGATCTGGAATTCTACAACATGATGGGTTCCGCGCCTGGCGACGGAACCTCGTGAACAGGGCGGCGGCAGTTCACCGTCCGACGGCATGTGTCGTCGGGCACGGATCCTGTCTGCCTGAACGGACGCCTGCGGGCGTCGCGATTGGCGTGGCGAAGGGGGCATGGGAATGCGGATTGAGCGGCGTTACACCAGGGACGGACAGTCGCCCTACGCTGACATCGAGTTCACGACGACCACGAGCGAGATCCGCAATCCGGATGGCTCGGTCGTCTTCCGCCTCGAGAACATCCAGGTGCCGGCCCAGTTTTCCCAGGTGGCGGCCGACATCCTTGCTCAGAAGTACTTCCGCAAGGCCGGCGTGCCCGCCCGCCTGAAGGCGGTCGAGGAAAACACCGTTCCCTCCTGGCTCTGGCGCCAGGAAGCCGACGTGGCCGCGCTCGACGCGCTGCCGGACGGCGAGCGCTATGGCTCGGAAACCGACGCGCGCCAGGTCTTTGACCGGCTTGCCGGCACCTGGACCTACTGGGGCTGGAAGGGCGGCTATTTCGACAGCGAAGCCGATGCCCGCGCCTTCTACGACGAACTGCGCTTCATGCTGGCGACCCAGAAGGTGGCGCCGAACAGCCCGCAGTGGTTCAACACCGGCCTGCACTGGGCCTATGGCATCGACGGCCCCGGCCAGGGCCACTATTACGTCGACTTCCAGACCGGCGAGCTGACCCGCTCGACCTCGGCCTATGAACACCCGCAGCCGCATGCCTGCTTCATCCAGTCGGTCGAGGACGATCTCGTCAACGAGAACGGCATCATGGACCTGTGGGTGCGCGAGGCGCGCCTGTTCAAGTATGGCTCCGGCACCGGCTCCAACTTCTCGCGCCTGCGCGGCGAAGGCGAGAAGCTGTCCGGCGGCGGCCGCTCCTCCGGCCTGATGAGCTTCCTCAAGATTGGTGACCGGGCGGCCGGCGCCATCAAGTCCGGCGGCACCACCCGCCGCGCGGCCAAGATGGTCGTGGTCGATGTCGACCACCCGGACATCGAGGACTACATCTCCTGGAAGGTGAAGGAAGAGCAGAAGGTGGCCGCGCTCGTCACCGGCTCCAAGATCTGCCAGAAGCACCTGACCGCGATCATGAAGGCCTGCGTCAACTGCGAGGCCGACAATGGCGACTGCTTCGACCCGGCCAAGAACCCGGCGCTGAAGCGCGAGATCCGCGCCGCCAAGAAGATGATGGTGCCGGAAAACTACATCCGCCGCGTCATCCAGTTCGCCCGTCAGGGCTACACCTCCATCGAGTTCCCGGTCTACAACACCGACTGGGACTCGGAGGCCTACCTGACCGTGGCCGGCCAGAACTCCAACAACTCCGTGCGCGTCACCGACGGCTTCCTGAAGGCCGTGGTCGAGGACGGCACCTGGGACCTGACCGCCCGCAAGGACGGCAAGGTGCTGAAGACCCTGTCGGCGCGCGAGCTGTGGGAGCAGATCGGCTATGCCGCCTGGGCCTCGGCCGATCCCGGCATCCAGTACCACACCACCATCAACGACTGGCACACCTGCCCGGCCTCGGGCGAGATCCGCGCGTCCAACCCCTGCTCGGAATACATGTTCCTCGACGACACGGCCTGCAACCTGGCGTCGCTGAACCTGCTGCAGTTCCGCCGGCCGGACCGCTCCTTCGACGTCGCCAACTACGAGCATGCCGTCCGCCTGTGGACCATCGTGCTGGAAGTCTCGGTGCTGATGGCGCAGTTCCCGTCCAAGGAAATTGCCGAACTCTCCTACCGCTACCGCACGCTCGGCCTTGGCTATGCCAACATCGGCGGCCTCCTGATGACCGCCGGCATTCCCTATGACAGCGCCGAAGGCCGTGCGCTTTGCGGCGCGCTGACCGCGATCATGACCGGCGTGTGCTATGCCACCTCGGCCGAGATGGCGGGCGAGCTGGGCGCCTTCCCGGGCTATGCCGACAACGCCGCCCACATGCTGCGCGTCATGCGCAACCACCGCCGCGCCGCCTATGGCGAGGCGACCGGCTACGAGCTTCTCTCCACCAACCCGGTGCCGCTCGACCATGCCTCCTGCCCCGACCAGACCCTGATCGAGCGCGCCAAGCTCGCCTGGGACCGGGCGCTGGAGCTCGGCGAGAAGCACGGCTACCGCAACGCCCAGACGACCGTGATTGCCCCCACCGGCACCATCGGCCTCGTCATGGACTGCGACACCACCGGCATCGAACCGGACTTCGCCCTGGTGAAGTTCAAGAAGCTGGCCGGCGGCGGCTACTTCAAGATCATCAACCGCGCCGTGCCGGAAGCGCTCGAGGTGCTGGGCTACCGCGCCAGCGAGATCGCCGAGATCGAGGCCTATGCGGTCGGTCACGGCTCGCTCGACCAGGCACCCGGCCTCCACCCGGCCGCGCTGAAGGCCAAGGGCTTCACCGACGAGAGCCTTGCCAAGCTCAAGGGCGCGCTGAAGTCGGCCTTCGACATCAAGTTCGTCTTCAACCGCTGGACGCTCGGCGATGCGCAGCTGGCCGCGCTCGGCGTCACGGCCGAGCAGATGAATGACCCCGCCTTCGAGCTGCTGCCCTTCCTGGGCTTCAGCAAGGCGGAGATCGAGGCGGCCAACACCCATGTCTGCGGTGCCATGACGCTGGAAGGCGCGCCCTACCTGAAGAAGGAGCACTATCCGGTCTTCGACTGCGCCAACCCCTGCGGCAAGATCGGCAAGCGCTACCTATCGGTGGAAAGCCACATCCGCATGATGGCGGCGGCCCAGCCCTTCATCTCGGGGGCGATCTCCAAGACCATCAACATGCCGAACGACGCCAGCGTCGAGGACTGCAAGGAAGCCTACATGCTGTCCTGGCGCCTGGCGCTGAAGGCCAACGCGCTTTACCGCGACGGCTCCAAGCTGAGCCAGCCGCTGAACGCGCAGCTGATTGCCGACGAGGACGAGGACGCGGACGAGGCCGCCGAGGCCATCGCCGCCAAGCCTGCGGCCGCCAAGGCCGAGGTCATCGCCGAGCGCATCGTCGAGCGGATCATCGAGCGCACCATCCGCTCGCGCGAGAAGATGCCGGACCGCCGCAAGGGCTACACCCAGAAGGCGCGCGTCGGCGGGCACAAGGTCTATCTCACCACCGGCGAATATGCCGACGGGCGGCTTGGCGAGATCTTCATCGACATGCACAAGGAAGGCGCCGCCTTCCGCTCGCTGATGAACAACTTCGCCATCGCCATCTCGCTCGGCCTGCAGTACGGCGTGCCGCTGGAGGAATATGTCGACGCCTTCACCTTCACCCGCTTCGAGCCGGCGGGCATGGTGCAGGGCAACGAGGCGATCAAGAACGCGACCTCGATCCTCGACTACATCTTCCGCGAGCTGGCCGTGTCCTACCTCGGCCGTCATGACCTCGCCCATGTGCCGCCGGAGGCCTTCGGCAACACCGGCATCAGCAACGCCGGCCTCAGCGACGACCGCCCGCACGAGCCCGCCGTGGTCTCCCACGGCCTGGTGCGCGGCCAGACCGAACGCTTCCGCCTGGTCCAGGCCGGCGGCGAGCCGGCCGGGTCCCTCGCAGGATCGCTGTCGGTCGCCCCGGCGAAGGCAGCCACCCAGCCGGTGGCCCAGACCTCGGCGGTTGCCACCGCCTTTGCCCGCTCGGGCAACACGGAAGTGGCGCTGAAGCTGGAAACCGCCGCAGCGGCCGCGGCCCCTGCCCTGTCGTCGGCCGCCGAGCGCATCGCCCAGGCCCGGATGAAGGGCTATGAAGGCGAAAGCTGCTCGGAATGCGGCAACTTCACCATGGTCCGCAACGGCACCTGCCTGAAGTGCGACACCTGCGGCTCGACGAGCGGGTGCAGCTGAGGGATTGAGGTGATCCTGAGCCGCCCCGGCTGAAACGGTCAGCGGGCGGCTTTGGGGAGATCTGAAAACGAAAAAATCCGCCTGTCAGGGATGATGGGCGGGTTTTTTTGTTTGGGAATAGGCTTATGTCCGCTCGGTGCGTTTCGGACACAAAAACGATGTTTTGTGTCCCACACATATCGCCTTCACAAGCGTCGGCACTACCTGTAACGATAGAGCCGTTGATGGAGGTAACTGCACTGAGTCTAACTGCACAAAATGCTAAGCAACGCGAACGAGACCTCCGTTTGGAGCTCTCGGGAATTGGTGTTGAGTGGAAGTCGCTCAAGCGAGTTCTCCCTGACTGGGTTGATTCCGCTTTCCAGAGCCGCTCCGGTGTTGTTGAGTTGAAGACGTTCCTTTCACGAAATGCAGGCCTTCAACTCAGCTCAGAAGGACTTCTGACAACAAAACAACTTCCAGCGGCATGCTTCAAAACGAATTCGGCCACTTCTGTCGAACAGGTAACTGCTGCACGCAACATAGCAACGGCCTGCGCGCGTCTAATAGCGATGGCGACTAAGACGCCCTACAAGCACCTCCCTGATGTGGCAGATACGTTCCGCGAAAAACTATTGCGGAACTCAAACAAGCGTTGGATCGACCTCCCGATGCTTCTTAATGCGTGCTGGGAGCACGGAGTTCCAGTTCTTTACCTACCTTCTTTGCCAGTCCAAGGCAGAAAGATGGAGGGCATGGTCACGTTCGTCAGGGAACGTCCTGCGATCATTCTAACAAAGAAGGTCCCTCATCCCGATTGGCTGCTATTCGTATTGGCGCATGAAATCGGTCATTTGGCGAAAGGCCATCTACCTGAAGACGAGGGACAAGCTATCGTCGACGATACGGTAGAAATCAAATCTGGTGAAGAGCGAGATCAGCAAGAAGAAGAAGCAAACATGTTTGCTACGCATCTGCTGGCGCCAGGTGGAAAAGAGGTTACTATCCGCAAGAGACTACCCGTAGCAGCCAAGTTTGCAGACGAGGCTAAGAAGTATGGACAGGAAAATGGGATTGCTCCGGGATACGTAATCCTTAACGCTGTTCACAATTCACTGATCAATGGTAAGAAACCTTTCGCTCTCGGCCAAGCAGCACTGAAACTCATTCCAACAGATAATGATAAGTGCGCTGCCGATTTATGTAAGGATGCACTTAGGGAAAATATCGATCAGTACGTACTACGTGACGACAGCGTCGATTTTCTTGAGAAGCTCGACTTGCTGTAGGGCGCACATCATTGTGATTGGGCTTTTTGACCGCGACATATTTCTTAAGCTTTGCTGCTGCAATCTGTGGTTCGAGGCAGTCAATGCTTTGGAGTTAACACAGCCATATCGACTTGCAGCCACCAGTAGTGCGAAGTCCAATCATAAACTGATAGCTCGGATGCTTGGTGGGGCAGCACCTGAGGACGTAATACAGCGGACACAAGAAATCGTAGATATAGTACCCATCATACCTGATGATGTCGATAAAATTTACGGTACAGCCGCCTACCAAGAACTGTCCGGCATTGATGGCATCGATACCGGCGAACATATTCTTGCTGCAATTTTTATTAATAGCCCTGCCGGCCGAATGCTTCTCTCTGGAGACAAAAGATTTATTCAAGCCTTTCGCGAGTATCTTCCAGATCGATGGGATGAATTGAGTAGTTCGATCATTTCATTTGAAACCTGCATACTGGCAATCGAAGAACGCTACGGCTTCGAATTCGTTCTTCAGCGCGTACTGCCTGTAAAACACTGTGACGGCAGCTTGAGAATTGCGATAGGTGACCAGCCGAAAGTGGAGCACTTCAGGAAAGCCATGACCTCTTACAATCCTTGCGGGATTATTAAAAAGAGAAGTTAATTGATATCGGCAAGAATCAAATACACATCGACACTTGGAGGATTTTGGAAAATAAACACCGTGAGCGAATCGGTGGAAATGCAAATGGTTGCAGATAATTGGTAGCAAAGGCGGCGGTGATAGCGGCTCTCCGGATCAAATCCCGTCTCGCCTGTAGCAAAAGCAATCACATAAGTAGACTAGGGCAAGTCCGGTTGGCACTAGCTCCATCAAAACGCCGAGCCGTCCCGGCCCTGTGCCTAGCCCTGTCAGGGACCCGCACCCGCCAATCTCATCACTCCGGTGCAGGCAGGAGCCTCGACATCGAGGCGGGTGGTGTGTGGCGGGGATCTGAATTTCAGCAATAGAGTCCGGTGGGTACCGGGCTTCTGCGGGCGCAGGAGCGACGATGGGGGATGGGCTTTGCGCCTTGCCAGCCGTGTTGGGGTTGGTGGCGATCAGGGCTGAGGGCACGGGCTTCGGGTTCGCTGCGCACGCCGCCAGCACCCTGGCTCTCCGGTCCCGGCTCGGGGGCCGGGATGACGTGTGGAGGGGCTTCAGAAACAAAGCCTCGATCCCGGTCTCTTGACGTTTTTTCGGTCCCGGCTCGCGGGCCGGGATTTCAGGGGGCGGGCGTGAGGACAGGGAACTGGCCCCAGCCCTTGCTTGCGATCCGGCGCCGCGCGGGGGGCATCCAGCTTCCAACCCTGAAAGTTTCAAGGTCCAATCCCCGCAAGGGCGGCGAGGTCGGGCAGTGTGGGGGCATGAAGCAGCAAGACCCGGACGGTCCGGCTGACGACAGGAGACCCCAGATGCGTGACGCGACAGACATTCACCCGATGCCGGAGACCCGGCCGGCACGGGAGACGGCCGAAGGCCAGAGCCTTGAGCGGGTGATCCAGGACAGGGCAGCGGCCGATCCGGCGTTCCGGGCCGCACTTCTGGCCGATCCGCTGGCGGCGATTGCCGGGGCGTTCCGGCTGGCGCCGATGCCGGGGCTGAAGCTGCGGGTGATCGAGGAGCAGCCGGGCGAGGTGGTGCTGGTGCTGCCGCGGGCGGCGGCGCTGGAGGCCGATGAACTCTCCGAGGCCGAGCTCGCGAAGGCCTCCGGCGGCTTTTCCGGCGTCAACGGCCAGATCGTCGATTCCGTCACGCAGACCAACGTGAAGCTGCCCGGCGGGCCCAACGCCATGGGCGCGGTGTTCCTGCGCCCCGGCTTCCGCCTGTTTCCGTTCTGACCCCTGACCCGAGGACCTTGCCATGACCGAACAGACCTCCTGGGACCGCGCCGACGTCGAGGATGTCATCCGCACGCAGGCGGAGACGGACGCCGCCTTCCGCGCCAAGCTGATCGCCGACCCGCGCGGCGCCATTGCCGAGCTGTTCCGCGCCGAGCCGAAGGCCGGGCTGAACTTCTCCGTCATCGAGGAACAGCCGGGCGAGGTGGTGCTGGTGCTGCCGCCGGCAAGGGACGAGCTGTCGCTGGCCGAACTGGATCAGGCCTCGGGCGGGGCAACCCATACGATCACCATCAACAACCGGTCGGGACAGGGCAGCCACTTCGCATTTCTGCCGAACCCGCGCTACTGGATCATGCCCGGTGGTGGCCTGATTGGCATGCCGCCGTTCTCCTGGTGGGGCTGAGCCTCACGCCGGTCCGGCCCGACGCGCCGCCGCCCCCTGCGGCGGCGACAGGGCCTCAGGAATCGGCTAGGGTGCAATCGTGACGTGCAGCCCCCGGGGCTTAATCCTCTGGCAAGGAATTCCCGGCACGGTCGCTGCAGCGCGTCTCGGCCCGGGAGCCTGCCGATGATGATCCTGAACAGCCTGAAGATGGCCATGGGTTTTGCCGGCGGACCGGCCGGCCGGCAGATGCTGGCCGGTGGCCGCCCGGACGCCGGCGGGCTGATGCCCGGTGCCAACGGCGCCAGCCGCGATCCCCTGCCCAGTCCCACCCTGCCTGGCCTCACCCTTTCAGACGAGCTGGTCGAGGACATCAAGTCCAGCGTGGAAACCACCCAGAACCTGCAGCGCTCGATGGAGACGGCCAAGGACGGCGCGCGCCGCGACAAGATCGCCCGGCTGCAGGAGCGCATCGAACAGCTCAAGGAACGCATCCGCTACGCCACGCCGCAGCAGGCCAAGGCCCTGATGAAGGAGCTGAAGCAGCTGGCGAAGGAGTTCAAGGGCGCTGCCAAGGAGCTGGGCAGCGAAGCCGCTGGCCTCTCGACGGGCAGCCTGTCCGCCGGCCAGTCAACCGGCCAGTCAACCGGCGCCCAGGCGGCGACCGGCACGATGCAGGCCACCTCCGCCACGTCCCAAGCCTCAAGCCGTCCGGCCCCCTCCACGGCTGCGACCGCCCAGACGGGGGCGATGGCGGGGACGACAGGAGGGACAACGGGCGGGACGGCAACAGCCTCGGCAATGGCTGCGACGCTGCTGGAGGCGGGCCTTGGCGGCCCGGACCCGGCGCTTGCCGCCCTGCCTGCCGCGACCATGGCGCAGAGCGGGCCAGAATCGGGAGCAGAATCGGGGGCAGAATCGGGGCAGAATTCCGGGCCTGAGTCCGGGTCTGATTCTGGAACCGGTTCCGGGTCGGGTTCTGGGCGTCCCGGCGGCACGACGGCCGCCACGGACCAGGGCCGGACGGCGGAGACACGCAGGGACGGCACCGACGCGCCCACCGGGACCGACAGCGCGCCTGCGGCGCGCACGCAGCAGGACCTGCGCCAGGCGGTGCTGGCCTATGTCGGCGAGCAGCTCAAGGAGGAGGTCGCCGTCCGGGGCGCAAGGGCTGGCGCCATGAAGCTGGAGCGCGAAACGCTCGGCAAGATCGGCAATGAAATCAAGTATCTGGCCGAACAGATTGAACGCCTGCACAAGATGGGTGAGGACGAAGGCTCAGACCGGGTGCGCCGGGATCGCGCCAGCATCGTCGAGATGCTGCGCCAGGGCATCGACGATCTGAACGACCCGCGCGTGCTCAACGGCCTCAATGGCGCGATCGCCGCCAGCGCCGCGCTCGAGGCCGACACAGGCACCGGTACCGAGCAGGGTCCGCAGGTGGGCGGGGCGCCCCTCCTCCCGGCCCAGGCCGGCAGCCTTGCCTATGGCGGGGCGGGACTGGCCGCCGCCGTCACCCTGCCCGCCTCCGCCACCGGCGTCCTGGCCTGAACCGCCGCGGATTTTCACAAAACATCGTTAACGCAAACGCGCCCAAGCGCGCACAAGCACTTACCGGACTGCAACCGGAGCACACGCGATTTTCACAACCAGATCTCGCGTTTGGCGCGCAATCGTTGCATTTGCAATGATTGTCAGCGGTTAACAAAAGATTAACACTCCCTCCGCAGCCGCCAGGCTTCCCGATCTGGCGCATGTGATGCGTGAGGGGCTTCAAATGCGGATCGAACGTCTTTTCACCCGCGACGGCGCAGACGCCTACAGCGGGATCAGCTTCCGGTCTCACACCAGCGAGATGCGCACCCATGACGGGCGCGTGCTGTCGCGGCTCGAGGACATCGAGGTGCCGGCGCAGTTCTCGCAGGTGGCCGCCGACGTGCTCTGCCAGAAGTATCTGCGCCGGCGCGGCGTGCCGATGCGGCTGAAGCGGATCGCGGAACCGGGCGTGCCTGTCTGGTTGCAGCGGCAGGAGGCGGACCACGCGGCGCTCGCCGCCTTGCCGGAGAGCCTGCGCAGCGGCGGCGAGACCTCCGCCCGCCAGGCCTTCGACCGGCTCGCCGGCGCGTGGACCTACTGGGGCTGGAAGACCGGCACCTTTGCCGACGAGACGGAGGCGCGCATCTTCCACGACGAGATGCGCGCCATGATGGCGCTGCAGGTCGGCGCGCCCAACTCGCCGCAATGGTTCAACGCCGGCCTGCACTGGGCCTATGGCATCACCGGCGAGGCGCAGGGCCACTGGACCATCGACCTTGCGACCGGTCAGCCCGTGCCCTCGACCAGCGCCTATGAACGGCCGCAGGTGCATGCCAGCATCATCCTGTCGGTGGCCGATGATCTCGTGAAGGAGAACGGGATCATGGACCTCTGGGTGCGCGAGGCGCGCCTGTTCAAGTATGGCTCCGGCGTCGGCTCCAACTTCTCGCGGCTCCGGGGCGCGGGCGAGCCGCTGGACCATGGCGGCCGGTCGGCCGGACTTCTCTCCTTCCTGAAGGTGGGCGATGTGGCAGCGGGCAGCCTGCGCGGCGGGGCAACCACGCGCGCGGCCGCCAAGATGGTGGTGGTCGACATCGACCATCCCGACATCGAGGCCTTCATCGACTGGAAGGTGCAGGAGGAGGAAAAGGTGGCGGCGCTGGTGGCCGGGTCGCGCCTCGCCCGCGAGCGGCTGCAGCGCCTCGTCGGGCTGATCGACCGGCTGCACGCCCGCCCCGTCACGGAGGCGGCATTCCGGCGCGAGCTGGATCAGGCCCTCGCGGAGGCACGGGCTGCCCAGATCCCCGACAGCTACATCCAGCGCATCATCCAACACGCCCGTCAGGGAGGCTCGGGGCTTGAGCTGAGGGCCTATGACATCAACTGGGATTCGGAGGCCTACCGCACGGTCTCCGGCCAGAACGCCAATAACTCGGTCCGGGTGCCGGACCGCTTCATGGCGGCAGTGGAGGCGGACGGACCCTGGAGCCTGACGGGACGGACCGGCAGCGGCAACGGTCGCAGCGTGCCGGCCCGGGCCCTGTGGCAACGCATCGCGCGCGCGGCCTGGGCCTCCGCCGATCCCGGCCTGCAGTTCGATGATGCCATCAACGCCTGGCACACGGCTCCGGCGGGGGGACGGATCAACGGCTCGAACTCCTGCTCGGAGTTCATGTTCCTCGACGACAGCGCCTGCGTGCTGGCCTCGCTCAACCTGATGGCCTTCCGGCAACCGGACGGGCGCATCGACGTGCCGCGCCTGCGCCATGCGGTGCGGCTGTGGACCGTGAGCCTCGACATCTCGACCTCGATGGCGCAGCACCCCTCGCGTGCCGTGGCCGAGACCACCCATGCCTACCGGCCGCTCGGTCTGGGCTACGCCAATCTCGGCGGCCTGCTCATGTCGCTCGGGCTCGGCTATGACAGCGAGGCCGGCCGCGCCCTGGCGGCTGCACTCACCGCCGTGCTGACCGGAACCGCCTATGCCACGTCGGCGGACCTCGCCGCCCGGCTCGGGCCCTTCCCCGCCCTTGCGCAGAACGCCGCAGCCATGACGCGTGTGCTCGCAAACCACCAGCGCGCCGCCCGGGGCGAGACCGATCTTGCGGCCTATGACGGCCTGACCCGCCTGCCGCAGCCCCTGCAGCGCGACGCGGTGCCCGATTGCGCCCTGGCCGAGGCGGCGGTGACCGCGTTCGACGCAGCCCTGACGCTGGGAGCAAGCCACGGCTGGCGCAACGCCCAGGTCAGCCTGATCGCCCCCACGGGCACCATCGGGCTGGTGATGGATTGCGCCACAACCGGCATCGAACCGGATTTCGCGCTGGTCAAGTGCAAGACACTGGCCGGCGGCGGCTTCTTCAAGATCATCAACGCCATGGTGCCGGCGGCGCTGCGCCGGCTCGGCTATCAGGAACATGAGGTCAGGGACATCGTTGCCCATGTGGTCGGGCGCGGGACGCTGGCCCAGGCCCCGGCCATCAACCTGGCGGCGCTTGCAGCCAAGGGCCTGTCGCAGGCGAGCCTCGAGCGACTGGACGCGGCGCTGCCGAATGCCTCGCACCTGCGCGACGTGCTGACCCCGGCGGTGCTCGGCCTCGAGGCCGTCGCGGCGGCCCTGGGCCTGTCACCGGAGACGGTGGCGCAACCGGGCTTCGACCTGGTGCAGGCACTGGGCTTCAGCCGGCGGGAACTGGACCTTGCCAGCGCCCATGCCTGCGGGATGCAGTCGATCGAGGGCGCACCGCACCTCAGGCCGGAGCATCTGGCCGTCTTCGACTGCGCCACGCCTTGCGGTCGCAGCGGCAGCCGCGCTCTGTCGGTGGACAGCCACATTCTGATGATGGCGGCGGCGCAGCCGTTCCTGTCCGGAGCGATTTCCAAGACAGTGAACCTGCCACGCCAGGCGACCGTGGCCGACTGCGAAAGGGCCTACCGCCTCGCCCATGATCTCGGCCTGAAGGCCATCGCGCTCTACAGGGACGGCTCGAAACTGTCGCAGCCCCTGTCGGTCAGCGCCAGCCAGCAGGATCCGCTGGCGGAGTTGCTGGCGCCGGACCGGCCGGGCGAGCGGGCCACAGGGGACAGGGGGACAGGTGACCGGATTGCAGGCGACAGGGTGGCGGGTGACCGGATGGCCAGTGGCTGAGCCGGCGCGGACTGACGGCCGGGGGATCCCCCCGGCCGCACCGGCCCCGAGCGTCTCCCCTGCCCCGGAACTGCCCTGGAACTGGCCCGGAACTGGCCCGGAACCAGCGCGGACGGCGGATTATGGAATTATTAACGGTTCCTTACACCCGGGCTTGCCGCCCGGCCTGGTCGCAGGCCGGCAGGCGATTTCAAATTTTCTCCCGTTCTTTCAATTACTTATTCGTTTCACCTGAAGTTTCCGCTGCGTCCTGCCGCAGAAGGGTGCGGAAGATCCGACCCGGGTGCACATGGGCAGGTCCGTCCGAAACGGCCGGGTTTCGGAACGTCGCCAGGAGACGGGAAAGGAATTGATAAGCCGGCTCATGACCGGCGCACGGGCATCGGCGCGGAAGGGTCGACGACCGGAGCAGACCGTCTGTTCCGGCCCCTGTAATGATGCGTTCCGGCCGGAAGGCGCGTCGCGGTGCCCGGCGTCTGCCGCCTCGTCAGCCCTGCTGCCACTGCTAACGGATCATGCCGCGGCTTCGTCGGCCGCGTCGTCCGCCTTGCTGCCGCCGCCGGCGGAGAGGGCCCGGGCCAGATCGATGTAGAGCTTGCCGGGGAGCGGCGGGGCGAACAGATACCCCTGGGCGGCCGTCACCCCCAGTTCGCGCAGGCGTTCCACCTGCTCCATGCGCTCCACACCCTCGGCGATGATGCCCATGCCGAGGTTGTCGGCGAGTTCGACCATGGAATCCACGATGGTCGTGGAACTGTCATCGGTGCCGAGCGCGTCGATGAACATCTTGTCGATCTTGATGATGTCGATGCCGAGCTTCTGCAGGTAGGCCATGCCGCCATGGCCGGTGCCCACGTCGTCCAGCGCGACGCGCACGCCGAGGGCCTGCATCTCGGCAATCAGCTTGCGGGCCAGCTCCAGATCCTGCAACGGCAGACGCTCGGTCACCTCCACGACGATCTGCTGGTACGCGATCGGAGATTTTCCGTATATCTCCTTGATATCCTCGATAATTCGGCGGTCGTTGAAGTGACCGGCAAACAGGTTGATCGAGAGTTTGAAATCCGGGTTCTCGGAATAGAGCTCGCCCACCTCGGTCACGGTCTGGCGCATCAGCAGCCGCGTCATCTCGAAGATGTGGCCGGTCGTCTCGGCATAGGGCATGAACTGGCCCGGCGAGACCATGGTGCCGTCGAGACGGCGCCAGCGCATCAGCACCTCGCAGCCGCGCAGGCGCCCGGTCTCGATGTCCATGACCGGCTGATAGTAGGGAATGAATTCCTTGCGCTTGATCGCGGCGACGAACTCATCATCCGCCTCGCTGTCGGGACGCCAGGAGATCCAGATGCCGATGGCGATGAAGAGGAGCGCGAAGCCGGCGCTGGCCGTGGCGACGATCATCTTCAGGTCCTTGACCAGACTGACCGCGGCCGACTTCGGCGCCGTCACCACCGCCTTCAGCGGATAGCGGGCCGAGCTCAGCTCGACGGTGATCACCTGGTCGGGATCGGACATCTCGGTGCTGTAGCCGCCCACGGCCATCCAGGGCACGTCATTGCCCAAAAGCAGCTCCGCACGGCGGTAGGCCCGCAGGTACTCCGGGCCCGGATCGATCGAAATGGTGGCCGGCGTCACCTCGGCGAAGAGCCGGTTGGAATTGCCGAGGTTCCAGCTGACCACGGCCACATGGGTGCCGAGGAACTGCTGCTCGAGCATGCCGATGCCGACGAGCGGCGCGTCCGGCCTGAGCGCCGGCAGGATCGCCTCGCCGCCGATGGGGCCGTCAGGCACGACGCACATGCGCACGCCGTTGCGGTCGACGAGACCGATGCGCTGCAGGTAGCCAAGCTCGGCGATGGCGGCAAGGAAGATCTGCCGGTCCTCGCGGGAGCAGGTCATGGCCGTGTTGCGATGCAGCTTCTGCAGCACGGCAACGGCGCTGGAAATGGCATTCTCGCCCCGCGCCACATACCGCTCGGCCATCGCCGTCATCTCGTTGCGGGCGTTGGTATAGGCGTAGTTGTCGAGGATGATGTTCGCCGCGATGAGCGGCGCCAGCGCCAGAAGGAGCGACACGCCTACTGCCCGAAGGAAGATCATGTAGCGTCGGGACACGGCGCGGCTTAAACCTCTCGTTGGTCCTTGCGACCTTGCGCCACAGTCGTAAACATCGATTGAACGGCGCGGATCGAGTCTGCGGAACTATACATGATTTGAAAGTTTTCGCTGGGAGATTGGCATGCGTGCCCTGTTCATCGGTCAGTCCTACATCGATATCACCTTCCTCACCGACAGCCTTCCGACAGGCGACGAAAAGGCGATTGCCCGCGACTATTCCGTGAGTTTCGGCGGAAATGCGGTCACGGCCGCCTTTGCCTGCGCCAAGCTCGGCATCGCGCCCGATCTCCTGTGCTCGCTCGCAGATGACTGGCTGGCGCGGATGTTCCTCGACATGGCCGCCCGCTACGGCATCTCGGTCCATGGCCGCAAGGTGCGCGAATCATCGCTGTCCTTCATCATGCCGCGGGACGGCAAGCGCGCGATCGTCCGGTGCCGCGACAACGACTTCCTGCACCCCTTCCCGCCCCTGACCCTGACCGGATGCGAGGCGCTGCATCTGGACGGACACATGCCGGATGCGGCGCTGCACTATGCGAAGGCGTGCCGGGAGGCCGGCATCCTGACCTCGCTCGACGGCGGCGCGGTGCGCGAGAACACGGGCGAGCTGCTGACCTTCATCGACGTGGCCATCGTCTCGGAGCGCTTCTGCGAGCAGCTGAACCTGTCGGTCCCGGCCACGCTCGACTACCTGCGTGCCAAGGGCTGCCCGGTCGGCGGCGTCACCGTGGGCGAACGCGGGATGTACTGGTACGAAGGCAAGGGGGACGTGCAGCACATGCCCTCGCTGGCGGTGCCGAAAGAGAAGGTCGTCGACACGAACGGCGCCGGCGACACGTTCCACGGGGCCTATGTGGCGGCCTATCTCTCCAACCGCCAGGGCAGCTGGAGCGACCATTTCCGCTTCGCCCGCGCCGCCTCGGCCCATGCGGTCCAGCATCTGGGCAACGAGGCGAGCCTGCCAGGCCGCGACGACATCGCCACCACCATCGCCACCTACCCGGAACGGACGGCCTGACCCGGCCTGCCCGACAGGTGCGAGGCCGGGACAAGGCTGGCCGCCGGCCGGGGCGGCCTTAATTTCGCCGCCAGCCTCGCATGAATTGCCGAGGCCGGTCGTCCATTTCCGTCCCTGGGCCGGCGGGACGTCCGGTCGCGCGCCCGGCCGGTCCGGGCAAGGTGGCGAGGGCCGGGTCTGCCCCGTCAATTCGCTTGCCTCGGCTTCTGGCTTGTCGCATCGTGCCTGCCGGGCAGGTTCCCTATCGTCATGTCTTGGAGTTTTCCTGATGCGTTCCCTTTTCCTGCGCGGTGCCAGCGCGGCCGCTCTCGGCCTGTTCCTGACGAGCGGGGCCCTTGCCTTCGATCCGACGGGCAACGCGGCCGCCGACGCCTTCCTCAAGCGCCTCGAAGCCGGTGAGACCAAGATCGTCTCGGTCGGCGACGTGTCCGAGGACGGCGACCAGGTGTCGATCGAATCGATCGTGCTGGCAGACAGCAAGCCGGAAGGCGACAAGATGGAAATCGGCGTCGCCACGCTGACGGCGGCCGAAGAGCAGGCCGACGGCAAGCTCGCCATGGACGGTCTCGCCCTCGAGGAGCTGACGCTGACCTCCGACGGCACGGTGATGACCCTGGCGCAGCTGGTGGCCACCGAAGTGACGCTGCCGAGCGTCGCCGACCTCGCCAAGGCCGACAGCACCGCAACGCCGGGCTACAGCACGGTCGAGATCGAGGGCGTGACCATCCTCGACAAGGACAAGACCGAAGTCGGCGTGGAGAGCATCTACCTGGCCGCCAACTCGATGGAAGGCAACTGGCCGACCTCGGGCGAGCTGCAGGTGACCGGCATTGCCCTGACCGCGGCGCAGATGGAAGAGGAAGCCAAGAAGCAGCTCACCGAGCTCGGCTACGACAAGCTCTCCTTCGACATCGCCAGCAACTTCACCTGGTCGCCGCAGACCGGCGACCTCGACTTTCCGCAGTTCGACCTGACCGGCGCCGACATGGGCAGCCTGGCGCTGGCCTTCAAGATCGGCGGCCTGACGGCCGATGTGGTCAAGAAGCTGGAAGCCGCCAAGGACAACAGCGAGGAAAGCATGGCGCTCCTGCAGGGCCTCAGCGTCTCCTCGCTGCGCCTGCGCTTCGAGAATGCCTCGCTCGTGGACCGCGTGCTCGACCAGCAGGCCAAGGCCGCCGGCACGGATCGCGCAGCCTTTGTCACACAGCTGAAGGCGGGCATGCCGATGATGCTGGCGCTGCTGCAGAACCCGGACTTCCAGACCAGCGTCAGCACCGCGCTGTCGTCGTTCCTGGACAAGCCGGGCTCGCTGACCGTCGAGGCAAAGCCGGCCCAGCCGGTTCCGGTTGCCCAGATCATGGGCACCGCCATGCTGGCGCCGCAGACGCTGCCGCAGGTTCTGGGCGTGGCCGTGACGGCCAACACCGCCCCGTAACGGCTGGCGCTGCCCGACACATCGTCGCAAGGACGCGGCCGGAGCCCTTCGGCCGCGTCGCCTGTTTCAAACAGCCGGCCCGCCGGCCCCTTTGCCCCGCGCCGCTGGCGCAATCTTTTCTGGAGGCGCCCCATGCTCGCCCGACCCCTCCCCTTGCCGCTCCGCCGTCGCTCGCTGCGCCTGGCCCTCGTTGCCGGCGTGATGAGCCTGCCGCTGCCCGCCCATGCCGAAACCGCCGCCGACCTGGCGCGCGAGTGGAACGAGCAGTATCTCGCCTGGGGCGCAACGGTTGCCCGCTATGGCCGTGTCGAGCCGGGGCTGAGCGAGCGCGACGTGACGCTGCATGACGGCGAGATCACCTTCTCGCTGCCGCTGCCCACGGACAGTGGCCATGAGGTCGAGGTGCGCGTGACCTATGACACGGCGACCCTGACCGGCGTGGAGCGGACCGCGAAGGGCTATTCGGCCGAATCCATCCGCATCCCCGGCGACCTGACCTTTGAGGTCACCCTGCCCGCCGACATGTTCGACACCACGCCGGCGCCGGACAGTGCCGACGCCGCCAACGAGGACGCCACCACGGACGGTGACGGCGAAGGCGCGGAGACAGACACCGGGAGCGGAAGCCAGACCGAAAGCGAGACCGAAAGCGAGACCAGGGCCCCGAGCGGGGTCCCCTCCGGCACGCCATCCCCGGACACGCGTGCCGACGCCGGGGCCGCCGACGCTCTGGACGCCGACGCCCTGCAGGACATGACCCTCGTCGTCGTGCAGCGCAACACGGTTGCGGAGAACCTGGCCTGGCCGGCGTTTCCGCCGCTGCCGAACGATCCGCAGAAGCCGGTGACCCAGTACCTGCCGCTTGCCAAGCTGCTGCTCGACTTCGAGACGGACCGGCTTTCCGTCGACACCCTGTCGGCGACGCAGACCAATGTCGACGGCTCCGAATCCTCGACCGTCTATCAGACCTATATCCTGCGCAACCAGGCCAACGGGCGCATCGAGGAAACCTCGATCGAGAAGACCGTCCAGACCGAAGTGATGCCGTCCCTGACGGGCGACGGTCTCGAGACGATCGAGGTGACGGTCGGCCGGCAGGTGACGCGTGGCGCGGACGTGATGCCGCTGCTGTCGCTGCTCGGCCAGGGCACCGACCCCAACCGCAAGACCCTGATCGCCGAGCAGGATGCGGCCGACATCCGGATCAAGGGCAAGAGCTTCGAGGTGGCTGTGGCCAGCATCCGCGGCGCGGACATCGGCGTCAGCAACACGGCCGCGCTCCGCGTCCTGCCGATGCTCGACCAGGTCACCCTCGACGAGACGGCGGTGAGCGATGAGGATCTGGGCCGGGCGATGCTGGAGGCCATCGGCCTGTTCGAGATCGGCACCGGCGAGATCAACGGCATCACGCTGACGGCCACCGACGCCGGCGGCTCGGTCCAGCGCGTCGTCGTGCGGCAGGCCTCGACGGCGGGTCTCGGCGAGTTCTCGATCAACGGCCTGACGGGCGAGGTGAAGAACGAAGGCAAGCTGACGTTCGACCGCGTCGCCGTGAGCGATCTGGAATTTCCGAGCCTCTCGACGCTGATGCAGATCGGGCTGTCGGGCGAGGAACCGGATGTGCTGCAGACCCTCGCCGCACGGCCGATCATTGGCCTGTTCGAGATCATCGGCCTGACGCTCGACGCCCCGACGCTGGGCGGTCTTGTCACCGTGGATGAATACCGGCAGGCGGAGCGGGGCCACATCAACCGCATCCCGACCGACATCGGCCTGTCGATGCGTGGCGTCCGCTTCCCGCTGTCCCTCGTGGAGGACCCCGACGCCTACGCCATCCTGTCGTCCCTGAACCTCAAGGAAGTGGTCATCGACCAGAACCTGAAGGCAACCTGGAACGAGACCACGGGCGACCTGGCGCTGGAGGACTTGAGCTTCACCATGAAGGATGGCGGCTCGTTCAAGATGAGCTTCGTCCTGGGCAGCGTGCCGCGCACGCTGTTCGAGACGCCGGAGATGGCGCAGGTGGCGCTGGCCAGCGCGACGGTGAAGTCGGCGATGGTGCGCTCGAGCGATGCCAAGATCGTGCGCGCCTTCCTGGAAAAGCAGGCCAAGGATGCCAACCTGTCGGCCGACACGCTGGCCATGGGCCTTGCCGACACCGCCGCCAACGACATGGGCCCGCTGGCAGCCACCCGCTTCGGCGAGGAGCTGATCCAGGCCCTGCGCGCCTTCCTGATCGACCCGAAGGAAATCGTCATCGAGATCGCCCCGGAAAACCCGGTCCCGGTGACGCAGCTGATCGGCATGGTCGCCACCTCGCCGAACAGCATCCCCGATGTGCTGAACGCGCGGGTGCGCAGCAAGTAAGCTGAAAAACACGAGGCCCCGGAGCGATCCGGGGCCTCAGTTGTCTCCGGGCAGGAGCAACTAAGAGACGGGACAGGCGCAAAGCAGAGACGCGGCCGCGCCCGCCTCAGCGGCCGGATGTCTCGCGGAACTGGAGATCCGCCAGGCGTCGGTAGAGACCGTCGCGGGCGACCAGCTCGTCATGGGTCCCGGCCTCCGCAAGGCGTCCCTGGTCGAGGACCAGGATTCGGTCCGCGTCGCGGACGGTGGCGAGCCGGTGGGCGATCACCAGCGTTGTCCGCCCCTGCATCAGGCGCTTGAGCGCGCTCTGGACCTTGGCCTCGGATTCCGCATCAAGGGCAGAGGTTGCCTCGTCGAGCAGCAGGATGGGGGCGTTGCGCAGCATGGCCCGGGCAATGGCGATGCGCTGGCGCTGGCCGCCGGACAGGCGTCCGCCCCCCTCGCCCACCGGCGTGTCATAGCCCTGGTCCAGCGCCTCGATGAATTCATGCGCATTGGCATCCATCGCCGCACGGATGATGTCGGCATCGGAGGCCCCCGGCCGGCCGAGGGCGATGTTGTCGCGCACGGACAGGTCGAACAGGAACGTGTCCTGCGTGACGAAGGCGATGTGGTCGCGCAGCGAGGCAAGCGTCACGTCGCGGATGTCCTGGCCATCGATCAGGATGCGCCCGCCGGTCACGTCATAGAAGCGCTCGATCAGGCTGAAGGTGGTGGACTTGCCTGCCCCGGACCCGCCAACGAGCGCGGTGACGCGGCCAGCCTCGGCCACGAAACTCAGGCCGTTCAGCGCCCGCGCCTCGCCATAGGCGAAGGTGACCGCGTCGAAACGGACCTCGCCCGGCCCGACGACCAGCGCGGCCGACCCCTGCAGATCGGCGAAGGACGGCGGCCGGTCGAGCATCTCGTACATCAGCCGGACGCCGACGAGGCTTGAGTTCAGGTTGACATGCAGCCGGGCCAGGCGCTTGACCGGCTCGTAGGCCAGCAGCAGCGCGGTGATGAAGGCGAAGAAAGTGCCGGGGTCCTGACCGCGCTCGATGACGCTGAAGCCGCCGTAGAGAATGACCAGCGCCACGGCAAAGCCGCCCAGTGTCTCCATCAGCGGCGAGGTGCGCGCCGTCAGCGAGGCGATCCGGTTGGACCGGTGCTCCACATCGCGGATGGCCTTGCCCATCTCCTGGCGCATCCGCTCCTCGACCCGGAACGACTTGACGACGCGGATGCCGATGGCGGTCTCCTGCACGGCCGAGACGATCTTGGTGGTGGAGACGAACTGGGACTTGGCGTGCTTGCGCACCCGGCGCACGAGCAGCGACACGCCGAAGACCGCAGGCGGCATGATCAGCAGTGCGATGGCGCTGAGCCCGGGATCCTGCAGCACCATGACGGCGACGAGGCCGATCACGCTCAGGATGTCGCGGCCAAGCGACAGGATGACCATGTCGATGACGCCCCGGGCGGCCTGGGCGTTGTGCGCCAGGCGGGTCGCCAGATCGCCGAGCGGCGTGCGGTCGAAGAAGGCCATGTCCTGGCGGGTCATGACCTCGAACAGCCGGTTCTGGATGCGCGCGACAATGGCATTGCCGATGCGGCTCATCAGCACCTGCTGGCCATAGGTCGCAAGACCCTTGATCGTGAAGATGGCCATGACCGCGATGGCGATCACCGTGACCATGGACTGGTCACGGTTGATGAAGACCTCGTTGATGACGTCGCGCATGATCCAGGCGCTGGCGGCCGTGGAGCCGGCGATCAGCGCCATGAACAGGAACGTGAGCGCATAGCCCGGCACATGCTCGCGGGCGTTTTCCGCAATCAGCCGGCGGATGAGGACGAAAGAGCCGTCCGGATCGGAGAACCAGCGCTTCAGGCTCAAGTCTGTCGCCTTTCTGTGGGACCTGGCGCGGCCATGAGCGGCAGGACGGACAAGAACCGGCGGCAGTCCGGCCCGGGCCGGGCCGCCGCGCGGTCAGATCAAGCGGCCGGCCGGATCACTTGGCCGGCAGGTTGAGGCGCAGGTGCAGCTCGCGCAGCTGCTGCGTGCTCGGCGGCGTCGGTGCGCCCATCAGGAGATCCTGCGCCTGCTGGTTCATCGGGAACAGCGATATTTCCCGCAGGTTCTTCGCGCCGACCAGCAGCATGATGATGCGGTCGACACCGGCCGCCATGCCGCCATGCGGCGGCGCGCCGTACTGGAAGGCGCGGTAGAGGCCGCCGAAGCGCTCTTCCACGTCCTGGGCCGACAGGCCGACCTTCTCGAAGGCCTTGACCATCAGGTCCGGCGACTGGTTGCGGATCGAGCCCGAGGCGATCTCGAAGCCGTTGCAGACCATGTCGTACTGGAAGGCCTTGATCGTCAGCGGATCCTGGTTTTCCAGCGCGTCCATGCCACCCTGCGGCATCGAGAAGGGGTTGTGGGCGAAGTCGATCTTCTTCTCGTCCTCGTTCCACTCGTAGAAGGGGAAGTCGACGATCCAGCAGAGTTCGAAGCGGTCGCGGTCGATGAGGTTCAGCTCGTCGGCGGCGCGGTTGCGGGCCTCACCGGCGAACTTGTAGAACTTCGACGGATCTCCGGCGGCAAAGAAGACGGCATCGCCGTCGCCAAGGCCGAGCTGCTGGCGGATGGCTTCGGTGCGCTCCTCGCCGATGTTCTTGGCGATCGGGCCGGCACCCTCGAGCTTGTCGCCCTCGGTGCGCCAGAAGATGTATCCGAGACCCGGCTGGCCCTGGGACTGGGCCCAGGCGTTCATGCGGTCGCAGAAGGCGCGGCTGCCACCGGTCCTGGCCGGGATTGCCCAGACCTCGGCCTTGGGGTTGCCCGCGATCATGTTGGCGAAGACCTTGAAGCCGGAGCCGGCGAAATGCCCGGTGACGGCTTCCATGACGATCGGGTTGCGCAGGTCCGGCTTGTCGGAGCCATACATGCGGATGGCGTCGTCATAGGCGATGCGGCGGAAGGTCTGGGTGACGGGCTTGCCTTCGGCAAATTCCTCGAAGATGCCGCGGATCACCGGTTCCATGGTGTTCCAGACGTCTTCCTGGGTGACGAAGCTCATTTCCAGGTCAAGCTGGTAGAACTCGCCCGGCAGGCGGTCGGCGCGCGGGTCCTCGTCGCGGAAGCACGGGGCGATCTGGAAGTAGCGGTCGAAGCCCGCCATCATCAGGAGCTGCTTGTACTGCTGCGGCGCCTGCGGCAGGGCGTAGAAGGTGCCCGGATGGATGCGGCTCGGCACGAGGAAGTCGCGCGCGCCTTCCGGCGAGGAGGCCGTCAGGATCGGGGTCGAGTATTCGGTGAAGCCGACGCGGGTCATCTCGCGGCGCATGGCGGCGATCACCTGGGTGCGCTTGACGATGTTGCGATGCAGCGTCTCGCGGCGCAGGTCGAGGAAGCGGTAGGTCAGACGCACGTCTTCCGGATAGTCCGGCTCGCCGAACACCGGCAGCGGCAGCTCCTTGGCCGCCCCCAGCACTTCCATGTCGCGGATGAACAGCTCGATCTCGCCGGTCGGCAGGTTGGCATTGACCGTCTCGGCGGTACGCGCCTTGACGCTGCCGTCGATGCGGATGCACCACTCCGAGCGGACGGTCTCGGCCAGCTTGAAGGCCGGGCTGTCCGGATCGACGACGCACTGGGTGATGCCGTAATGGTCACGCAGGTCGATGAAGAGCAGACCGCCGTGATCGCGCACGCGGTGCACCCAGCCCGAGAGGCGGACGGTTTCCCCGACATGGCTCGCGCGCAACTCGCCGCACGTGTGGCTCCGGTAACGGTGCATGAAATCCTCGATGATCTCGGCAAATGACAAGGGGCTCCGGCCACGGCTGCGGACGGAGATTTGGGGTGGACAAGCCACGACACAGAGGCAAAGTCAAGTGAGCGCGCCGGTGCGGCCGTGCCCGCCCCCCTGAGGACTGGCCCGGGACGACGGGCAATCGCGCAACAGCGGCGCAAAAGCACGCAGCGCGCCGCCGAAAGCCCCGTGTTTCATGGCGACATCGTGGCAAGACTGCGATATAGACCGGACTTACCATGAATGTAATCACTACGACTCAAGCCCTCGCCGCCGCCTGCAGCCGTCTGTCTGCGCACGACTACGTGACCGTCGACACCGAGTTCCTGCGGGAAACCACGTTCTGGCCGAAGCTCTGCGTCATCCAGCTGGCCGGGCCGGACGATGCCTATATCGTCGACGCGCTCGCCGACGGGCTCGACCTTGCCCCGTTCTTCGAGCTGATGCGCGACGGGAAGGTGACCAAGGTCTTCCACGCCGCCCGCCAGGACATCGAGATCATCTTCCATCTCGGCGGTCTTATCCCGCATCCCCTGTTCGACACGCAGGTCGCCGCGATGGTCTGCGGCTTCGGCGATTCCGTCTCCTATGACCAGCTGGTGCAGCGGATCACGGGAGCGCGGATCGACAAGTCGTCGCGCTTCACCGACTGGGCGCGGCGCCCGCTGACGCAGAAGCAGCTGGAGTATGCCCTCGCGGACGTGACCTTCCTGCGCGACGTGTACCAGTTCCTGAAGGCGAACCTCGCCGAACAGGACCGCTCGCACTGGGTGCAGGACGAGATGGAGGTCCTGACCTCCGAGGCCACCTATCGCACCGAGCCGGCGGAAGCCTGGCAGCGGCTGAAGATGCGGGTGCGCAAGCCGGTGGAACTCGCCGTGCTGATGGAGGTTGCCGCCTGGCGCGAGCGCGAGGCACAGAGCCGCGACGTGCCGCGCTCGCGTGTGCTCAAGGATGACGCGATCTACGAGATCGCCGCGCAGCAGCCGTCGAACGCGGAAGCCCTCGGTCGCCTGCGCACCATTCCGCGCGGCTTCGAGCGCTCCAAGCCGGCGGAGGAAATCCTCAAGGCCGTCAACGCTGCACTGGGGCTGCCGAAGGACAAGCTGCCGAAGATCCCGAAGGGAAAGCAGGCGCCGGACGGCTCGGCCGCCGCAGTCGACCTGCTGAAGGTGCTCCTGAAGCTGGTGAGCGAGCAGCAGGGCGTCGCGGCAAAGGTCATCGCCACGGTGGAGGATCTGGAACGGATCGCCGCCGATGACGAGGCGGATGTGCCGGCCCTGACCGGCTGGCGGCGCGAGATGTTCGGCGAGATGGCACTGAAGCTGAAGCGGGGCGAGATCGCCCTTGCCTTTGACGGCCGTCAGGTGGTGGCGCTCGACCAGGACAAGCGCGGCGTGGTGGCGGCCGAATAGCCTTTCGGCGGTGCGGCAGTCCGCGGTTTTCCGGGATCTCGGCCCCGGTGGCTGGCCGGAGGGGCGTCGGTCTGGTGACCCGCCTCGACCTCTCCGGCGTCATCCCGGCCAAGCGAAGTGCCGGGCCGGGACCGGAGCGCCGAAGCCTAACCATTTCAATGAGAAAAAGCTGGACAGACGGTGACCCTGCGGTCCCGGGTCTGCGCCGCGCGGCGCCCGGGATGAAGATGAAGGATTGTCATCCGTGCGAAGCCCCCGCGTTTGGCCGCAGGGGCTTGCCTTTTGCAGCTTACGGCAGCGGCAGGACGGTGCCCCGGGCCCCGATGAGCTTGCCGAACTGGCTGACGCGCTTGCGCAGCCGCTCGCCATCCATATGCGCCAGACGGGCCGGCAGCCTGAGCATCAGCTCGTCCTCGGTCAGCAGGAACCCGGTCTCGAGCAGCACGCCCGGCATGGAGGCGGAGACGAGCGACGCCACCCGGAGCGCCGCACCGAGAATGCGCGCGCGCTCCTTGAGACGGGTCGGCGTCAGCTCGCGCAGCCGCGGCGACAGGGCATCGTCGTTCAGGCCGGCATGCCGGTAGAACACGGCCATCGACAGGAAGGCCCGGCCCGGATGGTCGATGCCGACGAAGGCCGCGTTGGAAATGATGTTGAGGCTCTGTTCACCCCGGTAGTCCGGATGGGCGCGCCAGCCGATGTCGGACAGGAGACAGGCGGCGTGGCGCAGGCGGCGCTCGTCGTCGGTCTCCTCGATGCCGATCACCGGATAGAGCCGGTCCGTCCAGGTGATCAGCTCCTCGGCATGCTCGGGCGAGCGCGCGCGCAGCATGGCCAGCTCGCGTGCTGCCGACAGGAGCGGATCCTCCTTGCGCAGCGCCGGCGGCAGCATCTCGTAGAGCAGCCCCTCGCGGACACCGGTGGCGGAGAAGACCACCCGGTCTGCCTTCATCGCCCGCAGCACCTTTTCCATCACCACGGCCCCGAAGGGCAGCAGCACCCGCCGCTGACGCGAGACGGATTCGATGTAGTCGAGGCTCTCGACGTCGCGCTGGGATACCATGCGGCAGAACTCGATCGCCTCTTCCGCCGGCATCTCGTAATTGTGCATGACATGCAGCGGGTAGCCGGCCTCGAAGAGATGCAGGCGGCCGAGCGAGCGCCAGGTGCCACCGACGGCGTAGAAGGTGTGGCGCGCCGCGCGGGTCGGCCATTTGGCTGTGGCGAGCGCATCCTCGACGATCTTCTGCGCCCGGGCGATGCGGCCACCCGAGGCTTCCTGCAGGCGCAGGCCGCCGAGCGGGAAGGTTTCCCCCTGCCCCACGCCGCGCGGTCCGATGGAGACAAGCTCGAGACTGCCGCCGCCGAGATCACCGACAACGCCTTGCGGCTTCCAGAAGCCGGAGACAATGCCGAGCGCGGAGTAATAGGCCTCCTCGGAGCCGTTGAGAATGCGCACCGGCACGCCGGTGACCCGCTCCACCTCGGCCACGAAGGCCGGGCCGTTGCTGGCATCGCGCGCGGCCGCAGTGGCCAGCACGTGGATGGACTGGACGCCGATGTGCTCGCACAGGCAGCGGAAGCGGTGGAGGGCCGCAAGCGCGGCCTGCACCGGCTCCTGCATCAGCTCGCCGGTGGTGGCAAGCCCGCGTCCCAGACCGGCGAGAAGCTTCTCGTTGAACAGGATCGTGGGCGCACGGGCCTCGCGTTCGTAGACCACAAGGCGGACCGAGTTGGAGCCGATGTCGATGACGGCGATCGGCCCCGATCCGTTGAGACGGCCCCTGGCGGGGGGATGCTTGGCGTTGCGGTCAGCCACGCTTCGGTCGCTCCATGATGTGGCGGGGGGCATCGGCGGCAACGGTCTTGCCCCGGCCGGACAGGGACGGGTTGGTCATGAAATAGCGATGGGCGTTGAAGGGCTCTTCTCCGGGCGCGGGCGAGATGCGCTCGTGCGAGCCGTCGGGCAGGATGCGCCAGCTCTGCTGGTTGTCCTTGAGATTGGCCACCATGATCTGGTTCAGCACCTGCTCGTGCACCGTGGGCGTCAGCATCGGCGCCAGGATCTCGACGCGGCGGTCGATGTTGCGCGGCATCATGTCGGCCGAGCCGATGTAGACATGGGCGTCGGGCGACGGCAGGCCGTGGCCGTTGCCGAAGCAGAAGACGCGGCTGTGCTCGAGGAAGCGGCCGACGATGGACTTGGCGCGGATGTTCTCCGACAGGCCCGGGATGCCCGGCCGCAGGCAGCAGATGCCGCGCACGACGAGATCCACCTGCACGCCGGCCTGGCTTGCCCGGTAGAGCGCATCGATGACACCGGGATCGACCAGCGAGTTCATCTTCATCCAGATCTGGGCCGGCCGCCCGGCGCGGGCGTGGCCGATCTCGGCCTCGGTCAGCTCGATGATGCGGTTGCGCAGGGTGATCGGCGAGACGGCGAGGCGTTTCAGCTCGGCCGGCTCGGCGTAACCGGTGATGAAGTTGAAGACCCGGGCCACATCGGCGGCAATGTCGGGATCATCGGTGAAATAGGACAGGTCCGTGTACACCCGCGCGGTGATCGGATGGTAGTTGCCCGTGCCGATGTGGACATAGGTCTTCAGCTCGCCGCTCTCGCGGCGCACGACCATCGACAGCTTGGCGTGGGTCTTCAGCTCGATGAAGCCGAAGACCACCTGCACGCCGGCGCGCTCCAGATCGCGCGCCCAGCGGATGTTGGCCTCCTCGTCGAACCGCGCCTTCAGCTCGACCAGCGCCGTCACGGACTTGCCCGCCTCGGCCGCCTCGGCCAGCGCCTTGACGATGGGACTGTCCTTGGAGGTGCGGTAGAGCGTCTGCTTGATGGCCACCACATCCGGATCCTGGGCGGCCTGGCGCAGGTACTGCACCACCACGTCGAAGGATTCGTAGGGGTGGTGGACGATGATGTCCTTCTGCTGGATGGCCGAGAAGCAGTCGCCGCCATGCTGGCGGATGCGCTCGGGGAAGCGGGCCGTGTAGGGCTCGAACTTGAGGTCCTCGCGGTCGAGGGCGACGAGCTGGGACAGGTTGTCGAGCGCCAGCAGGCCATCGACGAGGAAGGTCTCGGCATCGGTGACGCCGAGCGCGTTGGTGACGAAGGCTCGCAGCGACGCCGGCGCGGTGCCGTCAATCTCCAGCCGGATGACCGAGCCGCGACGGCGGCGCTTCAGCGCGCTCTCGAACAGGCGGACGAGATCCTCGGCCTCCTCCTCGATCTCGATGTCGCTGTCGCGGATGACGCGGAAGGCGCCCTTGCCCCTGATTTCATATCCAGGGAAAAGACGCCCGACGAAGAGTCCGATGACCTTTTCAATGGTAATGAAGCGAGCCTCGCCGAGCCCCGTGTCGGGCAGGCGGACGAAGCGGTCCATATGCCCGGGAACGCGCAGCAGCGCGGTCATGCCGCGCCCGCCGCGGATCGGCGCCAGCTCGAACACGACCGAGAAGCCGAGATTGGGGATGAAGGGGAACGGATGCGCCGGATCGATGGCGAGCGGCGTCA
Source organism: Pannonibacter sp. XCT-53 (assembly GCF_009915765.1). Taxonomy (NCBI): domain Bacteria; kingdom Pseudomonadati; phylum Pseudomonadota; class Alphaproteobacteria; order Hyphomicrobiales; family Stappiaceae; genus Pannonibacter; species Pannonibacter tanglangensis. Next base: position 1,448,055 of record NZ_JAABLQ010000001.1, read on the forward strand.
GGACGGGGAAGATGTGGCCAAGGAAATGGCCCTCGAGCCAGACCCGCTCCTCGGCGGTGAGGTCCTGGGCCAGCAGGATGCGGATGCCGGACTGGACCAGCTCGGAGCGGATCTGGCGCCACAGGCGCTGCTGTTCGCTCTGCAGGCGCTGGCAGGCGGCGGTGATGCGTTCCAGCTGCTCGCTCGGCGTCAGGCCATCGTCGGAGCGGAAGGTCACGTCGGCCCGCTGCTGGCCGCGCAGGCCCGCGACGCGCACCATGAAGAACTCGTCGAGATTGTTGGCCGAGATCGACAGGAAGCGCAGCCGCTCCAGAAGCGGATGGTTCGTGTTGACGGATTCCTCGAGCACCCGGTGGTTGAACTGCAGCCAGGACAGCTCCCGGTTCATGAAGCGCGCAGGCGACTGCATCAGGTCTTCGACGGACATGGCCGGAACCTCGCTCAAAGTGACCTGGCCGGCAATTCCGGCCGGGATGGCGGCTGCCGCGCCAAGCTGCGACACTTCCAACCTGTCCTGCACGATCGTTCCCTTTCCCGTTTTCGTCCCGGCCCTGCCGGATGCAGCCCCGCTGTCGGCTGCGGATCAGTCCGTGCCGCTTTCCAGCCGCTCGAGCACACGCCCCGCAAGGGAACGCGTGATTCGGCAGCCGCCGGCAAGCGCTTCCGCATCGAGCGCCTCGACGACGCGGCCCGCAACGCCCAGCGAGCGTTCCATGCGTACCACAAGATAATCAACAACCGATGGATCGATCATGACCTGCCGGTCGGCAAACAGCTTCACCAGCACCCGGCGCAGGAGGTCGTCATCCGGCTCGGCGATTTCCACCGGCGTGGCGGCCCGCAGGCGCGAGACCAGATCCGGCAGCGTGAGGTTCCAGGCGGCCGGCCAGGTTCGGCTGGTGACGAGCAGGCTGACGCCGGCCTGGCGCGCGGCATTGATGAGATGGAACAGCGCGGTCTCGTCAACGCCGCGATGGGCATTTTCCAGGGCGACGGGGCCCGCGGCGACCAGATCGGCAACCGCAGCCTCGGTGAGCGCGCGCGCCTCCAGCACGGTGGCCCCGGACAGGCGCCGCCAGATCTCGACCAGATGGGTCTTGCCGCTGCCCACCGGTCCGGCGAGGATCGTGACGGGGGCCGGCCAGGACGGCCAGCTCTCGATCATTTCCAGCGCCGCGCGGTTGGCCTGCCCCACGAGATAGTCATCACGGCCGAGCGCCTGCTCGTGCGGCAGGATCAGGGGAAGCTGACGCGGTGTCTCTGGCATGATCGGACGCAGGTTACTCCTCCGGCTGCGCGGCGACGGACGGCCCATTGTGGCCACCACCCGCGCCCCGGTACAAGGGGCTTGCTAGGTACTGCGTCAGGGCAAAACGCGCAAGCACGCCCACCATGGCCGCCGCCGGCACCGCAACCAGCAGGCCGACGAAGCCGAACAGGTAGCCGAAGGCAAACAGCGAGAACATCAGCCACACCGGATGCAGGCCGACGCTGGCGCCGACGAGCTTCGGCTGGAGGATGTTGCCCTCGATGAACTGGCCGACGCCGAACACCAGCGCGACGGCCAGGATCCAGGGCCAGTCCGGCCAGAACTGCACGATGGCGACCGACATCGAGGCAATCAGCCCCAGCGCGGCCCCGACAAAGGGAATGAAGCTGACGAGACCGGCGCCGATGCCGATCAGCAGGCCGAAATTGAGCCCGAGCATGACCAGCGAAACGGCGTAGAACATGCCCAGCAGGAAACACACAGACACCTGGCCGCGGACGAAGCCGGCGACGGCCCCGTCCATCTCGCGGGCCAGCTGGCGCACGGTCTCGACATGCTCGCGCGGCAGCCAGCTGTCGATGCGCTCGATCATGTGGTCCCAGTCGAGCAGCAGGTAGAAGGCCACGACCGGCGTGATGACGAAGAGCGACAGGATCGACAGCAGCGCCTGGCCGCCGCTCCAGACCGACGTGAGCAGCCCGCCAAGCCAGGAGGCACCGCGAGACATGATCGCGCCCAGCGACGACTGCAGGTCCGTGACCGACAGGCCGGAGATCGTGGTCAGCCGGTCGCCAAGGTTTTCGGTGATGAGGCTCTGCAGCGAGCGCACGAGCGCCGGAAGGCGGTCGATGAAGCCCAGCATCTGGTTGCCGAGCACCGGCACCAGCAGGATCAGCACCACGGCCAGGATGATGACGAAGGCCAGCAGGATCGTCAGGGTCGCCGCCAGCCGGTTCATGCCCATCCGCTCGAGCCGGTCGGCGACCGGGTCCAGCAGGTAGGCCAGCGCCATGCCGGCCACGAAGGGCAGGAGCACCGCGCTGAAGACCATCATGAACAGGACGAAGGCGATCAGCGACAGGAGCCAGAACTGGACTTGGCGGCGCAGGGTCATGCGAGGTCTCCACGGGCGGCCCTTGGGCCCTTCCCTGCCAGATAGGAGCGCACGGGCGTCATGGTCAAGCAGACAACGCCGCCGGCCCGCGCAGGCCGGCGAACATCCGCCGGAAAAGCAGGGCGAAGGGCCGTTCCCGATTGCATGGCCTGACAAAATGAGGCATTGCCCTGCGGCATCGGACATAACCGGCTTACGGAGACGTGACCCATGAGCGCGCAGGACCGCGGGGGGCAGAACGGCCTCACCTATTCCCAATCGGGTGTGGACATCGACGCGGGCAACGCGCTCGTCAAGCGCATCGCGCCGCTGGTCAAGGCGACGGCCCGCTCCGGCGCGGACAGCGCCATCGGCGGCTTCGGCGGCATCTTCGATCTCAAGGCGGCCGGCTTTTCCGATCCGCTGCTGGTGGCCGCCAATGACGGCGTCGGCACCAAGCTGAAGGTCGCCATCGACACCGGCTGCCATGACACGGTCGGCATCGACCTCGTCGCCATGTGCGTCAACGATCTGGTGGTGCAGGGCGCCGAGCCGCTGTTCTTCCTCGACTATTACGCCACCGGCGCGCTGGACGTGGACACGGCGACTGCCGTCGTCGGCGGCATCGCGGAGGGCTGCAAGATCGCCGGCTGCGCGCTGATCGGCGGCGAGACGGCGGAAATGCCGGGCATGTATTCCAAGGGCGACTATGACCTTGCCGGCTTTGCCGTCGGCGCGGTCGAGCGCGAGAACCTGCTGCCGCGCCCCGACGTGACGGAGGGCGACGTGCTCCTCGCCCTCTCCTCCTCCGGCGTCCATTCCAACGGCTATTCGCTGGTGCGCAAGATCGTCGAGGTCTCCGGGCTCACCTATGAGGCCGACGCCCCGTTCCAGGGCGGCACCAGGCTCGGCGAGGCGCTGATGACGCCGACGCGCATCTATGTGAAGCCGCTGCTTGCCGCCCTCAAGGCGACCTCCGGCATCAAGGCGCTGGCGCATATCACCGGCGGCGGCCTGACCGAGAACCTGCCGCGCGTGCTGCCGAAGGGCAGCGTTGCCCGCATCGACCTGGCGAAGATCGCGGTGCCGGGCGTGTTCAAGTGGCTGGCGAAGGCCGGCAACGTGGCCGAAAGCGAAATGCTGCGCACCTTCAACTGCGGCGTCGGCATGGTCGTCGTGGTCGAGGCCGGCGCGGAAGCGGCCGTACGGGCCGCACTGGAAGCGGCCGGCGAGACCGTCTCCACCCTCGGCCGCATCGAGGCCGGCTCGGGCGACGGCGAGGCGCATGTCGCCTACGCCAACCATCTGGACCTTGGCGCATGAGCAAGCGCCAGAAGGTCGGCGTGCTGATCTCGGGTCGCGGCAGCAACATGCTGTCGCTGATCCGGGCGGCGCAGGCGCCTGACTACCCGGCCGAGATCGCGCTGGTCCTGTCGAACCGGCCGGACGCCGGCGGACTGGAGCGGGCCGCCGCCTTCGGCATTGCCACGGCGGTGGTCGATCACAAGCCCTTCGGCCGCGACCGCGAGGCCTTCGAGAAGGCTGTCGACGCCGAACTGCAGGCAGCCGGCATCGAGCTGGTGGCGCTGGCCGGTTTCATGCGGCTCCTGTCGCCCTGGCTGGTGGAGCGCTGGGCCGGGCGCATGCTCAACATCCACCCCGCCCTGCTGCCGTCCTTCAAGGGCCTCGACACGCATGAGCGGGCGCTGGAAACCGGCGTGAAGCTGCATGGCGCGACCGTTCACTTCGTTTCCAGCGAAATGGATGCCGGGCCGATCATCATGCAAGGGGCGGTGCCGGTCCTGGATGGCGACACGCCCGACACGCTCGGCGCCCGCGTGCTCGAGGTCGAGCACCGCATCTACCCGGAAGCCCTGGCGCTGATTGCCTCCGGCACGGCGCGGCTCGAGGGCAACCGCGTCGTCCTCACGAACGCCGCCCGCGAGGCCACCGGCCAGCTGATCGCCCCGACGCTCCTGAACGGGCAGGACTGACCGTCCTTCACGGCGCGGCAAGCGCCGCCACACCGTCCCGCCCTGCCCCGCCGTCCTGTTCGGCGCGGAAGGCGGAGACGGTGGCGAAGAAGGCGTCGTGCAGGACGCTTTTTTCCTCGGACAGGGCAAAGACCATCTCGTCATATTCCCGGCTCATCTCGGTGACCGTCAGCCGGCGGACAATGTCGGTGCGGCCCGTGCCGTTGCGCCACATGAAGCCGACGCCGAGACCGTTCACCACCGCCTCATAGACCGCATCGCGGGTGTCCAGCGTCAGCAGCGGCACCGGCTCGACGCCGGCTGCGCGGAAGGCGCGGTCGACGACGCGCTGGGTGGAGGAGCCGCGCGTGCGGAAGATCAGCGGCTCCTGCAGGAGGCGCTGGCAGCTCACGCTGGGAAGGCCGGCCAGCGGGCTGGCGGGATGGACGATGGCGACCACATTCTGGCGCATCAGCAGGTCATGCCGGAAGCGGCCATCGCGCGGCACGTCCGGCAGGATGCCGATGTCGACGGCCCGGGTCAGCACGGCGCGGGTGATCGCCTCGTGCGAGCCGGTCTCGACGGCAATCTCGATGCTGGGGTGGCGCTTGTGGAAGGCAGCGATGAGCGCCATGCCGGGCATGGAATTGCCGAGGCCGATGGTCAGCCGGCCATTCAGCAGCGTGTTGTGGCGCATCAGGATGCGCATGGCGTGGCGCTCGGCCTCGGCCATGCGCTCGGCCACGTCGCAGAGCTCGAGACAGACGGGGGTGGCCTGCAGCAGGCCGTTCTTGCGGTCAAACAGGCGGACGCCGAACTCGGCTTCCAGATCGCGCACATGGCGGGAGATGGCCGGCTGGGACAGGCCCAGCGCGCGGGCGGCGGCGGCATAGGAACCGCCGGCGGCCACGGCATTGACGGCGCGGATGCGGGACAGGGTCAGGGACATCGGACGGCTCGGCTGGCAAGGGTTCGGCAAGAGTTCGGCAAAAGATCCGCATGACCAAACCAAGTGTTTGATCTGCCCATACCCTAGGCTTTGTCTGTAACGGCCACGTCACAGTGACGGTGCAGTGTCGCCTCAACGCGGGCCAGCCTTCCAAGGACATCCAAAGGGCATCCAAAGGTTTGGCCGCATTCCACATCAACCGGGCATCCGTCCGGCGCGGGATCCCCGTCCTTGCGCCAACGGCAGAGGCTTGTCCGGCGCAGACAGGGCTGAGCGAGCAATGCAGGCAGCAGGACCCCTTACCGTGACGCGGCTCGAAGGCGGGCTCGCCGATGCCTATGCGGCCGTGCTCTGCGACCTCGACGGCTGCCTGGTGTCGGGCGCCACGGCGCTGCCCGGCGCGGTCGATTTCGCCCGGTCCTGCGGGCCGCGCCTGTGGATCGTCTCCAACAATTCCTCCGACACGGCAGCAAGCCTGTCGGACCGGCTGGCGACCCTCGGCTTCGACATTCCGCCGGAGCGGATCCTGCTGGCCGGCGAACAGGCCTTGCGCGACATCGCGGACCGGCGTCCGGGCGCGCGGATCTATCTGGCGGCGTCCGGCCGGCTGGAGGCGCTGGCCAGATCGCTGGGGCTGAGCCCGGTGACGCTGATGGCCGACGTGGCGCTGCTGGCGCGGGATCCGGACTTCGGGCTGGTGCGCCTGTCGCAGCTGGTCCGGGTGCTGGCGGGGGGCGCGGAGCTGGTGGTGGCCAATCCGGATCTGGTGCATCCGGGCGCCGATGGCCTGCCGGAACCGGAGACCGGCGCGCTGCTCGCCTCGCTGGCTGCCTGCTGGCCCGACCTCACCTACCAGACCGTCGGCAAGCCGCAGACGGCCCTGCTCAGCGAAGCCATGCGGCGGGCAGGCGTCGAGGCGGCAGAAGCCCTCTTTGTCGGCGACAACCCGCTCACCGACGGCATCGCCGCCCAGCGCGCCGGGATTGCCTTCCTGCATGTGCTGCCCCCGGTGCTCGCCGCGCCCGGACCGACCAAGGGAGACTGACCGATGCTGGCCTATACCCTGCGCACGCTGGCCAAGATGGTGATCACGCTGTTTGCGATCGTCACCCTCGTGTTCTTCGCCACCCGTCTCTCCGGCAATCCGATCGACTTCGTTCTGGGCGAAGGGATCACCAAGGAGGACCGGGCGCTGCTGATTGCCTATTACGGGCTCGATGGCAGCGTGTGGACGCAGTACCTGCGCTATCTGGCGGCCTTCGTCGACGGCCAGTTCGGGCTCTCCTTCCTGGAGCGGCGGCCGGTGGCCGATGTGGTGGCCGAACGGCTGTGGCCGACGGCCCAGCTGATCCTGAGCGCGACAGCCTTCACGCTGCTGGTGTCCATCCCCCTTGGCATCCTGGCCGCGCTGAAGCGCAAGTCCTGGGTGGGCAGTGCCGTGATGACGGTGGCCTTCCTCGGGCTGGCAGTGCCCAACTTCGTGCTGGCGACGCTGCTGGTGCTGGTCTTTGCCTATCTGCTCAACTGGCTGCCGATCGTGGGCAATGGCACGCCGGCGCATTTCATCCTGCCGACCATCGCCCTCTCCGGCCTGCTGATCGCCGCCCTCACCCGCTTCACCCGCAACGCCATGCTGGATGTGCTCAGCCAGGACTACATGCGCACGGCCCGGGCCAAGGGGCTGAAGGAACGGCGGGTGATCCTGAAGCACGGCCTCGGCAATGCCTCGATCACGCTGCTGTCGGTCATTGGCCTGCAGGTGGCGGGGCTCGCCGCGGCCGGCAGCGTGGTGATCGAGAGCATCTTTGCCTGGCCCGGCATCGGCCAGCTGCTCGTGCGCTCGGCGATCCTGCGCGATTACCCGGTGCTGCAGTTCGGCGTCCTCACCGTTGCCATCGCCGTCATCGTCATCAACGCCGTGATCGACATTGCCTATGCCTATGCCGATCCGCGCATCCGCCTTGCGAAAGGATAAGCCCATGACCGATCACGCGCTCTCTCCGGCCGGTGTGATCCGGCCCGAACGCTCCCGCCGCAGCATTCCCGGTCTTTCCGCTCTCCTTAATCTGTGGCGCGAGGCGAATGCGGTGCAGCGGACCGCCATGGTGCTGGCCCTCATCCTGCTGGTTCTCGCCCTCGCCGCGCCGCTCATTGCCCCGTTCGATCCCAACGCCCAGAGCCTCCTGTCCCGGCTGCGCCCGCCGGTCGGTTTCGAGCGGGCGAAGCTTGCCTATCTGCTGGGCACGGATGAACTCGGTCGGGATATCCTGTCGCGCTGCCTCCACGGGCTGCGGCTGACCTTCCTGCTGGCGCTCTGCGGCGCGGTGATCGGGCTCGCCATCGGTTTTGTTCTTGGAATGTTCTCCGGCCTTGCCGGCGGCATGACCGATGACCTGATCATGGGGCTGGTGGATGCGCAGATCGCCATTCCCTTCACGCTGGTGGCGCTGCTGATCCTGGCCGTGTTCGGCTCCGGGCTCGACGTGATGATCCTGGTGCTCGGCCTGCATGGCTGGGAGCAATACACCCGCATCGTCCGGGGCGAGGTGCGCAAGCTGAAGGAGATGCCCTTCATCGAGGCGGCGCGGGCCGCAGGCGCCACCCCCTGGCGCATCGCCCGCCGGCATATCCTGCCCAACATCGTCTCGCCGCTGGTGGTGCAGTTCACCTTGAGCTTCTCCAACATCGTGCTCTTGGAATCGACCCTGTCCTTCCTCGGGCTCGGCGTGCAGCCGCCCACCGCGACGCTGGGCTCGATGGTCGGCATCGGCCGCGACTACCTGCCGACCGCTCCCTGGATCGTGCTCGCCCCGGCGGCGGTGATCCTCCTCCTGACCTTTGCCGTGCAGATCCTGGGCGACTGGCTCCGGGACCGCGCCGACGTGCGCCTGCGCAGCCGCTGAAACAACAGAAGCCGGAACGGCCGACGTCCCTACTCCCTCTCCTCACCCCTCTTGTGGAGGCATTCATGCTGAGACTTCTTGCAAGCACTGCCCTGATCAGCGCCGCCCTCGCCGGCTCTGCCCTGTCCGCCGAGATCACCGTCGGCGCGGCCAACGTGTCGTCCTATCTGGATCCGGGCCGCGACCATTCCAACGTGGGCTCGCAGTTCTACTACAACAGCTTCGACACGCTGATCGGCAAGAACCACGACACGACCAAGACCGAGTGGGTTCCCGCGCTGGCGACCTCGTGGAAGCTGATCGACGACACCACGATGGAGCTGAAGCTGCGCGACGGCGTAAAGTTCCACAACGGTGCGGCCATGACCGCCGATGACGTGGTGTTCTCGCTGAACCGCATGTTCCAGGCCGACTTCCCGCCCTACCAGGTGCGCGCCCGCGACCGCTTCTCCAACTTCGCCGGGGCCGAGAAGGTCGATGACCTGACCATCCGCGTGAAGGCCAAGCGCGCCGAGCCGCTGTGGGAGACGCTTTTGAACCTGCAGCAGGTCATGATCATCCCGGCCGCCTACACCATGAGCCTTGCCGGCGACCCGGCCAAGCTGGAACACGACGACTTCGAGGCCTTCTCGCTGAAGCCGGTCGGCACCGGCCCCTACAAGGTGTCCGAGTTCGTTCCGGGCCAGACCATCGTCTGGGAGCGCTTCGCCGACTTCTGGGGCGACAAGGCCCCGCTCGACAAGGTGACCGTCAAGCACATGCCGGAAACCGCCTCGCGCATCACCGCCCTGAAGACCGGTGAAGCCGACATCGTGACGAACATCGCCCCGGACCAGCTCGACATGATCGACAAGGACCCGGACATGAAGGCCTTCGGTGCGCCGACCGCCCTGTTCCACGTCATGATCATGAACCAGAACCATCCGAAGCTGAAGGATGCCCGCATCCGCCAGGCGCTGTCGCTGGCCATCGACCGTGACGCGCTGAACGAGGCGCTGTGGCTCGGCAAGGCCGTGGTTCCGGCCTCGCACACGATGGAAGAGTTCGGCGAGCTCTACATGCCGGAGCTGAAGACCTTCGAGTACAACCCGGAGAAGGCAAAGCAGCTGCTCAAGGAAGCCGGTTACGACGGCTCCGAGATCACCTTCGACACGGCGGCCGGCTATTACACCAACGGTCTGCTGGCGACCCAGGCGATCATGGAAATGTGGGCCGAAGTCGGCGTGAAGGGCAAGATCAACGTCGGCGACAAGTGGACCGGCAACTCGCCGGAGCTGATGGTCCGCAACTGGTCCAACCCGATGTATTTCGCCGATCCGTTCGGTTCCTTCGGCGTGATGTGGGCGCCGGGCGGCCCGTCGCAGTCGGAAGGCCGCTTCAACACGGATGACGCCTATGCCGCCGCCTGGGAGAAGTTCCGCTTCTCCGGCGACGTCGAGCTGCGCCGCGCGGCCTATGCCGAGCTGATGGACCGCGTGAAGGCCGATCCGGCCCTGCTGCCGCTCTATCGTCCCTATGAAGCCTGGGCGATGAAGAACGCGGTCAACTGGCAGCCCAAGCCGGGCCACATCCCCTACGTGCTCGACTTCCGCGCCGGCTCCATCTCCTTCAACTGAGCCTGACCTCCAGCCGGAGCGCTGCCCCTCGCAGCGCTCCGGTTTCCCCCAATGCCAAAAGGATCCTTGCCGTGACCGTCCGTCTTGCCCTCGTTGCCGATATCCATCATGGCGCGCCCTCCGCCACCAAGCGCGGCGACACCGCCCTTGGCCTGATGGAGGAGTTCGCCCGCTTCACCAACGCCGCACGCCCGGATCTGGTCATCGATCTCGGCGACCGGATTTCCGACATCGACCGCGACACCGACCTGCGGCTGGAGCGCGAGGTGGCCGAAGCCTTCGCCCCGATCACCGCGCCGGTGCGCCACATCTGCGGCAACCATGACCGCGACCATCTGGAGGTCGCCGACAACGAGGCGATCCTCGGCCAGAGCCTTGCAAACGAGACCCTCGACATCGGCGGCTGGCGCATCGCGCTGTGGCGGGCCGACAGCCGCATCATCCGCACGCCGGAGCACTCCGGTTTCGTGCTGAAGGAAGCCGATCTCCTGTGGCTGTCGCGCGTGGCGCAGACGGCCGACCGGCCGCTGCTCGTCTTGAGCCACGTGCCCATCTCCGGCCATGCCCAGACCGGCAACTACTATTTCCAGAACAACCCGTCCGCCTCGACCTATCCCCATGCCGAGCGCGCACGTGCAGCCCTTGCGCAGGCGCGCGTTCCGGTGGTCTGCATGGCCGGCCACGTGCACTGGAACACGGTCACGAAGGTCGACGGCATCGTCCACATGACGCAGCAGTCGCTGACCGAGAGCTTCACCACCTCGGGAGAACCGGCCGGGGCCTTCGGCCTCCTGGAGCTTGGCGACACCGTCTCCTGGCAGGTCGAGGGCAAGGACCCGATGCGCTTTGCCTTCACGCCGACGGCGGACCGCTGGACGCCGGTGATGCCGGTGTTGGACAGCCTGCCCGAATTTGCCGCCCGCCGGCGGACCGCAGCATGACCGCCGCGCCGGAGGCACAGCCGGTCCTGGCCGTCGAGGGCCTGAAAGTGGCCTTCGGCGCGCATGAGGCCGTGAAGGGCCTGAGCTTCTCCATCCGCGCCGGCGAGACGCTGGCGCTGGTGGGGGAATCCGGCTCCGGCAAGTCGGCGACGGCGCTCGCCATCCTGCGGCTGATCGAGCGCGAAGGCGGACGGATCGCGGGCGGGCGCATCCTGCTCGGTACAGGTGCCGACCAGATTGACCTCACCGCCCTGTCCGATGACGCGCTCACCGACATTCGCGGCGACCGGGTGTCGATGGTGTTCCAGGAGCCGATGACCTCGCTGAACCCGGTGATGACCGTCGGGGCGCAGCTGGCCGAGGTGTTCATCCGGCACCGGGGCCTGAGTGCCCGCGCGGCGCTTGAGGAAGCCCGGGCCGGGCTCGACGCCGTGCGCATTCCGGACGCGCAGCGCCGGCTGGGACAGTACCCGCACGAGCTGTCGGGCGGCCTGCGCCAGCGGGTGATGATCGCCATGGCGCTGGCCTGCCGCCCGGATCTTCTCATTGCAGATGAACCGACCACTGCGCTGGATGTGACGACACAGGCCGAGATCCTCGACCTGATCCGTTCATTGCAAAATGAAATCGGCATGGGCCTTCTTTTCATTACGCATGACATGGGTGTTGTCTCGGAGATCGCCGACCGCGTTCTGGTGCTGCGGCATGGCCAGGCCATCGAGGAGGCAGCCACGGCCGAGCTGTTCCGCGCGCCGCAGGCGGCCTATTCCCGCGCCCTGATGGAGGCAACGCCGCGCCTCGGCAGTGGCAGCCTGACCCGGCCGGCAAGCACGACGCCCGTGCTGACCGTGCGCGACCTTTCGACCCGCTTCCCGGTCCGAAAGGGGTTCCTGCGCCGCCTGCAGGGGGAGCTTCATGCCGTGCGCTCTGTCAGCCTGACGCTGAACGAGGGCGAGACGCTGGGCCTGGTGGGCGAATCCGGTTGCGGCAAGTCCACGCTGGCGCGCAGCATCCTGCGGCTGGTGGAGCCGGCCGAGGGCCGGGTGGAACTGGCCGAACGGGAGCTGACCGGCAAGCGGCTTGCCGACCTCAGGCCGGAGCGGCGGCTGGCGCAGATGGTGTTCCAGGACCCCTTTGCCAGCCTCAACCCGCGCCTGCCGGTGCATGAGCTGGTGACCGAGCCCGCACGCATTCACGGCCTGATCGGCGAGACGGACCAAAAGCAGCTGGCTGCCGAGCTGGTGACGCGGGTGGGCCTGGAGGCGGACTGCATCACCCGCTATCCGCACCAGTTCTCCGGCGGGCAGCGCCAGCGGCTCTGCATCGCGCGGGCGCTGTCGGCGCAGCCCAAACTGATCGTTGCAGATGAAGCGGTGTCGGCGCTCGACGTCTCGATTGCCCGGCAGGTGACGGACCTGATGCTGGACCTGCAGCAGCGCGAAGGCATGGCTTTTCTTTTCATTTCGCATGACATTGCCGTGGTCGAGCGGGTCAGCCACCGCATCGCGGTGATGTATGGCGGCGAGATCGTCGAGATGGGCGCGACCGCCGACATCCTCGCGCGGCCGCAGCACAGCTATACCCGCCGCCTGCTGGCCGCCGTGCCCTCGGGCAAGCCGGGCGAGAACCGCAAGGATGGCCGGCTGCGCGAGGCGGTTGCCCCGAAGCTCGCCTTCACGCGTCCGGGCGAACGGCTGGCCCAGCTGCCGCTGGTCGAGGTGCTGCCCGGCCATTTCGTGCGGGCGGAGGCCGCCTGAGCCGCCGCCCTCTGCCCGCAGCCGGCAACGTCGCAGAACCGGCATGGCGTGTCGTTTTCGGATCATCCGCAACGGCCCGCCCGTGGTGGATTGGGGCAGGACCAGGGTGCCCTGCTTCGGCGACGCGGCAGGGAGAATTGGGAAGCCGGTGAAACGCCGGCGCTGCCCCCGCAACGGTGGCGAGGACAGGAGCGCGGTGGAGGAGCCACTGGGGCAACCCGGGAAGGTGCCGCATCCGGGCCGCAAGGCCGCCTCGAAGCCCGGAAACCAGCCCTGGCCAGCACGACCCAACGGATCGCGGTGGGCGGACCGGGGCAGCCAGAGCTGTGGCGGAGGGAGACCGCCGCGGCCCTCCTGTCCCTGCCCCAGCCCCCGCCGGCAAGCGGAATGTGAGGCCATGGACGTTCGCAATGACATGCTGAAGCGGGTGAAGAACCGGCGCGAAGGCTATTCTCTCGATCAGGCCTTCTACACCGACCCGGAGTACTTCAGGCTCGACCTGGATCTGATCTGGTACCGCGACTGGCTGTTCGTCGGCCATGACTGCGAGGTGGCCAGGGCCGGCAGCTTCTTCACCGTGCAGGTGGGCGACTATCCGGTGGTGATCCTGCGTGACAGCGACGGTCAGATCCGCGCCTTCCACAATTCCTGTCGCCATCGCGGCAGCCGGGTTTGCACCGAGCATCGCGGCTCCAGCGCAAGGCTCGTCTGCCCCTATCACCAGTGGACCTATGACCTCGACGGCAGCCTGCTCTATGCGCGGCAGATGGCGGAGGACTTCGACAAGTCGCAGTTCTCGCTGAAACCCGTCGCCTGCGAGAGCGTGGCCGGCTACATCTTCATCTGCCTGGCGGAGAAGCCGGCCGAGTTCGCGCCTTTCGCGCAGCTGATGCAGCCCTATTTCGCGCCGCACCGCCTCACCGAGGCCAAGGTCGCCTTCGAGAGCACGATCATCGAGAAGGGCAACTGGAAGCTCGTGTGGGAGAACAACCGCGAGTGCTACCACTGCGCCGGCAACCACCCCGAACTCTGCAAGACCTACCCGGAAGCCCCGACGGTGACCGGGGTTGCCGGCGGCGACGAGGACCCGGACCTGACCGAGCACTGGACGCGGCTGGAAGCGGGCGGCCTGCCGAGCCGGTTCCGGATGCACGAGAGCGGCCAGTTCCGCGCCTGCCGCACGCCGCTGATCGGCGATGCGGTGAGCTACACGATTTCCGGCCGCCCGGCGGTGCAGGAGCGTCTGTCGGCGGAGGTGAGCCAGGAGCGGATCGGCGCGCTGCTGCTGTTCCATTATCCGACCACCTGGAACCATGTGCTCGGCGACCATGCGGTGACCTTCCGCGTGCTGCCGATCAGCGCCACCGAGACGGCCGTGACCACCAAGTGGCTGGTCAACAAGGACGCGGTCGAGGGCGTCGACTATGACCTCGACACGCTGACGCATGTCTGGATGCAGACCAACGACCAGGACCGGCGGATCGTCGAGGAGAATGCCTTCGGCATCAAGTCGCCCGCCTATGAGCCGGGTCCCTATTCCGAGCTGCACGAGGGCGGCGTGATGCAGTTCGTCGACTGGTACTGCCGCTCGGTGGAGACGCGCCTGACCGAAGGCGGCAAGTCGTTGCGCAGCGTTGCCTGAGGGACACGGATCATGACCGTCAAGCCGGATCTTGCCGCAGGCCTCGCCCTGCCCTTCGCCAGCACCGCACCGTGGAAGGGCTCTTCGGCGCGGCTGGAAGTGATCGCCGTCATCGACGAGACGGCCGACGTGAAGACCTTCGTGTTTCGGCCCGAAGGCGGCGGCTGGTTTTCCTACAAGCCCGGCCAGTTCGTGACCCTGGAGCTGCCGGTGCCCGGCGGGCCGGTGTGGCGGACCTATACGCTCTCCTCCACGCCGACGCGGCCCTTCTCCGCCTCGGTGACGGTGAAGGCACAGGCAGGCAGCATCGGCACGCGCTGGATGTTCGACACGCTGGTGCCGGGCATGACGCTGACGGCCAGCGGCCCGGCCGGGCATTTCAGCCACTGGAACCATCTGGCCGAGCGCTATCTGTTCCTGTCGGCCGGATCAGGCATCACGCCGATGATGTCGATGCTGCGCGCGATGGCCGACACGGCCCCGGCCAGCGACGTGGCGTTCCTGACCTGCGGCCGCACGCCCGGCGACCTTCTGTTCCGCGACGAGCTGGAGATGCTGGCGCGGCAGATGCCGAACCTGACGCTGGGGCTGATGGTGGAGCGCAAGAGCGCGGCCGACCGCTGGCACGGCCTGACCGGGCGCATCGACATGGCGCGGCTGAAGTTCCTGGTGCGCGACTACCGGCAGCGGGAGATCTTCTGCTGCGGTCCGGAACCCTTCATGGCCGGCGTGCGCCTGATGCTGGAAGACGCCGGCTTCGACATGCGCCACTATCACGAGGAAAGCTTCGGCGCGCCGTCGAAGGCACAGACGCAGCCCCAGACCAAAGTCCAGACTCAGTCTCAGGCACAGGCCACCAGCGCCGAGGCCACGAGCGAAGCAAAGACGGTGACGGATGATGCCACGGCTGGCCGCGTCCCGTCGCAGGTGCAAGGCGCAGCGCCGACGGCCGCCCCCCCGGCGCAGGATGGCACCGCCCCCGCCGGGTATGCCGGCGACGGCATGCAACTGCAGTTCAGCCGCAGCGACGTCACGACGACCTGTGCCCCCGGCACGACCCTGCTGGAGGCCGCCCGCGCGGCCGCCGTCCGCATCCCGGCCGCCTGCGAGGCCGGCATGTGCGGCACCTGCAAGGTGAAGAAGACGGCCGGCGACGTGGCGATGGAGCACAATGGCGGCATCACGGACGAGGAAATCGGCGACGGCTATGTGCTGGCCTGTTGCGCGCGGCCGCTTGGCCCCGTCACGCTCGAGGTGTGAGGCTGGCGGCGTGCGGCTGGTCGCAGGGGGCGCGAGACCCACGGCCCGTCGTGCCGCCCGATCCGGGACAGGCCGCGACCGGGGTCCCCGTCTCAGGCCATGACCATCCGGATGCCGGTCCCCAGCAGCGCCATCAGGGCAACGGTCTCAAGGATGCCGCGCCGGGCGGCGAACACCAGCACCAGCGCGAGCCCGGCAAGGGCTGCCGCCGGACCATCGAGACTGGCGGGGTCGATGTGCAGGCCGTGCAGCCAGCCATAGGACGTGCGGCTCGCCGAGGCGAAGAGGACGTTGAGCCCGAACCAGACGGCGACATAGGCAATCACGCCGACGACGGCGGCGGTGATGCCGGTCAGGGCGGCGGCCAGCATCGCGTTGCGCCGCAAGCGCTCGACGAAGGGCGCGCCGGCAAAGATCCAGAGGAACGACGGGGCGAAGGTGACCCAGGTGGCCATCCCCGCGCCGAGGCTTGCCACCACAAGCGGCGAGAGGCTGCCGGGCTCCCGCAGGGCGGCGAGGAAGCCGACAAACTGGTTGACCAGAATGGTCGGGCCGGGGGTCGTCTCGGCGAGACCGAGACCGTCGATCATCTGGGGCGGCGTCACCCAGCCCATGTCGACACCCGCCTGGGCGAGATAGGCGAGGACCGCATAGGCGCCGCCGAAGGTAATGACCGCGAGCTTGGAAAAGAACAGGCCGATGTCGACCAGCACATGCTGGAACCCCAGCACCAGACCGGCGAACAGAACCGGCGCCCACCACAGCGACAGGCAGGCGAGCGCGGCGAGGACGGCCTTGCGCGTGGCATGGTCTGGCAGCGGCGCGGCCGGCTCTGTGCCGCCGGCCCCTGCGGCCTGCCCCATCAGCTGCGGGGCGAGCCTGGCGGCCACGGCCCCTGCCACCCCGGCCCCGAGGATGATCAGCGGGAAGGGCAAGTCGAGGACGAAGATCAGCAGGAAGGCGGTTGCGGCAAGGACATAGGGCAAGGGCCCCTTGAGGCCGCGTTTCGCGATCTTGATCAGCGCCTGGATGACGATGGCCAGCACGGCGGCCTTGATGCCGAGGAAGATGCCGTCGACCAGGGTCGTGCCGGTGCCCAGCACGTAGAGGAAGGACAGGGCCAGCATGATCAGGCTGCCCGGCAGCACGAAGAGGATGCCGGCGGCCAGTCCGCCGCGCACGCCATGGGTGAGCCAGCCAATGTAGGTGGCAAGCTGCTGGGCCTCGGGCCCAGGCAACAGCATGCAGTAGTTGAGCGCGTGCAGGTAGCGCGGCTCGTCGAGCCATTTCTTCTCGTCCACGACGATGCGGTGCATCATCGCGATCTGTCCCGCCGCCCCGCCGAAGGACAGGATCCCGATGCGGGCGAAGGTCGAAACGAGGTCGCGGAAGTTCGGGGCTGCTGTCTGGCTCATGTGTCGCGTCGGGTTCCGCATGGCACCTGCCCGGGCGGACCGGTCCGCGCGGGGCACGGGCTCCGCATCGGTCCGGCGCCCGACGGGCGGGATCTGGTTGCGCCGGACCTTAAGCCAGACCGCATGACAGATCCATGACCCTCGTGCGGCCGTGGCGCCCGGTGTCCCGCACCGCCAGCGCCACGACCTGCGCGCCGCACCGTCAGATGCCGAGATAGGCCTCGCGGATGCGCGGATCGGCGATCAGCTCGGCCGCCGGTCCCGACATGGTGATGCGGCCGGTTTCCATCACATAGCCCCGGTCGGCGATGGAGAGTGCGGCAAAGGCGTTCTGCTCCACCAGGAGGACGGTGACGTCTAGGCTCCTCAGCGACTTCACCACCTCGAGGATCTGGTCGACGAGGATCGGGGCAAGCCCCATGCTCGGCTCGTCCAGCAGCAGGCAGGTCGGCCGGGCCATCAGCGCCCGGGCGATCGCCAGCATCTGCTGCTGCCCCCCCGACAGGCCGCCGGCAGACAGGTTGCGCTTCTCGCGCAGCACCGGGAACATGGCAAAGGCGTCCGCCATGTCCTTCTCGACCCGGTCATCGGCAAAGAGATAGGCCCCGAGCCGGAGGTTCTCCTCCACCGACAGGTTGGTGAAGATTTGGCGGCCTTCCGGCGACTGGGCCAGACCCAGGCCGACCCGGCGATGGGCCGGCAGGCGCGAGATGTCATCGCCGCGGAAGACGAGCTGACCGCCGGAGGCCGGCTGCACCCCCGACAGGCAGCGCAGGAGCGTTGTCTTGCCGGCGCCGTTGGCCCCGATCACCGAGACGATCTCGCCGGATTTCACGTCGAGGTCGATGCCGTGCAGGACCTCGATGCGGCCATACTTGCTGCGCAGTCCTTCAACCGAGAGCATTGGCCGCCTCCTTGCCGCCATGGGTCCCGAGATAGGCTTCGATCACCCGGGGATCGCGGGCCACCGCCTCGGGCTTGCCTTCCGTGATCTTGACGCCGTGGTCGAGCACGACGATGTGGTCGGAGATCTTCATCACCAGCTTCATGTCATGCTCGACGAGCAGGATGGCGACCCCCTCCTTCGCCACGGCGGCGATGAGATGGTCGATCTCCTCGGTCTCCACCGCGTTGCAGCCGGCCGCCGGTTCGTCGAGCAGCAACAGACGCGGCCTGCAGGCGAGCGCGCGGGCGATCTCCAGCCGCTTCAGCGCGCCATAGGAGAGCTGGGACGCGGTCAGCTCGGCCCCGCGATCCAGTCCGACGCGGGCCAGCAGCTGGCGGGCAGCGGCTTCGGTCTCGCGGTTGCGCCGGAGCGACGACGGCAGCGCGAAGAGATCCGCCAGGAGATGACGGCCCTCGGCAAGATGGAAGCCGGCCATGACGTTTTCCAGCACGCTCATCTGCTGGAACACCTGGAGGTTCTGGAAGGTGCGCGACAGGCCCCGGGCCGCAAGCGCCTGCGGCGGCAGGCCGGTCACCGTTTCCCCGTCGAGACGGACACTGCCGCGAGCGGGCTGGTAGACACCGGAAATCATGTTGAACAGCGTGGTCTTGCCCGCGCCGTTGGGGCCGATGACGGAGACGATCTCGCCCGGCGTCACCGCAAAGCTCACCGCATCCACGGCCTTGACGCCGCCAAAGTCGATGCCGAGGCCCTCGATCTCGAGAAGTTTCATCCCTGCCTCCGGCTGAAGCGCTTGATCAGGCTGGGAACGAGGCCTTCCCGCAGGAAGATCATCACCAGCATCATGATGAGGCCGAGCACGATGTGCTCGTAGTCGTGGAAGATCGTCAGGCCCTGCGGCAGGGCCGTGAGGATGGACGCGCCCGTGATCGCGCCGAAGACGGACCCGGCGCCGCCCAGGACCGTCATGGTGACGAGCTGGACGGAATGCAGGAAGCCGGCAATGTCGGGCGAGACGAACTTGTTCATCATGGCCAGCAGCGAGCCGGAGACCGAGGCGTAGACGGCCGAGATGACGAAGGCCATCAGCTTGAAATGGGCCACATCGACGCCGACGGTGCGGGCGGCGATCTCGCTGTCATGCAGCGAGCGCAGCGCGCGGCCGGTGGAACTGGTGTGCAGGTTGAGGGCAAGGGCCGCGCCGAGGAGCAACACCAGGGCTGACAGCCAGTACCACAGCTCCGCCGCAGGAACACTGATGCCGACCGACTTCAGCAAGGCCCGGAGGCCGAGATCCTCCACCTGCATGCCGTCCGGGCCACCGGTCAGCCAGGACTCGTTCGACAGCACCATGAAGATGAGGATGCCGAAGCCGAGGGTGGCAACCGCCAGATAGTGCCCTTTCAGCCGCAGGATCGGCCGGCCGACCAGATAGGCGAGCGCCCCCGAAATCACCGCTCCGAGCAGCATGGCAAGGACCGGCGGCAGACCGAGATGCACCGGCGCGAGCGCACAGGCATAGGCCCCGATGCCGCAGAAACCGGCATGGCCGAGGCTGATCTGGCCGGCATAGCCGATCAGGATGACGAGCCCGGTGACGGCGAGCCCGTTGATGAACATCAGCGTGCCGACCCGGTAATAGAAGGAGGACGGAAAGAACAGGGGCGCGACCAGGATGAGCGCTACCAGCGCCAGCAGCGTGATCGCCTTGGGGGTGAGATGTCGCATGGCTCAGACCCGGTTGACGGCGGCGCGGCCGAAGAGCCCGCTCGGCATGATGAAGAGCACGGCGAGGATGACGATGAAGGCCGCCGCATCCTTGTAGGTGGAAGAGATGTAGCCGGCCGTCAGGGCCTCGATCAGGCCGAGGAGAAGACCGCCGACCAGCGCTCCGAAGGGATTGCCCATGCCGCCGAGCATGGCGGCCGCGAAGCCCTTGAGGGCCAGCGCGATGCCGATGTCGTAGCTCGTCAGCGTGATCGGCGTGACGAGGACGCCCGCCACCGCGCCGATGGCCGCCGACAGGGCGAAGCTCAGCGTCATGATGAAATTGGTGTTGATGCCGACGAGCCGTGCCGCCAGGCGGTTGTTGGCGGTGGCCAGCACGGCCTTGCCGGTCAGCGTGCGGGTAAAGAACACGTAGAGTGCGGCAAAGATCACCGAGGCGCCGAAGATCACCCAGATGCTCTGGGGCAGGATCGTGGCACCGAGGATCTCGATCGGCGCGTCGCCGGAGAAGCTCTCGAAGCGGTGCAGCTGCTTGTCGAACACGATCTGGGCCACCCCGCGCAGGAAGATCGAGGCGCCGATGGTGATGATGATGATCGTCACCACGGAGGCATTGCGCGCCGGTTCGATGGCGAACTTGTTGAGCGCGACGCCGACCGCTGCCGTGATCACCACGGCAAGGATCGCGGCGGCCGGCAGGGGCACGCCGGCGGCCGAGAGGAAGACGGTGGACATGCCGCCCAGCATGACGAACTCGCCTTGCGAGAAGTTCACCACGTCAGAGGCGTTGTAGATGATGGTGAAGCCGAGAGCGACCAGCGCATAGACGGCGCCGACCGTCAGGCCGGAAAAGACGAACTGCAAGAGATCGGACATGGATCGGTCCCGTCGGGCGCGGCCGCATGGCCCGCCGCATGGCTCGGTCAACAGGTCAGGCGAGGCCCGATCCGGAGCCCGGCAGATCGCCGGGATCCGGGCAGGCGGCGGCGTTTACTCGACGATGGTCCAGTCGCCGTTGCGGATTTCCAGCATCCGGAAGGCGGACAGGTCGAGGCCCATGTGGTCTTCCGGCGACATGTTGACGATGCC
The DNA here is from genome assembly GCF_009915765.1 of Pannonibacter sp. XCT-53. NCBI lineage: Bacteria > Pseudomonadati > Pseudomonadota > Alphaproteobacteria > Hyphomicrobiales > Stappiaceae > Pannonibacter > Pannonibacter tanglangensis. Next base: position 1,468,598 of record NZ_JAABLQ010000001.1, read on the forward strand.
GCCCGTGCCGACATAGCCCTTCGTCTTCTCGATCTCGTCGCGGATGGCGACCGGTTCGGCCGATCCGGCACGCTCGATCGCCTGGACGAGGATCATGAAGGCATCGTAGGCATGGCCGCCGAAGGTGGAGACCGGCGAGCCGGTGGCCTTCTCGTAGGCATCACGGTAGCCGACGACCACGGCCTTCTGCGGGTCACTGTCAGGCAGCTTGTCGGCCACAAGCAGGGCGGCCGCCGGCAGACGCACACCCTCGGCCGCTTCGCCGGCGAGCTCGATGAAGCTCTTGGAGGCCACGCCATGCGACTGGTACAGCGGCACCTGGATGTTGAGCTGGCGGAAGTTGCGGGTGACGATGGCCGGCCCCTGGCCGAAGCCCGGGTTGACGACGGCCTGCAGGCCGGCAACGCCGGCAATCTTGGTCAGCTGCGGCGTCATGTCGGCATCCTTCGGGCCGTAGCTCTCGTCGGCCACGATCTCCATGCCGTACTCGGGCGCCAGCTTCAGGCACTGCTCGCGCATCGACATCTCGAAGCCGCCGGTGCCGGAGATGAGACCGATCCTGGTCAGGCCACGGGCCTTGAGATCCTCGAATATCTTGGCGCAGGCCATCTTGTCGGTGTGCGGGGTCTTGAACACCCACTTCTTGACCGGGTCGATGATCACGACGGCGCCGGCCAGCGAGATGAAGGGAACCTCGGCTTCCTCGGCAACGGGAACCATCGCCATGGTGGTGCCGGTGGTGGTGCCGCCGATGATCGCGACGACCTCGTCGTCCTCGACCAGACGGGTGGCGAAGGTGCGGGCATTGTTGGCGTCGCCGGCATCGTCATACATGACGAGCTCGACCTTCTCGCCCTTGATGCCGCCCTTGGCGTTGATCTCGTCGACCAGCATCTTCAGGGTCTTGGCTTCCGGATCGCCCAGGAACGAGGCCGGACCGGTCTGCGACAGCGAGGCCCCGATCTTGATGTCGGCCAGCGCCGGCTGGGCCGCAAGGCCAATGATCGCAACGGCAGCCGCCGTCGACTTCAGGCGCGTCAGAAACGTCATGAAACTCCTCCCTATGCCTTGTCCTGCGGGCAGGTCCGAAGGGCTGCTTCCCTGCCCGGCGACCAGCCCGAAGGCCAGTCCAGCGCTGGGCCAGCCTGTCCGTGTCGCAGCGGTCGCCCCTGGGCCCTCCACATGCGGCAAGCGGCGCGGTCCGGTCCTCACTCCGGTCCGCAGGCTGTCGTCTCTCTCCCCGATCTGCGCCCTCACGGCGCTTCGGTTATATTGACCGACCGGTTGGTTTATGCAACATCTTTCTTCAACGACCAAGGTCGCATTCCGAAAGTTGCGGCAACCGGGGCCATGGCCTGCCGGTTCCCGCTTGCCGGGCGGCGACGGACGGGCGAGCCTGCCGGCGACGCACCTGCGTGACGGCAGTCCGAGGGAGGATGATGATGACAGGGAATGCAGCGGGCGATGCGCCCGTGCTGGTGGAGCGCCGCGGCGGCGTTCTGGTGCTGACGCTGAACCGGCCTGACCGGCTCAATTCCTTCAACGAGGCGCAGCACCTCGCCCTGCGCGCCGGCTTCGAGAGCGCGCGCGACGAGGCGGATGTGCGGGCGGTGCTGCTCACCGGCGCCGGCCGCGGCTTCTGCGCCGGCCAGGATCTGGGCGACCGCGATCCGGCGAAGATGACCGGTGCGCCGGATCTGGGCGAGACGATCGAACGCTTCTACAACCCGCTGATCCGGCTGATCCGGAGCCTAGAAAAGCCCGTCATCTGCGCCGTCAACGGCGTGGCCGCCGGCGCTGGAGCCAACATCGCGCTGGCCTGCGACATCGTGCTGGCGGCCCGCTCGGCCAAGTTCATCCAGGCCTTCGCCAAGATCGGCCTCGTGCCCGATTCGGGCGGCACCTGGTCCCTGCCCCATCTCCTCGGCGAAGCCCGGGCCAAGGGCCTTGCCCTCACCGGCCAGCCGCTGCCGGCCGAGACGGCGCTGGCCTGGGGCCTGATCTGGCAGGTCTGCGACGATGACCAGCTGATGGGCGAGGCTTTCGCGCTCGCCGACAGCTTGGCTAGCGGCCCGACGGTTGGCCTTGGCCTGACCAAACAGGCCATCCAGGCCGCCGCCACCAACAACCTCGATGCGCAGCTCGATCTAGAGCGCGACCTGCAACGGCAGGCCGGCCGCACGCCGGACTATGCCGAAGGCGTTGCCGCCTTCCTCGCCAAACGTCCCCCCGTCTACAGCGGGAGGCGCTGAGATGACGGCCTCCCTGACGCCCCAGCAGCTGGCCGAAGCCAGTGCCGCCGCCATGTGGGCCGGCGACAACGCCAGCGCCGGCCTCGGCATGCAGCTCACCCACATCGCCCCGGGCGAGGCCACGCTCAGCATGACGCTGACCGACGCCATGACCAACGGCCACAAGACCGGCCACGGCGGCTTCATCTTCGCGCTGGCCGATTCGGCCTTTGCCTTTGCCTGCAACAGCCACAACCAGCGCGCTGTCGCCCAGCACTGCTCGATCACCTACATCGCCCCGGCCTTTGCCGGCGACGTTCTGACGGCCACCGCCCGGGAGATCTCGCGCGCCGGCCGCTCCGGCATCTACGACGTGCGGGTCACGAACCAGACCGGCGCGATCCTGGCCGAATTCCGCGGCCATTCGCGGACGGTGAAAGGCACCCACGTGCCGCTCGCCGGGGAGACCGACACGGGCCCGGCCGGCTGAGACCCAGCCCAGACCGCCAGCCCCACAAGACCACCTGTTTTCGGGAGGAAACACCATGGAAGACCTGAGCCCGCGCCCCGGGGATCTCGAGCCGATCGAAACCGCGTCCCGCGATGAAATCTCCGCGCTGCAGCTGGCGCGTCTGAAGACGACGCTTGCCCATGCCTATGCCAATTCGCCGTTCTACCGGGCGAAGTTCGATGCCCATGGCGTGCATCCGGATGACCTGAAGACCCTCGCCGACCTGTCGAAGTTCCCCTTCACGGTGAAGACGGACCTGCGCGACACCTATCCCTTCGGCATGTTCGCCGTGCCGCAGAAGGACATCGTGCGCATCCACGCCTCCTCCGGCACCACCGGCAAGCCCACCGTCGTGGGCTACACCAGGAAGGACATCGACACCTGGGCCGGCGTTGTCGCCCGCTCGATCCGCGCCTCCGGCGGCCGCCCCGGCGACATCGTGCATGTGGCCTATGGCTACGGCCTCTTCACCGGCGGCCTCGGCGCCCATTACGGCGCGGAGAAGCTCGGCTGCACCGTCGTGCCGATTTCCGGCGGCATGACCGAGCGGCAGATCACCTTGATCGAGGATTTCAAGCCGCGCATCATCATGGTGACGCCGTCCTACATGCTGTCGATCCTCGACGAGTTCCGCCGCGCCGGCATCGACCCGCGCGAGACCTCGCTTGCCGTCGGCATCTTCGGCGCCGAGCCCTGGACCAACGCCATGCGTCAGGAAATCGAGCAGGCCTTCGACATGCACGCGGTCGACATCTACGGCCTGTCCGAGGTGATGGGTCCGGGCGTTGCCAATGAATGCGTCGAGACCAAGGACGGGCTGCACATCTGGGAGGATCACTTCTATCCCGAGATCATCGACCCGGTGACGGGCGAGGTCCTGCCCGACGGCAGCGAGGGCGAGCTGGTGTTCACCTCGCTCACCAAGGAAGCCCTGCCGATCATCCGCTACCGCACCCGCGACCTGACCCGCCTGCTGCCGGGCACCGCGCGCTCCATGCGGCGGATGGAAAAGATCACCGGCCGCTCCGACGACATGATCATCCTGCGGGGCGTCAACGTGTTCCCGACCCAGGTCGAGGAACAGATCCTGAAGTGCAAGGGCCTCGCCCCGCATTTCCAGATCGAGCTGACGCGCTCCGGCCGCATGGACGCGATGACGGTGAAGGTGGAAGCGGCCTCCGGCCACGAGACCGACGAGGCCCGTGCGCATGCCGCAAAGGAGCTGGCGCATCACATCAAGAGCGTGATCGGCGTCAGCACCCGGATCGACGTGGGCACGCCCGGCAGCGTCGAACGGTCGGCCGGCAAGGCCCGCCGCGTCATCGACAACCGGCCGAAAGGCTGACCCCGCACACCCTGCCCCGCCCGGCCGCATTTGACCTTCCCCGGCAATGCGGCTATGCGGGGCAGCGTAGCACCGCCAAGGATCCGCCGACATGGCACGCACCCGCGCCGCAGACTACGACGACAAGCGCAAGGCAATTCTGGACCGGTCCGCCGCCCTGTTTGCGGAGATGGGCATCGACCGGGCGTCGATGTCGGCCATCGCCAGCGCCTGCGGTGTCTCGAAGGCGCTGCTTTACCACTATTACTCGAGCAAGGAAGACATCCTGTTCGACGTGATCCATTCGCATCTGGAGGATCTCGACGAGACCCTGGCAGAGGCGGATGACCCGACGCTTGCCCCGGAAGCCCGCCTGCGGTCGCTGGTGCACAGGACGCTGGAAGCCTACCGGGACGCCAATGACACGCACAAGGTGCAGCTGGCCGGACTGCCGCTGCTGCCCCCGGACAAGGCGGAGCGGATCAAGGAACTGGAACGGCGGATCGTGCGGCGCTATTCGGACGCGCTGCTGGCGATCAACCCGGAGCTGAACGCCGGCCGCCCGCTCCTGAAGCCGGTGACCATGTCGCTGCTCGGCATGCTGAACTGGGTCTACATGTGGTTCCGGCCCGGTGGCCCGATCTCGCGCGAAGACTATGCCGACCTCGCCACCACACTGATCCTCGAAGGCGTCAAGGCGGTCAAGTAGGCCGTTTCCCGCCAGCCCGGCGCATCACGTCCGGTCGCGGCCCCAAGCCGCGGTGCGTGTGCCGCCGGTCGCGGCCATTCCTTCCTGTTCCTGCTCACCGCGCCTGTCCAGGCCTGCCCCTGGCCTGCCCCCGGCCTGTCCCCGTCCTGTCCCCGTCCTGTCCCGGCCTTTTGAACCGGGACAGGGCGACGCGCGCTTGCGGCCGGCTGACCGCAAGCGGCTGCAGGCGTTGCCGCCTCAGGCGGCCATGGGCCAGGATCTGGCGACCATGGTCAGCACGTCATACTGCGCGACCACCTCGCTGCGCTGGTTGGTGACGGTGGTGTCCCACCGCACCTCGCCATAGTCGGCGCCCTCGCGCGGGTTGATTTCCTTGCAGGTGAGCGAGACCTGGAGCGTGTCGCCCGGATAGACAGGGGTCAGGAAGCGCAGCGCATCGACGCCGTAGTTGGCCAGGACCGGTCCCGGATCCGGCTGCACGAACAGGCCGGCCGCAATCGAGACGATGTAGTAGCCGTGGGCGACGCGGCCCTCGAAGAAGGGATTGGCCCTGGCCGCCGCCTCGTCCATGTGGGCGTAGAACGTGTCGCCGGTGAACTCGGCGAAATGCTCGATATCCTCCAGCGTCACGGTGCGGGTGCCGGTGACGAGCGTGTCACCGATCTCCAGCTCGGCCAGCGACTTGCGGAACGGGTGGGTGTTGCCGCCGCGGGTGGCAGATCCGCGCACCCACTTGCCCGCCACGGCGGTCAGCATGTCCGCAGAGCCCTGCACGGCGGTGCGCTGCAGGAAGTGATGCACGCCGCGCAGGCCGCCCATTTCCTCGCCGCCGCCGGCCCGTCCCGGTCCGCCGTGGATCATCTGCGGCAACGGCGAGCCATGACCCGTCGACGACTTGGCCGTGGTCCGGTTGCCGATCAGCACGCGCCCGTGCCAGGGCGCGAGCCCGAGGACCGCCTCGCGGGCAAAGGCGCCGTCGTTGGTGAAGACCGAGGCGACGAGACTGCCCTCGCCCCGGGCGGCCAGCTCAATGGCCTCGTCGGTGCTGCGATAGGGCATGACCGTCGCCACCGGCCCGAAGGCCTCGACGCCATGCACGATCGAGGCATTGAGCGGATCGGCGCAATGGAGCAGGACCGGAGCCTGGAAGGCCCCCTTGTCCGGATCACCGGCCAGCGGATCGACCGCCTCCGGCGTTCCGAAGGCAAGCTCGGCCTCGGCACGCAGCTCGCGGATGCGCGCCCGGACCTCGTCCCGCTGGGCGAGGCTGGCCAGCGGCCCCATGCGCACGCCCTCGGCCCGCGGATCGCCAATCGTGGTCTTGGCGAGCTTCTCGCCAATCGCCTTGATCACGGCTTCCGACACGGCCTCCGGCACGATGACGCGGCGGATGGCCGTGCATTTCTGGCCGGACTTCACGGTCATTTCCCGCACGACCTCGCGCACGAAAAGGTCGAACTCCTCCGTGCCGGGCACCGCATCCGGGCCAAGCACCGACGCGTTCAGGCTGTCGGCCTCCATGGTGAAGCGGACGGAGTTGGCGATGATCTCGGGGTGCGAGCGCAGCATGCGGCCGGTCGAGGCGGAGCCGGTGAAGGTCACGACGTCCTGGGCCGTGACATGGTCCAGCATCGACCCGATGGAGCCGGAGACCAGCTGCAGCGCGCCGTCCGGCAGCAAGCCGCTGTCGATGATGCGCCGGACCATCAGCTCGGTCAGATAGGCGGTCTGGCTCGCCGGCTTGACGATGGCCGGCATGCCCGCAAGCCAGGTCGGCGCGAGCTTCTCCAGCATGCCCCAGCAGGGGAAGTTGTAGGCATTGATGTGGATCGCCACGCCCTTGAGCGGGCTCAGGATGTGCTGACCGGCAAAGCTGCCGTCCTTGGACAGGACCTCCGGTTCGCCGTCGATCAGCAGGCGGGTGTTCGGAAGCTGCCGGCGCCCCATGGAGGAATAGGCAAACAGGGTGCCGATGCCCCCCTCGATGTCGATCCAGCCGTCGGTGCGGGTCGCGCCGGTGGCGCTCGACAGGGCGTAGAACTCCTCCTTGGCGTCCATCAGCACCTTGGCGAGCTCCTTCAGGAGCCCGGCACGCTGGTGATAGGTCATGGCGCGGAGGGCACGGCCGCCGCGCGACCGGGCGTGCTCCAGCATGGCTGCGGTGTCGAGGCCAGCGGCGTCGATCACGGCCACCGCATCGCCGGTTGACGCATCGGTCAGAACCTGGCCCTTGCCCGTTCCGGCCACCCAGGCGCCACAGGCATAGCTTTCGAGGCGGCGGGGCGCATCGCTCGTGAGGGTCATGTCGTGTCTCTCTCAGAAGTCGGGTCCGGACGGCTCAGGCCGTGCCGAGCTCGGTGAAAAGGTCGGCGACCTGCTGCTGCCAGAGGGCAGCCAGCGTGTCGTTGGGGACGTGGCGCAGGCCGAAGCGGTTGAGACTGTCGAACCGGCTGGACCGGGCTGCACCGAAGGTGGCCGCGACGCGCGGGTGCCAGTAGGCAAAGGCGGTCTGGATGGCGGCATGCTGCTCCGGCAGACCGGCGAGCGCCCGCAGCGCGGCGATGCCGGAGGCCACGTGCCGGGTCTCGACGGCGAGGATCTCACGCATGGCCTCGGCCAGCGGCTGGTAGGAGCAGCGGGCGAGTTCCTCGATCTGCAGCAGGCTCGCCTTGCCCATCAGCACGTTCATGACGACGCTGTCGGTCCAGTCGGCGATCGGATAATGGAACACGGACAGGCGCATGTCGCCGCCCTGGCGGCTCTGGCCGATGTCCGCGTCGCGGGGCAGCCGGGCGGCCCAGGGATGCTGCGCGGCATAGCGCTGGGTGTCGGCGCCGAAATCGCCCATGACCGCCAGAACCCTGGCTGCATTCTCGAATTTCTCGGCGACGATGCGGGCCGCGGCCGCCCGCTGGGCAAGCCCCGGCGCCTCGTTGATGCGGTCGGCAAAACCGGCAGCCCCCGCCAGCTCGCTGTCGACGAAGCTCGCCATCAGCCGCATCAGTTCGGCCCGGTAGCGCGCCGGCACGTTGGCCGGCGAGGTCAGCTTGCCGCCCTTGGCCAGATAATCGGCCAGTTCCATGTCTTCGCTCATGCTGCCCTCCTCCCGGGTTCAGGCCGCGCCGCAGCCAGCGGTGTCTTACTGGTCGTAGTCGACGACCACATGGTCGCTGACGGGGTAGCACTGGCAGGTCAGGACGTAGCCGCGCCGCACCTCGTAGTCCTCCAGCGCGTAGTTCGCCTCCATCTCCACCTCGCCCTCGGTGACCAGGGCACGGCAGGTGGAGCAGACCCCCGCCTTGCAGGCGTAGGGCGCATCGAGGCTTGCCCCGAGGGCCGCGTCCAGCAGGCTCTGGCCCTTGCGCGGCATCTCGATCTCGCGGGTGGTGCCGTCGACGGTGATCCTGGCCCGGCAGACGTCGCCGGCTGCGCGCGCTGCGGCTGCCGCCTCGGCCCGCTGCTTTGCCCGGCCTGGCTGACCGGAGGCAAACAGCTCGAACTTGATCCGGTCCTCCGGCAGGCCGTTTTCCTTCAGCGCGGCCGAGACGGCGAGCATCATCGGCTCGGGACCGCAGATGAAGGCCATGTCGGCGCGGGCGACATTGATCCAGGTGCCGAACAGCGTCCGGCACTTGTCCGCATCGAGCCGCCCGGAGAAGAGGTCGATGTCCTGCGACTCGCTCTCCAGGATGTGCAGCACGTTGAGCCGGCCGAGATAGGTGTTCTTCAGGTCCTCCAGCTCCTCGCGGAACATGATCGCGTTGATCGACCGGTTGCCGTAGACCAGCGTGAAGTTGGACTTCGGCTCCTCGGCCAGCACGGTCTTGAGGATGCCGAGCACCGGCGTGATGCCGGAGCCGCCGGCAAAGCCCAGATAGGACTTGGGACGGTCCGGCTCGATCGGCGCGTGGAAGCTGCCCATCGGCGGCATGGCCTCCAGCACGGTGCCCGGCGTCAGCTCGTCGTTGACCCAGGACGAGAAGGCACCGCCGTCCACGCGCTTGATGCCGACACGCAGGGCGCCCTCGCCCCGCGCGGCGCAGATGGAATAGGACCGGCGCAGCTCCTCGCCGTCGAAGTCGCGGCGGAAGGTGAGATACTGCCCGGCCAGAAACGCGAAGGCCGCGCGGTCCTCGTCGCGCGGGACAAGCGTCAGCACCACGGCGTCGCGGGTCTCGCGCCGCACCTCGGTCACGCTCAGGGGATAGAACTGCGCCATGTCGCGCTCCTCCTCATGCTGGCCGGCCGGCCGGATTCGGCCCGGCCCGGCCGGTCAGATGCACTTGAAATAGTCGAAGGGTTCGAGGCAGTCGCGGCAGCGGTATCCCGCCTTGCAGGGCGTGGAGCCGAAGCGGCTGACCATCTCCGTGTTGGACGAGCCGCAGCGCGGGCAGGCCACGACCGGGTTGGAGAGCACGCCGCCGCCGCAGGCCGTGCCGGCGACCGGAGGGGCAATGCCGTAGCGACGCAGCTTCGCCCGCCCCTCGGCGCTGATCCAGTCGGTGGTCCAGGCCGGCGAGAGCTGGCGTTCCAGACGCAGGTCCGCCACCCCGTGCCCGCGCAGGGCCTTCTCGATCTCGAAGTTGATGACGCTGGTGGCCGGGCAGCCCGAGTAGGTCGGCGTCACCTTCACCACCAGGGTCCCGTCCTGCCAGCTGACATCGCGGATGATCCCGAGATCGACGAGCGAGATCACCGGAATTTCCGGGTCCGGCACGGCGGACAGCCAGCTCCAGATCTCCTCGACGGCAGGATGATGCGGCGCTGTCGTCATCGCTGCCTCACCAGGTGGCGCCGGGATAGGCGCGCTGCAGGAACTGCATCTCGGCCAGGATGTAGCCAAGGTGCTCGCTGTGGCGCCCATGCTTGCCGCCCTTGTGCATGTAGCCGGAGGCCGGCTTGTCCAGGGTGGCACGGGCCAGCGTCTCGTCCACATGGGCATGCCAGGCGGTGGCGATGGCGGCGAGGTCGGGGCCAACGCCCGCCTCGGCCAGAGCCGTGTCGATGTCGTCGGCCGTCAGCATTTCGCCGGTATAGGCCCAGAGATCGTCCAGGGCGGCCTGCATGCGCGCGTGGCTCTCGGGCGTGCCGTCCCCGAGCGAGATGACGAGATCCGCGCTGCGGGCGAGGTGGTAGGACACCTCCTTCAGAGCCTTCTCGGCGATCTCGGCGATGCGCGGCTCCGGCGAGGTCGCCAGCGCCTTCAGCATCGGATAATGCCAGGCATCGACCAGATACTGGCGCATCAGCGTGCGACCGAAGTCGCCGTTGGGCAGTTCTGCGATGAGCAGGTTGCGGAAGGCGCCCTGATCACGGCGATAGGCGAGATCGTCGGCGGAACGGCCCTTGCCCTCCAGCTCGGCTGCCAGACCCAGCCAGAGCTGGGTCTGCCCGACCAGGTCGAGGGCAATGTTGGCAAGGCCGATGTCTTCCTCAAGGATCGGCGCGTGGCCGACCCATTCGGAGGTGCGCTGCGCCAGGATCAGGCAGGTGTCGCCCATCCTGAGGCAGAGATCGGTCAGCGGCAGGTCACCCATCACATGGCTCCGACTTCTTCGGGGATGTCGAAATAGGTCGGGTGGCGGTAGGCCTTGCTGTTCGAGGGATCGAACAGCGGACCCTTGTCTCCCGGAGCGCTGGCGGCGATGTGGCGGGTTTCGACAACCCAGATGCTGACGCCCTCGTTGCGCCGGGTGTAGACATCCCGCGCGGCCATGATCGCCTTCTCGGCGTCCGGGGCGTGCAGGCTGCCGACATGGCGGTGGGACAGGCCATGCTGTCCGCGGATGAAGACTTCCCAGAGCGGCCATTCGTTCATGGACGTTTCTCCCTCAAATCCGGTGCCTCGGGTCAGGCTGCGGTCAGGCTGCAGTCAGGCCGCAGTCCGGGCAGCAGCCTCGGCCGCCGCGCGGGCGGCCTGCTTCTTGCGGGCATGGGCCAGCAGGCCCTCCCGGTACCAGGCACCGTCGTCCCAGGCCTTCACGCGGGCCGCGAGGCGCTCCCTGTTGCAGGGACCGTTGCCCTTGATGACCTCGTAGAACTCGGCCCAGTCGATCGCACCGAAGTCGTAGCCGCCCTTCTCCTCGTTCCACTTCAGGTCCGGATCGGGGATGGTCAGGCCCAGGTATTCGGCCTGGGGCACGGTCTGGTCGACGAATTTCTGGCGCAGTTCGTCGTTGGAATTGATCTTGATCTTCCAGGCCATGGACTGGGCGGAATGCACCGAGTCCGCGTCGGAGGGGCCGAACATCATCAGCGCCGGCCACCACCAGCGATTGATGGAATCCTGCGCCATTTCCTTCTGCTCCGGCGTGCCTTCGCGGCACATCTTGACCAGGGCGTCATAGCCCTGACGCTGGTGGAAGCTCTCTTCCTTGCAGATGCGGATCATCGCGCGGCTGTAGGGACCGTAGGAGCAGCGCTGCAGCGGCACCTGGTTCATGATCGCCGCGCCATCCACCAGCCAGCCGATCATGCCGACATCGGCCCAGTTCAGCGTCGGATAGTTGAAGATCGAGGAATACTTGGCCTTGCCCGAGTGCAGCTGCTCCAGCAGCTCGTCGCGCGAGACGCCCAGCGTCTCGGCGGCGCAGTAGAGATAGAGGCCATGGCCGGCCTCGTCCTGCACCTTGGCCAGCAGGATCGCCTTGCGCTCCAGCGTCGGGGCGCGGGTGATCCAGTTGGCTTCCGGCAGCTGGCCGACGATCTCCGAATGGGCATGCTGCGAGATCTGCCGGATCAGGGTCTTGCGGTAGCCTTCCGGCATCCAGTCCTTCGGCTCGATCTTGATGCCGTCGTCGAGCCGTTGCTGGAAGGTGCGCTCGTCGGCGTTCATCTCTTCCAGGGTCTTCACCCGGCTGGCGTCGGTCTTCACCATCTGTGCGTACATGCGCGTCCTCCAGAAGCTCGAACTGACCTGTCGGGACCCTCGGGTCCCGGTGCTCACACCCGTTCCAGGATCAGGGCAATGCCCTGCCCGACACCGATACACATGGTGCAGAGCGCATAACGCCCCTGCACCCGCTGCAACTGATAGGCGGCCGTCGTGACCAGCCGCGCGCCGCTCATGCCGAGCGGATGCCCCAGAGCGATGGCCCCGCCGTTCGGATTGACATGGGGCGCATCGTCGGCCAGTCCAAGCTGGCGCAGCACCGCCAGCGCCTGCGCCGCGAAAGCCTCGTTCAGCTCGATCACGTCCATCTGGTCGAGCGTCAGCCCCGCCTTGGCCAGAACCCGGCGCACCGCCGGCACCGGGCCGATGCCCATGACGCGCGGCTCGACCCCGGCCGCAGCCATCGCGACAACGCGCGCCATCGGCGTCAGGCCGTGACGGGCCACCGCTGCCTCGCTCGCCAGCATCAGCGCGGCAGCGCCGTCATTGACGCCGGAGGCATTGCCCGCCGTCACGGTCAGCTCCGGACCATTGACGCCCTTGAGCTTGGCAAGCTGCTCGGCCGTCGTGCCCGGGCGCGGATGCTCGTCAACGGCAACCAGGACGGTCTCGCCCTTGCCCCGCTTCACCTCGACCGGCGCAATCTCCTGCGCAAAGAGCCCCTGCTCCTGCGCAGTGGCCCAGCGGGCCTGGCTGCGGGCTGCAAAGGCGTCCTGATCCGCGCGGGATACGCCAAAATCCGCCGCAACATTGTCCGCCGTTTCCGGCATGGAGTCGATGCCGAAGGCAGCCTTCATCTTCGGGTTGACGAAGCGCCAGCCGATGGTGGTGTCGTAAACTGCAGAACTGCGGGAAAAGGCCGTGTCGGCCTTCGGCATGACGAAGGGCGCCCGCGACATGCTCTCGACGCCGCCCGCCAGCACGAAGTCATAGTCGCCAGCCCGGATGCCCCGCGCGGCCATGCCGACCGCATCCATGCCCGAGCCGCAGAGGCGGTTGACCGTGGTGCCGGGAACCGAAACGGGCAGCCCGGCCAGCAGCCCCGCCATGCGGGCGACATTGCGATTGTCCTCGCCGGCCTGGTTGGCACAGCCAAAGATGATGTCCTCGACCGCACTCCAGTCGAGACCCGGGTGGCGGGACACGAGCGCGGCCAGCGGCGCGGCGGCCAGATCGTCGGCGCGGACGGACGACAGCGCCCCGCCATAGCGGCCGATCGGCGTGCGGACTGCGTCGCAGACAAAGGCGTCGGACATCCACTTCCTCCCTCAGAAGCGTCCCCAGAAACTGTCACGCGGGCCTGTTCAGACCAGCTGGCGTTCGAGAGCTGAGCCTCACCCTCAATTCATCGACCGCACGGTCACCATATGCAGAGTTTCATCACACTGCAATAGGTTTTTTTTGATTTTCTGTGACACGTTGCGGTGAGCCGACGCCGGATGACGCAGCGGATCCACCGAAGGAATGAGGCTGTCGGTCTTGAACGGGGGCGCGCCGACCCCATTTCTAGGACAGGTTTCCCTGGTCAGAAACCTCCCGAACAGGCAGTCCCGCTCGAGCGACCCCTTGCGCCCGGCGGGGCTGCCTGTGCCCTCCCCCGCACAATCCCCGATCTGCCATCCGCACCCGCCTTTGTCGCGGCTGCAAACGTCGCGGCTACAAATGTCACGGCTACAAATGTCACGGCTGCCATTGTTCCGGCTCGTCTTGTCGCGGCTGCCGCTTGCCCGGCTGCCATTCTGCCGGCTTCCGGTGCGGGCCGCGCGGGCGAGAATTGCCTGCAGGGCCGCCGTTCCGGTGTGCCCGGGTCTGGCCTTGCCTCGCCTCGCTGTGCGTCAAGGTCTTCCCGGCAACCGGCGCGCCGTCTCGATTCCGCCAGAACCGACCCCGGCCACACCCGAACGGAACCGGGCCGTCAGGGTCGTGCAAGGCCGGGTCGTGCAAGGCTGGGACTTGGGCGACCAGGCATCGAGAGGCCGGCCATTGAGAGGCCTGCCATTCAAAAGCTGGGGCGTCAGCCGCCCAGACGGGCGTGCCGCGCCCGCACCCCGGGGGTCACCGCCTCGAGCGCCCCCTCGAGCCCGGTGAAGCTCGACACCTGCGCATCCGCAGCCGGGCTCAGCGCGAGATAGAGGCGGGCGAAGAGCCGCCGCGCCCGGTCGCCCGCCCAGTCCTGCGGCAAGGCCGCGGGCGGCAGGTCCGGGTCCCTCAGGGCCAGCGCGCGAAAGCCGTGGACGAGGAGCAGCCGGGCCGACAGGGCCGTCAGCCCATCCGCGAGCCGGTCACCGGCCGCCAGCAGGTCCGAAAGGCGGCTGAACCGGTCGATGAAGGCGGCATAGCCCGCCTCGAGATCGTCCAGGGCCCAGACCTGCCGCACCGCCGCACGCAGGCTGTCATGCCCCTGCAGGTCGTCGGAGGCGGCCGTGAGCCCGGCCCAGCCGGCGGGAACCGGTCGATGCCCCGCCGCCAGGGCCACCCCCGGCGCCAGCGGCACGAAGCCGCTTGCCCGGTCCGGTGGCTCCCCGGCTGCCGACCCGGCCTGCAGGGCCAGGGTGAAGGTGGCAGGTCCCGAACCATCGCGCGGCAGGGCATAGAGCCGGTCGGCCGCCGCGGCAAACTCCTCATGTGCCGCCGCAGTCAGGCCGTAATAGCCAAGCCGCCCAACCCGCGTGCCTTCCAGCCTGCCGGCAGCCACCAGCCGCGACGCGGCGGTGCGCACCAGCGTCTCGCTGATGCCGACGCGGGCACAGGCCTCGATCACATGCCCGACCCACAGGGAGCCGCCCCGGGGGACGACCACATCGCCATAGAGCGTGACGATGAAGGCCCCGGCCCGCAACGGGCGGCGGGCGGCAAACGCATCGACAAGCGCGGCAACCGCATCGGCGGCGCCGCCCGTCCGGGGCGCGGCGCGCTCCCCCGCTTCGTCGGTGGCGGACTGGTCTGGCATGCGCGGCTCATCCATCTGGCGGCGTCCCGTCGGGACGCCCGGGCGACAACTGCCCCTTCCTACCGGGCCGGAGGCCGTGCGTCCATGACCTCGCCCGCCGGAACATCCCGCTAACCTCACCTTAAGACTTGTGGAACACAGTGTGAACAGGTAACCTGCGTTCATGATTTGTACCGACGCGACCCGAGAGGATTCGCCATGCTGACCCGCAAGCAACATGAACTGCTCATGTTCATCCACGAGAGGCTGAAAGAGACCGGCGTGCCGCCCTCCTTCGACGAGATGAAGGACGCGCTCGACCTCCGGTCGAAGTCGGGCATCCATCGCCTCATCACCGCCCTCGAGGAGCGCGGCTTCATCCGGCGCCTGCCCAACCGGGCGCGGGCCATGGAGGTGGTGCGCCTGCCGGACTCCATGACGCCCGGCCTTGCCGCGCCGCGCGGCAAGGGCTTCGCGCCCTCCGTGATCGAGGGCTCGCTCGGCAAGGCGCAGACGCCGCCACCGCCGCGCGCGGCCGAGCCCGAGATGCCGGCCGGTATCAGCACCATCCCGGTGATGGGCCGGATTGCCGCGGGCGTGCCGATCGAGGCGATCCAGACCCACAGCCACACCATTTCCGTGCCGCAGGACCTGATCGGACGCGGCGAGCACTTCGCACTCGAGGTGCGCGGCGATTCCATGATCGAGGCCGGCATCCTCGATGGCGACACGGTGCTGATCCGGCGCACGGATTCGGCCGAGAGCGGCGACATCGTCGTGGCCCTGGTCGATGACGAGGAAGCGACCCTGAAGCGCCTGCGCAAGAAGGGAGCCTCCATCGCGCTGGAGGCGGCCAATCCGGCCTACGAGACCCGGATCTTCGGTCCCGGCCGCGTGCGCGTGCAGGGCAAGCTGGTCGCGCTGTTCCGGCAGTACTGACGCGCCGCACATACCCCGTTTGCCGACTGGCCTTTGCCATCTGGCGCAGGGCGCGCATGCCTTTACGGTCCGGGATCGGGCCTGTTGCAGTCGGGACCAGATGACGGCCCCGGCGGCCGCTGGTCTGGCCGTGGCAGGTTTGGCGGCAACAGGTGTGGCAGCGGCAGGTGTGCCGGCGACAGGTGTGACTGCGGCGGAGGCTGCCGGTGCCTGCCGGTTGTCTCAGGGGGCCGGGGCGGCGCCGGGATCGCCGTCTGGGTCCGGCGGAGCGGGATCAGGTGGACTGGTATCAGGTGGACTGGTATCAGGCAGAGCGGGATCAGGCAAAGTGGGAGCCGACGGGAGCGGGCCTCCCCGTCCCACGGGCAACTGCCAGGGGCGGTGTCCCGGCGGGCGGCTGTAGGCGATGCGTTCGATCCTGAGTGTCGCCAACCTGGTGACGTCAGGTCTCGAAGGGTCAGGTCTCACAAGTTCAGGTCTCATAAGTTGAGGTCTGGCAAGTTCAGGTCTGGCAGGGTCATGGCCGAGAGGCTGGCTGCGGCCCGGATCGGTCCGGCCGGGGCCAGGCTGGGCCGGATCCGTCTGTCGCGGGTCCGTTTGCATTGGCGCAGTTTGGGCCGGGTGCGTTTGCGCCGGGTCGGTTTGAGCCGGGTCGGTTTGGGCCAGGGCAGTTTGGGTAAGGTCTGTTTGGGCCGGGGCACTGCTGGCCTGCTCCCCTCCCGTCTGATTGGCGTCGGGCAGAGCCGCGTCGTCCGCGAGCCAGATCGCCACGACACCGAGGTCGCGGCGCGACGCATCGAAGATCAGCGGCGCAGCGCATCCGGGCGGTGCGGTCAGTGCCGTGACGAGAATGTCGGCGCGGGCACAGTCGCTTTCCAGCGCCTCAAGCTTGCGGCTCAGCGCAATGCGAAGCGGCGGGGCGTCGGGCTGATCGCTGTCCGGGCCCCGGCCTGCTCCTTCATCCTGGCCTGCTCTTTCATCCTGACCTGCTCCTTGATCCTGGCCTGCCTCTTGGTCCGGGCCAGCACCGGAAGGGCCAGCACCGGCGGGGCCAGAGCGAAGGCCCGGATGGTTTCCAGAACGGGGGCCAGCCACGAGGTCAGCCTGGAGGGCCGTCTGGCGGTCAGCCAGCAGGCCAGCCAGGAGGTCAGTCTGGAGGTCAGTGGGGTGGGCAGCGTGGCTGCCAGTCTGGACGCCCGGAGAGGGACGAGGTCCGGAGCCTCGGTCAGCGCCCGGGCCGAGGGGATTCATAGGGTCCGCGTCCAGCCTTGAGCCAGCCTCCGGGTCAGCCGCGCTGACCGGTGCGGCTCGGGTGGCCGGCGCGCGGGCCGGCGCGCCGACGGGGAGTTCGGCTTTTGCGCTGACTGGGACGCTGATTGGGGCGCCGATTGGGGCCTTGACCGAAAGCCGGGCCGGTTCGCCGAGGGGGGCGCTGGCCGCAGCGATGACGGGGGCGCTCGCCGGGATACTGGTCGAGATGCTGGCCGGGGCGCGTGTCGGGGCGTCGGGGCGCGCACTGCCGGTCGGAGCGGGTCGGCTCTGCCCGGGTGAGTGGGCGTCGATGACGCAGCCGAGCGGGTCGCAGCGCGTTTGCGCCGGGACAGGCCTGTGGGCTGAGAAATGCCGGTCCGCAATGCCCTCTCCGGTCAGCCAGACTTCGGCGGCAAACCCGATGCGGCCGCCATTGACCCGCAACACCCCGTCGGCATCGCGCGCCGCCACCTGGGTGCCCCGTTCGCCGATGTAGAGATCGGGCGGGCGATGCGCGGCCCACAGCACCAGTCCGGCCACGGTCGGCACTGCGGCGAGGAGCCGCCAGCGGCCCTCGGCCAGGAAGCCCCAGAACACGGCCCCCGTGAGCGCCAGCGCCGCTCCGGCGGGAAGCGCTCCGATGACGCCGTCCGTGTCGCTCAGACCTGCGGTGAAGCGGGCGGCCGAGAGCATGATCCCGATGCCCTCGCCCATGACATGCAGCGCCGGTGCGGCAAGGCCGAGAGGCTGCAGCAGGAAGGCCGCGACCCCGGCCGGCATCACCAGAAGCGACACGGCCGGCATGGCGAGCAGGTTGCCGACAAGGCCATAGGGCGACAACCGGTCGAAATGATAGGCCCCGATGACCCCGGTCGCGAGGCCGGCAATGAGCGAGGTGGCCGTAAGGCCGGCAAGCCACAGCCAGAGCCCGCCGAGCACTGCGGCAAGAGGACCGGCCGGCCGGCGTGCCTTGCGCCGGTCCCGGCTCGCCCGGCGATGCCGGCCGTGGTCGTCATAGGCGGCGATCAGGCAGATGACGGCAGCAAAGGACATCTGGAAGCCGGGCGAGAACAGATCCTCCGGCCGCCAGGCCAGCAGAACAAGGGCCGCCAGGGCGACACTGCGCAGGCTGAGCCCCCGCCGGCCGGTCATCAGGCCGATGAAGACAAGCGCGATCATCAGGTAGGACCGCTGGGTCGGAACGCTCGCCCCGGAGAGGAACAGGTAGCAGGTCGCCGCCAGGAGGGCTGCGCCAGCCGCGATCCGGTGCAGCGGCAGGCGCAGCGCGAAGCCCGGGACCAGCGCCAGTCCGGCCAGCACCACCCAGTACATGCCGCCGGCAAACAGCACCATGTGCAGGCCGGAGATCGAGAGCACATGCGACAGGCCGGCCTCCCGCAGGTCGGCATCGGCGGCCTCCGAGATGTGTCCGCGCAGCCCGACGAGGAGGGCGGCGACGATGGCGCTGGCGTCGCCCGGTCCCAGCACGGCCTCCGCCTCGCGGGCAACGGCGTGGCGCAGGCGGTCGACCGCGGCAAGCGCGTCGAGCACCCGGCTGTCGGCGCGCGGCTGCAGCCGTTCGGGCGTGCCGAAGGCAAAGCCGGTCGCCCCGATGCCCTGGTAGAAGGCCGCAAAGGCAAAGTCGTAGCTGCCGGGACGGACCGGACCGGAGGGCGGCAGCAGGCGGGCCGAGAGCCGCAGCCGGTCGCCCGGCAGGAGCCCCTCGCCCTGGCTGCCGCGCTGGCTCAGACGGACCCGGGCGGGCGGCGTCTGCCGGCCGAGCCCGTCCGCCGTCTCCACCGCGAGAACGAGCTGGCTGCCGCTCGCGGTGGGCGTAAGCGAGAGCACCGTCCCGGTCAGGGTCGTGCTGCGGGCCGTCTGCAGGACCGGTGCGGCCACCGTTGCCGTGCGCAGTGCCCCGGCCGCAAGGCCGCAGGCCAGCGCGGCAAGCAGCAGCAGCGGCACACTCGTCCGGCCGCCGAGATGCCGATGGGCGATCCAGGCCGCGAGCGCTCCGGCGAGCCCGAGAAGGACGCCAGGCGCCGGTTCCTGCGGCAGGCTGAAATAGAGGCCGACGCCGGCGGCAAAGGCAAAGGCAACGTGCAGCAGCCGATGGTCTTCCGCCGAGCGTCGCGCGGCCGGCGGAGCGGCGCGGGCATCCGGCGACGGGCGGCGCGGGTTCCACCAGATGCGCAGCGCCCGTGCCGGCGGCCAGGCCCCGGCGGCGGCGCGGGCCCGTGACCGCAATGACCCGGCGGGGGCGTGCGAGGGCTGCGGGGCGTCATCCGCGCGACCGTCTTCCGGGGCTGTCTCCTCGCCCTGACGCATGGATGCCCGCGGACCGGGCTCCCTTTCCGCTGGTGCCGTTGCGGGCGGGACCCGGGTGCAGGTCCGCGTCGGGCCCTGTCCCCTGCCCCGGTCCGGCCGGCGCATGCGGCCGTTTGCCCGTCCGCGCGCCTGTGCTAAACACCGCGACAGTTGCGCGACGGGCCAGCGGCCCTTGCCCCACCTTGACAGAGAACGACTCCCAAGACCATGGCCGACCAGATCGTCACCCGCTTTGCCCCCTCGCCCACCGGCTACCTCCACATCGGCGGCGCCCGCACCGCGCTGTTCAACTGGCTCTATGCCAAGCACACGGGCGGCAAGATGCTGCTGCGCATCGAGGACACGGACCGGGCGCGCTCGACCGAGGCGGCCGTGGCCGCACTGATCGACGGCCTCAACTGGCTCGGCCTTGCCTGGGATGGCGAGCCGGTGTCGCAGTTCGGCCGGGTCAAGCGGCATCAGGAGGTGGTGGCCGAGATGCTGGCCCGCGGCACGGCCTACAAGTGCTACTGCACGCCGCAGGAACTGGACGAGATGCGCGAGAAGGCCCGCGCCGAGGGTCGTCCGCCGCGCTATGACGGGCGCTGGCGGGACCGGGACGCCTCCGAGGCGCCGGCCGGCGTTGCCCCGGCCATCCGCCTGCGCGCGCCGCTCGACGGCGAGACCGTGATCGAGGACCAGGTGCAGGGCCGGGTCGTGTTCCCGAACAAGGACCTGGATGACCTCGTCCTGCTGCGCTCCGACGGCGTGCCGACCTACATGCTGGCGGTGGTGGTCGACGACCATGACATGGGCGTCACCCACATCATCCGCGGCGACGATCACCTGACCAACGCGGCGCGCCAGAAGCTGATCTATCAGGCGATGGACTGGGACGTGCCGGTGATGGCGCATATCCCGCTGATCCATGGTCCGGACGGGGCCAAGCTGTCGAAGCGCCACGGCGCGCTCGGGGCCGAGGCCTACCGCGCCATGGGCTATCTGCCGGCGGCGATGCGCAACTATCTCGCCCGCCTCGGCTGGAGCCATGGCGATGACGAGATCATGTCGACCGAGCAGATGATCGAGTGGTTCGGCCTCGAGGCGATCGGCAAGTCGCCGTCGCGTTTCGACTTCAAGAAGCTCGAGAACCTGAACGGGCATTACATGCGCGCGACGCCCGACGCGGAGCTGCTGGCGCACTGGAAGGCGTGCCTCGCCCATGTCGAGGGCGGGGCGAGCGTGCTGGACTGGATGGCCGGGCCCGGCAACGCCGACAAGGTGCTTGCCGCCCTGCCGGGGCTGAAGGAACGGGCAAAGACGCTGGTCGAGCTGACCGACAGCGCCTCCTACCTGTGGCGCCAGCGCCCGCTCGATGTGGAGGAAAAGGCCGCCGCCCTTCTCGACGCCGATGGCAAGGCGATTCTCGCCGGTCTGCTGCCGCTGCTGTCGGCCGATGCGGAGTGGTCGCTGACCAGCACGGAGACCATCGTCAAGGCCTATGCGGAGGCCCAGGGCCTGAAGCTCGGCAAGGTCGCCCAGCCGCTGCGCGCCGCCCTCACCGGGCGCAGCACCTCGCCTGGAATCTATGACGTGCTGGTGGTCCTGGGCAAGGATGAGGCATTGGGCCGCATCGCGGATCAGGCCGCCTGACGCGCTGCATACTTTCGTATACATTGGCTTCAGGCTGTGGTGTTTTTGCGCTGCAGCCTGTCTAAAAGCGGTGCAGCATGCGCTTGCGGGGCACCCCCAAATGGGATACGCAATCCGAGGCTAATTTCCTGGCCGCACAAGCATGGGTGCAGTTCAATCGTCACTGCCCGGGCGTTCCCGACGCCCAGATGCGGCGGCAGTTCCAGACAAGGGGGTTTCCTGAATGGGCGACACGAAAGCCAATCTGACCATCGGTGGCAACACCCGCGACTACAAGATCATGGACGGCAGCATCGGTCCGTCGGTCGTCGACATCTCGTCCCTGTACAAGGACACGGGCATGTTCACCTACGACCCGGGCTTCACCTCCACGGCGTCGTGCGAATCGAAGATCACCTACATCGATGGCGATGAAGGCACCCTGCTCTACCGCGGTTACCCGATCGAGCAGCTGGCCGACCATGGCGACTTCCTGGAGTCCTGCTACCTGCTGCTGTACGGCGAGCTGCCGACCCGCGCGCAGAAGGATGACTTCGTGAACCGTGTGACCCGTCACACGATGATCCACGAGCAGATGAGCCGCTTCTTCTCCGGCTTCCGCCGTGACGCGCATCCGATGGCCGTCATGGTCGGCGTCGTCGGCGCCCTGTCGGCCTTCTACCACGACAGCACCGACATCTCCGATCCGCAGCAGCGCATGATCGCCTCGCTGCGCATGATCGCCAAGATGCCGACGATCGCCGCGATGGCCTACAAGTACCACATCGGCCAGCCGTTCGTTTACCCGAAGAACGATCTCGACTACTCGGCCAACTTCCTGCACATGTGCTTCGCCGTGCCTTGCGAGGAGTACAAGGTGAACCCGGTCCTGGCCCGCGCCATGGACCGCATCTTCATCCTGCACGCCGACCACGAGCAGAACGCATCGACCTCGACCGTGCGTCTGGCCGGCTCCTCGGGTGCCAACCCGTTCGCCTGCATCGCCGCCGGCATCGCCTGCCTCTGGGGCCCGGCCCACGGCGGCGCGAACGAAGCCGCGCTCAACATGCTGACCGAAATCGGCACCGTCGACCGGATCCCCGAGTTCATCGCCCGCGCCAAGGACAAGAACGATCCGTTCCGCCTGATGGGCTTCGGTCATCGCGTCTACAAGAACTATGACCCGCGTGCGCGCATCATGCAGAAGACCACGCATGAAGTGCTCGGCGAGCTCGGCATCAAGGACGATCCGCTGCTCGAAGTCGCCATGGAACTGGAGCGCATTGCCCTTCACGACGAGTATTTCATCGAGAAGAAGCTCTATCCGAACATCGACTTCTACTCGGGCATCACGCTGCGGGCGCTCGGCTTCCCGACCAACATGTTCACCGTGCTGTTCGCCCTCGCCCGCACCGTGGGCTGGATCGCGCAGTGGAAGGAAATGGTGGAAGATCCGGGCCAGCGCATCGGCCGCCCGCGCCAGCTCTACACCGGCGCCCCGAAGCGCGACTACGTGCCGATCGAGCAGCGCCGCTGAGCGGCTGCCGCTTCGCCAGACTCCCATATGGCAAGGGCGCCCTCCGGGCGCCCTTGCGCTTTTCGGCAAACCTCGACCTCACCGAAGTCATCCCGGCCAAGCGAAGCGCCGAGCCGGGATGACGAGAGAGGGTTTGTCAGCAGTCTGAAGGGCGCCCTCCGGGCGCCCTTGTTTTTTGTCTTCTGTGCGGCTTGGCCCTGCAGCCCGCATGCGCAGGAGCGCGCCTGCGTGACGCGCTGCCACGTGCCGCCCTCAGGTTCGCTTGTCAGCAAGGGATACGGGCACACCGCTGCCACCGGCGCGGGCCAGCCCGCAAGGGCGCGAGGCCCTTGGCGGGCGGCGTCACGCGCGGCCGATCAGCTCCAGCACGAGCCGTGCCGCCGTGCCGCTCTGGCTGTGGCCATCGGGCAGACGCATGCTCTGGTCGAGATCGGCAAAGGCCGACACCTGGGCCTCCCGGTCCGGCGTGTCGGTCAGCAGCCGCTCCACCACCTGCGCCAGCCGCTCCGGCTCGGCTTCCTCATCCAGGAACTCCGGCACGACATTGCGGCCGAGAATGATGTTCGGCAGCACCATGGAGGTGACCGAGGCGATGGGAAACACCCGGTGGATCTGTTTCAGCCGGCGGTAGAACCAGTCCAGACGGTAGCAGATGGCCATCGGCACGCCGGCGGCAGCAAGCTCCAGCGATACGGTGCCGGAGGCCGCCAGGGCCGCATGGGCCCGGCGGAAGGCCGCGAATTTTGCCGTCTCGCCCTCGACAACCGTCACGGCAACCGGCCAGCCGGCGACGGTGTCGCGGATGCGGCCAGCCAGATGCGGCACCGCCGGCAGCAGGATCTCGAGCCCGGGGCGGCGGGCCGCCAGAAGCGCGGCCGCGCGACCGAAGTCGGCCAGCAGCATGTCCACCTCGCTGCGCCGGCTTCCGGGCAGGAGCAGCAGGACATCCTGCCCTGCTCCGAGCGGGGCGCGTTCGCCGGCGGCCGGGCGCAGCTGCGCCGCCCGCTCGATCAGCGGATGGCCGACGTAGAAGGTCTCTGGACCGCCAAGGCGGCGATGGGCTTCGGGTTCAAAAGGCAGCAGCGCCAGCAGCCGGTCGACATAGACGCTCATCTTGCGGGCCCGGCCCGGACGCCAGGCCCAGACCGAGGGCGACACATAGTCGACGATGGGAATGTGCGGCGCGCGCTTGCGCACCCGGCGGGCGACGTTGTGGGTGAAATCGGGACTGTCGATGATCACCAGCACATCCGGATCCGCGGCGATGGCGGCATCAACGGACTGATAGACCCGGCGCACGATGGTCGGCAGCCGCGCAAGCACGGCCGTCAGTCCCATCACGGCGATGTCGGAGAGCGGAAACAGGCTTTGCAGCCCCTCCCCTTCCATGCGGTCGCCGCCCACGCCGGCAAACGCGATGGGACCGGCATGACGCTGTTTCAGCGCGCGCATCAAATTGGCGCCGAGCGCATCGCCGGACTCCTCGCCGGCCACCAGGAACACACGCAAGGGTCGGGCAGCCAGATCAGGCGTCACGTGTCGGTCTCCAGCTCGGCAAGCGGCGCGAGGCCATGCAGGAACAGCCCCGCCTGACGGGCGGCGGCCAGGGTGGTCTCGCGCTCGGCGACGAGCGCCCGGCCGGCCTCGACGGCAATTCCCGCCAGACCGGCCGCCCGGGCCAGCTCGATGGTGCGCGGGCCGATGGTCGGCAGATCGACCCTGAGGTCCTGCCCCGGCTTTGCCGCCTTGACCAGCACGCCGGCCATGCCCTTGACGCGGACGCGGCCGTTGGCCTTAAGCTCGGCACAGCGCTGCAACATCGCATCCGTGCCCTCGGCCCCTTCCAGCGCGATCACCCGCCCCCCGACGGCCACCGCGGCCTGGCCGATGTCGAGTTCGCCGAGACGGCGCACCGCGCGCGAGGCCAGCTGCATGTCCGTGATCTGGTCGCCGGCCGGCATCGCCTCGCCCATCGGCCCGGTCGGGGCCAGCAGGCCCGGAGCCACATCGGCAACGCCGACAACGGTGAGGTTCTCGGCCTCGAAGATGCGGATCACCCGGGTCAGCAGGCTGTCATCACCGCCCACCATCGCCTTCAGGATGGCCGGCAGCCGACGCATCGTGCCCAGATCGCCCAGGATGGAGGTGAAGTCGGGACGGCGGGTGACGCTGCCGATGAGGATGACCCGGTCGCACCCGGCCGCGTGCAGCACCTTGAACAGCTGGCCGATCTGGCCCCAGCCCAGCTCGTGCAGGGCCTCGGCGCGGAACTGCGGCAGGGTCTCGTCCTTGATGGCAATCGGGACGACCGGCTCGCCGCGCCGCTTCAGGTCGGCAAGGATCTCGAGCGGCAGCCCGCCACCGCCGGCAATGAGGCCGAGCGGCGCCCGGCTCCCGCCAGCGGCCGGCGCGGTCATCGTCTACTCGCCCTGCGGGCCGCGCGGGGTGCAGAACCGGCGCTCGCCCTCGACGAGAATGAAGTCCAGCACCTGACGCACCAGCGGCTCGTCACCGAGCGTCTCGGCCAGCTTCTGGGCCCGGTCGCGCAGCGTGCCGTCCTCGGTCTCGAACAGGTCGCGGTAGGCCGAGCGCAGCGCATGGATCTGCTCGCGCGGGAAATTGCGGCGCTTGAGCCCAACCAGGTTGAGGCCGCCGAGGCGGGCCCGGTTGCCCGTGACCATGCCGAAGGGAATGAGGTCGTTCTCGAGCCCGGCCAGGCCACCGACGAAGGCGTGGTCGCCGACGCGGGTGAACTGGATCACCGCCGAGCCGCCGCCGAAGATCACATGGTCGCCCACGGTCACGTGACCGGCGATCATGACGTTGTTGGACAGCACCACGCCGTTGCCGATGTGGCTGTCGTGGCCGACATGGGAATTGGCCAGGAAGGCGCAGCGGTCGCCGATGGTGGTGGTGTGGCCGCCGCCAGCCGTGCCCGGGTTCATCGTCACGCCTTCGCGGATGATGCAATCGGCACCGATGCGCAGGATCGCCTCCTCGCCGCGATATTTCAGATCCTGCGGCTGATGCCCGAGCGAGGCAAAGGGAAAGATCACCGTGCGCGCGCCGATGGTGGTGTCACCGGCCACCACCACATGCGACTTCATCTCGACGCCGTCGCCGATCTTCGCGTCCTTGCCGATGTGGCAGAAGGGACCGATGCGCACGCCCTCGCCGAGGGTCGCGCCGTCCTCGATGACTGCACTGGGATGGATCACGCTCATGAAAACCCCTGAAGCTCACGCAGTTGCGGATCAGGCATCGACCAGCATGGCGCTGATCTCGGCCTCGGCCACCTTGACGCCGTCCACCATGGCCAGCGCCTCGAAGCGCCAGATGTTCGACCGGTTGCGGATCTTCTTGACGTGGAAGTGGACCTGGTCGCCCGGCCCCACCGGCTTGCGGAACTTGGCCTTGTCGATGGTCATGAAATAGACGAGCTGCGGCGTGTGGCTGGAGCCCAGCGAATGCACGCAGAGCGCGCCGGCCGTCTGGGCCATGGCCTCGATCAGCAGAACGCCCGGCATCACCGGCCGCGTCGGGAAATGTCCCTGGAAATGCGGCTCGTTGATGGTGACGTTCTTGATGCCGATGCAGGACTCATCCCCCTTCATCTCGATGATCTTGTCGATCAGCAGGAAGGGATAACGATGCGGCAGCAGCTCCATCACCTTCATGATGTCGGCCGAGCCGAGGGTCGTGTTGTCTTGTGCGTCCATGTCCTTCGCCCCAAAGCAGGGAATGTCTCTGTGCTGCTCTTTAGCCGAGCAGTCGCGTCCTGTCAGGTGTCCGAGCCGCGCTCGGCGAGTTTTTTCAGCGCCGTCAGCTCGCGGAACCACTGTTTCACCGGCTTTGCCGGCGTGCCGCCGTAGCGCCCGCCCGCCGGAACCGCATCATTGACCACGCTGACGGCGGCGATCTGCGCGCCCATGCCGATCTCGACATGGCCCGCCACCCCCGTCTGGCCGCCAATCGCCACATAGTCGGCGAGGGTCGACGAGCCGGACAGGCCAACCTGGGAGACGATCACGCAATGGCGGCCGATGTTGACGTTGTGGCCGACCTGCACCTGGTTGTCGATCTTGGTCCCCTCGCCCACCACCGTGTCGCGGTTCGCGCCACGGTCGATGGTGGTGTTGGCGCCGATCTCCACGTCATCCTGGATGATGACGCGCCCGACCTGCGGAACCTTGAGGTGGCCGCCGAGCCCCATAGCATAGCCGAAGCCATCCTGCCCGATGGCCACGCCCGGATGCAGGATGACCCGGTTGCCGAGCAATGCGTGCTGCAGCACCACATTGGCGCCGATCCGGCAGTCGCGGCCGACGCGAACGTTCTGGCTGATGACCGCATTGGGCCCGACGAGCGTGCCGCTGCCGATCTCAACGCCGGCGCCGATCACCGCGCCGGGCTCGACCGTCACGTTCTCTTCCAGCCGCGCCGTCGGATGGACGGTCGCGCGGGGCGAGATGCCTGCGGCCGCCTCATAGGCGGCAAGCGGCGCCATGGCCTCGGGATAGAGCCTTGCCAGCACCCGCGCCCAGGACCGGTAGGGATCCTTGCTGACCAGAAGGGCGACCGTCTCCGGCACCTTCGCCACATGCTTGGGCGCGACGATGCAGGCGGTGGCGCGGGTCGTCGCCAGCGCGTCGAGATAGCGGGTGTTGTCGAAGAAGACGAGCGCGCCAGCTTCGGCGTCCTCGAGCGGGCTGACCCGCGAGATCGCGAGCCCGGGTTCGCCCCGCGCCAGTTCGGCCCCGGCCACGTCGGCCAGCTCAGCCAGGGTAAGCGCCGGCATCGGCGCGTAGAAGATCGGATCTGCCATCGTCTGGCTCCTCGCGGGCGGACCGGGCCTGCCCCGGAATAGCAAACGGCCGCCGGTTGGAGCGGCGGCCGTCGCGGTGTCTGGTTTGCGACCTCAGAAGCGGGTGCCGCCCGAGAGGCGGAAGATCTGCGTCTGGTCGCCGCGCTGCTTCATGACCGGCCAGGCGAAGTCGGCGCGGAGCGGACCGAAGGGCGATTCCCAACGGATACCGGCACCGACCGATGCGCGCAGGTCGAAGCTGTTGGAGGTGACGCCATTGGCACCCACGGCCTTGATCAGCTTCGAGTCGGCGTCCCACAGGGAGCCGGCGTCGGCGAACACGGCACCGCTCAGGCCGAACTCTTCCGGCACGACCGGGAACGGGAACGTCGCCTCGAGGGTACCGGCAATGTAGAACCGGCCACCGATGGCATCGCCCGTCTTGCGGTCACGCGGACCGATGCCGCCGTTCTCGAAGCCGCGCACCATGTCGCCGCCCATCATGAACTGGTCGGAGATGCGCAGGCGCTTGCTGCCGAGAGCCTGGATGTGACCACCCTTGAGGGTGATGTTGCCGACGATGCCGGCATCCGGGTAGAGCTCCTGATACACGCGACCTTCGGCGGTGGTGCGCATGAACTGCGTGTCGCCACCGATGCCTGCGAACTCCTGCTGGAACTTGGCGTAGAGGCCGTCCTTCGGGTTCCGGTTGTTGTCGAGCGTGTTGTAGACCAGCGCGTAGCCGGCGAGCGACGTCAGGTAGCTGCCGAGCGAGTCGCAGATGGCCGGAGACAGGTCCCGGTTCCGCGAGCAGGTCGACAGGCCCGTCGCCAGCTTCTTCGGGTCGGAGATCTTCGTCTCGTAGATGTTGTAGAACAGCTTGAGCGACAGCTCGTCCTCGCGCAGCGGCAGGGTGAAGCCGAAACCGCCACCGGTCACGTCTTCCTTGTAGCTGCGGAAATCGTTCTTGTCGGACACGCGGCGATAGGCCTCGAGGTCGAGGGCAATGCGGCGGCCCATGAAGAACGGCTCGCGGAACTGGAACTCGTAGTTCTGCGAGGACTTGCCACCGCCGACGCCGATGCGGACGAACTGGCCACGGCCGAGGAAGTTCTTCTCGCTCAGCGACACGTCGCCGATGATGCCTTCCGAGGTCGAGTAACCGATGCCGAACGACAGTTCGCCGGTTGCCTGCTCCTCGACATCCACGTTGATGATCACGCGATCGGGCGAGCTGCCGCGTTCGGACGTGATGCGGACTTCCTTGAAGAAGCCAAGGTTGCGCAGGCGACGCTCGGCCTTGTCGAGCAGGACACGGTTGAAGGCATCACCTTCAGCCAGGTCGAACTCGCGACGGATGACGTACTCGCGGGTGCGGTCGTTGCCGCGGATGTTGATCCGCTCGACATAGGCACGCGGGCCTTCCTCGACGTTGTAGACGAGGTCGATGGTCTTGGTTTCGTAGTTGCGCAGCGCACGCGGACGGACCTCGGCGAAGGCATAGCCCTCTTCCGACACCTTCAGGGTGATGTCTTCCAGGGTCTGCTCGACGCGACGGGCGTTGTAGGTGTCGCCGGTCTTGGTGCGAACTTCCGACTTGAGCGCTTCCGGATCGACGGAGGAGAGCGAGCTCTGCACCTCGACGTTGCCGATCTCGTACTTGTCGCCTTCCTCGACCGTGAAGGTCACGAAGAACACGTTCTGCTCGCGGTCCAGATCGGCGCTGACGGACACGATGCGGAAGTCGGCATAGCCGTTCTGGTAATAGAACTGGCGCAGCAGCTCCTGGTCGGCAGACAGACGATCCGGATCATAGGTATCGGTGCTGCGCAGCCAGCTCAGCAGGCCGCTCTCGCGGGTGCGGATCACGTCACGCAGGCGACGGTCGCTGAAGTTGCTGTTGCCGATGAAGGTGATGCGCTCGACGCCGGTCTTCTCGCCTTCGGTGATCTCGAAGACCAGGTCGACGCGGTTGTTGCCGCGGTCAATGATCTTCGGCTCGACCGATGCGCGATAGCGGCCGGTGCGACGATAGGCTTCCAGGATGTTCTGGACGTCGGACTGCACCTTGGCACGGGTCAGCATCGACCGTTCGGTCGTGCGCACCGCAACCTTGAGCTGGTCATCCGAGACCCGGCGATTGCCCTCGAAGGACACACGGCCGATGATCGGGTTTTCCTTCACGGTGACGACAAGGCTGCCGCCTTCCGAGCTGATCCGCACGTCCTCGAAGAGGCCGGTCGCAAAGAGCGCCTTCAGCGACTCATCGACGTCCGAGGCGCTGTAGGAGCGGCCACGCTGGATCGTGAGGTAGCTGATGACGGTCTCGCTCTCGATGCGCGTGTTGCCACGCACGACGATGTTGCCGGCGACCGCGGCTTCTGCGCTCGTGACATAAAAACCGAAGGGATCCGGGAGGATTCCACCGGCTACAAAGAGCGGCGCCGACAACATCACGGCGCGAGAGATTTTCCGCAGTCGCTGCATATCCGAGCTATGCCTTTTTCAATTGAGACCGGATTAGGGCCTTCGTCAGATTCTCAGCATCCGGCATGGTTTTACATCCTTTTGCCGAATACGCAACCGCTTGCCTGTCCCGAAACGGATTTCATTTGAAGGCGTTGCGGTCATGTCACGCAACCGGTCAACCGCCGGCTATGCGTGACACGTCATTCCATGTGGCAAAGACCATGAGCATCAAGACCACCGCGATGCCGATCCGGAAACCGACATCCTGCACCCGTTCGCTCAAGGGCTTACCACGCACGGCTTCCGCCGCGTAGTACACGAGATGACCGCCGTCGAGCATCGGGATCGGCATCAGGTTGAGCAGGCCGATCGACACCGACAGGACGGCGGCCAGCTGCAGCAGCGGCACGATCCCGAGCTCCGCGACCTGGCCGGACACCTGCGCGACCCGGATCGGACCGCCGAGCTGGTCCGCCGATTCCCGCCCGGTCACAACCTTGACGAGATAGTCGACGGTGCGCTCCATGATGAACCAGGTCTCGCGCATGCCCTCGCCGACCGCCTCGACCGGACCATAGTGCAGGCGCACGAGATCCTCCTGCTGCGGCGAGCGCGTCACCCCCAGAAGGCCGACGCGCTGCGTCCCGCCGAAGCCGTCGCTGATCTCCTTGTGCTGCGGCGTGACCACCACGCGCACGACCTCGCTGCCGCGCTCCACGTCCAGCGCCAGCGGAATGTCGGCGCTGGCGGTGACGATGCGCTGCAGGTCGGAGAAGGTCGCCACCGGCTTGCCGTCGACAGCAAGGACCAGGTCCCCCGGCAGAAGGCCGGCCTGCTCCGCCGCACTGCCCGGCTGGACCGTGTCGATGGTCGGCGACGTCACGACCCGGCCATAGAGGCCGAAGACGAGCGCGAAGATCACGATGGACAGGAGGAAATTGGCAATGGGACCGGCCGCCACGACAGAGGCCCGCTGCCACACGGGCTTGGCCGCGAAGATCCCTGCCCGCTCGCCGTCAGACATGGCGGCGATGCGCTCGCGGTCGGGCATGCTGGCGGCGTTGTCGTCACCGGCGAACTTCACGTAGCCCCCGAGCGGGATCAGGCAGACCTTCCAGCGGGTGCCGTGACGGTCATAGAAGCCGGCAAGCTCCTTGCCGAAGCCAACGGAAAAGGCATCGACGCGCACGCCGCACCAGCGCGCGACCAGGAAATGGCCAAGCTCATGAAAGAAAACGACAATCGTCAGGACGAACAAGAAGGCGGCGATCATCGTCGCCGACTGGGTCAGATAGCCCGCAATAAGGTCCATGCACTCATCCCACGCCGGAGGAGGCGGACCACGGGTGCCCCCTCGTTACCGGAACCCTAAGGTCCAAATCGTAATTGTAGCTTAACATAGAGCCTGCTCCGGGCGGAAACCAGCCCTGCCCGGCGGCACTTGTCCCCAGGGGCGGGATAACCCGCCCGGACGTTGCACCTAGCGGGCGCGGCGGATGATCGCAGCCTGGGCGGCCCGGCGGGCGGTGCTGTCGAGGCTGAGCACGGCTGCAACCGACTCCGGCGCGGCAAGGTCGCCGGAGGCTGCCAGCGCATCCAGCACATCGGCCACGACGGCCGCGATGTCGAGGAAGCCGATCCGGCCTGCGAGGAAGGCCGCCACGGCCTCCTCGTCGGCCGCATTGAGGGCGGCCGGTGCCCCGCCCCCCGCACGCATCGCGTCAAGGGCAAGGCCGAGGGCCGGGAACCGCGTCAGGTCCGGCGCCTCGAAGGTGAGCGTCGCGAGCCGTGCCAGGTCAAGCCGTGCCACCGGCAGGTCGAGCCGGTGCGGCCACGCAAGGCAGTGGGCGATGGGTGTGCGCATGTCGGGGCTGCCCAGCTGCGCCAACAGGGACCCGTCTCGATACTGCACCATGCCGTGGATCACCGACTGGGGGTGAACCAGGACGTCGAGCTGGTCATGGGCCAGCGGAAACAGATGCGAAGCCTCGATGACCTCGAGACCCTTGTTCATCAGGGTCGCGCTGTCGATGGTGATCCGGCTGCCCATGTCCCAGTTGGGGTGTTTCAGCGCCTGTGCCGGACTGACGTGGCGCATCTCGTCAAGGGACAACTGCCGGAACGGGCCGCCCGAGGCCGTCAGCACGACCCGCTCCACCTCGGCCAGGTTGCGGCTCTCGAGAACCTGGAAGATGGCGTTGTGCTCGCTGTCCATCGGCAGGACGGAAAGGCCCTGCCGCCGCGCCTCGGCCATGAACAGGTCACCGGCGCAGACCAGGCATTCCTTGTTGGCCAGCGCGATGGTCCGGCCCGCCTGCAGGGCCGCGAAGGTGGGGGCAAGGCCGGCCGCGCCGACGATGCCGGCGACAACGATGTCGGCGGGATGGAGGGCGGCGTCGTGCAGCGCCGCTGGTCCTGCGCCATTGGCGATCCCGCTGCCGGCAAGGGCCGCATCGAGCTCCTCCCCCGCCGCAGCTTCCGCCAGCGCGGCAAAGCGGACATTGAACTCGCGCGCGAGGGCGGCCAGTTCGCCGGCCCGGCGCCCGGCGGCAAGCGCGACCACCTCGAACCGGTCAGGATGATGACGGACGATGTCCAGCGTGCTCTTGCCGATCGAGCCGGTAGCGCCAAGGATGACGAGACGCGTGCGCCGGCCGTCCCTGCTGAGCGGGAGGACGGGCTGGCCGGGCGCGGCCGAAACGAAGCTGTTGGTCGGGGTCACGTCCATCCCTTCCTGAGATCACATCAGGCCGAGGCCGGTGACCGGTTCATGCAGGGGACCGCCGAGAAGCAGCCCCAGGACCGCCGCAGCCACGGCGGCGGCAACCAGGCCGTCGACCCGGTCCATCAGACCACCGTGACCGGGAATGAGATGGCCGGAATCCTTGACGCCGAACCGGCGCTTGACGGCCGATTCCGCGAGGTCGCCGATCTGCGAGACGATCGACAGCGCGAGACCGAGAATGAGCCAGTCGACCAGATTGAGATGTCCGTAGACGGCCGCAGCCGCAACGCCGGCCAGCGCGCCGAACACCAGGCCGCCAATCGCGCCGGACCAGGTCTTCTTCGGCGAGATGCGCCGCCACAGCTTCGGCCCGCCCAGGCGCCGGCCGACGAAATAGGCCGCGATGTCGGTGACCCAGACGGTGGCGATCAGGAAGAACGTGAAGGCCTCGCCGAGGGCGCCGCGGCGCACCACCAGCAGGGCTGCGACGGACAGGGCCGCATAGAGCAGCCCCTCCGCCGTCCAGCGCCCGGTGCGCCCGCCTCCGGCAGCCAGATAGAGCGCGCCGGTCGCAACCACGAGGAAGGCAAGGGCCACCAGTTCATAGGAGAGGTGGACAAGGGTCGTCAGCAGCAGGACCGAGACATAGCCGATGACGGGCACCGGCCCGCGGCGCGGCGCACTGACGATCAGGAACCATTCGCGCAGGATGACGAGGCCGCCGACGGCAATGAGCGCGGTGTAGGGCTCCTCGCCCCACCACACGATGGCGAGCACGAGCGGACCGAGAACGAGCGCGGAGAGCACGCGGGCGCGCAGGTCCGAGTTGACCCGGCCAGTCGAGGCTGTCTCGGCGGCTGCAGCCTCCCCCTTGTCCATCAGCGCCCCGCTGCCGTCAGGCCGCCGAAGCGGCGTTCCCGCGCGGCATAGGCCGACAGCGCCGCATCGAAGGCGGCCGCGTCGAAGTCCGGCCACAGCACCGGCGAGAAGAAGAACTCCGCATAGGCGGCCTGCCACAGCAGGAAGTTCGACAGCCGCAGCTCGCCGCTGGTGCGGATGATGAGATCCGGATCCGGGATGCCGGCGGTGTCGAGCCGGCTCGACACGAGCTGATCCGTCACGGCCTCGGGTGCCAGCGTGCCGGCCGCCACCTCGCCCGCGATGCGGCGCATGGCCCGCACCAGCTCGTCGCGGGCGCCGTAGTTGAAGGCGACAATGAGGGTGAGGCCGCTGTTGTTGCGGGTGAGCGTCTCGCTCTCCTCGAGCAGGCCGCGAATGCCCGGCTCAAGCCCCTCCCGTTCACCGATGATGCGCACCCGGACATTGGCCTGGTGCAGCTCGGACAGGTCACGCTGCACGAAGCGGCGCAGGAGCCCCATCAGGAAGCTGACCTCGGCCGGCGGACGGCTCCAGTTTTCCGAGGAAAAGCTGAAGACCGTCAGGTAGTCGATGCCCCGTTCGCCGGCGTGCCGGATCACACCGCGCAGGGCATCCAGCCCGTGGCGGTGCCCGTCGGTGCGCGGCAGGCCGCGTGCCTTGGCCCAGCGGCCGTTGCCATCCATGATGATGGCGACGTGACGCGGCACGCCGCCTCCGCCAAGGGCCAGACCGGGGTCATGAAAACCGGTGTCAGGGCTACGTGTCATCAAAACCCTCGGCGCCGCGCGGGACCAGGCGTCAGACCTGGGAGATTTCCTGCTGCTTCTTCTCGAGCATGCTGTCGACTTCCGCAATGCGGTTGTCGGTCAGCTTCTGCACGTCGTCGGAGGCAACGCGGGCGTCGTCCTGGCTGATCTTGCCGTCCTTCTCGAGCTTCTTGATCATGTCCATGCCATCACGACGCACGTGACGGATGGCAACCTTCGCGGCCTCGGCATACTTGTGCGCGACCTTGATCAGCTCCTGGCGGCGCTCGGCGTTCAGCTCGGGGATCGGCAGGCGCAGCAGCTGGCCGTCGATGACGGGATTGAGGCCGAGGTTCGATTCGCGGATCGCCTTCTCGACCGCGCTGACCATGCCCTTGTCCCAGACCTGGATGGCCACCATGCGCGGCTCCGGGACCGAGACGGTGCCGACCTGGTTGATCGGCATGGTCTGGCCGTAGGCCGTCACGACGATGGCATCAAGCATGCTGGAAGACGCGCGACCGGTGCGCAGACCCGACAGTTCGGTTTTCAGAACGCCAAGCGCGCCCTGCATCCGACGCTCAAGATCTCCAAGATCGACACCTTCAACCGGCATTTTGATCCTCGCATTGTTGTTCGTGTTTGCCCATGGGACTGCCCATGCGGCTGGGGCGCAACCATGGCACAGTCTTGCCCAAAGACAAGATGATCCGTGCCGGTTCAGCGAAATTCACAACTCTTGCAGCCTGTTGTTCTTGCTGCACGAACTTCCGGCCCGGTTCTCGACCGGTCTGGCCCGGCGCCGCCACGCGGCAGGCCCGGCCCTCCCCTCCTGCCCGGACCTGACGGCTCCCGAAGGACGGAGCCCGGGCGAGCCGTCACCGCCGTCCGACGTGATCCCTGCCGCGCGATGCCCGGCGTCCCCGGCTCTGCGGTCAGGCCATCAAGGTCAGCGGACGGGGTCCCGGCGCCTTCAAGGAGGACGACACCGGTTACACCGGCACCGCCGGACGAGACCGACCGCCATCGCCCGGGGCGAGGCCGCGCCAGTCCCGATCAGGCAGCGCTGACGACAGTATACCGTCCACGCTCGAGAAGCACATCCACCAGCGAGCCGGGGGTGTGGATGGAGAACACGATCACCGGGATGCGGTTGTCACGGGCAAGCGCAATCGCGGTCGTGTCCATGACCTTGAGATTGCGGGTGATCACGTCCTCGTAGGTCAGCTCGGTGTAGCGCTCGGCATTCGGATTGATCTTCGGATCTTCCGAATAGATGCCGTCGACCTGCGTCCCTTTCAGGAAGGCGTCGCAGCGCATCTCGGCTGCGCGCAGCGCCGCCCCCGAATCAGTGGTGAAGAACGGGTTGCCCGTGCCGCCGGCAAAGACGATCACGTCACCGTCTTCCATGTAGCGCTCGGCGCCACGCTGGGTGAAGGTCTCGCAGATCGAGGGCACCGGCACGGCCGACAGCACGCGCGCCTGAACCTCCTGGCGACGCAGGGCGTCCGCCAGCGTCAGGCTGTTCATCACCGTCGCCAGCATGCCCATGTGGTCGCCCGTGACGCGGTTGCCGCCCTTGGCTGCCACGGCGACGCCGCGGAAGATATTGCCACCGCCGACGACGAGGCCGACCTGGGCGCCGAGCTTCACCGCATTGGCCACTTCCACCGCAATGCGCTCGACCACGGCCGGATCAATGCCGAAGGGCTGGCTGCCCATGAGGGCCTCGCCGGAGAGTTTCAGCAGGACCCTGCGCCAGCGCAAATTGGTGGTCATCGGCACGCCTTCTTTCAATCAGGAAATGGGGTAATCAAACAGCTGTCAGAAAAAAGGCGCCGGGGTCGCCGGCGCCTTTGGCATTCAGTGGCCGGCGGCCGCAGCCACCTCGGCCGCGAAGTCCGTCTCTTCCTTCTCGATGCCTTCACCGAGAGCGAAGCGGACGAAGCCGGTGAGCTTGACCGGAGTGCCGAGATCCTTGGCGAGCGCCTCGACGGCCTGCTCGACGGTCTTGTCCGGGTCGATCACGAAGGCCTGCTTCACGAGGGTCACTTCCTCGTAGAACTTGCGGATGCGGCCTTCCACCATCTTCTCGATGATGTTGTCCGGCTTGCCCGACTCGCGCGCCTGCTCGATGAACACGTTGCGCTCGCGCTCGACCACGGCCGGGTCCAGCTGGTCAACGTTCAGCGACAGCGGGCTGGTCGCGGCGATGTGCATCGCGATCTGGCGGCCGAGCGCGTTGAGCTTGTCCTTGTCACCGGCCGACTCGAGCGCGACGAGCACGCCGATCTTGCCGAGGCCTTCGGAGGCCGCGCTGTGAACGTAGGAGGCAACCACGCCGTCGGTGACCGACAGGACGGCCGCACGACGCAGGGTCATGTTCTCGCCGATGGTGGCGATGGCGTCCTTGATGGCGGCGTCGACGGACTTGTCGCTGCCCGGGTAGGTCGCGGCCGAAATGGCCTCGACGTCGGAGCCGGTGGCGATGGCAACCTTGACCACGTCGCGGACGAGGGTCTGGAAACCGTCGTTGCGGGCGACGAAATCGGTCTCGGAGTTCAGCTCGATGACCGCGGCCTTGTTGCCGGAGGAGGCAACGCCGACGAGGCCCTCAGCGGCCACGCGGCCAGCCTTCTTGGCAGCCTTGGCGAGACCCTTGGTACGCAGCCAGTCGATCGCAGCTTCCATGTCGCCGCCCGTCTCGTTGAGGGCGGTCTTGCAGTCCATCATGCCCGCGCCGGTCTTCTCGCGGAGCTCCTTTACCATCGCTGCGGAAATGCTCATCGCTTGCCTCGTGGATGGGGGTTGAAAGATTTGCCCGGTTTAGCGCATCGGCCACCGCGGCTTTATGACGATGCACGCGCTTGCGCACATCTCGGATCATCAATCGCGGACAGGGACCTGTCCGGGGGGCTGTCCGGGAGGGCGGGAGGCGCCGCGGCAGGTCGCGCGGCGCCTCTCCTGTCCTCAGGCGTCGGCCTGCTCGTCGAGAGCCGGCTCGACCGGAGCCTGCTCGGAGGCACCGACGTCCATGCCCATGTTGCCCTGGGCGCGCGAGATGCCGTCGATGGCGGCGCGGGCGATCAGGTCGCAGTAGAGCTGGATGGCGCGGCCGGCGTCATCGTTGCCCGGAACCGGATAGGTGATGCCTTCCGGCGAGCAGTTCGAATCGAGGATCGCGGCAACCGGAATGCCCAGACGACGGGCTTCCTGGATGGCGATCGCCTCGCGGTTGGTGTCGATCACGAAGATCAGGTCCGGCAGGCCGCCCATGTCCTTGATGCCGCCCAGGTTCCGCTCGAGCTTCTCGCGCTCGCGGTCCATGAACAGCTTTTCCTTCTTGGTCAGGCCGGAGGTGTCGGTCGACAGGACCTCTTCCAGCTTGCGCAGACGCTGGATCGAGCCGGAAATGGTCTTCCAGTTGGTCAGCATGCCGCCGAGCCAGCGGGCGTTGACGAAGTACTGCGCGGAGTTGCGCGCGGACTCGGCAACAGCTTCCTGGGCCTGACGCTTGGTGCCGACGAGCAGCACGCGGCCGCCGTTGGCGACGGTGTCGCTGACAGCCTTCAGCGCCTGATGCAGCAGCGGAACGGTCTGGGCGAGGTCGATGATGTGGATGTCGTTGCGAACGCCGAAGATGTACGGTGCCATGCGCGGGTTCCAGCGGTGCTTCTGGTGACCGAAGTGAACGCCTGCTTCCAGCAGCTGACGCATGGTGAAATCGGGCAATGCCATGGCCCTGAACTCCTGATTTTTCCGGTTGTAACCTCCACGGGGAGTGCACCGGCAGCGCAGGGGCTGCAGCGGACACCGGAACGGGTCCGGACAAGCCGGATCCTTCCCCCGTGTGTGGAATGGGCGCCTTATAGGCGTGAGCCCCCGGAAAGACAAGCCCCAATGCGACGTGTGAAAAAGTCAAGCCCGCGCCAGCGGCCCGCTGGTCGC
The DNA here is from genome assembly GCF_009915765.1 of Pannonibacter sp. XCT-53. Taxonomy (NCBI): domain Bacteria; kingdom Pseudomonadati; phylum Pseudomonadota; class Alphaproteobacteria; order Hyphomicrobiales; family Stappiaceae; genus Pannonibacter; species Pannonibacter tanglangensis. The sequence goes on from NZ_JAABLQ010000001.1 coordinate 1,506,431, forward strand.
AGCACGAGGCCGCAAGCGCGAAATGGACGGCCCGGGTCCCCCGACCCCGGCCTTCAGATCCAGATCCGTACCCCCGGCCCCGTCATCCCAGACTTGTTGGATGGCGCTTGTTGGAGAGGGCTCGTCGACCGAGGCGCGTCGACTCAGGTCCGGCCATTCAGGCGAGCTGCACGTCCGTGACGCCGGGGACGGACTTCAGCGCGCCGGCGATCTCGGGCGAGAGACGGTACTTGCCCGGCAGACGCACTTCCACCTCGCGCCGGCCCTCGTCGAGCAGGACGACCACATTGACCTCGCCCTCCCCCTTCACGGAGAGATGGCGCGCGAGGCTCTTCATCGGCCGGGCATCGCGCAGGAACACCCGCAGGCTTTTCTGCACCCGGGCGGCCATCGTCTCGATCGGGTCGATCTGCTCGATGCGCAGCGACGGCTCGTCGTCGCGCATGTCGGCGCTGACCAGCACCACCATCGACTTGCCCACCTCGATCAGGTCCCGGAACTGGGCAAGCTTCTCGGAAAAGAGCAGCGCCTCGAACTGGCCGGACGAATCGGAGAAGCGGACGATCCCCATGCGGTTGCCCGACTTGGTCTTGCGCTCCTGCTTGGAAATCACCGTTCCGGCAAGGCGGCCGGCGGAGGCCCCCCGCTTCACCGCCTCGGCGAACTGGGACCAGAGCTGCACGCGCATGCGCTCCAGCAGGGGCTGGTACTCGTCCAGCGGATGGGACGACAGGTAGAAGCCGATCGCCTGGTGTTCACGCTGCAGCCGCTCGGCCGGCAGCCAGGGCTGCACCTCGGCCAGCTGCAGCTCCTCGCCTGCCCCGCCGCCGCCGCCGAACATGTCGTTCTGGCCCATGCTGGCGTTGGCCTCGGTGCGCTGTGCCATGCCCATGATCCGGTCGAGCCCCTCGAACACCCGGGCGCGGTTCTGCTCGATACAGTCGAACGCACCGGCGTTGACGAGGCTTTCCAGCACACGCTTGTTGAGGAACTTCGGCGAGATGCGCGAGGCGAAGTCGCCAAGACTGCGGAAGGGGCGATCGGCGCGCACGTCGACGATGTGCTGGATCGCCTGCTCGCCAGCGCCCTTGATCGCGCCCATGGCATAGACGATGCGGCCGTCATCGACATCGAAGGGGACCATGGAGCGGTTGATCGAGGGCGGCAGCACCTCGACACCCATGCGGCGGGCCTCCTGGCGGAAATCGCCCAGCTTGTCGGTGTTGCCGAGATCGAGCGTCATCGAGGCGGCGAGGAACTCCACCGGGTGGTTCGCCTTCAGCCAGGCGGTGTGATAGGAGACGAGCGCGTAGGCGGCCGCGTGCGACTTGTTGAAGCCGTAGTTGGCGAACTTGGCCACCAGGTCGAAGATCGTGCCGGCCTGCTCCCGGTCGACACCCCGCTCCACCGCGCCGTCGACGAAGCGGGCGCGCTGCACCTCCATCTCCGACGCGATCTTCTTGCCCATGGCCCGGCGCAGAAGGTCGGCCTCGCCGAGCGAATAGCCCGACAGGACCTGCGCGATCTGCATCACCTGTTCCTGGTAGACGATGATGCCGTTGGTTTCCTTCAGGATCGGCTCGAGCAGCGGATGCAGGTAGTCGGGCTCCTGCTCGCCATGCTTGACGGCGTTGTAGACGGGAATGTTCTCCATCGGACCGGGCCGGTAGAGCGCCACCAGCGCGACGATGTCCTCGAAGCGGTCGGGCTTCATGCCGGCAATGGCGCGCCGCATGCCCTGGCTTTCCAGCTGGAACACGCCGACGGTTTCGCCGGCAGCCAGCAGCCGGTAGGTCTTCGGGTCATCGAGTGGCACCGAGGCCATGTCGACATGCACCCCCTTGCGCGCGATCAGCTTCACCGCGGTGTCGATGACCGTGAGCGTCTTCAGGCCGAGGAAGTCGAACTTCACCAGGCCCGCCTCCTCCACCATCTTCATGTTGAACTGCGCCACCGGCATGTCGGAGCGCGGATCGCGGTAGAGGGGCACGAGCTGTTCGAGCGGCCGGTCGCCGATGACCACGCCGGCGGCGTGGGTGGAGGCATGACGGTAGAGCCCCTCGAGCTTCTGCGCCATGGTGAGCAGCCGGTCGACGATCTCCTCCTCGCGTGCGGCCTCGCGCAGGCGCGGCTCCTCGGCAATCGCCTGGGCCAGCGTCACCGGGTTGGCCGGGTTCGCCGGCACCAGCTTGCACAGGCGGTCGACCTGGCCATAGGGCATCTGCAGTACGCGCCCGACATCGCGCAGCACCGCGCGGGCCTGCAGCGACCCGAAGGTGATGATCTGGGCCACCTGGCTGCGGCCGTATTTTTCCTGGACGTAGCGGATGACCTCTTCGCGCCGGTTCTGGCAGAAGTCGATGTCGAAGTCCGGCATCGACACGCGCTCGGGATTGAGGAAGCGCTCGAACAGCAGCGAGAAGCGCATCGGGTCGAGGTCGGTGATGGTCAGGGCCCAGGCCACCACGGAGCCGGCGCCCGATCCGCGCCCGGGGCCCACGGGAATGTCATGCGCCTTGGCCCACTTGATGAAGTCGGCCACGATCAGGAAGTAGCCGGGGAACTTCATGCGCTCGATGACCGACAGCTCGAATTCGAGCCGGTCCCAGTAGTCCTGCTCCGTCAGTCCGGGTGCCAGACCATGCAGCTCGAGCCGCTTGGCCAGACCCTCGCGGGCCTGACGCTTGAGCTCGTCCGCCTCGGCCTTCTCCGCCTCCTCCGGATCGGCGTCGGCACCGGCAAAGCGTGGCAGGATCGGGTTGCGCTTCAGCGGGCGATAATGACAGCGCTGCGCGATCTCGACGGTCGCGGCGGTCGCCTCGGGCAGGTCGGCGAACAGCGCCTGCATTTCCGCGCGTGACTTGAAGTAATGCTCGGCCGTCAGCTTGCGGCGGTCATCGTCGATCAGCACGCGCCCCTCGGAGATGGCGATGAGCGCGTCATGCGCCTCATAATCCTCACGCTTGGGGAAGAAGGCCTCGTTGGTGGCGACGAGCGGCAGGCCCTTGTCATAGGCAAGATCGAGAAAACCGGCCTCGGTCTTGCGTTCCGCCGCCATGCCGTGGCGCTGCAGCTCCACATAGCAGCGATCCCGGAAGGACAGGGCCAGCCGGTCGAGCCGGGCAGCCGCCAGCTTGCGGTTGCCGGCCAGCAGCGCCTTTCCGACCGGCCCGTGGACGCCGCCGGTGAGCAGGATCAGACCGTCGGTGCGGGCCTCCAGCAGCGACAGCGGCACATGCGCCCGCTGGCCGGTCGGCGTGTCGAGGAAGGCGCGGCTGGTGAGGTCCATGAGGTTCATGTAGCCGTCGGCCGTGGCCGCCAGCACGATGACATCGCTCAGGGCCGGTTCCCCGCGCCGGTCGTCGGCCGGCTCGTCACCGAAGGCAACGGCAAGCTGACAGCCGATGATCGGCTGGATGCCGACCCCCCAGGCCTTGCCGGCAAACTCCTGGGCACCGAACAGGTTGCCGGTGTCGGTGATGGCCAGCGCCGGCTGGTCATCGGCCTTGGCCAGATCCAGAAGCTTCTTGATCGGCAGCGCGCCCTCGAGCAGCGACAGGGCCGAATGGACACGCAGATGGACAAACCCGACAGACGACATGACCAGCTTCCCAGATTGCGGCGGAGCGCCGGCAGGCGCGACGGTGCGGCCCGGTGAGCCGGCCCTGCCCCGCCAGCGGATCCCCGCCGTTCTGCCTTCGCCGTCCGTCCTGCCCGCCCGTCCAGCCTGCCCGCCCCGTGCCTTGCCTGCCCCGATCACCGGGTGCGTCTGGCGAGGAGCGACTGGCCGGGAGCGAGGCGGCCTGGAAAGGCTCACCGTGCAAGACTTACCCTGCAAGCCGCCAAGCCCTGAAAACTTGCCAGGACAGCCTGGCCGGGAGCGAGGCGGCCGCGGAGCCGGAGGTGAACGGCGACGGACTGCAGGCGCAAGACACCCCTGCCCGTCCGAAGGCATCCTCTGCAGCAGAAAAGACCGGAACGCCGACCAAAAGTCGAGGGATCCGGACAGGTGCGACGCCGTGATCCTCAGGTAATGATGCCGCGCCGCCGGAGCGCGCCCGGATCGGTGTCTGGCACCGATCCTGAGGTCATGCGGGGAGCGAACCGGGATCAGCCCGGGTCGGAGGCCTATTGCAGCGAGAACAGGACCTCGCCCCAGACGGCGATGGTGGCGGCAAACACGACGAGCGAACCGAAAGCGGCGATATCACGGGCCAGGAAGGTCATGGCATGCTCCTCTCTTTGGAACCGGCAGACGCGCTGCCCGAAGGTTCTGGGGCTCGGGGCCGTCCGGCCCCTTGAAAAAGAGATTGTTCCCTTTTTGTTCTTTCCGCAAGCCCGAAACGCACCAAGGCTCACGCAGACCCTGTTCTTCACACGGGAGGGTGAACAAAGAGTGAACTTAGATCTTGCGACGTTTACGAAGGGGGGACCCGGACCCGCTGTCGCCCGACGCTGCCCCCGCCTGCGCCAAGGGCTTGCCTCGCGTGCTCGCCATGGACCGGGACCCGCGAAACGCGGCAGGGACAATGCAGCAGGGAAAACGTTGCCGGGGGAAACGTTGCCGGGGGAAACGCCGTCCGGAGACCGAGAGCCGGGGCGCAGACGGCCCTCGGCACGGCGGGAGCAGTCAGCGCTGCTCCCGGGCCGGCAAGGGCGCAAGCCGGAGCCGGCGCGCCCCTGCCCTCCGCCACCCGGCCACGACGCCGCGGCCCGGACGTCGAGGACCAGACAGAGACAGACGGGGGAAACAGACGGCAGAACCCGACGTCGAGGATCAGACGTCCAGGATCAGGCCGTCGCGCAGCGTGATGACCCGGTCCATGCGTTCGGCCAGCTCCATGTTGTGGGTGGCAAAGAGCGCCGCCACACCGGTGGCGTGGACAAGGGCATGCAGGGCATCGAAGACATAATGCGCGGTCTGGGGATCGAGATTGCCGGTCGGCTCGTCGAGCAGCAGAAGCTGCGGCGCATTGGCCACGGCCCGGGCGATGGCCACGCGCTGCTGCTCGCCGCCCGACATCTCGGACGGCAGGTGGCTGCCGCGCGCCCCGAGCCGCATGTAGGCCAGAAGCTGCCCGGCCCGCTCCGCCGCGGTCGCCTTTGGCAGGCCCTGGATCATCTGCGGCATCATCACGTTCTCGAGCGCGGTGAACTCCGGCAGGAGGTGATGGAACTGGTAGACAAAGCCGATGTCGTTGCGGCGGATGGCGGTGCGGGCATCATCGCCGAGCGCACCGCAAGGTCGCCCGCCGACATAGACTTCCCCCGAATCCGGCTTCTCGAGCAGGCCGGCAATGTGGAGAAGCGTCGACTTGCCGGTGCCGGACGGGGCCACGAGCGCGACCATCTGGCCGGCCTCGATGGTGAGATCAGCGCCTTTCAGGATCTCGAGCTTGCCGGCGCCCTCGCTGAAGACGCGGGTGACGGCACTGAGACGCAGAACGGGCACAGTCATGGACGGGGTCTCTCCTGGGGATCCGGCGCCTGTCATGGGTTACTCGTACCGCAGCGCTTCGACCGGATCGAGGCGCGCGGCGCGCCAGGCCGGATAGAGCGTCGCCAGCAGCGACAGGACCAGCGCCATCACCAGCACCATGATCGTCTCGCCCTGGTCCATCTCGGCCGGCATCCGCGACAGGAAATAGAGCGTCGGATCAAACAGCTGCGTGCTGGTCAGCCACGAGATGAACTGGCGGATGCTCTCGATGTTGAGGCAGACGACGAGGCCGAGCAGGAAGCCGGCCAGGGTGCCGATCACGCCGATGCTGGCACCGGTGATGACGAAGACGCGCATCACCGATCCGCGCGTGGCCCCCATGGTGCGCAGGATGGCGATGTCCCGCCCCTTGTCCTTCACCAGCATGGTCAGACCCGAGATGATGTTGAGCGCCGCCACCAGCACGATGAGGGTGAGGATGAGGAACATGACGTTGCGCTCGACCTCGAGCGCCGAGAAGAAGGTCATGTTGCGCTGGCGCCAGTCGCTGACGAAGGCCGGACGGCCCGCGCCCTCCTCGACGGCAGCCTTGTAGTCGCCGACCTTGTCGGGATCGTCGGTGTAGACCTCGACCCCGGTCGCCTTGCCGTCCATCCGGAAGAAGCCCTGCGCCTCGGGCAGGGTCATGAAGGCAATCGTGCCGTCATACTCCGACATGCCGATCTCGAAGATCGCGGTGACGGGATAGGACTTGGTGCGCGGGGTGACGCCCATCGGCGTCACGGCCCCGCGCGGGGAAATGACGGTGATGTTGTCGCCGACCTGGAGGCCGAGCTGCTGGGCCATGCGCGTGCCGATCGCCAGACCGCCGGCCGTGTCGAAACCGTCGAGCGTGCCCTGCCGGATGTTGCCGGCGACCAGCGGCAGGCGCTTCAGATCGGCTTCGTAGAGGCCGCGCACGAGCGCCCCGAGGTTGCCCGCCGGTCCGGACACGAGCGCCTGGCCCTCGACGAAGGGAATGGCTGCGACAACCCCGGACACGCCCTGCAGGCGGGAGGCGACCGCGTCATAGTCGGTGAGCGGCTGGTCGATGGGCTGGACCAGCATGTGGCCGTTGATGCCGAGGATCTTGCCGAGAAGCTCGCTGCGGAAGCCGTTCATCACCGCCATGACGATGACCAGGGTGGCCACGCCCAGCATGATGCCGACGAAGGAGAAGCCGGCGATGACCGAAATGAAGCTGTCCCTGCGGCGGGAGCGCAGGTAGCGCCCCGCGATCATCCACTCGTAGGCGGCAAAGGGACGGACCTTCGCGGCAGCGGCGGGGGCGCCCGTGTTGCCGGACTTTTCCGCAGAACCGGTGCTGGACCCGCTGGACTTCGACGACGTGGTGCTTTCGCTCATGATCTGCCTTGGGGGTGGAGCGGCCCGACCGCGCTTGGCGCGGCTCACGGCGAGGGTGGCCGCACCCGCAGCGACTGCGGATGCGGACGGCGAATCCCCTGTTTCAGGATCCGCGACGCGGATCAGCTGGTCAATGCGCCAAGGATCCTGTTGAACGCGGCTTCAACCGAAAGTGTCTCGCGGGCGCCGGTCGCGCGTTCCTTGACCTCGACCACGCCGTCCTTCAGGCCGCGCGGGCCTGCGATCAGCTGGAACGGCAGGCCGATCAGGTCCATGGTCGCAAACTTGGCGCCGGCGCGGGTGTCGGCATCGTCGTAGAGCACGTCGATCCCGGCGCTCTCGAACCGCTGGTAGAGCGCCTCGCAGGTCTGGTCGGTTTCCGCGTCGCCGGGCTTCAGGTTGATCAGGCCGACATGGAACGGGGCCACCGACGCCGGCCAGATGATGCCTTCCTCGTCATGGCTCGCCTCGATCAGCGCCCCCATCAGCCGCGACACGCCAACGCCGTAGGAGCCCATGTGGACGAGCGTCTCGACGCCATCCGAGGTCATGACCTTGGCGCCCATCGGCTCGGAGTACTTGGTGCCGAAATAGAAGATGTGGCCGACCTCGATGCCGCGCGCCGCCACGCGGGACGCCTCCGGCAGGGCATTGAAGGCCGCCTCGTCGTGCATCTCCTCGGTCGCCGCGTAGGGCGTGGTCCAGCTTTCGACGATCGGGGTCAGGTCGGAGGCGAAATCCGTGTCGAGGCCCGGCGTCGGCATGTCGAGCAGCTGCTTGTCGCAGAAGACGGCACTCTCGCCGGTCGAGGCGAGGATGATGAACTCGTGGCTCATGTCGCCGCCGATCGGGCCGGTGTCGGCGCGCATCGGGATCGCCTTCAGGCCCATGCGGGCAAAGGTGCGCAGATAGGCGACGAACATCCGGTTGTAGGCGTGGCGGGCGGCTTCCTTGTCGACGTCGAAGGAATAGGCATCCTTCATGAGGAACTCGCGGCCGCGCATGATGCCGAAGCGGGGACGCACCTCGTCACGGAACTTCCACTGGATGTGGTAGAGGTTCAGCGGCAGATCCTTGTAGGAGCGCACGTAGGAGCGGAAGATCTCGGTGATCATCTCCTCGTTGGTCGGACCGAACAGCATCTCGCGCTCGTGGCGGTCGGTGATGCGCAGCATCTCCTTGCCATAAGCGTCATAGCGTCCGCTTTCGCGCCACAGGTCCGCCGACTGGATCGTCGGCATCAGCAGCTGGATCGCGCCGGCCCGGTTCTGCTCTTCCTCGACGATCTTCTCGATCTTGCGCAGCACCCGGAAGCCCAGCGGCAGCCAGGAGTAGATCCCGGCCGACTGCTGCCGGATCATGCCGGCCCGCAGCATCAGGCGATGCGAGACGATTTCGGCTTCCTTGGGCGTTTCCTTCAGGATGGGCAGAAAAAAGCGGGACAGTCGCATGTCGGGTTCCTGGATCTTGCCGGTTCCCCATCGCGGGGATGCGCCGCAGTCAAACCGCATGCACCTTCAAAACACAAGTCCCTTGCGGAAAAGGAGCCGGAAAAGCTTGGGATTCCAGCCCCCGGACAGCCCCTGCCGCAAGGGTATCCCCTTGACGACACAGGCAGGATTTCCAGCCGGAGAAAGCAGCATGCAAAAAGTTTGGGCTTATGCGCTCAAAATAGTGACAAGTTTGTGTCAATGCGTTAGGTTGCGGTCCCATAAGAACAAAGGCGGAGGTCGGCAACGGCCAAGGCCTTGGAAAACAGGCATCGCGGTCTGAGTCTTGGGAGGAAGATCCCTCTGGCGCACCCAAAAGGTTCGCAGCCGACACAGTGAAGTTTCTCAAGGAACGCACTGATGTATCGAGGGAGTTTTAGACGCGGAACTGAAAAGGCAGGGCTCCGGCCCTGCTTTTTTTTGTTCGTCCGCCGCAGTTGCAACTGCTTCGCATCCGCGTGATGCCGCGCGGGACGACCACCTCCCCGCCAGGTCCCCGCCACGGCTCTCCACTGCCTGCGCGGCTGAAAGACCGACAGTGAAAACGGAAAGGCCCTGCCGGCCGGACCGGACAGGGCCTTTCACAGGACAGCTGCAGACCCTCAGCGCGGGCCAGGCAGCGGGATGTCGTCCAGCGTGATGCCCGACTGGCGCAACCAGAGGAACCCGAGGAACAGCAGCGTGGTCACTGCGGTCGTCCAGCCCACGGTCCGCAGCATGCGGAAGCGGGCCGGCGCGCTTTCGACCGTTCCGGGCACCACCTGCCCCTCCTCCTCCTGCGTGCGCACGCCGAACGGCAGGATCGCGAACAGCACGATCCACCACATCATGAAGTAGACGGCGAGCGCATAGGGAATGGACATGGGTCTGGATCCTCAGAGAAGGGCGCCGGAGCGGATCAGGCCTGCTCCAGCTCGGTCAATGTGCCAAGAAAGTCCTTCGGGTGCAGGAACAGCACCGGCTTGCCGTGGGCGCCGATCTTCGGCTCGCCATCGCCAAGCACGCGCGCACCGCGGGCGACGAGCTGGTCGCGCGCCGCGAGGATGTCCTCCACCTCGTAGCAGACGTGATGGATGCCGCCGGCCGGGTTCTTATCCAGGAACCGGGCGATCGGCGAGTTCTCGCCGAGCGGCTCGAGCAACTCGATCTTGGTGTTCGGCAGGGTGATGAACACGGTGGTGACGCCGTGCTCGGTCTGGGCCACCTTGCCCGACACCTCGGCGCCGAGCGTGTCGCGATAGACCGCCGTTGCCGCATCGATATCAGAGACGGCGATGGCCACGTGGTTCAGTCGTCCGATCATGCAAACTCCTCCCCCAGGGGTTGCCGGAGGCCGGTCCGGACGGACCGGACGCCTGCCGGTTGGTCATACACGGGTGACGAGCACCTTGCAGAGCGTCTTTTTGCCCCACACCTCGGTGACAGCAGACCGGGCCGCGCGACGCACCGCCTCGCTGACCAGGTCCGTGTCCTTGCGCCGCGCCTTCGGAATGCCCGACAGCGCCCCGACGACCGCCTTACGGACGATCTCGTCCATCGGATCGCCCTCGGCATCGGTCTCGGGCACGCCGAACAGGGCCACGCCGGGATCGTCCATCAGGTCGCCCGTCCGGTTGATCACGACGGAGACCACGAGGGCACCGGCAAAGGACAGCTTCCGCCGCTCCTTCACACCCGTGACCTCCGGGTCACCGATGACATTGCCATCCACGACCGTGATGCCGAACGGCGCCTCGTCCACGACCTCGGCACGGCCCGGGAACAGCCGGATGACATCGCCGTTGCCGGCGATGACGACCGACTGGACGCCCTGGCTCTGCGCAAACTCGCCATGGGCGGCAAGATGGAACGGTTCCCCGTGCACGGGAACCACCACCTTTGGCTGAAGGAGGCGGTACAGCTCGGCCAGCTCGCCGCGGCGCGGATGGCCCGAGACATGCACCAGCGCATCCCGGTCGGTGACGATGCGGATGCCCTGGCTTGCCAGCCCGTTGACCACGGCCCCCACTTCCTTCTCGTTGCCAGGGATGGTGCGGGCCGAGAAGATCACCATGTCGCCCTTGGACAGGGCGATGTTGCGGTGTTCCCCGGCTGCGATGCGGGCCAGCGCCGCGCGCGGCTCGCCCTGGGACCCGGTGCAGAGCAGCACGGCCTTCTCTCGCGGCAAAAAGCCGTAGCTGTCCTCGTCGAGGAACGGCGGCAGACCGTCGAGATAGCCAAGCTCTTCGGCCACCTGGATGACCCGCCGCATCGAGCGCCCCACGACAACGAGATTGCGATCCGAGGCAGCCGCCGCCTCGGCAATGGCGCGGATGCGGGCCACGTTGGACGAAAAGGTCGTGACAGCAACGCGATACGGAGCGTCCTTGAGAATTCGAGTCAGCTCGACGGCCACATCCGACTCGCTCGGGCTGAAGCCCTCGCGGTAGGCGTTGGTGCTGTCGCAGACGAGCGCGGTCACCCCCTCGCGGCCGATTTCCGCCAGCCGCTCCAGGTCGATCGGAAGGCCGACGCCGGGCTTCAGGTCGATCTTCCAGTCGCCCGTGTGCAGGACCATGCCCTCGGGGAACCGCAGCGCCAGCGCGCAAGGCTCCGGGATGGAATGCGACATGGCGACGAACTCGACGTCGAAGGGCCCGATCTTCAGCCGCTGCCCCTGCTGGACGATTGTCACCGGGATCTCTTCCGCGCCCGGCTCCCCCTCGACCTTGGCCTCGATGAGCCCGGCCGTGAAGGGCGTCGCGTAGAGCTTGCAGCGCAGCTGCGGCCACAGGTGGACGAGACCGCCGTAATGATCTTCGTGGGCATGGGTGATGACCATGCCGACGATGCGCTTCTTCTCGGCCTCGAGGAAGCGGATGTCGGGCAGCACCAGATCGATGCCGGGCAGATCGGGACCGGCGAAGGTGACGCCGCAATCCACGATCAGCCAGCTGCGGTCGTCCTCCGGGCCATAGCCGTAAAGGCCCAGGTTCATGCCGATTTCGCCCACCCCGCCCAGGGGCAGGAAGACGATTTCGTTGGCCTCAGCCATGCGCTGTTACTCCTGTGTCTCGCCGCACCGGACGCTCAGCGCTCCGGGCGGGGGCCGAAGAACACGTCTCCGGCAGAAATTGTACGGGTCTGCCCGCCGGCAAGCGCCAGCACGAGCTGGCCGCGCGGGTCGATGTCCTTGAACCGGCCGACAAGCTCTTCGGCCGGCAGGCGGACCGTGATCTCCTCGCCGAGCCGCAGTGCCCGCTGCAGCCACGCGCTGCGAACCGGCGCGAAGCCGGACCTGCTCCACGTGTCGAGCCAGTGCGCAAGGCTCGCTGCAAGGCAGGCGAACATGCCCTCGGCCTCGACCCGGTAGCCCAGGGCCGCCAGGTCGGTTGCGGCATAATGCTCCGGATCCGGATGCGTGACGCAGTTGACGCCGAAGCCGCAGACCACGGCCAGACGTCCATCCGCCAGCGGTTCGGCCTCCAGCAGGATGCCCGACAGCTTGGCCTCGCCGACCAGAAGGTCGTTCGGCCACTTGAGCCGGGCGAGGCCGAAGGCCCCCACCGCCCGGTCGACCGCATCGGCGAGCGCGACGGCCGCGACCAGCGGCAACTCTCCTATACGCGCCCGCGGGCCCGGGTCGATCAGCAGGACGCTCGCAAACAGGTTGCCGACCGGCGAGCTCCAGCTGCGGCCGCGACGGCCGCGCCCGGCCGTCTGCTGGTCGGCCAGGACCCAGAGGCGATCGCCCTGCCCTGCCCGCGCCGCCTCCATGGCAGCGCTGTTGGTGGAGGGCAACGCCGCATGCCTTTCAAAGCGGAAGCCCGGTGCCTGGGGCACCGGGCCGAAAGCCAGCAAAGCCGACATCCGCGTCTCAGAACAGGCTCTTGGCCGCGACCGCCGTGGCTTCCGTGATCGGCTGCGGCAGCACGATGTAGAAGATCACGAACAGGCTGGACAGACCAAGGACAACCTTCAGCTCGACCGGCATGGCCTCGAACTTCTCGGCCGGCTCGTCGAAGAACATCACCTTGATCACCCGCAGGTAATAGTAGGCACCGATCACCGAGGCCACCACGCCGATGATGGCGAGCGGATAGAGCCCGGCCTCGACAGCGGCCGAGAACACATACCACTTGCCCCAGAACCCGACGAAGGGCGGGATGCCGGCGAGCGACCACAGGATGAAGGCGAGCAGGATCGCCATCGGCAGGTTGGTGCGCCACAGGCCGGAGAGGTCGGCAATCTCCTCGACCATGCCGTCCTTGCGCCGCATCGACAGGATGCAGGCGAAGGCACCGAGCGTCATGGCCAGATAGGCGGTCATGTAGAACAGGACGCCATCGACGCCGTTCTCCGTGCCGGCGGCCAGGCCAACCAGGGCGTAGCCCATGTGACCGATCGAGGAATAGGCCATCAGGCGCTTGATGTTGGTCTGGCCAATGGCGGCAAAGGCACCCAGCGCCATGGAGGCGATGGCGACGAAGACGATGATCTGCTGCCACTCGTGCGTGACCGGCTGGAACACGTCGATGACGACGCGCACGAGCAGGCCCATGGCCGCGATCTTCGGCGCCGCCGCGAAGAAGGCCGTGACCGGGGTCGGCGCGCCTTCATAGACGTCCGGCGTCCACATGTGGAACGGAACGGCGGAAATCTTGAAGGCAAGGCCGGCCAGCATGAACACCAGACCGAAGATCAGGCCGAGCGAGGCGCCGTCGCGGGTCAGGACCTCGGCGATCTGCGGGAAGCCGACGTTGCCGGTGAAGCCATAGACCAGCGACATGCCGTACAGCAGCATGCCCGAGGACAGCGCGCCGAGGACGAAGTACTTCAGGCCGGCCTCGGTCGACCGCACGTTGTCGCGGTTGATCGCGGCGACGACGTAGAGCGCCAAGCTCTGCAGCTCGAGACCGAGATAGAGCGCGATCAGGTCGTTGGCCGACAGCATCAGCATCATGCCGACCGTCGCCAGCAGGATCAGAACCGGATACTCGAACTTGTCGAAGTTCTGGCTGCGGGCATAAGCCCAGGACATGGCGATGGCGAAGAAGGACCCGACCAGCACGAGCAGCTTCAGGTAATAGGCGAAGCTGTCGAGCACGAAGGCCCCGTGGAAGGTAACCCCGAGCTGGGCGCCGTACGGCATCACGAACAGGGCCGTGGCGGCGATGAGGCCCATCGCCATGCCGTTGACCAGGAAGCTGATGCGCTGACCGCCGAACACGCCGATCATCAGGAGGGCAAGGGCGCCCACCGCCAGAAAGATCTCCGGCAGCACGGGCAGAAGGTCGGGCAACTGGGTGTATTCAGTCATTGCTCGCGTCTTTCGTCCTGTCGGGGATCAATGGGCCACAGCCGGGGCCGCGGCATGGACGGCCTGGCCGGCTGCCTCTATCGCGGCCTGATAGTTGGTGATGAGCGCGTCGACCGAGGCCTGCGTCACGTCCAGGATCGGCATCGGGTAGAAGCCGAACAGGATGGTGAGGATGATCAGCGGCACCAGGATCACCTGCTCGCGCAGCGACAGGTCGGTGATCGACTTCAGGCTTTCCTTGTCGAGAGCCCCGAAGACGACGCGGCGGTAGAGGTAGAGCGCATAGGCCGCCGACAGGACCACGCCGGTGGTGGCAAAGAGCGCCACCCAGGTGTTGACCTCGAACGCGCCGAGGAGCGTCAGGAACTCGCCGACGAAGCCGCTGGTACCCGGCAGGCCGACATTCGCCATCGTGAAGATGAGGAAGGCGACGGCATAGAACGGCATCCGGTTGACCAGACCGCCATAGGCCGAGATCTCGCGGGTGTGCATGCGGTCATAGATCACGCCGACGCAGAGGAACAGCGCGCCCGAGACAATGCCGTGCGACAGCATCTGGAACAGCGCGCCCTGGATGCCCTGCTCCGTCATCGTGAAGATGCCCATGGTCACGTAGCCCATGTGGGCGACGGAGGAATAGGCAATGAGCTTCTTGATGTCTTCCTGAACCAGCGCCACCAGCGAGGTGTAGATGATGGCAATGATCGACAGGGTGAAGACCATCGGCGCGAACAGGTCGCTGGCGATGGGGAACATCGGCAGCGAGAAGCGCAGGAAGCCGTAGCCGCCCATTTTCAGCAAGATCGCCGCCAGCAGGACGGAGCCTGCGGTGGGGGCTTCCACGTGCGCATCCGGCAGCCAGGTGTGCACCGGCCACATCGGCATCTTCACCGCGAAGCTGGCAAAGAAGGCAAGCCAGAGCCAGGTCTGCATGTCGGCCGCAAAGCTGTGCTTCTGCAGCGCGACGATGTCGGTGGTGCCGGCATTCCAATACATGGCCATGATGGCGATCAGCATCAGCACGGAGCCGAGCAGCGTGTACAGGAAGAACTTGTAGCTGGCATAGACGCGCCGCTTGCCGCCCCAGATGCCGATGATGAGGAACATCGGCAGCAGGCTCGCCTCGAAGAACACGTAGAAGAGCACCAGGTCCAGCGCGCAGAACACGCCGATCATCAGCGTTTCCAGCACGAGGAAGGCGATCATGTATTCCTTGACGCGCTTCTGCACGCTCTCCCAGGAGGCGAGGATGCAGAACGGCATCAGGAAGGTCGTGAGGATCACGAACAGCATCGAGATGCCGTCGACGCCCATCTTGTAGGAGATGTTGCCGCCAAGCCATTCCTGGGTTTCCACGAGCTGGTAGCCCGGGTTGGAATAGTCGAAGGCACCCCAGATGAAGAGCGACAGCACGAAGGTGAAGACGGTCGTGACCAGCGCAACCATGCGGATGTTGCGCTTGGCGCCGTCGTCATCTCCCGGCACCAGGAGGATGGCCAGCACACCTGCCAGCGGCAGGAAGGTGGTGGTCGTCAGGATCGGCCAATCGATCATCAGTGCGCTCCCCCGCCGGTCGAAACACCGGAGAACATCGACCAGGTGACGAGCGCCGCCACACCGATCAGCATCGCAAAGGCATAGTGGTAGAGGTACCCGGTCTGCAGCCGCACGACCCAGGTGGTGACGTTCTGGACGCGGGCGGCCACGCCGTCCGGACCGCAGCCGTCAATGACGACGCCATCCCCCTTCTTCCACAGCGTGCGGCCGAGCCACATCGCCGGGCGGACGAAGATCCAGTCGTAGAGCTCGTCGATGTACCACTTGTTGAGGAGGAACTTGTAGAGCCCCTCGTGCTCGGCGGCGAGGCGCTTGGGCGTCTCCGGCGAGCGGATGTAGAAGTACCATGCCACGATGAAGCCGGTGGCCATCATCACGAAGGGCGAGACCTTGACCCACTTCGGCACGTCATGCAGGGCATGCAGGATGTGGTTGTCCGGACCGGTGAACAGGGCCCCCTTCCAGAAGGCATCATAACCGTCGCCGAAGAAGGGTGCCTTGAAGGCCATGCCCGCGGCAATCGCCCCCACCGACAGGATGAACAGCGGGACAAGCATCACCATCGGCGACTCGTGCACGTGCTTCATCACGTCGACAGGCGCGCGCGGCTTGCCGTGGAAGGTCAGGAAGGTCAGACGCCAGGAATAGAAGGACGTCAGGCCGGCGGCAGCAACGGTGAGCCAGAAGGCATACTGCGACGCCGCGTTGTGACCGGCAAAGGCTGCCTCGATCACCGCATCCTTGGAAATGAACCCGGCGAACCCGATATAGGTGAGCGGAATGCCCACACCGGTCAGGGCCAGGGTGCCGATCATCATCGTCCAGTAGGTGACGGGGATGTGCTTGCGCAGGCCGCCCATCCGACGCATGTCCTGCTCGCCCGACACCGCGTGGATGACCGACCCGGCGCACAGGAACAGGAGCGCCTTGAAGAAGGCATGGGTGAACAGGTGGAACACGCCGACCGAGTAGGCGCCGACGCCAAGGGCGACGAACATGTAGCCGAGCTGCGAGCAGGTCGAGTAGGCGATCACGCGCTTGATGTCGTTCTGGACGAGACCGACGGTCGCGGCGAACAGGGCCGTCGTGGCACCGAAGAAGGTGACGACCGTCAGGGCGGTGTGCGACAGCTCGAACAGCGGCGACAGGCGCGCGACCATGAACACGCCGGCGGTCACCATCGTGGCCGCATGGATGAGCGCGGAGACCGGCGTCGGGCCCTCCATCGCGTCCGGCAGCCAGGTGTGCAGCAGGAACTGGGCCGACTTGCCCATTGCCCCCATGAACAGCAGCAGGCAGACGACGGTCATCGCGGTGCCGGCATCAAGGCTGTAGCCGAGGAAGTCCAGCACGGCCGGACCATGGGCGCCGGCAGCAGCCTCCGTGCCATGCGCCACGGCGCCGACGACGGCGGGCGCATTGGCGAAGATGGCCGACAGGTTGATCGTGTCGAACATCACGAAGACGCCGAAGATGCCGAGCGCAAAGCCGAAGTCGCCGACGCGGTTGACCACGAAGGCCTTCATGGCGGCGGCATTGGCCGAGGACTTCTGGTACCAGAAGCCGATCAGCAGGTAGGAGGCCAGACCCACGCCTTCCCAGCCGAAGAACATCTGCAGCAGGTTGTCGGCCGTCACGAGCGACAGCATCGCGAAGGTGAAGAGCGACAGGTAGGCGAAGAAGCGCGACCGGTGCGGGTCATCGTGCATGTAGCCGATGGAGTAGATGTGCACCAGCGCCGAGACGCTGTTGACCACCACCAGCATGACCACGGTCAGCGTGTCGATGCGCAGCGACCAGGCCACGTCGAGCGCGCCGGAGGTGATCCAGCGCAGAATCTCGACCTGGACCAGCGCGGTCTCGCCGTAGCCGATCTGGAAGAACGCCACCCAGGACAGCACGGCCGAGATGACCACGAGCGTCGTGGTGACGAGCTCGCTGGCCGTATGGCCGATCGCGCGGCCGAAGAGGCCCGCGATCAGGAAGCCGATCAGGGGCAGGAAGACGATTGCCTGATACAACATGGTGCCCTCACCCCTTCATCATGTTGACGTCTTCCACGGCGATCGAGCCGCGGTTGCGGTGGAACACGACCAGGATGGCGAGACCGATGGCCGCCTCGGCGGCCGCGACGGTCAAGACGAGCATCGTGAAGATCTGGCCCATGAGGTCGCCGAGGAACGACGAAAAGGCGACGAAGTTGATGTTGACGGCGAGCAGGATGAGCTCGACCGACATCAGGATGACAATCACGTTTTTCCGGTTCAGGAAGATCCCGAAGATCCCGATCGTGAACAGGATGGCCGCGACCGACAGGTAGTGCGACAGACCGATTTCCATGGGCGCCTCGCCGTGCTCCCTCGTTTAAACCCATCCGGCAAAAGGCGGCTTCAAGGACCGCCGGCCGGGTTAATGCGCGTTGCCGCGCGTCAGATACCCTTGCCCGGTTCCACCTTGCGGATCTCGATCGCGCTGTCCTTGTTGCGCGCGACCTGCTTCGCGATGTCCTGACGCTTGACGCCGTCCTTGTGGCGCAGGGTCAGCACGATGGCCCCGATCATGGCGACCAGCAGCACGAGGCCGGCGGTCTGGAAGAAGAAGATGTACTTGGTGTAGAGCACCTGGCCGATGGCCTCGATGTTGCTCACCTGGTCCAGCGACGGCGTCGGCTCGGACCGGTGTCCAAGCAGCTCGGGCGCGATCACCCAGGCGCCGAGACCCATCAGCAGCTCGACCAGCATGATGAAGCCCACGAGAGCCCCGACCGGCATGTACTGCAGGAAGCCCTGACGCAGCTCGACGAAGTCCACGTCCAGCATCATCACCACGAAGAGGAAGAGCACCGCGACCGCACCGACGTAGACCACGATCAGCAGCATCGCCAGGTACTCGGCCCCGAGCAGGATGAACAGCCCGGCGGAGTTGACGAAGGCCAGGATCAGGAACAGGACCGAGTGAACCGGATTGCGCGAGGCGATGACCATGAAGGCCGATGCCACGGTCACGCCGGCAAACAGATAGAAGAAAAGGGCTTTCAGGATCATGTCAGGACCTGCCTGTCTCGGTCTTGCGCCTTTGGGGGCTCGGCGCCCCTGTCGTTGGCTGGCATCGGTGTGAGGCCCCTGCCCGGCTCGCCCGCCGGCCAGGGCCCTGGATCAGGACGCGCTCAGCGGTAGGGCGCGTCCATTGCGATGTTGCGGGCGATCTCGCGTTCCCAGCGGTCGCCGTTGGCCAGGAGCTTTTCCTTGGAATAGTAGAGCTCCTCGCGCGTCTCGGTGGCGAACTCGAAGTTCGGCCCCTCGACGATGGCATCCACCGGGCAGGCTTCCTGGCAGAAGCCGCAGTAGATGCACTTGACCATGTCAATGTCATAACGGGTGGTGCGGCGGGTGCCGTCATTGCGGCGCGGACCCGCCTCGATGGTGATGGCCTGCGCCGGGCAGATCGCCTCGCAGAGCTTGCAGGCGATGCAGCGCTCTTCCCCGTTGGGATAGCGCCGCAGGGCATGCTCGCCGCGGAAGCGCGGGCTCACCGGGCCCTTCTCGAAGGGATAGTTCACCGTCGGTTTCGGCTTGAAGAAATAGCGCATGGCGAGAAAGAACGCCGACACGAATTCCTTCAAGAAGAGCGATTTAGCGGCCTGATCAAGTCCCATCGCCGTTGCCTTCCCTCACGCGCTCAGCCAACCAGCTGCTGCGCGGCCAGATACCCGATCACCGGAAAACCGAAGACCGGGAGAATGAACACCAGTTTGCGCAGGGCGGGCTCGAACCGCGTGGCGAAACCACCGCCCTTGCGCCTTTGCTTCTCCACCAACGCCGACAGAAGTCCGTTGGCGATGCCGTAGTCCAGCCAGCCGATGTAGAGGCCGATGGCGGCCCCGATCAGCCCGGCGACCGGAATGTCCACCGGCTTACGGTGCCCAGCCCGTCAGCTGCAGCACGCCGGCCACCAGGACCACCATGAACAGCGACAGCGGCAGGAACACCTTCCAGCCCAGACGCATCAGCTGGTCGTAGCGGTAGCGCGGGACCATTGCCTTCACCATGGCGAACATGAAGAAGACGAGGAGCGCCTTGAGCGTGAACCAGACGATGCCCGGGACCCAGGTGAAGGGCGGAATGTCGAGCGGCGGCAGCCAGCCCCCCATGAAGAGGATCGTCATCATCGCGCACATCAGCGCGATGGCAACATACTCGCCCAGCATGAACATCATGTACGGGGTCGAGCCGTACTCGACCATGAAGCCGGCCACAAGCTCGGACTCCGCCTCCGCCAGATCGAACGGCGGCCGGTTCGTCTCGGCAAGCGCCGAGATGAAGAACACGACGAACATCGGCAGCAGCGGCAGCCAGTACCAGTTCAGGATCGAGAGCCACGGCACGCCGAGATACGTCGCAAGGCCCGTCTTCTGGGCATTGACGATCTCGGTCAGGTTCAGCGACCCGGCACACAGCAGCACGGTGACGATGACGAAGCCGATGGAGACCTCGTAGGACACCATCTGCGCGGCCGAGCGCAGCGCCGACAGGAACGGATACTTCGAGTTCGACGCCCAGCCACCCATGATGATGCCGTAGACGCCGAGGGACGAGATCGCGAAGATGTAGAGGATGCCGACGTTGATGTCGGCGATCACCCAGCCCTCGGCCACCGGAACCACGGCCCAGGCGCTGAGCGCCAGCAGCACGGTGATCAGGGGCGCCAGCAGGAACAGGCCCTTGTTGGACCCGGCCGGAATGACCGGCTCCTTCAGCACGAACTTCAGAAGGTCGGCAAAGGACTGGAACAGACCCCAGGGCCCCACCACGTTGGGGCCACGGCGGATCTGCACCGCCGCCCAGATCTTGCGGTCGGCGTAGAGGATGTAGGCGATCACCACCAGCAGCACGACGAGCAGAACCACGCTCTGCAGCGCCATCCAGAGGAAAGGCCAGCCGTAGGTCGTCATAAACTCCGACATGTCTGTCCCCTGCCCCTTATTCCGCTGCCGCCGCCATCCGCGCCTTTGCGAGGGCGGAGCATTCCGCCATCACCTTCGACGCGCGGGCGATCGGGTTGGTCAGATAGAAATCGCTGATCACGTTGTGGAACGCGGCCGAGCTGGCCTTGCCCTGCTGGGCGGCAAGACGCGACACGTCGGCCGGGTCGCCGGCCGCGATCGCGTCGATGGCCGCCATGTGCGGATGCGCCTGGAAGAGCTTCGCGCGCAGCTGGGTCAGGCTGTCGAACGGCAGCGTCTTGCCGAGCACGGCCGACAGGGCGCGCAGGATGGCCCAGTCCTCGCGGGCTTCGCCCAGCGGGAAACCGGCGCGCTCGCCGAGCTGCACACGGCCTTCGGTGTTGACGTAGATCGCCGACTTTTCCGTGTAGGCGGCCCCCGGCAGGATGACATCGGCGCGGTGCGCGCCCTTGTCGCCGTGGGTGCCCTCGTAGACGACAAAGGCGCCCGCCGGGATCTGGATCTCGTCCACGCCGAGCAGGAACAGCACGTCGAGGCTGTTCTCGGCCAGGATCTGACCGGTGGTCAGGCCGCCCTCACCCGGCACGAAGCCAATGTCGAGCGCCCCGACCTGGGCAGCTTCCGTGTGCAGGACGCTGAAGCCGTTCCAGTCGGCACGGACCGCACCGCGGCTCTCGGCAAGCTTTGCGGCCAGCGCCAGGACGGCGGCGCCATCCGGACGGTTGATCGCGCCCTGGCCGACGATGATCAGCGGCTTCCTCGCGCCGCTCAGGAACGACGCATCGTCGATCAGCGCCGCCAGCGTGTCCGGGCCGGCGCCGCGGTAGGTCGCCGGATAGGTCAGGTCGGCGTTCTGGCCGATGATGCTGATCTCGACCTGGCCCTTGACCCAGCGCTTGCGCAGCCGGGCATTGAGCACCGGGGCCTCCAGCCGCGGGTTGGTGCCGATCAGGACGATCGCATCGGCCTCGTCGATCCCGGCAACCGTGGCGTTGAACAGGTAGCTTGCGCGCCCGTTGTTCGGATGCAGCGGCGAGCCGGGGTAGCGGCTGTCGATGTTCTTCACGCCGAGGCTGTCCATGAGCAGCTTCAGCGCAAACATCTCCTCGACGCCGGAGAGCTGGCCGGCAAGGGCGCCGATCCTGTCCGGGGTCGTCGCCTTGATGCGCTCGGCGATGATCTGGAACGCCTCGGCCCACGTAACAGGAACAAGCTTGCCGTCCTTGCGGGCATAGGGGCGATCAAGACGCTGGGTCTTGAGACCGTCCCAGATGTAGCGGGACTTGTCCGAGATCCATTCCTCGTTCACCGCCTCGTTGAGGCGCGGCATGACACGCATGACTTCCCGGCCGCGGGTGTCGACCCGGATGGCCGAGCCGAGCGCGTCCATGACGTCGATGCTCTCGGTCTTGACCAGCTCCCAGGGGCGGGCCTTGAACTCGTAGGGCTTGTGCGTCAGCGCGCCGACGGGGCAGAGGTCGGCCGCGTTGCCCTGCATCTCGGACGACAGGGCCGCCTCGAGATAGGTCGTGATCTCGGCATCCTCGCCACGGCCGATCAGGCCCATGTCGGCGACGCCGCAGACCTCGGTGGTGAAGCGGACGCAGCGCGTGCAGTGAATGCAGCGCGTCATGATCGTCTTGATCAGCGGGCCGATGTGCTTGTTCTCGACGGCGCGCTTGTTCTCGAGGAAGCGCGAGCCATCGACGCCATAGGCCATCGCCTGGTCCTGAAGGTCGCACTCGCCACCCTGGTCGCAGATCGGGCAATCCAGCGGGTGGTTGATGAGCAGGAACTCCATCACGCCCTCGCGGGCCTTCTTGACCATCGGGCTCTTGGTGAGCACGACGGGCGGCTCGCCGTTCGGGCCCGGACGCAGGTCCTTGACGCCCATGGCGCAGGAGGCCGTCGGCTTCGGGGGGCCGCCCTTCACTTCCACCAGGCACATGCGGCAGTTGCCGGCGATGGACAGGCGGTCGTGGTAGCAGAAGCGCGGCACTTCGGCGCCGGCCGCCTCGCAGGCCTGAAGCAGGGTGTAGTCCGCCGGAACGTCTACTTCATTGCCGTCGATGATCAGCTTTGTCATCGCGTGTCTCCGAATCCTCGTTCCCGGTTCACTCGGCCGCGACCAGCGGCTTGGGTGCCCTGGTCTTGGCGACGTAATCGTCGATGCGGGCCTCGATCACGGGCCGGAAATTCCTGATCAGCCCCTGGATCGGCCAGGCGGCCGCATCGCCAAGGGCGCAGATCGTGTGGCCCTCGACCTGCTTGGTCACGTTGAACAGCATGTCGATCTCCTCGCGCGAGGACTGACCCTTGACCATGCGTTCCATGACGCGCCACATCCAGCCGGTGCCCTCGCGGCACGGCGTGCACTGGCCGCAGCTCTCGTGCTTGTAGAAGTAGCTGAGGCGGGCGATCGCCTTGATGATGTCGGTGGACTTGTCCATGACGATCACCGCTGCGGTGCCGAGACCGGAGCCCAGGCCGCGCAGGGTGTCGAAATCCATCGCCACGTCCTTGATCTGCTCGCCGGTCAGGCAGGGAACGGACGACCCGCCCGGAATGACCGCCAGCAGATTGTCCCAGCCGCCGCGAATGCCACCGCAGTGACGCTCGATCAGCTCGCGGAACGGGATGCCCAGCTCTTCCTCGACCGTGCAGGGCCGGTTCACGTGACCGGAGATGCAGAACAGCTTGGTGCCGGTGTTGTTCGGCTTGCCGAGACCGGCGAACCACGCCCCGCCCCGCCGCAGGATGGTCGGCGCGACAGCGATGGACTCGACGTTGTTCACGGTGGTCGGGCAGCCGTAGAGGCCGACATTCGCCGGGAACGGCGGCTTCAGGCGCGGCTGGCCCTTCTTGCCCTCGAGGCTTTCGAGCAGCGCCGTCTCCTCGCCGCAGATGTAGGCCCCTGCGCCGTGGTGAACGTAGATGTCGAAGTCGTAGCCGTTCTTGTTGTTCTTGCCGAGCAGACCGGCGTCATAGGCCTGGTCGATCGCCGCCTGCAGGCGCTCGCGCTCGCGGATGAACTCGCCGCGCACGTAGATGTAGGCCGCGACCGCACCCATGGCGAAGCCGGCGACCAGGCAGCCCTCGACGAGCGTATGCGGGTCGTGGCGCAGGATCTCGCGGTCCTTGCAGGTGCCCGGCTCCGACTCGTCCGCATTGACGACGAGGTAGGACGGACGCCCGTCACTGGCCTTCGGCATGAAGGACCACTTGAGACCGGTCGGGAAGCCGGCGCCGCCGCGACCGCGCAGGCCGGAGCCCTTCATCTCGTCGATGATCCAGTCGCGCCCCTTCTCGAGCAGCGCCTTGGTGTTGTCCCAGTGGCCACGCTTGCGCGCACCCTCCAGACCCCAGTCATGGAGCCCGTAAATGTTGGTGAAGATCCGATCCTGATCCTTCAGCATCTTGCCTCTCTCACCCCTCGTTCTTGGCTGCGGCTTCAGCAGCCTTGCGGGCGGCCACTTCAGCCTGCACACGTGCAACTGATACTTCAGCCGAATCCGGTACACCGTTGAAGTCCTTGCCACCGCTGTTGATTGCCGGGCCGGCAAAGGCCTGCGAGGCCTTCTCGGACCCGTCCACCACATGCGGAACGGGCAGAACGCCCTGGGTGTCGTCGGCAATGTCCGTCAGCGACGTCGGGCCGCCTTCGGGCGCGCCGAAGCGGCGATTGATCTGCGGCCCGGGCGTGACTTCCCGCCCGGCGGAAATGTCGTCGATCAGCTTCTCGAGGCTGTCCGGCGTCAGGTCCTCGTAGGTGTCCTTGAAGATCTGGACCATCGGCGCGTTGACGCAGGCGCCCAGGCACTCGACCTCTTCCCAGGAGAAGTTGCCGTCGGCCGACAGCTCATGCGCATGGGCCGCGATCTTCGACTTGCAGACCCGGATCAGGTCTTCCGCGCCGCGAAGCTGGCAGGGGGTGGTGCCGCAGACCTGGATATGGGCCTTGCGGCCCACCGGCTGGAGCTGGAACATGGTGTAGAACGTCGCCACTTCCAGCACGCGGATGTGCGGCATGCCGAGCATTTCGGCGATGTAGCGGATGGCCGGCTCGCTGACCCAGCCTTCGTTCTGCTCTTGCGCGCGCCACAGCAGCGGGATGACGGCCGAAGCCTGACGCCCGGCGGGATAGCGGTCGATGACCTTCTTCGCCCAGGCGAGGTTCTCCGCCGAGAAGGCGAAGCTGTCCGGTTGTTCCGCGGCAAGTCTGCGAACCGCCATGGTCTAATCCCCGTTCCGTATGTCCCTGGCCGCAGGGCCAGACCGGAGGCCCGTCCTGCGGTGCCCCTGCGATCCGACCGCCGCGGCTGCGGCAGGCGCCAAGGCCGTAACCCGGGCGCCGATTGAACTACAGCCGGTCAGGCGCAACCGCCCTGCCCGGCTTCGACATGATCCCCTTGGAGGGGGCAGCAGCCTGAAGGTTGCTGCCTCCCGGCGCCAGAGCGCCTGACTGGCACGCCTGACTGGCGGGCCTGACTGGTGCGCCTTACCGATCCACCTCACCGAACACGATGTCGAGCGATCCGAGGATCGCCGACACGTCGGCGAGCTGGTGGCCACGGCAGAGATAGTCCATGGCCTGAAGATGGCTGTACCCGGGTGCCTTGATCTTGCAGCGATACGGCTTGTTGGTGCCGTCGGCCACGAGATAGACGCCGAACTCGCCCTTGGGCGCCTCCACGGCCGCATAGACCTCGCCGGCCGGCACGTGGTAGCCCTCGGTGTAGAGCTTGAAGTGGTGGATGAGCGCTTCCATCGACCGCTTCATCTCGCCGCGCTTCGGCGGGACGATCTTGCCGTCGGTGGCGGACACCGGTCCGGTTTCCTTGGTCAGGCGCTCAAGGCACTGCTTCATGATGCGGACCGACTGGCGCATCTCTTCCACGCGGATGAGATAGCGGTCGTAGCAGTCGCCGTTCTTGCCGATCGGAATATCGAAATCGAGATCGGCGTAGCATTCGTAGGGCTGCGACTTGCGCAAGTCCCAGGCCGCCCCGGAGCCGCGCACCATGACGCCGGAGAAGCCCCAGGCCCAGGCCTCCTCGAGCGTCACGACGCCGATGTCGACGTTGCGCTGCTTGAAGATGCGGTTGTCGGTCAGCAGACCCTCGATGTCGTCCAGCGTCTGCAGGAACGGATCACAGAAATCCCAGATGTCGTCGAGCAGCTGACGCGGCAGGTCCTGGTGCACGCCGCCGGGACGCACATAGGCTGCGTGCATGCGGGCGCCGCAGGCGCGCTCGTAGAAGACCATCAGCTCTTCGCGCGGCTCGAAGCCCCACAGCGGCGGGGTCAGCGCGCCAACGTCCATGGCCTGCGTGGTCACGTTCAGGAGATGCGACAGGATGCGGCCGATTTCCGAGAACAGCACGCGGATCAGCTGCCCGCGCATCGGCACGGTGATGCCGAGCATCTTCTCGACCGCCAGCGCGTAGGCGTGCTCCTGGTTCATCGGCGCCACATAGTCGAGGCGGTCGAAATAGGGCACGGCCTGGAGATAGGTCTTCTGCTCGATGAGCTTTTCGGTGCCGCGATGCAGCAGGCCGATATGCGGGTCGACGCGCGTGACCACTTCGCCGTCCAGCTCCAGCACGAGGCGCAGCACGCCGTGCGCCGCCGGGTGCTGCGGACCGAAGTTGATGTTGAAATTGCGAACCTGAGCTTCAGCCATGTCGCCCGCCTTAGTTCGTCGTTGCCTTCTCGTCGCCCGGCAGCACGTAGTCCGTGCCTTCCCAGGGCGAGAGGAAGTCGAAGTTGCGGAATTCCTGGTTCAGACGCACGGGCTCGTAGACCACGCGCTTCTTCTCGTCGTCGTAGCGCACCTCGACATAGCCCGTGACGGGGAAGTCCTTGCGCAGCGGGTGGCCGTCGAAGCCGTAGTCCGTCAGGATGCGGCGCAGGTCCGGGTGGCCGGAGAACAGGATGCCATACATGTCGTAGGCTTCCCGCTCGAACCATTCGGCCGCCGGGAAGACCGGAACGAGCGACGGCACGGCGGTGTCCTCGTCGGTGGCGACCTTGACGCGGATGCGCAGGTTCTGCACCGGCGACAGCAGGTGATAGACCACGTCGAAACGCTTCTCGCGCGACGGATAGTCCACGCCGCAGATATCCGTCAGGTTGACGAACTTGCAGCTCGCGTCATCGCGCAGGAAGCGGATCGCGTCGACCACCGCCAGCGTGCTGACCACCAGCGTCAGTTCGCCGTAGGCGACCGTCCAGGACAGAAGCCTGTCCTTCAGCCCCTGCTGGATGTGCTCGCCGAGTTCCTTGAGCGTCTCGTCCATCGTATCGACCTCGACAATGGCCCCGGCGGACCGGTTCCGGTCCACGGGGGCTCTCCCTTACGGCACCGTTCCCGGCGCCGCTGGCGGGTTGCCCCGCCCGTCCTGCCCGGCCGGACCCTGTCCGGCCTCAAGGCCTAGCGTTCGATCGTGCCGGTGCGGCGGATCTTCTTCTGCAGCATCAGCACGCCGTAGAGCAGCGCCTCTGCGGTCGGCGGGCAGCCCGGGACATAGATGTCGACCGGAACGATGCGGTCACAGCCGCGCACCACCGAATAGGAATAGTGATAGTAGCCGCCGCCGTTGGCGCAGGAGCCCATCGAGATGACGTAGCGCGGCTCGGGCATCTGGTCATAGACCTTGCGCAGGGCCGGAGCCATCTTGTTGGTCAGCGTGCCGGCGACGATCATCACGTCGGACTGGCGCGGGCTGGCGCGGGGCGCAAAGCCGAACCGCTCGGCGTCGTAGCGCGGCATCGACATCTGCATCATCTCGACGGCGCAGCAGGCGAGACCGAAGGTCATCCACATCAGCGAGCCCGTGCGGGCCCACTGGATCAGATTGTCGGTGGAGGTGACGAGGAAGCCCTTGTCGGCCAGCTCGTCGTTCACCTGGGTGAAGAACGCATCGTTGGCGCCGACCGGCTTGCCCGTTGCCGGGTCGATCAGACCCTTGGGCTGCGGTGCCACGAGCGGACCGGAAGACGTGGTCAGTCCCATTCCAGAGCCCCCTTCTTCCATTCGTAGATGAAGCCGATGGTCAGCACGCCGAGGAAGACCATCATCGACCAGAAGCCATAGGCCCCGAGATCGCCGAACACGACCGCCCACGGGAACAGGAAGGCCACTTCCAGGTCGAAGATGATGAACAGGATCGAGACGAGGTAGAAGCGCACATCGAACTTCATGCGCGCGTCGTCAAAGGCGTTGAAGCCGCACTCGTAGGCCGACAGCTTCTCCGGATCCGGCTTGGAATAGGCCAGCAAAAACGGCGACACCAGCAGGGCCAGTCCAATGACCAGCGAGATGCCGATGAAGACGGCAATCGGGATATAGTCCCGCAACAGATCTTCCATGTCTTTCGCGTCCTTGCATTTGGCGGGTCGGATCGGGAGGGGATCCAGCCGACGCGGACAGGCGCACAGACGCGACTCAGGCCCGCGACGGCCCCGGTTTAACCAACATGCGAGCGCACGCTTAGCCCACGAGCATGGGCAACGCAAGAGCCCAGACCGGTCAAACACCAGCACAATTTATCCCTGAGGATGCCTTAGCGAAGCATGAATTGGCCGAAACGTCGTGGAAGCATCGGAAAACAGCCAAAATAAAGCCTCATTTCCAGCCGGTTGCAGGCCCGGCATGCGATGTCGCAGGCGACGGTCGCTGCCCCTGATGCAACGCCCCGGGGGCAAGCCGTTGCTTGGCTGGCGAAGGAGTTCCGACGGGGTGGGACAAAAGGTCACAAATGAAAAAGGCCCCACCGAGGGGGCCTGTTCATTTCGTGAGTGGCGCGAGTGACGGGGCTCGAACCCGCGACCTCCGGCGTGACAGGCCGGCACTCTAACCAACTGAGCTACACCCGCACATCTCACGAAGCGGTCGCCACTTGTCCAGAGACTGGAAAGTGGCGCGAGTGACGGGGCTCGAACCCGCGACCTCCGGCGTGACAGGCCGGCACTCTAACCAACTGAGCTACACCCGCTTCGTTCTCACGAACCGTGTGGCCCGCGAGAAGTGGGCGTGGTGTACGGCCTGACGGGTCGGAAGTCAAGCACCAGAAACAGCGTTCGGCGCGGATTTTCCACCGGCCCGAAAACTCGCGCCGATCCCTTGCAAAACCGCCGGTTTCCGCTTGCGAAGCCCCGCTTCGGGCGCGGCCTTGTGTGCGGTTGACCGGGCAGAAATCTCTTCTCCGGCAAAAGGTTATCCACAACGAAAGCTGGCCGGCAGACGTCCGCAAGAGGGACTGGATCGGATGCGGCCCGGATGCAGCACGGCCGGCCGGCGCAAGCGCCCTCGCCCGCTCCCCGTCATCTCAATCGCCGCCTGCCGGCACAGCGACAGGGAGAGGCTCGGGGACAGGCTTGGGGACAGGCTTGAGGACAGGCGCAGGCGCCACACGACACAACAAAAAACCCGGCGACTTTCGTGCCAGGTTCGGACCGTCCGACTATGGTGCGGAATGGTGGGCGGTGAGAGACTCGAACTCCCGACATCCTCGGTGTAAACGAGGCGCTCTACCAACTGAGCTAACCGCCCGCCCGTAAATGCGGCTCTTAGGGGCTTCGCACCGGCTTGGCAAGAGGCAAATCAAGCCCGGATTGGATTTCGTCGCGATCCTGTGGGCAACGCGCCTCCGCCTGCGGACCCGGCTCCGGGCGTGGTGTGACCGATGCAGGCCGCGAGGCCGTCGGTCGAGGGTGTCGTGCCGGCAGGCTCTCGCCAGGCCTTGCCTGCCTGGACCGGAGACCTGTTCCCTCCCCGCTCTTTTTCAGGTCCGGCCTGGATGTCGGTGTCGGAGGAATGTCTGCCCGCCGCTCATCTCCCGAGCACCGCGCCGGCCAGGCTGCTGACGACCGCGCCGTTGTTGATCGCCATGTAGAGCGGTCTTGGCGGCCGTGTCGTTTCCTCGACATGGCGGTGGATCCAGGTTCGCTGCTCCATGGAGCGCAAGGAGTGCGACAGCGCCCGGTCGGTGATCGACGGCAGGCTGCGCCTTATCTCGCCGAACGGGTGGGCCGCCTGAAGCGTGGCCAGGACCGGCAAGGTCCAGCTCAGGCGCAAGAGATCCTGTTCGTCCTGCCTGACGGCCTTGAGAACCTCATGCGCGAGGCCGGCCGCCGCCACGCCTGCCGGCGTCAGGCGAAACTCGGGACGAAGGGGATGTCCATGGCCCGGATTGCGCTCCAGAAGCCCAAGCGTCACCAGATGCTCAAGGCTTTGCAGAAAGGCCGTCCGGCCAGCTCCGGTCGCAGCCAGCAGGGCGGCCTGCCGGCCGGGAATGCCGAGATGGAGCTTGTCCAGAATGGATAATGCCCAGGCTCTCGAGGTGATCTTGACAAGGAGGTTTATGTCCATATTGTATAGTTACTATATTTTCAAACGAAGGAACAGCCGCATGGCACTGATCGCAGTGGATCAAACAATCACCATCGCCATGTCGGTCAAGGACCGGCACAGGAGCGCGGACTGGTACAAGGAGATGCTGGGCTTCGAGACGATCTTCCAGATCGAAGAGGCCGGCTGGTCGGAGCTGCAGACGAACACGCAGAATGTAACGCTTGGCCTCGGCGAGCATGTGCAGCCTGCGCCCGGCAACTGCGTTCCGGTCTTCGGCATCGCCGATCTCGATGCCGCGCGTGCCAAGCTGGAGGGAGTTGGCGTCCGGTTCGATGGCCCGACCGAGGTCATCGAGGGGATGGTCAAGCTTGCGACCTTCTTTGATCCGGACGGAAACGCCCTGATGCTGGCGCAAAACCTGATGCCGGCCGCCGCCTGACGCAAGGTGGCCTCCCCGGTCACGCGTCGATCCCGGGTTCGGACGCCCCGGTCCGCAAGGGTGGCAGTCCGACACGACCGCCCCTCCCCCGCCCCCTTCCCCCGGGTGCCGCGCAACGCGCCCCCGCGGACGGACTGGCCCCATGCCACCCTGGGCATGCGAGGCTGGAACGACACCAGCGCAGTGGCATAAAAAACCCGCGCATTCAGATGAATGCGCGGGAACTTGTGTCCTGACGGACAGCAGGATCAGCCGTTGACGGCGTCCTTGAGGCCCTTGCCGGCCTTGAACTTCGGCGTCTTGGAGGCCGGGATCTTGATCGTTTCGCCAGTGCGCGGGTTGCGGCCTTCGGTGGCAGCACGCTCGGAAACCGAGAAGTTGCCGAAGCCGATGATGCGGACTTCATCGCCGGCCTTGAGCGCCTGGGTCACGGCCTCGAAGGTCGCATCGACGGCTTCGCCGGCCTGCGCCTTGGTCAGGCCGGTCTTCTCGGCCACGGCCGCGATCAGATCGTTCTTGTTCATAGCAGTCCCTTTCTACAAAACGGCAGAAACAGGCGATTCACCGCCCAAGCCGCTGGGGCGGAAATTCGGAGGAAACGGGCGCCAAAGCAAGCCATTTTTTCGCAGAAAACCGCCATTTTCACGCGATTTGAAAGCAAAAAGCCCCGGTAAGAACCGGGGCTTTCGCTCGTCTAGACAAATTTGGCCTTGTCAATGGGCAACAACGCCGGCCGCATCCTCTTCCGCCTTGCGGCTCTCGGCTGCCGCAGCGGCCTTGCTCTCGTCCCACTCGATCGCCTCCGGCATGCGGACGAGGGCATTGCGCAGCACCTCCTCCATGCTGGAGACGGGGATGATGTCGAGCGAGTTCTTCACGCTGTCCGGAATGTCCGCCAGATCCTTGGCGTTGTCTTCCGGGATCATCACCGTCTTGATGCCGCCACGCAGGGCCGCCAGCAGCTTCTCCTTCAGACCACCGATCGGAAGGATGCGCCCCCGCAGGGTGATCTCGCCGGTCATGGCGACATCGCGGCGAACCGGGATGCCGGTCATGACCGAGATCACGGCCGTCGCCATGGCAATGCCGGCCGACGGCCCATCCTTCGGCGTCGCGCCTTCCGGCACGTGCACGTGGATGTCGCGCTTGTCGAACAGCGGCGGCTCGATGCCGAAATCGATGGCGCGCGAGCGGACATAGGAGGCCGCCGCCGAAATCGATTCCTTCATCACGTCCCGCAGGTTGCCGGTCACCGTCATCTTGCCCTTGCCGGGCATCATGACGCCTTCGATGGTCAGCAGCTCGCCGCCGACTTCCGTCCAGGCGAGACCAGTGACGACGCCGACCTGGTCCTCCAGCTCGGCCTGGCCATAGCGGAACCGCGGCACGCCGAGATACTTCTCGACCTTGGCCTGGTCCACATGCACCGTCTGGACGCCCTGCATGAGGATGTCCTTGACGGCCTTGCGGGCCAGCGTCGCCATCTCGCGCTCGAGGTTGCGCACGCCCGCCTCGCGGGTGTAGCGGCGGATGACAAAGCGCAGGGCCTCGTCCTCGACCGAGAATTCACCCGACTTGAGGCCGTGGTCCTTTTCCGCCTTCGGCAGCAGGTGCCGGCGGCAGATCTCGACCTTCTCGTCCTCGGTGTAGCCGGCAATCCGGATGATCTCCATGCGGTCCATCAGCGGCGCAGGGATGTTCAGCGTGTTCGCCGTCGTCACGAACATCACGTCCGACAGGTCGTACTCGACCTCCAGATAGTGATCCATGAAGGCGTTGTTCTGTTCCGGATCCAGCACCTCGAGCAGAGCCGCCGACGGATCGCCGCGGAAGTCCATGCCCATCTTGTCGATCTCGTCGAGCAGGAAGAGCGGGTTGGAGCGCTTGGCCTTCTTCATCGACTGGATGACCTTGCCGGGCATCGAGCCGATGTAGGTGCGACGGTGGCCGCGGATCTCGGCCTCATCGCGCACGCCGCCGAGCGACATGCGCACGAACTCGCGGCCGGTGGCCTTGGCGATGGACTTGCCGAGCGAGGTCTTGCCGACGCCCGGAGGGCCGACGAGGCAGAGGATCGGCCCCTTCAGCTTGTTGGCCCGGGCCTGCACGGCCAGATACTCGACGATGCGCTCCTTGACCTTGTCGAGACCGAAGTGATCGGCATCAAGCACCTGTTCGGCCAGAGCAAGGTCATGCTTGACCTTGCTCTTCTTGCTCCAGGGAATGCCGAGCATCCAGTCCAGGTAGTTGCGCACGACGGTGGCTTCCGCCGACATCGGGCTCATCTGCTTGAGCTTCTTGACCTCGGCATGGGCGCGCTCGCGCGCTTCCTTGGTGAGCTTGGTCTTCTTGATGCGCTCTTCCAGTTCGGCCAGCTCGTCGCGGCCATCCTCGCCGTCACCGAGTTCCTTCTGGATCGCCTTCATCTGCTCGTTGAGGTAGTACTCGCGCTGGGTCTTCTCCATCTGGCGCTTGACGCGCGAGCGGATGCGCTTTTCCACCTGCAGGACGGAAATCTCGCTCTCCATCAGGCCGAGCACGCGCTCGAGCCGCTCGGCCACCGAGACGATGCCGAGGATGTCCTGCTTTTCCGGGATCTTGATCGCAAGATGCGAGGCGATGGTGTCGGCGAGCTTCGAGTAGTCCTCGATCTGGTTGACCGCGCCCAGAACCTCCGGCGAAACCTTCTTGTTCAGCTTCACGTAGTTCTCGAACTCGGCCACCACCGAGCGGGCCAGGGCCTCGACCTCGATGTTCTCGCCGTCCTTCTCCGGCATGACCAGCGCTTCGGCTTCATAGAAGTCCGTGCGGCCGGTGTAGCCGGTGATCTTCGCGCGCGCGCCACCCTCGACCAGTACCTTGACGGTGTTGTCGGGCAGTTTCAGCAGCTGCAGCACGGTCGCCAGGGTGCCGATCTCGTAGATCTCGCCCGGCTCCGGATCATCGTCGGCAGCGTTCTTCTGGGTGGCAAGCAGGATGTGCTTGTCGGAAGTCATGACCTCTTCGAGGGCGCGGATGGATTTCTCGCGGCCGACGAACAGCGGGACGATCATGTGCGGGAACACAACGATGTCGCGCAGGGGGAGCACCGGATAGACAGTCTTGCCGGCCTCGTCGAGGGAGCGCGTTTCGATTTCGCTCATGTCCATTCCTTTCTGCGGCCTCAGGCGTCCCGGGAGGGGGAAGGCCTCAGGCTCTCCTTGGATGGTCTTCCGGACCGGGGTGGCACGGATCATGGCCGGTTCCGGACGCCCCGCTCAGGGCAGCGACACTGAACCGCCGAACCATCGTTCACCCTATTAGGTGGACACCAGGGCACCGGGTGTCAAGGCAAGCAGCCCTGATCGCCTGCCTTGCCTGTTGACGACGGCGGTGCAGCACAAGGCCGGCGCAAGCCGTCGGATGGCCTCCGGCCCCGCGCGCGGGGCTGCAGCAGGACGGGGCGGGACAAGGCGCACGGGCGTGACGCTGAGGCGCCGCAGGACGGCGACCAGGGGGCTGAAACGCAAGATGCCGCCCCGGGGGGACGGCATCGCGCGGTTCGTGTCTTGTCTGGTCGCAGCCGGCGGGCGCCCTGTCGGGACGCTTTCAGGCCGCTTTCAGGCCGCTGTCGGGCCGCCTTCAGGCCGACGTCGCCGTCTCGGCGCGATCCTCGTAGATGTAGAGCGGACGGGCCTTGCCCTCCACGACATCCGGCGAGATCACCACTTCCTTGACGCCCTTGAGGCCCGGCAGCTCGTACATGGTGTCGAGCAGGATGGCTTCCAGGATCGAACGCAGGCCGCGGGCCCCCGTCTTGCGCTCGATGGCGCGGCGGGCAATCGCCTTCAGGGCGTCCTCGTGGAAGGTCAGGTCGACGTTTTCCATCTCGAACAGGCGCTGGTACTGCTTGACCAGAGCGTTCTTCGGCTCGGTCAGGATGGTCATCAGCGCATCCTCGTCCAGATCCTCCAGCGTCGCGATTACCGGCAGGCGGCCGACGAATTCCGGGATCAGGCCGAACTTCAGCAGGTCCTCGGGCTCCAGCTCGGAGAACAGCTCGCCGATGCGGCGGTCTTCCGGACCGACCACATTGGCCTTGAAGCCGATCGAGGACTTGCGGCCGCGATCCGAGATGATCTTGTCGAGCCCGGCAAAGGCGCCGCCGCAGATGAACAGGATGTTGGTCGTGTCCACCTGCAGGAACTCCTGCTGCGGATGCTTGCGACCGCCCTGGGGCGGAACGGAGGCAACGGTGCCTTCCATGATCTTCAGCAGGGCCTGCTGCACGCCCTCACCCGAGACGTCGCGGGTGATGGACGGGTTGTCGGCCTTGCGGGAAATCTTGTCGACCTCGTCGATGTAGACGATGCCGCGCTGCGCGCGCTCGACGTTGTAGTCGGCCGCCTGCAGCAGCTTGAGGATGATGTTCTCCACGTCCTCGCCGACGTAACCGGCCTCGGTCAGCGTCGTGGCATCGGACATGGTGAAGGGCACATCGAGGATGCGCGCCAGGGTCTGGGCCAGCAGCGTCTTGCCGCAGCCGGTCGGGCCGCACAGCAGGATGTTGGACTTGGCCAGTTCCACGTCGTTGTTCTTGGTGGCGTGGTTCAGGCGCTTGTAATGGTTGTGCACGGCCACGGAGAGCACCTTCTTGGCGCTGTTCTGGCCGATCACGTAATCATCAAGGACATGGCGAATTTCCTGCGGCGTGGGGATGCCATCGCGCGATTTCACCAGCGAGGACTTGTTCTCCTCGCGTATGATGTCCATGCACAGCTCGACACATTCATCGCAGATGAAAACAGTCGGGCCGGCGATCAGCTTGCGAACTTCGTGCTGGCTCTTGCCGCAGAACGAGCAGTAGAGCGTATTCTTGGAGTCGCTGCCGCTGGCCTTTGTCATGTATTCAACCCCGCAGGTTCCAGGAGGGCCAGAGCCCTCCCACTTGTCGTTCCGGGCCCTGCGCTGCGCGCTTGCCCGTCATCCGGTCCAGGACCGCCTTGCTTGCGACCTCCACGGACGAAGATGGTTTCATCCTTCGCCCGTAAAAATCAATATTCGTTTAAGCGGGCCGGACAAAGCCGGCCCCATCCGCCGCTGAGGCCGGTCAGGCGCCGCCCTGGGCGCCGAGGCTGGAGCGGTCCGAGATCACGGCATCGACGATGCCGAAGGACTTGGCCATCTCGGCGGTCATGAAGTTGTCACGTTCCAGCGCTTCCTCGACCTGGTCAAGCGACTGGCCCGTGTGCTTCACGTAGATTTCATTCAGACGGCGCTTCAGGCTCAGGATTTCCTGGGCATGCAGCATGATGTCGGCGGCCTGACCGCGGAAACCGCCGGACGGCTGGTGCACCATCACGCGGGCATTCGGCAGCGAGAAGCGGCTGCCCTTGTGACCGGCTGCCAGCAGCAGCGAGCCCATCGAGGCGGCCTGACCGATGCAGAGCGTCGACACTTCCGGCCGGATGAACTGCATCGTGTCGTAGATGGCAAGACCGGCCGTCACCAGACCGCCGGGCGAATTGATGTAGATCGCGATTTCCTTGGTCGGGTTTTCCGATTCCAGGAACAGCAGCTGGGCGCAGACCAGCGTCGCCAGGTGGTCCTCGATCGGGCCGGTCAGGAAAATGATCCGCTCCTTGAGGAGCCGGGAATAGATATCGAAGGCCCGCTCGCCGCGGTTCGTCTGCTCGACAACCATCGGCACGAGCGTGTTCGTGTAGAATTCGACGGGATCCTTCATACCATATCCATCTGCTGGCTCGACCGGGCCCGGCAGGGACGCCGGATGGCGAGCGGTGAAACGCGAGGCTCCGACCCTCTGAGTCGAAAAAAGCGACACCCATACATAGGGGATGTCGCCCATATCTCAAGATTGTGGCCGATACGGCGTGAAGGCAAGGTTAAAGCCTTCACGCCGCTGGAACGTCGGAGGGTCAGCCGGCGGCTGACTCGTCCTTGTCCTCATCCTCGGCAACGAGCTTCTGCATCTCTTCCTTGGTCACGGTCTTGTCCGTCACCTTGGCGAGCGAGAGGATGAAGTCCACAACCTTCTCTTCGTAGATCGGGGCGCGCAGGGTGGCGAGCGCCTGCGGGTTGTTCTTGTAGAACTCGAACACCTGACGCTCCTGGCCCGGGAACTGGCGCACGCGCTCGAACAGGGCGCGCTGCACTTCTTCCTCGGTCACCTCGATCTTGTTCTTCTCGCCGACTTCGGAGAGCACCAGACCCAGGCGCACGCGACGCTCGGCAATCTTGCGGTAGTCGGCCTTGGCGGCCTCTTCCGTCGTCTCCTCGTCCTCGAAGGTCTTGCCGTTGCGCTTCATGTCGTTCTCGACCTGGTTCCAGATGTTCTGGAATTCGGTCTCGAGCAGCTTGGACGGCAGGTCGAAGGAATAGACCTCATCGAGCTTGTCGAGCAGCTGGCGCTTGACGCGCTGGCGGGTCATGGCGCCGAACTGGTTCTCGATCTGGCCGCGGATGATGTCCTTGAGGCTGTCGAGCGACTCCAGGCCGAGGCTCTTGGCAAAGTCGTCGTCGATCTTGGTCTCGCCCGGAGCGGCGACGTCCTTCAGGACGATGTCGAAGGTGACTTCCTTGCCAGCCAGGTTGGCTGCCGGATAGTCGGCCGGGAAGGTGACGGAGATGACCTTCTCCTCGCCCTGCTTCATGCCGATGACGCCATCCTCGAAGCCGGGGATGAACTGGCCGGAGCCGAGCACCAGCTGGCCGTTCTCGTCGGCACCGCCGTCGAAGGGCACGCCGTCGAGCTTGCCGACGTAGGACATGGTCACGCGGTCGCCGGACTGGGCCACGGCGCCCTCGCCCTTGCTCTCGTAGGCGCGGTTGTTGGCGGCAATCGCCTCGACCTGCTCCATGACGCCTTCGTCGGACACCTCGACGACCTCACGGGTCAGCTCGATGCCGGAGAAGTCGACGACCTCGAACTGCGGCAGCAGGTCATAGATGACCTTGAACGCCAGATCGGCGGAGCCTTCGATGATGGCCTGGGCCTCGTCATCGGCCAGATCGATGTCCGGCTGCAGCGCCGGGCGCTCGGAGCGGTCCTCGATCGCCTTGAGGCTCGATTCCTGGATCGTCCGGGAGACGATCTCGGCCATGGCCTGACGTCCGTACATGCGCTTCATGTGCCCAGCCGGCACCTTGCCCGGGCGGAAGCCGTTGATCCGGACCTTGTCCTTCAGTTCATCGAGGTACGAGTCGAGTTTCGCAGCCAGCTCGGTAGCCGGAATGACGATCTTGAGTTCGCGCTTGAGGCCCTCGGAAAGGGTTTCGGTCACCTGCATGGTCGTGTGCTTCGTCCTCGGTACGGGGCCCGACATGGATCCCGTGTCATGTTTGCAATTGGCCCCGTGGGGGCCCTCTTCAGGGCGGCCGAGACGCTCGGGGTCCCCATGTCCTGTCCGGATCTCGACGGTGCGAAGCGGCCGGATCGCGGGAAGTTCGGGGACCGGCGCACAGTCGGCCGGTTCAGCCTCGGCTGGCGACTCCGAGCCATTCGCCGTGGTGCGGGCGGAGGGACTTGAACCCCCACGGCTTACGCCACCAGAACCTAAATCTGGCGTGTCTACCAGTTCCACCACGCCCGCGACGGCCTAGGACGCCCGAAGCCAGGGCGCGGCCTCTATAGCACCCGCCCTGCCTGCATCAAAGCAAAAATGCCGCATCCGGCCAAATCACGCGGGCCTTATCCCGCCGCAAGCCGGGCCAGCGCCCGGGGGACAGCCGGCAAAAGGTCCTCGGCCGTCATTCCGGCGCCCGCAAGGGCTCCCGCCGCGCCGTGGACATGCACCGCCATGGCCGCCGCCTCGAAGGGCGCGACCGCCTGGGCAAGCAGGCCCGCCGCCAGTCCCGCCAGCACATCGCCGGAGCCGGCGGTGGCAAGCGCTGCCGGTGCGTTGGCATTGACGAAGGCCCGGCCATCCGGCGCGGCGATCACCGTGTCCGGCCCCTTGAGCACGACGACCGCCCCCGCCTCGCGTGCCGCCGCACGGGCAGCAGCCAGACGGTCCAGCGCCGCGGCCTGCGGGAACAGGCGGCGAAACTCGCCCGCATGCGGGGTCAGGATCGCCGGACTGCTGCGTTGACGCAGGGCGCCGAGCAGGCGCTCGCGGTCCCCGGCAAAGGCCGAGAGGGCGTCGGCATCGAGCACCAGGCCGGGACCGGCGGGCGCCGCCACGAGATCCAGCACCTGGTGCCGGACGCCCTCCCCCAGCCCGGCGCCGGGGCCGATCACGGCGGCCGCGATGCGCGGGTCGGCGAGAAGGTCGGCCCAGGCCGCGCCGTCACGGAGCGGCCGCACCATCACCGCCGTCAGATGCGGCACGAGGGCCGCCGTCGCCGCCGGGGCGCAGGCGATGCTGACAAGGCCGGCCCCGGCCCGGAGCGCGGCCTCCGCCGCGAGGCGGATCGCCCCGGTGGCGTGATAGGGTCCGCTCACCGCCAGGACAGCGCCGCGGGCATACTTGTGGGTGTCGCGGGCCGGCTGCGGCAGGCCCCTGCCCCAGGCTGCAGGGCCGTTGAGACGGGCCTTCGGCTGCAGGTCCGAAATCGTTTCATTGCCAATGCCGATGTCACAGAGCACCGTTTCACCGCACAGATCGCGCCCGGGAAGAAGGACATGCCCGGGCTTCAGGCGGGCAAAGGTCACGGTGCGGGTGGCCCGGACAACCGGCCCGGCGGCGCGGCCCGTCGCCCCTTCGAGCCCCGAGGGCACATCGACCGCAAGCACCGGAAGCGCAGACGCATTGATACGGTCCACGGCGGCTGCGGCCGCACCGTCGAGCGGCCGGGACAGCCCGGCCCCGAACAGGGCATCGACAAGCAGCGGGCGCGGCGCGTTCCTGTCATTGGCAATGAAAGAAGCGGGATCCAGGGGAGCGATCGTGCCACCGGCCGCGCGCCAGCCGGCTGCGGCTTCAGCCGCGTCGCCCCGCACCTGGTCGGGCTGCCCCAGACACAGAAGGGTAACGGGGATACCCCAGCGCTTCAGGAGCGTTGCCGCCACATAGCCGTCGCCGCCGTTGTTGCCGGGGCCGCAGAGCACCAGGACGGGCTGGCCGGCCGAGCGCATCACCGCTGCGGCGCGGGCGACGGCCGCGCCGGCCCGGCGCATCAGCTCATGGCCCGACACCCCGGCGGCCATCGTCCGCCGGTCGGCCTCGGCCATTTCCGCAGGCGTCAGAAGCGCGGTGGCAGCCTGCTCCCCGCTCCAGTCCCAGCCGGCGCCCCCGCCTGAGCCTCCGCCGAAGCTCCCGCCAGCGCCTCCGCCAAACCCTTTGCCAGACCCTTTGTCCCTGTCCATGGCCCAGTCCGTCACGCCAGCCTCTCCTTCCGCCGCCGCCTGCCACCGCCCGATCCCGCGCCGGGGCCCTGCCGGTCCTGCGCCAGCATTGATCGGCCGGCCTTGCCGCCGCAAGCCTGCCGCGATGCCGAGGCGACCGGCAGCCAGCCTCTTTTTTAAGCAGCACCAATCGCACCGACCGGCCGCATCAGTTGCACATTTTCTATGCAATTGCGCTTTTTCGCGGCATCCTCGCAGGGCCTGCTGCGGCGGACCGGGCGACCTTCCGGCTGATTTGCTCGTTTTTGCGGCGCGCGGGCGATTTTTCAAAACTGGCACGCCACGTGCTTTAGTGAGGCCAACCGCCGAAACGACCGGTCCCGACCGTCGCTTCTGCCCAGGAGAACCGGCCCCGCGGCCTCAGACACGGAGAGAGACCCAAGGCGATGAAAAAGATCGAGGCGATCATCAAGCCCTTCAAGCTCGACGAGGTGAAGGAGGCGCTGCAGGAAGTTGGTCTTCAGGGGATCACGGTCACCGAGGCCAAGGGCTTCGGCCGCCAGAAGGGCCATACCGAGCTCTATCGCGGCGCCGAATACGTCGTCGACTTCCTGCCGAAGGTGAAGGTTGAAGTCGTGCTGCCGGACGAGATGGTCGAGAAGGCCGTGGAGGCGATTCGCAACGCCGCCCAGACCGGTCGCATCGGCGACGGCAAGATCTTCGTGTCGAACATCGAGGAAGCCGTCCGCATCCGGACGGGCGAATCCGGGGTGGACGCCATCTGACAAGTTTGCGGGCTCCGGCCTGCACCCGATTTTCGGTCGGGCGGGATCTGACGCCTGGGGGGCGCCTCCCCGACCGAGAGCAAGCCCACGTGAAAACCAGAACACTAGGGAAGTAATTAAATGACCACCGTTGCTGAGATCCTCAAGGAAATCAAGGACAAGGACATCAAGTTCGTTGACCTGCGCTTCACCGACCCGCGCGGCAAGCTGCAGCACGTCACGATGGATTCGTCGCTTGTCGACGAAGACATGTTCGCCGAAGGCGTGGCCTTCGACGGCTCGTCGATCGCAGGCTGGAAGGCCATCGACGCTTCGGACATGACGCTGGTCCTCGATCCGACCTCGGTCCACATGGACCCGTTCTTCGCCCAGTCGACCATGGTCATCCTGTGCGACATCGTCGATCCGCGCACCGGCGAGACCTACAACCGTGACCCGCGCACCATTGCCAAGCGCGCCGAGGCCTATGTGAAGTCCGGCGGGTTCGGCGACACCATCTTCTTCGGCCCGGAAGCCGAATTCTTCATCTTCGACGACGTCCGCTTCGCCTCGGAGCCCTACAACACCGGCTTCAAGATCGACAGCAACGAGCTGCCGTCCAACCTCGACACCGAGTATGAGGCCGGCAACCTCGGCCACCGTCCGCGCGTCAAGGGCGGCTACTTCCCGGTTCCCCCGATCGACAGCTGCCAGGACATCCGTTCCGAGATGCTGTCCGTGATGGCCGAGATGGGCGTCTCCGTCGAGAAGCACCACCACGAGGTGGCGGCCGCACAGCATGAGCTGGGCATCAAGTTCAACACCATGGTCACCTGCGCCGACCACATGCAGATCTACAAGTATGTGGTGCACCAGGTCGCCAACGCCTACGGCAAGACCGCCACGTTCATGCCGAAGCCGATCTTCGGTGACAACGGTTCGGGCATGCACTGCCACCAGTCGATCTGGAAGGACGGCAAGCCGCTGTTCGCCGGCAACCTCTACGCCGACCTCAGCGAGATGTGCCTCTACTACATCGGCGGCATCCTGAAGCACGCCAAGTCGCTGAACGCCTTCACCAACCCGTCGACCAACTCCTACAAGCGCCTGGTCCCGGGCTACGAGGCTCCGGTCCTGCTCGCCTACTCCTCGGGCAACCGCTCGGCGTCCTGCCGCATCCCGTACACCTCCTCGCCGAAGGCCAAGCGCATCGAGGTCCGCTTCCCGGATCCGACCGCCAACCCGTACCTGGCCTTTGCCGCCCAGCTGATGGCCGGTCTCGATGGCATCAAGAACAAGATCCATCCGGGCGACGCCATGGACAAGAACCTCTACGACCTGCCGCCGGAAGAGCTGGCCGAGATCCCGACCGTCTGTGGCTCGCTGCGTGAAGCCCTGCAGTCGCTGGACGTCGACCGCGACTACCTGAAGGCCGGTGGCGTGTTCGACGACGACTTCATCGACAGCTACATCGAGCTGAAGATGGAAGAGAACATGCGCTACGAGATGACCCCGCATCCGGTCGAGTACGACATGTACTACTCCGCCTGATACGATTGCGCCTCAGTCCATCCGGACTGCGGACGAAAGGCCGGGCTCATGCCCGGCCTTTCTGCTTGCAGGAGGGCCATGCGGTCCGGGGTCGGGCTGCCTGCGAAATGAGGCGGGCGACTTTGGCTTGGGACGTGAAATCCGCCGCCGCATCGGCTATAGAGCAACACCTGCCGGCCGGGGCAGAGCCGGCGCGCCAGACCGGACAGCACCGATCCGGACGGCACAGATCAACCGGACGAACGGGCCAACGGGACGAACGGGCGCAATGACCGAGTACAAATCCGAGTTTCTCAAGATCCTCAGCGAGCGTGGCTTCATCCACCAGGTGTCGGACCACGAAGGTCTCGACAAGCTGCTGTCGAGCGAAACCGTCACGGCCTATATCGGCTTCGACTGCACGGCGCCGAGCCTGCATGCGGGCTCGCTCGTCACCATCATGATGCTGTACTGGCTGCAGCAGACCGGGCACCGGCCGATCGCGCTCATGGGTTCCGGCACGACCCGGGTCGGCGATCCGACCGGCAAGGACGAGAGCCGCAAGATCCTCACCGACGAGGAGATCGAGGCCAACAAGGCCGGCATCCGCAAAGTGTTCGAGAAGCTGCTGACGTTCGGCACCGGCCCGCGTGACGCCATCATGCTCGACAACGCCGACTGGCTGATGAAGCTGAACTATGTCGAGTTCCTGCGCGACATCGGCCGCCACTTCTCGGTCAACCAGATGATCCAGCGCGACAGCGTGCGCCTGCGGCTGGAGCGCGAGCAGCACCTGTCGTTCCTTGAGTTCAACTACATGCTGCTGCAGGGCTACGACTTCCTGGAGATCTACCAGCAGACCGGCTGCCGCCTGCAGATGGGCGGCTCCGACCAGTGGTCGAACATCCTGTCGGGCGTCGACCTGATCCGGCGCAAGGCCGGTATCGAGGCCTTCGCGCTGACTGCCCCGCTGCTGACGACGTCTTCGGGCGCGAAGATGGGCAAGACTGCCGCCGGCGCCGTCTGGCTCAATCCGGAGCAGCTGTCGGCCTATGACTACTGGCAGTACTGGCGCAACACCGAGGATGCCGACGTCGAGCGCTTCCTGAAGCTGTTCACCGTGCTGCCGCTGGACGAGATCGCGCGGCTTGCCGCCCTTTCGGGCTCGGAAATCAACGAGGCCAAGAAGGTGCTGGCGACCGAGGCGACCGCCATGGTGCATGGCCGCGAGGCGGCCGAGGCGGCGGCCGAGACCGCACGTCGCGCCTTCGAGGAAGGCGCGCTGGCCGAGGGCCTGCCGACGGTCGAGATCGCGGCCGCCGACCTTTCGGCCGGGATCGGCGTCCTGGCCGCCTTCGTCACCGCCGGCCTGTCGGCCTCCAACGGCGAGGCCCGGCGCAACATCGCCGGCGGGGCGCTGAAGGTGAATGACGTGGCCGTGACGGACGACAAGCGCGTGCTGGGCACGGGGGATCTGACCGGCGAAGGCGTGATCAAGCTGTCGATGGGCAAGAAGAAGCACGTGCTGCTGAAGCCGGTCTGAGCCTCCGGCCCTCGATCACCATCAGGAGCCCGGCCATGTGCCGGGCTTTTTTGCTCCCGAGACGGGCAATCAGCGGAACTCGAACATCTTGCGGAAGATGCCGGGGGCGATCGCCGAGACCGGATTGACCGTGAGGGCCGGCGCGCTGATGGGGCCGGACAGGCGGTAGGTGACGCCGATCAGGCCCTCCTGGCTGCCGCCGCTGAGGGCAAAGCCCAGCACCGGGATCCTGGCAAAGAGGTTGTTCAGGGCGAAGATCGGAACGAAGGTGCCGGTCAGCGCCAGCTCGCGCGTGTCGAGATCGACCGTTCCGAGCACGGTGCCCCCGACGGCCGCGCCCTGCAGGATCCCCTCCTCGACCGTCAGCGTGTCGCCCTTGCGGGAGAAGCGGATGTCCATGCGGTCGAAGGAGGCCTCGCCGTTCCGGGACATGGCCGCGCCGTTCGGCACCGGCTGGCTGTCGGGCATCGGCCGGGAGATTTCGGGCAGCTCCGCCAGCTTCCGCAGGGCCGGATCCTCGGTGATGGAGAAACCGCGCACGCCGAAGGTCCCGAACCAGGTCTTGTCGGCAGGCAGCGACACGAGCAGCCGTCCCGTACCGCCCTGCATGCGTTCGTAGAGATCGAGGAAGCGCAGCAGGGCACCGGTGTCGGCAAACTCGCCGCTTGCCGCCCGTGCCTCGC
The DNA here is from genome assembly GCF_009915765.1 of Pannonibacter sp. XCT-53. Lineage (NCBI taxonomy): Bacteria > Pseudomonadati > Pseudomonadota > Alphaproteobacteria > Hyphomicrobiales > Stappiaceae > Pannonibacter > Pannonibacter tanglangensis. Next base: position 1,550,184 of record NZ_JAABLQ010000001.1, read on the forward strand.
CCTCGCCGGTGATCTCGAAGGTGAAGGCGCCCTGGTTGTTGAGCGCCCCCGTCAGACGCATGGACGTCAGGTCACCGGCCTTGCCGGCCACCTCGCCCGCGACATCGGTCGCATAGACGCCCTGAAAGCCCTGCAGCCGCCCGATCTTGAGGCTGACGCGGAAGGCGGTGTCGTCATCGCTCTCGTCTTCGGAGGTGCCCTTGCGGTCGCGCAGCTGCCGGATGAGGCCGCGGCCGTCAAACTGCGCGCCCGTCAGGGTGACGCGGACCCGGCCGGCGCTGTCCTTGACCACCTTGAGCGCAGCCGAATCGCCCGGGCGGATCTGGAACGTCGAGAAATCCGCCTCGCGGAACTCGCCTCCCTTGCCAAGCGCCACCGTTCCCTCCAGCGCGACGCCGTCGGAGCGCAGCGAGAAATTCTCCAGCCGGCGCGCCTCACCCCGATCGGTCAGCAGGAAACTCGCCCTCGCCGCCACACCGGGGCCCTTCTCCCAGCCGATCTCGCTCAGCCGCAGCGACGCCTCCTTGAGGTCGATCTCGAACTGCTGCCCCTCCGGCGTCTCGGCCACGTCGAGCACCATCGTGCCCTCGACCAGGCCCCCCAGATCGACCCCCTTCTTGCGCAGGTCTGCCGTGGTCACCTTGAGCTGCACGTCCTGGCGCGCCTCGACCTGACTGTCATCATCCAGCGGATAGACGAGGTCGATGTTGGCCTGCAGCCCGTCGATGCGGCCCTTGCCCTTGATGTCCACCTGCAGGGGATCAGCCGTCAGCTGCAGGGTGGCATCGGTGATGCGGTGCCCGCGCACGGGCTTGTCTGCGGCAAAGCCGGTCAGCTTCGCCCGTGCCGCCCAGCCCACCTCGGCCACCGCCAGCGACAGCTTCAGCGGCAGCTTGGCCGTCACGTCGATGTCGCCGGACCCGGTGAGCGCGACATCCGAAAGCTCCGCCTTGTCGAGGATGCGGAACGGCGGGGCATTGGCAATCTCCGACAGGGGGCCGAGGCCGCCCTGAAGCTTCAGGTCCAGCAGACCCGTCTTGATGTCCCGTCCCGACAGATGCGGGATCTCGAAGCGACCGGCCGGCACGGCGACCGATCCGCCCGAGGGCGTGGTCACGCTGCCTGAGCGCATGTCGACGGTCAGCAGCTCGTTCTGGATCGTGACCGTGCCGGTGAGGCCGGTGATGGGCGGGAGCGTGGCCAGCGGCTGGACATCGGTGTTGACCAGCACGATGTCGAGCTTGAGGTCGTCGCCGCCCCAGCCTGGGTCGGGGTGGGATTCATCGAAGGCCGGCGCCCGGATCGCAGCGTCGACGCGGGCCGACTGGATCTGTCCGCCCTTGAGGTGCTCGATGATCCAGCGACGGGCCGGGGGGGCCAGCGTGATGGGCCAGATCTGCTTCAGCATGGCGACCGGCATGGTCTGCGCATCGACCGCAAGCGCGAGATAGGGGCCGTCGTCGCGCAGGTCGAGCGACCCGATTGCCTGGAACGAGGCGGGCCCCGACTGGAGCTGCAACCGGTCGATGAGGACCGCCCGGTCGGCCAGGTTCACCCGGCCCTCGAGCGCCAGATAGTCGGCGATCATCGGCGGCTCCGGCACGTCGGCCGAGCCGAAACGGGCCCGGTCTGTGCTGATCTGGTAGGTCCAGTCGCTGCTGCCCTCCGCCGGCGGGCGGACCGCGCCGGAGAAGAAGATCTCCGTGTTGCCCCGGATCACGTGCGACTTGCCGATGGTCACGCCGGGTGTCCCGGCCGACCAGGCGAGCGCGAGGGCAACATCGTCGAACCGGATCAGGGTCGAGCCCGAGCGCAGCCAGCCGTCCTGCCCGCGGGCGACCAGATTGGCGACCTCGAAGGCGCCCGTGCCGTCAAGCGCGGCATTGAACTGGACCTCCAGCGGCAGACCGAGCCCCTTGCCCGCATTCACCTTTTCATTGGAGGGAAACAGCTCGGCAAGCGCCATGTCGCGGATGTAGAGCCCGATCTGACGCTCGCCGCTGTCGCTGACAACGGCCCGGCGCAACGCCAGGTCCCAGACGCCCATGCGGCCGGAAATCTCCGCTTCGGCCAGCAGACCGCCTTCGGAATCCCGCCGCAGCACGGCATCAATCTCGTTGATGCGCCGGGGCACCGGGCCGATGACGTCGAGACGCCCGTCCCTGAGCAGGACCTCGGCGAGGCTGCGGCGCTGGAATTCCGCGTCGACGATGGCGGCCGTGCGGTCGACCGCTTCCATCATGTCGCCCATCGAGGCGATCGGGGTGTCCGCATCGCCCGGGCGCAGGGTCAGGCGCGGTCCGTCGATCTCCAGCCGGGTGAAGTTGAGCGTGCCGGCCAGCAGCGGCTCCAGCGCGATCACGGCCTGCAGGCGCGGCAGCACGAGATCGACCTGCGCCTCGCCCGGTACCTTCAGCACGGCCCCCTCGATGATCGCCGTCGGACCCTGCTCGGCGCTGAGGTCCAGCAGGACGCGACCGACCGTCAGCTCCGCATCGGCGCCGCGCGTGGTGCTCTCGATCAGTCCGGCGACCAGCGGGATGGGGGTCGGCCCGAGCGCAAGGCGCAGCGCCAGCGCCAGGATGCCCGCAAGCAGCACCAGCACGATGAGTGCCGCAGCCCGACGCAGCCGCCGAAATCCATTCGGGCCCGCCGTCCGTAAGGCTTCGGTATCAGGCGTGGGCAGGGACTGTGTCAGCGCGTGTTACCCTTGTCCTCAATGGCGGGGCGTCGAGTCGACCCGCAAAATATGATAACTCACGCCAACCCAAAACCCGAACCTCCGTCGGGGGGCTGCGGCGTTCACACCTATCGCCCGGATAATCCGGCGGAACATGACAGAAGGAAGGCAACATGAGCGAATTGCAGATCGGCGATGCCGCACCGGCCGTTGACCTCGCCCTCGACGGCGACCGCAGCGTGGCGCTGGCCTCCCTGCGCGGCAAGGCCGTCGTCCTCTACTTCTATCCCAAGGCGGACACCCCGGCCTGCACCGAGGAATGCATTGCCTTCAGCCGCATGAAGGCCGACTTCGCCGCAGCCGGCGCCGAGGTGATCGGCATCTCGCCCGACGAGGCCGCCAAGAACGCCAAGTTCAAGACCAAGCACACGCTGAGCGTCGATCTTGCCTCGGACCCGTCCAATGCCGTATCCGAAGCCTTCGGTGTCTGGGTGGAGAAGTCGATGTACGGCAAGAAGTACATGGGCGTCGAACGCAGCACCTTCCTTATCTCTGCCGAGGGCAAGCTGGCCGGCATCTGGCGCAAGGTGAAGGTTCCCGGGCACGCCGAGGCGGTCCTGGAGGCCGTCAAGGCGCTCTGATCGCCCCTGCCCGCTCCCGGATCCCCCCCCCGTTCCCCGACCTCGTCCCTCAGCCCCATGTCCATCACTGCCGACACCGACCGCGCGGACACGCTCGTTGCCCGCGCCAATGCCATCGTCCGGGCGACCGACACGGCCGAGAAGGTCCGCCTTGCCTATGACACGGCCAAGGCCTGGTACGGCCGGCATCTGGGGCTGGGCAGCCTGTCCCTGAGCGGTCCGATGCCGGAGCGTCCGGGCCGGCCGGAACGGCCGGTCCTGCTTGCGCCGCGGGACATGCCCAAGCGGGCCCTCGGCGGCGACGCCGGCAAGATCGCGCTGCTGCACTCGCTGGCACATATCGAGCTGAATGCGGTGGACCTGACCTGGGATCTGATCGGCCGGTTTGCGGACACCCGCCTGCCCCGCTCCTATTACGATGACTGGGTGCGGGTGGGGCTCGAGGAGGCCAAGCATTTCTCGATGCTGGAGGACCGGCTGGGCGAGCTCGGGGCCGCCTATGGCGACCTCCCGGCCCATGACGGGCTGTGGCAGGCGGCACAGTCGACCGGGCGCGACCTGGCCGCGCGGCTCGCCATCATCCCGCTGGTGCTGGAGGCGCGCGGCCTCGACATCACCCCGCCGATGATCGAGAAGGCGGAAGCGCTCGGTGATCACGCCACCGCCAGGGTGCTCGGCGTGATCTACCGCGACGAAAAGAATCACGTCGCCTTCGGGGCAAAATGGTTCCGGTTCCTGTGCGACCGGACAGGCGAGCGGCCGGAACCGAAGTTCCACGAGCTGGTGCGGACGCATTTCCGGGGCGCGCTCAAGCCGCCGTTCAACGACCGGGCCCGCTCGGAGGCCGGCCTGACGCCCGGATTCTACCGGCCGCTGGCCAAGCTGACCGGCTGACGCAGGGGAAAGCTGCACCGACAGGGGCTGGCGAGGCCTGTTGCAAGGGCTTTGTTAACCTTACCGCTTTCTAATCAGCCTCAACCGGCGGGCACGTGGCCCGCCTCGAGGATGATGGCACGCGACATGTCCGACCCCACAGCCAACCTCCGCCATGGCTTCGGAAAACGCAGGTCCCTGCATCACGTGACGATCACCAACGGTGACCGCAGCCGCACCTTCTCGTTCCGTCCCTGGGTGCTCGGTTCGGTCGCCGCCTGTGTCGGCGTGTTCGCGGTCGGATATCTGTCGGCCACCGCCTATCTGGTGTGGCGTGACGACATCCTTGCGGCCCGCGACACGGAACGCTCCCAGATCGAGGCGTCCTACGAGAGCCGAATCGCCTATCTGCGGGCGGAGATCGACCGGCTGGCCAGCACGCAGGTGTTCGAGCGCCGCTCCGTCGAGACCATGGTCGACGCGCTGATCGAGCGCCAGAACCAGCTGACCGACAATCACGCCCGTGTCCGCGCGCTGCTCGAGAAGGCCTCCACTGTCGGCCTGACGGTGACCCAGGCGCTGCCTCTGCCGGCCGAGAAGCCGTCGCTGCCGGGCAGCGTGCTCTCCTTCGCGCCGGCGGGCCAGTCCAACCTCGCGATCGGTGGCGAGCCGGTGCCCCTGCCGGCCGGCCCCCTGCCCTCGCTCGGCCTGCGCGGCAGTTCCTCCGACATCGGCGTGCCGCAGACCGAGGACCTGGGCGCTGCGCCCGGCCCCCAGGCCGACAGCGGCGATCTCCTCGGCATCGGTGCGACGCTGGACCAGATGCTGGCCGAAAACGACCGGGCCCTTGACGCGCTCGCCGGCACGGCCGAACAGGGCATCCGCACCCTGACCGCCGCCATCCGTCCGCTCGGTCTCGACCTGAGCAGCCTGGCCGAGGAGGGCATCGGCGGCCCTTTTGTGCCCCTGCCCGCCAGCACGTTTGAGGAACGTCTGAGCCGGGCAGAACGCGCCATTGCCGCCTATGACGTGCTGCGCGGCGCGGCGCAGAAACTGCCGCTGGCGCGGCCAATCCGCAATGTCGAGGTGTCGAGCGACTTCGGGCCGCGGCTCGATCCCTTCCTCGGCACCCTGGCCATGCACACCGGCATCGACTTCAAGGCCGACCAGGGCACGGTGATCCGCGCCGCCGGGGCCGGCCGTGTCCTCACCGCCTCCTATCAAGGCGGCTATGGCAACATGGTCGAGATCGAACATCCGGGCGGGCTGGTGACGCGCTACGCGCACATGAGCCGCATCCTGGTCAGCGAGGGCGAAGAGATCCTTGCGGGCGAGGTGGTCGGGCGCGTCGGCAGCACCGGCCGCTCGACGGGGCCGCATCTGCACTACGAGGTCCGGCGCAACGGCACCGCGCTTGACCCGTCGCGCTTCGTCATTGCCGGCGACCGTCTGGCCGGCGTGCTCGTGCGCTGATCCGGCCGACGCTTCCGCCCGCCCTCATGCAAAGGCCCGCCGGGTTTCCCGGGCGGGCCTCTTCAGTTTGCAGGGCCAGTCGGGTGGTCTCACTCGACGTCGGAGACCTCGACCTCGTCACCGCCGAAGACACGCTGGGCAAGCGCTGCTTCCATGAAGCCGTCCAGATCGCCGTCGAGCACGTCCTGCGGCGAGGTGCTCTCGACGCCGGTGCGCAGGTCCTTCACGAGCTGGTAGGGCTGCAGCACGTAGGAGCGGATCTGGTGACCCCAGCCGATGGCCGTCTTGGAGGCGGCTTCCGAATTTGCCGCCTCTTCCCGCTTCTGCAGCTCAGCCTCGTAGAGCCGCGCCTTCAGCATGCTCCACGCGGTCGCGCGGTTCTTGTGCTGGGAGCGGTCGTTCTGGCACTGCACCACGATCCCGGTCGGGATATGGGTGATGCGCACCGCCGAGTCGGTCGTGTTGACGTGCTGGCCACCAGCACCGGAGGCGCGGTAGGTGTCGATGCGGCAGTCGCTCTCGTTGACCTCGATCTCGATCGAATCGTCGATCACCGGATAGACCCAGGCACTGGCGAACGACGTGTGGCGGCGCGCCTGGCTGTCATAGGGCGAGATGCGGACCAGGCGATGAACGCCCGATTCCGTCTTCAGCCAGCCATAGGCGTTCTCGCCCTTGATCAGCAGCGTCGCCGACTTGATGCCGGCCTCTTCCCCGTCGTGGTACTCGAGCAGGTCGACCTTGTAGCCGCGCTTCTCGGCCCAGCGACGATACATGCGCAGCATCATCGAGGCCCAGTCCTGGCTCTCGGTGCCGCCGGCGCCGGAGTTGATTTCCAGGTAGGTGTCGTTGCCGTCCGCTTCGCCGGACAGAAGCGAGGCCATCTGCAGGCGGCTGACCTCGGACCTGAGGCTGCGCATCGCGGCCTCGGCGTCCTCGACGACGGACTTGTCGCCTTCCTCGGTGCCCAGCTCGATCAGCTCGATGTTGTCCGCCAGCTCGCCCTCGAGGCGGCGCACGCCGTTGATGCTGTCCTCAAGCTGCTGGCGCTCGCGCATCAGCTTCTGGGCCCTGGACGGGTCGTTCCAGAGCGTGGGGTTCTCGGAGAGGGCGTTCAGTTCGTCCAGACGGACAAGGGCCTGATCCCAGTCAAAGATGCCTCCTCAGCAGGCTGAGGGCCTGCTTGATCTCGTCGACGATGGCTTCCATTTCGGCGCGCATCGGATACCTCGCTACGGGGTTGCCGGAAGGGTGGAATGAGCACCGGCCCGCCTTTGGGACGGGCCGGAATTTGGGGCGTGAACCTAGCTGCGCAAGGCCGCGCTGTAAACCGTGGACTGGGCCTTCAGTAAAGTCCGCCGGTCCCGGTGAGCACGGCCTCGCCGGCCTCGGGCGAAACGGTGCGCGGCACGCCCATCTCGTCCTGGAAGCCGATGACCGAGTAGGTGTCCGGCGGCGCGGTGCCCGGCTTGAAGGCCTCGAGGATCGTGTCCTCGGCCCCGGCGACCGCACGCAGGCCGGTGCGGCGGTTGATCGGGATCAGCTGCAGGCCCTTCGGAACACGGAACTCGACCGGCGGCTTGTCCTTCAGGGCCATCTGCAGGAACTCGGTGAAGATCGGCGCCGCCACCTGGCCACCGGTGCCGCCACGGCCCATCGGGCGCGGCTGGTCGAAGCCGATGAAGACGCCGACCGTCAGGTCCGGGGTGTAGCCGATGAACCAGGCGTCCTTCTCGTCGTTGGTGGTGCCGGTCTTGCCGGCCACCGGGCGGGCCAGCGCCTTGACGCTGGTTGCCGTGCCGCGCTGGACCACGCCTTCCATCATCGAGGTGATCTGGTAGGCGGTCATCGGATCGAGAACCTGCTCCCGCTCGTCGATCAGCTCCGGCTCGTCCTGGCCCTTCCAGTCGGCATCCGAGCACGTCTCGCAGATGCGGCTGTCATGCTTGTAGATGGTGCGGCCGTAACGGTCCTGGATGCGGTCGATCAGCGTCGGCGTGATCTTGCGGCCACCGTTGGCGAGGATCGAATAGGCGGTGACCATGCGCAGCACGGTGGTCTCGCCCGCGCCCAGCGACATGGAGAGCACCGGCAGCATGTTGTCGTAGATGCCGAAGCGCTTGGCATACTCGGCCACCAGCGGCATGCCCATGTCCTGCGCCAGGCGGATGGTCATCAGGTTACGCGACAGCTCGATGCCGGTCCGAAGGGTCGACGGACCGTAGAACTTGCCGCCGTAGTTCTGCGGGCGCCAGACTTCCTGTCCCGGGACAGCGAGTTCCAGCGGTGCGTCCATCACCACGCTCGAGGGCGTGTAGCCGTTGTCGAGCGCCGCCGCGTAGAGGAACGGCTTGAAGGAAGACCCCGGCTGACGCATCGCCTGGGTGGCGCGGTTGAACTCGCTCTGGGCGAAGCTGAACCCGCCGGCCATGGCCAGCACGCGGCCGGTGAAGGGATCCATCGCCACCAGCGCGCCGGAAATGCGCGGCACCTGCCGCAGCACGTAGCTGCTGCCCTCGCCCTGCACATAGACCACGTCGCCCGGCTTGAGCACGTCCGACACCGCCGTGGGCGCGCGCCCCTCGATGCGGGCCCACTTCATGTCGGCGAGCCGCAGCGTCGCGGTGTCCCGCTCGGGCCCGAGCTGGCCACTGACCAGACGGCGCGGCTGCAGGCCGACCTCGGCACTGTCCTTGCCGGCCGAAAGCACGACCGCCAGGCGCCATTCCGGCAGATCCGACAGGGCCTCGACCTTGCCCAGGTCCACGCCCCAGTCCGCGGCCAGCGGGATCTCGGCCACCGGCCCCCGCCAGCTGCCCCGCTTCTGGTCGAAGTCGAGCAGGCCGTCCATCAGCGCCTTGCGCGCCATCAGCTGCATCTTCGGATCCAGCGTGGAGCGGACGGACAGCCCGCCTTCGTAGAGACTGTTCTCGCCGTAGATGTTGGCGACCTCGCGCCGGACTTCCTCGGTGAAATACTCGGCGGCAAAAAGCTGCGAGCCGGTGTCGCGAGGCTTGACCTCGAGCGGGCGCGCCTTGGCTGCCTCGCCATCGGCGGCCGTGACGTAACCGTTCTCGACCATGCGGTCGATCACCCAGTTGCGGCGCTCGATGGCGCGCTCGCGGCCGCGGAACGGATGATAGTTGTTGGGCGCCTTGGGCAGCGCCGCCAGATAGGCGACTTCGTCTAGGGTCAGCTCGTGCACGGACTTGTCGAAATAGACCAGCGAGGCGGCCGCCACGCCATAGGCGCCGAGGCCGAGATAGATCTCGTTGAGGTAGAGCTCGAGGATCTCGTCCTTGGAGAACGCCTGCTCGATGCGCAGCGACAGGATGGCTTCCCGGATCTTGCGGTCAACCGACAGCTCGTTGGTCAGGAGGAAGTTCTTGGCGACCTGCTGCGTGATCGTCGAGGCACCCTCGGGCCGGCGGCCGCTGCCGTAGTTCTGCACGAAGCGGACGGCCGCACGGGCAATGCCCTCCGGGTCGATGCCGACATGGGTGTAGAAGTTCTTGTCTTCGGCCGAGATGTAGGCCTGCTTCAGCAGATCGGGAATGGCCTGGATCGGCAGGAACATGCGGCGCTGCTTGGCATACTCGGCCATGAGACTGCCATCGGCGGCGTGCACGCGCGTCATCACCGGCGGCTCGTAGTTCTTGAGCGCGGTGTAGTCCGGCAGGTCCTTCTTCAGGCTGTCGAGATAGATCCAGACACCGGCAGCCACCAGCAAGGCCAGAACGGCACCAATGCCGAACAGATACCCGAAAAACTTGATCAGAAACTTCATGCGTCCGGCTCGCCCTAAATCCAGGCCTCAGGTCGTCAGTCGCCCCACGTAACACACTCGCGGACAGGCGGCACCGCTTTTTGCCGCGCAACAACCAGCTTCCTTAGTCATCGAGCAATATGGCGATGCTGAGGCATCGGCGGCATCTGCCGCCATCTCGCCCGTTGCATCCCGCCTTATTGTGCCGTTGCTGCCGCGACCGGCGGCTTGTCCATGGCAAAGCGGGGCTGGAAGAACGTATCGATCGCCTCCGCCACGGCCGTTGCCGTGCGCTCGCGCCATTCTTCCGAGATCAGCAGCTTCTCGTCATGCTCGTTCGACAGGTAACCCAGCTCGATCAGCACCGAGGGCACGTCATGCGCCTTGAGCACCACGAAGCCGGCAGAGCGATGCGGGTTGTTGATCAGACGGACCGCGCTGCGCAGCTCCTCGACCAGCGTGCGGGCAAAATGGATCGAGAACACCTTCGTCTCGCGCCGCGCCAGATCGATCAGGATGTCGGTGACTTCGGCCGGCTCCTCGCTGAGCTCGACGCCGGCGATGACGTCGGACAGGTTTTCGGACTCGGCGATCTGCGCGGCAACATCGTCCGAGGCCTTGTCGGACAGGGTGTAGACGGTCGCTCCGCGCACCACGTCCTTGCCGCTGCGCACCGAATCCGCGTGGATCGAGATGAACAGGTCTGCCTTGAGCCCGCGCGCCATCAGGGCACGCTTGCGCAAGGGCACGAAGATGTCGGTCTCGCGCGTCAGATGCACCGAGTAGCGACCGGAGGCCTCGAGCTTGCGCCGCAGCACGCTGGTGAAATCCATGACCACGGCCTTCTCGAGCGTGCCATGAACGCCGACCGCGCCCGTATCGATGCCGCCATGGCCCGGATCGAGCACGATGACCGGCTTGGTCTTGCCGCCACTGTCGAGCCGGTCGCCCTTCGGCGCGGAGGGGATGGCCGGCATCGGCACGGGCGCCTGCCGCGTCGCCTCCACCGCCGCCATGAAGGCCGCATGGTTCGACTTGACGAGATCCAGCACCAGCCGCGCAGGCTGGTCCTCGACGGCCGGCAGCACGAAGCTCTTGTCGAGGTCGACCGGCTCGCGCACGTCCAGGACAATGCGCGACTTGCCGGGCGCAAAGGATCCGTAGCGCCAGGCCTTGATCAGCCCCCTGCCCTCCCGCCCGGCGAGCGGCGGCAGGCGGAAGTCCATCGAGGGCAGGTCGATGATCAGCCGGTAGGGATCGGCCAGTTTCGAGACCGTGAAGGTGACCGGCGCGTCCAGGTCGAGGATGAAACGGGTGCGCACGTCGTCACCGGCGATTCGCGCATCGGTGGCAGCGGCCACGGGCGGCGAGGCCGCCTCGACCGGCGCGGGACCGACCTGCAGGAGAGCGGCAGCAATCACGGCGACCGAAAGCGCCCGGCGCAGCCAGACGGCCAGCGTCCCGGCACCCTGTCCGGCACGCGGCCCAGCAGTCGGCTCGGGACCAGGTCCGGTATCCGACACGGTCCCTCGTCCGGCATGTCGCTTGCGAAGGCTGCCAAGGCCCAGCATCCCGTCTCCATCCTGTCTGCCATCGCCGCGGAGCACCGGCCGTCCCGTCGGGACCCCGGTTTTCCGCGCAATCCTGCCCCAGCGGCAGATCCGTTCACCGGGCTTTCCGCCCCGTCGCGCGCCAGTTGCGACCCAGGTCCGGACCGGTTCTGGACCGGTTCCGGACCAGTCACGCCGCGGGCATATCCCGGGCGCGGGCTGGCAGGCGGACAGGCCGGCGGACCGCACCGCCTGACGGGCTCCAGCCTGCACCCGCCCGGTTAACCTTCCGCTAACGCTTCGACGTCGCGCTTGCAAGCGCCCGGCTGCGATTTCCATTGCTTGCCAAGGCGCTCATCGGACCGTAAAAGGGACTCTACGGATTTCGGTTTGCAACCGATACCGGCTCGACGGGTGAGACAGCACGGCTGTCCACATCTCATCTGAGGTTAGACCGGACGCACGGCACGGGGCGAGGCCATTCAAACCCGACCGTCAGCGGCCCGACCGGATGGGAAGATGACCGGGACCGCGTTGCAGGCTTCACGGGAATGCCCGCCTTTTTGACGTGGTTGCTTGCCGGGAGTAAAGCCCGGATCCGGACATTCAAGGGCGCGGTGCAAGGGCAACGGCCGGCGCACCCTGCCAGATCGCAACACCAGTTCAACATGGGCAGGCACTGCCTTGACGATTTTCGCGATGCATGCGGGCACAGAACAGGCGGCGGAGACCCCGAGCGGGAACCGTTGCACCGCAGTCATCAGCGCGCGCAGGCCAGCCTTCTTCCTTCTCACATCAAGCGACAAGAAAACGATTCGCCGTGCCTTCAGCGATGGAGCGCGTTCGCCGCGCCCAGAAGGATCGGGAATCGTGGAGATCCCTATCAATGGCAAACAAGATGCTGATCGACGCGGCACACCCGGAAGAGACCCGGGTTGTCGTGGTCCGTGGCAATCGGGTTGAAGAATTCGACTTCGAGGCAGCTAATCGCAAGCAACTGCGCGGAAACATCTATCTGGCGAAGGTGACGCGTGTCGAACCGTCGCTCCAGGCCGCCTTCGTCGAGTATGGCGGCAACCGGCACGGCTTCCTCGCCTTCAGCGAAATCCACCCGGACTATTACCAGATCCCGATGGCCGACCGGCAGGCCCTCCTCGAGGATGAAAAGGCCGAGGACGAGCGCCGCGAGGCTGCCGAGCGCGCCGCACAGGCGCGGAAGTCCGAAGAGGACCACGGCGCCGACGACAGCGACGGCGACGAGGGGGACGACGATGCGGACCATGTCGAGTCCGTCGGTGCCGAGGATGCCCTCGAGGAAGTCCCGGAGCGCCGCACCCGGCAGCGCCGGCAGTACAAGATCCAGGAAGTCATCAAGCGCCGCCAGGTGCTGCTGGTGCAGGTGGTGAAGGAAGAGCGCGGCAACAAGGGCGCTGCGCTGACGACCTACCTGTCGCTCGCCGGCCGCTATTCCGTCCTCATGCCGAACACCGGTCGCGGTGGCGGCATCTCCCGCAAGATCACGCAGCCGACCGACCGCAAGCGCCTGAAGAAGATCGCTTCGGAGCTGGATGTGCCGGAGGGGATGGGCGTCATCCTGCGCACGGCCGGTGCCAGCCGCACCAAGGCCGAGATCAAGCGCGACTTCGAGTACCTGATGCGCCTGTGGGAGAACGTGCGCGACCTGACGCTGAAGTCGTCGGCGCCCTGCCTCGTCTACGAGGAAGGCAGCCTGATCAAGCGTTCGATCCGCGACCTCTACAACAAGGACATCGACGAGGTTCTCGTTGCCGGTGACGACGGGTATCGCGAGGCCAAGGACTTCATGCGCATGCTCATGCCGAGCCATGCGAAGAACGTGCAGCCCTACCGCGATGCCACGCCGATCTTCACCCGCTTCGGCGTCGAGCCGCAGCTGGACGCTATGTTCTCGCCGCAGGTCACCCTGCGCTCGGGCGGCTACATCGTCATCAACCAGACCGAAGCGCTGGTGTCGATCGACGTGAACTCGGGCAAGTCGACGCGCGAGCACAACATCGAGGACACCGCCCTCCAGACGAACCTTGAAGCGGCCGAGGAGATCACCCGCCAGTTGCGCCTGCGCGACCTGGCCGGCCTCATCGTCATCGACTTCATCGACATGGAGGAGAACAAGAACAACCGGTCCGTCGAGCGCAAGCTCAAGGATTGCCTGAAGAACGACCGCGCCCGCATCCAGGTGGGCCGGATCTCGCACTTCGGCCTGCTGGAAATGTCGCGCCAGCGCATCCGCACCGGTGTTCTGGAAAGCTCCACCACCGTCTGCCCGCATTGCCATGGCACCGGCATGATCCGCTCGGTGGAGTCGGTCGCTCTGCACGTGCTGCGCTCGCTGGAAGACTTCCTGCTCAAGGGCGTGTCGCACAACATCATCGTGCGGACCAACACCTCGGTCGCGCTTTACATCCTGAACCAGAAGCGCAAGCACCTCGGTGACCTCGAGGCCCGCTTCGCCCTCGACATCTCGGTCCAGGCCGACGAGATCGGCCATGGCCAGCATTACGTGCTCGAACGCTCGACCCCGATCGACCGCGAGCGCGTTCCGATCCCTGCCCCGACCTCTGTCCAGCCCGACACGATCATGATCGACGACGTCGATGACGTCATCGAGGAGGAAGAGGACGAGCAGGACGAGGTCGAGGTCGAGGTGACCGAGCGGCCGGCGTCCGGTGAAGACGGCGAGCGCAGCCGCCGCCGTCGCCGCCGCAAGCGCCGGCGTGGCCCGGACGGTGCCGGCCAGGGACAGTCGGAGGCATCCGGCGACGGGAGCAGGCGCGGCGATCTTGCTGGCAACGGCTCCGCCGATGGTGATGGCGAAGGTGACGAAGGCGAAGGCGACGAGGGCGACGACGAGCGCGGTGCCACCGGCGAGGACGGCGAGCCGAAGCGCAAGCGTCGGCGCGGCCGGCGCGGTGGCCGTCGCGGCCGGCGTAACGGCGAACGCGAAGCCTCGGCCGGTGACGGCAGCGAGGATGGCGAGGCCGTCGCCGACGCAGCCGCGGACGCGGAAGCCGACGGGGCCGAGCGCGAAGGCGCTGGGGACGATGACCGTGATGGCGATGCCGGCGGGACGGAAGCCGGCGATGCCGCCGGTGAGGCGACCCGCGATGCGGATGCCGGCGACGAGGCAGCTGCGGCCCCGGCCGTCGAGGCAGCCGCAACCGCTGCCCCGAAGGCCCGGGCCCCTCGCGGCCGGCAGTCCAAGGCGGCGGCGGCCCGCGCGGCAGCCGCAGCGGCGGCCGAGGCAGCCGTTGCAGAGGCGGCCGGAGCCAACGAGGCCGGTGCGGCTGCGGACGAGACTGATGGCGAGACTGGGAGCGAGACTTCGGTCCAGACCGGGGACAAGACGGCCGGGGACGAGACGGCAAGCCCGGTCGCCCCTGCCGCCACGGACGTGGATGGCAATCCGGACGGCGCGGCCGTGACCGAGGCCGCCGAGACGGCTGTCGCAGAGCCTGCCGAACCGGCAAAGCCGCGGGCCCCGGCCACCCCGGTCGTGACCAGCGAGCGTCTCGGTGACGGCACGCCGGAACCGGGCGACGACGACGACGGCAAGCCGAAGCGCTCCGGCTGGTGGCAGCGGCGGTCGTTCTTCTGAGACCGCCGTCCGGCATAGGTCCGGCTCAAGCAGATCTGAAGGCCTCCGGGTATCCACCCGGAGGCCTTTCGTCTTTCGGGAGTGTGGACCGGGCGGCTTGCGGGGCGACCGGGCGCCCTGCCCGCCCGCTCAGGGACAGGCCACCGCGTTCGCAAGCCCGCACTGGAAGAACGCCTGCCCGCCGGTGTTCCACTGGATCAGAAGGCCATAGTTGTGGCTCTCGCCAATGGGATAGACCGGGGCGTTGAGAAACGTGTGCTGAACGGCGAGACGGAAGGCATCGAGGTTCGGCATGTCGGCCGCGTTGGCGTAGGTCTCGCAGGCCGCCTGCCAGGTCATTCCGCTGGCGGCATAGGGCTGCGTCGTCCAGACCGTCATGATGTTGTCCGCCACGGCGGCAAACTGGTTGCCCGGCTGAAGCCCCGCATCATAGCGGTTCTCGGCACTCGCCACGTCCGGGTTGCCGTTGCCGACCAGCTGGCAGGGGCCTTGCGGGCCATAAAGGGCGGGGATCTGGTTGCCATAGAGCTGGTTGGTTTCGGCGAGAACCGTCTGGACGCCGCTGGCCGCGTTGCAGCTGTCGAAATAGACCCTGGCCGGCAGCGAGGGGTGCGCGGCAAACAGGTTGGCCGCGAACTGCGCCTTGGCGAAAGGACCGATGTCATCCTCGTTGCCATGGGAAACGACAAAAATGTCCTGCCGCGCGTCGAAGGCGACGGCCGCGCTCATGGCCACCACCTGGTTGGTGTCGGCGCGCATGTAGAAGACGTCGTTGGCCCCGAACCGGCTGGATACCCAGAGCGTGTCGATGGCATCGCGCGGGTTGTCGCAGATGGCCGAGGTCATGACGACGGCCCCGTCGGCAAGGGCTGCCGACATCTGGGCCAGGGCAAGGAGTGCGGCGGTCAGGCTGACCTTCAGGCGGGTACGCAGGGCAGGCATGGGTGGCTCCCGGTGGTTGAGGACACCGGGAGGGACGCATGCGCCTGCGCAGACGTGACGGCGACGCCCCGAGCGGCTCAGCCGCGCTTCTGTCTCCAGGCCGTCAGCCGGTCGAGCGCCTCGGCCATGTCGGAATGACTGCCCGCAAAGGAGAAGCGCAGGAACCGCGCCCCGTTGTAGGGGTCGAAGTCGGCCCCCGGCGTGGCCGCAACGCCGGCCTCCGTCAGCATGGCGCGGGTGAAGGCGAGCGAATCCTCGCAGATCCCGCGCACGTCCGCATAGATGTAGAAGGCGCCGTCCACCGGCAGCAGACGGTCGAAGCCGATGGCCGGCAGCCGCTCCAGCAGGAGGGCGCGGTTGGCGGCGTAGCCGGCCTTGACGGCCTCGAGCTCGACCCGCGCGTCAAAGGCGGCCGCCGCCGCGATCTGCGACAGCTCCGGCGGGGAGATGTAGAGGGACTGGGCAATCCGCTCGGCCGGGCGCATTAGCGCCTCGGGCAGGACCATCCAGCCGATCCGCCAGCCGGTCATGCAGTAGTATTTCGAGAAGCTGTTGATGATCAGGGCGTTCTGCGAGGTCGACAGGGCAGTTGCCTGCACCCCCTCATAGACCAGCCCGTGATAGATCTCGTCCGAAAGGAACCAGATGCCGGCCTCGTCGCAGTAGCGCACCAGCTCCGCGAGCGCCTCCGGCGTCATCATGGTGCCGGTCGGGTTGGCCGGGCTTGCCACGAGAACCCCCTTGACCGGGCCATTGGCCGCTGCCGCCTCGATCAGCTCCGGCGTCAGGCTCCAGCGCGTTTCGGGACCGACCTCGATCTCCACGGGCACGAGACCAAGCGCGCGGATGATGTTGCGATAGGCCGGATAGCCCGGAGCGGTCAGCACGATCCGGTCGCCCGGATCGAAGGCGGCGAGGAAGGCCAGGTTGAAGCCGGCCGACGAGCCCGTCGTGACCATCACCCGGTTCTCGGGAACGTCGACGCCATAGGTGTCGTGGTAGTGGCGGGCGATGCGGCGGCGCAGCGGCAGGATGCCGGCTGCCTCGGTGTAGCCGAGCCGGCCGCCGGCGAGTGCGGCGCGGGCAGCCTCCAGAACCGGTCGCGGTGCCGGTGCCCCCGGCTGCCCCACCTCCATGTGGATGATGCTGCGCCCTTCTGCCTCGAGGCGGCGGGCGGCGGCAAGAATGTCCATGGCAAGAAAGGGATCGACGGCACTGCGGCGGGAGGGAGCGAGCGGGTGTCTGGTCACGGGAGCTGTTTCCTCGGAAGAACCGGAGACCGGCAGGATGCCCCACCGGCGCCCGCGGCCTGGTGTTGCGGCGGGCCGCGATGCTGTAGCCGATTGTTGCCGTCCTGTCGCCCCATTCGAACGGTTGACTGGAGGTCCGATGGTGCCTGCGTCGGGGGGCGCGCGGTTGATTTGTCGCGGGAGGCTCCCTACCCTCTGGCCCAGGTGCCCTGATCCAAGCCGGCCGACCGGTTGTCCGTTCTGGAGGATGTCCTTCCCGTGACCGCAACACCAGCGTCCCTGCCCCTCGCCCGCGCCCGCCGTGCCGCATCGCTGCTGCGCCAGGCCGCCGCGCTTGTCCTTGCCACGGCGCTTGTCCTGCCCACGCTCGGCAGCCGCGCCGAGGCCCAGGGGCGCAAGATCCCGCTGGTGCGGGATGCCGAGACGGAAGAGCTCCTGCGCGACTACGCCAAGCCGATCTTCCAGGTGGCCGGCATCGCGCAGGGACAGGTCGAGATCATTCTCGTCAACGACACCGACTTCAACGCCTTCGTGCCGGATGCCCGGCGCATGTTCATCAACATCGGCGTCATCATGGGGGCAGAGACCCCCGGCGAGGTGATCGGCGTCATCGCGCATGAGGCCGGACACATCGCCGGCCGGCATCTGGTGCGCCTGCGCGAGGCGGTCGCCAATGCCCAGATCATGGCCGTCATCGGCACGGTGCTCGGTGCCGGTGCGGTGGTGGCCGGAGCCTCCCAGGGGGCGGGCGGCCTCGACGGCGGCGGCGCGGCCATGGCGCTCAGCGCCGGCAGCATCGGCCAGCGCTCGCTGCTGGCCTACCAGCGGGGCGAGGAAGCGGCGGCCGACAAGGCGGCCCTGCGCTACCTGGAGCTGACCGGCCAGTCGGCTCGCGGCATGCTCAAGACCTTCGAGCGCTTTGCCGACCAGCAGCTCGTGTCGGCCCGCTACGCGGACCCTTACGCGATGAGCCATCCGATGGCCCGCGAACGCTATGCCGCGCTTGAGGAAGGCGCGCGCAAGAGCCGCTTCTTCGACACGCCCGCCCCGCCGGCGCTGCAGGCGCGGCACGATCTGGTGCGGGCAAAGCTGATCGCCTTCGCCAGCCACCCCAATGTGGTGGCGCGCGAGTTCCCGGCCTCCGACACCAGTCTGCCGGCGCAGTATGCACGGGCGATCGCGGCGATGCAGTCGCGCGGCAAGGGAGCGCTGAAGGAGATCGACGCCCTGATCCGGCAGCAGCCGAACAACCCCTATTTCCACGAGCTGCGCGGCCAGGCGCTGCTGGAATCGGGCAGTCCGCGCGAGGCCATCCCCTCGTTCCAGCGGGCACTGGCGCTGCGGCCGAACGAGGGCCAGTTCCACATCTGGCTGGGCTACGCGCTGGTCGGCTCCAACGACAAGGCGCTGCTGCCGGAGGCCGAGCGGGTGCTGAAGGCCGGCATCCAGCGCGACCCCAACTCGGGCATCGCCTACAGCCAGCTCGCCATCGCACTGGGACGGCAGGGCAAGCAGGCGGAGGCCGACCTTGCGACGGCCCAGGGACTGATGACCTCGGGCGACGTCGAGGGCGCGCGCCGCTATGCGGCGCGGGCGCAAAAGAATCTGAAGCGTGGTTCACCCGCGTGGCTGCAAGCGGATGATATTGTGGCGTATAAACCACCCCAGTTCGGACGCTGAGTCCGCCTTCAACCACCGGACCGGCAAGGGTCCGCCGGGAGTGCTCCATGAAACGCCTGATTGCCGCCGTCGCCGGCGCCCTGATGTTCCTGCCCCTGCTGGCCGCCCCGCTGGCGGCCCAGACGCCCGACAAGGCGGCGATCGAGGCGATCGTGAAGGAGTATCTCCTTGCCAATCCCGAGGTGGTGCGGGACGCGCTGATCGAGCTGGACCGGCGCGAGAAGGCCGCCGCGGAAGCGGCCGCGGCCAAGCTGGTGTCGGACAATTCCAGCCTTCTGTTCAATTCGA
Organism: Pannonibacter sp. XCT-53; assembly: GCF_009915765.1. Lineage (NCBI taxonomy): Bacteria > Pseudomonadati > Pseudomonadota > Alphaproteobacteria > Hyphomicrobiales > Stappiaceae > Pannonibacter > Pannonibacter tanglangensis. The sequence goes on from NZ_JAABLQ010000001.1 coordinate 1,568,961, forward strand.
CCCGGCAGGTCGTGCTCGGCAATCCGAAGGGCGACGTCACGCTGGTCGAGTTCTTCGACTACAATTGCGGCTACTGCAAGCGGGCCCTGTCGGACATGGAAAGGCTGATCGAGGAGGACAAGAACCTCCGCGTGGTGCTGAAGGAGTTCCCCGTGCTCGGCCAGCCCTCCATCGAGGCCGCGCAGGTGGCGATCGCGGTGAACATTGCCGCCCCCGAGAAATATGCCGATTTCCATGCGGCCCTGCTCGGCAACCGCGGCAAGGCCGACATGGCCGTTGCCGTCGAGATGGCCAAGGCCGCCGGCGTCACCCAGCAGGACCTGGAAAAGGCCATGGCCTCGGGTGAGGTCATGGCCACGCTGGAGGAGGTCTACGGCCTTGCCAACCAGCTCGGCCTGACGGGGACGCCCGCCTATGTCATCGGCAAGGACGTCATTCCCGGTGCGGTCGGCTATGACACGCTGAAGGAAACCATCGCCGCCGTCCGCAAGTGCGGCCAGTCGAGCTGCTGAAGGCTCGAATCCCTGGGGGCATGGCCCGCCCTGCCCCCGTTTGGGCTTTTCCTGAACACGGCAAGTCCCTATAAGAGGGCGGACTTCGCGGTCTTGGAGACGGAATGCCCGCAACCCTGTTCATCCTGAACGGCCCCAATCTCAATCGGCTCGGCACGCGCGAGCCGGAGACCTATGGCCGCACGACACTTGCGGACATTGAAGCCCAGTGTCGCGCCACCGGCGCGCGCCTTGGTTTCGACATCGTCTTCCGGCAGTCCAACCACGAAGGCACCCTGGTCGACTGGATCCAGGAGGCAGGCGACGTCGCGCGCGGCCTCATCATCAATCCGGCGGCCTACACCCATACTTCGGTGGCCCTGCATGATGCGATCCGCACGGCGGCCGTCCCGACGGTGGAGGTGCACCTGTCCAACGTCTTCGCCCGCGAAGCCTTCCGGCACCATTCCTATGTGTCGCCGGTCGCTGTGGGCGTGATCTGCGGCTTTGGCGCCAAGGGCTATGACCTGGCGATCGAGGCCCTGGCCAACAAGCTCGGCGCCTGACGCCGGAATCGAAAGAACTCCGTGATGACCAAAGACAACAACAACGGCTTCGATAAAAACCTCATCCGTGAGCTCGCCCTTCTGCTGGACGAGACGAACCTGTCGGAAATCGAACTGGAGCAGAAGGACTTCCGCATCCGCGTCGCCCGCCAGCTGCGCATCGAGGCCTCGGTCCCGACCTATGCCGCGCCGGTCGCCGCGCCGCAGCCGATGGCTGCGCCCGTCGCAGCCGCCGCCGTGGTAGAGGTCGCCGATCCGGCCAAGCATCCGGGCACGGTCCCCTCGCCCATGGTCGGCACCGCCTACCTGTCGCCGGAGCCGGGTGCGCGCCCCTTCGTCGAGGTCGGCGAGCGCGTGAATGAAGGCCAGACGGTGCTGATCGTCGAAGCCATGAAGACCATGAACCAGATCCCGGCTCCGCGCAGTGGCGTGCTGAAGCAGGTCCTCGTGAAGGATGCGCAGCCGGTCGAATACGGCGAGCCGCTCTTCATCATCGAGTAAGGGGCGCCCTCATGTTCTCCAAGATCCTGATCGCCAACCGCGGCGAGATCGCCCTCCGGGTCCTCAGGGCCTGCAAGGAGCTCGGCATCTCGACGGTGGCGGTGCATTCCACGGCCGATGCCGATGCAATGCATGTGCGCCTGGCCGACGAAAGCGTGTGCATCGGCCCGGCGCCGGCGCGCGACAGCTACCTCAACATCCCCTCCCTGCTCGCGGCCTGCGAGATCACGGGGGCGGATGCGGTGCATCCGGGCTACGGCTTCCTCTCGGAAAACGCCCGTTTCGCCGAGATCCTTGAGGCGCACAACATCACCTTCATCGGCCCCACGTCGGAACACATCCGCATCATGGGCGACAAGATCGAGGCCAAGCAGACCGCCAAGCGGCTCGGCATCCCGGTCGTTCCGGGTTCCGACGGCGCGGTCGGTCCGAAGGACGATGCCCATGCCATCGCCCGCGAGATCGGCTATCCGGTGCTGGTCAAGGCGGCGGCCGGTGGCGGCGGACGCGGCATGAAGGTCGCCCTCACCGAGGCAGATCTCGACAACGCGCTTGCCACGGCGCGGTCCGAGGCCAAGGCCGCCTTCGGTGACGATGCGCTCTACATGGAGAAGTATCTCGCCAAGCCGCGCCACATCGAGATCCAGGTGCTGGGCGACGGCCAGGGCAACGCGATCCATCTGGGCGAACGCGACTGCTCGCTGCAGCGCCGGCACCAGAAGGTGCTCGAAGAGGCCCCGTCCCCGTCCCTGAACGCAAGCCAGCGCTCGGAAATCGGCGAGATCGTCGCCGATGCGATGCGCAAGCTGAAGTATCGCGGCGTGGGCACGGTCGAGTTCCTCTACGAGGACGGCAAGTTCTACTTCATCGAGATGAACACCCGCCTGCAGGTGGAGCATCCGGTGACGGAGATGATCACCGGCATCGACCTCGTCAACGAGCAGATCCGCATCGCCGCCGGCGGCACCCTGGGCCTGCGCCAGGAGGACGTGCTGTTCGAGGGCCATGCCATCGAATGCCGCATCAACGCGGAGAACCCGCGCACCTTCGCGCCGTCGCCGGGCACGATCACCTACTACCACCCGCCCGGCGGTCTGGGCGTGCGGGTCGATTCCGGTGTCTATCAGGGCTACCGGATCCCGCCCTACTATGACAGCCTGATCGGCAAGCTGATCGTGCACGGGCGCAACCGCGTCGAATGCATGATGCGCCTGCGCCGCTGCCTGGACGAATTCGTGGTGGATGGTGTCCAGTCGACGATCCCGCTCTTCCGCGAGCTGGTCGACAACCAGGACATCGCCAACGGCCAGTACGACATCCACTGGCTGGAGAAGTATCTGGCGGAGAACAAGGCCTGAGCGGGGGCGGCTGCCCCGGAACCGGTCATGGCAAAACGACGGAACGACAACGGATCGCTGCCGGAAATCACCCCGCATCTGGTGCTGCGCGCCTATGCCTGCGGGATCTTTCCGATGGCGGAATCCGCCGATGACCCGGATCTGTTCTGGGTCGAACCCGAGCGGCGGGGCATCCTGCCGCTCGAGACGTTTCATGTGCCGCGCCGCCTGGCGCGGACGGTGCGCTCGGATGTCTACGAGATCCGCATCGACAGCGACTTCCAGGGCGTGATCGACGGCTGTGCCGCGCCGGCCCCCGGACGGAGCAACACCTGGATCAACAGCGAGATCCGCCGCCTCTATTCCGCCCTGTTCGACATGGGCTACTGCCACTCCGTCGAGGCATGGCATGAGGGCGTGCTGGTCGGCGGGCTCTATGGCCTCAGCCTTGGCGGCGCCTTCTTCGGCGAGAGCATGTTCGCGCGCGCCCGCGACGCCTCGAAGATCTGCCTGACGCATCTCGTCGCCCGGCTGAAGGCCGGCGGTTACAGCCTGCTCGACACCCAGTTCACCACCGAGCACCTCGCCCGCTTCGGCACCATCGAGATCCCGAAGGACATCTATGCGGTGCGGCTGGCAACGGCGATGACACAGGAAGCAAACTTCCACACCCTCCCCCCTGCGGTATCCGGGGCGATGGTCATGGACATCCTGGAGCGCCGCGCCGCGGCTCCGGGCACGACCTGATCGAGGCGCCAACCCGGATGGGATGAGGGGCGAAAGCCAGCGATGCTGATCGCACTGCTTGCCCGTCCCGAAATCACCCCAGGCGAGAAAGCGGCGGAGATCCGGGAGCGGAGCGCCCCGGTCTTTCAGGTATCAATTCAGCGGCATATCGACACCAGGGCGCTGCGGTCGCGGGTTGGCGCTGCGCTGGACCCGGATGACGACACCGGAAGACGACACCGGATGACGACAGGGGCGCACCAGCGGCTAGATGCGCAGCCCCCCTGCTCAGAACAGCGGCGGCTTGGCCCGGGGCACCGGAACGGCCGCGCCATCAAGCGGGGCCTGCGCGGCCTCCGGCGTCGACGGGGCCGCCGTGTCCGCCCCGAGCGTGTCGGCGCCCTCCTGGACCACCTGCACCGGCGGACCCGAGTAGCCCTCCGGCGGCGGAACCGTCGAGGTCTGGCGGCAATCGGTCAGCCACACGTCATAGACGGGATGCTCGACGGCGTGCAGGCCGGGGCTCGCGGCAAACATCCAGCCGGAGTAGATGCGGCGGACCTCGTTGTTGAGCGTGATCTCGTCCACCTGGACGAAAGAGGTCGTCTGCGGGTTTTCGGTCTGCGGACGGGTGTTGCAGACGCGCGGGGTCACCTGCAGCGCACCGAACTGCACCGTCTCGCCGATGTAGACGTCAAAGCTGGTGATGCGTCCGGTGATCTTGTCGAGACCGGAAAACACCGCGACCGGGTTCTCGATCTTCTCGGCAAGTGCCGGGGACAGGCCAAGCCCCCCCAGCGCCGCCAGGCCGAGACCAATCCGCTTCATACTGTTGGAAAGCCGCATGACATCCTTCGGCAGTCAGACTTCGCCACGAAACCAGAGGCGCGTGTAGCACCCGATTGCGGCCCCGAAAAGGCCGGCCCCTTGCCGGCCGGGCTGGCACCTGCAAGCCCGGCCGGCGTGTCGGGGAAACTCATCCGATCTGGGCGAGACGGCTCAGGGCCAGCTCGGTCTGCGCCTTGCGCTCGCTCAGCTCGGCCAGCTTCTCGCGCTCGCCTTCGACAACCTCTTCCCTGGCCTTCTCGATGAAGGCCGGATTGGAGAGCTTCTTCTCGATGCGGCCCATCTCCTCGGCGATCTTGCCAAGTTCCTTCGACAGGCGTGCCTGTTCGGCCGCAAGGTCGATCACGCCGGCGAGCGGCAGGCAGACCGTGGCCTCGCCATAGATGATCTGTGCAGCCCCCTTCGGCAGATCCTGCGCCTGGCCGAGCGTCTCGGCACGGGCCAGCCGCAGGATCGCGGCCTCGTGCGTGGCGAGCCGCGCCTGCGTTGTCGCATTGGCCCCGACAACCACGACCGGGATCTGCGCACCGGCCGGAACGTTCATTTCCGACCGCACCGAGCGGATCTCGGTGATGAGGTTGACCAGCCAGTTGATCTCGTCGGCAGCTGCCGTGTCCACGAGGGCCGGCGCGGGCCAGCGGGTCAGCATCAGGAGCTGATCGGGCTTGCCGGTCTCCTCGCCGAGACGCTCCCACAGCTCTTCGGTGAGGAAGGGCATGAAGGGGTGGAGGATCTTCAGGATCTCGTCCAGCGCCCAGGCAGCGGTGGCGCGCGTCTCGGCCTTGGCGGCCTCGTCATCGCCGTTGAACACCGGCTTGGCCAGTTCCAGGAACCAGTCGCAGTAGGTGTTCCAGACGAAGCGGTAGACGGCATTGGCCGCATCGTTGAAGCGGTAGCCTTCCAGTGCCGCCGTGACATCCTCGGCGCAGCGGCCGACTTCCGTCGCGATCCAGCGGTTGAGCGTCCGCGTCGCGCGGGCCGGGTCGAAACCGGCGACACGCCTGCAGCCGTTCATCTCGGCAAAGCGGGCGGCGTTCCAGAGCTTGGTGGCGAAGTTGCGATAGCCGCCGACCCGGCTCGTCGCCAGCTTGATGTCGCGGCCCTGCGCCGCCATGGCCGCCAGCGTGAAGCGCAAAGCATCGGCGCCGAACTCGTCGATCAGTTTCAGCGGATCAATGACGTTGCCCTTCGACTTCGACATCTTCTGCCCCTTCTCGTCGCGGACGAGGGCATGGATGTAGACAGTCTCGAACGGCTCGGTCTTCATGAAATGCAGCGACATCATCATCATGCGGGCGACCCAGAAGAAGATGATGTCGAAGCCGGTGATGAGGACCGACGTCGGGAAGTAGCGGGCGAGCTCCGGTGTCTTGTCCGGCCAGCCGAGCGTGGAGAAGGGCCACAGCGCGGAGGAGAACCAGGTGTCGAGGACGTCCTCGTCGCGGTGCAGAAGGACCTTGTCCCCTGCCCCGGCCTCCCAGGAGGCGATGGCCGCTTCGGTGTCTGTCACCTCGACGGGCTTGCCGTAGAAGGCGCTTGCGGCGGCAAGCGCCTCGGCTTCGGACTTCTCGACAAAGACCTTGCCGTCCGGGCCGTACCAGGCCGGGATCTGGTGTCCCCACCACAGCTGGCGCGAGACGCACCAGGGCTGGATGTTTTCCATCCACTCGTAATAGGTCTTGTCCCAGTTCGAGGGAACGAACCTGGTACGGCCCTCGCGGACGGAGGCAATCGCCGGCTTGGCGAGCGTTGCGGCATCGACATACCACTGGTCGGTGAGCATCGGCTCGATCGGCACGCCGCCGCGGTCGCCATGCGGCACCATGTGCGGGTGATCGTCGACGCGGTCGAGAAGGCCCAGCTCTTCCATGCGGGCGACCAGCGCCTTGCGGACGACAAACCGGTCCTTGCCGTGGAAAGCGGCCATCGTCTCGTCCAGCATCGCCGAGGCGGGAACGCCCTCGAGGAACTCCGGATTGTCCCTAAGGACAACTGCGGCCTCGCGGTCGAGGATCGAGATCATCGGCAGATCGTGGCGCTTGCCGACCTCGAAGTCGTTGAAGTCATGCGCCGGGGTGATCTTCACCGCGCCGGAGCCGGCGGTCGGGTCGGCGTAGTCGTCGCCGACGATCGGGATGCGCCGGCCGACGAGCGGCAGGATGACATGCTTGCCGATCAGGTCCTTGTAGCGCGGGTCTTCCGGGTTCACGGCAACGGCCGTGTCACCCAGCATCGTCTCCGGACGCGTGGTGGCGACGACGATATAGTCGCGCGTCTCGAACTCGGTCGGGTTGCCCTCGTCATCAAAGGCAATCGGCGCCTGATAGGTCGCCCCGCCCTCCAGCGGATAGCGGAAGTGCCAGAGGTTGCCCTTGACGTCCTGCTGCACGACTTCCAGGTCCGAAATCGCGGTCAGCAGCTTCGGGTCCCAGTTGACGAGCCGCTTGTCCTTGTAGATGAGGCCGTCCTTGTAGAGCGAGACGAACACTTCCAGGACGGCGGCGGACAGGCCCTCGTCCATGGTGAAGCGCTCGCGGCTCCAGTCGCAGGACGCGCCAAGGCGCTTCAGCTGGTTGAAGATCATGCCACCGGACTCGCCCTTCCAGGTCCAGACCCGGTCGAGGAAGGCCGCACGCCCCATCTCGCGGCGCGACGGCTCCTTGCGTTCGGCCAGCTGGCGCTCGACGACCATCTGCGTGGCGATGCCCGCGTGGTCCATGCCCGGCTGCCACAGCACGTCCTTGCCGCGCATGCGCTCGAAGCGGACGAGGATGTCCTGCAGCGTGTTGTTGAGCGCGTGGCCCATATGCAGCGAGCCGGTGACATTCGGCGGCGGGATCACGATGGTGTAGGACGGCGCGCCTTCGGCAGCGCCTGCCCCGGCGCGCGAGGCATCGGCCTTTTCCCACATCTCGGTGATACGCGGCTCGACGCTCGCGGCGTCGTAGGTCTTGTCCAGCATGGAGGCTCTCGAAGCGTTGTAAGGTTTGTCCCCGTGTAAATCGGATGGCCGGAGCCAAGTCAACACGCGAGCACAAGGAATGGCGGAAGCTGTGGCAGAAACACAAACGCCGCCCGGCCGGGGCGGCGTTTCAGGCGCTGGATGGCATCCCCGTCAGCGACGGCGGGTCACCCGTTCGATTTCCTGGCGGACGAGCTGCTCGACCAGGACGGGCAGGTTCTGGTCCAGCCAGTTCTTCAGCATCGGCCGGAGCATGTCGGTGACCAGGTCTTCCAGCGTGCGGGCATTCGCCGACAGGATGGTCGTCGACAGGTTCTCGAAGGCGGCATGGACGGCAGCGCCGGTGCCCTCCGAGGTGAGCGGGGCGGCCTCGTCCAGATCGTCGAGCCGATCCATGTCGACCGGCCGGGTCTCGACAACGGGCTTGCGCACCGGCTCGGCCTTGGCAACCGGCTTGGCGGCAACCACCGGAGCGGGCTCCGGCTCCGGCTCGTCGTCCATCGCGAAGGCAACATCGCCGCTGTCGTCATCGACAGTCTCGGCCATGCCGTCGACCATGTCGAAGGCCTCGTCGCCCTCGTCTTCCTCGACGGCGAAGTCCTCGGTCAGTTCGAGAACGTCCTCCTCTTCCTCGGCGGCCTCGGCAAAGGCCACGTCGTCGGGAGATTCGTCGAGATCGTCGCCGCCCATGTCGAACAGCTTGTCCAGGTCGTCCTGCGACATGGACACGTCTTCCTCGGCCTCGGCGGCCTCGAAAGCATCGTCGATCTCTTCCTCTACAGGCTCAGGGGCAGCCTTCTTCGCGGCCGGAGCTTCCTCGTCGGAGATAATGCGGCGAATGGACGCCAGAATTTCTTCCATCGAGGGTTCTTGGGCCTGACTCGCCTTCGACATGAGTTCCCCCAGCACTGAATCAGATACGCACCGACATGGACTGTTACGATTCGGTTAAGCCGATTATGGGGCGTCAAGGGGACCGGCGATAGGACGCGGATAGACCCGCCATCGCCTTTTCCCCTTCAAAAGGTGAAACAGGGTCAAGGATCCGTGTCCAGTCCACCCGAAATCCGCCCCCGATCCGCCCCCAATCCGCCCGCCGTTCCCCCGGTGTACGCCCGGTCTTGACCCGGACGGGCAGCGGAGGGCGCCCGGCGAGCGCGGCGCGGCGAGACGGATCGACGAAGGGCCATGAAAAAGGGCCGGAACACTGTCCGGCCCTGACGACTCGCAGCAGGTGGGGCCGTCTCAGCGGCCGTCCGGCGTCTTCATGCCGAACCACTTGTCACGCACCTTGTCGTAGTGCTCCTTCGGATCGTAGCGAGCGACCTTCAGGTCCAGGTACTCGGCATCGAGCTCGCCGACGGCCGAGATCAGCTGGAAGGCGGCGACGATGCGGTTGCGCTGTGCCGTGACGAGGTTGACGCGCTGGTCGACAAGCTCACGCTGGGCGTCAAGCACGTCGAGCGTCGTGCGCTGGCCGACACGCTGCTCCTCGATCACGCCCTCGAGGGCGAGCTGCTGGGCCTCGACGGCGGCCTGGGCCGCGCTGATGGAGGCCTCGGCAGCCTGGTACTGGCCCCAGGCGGAGATCACGTTGGCGCGAATGCGGTCCCGGATCACGTCAAGCTGGATCTGGGTGCGGCCGAGCTCTTCCTTGGCCTGGCGCACGCGCGAGGACGTGGTGCCGCCCTGGTAGATCGGCACGGAGACGCGGCCGAACACGGACGCGGTGTTCGACGCGCCGAGGCTGGTCGGTGCGGTGGTCCAGTTGCGCTCGAGCGAGCCTTCCACCGACACGGTCGGCAGCGCCTCGCCCTCGATCGTCTTCACGGCGAACTGGGCCGCATCGACGAGATGCTGGGCCTGGCGGATCAGCGGCTGGCTCTCCTCGCTCGTGCTGAGCGCGATGTCGAGAGACTTCGGAACCATGCGCCCGATCGGCGTGCTGGCGGACAGGTTCCGCGCCTCAATCCCGACCACCTGGCGGTAGATCGCACGGCTGGTGTTGAGGTTGGCAATCGCGCTGTTGAGGCGGGCCTGCGCTTCCGCATGGCGGGCTTCGGCCTGCGACACGTCGGTGCGCGTGCCCTCGCCCACTTCAAACCGGTCACGGGCCGCGCGGACCTGCTCGTTGAGGAACTCGACGTCGGAGCGCTGCAGCGACACGAGCGCGGTGTCGCGAATCACGTTGACGTAGGCTTCGGCGGCCGACAGCAGCACGTCCTGCTCGGTGGCATTGAGGTTCTCGCGCTGCGCCCGCACGATCGCCTCGGCCTGACGGGTCGAGTTGACGGTCCGGAAGCCGCGGAACAGGGCCTGCTGCACCGTCAGCGAGATGGAGGCGTTGTTGCGGTAGTTGCTGAAGCCGGCGCCCGTGGTGCGGATGCCGCCGAAGGACGCATTGGCAGAGATGGACGGACGCCAGCCCGCCAGCGCCTGCGGCACGCGCTCATCGACGCTGCGCAGTTCGGCGCGGGCGGCATTCAGCGTCGGGTTGTTGGCATAGGCGAGTGCCAGGGCTTCGGCGATGGTCTCGGCCCGGGCCGAGGACAGCGAAGTGAACGCGGCAAGGCCAATGGCTGCGGCAGTCAGAGAAACGCGAAAATACACTGAAGTCAGCCCCTTGTGTCACGGACCCCCACCCGTGCCGAAAGATGGTGGCAGTATAGCCACCGGGAAAAACATGCCTACCCCGGAACGTCGGTCAACGAACGAAAACCGGCGACCTGCGGCACGGCTGCAACATGTTACGAAACGGTTAACAGTGCAAGGCGAGGACGCGCCCGGTGCGATCCGGGGATCGCATCGGGTGCCTGGATCAAGCGTGCGTCAGAAGACGAATTCGCTTGCCTTTTCAAAGCCCGGCAGCAGATGGGCGCTGGCATTGAAGCCAAAGCGGGCGCCGATGGCCGCGCCGGAATCCTGATAGAGGCGCGCGACGCCGGCCCGGCCGAGGCCCTCGATGGCCACCAGACGGCCGCCCGGCTTCAGCTGCTGGGCCAGGGCTTCCGGCAGGAACTCGACCGCCCCGTCCAGCAGGATCACATCATAGGGGCCTTCCGAGGCGCAGCCTTCGGTCAGCTTGCCCTCGATCACGGCGGCATTCTCGATGCCGAGGCTCACGAGCGTCTGGCTGGCGCGGGCGGCGAGGGCTGCGTCCTCCTCGACCATCACAACGGCACCGGCAAGGCGGGCCAGCACGGCGGTGGTGTAGCCGGTCGTCCCGCCGACGACCAGAACGACGTCGCCGGGCCTGACCAGCGCCAGCTGGATCAGCTTGCCGCAGACATGCGGCTTCATCATGTAGCGCGGCGTGCCGGTGTCGGAAACGAGGATGTCCTCGTCGATGTAGGCGACCGGACGCTTCGAGGACGCCACGAACAGCTCGCGCGGCGTCGCTTCCATCGCGTCGAGGATCCGGAGGTCGGTCACATCGTTGGTCCGCAGCTGGTTGTCCACCATTCGCGTGCGGGACTGTGCATAATCACCCATGGCGAGCCTCATGCCTGTAGCGGTCGCGAGCTGCGGCCACCCTCTCTCCAGCGTTCCCTTACCGAGGCGCGTCCCGGCTGACAAGAGCCAGCTGCGGGCTTCGCGCCCTCCATCCCCGCGTCATCGCGCCCCGGCGCCGCCACCGCAGGACGGGCGACCACCCCGGCGCCAGGGCCGCGGCAGCCCCGGGAGCCGGGGTCGGGCGGCCCCGGCGGCGCGGCCCGGACGGACGTCAGATGTGCAAATTCTGTGACAGCGGGCGAAGTCCCCTTGACAGGACAAAGCAACTCCTTGAAAAGGCACGCAACGGCCTCGTGGCGGAGTGGTGACGCAGCGGATTGCAAATCCGTGAACCCCGGTTCGATTCCGGGCGAGGCCTCCAGATTGAAGGGCATCGGTGCAAGCCGGTGCCCTTTTTTCATGGCTCCGCGCCGGTCTGGCCGGGATCGCGCGCGAGTTGGCCGGGGATCTCGTCTGCCGGCATCGGACGGGCGAAGAGATAGCCCTGCGCCTCGTCGCAGCCGGCGGCCTTCAGGAACTCAAGCTGTTCCGGCGTCTCGACCCCTTCGGCGATCACCCGCAGCTTCAGCGTATGGCCGAGCGAGATGATCGCCTCGGCAATGCCGCGCCCGCTGGTGTCGCGCGTGATGTCGCGGACGAAGGCCTGGTCGATCTTCAGCCGCGAGACCGGGAAGGAGCGCAGCACGCTGAGGCTCGAATAGCCGGTGCCAAAGTCGTCGATGGCAAAGGTCACGCCCAGCGCACGCAGCTCGTGCATGGTCGCGATGGCCTGCTCGACATTGCGCATCAGCATGCTTTCGGTGAGCTCCAGCTCGAGCTGGTGCGGGTCGATCCCCGACCGTTCGATCTGCACGCGCACGAGATCCGTCCAGCCGGGATGGGCAAACTGGCGTGCCGAGACATTGACGCTGACCGGGACCACCGGCACGCCCTGACGTTGCCAGGCCTGCAGCTGGCGGCAGGCTGTCTTCAGCACGAACTTGCCAAGGGCATGGATGAGCCCGCCCTCCTCCGCCACCGGGATGAACTGGTCGGGACCGAGCAGACCACGCTGGGGGTGCGCCCAGCGGACCAGCGCCTCCAGTCCGCAGAGCCGCCCCGAGGCAAGGTCGATCTGCGGCTGGTAGTGCAGCAGGAACTCGCCCCGGGTCAGGCCGGAGCGGATCTCCTCCAGCAGCAGCAGGTTGTTGCCGGCTTCCTCGCCGGCGTCCGGCCGGTAGAACTCGAAGGTGTTGCGTCCGGCCTCCTTGGCCCGGTACATCGCCGCGTCAGCCTGGACCAGCAGCGCATCGGCCTCCGTGCCGTGATCCGGGCAGATCGCAACCCCCATGCTGCAGGTGACATGGAAGGTCCGGCCGGCCAGCTCGACCGGCTCGGCAATCGCCGTGCGCAGCCGGGCCAGTTGCGCCCTGAGGCCTTCCGGGTGGTCCGCCCCCACGGGGATCAGCAGCACGAATTCGTCGCCCCCCAGCCGCAGGACGGCATCGGAGGCAGACAGGCAGGCCTTCATCCGCTCGGCCACGATGACGAGCAGCTGGTCGCCGGCGGCGTGGCCGAAGCTGTCGTTCACGGCCTTGAAGTGATCCAGATCGAGGAAGACCACGGCCACCCGTCCGCCGCGACCGCTCTCCAGCTGACGCGCCTGGTCCAGACACGGCGGCAGCAAGCTGCGGTTGGGCAGGCCGGTCAGCGGATCGTGATGGGCCAGGAAGCGGATCCGGTCCTCGGCCCGCTTGCGCTCGATGGCGATGGCAGCAATCCGGGCCGTGTCGTTGATGAGACGCAGTTCGGCCGGCCTCGGCGCCAGCGGGCGGCGGGCATAGATGGCAAAGGTGCCCAGCACCTGTCCGGCGAGCGACAGGATCGGCGTCGACCAGCAGGCCCGCACGCCACCGACCTCGGCCAGGGCCCGGAACTCCTCCCACAGCGGGTCCGACATGATGTCGGTGACGATGACCGGTTCCCTGCGAAACGCCGCCGTCCCGCAGGACCCGACCTTCGGCCCGATCGCCATGCCGTCGATCCGGGCGCTGTAGGCGTCCGGCAGGCTCGGGGCGGACCCGTGGCGCATGTGCACGCCATCCTCGTCCAGCAGCAGGATCGACCCCAGCAGGCCGTCGAACTGATCCTCGATCAGGCGCACGAGACAGTCGAGGACCCTCGACAGCGGGGCGCTCGAGGAAATCATTTCCAGAACCTGCGCCTGACCATCGCGCAGGCGGTCGGAGCGCTTGCGATCCGTGATGTCGCGCGAGATGCCGAGCAGGCCGATCAGGCGACCGGTCTCGTCGCGCAAGGGGTACTTCGACGTGCTGAACCAGCGCTGCTGGCCGTCCGGCAACTGGATGAACTCTTCCCGCCCGATCAGCGGTTCGCCGGTGCGCATCACCCGCTGCTCGTCGCGGAAGAAGCCCAGCGCCACCTGACGGGGATGCAGCAGGAAATCGGTCTGCCCGATCAGCTCGTCGGCGGAGGCAAAGCCGAGGTCATCGGCCACCGCCCGGTTGGCGAAGAGGAAGCGGCTGCGGAGGTCCTTCACGAAGACATAGTCGGAAATCTGGTCGAGGATCGCCCTGAGCCATGCACTCTCGGACTGCAGGCTCTCCAGCATGACCTTCTGAACGGCCGGCTGCGACAAATCCGCCAGCAGGGCCTTTTCCAAGGGCGCCATCCTCGTTCTGCCTCCTGGGGCGCGCTCCCGCGCGCCGATGCAAGCCTGTCCGACCAACCAGCGGGCGTTGACAGGTCCCGCAACACGCTCCGACACGGAAAATCTGCCACGGATCAAATAATCACAGGTTAAAGCGACCTGGCCCATCACGCACATTTGCAATAATAGTTAAATCTTACCATGTCTATTCACAGTGAATACAGTCTCCCGGCAGCAAGGCCTGCAAGCGGGCAGCGCTGCCCGTGGCCAGGCGCGATGTCGGATGCGGGCCAGCCGCCAGCGCCTTGGCGCTTTCGACGCCGGCCGGCTTCGGCTAGACAGGGGCGGAGACGACATCGTGCAGCAAGGGGGACATGGCACATGCGGCATGGAGGCGATCTTTCGGACGCCATCGCCCGATTTGGCGGCTCGCGCGCCGACTGGCTCGACCTGTCGACGGGCATCAACCCGCATGCCTGGGCCATTCCGGAGCGGATCGAGACGCGATTCTGGACCGAGCTGCCGTCTGCCGACGATCTGACCGGTCTGCTCGACAGCGCAAGACGGGCCTACCGGGTGCCGGCCTCCCTCGGTGTCATGGCTGCACCAGGGACGCAGGTGATCCTGCCCCTGCTGCCGCGACTGGCGCCAGACGGACCGGTCGCCATCGTCGGGCCAACCTACTCCAGCCATGGCGATGCCTGGCGCGCTGCCGGCCGCACCGTGGTCGACATCCCGACCGCCTATGACGCCCCCGAGGACACCCGCGTCCTGGTTCTGGTCAATCCCAACAATCCGGACGGCCGGATGCTGTCGCCCGCCGCGCTCATGGATCTGGCGCGCCAGATGCAGGCCCGCGGCGGTCTTCTCATCGTCGACGAGGCCTTTTCGGATGTGGTTCCGGGCTTGAGCCTGCTGCCTCACCTGGGCGATGAGCCTGTTCTGGTGCTGCGGTCCTTCGGCAAGTTCTTCGGCCTTGCGGGCCTGCGCCTCGGCTTCCTCGCCGGCCGGCCTGACCTCACGGACAAGGCAGCCGGGATGCTGGAAAGCTGGGCGGTGAGCGGACCGGCGCTGGCGGTCGGTCAGGCGGCCCTATCAGACCTGGCCTGGCAGGACGCCATGCGGCGGCAGCTGGCCGACGAGATGGCCGACCTGACGCTCGCCCTGTCAATGGCGGGGCTTACGGTGTTCGGCGGCACCGCGCTCTATGCGCTCGCGGGCCTGCGCAAGGCAGAGGCGATGCATGCCGCCCTTGCCCGCCGCCACATCTGGACCCGGCGCTTTGACCATTCGCCAACCTGGCTGCGCTTCGGCCTGCCGGGGAGCCCCGCCGCACTCACCCGTCTTAGCACGGCGCTGGCGGATGCCATGGCCGAGATCTGACCGGTGCTGTTCGATCCGTTCCTGCTCTGGGTGCTGCTTGCCGCGCTGGTCCTTGATGCGTTGATCGGGGACCCGGACTGGCTCTGGCGCCGCCTGCCCCATCCGGTGGTCTGGATCGGCACCCTGATCGGCGCCCTGGACCGGCACCTCAACCGCCCGGCCTGGTCCGACCGCACCCGCCGCGCCTTTGGCGTCGTGACGCTGCTCCTCCTGCTGATCATCAGCCTTGCGGTGGGCTACGCCCTGCAGCGGGCCTTGCTGGCGCTGCCGCATGGCTGGATCGTGCTGGCGCTGCTGTCGAGCGTGCTGCTGGCGCAGAACAGCCTCTATACCCATGTGCGGGCCGTCGCGGTGGCGCTGGAGCGGGACGGCCTTGCCGGCGGGCGCCGGGCCGTTGCCATGATCGTCGGGCGCGATCCGGAGCAGCTGGATACCGCCGGCGTCTCCCGGGCGGCGATCGAATCCTGCGCCGAGAATTTTTCCGACGGCGTGGTTGCCCCGGTCGTCTGGTTTGCCTTGCTCGGCCTGCCCGGCCTCCTTGCCTACAAGGCGGTCAACACGGCCGATTCCATGATCGGCCACAAGACCGAGCGGCATCTGGCCTTCGGCTGGGCCTCGGCCCGCTTCGATGATCTGATCAACCTGCCGGCCTCCCGGCTTGCGGCCGCGTTCATCGCCCTCGCCGCGCCGCTGGCCGGCGGGTCCTCGGGCCGGGCGCTTTCCTGCGTTGCCCGCGACGCCCGCCAGCACCGCTCGCCCAACGCCGGCTGGCCGGAAGCGGCCATGGCCGGTGCGCTGGATATCGCCCTTGCCGGACCGCGGGCCTATGCCACCTACCGGGTCGAGGACCCCTTCATGAACCCCGGCGGCCGCAAGGACATCGGCGCGGGCGAGATCCGGCGTGCGCTGCGCGTGCTCGCAGGGGCTTGCGTCGTCGAGGCAATGCTGGTTCTGATGGTGGCATTGGTGCTTTTCTGAAGCCTGAGTGACGCATTCCGAACCTCTGACCTGCGATCCGCCATGCTCCCCTTTTCCGCAGCTGCCGAAAACAACAAGTCGCCGATCCTCACCATTCTCAAGGATGCCTTCGCCGATGCGGCCCGGGTGCTGGAAATCGCCAGCGGCACCGGCCAGCACGCGGTGCATTTTGCCAAAAACCTGCCGCATCTGACCTGGCAGCCGAGTGACATTCCCGAGCATCTGGCCGGCCTCGAGCAGCGGATCATCGAGACCGATCTCGACAACCTGTTCGAGCCCATCGGCCTCGACGTGCGCGACCTGCCCTGGCCGACGCCCGACCGGGACGCCGGCGATGCCTTTGACGGCATCTTCACCGCCAACAGCCTGCACATCATGAGCTGGGCCGGGGTCGAGGCCTTCTTCGCCGGCGTGGATGAAACGCTGGCCGCAGGCGGCACGCTCGCCATCTATGGCGCGATGAAGTATGGCGGCACCTTCACCACGCCGAGCAACGAGGCCTTCGACCAGAGCCTGCGCAAGAAGGATCCGGAGAGCGGCCTGCGCGACTTCGAGGCCATCGACGCGCTCGCCCGCGGCATCGGCCTGACGCTGGTTGCCGATCATGCCATGCCGGCAAACAACCAGTTGCTGGTGTACCGGCGCTGATCAGTTGGTGCCTCCACAGGGGGCTCGGCACCGTCGCCCGGCGCCGTCGATGACCGGGGGGCCGGACAGGCCTAGGCGCGTTGCGCCAGCCCGAGGATCAGTTCAGTGTCCAGATGGCGGGCGAGATGGTCCGCAAGCTCATCGAGAATGCGGTCGATGGTGGCGTCATAGGCGGTTGCGGCTGCCACGCCGAAGCCCCTCGCCCAGGCCGCACGGAAGGCGTCGCCGGTGAAGAGCCCGTGCAGATAGGTGCCGGTGACCCGGCCATCGGCGCTGGTGGCCCCGTCGGGCGAGCCATCCGCGAAGGTGAGGAACGGGCGGGCGCAGTCCGGCCCTGACGTCCGGCCCAGATGGATCTCGTAGCCGGTGACCGCTGCCCCGCTCAGCCGGTGGGTGCCGGCCGCCTCGACGACGCGCTTGTCCGGGCTCAGCACCGTCTCGACATCAAGATAGCCCAGCCCCTCCACGGTGCCGGCGGCCCCCTCGATCCCGTGCGGATCGCTGATCGTGCGGCCCAGCATCTGGTAGCCGCCGCAGAGCCCGAGGATATGGCCGCCGCGGCGGTGATGCGCCTTCAGGTCGATGTCCCAGCCCTGCGCCCTGAGATAGGCCAGATCGCCGATGGTGGACTTGGAGCCGGGCAGGAGCACCACATCCGCATCGGCAGGCAGCGGCCTTCCGGCGTGCACCAGTTCCAGCGTCACGCCCGGCTCGACGCGCAAGGGGTCGAGATCATCGAAATTGGCAATCCGCGCCAGCACGGGCACCACGACCTTCAGGGGGCCGTTGCCGATGCCGTCGGCAAGTCCCAGCGCATCTTCGGCCGGAAGCAGGCCAGCCTGCGCGAACCACGGCACGACACCCAGCCCCGTCCAGCCCGTACGCGTCACGATTTCCTGCATTCCCGCGTCGAACAACGAGGGATCACCGCGAAACCGGTTGATGAAGAACGCCTTGATCCGCGCCCGCTCGGCCGCCTCCAGCACCGCGTGGGTGCCGACCACCGAGGCGATGACGCCGCCCCGGTCGATGTCGCCGCACAGGATCACGGGCAGGTCGGCCGCCTCGGCAAACCCCATGTTGGCGATGTCGCCGGCCCGCAGGTTGATCTCGGCCGGGCTGCCGGCGCCTTCGACGATCACCAGATCCGTTGTTGCGGCAAGATGTGAAAAACTCTCCAGAACCTTCGGCAAAAGCTCGGCCTTGCGGGTGCCGTACTCCCGCGCGCGCATCGTGCCGAAGCGCTTGCCCTGCACGATCACCTGCGCCCCCGTGTCCGTTTCCGGCTTCAGCAGCACCGGGTTCATGTGCACGCTCAAGGGCCTGCGGCACGCCATCGCCTGCAGGGCCTGCGCCCGGCCGATCTCGCCGCCATCGGCGGTGACCGCGGCGTTGTTCGACATGTTCTGCGGCTTGAACGGGGCCACGGTCATGCCGCGGTTGGCAAACAGCCGGCACAGGCCTGCCACGATCAGGCTCTTGCCGACATTCGAGCCTGTGCCCTGGATCATCAGGGCCGGCGTGCGGGATCGCGGGTCAACCAAGGGCTCTGTCTCCAGGCCGGACCGGGGACGGTCCTCAGTACTCGATGCCGGACTGCGGCTTCACGCCGGAGCGGAACGGGTGCTTCACCTGCTCCATCTCGGTGACGAGATCCGCCACCTCGATCAGCTCGTCCTTGGCGTTGCGGCCGGTGATGACGACATGCACGTTCTCCGGCTTTTCGGTCTTCAGGAACTCCACCACTTCCTCGACCGGCAGATAGTCGTAGCGCAGCACGATGTTCAACTCGTCGCAGAGCACCAGGTGATGCTCGCCCGAGACGATCAGCTCCTTGGCCGCTTCCCAGGCCTCGCGGGCGGCAGCGATGTCGCGCTGCCGGTCCTGGGTCTCCCAGGTGAAGCCCTCGCCCATGCGCCGCACGGTGACGAGGTCGCCGAAGCGCTCCAGCGCGTGGGTCTCGCCGGTGTCGAGACGGCCCTTGACGAACTGCACCACGCCCACCTTGTAGCCATGGCCGAGCGAGCGGAACACCATGCCGAAGCCGGCGGTGGACTTGCCCTTGCCTTTGCCGGTGTGGACGATGATCAGGCCCTTGGCGATGGTCTTGGTGGCCATGATCTTGTCGCGCGCCGCCTTCTTCTTGCGCATCTTGTCGGCGTGGCGGGCGTTCAGCTCCTCCTCGGTCATGCTGCGCTCGGCTTCGTCAGGCGTGTCGGAAGTCGTATCGGTCACGGGATCAGTTCCTTGGTGGCGGCCTGTTTCAGGTCGGAAATCTCGGCGTGGACGGAATTGCGGCGCGGGATCCAGAAGCCGCGGCGGATCGCTTCGCTGAAGCGGTCCAGCATGGAGGCAAGGGCGCCCGGATTGGCGTCCCGGATGAAGTCGCGCACCGTTTCATTGCCAATGTAGGCATCGAAGAGCTGGTCAAAGTGATGGTCACTAACCGCCCGCGTGGTGGCGGCGAAGGCGTGCAGGTAGTCGAGCGTCGCCGCCATTTCGGACGCGCCCTTGTAGCCATGACGCATGGCACCAGTTATCCATTTCGGGTTGGCCGCCCGGCCCCGCACGACGCGCGAGATTTCTTCCGACAGCGCCCGCACCACGGGCCGCTCGGGCCGGGAGTGGTCGGCGTGATAACTCGTCGGCGCCGCCCCGGTCAGGCTCTCGACCGCCGCCGCCAGCCCGCCCTCGAACTGGAAATAGTCGTCGCTGTCGAGAAGGTCATGCTCGCGGTTGTCCTGGTTCTGCAGCACGATGTCGACGCCCGACAAGCGGCTCTCGAACTGCCCCCTCGCCTCCTCGCCGCTGGCCCCGCCGCCATAGGCATGGCCGCCCCAGGCCAGGAACGCCTCGGCCAGATCGCCGCGCGTGTCCCACTGTCCGTCGTCCATCAGGCCCTGCAGGCCGGCGCCATAGGCTCCGGGCCTTGCGCCAAAGACGCGGAACGCTGCCTGCCGGGCGGCCTCGGCCGCCGCCAGACCACCGGCCGCAAGCCGTGCAGTCTCGGCGCGGACCCGCGCCGCAATCGGGTTTGCGCTCTCCGGCTCCTCAAGCTCTGCGACAGCAGCCACCGCGCTCTGGAACAGGTCGATCTGATGCGGGAAGGCATCGCGGAAGAAGCCGGAGACGCGCAGCGTCACGTCGACGCGCGGCCGCTTCAGCGCCGACAGGGGCAGGATCTCGAAGCCGTTGACCCGGCCCGAGCCCGGTTCCCAGACGGGCCGCGCTCCGATCAGCGCCAGCGCCTGCGCCACATCATCGCCGCCGGTGCGCATGTTGGCCGTGCCCCAGCAGGTGAGCACCAGCGCCTTGGGCCACTCGCCCTCCTCCTGGAAGTAGCGCTCGGCCACCAGCGCCGCCGAGGCCTCGCCGATGCGCCAGGCGGTCTCGGTCGGCACGGTGCGCACATCGACGGAATAGAAGTTGCGCCCAGTCGGCAGCACGTCCGGCCGCCCCCGCGTCGGCGCGCCGGAGGGACCAGGCGGCACGAAGCGCCCGTCGAGCGCAGCCAGCACCGCCGCGAGCTCGGCCGGTCCCGAGCCGACCACCGCCGGCCTGAGGCGCGTTTCAACTTCATCGAGAACCGCTTGTGTCTCAGGCAGATGAAGCCCTTTCGTCTGACCTGAAACAAGCTGCGCCGCCAGAAGCTCCAGCCGCTCGACCGTATCGCCGCAGGTCCGCCACGGCTGGTCCGTCAGCCCGGCCAGCAGCGCCGGCCTCGGCCCCTGCCAGGGGGCCGCATAGTCGCAGGCCAGGGGATCGAAGGCTGCGACTTCCGCCCGCGAAGCCGCCTCCCCCAGAAGGTCCCGCGCGAGCGCCCGCAGCAGGCTGTCGTCGGCGGGACGGGACCCGCGCGGCACCCGCGCCAGCGCCACCAGCAAATCCGTCAGCAGACGCCCCTCTGGCGACAGGCCCAGCACATGCAGCCCGTCACGGATCTGCAGTTCCTTGAGATCGCAGAGATGCGCATCGAGCCGCGCCAGCCGCGTCGTCTCGTCCATGTCCGGCGTCAGGCCGATGTCGCGGTCGAGGCCATGGGCAGCGGCGAGGTCGAGGATGTCGCGGGTCAGCTGCTTCAGCCGGCGCGGATCAACGCCGCTGGCGAGATAGTACTCGTCCAGCAGCGTTTCCATTTCATTGGCAACGCCATGACTTTCCGCCCGGGTGAGCGGCGGCGTCAGGTGATCGATGATGACCGCTGCCGTCCGGCGCTTGGCCTGCGCACCCTCGCCCGGGTCATTGACGATGAAGGGGTAGATGTTGGGCGTCGGACCCAGGATGGCATCGGGATAGCAGCCCTCGCTCAGCGCCAGCGCCTTGCCCGGCAGCCATTCCAGATTGCCATGCTTGCCCAGATGCACCACCGCATCGACGCCGGCCTGATGGCGCAGGAAGGCGTAGAAGGCGAAGTAGTTGTGCGGCGGCACCAGGTCCGGATCGTGATAGGTGGCCTTCGGGTCGATGTTGTAGCCGCGCGAGGGCTGGATGCCGACCAGCACCGCGCCGAAGCGGGCAAGCCCGAGGCGGAAGGCGTTGCCGGCGACAAACGGATCATCCTCCGGCGCACCCCAGCGGTCGGTCACCGCCTGGCGCATCGGCTCGGGCAGCCCGTTGAAAAAGGCGAGATACCGGTCGAGCGGCAGGAAACTCTCGCAGGTCCGCTGGTCGAGGGCGGCAATGGCATTGGTCACGCCGCGCGTCAGCCGGGCGATCAGGGCCGCGCCGTCCTCCGGCGCGCCCTCGACCCCATAGCCGGCCGCAGCCATCGCCTTAAGGAGATGCGCGCAGGACGCCGGCGTGTCGAGGCCGACGCCATTGGCCAGCCGGTCATCGGCATTGGGGTAGTTCGCCAGGATCAGCGCCACCTTGCGCTCGGCCGGCGCCTTGCGGCCGAGCCGCGCCCAGGCAGCCGCAAGCCGGGCGACATGGCCCATGCGGTTGGCATCCGGCACGAAGCGCACCGAGCGGAACTGCGTCCGCTGGTCATAGACCCCTTCCTCCTTGAAGGAGACCGCACGGGTCATCAGCCGGCCGTCGATCTCCGGCAGGACCACATGCATCGCCAGATCGCGGATCGACAGTCCTTGCGGGCTCTCAAGCCAGCCCTCACGCGAGGAGGAGGAGAACACCATCTGCAGCACCGGACGCCCCGGCCGGTCGAGCGGCGTCGGCTGGTGCGGCCCGCCCGTGCTCGAGACCGCAAAGGCGGTGGCATTGAGGACCACGGCCGGCGGACAGGCCTCCATCAGCCCGCCGAGGATGGCGGCCGACTCGGCCTCTTTCAGCGAGGAGACGAAGATGGGGAGCGGATTGAGCCCGTTTGCCGTCAGCTCCTTGCACAGCGCCTCCACCGGCGCGGTCTCGCCCGCCTGCACCAGCGCCCGGTAGAAGACGACCGCCGCAACGGGCCGGTCCGGCTCCGGCCAGCTCGCTGTCAGGTCGGACAGGGCCGGTGCGGCATGGCCGGGCAGGAACAGGCCGGCACGCGGCAGCGGCGCGGGCGGGGCCGGCTCCGCGGCGAGGCCCGCCAGATGGGCGCCGTAGCGCAGCACGTTGGCGTGGTTCTCCGGGCCGCCCTCGAGGAAATAGCGGTAGAGCCGGCGCACCGCCTCGACCGGGACCGAGGAGCGGGCGGCCAGCGCCTCGTCCCACTTGTCACAGCCGGACATGATCGCAAGCTTCGCCCCGCCCCGGTTGGCCTCCTCGCAGAGCCTCTCCACGCCATAGGGCCAGTAGCTCTCGCCGCCGAGCAGGCGCACGATCACCAGCCTGGAGCGCGACAGGGTCTTCTCGGCGTAGAGGTCAACCGAATAGGGGTGCCCCAGCGCCATCAGGCTGGCGAGCCGCAAGCTGGCAAAGGCCTCGCCCAGCTTGCCCCGCGCCGCACAGAGGGCCGCCAGTTCCGTGTCGGCCGCCGACAGCACGACGAGATCGGCCGGATCCTGGGCGAGATCCACCGCGTCGTTGCCGTCTTCCACCCGTCGGGTCTGGCTTGCGAGAATATGCATCACTGGTCCATCTGCACGGACACCCCGTGTCCGGTTCGGTTGGTCGGGTCAGGGTTCAGCCTCGGGGCCGGTCTCGGGGCCCGTCTGCACCGCCTCTCCGCCCCTCCCCCTCGTGGGGAGGGATGCTGAGAGGCCGCGTCCCACGAGACGAGTCATTTGCGGACCCCGCACTTGCCGCAGCCCCTCCTCTCCCCCCTTGCGGGAGAGATGTCTGCGCGAGCAGACAGAGGGGGGTAAACAACCCGACCGCAAACTCGGAACCCGCTGAAACACGGCTGCCCCCCTCTGCCCCCTGTCGGGGGCCTCTCCCCCTCAAGGGGGGAGCGGCAAGCAGCGCCCTGCCCTCGGTCCTGGCCCTCAGGCCGCCTTCGCCTTGCCGAGGGCTTCGGTGATCGACGACAGGTCCAGCCCCTTCAGGCCGATGACGACGACATGGCCGGGCATCCTGGCCCCGGCGGCGAACCAGGTCTCGACGCGCGGGCCGACGGCCTGCACCAGCGCCGGCGCCGCCTTGCCCGTCACCGACGCCGCCCCCTTGATGCGCAGCACGCCGGGCAGCGCCATGGCCCGGGCGACAGCCTGCTCCAGATCCTTCAGGCTGGCGAAGGCCGCGACCGGCAGGACATGGCTCTCGAAGTCATCGTGATGATGGTCGTGATCGTCGTCATCGTGATCGTGATCGTGATCATCATCGTGGTCATGGTCATGGTCATCATCATGGTCGTGATGGTGGTGATGATGCGCCCGGCGCGCGGCCAGATCGTCCTCGGCTGCGGCCGAACGGCCGAGCAGCACGTCGACCGGCAGGTTGCCCTTCTCGGCATGGATGATCTCGACGCCGGACCGGACATCCTCGGTGATGTGCTCGCGGATATGGGCAAGCTGGTCAGCATCCACCAGATCGGCCTTGTTGAGCACGACGAGATCGGCGCAGGCGAGCTGGTCGTGGAACAGCTCCTCGACCGGATTGTCGTGGTCGAGCGAGGCATCGGCGGCCCGCTGCGCCTCCAGCGCCTCCTCGTCGAGCGCGATGCGGCCTTCCGCCAGAGCGGCGGCGTCCAGCACGGTGATGACCCCGTCCACCGTCACGCGGGTCTTGACGCTCGGCCAGGAGAAGGCGCGCACCAGCGGCTGCGGCAGCGCAAGGCCCGAGGTCTCGATGACGATGTGATCGGGCGGCGTCTCGCGCGCCAGCAGCATTTCCATGGTCGGCAGGAAATCGTCAGCCACGGTGCAGCAGATGCAGCCATTGGTCAGCTCGACCACATCGTCGGCGCTGCAGGACGGGTCGACGCAGCCGTCCAGCAGCGAGCCGTCGAAGCCCATGTCGCCGAACTCGTTGACGATGAGCGCGATGCGGCGGCCGCCGGCATTGAGCAGCAGGTTGCGGATCAGCGTCGTCTTGCCGGCGCCGAGGAAGCCGGTGACGATGGTGGCGGGGATCTTGCCGCCCTGAGAAAGCACGGTGGTCATAACTGGATATCCGGACAGGAACTGGGTTTGAGAAGGAGCGGCAGCCCGCTGGCGACCAGCACGACGCGGTCGCAGACCCGGGCAAGCTCCTGATTGAGACGGCCCTGCGCGTCGCGGAAGGCGCGCGCCATGGCATTGTCAGGCACGATGCCGAGCCCCACCTCGTTGGTCACGAAGATCACCGGACCGGCGAGACCGGGAACGACAGCGGCAAGGTTTGCGGTTTCACCGGCAAGGTCCCGGTCGGCCAGCATCAGGTTGGTGAGCCACAGCGTCAGGCAGTCGACGAGCACGACCCTGTCGGGGCCGCAGTGCCGCGCGAGCGTGCCGACCAGATCGAGCTGTTCCTCGACCGTCGTCCAGCGTCCGTCGCGCCGGGCCTTGTGCTGACCGATGCGCTCGGCCATCTCCTGGTCCCAGGCGGCGGAAGTGGCGACATAGACAGGCTCACGGCCGGCGCCAAGCGCCAGCCGTTCTGCAAAGCTGCTCTTGCCGGACCGGGCCCCGCCCGTGACCAGCACGGCGCGGGCAACCAGGTGCTCGGGCCTTGCCAAGGGGCTTGCCACCGGGCGTCAGCCGAAGAGCTGGGCGCCGATGGCGCTGAAGCCGACGCCGACGATGCCGGCACCGACCATCCGGGCCGTCAGCGAGGCCGGAACGGCCGCAGCCTTCGGATTGGTCAGCATCATCGCAAGGCTGGCGACGGCAAACTGGATGACGGCAAAGCCGATGAAATAGGCATAAAGCGGTGCCGGTTCGGCGCCAATGATCGATTCGCCGTAGGCATAGCCGTGGAACAGCCCGGCGATGGCGAACAGCACCGCCCATGCCCCGGCCGGCAGCTCGGTCTCGCTGACGATGAGACCACCGGCAATGATCACCGACAGGGCGATGACGACTTCGGCCAGCGGCAGGTCAATGGCCGCCATGTGCACCAGAACGCCCGCGATGGTGGCAAGGACAAAGGCCGCCGGCAGGACGAGGCTGCGGCCAACAAGGCCCGCGGCCAGACCGACAGCGATGATGAAGGCAAGATGGTCGAACCCGATCACCGGGTGGCCGAGGCCGGACAGCAGGCCCTGCACGAAGGTCTGAGGCATCTGGCCGTCCATCATGTGATGGGCAGCGGCGGTGCCGGTGCCGGCAAGCAGCGCCGGGACGACCAGCAAAAGCGGAGTGGCGCCCGAACGCAGGGCGCGGGAAATCATGATCATGTCTGTGCTCCAGTCCGTCCACCCGACGGCAGGGGGTTGCAATGCATCAGGCCGGTCTCCTGGCTTGCGGGTCGTCGCCCTTGCCACGCCTTCCCGGACTTGCGTCCAGTGGCCGTGTGCGGCAGGGCTCGCCGCTGACAGTTGCGGGGGCAGCTCAGGACTTGGAGCCTCGGGATGAGTCGCTCCGCACCATGATTCCCGTTTCATCCCCCTGGGCTTTGCCCGTCGGGGAACCTGACCCGTCTGTTCTAGACCCCAATGCCCCTGCCCTGCAAGGACGCCCTTTGGCCGGAGGCCGGCGGGCGGGCTGCGTTACAGGACCGCTTGTGCCGCCGTTGGCGCTCTTGGCCTTCGCTGGACGATTGCGGGCGTCGGCAGGCCTTCATCTCGGCCTGTGTCTTGGCCTGTGTCTTGGCCTGTGTCTGGGCCTTTGTCTGGGCCTCTGCCTGGGCCAGCATCTGGGCCTGCGTCGGGGCCGCCGCTGGCACCGTCCTTGCCCCGTCTTCAAGAGCACGCCATCGGGGACCGATGCCCGAGTCTTGCGCCGGTTTCTGGCCGTGCCGGGTGGGCGGGGACGCCGGGCGCGCCGCAGTGCGAGGCGCAACCATCTGTTTTTTCGCAGAAATCCCGGGCTTTTCCACCTGTGGAAAAGTTTCTTCAAGAAAGGGCTTGGCAAAGGGCCAGAGCCTTTGTTATACGCTCGCCACCGACAGCGACCCACCCGGTCGCTCGCCACGGGGCCCGTTCCGGCGCCCCCTTCTGGTGATCCGCGATAGCTCAGTTGGTAGAGCGTTCGACTGTTAATCGAATGGTCGCAGGTTCGAGTCCTGCTCGCGGAGCCAACCTCTTCCCAGAAATATCGTTATCCGGCTGTGCCTCCCGCACGGTCGAAGCCGATGCTTGTCTTTCGGCCGGCTCACGCAACTGGCCAACCTTCTTGCGACACTTGGCCAGGCCTCGCTGGCACGTGGCCATCTGTCCGGATCAGGATCCCCACTCGGTCGTGTCCGGTCAAGGGCCTGCCGGTCGCGCCCCCCCCATCGCAAGACCATACTCGGGCCAGCCTCAGGGCAGCAGGCATCCCCCAAGGCCTGCCCTTGGGGCAGCAGGCTGCGCCGGCCATACGGTCTCCCCGTCCCCCCGCAGACAGAGGGCAGCTCACGGCCCCGGCCACGAGCGAGCGGTCGACTGAAACACCTGTCGCCGGCAGCGGGCCTGCAAGTCCTTGCCACAGACTTGCCGCAAAATGGCCAGATCGACATCCCAAGTTTTTCCGTAATTCAGGCGTTTCACTGTCCGACATCGTCAACCGATCAAATTTCGGGCACTTGCCCGATTAAGGGTTGACCCCCCGGGTCAGGGACTTATCCTGCCAGTCATCCTTTGATGAGCTGCGTTTTTTTCGCAATCCGCTTCCCTTCCCTCACGGAGTTTCCTCATGTCCTTGCAACGACTGGCCATTTCCTTTGCCATCTCTGCACCTCTGCTGATGGGGACGGCCCTGCCGACCCTCGCCCAGACCACGCAGACCGCCGAACCGCCCCAGGGCTCGCAGACCTCCCCCGCCCCCCAGAAGCCGGCCAGCGTCAGCGAGCTGCGCAAGGTGCTGCAGGATGGTGGCTCGCAGGAGGCCATCACCTCCGCCCTGCAGCAGCTCCAGGCCCGGGCCGACCAGGGGGACAGGAACGCGCTGCATGTCCTTGGTGATTACCTTTCCCGAAACGCCTCTTCTGGCGAGGACCGGGAGAAGGCCATCGACCTCCTGACCAAGGCCGGTCAGGCTGGCAACAGCTGGAGCTATGTTCGTCTCGGCGACGTCTTCAGCCAGGGGGCAGGCGTCGAGAGGGACGCCGCCCGAGCCTTCGGCTATTACTCGGCTGCAGCCGACGGCGGAAACAAGGTCGCGCAGCTGGCTGTCGCCCGCGCCCTGATTGCCGGCGACGGTGTCGCGACCGATGTAGAGCGCGGCCTCGCGCTGCTGACCGGGCTGGCGGAGGAAGGCGATCGCAACGCCCTGCTGGCGCTTGGTGATCTCTATTCTCGTGGCACGACCGTGCCTCTCGATGGCGCGAGGGCCGTCGATTACCTCACGCGCGCCGCAGAGGCGGGCAATACGGCGGCCCATACCCGCCTAGGCGAAATCTATCGCGACGGAATCGGTGTGCCGGTCGACCCGGCCCGCTCGCTTGCAGCCTTCCAGGCAGCCCAGGCCTCCGGTGCAGCAACCGCAGACCTTCGCCTTGCGGAGGCCGCCCTTTGGGGTGTCGGCGAGACGCAGGATGTGGAAAAGGGCGTGCGCCTGCTCCGCGAGCAGGCCTCCGCCGGCAACATCGGCGCCATGCTTCTCCTGTCGGAGGTGCTGCTGCGCGGGGAACTGGTCGCGGCGAATGTGGCCGACGGCATGAAACTGCTTGAGGACGCCGCCGCAAAGGGCAACGTCACGGCAACACTCCGCCTTGCCGAGGCCTATCGGACGGGAGCGTACGTCAAGCGGGATACCGCGAAGGCTCTCCAGCTGTCCGAAAGCGCCGCTGCCGCCGGCAATCCGGCTGCCTTGCTGGATCTGGCTCGCGGGCACATGGATGGCGAGTTCGGACGCCTGTCGAACCGCGCGAAGGCAGCCGCCTACCTCAAGCAGGCCGAAGAGATGAACGTTCCGGCCGCAACCGTTCTGGCAGCCGACTGGATGCTGCGCGGACAGGGAATGCGGATGGATGTTGCCGGGGCCCTCGCCAAGCTTGAAAAGGCTGCGACCGCTGGCAACGCAGATGCGGCCAGACGCCTGATCACCCTGTACAGAAGCGGTTCCGGCAAGATGCTGAAGCCCAATCCGGTCAAGGCGCGGGCGGCCTTGTCGGCCTATGCCCCGCTGCTCGGTGCCACGTTCGTGACACGAGAGGAGCTGTTCATCAGCGCCGTGGCTGCTGCCTCGCGGGCCGAGTTCGCGGCCCTTGCCGAGGCTTTCAAGGCGGCGCCGCAGCAGACCCGGGTCAGCCTTCTGACCACCCTTCGCTGGTCGAATGCCAATGCCTTCGTCTATCTGGTGCAGGACGAGCTGCAGACCCGCGGACTGTACAAGGGGCCGCTCAACGGCCTCCTGACCCGGGACACGATCCGCGCGATCGGCACGCTGTGCGATGCCGGCCCCTCGGGCGAGCGCTGCCGCCAGGGTCCCCTCACCGGCGACGCCGCCCGGCTCATCGCCGTCCGGGTTGCCGCTGGCGCCTGACCGAGACGAAATCGGGACCTGATCCCGGATCTGACGGCGCCCTGATCCTGTCGGGTCAGGGCCCTGCGGAACGCCAGGGCGGTACCCGGCGCGCCCGTCTCGTCTGCACAAGGACCCAACGTTGGGGCCGGTCTTGTCCGATCCGACAAGACCGGCCCCTTGTGCTTCCAGAGCGCCCCTAGTGGATGCGCCGCCCTCACGATGGAGGCGCCACCCGTGCTGCGTCCATACTGGCACCAGGCGCAACCTCAGGCTTCACTCGCGACTTCAAGTCCCTCCCTGGGAAATTGCCCGATGTCTCCGGCTGCAGCCTGGCGAGGCCACGATGCATTGCCCCCCGCCACGCGAAGGCAAGGGACGTTGCCCTAGCCAGTCAGTCCACCCGCCTGCCACTCATTTAACCTTGATGAAGCATTAAGCTGACACAGCATTGCCTTGACGGCAGCGGCGAATTGAATCCGACATCAAACTCGGGTAACACCATCGTGAGGGCGAGAGGCGACGATCATTCCATGCGCAAGTCTCCCAGGGCCTGGCGCCATGCCCCCCGAGCGCCCCTGCGTGACCCTCCCGTCACGTGCGGGACGTTTGCCCAGGCCAGAGCCGCCGCACGGGCTTTGACATTATTGGTAGTGTTCGAACAGTCAGGATTTTGACATGAAGATTGCGATGATCGGCTCCGGTTATGTGGGCCTCGTTTCCGGCGCGTGCCTGGCCGATTTCGGTCATGAGGTGACCTGCGTCGACAAGGCCGTCGACAAGATCGAGGCGCTGAAGCGCGGCGAGATCCCGATCTTCGAGCCGGGCCTCGACCAGCTGGTCGCCACCAACGTCAAGGCCGGGCGCCTTTCCTTCACCACCGATCTTGCCGGCCCCGTGGGCGAGGCCGATGTGGTGTTCATCGCCGTCGGCACGCCGTCGCGGCGCGGCGATGGTCACGCCGATCTTTCCTATGTCTATGGCTGCGCCCGCGAGATCGCGGCGGCCGTGAAAGGCTTCACCGTCGTCGTCACCAAGTCGACCGTTCCGGTCGGCACCGGCGACGAGGTCGAGCGCATCATCCGCGACACCAATCCGGCTGCCGATGTGGTCGTCGTCTCCAACCCGGAATTCCTGCGCGAGGGTGCCGCCATTGGCGACTTCAAGCGTCCGGACCGCATCGTCATCGGCATCGAGGACGAGCGCGCCCGCGAGCCGATGACCGAGGTTTACCGCCCGCTCTATCTCAACCAGGCCCCCCTGCTCTTCACCGCAAGGCGCACGTCAGAGCTGATCAAGTATGCCGGCAACGCCTTCCTCGCCATGAAGATCACCTTCATCAACGAGATGGCGGACCTGTGCGAGCGCGTCGGCGCCGATGTGCAGGACGTGGCGCGCGGCATCGGCCTTGACGGCCGCATCGGCTCGAAGTTCCTGCATGCCGGCCCCGGCTATGGCGGCTCCTGTTTCCCGAAGGACACGCTGGCCCTTGTCAAGACGGCGCAGGACCATGACAGCCCGGTGCGCCTGATCGAGACGACGGTGGCCATCAACGACCAGCGCAAGCGCGCGATGGCGCGCAAGGTGGTGACGGCCGTCGGCGGTGACGTGCGCGGCAAGACGATCGCCATCCTTGGCCTCACCTTCAAGCCGAACACCGACGACATGCGCGAGGCCCCCTCGCTGTCGATCATCCAGGCGCTGCAGGATGCCGGCGCCACCATCCGCGGCTACGACCCGGAGGGCATGGAGGCGGCGAAAGGCCTGCTCGACAACGTGACCTACACGAAGGATGCCTATGACTGCGCCACCGGCGCGGACGCCCTCGTCATCGTCACCGAATGGGACGCCTTCCGCGCCCTCGACTTCCCGCGCCTCAAGACCGTGATGACCGCCCCGGTCGTGGTCGACCTGCGCAACGTCTACAAGGCCGCCGATGTGACCCGGCACGGGTTTGCCTATGCGAGCGTGGGACGGGGTGGGCTGGACCGGGACATCAAGATCCGCGACGCGGCGGAATGATCTGCGACAGCGGGGCTCGGGCGCGTCGATCTGACGTCGGTCCGGACCCCGCACCCGTCTGCCTGGACCGGCAGCGCGCTGCTCAAGGCGGGGGGCTCGCGCTCACGCGGCAACCGGCTCAAGCCGGCCATTTTGACTGTTTTGATTGAAATCTTTTTTTATTTTGCATCTGCTATCTGATTTTCGGGCGTCGTACCCCGGGGGACAACATGAAGCGCATTCTCGCCATTTCATCGTCGGGGGGGCACTGGGAGCAACTGATGCTCCTGCGTGACAGTTTCTCGACCCATGAGGTCGTCTATGTGAACACCCTGCAAGGACTGGCGGAGCGCAACGGCATCGACGACGCGTACGTCGTCCCGGACTGTAACCGGAACACGCCGCTGCAAAGTCTGTCGAGTGCATGGAAGATTTTCCGGATCATCCTGAAGCATCGGCCTGACGTCATCATATCGACCGGTGCTGCGCCTGGGATCATTGCCATCTTCATTGGTCGTTTCTTCGGTGCACGCACGATCTGGATCGACAGCGTGGCCAATTCCGAGAAGCTGTCCCTGAGCGGAAAGCTTGCGGGTTACGTTGCGCACCTGCAGCTGACCCAGTGGGAACATCTGTCGCATAACGGTGGCCCCCGGTTCGCAGGAGCGGTGCTGTGATCCTCGTATCTGTCGGTACCCAGCTTCCCTTTGACCGCCTGATCCGGGCCATCGACGACATTGCTCCGAAACTGGACGAGGAGATCGTCGCGCAGATCGGCGTCACCGCATATCGCCCCTCGAACGTGACGTTCCACAAGACGCTTGCCCCGATTGCCTACGAAGACCTCGTGAAGCAGGCCCGGGTTCTGGTCAGCCATGCCGGAATCGGCACGATCCTCGGTGCCCAGAAGCACAAGAAGCCGATCGTGATCTTTCCGCGACAGGCGCAGTTCGGCGAGCACCGCAACGATCACCAGCTCGCGACGTGCCGGCAGCTGCGTCATTACAAGGGCGTCTATGTCGCGGAGACTGAAGCGATGCTGCTCGAGACGCTCCAGCGCGGGGATCTCGAGCCGCTGACCTCGTCCTCGGCTCCGGACCGCAGGGACGGCCTGATCCGCTTTCTGCGCGACTTCATCGATGCCTGACGTATCGACACGCGGACGGCCGCGCTGATCGCCTGATGCAGGCATTGACAGGCCAGAATGGCCGAGCCAACGGCTCCAACCCGATGCTGTGAGTGCCAGGGTTCGGCATTTACTGCATCTGACAGGGAAATCTGCATGCCGCCTGCCTTTTCCGTCGTCATTCCGACCTACAACAGGGCGCAGAAGATCCTTCGGACGCTGCTGTCCGTGAGAGACCAGACATTCGCCGACTTCGAGTGCATCATCGTTGACGATGGCTCCCGTGACGGAGAAGATCTTGCCCGTGTCGTTGCCGGGTTGAACGACCCGCGCTTTGTGTACATTCGCCAGGACAACGCCGGTGCCTGCAGTGCACGCAACAGGGGGGTCGACGCAGCCCGCGGGCAATTCACCGCCTTTCTCGATTCCGACGATCTGTTCCTGCCCGGGAAGCTGCAGGCCCAGCATGCCCTGCTGACGCAGGCGAGCGGACCGGATACGGTGGTGTTCAGCCGGCTGATCGTGGAACGAAGCCAGTCCAAGCGCTGGATCAAGCCACCAAAGGGTCCGAGACCCGGCGAGCGTATCGACGAGTACGTGATGTGCACCCAAGGCTGGGTGCAGTCCTCCACGATCGCCCTGCCGACCGACCTGGCCCGACGTGTCCGGTGGGATGAGGCGCTCCCGTCCTCGCAGGACACCGACTATGCCGTCCGGCTTGCCAGTGCAGGCGCCACCTTCCTCTTCATCGAGGAGCCGCTCATCATTCTGGATGACGTCTTCGATCCGAACCGCGTGTCGAAGCAGGGAAACTACAGGCCGCTTCTGGCCTGGATCGACAGGATGCGCGGAGTGCACGTGTCCGAAAAGGCCTATTGGGCCTACCGCGGGTGGCAGTGCGCACGGGTGGCGTCCTATTCGGACCGTATCACCGGCATCAAGCTCTATCTCGGGTCAGTCTGGCGCGGGGTATACTCGCCCGTTCAGGCCTTGCGGATTGCCGCGCAGGTCTGCCTGCCGCGACATGTCTATCAGAGCATGATCGACAAGGTGGTTTCGGCCTTCGGATCCAGAGGCGGGTCTTCTCGTCCGTCGTGACCACGCAACTTCGACCGGGGGCCGAACACGCATGCGCAACACCAATCTCTGGTACAATCTGAAGGCTGCCAAGCGGTCTCTCAAGGAGGTTCCCGAAACCCTGCGCCTCATGCTCGGCGCAGTAACCCGAACCTTTGGCGGGGCGGCCGACTTGCCCGACGTCGGATCAGAGTGCCCTGCCCCGTCCCGTGCCTACCGTCCCGACAGCACGCCCGTGCCCATCCATGTGGTGACGCCGTCTGACGGTCATTACATGACGACATTCTTCGACATCGACCCGCTCAGCCCCTCGGGTCGCTACCTTGCGGTCACCAGGGTCCCGTTCATCTGGCGGGTTCCGACTGTTGGCGAGGCAGCGTCGGTGGTGGTGATTGACCTGCATACCGGCCACGCCAGAACGGTTTACCGGACGGTGGGCTGGGGCGCCCAACTCGGGGCAAACGTGCAGTGGGGTGCAGACGACGCCACGCTGCTCTGCAACGACGTCATCGACGGGCGCGGCACGGGCGTCAGGATCGACCTGCGCACGCTGACGGCGATCCCTCTCTCCGGGCCCGTGTACGGCCTCACGCCCGACCGGCGCACCAGCTTCAGCGCGCGGATCGACTACATCAACGCCGGGATTCCAGGCTACGGGGTTCCTGACCCTGTCTTCGGCAAACCTCGCCCATCAGAGCGGCAGAGCAAGACAGATGGCATCTGGCGAACCGACCTTGAGACCGGCGCAAGCGAGCTGTTTTTGAGCATTGACGACATCGTGCGTCAGCTTCCGGAGCAGGAGTCCCTGGCGGGCGGGACCTATTATGTTTTCAACGTGAAGATCAGTCCGACTGGCACACAGGGATTTGCAGTGCTGTTCTCGCGCGGAATCCCCGGCCGCGCAGGCTGGCCGCCGCAACTCGTGACCTTCGATCTTGACGGTACCAACGTCAGACTCGCCATTCCCGACCGGATCTGGCGGCGCGGTGGCCATCATCCAAGCTGGCTGCCGTGGGGGGACGAGATCGTCATGAACCTTCGGCATGACTCAAAAAAGATGCAGTTTGTCCGCTTCAGACCCGACGGGACGGACCTCAACGTCCTTGCGCCGGGCCACGTTGGAGGGGGGCATCCCAGCCTGAACCAATCCGGCACCCACTTGCTCACCGACGCCTACGTCAGCGAAAAGTTGGCGAACGACAAGGGGGAAGTGCCGATCCGGCTTATCGACCTTCGTACAAATGTCGAGACGGCCCTCTGCCATGTCGATACAAAGCGCCTCGATGGCTGGCGCCGCATCGATCCTCACCCCGTTTGGAGTGATCGCGGCAAGAAAGTTTTCTTCAACGGTATTGTTGACGGTCGGCGGCAGGTACTTTGCGCAGACATGTCAAATATTTCTTAGGTTCAAAATGAATAGCGGCAACCTTATACAGATGGTTTCGACCGTCGCGTCGCGTTTGATCGGCAAGACGGTCAACTTTGTTGTCTTTATCATTCTCGCACGAGAACTATCGGTCCAGGACATGGGGCTTTATGGCTTCATCTTTGCGACTTCGATTATAGTTGCGACCGGCTTTGACTTTGGAATCCGCAACTCATCGGCCTTTTTCATCGGCCAGTCCAAAGAAAACGCCAACGCATATGCCAAACTGACACTTCAGCTGTTTGCGGTTCTTGCTCTTCCGACAATCGCGTTCATGTACGCCGTGCTTTTCATGCATGGCGACGGGCAGACAGACCTTGCCATCTCGATCGCGGTATCCGTCAACGTCGCGGCCTTGCTGTTCATTCGCATGGCGCAAGGCATCCTGATCGGCGAAGGGCGCATCGGCGACTTCAACCGCTCCGAGCTGGCTTCGCGTGTCGTCCTCTTCCTCGCGACGGCCGGGATCCTGCTTGCCGATCAGGTCAATATCCTGACGGCCTTCGGCAGTCTGGCCTTGTCGAACACGGCAGCCGCGCTGGTGGTCATGTGGTACGTGCGAAAGTCGATCTCGACTGGCGGCACGGCCAGCGAGGCGTCCGCAAAGACACTGGTCGGACGCGGCATAAAGTTCATGCTTGGCGTGCTTGCGATGCTGACTGCCAAGCAGATGGCCTTCCTGGCAGTCTCCCAACTCGGGACGGCTGACGACGCGGGCGTCTTCTTTGCGCTCCGCCGGATTACAGAGCTCCTGACAGAGGTTGGCCTTGCGGTCTCCGTCGTCGTGTTTTCCAAGAATGTCCGAACGACGGATCGAGGCGAGGCAATAAGGTCTGCCGCCCATTCGACGCGGGTCTCCTTCGCGCTGTTCGTGCTGCTCAGCATTGTCGCATTTGTTTTCGCGGAAGCGCTGCTTGGCGTCGTGCTCGGCGAGCCCTATGCAAGTTCTCCCGACCTTTTCAGGATCCTCCTGATCGGGACACTCGCCAGTACGATCTGGACAATCATCTTCCCAAGCCTTTCCGCAATCGACAACCCGATGGTGTCTTTCTGGATCTTCCTGCCAAACCTCCTGTTTGGCGGAATTTGCTCCTATGTCCTGTTCATGAGTTACGGAATTTACGGTGCAGCATGGGCGATGCTGCTGTCGCATGTGGTGATCACGGCTTCCTTCCTTGCGGTGTTCAAGTTGCGCTATGGCGCGTCCGTCAGGGATTTTCTCCTGCTCAAGCGGAGTGATTTCGCCGAGCTTGCCGGTTTTTCGGCAAAAATCAGACGCCGCCTGAAACTCTGACGTTGAAGGGATCTTCCGGTGACAAATCGCACGTACATGAACATCAAGACGCAGTTCGAGAATGTCGGGGATGCCCTGATCATTCGGGAATTGCTCCGTCAGATCGTTTCGAGATCGGAGCTGACGGTCGATGTGTCCCGTTGCCCGGATGTTTTCCGCACGTCGATCGGCGTGGCCGAACTGCCCAACACATCGGTCCAGTCGGCGGGCTTTGTCTCGATCGCTCTGTCGATGCTGAGGGATCGCCTCAGAGGAGATACGCCCTATTACTTTCTCATCCCTGGCGGCATCAATGGCGAGAAGACGCTGAAGCAGTACCTGGTCGGGCAGGCCAACACGCTTGCCTTGTCCGTGCTGTCGTTGATCGGCACGCGCGTGTGCCAGACCGGCGTGTCCTACGAAGCACTGGGGGATCGGCACAAAAGGCTGCTGCGGGCCCGGCTGAAGCATTTTCACCGCGCCATGGTTCGGGATGCGATCTCTCTCGCCTATGCCGGCAAGCACGGAATACGAGCGGACGGAATCGTTCCGGATCTCGCATTCTGTCTTGCCCCGATGACGGAGGCTGGTACCGCACGCAACCGCGTCGCCTTCTCGTTTCGTGCCGACAAGTCCGCCGCAACCCGCGACCTGCTGGCGTCCCGCGTGATTGATATCTGCCGCCATGTTTCGCCGGACGCCGATCTCCTGTTCGTCGTCCAGGTCGCACGCGACGCCCCCTTCATGTCGGACCTCAAACGCCAGGTCGAAGCAACGCTCGGCCGTCCGGTCGGGTACGTCGAGTGCTATACGGACATCGACGCCTGCCGGCGTCTTTACACGTCCTGCACGCATCTGTTTTCAAACCGGCTCCACGGGCTCCTGCTTGCCCTTTGTTCAGGGGCAAAACCGGTCGCCGTGATCGATCCTGTCCTGGATCCGAAGATTGTCGGCGTCTTCGCCCAGATCGGTCGAAACGACCTGGTGCTGGATGCGAACAACATGTCAACGGATGCGATGGTGACTGCGCTTCAAGAGCCATTCGAGCAGCACTGGGATGAAGAGCGGCAGCAGTTGCAGCGTTTTTTTGATGACCTCTACGGCATCAGCGCGACACAGGCCACTGCTCCGCTCTAAGATGCCGACGTTTCTGGCGGCTAGTCCGACACCACCCTGAACCGAGAGTGCATGATCGAATGCCGATGGAAGACCGCTCCCTGCATGGCAACATCGATGCACACAGACACGCGCATCGGCAGCGGAATGAGATGCTCATTCTCGCTTACATCCTGTTTGGCCTGCTCGCGCTGGAACTGCATTTCCTGAGCAGCGGCGTCAACATCGGTAACCTCATTATCCTGTCCGCCGTGTGTATTGTCGGGCTGCTCGGCTCGATCAACCGAGGCTTGCCGTTCAACCTGACATATCGCTTCAGGACGCATGACTACATATTCCTGATCTATATTGCCTACACGGCGCTGACAGCCTTCTGGAGTATCTCGTTCGGTGACACGATCACCGGCGTCGTTCCCGTCTTTGGACTTTTTCTGCTGGCGATCCTGATCAGCAAGATTGACCAGTCCCGGCTGATCCGGTGCACTCTCATGTTTGCCGTTGTCGCCGCAGTCCTGTCGCTGGTGATGATGGTGGTGGTTCCTGATCTTGCGTTCCAGCCGAAGTCATCGACCGGACAGGAAGAACTTCGCGGCGTGTTCAAACACCAGCTACGCCTTGGCGCGTTCATGTGCGTGGCGGCAGGTTTTCTCGTCCTTGCCGTTCTGAACGGGGCATTGAAAGACGTCTTCTTCAAGCGATGGACGCTGCGAATTCTTGGAATCGCATTGATCTTTCTGGTACTTTATCTGTCACGGACCCGGCTTTATGTCGCTGCCGCGATCCTGTCGCTTGTCCTGACTGTCGGCCTTTCGCAGAAGGGGGGCGTGAGGTGGCTGACCTTTGCCGTGATCGCCTATGGCGCCCTGATCCTCTCCCAGACCTACGAAGACATCCTGACCTATCTGGAGCAGATAGGGTTCGACACCTCCCTGACGGCACGCACGCTGATTTGGACCAGAGCACTGGCTGCCATTACCGACCAGGTTTACTGGCTCGGCTTTGGCTACGACAGCTTCATCAATTCGCACTTCGATTATCTGTTCCGGGGAAACTACAGACCGTCGCACGCCCATAACTCGTTCATCCAGGCGCATTTCGAAACAGGAATGATCGGCCTTCTGCTCCTGCTTCTCCTTGTAACAGTTCAGTTCAAGGCCGTCCTTGCGGCGCGCCGCCAGAAGCGAAACCGTTACTCCTATGCGATGTTTCTGTTTTTCTTCAATCTATTCGGAAGCCTGATCGGTCTGAACTACGCGGGCGCCCTGTCAGTGATGTTCGGACTGTTCATCATTTGCCTTGCGATCGAAACGCGCCCTGATCCTGCGGCAGTGCTGGCGAACGGAAATGCGGCAGGACAGTCAGGCCACGCAGGCTCCGCGGAGGCATCAGTTGCGGGCCGATTTGCATGAGGACCTCGCTGCTTCGGGAGGGGACATGACACCTGCGCCACCCAGACAGTTCTACCTGCGTCGTGCAACTGCGGGCCACCAGAGTTTTCCGTGAACCTGCCGGCCGGCAATCATTCGGCAGCCTTGACGAAACACCTGACCCTTTTCAGGAAAACCATATGTCGCAAAAGTCTAAATCAATCGAGACAATCCAGGCACAGCGCGGCCTTGCTGCGATCTATGTAGCCCTGTATCACGTCTACATCATTTTCATGGAACCACAGTACGGAAGTCAGGTTGTCTTCAAGGAGATCTCAAGACACGGCTTCCTCGGTGTCGCCTATTTCTTTGTCCTGAGTGGCTTCATCATTTCGCTTGCACATGCAAGGGACATCGGGTCGACGTCAAGTCTGCTGCCTTATGTTCGCAAGCGTTTCGAGCGGGTGTATCCCGCGTACTGGGTGTATCTGACAGGCTTCATCCTCGCCTCGGCGATCGGGCTCGGGTATCCGGATTTCTCGTGGTCGCCATTGAACCTGTTCTCCTCCTATGTCCTTTTGCCCTTGAACAGCGATCTCACACTGCCAATCAAAGTGGCCTGGACGCTCGTGCATGAAGTCATGTTCTATCTGCTGTTTGCCGTATTCTTTATCAACGTGCGGCTTGGCTACATCGTGTTCGCGGCTTGGTTCGTGGCACTGGGACTGAACTTCTTTCTGAAGTTCAGTCCTGACAGCTACTTCCTGTCGGAATGGAACCTCTACTTCATCGGCGGTATTGCGGCTTTTCTGATCTACCGGCGCCTGCCTGCGCGATATGGCCTCGCCGTCCTGCTCGCCGGCATCGCGTTGCTGGCCGCCTATGTCTTGCTGTCGAGCAATGTCGGCCGCATCCGGGACCTGTCAGCAGCCCAGAACCACAACCTGCATCTGCTGCTCATTCCCGCGTTCTTGCTGATCGTCGCAGGCACGGCCCTGCACGAACAGCACAGCCGTCTGTCGGTGCCCCTTCTGTTCCGCTTCCTCGGCGACGCATCCTATTCGATCTATCTGGTGCATTCGGCAGTGATCTCCGTGATGGCGATCATTGGAAAGAAGCTCGGGCTGTTCGGGATGCTGGGGTATGAAGCCTTTTTCGTGGTGTGCTTCGTCGGGTCGGTCGTGGGTGGATCCCTCGCCTATCTTCTGGTCGAGAAGCCGATCATGCTGTTCTTCAGGCGCCGACGCGCTGCAGCTGCGGTGACACCAGGCAGGGCCTGACGCACCGCCTGCGATCAGGCGGGCTCAGGTTTGCCCCGGCAGCAACCGCTCGATCCAGATTTCGGCCGGTCGAGAAGGGACGCATCCCCCTCGACCGCACCCGCCAAAGCGGCTAAGACCTGTCACGGGTGTCTGGGGCAGGTCGGCTGCGGTCAGGCGCGGATATCGGGTATTGAGGTTTCATGATCACTCCCCTTCTCCTGGTTGGCGGCTCGGGCACGCGGCTTTGGCCCTTGTCGCGCAAGAGCTATCCGAAGCAGTTTGCGCCGCTGATCGGTGAGGAAAGCCTGTTCCAGGGCTCGGCGAAGCGGCTGTCGGCGGACGGCTTTGCCCCGCCGGTCGTCATCACCGGCTCAGATTACCGTTTCATCGTCACCGAACAGCTGGCCGCCGTGGGCATTGACCCGGGCGCGATCCTGATCGAGCCGGAAGCGCGCAACACCGCGCCCGCCGTGCTGTCCGCTGCACTCCATATTGCCAGGACCGATCCGGACGGGTTGATGCTCGTTGCCCCGTCCGACCACGTGGTCCCGAACCCGGCTGCCTTCCGCGCCGCCGTGGCGGCCGGCGTGCCGGCGGCCGAGGCAGGCCAGATCGTCACCTTCGGCATCCGCCCGACCCATGCAGAGACCGGTTATGGCTGGCTGGAGCTGTCGGCCGCAGCCGCCGAAGGCGAGCCTGTTGCGCTGAAGCGCTTCGTCGAGAAGCCGAACCGCGAGAAGGCCGAGGCGATGCTCGCTGCCGGCTCTTACTTGTGGAACGCCGGCATCTTCCTGTTCAAGGTCTCCACCATCCTGGACGCCTTCCAGGCGCTGGCGCCGGACCTGATGGAGCCCGTCACCCGCGCGGTCGCGGACGCGAAGTCCGACCTCGGCTTCCTGCGGCTCGATCCGGCGGCCTTTGCCCGCGCGCCGTCGATCTCCATCGACTATGCGGTGATGGAGCGCGCCTCCAACCTCACCGCTGTGCCCTTCGGCGCCGGCTGGTCGGATCTGGGCGGCTGGGACATGGTGGCCAAGGAAATGGGCCCGGACGCGCGCGGCAACAGCCTTGGCGGCGAGGCGACAGCCATCGACTGCGACGGCACGCTCCTGCGCTCCGACAGCGATGGGCTGCAGCTCGTCGGCATCGGCCTCAAGGAGGTCATCGCGGTGGCGATGAATGACGCGGTGCTGGTGGCCGACAAGTCCCGCGCCCAGGACGTGAAGCTCGCCGTCGAGGCGCTGAAGAAGAAGGGCGCGCGCCAGGCCGAGACCTTCCCGCGCGATCACCGGCCGTGGGGCTGGTTCGAGACGCTGGCGCTCGCCGACCGGTTCCAGGTCAAGCGGATCGTCGTGCATCCGGGCGCGGCGCTGTCGCTGCAGAGCCACGTGCACCGCTCCGAGCACTGGATCGTGGTGTCGGGCACCGCGCGCGTGACCGTGAACGACGACGTGCGTCTGGTGACGGAAAACCAGTCGGTCTACATCCCGCTCGGCGCCATCCACCGGATGGAAAACCCGGGCAAGGTGCCGATGGTGCTGATCGAGGTGCAGACAGGCGCCTATCTCGGCGAAGACGACATCATCCGCTACGAGGACATCTATTCCCGTGGCCAGGGTGCGAAGGGGTAAGACCAACTCTCGGTGAGCTTGTCTCACCGGGCGTTGGTCAAGCCCGTGCGGCGCATCAGCCCCGTCGCGGGCCCTGTGAGGGCTGACCTAGCGCTGGTAATAGTCCCGGTACCACGCCACGAACCGCGCCACGCCCTCCTCCACGCTCGTCGCCGGACGGAAGCCGGTGAGGTGTTCGAGGAGGCTGGTGTCGGCCCAGGTGGCCTGCACGTCGCCGGGCTGCATCGGCAACAGGTTGCGGATCGCCGTGCGGCCCGTGGCGGCCTCGATGGCGGCGATATAGGCATCCAGCGCCACGGGGGCCGAATTGCCGATGTTGACGAGACGCCAGGGCGCAACCGGCGACAGGCTGTCGCCCTCCGGCACTCCCTCCCCGCCTGCGGGGCGCTGCGGCACCGCGTCGATCAGCAGGCGGATGCCCTCGACCAGGTCCTCCACATAGGTGAAGTCGCGGCGCATGTCGCCGTGATTGTAGACGTCGATCGGCTGGCCGGCGAGGATCGCCTTGGTGAACTTGAACAGGGCCATGTCGGGACGGCCCCAGGGGCCATAGACGGTGAAGAAGCGGAACAGCGTCGTCGGCACACCGTAAAGATGCGCATAGGAATGGCTCATCACCTCGCAGGCCTTCTTCGTCGCCGCGTAGAAGGACATCTGGTGGTCGGCCTTCGCGGTCTCCCGGAAGGGCATGTCGGTGTTGGCGCCATAGGCCGACGAGGTCGAGGCAATCAAGAGGTGCTGCGGCGGCGTGGCGCGCGCTGCCTCCAGAAGCTCGAAGGTGCCGGTGATGTTGCTGTCGAGATAGGAGCGCGGCGCCTCGATGGAATAGCGCACCCCCGCCTGCGCCGCGAGGTGGATGACCACATCCGGCGTCTCGCGGGCAAGAAGATCCCGGAGACAGCCCGGCGTTTCCACCCGGTCGATCACCGCGCGGAAGTTCGCGCTCTGCAGCAGCATCTGGTGCCGCCGCTCCTTCAGGCGCACGTCATAGTAATCGGTCATGGCATCAAGGCCGATGACCTCGAAGCCGTCTGCCAGCAGGCGCTTGCAGAGAAAATAGCCGATGAAGCCGGCCGAACCGGTGACCAGTGCCTTGCGCAAGAGAATGCCTCGTCGTCGTGCCCCCGGCGCGTGTCAGGCGGGTCGTCGGGAGCGTGTCAGCTGGTGCGGGAGCCGTGCAATCCGCGCCCTGCCCCGGCCGTCATGGCCCGGGTCCTCAAGGCCCGGACAGGCGTAACCCGTTCGGGACCGGACTGCGCCGCAGACCGTGCTTAGCACCCTCGCCGGCCACATCCAAGCCGTGTCTCCTGCCGTTCGGCCGGGCGGAACGCCCGGGACAGGCACGTCAGGGCATGGGCCCGCATCCTCCTGTCCCGAAACCGGCGTGTGGTCTCCATCGGCGCCTGCCAGAGGAATGGCAAGGGGCCGCGAACCGCACAGGCAGCCGCAGGGCCGCGCTGCGGCGAGGCGAGATCAGGCCCTGAAAGACGACCGGACGAAGACAGACGGTGATGTCCCGCCAGACCGACACCCGTTAGGTGTTGGTCTGGGGGGTGTTGATCTGGCAGGAGCTGATCTGGCGAGATCCGGACCAGCCCGCGTGACGCAAGGGCAGCCATACGGCGTCAGGCGGGCGGCTGCAAGCCCTCCCTCATGCGGGGGC
This sequence comes from Pannonibacter sp. XCT-53, assembly GCF_009915765.1. Classification (NCBI taxonomy): domain Bacteria; kingdom Pseudomonadati; phylum Pseudomonadota; class Alphaproteobacteria; order Hyphomicrobiales; family Stappiaceae; genus Pannonibacter; species Pannonibacter tanglangensis. The sequence continues at coordinate 1,611,410 of NZ_JAABLQ010000001.1, forward strand.
AATGCGTCCGGCCGGACAGCTGCCGTTGTCAGGCAACCGCGCGGGCGAGCGCGCAATGCGACCAGAGATCGTTCAGCGCGCCGACCAGATGGTCGATGTCGGCGTCGCTGTGGAACGGCGTCGGCGTGATGCGCAGCCGCTCCGTCCCCTTCGGCACGGTCGGATAGTTGATCGGCTGCACATAGATGCCATAGGTCTCCAGCAGGATGTCGGAGATCCACTTGCACTTGGCGGCGTTGCCGACCATCACCGGCACGATGTGGCTGGGGTTGTCCATGTGCGGGATGCCGCGACGGTCGAGCAGCCGGCGGACCCGGGCCACGCGCTCCTGATGCTGCTGGCGTTCGACCGGGCTCGCCTTGAGGTGGCGAATCGCGGCGGTGGCACCGGCGGCAAGGGCCGGCGGCAGCGCGGTGGTGAAGATGAAGCCGGAGGCGAAGGAGCGCACGAAGTCGCAGAGCTGGCGCGAGCCGGTGATGTAGCCGCCCATCACGCCGAAGGCCTTGCCCAGCGTGCCCTCGATCACGTCGAGCCGATGCATCAGCCCCTCGCGCTCGGCAATGCCGCCGCCGCGCGGACCGTAAAGACCGACGGCATGCACCTCGTCGAGATAGGTCAGCGCGCCATGCTTGGCCGCAACGTCGCAGATCTCGGCGATCGGGGCGATGTCGCCATCCATCGAATAGACGCTCTCGAAGGCCACCAGCTTCGGCCGGGACGGGTCATCGGCCGACATCAGCCGGTCGAGATCCTCGGGGCTGTTGTGCTTCCAGACCCGGCGCTCGGCGCGGCTGTGGCGGATGCCCTCGATCATCGAGGCATGGTTCAGCGCGTCGGAATAGACGATGCAGCCCGGGATCTTGGCCGCCAGCGTGCCGAGGGCGGCCCAGTTGGACACGTAGCCGGAGGTGAAGATCAGGGCGCTTTCCTTGCCATGCAGGTCGGCGAGCTCCTGCTCCAGCGCGACATGCGAATGGTTGGTGCCGGAAATGTTGCGGGTGCCGCCGGCGCCCGCGCCGCAGCGGTCGATCGCCTCCTTCATGGCGCGCACCACGTCCGGATGCTGGCCCATGCCGAGATAGTCGTTGGAGCACCACACGGTCACGTCGTGGGACGTGCCATCCTCGCGGAAGCGGGTGGCGCGGGGAAACTGGCCGGCATGCCGCTCGAGGTCGGCAAACACGCGGTAGTTCCCGGCCTCGCGCAGACCGTCCAGCGCCTCGGCGAAGAAGCTGTCGAATTCCATGCCCTCATTCCCTCTCATTCATGGCCCGCCCGGTCATGCCTTGCGGAGACAGGCAGTCCTGCCTGTCGAGCCTTCCGTCCGTCATCCGGTTTACGGAGCTCGGCGGCGGGTGGCCATGACTTCGATCAAACCGGGCCTTCCGCACCCTTTGACGGTCCCTGGAGGGAGGACCGGTCGCATCCGGGAAGGCCGGCCGGCACCCGGCGGATGCAGGCCATGGCAGGATCGATATCTCATGTGTCGTGACCTAGACATAGTGTAAAACGCCGCAGCTTGTCATTATTCTAACTTCGGGTTTCCGAATTGTTTTCAGGGCCGGCCCGCACGCGGTCCGGCGCTCCCTGCCCCATTCCTCGACCGTTTTCCCGCCCGCCTGCCTCGCCCTTTGCGCGGCTTTGCCCGGATCCTGGCCGAAGACGCGGCGCCCCGACCCTGCCCGGCCCGCGTTCGCCCTGCGCACCGCCGACCGACCGGCGGACGCGGCCGCGCCATCTGCGGGAACCTCCCGGCCCCTCACGCGTTCTGCTGCAGGAGATGCGTGCCGCAGCAAAGGCGACAAGCATCCTCACGAAAGTATGACCGGACCGGATGCGGCCTGTCATTTTCGACAGGCCCTTGCGGAAGATGATGATTTTCTTGCGCATCCTGCCGCGGAGATGCGCGGCCACAAGAAAAAATGGTTAAAACTTTAGAGAATCAACGGCGAAAATGTGACGTAGACTACATGTTTGTTAGGAACTGTGGTGTAATCATGGTTCCAGGTCGGGTGATGGCGAGATCGGCTGAGGGGCCGTCCGGAACAGGGCGGCGACCGGCAGCCGATCTGACCCAGAGAGCAAGGGGGTGGTCCGGGATCCTGAGGATCTGCGACCGCTCCGGGCGCAGGCTCGCGAAGACGAACCGGGACGCCCCAGACAGCACAAGCTCCGGACGCCAGTCCTTCCGGCTCACACAGACGTGAATGTCATGCCGTGGGAGGCAACAATGACGGGTCGTCTCAACATCGCCGCTGCGGCGGCAACACTCTCGCTTTCCCTTCTGCTGAGCGCTGCGGCGGCCCGGGCCGAGCTGCGCGAGATCCGCCACACGCTGCCGGACGACAACCTTGCCGTGACGGTGGCGAGCGCCGCTCCGGTCGAGACCGGCGGCGAGGACCTGTCCATCTGGGTCGGCGAGGTCGACCTCGGCGGTCGCTCCGCCCTGTGGGTCGAGCTGATCGATGCCGAGGGGGAAGTCATCTACAACGCCGAGATCGGGCGCAACGAGACCCATCTTCTGCCGGACGGGCGGGCCATCATGGTCACCGCGCTGGATGCGGACACGCCCGTCGCCAAGGCCGACCAGTCCCGTGTGCCGAGCGAGGCATCCAGCCTCGTGACCCGGCGCGTGGTCGACGACAAGGGTGACCGGACGGCGGTCGAATTCATCGAGGAAACCCCGCGCGACACGCAGCCGAAGCTGATCGAGGTGGCCCGCGTGGGCGAGGCGATCTGGGCGACGATCGTGTCTTTGTTCACCGGAGCAGCGGAAACGGTCCGGGTTGCCTGGTCCTGGCTGGTGGAGACGCTGCAGGCCTGAGCGCCGGCACGCCCTGCCCTCCCGAGCCTCCCGCATGGTGCCGTCCGCGGCCGCAGCCTTCCCCGGCTGCGGCCTTTTTCGTGACACGCGCGCCGGCTTCGGGCATGGTGGACAAAACTTGCCAATCTGCCTGATCCGGCCTGAAACACGCCGCGTAAGATCCGAAAACGCAAGGACATTCCCCGCTGCCTCCCCCAGGCCGGGCACGTTCGGCCCGCTCAGAAGGACCTTACATGCGCATTGCAGTCATCGGCTCCGGCATTTCCGGCAACAGCGCCGCTTACGCCCTGTGCGACCAGCATGAGGTCATCCTGTACGAGAAGCGGCTGCGCCCCGGAGGCCACAGTGCCACGGTCGACATCGACTATGACGGCCTGCCGATGACGGTCGACACCGGTTTCATTGTCTACAATGAGTTGAACTATCCCAACCTGACGGCGCTGTTCGCCCACCTCGACGTGAAGACCGAGGCCAGCGACATGAGCTTCGCCCTGTCGGTAGACGGCGGCCGCCGCGAGTGGGCGGGTTCGGACCTCAACAGCATCTTCGCGCAACGCTCCAACCTCGTCTCGCCGCGCTTCCTCTGGATGCTGCGCGAGATCCTGCGCTTCAACCGCATCTGCACCCGCGACCGGGCGGACGGGCTTGTGGCCGGCAAGTCGCTCGGCGACTATCTCGCCTTCCGCCGCTTCTCGCGTGCCTTCATCGACGACTACCTGGTGCCGATGGGCGCTGCCATCTGGTCGACGCCGCCAAGCGAGATGCTGGCCTTCCCGGCAGATTCGTTCATCGCCTTCTTCGAGAACCACCGGCTGATCAACTTCGACCGCCCCATCTGGCGCACCGTGTCCGGCGGCAGCCGGACCTACGTGCAGCGCCTGCTGGCCCCGCTGAAGGGCAACGTCCGTCTCGGCTCGCCGGTGGTGGGCGTGCGCCGTGCCGGCGGCAAGGTGCATGTGCGCGACAGTTCCGGCCACGAGGACGTGTTCGACCAGGTCATCCTGGCGAGCCACACCGACCAGACGCTCGCCATGCTGGAGGACCCGAGCGACGACGAGCGCCGGATCCTCGGCGCCATCCGCTACCGGCCGAATGCCGTCTACCTGCACCGCGACCTCGCCCTGATGCCGAAGCGCAAGCGGGTGTGGTCGTCCTGGAACTACATGGCCCGCAGCGATGCGCAGTCGGGCACCGAGGTCAGCGTCAGCTACTGGATGAACCGGCTTCAGAACCTCGATCCGACGCGGCCGCTGTTCGTCAGCCTCAATCCGCCGGTGCCCCCGCGCGAGGACCTGACCTTCGCCCGCTTCACCTATGACCATCCGCAGTTCGACGGCGCCGCGCTCGCGGCCCAGCGGCAGGTCAAGGACATCCAGGGCGTCAACGGCACCTGGTATTGCGGTGCCTGGAACGGTCACGGCTTCCATGAAGACGGGCTTGTCTCCGGCCTTGCGGTGGCGCGTGCCTTTGGGGCAGTCTTGCCGTGGGATACGCTTGGACAGGCCGGGGGCACGCCGCCGCTCGGTGTGGCCGAGGCCGCAGAATAAGGCGGTCGCATCGCCATGGCACGCAAGGCTGAAACCACGATGGCGGAAAACGGTCCGCCTCCGGCCGGCCCGGTGACACTTTACACCGGCAAGGTGATGCACGCGCGCATGAAGCCCGTGCCGCACCGCTTCACCTATTCCGTGTTTTCGCTGCTCTTCGACCTCGACCGGCTGGCGGACGCCGACCGGCTGTCGCCCCTGCTGTCGGTCGGGCGCTTCAACCTGCTCTCCTTCCATGCGCGCGATCACGGTCCGCGCGACGGCTCGGACCTGCGCGCGCATGTCGACCGCCTTTTGGCCGAGGCCGGGCTGGCGCGGCCCGCGCGGGTCCTGCTCCTCGCCTATCCGCGGCTCCTTGGCTATGTCTTCAACCCGCTTGCCGTCTACTACGCCTATGAGGCGGACGGTCGGCTGGCAGCCGTGGTCTACGAGGTGCGCAACACCTTCGGCGATCTGCACACCTATGTCGCGCCGGTCCGGGATGGCCAGGTCAGCGCCGCCGGTCTCCGGCAGGATCAGGTCAAGACCTTCTACGTCTCGCCCTTCCTCGACATGCAGCAGCATTACCACTTTCGCCTGCTGCCCCCGGGGCGTTCGGTGCGCATCCGCATCCTCGAGACCGACCCGGCCGGCCCGATGCTCTCGGCCACGTTCAACGGCGAGGGCGAACCGGCGACGAGCCGGGCGATCCTCGCTGCCTGCCTGCGCTTTCCCCTGATGACGCTGAAGGTCATGGCGGGCATCCATTACGAGGCCCTCAAGCTGTGGCTCAAGGGCATCCGCTTCCATTCCCGTCCGACACCCGCAGGTGCGACCAGCGCCGGCGGCCCCGCCGGCACTCCCCTTTCCCAACCGGCTGCCCCGGCGCAGCTGTCCCGCCCCGAACCCTTCGGGCATGCCTGATGGAGGTTCCAATGTCCTATGTGTCCAAGCTCCCCGCCACCGCCATGCCGCTCGCCCAGCCGATCCGCGTCACGCCCGACAACGCCCGCACCGTCCTGGCCGGCCTGCCCCGCTTCGTGCGCATGGGCATGCGCATCGTGCTTGCGCTCGAGTATGGCCGGCTGACCATCACCACGCCCGACGGCCGCTGCTTCCTGATCGAGGGCAAGCATCCGGGACCGGAAGGCGTGCTGCATGTGCATGACTGGCGCTTCGTGCGCATGGCGGTCGAAGGCGGCGATGTCGGCGTCGGCGAGGCCTTCATGCTGGGCTACTGGTCGAGCCCCGACGTGACCACCTTCCTCGAGCTGTTCTGCGTCAACCGCGATGCGACCATGGAGCGGCTGCAGGGCAGCCCGCTGTTCCGCCTCGCCGTGACCCTGCGCCACTGGTTCAACCGCAACACCCGCAAGGGCTCGCAGCGCAACATTTCCGCCCATTACGATCTCGGCAATGCCTTCTACCGCGAGTGGCTCGACCCCTCGATGACCTATTCCTCCGGTCTCTACGAGGGCCGGGCGGCAACGCTCGAGGAGGCCCAGGCGCAGAAGTACCGCGCGCTGGCGGAGGCCGCCGACATCCGCGCCGGCCACAAGGTTCTGGAGATCGGTTGCGGCTGGGGCGGCTTTGCCGAATTCGCCGCCCGTGAGGTGGGAGCCCATGTGCGGGCGCTCACCATCTCGCGCGAGCAGTTCGACTATGCGCGCGAGCGGATGTTCAAGGCCGGACTGAACGACCGGGTCGAGGTGGTGTTCCAGGACTACCGCGACGAGCGCGGCGTCTACGACCGGATCGCGTCGATTGAGATGTTCGAGGCGGTCGGGCAGGAGTACTGGCCGACCTATTTCGAGAAGCTGTCGGCCTGCCTCAAGCCGGGCGGCATGGCGGGCCTGCAGATCATCACGATCCAGGACCACATGTTCGCCGACTACGCGCGGCGGCCGGACTTCATCCAGCGCTACATCTTCCCCGGCGGCATGCTGCCGCCGCCGGGCCGCATCACCGACATCGGGCGCAAGCTCGGGCTCGACCTGAAGGCGCAGAAGATCTTCGGTCAGGACTATGCCCGCACCCTTGCGGAATGGCGCGACCGCTTCCGCGAAGCCTGGCCGCGCATCTCGCCGCTCGGGTTCGACGAGCGCTTCAAGCGGCTCTGGGAGTTCTACTTCCACTATTGCGAGGCGGGCTTCCGGGCCGGCAACATCGACGTGCGCCAGATGGTCTATGTGAAGGCCGGCTGAGCGGACGGGGGGCAGGCTTGTCTCAAGGCTGGTCAACAGACCTGCGGGCAGGCCGGTGAACCCATCGGGCGGGGGGGCGCGGCGCGCCCCTCAGACTGCTGACAAACTTCGGAGTTTCGTCAGTTTGCCGTCATTCCGGACAAGGTGAGCGTTCAGCGAACCGCAGATCCGGAATCCAGCATGTCTGTGCGAGCGCAGGCGAGCCCAAAACCAAGTCAACTCGATACGACTTGCGACCGACAGGTGTGTCGCGCTTCGCGCGGCTGATATCTGGATCCCGGCTCGGCGCTTCGCTAACGCTCAGCTGGGCCGGGATGACTGTGAGCAGGTTTGTCAGCAGTCTGAAGGGCGCGGGGCGCCCCTTTTCCTTTTCTGGCCGCTGGCATGCCGGAGTGACCCGCAGGCGTGGGCCGCCCCTGCCGTGGCCCGGTCCGAGACCGCTGGAAACGGCGCTGATTCCGGCTGCAGCGCGCTTGCTGATGGCCGCTTTGCCCGCTAACAGTTGCAGATATTCCGCACCTCACGGGAGTAGATGATCCATGCGTTTTGTCCCCACCCTTGCCAGTCTCGCCTGCGGCCTCGCGGCCGTCGTCCTTCCGGCCCTCGCCCCGCAGGCAGAGGCCGCCGGCCTGCCGGACCTCAAGGGGCGCGAGGTCGTCGTGGTGACCGAAAACGCCTATCCGCCGCTGCAGTTCATCGACAAGTCGGGGCAGGCTGTCGGCTGGGAATATGACGCCATGGCCGAGATCGCCAAGCGCCTCAACATCAAGGTCACCTACCAGAACACCAGCTGGGACGCGATGATCCCGGCGGTGTCTGCGGGCGAGTATGACCTCGGCATGACCGGCATCACCATCCGTGACGACCGCAAGGACAAGGTGGACTTTTCCGACCCCTACATGCGCTCGGAAATGATCATGCTGGTGCGTGCCGACGAGACCCGCTTCACCGATGCCAAGAGCTTTGCCGCCAATCCGGACCTGCTGATGGCCGCACAGCCCGGCACGACCCCGTTCTATGTCGGTGTCTACGAGGTGCTCGACGGCAACGAGGCCAATCCGCGCATCAAGAAGTTCGAGACCTTCGGGGCCGGCGTCGCGGCGCTGCGCGCCGGCGATGTGGACCTGGTGCTGACGGATGGCACCGCCGGCCCGGGCTATGTCTCCACCTCGAACGGCACGCTGAAGATCATCGGCGAGAAGCTCGGCACCGAGGATTTCGGCTTCATCTTCAAGAAGGGCTCGGATCTCGTTGCCCCGATCAATGCCGCCATCGCCGCGATGAAGGCCGACGGCACCATCGCCGCGCTCGATAAGAAGTGGTTCATCGACTACAAGATGGGCCAGTAAGCCGGTTCCGGCCTCGGTTCCGGCCTCGGTTCCGGGCCCGGTTCCGGCCCCGGTTACGGTTGCAGTCTCGGTTCTGGCCTTGGGGGGCGGCAAGACAGCCTTGCCGCTCCGCGCTGCGGCCGGGGCAAGGAGGGCGGTCCGGCCGCCCCTTGCGCGGTGACTGCTGCGGGGCCTCCCCTGCCCGACCTGCAAGGACCAAACCCCGGACAGCCCTGCCGTCCTCCCTGACCTGACGGCCCAGAGGCGGCCTTGCCGCCCGGCCGAGCGGAGCATTCCGTCGATGGGCCCTTCCCGCAAGACACCCCAGAGCGATTTCCCGTGGTGGCTGGTGATCCTGGCGCTCGCCGGGGCCTATGCCTTTGCCCAGACCCTCACCAGCGACATCCATGCGCAGGTGCTGGGCGTGCTGTCGCAGGGCATCGGCATCACCCTGCTGGTCACTGTCACGGCCTTCGCGGGTGCGTCTGCCCTCGGGTTGCTGCTGGCGCTCGGCGGGCTGTCGCGCCTTCTCGTGGTGCGCCAGGCGGTCAAGCTCTACATTGAGGTCATCCGCGGCGTGCCGATCATCGTGCTGCTGCTCTACGTGGCCTTTGCCGGCGTGCCGCTGATGGTCGAGGCATGGAACGCGGTGATGACGCCGCTGGGGCTTGATCCGATCCGCACCCGTGACATCTCGCTGCTGTGGCGTGCGGTGGCGGCGCTGGTCCTCGCCTATTCGGCCTTCCTGGCCGAGGTGTTCCGCGCCGGCATCCTGGCCGTCGAGCCCGGCCAGATCGAGGCCGCCAAGGCGCTCGGGCTCAACGGCTGGCTGCGCTTCCGCCTCATCGTGGCGCCGCAGGCCTTCCGCACCATCCTGCCGCCCTACGGCAATGACTTCATCGCCATGGTCAAGGATTCCTCGCTGGTCTCGGTGCTCGGCGTGACCGACATCACCCAGCTCGGCAAGGTGACGGCGGCCGGCAACTTCCGCTATTTCGAGACCTACAATCTGGTAGCGCTCATCTACCTGACCCTGACGGTCACGCTGTCGCTGGCCCTGTCGCGGCTCGAGCAGCGGCTGCGCCAGCGTGACGGCTGAGACCACCGCGCGGCGGCCTCACTTGCCGGGACCCGGTCGAGCCTGAACGGCGGGCGAGTCACTTTGAGGCGTGCGGCGTCAGCATTGCGAAAACGTCGCAGGGGTGGCCACGCCGGGGTGCCGATGCCGGGATGCCGCACATCAGGGCGGCATCCGGCCTGAGGCTGCGCCGGCAGACCGTGTCCGGCTCCACCCGCCCGGACATTGCCGCCACCGGCTGCCCGTGTGGCCCGCATGCGGTTGCTGCCCATCCTGTCCGGTCCCGTCCGGCCGGTCGCGAAATTCCTCCGGTTGCGGCACTCCCTCCGGCACCCGCTGTGCCCGGCACGGCGGCCCGATCGGCGCGTCCGGCGCCGACGCCAAGCGGAGACCCCGACGTGTTTCATCATCGCCCCGTCCTGACAGGCCTTGCCCTCGGCCTCGGATCAAGCGTCCTCGCCCTGCCCTCGCTCGCGGCCGATCCGGCTGAAGCGGTGACGGTGCAAGCCCACGGCCCGGGCCCCGACGCCGACACTCCCCCGCCGGACTGGACCGTCACGGTCGGCGGCGGCGGCCTCTATGCTCCGGCCTTCCTCGGCTCCGGCAGGATGAAGGCCACGCCCCTTCCCTATGTCGCCGTCACCTGGCGCGACACGCTGCTGCTCGATCCGACCGGCCTGACGATCAATGCCTTCGCGGCCTCCGGCCTGCGCGCGGGCGCCGTGTTGCGCCTCACGCCCGGACGCGACACCAAGGATGATCGCAAGGCCCTGACCGGTCTTGGCGATCTCGCCCCGACCCTCGATGCGGGCGGTTTCATCGCCTGGGAGCCCCTGCCCTGGCTTGAAGCGGCGGTGGAGTTGCGGCGCTCGGTCGTGAAGCTGTCGGAGAGCCGGGACAAGAGCCTGAACCGCTTCGGCCTCAACGAGAAGATCCGGGCCGCCGAAGGCTGGAGCGGCGACTTTACGGTCGGCGTGAAGGCCCCGCCCCTGCTTGGTCACCGCCTGATGCTCGGGGCCGAGGCAAAGGCCACCTGGTTCGACGAGAGCTACATGCGCGCGGTGTTCGGCGTCAGTTCGGCCCAGGCCGGTCGCAGCGGCCTCAAGGCCTTTCGCCCCTCCGGCGGCATCGCCAGCATCGGACTTGCCGCCGACGCGACCGTCCTCCTCACCGAACAGGCCGCCGTCACCCTGACCGGATCCTACGACCGGCTGATCGGCGATGCGGCGAAGTCGCCGATGGTCGCGCGCGGCCGGGGCTCGAAGGACCAGATTTCTGTCGGCGCCTTCGTCACCTACCGCTTCGGCGGCTGAGACGACGGCCGGACCCCGCTCCGGCCCCTGCCCCAGCCCCAGCCCCTGCCCCTGGCCTCGCGCTGGCGGAGCCGCCGCCGCTGCCCGGTTCGTCCGGGCCTGCCCATCCGGACGCGGTGACGCTCCCAGCCGGGCACTGTCTCTCCGGTCCCTGCCCCTGCCCGGGTCATCACGCCCGGGCAAGGGTCAGGACGATCGCCCCATGTCGTCTTGACGGGACCGGCCCGCGCATGCGCAGATCCCCCTGCGCATGCGCGCCCTTGCCCGTCCGGCGACCGGGCGCCCTCGCGGAGATCCGATCCTGTTCACCAACGACCTGTTCGTCCTTGCGCTCGCCATGGCCGCGCATCTCGCCTTCGTCATCCTTCTGCTGCTGACACGCCGCGAGCCGCGCAAGGATCACTCGCTCGCCATCGCCGCCTTTCTCGGGATCGTGCTTGCAACCGCGCTCGCCGATATGACCGATGTCATGTATGCCATCGGCGTCTGGACGCTGCCCGGGCCGAACCATCTGGTGGCGGTCATGACCCCGCTGCTCCTGCTCGAGGGGCCGGCCCTTTACTTCTATGCCCGGGCTCTGGCCAGCAAGGAGCCGCTGCGGCTTGGCCGGGGCGATCTGTTGCATCTGGCGCCCTATGCGCTCTTGCAGGCGGTCACGCTCCTGCTCTATGGCCTGGCGCTGCCGGGGCAGAGCGGCGACCCGGCGCTGCAGGACTTCGGCGCGACCCTCGTCACCCAGGGCTCGCTGCCGGCGGAGCGTCTCCTCACGCTGCTGGCCTACCTGCCGGTCATGACGGCCTATGTGGTCCTGGCGATCCGGGAGCTGTCGCGGCACGAGCGGCAGAAGCTCGACTACTTTTCCAATCTGGAAGGCAGCAGCCTGCGCTGGCTGCACTGGAACATCCCGCTCATGGGTCTGTCATGGGGCGTCAATCTGGTGCTTCTGGCGGATGATCTCCTGTTCGACGCCCTCCACCCGTCGCCGCTCGTCAGCCTGCTGATCTTTGCCGCCTGGGTCTATCCGCTGAGCTTCATGGCGCTGTGGCAGCAGCCGATCTATGTGCCGACCCGACGCAGCCCCGCGCTCGAAGCCGCCATCGCCACCGAGACCCCGGTGCTGCCGGCCGTCCTCGCCGTCGCGGCTCCAGCCGGGGGCGGCGCCGAGCCGCGCTACCAGCGCTCCGCGCTTGACGGTGAACGGATGAAGCGAATCGCGGCCAAGATCGAGCGGACCATGGCGCAGGACCGGCTGTACCGGAATCACGCCCTCAACCTGCGCAACCTGTCGGACCATCTCAAGGTCTCGGAAAACTACCTGTCGCAGGTCCTCAACGACTACATCGGCAGCAACTTCTATGAATACGTGAACCGCTGGCGCATCCGCGAGGCCTGCGAGCTGCTCAGCCGGACCAGTGCGCGCATCATCGACATCGGTGAGGATGTCGGGTTCAACTCGCGATCCACCTTCAATGCGGCCTTCCGGAAGGAGACCGGGCAGACGCCGTCCGACTACCGGGCTGCCGTCGCGCGCGGGGATGACGGGGCCCCCGCTCCTGTACTCGACCCGGCAATCCCCCCGGCCATCCCCTTCCCCGACCGCCCGGTGCCGCTGTAATGGCCCTCGGCTAGGACATCTGCTTGCGTGCCCAGCCGGTGGCCCGGGCCACCAGCGGGAAATAGAGCCGGTAGGGCAGCAGGCGCAGCAGCTTGAGCTGGCGCACGAAGGCCTTCGGGAAGGCAATCTCGAACCGGTCGCTGCGCAGCCCCTCGGCAATGGCCAGCGCCGCCTCCTCGACCTTCATGAGATGCGGCATCGGGAAGGGATTGCTGGCGGTGGCTGGCGTGTCGACGAAGCCGGGCGAGACCAGCTGGATGCGGATGCCGGCAAGGTCGAGATCAAACTTCAGGCTTTCGACCATGTTGATCAGCCCCGCCTTGGTGGCGCCATAGGCTGCCGAGGTGGGCAGGCCGGAATAGCCGGCCACGGACGCGACCACGGCGATCTGCCCCTTGCGACGGGTCTTCATGGCGGCGATCGCCGGCAGAAGCACGTTGACGGTGCCCTTGAGGTTGACATCGAAGGTCTGGGCATAGGCCTCGACGCTGCCGTCCAGCCCGTCCTGCGGCAGGTAGATGCCGGCATTGGCGACCAGAAGCGCCAGCGGGCCGAGATCGGTCTCGATGCGGCCGGCCAGCGCCGCCATGGCGGCCGCGTCGGTCACGTCACCGGCCATCGGAACAATGCGGCCGGCACTTTCCCGCGCCTCGGCCGCCAGCCCGACCAGCGCATCGGCCGAACGGGCCGTGACGGCGACGGTCCATCCCTGCCGCGCCAGTTCAAGGGCAAGCGCGCGGCCGATGCCGGAGCTGGCGCCGGTGATCCAGGCGGGGCCGTCGGAGGGGGAAGCGGTGAAAGTGGCCAAGTTCGGTCTCCTGCTTGAGCCTTGAGCTTACGCAGGAGACCGGACGGCGGATTGCTCAGCCGCGGATGAAGGGCTGCAGCAGACGCCCGACCGGACCGGTCAGGCGGAGGTGGCCCTCGGTGACGGCGAAGCAGATGCAGTCCTCGTCGTCGTCGGCCACGGGCTTGTGGTCGACGTGATCATCGGCCAGCGCGATGTCACCGCGGACATAATGCCCGTCCGCATCGGAGAAGCCGCCCTGGAGAACGAGGGTCAGCTCGGTGCCGTCATGGGTGTGGGAGGGAACCGCGCGGCCGGCCCGGATCCACAGCAGGCTCGCCGCGCAGCCGTCGATCTCGCCCATGCGGTATTCCTTCACGCCCGGCATCAGGCTGCGCCACGCGATGCCGTCCAGCGTCGGACGGCCGAGCAGCCGGCGAATGCTCGTCGGCAGGCGCGGGTCGAAGGATTCTTCCGGCTGACGACGGACCGGGGCGACAGCGCCCAGACCGAAGATCGCAGCCAGCTTCTCGTCGCGGCCGGAAATCGTGACCGGGGCGGTGTGCTCCAGCTCCAGACCACCAAGGGCCTCGAGCTGGCGAACGTAGCTCCGGTTCCGGTCAGAGAGTTCCAGGTGTGCGCTGACGAGGACGCGTGCCGGCTCGGCCAGGGTTCCGGCCACATAGCCCGCAAGCAGTTCGTCGAGACCAGTTGTTTGTTCCATCAGGGTGCCCAAAAGTCATTTTATTGATCGCGTACGGCTTTTTGTCTGATGGTACGGAGGCCACAGGAAACCGGATCACGTTCTTGTGTGTTTTGTGGAAAGGTAGAGAAGGTGATGCCGCCCGACAAGACCGACGCGCGGCAGAAACTGGGACAAGCCGTTTCCAATACGGCGAAGATCCTCAGCCGGTTTTCCCGCCACCCCGGCCCGCGACTTGATCCGCCGGACAAGGACGATTAGCGTCCGCAACAGGACGCCAACCGCCCACTGCTTGATCGGACCCTTTCATGACCCGTTACGCTTCCGTCGTCGATGCCATTGGCAACACGCCGTTGATCCGTCTCAACCGTCTGTCGGACGAAACCGGCTGCGAGATCCTGGGCAAGGCCGAATTCATGAACCCGGGCCAGTCGGTCAAGGACCGCGCCGGCAAGCAGATGATTCTGGAGGCCGAGGCCCGTGGCGCGCTGAAGCCCGGTGGCCTGATCGTCGAGGGCACGGCCGGCAACACCGGCATCGGCCTTGCGCTTGTCGCCAGCGCCCGCGGCTACCGGACCGTCATCGTCATGCCCGACAGCCAGAGCCAGGAAAAGAAGGACATGCTGCGGCTGGCCGGGGCCCAGCTCGTCGAGGTGCCGGTGAAGCCCTTCTCCGACCCGAACAACTACCAGCATGTCGCCCGCAGGCTCGCCGAGCGGCTGGCGGAGAGCGAGCCCAACGGCGTGCTGTTTGCCGACCAGTGGAACAACCTCGACAACCGCAAGGCCCATTACATTGGCACCGGACCGGAAATCTGGCGCGACACCGCCGGCACGGTCGACGCCTTCATCTGCGCGGTCGGCACAGGCGGCACGCTGGCCGGAACCTCGGCCTTCCTGCGCGAACAGAAGGCCGACATCGTCATCGGCTGCGCCGACCCGCACGGGGCGGGCATGTATTCCCTGTTCACCACCGGCAAGGCGGAGATGTCGCCGGGGGGCTCGGTGTCCGAGGGCATCGGCCTTGGCCGCGTGACGCCGATCATCGAGACCGCCCGGGTGGATCGCGCCTACATGATCCCCGACGAGGAGGCGCTGCCGCTCGTCTTCGATCTCGCCGAACACGAAGGCCTGCTGCTCGGCGGATCGAGCGCCATCAACATTGCCGGGGCCCGGCGTCTCGCGCGCGACCTCGGCCGCGGGCACACGATTGTCACCATCCTGTGCGACCACGGCTCGCGCTACCAGTCCAAGCTCTACAATCCGGCATTCCTGCAGTCCAGGAACCTGCCGGTTCCCTCCTGGCTCCAACCCAGGGCGCCGATCGAAGCGCCCTTCGCCTGACCGGGTCGCCCATGCAGGGCGTCACCCAGGCTTCGCTGACGGGCAGCACCTTGACCGGGACCATCGTCCGCGATGCGACGCTCGTTGACGTGCTGCTCAACAATCTCGGGCTCATCGCCGCGATCACCGTTGTCCTCTACGGGATCGCGGCGATCTGCGCCGTGCGCGAGATCATGAACAGCCGCACCGCGCAGGGCTCCATTGCCTGGCTGCTGTCGCTCTTCTTCCTCCCCTTTCCGACGGCCTTCCTTTATCTCGTCTTCGGCTGGAAGCAGTTCGACGACTATGCCGACGTGCAGCGGAAGATGGGCCGGTTCGAGCGCACCCTGCGCGCGGCCGAGCTTGGCATCGGGGATGCCGATGCCTCGACCGAATGGCCGGTCCTGTCCAAGATCGCCAGCCTGCCCTTCCTGTCGGGCAACACCTGCACCCTCCTGATCGACGGCGAGGCCACGTTTTCCTCGATCCTGCAGGGCATCGCGGAGGCGCAGCACGTGGTGCTGGTGCAGTTCTTCATCGTGCGCGACGACGTGCTCGGGCGCACGCTGGCCGACCTCCTGATCGAGAAGGCGCGCGCCGGGGTGCGCGTCTACTTCCTGTATGACGAGATCGGCTCCAAGAGCCTGCCCAAGTCCTATCTGCGGCGTCTCCGGGCCGGCGGCATCGAGGTGTCCGGTTTCAACGAGACGCATCATTACCTGCGCCTGCTCGGACCGATGCGCATCAACTACCGCAACCACCGCAAGGTCGTCGTGGTGGACAACCGGCACGCCTGGGTCGGCGGACACAACGTGGGTGACGAGTATCTTGGCCGTGACCCGGACTTCGGTCACTGGCGCGACACCCATGTGAAGGTCTCCGGACCGGCCGCCCTTGCCTGCACGCTGTCCTTTGCCGAGGACTGGCACTGGGCGAGCGGCACCACGCTCGACATCGTCGCCCCCGGCCCCTATGACCGGGTCGGCGACGAGGCCGTCCTGGTGATGCCGACCGGGCCGGCCGATCCGCTCGAGGATTGTTCGATCGCCTTCACCGAGGCGATTTCCCGGGCCCGCAAGCGCCTCTGGATCGTCAGCCCCTATTTCGTGCCGGGATCGGAGATCCAGACCGCACTCTATGCGGCGGCGCTGCGCGGCGTGGATGTGCGCGTCCTGCTGCCGGAAAAGGCCGACCACCGTCTCGTCTGGCTGGCCAGCCACGCCCATGCGGACGATCTCGTCAACCACGGCATCCGGGTCTACCGCTATCTCGACGGCTTCCTGCACCAGAAGGTCGTTCTGGTCGACGACGATCTGGCGTCGGTCGGCACCGTGAACTTCGACAACCGCTCGTTCCGGATCAACTTCGAGATCACCTTGTGGTTCACCCACCCGTCCTTCATCCGGCAGATCGCGGACATGCTGGAGACGGACTTCCGCCGCGCCCGGCGAACCGCGCCCGATGATCTCGATCACCGGCCCTACCTGTTCCGCGTCCTGGCGCAAAGCGCGCGGCTCCTGTCGCCGATCCTCTGATCCCGGGGCGCGCGGCCTTGCGGCCGGCGGTGGCGGGGCGGCCGGACAGGCTGTATAGTCCTTGTCCGAACCGATTTGCCGGAGTTGCCCATGTCCTTCGTGCCGGAGACTGGCGTCCTTCTGAGTTTTACCGTCGCTGCCATCGTGCTGATCTTCACGCCGGGGCCGGACATGACGCTGCAGTTGTCCAAGACGCTGATGCACGGCCGGCTGGCAGGCTGGGTCTGCTTTGCCGGAGCGGTGGCGGGAAATGTGGTCCACACCGTCCTCGCCGCCGTGGGCATTTCCGTACTGCTGGCCACCTCGCCGACGGCATTCCTCGTGCTGAAGGTGGTGGGCGCGGCCTATCTCGTCTGGCTGGCCGTCGAGGCTGTGCGCCACGGATCGGCACTGTCGATCGAGGAAGGCAAGGCACCGCCCGTGCCGCTCGGCAAGCTGTTCGGCCAGGCCGTGCTGACCAACCTGCTCAATCCCAAGGTGGTGCTGTTCTTCGTGACCTTCCTGCCGCAGTTCGTCAGCGCGGGGGATCCGGCCGCCACCGGCAAGCTCTTCTTCCTCGGCATGTATTTCGTGCTGCTCACCCTGCCCTTCGGCATTGGCATGGTGGCCGGCGCCGGCGCGATCTCCCGCGCCCTGCGGACGTCGCCGCGCGCGGTCCGGGCCTTCGACTGGCTGTTTGCCGGCGTCATGGGGGCGTTCGCGGCCAAGCTTCTCACCGCGCGCGCCGCGCTCTGATCTGTCCCCGCCCTTCGGGCGACGTTGCACCCCGGCCCGGTCGTGCTAGGCTCGTCCTGCCAATCATGCCGGGCCCGCCGCCTCGCCCCTTTCACCTCCGGGAGGATTTCATGACGGAACCCCTGTTCCGAGACGATGCCTATCTGCGCAGCTGCGAAGCCCGCGTGGTTGATGTGACGGCAGACGGCGCCATCGTGCTCGACCGCACGGTCTTCTATGCCACCAGCGGCGGGCAGCCGGGCGACACGGGATACCTCGAGCGGTCCGACGGCAGCCAGATCCCGATCGCCGCCGCGATCTATGCCGACGGCAAGGACGGACACCGCCATCTGGTCGCAGCCGGTGCGCCGATGCCGGCCGTCGGAGACCTCGTGGTCGCCCATCTCGACTGGGCCCGTCGCTACCGGCTCATGCGCATGCACACGGCCCTGCACATCATCTGCGCCGTGCTCAAGACCAAGATCACCGGCTGCCAGATCGGTGCGGACGAAAGCCGCATCGACCTCGACATGCCGGAGCCGCCGGAGCGCGAGGCCATCGAGGCGGAGATCCGTGCGGCCGTCGCCCGCGACATGGCCCTGTCCACGGACTGGATCACCGATGCGGAACTCGACGCAAATCCCGGCCTGATCAAGTCGATGAGCGTCTCGCCCCCGCGCGGCAGCGGTCGCGTGCGCCTCGTGCGGATCGGCGAGGACTTCGACCTGCAGCCCTGCGGCGGCACCCATGTCAGCCGCACCACGGAGGTCGGCCGCGTCGACATCACCCGGATCGAAAAGAAGGGCAAGCTGAACCGCCGTATCCGCATCCAGCTCGCCGACTGACCGTCCCGATGGCGGACCGCACGGCCCGCCCGCAGAACCGATCCACCCCGACCCGACAGGCTGACAAGGTTTCTAAACCTGCCGGGGTCGCCCCCTTACCGCTGCCGGAGTAGACCCACATGACCTCGCCGCTCGTTTCCACCGACTGGCTTGCCGCCCATCTCACGGCCCCGGACGTGCTCGTCCTTGACGCCAGCCTGCATCTGCCGGGATCGGGCCGCGACGCCAATGCGGAATACCTGCAGGAACACATTCCCGGCGCCGTCCGCTTCGACATCGACGCCATCAGCGACAAGACCAATCCGCTGCCGCACATGCTGCCGGCACCGCACGTGTTTTCCTCCATGATGCGCAAGCTCGGCATCGGCGACGGCATGACGCTGGTGGTCTACGACAGCCTTGGCCTGTTTTCGGCCGCGCGTGGCTGGTGGATGCTGAAGACCATGGGCGCGGCGCGCGTCTTCGTGCTCGACGGCGGGCTGCCGAAGTGGAAGGCGGAAGGGCGTCCGGTGGAGGACGGGGCCGTACGGCGGCCCGAGCGTCACTTTACCGCGCGGCTGAACCACGGTGCGGTCACGGATCTTGCCGACATGCGCCGGATCGTCGAGAGCGGCGTCCGCCAGGTTGTCGATGCGCGGTCGGCCGAACGCTTCGCCGGAACGGCGCCGGAGCCGCGCCCGGGCCTTCGCTCCGGGCACATGCCGGGCGCGCTCAACACGCCGATCGCGCGGTTCCTCAATGCGGATGGCACGGTCAAGGACGAGGCGGGGCTCAGAGCCGTCTTCGCCGAGGCCGGCGTTGATCTGGCGCGTCCGGTGACGACGTCCTGCGGGTCCGGAGTCACCGCTGCCGTCGTCACGCTGGCGCTGACGCTGCTTGGTCACAGGGACCTCAGCCTTTACGACGGCTCCTGGTCGGAATGGGGCGGACTGCCCGATGCACCGGTCGTGACCGGCTGACCGGGCACGCGGCGCCCGGCTCACATGAGGGTCAGGACGGCGACGGTTTCGGCCTTGGCATTGAGCAGGATCAGCTTGCCGCGCTCGCTTCGGTAATCGACCGTGGCGTTGATGGCGTCGACGAACTTGCGCTCCTGGTCCATCACGGCCGGGGCGCAGGCCTTGCGGGTCAGGGCGAGCGGACCGATCTTCAGCAGGCCCGCGCCCTGGGTCACCTGACCGAACACGGTGTTGCAGCCGGTCGAGCCGGACACGGTGCCGGCTTCCTCGATTTCCAGGATGGTCTGGGCGGTGTCGATCACGCCCTTGCCGCCGATGTCTTCGGCCAGCCACTTGCCGACCAGGTCGAACGGCAGCGCCGGTTCGTCGGCCTTGGCGCTGAAGGAGAGGCTCATCACGATGGCGAGCGCGATGGGCAGGCTCATGCCCACGAGCCGCGCCAGCGGCGAGAGCCGGTCGGAGCGCGCATCGCACCGGCTGAGTGCCAGTGCCTTGCCGCGCGCGGTGGAGACGGGACCGGACTGCCGAGCGACCGCCGGCTGCACGCCGGGAATGCCAAATTCACGCAAGCCAGCTTCACGCAAGCCAGTTTCACGCGAGCCAAATACACGCAAGCCAAATACACGCACGATGGGGCCTCCTGGTCTTGTGTCCGCCAGATCGAAACCCGCAGTAGCAGACAAGCCCATAACGTAGCGTGAATCCGGACCCATAAAGATGGTCCCGTTGGCCGCGCCGACAAAAAAGGGGCGCGGAGGTCTCCCTCCCCGCCCCTTGTCTCCCGGACTGTCCTGACCGGGGCCTCCCGGCCAGATATCTGGCAGAAGGCAGACCCGATGGCTCACCAACAAGGCTCACCAACCAGGCTCACCGAAATCGCGCACCGGGGGCGCGCAGGCGCGCCCTGCCGGCAGGGTCCGTCAGTGATGCAGGATCTGGCTCAGGAACAGCTTGGTCCGCTCGTGCTGCGGGTTGAGGAAGAAGGGTTCCGGCTCGTTCTGCTCGACGATCTGACCGGCGTCCATGAAGATCACGCGGTTGGCGACCTTGCGGGCAAAGCCCATCTCGTGCGTCACGCAGAGCATCGTCATGCCTTCCTCGGCGAGGTTGACCATGACGTCCAGCACTTCCTTGATCATTTCCGGGTCGAGCGCCGAGGTCGGCTCATCGAACAGCATGATCTTCGGGTTCATGCAGAGCGCGCGGGCAATGGCCACGCGCTGCTGCTGGCCGCCCGACAGCTGTCCCGGGTACTTGTGCGCCTGCTCGGGGATCTTGACCCGCTTCAGGTAGTGCATGGCGATCTCTTCCGCCTGCTTCTTCGGCATCTTGCGGACCCAGATCGGCGCCAGGGTGCAGTTCTCGAGGATCGTCAGGTGCGGGAACAGGTTGAAGTGCTGGAAGCACATGCCAACCTCGCGCCGGATCTCGTCGATCTTCTTCAGGTCGTTGGTCAGCTCGATGCCGTCGACGACGATCTTGCCCTTCTGGTGCTCTTCCAGGCGGTTGATGCAGCGGATCATGGTCGACTTGCCCGAGCCGGACGGCCCGCAGATGACGATGCGCTCGCCGCGCATCACCTTGAGGTTGATGTCGCGCAGCACGTGGAAGTCGCCGTACCACTTGTTCATGCCGACGATCTCGACCGCCACATCGGTGTCGGACACCGTCATCTTGCTGCGGTCAACCGCGATTTCCGTGTCGGAGACTGCGTTCTCAGTCATGGGTTCACTCCAGAATACAACTTGTGCGAGGGGCGGCGCGGGCGGACCGCGCCTGCCGGTCGGCTGAAGCTAGCGTTTGTGTCCGGTATGCAGGCGGTTCTCCATGTAGATGGAGTAGCGCGACATGCCGAAGCAGAAGGTGAAGAAGATGATCGCGGCAAACAGGTATCCCGTGTGACCGGTCACCGGCGTGGCCCAGGTCGGGTCCGAGAAGGCCGACTGGATCTGGCCGAGCAGGTCGAACATGCCGACGATCAGCACCAGCGTCGTGTCCTTGAACAGGCCGATGAAGGTGTTGACGATGCCGGGGATCACCAGCTTCAGCGCCTGCGGCAGGATGATGAGACGCATCATCTGCCAGAAGCCGAGGCCGAGCGCCATCGCCCCTTCATACTGCCCCTTCGGAATTGCCTGCAGTCCCCCGCGCACGACCTCCGCCATGTAGGCGGCCGAGAACAGGGTCACGCCGATCAGCACGCGCAGGAGCCGGTCGAAGGTGATGCCGTCGGGCAGGAACAGCGGCAGCATCACCGACGACATGAACAGCACGGTGATGAGCGGCACGCCGCGCCAGAACTCGATGAAGATCACCGACACCATCTTGACGATCGGCATCTTCGAGCGCCGGCCAAGCGCCAGCAGGATGCCGAGCGGCAGCGACGCCGTGATGCCGGTCACGGCGATCACCAGCGTCACGAGCAGGCCGCCCCAGACGCGGGTCTCGACGATCGGCAGCACGACCGTGTCGCCGATCACCAGACCGGTCAGCAGGTAATAGGCAACCACCGGGAAGACGACCAGCAGCAGCACCGCATTGATCCGCTTGAAGGGAACCTTCGGGATGGCCAGCGGCACCAGCAGCAGGGCAAAGAGCGCGTAGACGATGTTCACGCGCCAGGTCTCGTCGGCCGGATAGCGGCCGTAGATGAACTGCGGGAAATAGGCCTTCACGAAGGCCCAGCAGGCGCCGACCGTCTGGCCGGAGCCCTCCGGCACGAGGCAGGCTTCCCGGTTCTCCCCGGTCCAGACCGCGTCGATGAGCGCGAACTGGACGAGCGGGGCAATCAGGAGCCAGGCGAGGTAGAGACCGATGAAGGTCAGGATCGTGTTGCCGATCGAGGAGAACAGGTTCTGGCGCATCCAGCCGACGACACCCGACGTGGAGACGGGAGCCGGCAGGCGGGGCGCTTCGTCCGTTCGGACCTGGAAGACAGAAGTTTGAGCCATCTTGTTCATCCTCACCGCTCCACCAGCGCCATTTTCTGGTTGTACCAGTTCATGAAGGCCGACGTGATCAGGCTGAGCGACAGGTAGATCGTCATCCAGACGGCGATGATCTCGACGGCCTGGCCGGTCTGGTTGAGCACCGTGCCGCCCATCGAGACAAGGTCGGGGAAGCCGATGGCCACGGCCAGCGACGAGTTCTTGGTCAGGTTGAGATACTGGCTGGTCAGCGGCGGAATGATCACGCGCATCGCCTGCGGCACGATGACGAGACGCAGCGCCGGACCGGGCCGGAGCCCGAGCGCATAGGAGGCCTCGGTCTGGCCGTGGTTGACCGCCTGGATGCCGGCACGGACGATTTCCGCGATGAAGGCGGAGGTGTAGATCGTCAGCGCGAGCGTCAGGGCCAGGAACTCGGGGATCAGCGTCATGCCGGTGCCGAGGGTGAAGCCCTGGCGCAGGATCGGGCCGCTGTCGACGAAGACCGGATGGTCAAGCGAGATCGGCATGCCGGCGGCGAAGAAGCTGATCACCGGGAGGCCGACGATCAGGCCGAGCGCGGTGAAGAACACCGGGAACTGCTGGCCGGTCGCTTCCTGGCGCTTGCGCGCCCAGCGGCGGATGACGATCGAGGCGACGATGGCCACGATGATCGCGATGCCCACCGCAGAGGCCCCCGGCGCATAGACCGGCTTGGGCAGCCACAGGCCGGCCACGTTGAGGTGGAAGGTGTCAAACAAGGACCACTTGCTGCGCTTGTCCGGTACGGCGCGCAGCACCGCGAAATACCAGAAGAAGATCTGGAGCAGCAACGGGACGTTGCGGAGGATCTCCACGTACCAGTAGGCCAGCTTGCCGATCACCCAGTTCTTCGACAGGCGGGCCACGCCCATGACGAAGCCGAGCAGCGTCGCCAGGATGATGCCGATCACGGCCACCAGCAGCGTGTTGAGGAAGCCGACCACGAGGGCATCGCCGTAGGTCGAGGCTTCCGTGTAGTCGATCAGGCTCTGGGACGTGCCAAAGCCAGCGGTTCTGTCAAGAAACCCGAATCCGGAGGCGATGTTCTGGCGCTGCAGGTTGTGGATCGTGTTGCTCACGATGGTCCAGCCGACGACCGCAAGGATCGCCACCAGCAGCACCTGGAAGAAGATGCCACGGACACGCGGGTCGTTGACCAGCGACACCCGTCCTTCGGACGCCGCTCCGTCGTTATCCCGAATTGTCATATTCCCTCGCCAAACAAGTGCCGCACCGGCGCGTGATTCAAGTCCGCGCCCGTCATGCAGTCGACCGTTTCATTTCCCCGTCGACGCGGAAACGGCCATGTGTCCCCTTGAGGCAGCCGCGATGTTGTCTTGCTTTGTGCGGTGCCCTTATGACGCTCGTCCCGACCGGTTGGTGCAACCGGCCGGGACGGCGAGACGGAACCCGGATCCTGGGATCCGGTTCACCTGTCAGCAGTCCTTAGCGGACCGGCGGCGCGTACTGCAGGCCACCCTTCGACCACAGGGCGTTCAGGCCGCGGGCGATGCCGAGCGGGGTGTCCGGGCCGATGTTGCGGTCAAAGGCTTCGCCGTAGTTGCCGACGCTCTTGACGATCTGGACGACCCAGTCGTTCGGCACGCCGAGGCCTTCGCCGAAGGCGCCTTCGACGCCGAGCAGACGCTTAACTTCCGGGTTTTCGGACTTCAGCATCTCGTCGACGTTCTTCGAGGTGATGCCGAGCTCTTCCGCGTTGATCATCGCGTAGAGCGACCACTTCACGATGTCGAACCACTGGTCGTCGCCATGACGCACCACCGGGCCGAGCGGCTCCTTGGAGATCACTTCCGGCAGGACGATGTGGTCGCCCGGGTTCGTCAGCTTCAGACGCTCGGCGTAGAGGCCGGAGGCGTCGGTGGTGAACACGTCGCAGCGGCCGGCGTCGTAGGCCTTGACCACTTCGTCGGCCTTCTCGAAGGCGACGATTTCATACGGCATGTTGTTGGTGCGGAAGTAGTCGGCGACGTTCAGCTCGGTGGTGGTGCCGGTCTGGGTGCAGACGGACGCGCCCGACAGTTCCAGCGCGCTGGCAACGCCGAGCGACTTGCGGACCATGAAGCCCTGACCGTCGTAGTAGGTCACGCCGGCAAAGTTCAGGCCGAGCGAGGTGTCACGCGACACGGTCCAGGTGGTGTTGCGCGACAGCATGTCGATTTCGCCGGACTGAAGGGCGGTGAACCGCTCCTTCGCGTTCAGCGGGGAGTACTTGACCTTGCTCGCATCCCCGAACACGGCGGCAGCCACGGCGCGGCAGACATCGACATCAAGGCCGGTCCAGTTGCCCTGCGCGTCCGGGTTGGAGAAGCCCGGCAGACCCTGGCTCACGCCGCACTGGATGAAGCCCTTGGCCTTCACGTCGTCGAGGGTGCCAGCGGACGCGGCGGTCGCGGCAACGCCCATCGCGGCGCCGAGCAGAATCGGAACGAGATTAGCTTTCATGGATTTGCAGCCTTTATTGTTACCCATCTGTACTTTTTCATCGGTCTTGCCGCGGCATCCACGTCACACCCGCCGGGGAACCCCCTGTCCGATCGTAACCGGACCCCGTTCCGCACGGCAGCACTTCCGGCTGCCGGACGGGGGACATGACTGCGCGTCAATCCAATGGTGGCCATTCGATGGCATTTGACGGGACGGGTCAAGGGGTTGCAGGTTGGTCTGAGGAAAATTTCCATTGCCGATTCCACCCCAGCGGACAGAATCGCAACCTTGACGGTGAACATGAGCAAGAAAACGCCACCAACCGCGCAGAAGCCAGACACAATTCTCGTCCACGCCGGGCGTCACCCGGAGGACTTTCACGGCTTCGTCAACCCGCCGGTCGTGCATGCCTCGACGGTGCTTTTCCCGGACACCGCGCACATGGCGCCGGGGGCACAGAAGTACAACTACGCACGTCGGGGCAATCCGACGACGGATGCCCTTGAGGAAGCTCTCATGGCGCTCGAGGGCGCGGCCGGCGTGAAGCTGGCAACCTCCGGCCTCAATGCGGTCTCCCTCGCCTGCCTGTCCTGTCTCAAGACCGGGGACCATTTCCTCGTGGCGGACACGGTCTATGGCCCGACCCGGCACTTCTGCGACACGGTCCTGCCGCGCTATGGCATCACGGTGGAATACTACCGACCGGATCTGGGCGGCGCAATCCGCAGCCTGTTCCGCCCGAACACGGCCGCCGTCTTCACCGAGGCCCCCGGCTCGCTCACCTTCGAGATGCAGGATATTCCGGCCATCGCAGCGGCAGCGAAAGAAACCGGTGCCTTTGTCCTGATGGACAACACCTGGGCGACGCCGCTCTATTTCAAGCCGATCGCCCATGGCGTCGACCTGTCGATCCAGGCCGGCACGAAGTACATCGTCGGCCACTCCGACGTGACCATCGGCACGATCGCCGCCAGTGCCCGCGCCCTGCCCGGCCTGCTGGAGCTGCACGGCGCCATGGGCGTGCACATCGCGCCCGACGATGTCTATCTCGCCCTGCGCGGCCTCAGGACCATGGGGATCCGTCTGGAGCGGCACCAGCAGACGACGCTGGCGATCGCGGACTGGCTGGCCCAGCATCCGAAGATCGCCCGGATCCGCTATCCGGCGTGGAAGGATGATCCCGGTCACGCGATCTGGGCGCGGGATTTTTCCGGCGCGAGCGGGCTGTTCGGATTCGATTTTACCCCGAACGTCAGCAAGGCCGAGGCCAGCGCCTTCCTCGACGCGCTGCGGCTGTTCGGTCTCGGATACTCGTGGGGTGGCTTCGAGAGCCTGGCGATCCCGGTAAAGCTTGCCGGCGTCCGCAGCGCCGGCACCCCGCTGCCGGAGGGGGAAAGCGTGCGGCTGAACATCGGTCTCGAGGATCCGGCCGACCTCATCGAGGACCTGTCGCGCGGCTTTGCCGCCATCGGCAACTGACGTCGCCCGGACGGGTGGGCCACCGGTCCACCCGTGTCCCGCAGGGCTTGATGCCCCCGCCCGGCTCCCGGACCCGACCCTGTGGGGCCGGGCTCAGATCGTCGGGTCGTTCCGCTTTTCCTTGAAGATCAGCCAGAGGTTGCGGAAATAGATGATGAGGCCGAGGGCCTGGCCGGCGATGAACACCGGGTCCTCGCGCTGGATCGCATAGACCAGCAGCAGCGCGCCGCCGCCGATGGAGAAGAACCAGAAGGCCACCGGCACGATCGAGCGACCGACCCGCTCCGAGGCCAGCCACTGGACGATGAAGCGCATGGAAAACAGGAACTGGGCAAAGAAGCCCAGCACGATCCAGAAATCGAATTGCTTGACGTAGACGTCGTGGAGCCATTCGTACAAGGCAGTCATGACAGTCGTCCCGGCCGGCCGTGAGAAGAGAAGTAAGCGATGATCAGGTTCCGGCGTCGATGGCCGGAGCGATGTCGGAGACGGCCGGAATGGCCTTGCGCCGCCGGCGCAGCCACCAGACACCGAACAGGTCCAGCGCACCGATGAAGGCGCGGTCGAAGATCCCGTATTTCGACGTTCCATGGCGCCGCTGGCGATCAAGCACATCGACATGCACGACGCCGAAGCCCTCGCGGATGACCAGCGCGGGCAGGAAGCGGTGCCAGCTGTCGAAATAGGGCAGACGCAGGAACACGTCGCGGCGCAGGGCCTTCAGGCCGCAGCCGCTGTCGCGGGTGTTGTCCTTCAGCAGCGCGCCGCGCAGCCGGTTGGCCAGCCGCGAGGCAATGCGCTTGGCGCGGCTCGCCTTGCGCCCGACCCGCTGCCCGGCGGCCAGCGCCACCGACGGCCCACCGGCCTCGAGCGCCCCGAGCAGATCCGGGATGTAGGCGGGATCGTTCTCGCCGTCGCCGTCGATTGTGGCAACGACCGCGCCCCGGGCGTTGAGCACGCCGGTCCTCACCGCCGCGCTCTGGCCGCAGGAGCGGGCGTGGCGCAGCGGACGCAGCCAGGGATGGCGGGCGGCATAGTCGGCCAGCACCTGGTCGGTGCCATCGCCCGACCCGTCGTCGACCACGATCACCTCGAAGACACGCCCGGTCAGCGCCTCGGCGATCTCGTCGAGCAGGATCGGCAGGTTGTCACGCTCGTCCTTGGCCGGGACGACGACGGTCACCTCGGGCAGGAGGCGCGGGGAAAGGTCACTCATGTCAGTCGTCATTCCTGCTCGGCGTCCCTGGCCGGACGCAGCGCCGAGCGACGTCCGGTCACGGTCCGCCAGAGCGCCCGGAAGCTGCGCGCGGCCGAGCGCTGGCAAATGATCGGCACGATGCTTCCATTGGCCGACAAGGTAAAGCCCAACCTGCGGCGCGCCATCCAGCGCGCGCAGAAGAGCGTGACGGTCATGCCGAGCAGCGTGCCGGCAATGACGTCGGAAGGATAATGCGCGCCGACCATGATGCGGCTGAAGGCGGCCCAGAAGGCGGCCACGATGATCAGCCAGCGCCAGCTCGGGAAGATCAGGGCGAGCGCCGTGGCCAGCGCCGCCACCGTGGTCGAGTGACCGGAGGGGAAGCTCGTGTAGGCGCCGTTGAAGACGAAGGGATCGAACTCGATCGGTCCGACCTGCTCGTAGAGCTTCGGGCGCGCACGGCCGAGGATCCACTTGAAGATCAGCGCCAGGATGCCGGTCAGGGCGACGGTGTAGAAGATGAAGGCGGCATAGGTCCAGACCATCGCCATGGCCATCCGCACCCGGCCCGTCAGGCGCTCCAGGTCGAGGAAGGCCAGATAGCCGAGGCAGAACAGACCGGTCGACCACAGGATCCAGTTGGCCTTGCCGAGGTTGGTGATCGAGGCGAAGGCCTCGCGGTAGCCGGGCGGCAGGGAGCGCAGCCAGGGATAGGTCGGGATGTCGGCGAGCACCACGGCGATGCCCACGGTCAGCAGCAGGATCGCGAGGAAGTCCTGCGGCCTCTGGCCGGCCGGCAGGGGATCATGCAGGCGCTCGGCCCGCGGATGACGATTGCCGATGATTACCTTGACACGGGCCGCATTGGCCAGAAAGCGAGCCTTGATGCCTGCGAGGCGGGCCTTCCAGCCCGTCCCTTCCGTCTCGGAACTGTCCGTCATTGCGCTGCAGACCCTGCCACGTAAAGACCGAGGTCGAGCTTGCGACCCCCGTTGATGTTGACGCCCTCTACCCTGCCCCGCAGGTCCGGCACAAGTCCAAGCGAGGCAGCGGCAGCCAGGAAGGCTTCTTCCTGACGCTTCTCGACCACGGCAATGCGGCAAGCGTCGGGCACGCTCGGGCTTTCCTTGAGGAAAGTTGCGGCCGCCTCGCCCGGCACCAGGCGGGTCTCGGTGCCCTGCAGGAACACGAAGCTGGGCTCGCTGAAGCCGCTCGACGCCACCTCCGGCGTCGGGCAGGTGGCCGTCTGGTCGATGGCCGCCGCCAGACGCGGGCTGACCCAGATCGTCTCGAGCGCCGGGCCGGAGAAGCCCCAGACACCGCCTGTCATCACCATCATCGCCGCGATTGCCCGCGGCAGCGCCTGGAGCGCCGCGCCCTTCAGCAGGCACGAGGCCGCCCAGCCGGCGAGGACGAGCGCAAAGCCGCAGAGCACGACACCCGGGGGCGAGGGCCAGACGCCGAGCGTGATCGGCGCGACGATGACGGCGCCGAGAATGGCGACCGGCAGCAGCAGCAGGAGACCGGCGGCGGCGTAGCGCAGGCCGCGGCCTGCCGTCTCGCCGGCGCCGTCCACCAGGGCGGCCGCGGCAGCGATGGCCAGCGCCGGCAGCAGCGGCATGGTGTAATGCGGCAGCTTGGTTGCCACCAGCTCGAACACGATCCAGGAGGGCACGAACCAGGCGGCGGCGAAGAGCACGAGCTTGCTGTGCCGGCTCGCCCAGATGCGGGGGGCCGCGAGCAGGAGGAAGGCAGGCAACGGCCAGAACACGGCCAGCATCGCCGCCAGATGCGTCAGCGGCGGCGCGCCATGGCTTTCCTGTCCTTCGGCCACCTTGCCGAGAAGATCACGGCCGACGGCTTCCTGGAAGAAGCTGCCGTCGGTGGCAATCCAGATCGCCACGAACCACGGCAGGATGAGCAGCAGCATCCAGGGCAGGCCGAACAGGGGGGCGGCCGCCCGGAACCAGGCAAGCCGGCGGGTCAGCAGCATCAGCGCGGCCACCGTCAGGCCGACGACCATCAGGATCACCGGGCCCTTGATCAGCACACCGCCGGCCAGTGCCGTCCAGAACACCAGCGCCAGACCCCAGCGCGGCTCGCGGTTGTCGGCGAGGAACAGGCGGGCAAGCGCCCCTTGCGCCAGCACGGTCATTGCAAAGAGCGTGGCGTCGGTCTTGCCGAGACGCGCCTCCACCCCGACGATCAGGGCTGCAGCGACCAGAAGGCCCGCGACCAGGGCAACGGGCGGGGCGGCAAAGGCCCGCGCGGTCCAGTAGGTGAGCAGCACCACGGAGAGGCCGGCGAGGAGCGAGGGCAGACGATAGACCCAGAGCGGGGCTTCCGCTCCGTAACCGGTGGCCTTGGCCGAGAGGACCTGCAGCCAGTAGATGCCGATGGGCTTCTTGTAGCGCGGCTCGTCCTGCAGGCGGATGTCGACGAAGTTGCCCGTCTCGAGCATCTGCTTGGAGGCCTGCGTGAAGCGCGGCTCGTCGCGGTCGAGCGGCGGCACGGTCCACTGGCCGGGCACGAAGAGCACGAGGGCGGCCAGAAGCAGCAGCAGGGGCGCGATGGCGTCATGGGCAAAGAGGCGCAGCCACCACGGCTTCGGGCCCATGCTGCCGGCGGCCGCGGCGGGCGCAGCGGCTGCGGCGTCGCGGCTGGCCCTGTCCGGACCCGAAGTGTCCGGACCAGAAGTGCCCGGACCGGATGTGTCCGGACCGGATGTGGCAAGGTCTGCCGTGTGCGGGACAGGCCCGGCCGCCTGGCCGGGCGAGGAAGCTGCCGTCTCGCCGGCCGGAGCGGCGGAGGGCGTTGCCTCACTCGCAGGAGCCTGTGCCGGAACCGGCTGGACTGGGGACTGGCCGGAGCCTTGGCTTTGCTGGTCGCTCATCGCGTCTCTTCTGCCTGCCTGAAACCTTTGGTCGCGCGGCGCGGAGCAAGGCCGCTGCCTGGCGCAGACCGGGCGGCCGCGCGCGACCGGCTCCCCCTGCCGAACCGGGCACATCCGCTCCAGCGCGCTTCCTACAGGAGCGGCGCGCAAAGGGAAACCGGGGAGATGCGGCCCGCGCGCGCTTTTCGCCGCCGCGTGACCGGATCGCCCCACTTCGGCGGGGCCGTCATCGCCGGGCCTCCGTTCGCCACAGCCTGCGGTCCGGCGCCGCGTGTGCGCGCCGAGGCCTTGGCCTGCAGGCGGAACTGGCTTATGGGACGGCATCACTCATGCAAGGCGCAGGATCATCCCATGCAGACACGCCGCCAGATTGTGACCGGTCTCGGCTCCGGTCTCGCCCTTGGCCTCGTTCTCGCCCTCGCCGGGTGCGGCGCGCTGGAGCCGACGCGGCTCGGCCCCGCCACGGTGATCGAGCCGGTGGCCGTCGACGAGCCGGCCATGCTCGCCCGGCTCAACGCCTATCGCGCCGGCAAGGGATTGCCCCCCGTCGCCCTCGATCCCGTGCTGACGAGGGTCTCCGCCGACATGGCCCGCTACATTGCCGAGCGCGACAGCATGAAGACCCGGCAGCACAGCGCCGAAGGCCTGTCCGGCCGTCTCGACGCTGCCGGCTACCGCAACTATGCCGGTGCGGAGAACCTTGGCGCCGGCTATGCGTCGCAGGAGGCAGCCTTCGCCGGCTGGCAGGGCTCGGCCGGCCATGACCGCAACCTGCTCAATCCCTATGTCACGCGGATGGGTCTTGCGCGGATGCGGCGCTCGGACGGAACCTGGCGCCACTTCTGGGTGATGACGCTGGCCCGTCCCGAGGCCGACGGCCGGCCGATCCTCGTCAACCGCTGACGTCTGCCGCCCGCTTCGGCGCCACGCGAAAAGAAAAAAGCCCGGCGCGAGGCCGGGCTGAGGTGAGCTGTCAGATGTGTCGTCGGGCATTTCGGCGGGAGGCCCTTGATGCGGCCTCCCTGCCCTGCGGGTCGCCTGTCAGGCCTGAACGCCCTGGATCGCCGAGAGTTTCCACTCGCCACCCTGCTTGCGGGCGAAGGTCCAGAGTTCGATGCTCTCGCCCGGCACCTCGGGGTTGCCCTCGATGACCGCACCGCTGTCGCGGTCGAGCATGACGTCGATGGCTTCGTAGCGCATGGCGACGGTGGCGTAGTCGGTGCCGTCCTCGGTCCAGGCTTCGGCCAGGTCGCCCTGCAGCAGCTTGACGGCCGTCACCGAATTGCGGCGGCCCTCGGTCGCCAGCTCACCCAGCTCTTCCGCGAGGTAGGACATGGCTTCCGGCGTGGCGAGACGGCGCAGCGCACCGAAGTCCTCGCGGCCATAGGCTTCCTGCACCTCGGTCAGCATCTGCTCGAAACGGTCAAAGTCAGACCCGTCAAGCTGGATCGGCTGCCCGACCGGCTGCGGCTGCGCCGGACGGCCGCCGCTGAAGAGACCGCCGGCAAGGCCCGCCAGGCCGGACTGGCCGGACTGGCCAGCGCCAGCCGGGCCGTGGCCCGACATGCCGCCCATGCCCCCCATGGCGCCGGGGGCTCCCTGACCAAGGCCGCCGCCCATCGGGGTCGGGCTGGCACCCGGCATCGAATAGGCATGGGCCGGCGCCGGGGCCTGCTGACGCCGGCTGGCGATCAGGCGCATGACGACGAACACGATGAGCGCGATGAGACCGACCTGCAGCAGCAGGCCGAAGAAGCCGGCCAGGCCGCCGAAGCCCTGACCGAGCAGCATGCCGATCAGGCCGCCGACCAGAAGGCCACCGAGCATGGAGCGGCCGAAGCTGCCGAACAGGCCCGGCTTCTGTGCTGCGGCCGGGGTCTGCGCCTGGGCGCCCGGACGGTTGGTCTGGTTCATGGCCGGCGCGGCCGGGCCGGTGTTGGGCGTCATCGACCGCTCGATCGGGGCGGCCGGAGCCGGCGCGGTCTGCGTCGCCGGAGCAGCCTCGTGGGTGCGTGACCCGCGGCTGCCGAAGCCGCCGCCACTGCCCGCGCGCCGGGCCTCGGCATAGTCGGCGGCAATGATGAGAGCGGCGAGGCCCAGGATTGCTGCGGCTGAGGTGCGGGCAAGACGGCGTGTCACGGACGGGATTTCCTTCTCTGGTTGCATTCGGGCGCGTTTGACGCGCTTTGTCTGCGCATATGGGTTTTCCCGGATGCCATGAAAAGGGGGGGAGACCGACCGTCGCGAAATTTTCTGAGCTTTTCTGGTCAGCGCACCTGACAGGCCGGCGCGGCCCCTCGCTTAAGGACCGGCACGGCGGGACCACCGGCATCGCGGCGGACAGAAAAAACGGCGGATCCGGGAGGGATCCGCCGCGAAGTCAGGTTTCCAGAGACCCCAAGGAGGGGAACCGGCGAGAGCCGGTGAGAACGCCGCTCCAAAAGTGGAGTTTCAGTCTCATCTTTTTTCTAGGCCCGCTTCCGGCGGGTGTCAAGCCCGCCCGCGCGCAAGCCCGCCCCAGATCAACCGGAACGGGTCAAGCGGAACGGGCCAACCGGAACGGCCCAGCTAGAACGGAAAGGGATGACGGGCGAGATCTGCCTCGTCACGTGGCTTTCGCCCGGCTGCAAGCGCCTCGGCCTGCAGCCGCGCCCGGCCGAATCGTGGCACCCAGTCCACCAGATCCGGACTGACCACCTTCATGCAGCTGAGACCGATGTCGTCGCACGCCAGATCGAGACGATAGAGCCTGATGCCCTGCCGCCGCAGGCTGTCTGCCAGCGCGCCCGGCTGAAAGGGGTGCGGCAGCCGCGGCAAGGGGGACGGGCTGCCTCCGTCCCTCTGCAGCAGCCGGCGCAGGTCGATGACCGGTGCAAGGTCCGGCGTCCCCGCCGGCCGACCCGCCCGAGCTGCGGCGGCCAGCCGCAGCTCGAGCATCGCCTCGGCCTGGATCAGTTCGCCGATGGCGGAGCGAATGGCGGCGGCCGCGTCGGCACCGGCGGCAAAGCCGGCCACGGCATTGGCACCGGTCAAGGCATCCGTCCTGGCACCCGTCCCGGGTACGATCCTGGTCCTGGCCACATCTGCGTGCCCCTCCCCCAGCCAGGACACGGCCATGACCACATGCTGCGACAGGCGCGACGGCAGCAGCGCGACCTCGGTCGCCCGCCTCCGCTCACGGAACCAGCTTGCACAAATTTCAGGCAGAACCCCCTGCCAGACCCCCTGTGCAACTGGAGTTATCCCCAGGCGGTTGTACCACCACAGGCCAACGGCATCGCGCTCGGCCGCTTCTGCAAGGGCCCGATCGGCGGCAGTCTGCGGGTCGGTCCAGACCGCGGTCCCGACGGAAGAGGCGAGCGGCAGACCGGCGAGCCCGGCCCAGCGGCCCTCGCCGAGCAACTGGCCGAGCGCCGGCACGGCGACGGGCGCGCTGCCCTCCCAGGGCTGTGCGACCAGCCAGCGGTCCGACAGGCTGCGCCAGTCGATGCGCCCGCCCCGCATCGCCTCCAGAAGGCGCGGGTGCCGCCGGGCAAGATCCTGCTCCTGCGCCGCGCTGAAGCCCATCAGATCGCCCGCCTCGAGATGGGCATCGAGATCCGCGCCGGACCGGACGCGTGGATCGCCGGGCCCGCGCGAGACCAGGCTAAGCCGTTCTGCCAGTTCGCCGAGGCAGGATTGCAGGGCGGCGACAGGCGAGGCCCCCTGCCCTCCGGCCACCACGCTGGCGAGCGTCGCGGCGGCAGCGGACCTCCAGCCGGACGCCGTCCCGCCGGCAGGATCGCGGGCCGGGTGCCGCACAGTTTCAGGGACAGTTTCGGGGGCCGTATCGGGTGTCAGCATCGCGGACATCAGGACGATGCCCGCGGCCTGAGCGGGGACCGGACGCACCTGCACGGACCAGTGCTCCAGCAGGCGCGAGAAGGGCGAAAGCGCCCCCTCCAGATCCCTCGCCAGCCCGTCCGGATCGGTGGATGGCAGGCGCCCCGCAAGGTCGCGGGCAAGGGTCCGCACAGGGGTTTCTGCGGGGGCACTGACACGGATTTCTGCCGGGGCAGCCCCCGCGTCCGGCAGACTGTCCGGCGCGTGCGACCCGCGTCCGCCCCCCGGCAAAACCGGCGGGCCAACCGCCCCTCCAGCCCCCGCATCACCCGCACTTAACGTTTGGTTAACTTTTTCCACAGGGCGGCACCATCCGGCAGTTGCATCGATGGCGAGCCTGCCAGCCCCTCTTGCCGAACGCAATTGCCCCGATGAAGCTGCAGGGGCTCGGCACGGAACCGCAAAGGCGC
Source organism: Pannonibacter sp. XCT-53 (assembly GCF_009915765.1). Lineage (NCBI taxonomy): Bacteria > Pseudomonadati > Pseudomonadota > Alphaproteobacteria > Hyphomicrobiales > Stappiaceae > Pannonibacter > Pannonibacter tanglangensis. Next base: position 1,645,439 of record NZ_JAABLQ010000001.1, read on the forward strand.
GGCTCTCCTGCCGCCCCCTGAAACCCCGAAAGCAGGCCCGGAAAAGCGCCAGGCACACGCATCGTCAGGCTGTATCGCGCCCCCCGGCGTGAACGGCAACAGGCGAGGCTTGTCCGGCCGGAGAGGCTTGCTCCTTGCAACAGACAGAGGTTTGAACATGCGTCAGGATGCTACCCGCGAAGCTCAGGTTTCCTTCGGTGCCGTCATCGGCCAGCTCGTCAACGACGGCACGCAGCATGACGCCGCCGCCCTCGTCGCGGCCACGGTTTCCGGCACCACCGTGCTGGCCGACGCCGTCGACATGGTTCACCTTGTGGTTCCGGCCACGGTCGACGCCACCCGTGTCGCCGCCGGCGACGAGACCTATTTCGAGGAACTGGGCCGCAAGGCGCTCGGCGCCTGCCTCTTCGACGTGACCCCCGAGTAAGTCGGGTCGTCCGCAAGCCGAGCCCCCCGGAACGCCGCGCTCCCGGAAATCCACGCCTCGAGGCAGCCGAGCACAGTCCCGCCCGAACAAGGGGCCGCACGACCATCCCGGCGCGTGCGGCCCGGTCGGGTCCTGCCGGGTGCTCCCGGGGCCGGGTCCGCACCTGCGCAGCCTTGTCCGGCCGGGCAGAACGGGGGACCAGACTTACGACCAGGCTGGTGGCCAGACTGGCAGCTGGACAGGCCGCCTGTGCCCGTTTCCCGTTCCCGTCGTCGCCGCGCGCGATCGGGACCAACGCCCTTGCCGGAGACCGCCATGGCCCGCTTTCCGATCCCGCAGAGCAAGATCGCCGAGCTCGGCCGCCTCCTTGCCGAGGCCGCCTGCAACGAGACGCAACGCGAAGCGCTGCGATCCGATCCCGCCGCCGTCCTGCGCGCGGCAGGCTTTCCGGAGGACCTCGTTGCCCTCTTCGAGTTCCGGGTCGTCTGCGACACCGAAACACAGCGGCATGTCGTGCTGCCCTACCGTTTCAACGCGGCGCGCCTTGCAGCGCAAGATCCGGCCTATCTGGCCCAGATCGCCGAGATGACGATCGGCCAGGGCCGCCCCAACTAGGTCTCCTGTCTCTGGGGTGTCGCCCGGACCCGGGCGCTGCAGCCCAGGCTCGGGATGAGGCTCAGGATCAGGCGCGGCCGAGCCCCAGCGCCTCGCGCACAGAATCCAGCCCGCGCTCGAAGGCGGCGCGGGTTGCGGGCTCCTGGAACATGTTGACCTGGTCCAGCCAGGCGCGCAGCTCGAGCGGCACGGGCTTGAGGCGGCCGCGCCCGAACTGCGTCTCGATGCGCTGCAGCAGGATGTCGCGGGTGGCGGCCGCATCCTCGGCAAAACCGGCCCGGTCGAGCGCGGCCAGCCGCGTGGCCAGGCCGTGAATGTTGTCCATCGGGCCGCGCCGGGCAAATTCGGCGGCCCGGTCGAAGTCGCCACTGGCGAAGAAGATGTTGGCGAGATAGCCGTAGACGATGCGCGGCGTCGTCGTCAGGCCGTCGAAGGCCTTCATGGCCATGTCGGTGGCCTTGCGCAGGTCGCCGATGTAGGCCAGCGCCTCGGCGGCCGAGATGACGTTCATCGGATCCATGGGATTGAGGCTGAGTGCCTGCGAGAAGGCCCGGTGGGCATCGTCGGGCCGGGCGGCATGGATCATCGACCAGCCGAGCATGCGGTGGTTGATCACCTGCCAGGGGTCGAGCGCCACCGCCTTTTCCGCCAGCGTCATGGTCGCTTCCGTGTCGAGCAGGCCGCCGCCGACGGTGGGATAGAACAGGGCCTGCTTCATCTGGATGGAACAGCGGCCGGCGTAGATCTGGCTGTAGCTCGGATGCGACTGTTCGAGTTCGGCGAGGATCTGCAGCGCCTTCTGGTCGGCCGCGCGGTTGAACTCCCACATCAGCGCCTCGGCCTGGCACCAGCGCGAGAAGGCCGTCCGGCCGGGGCGCATGCGCAGGCGGCCGATGACGTGACTGTGCACGCGGCTCACGGTCCGGAACACGGCCTCGACCCGGTCTGACGCCGATGTCGTCAGTTCGAGATCGATCACCTCGTTGAAGGCGATCTGCCCGCTGCTGCGGTTCTCGAGCTGGACGTAGATGCGGTTCAGCATGCGATCGCGGCGGAACCGCAGCAGGAAGCTGCCGAGTTCGCCGCCCTCGACCCGCATGGGCGCAGCCCCGTCCTCGCCAATCCAGTAGGCCGCCTCGTAAAGCTCGAAGCAGCGATAGGCCGACAGGCCCGCCACGATCTCGTCGCGCAGCGACAGGGCCAGATGGTCTGCCTCGCGCTCGAAGGACAGGCTCGCAATCGACAGCACGGGCAGCGAGATGTCCCGGCGCAGGCCGGCCAGATCCACCGTGGCACTCGCCATCCCGCCCCCGGTCGGCGCCGCGACAGGCGCCGGCGCGAGGACGGCCCCAGGGGCGGCTCCGGGAGCCGGTGCCCCTTGCGCCGTGCCGGCCGCTCCGACCGGCGGACGGCGTGCCGGATCCCCCGCGCCCGCGTCCTCGATGAGCAGCAGCGTCGCCGGGTCCGGGTCCTGGTCGAGCAGGTTGCGCAATTCGCGCGCGCAGTCGCGGTACTGCTGCAGCGCGCGCTCCCTCCGGCCCTGGGCCAGATAGTGACGGATCAGCGTCTGGTGCGCGAACTCATGCGCCGGATCGAGACCGAGCAGGAAGCCGGCCAGCACCTCGCGCTGGTTCACCGCCGCCGCACCGCCAAGGATCTGCAGGTCCTCGAGCGCGGACACCGTCTTCTCGATGACCGAGGCCCGGACGCGTTCCTGCTCGAGGGCCAGCCAGTCGGCAAAGGCAGGATCGAGCGTGTCGAAGCCATTGAGGAAATCGCCGCCCCAGAGCGCCTTGAGACGGGTGCTGTCGAGCGGCCGGAAGCCGCCAAGCATCTGCTGGATCTCGTCGAGGTCGGTGGTCAGGACCTCGGCACAGAGGGTGATGGACGTCGGCGTCGTCTCGATCAGGCGCAGGCCGGCCAGTGCCTCCGTCTGGCGGACATGCGCGACCGCCTGGCGCAGCGACACGGCGGCCTTAGCCCGCTCGCCCTCGCTCCAGAGCAGGGCGGCAATGTCGGACCGGGTTGCCGAGAGACCGGGGCGACGCAGCAGATAGGCCAGCAGGGCGAGGGCCTTGCGCGTCTTTAACGCCAGCGTTTCACCATCGGCCGTGGCGAGGCGCACGAGCCCGAGCGTCTGGAGGTGAAGTCGTTCGGCCATATCTATCCGTGGGTTGCACCTCGAGCCTACTGCAATTCAAGCTCGCGCGCGGCCTTTTTCCTCGCAGGCCGGGGCGCTTGACTCGACGTGGCGACGTGACACCGTATCACGCAAGTTTCACGCTGCGAACGGAAGATCGCGCCGCAGGATGCAGATGGCTCGGCCCGGCAGGGGCGCGCCGGCAGGTCCAGTTAGGCCATTTAGTAGAACGGTAGGATCAAGATGTCCAAAGCTGCCGAAGTGACCCAGACCCTGAGCCATGACGCAATCGCGGGCCAGGACACCGAACTCGCCACCGAGCTTGCAAGCGAATCCCTCAAGCGCATGATCTATTTCACCCGTCGTGAGGCCGAAAAGGACGGCCGGACCTTCTGCGCCTATCTGCTCAGCCTTGCGATGAAGGCGCTCGACGAGGAAACCGACGAGATCAACGCGGCCGTGAAGTCGAAGTTCGCGCCGGTGGATCGCACCCAGGACCTCGCCTCCAACTGAGACAGGGCGCAAGGGCCCGGATTTCCAGCATCGGCGATCCTTGCCGCCGGGATAGATCTTGTTGGCATGGTCTGGCCGGATTCCTCTGGCCTGAATGCTCTGGCCGGCGATTTCAAGCAGGCGATTTCAGGCAGGTGATTTCAGGCAGGTGATTTCAGGCCGGCGCGCTGACGCCGGCTTGCTCGCCCTGTGCCCCCTGACGCGGTGTGTCCGGGTCCGTCCTTGCCGCAGGTCATTTTGCGGGCCCGCATGCCGGGGCAATCGTTCTGGCCCGTCGCTCTGTTCCGTTGCTCTGGCCCGCTTTTCTGATGCGGTTGCCTGAACCGGGTATCGCCCGATCCCGATGTCCCCTGCCCTTTTCAGGACTGGCCGGGCTGTCACAGGGCCCCAAGTCACGACTGGTGCTGACCGCTTCCAGCCGGATCATTCCCGCTCCCTGTCCCGGCGTCGATCCGGTCCCGGCCTCGATCTGGCGCTGCTCCGCTCCGCAGGATGACGGCGGCGCGGTCGAGCCGGTTTCGGCCGTTCCGGCGAGGAGCGGGACGCAGCGGATCGCGGGATTTGTTTCTGAAGATGTCTCGAAACTCGCGCACCTGAGCGCCGCCGGAGCAAGGGACAATCGCCGTCCGCGCGGGTGACGGCACAAGTCTCGGGGCGTCGCTGTCCTCACGCCGGCGCCAGGGCCAGGGCCAGGGTCAGGGTCAGGCGCCCATGTCGCGCGGAGCCGAATCAGCGGGCTGCGCGCCTGTGCGCTCCGTTGATCGCCCAGCCCGCACCGACCGGCTCCGACGACCATGCCTCTTCGAGCGTTTGAGGCCGGGACCAAGCTGAGATCCCGGTTTAACTGTGGATATCATCCGGCTGATTTTTCAACAGCCATCCATGATTTCACGCCAAGCTGCTGCAGAGGGTGCGTCCTGCCCTTCGCAGGGCCCTTGCCGCCACTGCCTGTTCGTCTCCCCGTCGCCGGACCAGAGAGGGGCGCCGGCGCTGGCAGGGTCGCTGGCATGGCCGGGGCGCCGCGGCCCGCTCGCCGGCCGAAGATCACCCGGCAGCATGGACCGCAGCCGGGCGCGGACGACACTCCGGACAAGCACGGGTGTCCCCGGCACGGGCCGGGCGACTGTTTCTGATTATTTCCACTTGGAACAGGTATTGGCGACCCCGGCAGGATTCGAACCTGCGACCATTCGCTTAGAAGGCGAGTGCTCTATCCAGCTGAGCTACGGGGCCTGACCGGCCATCGGCCGGTGGATAGGGCTGGCAGGGAGGGCCAGCCCGGCAGGCGATCAGTGCGTCCAGGGCGCGGAACGGTCGAAGCGGAAGTTGTCCGAATAGGACGCGCCGCGAATGACACGCTCCTTCGGCTGCTCGACCCGATGCGGAATGCCCTCACGCGTCGCGTAGGCGACGGCCTCTTCGGCACTGTCGAAATACAACCGGATCTGCTGCTTCATGTCGGAAGACGAGGTGTAACCCATCAGCGGTTCGACAGAACGCGCCACTTCGGGCTCGAATTCCAGCACCCAGCGTTCAGTCTTTGCCTTGCCGGACTGCATGGCCGTCTTGGCCGGTCGATAGATGCGCGCAACCATGTGGCGTGTCCCGATGTTGCCTGGATCATCCGGTCAGGTCGTCGCGGGCATGACGAGGCATTGCCCGTGCGGACCTCCAGAACTCGCCCCGTTTTCCGCGTGTTCGGGCCGGTTGTCAACCGCCTGAGCGGCGACCGCACAGGCAAGCCCCCTCGCCCCGTCGCCGGTCGCCCGCCTGGCGCAGGCGCGGGTGTCGCGGCCCTCCGCCCGGCCGCAAGCTTCGCCGCGCGGGGCACCGGCGGCCGTGTCCAAGGCCCGGGCGCCGGCGCCCTTCGGCAAGATACAATCTCGCTTGCACCGCCGATTGCTTTCGCGCCGCCCCGCTTGGATTTATTGTGTTTCCATAAATTAATCGCCCGGACCGCTGTCCGGTCAGTGATCCCCGCCACTGGCCGGACAGCCAACCGGACATCCAGGACCTCGGCCCGAAATGATCCTGCCGCGCATGAGCCACTATGAGCACGAGCATGCCACGCCGACGAACGCCCGGGCCCACCGACTGCGCCAGGCGGTCGATGCGCATGGGCTCGGCGACATGTGGGACATGATTCTCACGCTCGACTATCAGGTCGAGCACGTCGGCGACCTGATGCCGGATGCGCGCGATCAGTTTCTCGACATCATCGACCTGCTGCTGCGCGCCTTCACCACCCGCTCCTGAGCGGCGGCCTGAGGTGCGTACCGCTCGAAATCCGTTTCCTCAGGGCGCGAATTCCGGCATTCTGCGCCAGACAGGGAATGGCCAGACTGGTCTGACCTGCAAGACAGACCAGAGTTGCAATCGATTTCATGCTGGCGCGCCCGACCTACATGTTTGCTGATCTTGGACTGGATGCAGTTGATCGGGGCCTTGCTGACCCGCGGCTGGCCCGGTTCCTTGAGGACATGCGCGCGGCCGACGGAATCGCCGACAGCCGGCTGCGTCGCCACCTGCCCTACCTCAGCCTGTGCTCGGATGCGGCCGGCCCCGATGCGCCGCCGCCCATCTTCTACGTCGGCCATGCCTGTTCCCAGCGCCAGCTGTTCGGCGACGAGTGGACCCGCAGCCAGGACGCGGGCCTTAGGACCCCGGACCCGGGGCTTGAAGCGGCTGCCGCCGACGGCTACCGCCTCGCCCTCGAGCGCGGGGCCTATTATGGCTACGCCCGGACCCGCATCGACCTCGACGGGCGCCTGGTCGATGTTGCCTTCGAGCGGCTGATCGTGGCCCTGAAGCCCCGTGCCGGCGCGACAAACCGCTTCTGCGCCTATTTCGGGCTCATCCAGGAGATCGACCGGCAAGGGTCCGGGCCAGCGTGACCAGATCGGTCCGGCTTGACCAGACCAGCCAGTCGTCGGGCCGGATATGGGCCGGTGCGCCAAGCCAGTGGGTGCCGCGCGGCGCGAAGCGACGGTAACCGACCCTGAGCCCGAAGCCCTTCAGTGCATTGGCCTCTGCCATCAGGCCATAGAGCCAGTCGGGCTGCCATTTCAGCAAGGCGACGAGGAAGCCGGTCTGCGTGAGCTTCTCCGCAAGGCCCCGGCCACGCAGATCCTTCCGCAGCCACAGATTGCCGTGATAGACGATCCGCCCCGTCAGGGCGAAGGCGTCGACCGCATGGGCCTCGCCGAGCCTCGCGGCGCCATTGGCAGGATCGACGAAGATCCGGCGTTGCTGTTGCTGCCAGAGAGCGGCCAGCGACCGGTCGCGCAGGGTCTCGATCTTGGCGGCCTGCAGCGAGGCGACCTGCCCGTCCGCATCGCGGGCGGCGATCCAGAAGCCCGTGTCGGCATGCAGGTCAAAGAACTTCGGCGAGAAGTCTTCCATCAGGTAGCGGTCCTCGCTTGCCTCGGCGGCGGCTGCAAAGGCCGCAAAATCGGCGCTTTCGGCAAGGGTCAGCCCGGCGTCCGCAAGCGCATCGGCAAGGCGGCCGAGCGCGCAGGCCACGTCGAGGGTGGGAACATCGCTTCTTTCCAAAACCATGAATGCCTCCAGTCTGTTAGCCCGGGCGTTGCCCGGGCGGACCGACTGTGGAACAGGTGGTGGCGCGCTGGAAAGCAAAACGGCTGCGCCGAAGGACGCGCGCAGGCTCTGTCCGGCAGATCCGGATGGCTCTCCGGGGATGGTCCCTCGGGGATGGTCCCTCGGGGATGGTCGTTCGCGAATGGTCGTCCGGGGATGGTCCGCTGGCGGAGCGGGCCGCACCTCTGCTTTGGGAGCAGATGCGCTGATGAGCGGAAGAATGGTCGGGGCAGCAAGATTCGAACTTGCGACCCTCTGCTCCCAAAGCAGATGCGCTACCAGGCTGCGCTATACCCCGACGACTGGTTGCGGGCGCTTGGCCCGGCCGGTTTGTCGATACATCTATTGGCTTTGCCGTGCAAGTCTCAGCGGGCGGCGATGCTGGGCGATGTCACTGTCTGGCCGGGACGGATGCCCAGACGGCTGCTGGTGCCGGCAACAACCTCGAGCACGAAGCGCGCTGCCCCGCCGGAGGGGATGATCCGTTCGGACAAGGGCTCGGTCGAGGGCGCGATCGAGACGATCTGGCCTGCGGCGCTGATGAAGATGATGTCGAGGGAGATGTAGGTGTTGCGCATCCAGAAATAGCGCTCGCCCTCATCCTCGAAGATGAACAGCATGCCGGCGTCGGCCGCCAGCTCCCGGCGGTTCATCAGGCCGGTCGCCCGGTCTTCCTCGGTCGCGGCGACCTCGGCGCGGAAGGCGACCGCTCCGGCGTCTGTCGCGATCGTGACGGTCTCGACAGGCAGCCCCTCGGCACGCGCAACCCGGCTGACAAGGACGCCGAAGAGCACGATCGCCACAAGGATGACGGCGCGGGCGGCTATTCCTGCCGACTCACGCCAGGAAGCCGCCGGAGCCTGACGGCTTCGGACGGTCAGGGCGCGGGTCGGCGCCGTGAAGCGGGTGATACGCATGACTCAGTCCCCCTGGACAAACGCAAGATACAAGATCGGACTGCAGAAGCGTGACGCCGACCTTCGGTCCGGTCGCCTTGGCGGTGCCGGAACGGGATGGGCAACACAGGCACGGCCCCTGCTGTCCTGCCCCGTGCCAGCCGGCGGGGCCGGCGCGGGACGCTGTCGTGAGACTCCTGAGCCGCCCTTCCCTCGCATCATCTCCCGGGCAGACCGCGGGACAGGGAAGCAAGACACGGGCAAGCCGGGGCCGTTGCCTGGCCGGACACGGCCAGACCTGAAGGTCCGGGCGCTGGCCCGGCCTCTTGTGATGATGGACGCGCGCCCGGCGCTGACCCGGCGGTCAGTGCGAGGCGGGAATGTGGGTTCCGGTGCCGACCGGACGGATCTCGGCCGCCATGCGCCCCTTGGGCCCCATGCCGAAGCGCACGAGCACGTCCTGGCCCGGGCGCAGCTCGGTGAGCCCGAAGCGGCGGAGCGTCTCCATGTGGATGAAGATGTCCTCGGAGCCCTCGCCCTGGGTCAGGAAGCCGAAGCCCTTGACCCGGTTGAACCACTTGACCGTTGCGCGCTCGAACCCCGTTTCGGGCACGACCTGCACATGGGTCCGGGACGGCGGGAGCTGCGAGGGATGCACGGCCGTCGATTCGTCCATCGACAGGATGCGGAAGGCCTGGAGCCCGCGCGGCTTGTCGAGCACCTCGCACACCACCCGGGCGCCTTCATAGGCGGTCTGGAAGCCGTCGCGGCGCAGGCACGTAACGTGAAGCAGGATGTCCGGCAGGCCGTTGTCGGGCACGATGAAACCGTAGCCCTTGGCGATGTCGAACCATTTGATGGTCCCCGCGACCTCGATCAGATCGACGGCGACATCATCCGCCATCGCCTCGATCAATCGGGGATCCTGTGCCGCTTTACCCCCCATCGTCAAACGCCCCATCCTTTACGCCGCCTCTCTCAGCTGGACGGTCGGTTTGCCGACTCACCGCCTCGCTGATTCCTAATAAAAGGATAACACCGGCAACCCCCTCCACCAGAGGATTTTGTTAACTAACCACAGCTCGGTCTGTTGCGGCGCATCAGCTCTCGCCAGAAAAAGCGGCAAATGTCGCAGCCAGCGGCGTTGCCATCAGGCAGCTGGCAAGATGATCCAGCGGCGTGGGGTCCCGATTTACGATCACGAGATCGGCCCCGGCCGCAACGGCGAGTTCCGGCAGGGTCGCCGCCGGGTGGACAGCTAGCGAGGACCCGAGCACCAGGAAGACGTCGGCCTGCCGGGCTGCCGCAACGGCGCGCGCCAGCTTGTCCTGCGGCATCGCCTCGCCGAAACTGACGACAGCGGCCTTGAGAAGACCGCCGCAGGCCGCGCAGCGCGGGCTTCGTCCGGCGGCCACCGCCTCCTGCTGCGCGGGTATCCCGGCCGGATGCCGGCAGTCGAGGCAATGGGCATAGGTGCCATTGCCATGCAGCTCGATCAGGGTCCCGGCCGCCTGCCCGGCGCGCTGGTGCAGGCCGTCGATGTTCTGCGTCACCACCAGCCCGATGCGCCCTTCCCCGGTCAGCCGCGCCAGCGCCCGGTGCGCCGCGTTCGGCGCCGCCGCCGTGAACTCGGCGTGAAACTGGAAGCGGCGGCGCCAGTCTTCCAGCCGCGCCGCCTTGTCTGTCACGAAGGCCTGGTATTGAATGGGGGCGTGGGTGGACCATATGCCTCCCGGCGACCGGTAATCGGGAATGCCCGACTCCGTGGACAGGCCCGCACCGGTCAGCACCACCACGCGCCCGTTCAGGGCAAACAGGTCGGCCAGCATGGCGCTGGCTTCCTTCACATCCTCGATTCGCCCCGCGCCGGATCGGCTTGTCATGGGTCTGCGGCCCTGTCCGTCTGTCGATGGGGCAGTTTCCGCCGTCCTGGCCCGACGATGCAAGCCCCGGCGCCAGCCCGGAAAGACAAGATGCGCTATCTGCACACGATGGTCCGCGTGACCAATGTCGATGAATCGCTTGATTTCTATTGCAACAAGATGGGCATGACCGAAGTGCGCCGCATGGAGCACCAGGCAGGCCGCTTCACGCTGATCTTCCTTGCGGCCCGCGAGGACGTCGAGAGCGGCCGCGCCCACGCCGCACCGCTGCTGGAGCTCACCTACAACTGGGATCCGGAGACCTACACCGGTGGCCGCAACTTCGGCCACCTCGCCTATGAGGTCGACGACATCTATGCCTTCTGCGCCGACCTGATGGCCAAGGGCGTGACCATCAACCGCCCGCCGCGCGACGGTCGCATGGCCTTCGTGAAGTCCCCGGACGGCATCTCCATCGAGCTGCTGCAGAAGGGCGAAGCCAAGGCACCGGCCGAGCCCTGGGCGTCGATGCCCAACACCGGCACCTGGTAAACCGACGAGACGCGGTCCGGCCGGAGGGTCATCCGGCCGGACCGAGGATTTCTGCGGGCGCTCAAGGGCCCGTGATGAATCTTTCGCGGGGCCGTCATCCAGCCTGTGGAAAACCATGCAAGATCCCTCTTGCGAGCTCCGCGCAATCTGCCTATAAGCCTCCTCACACGACGCGGCCCACACGGGCCGCACCGAGTAAGCGCCCATCGTCTAGCGGTCAGGACGTCGCCCTTTCACGGCGAAAACAGGGGTTCGATTCCCCTTGGGCGTACCACTCGCTTCCCGGCAGAGCCGGTTGCCTCCCAAACCAAAAGCCAAGTTGCAGCAAGCTGTTACACCAGCGTGTTGATGTTGTGCTGCATCTGGTCTCGTCACGCCCGAGACGGTGCGGAGGAGACGGCACGGGTCGTCTGGTCAGTGCTGCCCCGAGTTTCGCGTCTCAGCGCGGAGGCCGGCGAGGAGGACGCAGAGGAGTGAGGATCGCCCCGGTCCGCGCCAGTCCCCTGGCCGCAGCGGCAGCCGCGCCAGCGTGCCGGCATCGCCTGCCCCGGGCATGCGTCCGGACCAGCTCTCCAGTCCATCTCGGTCCGGGCGGGCCCGCTCTCGCGGACGATCAGTCTTCCGGCGGGGCTTCGGGCTGGCCCAGGTGCCCGATCAGCCGTTCGAGCCGATCCATGAGCTCATCCAGCTCCGGGCCGCCGCAGCGGTCCTCGAGCATGCGATAGATGGCCGCGCTTTCCGGGCTGATGCGGTCGATGAGCGCAAGCCCCTCGGGCGCGATCCGAACCAGCGTGCGGCGCCCGTCTTCCGTGTCCTTGCGCAGCAGGATCAGGCCGCGCCGCTCGAGCAACCGGATCATCCGGGTCAGGCTCGGCGCGAGAATCAGGGCGCGGGCCGCCAGCTGGGTTGCATCCAGCTCGCCGTCTTCCGCCAGCACGCGCATCACCCGCCACTGTTGCTCCGTCAGGTCGTGACGGGTCAGCATGGGCCGGAAATGGGCCATGACGCTTTCCCGCGCGCGCAGCAAGGCGATCGGGAGTGAACGGCGTGTTGCCCTGAGGTGGCCTGCGGCGCCTGTCCGCGACCCGTCGTCGTCTGTGCTTCCGTCCGGATTCATCAAGCCCTCTCGGCGGTTTGCCTTGTCCTTCGGACGCCGCGCGTCCGTCTCTCCTTGCGCGTCTCCCTGCCTATAAATCATTTGACGCCCCGGCGGATCTATATTTAACATGTTAAATACCAACAGGGATAACGCGCATGCCTCACCTCATCCTGCAGTACGGCGGCCCCGTTCCGGCGGCCGTCGACATGACGGCGGCCTGTCAGGCCCTCCATGCCGCCATGCTGGCCACCGGCCTGTTCGAGCTGGGGGCGATCCGTGTGCGGGCGCTGAAGGCGGATGCGGCGGCGATCGGTGACCTGCTGCCGGAGAATGCCTTCGTCGACCTCGTGCTGCGGATCGGTGTCGGGCGCAGCGCGGAGGAGAAGACGGCTGCCGGCGAGGCGATCTTCGCCGCGGCAGCCGCGGTCTTCTCCCCGCTTCTCAGCGGGGCCCACTTCGCCCTGTCCCTGGAGATTGTCGAGATCGATCCGGCCCTGAGCTGGAAGAGAAACACCATGCACCCGCGGCTGCGGACTGCCGGGAAGGAGCGTCCATGAGTGACCTGCAACAGAACCTTGCGCGCGCCGAGGGGTATCTTGCCCGCTTTGCCCGCGATGGCGTGCTGAACCACATCGGCGGCGTGTCGGGTCCGGCCGACAGCGGCGAGACTTTCGAGACGCGCTCTCCGGCCGATGGCCGGCTGCTGGCCAAGGTCGCCAGGGGCGGTGCCTCCGACATCGACAAGGCAGCCAGGGCGGCCAAGGCGGCGTTCAGGAGCTGGGCTGCCCTCTCCGGCGCCGACCGGCGCAAGATCCTGCACAGGATCGCCGACGGCATCGTTGCCCGCGCCGACGAGATTGCCTTCACCGAATGCATGGACACCGGCCAGGCGCTGCGCTTCATGTCGAAGGCAGCGCTGCGCGGAGCGGAAAACTTCCGCTTCTATGCCGACAAGGCCCCGGAAGCCCGCGACGGCCAGTCGATCCAGGCGCCGGGCCAGGTGAACATCACCACCCGCCATCCGATCGGACCGGTCGGCGTGATCACGCCTTGGAACACGCCCTTCATGCTGTCCACGTGGAAGATCGCACCGGCATTGGCTGCCGGCTGCACCGTCGTCCACAAGCCGGCCGAATTCTCGCCGCTGACCGCCCGTCTGCTGGTCGAGATCGCCGAGGAGGCCGGACTGCCGAAGGGCGTCTGGAACCTCGTCAACGGCTTCGGCGAGGACGCCGGCAAGGCGCTCACCATGCACCCGGACATCAAGGCCATCGCCTTTGTCGGTGAAAGCCGCACCGGCTCGATGATCATGCGCCAGGGCTCCGACACGCTGAAGCGCGTCCATTTCGAGCTTGGCGGCAAGAACCCGGTCGTCGTCTTCGCCGATGCCGATCTGGAGCGGGCAGCGGATGCCGCCGTCTTCATGATCTATTCGCTGAACGGCGAGCGCTGCACCTCCTCCTCCCGCCTCCTGGTGGAAGAAAGCATCCATGACGCCTTCGTCGCCAGGGTTGCCGAGAAGGCTGCCCGCATCAAGGTCGGCCACCCGCTCGATCCGCAGACGGTCATCGGCCCGCTGATCCACGAGGTGCACGAGAAGAAGGTTCTGTCCTACTTCGACATCGCCCGGGAAGACGGGGCCACCCTTGCCGTCGGCGGCCAGAAGCTCGGCGGCGAGTTCGCCGGCGGGCATTATGTTGCCCCCACCCTCTTCACCGGCGCGAACCAGTCCATGCGCATCGCGCAGGAGGAAATCTTCGGCCCGGTCCTGACCGCGATCCCGTTCAGGACCGAAGAGGAAGCCCTCGCGATTGCCAATGACGTCGAATACGGCCTCACCGGCTACATCTGGACCAATGACGTCACCCGCGCCTTCCGTTTCTCGGAGGGCCTGGAGGCGGGCATGATCTGGGTGAACTCGGAGAACGTCCGCCATCTGCCCACGCCCTTCGGCGGCGTCAAGAACTCCGGCATCGGCCGCGACGGCGGCGACTGGTCCTTCGATTTCTACATGGAAACCAAGAACATCGCCTTTGCCACAGTGGCCCATGCCATCCCCAAACTCGGCGGCTGACCCCGCTTACGCCCTGAACAGAACAGTCCGGACTGCCTCCGGGAGGACCCGATGCCCATTCCTGCGCCCAACCTGTACCCGCCCTTCAACATCGTGCGGCTCAGCCATGTGGAATTCACCGTTCGTGACCTTGCTGCCTCGCGTGCCTTCTACGTCGACACGCTCGGCCTGCAGGTGACCGACGAGACCGACAGCGAGATCTACCTGCGCGCCCTGGAAGAGCGCGGCCACCACTGCATCATCCTGAAGAAGGGCGAGAGCGCGCGCGCCAACGTGCTGGGCTTCAAGCTCTTTGACGAGGATGACCTTGCCAGGGCCGAGCGCTTCTTCAAGGCCAAAGGGTTGCCGGTGGAGTGGGTCGAGCGGCCCTACCAGTCGCGCACGCTGCGCACGCAGGATCCGCACGGCATTCCGCTGGAATTCTACACCCGCATGGACCGGCTGCCGCCGATCCATCAGCAATACGCCCTCTACAAGGGCGTGAAGCCGCTGCGCATCGACCACTTCAACTGCTTCAGCCCGAGCGTGGACGAGAGCGTTGCCTTCTACAACGAGATCGGCTTCCGGGTGACGGAATACACCGAGGACGAGGTCTCGAAGAAGCTCTGGGCCGCCTGGACGCACCGCAAGGGCGGCGTGCATGACATCGCCTTCACCAACGGCCGGGGCCCGCGCCTGCACCACACCGCCTTCTGGGTGCCGACGCCGCTCAACATCATCGACCTGCTCGACCTGATGGCCACCACCGGCTATCTCGCCAACATCGAGCGCGGCCCGGGCCGGCATGGCATTTCCAACGCCTTCTTCCTCTACATCCGCGACCCGGATGGCCACCGCATCGAGATCTACTGCTCCGACTACCAGACGGTCGATCCGGATCTGGAGCCGATCAAGTGGGACCTGAAGGACCCGCAGCGCCAGACGCTCTGGGGGGCGCCCGCGCCGAAGTCCTGGTTCGAGGAAGGCAGCCTCTTTGCCGGCGTCGAGCCCGTTGCCGCCACGCTGGACGCCCAGCCGATCGTGGCCCCGTGAGGAGATGACGCCATGACCATCGCCCTGCCCTCTCCCCGCCTCGTCGGCTTTCACAAGGATGGCCAGCGCCGCTACGGTCTGGTCAACGGCGATGGTGTCGTCGACCTCAGCGCCCGGTTCGGGGCCCGCTGGCCGACCCTCAGCCGCGTGCTCGCCGACGGCGCGCTGTCCCGGCTGGTTGACGAGGCAGCCGGCCTGCCGGCGGACCTCGCTCTCGACGGTCTCAGCTTCGACCTCCCCGTCACCGACGCAGACAAGTACATCTGCGTCGGCGTCAACTTCCCCGACCGCAACGAGGAGTACAAGGACGGCCAGGCCGCACCGTCGAATCCGTCCCTGTTCGTGCGCTTCTCCTCGTCCTTCACCGGCCACACCGCGCCGCTGATCCGCCCGCCGGAATCGCATCAGCTCGACTACGAGGGCGAGATCGTCATCGTCATCGGCAAGCCGGGCCGCCGGATCGCCGAGAGGGATGCCCTGTCCCACATCGCCGGCCTCAGCCTTGCCAACGAAGGTACGCTGCGCGACTGGGTCCGCCACGCCAAGTTCAACGTGACGCAGGGCAAGAACTTCGACCGCTCCGGGTCGCTTGGCCCCTGGTTCGTGCCCTTCACCAGCGAGGCGCAGATTGCCGACATCGCGCTGGAGACCCGGGTGAACGGCGAGCTGCGCCAGTCGGACCGCACCAGCCGCATGATCTTCTCCTTCCGCAAGATCATCGCCTACATCTCGACTTTCGCCACGCTGCTGCCGGGCGATGTCATCCTGACCGGGACGCCGACCGGCGCCGGCGCACGTTTCGATCCGCCGATCTGGCTGAAGCCGGGCGATGTGATCGAGGTCAGCGCGGACGGGCTCGGAACCCTGACCAACCCTGTTGCCGACGAGGTGATCTGATGCTGAGTGCCGCCGAAATCGACGCCGCCGCCGCTGCCCTCGATGAGGCCGAGCGGACCCGGGTGCAGACCGGGCTCCTGTCCCTGAAGCATCCCGGCATGACCATGGACGACGCCTACGCGGTCCAGGCCGCCTGGGTGAAGCGCAAGCTGGCGGCCGGGCGCAAGGTGACCGGCTGGAAGATCGGCCTCACCTCCAAGGCGATGCAATATGCGCTCAACATCGACATCCCGGATTCGGGCGTGCTGTTCGACGACATGGCCTTCGAGGACGGCTCGGTCATCCCCGAGGACCGTTTCATCCAGCCGCGCATCGAGGCGGAGATCGCCTTCATCCTGAAGGCCCCGCTGAAGGGACCGGATGTCACCGTCTTCGACGTGCTGAACGCGACCGACTACATCACGCCCTCGCTGGAAATCCTCGACACGCGCATCGTCCGGGTCGATCCTCAGACGAAGCAGACCCGCACCATCGTCGACACGATTTCCGACAACGCCGCCAATGCCGGCTACGTGCTGGGTGGCCGGCCGATGCGGCCCGATGCGGTCGACATGCGCTGGATGGGGGCGATTGTCTCGCGGAATGGCGAGGTCGAGGAAACCGGCCTCGGCGCCGGCGTTCTCAACAACCCGGCCCGCGGCATCGCGTGGCTTGCCAACCGTCTGGCCCAGTATGGCATGGGCCTGTCGGCGGGAGAGGTGGTGCTCGCCGGATCCTTCATCCGTCCGGTCGAGGCCCCGCACGGCGCGTCGATCCATGCCGACTTCGGTCCGTTTGGCAGCGTGAGTTGCCATTTCCGCTGAAAAGCCGCGCCTCGTGATGTGCACGACGGACAGGCCGTATCATCTGACCGATGATGCGGCCTGTGACTGCTGACAAACCTGCTCACAGTCATCCCGGCCCAGCTGAGCGTGAGCGAAGCGCCGAGCCGGGATCCAGATATCAGCCGCGCGAAGCGCGACACACCTGCCGGTCGCAAGACGTATCGAGTTGACTTGGTTTTGGGCTCGCTTGCGCTCGCACAGACGTCCTGGATTCCGGATCTGCGGTTCGCTGGGCGCTCACCTTGTCCGGAATGACGGCAAACTTTCGAAACTCCGAAATTTGTCAGTCGTCTGAGACCGTATCATCTGACCGATGATGCGGCCTTCTTGTATGATGGGGCCCCGCATGGCAGAAAAAGGCATGCCATCGCGTTCGCCCGCCCATGCCCGGAGGAGGCAAGACATGATTGCGCGCGCCCTCGCCGTCCTCATCCTGCTGGTCGCCGGCGCCTCGCCCGCGCTGGCCAAGCGGGTTGCCCTCGTCATGGGCAACGGTGCCTATGCCCATGCGGTGCCGCTTCCCAATCCGGCCAATGATGCTCGCGCGATGACCGCCAAGCTCCGGGAGCTCGGCTTCGAGGTGGTCGCAGGCTACGATCTCGACTATGCCGCCATGCGCCGGACCGTGGCCGATTTCGCCCGGCAGGCCCGGGGGGCGGAGATTGCCCTGCTCTTCTATGCCGGTCACGGCATGCAGGTGGGCGGCGTCAATTACCTGATCCCGATCGACGCCAAGTTTGCCGACGAGACCGCGCTCGACTTCGAGACCATCTCGGCCGACTTCGTGCTGCGCCAGATGTCGAATGACGTGAAGGTGCGCATGGTGTTCCTCGACGCCTGCCGCGACAATCCGCTGGCGCGGACGCTTGCCCGCAGCATGAGCCCCAGCCGCTCGGCCGCCGTCGGCCTTGGTCTTGCCGAGATCAAGATGGAGGACAGCGGCGCGGAGGGTTCGGTCATTGCCTTTGCCACCTCGCCCGGTGACGTGGCGCTGGATGGGGCGGGCTCCAATTCGCCCTTCACCACCGCCCTGCTGCGCCATCTCGATGCGCCCGACACCCCGATCCAGAACGTGATGACCCGCGTCACCGGCGACGTGTATCGCGACACCGGCGAGCGGCAGCGGCCCTGGGTCAATGCCTCGCTGATCGGTGAGGTCTATCTGAACCGCTCCACCGGGACCGCTGCGGTTGCCGCGACGCCGGAGCAGGCGCCTGCGGCCGTCTCCGGCAGCGTTCCGGCCGCCGCCAGCCAGATCGCCTGGGAAAAGGAAAAGGCGCTGTGGGATGCGGCGCAGGCCGCCGGCACCGCCGGCGACTACGCCGCCTATCTTGCCGCCTATCCGGGTGGCACCTTCGCCGAGGTCGCCCGCAACCAGATCAATCGCCTGTCGGGCAGCACCTCCGTGGCCGAGACGACCCGCACGGAGACGCCCGCAGCCCCGGCCGAGACCGCCGCCGCGGCAGCGTCTGCACCAGCAGCAGGGACCGCTCTGGTAGCGGATCCGGCGGCAGATCAGGCGGCGGGCGGTGAGGCCGAGGTGGAGGTCGCAGCCCTCGGCGACGGCAACAGCGCCCCGCGCAAGGCCCCGGCGGCCGAGGCGGGTGGCGACGATCAGGCCTGGAGCCAGACGCGCCGCCGCGAGGTCCAGTTCCGGCTCAATCTGGCCGGATATGACGTCGGCCGACCGGACGGCGCCTTCGGCACCCGAACCCGCGCCGGCATTCGCGCCTGGCAGGAAGCGCAAGGCGAGATCCCGACCGGAACCCTCACGGACGCCCAGTACGCGATGCTCGTGGAGGAGACCGAGGAGGCATTTCTGGCCGCGACCGAACGGTTCAGGGTTGAGCAGGGCGAGCGCCGCGATGCCCGCAGTGCCCCGCGCCAGCTGCCTGACCAGGGCGCGCCCCTGCCGCCGGCAGAAGACGGTGCCGGCATCGGCGCGGATGGCGCGGCCTTCATCGGCGGCGTGATCGGCGGCGTGCTGGGCGGTGCGCTCGGGCGCTGACCATCCCCTCCGGACCCGCCGGCCGACCGCACGGGCAGGCCGGAGCCAGCCAGGTGTCTCGCGTGCAGCGGCAACACCCTGCTGCAGCGTCTGTCGCCGCGCGGGGCCCAGGCGAGAGCGGGTCCTGACGCCGTTCCGCGCAGCCAACGACAGCCAGCCAACGACGGCCAGCGAACGACGGCCAGCGAACGCTTCCCAATGACCATCTGAAGGGCGCCCCACCGAGGGCGGTCGCCTGACGGGGAACGCCTGACGGCTAGCGGGCCCCGGGCTGCAGGCGCGCGCGTGCGGCGGGCACCAGACCTGCCGCGTCGCTCGTCGGGTCCCTGTCCTCGGGCTCCGCGTCCTCGGGCACCAGCGACAGCGCCGGGCCAGACCCGTCGAGCCACAGCCTGCCGTCGTCGAGCGTGTGGACCACCGTTTCCGTGCTGAGGCCGCGCAGCTGGCCGCGCCACAGCAGCCGCTGCGCCCAGTCGGCCGGCAAGGCCTCGGCCACCGGTCCGGTGAAGGCCAGACGGACGCCGGCTTCCTTGGCAATGCCCTCGATCCGGCTTGCGGTGTTGACGGTCGTGCCCATGACGGTGAAGGAGCGGCGGGTCTCGCCGCCGATGTCGCCCACCAGCGCCGGACCGGCGTTGAGCGCGATGCGCAGGTCCAGCCCGGCCTGCCCGGTGCGGCGGCGCAGCTCCGGCAGCAGGTCGATGACGGCCAGCGCGCAGCCGACGGCGCGCGCCTCCGGGTCGGTCACATCGTTCGGGGCATTCCAGACCGCCATCACCGCGTCGCCGATGTACTTGTCGATGTAGCCTTCCGAGCGGGTGATCTCGGTGCCGATGGCATCGAAGACGGTGTTGACCACCTTGACCACCTCCCGGTCTGGCAGGCGTTCGGACATGCGGGTGAAGCCGACGATGTCGATGAAGGCGACGACCACCTTGCGCGTCTCGCCGCCAAGGTCGGAGAGGCGCTCCTCCTC
Organism: Pannonibacter sp. XCT-53; assembly: GCF_009915765.1. Lineage (NCBI taxonomy): Bacteria > Pseudomonadati > Pseudomonadota > Alphaproteobacteria > Hyphomicrobiales > Stappiaceae > Pannonibacter > Pannonibacter tanglangensis. The sequence continues at coordinate 1,664,951 of NZ_JAABLQ010000001.1, forward strand.
GGCCATGGTCCGGATCACCTGCGGCGACAGGTAATGACCGAACAGGCGGACCAGCTCGCGCTCGCGCCGTTTCAGCACGGCCACCTGGGCGACACCGGCGACCATCAATGCAATGAACCCGGCCGTCGGTGCTGCGCCTGCGGGAAGCGTCCAGCCGGCCATCAGCACCCCGAAGGCGAGGCCAAAGCCGGTTGCCAGCAGTCCGAGCACCACAAGCGGCAGCACCGGCAGCGGCAGCGACAGGCCGGCCAGCGCGCCGACCAGCGCAAACACCACGATCAGACCTCCGACCAGCGCCAGCGGCGCTTCCGCAACCGTCCGGTCGACGAGGGGCGACCCGATCAGGTCGGCCAGGATGAACACGCCGCTCGTGGCGGTGCGCACCGGAGGACGGCCGGAGGCCCCCTCGATCTCTCCGGCAGGCGTCTCGCGCGGCAGGAAACGGTCGAGATACAGGTGCTCGTCCTCGTTGGGCAGGGTCGAGCCGAACAGGATGACGCGGCCGCTTGCGAACTCGCGCAGCCGCTCGGCCCCGTCCGGCCGGTCCATCAGGTCCAGCACGTCCAGCAGCGACAGATAGGGAATGGAGGTGGCCAGCCGCGCACCGGGCATCGGCATGTAGGTCGTGGTGACCTCTGCCCCGGCCAGCCCGAGCATGGTGTCGACGAAGGCGGGCGAGGTGTTCAGCGGCAGCTGCGGCTGATGCCGCCGCACCACGCCGTCGTTGTCGGTGAGGATTTCGGTCGAGCGCACGCCCTCGCTGCCGGCGGCTGCCGAGATCGAGCGGTGGGGCACGCCGGTCGAGGTGCGGGCGACCACGACGCGGCCGCGGTTCTCGTAGAGGAAGCGCAGGAACAGCCGGTCATAGCCGCGCAGGCGCGCTTCCCCGGTCTGCGGATCGGCAAAGGCATCGGCGGAAAAGGCAAAGACGAAATCGAGGCCGATTGCGGTGGCGCCGGCCTCGAACAGGGCATCTCCGGCCTTGGCAAAGGCCTGGGACATGAACACGCGCGGGATGGCCTCGAGCCGGCGGGACGACAGCGACGCCTGGTCGAGACCGACAACGGCGACCGGAAAGCGGTCCTGCGGCAGCTCGGTGACCATGGCGCGCACCTGCAGCAGCCGGTCGCCGATCCAGCCCTCCCAGAGCGCCCGGATCGCGCCCACGCCAGCCAAGACACCGGCGATGACCGCGATGACAATCACCGCGGCCTTCAGACGCCGGCGCTCACTGGCTGCGGACGCGGCCCGCGCGGCTTCGCTCATTTCACGACGACAACCGCCGTTTCCCGGCCCACTTCAAGCGGATCCAGCGTAAACTGGCGCACTTCCGCCTCGCCGGTCCCGGCCCGCGGCTTGAACACCAGCTCGATCGGCACGCCATTGGCATCGGTGGTCTTGCCGGCCATCGCCGCCGCCAGGTCCGGCATCTCGGCCAGAACCTTGTCGTCGAGCTTGTACTCCTGCGGCGCGCCGCCATCGACGGACACGAAGACGCTGTCGTAGCGCTCCTTCAGGTCGTCGCCGAAGCGCAGCATCAACGAGGCCGCCACCTTGTTCTCCGGAATGAGGCCGCGCATGGTCACGGCAAGGCCCTTGCCGCCGTCGGTCCCGGCGTTGCTCGCCTCCTGCTTCAGGCAGTTGCCCGGCCGCAGCTCCTTTTCCTCGCCTTCGGCAACGACCAGGCCACCGCTGGTGGCGGTGACGCTGCCGCCGGTGATGCGGACCTCGCGGCAGGCGGTGTAATCCAGCAGGTCGACGTGCCCGCCGGTGCCCAGCGCGATCTCGTCGCCCGGCATCAGCTCGGCAAAGGCGGTGGCGTTCACGCCTTCCGAACGGTCCAGAACCATCGCGACCGGATCAGCGGCAAGCGCAGCCGTCGCGGTTCCGGCGGTGAGCGCCGTCAGGACGGCAAGCCTGCGAAAAGCCAGCGCCCCACATCCGGCAAGGTCATGGATAGTCCAGGTCTGACGGGCCATGTCATGCTCCTCAAGCGTGTGTGCGGGGCCGATGCGCTCGACCCCCGGATCGAATCTTTGTGTCAGCGCAACCCTAGACGCAAAACGGTTCCGAACTGTGGCGGCAATCACATGACTTGTTGGTTTTTGAGGGGCAGGCCTGCCGCAATCCTGCCTGCCACGTCCACGCCGGCAGAGAGAAGGCCCGACCTGGGTCGGGCCTTCCGGTGTCGCGCAGGGAGCCGGGATCAGCGGTAGGATTCCCCGCCGCTCTGCGGCTGGTAGGGCTCCGACCCCTGGAACTCCGGACCCGGGATCGACGGCTGCGGGTCGCGGTAGCCCTCGCGCGGACGTCCCGGTTCCGGACGATAGGGTTCCGGCCGGTACGGCTCCGGCCGATAGACCGGCGGGCGGTACTCGGGCGGACGGTAATGCGGCGGGCGGTACACCGGCGGACGATAGACCGGTGGGCGATAGACGGGCGGCCGATAGACCGGCGGCGGCACGATCACGACCGGAGGCGGGACAATGACCGCCGGGGGCGGCAGGTAGCCGCCGCTCACGGGCGCAAGGAAGCGGCCGCTGACGAAGCCGCGATACCCGGCATAGAAGACGGAGCACCAGGAATTGCAGGCCCCGACCTCGACCAGCGCCCCGCGCGGAATGACGAGGATCGGCGGATAGGCCGTTCCCGGCCCCGTCCGCATGTTGAGATCGGCGGTCGACTGGGCCGTCCAGGCCAGCGCCGCGCCGGAGCCGAGAAGACCACCGAGCAGAACAGCATTAAATAAAAGCTTGCGCATTTCACCACCTGGGTCGGACGGGGTGAGGGATAAAGGTCGCCTTGAAATCCATGACGCCGGAAATCAAAGAAAACAAGACCGCAAAGGGAGGGCCTTTGCTTGACGTCTGTTTCACGCAAGCTACGCAGCCATTAGGGCGTCATTGTGTCTGAGCCTTCGCAGCCGTGCTTGCCTCAAAGGCCAGGATCGCCCCGGCCAGATCCTCGAGCGCCGCGCCGACCGACTTGAACAGCGTGATCTCGGCGGCCGTCTGCCGTCCCGGTGCCAGGCCGCGCGTGAGGTCGTAGAGGTCTCCGGCGATCGCCTCGGCGCTGAGCACGCCGGAGGCCAGCGGCAGGGCGATGTCACCGCCCTCCTTCATCGCGCCGGCCCGGGTGTCGACATGGACGCGCGCGCGGCGGATGGCGGTGTCGTCGCTCTCGCGCATGGTCGGCTTGTAGGCCCCGACGAGATCGACGTGACAGCCCTCCGCCAGCCACTCGCCTAGCACCAGCGGGGTTTGCGACATGGTGGCAGCACTGACGATGTCGGCCCGGCGGACAGCGCCCTCCAGATCGGTGGTGGCCAGCGCCTCGCAGCCGAGCGTGGCGCGCAGGTCTGCGGCAACGGCTTCGGCGGCCTCGGCCCGGCGGCCCCAGACGGTGACCTTGCGGATGGGTCGGACCTGACTGTGCGCCTCGGCCAGCGCCCGTGACAGGCTGCCGGTGCCGACGATGACGAGATGGCCCGCATCGCGGCGCGCCAGATAGTCGGCTGCCAGCGCCGAGGCGGCCGCCGTGCGGCGCGCCGTCAGGACGGCCCCGTCCAGCAGGGCAAGCCCCGCGCCCGTCGTGGCATCGGACAGCATGTACTGGCCGGAGATCGACGGCAGGCCGCGCGTGACATTGCCGGGGAAGACCGAGACGAGCTTGACGCCCATGTAGCGGCCGGGCACCCAGGCGGGCATGAGCAGCAGCGTGGCATCCGGCTCGCCGGGGACGGCCACGGTGTGATGGTGGCGCAGCGGCATCTCGCAGCCGGAGCGGAACATGTCCCTGAGCGCCTCGATCAGGGCCGGATAGGGCAAGGCCTCCGCCGTCTCGACTGCATTCATCACCCGCATGTGTCTCTCCTCCCGGGCCTTCTCGGCGGCCCTTGCACCCGGCTTCGGGCCGGCGTCGTCCCGCGCACCCTAGACCACGCCGACCCGTTTTCAAGAGCCGGGCCCGAAGTTTGCGCTGGTGCAACGCGGCTGGCGGACTTAACCTCCTGCCTGTCGTCTCCAGCCCGGATCCTCCCATGACCATCCTGACCAGCGTCGAGCAGCTCGAAGCGCTCTATGGCGTGCCCGGCCCGACCTCGACGGTGAAGGAAAGCCCCCGGCTGACGCCGCTCTACCGCAGGATGATCGAGGCCGCGCCCTTCTGCGCGCTCGCGACCAGCGGACCGGAGGGGCTCGACTGTTCGCCGCGGGGGGACAAGGGCATGTGTGTCGTCATCGAGAATGACACCACGCTGATCATGCCGGACCGGCGCGGCAACAACCGCATCGATTCGCTGCGCAACATCGTGCGTGACCCGCGCGTTGCGCTGATGTTCCTGATCCCCGGCTCCGGCAACGCGCTGCGCGTCAACGGCAAGGCCGTCGTCAGTGTCGATCCGCTCCTGCTGGCCCGCCTTGCGATGGAGGGCAAGGAACCGCGTTCGGCCATCATCATCACCATCGACACCGTCTATTTCCAGTGTGCCCGTGCCATCCTCCGCGCCGGGCTGTGGGACGAGGCAGCGAAGGTCGACCCGGCGACGTTGCCCACCGCCGGCGACATCCTTGCCGACCTGTCGAATGGCACGATTGGCGGCAAGCCTTACGACGAGGAATGGCCAACCCGCGCAGCCGCGTCCATGTGGTGAGGTCCCCCCATGACCCTTGAGCCTCTGCTGGCCGCCGGCCCCATCGTCTACACCCACGCCTTTGCCGCCATCGCTGCGGCCGTGCTCGGGGTCATCCAGGTCGCCGCACCCAAGGGCACGCTGCCGCACCGGAGCCTCGGCTACGTCTGGGCCGGCCTGATGGTCTGGACCGCGGGGTCCAGCCTGTTCATCCACGGCATCCGCATGATCGGCCCCTTCAGCCCGATCCACATCCTGTCGGTGGTCACCCTGATCGGAGTGCCGATGGCCGTGTGGGCCGCCCGGCGCGGCGAGATCCGGCGCCATGCCAAGGCCATGAAGGGCTACATGATCTGGGCCGTGCTGGTGGCGGGGATCTTTACCTTCTATCCCGGCCGCCTGATGTACCAGGTGGTGTTCGGCCCCGACTGAACTGGCCGCCGGCCGGCGCCGGCCCCATATCCTCCGGGAGACCGGCCCAAGCGGCCCTCCCCGACCCGAGTTTCCGACGCAAGGTGTCCCGATCCATGTCCGACAATCCGCTGCTCTCCACCTGGTCCACGCCCTTCGGCCTTCCGCCCTTTGCCGACATCCGGCCTGCCGACTATGTGGCGGCCTTCGACACGGCCATGGCCGAGGCCCGGGCCGAGATCGACGCCATCGCCGGACAGGCCGACGCGCCGACCTTCGACAACACGATCCGCGCCCTGGAGACGAGCGGCGAGGCACTGACCAGGGTCTCGCGGACGTTCTACAATCTCACCGGTGCGCACACGAACCCGGAGCTGCAGGCGATCGAGCGCGAGATGGCGCCGAAGCTCGCCCGGCACGGCTCTGAAACGCTCCTGAACCCGAAGCTCGCCGCGCGCGTGTTTGCGCTTTGGGACCAGCGCGCCGGGCTTGACCTCACCCCGGAACAGGCCCGGGTGCTGGAGCGCTACCAGCTGATGTTCACCCGCGCCGGGGCCGGCCTCGACGCGGCGGCCAAGACCCGCATGGCCGAGATCAGCCAGCGGCTGGCGACCCTTGGCACCCAGTTTGCGCAGAACGTGCTGAAGGACGAATCCGACTATCAGCTCGTGCTGGAGACCGAGGCGGACCGCGCCGGCCTGCCGGACTTCCTGCTCGCGGCCGCCGCAGCCGCCGCGAAGGAGCGCGGGCTGGACGGCAAGCATGTCATCACCCTGTCGCGCTCCTCGATCGAGCCCTTCCTGCAGTTCTCCACCAACCGCGCCTTGCGCGAGGAGGCGTTCAAGGCCTGGTCCGCGCGTGGCGAGGCCGAGGGTCCGACCGACAACCGCGGCGTCATTGCCGAGACGCTGGCCCTCAGGGCCGAACGCGCCCGCCTGCTCGGCTATCCGAGCTACGCCGCCTACAAGCTTGATGATGCCATGGCCAGGACGCCGGATGCGGTGCGTGCGCTGCTCACCCGCGTCTGGGGCCCGGCCGTGGAGCGCGCGCGCGAGGAGGCCGAAAAGCTCGCCGAGGTCGCCCGGGCGGAAGGCAACAACGCCGCCATCGCCCCCTGGGACTGGCGCCACTATGCCGAGAAGGTCCGCAAGCGCGACCACGACCTCGATGAAACCGAGCTGAAGCCCTATCTGCGGCTGGACAAGATCATCGAGGCCGCCTTCGACACCGCGACCCGCCTGTTCGGCCTGCGCTTTGAGGAAAAGCACGGGCTGCCCGTCTATCATCCGGACGTGCGCGTCTTCGAGGTGAGCGATGCCCGGGGCAATCACGTCGGCCTGTTCCTCGGCGACTATTTTGCCCGCCCCTCCAAGCGCTCCGGCGCCTGGATGAGCGCCTTCCGCGCGCAGCACAAGCTCGATGGCGAGGTCCGCCCGATCATCGTCAACGTGATGAATTTCTCGAAGGGCGCGGACGACGAACCGGCGCTCCTCACCTTCGATGACGCCCGCACCCTGTTCCACGAATTCGGTCACGGCCTGCACGGGCTCCTGTCCGACGTCACCTATCCGATGATCTCCGGCACCAGCGTGGCGCGGGACTTCGTCGAGCTGCCCTCGCAGCTCTACGAGCACTGGCTGAGCCAGCCGGAGGTGCTGTCGCGCTTTGCCGTGCATTACAAGACGGGAGAGCCGATGCCGAAGGCCCTGCTCGACAAGGTGCTCGGCGCGCGCAACTTCAACCAGGGTTTCGCCACGGTCGAATACACGGCCTGCGCGCTGATCGACCTCGCCCTGCACGAGATGCCGGATCCGTCCGGCCTCGACGTGACCGCCTATGAGGCGTCAGCCCTCAAGGATCTCGGCATGCCGTCGGAGATCACCATGCGCCACCGGCTGCCGCATTTCGCCCATGCCTTTGCGGGCGAAGGCTATTCGTCCGGCTACTACAGCTACATGTGGTCGGAGGTGATGGACGCGGACGCCTTCAGCGCCTTCGAGGAAACCGGCAACGTGTTCGATCCGGCGACGGCGGAGAAGCTCTACCGCCACATCTATTCCGCCGGCGGCCGCCAGGACCCGGACGCCGCCTACAAGGCCTTCCGTGGCCGGGGCCCGGACATCAACGCCCTTCTGGAAAAGCGCGGCCTCAAGGCCGCGTGAGCTTGAAACCTCGTCCTCTCCGGAGTCCTCCCGGCCAGGCGCAGCGCCGAGCCGGGACCGGACGGGCGGGGCCTCTCGCTTTCGATGAGTGAAACCCGGAGAGACCTCGGCTCTCCGGTCCCGGGTCTCCGCTCAGCCGGCGTCCTTGCCCGACACGCCGGCCGAGGCGAAGGTCGCCATGCCGGCATGCACGCTGGCGGCGGCCTTGACGATGCCGGCAGCGAGTGCCGCACCAGTGCCCTCGCCGAGACGCATGCCGAAATCGAACAGCGCGGTCTTGTTCATGGCGGCAAGGGCCCGGCGGTGCGCCGGCTCGGCCGAGACATGGCCGAACAGGCAGTGGTCGAGCGCGCCCGGGTCCATCTTGTAGAGCACGGCCGCGGCCGCCGTGGTGACGAAACCGTCGACGATGACCGGCGTGCGCTGCAGACGCGCGGCGAGGATGGCGCCGGCCATGGCGGCAATCTCGCGCCCGCCGACCTTGCGCAGCACTTCCAGCGGATCATTCGCGGCGCTGCCGAGCCGGGCGACGGCCTTTTCCACGGCGACGCGCTTGCGCTCCAGGCCCGCGGTGTCCACGCCGGTCCCCGGTCCGACCCAGTCGGCCGCCGTGCCGCCGAAGAGACCGTTGAACACGGCCGCGGCGATGGTGGTGTTGCCGATGCCCATCTCGCCGAGGCAGAGCAGGTCGGTGCCGCCGGCCACCGCTTCCATGCCATAGGCCATGGTGGCGGCGCAGTTGGGCTCGTCCAGCGCGTCCTCGTCGTCGATGGACGGTGTCGGCATGTCGATGGCGAGATCGAAGACCTTGAGGCCCAGGTCATTGGCGATGCAGATCTGGTTGATCGCCGCCCCGCCGGCGGCAAAGTTCTCCAGCATCTGCCGGGTCACGCTCTGCGGGAAGGCGGAGACGCCCTTGTCGGCGATGCCGTGATTGGTGGCAAAGATCGCGACCAGCGGCCGGGTGATCTTCGGCGGCGCCTTGCCAGACCAGGCCGCGAGCCACTCAGCGATCTCTTCCAGCTTGCCGAGCGAGCCGGCCGGCTTGGTCAGTTCGGCGTCGCGGGCCCGCACGGCAGCAACGGCCGCCTCATCCGGTCCGGGCATCTGAGCGACCAGATTGCGGATGTCGTCAAACGGCAGGGCAGATTCGGAAAGGGACATCGGGGCGGGGCTCCGGAGGGGCTGGAAACAGGTGCGGTCGGCCGAGTGGCGGCGCCGGGTCAGCCGTTCTATAACCCTCGACGGACAAAAGACAACCAGGACAGGCGACAGTTCCATGCAGCAGAACGACACGGGCGGAGGCTTCCCCGTCCCCCCGGCTCTGGCGCGGCTTGCCGCCGAGACGGCCGCCTGCCTGCGCTTCTTCACCCGCCTGCCCGTGCCGCGGCTCGGTCCGCTGGACGATCCCTCGGCGCTTCCCGACTTTGCCGTGATCGCCCGCGCCATGCCGCTGGCGGGCGCCGTGCTGGCCACCGGCCCGGCCCTGCTCTGGCTGGTGCTGCAGCTGACCGCCCTGCCGCCGTTGGCCAGCGCGGCGCTGGTCGTGGCCGCGCTCGTTGCCCTCACCGGGGCGCTGCACGAGGACGGCCTCGGTGACATCGCCGACGGGTTCTTCGGTGGCGCGACGCGCGAGCGACGGCTGGAGATCATGAAGGACAGCCGTATCGGCGCCTTTGCCGCCATCGCGCTGGCGCTGTCGCTGATCCTGAAGGTGGCGCTGCTCGCCGTGCTGCCGGACCGCTTTGGCCTTGCCGGGAGTGCGCTGCTGCTGGTGGCGACGGAGGCGCTGTCGCGCGGACTGGCGCTCTGGCAATGGGCGGTGCTGCCGGCTGCAAGGCCCGACGGGCTCGCCGCCCGCTTCGGCGTTCCCGGCCGGGGCCTGGCACTGCGTGGCAATCTGCTGGCCGGGCTCGTGCTGCTGCCGCTCGTCTGGGTCGTGCCGCTCACGGGCCTGGCGCTCGGGCTTGTGGCGGCCGCCCTGGTGGCGCATGCTGCCGGGCGGCTGGCGTTTGCAAAGATCGGCGGCTTCACCGGCGACGTGATCGGCGCCGTGCAGCAGCTTGCGGCGCTGGCCTTCCTCATCGGAGTGCTCATGCTGCCATGATGATGCGTCAGGCGATGTCTTTCAGCTGCAAAAGAGGACCGGGGCGCTTTGCCGCCGCCAGTCCGGGCCGTGCCGTCGCCGTCCTGCCCGCCCGCCACCGGCTGGCCGTCCCCTTCCCCTTCACGCTGGTTCCAGCCCCCATCCAGCTCGTGGCCGGCGGGCGCTGACAGCGCCCTGCCCCTTGCGTTTCGACCGGAGCCCCCTACATGCCCGATATGGAAAGCCCCTGCGTCCGCATCTGCATCATGGATCCGACCCTCGGCCTGTGTCAGGGCTGCGGCCGGACGCTCGCCGAGATCGCGACCTGGGGCAGCCTGACTGCGGAGGCGCGACGCGCCATCATGGCCGGCCTGCCGCAGCGCCTCGCGGGGCTTGCGCCCCGGCAGTCGACGGGATGACACCCATGCAGTTCTTTCGCGGCCTGCTCATCGGGGCGCTGGTGCTCGCCATGGCCGGCGGCGTGCTTGCCTATTTCACGGATGTTGCCGCCATCGACACCACGTTCGAGGGCTCCGACGAGGCCCCGCGCATCGTTGCCCTGTCGGCGATTGCCTTCGTGATCCTGGCGAGCCTGATCGTTGGCCCGCCGCGGCTGCGCGAGGTGCTGCGGGCGACGGCGGCCTGGGGCAGCCTCGCGGTGGTGCTGATCGTCGGCTATGCCTACCGCTTTGAACTGGCCACCGTCGGGTACCGGGTGCTCGGGGCGCTGGCCCCCGGACTGGCCGTCAGCCAGGCGGACGGCAGCGTCCTGGTGGTGCGCGATCCGAGCGGCCATTTCCAGATCAAGGGGGACGTCAACGGCACGCCGGTCCGCTTTCTGGTGGACACCGGGGCCTCTGCCGTCGTCCTGACCCGCGAGGACGCCCGGCGCAGCGGCATCGACGTGGACAGCCTGTCCTTCACCGTGCCGGTCTCCACGGCCAATGGCCGCACGATGGTGGCGCCCACCCGGATCGACGACCTGCGCCTGGCCGACATCCGGCTCGGGGACGTGCGCACCTTCGTGGCGCAGGAAGGCAGCCTCGAGACCAGCCTGCTCGGCATGTCCGCCCTCTCCCGGCTGAGCAGCTGGACCGTGGAAGGCGACCGGCTGGTCCTCAACCGCTGAGGGACCTCACTCGAACAGGCTGAGGCCGAAGCGGATCGCCACGATCAGCAGGAAGATGCCGAAGCCGAGCTCGAGCCGCCGCTTGGGCCAGGCATGCGCCAGCCGGACGCCGATCGGCGCGGTCAGGGTGGTGATCGGCATGATCAGCAACACGCCCAGCAGGTTGACATAGCCGAGGGAAAAGGCCGGCAAGCCCGGGGCGTTCCAGCCGGCCCACATCATGCCGAGCACGCCGGGCACGGAGATCAGTGCCCCGACGCCGGCCGATGTCGCGACTGCCTGATGGATCGGGCGGCCATAGAGCGTCATGAAGGTGTTGTTCATCACCCCGCCGCCAATGCCCATCAGGGTCGCCAGGAACCCGATGACCACGCCGCAGAGCGGCCGGATCGGAAACCCGGGAATGTCGGTGCCCAGCCGCCAGCTGTCGCGGTTGAAGAACATGCGCAGGCTGACGAGCAGCGCGATGCCGGCAAAGATGCCCTTCAGACCGTCTCCGGAGACATGGGCCGCGACCAGCGAGGCGAGGACGACCCCGAGCGGCAGCGGCACGAGCCAGCTTTTCAGCAGCGCCTCGTCAACGGCCCCGCGGGCCCGGTGGCCCAGATAGGAGCGCACCGACGTCGGCACGATGATGCCGAGCGACGTGGCCACCGCCACATGCATCCGCACGCTTTCATCGACCTCGAGCAGCACGAGGAACTGGTAGAGCACGGGGACAAGCACCGCACCGCCGCCAATGCCGAACAGCCCGGCCAGCAGCCCGGCAATGGCGCCTGCCGCCAGCAGGGCCACAACAAGGCCGAGGATCTCGACCGAAAACAGGTCAGGCGCAAGGCCGGGCAGAAGGTCGGACAGCATGGGAAAACCTCGGGCGGGTCCCGGCCGGCTGGCGCCCCGCAGCGGACGGGCTCGCGTCAAAGGGGGCGGCCTGGCGGGCGTCTGGGCGGGCGGCTGGGCGGGCGGGCGTCGGAACTGGCGGGCGGTGGGACAGAGGACAGGGCGGCGGGCCGGACCTGCCCGGCGATCCTTGCTGCCACAGGCGACCAGGCTTGTCACGCGGCTTGCCACCTCTGACCTAGCGTCAGGTGCCGGCGGCATGGTCCTTGCGACGGTTTGCCTCTCCCGCCCGGGCCAACATGCGCTAAAGTCCGCCTCGACCTGCCGGCCGCTCCCGGCCCGGCCCCTCCTGCGGACCCGCATTGCATGATCAGGCTTTCTTCTCCCGCGCAGCCGTCGGCTGCGACCTCGCCCCTGTTTCGCGCCGGACTGGCGCTTGGCGGGCTTGCGGGCGCGCTTGGCGTTGCCCTGTCGGCGCTCGCCGCCCATCTGGATGGCACCGGGCTCCTGTCGACGGCGGCCGAGATGCTGCTCTTCCATGCACCGGCCTTTCTGGCGCTGGCCGCGCTGGCGCAGGTGCGCAAGGTGCCGCTCCTGCCCCTGACCCTGGGGCTGCTGGCGCTCGGGCTGCTGCTCTTTGCCGGCGATCTGGTCAGCCGGGCCTTCCGCGATGCGCGGCTCTTCCCGATGGCCGCACCGACCGGGGGGATGCTGCTGATCGTCGGCTGGGCATCGGCGGCGCTGTCGGCGCTGGTGGTGCGGCCCCGCGCGGACCCGTGAGCAGGAAGGCCCTGCGTCCCTGACCGGACGCCGAGGAAGGCCCGGCGTCCGGCGTCGGCTTCGGGCGTCGTCTTCCTGCCCTGACCTAGGGGCGTGGCGGCCCGGCCACAGGGGCCCGGCAACCGTGACAATCCCGCCTGCGAAAGGCATATTGTTGCGGCGCAAGATGGAGTAAGGAGACGTCCGGGTGCCCCTCCTCCTTCCGCCGGGCGCCCTATCCGAGGATCCGACGTGGACCAGACCGTCCCTGTTGCCGCCGTCAGCGAGACGCCGGCAGACTTCATTCCGCCCTTCCCGTTCCGCCACGAACGGACGCCGCCGATCATCGAGCTGATGGGGCTTGCCCGCCGCAACTTCCTGTCCATCTGGACAAGGGGCAACTTTTCCTCGCGCATGATGACGCAGCAGGTCCTGCGCCGGATGATGGTGATCTGCAACGCCCCCGATGTCGTGCAGGAAGCCTTCCAGACCCATCACGTGGAGCTGCAGCGCAAGAGCCCGCAGATGCGGCATGCGCTGGCACCGCTGATCGGCGACGGCCTGTTCATCTCCGACAGCGAGACCTGGGCGCGCCGGCGCAAGGTCGTTGCCCCGATCATCCACGGCTCGCGCGTGCCGGGCTTTGCCCCGATCATGATCGACACCATCGAGGACCAGCGCAACGCCTGGATGGCCCGCGGCGACGGCGCCGAGACCGATGCGCTTGCCGACATGGCGCATCTGACGGCGGAGATCATCTGCCGCACCATCTTCGGCCGCCAGCTTGGCAAGAACTACGCCCACGAGGTGGTCGAGGGCTTTTCGGAGTACCAGCGTCACATCGACCAGGTCGATCTCGCCGCCATGCTGGGCCTGCCGGAATGGATGCCGCGCTTCCGCAAGCCGGCGGTCCGCCGGGCCACCGCCCGCATCCTCGGCGTGCTCGACGAGATCATCGACAGCTACCAGACCCTGAAGGACAACGGCGAGGCGTCGGTGATCGGCGGCCTGCTCGAGGCCCGGGACGAGGACGGCAAGCCGCTGAGCCGCGAGGCCATCCGCAACGAGGCAGCCGTGATCTTCATGGCCGGCCACGAGACCACCGCCAACACGCTGGCCTGGACCTGGTACCTCCTGTCCCAGTCGCCGCGTGTGCGCGAGCGGCTGCATGCGGAACTGGACAGCGTGCTGGAGGGGGCGACGCCCACCTTCCGCGACGTGGCCCGCCTGCCCTACACCCGGGCGGTCATCGAGGAATCGCTGCGCCTCTATCCGCCCGTTCCGATCCTGGCCCGCGAGGCCATGGCCGAAGTGCATGTTGGCGGCCGCAAGCTGCCGAAGGGCACGATCCTGATGGTCGTGCCGTGGCTGCTGCATCGCAATCCCCTGCTCTGGGACGATGCCGACGCCTTCAACCCGGACCGCTTCATGCCGGGTGCCCAGGGGCGCCCGTCGAAATACGGCTACGTCCCCTTCTCCATCGGTCCGCGCATCTGCGCCGGGCTCCAGTTCGGCATGACCGAGGCGATCCTGAGCCTTGCGATCCTCGCGCAGAGCTTCGACCTGCGCCTCAGGCCCGGCACCGACGTGCAGCCGGTGTGCCGGCTGACGCTCCGGCCCGGCGACGCCTTGCCGATGACCCTGCACCGGCGGAGGTAGGCGGCGATGCGGGTCGGACCGGACGGCGGTGATCCCTGCGGACGGAAGGTCTCGCTGACCGGCATTCCCTTCGACGTGACCCGGGCCAGCGAGCCGCCGGCTCCGCCCTTGCGCGACCTCGTGGCAAGGGACCGGACGCGGCGGGCGCGGGCATTCGGCTACCATGTGGGCGACCGGCTGACCGGCCTTTCCGGGCGGCTGCTGCATGAGCTGATGCGCCATCTGCCCCCGGCCCAGGTCTCGTGGATCGGCAGCCTGCTCGGCGGTCCGGCCAGCTGGCTCTACCGCCGGCGGATCTTTGCCCGGCGCATGGCCGCCAACCTGCGTCACCTGCGCCCGGACGTGGCCGCGCAGCCGGCGCTGGAGGCGCAGCTCCTGCGCCGCTGGTGGGGCAACACCGGCCGGGCCTATGCCGAGTATGCCAGCGTCGAGCGGCTGTGGCCGGCCGGGCTGATCGAGGTGCATGGCCGCGAGCACCATGACGCGGCGCTGCAGGACGGGCGCGGCGTCCTCTTTGCCTGCGTGCATCTGGGCAACTGGGAGGGGCTTGCCGCCTGCCTGCCGCATCTGACAGGCGGGCCGGTGATCGGCACCTACCAGGACGAGCCCAACCGCTTCACCAACCGGCTGATCCATGCCCTGCGCAAGCGTCGCGGGCAATACATCTTCCCGCCGGGCCGGGCCAGTGCCGGGCCGCTCTACCGGCTCACCGTGTCGCGCACGGTCACGACCTACCTCTATGTCGACGAGGTCCGTGACCGCCAGGTGCACATGCCGCTGTTCGGACGCGAGATCCCGGAAACCGGCAACATCGTCAATGTGGTGAAGCTGGCCCGATCGGCCTCCGCCCGCATCGTTCCGGCGGCGCTGATCCGGGGCGACGGCCCGCGCCTGACACTGACCCTGTTGCCGGCCATCGAGCCGCAGGAGCTCGAGACCACCATCCGGGCGCTCGACGCGGCCCTGACGCCGCTCGTGCTGGCGCATCTCGACCAGTGGTACATGCTGCCCGAGCTTCGCCTGCCCCAGACAGGCGCATGACCCGGCATCCCGGACGCGCCTGATCCGCCTGCCCGCACACCAGGCGCAACAGGTGCGTTGGTGCGTTGGGGGGCTGGGGGAAAGGGCGTCCGGTCCGGCGGCTTGCGCCTCAGGTCTTGCAGATGGAATTGCCGCCATCGGCGAACATGGCCGAGCCGGTGACGAAGGACGCATCGTCGCTCAGAAGGAAGGCGGCGGCGGCGGCGATTTCCTCCGGCTCCGCGATGCGCTTGAGGGCATGCAGGCCGGCGATCCATTTGAGCGCGCCGGCATCGCTTGGCGCCATTTCCGTCATGGTTCCGCCCGGCAGCAGCGCATTGACCCGCAGGCCCGCCGGTCCGTGCTCGGCCGCCAGAACCTGCGTCAGGCCGATCAGGCCGGACTTCGCCGCCGCATAGGCCGCCATGCCGGGAAGTCCGACCCCATGCCCGACAAAGGTCGACGTGAAGACAATCGAGCCCTTGCCGCCATTGGCCAGCATCGCCGGGATCTGGTGGCGGGCGAGATGGAAGGCACTGGTCAGGTTGACCTCCAGCACCCGGTTCCAGGTCTCCGGGCTCATCTGCGGCAGGGGAACCATGTCACCGACGATGCCGGCATTGTTGAAGGCCCCGTCGAGGCGGCCAAACCGGCTCACCGCCGCCTCCACCAGTGCCCGGGCGTGGGCGTCATCGACGACGTCGCCGGCGACCGTCACCACCTCGCCGCCAGCTGCGGCGAGTTCTCCCGCCAGCGCGTCCAGACGCGCCTTGCGGCGGGCGCCGATCACAAGCCTTGCCCCGCGGGCAGAAAACAGCCGTGCCGCCGCAGCGCCAATGCCGCTGCTGGCGCCGGTGAGGATGATGACCTTGTCTTTGAGTTGCATTGCGCAGTCTCCGGTTGAAGTGACTGGCGCAACCTAGTGACAGCCGTGCCCCGCCTCGACCCGAAACGCGAGCGGCAAGGTTCTGTTTTTCTGGTGTTTTTTGTGTCTTTGGTCGGGTTTCGGGTGGTCAGGTGGCTGTTGCCTCGCCGGGTCCGGGGACAGCAGCCACACACTCCTGGGTCACCCCGGGCGGAGCGAAGCGGAGACCCGGGGCCTACTCGTTTGCAGAGGGACAGAGAGGCTCGCGGGGCTGCAAAGTGAGCAGCGGCAACGGCGCGCGATGGTCACAGCTCTGGGAACGAGTAGGCCCCGGCTCGCGCTGCGCTTGGCCGGGGTGACGCCAGGTGGCGTGACGCGGACGACTAAGGGCTTGTCAGCGGCTTGGTCCCTTCCGCTGGCACGCGCCCCCTAGCCCCGCCCCGCCTCTCAGCCCTTCAGCCGCTCGGCATGCCAGGCGGCGTGATCGCGGGCGAAGGTGGCGACGAAGTTGTAGGAGTGGTCATAGCCGGCCTGCAGCCGGAGGGTCCCGGCCGTGCGGGTGGTGGCGAGCGCCGTGGCCAGCGCCTCGGGCTTCAGGAGGTCGAGGAACTGGTCCGACAGGCCCTGGTCGACGAGCAGATCCCGCGCCCAGCCCTTTGTTGCCAGCAGGAGCGACGCGTCATGCTCCTGCCAGAGCGTCTCGTCCGGCCCCAGATAGGCGGAAAGCTGCTTGCGGCCCCAGTCGGAGGCCGCCGGATGGGCAATCGGGGCGAAAGCCGACAGGGAGGCGTAAAGCTCCGGGTGGCGCATCGCCAGCGTCAGCGCGCCGTGGCCGCCCATGGAGTGACCGGTGATGCCATGCCGGTCCGTGACCGGGAACCGCGCCTGAACCAGCTGGCGCAGCTCGCGCACCACATAGTCTTCCATGCGGAAATGCGGTGCCCAGGGCGCCTCGGTGGCATCGACATAGAAGCCGGCGCCCTGGCCGAGGTCATAGGCGGCATCATTGGCCACCCCCTCGCCGCGCGGGCTCGTGTCCGGGAACACCAGCGCCAGGCCGAACTCCGCCGCATGGGCCTGCAGCCCCGCCTTGGTCATGGCATTCTCATGCGTGCAGGTGAGGCCCGAGAGATACCACAGGCACGGCACCGGCCCGTGGCTTGCCTGCGGCGGCAGGTAGACCGCGAAGGTCATCGGCACGCCGCAGGCCGCGCTCGCGTGGCTGTAGACGCCCTGGATGCCGCCGAACATGCGGCTTTCGGAAAGGGTCTGCATCGGCCGGGCCCTCAGTAGACCACGACCGAGCGGATCGATTCGCCCGAATGCATCAGCTCGAAGCCCTTGTTGATGTCCTCCAGCGGCATGACATGGGTGATCATCGGGTCGATCTCGATCTTGCCGTCGAGATACCAGTCGACGATCTTCGGCACGTCGGTCCGCCCGCGCGCGCCGCCGAAGGCGGTGCCCATCCAGGTGCGGCCGGTGACGAGCTGGAACGGACGGGTGGAGATTTCCTGTCCCGCTCCGGCAACGCCGATCACCACCGACTTGCCCCAGCCGCGATGCGAGGCCTCCAGCGCCTGACGCATCACCTTGGTGTTGCCGGTGCAGTCGAAGGTGTAGTCCGCGCCGCCGATCTGGTCCGCGCCGCGCTTGGTCAGGTTGACGAGATAGGGAACCAGATCCTCGCCCACTTCCAGCGGGTTGACGAAATGCGTCATGCCGAAGCGCTCGCCCCAGGGCTTCTTGTCGTTGTTGATGTCGACGCCAATGATCATGTCGGCACCGGCCAGACGCAGGCCCTGGATCACGTTGAGGCCAATGCCGCCGAGGCCGAAGACGATGGCGGTCGCGCCCATTTCCACCTTGGCCGTGTTGATCACCGCGCCGATGCCGGTGGTGACGCCGCAGCCGATGTAGCAGATCTTGTCGAAGGCAGCCGCCGGGTTGACCTTGGCCAGCGCGATCTCCGGCAGGACGGTGTAGTTGGCGAAGGTCGAGCAGCCCATGTAGTGGTGCACCTTCTCGCCGTTGATCTTGAAGCGCGAGGTGCCGTCCGGCATCACGCCCTGGCCCTGGGTGGCGCGGATCGCCGTGCACAGGTTGGTCTTGCGCGACAGGCAGGACGGGCATTCGCGGCATTCGGGCGTATAGAGCGGGATGACGTGATCGCCCGGCTTCAGGCTGGTGACGCCCTTGCCGACCTCCACGACAACGCCTGCGCCCTCATGGCCGAGGATCGCCGGGAAGATGCCTTCCGGATCGGCGCCGGACAGGGTGAAGTCGTCCGTGTGGCAGATGCCGGTGGCCTTGATCTCGACCAGCACCTCGAAGGCGCGCGGGCCCTCCAGCTGCACGGTGGTGACTTCCAGCGGCTTGCCTGCGGCAACGGCAACGGCGGCGCGAACGTCCATGGGGTCGATCCTCTTTCAATGGAATGGGTGGGAGATCTATCAGGCTGCTGATGAACTGTCTTGCATGTGCGGATTCACAAGCGCCCTCTCCCCCCTTGAGGGGGAGATGTCTGCGAAGCAGACAGAGGGGGGGGCATTGCATCCCGGCATCCTCGACACTGCGACCCTGGAAACGGCCGCCCCCCCCCCTCTGCCCCCGCAAGGGGGCATCTCCCCCTCAAGGGGGGAGAGGGAGAGCGGAATTCCGGCCAGGGTCTCACCAGTTGCGCAACGATCCTCTGAAGCCTGTCTGGTCAAGACCATAGCCGAACCCTGCCCGGCGGAGCCAGTCCGTGCTGTCGTCCGGGCGCCGGACCTGCCGCGAAATGCGACAGGCCGGGGCTGAATTCAGACCCGTGTCGAGGTCAGGCCGGCGCGGCCGTCCGCCTTGCCTCCCGCCGCAGATGCAGCGCCAGCATGGCAAGCACGACCGGGGTCAGCACGAGATTGGCCGCCGGGATTGCCAGCCAGATGCCGTCCGTGCCGTAGAATCGCGGCAGGATGGCGAGAAAAGGCAGTTGCACCAGCATGTTGGCAATGGCGATCGAGAGCGCCCGGCGTGCATCGCCGATGGCCTGGAAATAGGTGGCGACGATGATGATCAGCCCTTCCAGCATCATCGTGAAGAGATGCAGGCGGATGCCATGCGCTGCGGCGGCCGCAAGGACCGGATCGCCCGTGGTGAAGAGCGCGACGAACACCTCCGGCACGAGCAGCAGCGCGCCCACCAGCGCACAGCCGAGACCGAAGATCGTGATCATGGCCAGCCGCAGCGCCCCGAGCACGGCCTTGCGCGCGCCTGCCCCGTGGAAATGGCTGACGAGCGGCTGCATGCCACCGCAGATGCCCTCCGCCAGCAGGTAATAGAAGGCCATGTAGTAGTCGGTGATGGCAAAGGCCGCCACCTGCACTTCCGAGCCATGCCGCATGAACAGGAAATTGTGCAGCATGATGACGACGCTCATGTAGAGATACATGATCATGCTGGTGAAGCCGGTGACGAGGATCCGTGCCATGCGTCGCGGGCGGATGCGGAAGTCCGCCGGAGCTGGCCTGAGTGCCGTCCGGGAGGAGAACAGGATCCAGAGGCAGGCGAGGTCCGACGTCACCTCGCCGGCCACCGTGGCGGCGGCAGCCCCCGCAAGCCCCCAGCCGAACTCGACGATGAAGAGATAGTCGAGCACCAGATTGACCAGAACCCCGGCGAACATGGCCAGCGTGGCGCGGATCGGCGCGCCGGTGTTGCGCACCAGCAAGGGCAGCACGGCGGCGCCCATCACCGAGACACCCCCCAGACCACGGACGAACAGATACTCCATGCCATGGGCCACCACCGCGTCGGGGGCGCCCTGGAAGGCGAGGAACCAGCCGCGGCAGAGGATCAGGAACAGCCCGCCGGCCAGACCACAGACGACGACCAGCACGAGGGACTGTGCGAGATAGCGCCGGGCCAGCGCGCTCCGCCCGGCGCCATTGGCCATCGAGAGCTGCGCCCCGCCGCCGATGCCGATCATGGTTCCGACCGCCAGCACCACGCCGACCAGCGGCCAGGCCATGTAGATGCCCGACAGGCCGGGCGTTCCCATCACCTGACCGATGAAGATCCCGTCGATCATCATGTTGAGCGCATGGACGAGCAACGCCGCCACGGACGGCAGCGTGTAGATCAGGAAGGTGCGGGAAAGGCGCGTGCTGTCCATGGTGACCAGGGGCATCCGGGATCATCCGGGGCGAGGCTCGCGTCGGACCTCGCCCCGGGAGGGTTCAGGCGTTGATCTGGCGCGGGTCAGCCCCGGTCGGGGCGCGGGTCAGGACCTGGAAGCGCCAGCCGAGCACGAGGGCCGCCGGCCCCAGCGCGCAGACGAAGCCAAGCCAGACGCCGGCCGGACCCATGCCGAGCTGCGTGGCCAGCAGCCAGCCGAGCGGCAGGGCCACCGGCCAGTAGGCGACGATCGAGACAAGGGACGGCACGCCCGTGTCGGACAGGCCGCGGAGCGCGCCGACCAGCGTCGACTGCAGCCCGTCCATGACCTGGCTCAGAGCGAAGACAAAGAAGATCGACGCGGCAACCGCCACCACCTCCGGATCCCGGGTGATCAGACGGGCAATGGCCTCGCCCTGAAAGGCGAGAAGCGCCGCCGACAGACCGAGCCAGGCGGTGGCCATGACAAGCGCGGCCAGCGTGATCGCCCGCACCTGTTCGGTACGCCCGGCACCGGCGGCCTGCGACACGCGGATCGCGACCGCGCCGGCAACCCCGAGCGGCACCATGTAGAGCAGCGTTCCCACCGACAGCGCCACCTGGTTGGCGGCAAGCGCGACGGTTCCGAACAGGCCGATCAGCATGGTCGCCACCGCCATCGCTCCGGTCTCGGCGATGTACATCAGGCCGAGCGGCGCGCCCTCGCGGGCAACGGAGCGCAGGTCCTCCGGCTCGCGCTGGCCACGCACGCGCAGCCGCGCCGTCGAGGCCGCGCGGCGCCAGTAGAGATAGGCAACCGCCAGCGCCACCGTTTCGGCCAGCAGCGAGGCAATGCCGGCGCCGGTCAGGCCGAGCCCCTCGAACCCGCCGATCCCGTGGATCAGCACGTAGTTCAGCGGCACGTTGAGGACGCAGGCCAGCCCCCCGAACAGCGTCCCCGTCCAGGGCCGGTCAATCGCCTCGAAGGCGGCCTTGAACACGGTGAGGACCGAGAAGGGCACAAGGAAGGCAGCGATCAGGCCCCAGTAGGGACCGGCAATCGCCAGCACTTCGGCCGGCTGGTCGAGGAGAGGCATCAGCGGGAAGGCAAGCGCCATCAGCGCGGCCCCTGCCAGCCCGGTCCCGAGGCCAAGCCACAGGCCCGTGCGCCAGACGCCGGCAATCCGCCGGGCCTGTCCTGCGCCATAGGCCGTGCCGATGCGCACGGACAGGACGGACAGGAAGCCGTAGATGGCGGCAAAGAGCACCGTTGCGACAGCTCCGGCCAGGCCTGCGGCGGCGAGCGGCACGGGCCCGAGCGGGGCCAGCATGATGGCGTCGGTAACAGTAATCAGGGCGCCGGTGCTGAGACCGACGACAATCGGAACGGCCAGGCGCGTGATGCTGGCACTCTCGTCAAGAAACGGCAGTCGCATGCGGTGAACTCCGGGGAGAATGAGGTCGGATGCGGTCGAGGTGGGCAGACAGGACGGATGTCCGGCGCGGAGGATCGGGCCAGAGCGGGCCAGACCGTCTGCAGCGGTCAGAAGTCGGCCGTCAGGTTGACCCGGGCCTTGGCGAGCAGCCGGTCGAGCTCGGCCAGTTCCTCCGGCTCCAGCATCGCGGCCAGGCGCGCGGCGGTGTCGGCGTAGATCGACCGCTCCTCCTCCTCCAGCGCCTGGCATTTCGGCGTCGGCGCCAGCAGCACGGAGCGGCCGTCGGCATCGCCCGAACTTCGGCTGATGTAGCCGCGTGCCTCCAGCTTGCGCACCATGCTGCTGGCCGAGGCCGCCGTCACCTGCATGCGGCCGGCCAGCTCGCCCAGGCGGATCGGCCGGCCGGCACCCAGCAGCGCATAGAGGTAGTCCAGCTCGTTGGGCGTCAGCTCCATCGAGCCGGTGCGGCGCGATTCCTCGCGCCAGCGGAACCACATGTGCCACTGCAGGCAGCGCAGGCTTTCCACGAGATCCATCAGTGCACCCTGAGTCCAGCATGAGTTAGTTTGTCTAACTAATAGCTTTTCCGGCCTTATCTGGCAAGGTTGCCCGCAACCCTGCGTCTTCGCGACGTGAAATGTCGGATTCAGACCATCGGTTGACCGATCAGGAAGGCCCGGCGCCGTCCGGCTTGGCGATGATGGCCCCCTGCCCCGTCCGGCCCCGCGCTGCGCTCTCCCGCGCGGCCGTGCGGCCAGCGGCGGGATCCATTCACGGCATCAGACCAGGGGCAAAAGCGGCGGCCATGACGCGCTATTCCTTCCTCGAAGTGGCGAAAAACGCCTTCAGCGCCCACAAGAACTGGGGCCGGCAGTGGCGTTCGCCCGAGCCGAAGCCGGCCTATGATGTGATCATCATCGGTGCCGGCGGCCATGGCGTCGCCACCGCCTATTATCTGGCCAAGGTGCATGGCATCACCAATGTCGCCGTGCTCGACAAGGGCTGGCTTGGCGGCGGCAACACGGGCCGCAACACCACCATCGTGCGCTCCAACTATCTCTGGGAGGAGAGCGCCCGGCTCTACCAGCACGCGCTCGATCTGTGGGACGGGCTGTCGCAGGAGCTGAACTACAACGTCATGTATTCGCAGCGCGGCGTGATGATGCTGGCGCATACGGTGCATGATATCCAGGTGTTCAAGCGCCACATTCACGCCAACCGGCTGGCCGGCGTCACCAACGAGTGGCTGAGCGCCGAGGAAGCCAAGGAATTCTGCCCGCCGCTCAACATCGACAAGACCATCCGCTATCCGGTGATGGGTGCGGCGCTGCAGCGCGTCGGCGGCACGGCGCGGCATGACGCGGTCGCCTGGGGCTACGCGCGCGGCGCAAGCGCCATGGGCGTCGACATCATTCAAAACTGTGCCGTCACCGGCATCCGCCGGGCCCCGACGGGCGAAGTGACGGGCGTCGAGACGACACGCGGTTTCATCGGCGCCAAGAAGATCGGCTGTGTCGCGGCCGGCAACACCTCCGTCGTCATGGCGATGGCCGGGCTGAAGCTGCCGCTGGAATCCAATCCGCTGCAGGCGCTGGTGTCGGAGCCGGTGAAGCCGGCCTTCCCTTGCGTGGTCATGTCGAACACGATCCACGCCTATATCTCCCAGTCGGACAAGGGCGAGCTGGTGATCGGCGCGGGCACGGACCAGTTCGTGTCCTATTCCCAGGCCGGTGGTCTGCACATCACCACGCACACGCTCGATGCCATCTGCGAGCTGTTCCCGATGTTCCGCCGCATGCGCATGCTGCGCAACTGGGGCGGCATCGTTGACAACACCCCCGACCGCTCGCCGATCATCGGCCTGACGCCGGTGCCGGGCCTTTATCTCAACTGCGGCTGGGGCACGGGCGGCTTCAAGGCCACGCCGGGCTCGGGCCATGTCTTTGCCCACACCATTGCGACCGGAGCGCCGCATCCGGTCAATGCCCCCTTCTCGCTCGACCGGTTCCGCACCGGACGGCTGATCGACGAGGCGGCCGCGGCCGCCGTGGCTCACTAGAGCATGAGGCCGAAAAGTGCGTAGCGGTTTTCGGAAAACCTCATGCTCCAACCTGTCAGATGCGATCACGATGAATGTTGGTCGTCTCAACCAACATTCATCGTGATCCAGAGGCTCAAGTCATGCTGCTGATTTCCTGTCCCTATTGCGGCGTCGAACGGCCCGAGACCGAGTTCCGCTACGGCGGCGAGGCGCATATCGCCCGCCCCGCCGATCCCTCGCAGCTCAATGACGAGGAATGGGCCCAGTTCCTCTACATGCGCACCAACACGCGCGGGCTTTATGCCGAACGCTGGCGCCATGCCCATGGCTGCGGCCGCTTCTTCAACGCCGTGCGCGACACGGTCAGCGACAAGTTCGTCTGCACCTACAAGGCCGGCGAACCCAAGCCCGACCTCGACGCCCTTGCCCGCGCCTCCCAGGAAAAGGACGCCCGCTGATGAGCGCCCATAGCCAGAAATCAACCCAGAGCGCCCGCCTGGCCCGTGGCGGCCGCATCGACCGGTCGCGGACGCTTCAGTTCAGCTTCGACGGCAAGGTGATGCAGGCGCATCCGGGCGACACGCTCGCCTCCGCGCTGATTGCCAATGGCGTGCATCTCGTCGGCCGCTCGTTCAAGTATCACCGCCCGCGCGGCATCCTGACGGCCGGGTCGGAAGAGCCGAACGCGCTCGTCGGCGTCTACCGGCACGGCGACCAGACCCCGAACCTGCGCGCGACGCAGGTCGAGGTCTACGAAGGCCTGATGGCGATCAGCCAGAACCGCTATCCCTCGCTCGATTTCGACGTCGGGGCGATCAATGACGTGCTGTCGCCGCTGTTCCCGGCCGGCTTCTACTACAAGACCTTCATGTGGCCGAAGGCCTTCTGGGACAAGGTCTATGAGCCGGTGATCCGCGCTGCTGCCGGTCTCGGCAAGCCGCCAAAGCTGGCCGATCCGGATCACTACGCCAACCTCTATGCCCATTGCGACGTGCTGGTGATCGGCTCCGGTCCGGCGGGTCTGGCGGCCGCGCTCTCGGCCAGCGAGACGGGCGCGCGGGTGATCCTGTGCGACGAGCAGGCGGAAATGGGCGGCTCGCTCCTCAGCGAAACCGGCTCCACCATCGAGGGCCTGCCGGCCGCCGACTGGGTCGCCGCCACGCTGGCAACTTTGGCTGCGCGGGACAACGTCACGCTGCTGCCGCGCACCACGGCGTTTGGCTATTTCGTGCAGAACTTCATCGCGCTGGCCGAGCGCGTCACCGACCATCTGGCTGAGCCGGGTGCAAACCTGCCGCGCGAGCGCATGTGGCAGGTGCGGGCGAAGGAAGTGGTCATTGCCGCCGGGGCGCATGAGCGGCCGATGGTGTTCCCGGAGAACGACCGGCCGGGCATCCTGCTGGCCAGCGCCGGCCGCACCTATCTCAACCGCTATGGCGCCACCGTCGGCCGCCGGGTGCTGGTGACGACCGCCTGCGACAGCGCCTGGGCCGCCGCCTTCGATCTGGCAGATGCCGGGGTCGAGGTGGTGGCGATTGCCGACATGCGCGCCACCCCGCCGGAGCCTCTGCGCGAGGCGGCTGCACGCCGGGGCATCCGGGTCGAGGCGGCCTGCGTCGTCACCGGCACCAGCGGGCGGCTCAGGGTGTCGAAGGCGATGCTCGGCCGGCTGCGCAATGACGGCAGCGTGGTCTCTGCGGGCGATGTGACCTGCGACGCCATCCTGATGTCCTCCGGCTGGACGCCTTCGGTCAGCCTCTATTCGCAGTCGCGCGGCAAGGTCGTGTGGAACGCCGAACACGAGGCGTTCCTGCCCGGTGCCAGCGTGCAGCGGGAACGCTCTGCCGGCAGCTGCCGGGGGGTGAACGGTCTGGCGGCGGTGCTCGAGGACGGCTATGCCGCCGGTGAACAGGCGGCGGAGGCCGCAACCGGTGCCGCACGCAAGGGCGGACGGCTCACGGCCACGGGCGGCGACGCCTCGACGGGCGGCTATCTCGGCGCGCTGCCGCATGACCGCAACGCCGGCCGGGTGAAGGCCTTCGTCGACTACCAGAACGACGTGACCGCCAAGGACGTGCAGCTCGCGGTGCGCGAAGGCATGATGTCGATCGAGCACATCAAGCGCTACACGACCACCGGCATGGCGACCGACCAGGGCCGCCTCTCCAACATGAACGCGCTGGCGATTGCCTCCGGCGCGCTGGGGGCGCCGCTGCCGCAGGTGGGTCTCACCACCTTCCGCCTGCCCTATTCGCCGACGACCTTCGGCACCTTTGCCGGCTCCTCGCGCGGCGATGCTTTCGACCCGGTGCGGCGCACGCCGTCGCATGACTGGGTGGTGGCGAAGGGCGGCGTCTTCGAGGATGTCGGCCAGTGGAAGCGGACCTGGTACTTCCCGCAAGGGTCCGAGGACATGCATGCGGCCGTGGCGCGCGAATGCCGCATCACGCGGCAGGCGGTCGGCCAGTTCGACGCCTCGACCCTCGGCAAGATCGAGGTGGTGGGCAGGGACGCGGCCGAGTTCCTCGAGCGCTTCTACACCAACCCGTGGAAGGGCCTGAAGCCCGGCCGCTGCCGCTATGCGGTGCTGCTCAACGAGGCCGGCTACATCATTGATGACGGCGTCGTCGGGCGGCTCGCCGACGACCGGTTCCACGTCACCACCACCACGGGCGGCGCGGCGCGGGTCTTTGCCATGATGGAGGATTTCCTCCAGACCGAATGGCCGGATCTCGACGTCTGGATCACCTCGACCACCGAGCAATATGCGGTGATCGCGGTGCAGGGCCCGAAGGCGCGCGAGGTGATTGCCCCCTTCGTCGAGGGCATCGACCTCTCCAACGAGGCCTTCCCGCACATGAGCGTCGCCTCGGGCCGCTTTGCCGGCCTGCCCTGCCGCCTGTTCCGGGTGAGCTTCACGGGCGAACTCGGCTTTGAAGTGAACGTGCCGGCGCGCCATGGCGCAAAGGTTTGGGAGCTGATCAACGCGGAAGTGGTGAAGCAGGGCGGCTGTGTCTATGGCACCGAGACCATGCACGTGCTGCGCGCCGAGAAGGGCTACATCATCATCGGCCAGGAGACCGACGGCACGGTGACGCCCGATGACGCCGGGCTCGACTGGGCCATCGGCAAGAAGAAGTTCGATTTCGTCGGCAAGCGCTCGCTGTCGCGTCCGGACCTCGTCGCCAAGGGCCGCAAGCAGGTCGTCGGCCTGCTGCCGGTCGATCCGAAGCAGATGCTGGAAGAAGGGGCGCAGATCACCGCCGAGGCCAATCCGGCCAAGGGCACCCCGGCGCTGGGCCATGTGACCTCGGCCTACTGGAGCGAGGCGCTCGGGCGGACCATTGCACTCGCCCTCGTCAAGGACGGCCGCGCCCGCCACGGCGAAGTGCTGAACGTGCCGATGCCGGCCGGCGCGATCCCGGTGAAGGTGGTTGACCCCGTGATGTATGACCCGGAAGGAACCCGTCTCAATGGCTGAGCTCTACACCCCCGTTGCGGGCCTTGCGCCGGTGCTGCGCCAGGACGCGGTCAGCATCCAGAAGACCGCCCCCCTCGCCCGCCTGTCGTTCCGTGGCCGGGCGGAGGCGCAGGCCGCTGTCGCCGGCGCGCTGGGCTTTGCCCTGCCGCAGACGCCGCTGTCGGCGGCCTCAGGCGCGGGCAAGGCCGCCCTGTGGCTCGGGCCGGATGAGTGGCTGCTGCTGGCCCCCGAGGCCGGGCTGGAGGCCTTCGAGGCCGCCGTCAACGCCGCGGTCGCGGGACTGGCGGCTTCCGTCACCGACATCTCGCACCGGCAGGACGCGGTGCTGGTGAGCGGCCCGCGCGCGGCCTGGCTCATGAACTCCGGTGTGCCGATCGATCTGGCGCTGCCCGCCTTCCCCGTGGGCATGGTGACGCGCACGCTCTGCCACAAGGCCGAGGTGATCCTGTGGCGCAAGGCAGAGGACCAGTTCGTGCTGGAGTGCTGGCGTACCTTCCAGCCCTATGTGCTGGAGCATCTTCTGGACGCCGCCCGGGAACTGTCGGCCGCCTGAGCAAGCGCGCGGCGGCGGCCACCCTGCCCCGCCGCCGCATCCCGTGCCGGGCCCGGACCGGCGCGGATGCCCCGGACCCGAGCGGGATGCCCGTCAGAGGACGCCGGACAGGAGCCAGCGGATCACGCCGGCCAGCAGCGCCGCAGACGGGACGGTCACCATCCAGGCCACCAGGATCGTCATCACATGGGAGCGTCGCACCAGCAGGCGGCGCTTCTGCTCCTCGCGGTTGCGGATCGGGCGCAGCCTGAGGCCGGCCCGGCCGGACGGCGTGTCGGCGCGGTAGCCCAGGCGCTGCGTCTCCCACTCCCGGAAGAAGCCGACACCGAACACGGCCCCCACCGTGACATGGGTGGTGCTCACCGGCAGGCCGAGCGCCGAGGCAAGGATCACCGTCAGGGCCGTCGCCAGCGCGATGCAGAAGGCGCGCATGGGGTTGAGCTTGGTGATCTGCTGGCCGACCAGGCGAATGAGCCGGGGCCCGAACAGGCTGAGCCCGAGCGAGATCCCGAAGGCGCCGATCAGCATCACCCAGAACGGGATCCGCACCGTATCGCTGACGGCCCCGGCACTCATGGCATGGGCAATGGCGGCGACGGGGCCCACCGCATTGGCCACGTCATTGGCGCCATGGGCAAAGGACAACAGTCCGGCCGCCCCGACCAGCGGCCAGCCGAACAGCTGGCGGACCGACTGGTTGCGGTTTTCAAGGCCGATGGACTGGCGATGGATGATCGGCCGCACGAGGGCATGGGTCAGGACCCCGACGACCAGCCCGACAAACAGGGCATGGCCGAGATCCAGGTTGACGACACGCGACAGCCCCTTGAACGTCAGGTAGGTGGCAAAGGCGCCGGCCATCACGCCGATCAGGCGCGGAACCCAGCGCCGCGCCGCGTCGATCTTGTCGAACTGGTAGACCACACGGCTGCGGATGAAGGCGAGCAGGGCCGCCGCCAGACAGGCGCTGAGAACAGGCGACACCAGCCAGCCGCCCATGATCGACCCCACCATCGACCAGTTCACCGGCGCGATGCCGATGCCACCGATCGCCGCGCCGAGAACCGCGCCGACGATGGAGTGCGTGGTGGACACGGGCGCACGCACCCAGTTGGCAAAATGGATCCAGATGCCGGCGGCCAGCAGCGCGGAGAGCATCACCAGCGCGAAATCATGGGGGCTTTCCGCATCGAGCGGGGTGATGATGCCACCCGAGATGGTCTCGATGACATCGCCGCCGGCGATGAGGGCGCCGGCACTCTCGCAGACGGCGGCCATGGCCAGGGCCACCGGCAACGAGATCGCGCGCGCCCCGACCGCGGGACCGACGTTGTTCGCCACGTCATTTGCGCCAATGGTCAACGCCATGTAGGCGCCCAGAGCTGCCGCAACGATCACGAGCACGCCGCCTGGAAGATCGATCACCATCGAGGCAGCCAGGAGAACGGTCAGCACCAGGAACAGGAACGCGAGGCCCGGCGCGACCAGCCGTCGGCTGGTGCTTTCGGTGGCTTCCTCGATGTAGGCGATCTTGTCGAGATCCTTGTCGAGGATCGACTTCTGGTCTGTCTTCGCCACGCGGTGCCGCCCTCCGGAAAGTCCCTGCGCCCCTACGGCGGCGCGGAAGATTCCGAATCCGTGGTGGCTTGTCGATGTGTCGTCCAGTTATTGGCCGGGTTTACGACCAGATCGTGACATCGCCGGCGAGACGGCGCAGCAGGTCAACGATCTCGGGCTCGTCGGCAAGGCTGATCGCCTCCTCGACCGGCAGCCAGCGGATCTCGCGCTGGCCCTGCTCGGGATAGTCGCTCGCCTGGGCTTCCGCATGGACGACATAGACAAGCACGTCGGTCGCCACCCGCAGCCCGCTGTCGAGCCCCTTGCTGGAGCGGACGCGCGCGTAAGGGGTCTTGCTGACCTTGCCGATGACGCCGGCCTCCTCGAAGGCCTCGACCTTGGCGGTGCGATGGGAGGCGGCGTCAAGCAGCGGCCAGCCCTTGGGCAGGATCCAGCGCCCGGTGCCGCGCGAGGCCACCAGGAGGACCTCCCGGCGTCCCTCGTGGACGCGCAGGCACAGCGCGGCGATCTGCAGCCGGGCGGGGCGCGCAAACAGGTTGCGCACCGCGCGCCACAGGCGCCACGGGAGCGTATGGGACGTCACAACCGGGTCCAGGTAGGTCAGCGATCCGTTGCGCATTGCGTCTGCTACCAGCTCAAGCCACCATCCGGTGGTGCCGCGTCAGTCCGACACCCGGAGTTTTTCATTTGAACACTTGATATCGGGATTGGTGATCATTTGAACAAGCCCGTCAAGGTCACTTGCCCCAGCATAGCGGCCAAATTCCGACATTCCGTTAAGGCATCCAGCACATTTTTGCACCACAGCCCCGCTAACAGGCATCCGGGGGACTGGCCGGGCCGCGCCTTGTCATGATCTCCGGTCCGGCTTGCGCCAGCCTTGGCAGGTCCGGTGCCGTGTCGCTGCTGCCCCCCGTCGGCTGGCCACTTCGGTCGGGCCCCTCAGCCAGACAGACGCTCGACGCTCACCGCGTCGGCGCTCCAGGCTCCCGGCCAGACCTCGGCCCCGGCCTTGCGCAGGCGGCGGACCGCGTCGATCGGCGGATGCACAACCACATAGGGCTCCTCGCCCTGTTCGCCACCGGTGGGCGGCAGGCTCGCGGCCGTCCCGGTGTAGCCCAGCTCCGCCTCGCAGGGGATGTAGAGCGCGGCGCCGGACACATTGGTGTCATTCTGCGTCGTGCCCTCAGCAACGCCGGTGCAGCCGCACAGGGCCACCGACGTCAGGAGCTCGACGGCCCGTGCCTTGGCGCAGTCATAGACCCGGTGGTAGCCGGACAGCTTCCCGGTCATGGACGGCACCAGCAGGAGATCGATCTCCTCGCGGGCCAGAAGGCACGACAGCGCCGGCATCTCCACGTCGAGACAGATCAGCATGGCCATGCGCACGCCCTCCAGCTCGAACACGGTGAGCTTGCGTCCCGGCGTCAGCACCCAGGGCTCGGGCGCCCGCTCGAAGGGGGTCAGCGACAGCTTGTCGTGCACGAACCGACGCCCGTCCGGCGTGAAGAGGATGGCGCGGTTGGTGTGGCCGCCGCCCGGCTGCGGCCAGGGGCCGGACCCGGCGAGCAGCGACAGGCCGTGGCGCGCGGCAAGGGCTGCAAGATCGGGCGCGATGGCAACGGCCACCTCCGCCAGAAAGGCCATTTCCTCCGTCGGCAGCAGCCCCGCGGGCTTGAAGGCCAGGCAGGCCTCGATCGCATACTCCGGCAGCATCAGCAGCCGTGCGCCATCGGCCCTGGCGCGCGCCATGCGCTGGTCGATCGCCGCCACATAGGCGTCAGGCGAGGCGGGAGCGAACCCGAGATTCAGGGAACACAGGGCAATCGGAAACTCGGGCATGGCGCACCTTGCTCGGTCGAGGGATCAAGGTGCAAGGTGTTAAGCCCAATTGCCGGTCAAGGCAAAGACGGAATGCGTCAGTTGCCGCCAGAGAAACCAAGGTGCACGAGCGTGGCGGCCAGGGCCAGCACCAGACCGCCCTCGGCAATCATCGGCACCAGGGGAGAGGGAAGCTGCGGACGCTCGAGGCGGGCGTCGGAGCGCACACGGGCGAGACCGGCAAGCGCCCGGTCCGTGGACCGGTCAAGTTCTGCAAAGACCGCCTTCAGCTCGTCCTGAGCAGCCATGGTTTCCCCCCGCCGTGTTCTGCAGCGATGGCAGGAGACTAGCGGCAGGATGTTGCGACATGGTTAACGGCAGTAAACCCTACAAGGGGTTCTTCTGCGGGTCGGCCACGTCGAGGATGCGCAGCTGCACCCGCTGCGCGCCCTGCCAGGTGTCGAGCGACAGCACGCCGGCGACATGCATCGGCCGCCCGCGCGAGGCCAGCAGCGCCTCGCCGTAGGGCCGTTCGGCCGCCTTGAAGGCAATGCCCTTCAGGGTCTGGCCGTCCGCTCCGGCCAGGGTCGCCCGGACATGGCCGTTGCCGACCACGTCGGCAAAGGAGATCCGGTGTGCGGGAAAGGCAAAGACGGGCTCGGGGTGACCGGCGCCATAGGGTCCGGCGCGCTCCAGACCATTGACCAGATCCAGCGTCGCCCCGCCGGCGGTCAGGGCAGCGTCGATCTTCAATTCCCGATTCGATGCAGCCACTTCAACGTCCTGCTTCAACATCTCGTTGAAGAAGGCGGACAGCTCGGCCTCGCGCTCGCGGCGCACCGTCAGGCCTGCCGCCATGGCATGGCCGCCGCCCTTTTCCAGAAGCCCCTCCTCCACCGCCTTGCGCACCGCGCGACCGAGATCGACACCGGCGATGGACCGCCCCGATCCCGTGCCCTTGCCGGTCTCGTCATAGGCGATGGCAAAGGCCGGACGGCGATGGGCTTCCTTCAGCCGCGAGGCGATCAGCCCGACAATGCCGGGGTGCCAGCCATCCGAGCCGGTCAGCAGCACGGCCGGGTCCTCGCTGGCGATCTTCATCACTGCCTGCGCGTCCCCCTCCTCCAGCATGACCGCTTCCATCGCCTGGCGCTCGGCGTTGAGCGCGTCGAGACGTTCGGCGATCGCGCGGGCTTCCGTGTCATCAAGGGTTGTCAGCAGGCGCGCGCCAAGGGCCGCGTCGCCGATGCGTCCGCCGGCGTTGATGCGCGGGCCGATGAGGAAGCCGAGATGATAGGCCGCCGGCTTGCCGCCGACGCGGGCCACATCGCTCAGGGCCGACAGGCCCGGGTTGCCGCGACCGTGCATGGCGATGAGCCCCTTGGTCACATAGGCCCGGTTCAGTCCCTTGAGCGGCACCACGTCGCAGACGGTGCCAAGCGCCACCAGATCCAGAAGGCCGAGAAGGTCGGGCTCGCGGCGGCGCTGGAACAGGCCGCGCCGGCGCAGTTCCCGGTTGAGGCCGACCAGCACCAGGAAGGTCACGCCGACGGCGGCCAGATGGCCCTGACCGGAGAGATCGTCCTGCCGGTTCGGGTTGACCAGCGCGGCCACGGGCGGCAGTTCGACGCCGCACTGGTGGTGGTCGATGACCACCACGTCGAGACCGAGGCGGCGCGCGGTCTCGAAGGCCTCGAAGGAGGTGCTGCCGCAGTCGACGGTCACCAGCAGGCGCGCGCCGGCCGCATGCAGCGCCTCGATGGCCGGACCATTCGGGCCATAGCCCTCGATGATCCGGTCGGGAATGTGAATGGCCGGGTTGAGGTCGAGCGCGCGCAGGTAGCGGGCCAGCAGGGCCGAGGAGGTGGCGCCGTCCACGTCGTAGTCGCCGAAGATGGCGATGGCGACGCCGGCCTCCACCGCGTCCGCGATCCGGGCCACGGCCCGGTCCATGTCGACGAGGCTGGAGGGATCCGGCATCAGCGCCTTGAGGGTCGGATCGAGGAAGCCTTCCGCCTCGTCGAGACCCACGTCCCGCCCGGCCATCACGCGGGCAAGCACGTCAGGCAGGCCGAGGCGCTGCGCCATGGCAAGGGAGATCAGGGCCTGCGCCCGGGTCTGGCGCTCCCGCCAGACCTGTCCGTTGGCGGAGCGGGTGACGCCGAGCACGGGACGTCCGCTGTCTTCAACCGACATGCCCGTGCTCTTCGCTGTGTGTCGAGGCGGTGCCCGACCGGTGCGTCATCCCCGTCATCCGTTTCAGCCGAGGTGGAACTTCTCGAGCTGCGTGTGCTGCGCCTTGATGTAGCGCACGGTGCCCGTGGACGAGCGCATCACGACCGTGTGGGTGGTGATGCGGTTGCGGCCGAAGCGCACGCCCTGCAGGAAGTTGCCGTCGGTCACGCCGGTGGCGGCAAACAGCACGTCGCCGCAGGCCATTTCCTCAAGCTGGTACTTGCGCTTGATGTCGGAAATGCCCATCCGGTGCGCGCGTTCCACCTGCTCGTCGCGGGTGATCACGAGACGGCCCTGCATCTGGCCGCCGATGCAGCGCAGGGCTGCGGCCGCCAGCACGCCTTCCGGCGCGCCGCCGATGCCGGCGTAGATGTCGATGCCGGTCTCTTCCGGATCGGTGGTGTGGATGACGCCGGCCACGTCGCCGTCCCCGATCA
Source organism: Pannonibacter sp. XCT-53 (assembly GCF_009915765.1). Classification (NCBI taxonomy): domain Bacteria; kingdom Pseudomonadati; phylum Pseudomonadota; class Alphaproteobacteria; order Hyphomicrobiales; family Stappiaceae; genus Pannonibacter; species Pannonibacter tanglangensis. The sequence continues at coordinate 1,698,228 of NZ_JAABLQ010000001.1, forward strand.
GGCGGATGGCCGCGCCGGTCGCGCGGATGTCCTCGATCAGACGGGCGTGACGCGGGCGGTCAAGCACGCAGGCGGTGATCTCGCTCACCTTCACGCCCTTGGCCTTGGCGACTGCCGCCAGGTTCTCGGCGATCGGCAGGTCGAGGTCGATGATGCCGGCCGGGTAGCCCGGTCCGATGGCGATCTTTTCCATGTAGCTGTCGGGCGCGTTGAGCAGGCCGCCTTCCGGGGCCATGGCAATGACCGCCAGCGAGTTCGGCAGGTTCTTGGCGCAGATCGTGGTGCCTTCGAGCGGGTCGAGGGCAATGTCCACGCGCGGCCCCTGCTTGGTGCCGACGTTCTCGCCGATGTAGAGCATCGGCGCCTCGTCGCGCTCGCCCTCGCCGATGACGACGGTGCCGTCGATCGGCAGGTTGTTCAGTTCCCGGCGCATGGCATCCACGGCCGCCTGGTCGGCGGCCATTTCATCGCCGTGACCACGCAGTCGCGCGGCGGAGACGGCGGCGCGTTCCGTCACACGGGCAAGTTCCAGCGTCAGAATGCGGTCCAGCGCACTTGCCGCCGGCGCAGCTTCCTTCTTCGACATCGATTTCCCCCAATCCAACTCAGGGCCATCCGGTGAGGGATGGTTCAGGCCAGTTTCTCGATTCGGATCATCTGCGGCGCATCCGCCACTACGCCCCTTGCGACGATCGCTTCCAGCGCTTCCTTCACCGCGGCCTCGGTCGTCTCATAGGTGATGAGGATGACCGGTTGAGGCTCGGTGCCCTCGCCTGCGCCACGATCGCTCAGCCCGGGCGCTTCGGCCCGCCGCTGCACGATCGATTCCAGCGAGATGTTCGCGTCCGCCATCGCCCGGGCGATGGTGGCAAAGGCGCCTGGCCGGTCAAACACGGACAGGCGAATGTAATAGCCGCCCTCATGGCGGCGCATGCCGGCGCGGGTGTAGTCGACAAGCTCGTCGCTCGGTGATCCGAGCGCCGGAGCCACGTCGCCGCGGGCGATGTCGGCAATGTCGGAGGCCACCGACGAGGCGGTCGCGTCGCCGCCGGCGCCCGGCCCCACCAGCACGATCTCGCCGACGAAGTCGCCATCCACGGCAACCGCGTTCAGCACGCCGTCGATGCGGGCAATGGCCGAGGACTTCGGCACCATGGTCGGGTGCACGCGCTGCTCGATGCCGCTGTCGGTCTTCTGGGCGACGCCCAGGAGCTTGATCCGGTAGCCGAGTTCGTCGGCGGCGCGGATGTCGGCGGTGGTGATCGAGGTGATGCCCTCGAGATAGATGTCGTCGGCGCTGATCTTGCAGCCGAAGGCGAGGCTCGTCAGCAGCGCCAGCTTGTGCGCCGTGTCGTTGCCCTCGATGTCGAAGGTCGGATCGGCTTCCGCATAGCCCAGACGCTGGGCGTCGGCGAGGCACTCGGCAAAGGACAGGCCCTCGCGCTCCATCCGGGTGAGGATGTAGTTGCAGGTGCCGTTCAGGATGCCGTAGACGCGGGCGACCGAGTTGCCGGCCATGGCCTCGCGCAGGGTCTTGACGATCGGGATGCCGCCGGCCACCGCCGCCTCGTAGTTGAGGCTGACGCCGGCCCGTTCGGCCAGGCCCGCCAGCTCCACGCCATGTCGGGCCAGCAGCGCCTTGTTGGCGGTGACCACATGCTTGCCGGAGGCGATCGCCGCGCGGACGGAGGCTTCGGCCGGGCCGGAGGCCCCGCCGATCAGCTCGACGAACACGTCGATCTCCCCGGAGCGGGCGAGCTCGACCGGGTCGTCGAACCAGGTGAAGCCGGACAGGTCGACGCCGCGGTCACGAGTTCGGTCGCGGGCACTGACTGCGGTGAGCACGACCGGCCGGCCGCACTTGCGGGCCAGGGCAGCGCCGTTTTTCGTCAGAAGGCGCACGAGCGAAGCGCCGACCGTTCCCAGTCCCGCCACACCTAGTCTCAATGCAGAAGCCATGCGATCCGAAGTCCCGTTCTCGTAGGTCCCGGCCGGACGCGCTCCGGCCGGACGCTCAGATGCCGCGCGGCGCCTGTCCCCTTTGCCGGGGGACGCGACCAGGCCGGCAGCACATCGTCCCTGTCAGCGCGAGGCGCTGATCGGGACGACGTTGTGCAACGTTTCGTCTGCCGTTTCAAGGAAGCGACGCAGGTTGCGGGCCGCCTGGCGCAGGCGCTGCTCGTTCTCCACCAGACCGATGCGCACGTAGTCGTCGCCATATTCGCCGAAGCCGATGCCCGGCGAGACGGCAATGTCGGCCTTCTCCAGCAGCAGCTTGGAAAACTCCAGGCTGCCCAGCGCCTTGAACTTCTCCGGGATCGGCACCCAGGCAAACATGCTGGCCTCCGGCGGCGGGATGTCCCAGCCGGCGCGGCCGAAGCTCTCCACCAGCACGTCCCGGCGGCGCTTGTAGGTGGCGCGCATCTCGGCGATGCAGTCGTCCGGCCCGTTGAGCGCGGCGGTGGCCGCCACCTGGATCGGCGTGAAGGCGCCGTAGTCGAGGTAGGACTTCACGCGGGCGAGCGCGGCGATCAGGCGCTCGTTGCCCACGGCAAAGCCGACGCGCCAGCCCGGCATCGAGAAGGTCTTCGACAGGGAGGTGAACTCCGCCGTCACCTCGATCGCGCCCGGCACCTGCAGCATGGACGGCGGCGGGGTGTCGCCGAAGTAGATCTCCGAATAGGCAAGGTCCGACAGGATGAAGATGTCGTGCTTGCGGGCGAAGGCCACGACATCCTTGTAGAAGTCGAGGTCGGCGACATAGGCGGTCGGGTTGGCCGGATAGCACATGATCACGGCAATCGGCTTGGGCACCGAATGGATCACGGCGCGCTCGAGCGCGTGGAAAACTTCCGGGCCGGGCTTGGCCGGGATCGAGCGGATCGCGGCGCCCGCCATCAGGAAGCCGAAGGTGTGGATCGGATAGCTCGGGTTCGGGCTCAGCACCACGTCGCCCGGGGCGGTGATCGCCTGGGCCATATTGGCGAAGCCTTCCTTGGACCCGAGCGTCGCGATGACCTGGGTGTTCGGGTTCAGCTTCACGCCGAAGCGGCGCTCATAGTAGGCGGCCTGGGCCTTGCGCAGGCCGGTGATGCCCTTGGAGGCGGAGTAGCGGTGCGTGCGCGGGTCGGTGACCACTTCCATCATCTTCGCCACGATGTGCGGCGGCGTCGGAAGGTCGGGGTTGCCCATGCCGAGGTCGATGATGTCCGCGCCCTGTGCCCGCGCCGCCGCCTTCAGCTTGTTGACCTGTTCAAACACATAAGGGGGCAGTCGGCGGGTCTTGTGAAACTCTTCCATGGCGCGGGCCTCGCGTTCCTTTGCGGCGTGATGCAGCTGGGCTGACGTGCTTTTTGCCCCGGTCGGCGCAGGGATCCGGGGCTGGCGCCCTTTTAGCAGCAACCCCTGCTTTCCGCACGCGCCTTTCGGAGGCAGTCGTCGGGAAATTTTACCTGTCTAACGGCCTTCGATGTCGGCAAGCGCCGCAGCGCCATGGCCGGAGCGGATCCGCATCAGCTCGGTCTTGGAGGTGCGCGGACCGCCCACCTGCCCCCGTCCGGCCAGCCCCGACAGCTCCTCGAGCGCCCGCTGGCGCGCCACCGGATCCAGCACGGACGAGGCCGCCGGCTGGGCGCCCGGATTACCGCCGGCTGCGACGGCAAGGTCGAGGCTGTCCTGTGCCGGAGCCCCGGCGACGGCGGCGCCGGGCCGCTGCGGCCCGGCCTGCGACGGGAGGGGGGCGGTGCCCGGCGACTGGGGCGCGGCCGCGAGCGGACCGGGGCTTGCGAGCGGTGCGGGCGTGGCATAGGCCGGCAGGGTCGGCTCGGCCGGCCGGCGCAGCGGATCGCGCATCGTGCCGATCAGCGAGGCATCCGGTTCGAGGGCGCAGCCGCCGGCCATCAGGGCCAGAAGACCCGCCGTTGCCAGTGCTGAAAAGTGTCTCACGACATGCCCTCCTGTTAGGCAGCTGCCACCCGTCCCGCCCAGTCTATCCGCTCTGCGGGCCGCCATCAAAGCGTGATGGCTGCCGTTGCACGGACAGGGCAGATTCGCAAGCGATCCCTGTGCAGGGCTGGTGCCTGCGAAATGACCATTCGACCTTACGGAATTCCGTGTCATAAAATTGACGGGCAGCCGGGTGACAACGGTTGAAGCAAGAAGAATGCATGGGAGGGAATGCCGAATATGGCTGATGATCGCCAGAATCCGCTGGTTCAGTACATCGTCAAGAACCCGGAAGCCTTTGCACAGAACCTCGCCAAGCTGATGGAACAGGGTGGCAAGGCGCTCGCGGCCTATCTCGAGCCGCGCGAAAAGGGCGAGGTCAAGCCCGACACGGCCGAAGAACTGACCACGATCATCAAGACCCTCGCCCAGGTCGGCGAGTACTGGACCGCCGATCCCACCCGCGCCGTCGAGGCGCAGGGTCGGCTGTGGGCCGGCTACATCAACCTGTGGAATTCCTCGCTCAAGCGCATGCGGGGCGAAGAAGCCGAACCGGCCGTGCCGACGCCCGCGCGCGACAAGCGCTTCGAGGACCCGGACTGGCAGGAAAACCAGTTCTTCGATTTCCTCAAGCAGTTCTACCTGATCACCTCCAACTGGGCCAACGACATGGTGGCCGAGGCGGAAGGGCTCGACGAGCACACGCGCCACAAGGCCGACTTCTACGTCAAGCAGATCGCCAATGCGCTCTCGCCCTCCAACTTCGTCCTGACCAATCCGGCGCTCCTGCGCGAGACGCTTGCCAACAACGGCGAGAATCTCGTGCGCGGCATGCAGTTCCTCGTCGAGGACATCAAGGCCGGCAAGGGCGACATCAAGATCCGGCAGACCGATGCCAGCAAGTTCGAGGTCGGCCGCAACCTGGCGCTGACGCCGGGCAAGGTCATTGCCCGCAACGACGTGTGCGAGCTGATCCAGTACACACCGACGACCGACACCGTGCTGAAGCGGCCGCTGCTGATCGTGCCGCCCTGGATCAACAAGTTCTACATCCTCGACCTGACGCCGGACAAATCCTTCATCCAGTGGGCCGTCGACCAGGGCCACACGGTCTTCGTCATCTCCTGGGTCAATCCGGACGAGCGTCAGGCGCAGAAGGGCTTCGAGCACTACATGCGCGAGGGCATCCTCAATGCACTCGACGTGATCCGGCGCGCGACGAAGGAAGAGAAGGTCAACGCCATCGGCTATTGCGTCGGCGGCACGCTGCTGGCCGTCACGCTCGCCTACATGGCGGCAACCGGCGATGACCGGATCGCCTCGGCCACGTTCTTCACCACCCAGGTGGACTTCACCCACGCCGGCGACCTCAAGGTCTTCGTCGACGAGGAACAGATCGCGATCCTCGAGCGCAAGATGGCCGAGCGCGGCTATCTTGACGGGTCGAAAATGGCGGCCGCCTTCAACATGCTGCGGTCGAACGACCTGATCTGGCCCTATGTCGTCAACAACTACCTGCGCGGCAAGGACCCCTTCCCCTTCGACCTGCTGTACTGGAACTCCGATTCGACCCGGATGCCGGCCGCCAACCATTCCTTCTACCTGCGCAACTGCTACCTCGAGAACACGCTGTCGCGGGGCGAGATGGTGATGGCCGGCGAGCGGCTCGATCTCTCCCGGGTGACGATCCCGATCTACAATCTCGCCACCCGCGAGGATCACATCGCCCCGCCCCGGTCGGTGTTCCTCGGCTGCTCGGCCTTCGGGGGTCCGGTCGACTACATCCTGGCCGGCTCGGGGCATATCGCCGGCGTGGTCAATCCGCCGGCCCGCGGCAAGTACCAGTTCTGGACCGGCGGCAAGCCGGAGGGCGCGCTCGAGGACTGGATTGCCGCGGCCAGCGAACATCCCGGCTCCTGGTGGCCACACTGGGACGCCTGGATCCGGGCGCAGGAGGGCACGCTGGTCAAGGCGCGCAAACCCGGTGCAAACAGGGTTAAGATTCTTGGCGACGCACCCGGAACTTACGTTAAGATGCGAGCCTGATCCGGCAACGAGCGGGCTCACCGGTCCTCGGGCACCCCTCTGGTCCGGGGTCTGAGCGTCCGGGGTCTGTGCGTCCGGGGTCTGTGCGTCAGGGGTCCGTCCATCCGGAGTGCGGGCTCCCGGGCAAGCAGGCCTCAGGGACGCAGGGTCTGACGGGGCCGGGTCCCTGGGCATGACCCCGCCGTCGGCCGGCAGGAGCCCCGACAGGGTCCCGTTACGGGGTCCCCTGAGCGGGACCGGCGATTGGGCACCGTGAGCGGGGACCACGCGGAGGCCGGGATCAGGTACGGATCAGGCAGGGATCAGGCAGGCACGGGAATCGGCCCAGGGAGTAGCGCGGCAAGGCGCGTTGAAGCACATGTCCAACACGGCAGCACATCGCACCCCGGGCCCGCAGCCGCGGCCCGTCCGACCGTCGGTCATTCCGGCGTCGCAGATCCGCTGGTACTCGATGGCCGCCCGCCTGTGGCGGCGCCCGCCGGGCCTCGGCCCGCTGGCCGTGCGCCTCCTGCTGCTGCCGGCCGTGCCGGTTGCGCTCTGGCTGCACGAGCCGCTCGACTGGCAGATGGCGCTTCTGGCCGTGACCGGCCTGCTCGTGCTTGTCTGGCTGCTGCGCCGCGGGTCCGGTCCGGCCGGCGGTCAGGTGCTCGGGTCGCGTCCGGGCTGGCATGTGCGGGCGCTGATGGGCGAGCGGATGTTCTTCAACCGGGTCGTGGTGCCGGTGCCGCCTGCGGTCGCCCGCCCCGCCGGTCTTCTCGTGGCAGGAGCCGTCGCCGGGGGGCTGATCGCGGCGCTGGCCGGTTTCGCCGGCAGCCTGCCGGTGGTCCTGGCCGGAACCGGCCTCTGCCTTGCGGCGCAGCTGGCCTATCTCGTGCTGATGGCCCGGCTTTACGGGCAAATGCAGGATGCCGATCCGCTCTATCGCGCCTGGCGCCGCCCGGCCCTCAATGACAACACGCGCGGTGCCCGAAAGCCGGGACAGGCCGCCTGAAGCGCTGGCAACCCGTCCCCTGGCAACCCGTCCCCTGGCACCACGTCGCTGGTCCCCGGTCACTGGCCCATCGTCACTGGCCCAGCGTCCCCGGCGAAGCGTCACTACTTGCGAGGCGTCACTTGCGCGCCAGCAGGGCCCGCAGCATGTCATCGGCCAGTTGCGGCGGGGCAAGGCCGGGGTCCTCGAGATCGTCGAGCTCCAGCCATTCCTCCGTTGCCTCCGGATGCGGGCCTGACAGGCTGATCCAGCCCCGGCCGTACGGGGCGAGCAATGCAGCCACCTCCCCGCCCTCGTAGGTGGCCGTCACCTCTGCCCGGCTGCCGGGGGCCAGCACGAAATGCGGGGCCTCCTGCAGATACATCCAGCGCGGCACGCCGTTCCAGATCACCTGTTCCATGCTGGCTTCATAGGGGCTGTAGCCGGCCGCATCGCCCTTGAAGAGCTGCAGCCCGACGCCGTCGCCGTCGTCGTCGATCGACTTGCCGGCAAAATAGCCGCCGGCGCAGATGCCCCAGTAGCGGCCGCCACCGGCAATATAGTCCTTGAGCCAGGTCACCTGCGCGTCGGTGAGCGAGCGGCGGATGTCCATCACGTCCTCGCCGCCGCCCTGGATGTAGACCGCAGCCCGCGACAGAAGCTCCGGCGTGATCTCGGGGCCCGAGACATAGCGCACCTTGAGCCCGACGCGGCTGGCCACCACGCCGGCGGCCTCCGGGCAGCCGTCACAGGCGCCCGGCCCCCGGTAGATCAGCGCCAGCCCTGCCCCGGCGGCGAAGGCCGGACCTGCGGCCGCCAGCCACAGCCCGGCTGCGGCCACACACAGCATCCTGATCTGGGCCGCCAGCCCCTGCCGTTTCGTCATCATCGCTCTGTCTCCAGCCTTGAGGCGCAGACGCGGGGCTCAGCCCCGCGCCCGCCGTTCGGCCAGAAGGCCAAGGTAATGCTGCGCCACGGTGGCGCCGGCGATCGAGGTGATGTCGGCGTGGTCATAGGCCGGGGCCACTTCCACCACGTCGCCGCCAACGAAATCGAGATCGCCGAGGCGGCGCAGGATCATCAGCGCCTCGCGCGAGGTCAGGCCGCCGGCTACCGGCGTGCCCGTACCCGGCGCGAAGGCCGGGTCAAGGCAGTCGATGTCGAAGGTCATGTAGGCCTTGGCGTCGCCCACCCGCTCCTTGATCAGGTCGACGACCGCATTGACGCCGAGCTGCTCCACGTCCTCGCCATAGAGGATCTCGAGGCCACAGGTGTCCGGCGCATGGGTGCGGATGCCGATCTGGATCGAGCGCGCCGGATCGATCAGCCCCTCGCGCACGGCGCGGCCGGTGAAGGTGCCGTGGTCGATGCGGCCGCCGTCATCGGGCCAGGTGTCCTGATGCGCGTCGAACTGCACCAGCGCCAGAGGCCCATGCTGCGCCACATGCGCGCGCAGGATCGGCAGGGTGACAAAGTGGTCACCGCCGATGGAGAACAGGTGCACGCCCTGCTCCAGGATCTCGCGCGCCTGCGCCTCGATGCAGGCCGGGATCTCGGCGTTGCGGCCGTAGTCGAAGGAACAGTCGCCGTAGTCGACCACCGCCAGCGTCTCGAACGGGTCGGCGTGGAAGGGATACTGCGGATCGCCGTCGAAGATGGCCGAGGCGCGGCGCACGCCCTGCGGGCCGAAGCGGGCCCCCGGGCGGTTCGAGACCGAGGCATCGAACGGCACGCCCCAGACGGCCACATCGACGCCGGCCAGATCGCGGCTGTAGCGCCGGCGCATGAAGGACAGGACGCCGCCATAGGTCGGCTCATGCGCACCGCCGGTCAGGTGCTTGCCGAACACGGCGTTGTCGGTCGGACGGGGACGGATCGTGGACATGGTTTGCCTTCACAAGAATTTACGGCATCTCTCTAACGAACTCGCGATACGCAAGCGTATCCATCAAGGCCTCGTCACTGCCAAACAATGTATACGCATTTATATTTGAGTGATGCAATTTCTCCAACACCGTCTTTCGCTCGCTTGAGGCGATAATGTATTTTTGGATTGTATTGAATTCAGGATTCAACATGACCGCATTTTCGTGTGGGAAAATACAGTACTCCTTATCCTGAACTGCATAGCAAAGACTGTAACGACTCTGCTGATTAAAGTGCCTTCGATGCGTCTCGACGTACGAACCGTAATCAATGATATGCGGCACCCCTCTCTCTCGTACGCGATATTTCGTCAGCTCTAGGTTCATTGCGTAGATCGCCACGTCTTTGTTCGGCCTAGCCCTTTGGAAAGCAAAGAAGGCCGCCACCAAGTATGACTCACTCCAGTCCAAGAGCGGCGACGGAAATCCAAGATGCCGAAGATGATAAAGCAAAGCATGCGCTTCAAATAAATTCAATATCTTTATATCATCAACTTCTTCAAATAAAATCTCGACAAAACCTGCCATTGACAATGACCTAATCGCAGGAAGAATTGAATTAATCTTCCTCAAGTATCGATCTATTCGCAAGTATTTGCTTGAAATTCCCTCTTCTCTCACAAATCTTTCAAGGGTTGTCTCAAGAAACCAATCTTTGTCGGACTGACCTCGATAAAGCCATCTTGAAATGTACGGGATCGGCCCCGCGTCGCTGCGAATCCTCTTGAGAGAATCATCCAAAATGTTCCGTTCGCGCTCAAAGTCATCCCACGACAAGGGGTTATCCGATCCAAAAACCTTCATCTCGCCCCCGTTAAATGAAAAACCGTCAAATCAAAAATGCCCACCATCAAAATAGCTTTAGTGGGACACTCTTTCATGTAAACACTCTTTGATATGACGTATTTTCAAGGCAACCACAATTTTGAACCTTCTGAAATAAAGCGGCTTTTGGAATTGCGCCGAGTGCGCTCGAGAAACTGCTCCAAGCGTCGAGCCTTCCGGACGCCTCTTGATCTCCCTGCGTAAATTTGCAGAGGTCTTCCCGGCTGATGCCCGTCAGCCGCCCGATCACACGCCGAGACCCTGTCCCATGTCCTTTCTCCGCATCTACTGGCGCGCGCTCGGTCTGCTCTGGCCGGAGGTCTGGCTGGCCGGGCTGATTGCGGTCGCGGGGACGGCGCTGGCGCTGGTGCAGTTTGCCGAGCCGCTGCTGTTCGGTGCGGTCATCGACGCGCTGACGAAAGGCGAAGCGGCCGCCGGTCTCGTCGGGCTGTGGGCGCTGTTCGGCTTTCTCTCGGTCGCCGCCGGCGTTTTCGTGGCGCTGCAGGCGGACCGGCTGGCGCATCGCCGGCGGCTGGCGGTCATGCGCCGCTACTTTGAACATGTCATCGGCCTGCCCGGCAGCTTTCACAGCGGGGCGCAGTCGGGCCGCCTGATCGGCGTCATGCTGAAGGGCTCCGACACCCTGTTCGGGCTCTGGCTGTCGGCCTTCCGCGAGCAGGTTACGGCGCTGGTGTCGCTCGCCGTGCTGCTGCCCGTCGCCTTTTCCATGAATGCCGAGATGGCGGCGCTGCTGCTGGCGCTGATGGTCGTCTATGTGGTCCTGAACGGCCTCGTCATGCGCAAGACCCAGGCGGGCCAGGCGGATGCGGCCGCCTATCACGCCGCGCTCTCGGGCCGGGTCGGCGATGTCATTGCCAACGTGACGCTGGTGCAGAGCTTTACCCGGCTGCAGGAGGAAACCCAGGCGCTGCGCGAGCTGATGGGCCGGCTGCTTGCGGTGCAGAACCCGGTGCTGACCTGGTGGGCGATGACCTCGATCCTGACCCGGGCCGCCTCGACGCTGACCATCGTGGCCATGTTCGCGCTCGGCACCGTGCTGCATGCGCGCGGCGAGGTGAGCGTTGGCGAGATCGTCTCCTTCGTCGGCTTTGCGACGCTGCTGATCGGGCGGCTCGACAACATCACCGCCTTCGTCACCCGCCTGTTCCTGGATGCGCCGGCGATGCAGCAGTTCTTCGAGGTGCTGGATGCCGCCGGCGACCTGCCGGAAAAGCCCGGCGCGCGGCCGCTTGTTGTGCCAAAAGGCCATGTGGTGTTCGAGGGCGTCTCCTTCCGCTATCCCGACGGCGGCGCCGGGCTTAGTAATCTCGACTTCGAGGCCCGTCCCGGCGAGACGGTGGCGCTGGTCGGCCCGACCGGTTCGGGCAAGAGCACGACACTGGCGCTGTTGCAGCGCCTGCGGGATCCGGCGGAAGGCCGGGTGCTGATCGACGGCACCGACATCCGCGATGTCACCCTCGACAGCCTGCGCCGCCAGATCGCCGTGGTGGCGCAGAATGCCGGGCTGTTCGACCGCTCCATCGCCGAGAACCTGCGCATCGGCCGGCCGGACGCCAGCGATGCCGACATTCGCGCTGCCGCCGACCTGGCCGAGGCGACGGGCTTCATCCTGTCCCGGCCGGAGGGGTTTGACGCGCGCTGCGGCGAGCAGGGCAAGGCCCTGTCGGGCGGCGAGCGCCAGCGGCTCGCCATCGCCCGGGCCCTCCTCAAGGACGCGCCGATCCTGATCCTCGACGAGGCCACCTCCGCGCTCGACACCGAGACGGAGGCGAAGGTGAAGCGGGCGCTGGATCACCTGCGCGCCGGGCGCACTACCTTCATCATCGCCCACCGCCTGTCGACGATCCGCGATGCAGACCAGATCCTGTTCCTCGAAGAGGGCCGCATCGTCGAGCGGGGGCGCTTTGCCGACCTGCTGGCGCAGGGCGGGCGCTTTGCCGACCTGGTGCGCGCCGGCGCCTTTGATGCGGCCGAGGGCGGGTTGTCCACCCCCTGACGCAGCCACGGCAGCCCCTGCGTTTCCTGACAAGTGTCGCCCGTCACACTTCCCACGCCCTGCGCTTCATACTATCGCTAAGGGGCTTGTGACTTTTCGGCTTTCGGACCGGGCAGCGCAGGAGACCCGGGGCGGCCAGCAACGACAGCCTTCCGCTCAGATCCAGCATGAAAACCCTGACCCAACGGTCTCGAGCAGAAGGCAGTTTCCTCATGGCGACGTCGGACACGATCAAGCAGTTCTTCCTGAACATCCTGCAGCGCCAGCCGACGGCAGCCGAGCTGTCCAGCCTGGTGGCCGCGGTGGACAGCGGCGCGCGCAGCCTGACCCAGGCGCGTGACGATCTGGCCGCCGGCGCCGAGGCCGTGACCTTCGTCGATCAGGTCATCCGCATCTATCAGGCCGCCTTTGGCCGCGTGCCGGACATCACCGGCATCACCGGCTGGGTGAACGAGCTGCGCTCCGACGCGACCGCCCTGTCGCGAGTGTCGGCCGGCTTCGTCAATTCGCAGGAGTGGAAGAACCGCTACGGCGACAACAGCGTCAGCGATATCTCGCTGGGTGCCCTGTACCAGAACGTGCTGGGCCGCGCCGGATCGGCCCAGGAAATCGCCGCCTGGAAGGCCACGGGCCAGCCGATGACGCAGATCCTGATCGGCTTTTCCAACTCGGCAGAGTTCCAGAATGCCTCCGCTGCCGCGGTCCTTGGACTGAAGAAAGCCGCTGGCGACGTGAGCCCGGCCAATCTCGCCAGCGTCTACAACGGCACCAGTGCGCTCAATCTCGGGTTTGGCGGCAGCCAGATCGTGCTGACACGGGTGGCCGACCCGGTGGTGGGCACCTCCGGCGCCGACAAGATCAGCGGCGTTGTCGACGGCACCGCAGACCAGACCTTCGGCGGTCTCGACACGATCGACGGCGGACAGGGCAATGACACGCTGACCCTGACCAACTCCACGGCCAGCGGCCTGATGGCGCTGCAGCCGGCCAGCGTCAAGAATGTCGAGGCGCTGGTCCTGCGCAGCACCAGCTCGGGCGCGACCACCGCGGACGTGCAGACCTGGACCGGGCTCGAGACCGTCACCGTGGAGCATCAGGCCAACGCCGCGCTCACCCTCACCAGCAACGGCAATGTGCGCAGCGTCACGGTGACCGGCGGCGGCACCGTCACGCTGGATGACAAGGCTGGGGCCGGCGCGGACAAGCTTGCCTCGGTGTCGCTCAACGGCGTGCGCGGGGCGAGCACCATTACCTCCGACGCGCTGACGGATCTCGGCCTTGCCAACATCCGTGGCACCGAGGTGTCGGCTCCGATCACGGTCAAGGCGAACGGGGCGGGCGCAGCGCTGACCGTTTCGGCCAACAACCTGGTCAACATGCGTGTCTTCGACGACAAGACCACGGCCGTCACCCTGAAGGCCACCGGTGCCGCCTCCAGTTTCGGCGTTGGCTTTGACAAGGCAGAGACGCTGACCGTGCAAGCCGACGAGGCGGTGACCCTCACCACACTCTTCATGCCCAGCCTGCGCACGCTGACAGTCAGCGGCGACAGCCGCCTCACCCTGCCGGTGGACTTCGACCTGGCTCAACGCCTGACCAGCTTGAATGCCTCGGCCAACAGCGGGGGCGTGACCTTGATCGGCGTCGAACTTGTGACCGCCACCCTCATTGGCAGCTCTGGCGCCGACAAGTTTGGCCTTGGCGGCAGCTTTGCCAAATCCGCCAGCCTTGGCAACGGCAACGACGAGCTTCTGGCCGTTGGCACGGAGTTCACGGCGCTCGACGGCGGTGCCGGAACCGATACGCTGACCCTCTCGATGAGCGCAGCCAATTCCACGGCCATCATGTCCAGGGTCAGCGGCTTTGAGGTCCTCAACGTCCGGAATGGCACCACCGCCGCCGACAAGGTCATCGACGTCGGTGCTATGAACAGCGGCGGCCGCAACGCCATTCAGACGATCGAGTTCCAGGGGGCAATCGATCACACACTCAAGGTCAGCGGTCTTGCCTCGGGAAGCACCGTGGTGACGACCGCCACCAACAGCGTGCCGCTGACGCTCGAGGTCGCGGGCGCGGCAACAGGCACGGCCGACAGTCTGACACTGGTGCTGAAAGGTCCGTTGGCCCGGTTCTCCTCGGGCTTCTCGCGGATTGATGGCGTCGAGACACTGAATGTGGTTCTGGACGGGGTGTCGGGCCAGCCCACCCTGCAGATGGCGGCCGACGCGCTGAAGACGCTGACAGTCAGCGGCACGGGATCGCTGCTGATCGGCAGTCTCGCGACCTCGACCCTGACCAGCCTTGATGCCTCGGCGCTGTCCGGACGGGTCATTGTTGCCGTTGACGGCGCGCTGTCCACTGCTGCCGTTCTGAAGGGGGGCAGCGGCAATGACAGCCTGAACGCTGCCAAGTCACTTGCAGCCATCACCATGGAGGGCGGCGCAGGCAATGACACGCTGTTTGGATCGGACACCGCCGCCAACACGCTCCTTGGTGGCGACGGCGACGATCTCCTCTCCGGTGGCAGCGCGGCCGACACCTTTTTCGGCGGAGCCGGAGACGACGTGTTCCAGACCAAGCAAGGGGCTGACCTCATCAATGTCGGCACCGGGACCGACACGGTGCTGCTGTCCGTCAACAACGACAGCCGCGCCAACTTCGTGACGGTGTCCGGGATGGGCGCCGGCGACAAGCTGGATTTTGCCAACAACGGCACCTCGGTTGCCAGCTTCGTGGCGACCAAGGTGAGCCTTGCGGCCGGAGCGAGTTTCGCCGCGCATCTCGACGCGGCCACCACCGGCGGCGTCAACCGCGTGACCTGGTTCCAGTTCGAGGGCAACACCTATGCCGTCCACGACCGCACCAGCTTCGCCGGCTTTTCCAACGGCGCCGACCAGTTCGTGAAGCTCGTCGGCCTCATCGACCTGAGCGGCTCGACATTCAGCAATGATGCCAATGTCGTCCTGACCCTGTAACGGTCCGGACCAGCGATTCCCCGTCCCTGCCCTGTCGCCTGCCTGGCTAAGTTCCAGGCGTCGACAGCGCAGGCCCAGGGCGTGACCGGGGTTCCCCCACAGTCCGCCCACACCGGTCGACACTCGCAAATTATGACAATATCCGGACTTCACAACCCAGACCCGCCATTGTATCGCTGCACAATTCCTGAGCCGTGCGGCGCAAGGGGTGCCGTGGCTCCAGCCAGACGCTCCCGGTCCGCACGCCATTGACGCAACAAGGGGGGCGCGTGCCTTGGCGATGACCACTGCAGACCGGATTGTCCAGCTGTTCCAGAACGTTCTGCAGCGTACGCCGGAACTCTACTATTCAACGACCTACGCCTATCTCGTCGACAAGGGCGTGCGGAGCTTCGACAGTTTCCGGGACGAACTGGCAGGCAGTGCGGAAGCCGTCACCTATGTCGACCAGGTGATCCGCATCTATCAGGCCGCCTTTGGCCGCGTGCCGGACGTGACCGGAATTAGCGGCTGGGTGAAGGACCTGCGCGCGGATGCCACCGCCCTGTCCAAGGTGGCGGCCGGCTTTGTCAATTCGCAGGAGTGGAAGAACCGCTACGGCGACAACAGCGTCAGCGATGTCTCGCTCGGCGCGCTGTACCAGAATGTGCTGGGCCGTGCGGGCTCCGCCGCCGAGATCGCCGCCTGGAAGGCCACGGGTCAGCCGATGACCCAGATCCTGATCGGCTTCTCCAATTCGGCCGAGTTTCAGGCCAAGTCCGCCGCCGCGGTTCTGGCGCTGAAGACGGCAGCCGGCGCTGTCGCGGCGGCCGATCTTGCCAAGGTCTACACCGGCAAGAGCCCGCTCGACATGTCGAACCGTGACGGGGCGCTGATCCTCACGGCCGGGGACGACGTGATCAGGGCCCTGGATGCAAACAGCACGATCATCGGCACGGTCTCGACCGGCGCGGGCGGCACGTTCCAGAGCGGCGACCAGATCGATGGCGGGGCCGGATACGACACCCTGCGCCTGACCAATGCCATGCGCACCGGCGACACCGTCCTGCCGGTTGCCAGCGTCAGCAACGTCGAGGCCCTCTATCTCGACTATCTGACCTATGGCCTTGCCACTAGCGAGAGGATCGACCTGCGGTCGTGGACCGGGCTGGAGAGTGTGAACGCCGAAACCTCCGGCACCTGGACGATGCTGACCCGCGGCAACGTGCGGGAGGTCACCGCCCTGGGCGGGTCCGGTGCCGTCATCGAGGACACGGCGGGGGCCGGCGGCGACAGGCTCGCCTCGGTGACGCTCTATTCCGCCCTCCAGGCGACGATCCGCTCGGACGCCCTGACGGACCTGAAGCTGATCAGTTCCAGCAACACCGACCCCAACAGACCGAACATCATCAAGGTCGAGGCAGCAGCCCGGCCCCTGAACCTCGACCTCGCTTCCTCGTCCGTGGCGATCCACGTCATTGACGAGACAGCCACCTCGCTGCAGATCCGCGTCTTTGGCGGCCTGTCGAGCATCGCCAGCTTTGCGCCGCGGGCGACCAGCGTTTCCGTGGACGCGGACGAGATCATCACCTTCGAGACGGTCAACTGGGCGGCCGCGCGGAGCCTGACCATCACCGGTGACAGCATGGTGCTGTTCCTCGACGGGCCGACGGCCCTCACCACGCTGGATGCCACCGGCAGCAGCGGCAATGTGACGGTGACGCGGGAGATGCTGAACACCTCGATTGCCAGCGGCTCAGGCGCCGACCGCTACACCTCGGCCTCGACCAGCTCCAGCACGCGGATCGATCTGGGGGCGGGCGACGACTGGCTGGCGATCCGCGGAACGGACTACGGCAGCGTCAACGGCGGGGCCGGCGTCGACAGGCTGGTCACCCAGATCGCAAGCTTCGCCAATGGCGCGCTTGCCTCTGCTGCCTCGCGTTTCAGCGGCTTCGAGGTGCTGGACGTGGCGTCGGGGGATATCGCCGCGCCCCAGACGATCGATGTCACCGCCTTCAATGCCACCGGGCAGAATGCCATCACCACGGTTGCCCTGAGCGGGGCCATCGTCGGTGAGCCGGTGACGGTGAAGGGCCTTGCCTCCGGCGGCACCCTGCAGCTGTCGGGCTATTTCACGGAAGGCGTCACCGTCGTCGTGGACGGCGCCGCGACCCGCGCCAATGACAGTTTCACCTTTGAACTCAAGGGGGAAGACGCCACGGTCGGCGGATACGGTTTCCAGATTGCCGATGTCGAGACGGTGAATTTCCGCGTCGACACCACCCCGCCACGGGGCGGCGGCGGCGATTTTTCCGGTGCCGCCGTCCAGACCATCAAGGTGACGGGCAACGGGCCCTCGCTCTGGCTGGGCAACTACTCGGGGACTGCGCTGATGGTCCTCGACGCGGCGGGCTTTGCCGGCGGTGTCGACCTCACGACCAAGGACGCGCTGACCGGGCCTGTGACCTTCCTCGGCGGCAAGGGCAAGGACACCCTGTCTGTCCGCTCGGCCGCCGCCAGCGTGACCATGGACGGCGGGGCGGGCGACGATGTGCTGACCGGCTCCGCCACCTGGGCCAACACGCTGACCGGGGGCGACGGCAACGACACGCTGACCGGCGGGTCCGCGGCCGACACCCTGTCGGGCGGGGCGGGCAATGACGTGATCAGGACCGGGACCGGCGCGGACATGGTCGATGTCGGCAGCGGGCTGGACACGGTGATCCTGTCGCTGAACAGCAGCCGGGTGACGACCTTCGTCACGATTGCCGGCATGGGCAAGGGCGACCGGATCGACCTCGTCAATGACGCACGGGTGGCCAGCTTCGTGGCGGCCAAGGTGACGGCGCCGGCCGGGACGACGTTCCAGAAACTCCTGGACACGGCCGCCACCGGCGACGACGTGCGCGTGACCTGGTTCCAGTTCGAGGGCAACACCTACATCGTGCAGGACCTCAGCCGGTCCACGGTCGGCTTCAATCCGGAAGCCGACCAGCTGGTCAAGCTGGTCGGCCTGATCGACCTCAGCACGGCGACGCTCAGCGGCGGCAGCGCCCATCTCCTGACGATCTGAGCCACCTCGGCGGGATGGCCGCGCGGCGCCCTTGTGCCGCCCGGCCCTGCCGACTAGAACTTCAAGGTTTGCCTCATCCGCCGGCCGCCGCCTCACGCGCGGCGGCCGGCGCGCGGGGCGTGAGGACAACCATGAGGATTCCGGTCTTGGCTACTTCCCCTGCCCGGCTGCTGCGCGGCCGCATCGTCTCCTTTCTCCGCCGCCCGCACGGGGCGGATGACGACGGCGCGCTGGTGCATCACGCCGATGGCGGTCTCCTGATCGAGAACGGCCTCATCACCGCCATGGGCCCCTTCGCGGAGGTCGCGGCCGCAGCCCCTGCGGCCACGCCGGTGACCGACCACCGGCCGCATCTCCTGATGGCCGGCTTCATTGATCCGCACCTGCATTTCCCGCAGGCGCAGGTGATTGCCTCCTGGGCCGACCAGCTCCTCGACTGGCTCAACGACCACACCTTCCCGGCCGAGCAGAAATTCGCCGATCTCGCCCACGGCCAGCGCATCGCCACCGCCTTCTATGACGCGCTGATCGCCCATGGCACGACGACGGCGGTGGCCTATTGCTCCAGCCACCCCAATTCCGTGCGCGCCTATTTCGGCGAGGCGGAGGCGCGCGGCATGCGCATGCTGGGCGGCAAGACGATGATGGACCGCAACGCGCCCCCTGCCCTCTGCGACACCGCGCAGTCGGCCTATGACGACAGCAAGGCGCTGATGGCCGAGTGGCATGGCCGGGGCCGCGCGCTCTATGTCATCACGCCGCGCTTTGCCATCACCTCGACGCCGGCGCAGCTGGAGGTGGCGGGCGCGCTCCTGGCCGAGCACCCTGATTGCCACCTTCAGACCCACATCAACGAGAACCACAACGAGATCACCTACACGCTGGATCTCTATCCCGGCCATGCCGACTATCTCGCCGTCTACCAGCGCTACGGCCTTCTCGGCCGCAAGACCCTGCTCGGCCACTGCATCCACATGAATGACCGGGAGCTTGGCGTGATGCGCGAGGCCGGCTCCGTCGCCGTGTTCTGCCCGACGTCCAACCTCTTCCTCGGCAGCGGGCTGTTCGACAAGGCGCGGCTGGAGGGGCATGGCGTGCGCACCGCCATTGCCACCGACATCGGCGGCGGCACGTCCTATTCGCTGCTGCGCACGCTGGACGAGGGCTACAAGGTGCTGCAGCTGCAGCGCCAGCGCCTGCACCCTTACGAGACCTTCTACTGGGCCACGCGCGGCAACGCCGAGAGCCTGTCGCTGGAAGACAGGATCGGCACGCTCGACGCGGGCACCGAGGCCGACATCATCGTCCTCAACCCCGCCGCCACCCCGGAAATGGCCCTCCGCCACGAGACCGCCCGCTCCCTGGCCGACGAACTCTTCATCCTGCAGACCCTGGGCGACGACCGTGCGGTGGTGGAGACCTATGTGGCGGGGGTGGGGATGAAAGGGGGGGGGAACATCCCCATTATTTTCTGAATCAGGAAGTTGTACCTTAGTCCCAAGTTCCAAGAGTATAGTATCGAAAGATACGTTCTTTTACCCGATTGATTTGGGAATCTGTACGCGACATGGCCTGAATTAGATTGAAGTACCTTTGCGCGGCCGCTCGGGCGGATTTTTTTTGGCCATGCTTGATGAGTACCGGTATGTGACGCTCAGCTAAAGTAACAATTGGATAAAAATCAGCGCCAGAGCGCTGCTCTGCGTGAAGTCCCTCAAGTGTTTCAACTGCCTCTCCAAGAAGCGCCACAGTCATCGCATCATAGCTTGGCCTTTCAAGAGCGACCCTAAGCTGAAGATCTGCCAAGGCGTGAACTGCAAAAATATTCTCCGGGTAAGCAGCTATCGACTTCTTCAGAGAATCCATTGCTTGCTCAAGATCACCAAACATCGACTGATACTGGCCGTATTGCAGCCAAAAATGTCCATCAAGTTGGAATTCAATTTCGAAACTTCTGTACACCCGCAGGCCTTCGTCAACTTCGTTGCGGCGACGAGCCATGTCCCCAATAAAGTTATGATTCAACAGAAACTTAAATAACAAAGCATCCAGACGATTAACACTCCGAACAACAGGGGGTTCGAATTTCGTAAATGACCTAAGTATCTCAACAATCGCGTCTACAATAAGATTAAATCTGGCAACATTCTCTATAATATGTCGGACATATAGTTCATGCCGAGCAACAAGTCGACCATCGTTATTTTCGCTAACAATACCCTCAAGCTTTAATATGGCTTCGTCGAACGAAATTAATGCATCTAGAGAATTAAAGACCTCCCTAACTACAGCTCTAGATATTCCAACACGTGCGAGAGTTGCAATTCCAACAATCAAAAAAACGAGCTTCGCACTATCATCACGAATTTTTTCATATTCATCCGTAATCACATTAGTAAATTTTGTTGACGCGGTCGTCTCTTTCAGAGCAATCAAGAGCTGCTCCTGCGACTGAGCTAACTTTCTAAGTCTTTCTTTTGGCGTCATACGTTTAAATTTTGGCGCGGGGACATATTTGAGCAGTCGCTCTATTAACGCCGCAAAGTCACTTGCAACAAAACGCTGAAACTCAAATGCTGTCGTAGATCCTCCAACTCTCCGTTCGATGTGCTGCCTCCACTCGCTCGTTCGCGCGCTCGTAACAAGCGTGATCCTCCCCTTAGGGAAGCTCAACACATCTTCGCTTAATCCATCGCCAAATACAAATGCATCACCGAGATAAACGATAACATGTTCGTCCTCATGTATCTTCAATATTAATTCAAGCGCTTGCCGCAATGACCTGACCCCACCTCTTATTTCATAAAATACCTTTGATTCATTCTCTCGAGAATACTTAAGTAAAGACTGAAGTAGAGCAGTTGTTTTACCACTGCCAGATTGACCATATACTAAGAACATTCGATCCGCTGATTCGATCGACGCCTCAAGTGCACAATATAAGTCAGTAGTTGCAGATAACCATACAGGGATATCGCTCGCTGCAATCGTGAATGTAACTGGCCCCCCCTCAAGGAAACCTCGAGCGATTTGTTGCTGCTCCACACCTCGAAGCTCGTCAGCTTTAGCCTTTGCAGCTCGCCAAGTATGAAGGATAACAAAACTTGCTGCATGTAAGTCAAAATTATTAATTCTCTTTGTCTTCGCAATTGTATCAATAAATAAATTTTCCGCCCTGTTAATTTCAAGCGGTGTATTCGCGTCTGGAAGTGTTTGCTTGAGCCAATTGACAAAATCCTTAAGGGCCCCCTCGATCACGACAATGCGCCGCGCAGCATACTGGGCCTTTTTGATTTCGCTAAGTTTATCAGGAGTAATAAGAAAGGCCGTACCTAATGACGCCTGCTCGCTTGGACGAGCTCGATCGAGCTCAGCAGAAAGAATAGGCTCATTTAGTGTACTCCCGATAAAGACAGGCACATGGGCTGTGTAATCTACGACGGCTTGCCGATACCAATCATGTTGATTTCTATTCAGCCTTTGATTGTAATCAAAAGAACTAAAAATGAAGCCGTGTTCTGGCTTTAGCGCTTCTCCGTGTAAATGTATGATATGAAGATATTCAATTCCCTCATAGTCCGCGACTTGATCTCTTAGCCCATTAAAATACCTACGACGCTGCACAGAATGCGCAATGTTCTCAAGCGTATCGTCGATATTCCAAGTATAAATTCGATACCAACTATAATTAAGTAATTCTTTTAACTCATTAGACGGAGTAGTGCGTGTATATTCAGACTTAAACAAAGCATGAATTTTAGCCTCACCAACTCGCGACATAACCGCCTGAACAACGTCGGCCAGGCTATCCTCTCCCGGGGAAAATCCACCCATTTCGGCGAGTTGATTAGCTAGCGCTCTCGACTGCTTAACATTCTCACGTTGTCCGTTGAGTGACGTTGCAGAAGCTCCAGCCCCGAGCAGCAATACTACCTTACCTTCTTTAACCGCCTTACGCAGTAACCTTAAGTCTTGTTCCGAAAGTTCAAACATTGCCACTCCCAGCCTGCCCTTCGCTTATCCCCATCCATGAACAATCGTAAAACGCGATCGTCAATCTACTTTAAGGATTGTTTCTGGAAACAACAACCATCGCGGTTCCTGCGTTTGCAAAGTTACCCCCCAAAAACCAAAAAACCCGCCGGCTTGCACCGGCGGGTTTCTCCAGACTGCTGACAAACCTGCAACCTCTCCGTCGTCATCCTCGGCCCTCTGCCGAGGATCTATACAAGTCAATGGCTGGCAGATGGTCGGGACAAGCCCGACCATGACTAACGAGAAGAAGGCCCCCCTCCCCCAAAAACCAAAAAACCCGCCGGCTTGCACCGGCGGGTTTTTCGGTTGTCTGACAAGCAGCTGAGGGATCAGCGCTTGGAGAACTGGAACGCGCGGCGTGCCTTGGCACGGCCGTACTTCTTGCGCTCGACCACGCGGCTGTCGCGGGTGAGGAAGCCTTCCTTCTTCAGGATGGCGCGCAGTTCCGGCTCGTAGTGGGTCAGGGCCGGGACAAGCCCTGGATCTGCGCTTCGCTGCGCTCAGCTGGTCCAGGATGACGGCGGAGGGTGGGCTGTCACCCTGTCCCAAAAGATCAGTCGTGGTTGCAAAGGCTGGTTCCAGCCATCGCATTCCCCGTCATTCCGGACAACGTGAGCGCCAGCAAACCGCTGATCCGGAATCCAGCGCACCTGTGTGAGCGTCAGCGAACGCACCATCGGTACTGCCTCGCCGAGCCCCGTGAACCGGTCTTGTCGCGCTCCGCGCGGCTGATGTCTGGCTCCCGGGTCAGGCCCGGGACAAGCCCTGGATCTGCGCTTCGCTGCGCTCAGCTGGTCCAGGATGACGGCGGAGGGTGGGCTGTCACCCTGTCCCAAAAGATCAGTCGTTATTGCAAAGGCTGGTTCCGACCATCGCCATCCCCCCGTCATTCCGGACAAGGTGAGCGCCAGCGAGACGCCGATCCGGGAGCCAGCCAATCTGTCCGGGCGACAGCGAGGGCTTGAACCCGGCAAGCCGGCATGACAATGGCGGCGGCGGGTGGGGGCTAGAGCAGCCAGCCCTGGCTGAGGGAGAAGTCGAGGCGGCGCTGGTTGATGGGGCCGAGCGGCTCTTCCTGCAGCTCGAACAGGTGGATGTCGCCGGCGCGGTCGTGGTGATAGGCCCAGGCGCGGCGGAAATAGCTGCGCAGGAAGCGGGCGTTCTGGGTGCGGCCGTCGACAATCAGCACGCAGCCCGGTTCGAGGAAGAACTCCAGCCGCAGGATGTCGGCCGACATGGGCATGCGCTCGGGGCTTGCGATGGAAAAGCCGTTGAGGCGTGCCGTGGTGGCAAACTGCGACGGGCCGTCGAGATAGATCAGGTCCGGGGCGATGTTGGGCAGCTCGGAATAGACGGTGGCAAAGCGGTTGTCGTGGGTGATCAGCTCGACACTGCTGCGTGTCACCGTGGCATGGGGCTGCAGCGCGGGGCCAAGCCGCTCCCGGGTCAGCGCCTGATAGCGTGGATCCTCCTCCACCGCATGCACGTGGAACGGCTGTTCGGTGCGCAGGTGCCGGCGGGCCCAGCCGTCGAAATGGCCGGCGAGAAGCCGCATCGCATGCGCGAGGATCACCGTGCTGAAGCCGCTGCCGAACTCCAGGACCGAGACGCTGCGCCGCCGCAGCGCCAGCCAGTGCAGGCGGCAGAGGTCGCCGAGCACCGGCCCGAGCGGGTCGGCCTTCTCCACCCCGTCGCGCAGCTCCGCCAGAGGGTCGGTCGCGGTCGGCTCCCCTGCCCCGGCCAGATGCGGCCACAGGTCGAGCGCGTCGGCGTAGGCGCGGGCGCGGGCGGGATCGTTGAAGTCGGTGAGGGCAAATCCCCCGACGAGGGCCTCGACCGGCTGGAAGGCCGGCGCGATGGCCGTCGGGGCATTGGCCGGATCCAGCCTCAGCACGGGCTTCTCCCAGGCGTGCACGCGTCTTGCTCCTTCAGGTTCGGCCAGGCGGCCCGAGGCACCGGTCAGGTCATGTCAGGCGGGGCGGGGCCGGGCCGTTTCGGTCACGACATGTAATCATGCTAGGGCGCGCGGGGACCGCGCGGCAACCGCCGCGACGCCGGCCCGGGGGCTTATCAGACGAAAAAACCCGCCGGCGTGCACCGGCGGGTCTTGTCTGCGCTCTGGCAAGCCGCTGAGGGATCAGCGCTTGGAGAACTGGAACGAGCGACGTGCCTTGGCACGGCCGTACTTCTTGCGCTCGACCACGCGGCTGTCGCGGGTGAGGAAGCCTTCCTTCTTCAGGATGGCGCGCAGTTCCGGCTCGTAGTGGGTCAGGGCCTTGGAGATGCCGTGACGCAGGGCGCCGGCCTGACCGGACAGGCCACCACCGGTGACGGTGGCAACGATGTCGTACTGGCCATCGCGGTTGGTCAGCATGACCGGCTGACGCAGGATCATCTGCAGCACCGGACGGGCGAAATACGCCTGGTATTCGGTGCCGTTGATGGTGATCTTGCCGGTGCCCGGCTTGACCCAGACGCGGGCAATGGCGTTCTTGCGCTTGCCGGTGGCATAGGCGCGACCGTGCGCGTCCAGCTTCTGGACGTGAACCGGGGCGTCAGCGGCGGCCGTTGCAACGGCGCCCTTCAGCTGGTCCAGGGAGTTCAGCTCGACCATGCTCAAGCCCTCTTCGCGTTCTTGTCGTTGAGGCTCTTGACGTCGACGAGGGTCGGCGTCTGGGCATCATGCGGATGGGACGGGCCAGCATAGACCTTGAGGTTCTTCAGCTGGCGGCGGGACAGCGGGCCACCCGGCATCATGCGCTCGACGGCCTTCTGGAGCACGCGCTCCGGGAAACGGCCCTCGATGATGGCGCGCGCGGTGCGCTCCTTGATGCCGCCCGGATGACCGGTGTGCCAGTAGTACTTCTTGTTCTCGTACTTGCGGCCGGTCAGGACAACCTTGTCGGCGTTGACAACAATGATGTTGTCGCCGCAATCGACGTGGGGCGTGAAGGTCGGCAGATGCTTGCCGCGCAGGTGGCTGGCGATGTAGGCAGCCAGACGGCCCACAACCATGCCTTCCGCGTCGATCAAGATCCACTTCTTTTCGACCTCAGCCGGCTTGGCAGAGAAGGTCTTCATCTGTGTTGATCCATGATTGATCGGTGAAACCAGACCGGTGCGGACAGGGAGGCGGAACCCGCGTCTTGCCGTACCGTGTGTTCGGGCAGGGTGATACGCGTTCGCCGGAGAAACGTCAAGGCGAAACATTTGCGACCTGCCCGTAAAAATAAAGCAAATTCAATGCTTTACAAAAACGGTAACAGAATACCGCAAATTTCAGCGCTCCGGCGGCACCGAATAGGTCGCCGTCGCATGGGCGACCAGTGCCGCCTCTCCCTCGCCGGCGATGGCGCAGTCGACCACGGCCAGCCGCTTGCCCAGCTTGAGCAGGCGGCAGGTGGCGATGAGATCGCCCGGCGCGGGCTTCCTGAGAAAGTTGATATTGAGGTTCGTCGTCACCGCCAGCGCCACCGGGCCGATATGGCCGAGGATCACCACATAGGCCGCAAGGTCTGCGAGCGCCATCATCGCGGGGCCCGACACCGTGCCGCCGGGCCGCAGGTGCCGCTCGCTCGCGGTGAACCGCATCGCCGCCACCCCCGGCGCGAGGCTTTCCACCCGGTAGAGCGGACCGTCAAGATAGATCTGCGGAAACTCGCGGACCAGAAAGGCCTCCACCTCGGCCACGCTCATCACGGGCTGCATTGCTGTCTCCCCTTCCCCGGTTTGCCCTGAGGCAAACGCTAGGGGAGCCGGGCGCCCCCCCGCAAGCCCCTGTTCCTCCCCCCTTCGGCCAGCTATCCTTTGTGCCGTTTCCAGCTTGCTGATAGGCCCGTTCCGGACCGACTTCCGACCGAGATCCCCGCATGACCGCTTCTGCTTCCGCCTCTTCTGCCTCTTCCGCGCCGCGCCCGCCCGTCGGCAAGCTGCTGCACAAGGGCGTGCTGCGCCTTGTGCTGCAGCGGCCGGAGAAGATGAACGCCCTGTCGCGCGAGATGATGGACGCGCTTGCCGCCGAGCTGACCCTGGCCGGGCAGGATCCGGAGGTGCGTGTCGTCCTCCTTGGCGCCGAGGGCAAGGTGTTCTGTGCCGGCCACGACCTCAAGGAGCTGACCGCCGCACGGGCGGAGAGCGACGGGGGCCGGGCGACCTACGAGGCGATCCTGCGCCAGTGCTCGGATCTGATGCAGCAGATCGTCCGCCTGCCGAAGCCGGTGATTGCCGTGGTCACGGGGGTTGCCACCGCCGCCGGCTGCCAGCTGGTTGCCTCCTGCGACCTGGCGCTGGCCACCGACACCGCCACCTTCTGCACGCCGGGCGTCAACATCGGCCTGTTCTGCTCGACGCCGATGGTCGCCCTCAGCCGCAATGCCAGCCCGAAGCAGGCGATGGAAATGCTGCTGACGGGCGAATCGATCGATGCCTCGACCGCCAAGTCCTTCGGCCTGATCAACCGCATCATTCCGGCCGACTATCTCGACCAGGTGGTGCAGAAATACGCCGAGGTGATCGCGTCGAAGTCGCCGCTGACGCTGAAGATCGGCAAGGAGGCCTTCTATCGCCAGCTCGAGATGCCGCTGGCGCAAGCTTACGACTACGCCGCCTCGGTGATGGTGGAGAACATGCTCACCCGCGACGCCGAGGAAGGCATCACCGCCTTCCTGCAGAAGCGCGCGCCCGAGTGGCGGGGAGAGTGAGCCCATGCCCGACTATTCCGATGACCTGATCCGGCGCGTCCTGTCCGGGACCCGCTCCATTGCCATCATCGGGGCGAGCGCCAACGAGGTGCGGCCGTCGTTCTTCGTCACCAAGTACCTCATTGCCAAGGGCTTCGAGGTCTGGCCGGTCAATCCGGGCCTTGCCGGCAAGGAGCTGCTCGGCCGGCCGGTGCATGGGCGCCTGTCTGACATCCCTGCCGCCATCGACATGGTCGACATCTTCCGCGCGTCGGATGCGGTGCCCGGCATCGTCGGGGAGGCTCTTGGCCTGCCCTCGCGTCCCAAGGTCATCTGGATGCAGCTCGGCGTCGAGCATGCGGACGCTGCAGCCAAGGCCGAGGCTGCCGGGCTCACGGTGATCATGAACCGCTGCCCGAAGATCGAATATGGCCGGCTCTCCGGCGAGATCGGCTGGATGGGCGTCAACTCCCGCAGCCTCTCCTCCAGGCGCCCGGTGCTCGCCGACGGGTTCCAGCATCGCGGACTGCCCGATGGCGCGACGCCCTCGGAGTGAGGCAGCGCGGCGCGCAAGGCTGACGTTGCGTGCGCTGGAAAGGTGGAGCAAAACATGCCCGCGAGGCAGCGTTTCCCGCAAAAGCTGTCTTTGACCTTCGCCTGCCCCTCGTCCAAACTCCCGATCCGGCAAGACCCCTTGCAGTTCTTCGGGAGGATGGAATGACTGACGCAACTCCGGGCTTTTCCACGCTGGCGATCCATGCAGGCGCCCAGCCGGACCCGTCCACCGGCGCGCGCGTGACGCCGATCTACCAGACCGCGTCCTTCGTCTTCGATGACGTCGACCACGCCGCCTCGCTGTTCGGCCTGCAGGCCTTCGGCAACATCTACACCCGCATCACCAACCCGACAACCGCCGTTCTGGAAGAGCGGGTTGCGGCACTGGAAGGCGGCACCGCCGCCCTGGCCGTCGCCTCCGGCCACGCCGCCCAGCTCCTTGCCTTCCACACGCTGATGACCCCGGGCGACAGCATCGTTGCCTCGACCAAGCTCTATGGCGGCTCGATCAACCAGCTCAATCACTCGTTCAAGAGCTTCGGCTGGAACGTCATCTGGGCCGATCCGTCGGACCTTGCCGCCTTCGAGGCCGCCGTTGACGAGACCACCAAGGCGATCTTCATCGAGAGCCTGGCCAACCCGGGCGGCATCGTCACCGACATCGCCGGCATCGCGGCCATCGCCAAGAAGAAGGGCGTGCCGCTCGTCGTCGACAACACGCTGGCCACGCCGTACCTGATCCGCCCGATCGAGCATGGCGCCGACATCGTCCTGCATTCGCTGACCAAGTTCATGGGCGGCCACGGCAACTCCATGGGCGGCGTCATTGTCGATGCCGGCACGTTCAACTGGTCGGCCAGCGGCCGCTATCCGCTCCTGTCCTCGCCGCGTCCGGAGTACCAGGGCATGGTGCTGCACGAGACCTTCGGCAACTTCTCCTTCGCCATTGCCTGCCGCGTGCTTGGCCTGCGCGACCTTGGCCCCGCCATCTCGCCGTTCAACGCCTTCATGATCCTGACCGGCATCGAGACCCTGCCGCTGCGCATGCAGCGTCACTGCGACAACGCGCTCAAGGTGGCCGAGTACCTGTCGACCCATCCCAAGGTCGCATGGGTGTCCTACGCTGCCCTGCCGGGCGACAAGGGCCACGACCTCTTCAGGAAGTACTGCCCGAAGGGCGCCGGCGCGGTGTTCACCTTCGGCGTCAAGGGCGGCTATGACGCGGGCGTTGCCCTCGTCTCGGGCGTCAGCCTGTTCTCGCATCTGGCCAACATCGGCGACACCCGCTCGCTGATCATCCACCCGGCCTCGACCACGCATCGCCAGCTCTCCGACGAGCAGAAGACGCGCGCCGGCGCCGGTCCGGACGTGGTGCGCCTGTCGATCGGCCTCGAGGATGTCGCCGACATCATCGCCGACCTCGACCAGGCGCTGGCCAAGCTGCCGGGCTGATCGTCGCCAGGCTCATCTGAAACATGAAAGCCCCGCCGGAGCGATCCGGCGGGGCTTTTTCGTTGGAAATGAATCCCTTCGGCGCAACAGCGAAGAAATCGAGTCGGGTGCCTCACATCCTGATTCTGAGAAACTGAATCAGCTGCGCAGCGGCGCCTCGCCCTTCAGCCGGACGAGATATTCCACCGCCATGCCGAGCACGATCACCGCCATGGCCTGATGCAGCAGCGCCACGTCGAGCGGCACATGCAGCAGCAGCGTGGTGATGCCGATGGCCGCCTGGGCGAAGATCACCCCCGTCAGCAGCATCACCGTGGCCCGGAGCCCCTTGTGGGCGTTGCGCTTCAGCGTCATCACCAGCAGCGCGACGACCGCCGCCATCAGCACATAGGCGCCGATCCGGTGCTGGAACTGCACCGTCATCACGTTCTCGAAGAAATTCTTCCAGGCCGGCTCCATCGCCAGGAGACCGGCGGGCACCCACTGTCCGTCCATCAGCGGCCAGGTGTTGAAGGTGAGACCGGCATTGAGGCCGGCGACGAGGCCGCCCAGGAAGATCTGCAGCACAACGAGACCCATCACGGCCCAGCCGGCCCGGCGCAACAGATCCGCATCGCGCGGTGTCGCCTCCGTATGCGGGGCAAGGCGCCGCGCGATCCAGAAGACATAGGCGAAGATGATGCAGGCCAGGGTCAGGTGGGTGGCGAGCCGGTACTGGCTCACGTCCGTGCGCTCGACGAGGCCGGAGGCGACCATCCACCAGCCGACCGCCCCCTGCAGGCCGCCGAGGAAGAGACCGAACAGCAGCGGCAGCTTCAGCCCGCGCTCGATCCGGCCGGTGGCCCAGAAGAAGGCCAGCGGCAGCGCATAGGCGAGGCCGATGAAGCGGCCGAGCTGCCGGTGCGCCCATTCCCACCAGAAGATGAACTTGAACTCGTCCAGGCTCATGCCCTTGTTGATGAGCTGGTACTGCGGGATCTGGCGGTACTTGTCGAATTCCTCGAGCCACTCCGCTTCGCTGAGCGGCGGAATGGTGCCATGGATCGGCTTCCACTCGGTGATGGAGAGGCCGGACTCGGTGAGACGCGTGGCGCCCCCCACGACCACCATGGCCAGGATCAGCAGGCAGATGCCATAGAGCCAGAAGCGGATCTGGGTGCGGTTGCGCACCTGCGCGGGCGTCAGGGCCGCGACGGGCGCGGCAGCAGCAGACAAGACCATTTTATTTGCGTCCGGGATTTGACGTATGAGGCGTTGGGATATAGGTCCCCGCAGGACGGGGCAAGACCCGCCCCTCCCGACAGGCCCCCGCACGGCTGTCTCGACCTTGCGACATTGCGACGCTGCGGGTCGGGCCCAGGCTGGAGCCAGGCCGGAGCCACGCCGGAATCACGCCGGAACCGGGCCGGAACCGGGCCTAAACCGGGCCGGAGCCGGTCCTGATCGGGCGCCGACCTGGACCGGACCGCGGAAGGGAGGGCTGGCGGGATGCGGGTCATGCGGTTTATGAGCAGGCCGACACACAGGGAGTTTCTCGATGCCTTCGCTGCGCAAGTTCATCGGCATGGTCGCGCTGGTCGTGTTCGTCGTCGTCTATGCCCTCGTCGCCATGGTCATCGGCGACATGACGCTGCAACAGTCGTCGCATCTGGTGCGCTTCGGCTTCTTCGCCGTGGCGGGACTGGTGTGGGTGATTCCGGCCGGCGCCATCATCTGGTGGATGCAGCGCGGCGGGAAACAGCGCGGCTGAGCCCGGAGGCGGCGCGGAACAGGACGAAGGGAGCCCCCGTCAGGTATTCCTCGACGTAGACCGGATCCTGGAAATGCCCGTTCAGCGACACACGGGGCAGGTGCATCAGGTCGCGCGCATGGGCGGACGTGAGCACGCCGGGTCGGGTCGTCACGGCCGCCTGGAAGCCCAGCTCGGCAATCAGCCGCGCTTCGCGGGCGCCCGCGGCGTCGAGATCGCCATAGGGATAGGCGAAGACCTGCGGCCGCAGGCCCAGTTCCGCCTCGATGCGGGTCATGCCGCGCTCGACATCCGCGCGCGCCTCCGCCTCGGACAGGCGGGCAAGCGCGAAATGGTCATGGGTATGCGCGCCGATGGTGACATGCCGGTCGCGCGACAGCGCCCGCAGGTCGTCCCAGGACATCATCAACTCGCCGGCGAGCGCTGCCAGATCGAGACCGTTGCCGGCTGCCAGCTTGCGCACCAGCGCCCGCTGCTCGCGCTCGTCCGTCTCGCGGATGAGGACGTCGCGCAGCACGGAAAAGCAGGTGGCCTTCTCCTCCGGCGTGCCGCAGGGCAGTTCGGTCAGGCCGCCCTGCACCGAGGCGGTCAGCCGGTCGCGTTCGCGGATCAGCCGTTCCAGCGCCACCCACCACAGCTCGGAGGTCCGGTCGATCAGGCCGGAGGTGATGAACAGGGTCATCGGAACGCCGAGGGCCTTCAGCACCGGATAGGCCTGTTCCAGGTTGTCCCGGTAGCCGTCGTCGAAGGTCAGCACCGCGAAGCGCTCGTTGCCGTAGCCGAGCGCGAGGCGATCGATCGCCTCCGTCAGCGAGACGATGCGGTAGCCGTGGCGGCCCAGAACATCGACCACCTGACCCAGAAACTCGGGCGTGATCTCCAGATGGGCGTTGGGCTGAAACGGGTCATCCGACTTCGGCCGGACGCTGTGCAACGTGAAGATGATGCCGCAACCACGGGTCAGCGGGGCCATGAGGCGCGGCAGCCAGGTGTTGCGCAACACCCAGAAGCTCGCCGAAAAGAACCGCCGCCTGAAATCCATCGTCGCTCCGGACACTGCACTTGCGCGCCTAAGTACGCTTTTTTTAGAGATTGTTGCAATGCTCCGCTGCACCAATTGCGCGTCGGGACGACAGGAACTCATGGCCCAGGCAGACAAGACCGGCCAAACGCCCCGTTTTGCCCCCGTCCTGTCCGTGGCCGGCTACGACATCGAGCTGCATGACGACCTCGGCTCCGTGGCGCCCCGCTGGCTGGCGCTCGAATCCGGCGGGCTGTCCTGTCTGTATCACCGGCATGACTGGCTCGCGGCCTGGCAGGCGCATGTGGGCTCCCCTCTGGCGCACCGGCCGCTCCTCGCCCTCGGGCGGCGCGACGGCGAGACCGCCTTCCTCTGGCCGCTCGCCCTGGTCGAGGATCGCAGCCTTGGCATTCCCCTGCGCCGTCTTTCGTGGCTGGGCGCTCGCCACGGCAACCAGAACACCGGCGTCTGGGCGCCTGAGACCTATGCCTGTTTCACGTCCGGGGAGGCCGGGCGCTGCCTGCGGGAGATCGCGCGGGGCGCCGGCGCCGATCTCGTCCGGCTCGAGCACATTCCCGAAACCTGGGCCGGCCGGCCCCATCCCATGGCGGACCTGCCGGGACAGGCGAGCGTCAATAGCGTCCATGCCGGGCCGCTCGGAGCTCCCTATGACGCGCTGCTGCGCCGGCGCCACGACCGCGATGCCCGGCGCAAGCTCGACAAGAAGCGCAAGGCGCTGGCCCGCCTCGGTCCGGTGGTCGTCGAGACGGCGACAAGTCCCGAGGCCCGTGCGGAGGCGCTTGCAGCCTTCCTCGCGCAGCGCGCCGCCCGCGCGGCGTCCGCCGGCATTCCCAATGTCTTCGGCGATCCGGCGCTGGCCGGGTTCGTCGCTGCCCTCCTTGCTCCCGCCGACGGGCGGCCGCCGGTGCTCACGGCCGCGCTCCTGCGGGTCGGCGGCGTCATCCGCGCCACCTATCTGACCGGCCAGAGCGGGACCACGCTGCATGCCTATGCCAACAGCATTGCCCAGGACGACAGCCTGCCCCACAGCCCGGGCGTGCTGCTGCTCGCCGGGCTGATCGAGGCGGCGTCCGGCGACCCGTCGCTGGACACCCTCGACCTCGGCCTCGGCGACGAACGCTACAAGCAGGCCTGGACCGATCCCCTGCCCTTGCGCGACATCAGTCTTGCCACCAGCACGGCCGGCCGGCTCGCGGGGGCGGTGGCGGCGGGCCTCAGCGCCGGCAAGCGCCGCCTGCGCGCCTCGCCGCGCCTGTGGTCCCTGATCCGGTCGCTGCGCCGGCTCGGCGCCCGGCGCGGGGCATGAAAAAAGCCCCGCAGGCGACCCTGCGGGGCGGATGCGGCTCTAAGGGGCCGGCGCTGCCGGCTCAGGCGGCCTTGGAGCTGGCAGCGACACGCCGCACGGTGACGTCGGCTTCCGTCAGCGCGGCAACCAGATCCAGAACCTCTGCCAGCCGCGCGGCATGGATGCCGGTCCGGCTTGCGACAATCACCTGATCGGCGAAGGCAAGGATCTCGGCCGCGGCGGCACTGTCCTTGCACCGGCCGAGATCGATCACGATGCGGTCGTAGGTGGCGTCGATGGCGTCCAGCACGAGGGCGAAGCGACGCGGATCCACCTGGCGGTCCGGCAGGGGCAGGCGGCCGGCCTCGATGATGTGCGCGCGCGAGCCGGCATCCCGGTAGATGACCGAGGAGAAGGAGGCGTTGCTGGCGATCAGGTCGGAGAAGCCTGCGGCCGCGGCCGGGTCGTCGCTGTCGGGGAACACTTCCATCAGCAGCGACATGTCACCGTCATCCGCAGCCTGACGCGCCATCTGGAAGGCGAGCTGATGCGACAGCTGCGGCTCGGCGGCGCTGACGACCACCGTGCGCCGCAGCCCCGACACAGCCCTCGCGGCAGGTCCGGACGCAGCCTTGGCGGCAGCGGCAGCAGTGGCCGTGGCTGCAGCGGCGCGCAGCGCGTCCGGCATGGCCACGCTCTCGGTCAGGCGCTCGACGCGCCGGGCGGCGCTCCCGGCCTCGCGGCGGGTCACCGGATCGGCGGCGGCAGGGCGGGCGCGCTCCGGCCGAGCCTCCGCTTCGGACCGGGCCGTCACCGGCTCGGCAAAGCGCTCAGCGGTCCGCTCTCCGGTCCGGTCAGGCGCGGCACGGCGGCCCAGGGGCTCGGCTGGCACCGCATCGACGCTGTCATCCCGGTCGGCAAGGCGCGCGGCAGCCAGTGCGGCTGCCTCGCCTGCGGCGGTTTCCCGGCGGCGCGGCAGATCCTCGGGCTCGGGCAGATCCCCTTCCCCGTCAAGCCCGCCGTCTTCATCCCGGTCAAGGCCGATCCCGTCGTCGTCGATCCCGTCGTCGCTCCCGGCGATGGCAAGACCCGGTTCGTCATCCGCCCGCGCGGGCGGCGCGGCCGCGCTCCTGTCCCCGGTGACCGGCTGGGGGCGGGCAATCTCAACGGGAGCCTCGTAGGTGTCCATCGGCTCGAGCGGGCGCAGCACGTCGCCGCGCAGGAACTCGCGCATGATCACGAAGGCGCAGCCAAGCACGAAGGTCGCCAGCGAGGCGGCGATGGTGAAGAACATGACCTTCGGCGAGGACGGCTCGATCGGCACCCCTGCCCGCGAGATCACGCGGGCGTCGGCCGGCAGCGCCTCGGCATTGCGGCCCGTGTCGGCGGTGCGATAGCTCGCCAGCAGCGCGTCGAGCTGGGCGGCCTTGGCATCGGCTTCCCGCTCCAGCTCGCGCAGGCGGACCTGGTCGGAGTTGGACTGGGCCGCCGCGGCCTTCAGTTCGTCCAGCCGGTTGCGCAGCGCTTCGGCCTGCTGGCGTGCCACGGCCGCGTCGGTCTCCAGACCGGCAAGCACCTTGCGCGCCTCGCCCCGGATCTGCTGGTCATAATCGGCGAGCTGCGACGACAGCGCCCTCAGCTGCGGATGCCCCGGCAGCAGCGTGGTCGAGAGTTCGGCAATGCGGGACTGCAGCTCCACCTGCCGCTCGCGCAGGCGCTGGATCAGGCCGGAATTCAGCACCTCGCTGGCGCTTTCCAGCGAGCCGCCGGAAGACAGCAGCTGGCGCAGCTGCCGGGCCTTGGCCTCGGCTTCGGCCGCAGCCGCCTCGGCGCCCGACTGCTCGGTGCTGATCTCCGACATCTGCTGCTGGTTCAGCGTCAGGTTGTCGTTGCCCACCAGCAGGTCGGCGCGGGCGCGGAAGTCCTCGACAGCCTTGCGGGCGACCTGCACGTCCTGGCGCAGCCGGTCGATCTGCGGCTCCAGCGCGCTTGCCGCGACCTCACGGCTCTCGCGCTTGGCCATCGACTGCATCTGCAGGTACTCGTCGACAATGGTGTTGGCGACCTGGGCCGCCAGCTCCGGACTGGTCGCCTGATACTCGACCGCGATCACGCGGGAGCCATCCAGCCGGTAGACGTCGAGGTTCTTGAAATAATGCTTGAGCACCCGCTCCTCGGGGGAGATTCGCGCCGGGTCGGTCAGGATGCCGAGGAGAACAAGCGCGTTCTGCAGGGTTCCCCCGGTGCCGTTCGCCTTGAATTCCGGGATCGACGCCAGATCGAGCCGCTGGGCAACCCGGCGGGCCAGATCGACCGAGGACATCAGCTGGACCTGGCTGGTCACGCCCTCGTTGTCGAGCAGCGCACGCTCGTCCTCGGCACCGCGCCCGGCCCCGGGATAGAGCGGATTGCTGCTTTCGATCAGGATCTTGGCTTCGCCGGTGAACTTCTGCGGCACAAACTGCAGCCCGATCACGACGGACAGGGCAACAGCGATCACCAACGGCAACAGCCAGCGCTGCGCCCGCCCCAGCGCCCGGATCAGGGCGGTCAGGTCCAGGGCCATGTCCTGCGGCTGATAGATGTCGTGCCTCGAACTCATCACAGAAACTCCGAACGGCTTCGGAGCAACTATGCAAAAACATGGTAAGGGAAACCTTAAGCCCCTCACCGCGCCGGCATTTACGGAATTAACCTTTATTAAGATCAAATTAACCCGCGCAGAAACCGCAAAATACCATTCACCTGCTATTAACCATGATTTGCGACGGTGAGGCCAGCCAGTTCAGGAGTCGCAGATGCTTGCCCGCCCGCTCGTCTTTCTTGCTCTCGCAGTCGCGCTTGCCGGATGCAGCGGTTACAAGCGCCCACCCTCCGCCTTTCACGAGGTGCTGACGCAGCCCTACAGGCTCGATTCCAGCGACCGGCTGCGCATCATCGTCTTCGGTCAGTCCGACCTGACAAACACCTATGTCGTTGATCAGGCTGGCTATATCTCGATGCCCCTGATCGGCAGCGTGCCAGCCCGCGGCCGCACCCAGCAGGAGCTGGCCGCAGCCATCGCCGCCTCCCTGCGCAAGGGCTTCCTGCGCGATCCGGATGTCTCCGTCGAGGTGGACCAGTACCGCCCGGTCTTCGTCATGGGCGAGGTCCAGGCTGCCGGACAGTATCCCTACGTGGCGGGCATGACCGTCCAGAACGCCATTGCCACCGCCGGCGGCTTCTCGCCGCGGGCCGACCAGGCCGGTGCCGAGATCACCCGGCAGATCAATGGCGAGATCCTGAACGGCCGTGTCCCCATTACGGACCCTGTCCGGCCGGGAGACACCATCTACATCCGCGAGCGGCTGTTCTGACAGGTTTCCCGATTAACCGGGGACTCATCCTCCCCTGCTAGTGTGCTCCCTGTTGGTGCCACGGGTTCGACAAAGAAACCCGGGCGTCCGGCAGGGAGTTTTGTCATGAGTCCGCACCCTTTGCGGATCATCCACTGCGTGCGCTCGCCCGTAGGGGGAACGATCCGGCACATCCACGATCTGGCGATCGCCCAGGCTGAGGCCGGCCATGCGGTCGGTGTGGTCTGTGATTCCACGACCGGGTCCGCGTTCGATGTCGCCATCCTCGAACGCATGCTTCCGCACCTGAAGCTCGGGATCACCCGCTTCGCCATTCATCGCCATCTGACCATCGACGACATCTTCGGCGCATTCCGGCTCTATTCCAGCGTCAAGTCGCTGCAGCCGGACGTGCTGCACGGGCATGGCGCCAAGGGCGGCGCCTATGTGCGGCTGATCGGCACGCTGCTGCGCCTGCAACGGCGCAATGTGATGCGTGTCTACTGCCCGCATGGCGGCAGCCTGCATTATGATCCCCACCGGCTGGAGGGGCGCGTCTACCACACGCTGGAACGGCTGCAGTCGCGCCTCTGTGACGGCCTCGTCTTCGTCTCCGACTACGAGCGCGCCGCCTACGAGAGCAAGGTCGGCCTGCCGCGCATTCCCGCCCGCGTCATCTACAACGGCCTGCATGCGAGCGAGTTCGATCCGGTGCGTCCGGCGGAGGATGCGACCGACTTCATCTACATCGGCATGCTGCGCGACCTGAAGGGTCCGGACCTGTTCATCGAGGCGATCTACAATCTCGGCCTGCGACGCAATGCAGCCGTGACCGCCAGCATCGTCGGCGAGGGGCCCGACGAGGCCCGGTATCGCCAGATGGTTTCCGATCGCGGGCTTGACGGGCAGATCCGTTTCCTTGGAGCCCTGCCTGCCCGCGAGGCCTTCACGCGCGGCCGTGTCGTCGTCGTGCCGTCGCGGGCCGAGGCGATGCCCTACATCGTCCTGGAAGCCATGGCGGCCGAGATGCCGATGGTGGCGACCCGCGTTGGCGGCATTCCCGAAATCTTCGGCCGGCATGCCGGCCGGCTGGTCGAGCCCGGCGACAGCCAGCGCCTGTCGCTCGCCATGGCCGACATGCTCGACAGCCCTGACCTGTCGCGGGCGATTGCCCGGGATCTGCGGCAGGCGATGGCGGACCGGTTCTCTGCCGGTGCCATGTCGGGCTCGATTACCGGTTTCTACCACGATCTCAGGGGCACGGAGCCGCATCATGCCGAAGCGGTTCCCTCTGCTCCGGAGGTCGCGCCATCCCTTGCCACACAGCCTTCTGCAAAACCCAGTTACGCCCGGCCGAGCAAACCATGATCGCAACCTCCGCTGACCGCCCCTTTCCGACAGATGCGCCTCTTGCAGCGCCCCTGACCTCGCCCCTGGCCGCACCTCTGGCCGCACCGGTCACCGCGTCTGGTGCCGCGCCGGACCCTGCTGCGACCGAGGATGCCGAGGCCCTGCGCCGCCGGCTTGCCGAGGAGCTGCGCAGCACCACAACGGCCGACGCCGTCCGCCCGGCGGCATCCCAGCCGCTGATGTCGGCCGATGCGCTGCGCATTGCCGACAGCCTGCGCTCCGACGGGATCTCCCGTCCGGTGCTGGAAGGGGTCGTCCGCCTCGCCGATGCGGTGATGGTGCTGGCGACCGGGCTGGCGGTCTTCGCCCTGGCCGGGTCCGGGGCAGCCACCGGCGCGCTGCCGCTCGCCCTGCTTGCGGTTGGCCTCGTCTCGGCGCTTGCCTTCTTCCATGCCTTTGATTGCTACCAGGTGCCAGTGATGCGGGCGGGGCTTGCCCAGGCCGGACGGATCGCCGGTGGCTGGACGCTGGTCTTCGCCATTGCCGCCATCGCCATCGCCACGACGCCGCTGACCGCCCATGTGCCGGCCAGCGTGTTCGGGGCCTGGTACGTGGCGGGACTGGCCGGGCTCGTCGGCATGCGCTTCCTGCTGTCGCGGCTGGTGCGGAGCTGGATGGCCAGCGGCCGGCTCGAGCGCCGGGCGGTGATCGTCGGCGGCGGCACGGCGGCGGCCGATCTCATCCACGAGCTGGAATCGCAGAAGGACAACGACATCCGCATCTGCGGCATCTTTGACGACCGGGCAAACGACCGCTCGCCGGCCGTGGTTGCGGGCTATCCCAAGCTCGGCAACATCGACGCGCTGGTGGAGTTCGCCCGCCGCGCCCGCATCGACATGCTGATCGTCTGCATTCCGCTCAGGGCCGAGAAGCGCGTGCTGGAGCTCCTGCGCAAGCTCTGGGTGCTGCCGATCGACATCCGCCTGTCCGCCCACACCGACAAGATGCGCTTCCGCAGCCGTGGCTCCTCCTTCATCGGCACGGTGCCCTTCGTCGATGTGGTCGAGAAGCCGATCACCGACTGGGACATGGTCGCCAAGCGGGTCTTCGACGTGGTCGTGGCCAGCCTTGCCATCGTCGCGCTTGCCCCGGTGATGCTGGCGACCGCCATCGCCATCCGGCTCGACAGCAAGGGACCGGTGCTGTTCCGCCAGAAGCGCTATGGCTTCAACAACGAGATCATCGACGTCCTGAAGTTCCGCTCGATGTATCACGACATGGCAGACCCGGCGGCAAAGAAGGTCGTCACCAAGGGCGACCCGCGCGTCACCAAGGTCGGCCGCTTCATCCGCCGCACCTCCATCGACGAGCTGCCGCAGCTCTTCAACGTGCTGGCCGGCACCCTGTCGCTGGTGGGCCCGCGGCCGCATGCGGTCAACGCCCACACCAATGACCAGACCTGGGACGAGGTGGTCTACGGCTACTTCGCCCGCCACAAGGTCAAGCCCGGCGTCACCGGCTGGGCCCAGATCAACGGCTGGCGCGGCGAGGTCGACACCCAGGAAAAGATCCAGAAGCGCGTCGAGTTCGACCTTTACTACATCGAGAACTGGTCCATCCTGTTCGACATCAAGATCCTCGCGCTCACGCCGGTGCGCCTCCTCAACACGGAGAACGCGTATTGAGCCAGTCGCTCACAGTCCCCGCGTCCGACGGGCTCCTGCGCGGGCGGCTCGTGCCCGTCAGCCGCCTTGGGGACGCGGCGCTGTGGCTGGCGGTGTTCCTTGGCGGCTTCGTGATCGCCGAACCGGCGCCCTACGAGCTGCTGATGGCGGTGCTGCTGGCGGTCTGGCTGTTCGCCGGGCTGAAGTTCCGCCGCGAGATCGGGCCGCTGATCGTGCTGCTGCTGATGTTCATGGCTGGCGGCATCATGGCGGTTCCCTTCGCCCGTGACCTGCCCTCCGGCACCATGCACATGGCCGTGTCCGCCTTCCTGGCGGCCACCGCCATGTTCTATGCCGCGCTGATCACCGAGCGGCCGGATCGCATCCACATCATCGAACGGGCCTACATCGCCAGCGCCTTCTTCTGCGCCATCCTCGGCATTGTCGGCTTCTTCAACCTGTTTCCCGGTGCCGAGGTCTTCACCCTGAACGACCGTGCCAAGGGCACGTTCCAGGATCCGAACGTGTTCGGTCCGTTCCTGCTGCTGCCGGCGCTGCTGCTGATGCGGCGGGTGATGACGGGGCCAATGCGCACATGGGGGGCGACCCTGATCGTGCTGCCGGTGCTGATCCTCGGCGTGTTCCTGTCCTTCTCGCGCGGCGCCTGGGGCATGCTCGCGGTCGCCGGTCTCATCGTCTACCTGCTGGTGCTGATCAACGAGCAGCGCGCCGACAGGCGGCTCAGGCTCGTGCTGCTGGCCGTCGGCGGCGTCGTGGCCGTGATGGCGCTTCTGCTCGTTGCCCTGTCGATCGACCAGGTCGCCGACATGTTCGAGCAGCGCGCCAAGCTGGTGCAGCCCTATGACGGCGCCCGGCTCGGCCGCTTCGCCCGCTACAGTCTCGGCTTCGAGATGGCCATGGAACGGCCGCTCGGCCTCGGGCCGCTTGAGTTCAACAAGTACTTTCCCGAGGACGAGCACAACGTCTACATGAAGGCGTTCACCGCCTACGGCTGGCTCGGCGGCATTGCCTGGCCCGTGCTGATGATCTGGACGCTGGTGGCGCTCGGCCGGCAGATGTTCCGCAACCACCCCTGGTCCTATTTCGCCCAGTGCCTGTTTGCCGTGCTGATCGCGCATATCCTGGTCGGCATCGTCATCGACATCGACCGCTGGCGCCACCTCTACCTGCTGCTCGGCCTGTCCTGGGGACTGATCGCGGCCTCCCGGCTCAGCGACCGGCGGCTCGGCATCGGCCTGAAGCCTGCCTCCGCTGCGGTCCCTGCCCGAGCGCCTGCGGCGCCTGCGGCACGGGCTCCGGCTCGCCCCTGAGCCCCGGGGCCGCCCCCTGCCCCGTCCGCCCGCAACCGGGGCCACAGGCCCGCCTCAAGGGCCAGCATCGCCGGAAGGCAGCAGGCGCAAGGCGGCACCCTGTCTCCGCTCCCTGCCGCAGAGGCGTGCAGGACAGGCCGTTTCGGACGCACCGGTTTTGGGGAGCGCCATCTTTCGGACGCACCGATTTCCAGAAGCCAGAATTTTCGGAAAACAGAATTTTCGGAAGGAAGAGCCTCGGTCCACCACCGCGAGCGGTTGGGGGAAGATGGCCGAGAAATGGTCGGGCAGGCCGGATTCGAACCGACGACCCCTTGACCCCCAGTCAAGTGCGCTACCAGGCTGCGCTACTGCCCGACTGCGCCCTCTCTAGCCGCTTCGCTTGCCCGGCGCAAGGCCTCCCGCACGGGGCTTGCGAAACAACGCACAGCTCAGCGGCCAAGCCGTTGGACCGGATCAGATTTTCCGGCAGGAGCGGTCGTGGGCTGCCCTGGCCGGCGACAGGGCCCGGGGCGCCGGACCGCGCCTAGCGGGCCTGATCGAGCAGGCGCTTGCACTCCAGCAGCTCGAACAGCGTCGCCTGCAGCTTGCGCACGTCATCCTTCGACAGCGCGCCCGAGCCGCCCGCCTGTCCCTCCGCCTTGTCGCCACGGAACCGGTCCATGAAGCGGAAACCGCCGCGGTGCTGGCTGTTTCCGGGTGCGCGCGGGTCGTCGTCAGAGAGCAGGCCCTTGGGCAGCACCTCGCTCGGCAGTCCGTGACCGGCGTCGCTGCGGGTCGAGACCGGCTCGCTCACCACGGTGCGGCGCGGCGGCGGGGTCAGCTGCGGCGGCGTGTCGTCGTCCTCGTCCTCCAGATCCATGCGCACGGCCGCGGCCAGCGGAATGGCATCCTCGCGCCAGATCTGCATGACGAAGCGCGGCCCCTGCTCCTTCAGGATGCGCTGCACGCCCTTGATGGTGTAGCCTTCCCCGTAGAGCAGATGGCGGATGCCGCGCAAAAGCTCCACATCGTCGGGGCGGTAATAGCGCCGGCCCCCGCCGCGCTTCAGCGGCTTGATCTGGGTGAACCGGGTTTCCCAGAAGCGCAGCACGTGCTGCGGCAGGTCGAGATCCTCGGCCACTTCGCTGATGGTGCGGAACGCATCAGGGCTTTTCTCAAGCGACATCGACGTCATCTCTCCCCGGCCAGGCCGGTTTCTTCATGTCAGGTTGGCAGCGCCGGCCCCGTCCCGGGACCTGCCGCCGCCCGATCGCCACCACAGAGACCCTGATCGGGCACCCTGCTTCGGCACACTGTTCAGACGCCCTGCTCGGCACACTGCTCAGGCACACTGCTCAGGCACGCCGCTCAGGCACGCCGCTCGGGCACACGGCTTGGGCATCCCGCTCAGACACCCCGCAGAGCCACAGCCTCCAGGCCGCCCGTGCGGCCAGCCCCGCCCGGACGCCAGCCCCGCCGCCGGCCCATGCAGGGACCCGAGAGGCGAGCCCTCCGGCGATGCGAGGGCGAACCGTCAGGCCAGACCGCTCCCCAGCACCAGACACTGGCCCCGCACACTGGTCCTGCAAGGGCATTCCTGCCAACCGGACCGGTCACCCGCGGCCGCGCTCAGGCGATCCTGCCAGCGCTCCCCGTCCGACCTTCCTGCCAGAACTGCGTGCCAGAGCTTCCTGCCAGACCTGCGTGCCAGAGCTGCCTGCCAGAACTGGCAATCGCCACTCCCGGTCACGGACAGCGAGCAGCCCGACCCGCCAGACTGGCCTGCCAGACCACAGCGCCACACGGCACCGCCAGACAAAACCGCCAGACCTCAGCGCCAGACCTCAGCGCCAGACCTCAGCACCAGACCGCACCGCAAGACCCCACGGCCAGAGGCCGCCACCAGACCTGGCCGGCCGGCGTGACGCTCCCTCCCACCGCCGGAGGCGAAAGGCCTGGACCACAGGCGGACGGCCAGCATCCCTTTACGCCCTGCCGTGCATCTGCCACAGACCGGAGCGGGACCAGTCCTGCTCCAACGACGTCAAGCCACCGGAGGCGACGCCCGCCGGTGGCCCGCAGCCTCTGCCCGAAGCAGCGCCTCAGTCGTCCTTGCCGTCCCCGGTCAGCGTCTCGTTGATCTTCTGCTTGAGGATGTTGCTCGGCTTGAAGACCATCACGCGGCGCGGCGAGATCGGCACCTCTTCGCCCGTCTTGGGGTTGCGCCCGATGCGCTCCCCCTTCGAGCGGACGACGAAGGATCCGAACGATGACAGTTTCACGGATTCGCCGGTGACAAGGCAATCGGATATCTCGTCGAGAACCCGTTCCACCAGCTCGGCGGATTCGGTTCTCGACAGACCGACCTTTTGGTAGACGGCTTCGCAAAGGTCGGCGCGCGTCACGGTCCTGCTGCCCATGCCCCCTCCTAGCCCCAAATCAGCCGCGGCACATCGATCCAGCTGATTTTGCTGCAAAACTTCTGTTGCGGTCTACGGTATTGTGTCCGGTCCCGGCGGTCAACCCGGTCCGTTCAGCCCGGCTTTCACGCTTGCGGCAGAAGTGACCTGCAATCCTGACCGGCTGCTGCAGCGCACAAGGCGGCTGCGCGCCCGGGCGATCGCATGACGTCAGGTCTCGGGAGACGGGATCGGGGCTGCCGCAAGCGGCCGGGAATGCCGGCCGCGCGAGGCGCAAGCCTACCAGCGCAAGAGCACCGAGCCCCAGGTGAAGCCGCCGCCCATGGCTTCCAGCATGACGAGATCGCCCTGCTTGATGCGGCCGTCACGCACCGCCGTGTCGAGCGCCAGCGGGATGCTCGCCGCCGAGGTGTTGCCATGCTGGTCGACCGTGGTCACGACCTTGTCCGGCGCGATGCCGAGCTTCTTGGCGCTGGCATCGATGATGCGCTTGTTGGCCTGGTGCGGCACGAACCAGTCGAGGTCGTCCGACCCGAGGCCGGTGGCCGTGTAGGCATCCTCGATCACGTCGGTGATCATGCCGACGGCGTGCTTGAAGACTTCCTTGCCTTCCATCCGCAGATGACCGACCGTCTTGGTCGAGGACGGACCGCCGTCGACGAAGAGCTTGGACTTGTGGCTGCCGTCGGAGCGCAGATGCGTCGTCAGCACGCCCCGGTCCGCCACGGTGCCGGCCGCCTCGCGGGCCTCCAGCACGATGGCGCCGGCGCCGTCGCCGAACAGCACGCAGGTGGTCCGGTCCTCCCAGTCGAGGATGCGCGAGAAGGTCTCCGCGCCGATCACCAGCGCGCGACGGGCCTGACCGGCCTTGAGGAAATTGTCGGCCGTTGCCGTGGCAAAGACGAAACCGGAACACACCGCGTGCACGTCGAAGGCAAAGCCGTGGTGCATGCCCAGCTCGTTCTGCACCGTCACGGCGGTCGCCGGGAAGGTGTTGTCCGGGGTCGCGGTCGCCAGGACGATCATGTCGATGTCCTTCGGCTCGAGGCCGGCGCTGTCGAGCGCGCGGCGGGCCGCCTTGACCGCCAGATGCGACGTGAACTCGCCCTCGGAGGCGATGTGACGCTTGCGGATGCCGGTGCGCTGGACGATCCAGTCATCGCTGGTGTCGACCATGGTCGCCAGCTGGTCATTGGTCAGGAAGTTCTCGGGCAGATAGCTGCCACAGCCGAGAACGGTCGAACGGAGCAGGCTCACTCGTCACCTTCGGAGTTGTCAGAGGGCACGACATACCGGCCACGATGATAGTGAACCAGGTCCTGTGCGATCTTGTGTATGAGTTCGTTACGCACCATGCCATGTGCAAGGGCAATTGCGCTGGCAAATCCCTCCGCATCGGTGCCGCCGTGGCTCTTGATCACCACGCCGTTGAGGCCGAGGAACACGCCGCCGTTGACCTTGCGCGGATCCATCTTCTCGCGCAGCCGGTCGAAGGCGCCCTTGGCCAGCAGATAGCCGAGCTTGGCCATCCAGGTGCGCTGCATGGCGGACTTCAGGTAGCCGCCGATCTGCTTGGCGGTGCCTTCGGCGGTCTTCAGCGCGATGTTGCCGGCAAATCCTTCCGTCACCACCACGTCCACCGTGCCCTTGCCGAGATCGTCGCCTTCGACGAAGCCGGCGTAGGAGAAGGAGCGGAAGGGCACTTCCTTCATGATGCGACCGGCGGTGCGGACCTCTTCCAGGCCCTTCACTTCCTCGACGCCGATGTTGAGGAGGCCCACGGTCGGCTTCTGCACGCCGAACAGGGCGCGTGCCATGGCACCGCCAAGGATGGCGAAGTCGATCAGCTGCTGCGCGTCGGCACCGATCGTCGCGCCGACATCCAGCACGACGGATTCCCCGCGCACGGTCGGCCAGATCGCGGCAATCGCCGGGCGTTCGATGTTGGCCATGGTGCGCAGGCAGAACTTGGACATGGCCATCAGCGCGCCGGTGTTGCCGGCCGAGACGGCGACATCGGCATCGCCCGTCTTCACCGCTTCGATGGCCCGCCACATGGACGAGCGCCAGCGGCCCTGACGCAGTGCCTGGCTGGGCTTGGCGTCCATCGCCACGGCCACGTCGCAATGGAAGAAGGTCGAGGCGTCACGCAGGCGCGGGTATTTGTCCAGAAGCGGCAGAACCACGCGCTCGTTGCCATAAAGCAGGAAGCGGATGTCGGGATGACGCAGCAGCGCGAGTTCCGCGCCCGGCAGCACCATCTCGGCGCCGGCATCACCGCCCATGACATCGAGTGCAATATGAATGGGTTTCGCCATGTGCAGGTTCTTGTTGTCCTTCTGGATGGCG
This sequence comes from Pannonibacter sp. XCT-53, assembly GCF_009915765.1. Lineage (NCBI taxonomy): Bacteria > Pseudomonadati > Pseudomonadota > Alphaproteobacteria > Hyphomicrobiales > Stappiaceae > Pannonibacter > Pannonibacter tanglangensis. The sequence continues at coordinate 1,743,215 of NZ_JAABLQ010000001.1, forward strand.
GGTGAACCGCCCCCCGTGCCTGGTTGCAGCGCCGGACCCTCATGCCCTCGCGCAGCCGGATGCCCGGTGCCCGCGCGGGCCGCAGCGGTGCGAACATACCGCTTTCGGGCCGTGTGACAACCGTTTTCCGGGCATCCTGACCCTATTGGGGATCCTTGTCCTTGAGCTTTTGCAGCACGGCAAAGGGATTTGGGCGTTCGTCTTCAGAGGGCTCGGCCTCCGGCGGTGCCACATAGTCAAGTTCGGCACCGGGTGCCCGCGGGAACGGGTCGAGAGCCAGCACGAACTGCTCGCAGACCAGCGCGCCGAGATCGATGGTGCCGTCGATGATGTCATCGGGCGGCTCGGGCGCATCCAGGTCGATCTCGATCTCGCCGTCGTCGGCAAGGTCGGGCGCGCGCCGGCCTTCGACCGGGGCCGGATCATAGGCCCGCTCGAACCGGTCGGTCACCGACATCGGCACGGGTTCCAGCGTGACGACGCAGCGCTGCTGCCCCTGCGCCGTCAGGCTGCCGGTGACATAGACGCCTGCCTTGCGCCAGGGCCGGATCTCCAGCTCCGCCGTCAGGCTGTCCAGCACCTGCAGCCCGTAGGTCTCGGCCATCCGCGCGAGCGCGGCCGCGTCCGGGGCGAGGGTCACGGTCTGGATCCGGTTGCCGAGGCGCGAGACGTCGAAGCGGTGCGAATAGGGAAAATCGGTATCAGACATGATTCGCTCCATGCGCGTCCGCGCCGCCTTCTGCCGGGCCCTTGCCGCCTGCAGATGCCGCCTCGCCCGGGGCTGGCCAGGGCAGACGGGCAGCCAGGATCTCCTTGACGGGCGCTGCCGAAAGCTGCGCGGCCGACTTCACGGCATAGTGAGCCAGCGCCAGAGCCGAGGCCGGGCTGGAGGCATCGGCAAAGACATTGCGGTCGATGGCGGCCGCCAGCGCATGCACGTCGCCGGCATCGAGGGCTGCGCCATAGGCCGCCGCACGGCCGTAGAAGGCCTCCGCCATCCGCTTCACCTTTTTCGGTACGGCATTGTCGCTGATGCCCATTTCGCGCAGCGAGCCGTCCATGTCGGCAAAGAAGATGTCGAAGACGGACTGCGACACGGCGGCCACCTCCTTGCCTTCGCCCTGCAGGCGGCGGAACAGGAGAACCGCATGCAGGATCATCATGTCGAACCTGCCATCGATGGTGTCCGGCACCCCGAGCCGGGAATAAAGCTCGGGCTGACGGGCCTGGGCCACGATGGCGCCATAAAGCGCGTATTCGGATGGTTGTGTCCGGCGCCGAAACAGGCCAAAAACCATGCCTATCCTTTCGCGATGCGATGAAAGCGGGTGTTGCCTTGTGCCCTAACGCAGGTTACTCGCTTTGCCAAGGAACGAATTGACATACGCACCGCGCCAGCGCGCCGGTTCAACGGGGACAGGAACGCAGGAATGAAGACCAAGTCGCATGTGGTGATGCTTCCCATTCTCCTCGGCCTGACCCTTGGAGGCTGCTTCACCCAGACCTTCAATCATGGCCACACGATCTCGCCGGACATGCTGCAGCAGGTCCAGGTCGGGTCGAGCAAGGAAAATGTCGAGCTGGTGCTTGGCTCGCCCTCGACGACCTCCGACATCAGCGGCCTCGTCTACTACTACATCTCGCAGGTCTCGCAGACCACCGCCTTCATGGGCAACAAGATCGTCGAGCAGCGCGTCGTCGCCGTCTACTTCGACGAGGAAGGCTTCGTGAAGGACATTGCCAACTACGGCATGCAGGATGGCAAGGTCTTCGACTTCATCTCGCGCACGACGCGCACCGGCGGTGCCGACTACGGCTTCATCACCCAGATCCTGCGCGGAGCCACCACCCCGTCGCTGGGCCTGTAAGGCAGCCGCGACTGCACGTCCTCACGACAGGAGGCCCCGGATCACGCCGGGGCTCTGACTGCTGATAAACCTCGACCTCACCGCAGTCATCCCGGCCCAGCTGAGCGTGAGCGAAGCGCCGAGCCGGGACCGGAGAGTCGAGGCCTATATCTTTCATGAGTTACCATGGGAGAGCACTTGGCTCTCCGGTCCCGGATCTTCGCTGCGCTCTCGTCCCGGAGGACGCGGGCGCCTGGGTTGAAGGGGGGAAGGCCCCGGATCGCTCCGGGGCCGTCCGCAGGTCACGCAACGTCCGCCCTGCCCTCAATGCGCCAGCACGGCGAGGAGCAGCAGGGCGACGATGTTGGCGATCTTGATCATCGGGTTGACGGCCGGGCCGGCGGTGTCCTTGTAGGGGTCACCGACCGTGTCGCCGGTCACCGCGGCCTTGTGGGCGTCCGAGCCCTTGCCGCCGTGGTGGCCATCCTCGATGTATTTCTTCGCATTGTCCCAGGCGCCGCCGCCGGCCGTCATCGACAGGGCCACGAAGAGCCCGGTGATGATGATGCCGAGCAGCATGGCGCCGAGCGCGGCAAAGGCGTTGGCCTTGCCGGCGATCAGGTTGATGACGAAGAAGCAGACGATCGGCGACAGCACCGGCAGCAGCGAGGGCACGATCATCTCGCGGATGGCTGCCCGGGTCAGCATGTCCACCGCGCGGCCGTAGTCGGGCCGCTCCTTGCCGGCCATGATGCCCGGCTTCTCGCGGAACTGCCGCCGCACTTCCTCCACCACCGCCGAGGCGGCACGGCCCACGGCGGTCATGGCGATGCCGCCGAAGAGATAGGGCAGCAGGCCGCCGAAGAAGAGGCCGACCACGACATACGGATTGGACAGCGAGAAATCGAGCGTCTCGTTGGTCAGGCCCTGGAAGTACGGATACCTGTCGGAGTTGGCGATGAAGAAGCGCAGGTCCTCGGTGTAGGCGGCAAACAGGACCAGCGCGCCGAGCCCGGCCGAGCCGATGGCATAGCCCTTGGTCACGGCCTTGGTGGTGTTGCCGACCGCATCGAGGGCGTCCGTGGTGACGCGCACCGACGCCGGCAGGTCCGCCATCTCGGCAATGCCGCCGGCATTGTCCGTGACCGGACCGAAGGCATCGAGCGCCACGACCATGCCCGCCAGCGCCAGCATGGTCGTCACCGCGATGGCGATGCCGAACAGGCCGGCGAGCGTGTAGGTGACGATGATGCCCGCGATGATGATCAGCGCCGGAATGGCGGTGGCCTCCATCGAGATGGCCAGGCCCTGGATGACGTTGGTGCCATGGCCGGTGACCGAGGCCTGGGCGATGGAGCGGACCGGGCGGAAGCCGGTGCCGGTGTAGTATTCCGTCACCCAGATGATCAGCCCGGTGACGGCAAGGCCGGCGACGCCGCACAGGTACAGGTCCATCGGCGTGAAGCTCAGGCCGCGGGTGGTGGTCAGCGCCACGTCCATGCCGCCGAAGACCCAGGCGGTGAGCGGATAGAGCACCACCAGCGACAAGACCGAGGTGGCGATGAAGCCCTTGTAGAGCGCCCCCATGATCGAGTTGTTGGCGCCGAGCTTGACGAAGAACGTGCCGATGATCGAGGTGACGATGCAGATGCCGCCGATGGTCAGCGGGTAGAGCATGGCCGCTGCGGTCGTGGGCGTGCCGGCGAAATAGATCGCGGCCAGCACCATCGTGGCGACGAGTGTCACCGCATAGGTCTCGAACAGGTCGGCCGCCATGCCGGCGCAGTCGCCGACGTTGTCGCCCACGTTGTCGGCGATGGTGGCCGGGTTGCGCGGGTCATCCTCCGGGATGCCGGCTTCCACCTTGCCGACCAGATCGCCGCCCACGTCGGCGCCCTTGGTGAAGATGCCGCCGCCCAGGCGGGCGAAGATCGAGATGAGGGAGGCACCGAAGCCGAGCGCCACCAGCGCGTCGATGACGATGCGGTCGGTGGGGGCATGGCCGAGCAGGCCCGTGAGCACGGCATAGTAGACGGCCACGCCCAGCAGCGCGAGGCCGGCCACCAGCATGCCGGTGACCGCGCCCGACTTGAAGGCGATCTCAAGCCCGGCCGACAGGCTCCTGGCCGAGGCCTGCGCCGTGCGCACGTTGGCCCGGACCGAGACATGCATGCCGATGAAGCCGGCGAGCGCGGAGAGGATGGCGCCGGCGGCGAAGCCGATCGCCACCGGCATGCCCAGAAGCCAGGCACCGAGGATGAAGATCAGCACCCCGACGATGCCGATGGTGGTGTACTGGCGCGTGAGATAGGCCTGGGCGCCTTCCTGGATGGCCCCTGCGATTTCCTGCATGCGCGCGTTCCCGGCATCGGCTGCCATGACGGACTGGATGGCCCAGATCCCGTAGGCAATGGCCAGGAGGCCACAGGCAATGACGACGACAAGCTCGGTCATGAGTCCTCCCCGAATGACACGCAGCCTTCGCCCCGCTGTTTGCGAATTTATGTTATGCGGCAACAGGCTGCAGACCGGCCCCGTGCATGTGACAAGTTCCTGATCCATTCCCCGGCACGGGACGACAGCGCCACGGTAACAGGTAACAAGTGGGGTTGGTCAAGCTGAACCTGCAGTTTCTTGCAGGATGCCCCGCGCTTCATTTCCCGCGCTGCGGCAGCCGCAACGCAACAATTTACGCAGTGCAATATTCAGCTGCCGACAATCGTCGTTTTACTTAGACGGTACGGTCGGATCGCTGCGTCCTGCCAAGGGCCAGCATCGCCGCCAGGCACAGGGCCGTGACGGGGAAGATCAGCACGTTGACGGTGCCCCAGCCGAAATTGTGCAGCAGCGAGCCGGAGGAGAACGAGGCGAAGGCCACGAAGCCGAAGACCAGGAAGTCGTTTGCCGACTGGACCATCGTGCGCTCGGCCGGCCGGTAGCAGGCCGTCAGCATCGTGGTCGCGCCGATGAAGCCGAAGTTCCAGCCAAGGCCGAGCAGGATCAGCGCCACCCAGAAATGCGCCACGTCCTGCCCGCTCAGCGAGATGATGCCGCAGCCGCACAGGAGCGCCAGCCCGGTCACCACGATGGTGCGCACGCCGAAGCGGGCAATCAGCGCGCCGGTGAAGAAGCTCGGGCCGAACATCGCCAGCACGTGCCACTGGATCGCCAGCGCCGCGTCCGTCGTCGACAGGCCACAGCCGATCATGGCCAGCGGGGTCGCCGTCATGACGAGGCTCATCAGCGCGTAGGAGACGATGCCGCAGGTCGCGGCCACCAGAAAGGCCGGCTGGCGCATGATCTCGGACAGGGGGCGGGCAACGCCCTGCGCCGCGCGCGCGACCGGGGGCGGTGCCTGCAGGAACCAGAGCACCAGAAAGGCGAGGAAGGACAGGCCGGCGAGCGCCACGTAGGTGCCGGCAAACAGGATCGGCGCAAGCAGGTCGCGCGTGAGGATCACGGTCTGGGGCCCGATCACGCCGGCCAGGATCCCGCCGGCCATGACCCAGGAAATGGCCCGTGGCCGGAACGCGTCGCTTGCCGTGTCGGCGGCCGCGAAGCGGAACTGCTGCACGAAGGCCGTCACGAAGCCCATCGCGCCGCAGGCCAGCGTGAACAGCCAGAAGTGTCCGGCCAGCACCGCCAGGGCCGCCAGCAGCGCCGTGACGGTGCCGCCGATCGAGGAGCCGAGAAAGCTGGTCCGGCGCCCGAAGCGGCGCATGAGCATGCCCGCCGGCAGCATGCCGATCGCGGTGCCCAGCACCATGAACGAGACGGGCAGCGTCGCCAGCGACTTGTCGGGCCCGAGCAGGGCTGCACCGATCAGCGGACCGGTCGAGATGACAATGGAGGCGGAGGCGCCGCCGAGCGCCTGGGCGCAGGCCAGGATCGCCACGTTGCGCCGGGCGATGCGGTCGTCGATGCCGGCCGCGAGGGCAGAGGCGGGTGTGGCGGCGGGATGGCTCATGCGGGTCACTCCGGCCCCGGGGCGCAGGGCTGCGACCATCGGGGCTGGCACGGAACGGGATCCGGATCAGGGCGGGCGGGACGCGCGGCACCAGGCGGAGGTCCGGCTGATCCGGGGCGGGACAGCCTCAAAAGTGTCGGAAGCCGCCCTTGCCCGCAAGGGTGAAACTTGCACCATCCCTGAAATAGCCGAGCACCCCCGTGGCTCCGACCGGCGGGCGGGCGGCGCCGATGCGCGTCACGGGCACGCCGGCTGCGGCGGCATCGCGCTCGAAGGCGTCGCGCCGGTCCTCGGGAACCGCCAGCAGGAGTTCGTAGTCGTCGCCGCCGCCAAGGCAGGTGGCAAGCCACTCGGGGGAGCGGGCCAGCACCTGCCGGGCGGCCTGCGACAACGGCACCGCCGTGACCTCGACCGCGAGGTCGACGCCGGAGGCTGCGGCCATGTGGGCCGCGTCGCCCGTCAGCCCGTCCGACAGGTCCATGGCGGCGCTGGCGTGGGCGAGCACGGCGGCGGCGAGCGCGGTGCGCGGTTGCGGCAGAAGATAACGGTCGAGGAGATGCGCCTGATCGTCCGGGGACAGCGCGAGGCTCCGGGCCAGGTCCGGCTCGTAGCGCAGCCGCACCCCCAGCGCCGCATCGCCCAGCGTGCCGGTCACATAGAGGCTGTCACCGGGCGCAGCACCGGTGCGGCGGACCGCGCGCCCGGCCGGGACCTCGCCGATGGCCGTCACCGACAGGAGCAGCTTGCCGCCGGAGGCAATCGTGTCGCCGCCGAGCAGCGTGATGCCGTAGGTATCCTGGTCGTGCGCAAGGCCGGCGCAGAAGCGCTCCAGCCACTCGGCATCCCAGGCCGCCGGCAGCGCCAGCCCGAGCAGGTAGCCGCGCGGCCGCGCGCCCTTGGCGGCCAGGTCCGACAGGTTGACGCGCAGCGCCTTGGCGGCAATCGCCTCGGCCGGATCATGGGAAAAGAAATGAATGTCGGCCGCCAGCAGGTCCTTGGTCAGGACCAGCTCGCAACCTGCCGACGGCGCCAGGGTCGCGGCATCGTCGGTGAGGCCCAGGGCTCCGGGATCGCTGGCAAGCGGCGCAAAGAAGCGCTTGATCAGCGCGAATTCATGCGGCCTCTCGCCAGCCATCGGGGCGCTCAGTCGGCCTTGCGGGCGTCAGCCCCGTCCGCTTCGGCCGCCGCATCGTCCGCCCCATCGCCGGCGCTCTCGCCGTCATCCCCGGCTGCCGGACGCGGGGGCAGCTCCTGGCTGCGCAGGTCGTGGGCCAGCCGGTCGAGCACCCCGTTGACCAGCCGGGGCTCGTCCTCGGCGTAGAAGGCCTTGGCGATGTCGATGTACTCCGAAATGATCACCTTGGCCGGAACGTCGCGGCGACGCAGCAGCTCGAAGCCGCCGGCCCGCAGGATGGCGCGCAGCAGGCTGTCGATGCGCTTCAGCGGCCAGTCCTCGACCAGCGCGGTGTGGATGAACGGGTCGATGAGCCGCTGCTCCTCGACCACGCCCTTCACCACCGACTTGAAGTAGTGCTCGTCGGCGTCCAGGTACTGGGCGCCGTCCACTTCCTTGCCGAGCCGGAACGCGGTGAACTCGTTGATGACATCGGTGAGCGAGGAGCCCCCGATGTCCATCTGGTACAACGCCTGCACCGCGCCGAGGCGGGCGGTGCCGCGCTTGTTGGCCGGCTTGACCTCGCGGTCGCCTGCGTTGGATGCACCGTCAGTCATGGCAGTCAGATCCCGAGCTTCTCGCGCAGGGCGATCATGTCGAGGGCAGCGCGGGCGGCAGCCCCGCCCTTGTCCTTGTCGGTCACCCGGGCGCGGGCCCAGGCCTGGTCGTCGTTCTCGACGGTCAGGATGCCGTTGCCGACCGCCAGGTCCGCATCGACGATGAGGTCCATGATCACGCGGGCGGATTCGTTGGCGACGATGTCATAATGGGTGGTTTCACCCCGGATGACGCAGCCCAGCAGCACGAAGCCGTCATAGAAGGTGCCGTCGTTTTCCATCGAGGTGAGCACCATCGACAGGGCCGCCGGGATTTCCAGCACGCCCGGCACCGAAATGCGGTCATGGGTTGCCCCGGCCGTTTCCAGCGTCTTGGCCGCGCCTTCATAGAGGGCATCGGCAATGTCTTCGTAGAATCGGGCTTCGATAATCAGGACGTGCGGGGCGGAGCTCATCGGGTCGGTCGCTTTCACTTGAGATCGTCAGGGTCAGGAACCATGCCTGACCCCGTTTGTCCAGCCCTCGGCGTTGAGGGCTGCCTATCGGTCGAATTCGGCAAGGCGCGCGGCATAGCGTGCCATCATGTCCACTTCAAGATTAACGTGATCGCCCTCCTGCCGTTCCCCCCAGGTCGTCACCTTGAGGGTATGCGGGATCAGGAACACCGAGAATTCGGTGCCCTCGACCTCGTTGACGGTGAGCGAGGTGCCGTCCAGCGCGACCGAGCCCTTGCGGGCGATGAAGCGGGCGAAGTCCGGCGCCGCGTCGAAGCGGAAGTAGACGCTGTCGGGATGGTCGCGGCGCGCCACGATGCGGGCCAGCCCGTCGACGTGCCCCAGAACCAGATGCCCCCCCAGCTCCGTGCCCAGCGACAGGGACCGTTCCAGGTTGAGGCGCATGCCGGCACGCCAGTCCTTGACCGTGGTCAGCCGCAGCGTCTCCGCGCCACTTTCCACCTCGAACCAGTTGCCCTCGCCGTCGCGCCCCTTGGCGGTGACGGTGTGACACGGGCCACCGCAGGCGATGGACGCGCCGAGGTCGATGCCCTCCGGGTCATAGGCGGTTGCAATGCGCGTGCGCTTGCCGGCGGGAATGTCGGTGACGGAACGGATCACGCCGACATCGGTGACGATACCAGTGAACATGTCAGATCTCCTTGCGCGCGAGGCGCATGAGCCGGTCGGCCCCATGGCGGCTTGTGCCGGCGAGGCGGTAGATGGGGCTTTCGGTCAGGGCCGCAAGGGGGCGTCCGGCGAAGGGCAGGATTGCGCCTGGCCCAAGGCTTGGCTGTCCGGTGAAGAGGAAGGCCTCGTCGATCAGCCCGGCATCGAGGAAGCTTGCCGCCACCTGTGCGCCGCCCTCGACCATCAGCCGGGTGATGCCGCGATTGGCCAGCGCCGTCACGGCGACCAGCGGGTCGATGCCCCGCTCGCAGGGGGGGACGCGGATCACCAGCACGCCGGCGCCCGTCAGCGCCTCCACCCTTTCCGGATCCGCGTCATGGCCGGCGATCACCCACACGGGCACATCGGCGGCGCCGCGCACCAGCCGGCTCGTCAGTGGCAGGCGGGCCTGACGGTCCAGCACGACCCGGACGGGCGAGCGGCTGCCCATGCCCGGCAGACGGCAGGTCAGCTCCGGGTCATCGGCCAGCACGGTGCCGATGCCTACCAGGATCGCGTCGTAGCGGGCCCGCAGACCGTGCACGAGGGCCCGGGCCTCCGGGCCGGTGATGGCGACCTGGCCGTCTCCCGGACGGCCGATGCCGCCGTCGGCGGAGACGGCCAGCTTCAGCATGACCAGCGGACGCATGGCGGTGACGCGCATGTTATGCCCCGCATGCAGCCAGCGGGCGGCCTCTTCCTCAACGCCCGCCAGCACCTCGACGCCCGCCTCGCGCAGCATCGACAGGCCGCGGCCGGCGACGCGCGGGTTAGGGTCGAGACAGCCGATGACGACCCGGCGGATGCCGGCCTCGACCAGCGCCAGCGAACAGGGCGGCGTGCGGCCGTAGTGGGAACAGGGCTCCAGCGTGACATAGGCGGTGGCCCCGCGCGCGGCCTCGCCGGCGCTGCGCAGGGCACTCACTTCCGCGTGCGGCCCGCCGGGGCGCGCGGTCACGCCGCGCCCGACGATCCGCCGCCCGGCGTCCTCGCCCTCGCCCTCGCCCGCGACAATCAGCGCGCCGACCGAGGGATTGGGCCAGACCCGGCCAAGGCCGCGCGTGGCCAGCGCGATCGCGGCCTGCATCAGCCGGCGGTCGGTCTCCGTCGGGGCCGTGACGCTGCTCACTCGTCCTCCAGCGCCCGTCCGCCAGGGTTGTTCAGCTCGCCGATCAGCGCCTCGAAGTCCTTGGCCTCGCGGAAGTTCTTGTAGACCGAGGCAAAGCGGACATAGGCGACGCTGTCGATGTTCTTCAGCCCTTCCATGACATGGGTGCCGATGGTCTCGCTGGCGACCTCGCCCTCGCCCGTGCTTTCGAGCTGGCGCACGATGCCGCTGACCATCCGTTCGATCCGCTCCGGATCGACGGGACGCTTGCGCACGGCCGTCTCGACGGAGCGCATCAGCTTCTCCCGGTCGAAGGGCACGCGGCGGCCGGAGCGCTTGACCACCATCAGCTCGCGCAGCTGCACCCGCTCGAAGGTGGTGAAGCGACCGCCGCAGGTCGAACAGACGCGCCGCCGCCGGATCGCCGTGTTGTCCTCGGTCGGACGCGAGTCCTTGACCTGGGTCTCGTCTCCGCCACAGAAGGGGCAGCGCATGCAGGAACTCCCGTTTGTCGTGTTCACGAAGGCCGAAGCCCGCCTCGGGCCCCGGCCCTTGATAGGACAGGTCGGCTGCGTTTCAAACGCAAAAAGCCCGCGCCTCAGGCGCGGACCTTGTCTTGAGGCCGAAAGGACCAGATCCGGAGCGGCGAGGCCAGAGCCTGGCCTCGCGCCACACGGACCGTCAGGCCGGATAGATCGGGAAGCGATCGGTCAGCGCGATCACCTTCTGCTTCACGGCAGCTTCCACGGCGGCGTTGCCCTCTTCGCTGTTGGCCGCCTTCAGGCCGTCCAGCACTTCGGTGATCAGGAGACCGATCTCGCGGAACTCCGCCAGGCCGAAGCCGCGGGTCGTGCCGGCCGGCGTGCCGAGGCGGATGCCCGAGGTGACGAACGGCTTTTCCGGGTCGAACGGGATGCCGTTCTTGTTGCAGGTGATGTTGGCCCGGCCGAGCGCGCCTTCGGCCTTCTTGCCGGTGGCGTTCTTCGGACGCAGGTCCACGAGCATCAGGTGGTTGTCGGTGCCGCCGGAGACGATGTCGAGGCCCTGCTCCTGCAGGGTCTGGGCGAGCATCTTGGCGTTGGCAACGACCGAGGCGGCATAGGACTTGAACTCCGGCTGCAGCGCCTCGCGGAAGGCCACCGCCTTCGCCGCGATGACATGCATCAGCGGACCGCCCTGCAGGCCCGGGAACACGGCCGAGTTCACCTTCTTGGCGATGTCCTCGTCATTGGTGAGGATCAGGCCGCCGCGCGGGCCGCGCAGGGACTTGTGCGTGGTCGAGGTGCAGACATGGGCATGGGGCACCGGCGAGGGATGCACGCCACCGGCGACGAGGCCGGCGATATGGGCCATGTCGACCATCAGGTAGGCCCCGACGGCGTCGGCGATCTCGCGGAACTTCTTCCAGTCCCAGACGCGCGAGTAGGCGGTGCCGCCGGCGACGATCAGCTTCGGCTTGTGCTGGTGGGCCAGCCGCTCGATCTCGGCCATGTCGAGGAGGTGGTCCTCCTTGCGCACGCCATAGGAGACGACGTTGAACCACTTGCCGGACATGTTCACCGGCGAGCCGTGGGTCAGGTGGCCGCCCGAATTCAGGTCGAGGCCCATGAAGGTGTCGCCCGGCTGCAGCAGGGCCAGGAACACGGCCTGGTTCATCTGGCTGCCGGAATTGGGCTGCACGTTGGCGAACTTGGCGCCGAACAGCTGCTTGGCGCGCTCGATGGCCAGGTTCTCGACGATGTCCACATACTGGCAGCCGCCGTAGTAGCGCTTGCCCGGATAGCCTTCGGCGTACTTGTTGGTCAGCACGGAGCCCTGCGCCTCGAGCACCGCCCGCGAGACGATGTTCTCCGACGCGATCAGCTCGATCTCGTGCTGTTGACGACCGGCTTCCTTCTGGATGGCAGCGAACACATCCGCATCGCTGTCAGCGAGGGTGCGGGTGAAGAACCCGGGATAGATCGACTGGCTGGCCGAGGTATCCGTCATCGACATGGCAACGTCCTTTTCAGCGAGCGCAGGGCATCGGGAAGCGGGGACCGGCAGGCCGGCCGGCCTGCTGCAGCGGGGCGGCTCGCTCGCCTTCCGCTCAGCCCACCAGAACCGACCCCGCCCGGGCAGTCAGCCTGCAGCCGGGACCAGCTCACATCAGCGAACCCGCCGCGGTGACGGCGCTCCGGCGGCCGGACCAGTCGGCGCTGGCCACGGGGCAGACGGCAATCCGCGTCAGGGAGCCCTGCATCTAGCACAGCCCTCCCCCCGAACCAAGTGACCAACCGTCACAGGACTGCCATCAACCGACATTTCCTGCCGCAGCGACGGTGCGGCGCGTCGTCGCCCGGCGCGCTCCTGCGCGATGAAAGGGACGCGGCGGTGCGGGATGCGGGCTCAGGCCCCTTCGGCCAGATCGGTGAGGCGCTTGGTCAGCTTGCGCAGCGCGATCGTCTCCATGTCGCGTTGCGAGGCGCCGGCCGGGGCGACGATCGACACCTCGACGCCGCTCGCCGCGTCGATGGCCACGACCTTCACCTGCCGGCCGAGCGGCACGAACTCGAAATAGACTTCCACCGGGTGCCCCGCCATGGCCTGGTGCTCCTGATTCCGCACGTGCCCCATCCTAGCAAGGGACACCGACACCCGCGAGGCCATCCGGCATCCGGCATCCGGCGGCGGTGACGGAGCGGCTCGACAGCCCGCGCAGCGCCTCTCTGGCGCCCAGCCTGGCCAGCAAGCCTGGCCAGCAAGCCTTGCCAACAAGACGGGCCAGCAACACGGATCAGGCCCATCCGGGCTCCGGTCAGCACAAGGGCCGGAACATCCGGCCCCCGCAGTCTCCCGGCTTACTGCAACCCGGCGACGTCGCCACCATAGAGGCCGTCGCGGTTGTAGATGTCCTCGCGGAAGTGGACGATGCCGTCCTCGTTGGCCCAGGCGGTGATGTAGGTCAGGTACAAGGGCACCTGGGTCTTCAGCTTCACGTCCTCGCGGGCGCCGGAGCGGATCGTCTCGTCGACGCGGGCACGGTTCCAGTCGGGCGTGGTCGATTCCAGCATCCAGCTGACCAGGTCGCGCACGTTCTGGACGCGCACGCAGCCCGAGGAATGGAAGCGATTGTCGGTGCCGAACAGCGTCTTCGACGGCGTGTCGTGCAGATAGACCTGATGGGTGTTGTGGAAGTTCAGCTTCATGGTGCCGAGCGAGTTGATCTCGCCCGGGTCCTGACGGAACTGGTACTGGGTCGCCTCGTCGGAGTTCCAGTCGATCTGCTGCCACGACAGCTCGTTGTTCTGCCAGTCGAAGATGCGGATCTTGTTCTTGGCCAGATACTGGGGATCCTGCTTCATCTTGGGGATCAGATCCTTGCGGATGATCGACACCGGCACGGTCCAGTACGGGTTGAAGTTGATCTCGTAGATCTTGGAATTGAGGATCGGCGTCTGGCGGTCGATCTTGCCGACGACGGCGGTGTGGCGCGAGCGCACCTGGCCGTTCTGGACCGCCTCGATCTCGGCAGCCGGGATGTTGACCATCACGTAGCGGTCACCGAGGAAGCCCGACATGGAGCGCAGGCGCACCAGGTTGGTCTCCAGCTGACGCAGGCGCACCTCTGCCGGCACGTTCAGGGCCACCAGCGTGGTCTGGCCGACGGAGCCGTCGGGGATCAGGCCGTGACGGACCTGGAAGCGGCGCACGGCCGCATCGACGTAGGAATCGAACGTGTCGGACAGGCCGGCGGTCTGCTCGAGGTCACCGGAGGCCATCAGGCGGCGGCGCAGCTCGGTGACGGCGCTGTCCTGCGCCCCGATGCGCAGCGGACGGCTCGACGGCGGCACCTGGCCCCAGCCGCCGCGCTGGACGATCATCGAATAGGTGTTGATGGCCGCAGCCACATAATCGGCCGTGCTGGTCGACAGGATCGGCGTCGAGGTCTTGATCGCATCCAGGCTTTCGAGCGTGGCGTCGAACTTGTCTTCCCACTCGGCGCGCTGGTTGTACTGCTGCAGGGCCTCCAGCGGCGACTGGGCCTGAGCTGTCCCCGCCCCAAGTCCGAACCCTGCCACGGCTGCAAGCACGGCAGCCTTCACCGACAGACGAGATTGCCTCTTTTCCTGACGCACAAACACCCGCACCGCTCCTTTGCCCGACCCATCGCTGCCGCGATGTCCTGTGCCAACCGGCCCTTGTCCCGACCCGCATCCGGCCTTCACCCGGCCCTGCCAGACCCCTGCCCGACCCTTGCCCGACCCTTTCCGGGCAGACATCGGCCAGACCGGTCCCGCCGCGTCCGCCCCGGGCCAGGCCGCGCGTCTGACGCGCAGGACCCGAGCCCCAAGAGCGCCCCAAGAGCGCCTCAACGGGCCACCCCACGGACCCTGACCACGACGGTCGGCCCGGAAAAGCCACATGACCGGGCCACATGACCACACCGGAACACCGCTCCGGGACATCAGTCTACGGGAGACAGCTTTAACAAGCCGCTTATTGCCGGAAGCCGGACAGGACGTCATGCAGGGCTCTCCGCGCCGCATCGGCCCGCGCTCTCTCCGGCAGCCTCGGGGCTGCCGCAATGGCGAGGCGGCCAAGCCGCAAGGGGGCTCCTGCAGGCGGCTGTCACCCGCATGACCACAGCCTGACATAGTCAGGATTTTGTGGCTGAAACATGTCATGCCGCAGCGCAAAAGCGAACGCCGCCCCGGACAGGGCGGCGTTGCGGCAGACGCATGGCTCGCGGGGGATTGAGCTGCGGTCGTCAGGTGGGCTCAGAGCCGGTACAGGATCTGGTCGGTCCAGAACCGCTCGAGGCGGCGGAGCGACTTGTTGAGCTGCGTGAAATCGTCGGAATTGATCTCGCCAACCTGCTCGACCGACAGGATGTGCCGGGCGTAGAGGTCATTGACGATCCGGGCGACTTCCTGCCCCTTCGCCGTCAGGCTGACGCGGACCGAGCGGCGGTCCATGCGCGAGCGCTGGTGGTGAATGTAGCCGGTCTCGACAAGCTTCTTCAGATTGTAGGAGACGTTGGAACCGAGGTAGTAGCCGCGGGTCCGCAGCTCGCCGGCCGTCAGTTCGCTGTCGCCGATGTTGAAGAGCAGCAGGGCCTGGACGCTGTTCACGTCCGAGCGACCCATGCGGTCGAATTCGTCCTTGATGACGTCAAGCAGACGCCGGTGCAGCCTCTCGACGAGTGTCAGTGCTTCAAGGTACAACGGCTTGATGTCCGTGTCCTTTTCAGCTTGCACAGCGGCGTCTACAGCCCTGGTTGCTGAGATCATTTGTTTGCGCCTCTATATCTACCTGTCGTCCGGTGGATATTTTTCCCACCTTGAGGCCAATATAGCCGGTCGCTTCTAAAATCCGCTTAAGGGACACACTGAATCGTCAGTTAAGGCAGTCGCGAGACTTTTAGGCAGCTGCCACAGCCCGAGCCGGCTAAGCCGCAGGAATGCTTGTGCTTTGACGGATCGCGCCGCATCCGCCCGCTGGCCCCCCTCCGCAGCCCCGGGCCGGCGTGCCTGATTTTTTTCCGAAATGTTTCTGCAAAAATCGCAAGGGCGCGGTAAGGGCCCGCCCCTTGCCTGCCCGGTCGCATCGGCGACGGCTCCGGCCGCGGCACGTCCCCTCCCCGCCCAGGACTGGATCACTGGACCTGCGCGCCAGAGAGGGGCGCCGGAGATGCAGAATGGCCGGGACAGGCCCGGCCATTGCCATGGGGGACAGAAAGTCCTGTCTGCCCGGTCAGGACCCCCTGCAGACCCGGTGCCGGGCCCCACGCAGGTCCGGTGCAGGACTGCTGCAGGCCGGCCTGACGCGGGCCTGACGCCTGCCTGGCGCCGGCCCGAAGCCGACCTGAGGCCTCAGGCGTCGCCGCGCAGGTACTTGACGATGCCGGAGAAATCCATGTCGGCGTGGCCGGCGTTGCAGAACAGCGCGTAGAGTGCGGCCGCCTGCGCCCCCAGCGGGGTGGCGGCACCGGCCGACTGGGCCGCTTCCTGGGCCAGTTTCAGGTCCTTCAGCATCATCTGGGCGGCAAAGCCCGGCTGATAGTCGCGGTTCGCCGGCGAGGTCGCCACCGGACCCGGCACCGGACAGTAGCTGGTCAGCGACCAGCACTGGCCCGAGGAGGTCGAGGCGATGTCGAAGAGCTTCTGCGCGTCAAGACCGAGCCGCTCGGCCAGCACGAAGGCCTCGCTGACGGCCACCATCGAGATGCCGAGGATCATGTTGTTGCAGATCTTGGCGGCCTGGCCGGTGCCGGCGCCGCCTGCGTGGATGATGTTCTTGCCCATCGCCGACAGCACGGGCTTGGCCCGGTCGAAGGCCTCCTGCTCGCCGCCGACCATGAAGGTCAGCGTGCCGGCCGTGGCACCGCCAACGCCGCCGGAGACGGGGGCATCGACCATCAGCAGGCCGGCCGCCCTGGCGGCTTCGGCGACGGCGCGGGCGCTGTCCACATCAATGGTCGAACTGTCGATCAGCAGCGCCCCCTTCGGCGCATTGGCAATGACACCGTCGGCGCCGGTGTAGACGCCACGCACATGCTTGCCGGCCGGCAGCATCGAGACGACGACCTCGGCATCGCGCACGGCTTCTGCCACCGTTGCGGCGGCAACGCCCCCGGCTTCGGTCAGCCGCTCCTGTGCATCCCAGTGCAGGTCATATCCGAACACGCGGTAGCCCGCCTTGGCGAGGTTGGCTGCCATCGGCCCGCCCATGTTGCCAAGGCCGATAAATCCGACTGTCATCATGCTGAAGTCCCCCCGAGTGTGTCGCTCACATCTGGATGCCGTCCGGTTCCCGTCTGGTGCGGCCTGGCGGCTTACCTTTCTACTTCTTCCTCTGTTCCTGCTCCATTAAGTAGAGCAGCAAAAGATAGGCTGCGATGGTAAGCATGTAGAAAGATATTTCATATGGCCTGCGGCCGAAGATGTCGGCAAAGGCCGTGTGCATCACGATCTGGCTGAGCGCCCGGAACAGCCACATGACCGTGCCCCAGGACACTGTCAGCCACAGGCCTATGCCGGCCACGAGATCGAGCACGGCAAAGAAAACCGTGGCCGTCTGCCATTCCACCGGCATGTCCCAGAACCAGACGCCGCGCCAGGGGGCAAAGCCCACGATGCGCGCCCAGTGGATGATGCCGCCGGCGATGAGCAGCAGCGCCATGATCCGCAGATACCAGAGCAGGACCGTCGACCAGGGCGGCCGGTTCTTCAGAAGATCCTGGAAGGTGACGATCATGGGCGGCCCCGGTTCGGCGGCCCCGGAGGGCCGCAAGGGTAAGTCGGACGTGCTCAGGCCAGCGGCAGGTCGCCGCCGGCTGGCTCTCCGAAATACGCCCCGAGCGCGGCACTGTCCACCTGGTCGAGCCGCTCCGGCGACCAGCGCGGCGCGTTATCCTTGTCGATCAGCACGGCGCGGACCCCCTCGTAGAAGTCGCCGTGTTTCAGGATCTCCGACACGATGCGGAACTCCATGCGCATGCAGGCATTGAAGTCGAGCCCCGCGCCACGCTGGAGCTGCTCGAATGTCAGGGCAAGGCTGGTCGGCGACTTGCTGGCGATCGCCTGACGGGTGCTGTCGGCAAAGGCGCCTTCGGCTGCGTTTAGGGCTGCCAGCACCGCAGCCAGCGTCGGCTGGGTGAAGATGCGGGCAATCTCGCCGGCCACGGCCGCGAGCGGCGCCTCGCCCGGCTCCATCGCATGGGCGGCGATGGTTGCCTCGATGTCCTCGGCCGTCACCAGCGCCTCGCCCAGCGCCGGCAGCGCGTCGGAGGCCACCGCATGGGTCAGCACGCCGGCATGAAGCGCATCGGCCTGCTTCAGCCGCGCGGCCGAGAGCGCGCAGTAAAGGCCGATGCCGCCCGGCAGACGCGGCAGGAAATAGGAGCCGCCCACGTCCGGGAAGAAGCCGATGCCCGTTTCCGGCATGGCGAACAGGGTCTTTTCCGTGCCGATGCGGTGGCTGCCGTGGACGGAGAGGCCGACGCCGCCGCCCATGACGATGCCGTCGATCAGCGAGATCCAGGGCCGGGGGGACGCCTTGATCCGGGCATTGAGGGTGTATTCCTCGGCAAAGAACCGGGTCTGCTCGGCATCGCCGGTGCGGCCGCGCGTCTCGCCGCTCTCGTAGACCTTGCGGATGTCGCCGCCGGCGCAGAAGGCCTTGCCGCCGGCCCCACGCAGGAGGATGCGCGTCACGGCCGGGTCGCGGTCCCAGACGTCGAGCTGTGCGGCGATGGCGCGCACCATCTCCAGCGTCAGGGCATTCAGCGCCTGCGGACGGTTGAGGGTGATGAGCCCGGCCTTGCCGCGCTGCTCGAACAGGACATCCTCGGTCATTCCACGCCTCCCCGGGCTCAGCGGCCGACCAGATCGCGGGCGATGATCAGCCGCATGATCTCGTTGGTTCCCTCCAGGATCTGATGCACCCGCACGTCGCGCAGGTAGCGTTCGATCGGATAGTCACGCAGGTAGCCGTAGCCGCCATGCATCTGCAACGCCTCGTTGACGACGGCAAAGCCCGTGTCGGTGGCAAGCCGCTTGGCCATGGCCGCGAGACGGGTCGCGCCGGGGGCCTTGTCGTTGACCGCCACGGCCGCCTTGTGCAGGAGCAGCCGCGCCGCCTCCAGCTCGGTTGCCATGTCGGCCAGGCGGAACTGCAGCGCCTGGAACTCGACCAGGGGCCGGCCGAACTGCTGGCGCTCCTTCAGATAGGCAATGGCCCGGTCGAGACAGGTCTGGGCAGCGCCCAGCGAACAGGCGCCGATGTTGAGGCGGCCGCCGTCGAGGCCGGCCATGGCGAACTTGAACCCTTCGCCCTCCTCGCCGATGCGGTTCTCGGCCGGGATGCGGCAGTCGGTGAAGTTGACCTGGGCGGTCGGCTGGCTCTTCCAGCCGAGCTTGACCTCCTGTGCGCCGAAGCTGAGGCCGGGCGTGCCCTTCTCGACCACGAAGCAGGAGATGCCCCGCGCGCCCTCGCCGCCGGTGCGGGCCATGACGATATAGACATCGGCCGCGCCGCCGCCGGAAATGAAGGCCTTGGACCCGTTCAGCACATAGCTGTCGCCGTCGCGCACCGCCCGGGTCCTGAGGCTCGCCGCATCCGAGCCCGAGCCCGGCTCGGTCAGGCAGTAGCTGCCGAAGCGGCGCATGGCGCAGAGGTCGGGAACATGACGCTGGCGCAGCGTCTCGGACCCGAACTGGTCGATCATCCAGCCGACCATGTTGTGGATGGTGATGTAGGCCGTGGTCGAGGTGCAGCCCTTGGCCAGTTCCTCGAAAATGAGCGCGGCATCAAGCCGGGTCAGGCCCGATCCGCCCACGTCCTCGCGCACATAGACCCCGGCAAACCCCAGCTCGGCAGCCTTGCGCAGCGTGTCGACGGGGAAGATCGATTTCTCGTCCCAGTCCCGGGCGTGTGGCTCCATCTCGTCGCGGGCAAAGCCTGCGGCCAGCTCCTGGAACGCGCGCTGGTCCTCTGTCAGGGAAAAATCCATGGCCACCTCCCGTTGCTCGCAGGCCCTCGCGCCGGCCGCGCCGCTCCGCCTGACCGCATCATGGCACCGGTCACGGCGCAAGGCAGGAGGGCAAAAGGATGCATCCGGCCGGGCTTCCTTTGCGTGCAATCCGGGGTAGCGTTTTTTGACGTTAACGTCAATTTGCCGGCCGATCGGCCATTTGGCTGAGAGGGTTGCGTGCAGCAGCCCTCCCTCCTCCAAATCGCCGGGCCGGCAGGTCAGCCACAGGCTGGCGAAGCAGGGGTCCTGTTGCTAGAGTTGCGTGCTCGGACCTGTCCGGACCCGTGGCAGCCCCCTGCCCCGTCCCGCGCAGTCCCCGCGCCAGACCCCGCGCCAGACCCCGGATCCGCATCCGCGCCGGACCAGCCTCAGGAAACCCGATGTCCTCCCATTCGCCCCGCGTCACCTCCGAACACATCGACGACATCCTCGGCGGCCGCCGCCTGCGGCGCAACCGCCGGGCGGACTGGGCGCGGCGGCTGGTGCAGGAGACCTCGCTCTCCATCAATGACCTGATCTGGCCGATCTTCCTGGTCGACGGCCACGGCGTGCGCCAGCCGGTCGCCTCCATGCCCGGCGTGGAGCGCCTGTCGGTGGACGAGGCCGTGCGCGAGGCCGAGTATGCCGCAAGTCTCGGCATCCCGGCGCTGGCGCTGTTTCCCTACACGGATCCCGCCCTGCGCGACGAGGCCGGCACGGAGGCGCTCAATGCCGAGAACCTCATCTGCCGCGCCTGCCGGGCGATCAAGCAGGCCGGGCTCGACATCGGCCTCATCACCGACGTGGCGCTCGACCCCTACACCAGCCACGGTCACGACGGCCTGATGGCCGGGGAGCGCATCCTCAACGACGAGACCGTGGACCAGCTCTGCCGCCAGGCGCTGGTGCAGGTGGAAGCCGGCGCCGACGTCATCGCTCCGTCCGACATGATGGACGGCCGCATCGGCGCGATCCGCCGGGCGCTGGACGAGGCCGGTCACCGCGACACCCAGATCATGGCCTATTCGGCCAAATATGCCTCGGCCTTCTACGGCCCGTTCCGCGACGCGGTCGGCACCTCCAAGACGCTGGTCGGCGACAAGCGCACCTACCAGATGGACCCGGCCAACACCGACGAGGCCCTGCGCGAGGTCGAGCTGGACCTGGCGGAAGGGGCGGACATGGTGATGGTCAAGCCCGGCATGCCCTATCTCGACATCATCCGCCGGGTGAAGGACACGTTCAGCGTTCCGACCTATGCCTATCAGGTGTCGGGCGAGTACGCGATGATCGTGGCGGCGGCACAGAACGGCTGGATCGACGGCGAGCGGGCCATGCTGGAAAGCCTGCTGGCCTTCCGCCGCGCCGGGGCCGACGGCGTGCTCACCTATTTCGCCCCGAAGGTCGCCGAAATCCTGCGCCGCGCCCGCTGAGCCTCCCGTTTCCGTTCAGGTCAAGGATCCCGATGCCCCTGCCGATCACGCTTGCCGATGTCCAGGATGCCGCCCGCCTCATCGACGGCGCCGTCCTGCGCACGCCCTTCCTGCCGGCGCCGAAGCTGTCGGCGCTGACGGGGGCCACCGTCAGCGTCAAGTACGACAACCTCCAGGTGACAGGCGCCTTCAAGGAGCGCGGCGCGCTGGTGAAGCTCCTGTCGCTGACGGCCGAGGAACGGGCGCGCGGCGTCATCGCCATGTCGGCCGGCAACCATGCCCAGGCCGTCGCCTACCATGCCGGGCGTCTCGGCATCCCGGCGACCATCGTCATGCCGGAGCCGACGCCCTTCGTGAAGATCACCGCCACGCGCGGCTATGGCGCCACCGTGGTCCTGTCGGGCGACACGCTGGTCGAGGCCAAGGCCGAGGCGCAACGCCTGTCGGAAGAGCATGGCTTCGTCTGGGTGCACCCGTTTGACGATCCGCATGTGATGCGCGGCCAGGGCACCATCGCGCTGGAGATGCTGGCCGAGGACCCGGACCTCGACTGTCTCGTCGTGCCGGTGGGCGGCGGCGGACTGATTTCCGGGATGGCGGTGGCAGCCAAGGGGCTGAAGCCGTCGATCTCCGTCATCGGCGTCGAGACCCGGCTCTATCCGGCGATGTGGGGGGCGATCAAGCAGGAGAGCGTGACCTGCGGCGGCCCGACCATCGCCGAAGGCATTGCCGTGCGCGACGTGGGCGACCTCACCCGGACGGTGGTGGCCGAGCTGGTCGAGGACATCATCCTGGCCGAGGAAAGCGCCATCGAGCGGGCGATCAACCTGTTCCTGACGCAGCAGAAGACGCTGGCCGAGGGCGCCGGGGCCGCCGGCCTTGCGGCCCTGCTCACCGACCCGGCCCGCTTTGCTGGCCGGAGGGTCGGGCTTGTCCTGTGCGGCGGCAACATCGACCCGCGCCTCGTCTCGTCCATCGTGGTGCGGGAACTGGCCCGCGACGGCCGCCTGCTCGCCATCCGCATCGACACGCCCGACCGGCCGGGCGTGCTGGGCGAGATCACCACCCTCATCGGCCGCCTGCAGGGGAATGTGGTCGATGTCTCGCATCACCGCCTGTTCCTCAACGTGCCGGCCAAGGGCGCGACGCTGGACGTCACCTTCGAGACCTTCGACGCCGCCCATGGCCAGAAGATCATCTCGGCCCTCGAAGCGCGTGGCTTCCCCGTGCGGCCGATGAACGTGGCCGAGGTGATGGCCTGAGCGTCTGCACCGTCGGATGGGGGCCGACAGAATCGGCGGCACGGCCGGCAGGCTGTGCTAGCCTGTCGTCCTGCAGTGCAGCCGGGGGGACCGCATGGCCGTTACATCCACCACCACGATCACCAATCCGGGGGTCGTCTCGGCGACACTTGCCGCGCAGATCGTCGCCAACACCCAGGCCGCCTTCGGCCGCTGGGCGACGCAGCTTGCCGGCACCGCCACGATCGACATCTCGGTCACGCTGCAGCCGGGTCTCGGGGCCGCACTTGCGAACGCCGCCGCAGCCACCGGCATCTTCGTCACCGAGCTGAACGGCCGCAACCTGTTCCTCGACGGCACCATCGCCGAGATCCTGACAGGCAAGGATCCGAACGGTACCACGGCGGACATCCTGATCAACGTGGATCTCGACGACATCCGCGCCGATGTCTTCCATTTCGATCCGTCGAACGGGACCAGTCCCGCGGTCCCGGGCGGCAAGATCGACTATCTCTCCGTCGCCATGCACGAGATCGGCCACGGGCTCGGCTTCAACGGCTGGGCGGCCGCCAGCTACGACCTCACCGGCGTCACGGCCCTGTCGAGCTTCGACCGCTTCATCGGCAAGGTGAACGGCCAGGGCGTCTTCACCGGCCCCAATACCGTGGCGCTGAACGGCGGCCCGCTGGTGCTGGAGTCCGGGCCGCACATCAACCAGGGCTCCGACGACCTCATGGCCCCTGCCGCCGGGGACGGCATCGCCTACACGGTGAGCGCGATCAACTTCGCCATCCTGTCGGACATCGGCATGCCCACCCGGGGGAACGACCTCCTGCTGCGCCCGGCCGAGGGCGGCACGCTGACCGGCGGCGCGGGCCGCGACACGCTGGCGATGTTTGCCCCGCGGGACCAGTTCACCGTGACCGGCAGCACCGTGCGCAGCCCCTTCGAGCAATGGCAGACGCAGGAGATCGAGCGCCTCGCCTTCACCGACGGCGTGCTGGCGCTGGATCTCGACGGCAATGCCGGACAGGTCTACCGCCTCTATCAGGCCGCCTTTGCCCGGACGCCGGACACGGCCGGCCTTGCCCACAATCTCAAGCTGGTCGATGCCGGCATGGCGCTCAAGACCATGTCGAGCGCCTTCATCGGCTCGCAGGAGTTTCGGCAGCGCTACGGCGAGACCGTCGCCGACGGCGTCTACATCAACGCCCTCTACCGCAACGTGCTCGGCCGCGACGCCGATGCCGGCGGCCTTGCGGGCTGGCAACAGCGCCTCGCCGACGGGTCCTGGGACCGGGCGTCGGTGCTGATCGGCTTTTCCGAAAGCGCGGAGAACAAGGCCCTCGTCGGCGTGGTCATTGCCAACGGCATCTGGCTCGGCAGCGAGGGCGCGATCGTGGGATGACGGATTGGGCCTGCCGTCCGGCAGCAAGGACGTCATCGGGGCCATCATCGGGGCCATCATCGGGGCCATCCGCCCGACCACGCTCAGACCACGCTCAGACCACCCTCAGGCCAACCCCCAGGCCAGCCGTCTGGCCAACCCTCAGGCCAGCCTTCAGGCCGGCATCGCCCCCCCGCTCGCACCGGGGGCTCCTGACCGGCCACAGCTACGGACGGGCTGCTTGCATTGCGGCCCCGGGTCTCCCACATCAGGACCAGAAGGAGACTGCGATGAGTTACGATGCCACTTATGCCGAGCCGAAGCGGGACGCGTTCGACCCCATGGCCAATCCGGCCCTGTTCGACGGGATCCGGGGGAAGCGCGTCTTCGCGTTCCTGATCGATGTGCTGTTCGTCGCGTTCTTCTCGTTCCTGGCGGCGGTGCTCGTGTTCTTTCTCGGCGTCTTCACGCTGGGCCTTGGCGTGTTTCTCTACGCCTTCCTCTGGCAGGGCGTCGCGCTCGTCTACACGGCCGTGACCCTCGGCGGGCCCCGGGCGGCGACGCCGGGCATGCGGATGATGGGCCTCGAGATGCGGCTCTGGTACGGCGCCCGGCCCTATGCGCTGCTGGCCGCGATGCATGTGCTGCTGTTCTGGGTGTCGGTGACCCTGCTGACGCCGCTCGTCGTGCTGGTCAGCCTGTTCAGCGACCGCAAGCGCCTGCTGCATGACATCGTGCTCGGCACGGTCGTCGTCAACGCCCACGCCCTGCCGCGCGCCTGACGACAGCGCCCCTCTGCACAGCTCCTCCTGAAGTGCTGCGCCACAGCGCGGCGCCGGCCCGGGTGCGCCCCGGATCCTGCCGCTTGCGACCCGTCCGGGCGGACCTCCGCCCGGGTTGCTTCCGGGTGCTCCCCAACTTTGCCGTCATAAGGTCGTGACGGCCGCATTCTTCGGTTGACGTCGTCCTTGCGAGGGCCACGTAATGGAGGTGTGCAAAAGGATATCCGTGGAGCCGCTGCCCGGTCGTGACCCGTCACCCGATAGACCATCCGCAGTTTTATCTGACGGCTCCGGCGCCCTGCCCTTACCTGCCAGGTCGCCAGGAGCGGAAGGTCTTCACGCATCTCGTCGGTCATCAGGCCTCCGCGCTCAACGACGTGCTCACCCAGGGTGGCTTCCGTCGCAGCCAGAACATCGCCTACCGTCCGGCCTGCGAAAGCTGCCGGGCCTGCGTGTCCGTCCGGGTTCGCGTGGCCGACTTTGAATGGACGCGCTCGTTCAGGCGCACCTGGAAGGACGCCGGCGAGCTGATCGGTGCCGAACTGCCGCCTTCCCCCTCGTCCGAACAGTATGACTTGTTCCGCTCCTATCTCCAGGCGCGGCACGAGAACGGCGGCATGTCGGAAATGACCGTACTCGACTACGCGATGATGGTCGAGGACACCCATGTCGACACCATGGTTGTCGAATACCGCCGCCGCGGGCCGGACAGCTTCATCACCCGCCGCGGCACGGGGCCGCTGGTTGCCGTCGCCCTGACCGACCGCATGGCCGATGGCCTGTCGATGGTCTATTCCTTCTATGACCCGGACTGGCGCACGGTCAGCATCGGCACCTTCATGATCCTCGACCACATCGAGCGGGCCCGCAAGCTCGGGCTGCCCTATGTCTATCTCGGGTACTGGGTCGAAGGCTCGGAGAAGATGGCCTACAAGGCCCGGTTCCAGCCGCAGGAGCATCTTGGCCCGGACGGCTGGTCGCTCTCGACCGACACCGCCCGCCTCAAGCCCTAGGGGCGATCAGCCGAGCGCGGCGCGCATCGCGGCGAACACATCCCGGAACATCTCGCGCGTCAGGCGGCCCGTGTTCGTGTTGTAGCGCGAGCAGTGATAGCTGTCGAAGAGCATCAGCGGTCGCTCGCGGTGGATCAGGTCGTGGCGGGCGCCATGGGCGAACGGATGGCGGCTGCGCGGCAGCTTCAGCGCCGTCAGGAAGGTGTCATGGGCGATGCGGCCGAGTGCGAGCACTGCGCGCACCTCCCTTGCCGCGTCAAGCGTGGCCACCAGATAGGGCCGGCAGGCGTTGATTTCCGGGCCCGTGGGCTTGTTTTCCGGCGGCACGCAGCGCACCGCATTGGTGATCATCGCGCCCGTCAGCGTCAGCCCGTCATCGGGCCGCGCCTCGTAGCGCCCCCGGGCGAAGCCGAAATCCACCAGTGTCTCGTAGAGAAGATCGCCGGCATAGTCCCCGGTGAAGGGGCGGCCCGTGCGGTTGGCCCCGCGCAGTCCGGGGGCAAGGCCCAGCACCATCAGGTCCGGTGCGGTCGAGGTGAAGCTCGGGACGGGCGCATTGAACCAGTCGGGGAAGCGTGCCCGGTGCTCCTCCCGGAAAGCGACCAGACGCGGGCAATCCGGGCAGTCCCTGCCCGGATCCAGCGGCATGCGGCCCGTCGGGCAGCCTCGACCGTTCATCAGTAGTCGTCGTCCTCTTCGACCTCGCGCTCGCGTTCGGCGGCACGGGACGGGCGCTCGGACGGATCACGGCCGACGCGGGAGGCAAGATGGGCAAGGTCGATGAAGTGGTCGGCCTGGCGGCGCAGGTCGTCGGCGATCATCGGCGGCTGGGTCTGCAGCGTGGAGACGACCGACACCTTGCGGCCCTTGCGCTGCAGCGCCTCGACCAGGGATCGGAAGTCGCCGTCGCCGGAGAAGAGCACGATGTGGTCGACATGGTCGACCAGCTGCATGGCATCGACGGCGAGTTCGATGTCCATGTTGCCCTTGACCTTGCGGCGGCCGGTGCTGTCGACGAATTCTTTTACAGGCTTGGTAACAACCTTGTATCCGTTGTAATCAAGCCAGTCGATCAGCGGCCGGATCGAGGAATACTCCTGATCCTCGATGATCGCCGTGTAGTAGTAAGCGCGCAGAAGGTAGCCCTTACCCTGAAATTCCTTGAGGAGCATCTTGTAATCGATGTCAAACCCAATGGCCTTGGCAGTCGAATACAAATTTGCACCATCAATAAACAAAGCAATTTTTTCACGAGAATCGAACATCAGGAACCCTGCCCTTGTTTGGCGTTGTTTTCGGGTGCGGAGGCCGCTCGAGACTGCCAGGCCACTGAAAAAAACAGAATTGCGCGCAACGTCACTCTACTATCGGTTGCGACGCTTTTCTACGCCTACTTTTGCGACTTGACCGGCTCGACCATGAAAATGCCCCAATTTTCATGGCCCAACGCTTGCGTACTACACGCATCACCGGTGCCGCAATCGTAAACATTGTGGAACGGCAGCAATGCGGCAAGTTTCTTCACGAGAAAGTCAGGGGACAACCCGTGTTGCGATGCGAAGGCTTGCGCGACGCTGCGGTTGGTCCTATACGCTGGTGACTCAAGTCCTGAAAACTATGGAGATATCCTATGGCGCGCGTCACCGTCGAGGATTGCATCGACAAGGTCGACAACCGGTTCGAGCTGGTGCTGCTGGCAGCGCACCGCGCCCGCATGATCTCGAGCGGCTCGCCCCTCACCGTCGACCGTGACAACGACAAGAACCCTGTCGTCGCCCTGCGCGAGATCGCCGACGAGACGATCAGCCCGGAGGATCTCAAGGAAGACCTCATCCACTCGCTGCAGAAGTATGTCGAAGTGGACGAGCCGGAGCCGGAAGCCGTGCCGCTGGTGCCCTCCAGCCATTCCGGCGGCACCCAGATCAACGCCGTCGACGATTCCAACGTCGAGTTCGACCGCATGTCGGAAGAAGATCTCCTGCGCGGGCTGGAAGGCCTTGTCCCGCCGGAGCGTTCGGACGACATTTGAGATCGGTGGCAGGCTCGTCCGTCCTGAATTGGCGCGCCATGCCATCGTGTGTTTTGTCGGCTTGATGCGGCCACGGCCATGATGCGCCAATACGAACTCGTCGAACGGGTCACCCGTTACAATCCGAATGCCGACGAGGCCTTGCTCAACAAGGCCTATGTCTATGCCATGCGCAAGCACGGGTCGCAGACCCGTGCCTCGGGGGACCCCTATTTCTCGCATCCGCTCGAAGTCGCCGCGATCCTGACCGATCTGCGCCTCGACGATGCCACCATCGCCGTTGCCCTGCTGCACGACACCATCGAGGACACCGATGCCACCCGCGCGGAGATCGACACGATCTTCGGCGAGGAGATCGGCAAGCTCGTCGAGGGTCTGACCAAGATCAAGCGCCTCGACCTGCAGACCCAGAAGGCGAAGCAGGCGGAGAATTTCCGCAAGCTGCTGCTCGCCATCGTCGACGACGTGCGGGTGCTGCTGGTCAAGCTGGCCGACCGTCTCCACAACATGCGCACCCTCGAGCACATGCCCGAGCACAAGCGGGCGCGCATTGCCGAGGAGACGATGGAGATCTATGCGCCGCTGGCCGGGCGCATGGGCATGCAGGACATGCGCGAGGAGCTGGAAGACCTTGCCTTCCGCACCCTCAACCCCGAGGCCTATGCCACCCTGTCCGACCGGCTGTCGGACCTCAGGGCCCGCAATGACGGGCTGATTTCCGACATCGAGGAGATGCTGACCGCCCGCATCGCGGAACGCGGCATCGCCGCCCGGGTCAAGGGCCGCGAGAAGCGCCCCTACTCGATCTTCCGCAAGATGCAGCAGAAGTCGCTCGGCTTCGAGCAGCTCTCCGACATCTACGGCTTCCGGGTGATCGTCGGCACGACCGAAGCCTGCTACCGGGTCCTCGGGGTCATCCACACCACCTGGGCCACCGTGCCGGGGCGGTTCAAGGACTATATCTCGACGCCGAAGCAGAACGACTACCGCTCGATCCACACCACCATTGTCGGGCCGCGCCGGCAGCGTGTCGAGCTGCAGATCCGCACCCATGCCATGGACCGGGTGGCCGAGTACGGCATTGCCGCCCATGCGCTCTACAAGGACGGCGAGACGGGTGGGCGCAACATTGCCCGGCACACGGAGGAAAGCCGCGCCTATGACTGGCTGCGGCGGACCATCGACCTCCTGTCGCAGGGCGACACGCCGGAGGAGTTCCTCGAGAACACCAAGCTCGAGCTGTTCCACGACCAGGTCTTCTGCTTCACGCCCAAG
Source organism: Pannonibacter sp. XCT-53 (assembly GCF_009915765.1). NCBI lineage: Bacteria > Pseudomonadati > Pseudomonadota > Alphaproteobacteria > Hyphomicrobiales > Stappiaceae > Pannonibacter > Pannonibacter tanglangensis. Next base: position 1,771,687 of record NZ_JAABLQ010000001.1, read on the forward strand.
GGCCGCCTGATTGCCCTGCCGCGCGGCGCGACGCCCATCGACTTCGCCTATGCGGTGCACACCAGCATCGGCAACACCTGCGTCGGCTGCAAGCTGAACGGCAAGATCATGCCGCTGGTCACCGAACTGCGGAACGGCGACGAGGTGGAGATCATCCGCTCGCAGGCGCAGACGCCGCCGCCGGCCTGGGAATCCATTGCCGTCACCGGCAAGGCCAAGGCCGCGATCCGCCGGGCAACGCGCGAGTCCGTGCGCAAGCAGTATGGCGCGCTCGGCGAGCACATCCTGCAGCGCGCCTTCACCCGGGCGGCGAAACCCTATTCGGAGGGGCTGCTGGAGGGCGTGCTCGGCCTGCTCGCGCAGGATTCGGTCGCCGATCTTCTGGCCTGCGTCGGCCGCGGCGAGATCAGCGCGCAGCAGGTGGTCAAGGCGGTGCATCCGGATTACCAGGACGAGCGCGTCGGCATCATCCGCCCGGAACCGGGGGAAGGCTGGTTCGATCTGGAGAAGGGACACGGCCTCAAGTTCCGCCTGCCCTCCAGCGAGGCCGGCGACGGCGACGCGCTGCCGATCCGGGGCCTGACGGGCGACATTCCGGTCAATTTCGCGCCGAACGGCGGCGCGGTCCCCGGCGACCGGATCGTCGGCATCCTGACCCCTTCGGAAGGCCTGACCATCTACCCGATCCAGTCGCCGGCGCTGAAGGAGTTCGACGACCAGTCCGACCGCTGGGTCGACGTGCGCTGGGACATCGACATCGACAATCCGGAGCGGTTCCCCGCCCGCATCAGCGTCGCCGCGCTCAACGAGCCCGGATCGCTTGCCGCCATTGCCCAGGTCATCGGCGAGAACGGCGGCAACATCGACAATCTCAAGATGGTCCGCAAGGTGGCGGACTTCCACCAGATGATCATCGATCTGGAAGTCTGGGACCTGAAGCATCTCAACCGCATCATCAACCAGCTCCGCACCAAGCCGAACGTGTCCAGCGTGACACGCGTCAACGGCTGACGGGGCCGCAAGAACCACGGGAAGCCGACATGACGCAGGACGAAGTCCTGGCGCTGTTCCGCGAAGCGGGCGCCATCCTCGAAGGCCACTTCATTCTTTCCTCCGGCCTGCGCAGCCCGGTGTTCCTGCAGAAGGCGCGGGTGTTCATGCATCCCGACAAGACCGAGGCGCTGTGCAAGGCGCTGGCCGGCAAGATCCGCGCCGCCGGCCTCGGACGCATCGACGTCATCGTCTCGCCCGCCCTTGGCGGCCTGATCCCCGGCTACGAGACCGCCCGCCATCTCGGCGTCCCGGCCATGTGGGTGGAGCGCGAGGGCGGCCAGTTCCGCCTGCGCCGCTTCGATCTGGAGCCGGGCGCCCGCGTCATCATCGTCGAGGACATCGTCACGACCGGCCTGTCCAGCCGCGAGACCGTCGATGCGCTCAAGGCCATCGGTGCGGATGTGGTCGGCGTTGCCTGCCTGATCGACCGGTCGGGCGGCGAGGCCGATGTGGGTGTGCCGCTGGTGGCGCTCACCGAGTATAAGGTTCCTTCATACGATCCCGCCAATCTGCCTCCTGAACTTGCCGCGATCCCGCCGGTGAAGCCGGGCAGCCGGAACCTGGCCTGAACAGGCTCCGGATCCGGACGCGGACACGGAAAACGCCCAACGCCGGAGGCCAAAGCGCCCGATGCTCTTCCAGCGCCGCACCCCGCCAAGCCGATACGAGAAGCTGCGCGTTGCTGTCTGGCCGAGGGCGAGCTGGGCGCGCTCCTTCCGCTACTATGGCAAGCGGGTGCTGCGGCTGACCGCCTCCCCGCATGCGGTCGCGCTCGGCTTTGCCTGCGGCGCCTTTGCCTCCTTCACGCCGTTCATCGGCTTTCACTTCCTGATCGCGGCCGCCGCGGCGCTGGTCGTGCGCGGCAACGTGATCGCCTCCGCCCTTGGCACGGTGGTCGGCAATCCGCTGACCTTTCCCTTCATCTGGGCGGCGACCTACAAGCTCGGCCATGTGCTCATGGGCACCGGAACGCTGACCACCTCGGCCGATGCGGCGCACGGGCTCGCGCATGCCGATCTGCTGGCCCAGTCGCTCGACACGCTGCTGCCGATCCTTGAGCCCATGGTGGTCGGCGGCATTCCGCTCGGCCTGCTCTGCGGTCTTCTCTGCTATGCTCCGGTCCATGCCAGCGTCCGGGCCTATCAGGAGCGCAAGCGGCAGCGTCTGGCCTTGCGCCACGACGCCGCGGCCGCCACCGACCACCCGGCAGACTGATCCAGCAAGAGGCTCCTTCGTCATGATTCTCGGCATCGGCAGCGACCTCTGCGACATCCGCCGCATCGAGCAGACGCTCGCGCGGTTCGGCGAGCGCTTTGCCGCGCGGGTCTTCACTGACATCGAGCGGGCGAAGTCGGACCGCCGGGCCGAGCGCGCCGCCTCCTACGCCAAGCGCTTTGCCGCCAAGGAAGCCTGTTCCAAGGCACTCGGCACCGGCATCCGCATGGGCGTTGCCTGGCGCGAGATGGGCGTCGTCAACCTGCCCTCCGGCCGCCCCACGCTGCACTTGACCGGCAGCGCCGCCGACCGCCTTGCCGCCCTGACGCCTGCGGGCTTCCGCGCCCGCATCGATCTCACCATCACCGACGACTATCCGCTTGCCCAGGCCTTCGTCGTCATCTCCGCCTGGCCCGCCGACTGGCCCGAGCCGCCCTCCCCGCCGCTGAAGGACGATCCCAGCGAGGCCTGACCGGGACAGGCCCGGAAGCCCTGACGATCACAGGCACGGCGCCCTGCCCACATTGCGAAGCTGTAATCCTGTCGTCCGTTGCCAGTGCAGCGCCGAACCGGTACAAGTCGCCAGATTTCGCCCTCGCGGGCGGCCGCAGCAATGAAGGACACCATGAGCGTGACGGACAACAAGAAGGCCAAGGACGGCAGTCTCTCCGAGACCATCAAGGTGATCCTGCAGGCGCTGGTGCTGGCGCTCGTCGTGCGCACCTTCCTGTTCCAGCCGTTCAACATCCCGTCCGGGTCGATGATGAACACGCTGCTGATCGGCGATTATCTGTTCGTCTCCAAGTTCAGCTACGGCTATTCGCGCTATTCGTTCCCCTACGGCCTGGCACCGATCCCGGGCCGCATCTGGTCGGCCGAACCGCAGCGCGGCGACGTCGCCGTGTTCAAGCTGCCGAGCGACAATTCGACCGACTACATCAAGCGCGTCGTCGGCCTGCCGGGCGACGAGATCCAGATGATCGAGGGCGTGCTGCACATCAACGGCACGCCGGTGCAGCGCGAGCGCATCGCCGATTTCGTCGAGCGGGATGCCTTCGGCGTCGAGCAGCGCACCGCGCGCTTCCGCGAGACACTGCCCAACGGCGTGAGCTACGACACGCTCGATCTCAACCCGCGCGGCTTCGGCGACAACACCAAGGTGTTCAAGGTTCCGGCCGGCCATTACTTCATGATGGGCGACAACCGCGACAATTCCTCCGACAGCCGCGTGGAATCGAGCGTCGGCTTCGTGCCGCTGGAGAATTTCGTCGGCCGCGCCGAAGTCATCTTCTTCTCCGTGGCCGATGGCCAGCCCGCCTGGGCCTTCTGGCAGTGGCCGTGGAGCGTGCGCTGGGACCGCATGTTCCGTGCGATCTGAGCCGGTACGGGCATGACCACACGCCTCACCGCCGGTGATCCGCTCGGCCGGGTGGAAGACCGGATCGGCCACCGTTTTCAGGACCGGCGACTGCTGGAACAGGCTCTGACCCACGCCAGCGCCCTCGCCAGCGGCGACACGGGCGGCAGCTACCAGCGTCTTGAGTTCCTCGGCGACCGGGTGCTCGGTCTTGCCGTTGCCAGCATGCTGCACCGGCATTATCCGCGCGCCGACGAGGGCGAGCTGGCGCGTCGCCTGAACCACATGGTCAAGCGCGAGACCTGCGCCGAGATCGCGCAGGACCTGAAGCTCGGCGATGCCATGCGCATCAGCCAGAGCGAGGCCCAGACGGGCGGACGCACCAAGACCGCGCTGCTGGCCGACATCTGCGAGGCCGTCATCGCCGCCATCTATCTCGATGCCGGCATGGCCACCGCAGAAGACTTCGTGCGCCGGCAATGGGAACCGCGTATGCTGACCTTCAGTGGTCCGCTGCGCGATGCCAAGACGACGCTGCAGGAATGGGCGCAGGCCCGCAGCCTGCCCGCCCCCACCTACAGCGTCATCGACCGCAGCGGCCCGGATCACGCACCCGTTTTCGTCGTCGGGGTCAAGGTCGAGGGCGCGCGGCCGGCCGAAGGGCGCGGCGGGTCCAAGCGCATCGCCGAACAGGCCGCCGCCGAGGCCATGCTCCGGCGCGAGGGCGTCTGGAACGACTGACAGCCGGATCTCCGGCACCCCGGACAGACAGGGCCCTGCACGGCTGATCCGTGCAGGCAACGTCCACAGACAGGACCAACGTATTGAACGACATCGAGAATGACCAGCCGGAGCAGATGGATGACGCCGCCCCGGGTTCGCACGATCCGGCGGCGCTGACGCCAACCACCACGCGGGCGGGCTTCGTGGCCCTCATCGGGGCCCCCAATGCGGGCAAGTCGACCCTGATCAACCAGCTCGTCGGCACCAAGGTCTCGATCGTCACCCACAAGGTCCAGACCACCCGCGCCCTGGTGCGCGGCATTGCCATGCACGGTCCGGCGCAGATCATCTTCGTGGACACCCCGGGCATCTTCAAGCCGAAGCGCCGGCTCGACCGCGCCATGGTCGACACCGCCTGGGGCGGCTCGCGGGATGCGGATGTGACGGCGCTGCTGATCGACGCGCGCAAGGGCCTCACCGAGGAGGTCGAGGCCATTCTCGACCGTCTCGCCGGCGAGAAGGGTCTCAAGGTCCTGATCCTCAACAAGACCGACGTCGCAAACCGGGAGAAGCTGCTCAAGCTTGCGGTGGCGGCGAACGAGAAGGTCACGTTCGAGAAGACCTTCATGGTGTCGGCCCTCACCGGCGACGGTGTTGCCGACATTCTTTCCTATTTCGCCGACAAGGTCCGGCCCGGTCCCTGGCTCTATCCGGAAGATCAGGTCTCCGACGCGCCGATGCGCATGCTGGCGGCCGAGATCACCCGGGAGAAGCTCTTCGAGCGGCTGCACGAGGAAATCCCCTATGTCTCCACTGTCGAGACCGAGCTGTGGGAGGAGCGCAAGGACGGGTCGGTCCGGCTGGAACAGACCATTTACGTCGAACGCGACAGCCAGAAGGCCATCGTGCTCGGCAAGAAGGGCCAGACCATCAAGGTGATCTCCCAGGCCGCCCGGACCGAGCTGACCGAAATTGTCGAGCGCCCGGTGCACCTGTTCCTCTTCGTCAAGGTGCGCGAGAACTGGTCGGACGATCCGGAACGGTACCGCGAGATGGGGCTCGAGTTCCCCCGCTGAGACACGGCCTCCCCCGGGAGGCCGGACGACCGGGCCCGTGGCGCCCGGCCGTCCGCGTGGTCCGGGATCAGGGTTCGGCGGTGTAGCGGCGCCAGATCGCCGTCACGATGTTGGAGAAGTCATCCGTCCAGGCGTCCGTGTTGCGGTCGGTCAGCGCACGCCAGCCGGCGGCGGCATCGAGCGGGCCGAGGTCTTCGGCCTTGCGGGCCAGCACCACGACGTTGGTCGGGAACGGCTTGGCCAGTCCGCTTTCCTCGAGTGTCGGACGGAAGTGCTTGATGCGGGCCGCCAGGCCAAGCTCGCGGGCCAGCGTCGCCAGGACGCTTTCCAGTTCCATGTGCCGGTTCGACACGTGCAGCGCCACGATGCCGCCGGGGGCAAGCCGCTCCATGTAGAGCGCCAGCGCCTGCCGGGTCATCAGATGCACCGGGATCGAGTCGGAGGAGAAGGCGTCGACCAGCAGATAGTCGAGGCTCGACGGGGCTTCGTCGGCAAGGGTCAGCCGCGCGTCACCGAGCACGAGCCGGGCCGCCGGCGCACATTCGGACAGGAAGCGGAACCTCGACGGATCGGTGGCGATGCCGATCACGGTCGGATCGATCTCGAAGAACGACCACTGGTCACCGGTCTCGCCGTTGCAGGCATGGGCGCCGGTGCCGAGCCCGACCACGCCGACCCGCCGCCCGCCATCCCGGACCGGCACCGCGCGCAGGCTTTCGGCAATCGGTCCTTGCGGATGGTAATAGGTCAGGGGCATCGGCTGGCCGGTCACCGGCGAGCCGTCCGGCGCGGCGATCCGCATGGCCCCGTGAATGGTCGTGCCATGGCTCAGGATGCGGAACTGCCCCTCTTCCATGGTCTCGATCTTGTGCACGCCGAAGAACGACCGCTCGAAGGTCTGGCCGCCGCGGATCCGCTGCAGCGTGTCGAGCATCCCGAACAGCACGACCAGGGCCGCCGCCACCATGATCGGACGGCGATAGAGCAGCAGGGTGGCGCAGGCCGCGCCGAGGAAGCCGCCATAGACCCAGTCAGCCGGTTCCCGCGCCCCGCCGTCCGTGGCAACAAGCAGCGCGCCGATGGCAAGGGCACCGAGGGCCAGAACGGGACCGGCCTGCAGCAGCAGGAGCTTGCGGCCGGCCTTCCAGACCTCCGGCAGCGCCAGAACCGCGACGACGACGAGAACGGGATACTCCAGCACCCGGTCGAAGACCTGTGGCGCGACCAGGCCGCAGAACAGCCCGCCCAGCACCCCGCCGACACTCATCCAGAGATAGAAGTCCGTCAGCCGGTCCGCAGCCGGCCTCAGCTGGTAGAGCTGATGATGGCAGACCAGCGTCGCCAGGAAGAAGAAGGTCACGTGCACCAGCAGCATGACGACGAAGAGCCCCTCCCCGACCACGGAGAAGACCACAAGGGCCGCCGCGAAGATCGGCAGGACCCGCTCGATCAGCGCCATCGGCATGAGCGGCCGGTCGCGGAAGAGGAGCACGAAGGTCAGGAGGAACAGGGCCAGCGGCATCACCCACAGGAAGGGCGCGGCCGCCACATCGGTCGAGATGTGGGCGGTCACCGCCACCATCAGGCCGGACGGAATGAAGGCCAGTGCGACCCAGGCCGCGATCCGGGTGGCGGCAGGCCGGGGCGAGAGCGCCCGGCTGGCCTGGGCTGTGCCTGCAGCGCGCACCGCCGGAGCGCCCCAGATCGCGGCCGCCGACGCCACGATCAGGACGATCAGCAGGCCGAAGCCGAGCGACCAGCTCTCCGCCTGGGCGCGGACGCTGAGCAGCGGCTCGATCGCCACCGGATAGAGCAGCAGCGCGGCAAAGGATCCGAGATTGGACGCGCCATAGAGGAAGTAGGGGTCGGCCGCATGGGGGTGGCCCGAGCGCGAGAACCACGCCTGCAGCAGGGGGCCATTGCCGGCAACGGCAAAGAACGGCAGGCCGACGGAGAGCAGGAAGACGCCGATCAGCCACACCGCCTGCCCCTCGGCCGGCGGCGTCCCGAGCTGGCTTGTGACGGCAATCGGCAGGGCCAGCAGCGTCACGGCCAGGAGCAGCACATGCACGACTGCCGCCGTGCGCGGGGTCAGGCGGGTGGTGAGCACATGCGCATAGGCATAGCCGGCCAGCAGCAGCGACTGGAAGACGACCATCGCGATCGACCACACTGCCGGCGAGCCACCGAGCTGCGGCAGCACCATCTTGGTAAACATCGGCTGGATTGCGAACAGCAGGAAGGCCGACGTGAAGATCGCCGCCAGAAAGGGCAGGAGCAGCCGCATTCCGTAGCTGGATGCCCTGTATCGCATCGTCTCTTCCCCAACGTTCTGCGCGTCCATCCGACATGTCTCCCTGCTGAATTACATGCGTAGATTTGACACGACCGAGACAACAGACCGTTAAGCTGACGCCGCGTTCGTCTCGTCTGGCATGCGGCAGCAACGTCCGGCGCGACGGATCATGCTCCATCGCCCCTGCGCGGGCCCGGCCGCCACGGCTCCGCCTCCCCGCCCCGGTCGTCTGTGTCCCGTCTCCCGTCTCCTGTCTCCTGTCTCCCGTCGCCTGCCTCCCGGAGCCGCCCTCCGGAACCGCCCTCCGGCACCGGCAGCGGCCGCCCGTGGCGCCGCCGGTCCGGAGGATGCGGGTTGTTCAGGAGGTTTGCGCCCGCGCCCGTTGACATTCGCGCCGCAAGAGCCAAGGACAGGAGCAGCGGCGGGGACCGCGGGCGCCAGGACGGTGGCAGCCGGAGGACGGGATGGGACTTGAGTGGACCGACGAGGGCGTGCTCCTCTCGACCCGGGCGCAAGGCGAGAGCAGTGCGGTCATCGAGGTCATGACCCGCGATCACGGCCGGCATCTCGGCCTGGTGCGCGGCGGCCGGTCGCGCCGTCTGGCGCCGCTGCTGCAGCCAGGCAACTCGCTGCAGGTCACCTGGCGCGCCCGCCTTGCCGACCAGCTCGGCGTGATGACGGTCGAGGCGCTGACCTTGCGCGCCGGCCTGCTGCTCGGCGACCCGATCGGCCTTTACGGTCTGCAGCATCTGGCAGCCCTGGCCCGGCTCTTGCCCGAGCGCGTCGCCCATGCCGGCGCGCACGAGGCACTGACCCTCGTGCTCGACCACCTGGGCGAGCCGCTCATCGTCGCCCCCCTCATCGTCCGCTTCGAGCTGGAGCTTCTGGCCGAGCTCGGCTTCGGCCTCGACCTCGGTCGCTGTGCCGCCACCGGCCAGACCCACGACCTCGCCTATGTCTCGCCGAAGTCGGGCCGGGCCGTCAGCCGGGATGCGGGTGCCCCCTACCGGGAGCGGCTCTTGCCGCTGCCGTCCTTCCTCGTGGCCGGCGAGCGGCAGCCCGGATCGGAGATCAATTTCCGCGATGTCGCAAATGGTCTGAAACTGACCCGGTTCTTTCTCGACAGGGACGTGTTGTCTCCGCGCGGCCTGTCGCTCGACCAGACCCGCGAGGGGCTGACAGGCGCCCTCGCCCGCGCCTTTGCCCAGGCCGGTCTCGAAGGCCTGCCCGATCCGCTCGCCTGAGCCTCAAACACGGGGAAAAGCCGCTGGTTTCTGCGGTTTTTCGCCGGTCGAAATTGTCTGCCCCCGCCATCCGGAGTAAGTCTCACGCATGGGAAAAGAGCTGATTCCGCCAAGTGGCATCGAAGGCGTCAACCTGCGCGAGGCGCTCGAGGAGCGTTACCTCGCCTATGCGCTGTCCACCATCATGCACCGGGCCCTGCCCGATGTCCGCGATGGATTGAAGCCGGTTCACCGGCGCCTTCTCTATGCGATGCGCCTTCTGAAGCTGGACCCGGGAGCGGGGTTCAAGAAGTGCGCGCGCGTCGTCGGCGACGTGATCGGCAAGTACCATCCGCATGGCGATCAGGCCGTCTACGACGCGCTTGTGCGTCTTGCCCAGGACTTCGCGCAGCGCTACCCGCTGGTCGACGGCCAGGGCAACTTCGGCAACATCGACGGCGACAACGCTGCGGCCATGCGCTACACGGAAGCCCGGCTGACGGACACGGCCAAGCGGCTTCTCGATGGTCTCGACGAGGATTCCGTCGATTTCAGAGAGACTTACGACGGCGAAGACCGTGAGCCGATTGTCCTGCCCGGCGGCTTTCCCAACCTTCTCGGCAATGGCTCATCCGGCATCGCCGTCGGCATGGCCACCTCGATCCCGCCGCACAACGCGCATGAGCTGTGCCTTGCGGCCCAGCACCTGATCCAGCATCCGGAGGCCGAGACCCGCGACCTGCTCGCCTATCTCAAGGGCCCGGACTTTCCCACCGGCGGCATTCTCGTCGACGATCCGAAGGGCCTGCTCGAGGCCTATGAGACCGGCCGCGGCAGCTTCCGCATCCGGGCGCGCTGGTCGGTCGAGGACCTTGGCCGCGGCCAGTGGGTCGTGGTGGTCACCGAGATCCCCTACCAGGTGCAGAAGTCGCGGCTGATCGAGAAGATCGCCGAACTGCTGACCGCCAAGAAGCTGCCGCTCCTCGACGACATCCGCGATGAGTCCGCCGAGGACGTGCGGATCGTTCTGGTGCCGCGCTCACGCAACGTCGACCCGGCGCTGCTGATGGAATCGCTGTTCAAGCTGAGCGAGCTTGAAAGCCGTTTTCCTTTGAACATGAACGTGTTGTCCATGGGTCGCGTGCCCATGGTCATGGGGCTGAAGCAGGTCCTGCGCGAGTGGCTCGACCATCGCCGCGAAGTGCTGCAGCGCCGCTCGCAGCATCGCCTGTCGCAGATCGAGCACCGCCTCGAAGTGCTCGAAGGCTATCTGATCGCCTATCTCAACCTCGACGAGGTGATCCGGATCATCCGCGAGGAGGATGAACCGAAGGCCGAGCTGATGCGGACCTTCCGCCTCACCGACGTGCAGGCGGAAGCCATCCTGAACATGCGCCTGCGTTCCTTGCGCAAGCTCGAGGAACTGGAGATCCGGACCGAGCACGAAAAGCTCTCGGCCGAGCGCGACGACCTGCGTCAGCTGCTGGCCTCCGACGCGCTGCAATGGGCGCGGTTGTCCAAGGAAACGGCAGAGATTGCAAAGGCCTATGGTCCCGAGACGGCGCTCGGCAAGCGCCGGACGGACGTGGCCGAGGCGCCCGAGCACGACATCGGCGATATCCAGCAGGCGATGATCGAGAAGGAGCCGATCACCGTCATCATCTCGGACAAGGGCTGGATCCGCGCGCTCAAGGGGCATCAGCAGGACCTCGGCAGCCTCGCCTTCAAGCAGGGCGACAAGCTGAAGTTCTCGTTCTTCGGCGAAACCACCGACAAGATCCTGCTGCTCACCACCGCCGGCAAGTTCTTCACGCTCTCGGCAGCCAACCTGCCGGGCGGACGCGGCCACGGCGAGCCGATCCGGCTGATGGTCGACATGGAAGAGGGACAGGACATCGTGGCCGCCTTCATGCACAAGCCGGACCGCAAGCTGCTGCTGATCAGCGACGAGGCCCGCGGCTTTGTCGTGCCGGAAGCTGACGTGATTGCCAACACGCGCAAGGGCAAGCAGGTGCTGAACGTCACCGCACCGAACGAGGCCGTGCTGTGCGTGCCCGCAGACGGCGACCAGGTCGCCGTCATCGGTCAGAACCGCAAGCTGGTGGTGTTCCCGCTGGCCCAGGTGCCGGAAATGTCGCGCGGCCGGGGCGTGCGGCTGCAACGGTACCGCGATGGACGGGTGGCGGATGCGGTCGTCTTTTCCTCCGCGACTGGCCTTACCTGGATCGACAGCTCCGGACGCAGCTTCACGCGCTCCATGGACGACCTGGCGGACTGGCGCGGCGATCGCGGTCAGGCCGGACGGCTGCCGCCAACCGGGTTCCCGCGTACGAACAAGTTCGGCGCTCCGGGGCTCTGATCGCCCCGGGCCCGTCGTCCGGACCGCAGCGGGCCGGAGCAGCAGAGCGGAGAGGACCCGGACGGCAATGACCGACACCCCGACAGGCCAGCCGACCTCTTCCCGCCCGGATCCGTTGCAGCGGAGCGACTTTGCGCTCTTCCGCCCCCTTCCGACCCGCTGGATGGACGTGGACATCTACGGGCACGTCAACAATGTCGTCTACCTGAGCTTCTTCGACAGCGCCGTGAATGGCTGGTATGTCGACAAGGGCCTGATCGATCCGCAGGCCGGCCGCGAGATCTTCCTGGTGGTCGAGACCGGGTGCCATTATTTCCGCGAACTTCGCTTCCCCGAGACCGTCGAAGCCGGTATCAGGGCCACCCGGGTCGGACGGTCGTCAGTGAGCTATGAGATTGCCCTGTTCGGCACCGGCGACACCGAGGCAAGGGCTCAGGGGCGCTTCGTCCATGTCCTGGTGGACCGCAGCACCCGGCGGCCGGTCCCGATCGTCGGCGAGAGACGCGACGCACTGCAGGGAATTCTTGTCCACAGGCAGGGCTGAGCAGGCAACGCACTGAATTTGCGGACATTTCAGAGGTTGGCAGACAGGCCTGTCCACACCTCACCCACAGGTTGTCGACACCCAGCCCACAAGCTTTCGACAGATTGACCACAGGCTTCGTTGCAGCCGGCACGCGGCTTCTGGCAGACCATCCGGCGACGCTGCCATGCCTGCCGGACAGCTGGGCGCAGTCCCTGCAAGGCGCGGCAACTGCGGATCATCAACCGCCGGACTTCAGCAGGCGCCCCTTCTCGCGGGCCCAGTCGCGAGCCTTCTCCGTCTCGCGCTTGTCATGCAGCTTCTTGCCGCGCGCCAGGGCAATTTCCATCTTCGCCCTGCCCTTCTCGTTGAAGAAGACCTTGAGCGGAACGAGGGTCTTGCCTTCCTTGGCGATCGCGGCGGCAAGCTTTGCGATCTCCCGCTTGTGCAGCAGGAGGCGACGCGGCCGCCGGGGCTCATGGTTGAACCGGTTCGCCTGCAAATACTCGGGAAGATAGGAATTGTAGAGCCAGATCTCGCCGTTCTTCTCGGCCGCATAGGACTCCTGGATGTTGGCCTTGCCTCCGCGCAGGGACTTGACCTCGGTCCCGCGCAGCTCAAGCCCGGCCTCGTAGACCTGCTCGATCTCGTAGTTGAAGCGGGCCTTGCGGTTGTCCGCGACAACGGTGCGTGCCAGAGCGCCGGATTTCGGGGCCATGTCTCAGTTTTTCCCTGGCTGCGGCAGGATGGGGACCACCCTGCCGGCAGTGTCCTGTGTCAGTTGATCAGGCCGGCGTGAACCATGGCCGACCGGATCTGCGCTTCGGTCTCCGGCGCCACGCTGACCAGCGGCTGACGCACCTCGTTCTCGATCTTGCCGAGGAGCGACAGGGCATACTTGATGCCTGTCGGGTTCGGCTCGATGAAGAGCGCGTGATGCAGCGGCCCAAGCTTGTCCTGGATCGCCAGCGCCGTCGCATAGTCGCCCCGCAGCGTCGCCGCCTGGAACTCTGCACACAGGCGCGGGGCGACATTGGCGGTCACCGAAATGCAGCCGACGCCACCGTGGGCGTTGAAGCCGAGCGCGGTGATGTCCTCGCCGGACAGCTGCACGAACTCCGGTCCGCACGCATGACGCTGCAGGGTGGCGCGGGCCATGTTGGCGGTCGCATCCTTGACGCCCTTGATGTTGCGGCAGGTCCGGAACAGCTCGGCCATCGTCTCCGGCGCCATGTCGATCACCGACCGGCCGGGGATGTTGTAGATGTAGATCGGGATGCTGACGGCGGCATCGATGGAGCGATAATGCGCCTTCAGGCCAGCCTGGTTCGGCTTGTTGTAGTAAGGCGTCACGATCAGCAGGGCATCGGCACCCGCCTGCTCGGCATGGCGTGCAAGATCAATGGCCTCCGCCGTGTTGTTCGAGCCGGCTCCAGCCATCACGGGAACACGGCCGGCGGCCGCCTCGACACACAGCTCGACGACGCGCTTGTGTTCGGCATGGGTCAGGGTCGGGCTTTCACCGGTCGTTCCGACCGGAACAAGGCCGGTGCTGCCCTCTTTGATCTGCCAGTCCACGAAGTCCTGAAAGCGTTTCTCATCCACCGCGCCATTCCGGAACGGAGTGATCAGCGCTGGAATCGATCCCTTGAACATTTCAGGTTTCCTCTTGGACTTCTTGGACAGGGCAACCATGCCCTGAGACGGCGCACAATACTGGTCCCACCGGCATCGGGCAACGGGGTATTCCCCGAACAGGGTCGATTATGCGACCCGATTCGCCAAGAGACAGATGACCGAAAATCACGGCAAACCGGGACTTGCGCAGTTGGACGGATGGCGCGCTGCCGTGAGGCTGGTAAGCTCGCCTGATCGTTCCGGAGCCGTTGGGAGGCGGCTTGCCATGGCTGATCGCATCGTTCCCGCACCACAGCCACAGACCGGGTCCGGATCTGCCGAACTCGTCCGGTTTCACGGTCCCGACGGGCTTGGACTTGCAGCCCGCCTCTGGCACCCCGACCGGCCGGATGCCGGGCGCCTCCCTCTCCTCTGCCTGCCGGGGCTCAGCCGCAACTGGCGGGACTTCCGCGACATCGCTGGGGTCCTTGCCGGCCGGGGCCGGCTGGTCGTGGCTCTCGACTACCGTGGCCGGGGCGACAGCGACCACGATGCAGAGTGGCACAACTATGCCATTCCGGTGGAAGCCCATGACGTTGACGCCGGCATCGCGCGGCTGGGCCTCGACCGCTTCGCCGTGCTCGGCACATCTCGCGGCGGCCTGCATGCCATGGCCATGGCCCATCGCTACCCGGCTGAGCGGATGCGTGGCGTCATCCTGAACGACGTCGGACCCCGCATCGAGTTGCGCTCGATCCTGCGGATTGCCGCTTCGCTGGGACGCCACATGCAGCATCCGTCGTTCGAGGCGCTGGCGGATCTGCTGAAGTCCCAGATGGCAGACCAGTTCCCGAAGCTTGATCGCGACGGCTGGCAGCGCCTCGCCCGGCAACTGGGCCGCCAGACGGACGAAGCGGTCCGGCTCGACTATGATCCAGCACTTGCGCTAACCCTTGCCGCCCTCGACGATGCCACGCCCTGGCCGGATCAGTGGCCCCTGTTCATGGGGCTCGCCGACCGTCCGGTGCTGGCGATCCGCGGCGCGCGGTCAGATCTTCTGGCCGCGGAAACACTTGCGCTGATGGCCGAGCGGCATCCGCAGCTGCAGTCGATGATCATTGATGACGAAGGCCACGCGCCCCTGCTGTGGGATCAGGCGAGCCAGGACCGCATCGAAGTTTTCCTGAACGATTTCTGCGACGTCTAGCCAGACGCACAGACGCGCCAGACCCTCGGCGACCGGTGCGGCTCCGACTTGCGCCCTGCGTTATTTGCTGTCGGCAGCCAGCGGGCCGGATCGCGGAGCTTCCTTCCGGCAGGCCAGTGACGCCCGTCGCGGCGCGGCCCCTTCCCGGCCAATGGCCCTTGTGGCCGCCGCGCGCGCCATGCAATCCCCCGCCGACAACGAAAAACCCCGCAGCTTTCGCTGCGGGGTCTGTCTTATCCGATCGTTAGATCAGATTAGAACGTGCGCTGGACGCGGAACATGCCGGTGATGGTGTCCTTGTCGCGGACGCGCGAAGCGCGGTTGAAGTCGGTCGAAGCATAACCGAGCTCAGCACCGAACTGCAGGCCGGAGACCGGCTCCCAGACGGTGTTGCCCGACACGGACCAACGGTTGTAGTCGGTGCCAGCGAACGGAGCGTCGACGTCAGCATAGGACACGTCGATCGCGGACGAGACCTGCTCGGTCCAGAAGTGCTGGAAGCCACCGCTCACAGACCAGGCCTTCGAGGTACGGGTCGAACGGGTCACAGCGTTGAACGCGACGTCAGCGGTGTCGGTCACGCCAGCGTAGGACAGGGCGCCGTCAGCATACTGAGCCTGGAAGGAGATGGTGTCCTTCGCGCCGAGCATCGGCAGCTTGATGGTCACGCCAGCGCCGATGCCATAGCCGACCTTCGACTTGGAAGCGGCGTTAGCAAGGCGAGCTTCGTGCAGAGCGACCGAAAGCTTGGCAGAACCCCAACCCTGGTCGACCTTCAGAGCGGCAACCAGATCCGGGTAGCGGTGACCGGCGTAGGCAGCGGTGCCGCCACGACGATAGGTGCCGTCTTCGAGCGACACGATTGCGGACACGCCGTTGCCGAAAGCAGCGGTGTAGGCAGCAACCCAGCTGTTCGAGTCAGACCAGTTCTTGCCGACGTTGCCCGGAGCGCCGAAGGTGTTGCCGGTGAAGAAGTCGAACTGCGAACCAGCGCGACCGAAGGTGAAGTTGCCGAACTGGATGAACGCCTTGTCCAGATCCATGTCGGTGCCGCCACCCGAGTTACGGGTCGCCTGCAGGTTGATGTAGGCGCGGACCAGACCGTATTCGGTGTTGGTGCGGGCGTCGAGGTAGAGGTTACCACGAGCGCGGGTCGAGGTGCCGTTGGCAGCGCGGTTCCAGCTGTTGACCTTGTCGCCGAAGTCGTTGAAGTAGAAGTCAACGCGGACGCGGCCACCAACGCGCAGGCAGGTCTCGGTGCCCGGGATGTAGAAGAAGCGGGCGCCGAAGGCGTCGCAAACGCGGACGTAGTCAACCGGCTCCGGAGCGACCGGCAGATCGGCAGCCTGAGCGCCGGTGACAGCAGCAGCGGCAGCGGCCGCGCCGAGCAGAATGCTCTTAAGGTTCATTATCCTGACCTCCAAATCAGTCAATTAATGGTGGATCCCGAAACTGGCGCAGGCGCCTTGTCTCACTCCACCTTTCCCCGCGAATTGGTCTGACATTGCCACCGGCCGGAGGTTGGACGTCCTTGGACGGCAATTCAGTGCGACCCGTGGGCCGCTCGCAAAATGACCATACCCATCCCGGTCGCTCGTTCAACCTTGAACAGTCCGCCCTGACCGTCCGCAGGCCGCTTTCAAAACCCGGTGTTGCACGAAAGCCACGAGTTCACGGCCGATCTTAAGGAAGGCGCAAGGAATTGGGCGAGACGGGGGCAGTCCGACGGGGCCAGGCCGGTGGAATCAGCCTCGCGCAACCGCCCCGGGGGAATCGCCGCGCGCACGGTCCGAGCCTGACACGCGGGTGTCCTACTGCCGATCGCTTGCGGCAAAAACCCCCGGAAAGCCAAGGATATCCTTAGCGAATGGTTACCTCGATGCGGTCGGTCGCGCCGCGTCCGTCGATCACCATGATGGTCTGCAGGCCAGGCCCGTCGGGCCGCCAGACCAGCTGGGTCTGGAAGGCGCCGCTGGCCACCGGCGCGCCATTGGCAAACCATGTGAAGGGCCCGGTTCCGCCCTGCAGCTTGACGACAAGGGGGGACGCGGACGTGTCGCGGGAGAGGCCAAGGCCGAGATCCACTTCCGCGCCGGACGGGGGATGGGAGATCCGCAGGGTGCCGGTCACTCCGCCCGACAGCGGCGATTCGGTCCGGACACGGGCCCGGCGCAGCGGCTGCGGCAACCCGGCCGTGGCCAGGGAAAGCACGCCCCCGGGGGCGGCCGGCAGCGGGACGCGGGACGGACCCAGCCGGTCAAAGGCCTCAAACAGGATCGGCGCCGCCGATGTCAGGCCGGTCATGCCGGGCACGGGCGTTCCGTCGGCCCGGCCGGTCCAGACGCCGACAACATGCCGGCCGTCGAAGCCGACCGCCACCGCATCGCGGTAGCCGTAGGCCGTGCCTGTCTTGAAGGCGATGCCGGCATCGGCTGCCGTGCTTGGCCGCGGGGCGCGGGCGAGGATGTCGGCGACATACCAGGCCGGAACCGGCTCGAGGACCGGCAGGGCCGGCGTCAGGCGCGCCGATTCGCCCGCCATGTGCACGAGGCGCAGGGGCCGCCCTCCGGCGGCGATCGACGCGTAGAGCGTGGTGAGGTCCCGAAGGGTCAGCCCGACCCCGCCCAGACCGATCGCAAGCCCCGGTGTCAGCCCCTCCGGCAGGACCGGCGTGATCCCGGTCCGGCGCAGCCGCGCGGTCAGCTGGGCCGGGCCGACGGCCTCCAGCAGCTTCACGGCCGGAATGTTGAGCGAGAGCTGCAAGGCCTCGCGGACGGTCACGGTCCCCTGGAACGACAGGTCGAAATTGGTCGGATCGTAACCGGCGATGCGGACGGGCCGGTCCTCGATGAAGCTCTCGGGGTGCGCCACGCCCTGCTCGAAGGCAAGACCGTAGATCAGCGGCTTCAGCGCCGAGCCGGGGGACCGCACCGCGCCCGTCATGTCCACATAGCCCTGACGGCCGTCATCCGCGAGGCCCGGCGACCCGACGCTGGCCAGGATCTCGCCTGTGCCATGGTCGGCAACGAGAAGTGCGGCCGACATCTGCGGCCCGAGTTGCAGGGCCTTGGCGGCGACCAGCTGTTCCATGGCGCGTTGCAGGTCGCGGTCGAGCGTCAGCGTCTGCGACACGGCGGCCGGATTGGCGGCGGCGACCAGAGACGTGAGATGCGGCGCGATCATCGGCATGGCCCGGCGGACGACGGGCACCGGATCGAGGCGGGCGGCCTGCGCGTCCTCGACCGACAGGACGCCGGCTTCGACCGCCCGGTCCAGCACCCGGTCGCGTGCCCGGCGTGCCGCCTCGGGAAAACGGTCCGGCCTTCGCGCCTCCGGGGCCTGCGGCAAGGCGACCAGCAGCGCGGCCTCGGCCGGGGTCAGGCGTCGCGGTTCCTTGCCGAACCAGACCAGGCTCGCGGCGCGCACGCCTTCCAGGTTGCCGCCAAAAGGGGCCCGCATGACATAGAGGGACAGGATGTCGTCCTTGCCGAGCCGTTGCTCGAGCGCGAGCGCGCCGATCATCTGCTGCCACTTGGCAGCGAGGCTGCGGGTCGGAGCCTCGTTGAGCAACCGGACCACCTGCATCGTCAGCGTCGAACCGCCGGAGACGATGCGCTGGCGGGACAGGGTCTGCAGCGCGGCGCGGCCCAATGCCAGCGGATCGACGCCGTGATGGGCGCGGAACCGCCGGTCCTCGAAGGCCATCAGCATGCGGATGTAGAGCGGATCGATCTCGTCGAGGCGCACCGGCAGGCGCCAGCGCTCGTCACGGGTGGCGAAGGCGCGGAGCAGGTCGCCGTTGCGATCCAGAACGACGCGGGAAACGGAGATGTCGGCCAGCCGAGGCGGCAGCGGCGCGGTGGCGACCTGATGATAGAGGGCGCCGCCGGCCGCCAGCGCCAGAAGTGCGACGCCGGCCGCCAGTCCGGCGATCCGGCGCAGGAGATGGGTAGACCGCCTTGCAGGCGCCGGGCCTTCCCCCGAGGAAGAAGGGCCCGGTCTTTCGGCGAACAGGCTCACCGGGTGGGCCCGAGGATCTCGAACCGGCCGGTGTCGGTGATGGCACGGCGGTCGGACTGGTACATGTCCTCCACGCTGGCCGGCGGCAGCACGTAGGACCCGGGCGTCACGGCACGGGCGAGATAGGCGAAGGTCAGGACCGGATCGCCGAAGTTGCGCTGGTCGATCGAGACCACGAACTGGTCGGTGCGGAACTCGACATGATCCGGCTGGTCGATGGTCGTCAGCCAGTCAAGCGCGCCGATGTCTCCGGACCGGACGAGGCGCGGGTTGTCGATCACCACACCGCCCGGCAGGCGGTCGACCACCAGCAGGCGGCCGTTGGTCTCCGTCAGCGGTTCCACCTCGATGACCACTGCCATCCGCGTGTTGTAGGGCACGGCTGCCGGGTCGATCTCGTTGCCATCGAGATCATAGAAGCTGCGGGTGATGTTGAACCCGTTGCCTCCGGCCGGCTGCGGCTCGCTCGGCTGGCCGCTCACCGACAGGACGACGCTGGTCGGGCTGCTGCCCTGATTGGCGAGCGTCACGTCCCGCGCGGCAATCTCCCCGCCGGTGAAGCTCCAGCCGAGCCTGCCCGGCTGGACCTCGCCGTCGAGGGCGAGCCTTGCGGATTTCGCCTGCTCGTTGGCCTCGCGGGCGGCCAGAAGCAACCAGGCCATGTCCTGCGTCGAGGGCACCGGCGTGAAGGCCTGCTGCCGGGCGACAAAGGCGCTCACCGGGGCGGCCGGGACCGGAGACCGGGCTTCGGCCAGATAGCTCAGCACGCCGGCTCCATCACGCAGCGGCGAGCCGAAATCCTCGCGGAACAGCCCGGCCCGCTCCAGCGGCAGCCCGTCGATGGCGGCCTTGAAGCCGCTGCTTGCCCGCTCGCCCTCGCCATAGAGGGCAAGACTGGCTGCGATCTGGGCCTTGGCCAGCGGCGTGGCAAAGTCGGCGAGCTTCACGTCCATGTAGTAGCGCAGATCGCCGATCGATGCCCGTCCGGTGCGCGCCAGCACATAGAGCGCATAGGCAATGCCCTCGCCGCCTTCCGTGAAGTCGGAGGCGTAGGCAATCCGGTTCTGCAGGCTGTCGAGCGCGGCCGCATAGGCCGTCTCGGGCACGTCGTAGCCCTTTTCACGCGCGCGGACGAGGAAATCGGCAACATAGGCGTCAAGCCAGGTGTCGCTCGCCCCATAGGCATTCCAGAGCCCGAACGAGCCGCCGGAGTTCTGGTTGGCCAGAACGTCCTGGATCGCCTTGGTCACGCGGGCCCGCAGCGCGTCGTCAGATCCCAGACCGACGCTTTCGGCCACGTCGTTGAGATAGAGGAGCGGCAGCGCGCGGCTGGTGGTCTGCTCGGTGCAGCCATAGGGGTAGCGGTCGAGCGCGGCCAGCAGGCCCGGCACGTCGATCTCCGCCGCGCCACCGGCGGCGAGCGCCACGGTGACCGTGCCCGGGCGCAGGCCCTGGAGCGCAGAGGCGCCGACCGTCAGCGAGTTGCCCGGTTCGAGCGCATAGACCTCCCGGCTGGTCAGATAGGGCTGCGTGTCGCGGACCCCGAGCGCCAGCGTCTTGGACGCGCTGGTGCCGTCAGGACCGGTGATGGCCAGCTCGATCACGGCATCCCCGGTCCCCTCGCCGGCCTGGATCGGCAGGCGAAGCTCCATCCGCTTGCCCTGCTCCAGCGCGACGGCCTGCTCGGCGGGGCCGGTCAGGGATACGGGCCCGTCGATGTTGGCGACGAACCGGTACTCGCCCGTCTGGCCATCGACATTGTCGATCTCGACGAGCAGGCGGGATGTGTCGCCAGGCGCCAGGAAGCGCGGCAGGCTGGCCGAGAGCACGACCGGATCGCGCACCTCCACGTCGCGTTCGGTGCTGCCGACACCGGTCCGGGTCCAGGCCACGGCCATCAGCCGGAGGGTTCCGTTGAAGTCGGGCACCTCGAAGGACAGCGGCACGCGGCCATCTGCCCCGACCTCGACGATGCCGGAGAACAGGGCCACGGGCTCCTCGTCGGGCGGCGGAGCCTGCAGCAGCGACCCGCCGTCACCACCCGAGCGGACCTGACCACGGGTCCCGGCGGTGCGGTCGATCAGCTGGCCGTAGAGATCGCGCAGTTCGACGCCAAGACGCCGCTGGCCGAAGTACCAGGCCGCCGGATCCGGCGTCTTGAATCCCGTCAGGTTGAGAATGCCGACGTCAACGGCCGCAAGGGTCAGATAGGCCTTGTCGCCGGGCTGGAGATTGGCGATGCGGACAGTGGTCTCGAGCGTGCTGCGCGGCCGCATGCTGGCCGGCGCCTCGATCTCGACCGCAAGCTTGCGGTCGCCGGGTTCCACCTGTGCCCAGGACAGGCCGAGCGCCCGTGCCGGCATCCGCTTCGCCTCGAGATCCATGGGCCGGTAGAGCGTCGCGGTGATATAGGCCCCTGCCCCCCACTCTTCCGACACGGCCACATCGACGCTGGCCTCGCCGGCCTTGACCGGAACGGCCGCGCTCGACAGCAGGCGATCGGAGAAGACATTGACGACGGCGATGCCGTCGAACTGCGGCTTCAGGCGCAGGATTGCGGTTTCCCCCGGACGGTAGCTTGTCTTGTCGAGACCGACATCGAGCACGTCCGGCGTTTCGGAGGCTGCATCGGCCACATACCAGCCGGCGGTGAAGGTCTCGCTGGTGGCTGCAGGCTGCGGGCCGGCAAGCGTGACCTCGAGGCGGTATTCACCCCACTTCACGGGGACGGAGAGACGCGCGGCCGCATCAGCCGTCACGTCCAGCTTGCCGGTGGCGACCCGTTCCGAGGTGGTCACCGGCTCGTAGGCCCAGTTGCCGTCACTGCGATACCACTGATAGCGGGTCTCGATGCGCGACAGGGTCCAGGCAAGCCCGGTGGCTGCCTGGCGTGCACCAGTGCCATCAATGACGATGATCTCGAAGTCGGCAGGGCCGCCCTCGTCGACACCATCGCTGAACAGCGGCCTGACGCCGACGCGCGGACTGCCGGGCAGAACGGGCATCTCGAGCCGCCGTTCGACATACCGTCCGCCAGCCTCGACAAGCCGGGTCACCAGTTCGGCCGTGTAGAGGCCCGACGTTTCGGAGACCTGCGGCAAGGTGACGGCAAAGCGCAGCCGGCCCTCCTCATCGGTCCGCAGCCCCTCCGGCAGCGCGTCACGCGTCGGATAGAGCGCTTCGTCGGACAAGCCGAAGCGGAAGCCGGGATAGGGTTCCATCGAGCGGGTCGGAGAGACGGCGATGTCACCTTCGAGCACCTGGCCCGATGCGGGCGCGCCATACAGGAAGCGGCCTTCCAGCGACACCTCGGCCGGCGCCCCGAACCGGAACGCCTTGTCGGTGGTGACAAGCGTGTAATCGACGCGTTCCGGCTGGTAGTCCTCGACGAGGAAGGTCTTCTGGGCCAGAGGCTCGCCCTTGGGATCCAGATAGACCTTCAGGGTCCAGACGCCCTGCTGCACGCCCGGCGCCAGGTCGAGATCATGGGCATAGCCGCCCAGACCCGCATCGGTGACCAGCTGGCGCAGATGTTCGACGCCATCGGGACGCTCGTAGACAAGGGTGAGAGGCAGGTCGCTCTGCGCGTCGGCGCGGCCGTTGCGCAGAAGGGCCTGCGCGTGCACCGTCTCGCCGGACTTGTAGATCCCCTTTTCCGTCCAGGCGAAGACATCGAGCGGGCCGGGCGCCGCGCGGCCCTCGACGCCCCGGTCGGAAAGGTCGAAGGCAGGCTTGCGCAGGTCGAGGAAGGAATAATCCCCGTCCGAGGTCTCGGCAATCACCAGCGCGGGTGCGCGCCCGCCGCGCCCGCGTGTCAGGCCGGGGGCAAAGGTTGCCAGACCACCGGCATCCGAAACGGCCTCGCCCAGGATCTCGTTGTTCACGGCCACGAGCCGCACGGGCACGCCCTCAAGAGCGGTGGCGGTGGACAGGGAGCGCAGCGAGGCGACGACACCATCCGGTCCCGAATAGGCGGCAAGGCCGATGTCGGAGACGATGAACCACTGGGTCGCCCGGGCGCCCCACTCGTTCTGCCGGTCAAGTTTCGAGCGGGCGGTCATGGCATAGACGCCGGGCTTCAGGTCGAGGCCGATGTCCTCCAGCGGGATCGCGGTGGTGACGTCGGTGTTGAGCGGGCTTGCCGTGGTGACCACGCCCGACCAGATCTTCTCGCCAAGCTCGTCGGCGAGCTGGTCGCTCTCGTAGGGTGCAAGCTGACGCAGGAAGCGCTCGTCGCGCACCACGTCGACCAGCCCGCGATCACCGACGCGGAAGATCTCGGCAGCAACCTCGGTCGTGTTGACGGAGACGATCGGGATCGTGGCGTCCTTGCCGCGCGGCAGGACATAGGCCCGGCCGAGGAAGTTCACCGAGGGCGAGCGGTCGCGGACGTAGAGGGTGAGGTCGGCGGAGGCCTCCAGCTTTTCCCCCTCGGCAGACGGAACGCCGGCGCGGACGGTCACGTCGTAGCGTGCCCCGTGGCGCACGCCGGTGACACAGAGCTGAGACCCGTCGGAGGAAACGGCCGTGCCCGGCTCGCCGGTCACCCGGACGAACGGCGACAGGTCCTCGCCACGCGGCAGCTCCTCGGAGAAGACCACGCAGATGCGCGGCTCGGCCGCATCGGCATCAACCTGGTGGTTGACGATCCGGAAGCCGTGCTCGGCCATCACCTGGTCATAGCGCTCCTTCAGGGCCGGGCTCGCGTTCAGCGTGAGCGCGAGGCGGAGCGCCTTGATCACCGGCTTCCAGTTCTCGTTGGCCGCCATCGCGTCGGCAAGCAGTTCGAGCGCCTTGAGCCGCCCCCCCTCGCTCTGCGAGGTCAGATAGGCATTGACCGCGGCGGACACCGCGTTCTGGCGCAGTTCCGTGCGCCGGTTCCAGTCGTCGGGGTTCTGCTGCAGCTGTGCCGCCGCCAGACCCGCCCAGGCGGCGGATTCCGCGCCGTCGAGGGTGACGAGGCCGGCGTAATCGCGTTCCGCCTCCTCGGCGAGCCCGGCGGCGAGTGCCTCGCCGGCCCGCTTGCGCAGGACGGCGGCGCTGTCAGCCGGGGCTTCGGTCAGGCGCGGCAGGGCAAGCGCATAGCGCTGCGCCTCGTCGAGGATGTACTTCGGCACGAAGGCGAGATCGGCCTTGCGCTCGGCCGTCACGTTCACGGTCCGGGTCTGGCCGGCGACGATGCGGCCGGCGATTGCCCCGCGGAATGCCTGCACCTCGCCCTGGGTGTTCTTCAGGAAGCACCAGCGGGCGGAGGTGTTGTAGGTGAAGGCCTGGCACTGGCTGTCGCCGATGCAGGCCGCCTCGCAGGCGGGAAGGTCCACGTCCTTGACGGTCCTGTAGTCGCCGCCGAAATAGTCCGCGTCCGGGATGGTGACGATCTTGCGGTCGGCCGCAGCCAGCGGTCCGGCCAGCGCGAGCGAGAGGAAGGCCATGGCAAGGGGCGCGCGGGCAGCGCGGGCGAGAAACCGCAACATGATCGACCTCCGGTGGCGGCCGTCAGGGCGGGCCGCCAGTTGCTCGGGCAAGAAACGAAATGCGACTGTGCGCCACGGGAAATTGTGGCAAATGCCGATGACAGTATGACGAGAGCATTGCGGGCGGCAGCGCCGCCGTCAAGCGCGATGGCGGAGCCCTGCCGCCCGCCACAAGGTCAGGCCGGGGCGGCAGCGCCGCCGTCAAGCGCGATGGCGGAGCCCTGCCGCCCGCCGCAAGGTCAGGCCGGGGCGGACAGGCGCGCGCGCAAGGCCGCAACGAGGGCAAGAACCTCGCCGGCCGCCTTGCCACGCGGCTCGGTTTCCAGCGCCGTCAGTCCCTGCCCCATCGAGGCGGCAAAGACGGTGCGGTTGCCGAGCACCGGCTGAAGCCGGGCAAAGCCGGAGGCTGCAATCGCCTCGCCGACATCGCCGGTCAGCGCGGCGCGCGGCGGGACGCGGTTCAGCACCAGGACGGCGGGCTTGTCCTCGCGCCGGGCCATCTCGAAGGTCTGGCCGGTCGCCCAGAGGTCGACCAGCGTCGGCTGGACGGGAACGATGACCAGGTTGGAGGCGTCGATGGCGGGCCTGGCGTCGATGTCGGTCTTGGGCGGGGTGTCGATGAGGACGATGTCATGGTCGCGCGCCAGCGCGCGTGCCTCCCGGCGGGCCCCCCAGCCGCTGGCCGTGCGCAGGGTCAGGCCGGTGGCGTTCTCGCCCAGCCGGGCCTCGCGCATCTCGACCCAGGTGCCGAGCGAGCCCTGCGGATCGACATCCAGCAGCGCGATGCGCAACCCCGGCGTCGCGTGGCACAGACCGAGAGCGATGTGGGCCGTGACCGTGGTCTTGCCAGAGCCCCCCTTCTGCTGGGCAATCGTGAGGATCGTTCCGGTCATGTGCTGCCTCTGCGCGCGGCGTGGCCCCCCCTCCCGCCACGCCCGGGTGAACCTCCCCGGAGCAGGCTGGTCTCAGCCGCCGCCAAGGGCCTGATAGATCCGGTAGCCCGGACGGCCCGTCGGCTGCAAGCCATAGTTTTCCTCGGCGCGCCGGATTGCCTCACGGGTTGCAGGCCCGACACGGCCGTCGACCTCGCCGTCGTAGAAGCCCTTGTCGGCAAGGCGCTTCTGCAGATCGAGCCGCTGGGCGCGCGACAGGCCCGGATCCTCGGTCGGCCAGGCGGCCTTGAAGGGCTCGCCGCCCGAGATCAGCTGCGACAGGAGCGCGATGGCGAGGCCATAGGACTGGGACGCATTGTAGGAGAACAGGGCATCGAAGTTGCGCGTCACCAGGAAGGCCGGCCCGGTCTCGCCGGCCGGCAGGATCAGGCCGGCCTCAAGCCCGCCCGACAGCGGCTTGCCGTCGAGCCGGACAAGGCCGCGCTTTGCCCATGTGGAGAGCGCCGCGCGCTCGCGGCGGCCGACCGGCCCGTTGTAGCCCTTCGGCAGCCGCACCTCGTAGCCCCACGGACGGCCCTTCTCCCAGCCGGCGTCCTTGAGGAAATTGGCGGTCGAGGCGAGCGCGTCGGCGGTCGTGTCGACCAGATCCTTGCGGCCGTCGCGGTCGAAGTCGACGGCCAGCCGGAGGTAGGTGGTGGGCATGAACTGGGTCTGGCCGAAGGCGCCGGCCCAGGACCCCTGGAACTTGTCGGCCGGCACATCGCCGCGGCTGGCGATGAGCAGCGTCTTCATCAGCTCGTCGCGGAAATAGTCGGCCCGGCGGCCGCCGGCGCAGGCGAGATTGGCGAGCGCATGCGGCGTGTAGAAGTCGCCCCGTGCCTTGCCGAAATCGCTTTCGATGCCCCAGACGGCGACAACCACCTGCCGCTCGACGCCATAGGCGGTCTCGACGGCGGCCAGGGTCCGGGCGTGCTGCTTCAGCAGCGCCTCGCCGTCCCGGATGCGTGCCTCGTCGACGAGAAAGGCCATGTAGTCCCAGATCGGGGTCTCGTATTCAGGCTGGCTGGTGGCGAAGCGGATCACGCGTTCGTCGGCCTTTGCCGTTGCCAGCATGCGGGCGACAATGTCCGGACGGATGCCCTGCGCTTCCGCTTCGCGAGACAATCGCGCCACACAGGCCTCGATGGCGAGGGCCGGAGCGTTGGTCCCTGTGAGAAATACGGTCGCCAGGGTGACGCACCATCCGGCGTATTGCAGCCCTGACCTGAACCGAATCGTCATCACCTGTCCTCCGCTGTGTCGTGCCCACTATGCCGAAACGGCACCGGGAGGCCAACGGCATCAGCGTCCTGCCGGACTGAAGCAAAAAGGCGCTGCCGGAACCGGCAGCGCCCAGACTGCTGACAAACTTAGGAGTTTCGTGAGTTTCCCGTCATTCCGGACAAGGTGAGCGTTTCGCGAACCGCAGATCCGGAATCCAGCATGTCTGTGCGAGCGCAAGCGAGCGCAAAACCAGGTCAACTCGATACGACTTGCGACCGACAGGTATGTCGCGCTTCGCGCGGCTGGTGTCTGGATCCCGGCTCGGCGCTTCGCTGACGCTCAGCTGGGCCGGGATGACGACAGAGGGTTTGTCATCAACCTCAGCGCTGCCGGAACCGGCAGCGCCTTCTGGAACGACGATCCGCAAGTGACAGGGTCAGTTCGCGCCCTCGATCAGCTTGCGGCGCAGCCAGCCGGACATGTTGTCCATGGCGATCACCACGAGGATGATCAGGGCGATGATGTAGGCGGTGTTTTCCCAGTCCTGACGGGTGCGCATGGTCTCCAGCAGCTTCAGGCCGATGCCGCCGGCGCCGAGCGCACCGATGACGGTGGCCGAGCGGGTGTTCGATTCCATGAAGTAGAGCAACTGCGAGATGAACACGGGCAGGATCTGCGGGAACACGCCGAAGCGGTACTTCTGCACCGGCGAGGCTCCGGTGGCCTGGATGCCCTCGGCCTGCTTGCGGTCGGCGTTCTCGATCGCCTCGGAGAACAGCTTGCCGAGCGCGCCGGTGTCCGTGGTGAAGATCGCGAAGATGCCCGAGAGCGGCCCAAGCCCGAAGGCCCGGATGAAGATCAGCGACCAGATCAGCGTGTCGAGGCCGCGCAGGACGTCGAAGATGCGGCGGATGCCGAACCGGGCGGCCGCGACCGGGTTGATGTTGGCGGCGGCGGCAAAGGCCAGCGGCAGGGCCAGGATGCCGGCAACCAGCGTGCCCACCAGCGCCATGATGATGGTCTGAAGCAGGGCGTAATAGACCTCGCCGTGCTGCCATTCCTGATTGTTCCAGAACTCCGACAGGATCAGCTGCCAGTTTGCCATCGAGGGATCCAGGCGGTCTGCGGAGACGGCGAGCGCGCTGATCTCGCTGAAGGTCTTGCCGTTCAGCGGGGATTCGAAGTCGAACCAGAAGTTCTCCCAGCCGATGAAGTAGCGGTGGATCTCGATCTTGGACTTGGTGATCCAGATGCGGGCAAACAGGCTCGGGCGCATGTCGATCTGGATGTCGCTGGCCCGCATCCACTCCGGCGCCTGTCCCTCGATCAGCTGCGGCACCAGGCCGGGGCCGAACTTGATGCGGTAGGCCGCCTCCTCGTGCAGCGGGTAATACTCCAGCACATCGCCCTTGATGTGGACGCGACCGGCCGACCCGAGGTCGATGTCGGTCTCCTCGCCGGTCACGGCGAACCAGGAAGGCTGCTCGTCATAGATGGCGAAGCGGCTGCCTTCGAGCGAGAACACGAAGTCCGGCTTGTCGAGCTGGCGCACCACATGGATCTTGTGGGCATAGCTGTCGAGGAAGAACAGGTTGACGAGATCGGTGCGGGTGCCGGCCAGAACGCGCAGCACGTCAAAGGACGCGAGGCTGCCGATCACATAGGCCAGCACCACGAGGGCGACGGCAATCGGCACGAAGCGCTGGCGCAACGGGCGGTCGATGACGCCGGGATGGCGGGCCGCAAGGGCGTCGATGTCGGAAGACGGGATCTTGGTCATGGCGCGGGCCTCAGATGGTGCCGGTCTTGCCGATGAGGGCACGGCGCGCCCAGCCGGACAGATAGTCGATGCCGATGACGGCGGCGACGAGCAGGACGATGATGGCGGAGATGTCGGCGGCGTAGTTCCAGTCGACGACCTTCTTCAGCTCTGCGCCGAGGCCGCCGGCACCGACGAAGCCGAGGATCGCGGAGGCGCGGACATTGATCTCCAGGCGCAGCAGCCCGTAGGACAGGAAGTTCGGCAGCACCTGCGGCAGGACACCGAAGCGCATCTGCTGGCCCCAGGTCGCCCCCACCGACTTGAGGCCGTCGACCGGCTTCATGTCGGCGTTCTCGTTCACTTCCGAAAACAGCTTGGCCAGCGCCCCGATGGTGTGGAAGGCCACGGCGATCACGGCCGCCAGCGGGGTCGGGCCGAGCGACAGCACCAGCACCAGCGCGATCACCAGCTCCGGAAAGGCGCGGCAGATGTCCATGATCCGGCGCATGCAGAAGACCAGCACCCTGTTGCGGACCAGGTTGCGGCTGGCAACGAAGCTGAGCAGCGCGCCGAGGGCGAAGCCGAGGATCGTCGAGAGGATGGCGATGTTGATGGTCTCGACCAGGAAGGGCATGTAGCCCCAGACGATCGCGAACCAGCCCCAGCCGGCGGCATAGGTGCCGGTGATGATGTCGGCCGGATAGTCGAAGAAGTTCGACAGGCCGCCCCAGAAGCTGCCGGAATTCGCCTCGTCGGCCACCATGAACCCGCCGACGATGATGACCGCACAGACGACGATCAGAAGCAGCGTGTAGAGGCTCCGGTTGCGGGACAGACGGGCATAGGCGTCGCCGATCTCCCGGAGGCGCGGATTTTGCGACAGGGTTGCTTGCGCGGACAAGGCGAGGGCTCCAAGGCTGGGGACGGGCGCGGGGCGGTCGGGGCCCCGTGCGGGGCCGGCCCGGCGCCGGCATGCAGACACAAGAAGGGCGCGAGCATGCCCGCGCCCTTCCCGTTTTCAGGGATTACTTCTTGATGGTCGCCTTGCGGGCTTCGATGATGGTGTCATAGAAGGCCGGCTCGACCGGGACGTAGCGGTTGATCTCGCCAGCAGCCACCTTGTAGAGGCAGTCCTTGTCGTCCTGGTGGAACGACAGCAGCGAGGCCTTGACCTTGTCCTTCACGTCCTGCGGCAGGGTCGAGCGCATCACGATCGGGCCGTTCGGGATGATCGGCGACTGCCAGACCTGACGCACGGTCGACATGTCGAGCATGCCCTTGTCGACCATCTTGCGCAGGTTGCCGTTGGAGTAGCCTTCTTCCCACTTGCCAACGCCCGAAGCCCAGGTCACGCCAGCGTCGACGTCGCCGTTGACGACGGCGAGAACGGACTGCTCATGGCCGCCAGCGAAGGTGGTGGACCCGAAGAACTCGGTGTCCTTGAAGCCTTCCTTGGCAAGGGCGACGACCGGAACCAGGTAGCCAGAGGTCGAGTTCGGGTCAGCGTAGCCGAGCTTCTTGCCCTTCAGGTCGGCGACCTTCTCGTAGGGGCTGTCGGCCTTGACCAGCATGACGGAGACATAGCCGGTGGAACCGTCGATCTGCTCGGTCGTCACGACCGGCTCGACGGTGCCCGGGGCGTCGATCTGGATGCCGGCATAGGCGGAGGCGCCCAGTTCGGCGTAGTCGAGGTTGCCGCCCTTCAGGCCTTCCATGGTGCCGGCGTAGTCAGCAGCCGGGAACAGCTTGACCGGCACGCCGAGCAGCTTTTCAAAGCGCTTGACGAGGCACTCGTTCGAGCGCAGGCGGTCGGCTTCGTTTTCGCCGCCGAGCAGGCCGATGCGGAATTCCTTGATCGGCTCGGCCGCGACGGCCTGGGTGGCGGTCAGGGCAACGAGGCTCACCGCGGCAGCGGAAGCGATTTTCGACAGAAAGGTCATGTCCTGTACTCCGAGGATGCAGACGATGGATGACAATTGAAGGGCAGCGGGATCACACCGCTGCCGTCGCCACCGGCGTCATCGCACCGGCGGAAGCGGCAATCTCCGGCGCAGCCACGCGGCCGCCAGCCAGGGAGGTCGAGGTCGAGGCCTCGTCGAAGTTCTCGCCCGCCCCGTAGATCTCGCGGGCAGCGGCCGTGGTCAGCTCGTTCGGACCGCCGTCGAACACGATGCGGCCATCGCGCATGCCGATGACGCGGTCGCAGTAGTTGCGGGCGGTGTCGAGCGTGTGCAGGTTGCAGATGACGGTGAGGCCGTCCTCGACATTGATGCGCTTCAGGGCATCCATGACGACCTGGGCGTTCATCGGGTCGAGCGAGGCAATCGGCTCGTCGGCAAGCAGCATGCGCGGCTGCTGCGTCAGGGCGCGGGCAATCGCCACGCGCTGCTGCTGGCCACCGGACAGGTTTTCCGCACGCTGCAGCGCCGTCTCGGCAATGCCCAGACGGTCAAGGTTCACGAGGGCCTGAGCCCGCTCCTCACGGGTGAAGAGCTTGAACATGGACGGCAGCGTGCCGTGCATGTTGAGGCGGCCGAGCAGCACGTTGGTGAGCACATCAAGACGCGGCACCAGGTTGAACTGCTGGAAGATCATGGCGCAGTCGCGCTGCCAGCGGCGCTGCGCCGTACCGGACAGCGCAAGCACGTCGCGGCCCTCGATGACGATGCGGCCCGAGGTGGCCGGCGTGAGCCGGTTGATCATGCGCAGGAGCGTCGACTTCCCGGCGCCGGAGCGGCCGATGATGCCGACCATCTGCGGCTTGTCGATCGAAAAGGTGACGTTGTTGACGGCCGTGCGCGAGCCGAACTGCTTGGTTACGCCTTCAAAGGTGATCACCGGACGCCCCGTTTGTTGATCTCGTTATGGGGCGACAAGAGCCATGGTTTTGTAACAATCGGATGACGAGTTACTGGCCGGTTGAAAATTTGAAATGAAGTTTTGATGACAGTGCAAGTGCATCCTGCGGAAGGACCTTTTTCCAGGACGTCGAATGTTACAGAATGATTACAGTCTGTCGCCGAAAAACATGAGATGATGCCGGCACCTAGCCAAACGATGTCATGTAACTGACATATTCACGGCAGCTATGGCATCCAGAGGCACTGTCTATGGATGCCGGATGTGAGCCGCCTGACTTTTTTCGCGCAGTGCAGTTCTCGGGGGCACCCGGCAGCGCGCGGCGGCTGTCCGACGGGGGCCAGATGCGGGCGAAGTGCGTGCCAAAAGGACCAAGGGCGGACGAAGGGCGGGCGAAAGGCGGGCGAAAGACGGGCGAACGGCGGGCGCGGCCGGCGACGCGGCACCTTGAAACGCCGAGCGCCCCGGATCCTGGCGGACCCGGAGCGCTCGCGATGGGGAGGTGATTCCGGGCCACGTGACGCGGCCCCGGTACCGGCTGCAGATGCCGCTCACGCCTTGCGCGGTGGTCAGGCGCTGCCGCGCATCAGCCAGTCGAGGGCGCGATGTGTCGGCATCCCATGGCCTTGGCCTCAGGCGCTGACCAGCGCCAGCAGGGCGCGACCGACATCCGTCGCCGGGTCGCAGAGATCGAAGACAATGTCGAAATGGTTGCGGTTCCGGACGAGGAGCTCAGGTCTGCCGAGCGCCTCGGCATAGGCCCGGGTCTGACGGTGAAATCCCGCCGTCTCGTGTTCGGCGACCGCGATCACCGCCTGCGGGGCCCCGGCCGTGCGGCGCAGCGGGCTGAGGCTCTCGATCTCGGCCGGGGTCAGCTGCATCCAGTCCTGCACATGGCTGCCGGCGACGGGGGCAAGCTCGAACAGGCCGCTGAGCGGCAGCGCGCCCTTCAGCACCTGGCCGGGCAGGCCGAACTCCTGCTGCCAGCCCGTCATCATCAGCGTGCCGGCAAGATGTCCGCCGGCCGAGCTGCCGGTAACGACGATCCGCCGGCGGTCGATGCCGAGGCTGTCGGCCTCGCGCCAGAGAAAGGCGAGCGCGGACCGCATCTGCCGGGTGATTTCCGTGAGGCTTGCGCCAGGGGCGAGGGTGTAGTCCGGCGCGGCCGAGGCAATGCCGAGGTCGGCGAGCATGGGCGCCATGAAGGCCGAGTGGTCCTTGGACAGGGCACGCCAGTAGCCGCCATGGATGAACAGGACCAGCGGGCGCAGCTCCCCTGCCCGCGTGCCGTAGAGGTCGAGCTTCTCCCCGCTCCTTGCGTCATAGACCAGATCGAGCCGGGCGCCGGCCATTGCCCGCGCCGGGGCGGAGCGCGCCAGGTAGGCGGCGATGATCTCGGTGAAGCGCTCCGGCGCGACACAGTTGCGGGCGGTGTAGTCGACGTCCAGCCGGTCGCGCGGCCAGGCCCCTTCGGCAATCAGGGAGGCGGCAGAGGCAGGCACATCGGACATGAAGAGGGTTCCTTTCAGCCGGAGGGGCGGGCGGAGGGGTGACAGATGAGTGGGCGGACGCGCGTGGCCGGCTCACAGCACCAGATGCCCGGCGCGGTTCTCGATCAGCCGGACCAGCGACAGCGCGGTCATCTCCGACGACTTCGGGTTGGTGGCGAGCGGGCGGTTGGTGAGCTTCAGCTCCATCTCGCCGAAGTCGCCCTCGGCCAGGATGCGATGGCTGTTGCCGGTGGCCGCAGGATCGGCAACGAGGGCGACCTCGGTGCGATCGAGACCGAGCCCGGCCAGCGCGGAGATGACGGCCACGTTGGCGTTCTGCGGGTAGGCAGCGGCGGCCTGCCGCGCGGTTCCGGCGAAGAAGACGAAGGCAGACGCAAGCGCGTCGAGGTCGCAGGCCGTCTCGGCCGGCGTGCCGCGCCAGGCCGCCGGCGGCTTGATGATCTCGTGCCGGACCCGGGCAAGCCCGAGCCGGGAGGCCGCAGAGAGCGCGTCAATCCCACCGAGCGCGCCGGGCGGGATCAGGATCTGGCCGCCATGCTGGCGGGCAAGGTCGAGAAACGCATCGAGCAGCGGCCCGCTGGCAAAGGCCGAGGTGGAGGACACGGCGAAATCCATGCCGGCCCGCAACGCGGCCTCGCCCCAGGGCGCGACGCTCTCGCGACCGGCCGCCTCGACCACGAGGCGGGGCAGAAGCCCGGCCCCGCGCGTCAGGTCGTCGGGCGTCGAGATGTGCCGGCAGCCCTCGGGCAGCCCGTCAAGCTCCGCGGCCGCCTCGCGGGTGGCCACCGCCACCAGACGCACGGGTGCCCGGCGTGCCGCCAGCAAGGCGCCGACCCGGCGGGCAATCGCCCCCCAGCCGACCAGCGCGACGGTGAGGTCAGAGCCCGACATAGGTCTGCACCCGCTCCGCGTCCCGCTCCATGTCGGCCCCGGTTCCACTCCACACGGTCTTGCCCTTCTCCACGATGTAGTGCCGGTCGGCGAGCCGCTTGAGAACGGAAAGGTTCTTGTCGATCAGGAGGATCGACTGGCCCTGCTGCTTGAGATGCTCGATGCAGTGCCAGATCTCCGTGCGGATCACCGGCGCAAGGCCTTCGGTCGCCTCGTCGAGGATGAGGAGGCGCGGATTGGTCATCAGCGCGCGACCGACCGCCAGCATCTGCTGCTCGCCGCCCGACAGGGTGCCGGCCACCTGCTCGGCGCGTTCCTTGAGGCGCGGAAACAGGGTGTAGACCCGCTCCAGCGTCCAGGGATCCGGGCGCTTGAGGCGGTTGGCGGCCGTGGCAATGAGGTTCTCGCGCACCTTGAGGGTCGGGAAGATCTGCCGCCCCTCCGGCACGAGCCCCGCCCCGAGGCGGGCGATCCGCTCGGGGGCAAGGCCGGCCGTGGCCACGCCCTCGAACTGGATGGCCCCGCCCCGCGGGGCCAGCAGCCCCATGATGCAGCGCACGGTCGTGGTCTTGCCCATGCCGTTGCGGCCCATGAGGGTCACGACCTCGCCGTCGCGGATCTCGAGATTGACGTCGAACAGCACCTGGCTCTTGCCATAGGCCGCCTGAAGGTTGGAGACGCTCAGCACAGTTCGTCCTCCGCTCCGAGATAGGCCTCGCGCACGGCCGGATTGTTGCGGATCTCGTCGACGGTGCCGCTTGCGATGACACGGCCGTAGACGAGCACGGAGATGCGGTCGGCGAGCGCGAACACGGCCTCCATGTCATGCTCGACCAGCAGCATGGCGGCGGTCTTGCGGGTCTCGCGCAGCATGCCGATCATGGCCTGGCTCTCGACATGGCCGAGGCCGGCCATCGGCTCGTCGAGGAGAAGGAGGCGCGGCTTCATGGCAAGCGCCACAAGCAGTTCCAGCTGTTTCTTCTCGCCGTGGGAGAGGTCGGCCACCCGGATGCCGGCGCGGGTCGACAGGCCGCTGTCGGCGATCCGCTGCTCGGCCTCCTGCCAGATCGTCCGGCGGCGGCTGACCAGGTCCAGGATGCGGAAGTTGTGACCTTCGCGCACCTGGATGGCCATGCCGACATTCTCCAGCACCGTCATCTCGTCGAGCAGGCTGGTGATCTGGAAGGTGCGGCCCAGGCCGAGGGCAACCCGGTCCGGCACCTTCAGGCCGGTGATCTCCTTGCCGGCCAGATGGATCGTGCCGGCGTCGGAGACAAGCTCGCCGCAGAGCTGGTTGATCAGGGTCGACTTGCCGGCCCCGTTCGGTCCGATCAGGGCGTGGATCTCGCCCTCGCGCACCTCGAGGCTGACGTGATCGGTGGCGATGAGGCCGCCGAAGGTCTTCACCAGCCCCTCGATGGACAGGATGACGCTCATTTGGCCCCTCCCCGGACAAGTGTGGTGACACGCTGGATGGCGGCCTGCAGCCCGCCGCGGGTGCCAAGCACCACGATGAGCAGGATCAGGCCGAGGGCAAAGGGCCAGTGCTCGGACCATTCGGCGAGGAACGTCTCGAGGATGAGGAAGGCCCCTGCCCCGAGGAACGGTCCGAACAGCGTGCCGACGCCACCGAGGATGACCATGATCATCAGCTCGCCGGACTTGGTCCAGTGCATCATGTCCGGCGAGGCGAAGCGCAGGAAGTTCGCCATCAGCGCGCCGGCCAGCCCCGCGCCCATGCCCGACAGGATGAAGGCATAGAGCTTGTAGCGATAGGCCGGGATGCCGAGCGCGGCCATGCGGCGCTCGTTCTGCCGGATGCCGGAGATCACCGTGCCGAAGCTTGACCGGGTGAGCCGGCGCAGGCCGAAGAAGAACAGCACGGTGATGACGAGGACGACATAATAGAAGGTCGCCTTGTCGCGCATGTTCAGGCCGGGCAGCGCATTGGTGCGGTTGATGATGATGCCGTCCTCTCCGCCATAGGCCTTCAGCGAGACGAAGAGGAAGAACAGCATCTGGGCGAAGGCCAGCGTGATCATGATGAACTGGACGCCGCCGGTGCGCAGGGACAGGGCACCGATCGCGGCCGCGAAGGCGCCGGCCACCAGCACGGCGAGCGGCAGCGTCACCAGCATCTGGTCGGTGCCGGGGATGATGCCGAACAGCGGCTCGCCGCTGGCATGGTGCGTGGCCAGGATGCCGACCACATAGGCGCCGATGCCGAAGAAGGCCGCGTGGCCGAAGCTCACCATGCCGCCGTAGCCCAGCACGAAGTTGAGGCTTGCCGCCGCCATGCCGTAGATCAGGATGCGGGTGGCGAGCGCCAGCAGCGAGGCGTGGCCGAATTCGGCAGTCAGCGTCGGCAGGGCAGCGAGGCCGACGATCAGGAGAAGGGCAAGAAGCCTGTTGCGCATCACGACCCCGCAGCAAACAGGCCCTTGGGCCGGATGAGAAGGACAATGGCCATCAGCAGATAGATGCCCATCGACGAGATGCCCACGCCGAGCGCGTCAGCCTCCGGCCCTGCCATGACATTGCGCAGGAGCCCCGGAAGGAAAGCGCGCAGGCAGGTGTCGATGACACCGAGCCCGATGCCGGCGACGAAGGCACCGCGGATCGACCCGACCCCGCCGATGACGACGACGACGAAGGTGGCCAGCAGGATCTGCTCGCCCATGCCGACCTGCACGGCCAGGATCGGCCCGGCCATGTAGCCGGCGAGCCCTGCCAGCAGCGCTCCGAGCCCGAAGACCACGGTGTAGAGCAGCCGGATGTCGACGCCGAGGGCCCGGACCATGTCGCGGTTGGTCGAGCCGGCGCGCACCAGCATCCCGATCCGCGTGCGGTTGATCAGGAAATAGAGCCCGACCGCGACCAGCAGGCCGGAGCCGATGATCAGCAGGCGGTAGGGCGGATAGAACAGCCCGGGCAGGATCTCGACCGAGCCCTCGAAGGCGGCCGGGAGCATGGTGAACACCGGCGAGCGACCGAACAGCATCACGATGAGCTGGTTGAACATCAGGATGAGGGCGAAGGTCGCCAAAACCTGGTCCAGATGATCGCGATTGTAGAGTTTCCGGATCACCAGCGCCTCGATCGCGAGGCCGGTGACGGCGGCGGCGGCGAGCGCGGCCGGCAAGCCCAGCCAGAAGCTGCCGGTCTGGGCAGCGACATAGGTGCCGGCATAGGCGCCGACCATGTAGAGCGACCCGTGCGCCAGGTTGATGACACCCATGATGCCGAAGATCAGGGTCAAGCCGGCCGCCAGCAGGAACAGCATCACGCCGTACTGGAGGCCATTCAGGATTTGTTCGAGAACGAGGATCATTCGCCCGCCCGA
The DNA here is from genome assembly GCF_009915765.1 of Pannonibacter sp. XCT-53. Classification (NCBI taxonomy): domain Bacteria; kingdom Pseudomonadati; phylum Pseudomonadota; class Alphaproteobacteria; order Hyphomicrobiales; family Stappiaceae; genus Pannonibacter; species Pannonibacter tanglangensis. The sequence goes on from NZ_JAABLQ010000001.1 coordinate 1,808,352, forward strand.
TGACTAGCTGCCCAAGCCTGCGCGGACCGTCCGGCCATGATGAACCGGACGGCAAGGGTCGCCGGCGGCCGCAGGATGCGTCCTCCGGCAAACGCTTGCGCGCTGCGGAGACATCGGCGGCGCGGCAGGAGGCTGCCGCGCCGCGTCTGTCAGCTTACATCTTGCACTGGTCGGCGTAAGCGTCGCCGTAGTCGTCCAGGAGCTTGTCCTTGGTGACTGCGGTCGGCTTGCCATCCGCACCGGCGACGATGTCGAGCAGATACCAGTCATGCACCGGATGCTGGTTCTTGCCGAACTTGAAGTCGCCGCGGACGCTCTTGAAGTCGGCCGCACGGACGGCCTCGCGGAACTTGTCGATGTCCTCGACGCCGCCGGTCTTGGCGAGGGCCGAGGCGATCAGCTTGGCCGTGTCGTAGCCCTGGGAGGCGTAATAGGTGATCGGACGGCCGTACTTCTTGTCCCAGGCCTGCACGAACTCGAGGTTGGCGTCGTTCTCGAAGTCGCGGTTCCAGTGGGCGGTCGCGAAGATGCCGATGGCGGCATCGCCGACGGCATTGAGCACCACCGCGTCGGTCGAGGGCTCGGACAGGACCATCGGGATCTGGCCGTTGAGACCGGCCTGGGCATACTGCTTCAGGAAGGCGATGCCGAGGCCGCCCGGATGGAACTGGAACACGACTTCCGGATCGGCCGCGCGGATCTGGGCCATTTCCGAGGCAAAGTCGGTCTGGTCGAGCTGGGTGTAGATCTCGCCGACGATCTCGCCGCCGAAGGTGCGCTTGAAGCCGTTGATGGCGTCCTTGCCGGCCTGGTAGTTCGGGGCCAGCACGAAGGCCTTCTTGAAGCCGAGCTTCTTGGCAGCGGCACCGGCGGCCTCATGCAGCGCGTCGTTCTGCCAGGAGACGACGAAATAGTTCTCGTGGCACTCCGCACCGGCCAGGTTGGACGGCCCGGCGTTCGGCGAGATGTAGATGCCGCCGTTGTTGACGATGTCGGGAACGGTCGCGCCGGCCACGTTGGAGAACACGATGCCGGTCAGCAGCTTCATGCCCTCGTCGTTCATGAACTTCTCGGCGATCTGGCGGCCGTTGCCCGGCTTCAGGCCGTCGTCCTCGACAACCAGCTCGACGGGCACGCCGCCCAGCTTGCCGCCTTCCATCTCGATGGCAAGCAGCATGCCGTCGCGGATGTCCTGACCGAGATAGCCGGCCGGGCCGGACAGGGTCGTGATCATGCCGATCTTCAGCGGGTCCTGCGCCAGGGCAGTTCCGCTCATCAGCGCAGCAATGCCTGCTGCGGCCAGAAACAGTGTCTTCCTCATGTCTTCACCCTCTGTTTTTTGCCTTGCGGCATTCAGCCGGATACCGGCGTCTGGCGCCGGCCCCGGTCTTGATCTTGTTGTCGGCCATCAGCTTGCACAGTGTCGCTGAATATTTCAAGCCTAAAACAATTAGAGCTTCACCCAGCCCTCCGGCGGCTCCTTGCCCGGATGGATCGTGCCGCAATTCGGGCAGGTGCGCTTGGCTTCGTCGGCGTAGAACGCCTTGTAGATCGGCGGCAGGTCATCGACGATCGACTCAAGGTCGACCTCGGCGCGGTGCACCAGAGCCTGGCACTCGAAACAGTACCATTCGACCGCATCCAGGGCGCCGTCCGGGCGCGCCGGCTCGATGACAAGGCCGATGGAGCCTTCCTGCGGGCGCTGCGGCGAGTGACGCACGTGCGGCGGCAGCAGGAACACATCGCCCTCGCGGATCGGCACGTCGTAGAACTCCTTGCCGTCGTAGAGCTTCAGCAGCATGTCGCCCTTGAGCTGGTAGAAGAACTCCTCCACCGGATCGTCGTGGTAGTCGGTCCGCTTGTTCGGCCCGCCGACAACGGTGACCATCAGGTCGGAATCCTTGAACACCATCTGGTTGCCGACGGGCGGCTTCAGCAGGTGCTTGTGCTCGTCGATCCACTTCTGGAAATTGAAGGCCTGAAGTCTTGCCATCACTGATCTCCTCTTCGAGGCAAGGTCACGCGAGCTTGAGCCCGCAAGCGTCAAATGCGGCCCGTGTGCGGGCTTTTTCTTCTTCGGTGAGCTCGAGCAGCGGCGGGCGGACCCGGCCACCGGTCTGGCCCAGGAGGTCCTGCCAGTACTTCTGGTGCGAATGGGGCTTTTCGGCAGGGCGGGTGCTCTTGAGCGCGTGGCGGACGGGCTCGAGCGAGGCACTGATGGCGCGCGCCTCGTCGGCCTTGCCGGCAAAGGCAAGATCCGTATAGGCGCGCATGCGCTTGTCGGCGGCGGTCTGGATCAGATACGGGGGCGACGAGCAGAGATACAGCTGCCAGTTCAGCTCCAGGATGTTGTCCAGCCACTCCTCTTCCGAGGCGGTCGAGACGAGGATGCGGTCGCCGGCAAGCGCGCTCAGCCGCTTGTACATGTCGCGCGGGACGGAATACTTGATCGCGACGACGTTCTCGATGTCGGCCAGGCGGTTGCACAGCTCCGGGCTCATCAGGTAGCCGCTGTCGGGATGCGACCACAGCGCGATGCCGATGTCGACCTTCGAGGCAATCGTCTCGTAGTATCGGATCAGCGTCTCGTCCTGGGCCTTGAAGAAATGCAGGATCGGCGCATGCACGACGATGTAGTCGGCGCCGCAGGCCTGCGCATGGCGGGCAAGATCGATCACCACGTCCATGTTCTGGTCGGAACAGGACATGATGGTCTGGGCGCGGCCGCCGGCCGCCTCGACGGCGAGGTCAAAGCAGCGCTTGCGCTCGTCGAGCGACATGGAGAAGAACTCGCCCTGCTTGCCGGCGATGAAGAAGCCGTCGATGCCGAGATCGTCGATCCAGTGGTTCATGTTGGCGCGGAAGCCCTCCTCGTCTATCGAGAGGTCATCGCGGAAGGGCATCAGGGCCGCAGCCCAGATGCCGCGCATGGTGGCGAATGCGTGCGCCTTGGCGTCCTTGCGGGTGTATTTCATGTCAGCAACCTCATGCGGGACCGGTGCCGGTCGAAAGGGGTCGGGGCAGCCAGCGCGGCCGGTCAGATTTCCATGCGATGCGAGACGGTCTTGACGACCGTGTAATGCAGGATGCCTTCCGCCCCGCCTTCGCGGCCAAAGCCGCTTTCCTTGACGCCGCCGAAGGGCGTCGCGGCAACCGAGGCTTCCAGCGTGTTGATCGAGACGTTGCCGGCCTCGACCTCGTCGGTGATGCGGTCGACATTGGCGGCGGAATTGGTGAAGGCGTAGGCGGCCAGACCATAGGGGACGCTGTTGGCGCGCCTGATCGCCTCGTCCAGCGACGTCACCGGATTGATGATGGCGAGCGGACCGAAGGGCTCCTCCTGCATCACCCGGGCATCGTCCGGCACTTCCGACAGGACGGTGACCGGATAGAAGTAGCCGGGCGTGTTGGGGCGCTGACCGCCAGTCAGCAGCCTGGCGCCCTTGGCCACCGCGTCGGCCACCAGCATCTCCATCGCCTCGACGCGGCGGTGGTTGGCGGTCGGGCCCATCTCGGTCTCCGGATCAAGCCCGTTGCCCATCTTCACGGCCTTTGCACGCTCGACGAAGGCGTCGCGGTATGCGGCAAAGATCTTTTCATGCGCGAAGAAACGGGTCGGCGAGGTGCAGACCTGGCCGGCATTGCGCGCCTTGCGGATGGCGGAGGCGACGCCGGCCTTCACCGGGTCGGCGTCGTCGCAGACGATGACCGGGGCGTGGCCGCCGAGTTCCATCAGCACCGGCTTGGCATAGCGGGCGGCCAGACCCGTCAGGTGCTTGCCGACCACGGTCGAACCGGTGAAGGCGATGAGGCGGACCTGCGGCTGCGGGATCAGGTAATCCGAGATCGTTGCCGGCACGCCAAAGACGAGGTTCAGGACGCCCGCCGGCAGGCCGGCGTCATGGAAGGCGCGGGCGATGTGCCAGGCGCCGGCGGGGGTTTCCTCGGCCGCCTTCAGGATGATCGAGCATCCGGCCCCGAGCGCGCCGGCGACCTTGCGGGCCGGCTGGCTGAGCGGGAAGTTCCAGGGCGAGAAGGCCGCCACCGTGCCGATCGGCTGGTGATGCACGATGTAGCGGATGCCGGGCTCGCTCGGGATCACGCGACCATAGATGCGCTCGGCCTCGCCCGCGTCCCATTCAAAGAACTCGGCGCCGCGGATGACCTCGAGCCGGGCCTGCTGGAAGGGCTTGCCGTGCTCGCGGGTGATGTCGGCGGCAATCTCGTCGATGCGGGCGCGCAGCAGGCCGGCGGCCGTGCGGATGATCTCGGCCCGGCGCATCGGTGCGGTCCGGCGCCAGATCTCGAAGCCGCGCGCGGCGGCTTCAAGCGCATCGTCGAGATCGGACGTGGCGGCCACGGGCAGCTTGCCGATCACGGTCTCATCGGCCGGATTGATCACGGGCAGGCTCTCGGCCGTCTTGCGCCAGGCGCCGCCGATGTAGAGCTGGAGATCGGGGTAATCGTGCATGTCCGGGCCTCTGTTCCTCAAAACCTGTCCGCCGCCCTTCGGATCCGCGCCGTGGGGGCTGTGTTGAGGAAAGGATCGGTCAAAGATGAATTATCGACAAGGCAGATTTATCGGATAAATTAATATCGTTTTCCGTATGAATTTGCCGGCAGCGGAGCGGCGGCGATGAAACTGACACTGAAACAGATCCAGGGGTTCCTCGCCGTTGCGGAGGCCGGCAGCTTTTCGATGGCCGCCAAGCGGCTCAACACGGCGCAGCCGGCCCTGTCGCAGGCGATCAAGGACCTGGAGGCCGAGCTGGGCGTGCGCCTGTTTGACCGCACGACGCGCCGGGTCGAACTGACGGATGCCGGACGCGAGTTCCATATTGCCGGCGCCAAGATCATGGACGATCTGGAGCATGCGGTGGAAGGGGTGCACATGCTGGCCGAACGGCGGCGTGGCAGGCTCAGGGTCGCGGCCCCTCCCCTCCTGGCCAGCTACGTTCTGCCGAAGGTGATCGCGGAGTTTCAGGCCGCCTATCCGGGGATCGTCGTCCAGCTCTCGGATGTGGGCACGGAGCAGATCCTCGATGCCATCCGGACGGCCAAGGCCGATTGCGGCATCGGCACGTTTCCGCCGGCCGATGATGACATCGAACGCCAGCCGCTGATCCGTGACAGCCTGATGCTGTTTTGCCCGGCGCAGAGTGCGCTGGCCGGCCGCGACCGGGTCGCGTGGCGCGAGCTGGCGGACCTGCCGCTGATCACGCTGACGCGCGAATCAGGGATCCGGCTGCTGGTCGAGGTGGGGTTTGAGACGGCGCAGACACCACCGCGCATCGCCTTCGAGGTGACACAGGTGACCACCGCGCTGGCCCTGGTCGAGGCCGGGCTGGGCGTGGCGGTGCTGCCGACCTACGCAAGGGCGGCAATCCGGCAGGACAGCCTCGCCGCAGTGCCGCTGGACGAACCGGTGATCGCGCGCGAGGTCATGCTGCTGAAATCCCGCGACCGGCCACCCGGGCCGGCCGCCAATGCCTTCATCGAACATCTCAGCCGCGCCTTGCGCCGGCTGGCTGCGGAGTAAGGGGCCCCTGGGACGACTTGGGGCGGGCTGCGTCAGTGCGTCTACCCTTGTGCTGCTTCGATCCGGCCAACCGCAGCGCCCTCTCCCCCTTGAGGGGGAGATGTCTGCGCCAGCAGAGAGAGGGGGGTGTGCGGCGGATCAGCATCCACCGGCCCAGACGGGACCTGTTGCGCCGATTACCCCCCGCTGCCTCCTGACGGGGGCCTCTCCCCCTCGAGGGGGGAGAGGCGAGCCAGCCAGACTGGCAACCGGATCAGCTCGTCTCGCGCAGGCGGAAACGCTGGATCTTGCCGGTCTGGGTCTTGGGCAGGGCGTCGGTGAAGAGGATCCGGCGCGGGTACTTGTAGGGTGCGATCACCGCCTTGACGTGATCCTGCAGCCGCTTGACCGTCGCCGCATCCGGCTCGACCCCGGCGGCGAGCACCACATGCGCCTCGACGATCTGGCCACGCTCCTCGTCGGCAGCGCCGATCACCGCGCATTCAAGCACATCGTCATGCGACAGCAGCGCGGCCTCCACTTCCGGCCCGGCGATGTTGTAGCCGGCGGAGACGATCATGTCGTCGTTGCGGGCGGCGAAGTGGAAATAGCCGTCCTCGTCCTGCCAGAAGGCATCGCCGGTGATGTTCCAGCCGTTCTGGACATAGCCGGCCTGGCGGTGGTCGGCGAGGTAGCGGCAGCCGGTCGGCCCGCGCACCGCAAGGCGCCCGACCTCGCCGCGCTTCAGCTCGGTGCCGCTCTCGTCGACGATGCGGGCCTCGTAGCCGGTGACCGGCTTGCCGGTGCAGGCCGGATGGCTGTCGCCGAAGCGGTTGGAGATGAAGATGTGCAGCATCTCCGTCGCGCCGATGCCGTCGAGCATCGGCTTGCCGGTCTTGGCCATCCATTCCTCATAGACGGGCGCGGGCAGCGTCTCGCCGGCAGACACCGCAGCGCGGAGGCTGGAGAGGTCCGCGCCCTCCTCCATCGCCTTTAGCATCACGCGGTAGGCGGTCGGCGCGGTGAAGCAGACGGTGGCGCGGTACTTCTGGATGATCTCGATCAGGTTCGGCGGCGAGGCGGTCTCCAGCAGCGCGGCAGCCGCGCCGAAGCGCAGCGGGAAGACGGCAAGCCCGCCGAGGCCGAAGGTGAAGGCGAGCGGCGGCGAGCCGACGAACACGTCCTCGGGCGTCACGCCCAGCACCTCGCGGGCATAGCCGTCGGCAATGACCAGGATGTCGCGGTGGAAATGCATGGTCGCCTTCGGCACGCCGGTGGTGCCGGAGGTGAAGCCCAGCAGCGCCACGTCATCGCGACCCGTCTTCACCGCCTCGAAGCGCACCGGCTTGGACAGGGCGACCCGGTCAAGCTCGGCATCGTGGTTGGCGGTGCCGTCAAAGCCGATCACCTTCTTCAGATGGGTGGACTCCTTGGCGCAGGCCACCAGCTCGTCCATCAGCCGCGTGTCGCAGAGCGCCAGAGAGATTTCGGCCTTCTCGACAATCTTCGCCAGTTCGCCCGCGCGCAGCATCGGCATGGTGTTGACCACGACCGCGCCCGCCTTGGTGGCAGCCAGCCAGCAGGCGACCATGGCCGGGTTGTTGGCCGAGCGGATCAGGATCCGGTTGCCGGGCTTGACGCCATAGTCCTCGACCAGCGCATGGGCGATCCGGTTGGTCCAGTCGGTCAGCTCCTTGTAGGTGCGCTGGCGGCCGTTGCCGATGAGGGCGATGTGGTCACCGAGCCCCTTCTCGACCAGGCGATCGGTCAGCTCGACGCCGACGTTGATGTAGTCCGGATAGTCGAAGCCATCGAGCAGGATGTCCGGCCACATCTCGGCCGGCGGCAGGTTGTCCCGGGTGAAAGTGTCGACATGGGCGCTGGGGCCCAGGTTGAGGCTGCTGGTCATGCTCAATCCCCTCATTCGTCCGTCCGCCCGAGGCGGGTGGCAGCGTTTCCTGTGCCGGATGCGGGTCGTCCCGTCTGTGCTGCCGGTGTCGTTGCTTGCGCGCGTTGGTTTCCTTGGGTTTCAGGTCAGGCCGCGTCGTCCGGGACAACGGCGGTGGCTTCGATCTCGACCAGGGCGCGGTCCTCGACCAGGGCGACGACCTGCACCAGCGCCATGGCCGGGAAGTTCTTGCCCAGATGCTTGCGATAGACCGCCCCGATCTCGCGCAGGTTGTCGAGATAGAGCCGCTTGCTGGTCACGTACCAGGTCATGCGCACCAGATGCTCCGGCCCGGCTCCGCCTTCGGCCAGCACCTCGACGATGTTCTTCAGGGTCTGGTCGACCTGGCCGACGAAATCGTCGGTCTCGAATTCCTGCTGGCCGTTCCAGCCGATCAGGCCGCCCAGGAACAGCATGCGGCCACGGGCGGCGACGCCGTTGGCATAGCCCTTGGCCGGCTTCCAGGACTTCGGATTGAGGAACTCGTGCGGAGATTGCCCGGCGGCAGCGGCCGGGGCCTCAGGGGTTGCATCGGTCATTGGTCTTGTCCTTTCAGGCAATGGGCGGCCATCCGCTCGCGCAGGCGTGCAGGCCAGGCTTCGGGCCGGCCATCCCGCCCGACCCAGACGAGGGTCAGGCGAACGGCGAGACGGGTGTCCCCGTCCTTGGTGAGCTGGAGCGCGAAGTCGGCGCTGCTCGTGCCGATCCGGGTCAGGTCGAGGGTCCATGTCACCGTCTCGCCGAGCCGCGACGGCGCGCGGAAGTCGGCCTCGATGTGGACGGTCGGGACGGCGTTGCCCTCCTCGAGGTGAATGCGGGAATAGGGATAGTCCAGCACCTCGGCGAAGAACTGCTCGACCATCAGGTTGGTCATCTCGAAATACCGCGGATAGAAGACGATCCCGGCGGCATCGCAGAGGCCGAAGGTGATGTCGAAGCGCCGCTCGTAGCTCATGACACCTGCTCCGCGAGCGCCGCACGGGCGATGACGATCTTCTGCACGTCGCTGGCGCCCTCGTAGATCCTGAGGGCCCGGATCTCGCGGTAGAGGCTTTCGACCATGAAGCCCTTGCGCACGCCATCACCGCCGTGCAGCTGCAGCGCGGCATCGATGACCTTCTGCGCCGTCTCCGTGGCATGGAGCTTGGCCATGGCCGCCTCGCGGCTGACGCGGGGCGCGCCCATGTCCTTGGTCCAGGCAGCGCGGTAGATGAGGAGCGCCGAGGCGTCGACGCCGAGCGCCATGTCGGCGATATGCCCCTGCACCATCTGCAGGTCGGCCAGCGGCGCACCGAACAGCTCGCGCGTCGTGACCCGGCCCAGCGCCTCGTCGAGCGCGCGGCGGGCAAAGCCGAGCGCGGCCGCGCCGACGGTGGAGCGGAACACGTCCAGCACGGACATGGCGATCTTGAAGCCGTCGCCCCGCCGGCCGATCAGGGCGCTGTCGGGCAGCTCGATGTCGTTGAAGCGCAGATGCGCCAGCGGATGCGGGGCCATCACCTCGATCCGCTCGACGATCTCGAGCCCCTTTGCGTCCGCCGGCACGAGGAAGGCCGACAGGCCCTTGGCGCCAGGCGCCTCGCCGGTGCGGGCGAAGACGACGTAGACATCGGCGATGCCGCCGTTGGAAATGTAGGTCTTCTCGCCGGAGAGGATGTAGCCGCCCTGCACCGCGCGGGCGGTGGAGCGGGTGTTGGCGACATCGGAGCCGGAGCCCGGCTCGGTCAGGGCAAAGGCCGAGATCGCCTCCCCCTTGCGGGTCCTGTCGAGCCAGGCACGCTGCCCGGGCGTGCCGAACAGCGACACCGCGCCCATGCCGAGCCCCTGCATGGCAAAGGCGAAGTCGGCAAGGCCGTCATGGCGGGCCAGCGTCTCGCGGATGAGGCAGAGGCTGCGCACATCCAGCTTCTCGCCCTCGCCAGCACCCGAGTGGGTCAGCCAGCCGGCCTGCCCGAGATCGGCCACCAGCTTGCGGCAGGCCGCGTCGGTGTCGCCATGATCGACGTGGAGATGATCGCGGCACCACGCATCAAGCCCTTCGGCCAGTTCGCGGTGACGCGGCTCGAAGAAGGGCCAGCCGAGGAAGGAACGGTCCGCCATCTCAGTTGCCCTCGAAGACCGGCTTTTCCTTCTTGACGAAGGCGTGATAGGCGCGGGCGAAATCCTGCGTCTGCATGCAGATCGCCTGGGCCTGGGCCTCGGCCTCGATGGCCTGTTCCAGCCCCATGTTCCATTCCTGGTTCAGCTGGGTCTTGGTGATGCCATGGGCAAAGACCGGGCCGCTGGCGAGGCGCCGGGCCAGCGCCATGGCCTCGGCTTCCAGCGTCTCGGCGGAATGCAGCGCGTTGAAGAAGCCCCAGCGCTCGCCCTCGGCCGCGCTCATGGTGCGACCGGTGTAGAGGAGTTCGGCCGCCCGGCCCTGGCCGATGATGCGCGGCAGCATGGCGCAGGCCCCCATGTCGCAGCCGGCGAGACCCACGCGGGTGAAGAGGAAGGCGGTCTTCGCCTCGGGCGTGGCCAGGCGCAGGTCGCTGGCCATGGCAACGATGGCCCCTGCCCCGACGCAGACGCCGTCTACGGCAGCAATGATGGGCTTGCCGCAGCCGATCATCGCCTTGACCAGATCGCCGGTCATGCGCGTGAAGGCGAGCAGGCCCTTCATGTCCATGTCGACCAGCGGGCCGATGATGTCATGCACGTCGCCGCCGGAGCAGAAGTTGCCGCCGTTGGAGGCAAAGACGACGATGTCGACGTCCGTGGCATAGACCAGCGCGCGGAACGTGTCGCGCAGCTCGGCGTAGCTGTCGAAGGTGAGCGGGTTCTTGCGATCGGGCCGGTTGAGGCTGACCCGGGCGATCCGGTCTTCCACCTGCCACAGGAAATGCTGCGGCTTCAGGCTGGCGAGTTCGGTCATTGGCTGTCCTTCCCCATCCGTTTGAGGATGTCCTTCAGGGTCTCGAGATCGGCATCGGTCAGGCGGGCGAACAGCATGTCCACTTCCCGCTCGTGATCGGCCGCAAGCTGTTCAAACTGGGCCAGTCCGGCCTCGGTCAGGGAAACATGGACCGTGCGCCGGTCGGCCTCGCTGGGCACGCGCCGCACCAGGCCATCGCTCTCCAGACGGTCGACGACCGTGGTGGCATTGCCGTTGGAGACCAGCAGCATGCGCGACAGCTCGCTCATGCTCATCGGCACGCGGCGGCGGTAGAGCGCGGCCATGACGTCGAAGCGCGGCAGGGTCGTGTCATGCTCGACGCGCAGGAACTCGCGCAGATGCGCTTCGGCCGCCCGGGTCACGCCGAGCAGGCGGATCCAGGTCTTCAACCGGCGCTTGGACAGGGAGACCTGCTGCTCCTGTCCGGGCGTTTCCCGCTCGTCGGTCATACCTCGCCCCCCGAAATCGCCAGCGCCTGACCGTTGACGCCCTCCGAGCCGGGGCCACACAGGTAAAGCGCCATGGCCGTCACTTCGTCCGGACGGACAAGACGGCCCTGCGGATTGGTCGCGGTCAGGGCCGCGAGTGCCTCGTCCCGGCTCTTGCCGGTCTTGTCCATGATGTTGGCAATCGAGCGCTCGGTCATCTCCGTATCCAGAAAGCCCGGGCAGATGGCATTCACCGTCACGGGCTTGCGCGCGACTTCGAGGGCGAGCGCCCTGGTCAGGCCGACGACGCCATGCTTGGCCGCAACGTAAGGGGCTACATAGGCGTAGCCCTTGAGCCCGGCGGTGGAGGCGACCGAAATCAGCCGGCCCCAGCCCCGCATCTGGGAGAGGCCGGCGCGGAAGGTCAGGAACACGCCGGTCAGATTGACGGCGAGCATCGCGTTCCACTGTTCCAGAGAGGTGCGGCCGAGGGGCGCGCTTTCGGCCGCCCCCGCATTGGCGATGACAATGTCGACCGGCCCTGCCGCCTGGAACAGCGCGGCGACGCTTGCCTCGTCGGTGACATCGGCCTGGATGGCGCGCACGCCGGGGTGGAGCGCCGCCACGGCCTCGAGCGGTTCCTTGCGCCGCCCGGCAATGACGACCTCGGCCCCCGCCGCGACAAAGCCGCGGGCGAGGTCGGCACCGGTTCCGGTGCCGCCTCCGGTGATGAGGACCCTGCGGCCCTGCTGCGCGCCTGCCGCCGTCATGCCCGGATCGTCTCCTGTTGGCGCTCACGCAGGCGGAAGGCAAGATCCCGGCCGCCCTTGTAGGGCTTCGGCCAGTCGGACGCCGTGTCGCCCTGCTCGACCGCCGCATGCAGCGTCCAGTAGGGATCCGCCAGATGCGCGCGGGCGAGACAGACGAGATCGGCACGTCCGGCCATCAGGATGCCGTTGACCTGGTCCCAGTCGGAGATGTTGCCCACCGTCATGGTCGGGATGCCGGCCTCGTTGCGGATGCGGTCCGAGAACGGGGTCTGGAACATGCGGCCATAGACCGGCTTCTCGCCCGGATCGGTCTGGCCCGAGGACACGTCGATGATGTCGGCCCCGGCCACACGGAACATGCGGGCGATCTTCACCGCATCTTCCGGCGTGACGCCATCCTCGCCCATCCAGTCGTGCGCCGAGATGCGCACCGACATCGGCTTGTCAGCCGGCCAGACCTTGCGCATGGCGGCAAAGACCTCCAGCGGATAGCGCATGCGGTTCTCCAGCGCGCCGCCATACTCATCCGTCCGGCGGTTGGTGACCGGAGAGATGAAGCTCGCCAGCAGATAGCCGTGGGCGGCGTGCATCTCGACCATGTCGACACCGGCCCGGTCGGCCATCTGCGTGGCGGCGACGAACTGGTCGCGCACCATGTCCATGTCGGCGCGGGTCATGGCGCGGGGGACCTGGTTGTGCGACCGGTAGGGAATGGCGCTGGCGCTCAGGATCGGCCAGTTGCCCTCGTCGAGCGGCTGGTCGATGCCGTCCCAGGCGAGCTTGGTCGAGCCCTTGCGGCCGGAATGCCCGATCTGGATGCAGAGCTTGGCACTCGTCTCGGCATGGACGAAGTCCGCCAGACGCTTCCAGGCGGCCTCATGCTCGGGCGCATAGAGACCCGGGCAGCCAGGCGTGATGCGTCCTTCCGGCGAGACGCAGGTCATCTCGGTGTAGATCAGCCCTGCCCCGCCCTTGGCGCGCTCGGCGTAATGGACGAGATGCCAGTCGGTCGGACAGCCGTCGACCGCCTTGTACTGGGCCATCGGCGACAGGACGATGCGGTTCTTCAGCTCCATGTTGCGCAGCCGGAAGGGCTGGAACATCGGGCGCCGGCCCTTCTGGCCCCCCGCCTGTTCGGCAAACCAGTCCTCGGCCGAGGCGAGCCAGGCCGCATCGCGCAGGCGCAGGTTCTCGTGGCTGATGCGCTGCGAGCGGGTCAGCAGCGAATAGGCAAACTGCACCGGGGGCATGTCGAGATAGCGCTCGACCTGCTCGAACCACTCGAGCGAGTTGCGCGCGGCCGACTGCAGGCGCAGCACCTCGATGCGGCGCTCCTCCTGGTAACGCTGGAAGGCCGCTTCCATCGTCGGCTCGGAGTGCAGGTAGGTGGCGAGCGCAATGGCGCTGTCGAAGGCAAGGCGCGTGCCCGAGCCGATGGAGAAATGGCCGGTCGCGGCCGCATCCCCCATCAGCACCACGTTCTCGTGATACCAGCGGTCGCAGATCACACGGGGGAAGTTCATCCACACGGCCGAGCCGCGCAGGTGCGCGGCGTTGGACATGAGCTTGTGGCCGCCGAGGTGATCCGCGAACACCTTCTCGCAGGTCTCGATGGTCTCTTCCTTCGACATGTGCTCGAAGCCGAACTTGTCCCAGGTCTCCTGGGTGCATTCGACGATCACGGTCGCGGTGTCGGCATCGAACTGGTAGGCGTGGACCCACATCCAGCCATGTTCGGTCTTCTCGAAGATGAAGGTGAAGGCGTCGTCGAACTTCTGGTGCGTGCCGAGCCAGATGAACTTGCACAGGCGCATGTCGATGTCAGGCTTGAAGACATCGGCATACTCGCGGCGCACCAGCGAGTTGATGCCGTCGGTGGCGACGACGAGATCATACTCCTTGCGATACTCCTCGGCCGACTTGAACTCGGTCTCGAACTGCATGTTGATGCCCAGCTCGCGGGCCCGCTCCTGCAGCAGGATGAGGAGCTTCTTGCGCCCGATCCCGGCAAAGCCGTGACCGCCGGAGACATTCCGCTCGCCGTTGTGGATGACGGCGATGTCATCCCAGTAGGCAAAGTTGGAGCGGATCGCCTCCGTGCTCTTCGGATCGTTCTTCTGCATCTTGCCGAGGGCATCGTCGGACAGGACAACGCCCCAGCCGAAGGTGTCGTTGGCGCGGTTGCGCTCCAGCACGGTGATGTCGTGGCTGGCGTCACGCAGCTTCATCGAGATCGCGAAATAGAGGCCAGCCGGCCCACCCCCCAAGCACAGGATCTTCATTGCCGCAGTCCCTTCCGGTTGACGTGTTGAGCATGAGCCTGCCACCAGCCGGATATTATTTCAAGCTTGAAATATCTAACTGGGACATCTCGGCGCAGGCGGTTTGCCCGGACCATGATCAGGCTGCCACGGACCATGGCACGGGCACCCTGAAGCCACGGATCTTCGACGGTCCGGGTCGATCCCCCCTGAAAGCGGGCGCCCAGGCCGGCAGCGCGGCCCGGACCTGTGCTGCCGGAACGGGTCCCCTTGCCTAAACCGCAAATAATTCAAGCTTGAAGCGACTGGTCCATTTTGCAACAGGGGCACGGGAAGTGATGCCGCGACCGGTCTTGCGGCCTTTCTTCCGTTGCCTGCCGCTCCTGGCTGCGCTACGCAATCGGGCATGAACACGCAGATGATCCTCAAGGGCTGGTGGTGGCGGGACGCATAAGAGCGGCCTTGCGATTTCTCATGTCCTGACGTGATCGAAGTTGACCCAAAGGCCGCCGCGGCAAGACCCGCAGGCGGCCTTCGGTCTGTCTGGGGGCAGGTTCAAGGCCTGGAGCGGCGGCCCAACGTGGAGGAAACCGGAATGCCGGCATCGGCTCAGCAGATCTTCAAGACCGCAGGCGGGGTGACCATCACCCGCGGCGCCCGTCCGTCCGACTATGCCGCCGGGACCTCGGCCTGGATCGACCGGCTCGACGCCGAGCGCGGCGCCGTTCTCTCCTCGTCCTATGAATATCCGGGCCGCTACACGCGCTGGGACATGGCGCTGGTCAATCCGCCGCTGGTTCTGGAAGCTGCCGACCGGTCGATCTCGATCCGGGCGCTCAACGCGCGCGGCCGCATCCTGATGCCCGCCGTGACCCGCGTCCTGAAGGCCCATGCGGATGTTGCCTCCCTTACGGAAAGCGACGGCCGCATCGATCTCGTCGTCAAGACCCCGGACGGGCCGTTCCGCGAGGAAGACCGCTCGCGCCAGCCCTCCACCTTCTCGGTCGTGCGGGCGCTGAAGGAGCTGTTTGCCTGCGACGACGACCAGCTCGGCCTCTACGGCGCCTTCGGCTACGATCTTGCCTTCCAGTTCGAGCCGATCGAGCTGAAGCTGAAGCGGCCGGACGACCAGCGCGACGTGGTGCTGTTCCTGCCCGACGAGATCCTGATCGTCGACCATCACGCCAAGCGCGCCTATGTGCTGGAGTATGACTTCGAGGTCGACGGCCAGACGACCCGCGGCCTGCCGCGCGACGGCGAGAAGCAGCATTACCAGCCGGCCAACGAGGATCCGGGCCGCGGCGACCATGAGCCGGGCGAGTATGCGAAGATCGTCGACCGGGCAAAGGAGTACTTCAAGCGCGGCGACCTCTTCGAGACGGTACCGGGCCAGACCTTCTACGAGCCCTGCGCCAACCCGCCGTCGGCGGTCTCGCGCCGGCTGCAGCAAATCAACCCGTCGCCCTATTCCTTCTTCTTCAATCTCGGCAACCGGGAATATCTCGTTGGCGCGTCACCGGAAATGTATGTCCGCGTCACGGGGGGCCGGCGCGTCGAGACCTGCCCCATCTCCGGCACCATCCGGCGCGGCAAGAACGCCATCGAGGACGAGGCGCAGATCCGCAAGCTCCTGAACTCGGCCAAGGACGAGGCCGAACTGACCATGTGCTCGGACGTCGACCGCAACGACAAGAGCCGCGTCTGCGTGCCCGGCTCGGTCAAGGTGATCGGCCGCCGCCAGATCGAGATGTACTCCCGCCTCATCCACACCGTGGACCACATCGAGGGCATCCTGCGCGAGGACATGGATGCGCTCGACGCCTTCCTGTCGCATGCCTGGGCCGTCACCGTTACCGGCGCGCCGAAGCGGTGGGCGATGGAGTTCATCGAGGCCAACGAGAAGAGCCCGCGCGCCTGGTATGGCGGGGCCATCGGCGCGGTCCTGTTCAACGGCGACATGAACACCGGCCTGACGCTGCGCACCGTGCGCATCAAGGACGGTGTCGCCCAGATCCGCGCCGGCGCGACGCTGCTCTATGACAGCGTGCCGGAAGAGGAAGAGGCCGAGACCGAGCTGAAGGCTGAAGCCATGCGCGCGGCCGTCCGCGAGGCCGGCCTTGCCGTCAAGGCGGCCGAGACGGTGAAGGCCGAGAAGCCCGGCAAGGGCCTGAAGATCCTGCTCGTCGACCACGAGGACAGTTTCGTCCACACGCTGGCGAACTACTTCCGCCAGACCGGGGCCGATGTCGTCACCTACCGCACGCCGGTGGCCGACCACGTCTTCCACGACGTCAATCCGGATCTGGTGGTGCTGTCGCCGGGACCGGGCAGCCCGAAGGACTTCGATTGCGCGTCCACCATCGGCCGGGCGCGGGCGCGGGCGCTGCCGATCTTCGGCGTCTGCCTCGGGCTGCAGGCGCTGGCCGAGGGACTGGGCGGGGAACTGGGCCAGCTCGACGTGCCGATGCACGGCAAGCCGTCGCCGGTCTCGATCCTCGGCAACTCGCTGCTGTTCGCGGGCCTGAAGTCGCCGGTGATCGTCGGCCGCTACCACTCGCTCTATGCGAAGAAGGACAAGCTGCCGAAGGAGTTCCGCATCACGGCGGAAACCGAGGATGGCGTCATCATGGCCATCGAGCACGAGCTGGAGCCGATCGCGGCCGTGCAGTTCCATCCCGAGAGCATCATGTCGCTCGATCAGGATGGCGGGCACAAGATCATCGAGAACGTGGTCACGCGGCTGGTGAAGACGCGCAAGGCCTGATGTCTGAGCCGGGCAGCCCTGTGGCTGCCCGGTTTTATCCGACGCAAAGCGTCAGCCCGGGGTGCCCCCGGCGAGGGGGGCCGCGCACAGCAGCGGCCCGCCCGACGGGAGCGGCGCCCCGGTCATCTCGGCCAGCCGGTCGGCCGGGCGGCCGGTGATGCGGGCCCAGAGCCAGCCGCCGTCACCCTCGCCCATGCGCCGGTGGCTGAGATCGCGCTCGGCCGGGATGCCGGCTGCCGCGCCGTCGCGGAGGTCAGCCAGGGCAAACTGGAACACATAGTCCGGGGTCATGCCCATGCGCAGGTCCGAGACGACCAGACGCCCGTCACGCTCTTCGGCTTTCAGGAAACCACGGCTGAACCACGCGAGTTTGGCATAGGCATCGCTGCCGGCAACGCAGGCCGCAAGGTCCGGACGGCGGGGATGCGTGTAGACCGGCACCGGGTCCGGGCCGTCGAGCAGCGACAGGTAGACGTTGTGATAGGCCTCGTCCTCCAGGGCGATGACCTTCCACATCACCGTGTTGAAGGGACCGGCAATCGCCAGCACTTGCTCGGGCTCGATCCCTTTCGCGGCAAAGACCTCACGTGCCCGCGCCTCCATCTGCGACTGGATCACGACGCCCCAGCCGAGATAGGCCGTGCTGAGCGCCAGGGCCACCGCGACACCCCGGCCCAGCGCCCGGCTCCAGCCGGAGCGCAGGAGTGCCCACACGGTGACGGCCAGCAGCGGCAGCGTGTAGAGCGGATCGACAATGAAGATCGAGCCGACGCCGACGGGATCGGGGAAGACCGGCCAGAACAGGCGCGTGCCGTAGATCGTCATCGCATCGAGCAGCGCATGGGTCGAGAGGCACAGGAACACGGCCGCCATGGCTAGCACGCGCGCCTCGCGCAAGCCCTTGAACAGGCGCACCAGCGCCTCGCCGAGGATCGGGGCCGCGAGGGCATGGACAAACAGCGAATGGGTCCAGCCACGGTGATAGACGAAGCTGTCCACCGGGTCGGCAAAGGGAATAAGGACATCCAGGTCCGGGAGCGTGCCGAGCACACCGCCGACCAGCGCAGCCTTGCGCGCGCCAACCTTCGGACCAAGGACAAGGGCGGAGACGGCGGCGCCGAGTACAAACTGCGACAGGGAATCCATCAGACATCCAGATTTGCCCGCACACGGGGCTCGGTGGGACCGTCAGTCGACCTGACATTCGTCTTACGTCAAGCCCCGTGTGCAGGATCAGCCGCCTGGCCATGCCGGTGCATGCGGCCAGGCCCACGCCGTTCGGGTGGGGCGGTGTCAGCTGACGCCGGCCTTCTTCAGCACCTTGCGGAAGCGCGCCGCCACCTTGGCAAATCCCTCGCTCGTGCCGTGGATCTCGTCGATCCAGTCGGTAACCTCCGGCATCGCGCCGCGGCAGTCGACGAGCCAGACCCGGGTCTGCTTCGGATCTCCGGCCACGTTGCCGAGCATGTCGTAGAGCGCATCGACCAGAAACCTGATGATGTTCCGGCGCAGGTCGCGATCCTTGATCTTGCGGGCATCCAGCGGTTCGCCGAGCCATTCGTTCTTCTTGGCGTGCTTGGGCTTGCGCGGATCATCCGGGCCATCCGGGTAGGGAAAGGCATAGTCGTAGCCGTGAATGAAGATCGGCAGCCGGGCGAAGTCCTTGTCCTGCCGGATGGTGCCGATGACATGCCGGTAGGCGTCATCGAGATAGGCGATCTTCTGCGCCAGGACGGCCATGTTGATGTGGCCGACCACATCCGCCGGGTTGCCGTTGAAGGGTTTCAGCAAGTCATGGAGCACGGCGACACCGGTTTCGGGGTCCTCGCCGATGATGTCGTTGCCGGCGGCCGAGAACAGGAACCCGCGCACCTGCTTGCGCTGCCCGGCGAGGGCGTCGAGGTATTCATTGCCGCCCTGCCCCTTCGGTCCGTAGATCATGTTCTGCGCCGTGTCGCCGGCCGCACCCACCGAGTAGATCAGATGGTCCTTGCCGAGCTGGTCGATGACATCCTTCACCAGCAGCGGGAACTGGTGCCAGCTGTCGCCCTCCTCCACCAGGACCGGCAGCTTCTCGCCAGAATTCAGGCGATTGCGGAAGGTGACCTGGCGGCGCCAGCGCGAGACAGTGTTGCCGATCTGGAGCGCGTTCTCGAGCTGTTCGAGATCCGGCGTCATGGCGACCTTCTTCGGGTCGGGCCGCAGGTGAAAGTCAAACCCGCCACGTCCCTTGCGAACGACCGACACCGCAAGGATCTCGTCGTCGGTCGTCGCCGGGTCCGACAGGAGTGCGAGATAATCCGGATAACTGATCTTCTTTGCCATGCTGACCTCCCTGGGCCTGTCGCCCGTGCTGCGCGTCCCTGACACTGGGGCCCACCTGGGGGCCTGACGGCGAACCCTGACGATGGGGCCTGCCCGGACGACGGGGCAGCCCGACGCGTGTCGCGCTGAGCGGTCTGGTCGGACCCGTCCGAACCTTCCGGGCCAGGCCACGTCAAGGCCGGGCCACGTCAAGGCCGGTCCACGTCAAGGTCGGGCCACGTCAAGGTCGGGCCGCGCTCGGGGCGCGGGCCCGGTCAGGAGGCAGGCGGAGGCACGGGTCGGGTCGCGTCTGCGGTCCGGACCCCGGTCGGCCCTGCCCTCAGATGAAAAGGCGCTGGTCTGCCGCAACGTGACACTCTAAACTCTGAATTGCGTGCATGGCAATGCACATCAACGCCATGGGTTGTGGGGCGACATGGGCATCTCGCTGGACCAGATCGGGGATCCGCTCGCCCTGGAGGCCGCCGAGCGGCTGCGGAGCCGACTGCCGGCCTTGGCTCGCGCCCAGCACTATGCCCGGCGCGGCCTCGTGCCGCCGACCGAATCCCCCGCCCGGATCGACCGGTTCCGGGAGGCCACCGCGCGCAGCCTCCCGTCGGAGCGGGCAATCCTCGCGGAGGCCGTCCTCGCCCCCCTCGGCGACAGGCCCGATGCGACAGCCGACACGGCCGCCAGACCGGGTGCCGCCAGACCGGGTGCCCGCAGACCGGCTGCGAGAGAGACGGTCCCTGGAGAGACGGCGACAGGAGCGAGCGTGGCCGTCGCCACCGGGACAACGGGACTGGAAGCCCTCATCGGGGCCAGCGACCTGCTGTCGATCGAGTTTCTCGAAGCCGGGCTGCTCGCCGCGCGGGCGGTGGCGAGGATCCAGATCCCGGGAACCGGCCTGTTCGGCACCGGCTTCCTGGTCGGCGATGGCCTGTTCCTCACCAACCACCACGTGTTTCCGGTCCCGGCGCTGGCGGCTGCGGCCGAGATCGCCTTCGGCTACGAGGACCAGATCTTCGGCGCGCCGGTCGCGCCCGCCACGTTCGTCGCCGATCCGAGCGCGTTCTTTCTCACCGACCCGGCGTTCGACTACACGCTTGTCGCCCTGTCGAGCCACAGCGACACCGGACTGCCTGTCGGCGCCTTCGGGTGGCACCCGCTCCTGGAGGACGGCAAGATCCTCGAGGGCCATCCTGTCGCGATCATCCAGCATCCGCAGGGCCGGCCGAAAACCATCGCCCTGCACAACAGCCACTTCCTGATCGTCGATGACGGATCGCTGGACGACCGGTTCTGCTGGTATTCCGGCGACACGGAGCGCGGCAGCTCCGGTGCCCCCGTGTTCAGCCGCGACTGGCAGGTCGTGGCCCTGCACCACAAGGCGGTTCCGAGGACCAACCGGCGCAACGAGATCCTCGACCGGTTCGGCAAGACCATGAGCAGGGCCCGCTACGAGGCCAGCCCGGAGCTGGTCGACCACATCGCCAACGAAGGGATCCGCGCATCCCGGCTGCGCCAGGCGCTGGCAGCGGCCACCTGCCCCGATGCAGGGCAAGCGGCGCGGCGCGATGCCCTGATCGCCCTATGGAGCGGGCCGCAGGCGCGGTCCCTGCGCGCCCGCTTTGCCTGAGGCTCCGGCCGGGGAGCCGGCGGCGCTGTGCCGATGGGCAGCGTCCGGGCTAGCGGGGCTTCGCCTTCAGCGTCGAGAGCAGCAGGCTCGTCTCCGTGGCCGAGACCCCCTCGATCAGGCGGATGCGGTTGAGCGCGGCATCGAAGGCGGCCAGGTCGGGCGTTGCCAGCTCGATCACCAGGTCCCAGCGACCGTTGGTGGAATGGATGGTACGGGCTTCCGGCATGCCGGTGATGCGCCGGATCACCGCATCGGTCCGCTTGCCCTCGATCGCCAGCAGCATCACGGCCCGGATCGGCAGGTCCTGTGCCTCGTTCCGCAGCACCGCCGTGAAGCCCTGGATCTCCCCGGACACGGTCAGCCGGTCGAGACGCGTCCGCACCGTCGCCCGTGACAGGCCGAGATCGAGTGCAAGATCGGAAATCGACCGTCGCCCGTCCCGGCGCAGGACGGCAATCAGGGCCCGGTCGGTGTCATCGAGCATGGCACTCTCCAATCTGGCAGATTTTACTGCGCATTCTGGTCAATGTTACGCGCAACATGGTCACTCTTCCAAGTTCTTTCCGCCAGTCCAGTTGACCATCCTGTCGCAATCGACAAGCACCTGGACGGAGGACCACTTGCACCAGATCGCCCTGCTCGGCGCCCCCATCGAAGAAGGGACCGGCCGTCGCGGCTGTGTCATGGGACCGGCCGCCTATCGCACCGCAGGCCTCAGGGAGGAACTCGAGGCGCTGGGGTTCGATGTGGCGGACCTCGGTGACGCCCAGCCGGATCCGGCCCTCGACGTGCCGGAGCACGACCCGAAGCTGAAGCACCTGCGCAAGGTCGCCGGCTGGACCCGCAGCCTGGCCCGGCATGCGGAAACGCTCGCCATGGGACCGCAGCTGCCGATCTACATGGGCGGCGACCATGCGCTGGCGCTCGGGACGCTGGCCGGCCACGCCGCCGCAGCCGCCCGAATCGGCCGGCCGCTGTTCGTGCTGTGGCTTGACGCCCATTCCGACTTCAACACCTTCGAGAGCACCGTCAGCGGCAACCTGCACGGCACGCCGCTGGCATTCGCCTGCGGTCTGCCCGGCTTCGACGTGGTCATGGGCGAACCGCTCCGGCACAGGCTGGATCCGGCCAACCTGTGCCTGCTCGGCCTTCGCTCCGTTGATCCGCCCGAGCGCCAGATGATCAAGGATCTCGGTGTCACGGCCCATGACATGCGGGCCATCGACGAGACCGGCATCGCCCGGTTGCTGGCCCCGTTCCTGGAGCGCTGCGCCGCGGCCAACGGCCTGCTGCATGTCAGCCTCGACGTCGATTTCATCGACCCGGACATCGCGCCGGCCGTCGGCACCACCGTGCCGGGCGGCGTGACCTTCCGCGAGGCGCATCTGGTGATGGAGATGCTGCATGACAGCGGCCTCGTCACGTCGCTCGACCTCGTCGAGCTCAACCCTTTCCTGGACGACCGCGGCCGCACTGCACGGCTGATGGTCGACCTGACCGCCAGCCTGTTCGGCCGGCGCATCATGGACCGACCCACCCGGAGTTTCTGATCATGGCCTACGCCCCTTCTGCCCTTGCGCTCGTGCCGTTCGTCAGCGTGGAGAACATGCTGCGGCTGGTGAACACGGTCGGCGTCGAGACGTTCCTGACCGAGCTGGCCGGCTTCATCGAGGACGACTTCCGCCGCTGGCCGCTGTTCGACAAGACCCCGCGCGTCGCCTCCCACTCCCGCGAGGGCGTGATCGAGCTGATGCCGACAGCTGACGACGTGTCCTACGGCTTCAAATATGTGAACGGCCATCCCAAGAACACGCGCACCGGCCGGCAGACCGTGACCGCCTTCGGCGTCATGGCCGAGGTCGAGACGGGCTATCCGGTGCTCATCACCGAGATGACGCTGCTCACGGCCCTGCGCACGGCGGCGATGTCGGCGGTTGCGGCCAAATATCTTGCGCCGGCTGAGGCGCGCTCCATGGCGCTGATCGGCAACGGGGCGCAGTCCGAGTTCCAGGCGCTGGCCTTCAAGACGCTCATCGGCGTCGACCGGCTTCGGCTCTATGACATCGACCACTCGGCGAGCCTGCGCTGCGCGCGCAATCTCAGCGGCTTCGGCTTCGACGTGACGGTCTGCACGTCGCCGGAAGCTGCCGTCGAAGGGGTGGAGATCATCACCACGGCCACGGCGGACAAGCAGTTCGCCACGATCCTGACCGACAACATGGTCGCCTCGGGGCAGCACATCAACGCCGTCGGCGGCGACTGTCCGGGCAAGACCGAGTTGCACCGCGACATCCTGCTGCGCTCGGACATCTTCGTGGAATACACGCCCCAGACCCGGATCGAGGGCGAGATCCAGCAGCTTCGGCCAACCCACCCGGTGACCGAGCTGTGGCAGGTCATCGCCGGCGAGGCCCCTGGCCGCACCTCGGCAGGCCAGACCACGCTGTTTGATTCCGTCGGCTTCGCGGTGGAGGACTTCTCGGCGCTGCGCTACGTCAAGTCGCTGATCGGCCGGGTGCCGGCCTACGAGATGCTGGATCTTCTGGCGGACCCCGATGATCCGCGTGACCTGTTCGGCATGCTGCTGCGTGCCCGGGTGGAACTCAAGGATCTGGCGTCCTGAGGCACGGAACCTGCGCGTAGACGGATCTGCAGGGGCCGCCAGGCTCTCGTTGGCCTCCCTCGAGAGCCTGCCCCCTGGCAGGAGCGCGAGAGCAGTTCTGCGCAGGCCTCAGGCGGTCAGGGGCTCGGGCACAGTCGGGGTGTCGGGCACAGTCGGCGTGTCGGGCGCCGGCTGAGGCCGGGACTCGCCTCCGGACGCGTCCGCAGACCGCCGGGCCCTGCCCCGCACCGGCCGACCGGACCCGGCGGCACAGGCGGCCGGGTCATATCCGGGCTGGCGCATCCGGAGCTTCTTGGACACGTCCGCAATGGCCTCGATCGCCGGGATCAGTTCCGCCCCCAGGTCGGTCAACGCGTATTCCACCGAGGGCGGCGACGAGGGAACCACGGCGCGGGACACGATGCCCTGCGCCTCGAGCTGGCGCAGCCGGTCCGTCAGGACCTTGGCGGAGATCGGCGGGATGTCGCCGCGCAGCTCGCTGAAGCGGCGGGGCCCGCTCGACAGATACCAGATAATGTTGGGCGTCCAGGCGCCTCCGAGGATGGCCATGCAGTGGCTCAGCGGGCAATTGCCCGGCGGATGCGGCGTCCTGTTCTTGCGAACCTTCAGAACCATCGGCTGTCCATCGTTTCGGGGCTCACATGGGGGCAATCAGGGAGGTGATCAGGGGGCATCAAGGGCACCCCTGGCCTGTCCTGCCCTGCCTTGGCCTGGCCTGCCCTGGCTTGCCCTGGCCTGTCCCGGCGTCCCGGATGGACCGGTGCCCGGGCAGTTACCGAATGGTAATCCCATTGTCGCAGTAACGCAATGTATGCTGGTTTACAAAAGTAACCTAAGAACCCTAGATAACCCTCGCGGACAGGGTTACGTCCGCATCCGAACCCCACGGAGTGATCGATGAAGCTTTACTTCTCCCCCGGCGCCTGCTCGCTTGCCACGCATATCGTCCTGCGCGAACTGGGCCTCGGCTTCGACACCGAACGCGTCGACACCAAGACCAAGGTGACCGCGTCGGGCGCCAATTTCTACGACGTCAACCCCGATGGGTATGTTCCGGCGCTGCAGCTCGGCAATGGCGAGGTCCTGACCGAAGGCGCTGCCATCCTGCAGTATCTGGCGGACCAGCATCCGCAGGCGAACCTGGCGCCGGCTCCGGGCACCTGGGAGCGTACCCAGCTGCACCGCCAGCTGAATTTCATCGCCGCCGAGCTGCACAAGTCCTTCTCGCCGCTGTTCCGCGGTGCGGAAGGCGAGGCCCGCAAGGCGGCCATCGACACGCTGGGTGTGAAGTTCGCCCATTTCGACCGCCTGTTCGCCGATGGCCGCCCCTACGTTCTGGGGGACACGTTCTCGGTCGCCGATGCCTACCTCTTCACCGTTCTGGGCTGGACCCGTTTCGTCCAGGTGGACCTGTCGGCCTGGCCGGTGCTGGTCGCCTACATGGAGCGCATTGCCGCGCGCAAGGCGGTGCAGGACGCCCTGGTGGCCGAAGGCCTCGTCGCCGCCTGATCTCCTCGGGGCATCGGGCCGTGCGGTCCGGTGCCTCCCCGTCCCGACCCCGCCCCTTCCCGACAGGTTGCGCAGATGGACAAGACGCTGGAAGACCTCAAATCCGTCATCCTGTCCTACCTGGACGCGCTGCATCGCAGCGATGCCGCGCTGCTGGCCTCGGTCTTTCACGACAAGGCGCTCTATGCCTCGACCACCGGCGGCGACATCCGCTTCTGGTCCATGGAGCACTACCTGCCCATCGTGGCGGCACGGCCGGCCCCGGCCAGCCGCGGCGAGGTGAACAACGGGCGCATTGTCTCGATCACGATTGCGGGCGCGGACGCTGCCGTCGCCATTGTCGAGATGACGCTGCTCGGGCGCGACTTCACCGACATCCTGTCCTTCGTGCGCGAGGATGGACGCTGGCGGATCGCCGCCAAGGTGTTCGATTCCACACCGGCGGCCTGATCGGCGGGCCACCGGTCGCCATCCCGTCACTGGACATGAAAAGGCCGGACATCCTTGCGGATGCCCGGCCTTTTGCCATGTCTCCTCCGCCCGGGCGGCAGCGGTGACCGCCGCCGGGTCGGGTTACTCGGGAAGCATCCGCACCGCGCCCTTGTCCGCGGACGAGGCAAAGGCGGCATAGGCCTTCAGCGCGGTCGTGACGTTGCGCTTGCGGAACTCGGCCGGCTGCCAGCCCAGCTTGTCCTGCTCGGCGCGCCGCCTGGCCAGCTCCTCGTCCGACACCATGAGGTTGATGGTGCGGTTCGGGATGTCGATCTCGATCATGTCGCCCTGGCGCACCAGGCCGATGGCGCCGCCCTGGGCCGCTTCCGGCGAGGCGTGGCCGATGGACAGGCCCGAGGTGCCGCCGGAGAACCGGCCATCGGTGACCAGGGCGCAGGCCTTTCCGAGCCCCTTCGACTTCAGGTAGCTGGTCGGATAGAGCATTTCCTGCATGCCCGGGCCGCCCTTCGGGCCTTCGTAGCGGATGACCACCACGTCGCCTGCCTTGACCTCGTTGCCGAGGATGCCGCGCACGGCGGCGTCCTGGCTTTCGTAGACGACGGCCGGGCCGGTGAACTTGAGGATCGATTCATCGACGCCGGCGGTCTTCACGATGCAGCCGTCCAGCGCGATGTTGCCCTTCAGCACGGCCAGACCGCCGTCCTTGGAGAAGGGGTGCTCGACCGAGCGGATGACCCCGGTCTCGCCGTCGGTGTCCAGCTCGTCCCAGCGCGAGGACTGCGAGAAGGCCTGGGTGGTGCGGACGCCGCCGGGGGCTGCGCGGAAGAACTCGCGCACGCTCTCCGAACTGGTGCGGGTGATGTCCCAGCGGTCGATCGCCTCGCCGATGGTTGCCGTGTGCACGGTCGGGCAGTCGCGGTGGATCAGGCCGCCGCGATCCAGCTCGCCCAGGATGCGCATGATGCCGCCGGCGCGGTGCACGTCTTCCATGTGCACGTCGCTCTTGGCGGGCGCGACCTTCGACAGGCAAGGCACCTTGCGCGACATGCGGTCGATGTCGTCCATGGTGAAGTCGATGCCGCCCTCGTGGGCCGCGGCCAGGATGTGCAGCACCGTGTTGGTCGAACCGCCCATGGCGATGTCGAGGGCAATCGCGTTCTCGAAGGCTGCCTTGGAGGCGATGCTGCGCGGCAGCACGCTCTCGTCGTTCTGCTCGTAGTAGCGGCGGGCGAGATCGACGATCAGGTGACCGGCCTCGACGAACAGGCGCTTGCGGTCCGAGTGGGTGGCCAGCGTCGAGCCGTTGCCCGGCAGCGACAGGCCGAGCGCCTCGGTGAGGCAGTTCATCGAGTTGGCCGTGAACATGCCCGAGCAGGAGCCGCAGGTCGGACAGGCAGCCTTTTCGATTTCGGCCACTTCGGCATCGGACACCTTGTCGTCGGCGGCCGCCACCATGGCGTCGACCAGATCGAGGGCGACCTTGCGGCCCTGCAGGACCACCTTGCCGGCTTCCATCGGGCCACCGGAGACGAACACGGCCGGAATGTTCAGGCGCATGGCGGCGCTCAGCATGCCCGGGGTGATCTTGTCGCAGTTGGAGATGCAGACCATGGCGTCGGCGCAATGCGCGTTGACCATGTACTCGACCGAGTCGGAGATGATCTCGCGCGAGGGCAGCGAATAGAGCATGCCGTCGTGACCCATGGCGATGCCGTCATCCACCGCGATGGTGTTGAATTCCTTGGCCACACCGCCGGCCTTCTCGATCTCGCGGGCCACCAGCTGGCCGAGATCCTTCAGGTGCACGTGACCGGGCACGAACTGGGTGAAGGAGTTGACCACGGCGATGATCGGCTTGCCGAAGTCCTCGTCCTTCATGCCGGTGGCGCGCCAAAGGCCGCGCGCGCCGGCCATGTTGCGGCCATGGGTGGTGGTTCTGGAACGATACGGGGGCATCTCTGGAACTCCCTCATCCTCTTGTCGTCGCGGGGGCGTCATCCCGCTGCCGGCTGTCTGCCTGGCATGATATTGAGGGTGTGCCAGCTTTTTCAAAGGGGGAAAAGGGCAGAAACCGAAAAAAGAGTACGCTGCGGTACGGTTCTGGTGCTGCCGTGGTCCGCATCCGGACGACACAGGTCCCGGAGGCGCCTTCGACCCTCGGTAATTAGGACAGGCCCCGACGTCGGAGGCCCGGGACATTGTCGAAACACGGTGCCCCCGGCCCGGGAGGCCGGGGGCCCGTGCGACATGTGCCTGCTGCCAGTTTCAGGCGGCCTGGCCGCTCATGTCCCGATTCAGGCGGCCTGGCCGCCCATGTCCCGATTCAGGCGGCCTGGCCGCCCAGCCCCGATTCAGGCGGCCTGGCCGCCGGCGAGGACTGGATAGTCGGTGTAGCCTTCCGCGCCGCCGCCATAGAAGGTGGCCCGGTCGGGCTCGTTGAGCGGCGCGTTCTTCTGCAGGCGCTCGACCAGATCCGGGTTGGCGATGAACGGACGGCCAAAGGCGATCATGTCGGCGCGGCCGCTCTCCACCGCCTTGAGGGCGCTGTCGCGGTCGTAGCCGTTGTTGGCGATGTAGACGCCGGAGAAGCGCGCCCGCAGGGCGTTGATGTCATGGCCGGGCGCCAGCTCGCGCGAGCCGCCGGTCTGGCCTTCCACCATGTGCAGATAGGCGAGGCCGTAGCCATTGAGGATATCGATGGCAGCGGCGAAGGTCTCCATCGGGTTCTCGTCGGAAATGTCGTTGGCGTTGGAGAAGGGGCTGAGGCGGATGCCCACCCGGTCCGCCCCGATGGCGCCGACGACAGCATCCATCACCTCGCGCAGGAAGCGGGTGCGGTTTTCGAGGCTGCCGCCATAGGCATCCGTGCGGGTGTTGGAGCCGGTGCGCAGGAACTGGTCGATGAGATAGCCGTTGGCCGCGTGCACCTCGACCCCATCAAAGCCGGCGGCAATGGCGTTCTTCGCGGCCTTTGCGTAATCCGCGACAATGCCGGCGATTTCCGCGGTTTCCAGCGCGCGCGGCAGCGGCGTGTCGACGAAGCCGGTGCCGTCAAAGGTCTTGGACCTGGCGGCAATGGCCGAGGGAGCGACGGGGGCAGCGCCGCCCGGCTGCAGCACGTTGTGCGAGATGCGGCCCACATGCCAGAGCTGGATCACGATCTTGCCGCCCCTTGCGTGAACCGCGTCGGTGACCTTCTTCCAGCCCTCCACCTGGGCATCGGAGTAGATGCCGGGCGTCCAGGCATAGCCCTTGCCCTGCGGCGAGATCTGCGAGGCTTCGGTGATCAGCAGACCGGCGCCGGCGCGCTGCGCGTAATACTCGGCGTTCAGAGCCTGCGGGATGTCGCCGTCCGGCAGCGCGCGGTTGCGGGTCAGCGGGGCCATGGCCACGCGGTTGGCGACGGCGATGGCGCCGACCTTGAGCGGGGAAAACAGCTTTTCGTCCGACATGATGTTCCTTTCGTCAGGCACTTCTGGACCAATCAGTCCAATTTTGGATGCAGGAAGGGTGGAGAACCCCCGGTCAGGATGATCGGGGGGATGGGGGGACGAGGGCCGCAATGCCCTGGACCAGGGCAGCCTCGATCTGTCCGGCGGGCAGACCGGACTTGCGCAAGGTGAGCGTCCCGATGGCAAGCGCGGTCAGGGCGCGCGCCCGGTCGAGCGCGACTGGTGACCCGTCGGGCCCGAGACTGTCGGCCACCATGCGTTCGATGGCCTCCAGATGGCGGCGGCCGAGATCGGCAACCTCCTCGTTCTGGGGGGCCAGTTCGGTGATGCAGTTGACCAGCAGGCAGCCGTGCGGCCCCCCGGAGGGATTGGCCAAGGCCGTGAGCATGGCGGGCACGGCCCCGGCCCGGTCGGCCGCCGCAATGTCGCGCAGCGCGGCAAGCGCCTTGGCCGAATAGGTGCGCAGCGCCGCCAGCAGCACGTCCTGCTTGGAGCCGAAGGCGGCATAGAGCGACGACCGGCTGATGCCCATGGCACCGGTCAGGTCATCGAGCGACGTCGCCTCGAAGCCCTGCCGGCGAAACACTTCCAGCGCCGCCATCAGCACCTCGGCCTCGTCATAGGCACGCGGTCGCCCGGGCCCGGCTTGGGCTCCGGCAGATCGGGCAGTGTCGGCACGCGGTGTCATGGCAGGTGCTCTGGTGATGGTGCCGCAGTTGTGGTGCGGCGGGGGTGATGGTGCGGCGGCATGGTGTGGTCTGGTCACCGCTCGCGCCTTGCGACGTGATCTGCGTGACCGGCCTTGAATATGGACCGATCAGTCCGTAATTCAAGAGGCAAGTTGTCTTTCATCCGAGCGGCCCGACACGACGGGCCCGGGAGGCCCCATGCTGCCCTACAGTCTGCTTGACCTGTCCCCGATCCCCGAGGGGGCGTCCGCCGCCGATGCGCTGGCCAACACGCTGGATCTGGCCCGCCATGCCGAGGATCTCGGCTACTCGCGCTACTGGCTGGCCGAGCATCACAACATGGCGGGGATCGCCAGCGCGGCCACGGCCGTGGTGATCGGCCATGTGGCGGGCGGCACCCGGCGCATCCGCGTGGGCGCGGGCGGCATCATGCTGCCCAACCACGCTCCGCTGGTGATCGCCGAGCAGTTCGGCACCCTGGCCACGCTCTATCCGGGCCGCATCGATCTGGGACTGGGGCGCGCACCGGGCACCGACATGGCGACGGCGCGGGCGCTGCGCCGCGCGCTTGAGGCCAGCGACGATTTCCCCGCCGACGTGGTGGAGCTGATGGGCTATCTCGGCACCCCGACCCCGGACCAGCGGGTTCGGGCGGTGCCGGGACAGGACACGCATGTGCCGGTCTGGATCCTGGGCTCCAGCCTCTACGGCGCCCAGCTTGCCGCGCATCTGGGGCTTCCCTATGCCTTTGCCTCGCATTTCGCGCCGCAGGCGCTCGGCGAGGCCATCGCGATCTACCGCGCGCGCTTCCAGCCTTCCGCCCATCTCGACCGTCCCTGGGTGATGATGGCGATCAACGTGCATGCGGGGGCCGACGACGCGGAAGGGGCCTATCTGCGCTCGTCGCAGCAGCAGGCCTTCGCCAATCTGCGGACCGGACGTCCGGGCCCCCTGCCCGCCCCCGTCGAGGACATCACCCGCGTGATCGACCCACCCGTTCTCGCCATGGTCGACATGGCCCTGTCGGTCTCGGCGGTGGGGGGCCCCGAACGGGTGCAGAGACAGCTTGGCGAGCTGATTACGCGCTACCGCCCGGATGAGGTGATGCTGACCGGCATGATCCATGACCATGCCGCCCGCAAGGCCTCCTTCGCCCGCGCGGTGGAAGCGCTTACGGCCCTCGGTCGGCAGGATCCGTCGGAGCGGCGGCTGGCGGCCGGCCATTAACGGGCCGGGCACCTGCGGACGCTAGACTGCGTTGCCTATTGCCCGCCTCAGGAGCCCTTGCATGTGCGTTGCCCGTCGTCTCGCCCCCTTGCTGCTGGCATCCGGAGCCGGGCTGCTGGTCGCGGCCGTGAACCACCCCGCTGCAGCCGGCCCGCTGCAGGGTCAGCGCGACTGCGCCGCCGAGGCCCGGGCCTTTGCCGACCGCGTTGTCGGAGACAGGGACGCGCTGACGAAACTGCTCGAGGGCGGGATCACCGGTGCGGTGGCGGGCGGAGCCTGGCTCGGTTCGGCCAATGGCATCGACAAGGGCGCGCGCACCGGCGCGGCCAAGGCCTATTCCGGCAGCATGGCCCAGGACCCGCGCGTCTGGCAGGCGCTGTATGACACGGCCCTCCAGACCTGCGCGGCGGGCGGACCGTCTGCGGCAAGCGGAGCGTCGGTCAGCGCTGGCGGCGGTGCAGCCGGCACCGGCGCAACCGGCACTGGCGCTGGCGCCCAGGGCTGCCGGTCGCGGGCGGGCGTTGTCGGGTCGTCAGGTGGCGGCTCGACGCTGTCGGCAGGCTCCGGGGCAACCGGCTGTCGCTGACGCGGCCAGCCTTCCGCCGGCGCTGCGGTCAGGTAGTCCCGGGACAGGCTCTGGCGCCATCAGGCCCGCCCCCCCGGCAACGCCGCGTCAGACCTTGCCGCGTGCGGCCTCGAAGACGGCCGGCAGGGCCGGCGCTGCGGCCTCCAGCGCCTCGCGCAGGCGTTCCAGATCGGCTTGCATGCGGCGCGCGTCCTCGACGGTCAGACCGGTGGCAGCGCCCAGGCACAGCGGAATGCCGGCCGCGCGGCTCTTGAGGCTGCGGCCCTTGTCGCTGAGGCGCACACGGACCTGCCGCTCGTCCTCGGTGCAGCGCTGGCGCGCCACGAGGTCCATGGCCTCGAGCCGCTTCACCAGCGGTGTCAGCGTGTTGGATTCCAGTCCGAGCCTGCCCCCGAGCCCCCCGACGGTCTGACCGTCCTGTTCCCACAGGGCCACCATCACGAGATACTGCGGATAGGTCAGGCCGAGCTTGTCGAGGATCGGCTTGTAGGCGCGCGTGAAGGCGTGGCCGGCGGAATAGACCGAGAAGCACAGGAAATTGCCGAGCTTCAGAAGGTCCTCGCAAGCGGCCGGTGCGGGCTGGGTCGGATCGCTGGAACCCTTGGGTGCGGTCATGCGGTGCTCCTTTGCGCTGAGAAATAGATCGCACGCGACCCTTTGACAATGGATTGACAGCGGCTCGGGAACGAGACATAACTCGCTTGCGATTAAATCGCACACGATCTTTCTTCGGTCTCAAGGAGCCCGTCATGCCCGTGAATGTTCTCTACACCACCTCCGCCCGCGCCACCGGCGGCCGCGATGGCGCAGCCGAAACCCTGGACGGCACCTTCAAGGTCAAGCTGGCCACGCCGAAGGAACTGGGCGGCGCCGGCGGCGAAGGCGCCAATCCGGAGCAGCTGTTTGCCTCCGGCTATTCGGCCTGTTTCCTCGGTGCCATGAAGTTCGTCGCCGGCCAGTCGGGCGTGAAGATCCCGGCCGACACGTCGGTTCAGGCCACCGTCGGCATCGGCCCGCGCTCGGAAGGCGGCTTCGGCCTGGAAGTGGCGCTTCATGTCAGCCTGCCGGGCATGGACACCGCCGCCGCCCAGGATCTGGTCGCCAAGGCGCATGAAGTCTGCCCCTACTCCAACGCCACCCGCAACAACATCGACGTCAAGCTGACCGTCGCCTGAGGCCGCGCCCTCGGGTCAAAGCCGCAGCCGTCTCCCCCGCCGGCTGCGGTTGACAGGGTGTGGCCGGGTGCCGTCAACTGCGCTTGACTTTCGCGCGATTGACGGTGCCCGCCATGCCTTTTTCACGTCGCCTCATTTCCAAGTGCAGTTTGCCCCTCACGCTCGCTTCCAGGCGCCCCGCTGGACGCAACACCGGCCTTCTGGTTGCTGGCCTGTCGGCCCTGCTTCTGTCCTCCGCCCCGGTGGAAGCCAACGGGCCCTGCGGCGGTGACTTCAAGGCATTCCTTGATGGCGTGAAGGCCGAGGCCGTGGCCGATGGCGTGCCGGCACCTGTCGCGGAGAAGGCGCTGGCACAGGCGCGCCTCGACAAGCAGGTCATTTCCCGCGATCGCGGCCAGGGGGTCTTCCGCCAGACCTTTCTCGAATTCTCCGACCGCTCCGTCTCCTCGGCCCGGCTGAAGCATGGGGCCAACAACATGGCGAAGTTCGCCAGGGTGTTCGAGCGGGCTGAGAAGGACTACGGCGTGCCGGCGCCGGTCATCACCGCCTTCTGGGGACTGGAAACCGACTTCGGCGCGGTCCAGGGCGACTTCAACACCTTCAACGCCCTCGTAACGCTCGCGCATGACTGCCGCAGGCCGCAGCTGTTCCGCCCCCAGCTCATCGCCGCGCTGCACATGATCGCGCATGGCGATCTGGATCCGGCCACGACGACCGGGGCCTGGGCCGGCGAGATCGGCCAGGTGCAGATGCTGCCCGAAGATATCATCCGCTACGGCGTCGACGGCGACGGGGACGGTCACGTCACCCTCAAGACCTCGTCGGCGGATGCAATCCTCACGGCTGCCAACTTCATCCGGGCGCTGGGATGGCGCAAGGGCGAGCCGTGGCTCATGGAGGTGGCCGTGCCGGCGGAGATGCCCTGGGCGGAGACGGGGCTTGGCCGGGAAAAGACCGTCGACGGCTGGGCCCGCCTTGGCGTCACCGCCCGTTCGGGCGCGCTGCCGGCCGCCACCCTGCCCGCCAGCCTGATCCTGCCGCAGGGCCGCAAGGGTCCGGCCTTCCTCGTCTTCCCGAATTTCTCGATCTACCTGCGCTGGAACCAGTCCTTCGTCTACACGACCAGCGCCGCGTATTTCGCAACGCGCCTCGCCGGCGCCCCCAAGCTCACGCCGGGCTCACCGGAGACGGGCCTTTCCGTGGACGAGATGAAGGCGCTGCAGAAGAAGCTCGCCGCGCTTGGACATGACGTCGGCAAGGTCGACGGGATCCTCGGCTCCGGCACGCGTCAGGCAGTTCAGGCCGAACAGTCCCGCCTCGGCCTGCCCGCCGACGGCTGGCCGACGGCAGCGCTTCTGGGGCGGCTGTGAGGTGACAGGACCAGATTGCGGATGCGCCTGCATCGCCATTCAGGACGCAGCGAAGCGGAGACCCGGGACCGGTGAGCCATGGTCCTTCCAGTCCTGACACAATGAAGTATCGATACCTCGGCTCGCCGGTCCCGGCTCGAGCTCTCGCCCGGCCGGGATGACGCATGAGTGTCAGTATCGGCCAGAAGGTTGACCTCAAGGGCTTACCGCGGGGCCATGCGGATGGCGCCGTCGAGGCGGATGGTTTCGCCGTTGAGCATGCCGTTCTCGACAATGGCACGGACCAGCTGGGCGTATTCCGTGGCCTTGCCGAGACGCGAGGGGAACGGCACCTGCTCGCCCAGCGACTTCTGCACGTCCTCCGGCAAGCCGAGCAGCATCGGCGTCTCGAAAATGCCCGGGGCGATGGTCATGACGCGGATGCCGGACTTCGACAGGTCGCGCGCAATCGGCAGGGTCATGCCGGCCACGCCCGCCTTGGAGGCGGCATAGGCGACCTGGCCGATCTGGCCGTCAAAGGCGGCGACCGAGGCGGTCGAGACGATCACGCCGCGCTCGCCATCCGCCGTCACCGGGTCCAGCGTCGACATGGACGTTGCCGCATGGGCAATGCAGCGGAACGAGCCGACCAGATTGACCGCGATCACCTTCTCGAACAGGGCGAGCGAATGCGGCTCGCCGCGCGAGGTGGTCTTGGCAGCCGGGGCGATGCCGGCACAGTTTACCAGGATGCGTTCCGCGCCATGCGCGGCGCGGGCCTTGGCAAAGCCCGCGACGACACTGTCCTCGCTGGTCACGTCCACATCGACGAACAGTCCGCCGATCTCCGCCGCCACGGCAACGCCCTGTTCGGCGTTGCGATCAAACAACGCCACCTTCACGCCGGCTGACGCCAGCAGGCGCGCTGTCGCCGCTCCAAGACCCGAGGCGCCGCCGGTGACGACAGCCGCAATGCCAGCAGACAGTTCCATGGTGGTCTCCCAGAGAGCGAAAGGCCTTTCAAGCCAATGTTTTATAACCGTAATTGACGTTTCGGTTGACGAGAACGTCAGTCAACCGGGACACTGCGACGAAAGTCAGCCCCGGTCAAGGGGCCGCAGCTCGGCGAAAGAGCGGATATCGGGGATCAGACGTGGCCGGACCCGGCCCGGAGCGCCGCCGCACCTGTTGCCCCGCTTGCGGCAGCGGCTGCGCCGCCGCCCTGGGCGCCGGCCAGGGTCAGGGCATGCCGGAATGACGAGGCCGCGGGATCGGGAGCCGTCGGGATGGGGAGATGTGGGGGATACGCGGCATCGCGGCGCGTCGGCCGTCAGGGTCGCAGCACCATGCCCTCGGTTGCCACCAGCGTGCCCGGCCAGGCGGCGGCGGCTGCCATGCCGATCTCGTCCAGCTCGTCGTCGCTGCGGCGCGGGTCGTGGTGGAACAGCACGGGGGTGCGCACGCCGGCCTGTCGCGCCAGTTCCACCGCCTTCTGCCAGGTCGAATGGCCCCAGCCCCGGTAGGTCTCGTACTCGGCGTCGGTGAACATGGCGTCGTAGATCATCACCTCGGCCCCGGCGACGAAGGCGACGAGACTGGCGTCGATCTCCGGATCGCCGTGCTCGTGGTCGGTGATGATGCAGATCGAACGCCCGCCGAAGGTGAAGCGGTAGCCGCAGGCCCCGCCCGGGTGATTGAGGCGGATCGTGCGGATCTCGAGCCCGTCGTCGCGGGGGATCGGCTGCCCGGCGGAAAAGCTGCGGAAGGTGACCGCCTTCAGCGTGGTCGCGGCCACCGGAAAGATCGGCGGCGACATGATGCGGCAGATGATGTCGACCAGGTCCGCATCACCGGTGAAATGACCGGCATAGGCATTGATGGTGAAGCGGGGGTCGTAGGCCGGCTTGAAGAACGGCAGGCCGCAGATGTGGTCGAGATGGGTGTGGGTGAACAGCAGGTCGAAGGCGCGCGGGCCTTCCGTCACCAGCCGCGTTCCCAGATTTCTGGCGCCCGAGCCGCAGTCGACGAGAACGAGCGCGTCACCGGCCCGGATCTCGAAGCAGGTCGTCTCGCCGCCGTAGCGCAGGGTGTCCACGCCCGGTGTCGGTGTCGATCCGCGCACGCCCCAGCACCGGAGCCAGAAATCATCTGCCAAACGGCATCTCCTTCAAGCGGCTGCGCCACCCGACCGGGCCGCAGCCAGATCGCGGGTGGTGCGCTCGAGACGCTGCGCCAGCGTCCGCATCACCTCAAGCGACATATCAGGAAATTCTTTCAAAAGTTTCAGGAAGTCATCCTTGCTCACGGTGAGCACGTCCATGTCGGTGCGCGCCACCAGCGTGGCGGTGCGCGGCACGTCGCAGAGGATGGCGATCTCGCCGACGATCGAGTGCTCGCGCACGGTCGCCACCGAGCGGTCGCCGTCGCGCGTGCGCACGCGCACGTCCGCCTCGCCCTTGAGGATGATGAAGGCGGTGTCGCCTTCCTCGCCCTGTTCGCACAGGTGCTCGCCGGTCTGATATTGCATCCGGTCGCTGATGAAGGCGAGCAGCCGAAGCTTCGTTTCGTCGATCCCGCGGAACAGCGGCACCTTTCGCAGGGCGTCGACCTCAACTTCCAAAGACACGATATCCTCCTGAGCCTCTCGTCCGGACCGTTTGATTATGTGTTTTCCTGTCCGGTGACCGGTTCGTGGCCGTCCTGACGGACGACACGTCCCTGCTCCATTTGAACACTATGGGTGAATTCCCCGGCAACAGCCAAATGCGACGTGCCGAAGAGAACCGTGCGCCCGTCCAGCAGGATCATCATCCGCCGGCGCAGCGCCACATCGTCGTCTCCGGTTCCCGCCGCAACATCGTCGAGGATTGTGACAGACGCATTTTTCAGGAGCGCGCGCACCAGCGCCACCTTGCGCCGCTGATGGGCCGACAGCTTCGATCCGCTGACGCCGACGTGATAGCCGAAGCCGGTGAAGATGATCGGCTCGCGCAGGGCCTCTTCCTCGACAACGGTCCGGATCAGCGCATCGATCCGCTGGCGCGCATCGCGCCGGTCGACGCGCGCGCGGCCGAACAGCAGGTTGTCCTCGATGCTGAGCGGCGGCAGATAGGCGTCCGGATCGACGGCGATGAAGGCCGAGCTGCCGGTCAGCACATCCTTGCGGAAGGCCTGCCGCGCCTCGATCAGCCGCTCGCGCATCGCCTCGTCGGGAAGGCCCAGTCGGTGGCGGGCGGGGATCAGCTTGAAGGCAAGCGAGATCAGCCGCTCCTTGTCGGCATCGCTGAGGCCTGCCTTCTGGCTGGTGGAGCGCGCCTGGCGGATGATGCGGTCAAAATCGGGCAGATCATCCGGCGTGATGAAGGAATAGGTGCCAAGCAGGCCGGAATCGCTGGAGACATTGGCAAACAGCTCGACCATGGTCTCGGCGATCTTGAGGCCGATGCCCTGCAGCTCGGCGTTGAGGCCGGTCCGGGTCAGGAAGGCGCGCACTTCCGGCAGGGTGACCATCTGCTCCATGGTGACGGCCGGATCGGTCGGCACGGCGAAGAACAGGTTTTCTGCCAGGGTGGCGCTCTGGTTGAACGTCTCCAGGTCCCACATCTCGACGAGACCGGCGAGCTTGGGGTCACCGGCGATGCGGTCGGCAAGCTTGCGTCGCACGGCGAGGATGCGTCCGGCGAAGGCCGCATCGGCGCTCGGGTCGAAGCGGGACTGCAGACCCAGCCGGTAGATGTCCGAATCCAGCCCGACGACGGTCAGGAGCTGCAGGGCCAGCTCGTCCAGCTGCGCCTGCGAGCTGACGCCGGCCGACGCGAGATCCTCCCAGACCGCGCGGATGTCGAAGGTCGGGTTGCGGGTCTCCTTCGCCTCGCGCAGCGCCCTGCGGCGGGCTTCCGCCTCGGCGCCCTTGCGCTCGACCTCGGTCATGGGCCGATGCCTGAGGCCGTAGTAGAGATTGTCGCGGATGGTCCCGGTCCAGACATGCACCGAGGCCCCGACATAGGCAATCTCGCGGCCCAGGGTGGACTCGGTCAGGCGGTCGAGGTCATGGCCGGCAATCTCGACGCGGCCGGCGGTCGGGCTGATGAGACCGGCGGCGAGCTGCAGCAGCTCCGCCCGCCCCGACCCGTCTGCCCCCACGACGGCAACCGCCTGGCCGCGCGGCACCTCCAGATTGACCGAAAACACCTCCTGCCCGGCCGCGCCGCCGGAAAAGCTGACACCGGACATGACGATGGTGCCGTCGAGGGAGACACGCTCGTCCCCGGTCAGGCGCTCGACCGGATAGATGTCGGCCGGATCGAAGTTCTCGACCACCGTCTGGTACTTCACATCGACATCGGACACGAGCTGATAGTAGTCGAGCAGCTCCTTCCAGGGGCCGGCAAGGTCCTTGTAGGCCGCAATCACCGCCAGAAGTGCACCGATGCTGAGACTGCCTTCGATCACCAGATAGCCGCCGATCATGTAGAAGAAGAACGGCGTGAGCTGGTTCATGAAGTTGTTCAGGAACTTGATGAAATACTTTCGATTGTAGATCTCGTAGCGGATCTTGAAATTCGCATAGAGCCGGTCGGCCACATCGGCCGAATGCCAGGCCGAGGCATCGTTGGCATGGATTTCCGGGACCGCGCCGATCGCCTCGCCAACCTTGTCGGAAATCACGCGAACGTTCTTCACCCGCTCGCGCGACAGAAGCACCACCTTCCGCTGCAGCTTCGGGATGATGTAGGCCTGCACCGGATAGGAGCTGATGGCGGCCAGGCCCAGCAGCGGATCCTGCATGAAGATGAAGCCGAGCTGCACGGCAAGCAGGCCGCCCTGGTAGGCGGGCAGCGCGACGGCCTCGCCAATGAAGCCGCCGACGTCCTCCACTTCCGCCGTGATCATCGGGATGATCTCGCCGGAGCTGACCTTGCGGAAATGCGGCAGGCGGAAGCGCAGAACCCGCTGGAACAGCTCGAAGCGCAGGCGGCGCAGCATGCGCTCGCCGAGCCGGCCCTTGTAGACGTTGAGCCCGAGCTTGATGCCGTTGCTGACGATCACCAGGAACAGAAAGGTGAGGCACAGCAGGAACAGGTAGGAGATCTGGTCGAACTCGAAGCCGAAGACGTCCCTCGGAAATCCGTCGCCCTGAACGGCGTCGTTGACGATCAGCTTGGGCAGCTCGAGCAGGATGTAGCTGACCGGATAGGACAGCACGGTGATGAAAAGGATCGTGAGCTGCTGGCGGGCGCTGAACTTCCAGATAAATCGAAAAAGGCTCTTTTCCATCACCTGGTCCAGTCGACCCTCGTCACGCCAAGGCTGTAGTCGTAGGACGTTGCGTATTAACTCGCAACGCCGGATGTGCCATAGAGAGGGAAAGACGACCGTCAAGGTCGCATTCGTCGTCGAGATTTTCGGTTGTTGCCCCGGGGCCCCACCCCGAGACACGACCCTAGGGGCATCAAACGGGGCACCATGCGATCCGAATCGCCGCGCA
The DNA here is from genome assembly GCF_009915765.1 of Pannonibacter sp. XCT-53. Lineage (NCBI taxonomy): Bacteria > Pseudomonadati > Pseudomonadota > Alphaproteobacteria > Hyphomicrobiales > Stappiaceae > Pannonibacter > Pannonibacter tanglangensis. The sequence continues at coordinate 1,847,470 of NZ_JAABLQ010000001.1, forward strand.
TCCTGATCTACAGCCACGATTCCTTCGGACTCGGGCACCTGCGCCGCTGTCGTGCCATCGCCCAGGCGCTGGTCGGAGCCTTCGACACGCTTTCCGTGCTGATCCTCTCCGGCTCGCCGATCATCGGCAGCTTCGAGTTCCGCTCCCGCGTCGATTTCGTGCGCATTCCCGGCGTGATCAAGCTGCGCGACGGCGAGTACACGCCCCTGTCGCTGCATCTCAACATCGACCATACGCTCGAAATCCGGTCCTCGATCATCGAACACACGGCGCAGGTTTTTGCGCCGGACATCTTTATTGTGGACAAGGAACCACTTGGCCTGCGCGGCGAGGTGCTGCCGACGCTGGAGCAGCTGAAGCGGGCCGGCACGCGCCTGATCCTCGGCCTGCGGGATGTCCTCGATGATCCGCAGGTGCTGCAGCAGGAGTGGGACCGCAAGAATGTCCGCCCCGCGCTGGAGGAGCTTTACGACGAGATCTGGGTCTACGGGCCGGAGGGCATGTGCGATCCGCTGGCCGGTATCGACCTGCCCCGGAGCGTCCATGACAAGCGGCTCTACACCGGCTTCCTGCGCCGTGACATGCCCAAGGGCGCGCGCCTCTCGGAACCGCTGCCCTTCGGCGACGAGCCTTTCATCCTGGTGACGCCCGGTGGCGGCGGCGACGGCGTCGAGATGGTTGACTGGGTGATGCGGGCCTATGAGTCCCACGCCAAGCCGCTGTTCCCGGCGCTGATCGTGCTGGGGCCCTTCATGCCGGCAGCGTCGGTCAGCGACTTCATGGCGCGGGCGGAGAACCTGCGCGACGTGCACATCATGCGCTTCACGCCGCAGATGGAGCCCTACCTGCAGGCGGCGACCGCCATCGTCGGCATGGGCGGCTACAACACGTTCTGCGAGATCCTCTCCTTCGACAAGCCGACGCTGCTGGTTCCGCGCATCATCCCGCGCCGCGAACAGGCGATCCGGGCGGACCGGGCCGCAGAAGCCGGACTTCTCACCGTGCTGCCCATCGACCGCTATCCGGATCCCGACCAGATGCTGGATGCGCTCTCGGTCCTGCCGCAGGCGGCCCCGCCCTCGCATGCCGGGATCGACAACCTGCTCGGCGGCCTCGATGTCATCGAACGGCGCGTCGGAGAGATCCTTGCCCGGCCGGACCGGACTCGCGTCCTGCGCCGCATGGCACGCTAGGGAGCCCGGTTGCCCATGTCGCGCATCGCCGTCGTGGTGAAGGGCTATCCCCGCCTGTCGGAAACCTTCATCGCCCAGGAAATCCTCGGCCTGCAGAAGCGCGGCATCGGCCAGCTGATCGTCGCCCTGCGCCAGCCCTACGACCCCTATATCCATGACCTGCACCGGCAGATCACGGCCGATGTCCTCTACCTGCCTGAATACCTGAAGGACGACCCCAAGCGGGTGGCGCGGGCCCGTCGCTGGGCCGAAAGGCAGCCGACCTACGCCGCCGCCCGGGCCCTGTTCGAGGCCGATCTGGCACGGGAGAACAACATCGGCCGGCATCGGCGCTGGGGTCAGGCCTGTGTCTTCGCGCATGAGCTGCCCGAGGACGTGACCTGGATCCACACCCACTATCTGCACACGCCCTGCTCGGTCGCCCGCTATGCGGCGCATCTGTCGGGCCGTGGCTGGTCCTTCTCGGCCCATGCCAAGGACATCTGGACCAGCCCTGAGTGGGATCTGCGCACGAAGCTGGATGATGCGGCCTGGGGTGTCACCTGCACGCGGACCAATGTCGACCATCTGCGCAGCCTCAGCGCCGCGCCGGACAAGGTCGAGCTTGTCTACCATGGCCTCGATTTCTCCCCGTTCCCGGCGCCTGCGGCTCCGGAAGAGAAGCGCGACGGATCGGGCGCGCCGGTGCGGCTCGTGTCGGTCGGCCGGGCGGTCGAGAAGAAGGGCTACGATGACCTTCTGAAGGCGCTGGCACGCCTGCCGTTGGGTCTCAACTGGCAGTTCACCCACATCGGCGGCGGCGAGCTGTCGAACCGTCTCAAGGACATGGCCGTCAAGCTTGGCGTCAGCGACCGCATCGTCTGGCGCGGGGCGCAGCCGCGCGAGGCGGTGATCGAGACCTGCCGCCGCGCCGATCTCTTCATCCTGCCGTCGAAACTGGCGAAAAGCGGTGACCGCGACGGGCTGCCGAACGTGCTGATGGAGGCGCAGTCCATGGGCCTGTGCTGCCTGTCGACGCGCGTGTCGGCGATCCCCGAGCTGATCGACGACCAGCAGACCGGCGTCCTCGTCGAGCCCGGCAATCCGCAGGCACTGGCCGACGCCCTGGCAGAGCTGGTCGGCAATCCCGACCGCCGCATCGCGCTTGGCCTGGCGGCGGCGGCCAAGGTGCGGCGCGACTTCTCGACCGAGCCCGGCATCGACCGGCTTGCCGCCAAGTTCCGGCCCGTGCTGTGAGCGGCCTCAGGATCGCCTTCACCGCGCCGATGAAGCCGCTGGACGATCCGCGTCCGTCCGGTGACAGGACCTTTGCGCGGCTGATCGTGCGCGCGCTCGAATCCGCCGGCCACACCGTCCGCGTTGCCTCGCGCTTTGCCTCGTGGCGCCAGGCGGGGAGCGAGCTGCCCGAGGCCAAGGTGGCAGCGCTGGCCGAGGCGGCACGGGTCGAGGCGGACTGGCGGGCGGAGGGCTACCGGCCGGACGTCTTCCTGACCTATCACCTCTATCACAAGGCGCCGGACTGGATCGGCCCGGCCCTGTCGAACGCCTTCGACATTCCTTACGCCGTGATGGAAGCAAGCCGCGCGCCCAAGCGGGCCACGGGCGACTGGGCCTTCGGCTTTGCCGCGGCCGATGCCGCTCTGGGCCAAGCCGATGCCGTTGGCGCCATTCACCGGGCCGACATGGGCTGCCTTGCGGCCGCCTTGCCCCCGGATCGGCTTTATCTCCTGCCCCCGTTCCTCGATGCCACGCCGTTCCAGGCGCAGCACCGGATCCAGCGGGATGCGGGCTACGGGGTGCCGGTGCGCCTGCTGAGCGTCGGCATGATGCGGCATGGCGACAAGGAGCGCTCCTATCGGGTGCTGGCCGAAGCCCTCGGCCGGCTGAGCACGCGCAACTGGCATCTCACCATCGTCGGTGACGGCCCCGCGCGGGCGGAGATCGAGGCGCTGTTTCCGCCGCACCGCTGCAGCTTCCTGGGGGCACTGCCGCCCGAGGATCTGCCGGCGGTCTATGCCGACCATGACCTGTTCGTCTGGCCGGCGATCCGCGAGGCCTTCGGCTTCGTGTTCCTCGAGGCGCAGGCCAGCGGCCTGCCGGTAGTCGGCGGGGCGACCTTCGGCGTTCCGGACGTGGTTGCGGACGGGGAGACCGGTCTGCTCGCACCGGAAGGCGACGTCGAAGGCTTCGCAACCGCCCTGCAGCGCCTTCTTTCGGATGCCGCCCTGCGCCAGCAGATGGGCGTCGCCGCCAGCCGCCACATCCGCGAGCGGCACACGCTGGAGGCCGGAGCCGCCCGGTTGACGGCCTTTCTGGACGCCGCCATCGCCACCCGCAGCAAGGCCGGAGCACGCGCCTCATGACCCGTCGTGCCTTCATCCATGTGCAGCATCTGCTGGGCACCGGCCATGCGGTGCGGGCGGTGGCCATCGGCAAGGCGCTCGCCCGCGAGGGCGTCACAGTACGGCTTGCGACCGGCAACCTGCTGCCGCCGACGCTGGACACTTCAGGCCTCGAGGTGATCGCGCTGCCGCCGGTGCGCGCCCTCGACGCCAGCTTCCGCACGCTCGTGTCGCCGGACGGCAGACCCCTGCCCGCCGGCTTCGAGGAGATGCGGCGGCAGGCGACGCTGGCGGCCTTCCTGGCCGAACCTGTCGACCTGCTTCTCACCGAGACCTACCCTTTCGGACGGCGGCAATTTGCCCATGAGCTGGAGCCGCTGCTGGAGACGGCGCGCGCGCTGCCAAGGCGGCCGCTGATCGCCGCCTCGATCCGCGACATCCTCGTGCGCAAGAAGGATCCCGCCAAGGAAGCCTGGATGGCCCAGCGGGCGCTCGCCCACTATGACCGGGTGCTGGTGCATTCCGATCCCGCCTTCACGCGGCTTGAGGACAGTTTCCCCTTTGCCGACCGGGTTGCGCATCTGGTGCGCTACACCGGCTATGTCGGTGGCGGGGCCCGGCCGGAACCGCCGGCCGGTGACGGTGCGGACGAGGTGATCGTCTCCTGCGGTGGCGGCGCGGTGGCGCGGGCCCTGCTTGAGGCAGCCCTTGGCGCGCGGGACCTTTCGCAGCAGGCCGGCGACTGCCGCTGGCGATTGCTGGTGGGTCACGACCTGCCGGATTCAGAGTTTTCAGCGCTGGTTGCTGCCGCGCCTGCCGGGGTTCTGGTGGAGCGGGCGCGGCGCGATTTCCCGGGCCTTTTGCCCCGCGCGCGCCTGTCGGTGAGCCAGGCCGGCTACAACACCGTTCTCGACGTGCTGGCTGCCGGGGTTCGGGCCGTGCTGGTGCCCTTTGCCCAGGGCGACGAGACCGAGCAGACGCAGCGCGCCGAGGCGCTGGCCCGCCATGGCCGGGCGGTCATGGTGCCGGAAGCCGGGCTGACCGCACAGGGCCTGGCCGCTGCCGTCGATGCCGCCCTGTCGCGGCCCGTCGCGCATGCCGATGTTGCCATGAACGGCGCTGCCGAAAGCGCCCGCCAGCTCCTGACCGATCTTGAGGAGATCCGCCGGTGACGTCCGATCTTGCCGCCTTTCGTGCGCATCTGACTGGCCATCTCGACTGGTTCGCCGAGCGCGGCACCCAGGTCCGCTTCTGGTGGCGCGACGATGACGCCACCGCGCCGACGCCGGCTCTGGAGCGGTTGCTGGCTGCGGCCAACGCCCATGACGTCGATGTCGGGCTGGCCGTGATCCCCAAGACCGCGACTGAGGCCCTCGCCGACCGGCTGCGCAACGAGCCCCATGCCGTCGTGCTGCAGCATGGCTGGCAGCATCTCAACCATCAGCGCAAGGACCTGGGCGAGAAGGCGGCCGAATTCGGCGACCGCCGCGCGCTAGGCGAGGCCCTTGCCGAGCTGGTGGCCGGCCGCGAAAGGCTCGAGGCCCTGTTCCCGGCGGCCTTCGTGCCCGCCTTCGTGCCGCCCTGGAACCGGATCGCCCCGCCGGTCGCCCGCCAGCTGGCGGAGGCAGGGCTGAAGGGCCTGTCGACCTTCACCTGGGAGACCCTGATCCCGGCGCAGGTGCAGACGCATCTCGACATCATCAAGTGGAAGAAGGACCGCCGCTTCATCGGCTGGGCATCCGTGAGCGAGCGGCTGGAGCTGCAGTTCCTGCGCCGCCGCAACACCGGCGGCGAGCCGCTCGGCATCCTGACCCATCACCTCGACCACGATGCGGGCTGCGAGGCCTTCGTCGAGGAATTCCTTGCCATCGCCGCCCATCATCCGGGTGCGGCCTGGCCACGCATCGCCGATCTCTTTGCCGAGGTGGCGGCCGCCTAACCGGCCTTTTCCTCCTCCAGCGCCCGTCTCAGCCGGCGCAGGAGGACCGAGCGGCTCTTCTCGTCCGCCGCGCCCTCAAGGGCTGCCTGGATGTCGAGGAGCAGCTTCGGATAGTCGGCGGTCCAGTCGCGCCGCTCGGCAATGCCGGCCTCCGCGCGCGGCGGCGGACCGTCGCGCCGCAGCACCGCCCGGCCCGGCATCAGGTCGTAGATCGCATCCAGCGCCGGCACGACCACATGGCCATCGGCAAAGCCCTTTGCCACCAGGCTCTCGCAGAGCGCCAGTGCCTGCCCCTCCTCGCCGTGGGTGAGGAACAGGGTCCCGTGCACCGGCCGCCGCTCGAGGATCCATTCGATCAGGTCGCTGCGGGCGGCATGGCCGGAGTAGATGTCGACCGAGCGGATGTCGGCGCGCACGGTGATGTCCTCGCCCATCAGGCGCACGTTGCGCTGGCCGTCCAGCAGCTGCGCGCCCAGCGTGCCCGGCGCCTGATAGCCGACGAGCAGCACGGTGGTCGCCGGCTTCCACAGCCGGTTCTTGAGGTGGTGGCGGATGCGGCCGGCATCGCACATGCCGCTGGCGGCGATGATGATCGCGCCCCCGGAGATGCGGTTCAGCGCCTTGCTGTCCTCCACGCTCTCGCACAGGCTGATCCAGCGGTTGTCGAGCAGATGCGGATGCGTGCTGAGCTGCTCGAGATCCGCCGCATGCCGGTTGAAGACCTCGGTTGCGGCAATGGCCAGCGGCGAATCCAGGAAGATCGGCGCATGGCCGATGCTGCCGCTTTCCATCAGGCGCATCAGGTCGACGATCAGCTCCTGCGTGCGTTCCACGGCAAAGGCGGGCACCAGCAGCACGCCGCCCCGGTCCAGCGCATGGCGCACCTCGCCGGCCAGCACCGCAAGCCGCTGCTCCTCGTCAAGCTGCGGCCGCTCGCGTCCGCCATAGGTGGATTCGCAAATGAGATGATCCACCCCGCTCACCGCATCCGGATCCGGATGGAAAGCCTTGTTGTCCGGGCCGATGTCGCCGGAGAACAGGAGCCGCATCGGCGGTGCGGACGGATCAAGGCTGTCGTCCACATGGGCTGCCGCGATCTCCAGCTCGACAGAGGCCGAGCCGAGGATATGCCCGGCATTCCAGAACCGCGCCCGCACGCCCGGCACCAGGTCGAGCCAGATGTCATAGTCATGGGCGGCAAACATCGCCTGGCAGGCGATGGCGTCGGCCTGGCTGTAGATCGGGGTGACCGTGTCCTTGCCGCGCCTGAGGTTGCGCCGGTTGAGGTTCTCGACCTCCATTTCCTGGATATGGCCGCTGTCCGGCAGCATGAAGGTCAGGAGATCGCGGGTGCCTTCGGTCATGTGCACCGGCCCGCGATATCCGGCCTTCCAGAGCTTCGGGATCAGCCCCGCATGGTCGATGTGGGCATGGGTGAGGATCACCGCATCAAGGCTGTCGGCGGCAAAGGGAAAGGGGCGGTAGTTCAGCTCCTTCACGGCCTTGGAGCCCTGGAACAGGCCGCAGTCGATGAGAAGGCGCTGCCCGGCGATGTCCAGCAGGTAGGCCGAGCCCGTCACCATGCGGGCTGCGCCACAGAAGGTCAGTCGAACCGCCATTGCTCTCTCCTCGATCCTTTGGACGGCGAGCATAGCGGCTTGTCAGCCCGTGACCAGCGGCAAGGCACGGAAAGCGCCGTCAAGTCGCAAGGATGCGGATCGCGTTACGGCAGGCTGCGTGCCGGGTCAGACGGCCGCCTGGCAGGTGCGGCAGGTGCCGCGCAGCTCGATCGTGGTCTTGGCGAGGGCAAAGCCGTTGTCGCTGGCCCAGCCCTTGAGCTGGCGCGTGATCGCCGCATCGGCAAATTCGCTGACAGAACCGCAGGCCTCGCAGATGGCGAAGGCCATGGTCTCGTGGTCGACGCATTGCGGATGGCTGCAGGCGACGAAGGCGTTGAGGCTCTCCAGCCGGTGCACCATGCCGAACTCGACCAGCTTTTCCAGCGCCCGGTAGACCTGAAGCGGGGCGCGGAAGCCGTCGTCGCGCAGCTGGTCGAGGATCGTGTAGGCCGTGAGCGGGCCGCCGGCCCGCGACAGGGCGCCGTAGACCAGCGTCTGGTTGCGCGTCAGCTTGGCCGGCGCATGGCCGTGGCCGTGCTCATGCGCGTGGTCATGGTCATGAGCATGGCCAGGACCGGAGGCTGCGTGATCATGCGAGTGCTCTGCCATGTCCTCGGTCCCCTGTCAGGCCTCCCTGCCGATCCGGCGCATGAGGCTGGCCACGCCGCCTGCAACCGGCGTCAGGCTTACACCAAAAAGCAGCATGGCCGCCACCACGATGGAGGGACCGGACGGCGTGTCGAATTCCAGCGAGCCGAACAGGCCGGCCAGCACGGCAATGGCCCCGGCCAGAGCCGCCAGAACCGCCATCTGCTCCGGACCCGACGCCAGCCGCCGGGCGGTGGCGGCCGGGATGATCAGCAAGGCGGTGATGAGCAGCACGCCGACGATCTTCATCGCGATGGCGATGACCGTGGCCATCAGGACCATGAAGATCAGGTTCGCCCGGGCGGGTTTCAAGCCCTCGGCCTCGGCCAGATCCGCGCTGACGGTCGCGGCAAACAGGGGCCGCCAGATCATCACCAGAACGGCAAGGACGACCGCGCCGCCGGCATAGATCAGGCCGATGTCCATCCGCGACACCGACAGGATGTCGCCGAACAGGAAGCCCATCAGGTCCATCCGCACCCAGGTCATGAAGGCGAGGCAGACAAGGCCAAGCGCCAGCGAGGAATGGGCGAGCAGCCCGAGCAGCGCGTCGGACGACAGTCCGCCGCGCTTCTGCAAGGCCAGCAGCAGCAGCGAGATGATCGTGCAGACGGCAAAGACCGCCAGCGTGATGTTGATTTCCAGCAGGAACGCCAGCGCCACGCCGAGCAGGGCGGCATGGGAGAGCGTGTCACCGAAATAGGCGAGGCGACGCCAGACGATGAAACAGCCGAGCGGACCGGCCACCAGCGCCACGCCAAGGCCGGCGAGAACCGCACGAACGAAGAAGTCATCGAGCATCGGTGGTGTCCCCGCGCCGGGCCGTGTGGTCATGCCCGTGGTGGTGGGCATGATGGTCGTGGTCGTGGTCGTGCCCATGGCCGTGGCCGTGGTTATGGCCGTGATCATGATCGTGGGAATGCGCGGGACCAGGGCCGGAGTGACCTGATCCCGCGTGATCATGATGGTGCCCGTCGCCCGGATGGCAGTGGTCGGTGATCGACCCGTCCTGATGGCGGACACGTCCGTCGGGCAGGTGCTCGTGGTCGTGGCTGTGCTCATAGACGGCCAGCGCGCCAGCGGCCCGGGGGCCGAACAGGTCGCGGTAGGCCGCCGACCGGGCGACGCTGACCGGCGTGCCGCGGCAGCAGACATGGCCATTGAGGCAGACGACCTGGTCTGTGGCCGCCATCACCACATGCAGGTCATGGGAGATCATCAGGATCCCGCAGCCAAGCTCGTCCCGGACAGAGCGGATCAGGTCGTAGAGGACGATCTCGCCGTTGAAATCGACGCCCTGCACCGGCTCGTCCAGCACGAGCAGATCGGGCTTGCGCGCGATCGCGCGGGCGATCAGGACCCGCTGCATCTCGCCGCCCGACAGGTTGCGCATTTCCGCCCGGCCAAGATGCGCGACCCCGGTCATGGCGAGGGCGCGGCGGCTGTCGGCCTCGTCGAGCGGCCCCGTCAGCCGCATGAAACGGGCCACGGTGAGCGGCAGTGTCCAGTCAATGGCGAGCTTTTGCGGCACATAGCCGACGGTGAGCCCGTCGCGCCGCTCCGAGGTCCCCTCGGTCGGGCGCAGGATCCCGAGCGCCATCTTGGCGGTGGTCGACTTGCCCGAGCCGTTCGGCCCGATCAGGGTGACGATTTCGGCTGGTGCCACGGACAGGTCGACGCCCCGGACCAGCCAGCGGTCCTCCTTCAGGACACCGGCGCCGGACAGGCGGACAAGAGACGGGGGGGCTGACTGCAACACCTGATTCCTGGCCCTGTGAAAGAGCGGATTGCCTTTGCTTATGTCACACGTTATAGGGTTACGCAATTCGTGTTATAACATAACCAAACCGAAGGAGCATCCGATGACCCGCGTGTCCTCCCCCGCCGCTGCGCGCCGCCGCCGTTTGCCCCGCATGGTCGCCCTTTTGGCAGGTGCGGCCCTGCTCTTGCCCATGTCGACCGGCCTTGCCGTCGCGGCCCCCAAGGTCGTCGCCTCGATCAAGCCGGTCCACTCTCTCGTGGCCGCCGTGATGCAGGGCGTCGGCGAACCGGACATCATCGTCGATGGTGCGGCCTCGCCGCACACCTTTGCCCTGAAGCCGTCAACGGCCCGGGTGATTGCCGGGGCAGACCTGGTCTTCTGGGTCGGGCCGGACCTGGAGGCCTTCCTCGAGAAACCGATCGGCACGCTCGGCGAAAAGGCGGAGGCCGTGGAGCTTTCAGAAGCCCATGGCGTCACGCTGCTGCCTGTCCGCGAAGGCGGGGATTTCGACGCCCATGATCACGGCGACGAGGCCCATGGCCACGATCACGGGCACAGCCATGGGCACGACCACGGGCACAGCCACGGCAAGACTGCCGCCAAGGCAGGCCATGATCACGGCCATGACCATGGCCACGACCACGCCCACGGCGCCTTCGACGCCCATATCTGGCTCGATCCGGCCAATGCCCGCGCGATGGTCGCGGAGATCGAGGAGCACCTGTCCGAGGCCGATCCGGCCAACGCGGCAACCTACAAGGCCAATGCCGAGGCGCTCAGCGCACGACTGACCGCGCTTGAGGCCGAGCTGGCCAAGGAGCTGGAGCCGGTCAAGGGCAAGCCCTTCATCGTCTTCCACGATGCCTACCAGTATTTCGAGAAACGCTTCGGCATCCAGGCGGCCGGCTCGATCACGCTGAGCCCGGAGGTGCTTCCGGGGGCGGAGCGGGTCAGCGAGCTGCGTGGCAAGATCACGGGCCTCAAGGCCGGCTGCGTCTTCTCCGAGCCGCAGTTCGAGCCGAAGCTGGTCGGCATGCTGGTCGAAGGCACGTCCGTCGGCACCGGCGTCCTTGATCCCCTCGGCGCCTCCTTGCCCAACGGCCCCGGCCTCTACGAGCAGCTCCTGCGCGATCTGGCCGGGTCGTTGAAGGGGTGTCTCGTCAAGTAAGTGCCCCTGAAACACCAGCGCATGGCGTCATGCCGGGCGGTGGTGTGTGAGGTGACACCCGCTTGCCACCCCAACCCCGCTCCGTGTCACCCCGGCCGAGCAACGCGAGCGCCGGGGCCTACTCGCTTCCAGAGCGGAGCGGCGAGCGCCGCAGCGCTGCGACAGGCATCCAAACTTCGCCGCAGCCTGTGGTGCCACCGTGCCAAACTCTGCTGCTCTGCAAACGAGTAGGCCCCGGGTCTTCGCTGCGCTACGCCCGGGGCGACATCAGTGGATTTCTTAGCAGTCAACGCACCGCCCGGCCTCACAGCCGGGCGGTGCCTTTCAACATTCGACAAGCGGTCAGATGCCCTCGCCGCCGAAGACATAGCCGTTGGCGGCGATGATGCCGGCGCGGCGCAGGTGGTTGAGCACATCCTCGGCCGCCGCTTCCGGATCGCGGCCGACGGTGGCCACCCGCAGTTCCGGCGTCTCGGGCGCCTCGTAGGGGCTGTCGATGCCGGTGAAGTTGGCGATCTCGCCAGCATCGGCCTTGGCATAGAGGCCCTTCGGGTCGCGCTTGCGGCACTCGTCGATGGGCGTGTCGACAAAGATCTCGACGAACTCGCCCTCGCCCAGCAGGTCGCGCGCCAGCTGCCGCTCGGCGCGGAACGGCGAGATGAAGGACACCAGCACGATCAGGCCGGCATCCACGAAGAGCCGCGAGACCTCCGCGACACGGCGGATGTTCTCCACCCGGTCGGCGTCGGAGAAGCCAAGATCCCTGTTGAGGCCGTGGCGGATGTTGTCGCCGTCGAGCACATAGGTGTGGCGGCCTTCCAGATGCAGCTTCTTCTCCACGATGGAGGCGATGGTCGACTTGCCGGAGCCGGACAGGCCGGTGAACCACAGCACCGCCGGCTTCTGCCTGAGGCTCTCGGCCCGGGCTGCCTTGTCGACGTCCAGCGCCTGCCAGTGGATGTTGCTGGCCCGCCGCTCCGCCTTCACCACCATGCCGGCGCCGACGGTCGCATTGCTCATGCGGTCGATCAGGATGAAGGCGCCCGTGGTGCGGTTGGCGGCATAGGCGTCGATGGCGATGGGCGCGGACAGGCTGAACTCGGCCAGCGCGATCTCGTTCAGCCCGAGCGTCTCGGCCGGGGCTTCCTCGAAGGTGTTGACATTGATCTTGTGCGCCAGCGCCGTCAGCGTGGCCGTCACGGTCCGCGTGCCGATCTTCAGGAGATAGGAGCGGCCCGGCAAAAGGGCTGCCTCGGCCATCCAGATCACATGCGCCGACAGGCTGTCCGCCACGGCCGGGCGCTCGTCGGAGCGCGACAGCACGTCGCCGCGGGAAATGTCGATTTCGTCGCGCAGGACCAGCGTCACCGCCTCCCCTGCCCGCGCGCTGTCCACGTCATCGAAGCCGTTGACGATGCGGGTGACCGTCGAACTCTTGCCCGAGGCTGCGACCGTCACATTGCTGCCGATGGCAATGCGCCCGCTGGCAACCGTGCCGGAGTAACCGCGGAAGTCGAGGTTCGGGCGGTTGACCCACTGGACGGGGAAGCGGAAGTCGGCCGCCGTTTCCTTCTCGCCGACATCGACGGTTTCCAGATGCTCGAGCAGCGTCGGTCCCTGATACCAGGGCATGCGGCCCGAGCGGCTGGTGACGTTGTCGCCATAGCGCGCCGAGATCGGCACGGACACGACGGTCTCGAAGCGGAAGTTGCCGCCCAGCGCCGCAAAGTCGCGCTCGATCTCGTCGAAGCGCTCCTGCGAGAAATCGACGAGGTCGATCTTGTTCACCGCCAGGACGATGTGGCGGATGCCGAGCAGCGAGGCGATGAAGGCATGGCGGCGCGTCTGGGTCATCAGGCCGTGGCGGGCATCGACCAGCAGCACGGCGAGATCGGCGGTGGAGGCACCGGTCGCCATGTTGCGGGTGTACTGCTCGTGGCCGGGCGTGTCGGCGACGATGAACTTGCGCTTGTCGGTCGCAAAGAAGCGATAGGCGACGTCGATGGTGATGCCCTGCTCGCGCTCGGCCTCAAGGCCATCGACCAGCAGCGCCAGGTCAATGTCCTCGCCAACCGTGCCATGCCGGCGGCTGTCGCGCTCAAGGGCTGCCAGCTGGTCCTCGAAGATCAGCTTGGTGTCATAGAGCAGCCGGCCGATCAGGGTCGACTTGCCGTCATCGACGCTGCCGCACGTCAGAAAGCGGAGCTGGTCCTTGTTCTCCTGCGCGCGGATGTAGTCGAGCACGGCCGCTTCGGAGGTGAGATGATCCGTGAAGTCCATGATCAGAAGTATCCTTCGCGCTTCTTCTTTTCCATCGAGGCGGCGTCGTCGTGGTCGATGAGGCGGCCGGAGCGTTCCGAGGTGCGGGCAATCAGCATCTCGCGCAGGATGGCCGGCAGGGTCGCGGCATCGGATTCGATGGCACCGGTGAGCGGGTAGCAGCCAAGCGTGCGGAAGCGGACCATCTTCTCCTCGACGGTCTCGCCGGGGCGGATCTTCATCCGGTCATCGTCGACCATGATCAGCATGCCGTCGCGCTCGACCACCGGACGCGGGGCAGCATAATAGAGCGGCACCATGGGGATGTTCTCCGCCAGGATGTACTGCCAGATGTCCAGCTCGGTCCAGTTGGACAGCGGGAAGGCGCGGATGGATTCCCCCCTGGCCACCCGGGCGTTGTAGAGGTTCCACAGTTCCGGGCGCTGGTTCTTCGGGTCCCAGGTGTGCGAAGCGGTGCGGAAGGAGAAGACACGCTCCTTGGCGCGGCTCTTCTCCTCGTCGCGGCGCGCGCCGCCGAAGGCTGCATCGAAGCCGTATTTGGTCAGCGCCTGCTTCAGCGCCTCGGTCTTCATGATGTGGGTGTGGACCGAGGAGCCGTGGTCAAAGGGGTTGATGCCCTGGGCCAGCCCTTCCGGGTTGGTATGGACGATCAGGTCCAGCCCGAGCCGCTTCACCGTCTCGTTGCGGAAGGAGATCATCTCGCGGAACTTCCAGCCGGTGTCCACGTGCAGGAGCGGGAAAGGCGGCTTCGAGGGATAGAAGGCCTTCATCGCCAGATGCAGCATGACCGACGAGTCCTTGCCGATGGAATAGAGCATCACCGGGTTGCGGAACTCGGCCGCCACCTCGCGGATGATGTGAATGCTCTCCGCTTCAAGCCGCCGGAGATTGCTGAGCCGATCAGACATGCGCCACTTCTTCCCTCGCGCCCCCTTGTCCGGGCCGCGTGTCGGCGGCGGGGCGATCGTGGCGCAACCCTACAAAAGCGGGCCTGTCCGCATAAGAAACGGTTTTGCGGGCTTTCCGGAGGAACGGCTTTTCCGGTTCGTTTTTCTCGCCAAGCGGAGAAATCCCTTCGGCAGGGGATCAATCGCCCTTTCCGGCGCGCGGCATGGCCGGGAATCCGGCCCACGCCCGCGACCGCATTTGGATCAATGCGTCACCACCCCGGATGGCCTGCCGGCCCCGGGGCACTGACGGAGGCGGAGCGGCCTGTCTCGCGGGCGGGGGCTAGCCGAAGAACCTTGGAATGAACAGCACGATCGCCGGGAACAGCAGCAACAGCCCCACCCGCAGGATCTCCATGCCGAAGAAGGGCATCACGCCCTTGAAGGTCTCGACCATTGGCACGTCCTTGGCGAGCGCGTTGATGATGAAGACATTGAGCCCGACCGGCGGTGTGATCAGCCCCAGCTCCACCACGATCAATGTCAGGATGCCGAACCAGATCTTCAGCTCGTCCGCCGACAGGCCATAGGCGGCGGTTGCGGCCGTCACATAGTCGCCGCCGTTGAGGTCGACCAGCACCGGCCAGAAGAAGGGCACCATGACCAGGATCATCGCCAGGCTTTCCATGAAGCAGCCGAGGATGATCAGGATGATCAGCATGGCAATCAGCACGACCCAGGGGTCGAGGCCGCTGCTGCCCGCCCAGTCCGCGAGACCCGAGGGAAGTCCGGCACGGGTGAAGAAGCCCTTCACCACCTCGGCCCCGAACAGGATGAAATAGATCATGCCGCTGGTGACGGCCGTTTCCAGGAGCGCATCCTTGGTCTTGCCGAGCGTCAGCCCCTCCGCCCCCCACAACCTCTGGGCAAAGCCGTAGACGAGGATGACGAAGACGCCGATGGCGGCTGCCGGCGTCGGGGTGAACAGGCCGATGCCGAGGCCAAGGATGATCGCGCCGAAGATCAGGATCACCGGAATGAGGCGCAGCAGCGCGCGGTTGCGCTCCTCTTTCGGCAGGCTGGCCGTTGCCGGGGCAAGCGCGGGATTGAGGCGGACCTGGATCGCGATCACCGCAATGAAGGCGGCCACGGCAATCAGGCCGGGGATGACGGCGGCCCGGAACATCTCGATGATCGAGGCCTCGACGATGACGGCATAGATCACCAGCGCCACCGAGGGCGGGATGAGGATGCCGAGCGTGCCGCCGGCCGCCAGCGTGCCGGTGGCCAGTCGCGGCGAATAGTTGAGCCGCCGGAGTTCGGGCAGCGCGACACGGCCCATGGTGGAGGCCGTGGCCAGTGACGAGCCGCAGACCGCGCCAAAGCCGGCGCAGGCCCCGATGGCCGAGATCGCGACGCCGCCCTTCACCCGCCCCATCAGCGCATTCATGCCCTGGAACAGGTCGCGGCTGAGATTGGCGTGGCTGGCGAGATAGCCCATGAACACGAACAGCGGCACGACCGAGAGGTCGTAGCTCGCCATGTTGGTCCACAGCAGAGACTTGAACTGCATCAGATACGGCCCGAACCGCACGTGCGGCAGCGCCAGCGACAGGGCGAACATGCCGCCGATCCCGACCAGCGTCATGGCCAGACCGACCGGCACGCGCAGGATCAGGAGCCCGAACAGCAGGCCAAGGCCGATCAGGCCGATGAGTTCCGCCTCACCCATGGGGTTCCCCTTCCACCAGCTGCAGGAGGCACACCAGCGCCCACAGGATCATCGACACCACACCCGGCCCGTACCAGGGCCACTCCTGCCAGCCGAGAATGGCCGTGCGCGTCTGGTCGGCCATGGTCTCGTTCAGCCCGACCCACATCCAGTAGGCCAGAAACAGCGCAAGACCGGCGGTGGTCGCCAGCCAGAGCTTGTCGAGCCCGGCGCGAACGGCTTTCGGCATGGACTGGACAAACAGGTCCACCACCACATGACCGCGCTTGAGCTGGCAGTAGGGAATGAAGGACAGGGCCGTCACGCTGACGGCGAGCCGGACGAAATCCTCGTAGCCTGACAGTCCCGCCACGGTGCCGCCGAACAGCGCCGCGACGCGATTGGCCGCGAATGCGGACACGTTGAGCGTCGTGACCAGCACGATGGCGAGGATGAACAACGCTCCGAAGAGCGCCCAGGCGGTGATCGCCTTGCGCAGCAGCGATGCCATGCTGCCTCCCTGTCGGTGACTGCGGCTGCGATGCCGCCCTGGAAAGGGGCCGGAGACACGGACGCGTCCCCGGCCATCTGCCGTGCGGGCGGGCCTTACCTGGCCGGCGCCTTGGCGACAAGCGCGCGGGCATTCTCGACCATGGCGGCCCCGTCGAGGCCAAGCTCGGCTGCTTCCTTGATCCAGCGGTCGACAACCGCCTGGCCGCGAGCGTCAAAGGCCCGGGTTTCCTCGGCCGTGAGCTCGATCAGCTCGCCCCTGGACTTGCGCAGGTCCTTGCCGCCGTTCTCGATCCCGTCCCAGACCGCCCCGTAGGTGGCCGCAATGTTGGCCATGGAATGATCGTCGATGACCTTCTTGAGGTCATCCGGCAGGCTGTCGTAGCGGTCCTTGTTCATGGCGATCATGAAGGTCGAGGTGCCGAAACGCGTGCCGCCGGCCCCTTCGGTCGAGTACTGCGTCAGCTCCTGCAGCTTCAGGGCCGGGAAGATCTCGAAGGGAACCATCGTGCCGTCGAGCACCCCCTTCGACAGGGCTTCCGGCACTTCCGGCACCGGCATGCCCACCGGCTCGGCACCATAGGCCTCGATGGTCCAGCCACCGGTCCGCGACGGCGTGCGGATCTTCAGTCCGGCCAGATCCTCGGGCTTGCGCACAGGCTTGTTCACCATGTGAAACGCCTGGCCGCCGTGGGTGTGCAGCAGGATCGGCTTCACGTCCTTGAAGTCCTCGGCCACCATGTCGAAGGCTTCGGTGAAGGCGATGGTGGTCTGCTTGGCCGAGCCCTGATGCACGGTCGGCAGCTCGAACACCTCGCTGCGCGGGAAGGTGCCCGGCGTGTAGCCCAGAACCGTCCAGACGATGTCGACGACGCCGTCGCGCACCTGGCGGTAGAGTTCCGGCGGCTTGCCGCCGAGCGACATGGCCGGGAAGATCTCGACCTTGATCCGCCCGCCCGAGGCCTCTTCAACGCTCCTGGCCCAGGGCTCCAGCATCTGGGTCTGGGCCGGGGCCTTCGGTCCGAGGAAATGATGCAGGGTCAGATTGACCTCTTGCGCCGAGGCGCTGGCGATCATCATCGAGGCGGTCACCAGCCCCGTCGCCACTGCGAGAATGCGCTTCATGTGTGTTCCTCCCTGGTCGAGGGGTGCCGGTCCACACCCCGTCCCGCACCTCCCGGCGCTCGATCCTCCCGAACCGCTCCTCCCGCCGGGATGGCACGACAGATGACGCTAGCCATCCGCTTTCGTTATGTAAAATGAACTGTCGTAGCCCCAGCATAACCGAGGGTTATGCATATTCAATCTCTGGTTACAGATGCAAGTCCGCCTTGTCCGCTGCGTGCCGCAGGCAGGCCTGCAACATCACCAGCGCCGGCGTCGGCGGCGTGTCCGCCCGGGTGGTGAGCCCCACCGGGCCGGTCGTCTCGGCGGTCTCGATGGGCAGTTCCACCAGGTCGCCGGCCGCGACATCGCGCGACACCACGCCGGAGGAAATGATCCAGACCGCATCCGTGTCGAGCGTGAAGCTGCGGCCGAAGGTGTTGGAGATCGTCTCCACGCGGCGCGGCAGGCGGGTGACGCCGGCGGCGATCAGCAGGCGCTCGACGTAGGGACGGATGATTGCCTCCTGGGTCGGATAGAGCACCACGTGGTCGGCAATGCGGCGGATGTCGAGCCGACCCTGGCGCAGCAGCGGGTGACCCCGGCGCACCACGAAGGACACGCTTTCCGAATAGAGATGGGTGAAGGACAGGCCGGCCATCTGCTCGGGGTCCGCCAGTCGACCGACGACGAGGTCCAGCTCGCCAAGCCTCAGACGGCTCAGCAGGAACGTGTTGGGGCCGGTGATCAGGGTGAGCGTGGTCTCGACCCGCTCGGACAGGAAACGCTGCACGGCCGTCGGCACGATCCGGGCCGCGACGCTCGGCAGCACGCCGATGTTGAGATAGGATTCGCCCGACATCCGCGCCTGGGCGACGCTGTCCAGCCCCTGCTTCAGCGCGGCCAGGCTCGCCCCGGCGTAATGCAGCAGCACCTCGCCGAATTGCGTCAGCACCACACCCCTGCGGGAGCGGTCGAACAGCCGCACCTCGAGGATGTCCTCCAGCTCGCGCAGGGTCTTGGACACGGCCGGCTGGGTGATCGACAGCTCCTCCGCCGCCTTCACGACGCTGCGCAGCCGCGCCACCTCGAGGAAACACTGGATGTGCCGGTACTTGACCCTGGGATCGATCACCAAACATTCCTTCTGGTTATGAAAAATGCCTGATTTCTCATTTTACATAACCGAAGCATGGATGAAATATGGGGCAAGCACAAGAACAGGCTGATCGGACGCCGCATCAGCCGGAAGCCCCAGGAAACCGACCATGCGCATGATAGCGGTCAACGGTGTTGCCTTGCATGTCGAGGACAGCGGCGAACCGCATCTCCCTGCCCTGGCCTTCTGCAACTCGCTTGGCACGGACCTGCGAAGCTGGGATGCGGTGGCCGGGCAGCTGCGCGGGCGGGTCCGGATCATTCGCCACGATGCACGCGGCCATGGCCTCTCGGAGTGTCCGGCAGGGCCTTACGCGATTGCCGATCTCGTGGACGACCTGAGCGCCCTGCTCGGCCATCTCGGAGTGGAGCGCTGCGTGCCCGTGGGTCTTTCGGTCGGCGGGCTGGTGGCGCAGGGCTTTGCGGCCCGCCATCCGGAAAAGGTGCCGGCGCTCGTCCTCAGCAACACCGCCGCCCGCATCGGCACGGCCGAGACCTGGCAGGAGCGGATCCGCCTGATCGAGGCGGGCGGGATAGAGGCCATCGCCGAACCGATCCTCGAGCGCTGGTTCTCGGCCGCCTTCCGCGGCGCGGAGCCCGTCGCGCTTGCCGGCTGGCGCGCCATGCTGACGCGCACGCCGCGCCAAGGCTATCTCGCCACCTGTGCCGCCCTTGCCGCCGCCGACCTGACCCACAGCACATCGCAGCTGCCGATGCCGACGCTGGTGATTGCAGGCAGCGAGGACGGTGCCACGCCGCCGGCCCTCGTCGAGGCCACGGCCCGGCTGATCCGGGATGCCCGTTACACGCTGATCGAGGGCGCAGGCCACCTGCCATGCATCGAGACCCCGGATGCCTTCTGCGCTGCCCTGGATGCCTTTCTTGAGGAGACCGCCGTTGTCTGACCCCGTGCCCGCTGTCCCCAAGGTCCGCTCGCCCGGGTCGCGCCATGCCACCGGCATGACCACGCGACGTGCCGTGCTGGGCGACGCCCATGTCGACCGCTCGATTGCCAGCATGACCCCCTTCGACGCCGACTTCCAGACCCTGATCGTGGAGAGCGCCTGGGGGACGGTGTGGAGCGATGACACGCTGACCCGGCGCGAACGCAGCCTCGTGACCATCGCGCTTCTGGCCGGGCTCGGCCATCATGAGGAACTGGCGATGCATGTCAGGGCCAGCATCAACACCGGCGCCTCGGCCCGCGACATCCGCGAGGCCCTGATGCATGTGGCCATCTATGCCGGGGTTCCGGCTGCCAACACGGCCTTCCGCATCGCCCGGGACGCGCTGGCTGCGGCAGGTCGGCTGGAGGACGAAATGAGGGAACCTGAGGACGGCGACGCCGTTCGCCACAAGGGAGAGCAGCCGTGAGCAGCTTCGGCACCAACCGCCCCTCGGGGCCGCGCGAGGGCGACTATTACCAGCGCGACCTGACCCTGCATCCGCCGGCCTTCACCCCGATCTACAAGACCTCGGTCACGCGCTCGCCGCAGAAGGCCCTCCTGTCGCTGGAGCAGGGCATCGGCGAGATCACCGGGCCGGTGTTCACCGCCGATGACCTCGGCCCGCTCGACAATGATCTGATCCTCAATTACGCCAAGACCGGCGAGCCCATCGGCGAGCGCATCATCGTGTATGGCCGGGTGCTGGACGAGAACGGGCGCGGGGTGCCGCACACGCTGGTCGAGTTCTGGCAGGCCAATGCCGGCGGCCGCTACCGGCACAAGAAGGACACCTATCTCGCGCCGATCGACCCGAACTTCGGCGGCTGCGGCCGCTGCCTGACAGACGAGAACGGCTATTACTCCTTCCGCACGATCAAGCCGGGCCCCTATCCCTGGCGCAACTATGTCAACAGCTGGCGCCCGGCCCATATCCACTTCTCGATCTTCGGCCGCTCCTTCACCCAGCGCCTGATCACGCAGATGTATTTCGAGGGCGATCCGCTCATCGACGTCTGCCCGATCGTCAAGACGATCCCGGATCCCGAGGCGGTCAAGCGCCTGATCGCGCCGCTGGACCTGCGCGCCACCGTGCCGCTCGACTGCCGCGCCTACAAGTTCGACATCGTCCTGCGCGGGCGGCGGTCCACCCTGTTCGAGAACCGGCTGGAAGGAAACTGACCATGGTGCAGCCGCTCAACTATCTCTCCGAGACGACCAGCCAGACGGCTGGCCCTTATGTCCATATCGGCCTCGCACCGGCCGCCGCCGGCTTCGACATCTTCGAGAAGAATTTCTCGCATGTGATTGCAGGACCTCAGACACGCGGCACCCGCATCCGCATCGAGGGCCGCGTGCTGGATGGCACGGGCACGCCGGTGCGCGACGTGCTGGTCGAGAGCTGGCAGGCCAACAGCGAGGGCCGGTTCAACCATCCGGACGACACCCAGGCCAAGGCGCTCGACCCGGACTTTCGCGGCTGGGGCCGCTCCTGCTCGGATTTCGACACCGGCGTCTTCCTCCTCGACACCATCAAGCCAGGTTCGGTGCCCTGGCGCGACGGCCGGCCGCAGGCGCCGCACATCAGCCTCTGGATCGTCGCGCGCGGCATCAATATCGGTTTGAACACAAGGCTTTACTTCTCCGACGAGGAAGCCGCCAACGCCACCGATCCGGTGCTGCGCCTGATCGAGCAGGAGGTCCGGCGCAAGACGCTGATCGCGGAGCGGCAGGAGACGCCGGAGGGCCTTGTCTACCGCTTCGACATCCATCTCCAGGGCGATCGGGAAACCGTCTTCTTCGACATCTGACCGCCCTGTCGGGGCCGGGCCGCCCACCGGCCCGTCCCCGTTTTCCTGTCCCGTCCACACAAGCTGAAGAGCGCAGAGCGAACAGCCATGGCGAAAATCCAGTCGCTGCACGACGCCGTTGCGGAGAACATCCACGACGGAGATTCCGTTGCATTTGAAGGCTTTACCCATCTCATCCCGCATGCGGCCGCGCATGAGGTGATCCGTCAGGGGCGCAAGGATCTGACCGTGATCCGGATGACGCCGGACATGATCTACGACCAGCTGATCGGCATGGGCTGCGTGAAGAAGCTGATCTTCTCCTTTGCCGGCAACCCGGGCGTCGGCCTCCTGCGCCGCCTGCGCGATGCGGTGGAGAACGGCTGGCCGCACCCGATCGAGATCGAGGAGCACAGCCACGCGGCCATGGCCAATGCCTATGAGGCGGGTGCCTCGGGCCTGCCCTGCGCCATCTTCCGCGGCTATCGCGGCGCGGAGCTGACGCGGGTCAACCCCAACATCCGCTTCATCAGGTGCCCCTTCACTGGCGAGGAACTGGCCGCCGTTCCGGCACTCCGTCCGGACGTGACCGTGATCCATGCCCAGCGGGCCGACCGGAAGGGCAACGTGCTGCTGGAGGGAATTGTCGGGGTGCAGAAGGAAGCCGTTCTGGCGGCCAGGCGCGCCATCGTGACCGTCGAGGAGATCGTCGACGACCTCGCAAGCCGCAGCCCCAATGCCTGCATCCTGCCGTCCTGGACGGTCACCTCGGTGGCGAAGGTGCCCGGCGGGGCGCATCCCTCCTATGTGCAGGGCGTCTATCCGCGCGACAACGCCGCCTATATCGAATGGGACAGGATCGCGTCAGACCGCGACAGTTTCCTGACCTGGATGGCCCAAAACGTGACCACTGTCAGCCCTGACGTGTTCGCCGGCCGGGTCGCGCCGCTCAAGACCAAGGGAGCCGCGTGAGATGACCAGCTTTACCCCGACCGAGATGATGACCATCGCCGCTGCCCGCGCGCTCCGCAATGACGACGTCTGCTTCGTCGGCATCGGTGCGCCCTCGGCCGCCTGCAACCTTGCCCGGCTGACCCATGCGCCGGACATCACCCTCATCTACGAGAGCGGCACCATCGGCACCGCGCCGAACGTGCTGCCCCTGTCCATCGGCGACGGCGAACTCTGCGAGACGGCGCTCTGCACCGTGTCGGTGCCGGAGATGTTCCGCTACTGGCTGCAGGGCGGGCGGATCACCATCGGCTTCCTCGGCGGGGCGCAGATCGACCGCTTCGGCAACCTCAACACCACCGTCGTCGGCAGCTACGAGAAGCCGAAGGTGCGCCTGCCCGGTGGCGGCGGGGCGCCGGAGATCGCGATCTCCTGCCGCGAGATCTTCATCACCATGAAACAGTCGAACCGGGGCTTCGTCGAGAAGCTCGACTTCGTCACCTCGCTGGGCCACGGCAAGGGCGGCAGCGACCGGGCCGACCATGGCGTGACCACCAAGGGCCCGACCCGGCTGATCACCGATTTGGCCATCTGGCAACCGGACGCCGAAACGAAAGAATTCACCGTCACCTCGCTTCATCCGGGCGTGACCCGCGACATGGTCGCGGATACGGTCGGCTGGAAAGCCAGATTCGCGGCGGAGGTGGGCGAGACCCCTGCCCCAACGCAAGAGGAGCTTGAAGTGCTGCGCGACCTGCATGCGCGCACCAAGGCTGCCCATGGAGGAGGTTCTGATGCGTGATGTCTTCATCTGCGACTATGTGCGCAGCCCGATCGGCCGGTTTGGCGGCAGCCTGTCCGGCGTGCGTGCCGACGATCTGGCGGCCGTGCCGATCGCCGCGCTGATGGCGCGCAATCCGGATGTGGACTGGGCGGTGCTGGACGAGGTGATCTACGGCTGCGCCAACCAGGCGGGCGAGGACAACCGCAACGTCGCCCGCATGGCCGCCCTGCTCGCTGGCCTGCCCGACACCGTGCCGGGCACCACCATGAACCGGCTCTGCGGCTCCGGCATGGATGCGGTGATCACCGCGGCCCGCGCCATCAAGTGCGGCGAGGCGGAGATCATGATCGCCGGCGGCGTGGAAAGCATGTCGCGCGCGCCCTTCGTCATGCCGAAGGCCGACACCGCCTTTTCGCGCCATGCCGAGATCCACGACACCACGATCGGCTGGCGCTTCGTCAACCCCTTGATGAAGAAGCAGTATGGCATCGACTCGATGCCCGAGACGGCCGAGAACGTCGCCACCGAATTCAACATCTCCCGCGCCGACCAGGACGCCTTTGCGCTCCGGAGCCAGCAGAAGGCCGTCGCCGCCCAGGAGAACGGCCGCCTCGCCAGGGAAATCGTCCCCGTCTCGATCAGCCAGCGCAAGGGCGATCCGATCCTGATCGACAAGGACGAGCACCCGCGCGCCGACACCACGCTGGACGGCCTTGCCAAGCTGAAGGCGCCGTTCCGCGAGGGCGGCTCGGTGACGGCCGGCAATGCGTCCGGCGTCAACGACGGCTCGGCGGCGCTGATCCTCGCCTCGCGCGCGGCGGTGGAGAAATACGGCCTGACGCCGATTGCCCGCGTGCTTGGCGGGGCGACCGCCGGCGTGCCGCCGCGCATCATGGGCATCGGCCCGGCCCCGGCAACGCGCAAGCTCTGCGCCCGGCTCGGCCTGTCGCCCGCCAGCTTCGACGTGATCGAGCTGAACGAAGCCTTCGCCTCGCAGGGCCTTGCCGTGCTGCGCGATCTTGGCCTGGCCGACGATGCGCCGCAGGTGAACCCCAATGGCGGGGCCATTGCCCTTGGCCATCCGCTCGGCGCATCGGGCGCGCGCATCACCGGCACGGCGGCGCTGGAGCTGAAGGTGCGCGGCGGCAAGCTGGCGCTGGCCACCATGTGCATCGGCGTCGGACAGGGCATTGCCATCGCCATCGAGGCCGTCTGAGCCATGTCCCCAGGCCGCGACTGCCTCCTTGCCGGACTGATCCGCGATCCCGAGACCGAAGCCCTGCTCGGGGCCTCGGCCGAGGTCGCGGCCCTGCTGGAGGTGGAAGCGGCACTGGCGCTGGCGGAGGCCGACTGCGGCCTGATCCCGGCGGAGGCGGCGGCGCGGATTGCGGACGCCGCCCGGCTCCTGACGCCGGAGCTTGAGGCGCTTAAGGCAGGCATGGGGCGCGACGGCGTCCCCGTTCCTGCCCTCTTTGCCGCCCTGCGCCAGGCGGTGCCGGCAGAGGATGCCGGCTACGTCCATTGGGGCGCGACCAGCCAGGACATCGTCGACACGGCGCTGGTGCTGCGCCTTGCCCGGATCCTCGATCTGTTCGAGACGCGGCTGAAAGCGCTCGCCCTTGCGCTTGGCGCGCTGGCCGAAGCGCACCGGGCAACGCCCATTGCCGCGCGCACGCGGATGCAGCAGGCGACGCCGACGAGCTTCGGCCTCAAGGTCGCAGGCTGGATGCTGCCGCTGACGCGGCATCTCGACCGGCTCGCCGAGCTGCGCCCCCGGCTGCTCGCCGTCTCGCTCGGCGGGGCCTCGGGCAATCTGGCGGCACTCGGGCCCGAGGCGCTCGCCGTCGAGGCCCGGCTTGCCGCCCGGCTGAAGCTGACGACCCTGGCCCTGCCCTGGCACACCGCGCGCGACACGATGCTGGAACTCGGCAGCCTGCTGGCGCTCATCACCGGCAGTCTCGGCAAGATGGGCCAAGATGTGGTGCTGCTCGCCCAGAACGAGATCGGCGAGGTCAGCCTTGCCGGGGCGGGCGGCTCCTCGACCATGCCGAACAAGGCCAACCCGGTGGCCGCCGAAGTGCTGATCGCGCTCGCCCGCAGCACCGGCGGTCTTGCCGGCGTGCTCAATCAGGCGGCCCTTGCCGAACAGGAGCGCAGCGGCGCGGCCTGGCTGATCGAACAGCTGCACCTGCCCGCCATGCTGCTGCAGACCGGCGCGGCCCTTGCCACGGCGGCCGAGCTGGTTGCCGGCCTCCGCGTCAACGAAGCGGCCATGCGCGCAACCTTCGAGGCAGCGCAAGGCCTGATGCTGGCCGAGGCCGCCAGCTTCGCCCTCGCCGACCACATGCCGCGCAGCGCGGCGCAAGCCCTCGTCAAGACCGCCTGCGCCGAGGCGCTCGCCTCCGGCCAGCCCCTCATCGACGTCCTGCGCACGAAGGCGTCCGCCCCGATCGACTGGGACAGCCTCAAGGATCCCGCCCGGCACATGGGCGCCGCCGATGCGCTGATTGACCGGGCGCTGGAGGCATTGCGGCGGGGGTGAATTGGGGCTGGAGTTCGGCGTCCTTCTGTGAAGGCCTGAGCGTGGGGCTCGGCGAGAAACAGAGGGTTCAAACGTCAATCGGTCTCCGGACCAAACAAGCCGAGGCGCAAGAGGATGGTTTCGACGACGCCTTCCAGATTGTGCTCGATGTCGCGGGCGGAAAAGCGCCAGACCGTGAAGCCCTGGGACGCGAGCCACTGATCGCGGATGGCATCGTGCCGGGACGGACCGGGGGCTCCATGGCTGTCGCCATCAATCTCGATGACGAGGCGATGGGACAAGAGGGCGAAGTCGGCGATGTAGGGAACGATGGGAGCTTGCCGGCGGACATGAAGGCCGTGCGCTTTCAGGCCGCGCAGATGCGGCCAGAGGGCGCGTTCCTGAAAGGTCTGGCCCGGCGCAGGTCCCTTGCCCGCTGCCGGGTCTGATCCGTGATCCGGCTCATCCGGCTCCCCTGCCCTTGCGACCGGCCATGTGACGCGATCCAGTCTGCCGGACGCGATTGCCGCCGTCATCTGATCCACGTGAGCGGCCTCGCAGATTGAGTCAGCCGGGTCACACTCCGATTCCGTTTCATTGGACAAGACCTTGTTTCCGCAACAGCTTTCGCGAGCTGATGTGGTGAGTCCGGTGGCTGCGACACTGAGTCAGGGACTTCAGGAAATGAGTCAGCAGCCGGGCGGGGCATGGCTGGCAAAATCGTCCAATCGATTGCCCGGATCGTCCATTCAGGCAGGGCAGCGCATGGGAGAGAGTGGCCTTCACCGGCGGCGGAGGGGCGGCCGGGAGAGGAGGAGATCCCCGTGCGGACGCAGGTCGTCATCATTGGAGCCGGGCCGTCGGGCCTGCTGCTGTCGCAGCTTCTGCATCTGAACGGCATCGATTGCGTGGTGCTGGAGCGCAAGAGCGCCGACTATGTGCTGTCGCGCATCCGCGCCGGCGTGCTGGAACAGGGCATGGTGGACATGCTGGAACGTGCCGGACTGGGCCAGCGCATGCACGAGATCGGGCTGCCGCATGACGGCTTCCGCCTTGCCGTGGGCGAGACGGCGCTCCGGATCGACCTGAAGCGGCTGACCGGGCGCAGCGTCATGGTCTATGGCCAGACCGAGGTGACGCGGGACCTGATGCAGGCGCATGCGGCGCGGGGCGCACAGGTCATTTACGAGGCCGAGGCGGTGACGCCGCTCGACTTCGACGGCGACCAGCCGCGGGTGACCTATGTGCAGGACGGGGTGACGCGGGAGATCGCCTGCGACTTCATCTGCGGCTGCGACGGCTACCATGGCGTGGCGCGGGCGAGCGTGCCCAAAGGGGCGATCACCGACTACGAGAAGGTCTATCCCTTCGGCTGGCTCGGCATCCTGGCGCATGTGCCGCCGGTGGACCACGAGCTGATCTATGCCAACCACCCGCGCGGTTTCGCGCTGGCCTCGATGCGCTCGCACAGCCTGTCGCGCTACTACATCCAGGTGCCGCTCGACACGCCGCTGGAGGCCTGGCCGGATGCGGCGATCTGGGACGAGCTGAAGCGCCGGCTGGGCGAGGAAGCGGCCGCGCGGATGACGACGGGACCGTCGATCGAGAAGAGCATTGCCCCCTTGCGCAGCTTCGTCGCCGAACCGCTGCGCTTTGGCCGGCTGTTCCTGGCCGGGGACGCGGGCCATATCGTGCCGCCGACGGGGGCGAAGGGGCTCAATCTGGCCGCCTCCGATATCCATTATCTCTCGGAAGGCCTGATCGAGGTCTACCGCGAGAAGTCCGAGGCAGGGATCGATGCCTATTCGGCGCGGGCGCTGGCGCGGATCTGGAAGGCGGAACGCTTCTCCTGGTGGATGACGCGGCTGTTGCACCGGTTTCCAGAGGAAGGCGCCTTCGACGCGCGGATGCAGCAGGCGGAAATGGATTATCTCGCCGGATCGCAGGCCGCGCAGACGAGCCTTGCGGAGAACTACGCCGGATTGCCCTACTGAGCGGGGCCCTCCTGATCAGAGTTGTCCGCAGCCGCCAGCCCAGCGCCCGGCTGCGGATCGCGGCCGGCGGCGGGCAGCAGGGTGCCGACGACCGCAGCGGCCTCGGCGGTGATCCGGCGGTCGAAGGCAATCACGTCCTGCACCAGCCGCGTGCAAGGCTGGCAGAGTTCGCTGATCGGAACCAGACCGCCCGAGGTCTGCCGGGCTGCCGCCGGAGGCACGACATCCTCGGCCATGTCGGCAACCGCATCCGGATCCAGCCCGACCAGCCCGGCGACGAGCACCAGGTTGATCGCAGTCAAATACAGCCCGGCATAGCGGGGTGTCAGGGTCAAGAGACGGGGCATGCGGCACGGTCCGGTCGGTTCACAGCCAGGACCTCAGGATTAACGCAGGCAGGCGGCCAACCCCACACCCTTTACGCGAAATTAACTCAAATTGTTAAAACATCGTTAATGTTGACGATTCACTAACTTCGGAAACGACGGATCAGGCGGGGCCGTCGTCGCGGTGGCGGGCGCGGAAATCGGCCGGCGCCTCGCCGGTCTCCTTGCGGAAGACGCGGGAGAAATAGGCCGGATCCTCGAAGCCCAGCTCATAGGCGACCTGGGACACGCTGAGGCCGGAAAAGGCGAGCAGGCGGCGCGCCTCGATGATGAGGCGCTCGCGCACCGCCTGGGGCGCGGTGCGGCCGATGAACAGGCGGCAGTAGCGGTTGAGCCGCTGCACGGTGAGGCCCATGGCCTCGGCATAGGGCTCGGCGTTCCAGTCCTGGCGGTAGCGCTCCTCGACCAGCTGGCGAAAGCGGAACAGGGAAAAACCGGGCGCGGCATCGGGGGCAACGGCGGCGCCTTCGCCGGGAAACAGCACCAGGAGCGTCAGGGCCACGAGCGGGCGGAACAGGGCGCGGCGGCGGCGGCCGGTGTCGAATTCGGCTGCCATCTCGGCGCAGTAGAAGCCAAGGCGGGCGCCATCGGCCTCGGGATGGATCAGCGTGTTGCCGCTGGAGGTCAGCGCGCGCTGCTCGGCTTCCGAGCGGGTGGTGCCGCCGGAGACCAGGTAGTCGGGCGTGAAGGAGACGACATAGCCCTCGGTGTCGGGCTGGAAGCTCCAGCCATGCAGCGTGTGCGGCGGGGTGAAGCAGAGGCCGCCGGGGCGGATCTCGCGCTCGCCGCCCTCCTCCACCAGCCGCCCGCCGCCCCGCGTGATGTGCAGCACCTGGGCCAGATGGGCGTGGGCATGGGGCTCGAGCTGCCAGCCGAGCGCCCGGGAGCGGGCGCGGATGGTCTCGATGTGGAAGAAGTCAAACTCCGCCGCGCCCTCGGTCTCGCCGTAGAGGTGGTAGCTGGGAAGGGACGCGGGCGACGGCATGGTGGGCTCAGGGTTTGGAGGACATGGGCCGGGCGATCCGGCATGAACCGCCCCAAGCCCCATCAAGTGCCCTCACCCGGCGGAGTGGTGGGCGTGCCAGTGCCAGGCGATGTCGATGCGGCGGGTGAGCCAGACCTTGTCGTGGCCGGCGACATAGTCGAGGAAGCGGGCGAGCGCGGCAGCCCGGCCCGGACGTCCGACGAGGCGGCAATGCAGGCCGATCGACATCATCTTCGGGCTGCCCTCCTCGCCCTCGCGATAGAGCGTGTCGAAGCTGTCCTTGAGATAGTCGAAGAAGTGGTCACCGGTGTTGAAGCCCTGGGGCGTGGCGAAGCGCATGTCGTTGGCGTCGAGCGTGTAGGGAATGACCAGATGCGGCCCGTTCGGGCCCTCGACCCAATAGGGCAGATCGTCGGCGTAGCTGTCGCTGTCATAGAGGAAACCGCCGGTTTCCATGACGAGGCGGCGGGTGTTCATGGAGCAGCGGCCGGTGTACCAGCCCATCGGGCGTGAGCCGGTCACCTCCTCATGCAGGCGGATGGCCTCGAGGATCTGGGCGCGCTCCACCTCCTCCGGCATGTCGGCGTGCTCGATCCACTTGAGGCCGTGCGAGGCGATTTCCCAGTCGGCCTCCTTCATGGCCGCGACCACGTCCGGATTGCGGGCGAGCGCGGTGGCGACGCCATAGACGGTGACGGGGATGTTGCGGCTGGTGAACAGGCGCCACAGCCGCCAGAAGCCGGCACGCGAGCCGTACTCGTAAATGGATTCCATGTTCCAGTGGCGCTTGCCCGGCCAGGGCTGCGCCCCGACGATCTCGGACAGGAAGGCCTCGGAGGCCGGATCGCCGTGCAGGATGTTGTTCTCGCCGCCTTCCTCGTAGTTCACGACAAATTGCACGGCGACGTTGGCCTCCCCCGGCCAGCGCGGATGCGGCGGGGTGCGGCCGTAGCCGCGCATGTCGCGCGGGTAGGACGGGTCACGCGGGTTTGAAGCGTCCATGCACCTGAATTCCTTCTGCAAATTCAGGCTATGGAACCTGACCCGCGCCGCTTTGGCAAGCCGCAGTTGCGCGGGGGCAGGATGCGGCGGGCCCATGGACGATCAGGCCCGCAGGCCGGCATCAGTCGCGCGGCAGGACCTGACGGCGAGCGGTGCGGGCCTCGACGCGGATCGGGACCAGTGCCGCATCGGCGCGGTCGCGGCGGCCGCTGCCGTCCTCGTCGTCGCCGGAAACCAGCATGATCGCGCTGCCCATGACGGCGGAGCCGAGGGTGATGACCAGACCGAAGGCCAGCAGCACCAGCGGCACAACGGGCTCGTCGGCGGTGGCAATCAGGTCATAAAGCCCGGCGGTGTTGGTCAGGAGCAGGCCGGCGAACACCAGCATGGCGATGGCACAGCCAAGGACACCATTGATGGTCAGCAGGCGGAACAGCGGGTCTTGCGGAAGAAACCGGTCGGCAAGGGCACGCAGGAACGGCAGGTCTGTCATGGGGGACCTCCAGATCGGATCTGGTTGCACAGCTGGAGCACCGGTGGACCGGCGTCCGGTTTGTTGTTCTCGCACCCCGGAGGATCAGGGACGGCGCCGGATGTCGGCCGGCGCCGGATCGCTCAGCCAGCGAAGCACTTCGCCAGCATGCGACAGCCTTCGCCCGGCCGCAATGGCCAAAAAGACGGAGCCGGCGCGGTGATCCACCGCAGGCGCTCCGGGCCGGTTGCCACGCGGCTGCAAACCCGCATCACCCTTACGTCAATTGCCAGCCTATATTGAAGTGATATATATCGATCCGATATGTCGTGGCGGACGTAGAGGCCTGCAAGCCGGAAAGGGACCCGGGTTGAGGGCGAGATAAGCCGGGCGATCCGGACGTCAAGAGCGAACCTGCCCCCGGCACGGGGCTGACGCAGGTGCGCTCCGGCGGACAGGTCCAGTCGGCCGGCAGGTGCGTATTGCGGCGCAAAACAGCATGCCCCTGCCGGTCCGGTCGATGGAAGACGCGAGCGGCTGCCGGATCGGGGTCCGGCGCACCGCGACGCCGAGCATCGGCTGGCTGCCGGCTGGCCATCGGGAAGACTGCCGGGCGCCGCGAGGCGGCCGGACCTTCAAGGACCAGACCCGGCGGACAGGTGTCCGCCGGATCAAGACCAACGGGGCACCACTGGAACCATGAGCGTGCGCAGACTTTGCCTGGCCATCCTGAACTTCGGTGACGCCACCGGTTACGAGATCCGCAAGGCCTCGACGGAAGGCGAGTTCAGCTATTTCGAGGAGGCGAGCTTCGGCTCGATCTACCCGACGCTGGCGCGTCTGGAGGCGGAGGGGCTTGTCACGGTCCGGCTCGACCCGCAGGACGGCAAGCCGGCGCGCAAGGTCTATTCGCTGACGCAGGCGGGACGGCAGGAGCTGAAGTCCCTGCTCAGCGAGCCGCTGGCCAAGGACACCTTCCGCTCGCCCTTCCTGCTCGTCGCCATGTGCGCCGACCTGGTCGGCGGGGCGGTCGTGCGGCGGGCCATCGACCGGCACATGGACCAGATCCGGACGGAAATAGCCCAGCTCAAGGAGATGACGGCCGACTGCGACCACCCGGCCACGCTCTGGACGATCAAGTGCGGCATCACCTGCATGGAACAGAACCTCGCCTACCTGGAAGGCAACCGGGCCGCGCTGGAGCGCATGGCCGATGCCGGTCCGGTCTGTGCGGGGGCCGGTGAAGCCGCGGAATGACACCCTTATCCCTTTTGACCCGCATTTCGGAGTGCAGGTGATGCAAGTGAAGATGTCCTATGTGCTCGCGGCGATGATTGCCGGCGGCGTGGGCTTCTGGATGTGGAGCGGAACCGTCGTCGTCGGCGGCCGCGCCGATGCCGAGAACGCCACCCCGCCGCCCGCCCAGCGACAGGAAAGCCAGATGGCCGCAGCCTTCCGGGTGAGCGTGCGCGACATGGTCGCCGTCGACCGCACGTCGACGCTCGAGATCCGCGGGATCACCGAGGCGGAGGCCAAGGTCACCGTCCGGGCCGAAACCAACGGCCGGATGCTCGAACGACCGGCGCGCGAAGGCGCCCGGATCGCAGCCGGCGACGTGATGTGCGTGCTGGACAGCGGTTCGCGCGAGGCCCGCGTGCTGGAAGCAAAGGCCCAGCTCGCCCAGGCCAAGGTCGACTTCGACGCGGCCAGCCAGCTCAGCACCAAGGGCTTTGCGGCCGAAAACCGGGTTGCGGCCCTGCGCGCTGCGCTCGATGCCGCCTCGGCCCGGCTTGAGGAAGCCGAGATCGAACTCGACCGCACCGTGATCCGCGCACCGGTCAGCGGCATCGTCGAAAGCCCGATGGCCAAGGTGGGCGACCATCTGGCGATCGGTGCGGCCTGCGGCACCATCGTCGACGCGGACCCGATGATCGCCATCGGCCAGGTCTCGGAACTGAATGTCGGCCTGATCCGGGCCGGCATGGCTGCCCAGGTGGAGCTGATCACCGGACAGTCGGCCTCCGGCACGGTGCGCTATGTCGCCCCTGCGGCCGACCCCAACACCCGCACCTTCCGCGTCGAGATCGAGATCCCGAACGCCGACGGTCAGGCCAAGGACGGAACCACCGCGGTCACCCGCCTGCCGCTGCAGGCAACGAAGGCGCACAAGGTGTCGCCGGCGATCCTGACCCTGGATGATGCGGGCCGCGTCGGCGTGCGCACGGTCGACGCCAGCAACAAGGCCCGGTTCATGCCGGTCACCGTGCTGGGCGGGGAGGCCGACGGCGTGTGGATCGGCGGCCTGCCGGACACCGCGCGCGTGATCGTTGTCGGGCAGGACTACGTGAGTGACGGCCAGCTCGTGGAGCCGGTGGTCGAAGTGGCGGAGGCCGCACAATGATCGAGATGCTGGAAGCCATCCTGCGCCGTCCCAAGACGGTGTTCGTGATGATGGTGGCGCTCGTGATCGCGGGCACCATCACCTATATCGGGATCCCCAAGGAAGACAGCCCGGACATCGACGTTCCGGTGTTCTACGTGTCCATCAGCCAGCAGGGCATCTCGCCGGAGGACGCCGAGCGCCTGCTCGTGCGGCCGATGGAGACGGAGCTGCGTGGCCTTGACGGGCTCAAGGAGCTGACGGCTGTTGCCTCCGAAGGGCACGCCGGCATCATCCTGGAGTTCGACATCTCGTTCAACAAGGACGAGGCGATGGCCGATGTCCGCGACAAGGTGGACCAGGCCAAGGCCAAGCTGCCGGCAGAAGCCGACGAGCCGACGATCTCGGAGACCAACTTCGCGCTGGCCCCGACGATCACCGTCACCCTGTCCGGCAACGTGCCGGAGCGCACGCTCTACCAGCACGCCCGCAAGCTGAAGGACCAGATCGAGGCGATCGACACGGTGCGCTCGGCTGATCTGTCCGGCCACCGGGACGAGCTGCTGGAGGTGCTGATCGACACGCGCAAGCTGGAATCCTACGCGATCACCCAGCAGGAGCTGCTGAACTCCCTCACCCAGAACAACCAGCTCGTGCCGGCCGGCTTCCTCGACAGCGGCGCAGGCCGGTTCAACGTCAAGGTTCCCGGCCTGGTCCAGACGGCAGAAGACGTCTACTCGCTGCCGCTGAAGCAGTATGGCGAGGGCGTCGTCACGCTCGGCGACGTCGCCGAAATCCGCCGCACCTTCAAGGATGCCACCTCCTACACCCGCGTGAACGGCCAGCCCGCCATCGCGCTCAACGTGACCAAGCGGATCGGCACCAACGTCATCGAGAACAACGAGGCGGTGCGCCAGGTCGTGGAAGCTGCCTCGCGCGACTGGCCGGAGACGATCCGCGTCGACTTCCTGCTGGACCAGTCGGCCAACATCTTCGAGGTGCTGGGCTCGCTCGAATCCTCGATCCTCACCGCGATCTTCCTGGTGATGGTGCTGATCGTCGGTTCGCTCGGCATCCGGTCGGCGCTGCTGGTCGGTCTCGCCATCCCGACCAGCTTCATGGTCGGCTTCCTGATCCTGGCCGGGCTCGGCTACACCGTGAACATCATGGTGATGTTCGGCCTGGTGCTGACGGTGGGCATGCTGGTGGACGGCGCCATCGTCATGGTGGAATACGCCGACCGCAAGATCGCCGAGGGGATGGAGGATCTGGAGGCCTACATCCGGGCGGCCAAGCTGATGTTCTGGCCGATCATGTCCTCGACCGCGACGACGCTGGCGGCCTTCCTGCCGATGCTGCTGTGGCCGGGCGTGGCGGGCGAGTTCATGAGCTACCTGCCGATCATGGTCATCATCGTCCTGACGGCGGCGACGATCACGGCAACGGTGTTCATCCCGGTGACCGGCGGCATCCTGGCGGCGGTGTCGCATTTCGTCTCGCGTCACGCGACGGTGATCCTGGCCGGTGTGTTCGGCCTGATTGCCGCGACCACGGTGGTCGAGGCGCCGCTGGTCGGTGTCGTCCTGCCCGAAGGCTTCGCCATTCCGCTTGCGGCCGTGGCGGCCCTGGTGACCGGCACGCTGGCCTATGGCCTGCTGAAGCCGGTGGTGCGCTGGTCGCAGGCGCGGGCGGCCGAACGGGCGGTGGCCGACAAGGCCCGGGCCGAGATCCTGTCGGGCAGCTCCCGCTTCGACGTGAAGGACGTGACGGGCCTCGGTGGTGTCTATGTGCGCGGCCTGAAGTACCTCGCCGGCACGGTGACCGGAAACGTGGTGGCGCTCGGCAGCATGATGGCGCTGTGCGTCTGGATCTTCATCGGCTTTTCCAACAACAGCGCCGGTGTCGAGTTCTTCGTCGACGAGGAGCCCGACCAGGCGGTGGTGCTGATCTCCGGACGCGGCAACCTGTCGGCCGCGGAAGCGCGGGACCTGGTGGCCGGCGTGGAGCGCGAGGTGCTGCAGACCGCCGGCGTCGAGAACATCGTCACCTCGGCCTTCGCCCCCGGTGGCGGCGGCGGAGGCGGCGACGGGCTCGGCATCCAAGGCAAGCCGGCCGACGTGATCGGCGAGATCCAGATGGACCTTGCGGACTACTGCTGCCGCCGGCGCTACCAGGAGATCGCGCAGGAGATCCGCGACCGGACGGCACCGCTTCCCGGCATCAAGGTGGAGCTGCGCAAGATCGAGGGCGGTCCGCCGACGGGCAAGGACATCCAGCTGGAAGTGCGCGCGCCGGAGTATGACACGGTCGTCGAGACCGTGGCCCGGATCCGGGCGCACATGAACGGCATGGAGGGCCTGCTTGACCAGGAAGACGACCGGCCGCTGCCGGGCATCGAATGGCAGCTGGCCATCGACCGGGAACAGGCCGGACGCTACCAGGCCGGCATCGCCCAGGTCGGCAGCATGGTCCAGCTCGTCACCAATGGCGTGCTGATCGGCAAGTACCGGCCGAACGACAGCGAGGACGAGGTGGACATCCGTGTCCGCCTGCCGGAAGAGGAGCGCACGCTGGACCGGTTCGACGAACTGCGCCTGCAGACGCCGCTCGGCCTCGTGCCGCTGGCCAACTTCGTCACCCGCGAACCGGCGCAGAAGGTGTCGTCGATCACCCGGCGGGACGGCCAGTATTCGATGATGCTGAAGGCCGGCGTCGACAAGCCTGCCGGCGTGCTGCCCGACGACAAGGTCCGCGAGCTGCAGACCTGGCTGGACGGGCAGAGCTGGCCGGACACGGTGACGCTGAAGTTCCGGGGCGCGGACGAGGACCAGAAGGAGTCCGGTGCGTTCCTCATGAACGCGATGATCGGCTCGCTGTTCCTGATGTTCATCATCCTGCTGACCCAGTACAACTCGTTCTACCAGACGATCATCACGCTCATGACCGTGGTGCTGTCGGTGTTCGGCGTGCTGGCCGGCATGTGGGTCACGGGACAGAAGTTCTCGATCATCATGACCGGAACCGGGATCGTGGCGCTGGCCGGCATCGTGGTGAACAACGCCATCATCCTGCTCGACACCTACAACCGGTTCCGCGACGAGGACGGGATGCCGCCGCTGGACGCGATCCTCAAGACCTCGCTGCAGCGGCTGCGGCCGATCCTGCTGACGACGATCACGACGATCATCGGTCTGGTGCCGATGGCGACCCAGCTCAACCTGGACTTCGTCAACCAGGTGACCGCGTTTGGCGGCATCACCTCGGTGTGGTGGGTGCAGCTGTCGACGGCAGTGATCTTCGGTCTCGGCTTCTCGACCCTGCTGACGCTGGTGATGGTGCCGGTGCTGATCGCGATGCCGTCGACCTGGGGGCAGACGCTCAGCCGGTTCCGCGGCAAGAGGGGCGATGCGGAGGCTGGCGGCCCGCCGGCCAATGCCGCGCCCGAGCCGGCGACCGCCCTCGCGGCGGCCGCAATGCCCGCACCGGTCGCCCCGGTGGTGCCGCTGCCGGCGCGCAAGGAGCCCCCTGCCCCGCCGGTGGCCCTGCCGCACGCGGCCGAGTGATCGCGCGACACGACAAAAAACACCGCCGGAGCGATCCGGCGGTGTTTTTGTTTGGGCGATGATGTTGCGAGACGCGCGGTCAGTCCGGCTTGCGATCCACAGTCGGGTCGGGCTGGACGTCATCGGTCAGCGTGTCGTCCCTGCCCCCCACTTCTTCGTCGTCCTCATCCTCGTCCGGTGAATGCGCGAGCGGCGGGCGCACGCCGGCGGCATCGGCGCGGGCATGGGCCCGGTAGCTGCGCAGCGCGAAGGGAATGGACGCGAGATAGGCGAGCGTTGCGATGGCCAGCATCTCGTAGGGATAGCTGACCGTGAGCGCGACCAGCAGCACCGCCAGCACGAACAGCGGCAGCACCAGGTCGCGGCGCACCCGGGTGCCCACCTTCTTGCCGGAATAGGTCGGCAGGCGGCTGATCATCAGGAAGCCGATGCAGACCGTGTAAAGGGCAACGGGCGGGGCGAGTTCCGGCCAGTGCGGCAGGACGCCGAGAAACTCCAGATAGATCGGCATCAGCACCGTGAGCGCGCCGGCCGGAGCCGGAACGCCGGTGAAGAAATGCACCGACCAGGCCGGCTTGTCGGGGTCATCCAGCGCCGCGTTGAAACGGGCGAGGCGCAGGGCGGCGCAGATCGCGTAGGCGAGCGCCGCGATCCAGCCGAGCGACCGCGCCTCGTCGAGCAGCCAGACATAGAGCATCAGCGCCGGCGTGACGCCGAAATTGACGAAATCGGCCAGCGAATCCAGCTCGGCCCCGAATTTCGAGGTGCCCTTGAGCAGACGGGCGACGCGGCCGTCCAGCGCATCGAGCACGGCCGCCAGCAGGACGGCGCCGACCGCGAATTCCCACCGCCCTTCCAGCGCCATGCGGATGCCGGTCAGACCCGAGCACAGCGCCAGCAGCGTCACCAGATTGGGCAGGATGAGGCGCAGCGGCACCTTGGCGAAGCGGCTGCGGCGGCGGCCGGGGCTGCCGTCGTCACCCGGATCGAAGCTGGCAAAGGGCGGTGTCACGCTCATGCCTTCCGTGCTCCCTGTCCTTGTCGCGCCTCAGTTGACCCGCGTCAGCGGCTGGCCGGAGCCCGGGGCGGCCGAGAGATCGGCCAGCACGGTCTCACCCGCAATCATGGTCTGGCCGAGCGCCACCTTCGGCACGGTGCCCATGGGCATGTAGATGTCGAGGCGCGAGCCGAACCGGATCAGGCCGAAGCGCTCGCCGGCGTTGATGGTCTCGCCCTCCCGCACGAAGCAGACGATGCGGCGGGCAACGAGGCCCGCGATCTGCACCACGCCGATGCGCACGTCGCCGTGCTCGATGACGAGGCCGTTGCGCTCGTTGTCCTCGGAGGCCTTGTCGAGCTCGGCATTGATGAACTTGCCGGGCTTGTAGGCAACCCGGGCGATGCGGCCGCTCACCGGGGCGCGGTTCACGTGGCAGTTGAAGACGTTCATGAACACGGAGATGCGCATCATCGGCTCGGCGCCGAGATCCAGCTCGGCCGGCGGCCGGCAGGGGCCGACCTGGCTGACGATGCCGTCGGCGGGCGAGATCACCAGCCCGTCCTGCACCGGCGTGACGCGCTGCGGATCGCGGAAGAAGTAGCAGACCCAGCCGGTGAGGAAGAGACCGATCCAGAACAGCGGCTCGACGAACCAGCCGATGATCAGCGTGGCGGCAAGCGCGATGGCGATGAAGGGCCAGCCCTCGCGGTGGATCGGCACGAAGGCCTTGGTGACGGAATCGACAAGCGACATGGAATGGGTCCGTGGTTCTGGTGTCCTGACCGGCGCCGGGGCGTCCGGTGGCGGAGATCGTGTCCGACTTCTAGTGCCTTTGCGGCCGGAGTTGAACCGGAAAAAGCCGGGCTGCGGCACCGGGCCCGATGATCGGCCTGCCGGCCGCTCCGACCTGGCGTCGCGCCGCTTGCAAGCGTGCGCGCGGGCCGGTCTCAGCGCTGGATGCGTGTCGAGAGGATGATGGAGGACAGCGTCCGCTCCACCCCCTCCAGCGCGCCGATGCGGTCGATCAGGTGGTCGAGCTCGGCGATGGAGGCGGCGGAGACGATGGCGATGAGGTCATAGGTGCCGCTGACCGAGTGCAGCGTGCGCACCTCGGGAATGCCGTTCAGCTCCGCCGTGACGCGCGGCAGGGACTTCGGCGCCAGCGTGATCAGCACATGCGCCTTGACGAAGCCGCCGCGGTACTCGTCCGACAGGCGCACGCCATAGCCGGTGATGACCCCTTCCCGCTCCAGCCGCTCCAGCCGCGCCTGCACCGTGGTGCGCGACAGGCCGAGCCGGCGCGCCAGTGTCGCCGTGGGCATGCGCGCATTCTGGCCAAGGAGATCGAGAAGCGCGCGGTCTGCGTCCGTGATCGTCACCGTGGTCATGTCGATTTTGCTCCCTCGCTGTCACTATGACCAATCAGCTCGTCATATCGCCCAAATCTGAGCGTCATTATGCCCGTTTCAACGCTGTGAATCGACCAGTGTTTCGCGCATCCTGACCGGAAACGATCCTGGAGGGGACAGCATGAAGCATGTAGCCGTCATCGGGGCCGGCAAGATCGGCTCCACCATCACCCGCATCCTGGCTGCGACGGGCGACTATCAGGTCACGGTGATCGACCGCACACCGGCCGATCTGGCACAGCTCGATGCGCACAAGGCGGTGACCCCCGTGGCCCTCGACATTGCCGACGGGGCGGGACTGACCGAGGTCCTGCGGGGCAAGTTCGCGGTGCTGTCGGCAGCGCCGTTCCACCTGACCGTCAGCATCGCCAGGGCCGCGGCGGCGGCGGGCGTGCATTACATGGACCTGACCGAGGACGTGGAGTCCACCCGGCAGGTGAAGGAGATCGCGGCGACGGCCTCGACCGCCTTCATTCCGCAGTGCGGGCTCGCGCCCGGCTTCATCTCCATCGTGGCGCATGATCTCGCCCGCCATTTCGACAGTCTCGAAGCGGTGCGGATGCGGGTGGGCGCCCTGCCCCAGTATCCCTCCAACGCGCTCAACTACAACCTGACCTGGAGCACGGACGGGGTCATCAACGAATACATCGAACCCTGCGAGGCCATCGTCGAAGGCAACCTGATCGAGGTGCCGGCGCTGGAGGAACGCGAGGAATTCGCCCTCGATGGCGTCGCCTACGAGGCCTTCAACACCTCCGGCGGCCTCGGCACCCTGTGCGAGACGCTGAAGGGCAAGGTGCGGACGCTCAACTACAAGACCATCCGCTATCCGGGACACGCGTCGATCATGAAGGCGCTGCTGAATGACCTTGGCCTTAGGCATCGCCGCGAGGTGCTGAAGGACATCCTGGAGAACGCCCTGCCGACGACGACGCAGGACGTGGTGATCGTGTTCGTCACCGTCAGCGGCCGCCAGAACGGCCGGCTGGTGCAGGAAACCTACGCCAACAAGATCTACAGCGGCGTGGTGGCCGGCAAGCTGCTGAGCGCCATCCAGATCACCACCGCCAGCGGCATCTGCGCCGTGCTCGACATGCTGGCCGACGGCGCGCTGCCGTCGTCCGGCTTCATCCGGCAGGAGGACATCCCGCTGGAGCGCTTCCTCGCCAACCGCTTCGGCAGCGCCTATGCGCAGAGCGAGGCCGGCCAGCGCAAGGCGGGCTGAGGGACAGGCTGGCTGAGGGGCGGGCTGGCTGAGGGGCAGGCGGGCTGCGCGGGAGGGGGGCCGGCACGTCCCCCGCCCCGCATATCCGGCCGCCGCCCCGTCTCGCCCCGTCTCGCCCCGTCTCGCCACGGCCCTGCCGGTCCGCAAGGGGCCGGCGGTCTAGCCGAGCAGGCCCTGCCAGAAGGCGGCGATGGCATAGACGATCGGGATCCCGAGGATGAGCATGAAGGGGAAGGTCACGCCCAGCGACGAGGTGAGGTAGATCGACGGGTTTGCCTCCGGGAACGTGGCCCGCACCGCCGCCGGCGCGTCGATGTAGGAGGCCGAGGCGGCAACAGCGCCCAGCACCGCAGACGACCCGAGGTCCAGACCCGCGAGCGTGGCCACGCAGGTCGCCAGCGTCCCGTTCACCATCGGCACACCGATGGCAAAGCCGAGGATGCGGGGGCCAAGGCGCGCAAAGTCGCGGAGCTGTGCGGCGGCGGCCATGCCCATTTCGAGCAGGAACAGGACGAGCACCCCGCGGAACAGGTCGACGAAGAAGGGCTCGATCCGCTCGAAGTTGGTGTCGCCGATGGCCCAGCCGATGAAGAGGCCGCCGCCCAGAAGGACGATGCCGCGCCCGCGCAGCGTCTCCTGCAGGATCGCGCCAAGCGACCCTGTGACCGCGCCGTCGCGGCTGAGGGCAAGACGTCCGTAGAACAGCGCGACCAGCATGCCCAGTTCCATGATGGCGACCAGAGCGGTCACATAGGCATCCATCGGCGTGCCCTGGGCCTCGGCATAGGAGCGCGAGACCACGAAGGTGACGGACGAGACCGAGCCGTAAAGCGCCGCGATCCCGGCCGCATTGCGGATATCAAGGCCGATCAGCCAGCGCGCCGTGAGATAGGCGAGACCAGGAAGCGCCAGAACCAGGACCAGCGTGACGCCAAGCCCGGCGGCAATGTCGGCGAAGGCGACCTTGGCCAGCTCCTGCCCGCCTTGCAGCCCGATCGAGAACAGAAGGAAGACCGAGAAGATCTTCATCACGGGCTCGGGGATCTCGAGGTCGGACTTGATCAGCCGCGCAAGGACCCCGAGCAGGAAGGCCAGGGTGATGGGGGATACGAGATTTTCCAGAAGAATGTCGCCGCTCATGCTGGCCGCTCCGCAACAGTGTGCCACGACAGCCGCGGCGGCCCACAAGGTAGCCAGACGCCTGAGAAAGAAAAATAGAAAGAAATCGAAAAATCGTTCGCTTTGATCGAATGATCGTGCCAGCAGGACCTCTGGCGCCTCCTCGGCTGCGCGATGGCCGCCTCACGTCCTGCCCGTCGTCGGCGAGATCCCGAAGCGGCGGCACAGCGCGGGACCGTTCGCTCCCTCGGCCCAGGCCGGTCTCACGACCCCACCTCTCTCCGCCATCCGGGACACCTCGCGGAACGGGATTCGACAGCCTCCTTCCAGACTGTCGAAACTGTCCACCATCTCCCCGAACGCCTGTCCACTCTGTCCCAAGTCCATACAGGGGGGCCAAGGGTCGGGCGAGACCGTTGGCTCGACGCAGGTCGGGTTGAAGGCGGGAAGCTGACGCCGGACGGGTCGAAAACCGGGGAGACTGTCCAGCGCCTGCCCTTACTCCCCTGCGGGACGTCCCCTCACCACGACACCCAGCTTGTCGGCCTCGCGGGCGGCGCGCAGGCGTTCTTCGGCCTCATCAGCCTCGCGCTGGCGGTTCCACATGGAGTGGTAGAGGCCGCCCATGGCGAGGAGTTCGGCGTGGGTGCCGCGTTCGACGATGCGGCCGGCCTCCAGCACGAGGATCTGGTCAGCGTTGACGACCGTCGACAGGCGGTGGGCGATGACCAGGGTGGTACGGTTCTGCGACACCTGGTCGAGCGCGGTCTGGATCTCGCGTTCGGTGTGGGTGTCGAGGGCGGAGGTGGCCTCGTCGAGGATCAGGATCGGCGGGGCCTTCAGGATGGTGCGGGCGATGGCGACGCGCTGCTTCTCGCCGCCCGAGAGCTTGAGGCCGCGCTCGCCCACCTCGCTGTCGAAGCCCTTCGGCAGCGTCTCGATGAAGGGCGCGATCTGGGCCATGCGGGCGGCCTCCTGCACCTCCTCGAGGCTGGCACCGGGGCGGCCATAGCGGATGTTGTAGGCGATGGTGTCGTTGAAGAGCACCGTGTCCTGCGGCACCATGCCGATGGCCGAGCGCAGGCTTTCCTGCGTGATGTCGCGGATGTCCTGGCCGTCGATGGTGATGCGGCCGCCGGTGACGTCATAGAAGCGGAACAGGAGGCGCGACAGGGTCGACTTGCCCGCCCCCGACGGACCGACGACGGCCACGGTGTGGCCTGCGGGAACGTCAAAGGTGAGGCCTTTCAGGATCTGGCGGTCCGGATCGTAATGGAAGGTGACATCCTCGAAGCGGATCGCGCCGGAGGACACGGCCAGGGCCGGGGCCCCCGGCTTGTCCTCGATCTCGGCCGGGACGGCGAGGACCGAGAACATGGATTCGATGTCGGCCAGCCCCTGACGGATCTCGCGGTAGATGAAGCCGACGAAATTGAGCGGAATGGCGATCTGCATCAGGAGCGCGTTGATCAGGACGAAGTCGCCGATGGTCTGGGTGCCGTTGAGCACAGCCATGGCCGAGAGCGCCATGCAGGCGGCGGTGCCGAGACCGAGGATGGCCGACTGGCCGAAGTTGAGCCAGGCGAGCGAGGTCCAGGTGCGCACGGCGGCCTTTTCGTAAGAGGCCATGGAGACATCGAAACGCGCGGCCTCCATCTTCTCGTTGCCGAAATACTTGACCGTCTCGTAGTTGAGCAGGCTGTCGATGGCCTTGGAATTGGCGTCCGTGTCGCTGTCGTTCATCTCGCGGCGGATGGCGATGCGCCAGTTCGACGTTTTCACCGTGAACCAGACATAGGCAACGATCATCACGGCGACGATGACCACATAGAAGAAGCCGAACTGCCACCAGATCAGCCCCGCCATGATGGCAAATTCCAGCAGGGTCGGAATGCCGTTGAGGATGGTGAAGCGGACGATGGCCTCGATGCCCTTCACGCCGCGCTCGATGACGCGGCTGAGGCCGCCGGTGCGGCGGGTGAGATGGAAGCGCAGCGACAGGCGGTGCAGGTGGGCGAAGGTGATGTTGCCGAGCTCGCGCACCGCATGCTGGCCGACCTGGGCAAAGAGCGCGTCACGCAGCTGGTTGAAGGCAACCGCCAGCACGCGGGCGGCGTTGTAGGCCAGCACCAGCATCACCGGCGCCACCAGGAAGGCTGGCAGGCCCGCTGTCTCGCCAGTGAGGGCGTCGGAGGCCCAGGCGAAGAAATAAGGCGAGAACACCGTCACGATCTTGGCGACGACAAGGGCGAGCACCGCCCAGACCACGCGCATCTTCAGGTCGGGCCGGTCGGCCGGCCAGATGTAGGGCCACAGGGCCACGAGCGTGGCGCCGGTGGAGCCTTCGTCGGCGCTGACCTTTGCGGCCGGCGCGGCAGATTTCGGGGACTTGCTGGTCATGATCGGTCTCTGGCGTGATCTCTGGTGCCGGCTTGGCGGGTCGGTTCAGTCTTTTTCGGAGGCAGGTGCGGATGCGCCAGCGAGAGACGCAAGGCGGGCAAGAAGGGCGGCAGCGGCCGCAAGATCGCCGGCCACCGCCGCAAGGTCGAGGCTGTAGCGGCAGGTGCGGCCGCGCACCTCGCAGGTGATCAACCCGGTCTCCTTCAGCATCTGGAGATGCTGCGAGACAGTGGACTGGGCGAGCGGCAGGCAGTCGACGATGTCGCCGCAGCAGGCGTCGGGGCGCCGCGCCAGCTCCTCCAGGATGCCGAGACGCGCCGGATGGCTCAGCGCCCGGAACAGGTCCGCGAGGCGCTGGACCTCAGGATCCTTCGCGCGGCAGCAGCCGGTGGTGCTTTCAGGGTCGGACATGTCGAGGGCCGCGTTGCATTCATCGTATAAATACGATGATTTGGAGGGTTTGCCAAGGAGGCAAATATCGGGGCATTGAACATGCGACTCT
This sequence comes from Pannonibacter sp. XCT-53, assembly GCF_009915765.1. Lineage (NCBI taxonomy): Bacteria > Pseudomonadati > Pseudomonadota > Alphaproteobacteria > Hyphomicrobiales > Stappiaceae > Pannonibacter > Pannonibacter tanglangensis. The sequence continues at coordinate 1,891,218 of NZ_JAABLQ010000001.1, forward strand.
TGCCCCTCTCCCCCCTTGAGGGGGAGATGTCCGCGAAGCGGACAGAGGGGGGTAGCGGCGTTGCAACACAATCCGGCTCAAGTCGGCCGGGAGAGGCAGATTACCCCCCTCTGCCCCCTGCCGGGGGCATCTCCCCCTCAAGGGGGGAGAGGGGTGCACGACCTGCGGTCGCTTAAGCCCTCCCCTCACCCGGCGCGGGATTGCCGCCAGCGGCGCAGGGAATCGAGACTGACGAGGGCGAGGGCGAGCCAGATCATCGCGAAGGTGCCGAGCTGCGCCATCTGCAAGGGCTCGCCCCAGAGGAACACCGCCTGCAGGAACTGCAGCGACGGGGCGATGTACTGGATGAGGCCGATGAGCACCATCGACAGGCGCCGCGCGGCGCCGGAGAACAGGATCAGCGGCACGGCGGTGATGATGCCGGTGCCGACGAGGGCCAGGATCTGGCCCGTGCCGGCAAAGTAGTCCGGGTCAAGGCTCTCGGGCGTGACAAGGAGAACATAGGCCAGCGCAAAGGGCATCAGCAGGATGATCTCGATGAAGAGACCGGCCGCAGCGCCCACCGGCGTGATCTTGCGGATGTAGCCATAGAGGGCGAAGCTGACGGCAAGCGCGATCGCCACCCACGGCAGCCCGCCGAAGAGGACCGTCTTCAGGAGTACGGCAAGGGAGGCAAGGCCAACGGCCAGCGCCTGGGCCGGCGTGAGTTTCTCGCGCAGGATGACGAGGCCGAGCAGGATCGACACCAGCGGATTGATAAAGTAGCCAAGGCTCACATCCAGCACCTTGGCCTGGCCGATGGCCCAGACGAAGATCAGCCAGTTGGCGGCAATCAGCACCGCCGAGGCGAACAGCAGGCCGACGAGCCGCGGCGTCTTCAGGATGCCGATGATCTCGGGGATGCGGCCCTGCAGGGCGAGATAGCCGCCGACGAAGACCGTCGACCACAGGATGCGGTGGGCCACGACGACATCCGGGGCAACACCGTCGAGCAGCTTGAAATAGGCCGGCAGCACGCCCCACATGCCATAGGCGGCCAGGGCGAGGATGACGCCGAGACGCGTCTCGTCAGAAGCGCCGGGAGTGCCTGCAGCGCCGTTTGCGGTAGCCATGAACCGGTGACCTGTTGCCATGCCCGGCGAAGGCCCCGCCTTGCCGGACGGAGCCCGCGCGCCAAGGGCCGGGGAACCGCGTCAGCGGACCGCGCCGGCCTTCAGCAGGGCGTAAGTGATGGAATCGACGAGCGCCTGGAAGGAGGCGTCGACGATGTTGGACGAGACGCCGATGGTAAACCAACGGCGGTGGGTTGCAAGATCGTGGCTCTCGATCAGCACGCGGGTGACCGCGCCCGTGCCACCGTCGAGGATGCGCACCTTGTAGTCGACCAGCTCCAGCCCCTCGATGGCGGACTGGTATTTGCCGAGATCCTTGCGCAGCGCGCCGTCGAGCGCATTGACGGGGCCGTTGCCCTCTGAGACCGACATGCGGGTCTCGCCGTCCACATCCACCTTCACCACCGCTTCCGACATGGTGACCAGCTCGCCCAGCACGTTGAACCGGCGCTCGACCATGACGCGGAACGACTTGACCTCGAAGAAGCGCGGCACCTTGCCCAGCACGCGGCGGGCGAGCAGCTCGAAGGAGGCATCGGCGGCTTCATAGGCATAGCCCTTGGCCTCGCGTTCCTTCACCTCGGCCAGCAGCGCGTCGAGCTTGGGATCGGCCTTGTCGACCTCGACGCCGAGACGGGCGAGCTCGCCGAGCAGGTTGCTCTTGCCGGCCTGGTCGGAGACGAGCACCTTGCGCTTGTTGCCGACGAGTTCCGGCTCGACATGCTCGTAGGTCCTGGGGTCCTTGAGCAAGGCGGAGGCGTGGATGCCGGCCTTGGTGGCGAACGCGCTTTCGCCGACGTAAGGCGCATGGCGGTTCGGCGCGCGGTTCAGCATCTCGTCGAAGGCGCGGGAGATGGCCGTGAGATCGCGCAGATGCGCCGGCGTCAGCGACAGCTCGACAAGATCGGTATAGGGCGCCTTCAGCATCAGGGTCGGGATCAGCGACACGAGATTTGCGTTGCCGCAGCGCTCGCCGATGCCGTTCAGCGTGCCCTGGATCTGGCGCACGCCGGCCTCGACGGCGGCGAGCGAATTGGCCACCGCCTGGCCGGTGTCGTCATGGGCGTGGATGCCCAGATGCGTGCCCGGTACGACCTCGCGCACGCGGGCGACGATCTCCTTGACCTCGCCCGGCAGCGTGCCGCCGTTGGTGTCGCACAGGACGACCCAGCGCGCGCCGGCCTCATAGGCGGTGCGGGCGCAGGCCAGCGCATAGTCCGGGTTGGCCTTGAAGCCGTCGAAGAAATGCTCGCAGTCGATCAGCGCCTCGCGGCCGGCCGCGACGGCCGCCTGAACCGTGTCGCGGATGCTGTCGAGGTTTTCCGCGTTGGTGCAGCCCAGCGCCACCTCGACATGGTAATCCCAGGACTTGGCGACAAAGCAGTTGGCATCGGCCTTCGCCTCCAGCAGCAGCTGCAGGCCGGGATCGTTCGACACCGACCGCCCTGCCCGCTTGGTCATGCCGAAGGCGGTGAAGCGGGCCTTCGTCGTGCGCCTTTGCGAGAAGAACTCGGTGTCGGTCGGGTTGGCGCCGGGATAGCCGCCCTCGATGTAGTCGACGCCGAGGCGCTCCAGCAGCTCGGCAATCGCGATCTTTTCGGCCACCGAGAAGTCAATGCCGCTGGTCTGGGCCCCGTCGCGCAGGGTGGTGTCGAACAGATAGAGTTTCTCGCGGGTCATGGCTGGATACCGGATGCTTTTCTGGAAGGGTCAGGCGGCGGGAAGGCCGGCGAACTGGTCGGTGGCGCGGATCAGGCGGTCGAGGATGCCGGGCTCGTTATAGGCATGGCCCGCCCCCTCGACGAGGTGGAACTCGGCGCGTGGCCAGCGCTTGTGCAGCTCGAAGGCATAGCGCGCCGGACAGGGCATGTCATAGCGGCCATGCACGATGACGCCGGGGATGTCGGCCAGACGCCCGGCATTGGCCAAGAGCTGACCCTCCTCCAGCCAGCCGCCATGCATGAAGAAGTGGTTCTCGATGCGGGCGAAGGCATGGGCAAACTCGTCCTCGCCGAAGTGGTCAGTGTTTTCAGCATTCGGCAGCAGCGTGATGGTCTCGCCTTCCCAGAGGCTCCAGGCCCTGGCCGCCGCGACCCGCACCGCCTTGTCGGGATGGGTCAGCCGGCGCTGGTAGGCGGCCATCATGTCGTGACGCTCCTCGGCCGGAATGGGCGCCTGGAAGCGCTCCCATTTCTCCGGGAACATCTCGGAGACACCGAACTGGTAGTACCAGGCCAGTTCCGCCTGCGTCAGCGTGTAGATGCCGCGCAGCACCAGCTCGCTCACCCGCTCGGGATGGGTTTCGGCATAGGCCAGCGCCAGCGTCGAGCCCCAGGAGCCGCCGAAGACCAGCCACTGATCAACGCCCACCATCTCGCGCAGGCGCTCGATGTCGGCGACCAGATGCCAGGTGGTGTTGGCCTCCAGCTCCGCATGGGGCGTGGAGCGGCCGCAGCCGCGCTGGTCGAACAGCAGCACGTCATAGTGCTCGGGATGGAACAGGCGGCGATGCGCCGGCGAGATGCCGCCGCCCGGGCCGCCATGCAGGAAAACAGCCGGCTTCCTGCCCGGCGTGCCGCAGCGCTCCCAGGAGATCGAATGGCCATCGCCGACGTCGAGCATGCCGGACGCATAGGGTTCGATCGCGGGGTAGAGGTCGCGCAGAACGGTCATGGATCAGTCCTTTGTGGAAGGCTCGCGCGGCGGCCAGTCGGTCGTGTCGTGGTCGGGATGCTGGTGGGAGACCACCGAGGCGAGGAAGGCGGCGGCGGCAAAGTCCTCCTCCGTCCGGCGGACGGGCAGCGCGGGCATGTGGTCGGTGCAGGGCAGCTTGCCCTCCACGCCATAGGCGATGACGGGCACGATATCGTCCGGCTTGTCGAAGGCAGCGATGGCAAGCGCCATGCCATCCGGGGCCTCGTAGGTCAGCGGGGTGCCGCAGGCCGAGCAGAAGCCGCGCGCAACCACGTTGGAGCTCTGGAACCGGGCCGGCTCGCCCCGCGTCCAGTCCACGCTGTCCGCCTCGCGCACGGAAACGAGCGGCGCATAGAAGCCGCCAAAGGCCTTCTGGCACATTCGGCAATGGCAGATCGAGGCATGCCCGAGCTTGCCCCGCACCCTGAACCGCACCGCCCCGCACTGGCATCCGCCGGATCGTTCTTCCGTCATGGCTGGGTCTCCGATCTGCAATGGCTCAAGATCGTCTGAAGCACACCATCGAGGTTCGTCAAAACGTCTTGGTTCCAGAAGCGCAAGGTGACCCATCCGAGGCATTCGAGTGCCCTGTCGCGACGTTCGTCCCGTGCGAGCCCAGCCGCAAGCCCATGTTGCTCGCCGTCGATCTCGACGATCAAACGATACTCCGGCACCGCAAAGTCGGCGATGTAGCCTCCAATCGGCATCTGGCGACGAACGGCGATACCGTCCAGACGATGAGCGCGGACCGCATACCAGAAACGTCGCTCTGCCGTGGTGAGATCCCGGCGAAAGCGTCTCGCCTGTCCGCGTAAGTGGGACGGAACATCATGATGGGGCATCCGGTTCACTCCCGCTGATTGCGTTTCGCGCAGGATGCCAGTTTGCCGCTCTATCAGACAACCGGCCTCGGCCCCCTCTCCCCCCTTGAGGGGGAGATGTCCGCGGAGCGGACAGAGGGGGGTGATGCGGACGTGCCGCAAGCGCCGAGCCGGACGAGCCGCCCCATACCCCCCTCTGTCCCCTAACGGGGACATCTCCCCCTCAGGGGGGGAGAGGGGCGCAAGCGGGACGGCGGAGTTTCGTATCGCAACGCAGAGTGCCGGCAATCCGTCAGTTTGGTCTCGAGTAGACAAACGTGCCTCGGCCCCCTCTCCCCCCTTGAGGGGGAGATGTCCGCGGAGCGGACAGAGGGGGGTGACGCGGACGTGCCGCAAGCGCCGAGCCGGACGAGCCGCCCCATACCCCCCTCTGTCCCCTAACGGGGACATCTCCCCCGGCTGGCAAGCATCTGGGGGGGAGAGGCGGGCAAGCGGGACGGCCGTGCCGGACATCAGCGCTTGACCTCCCAAGTGGTGGTGCGCTGGCCGGTGGCGGGGTCCTTGCCGTCCTTGAGCAGGACGCCCATGGCGGTGAGCTCACCGCGCAGGCGGTCAGCTTCGGCGAAGTTCTTTGCCTCGAGGAAGGCGAGACGCTCTGCAACGAGCGCCGCGATGGCCTGCTGCTCCGACTGATCGCCGCCACGCAGCCAGGCTTCCGGCTTCTGCTGCATGAGGCCGAGGAATTGGGCCGAGGCCAGGGCAACGGCGGCCGATTCCGGCTGGTAGAAGTCCCAGCCCAAAGCACTCTCGCCGAGGACCAGGTCGCCGAGCCGCGACGAGGAAAACAGCCCCTGCAGGACCTTCACCGCGGCACCGGTGTCGAGGTCATCGGCCAGAGCCGCAACCAGATCAGCGCTGACGGTGGACGGCGCCACGTCGCCGGCCTGATCGAGCATGCGGTACCAGCGGGTCAGGATGTTTTCCGCCTCCTCCAGCTTGCGGACCGAGAAGTCGATCGGCTCGCGGTAATGGGTCATCAGCATGGCCAGCCGCAGCACTTCGCCCGGCCACGTGCGGCCGCCGAAGACCTCGGTGTGCAGCAGGTCGTGGATGGTGAAGAAGTTGCCGTCGGACTTCGACATCTTGCGGCCTTCGACCTGCACGAAGCCGTTGTGCATCCAGTAGTTCGCCATCACCGACGTGCCATGGGCGCAGCAGGACTGGGCGATCTCGTTCTCGTGGTGCGGGAAGATGAGATCGAGCCCGCCGCCGTGGATGTCGAAGACCTCGCCCAGATGCGCCTTGCTCATGACCGAGCATTCGATGTGCCAGCCGGGGCGGCCACGGCCCCAGGGGCTGTCCCAGCCGGGCTCTTCCGGCGACGACAGTTTCCAGAGCACGAAGTCGCCCGGGTTCTTCTTGTGCGCATCGACCGCGATGCGGGCGCCGGCGAGCTGGTCGTCGAGATTGCGTTTGGAGAGCTGGCCGTAGGTCGGCATCGAGCCCGTGTCGAACAGCACCTCGCCGCCCTCCTCCGTTGCCGCAACATAGGCGTGACCACGGGCGATCAGGGTCTCGATCATCGAGACCATGCCGGCGATGTGCTGGGTCGCGCGGGGCTCATGGGTGGGCGGCAGGTTGCCGAGGGTGGCGACATCCTTGTGGAACTGGTCGGCGGTGGTCCTGGTCACCAGCGCGATGGCGTCGTTGAGCGGCAGGCCCGGATGATCGCGCAGGGCTCTCGCGTTGATCTTGTCGTCCACGTCCGTGATGTTGCGGACGTAGGTGACGTGGTCCGCGCCATAGACATGCCGCAGCAGGCGGAAGAGCACGTCGAAGACAATGACGGGCCGCGCATTGCCGATATGGGCGAAGTCATAGACGGTCGGGCCGCAGACATACATGCGCACGTTCGCGGCATCGAGGGGGGCAAAGACCTCCTTCGACCGGGTCAGCGTGTTGGTCAGACGCAGGACGGGCGCGTCCGGCTTCGCATGGGTCATGACAAATCGTCTCCTGGCCTGCTGGCCGGGACGTCCGTCTCTTGGAAAAATGACGCAAGAAGGGAACGGCCACAGCCAGCGATTGCGCTAGCTGCAGATAATGGTGATCGGAATGAGGGTCCGGCTGGCCGTGTTCATGGGCAAAACCTTTGACCGGTTTCCGGGCGGCGGTCAAGCGGAGATGCAAAACCTTCACGCGCTGCCTTTCGCGGCACAATCGGGGCAGAAAACTGGACTGGGGCCGCCAACACGCTAGGATTTGCCGGCCGGGAATCGCCCGGCCAGCCGGGGGGCAGGACATGGCAGGCACGCATCGACCCGCACGGATTGCCGCTGAGGCAGCCCTCACCGCATGGCCGGGAGCCGGGCGCGCCGCGCGTGGCCTCGCCGCGGCGGTTGTTGCAGGACTGATGCTGTCAGCGGCGCTGTCCGTCACCGCACCGGCGGCTGCGGCCGCGCAGACCGCCCCTGCCGCGCCGACGGATCAGGGCATCGGCCCTGCGATTGCCGAGGCGATCCAGGCGCGGCTTGGAACCGTCTCCGACCCTGCAATCGCGGCCTATTACGCCGCGCGCGGCGGCGAGCCGCTGTGGGTGCTGTCCGATGGCGACGACGCGGGGCTTTCGGAAAACGGCCACCTGGCCATCGCCGCCTTTGCCGCAGCCAATGACCATGCGCTCAACCCGGACAATTACGCCCCGATCGACCTGGCCCGGCGCGCCGATGCGGCTGCAACGGCCGAAGACTATGCCACGCTCGACATCGACCTGACGCGCAATTACGTGCGCTACGGCACGCATCTGGCCTCCGGCCGGGTGCAGCCGAATGTGGTGAGCAAGGCGCTCAACATCTTCCCCGAGATCCCGGACCCGGCCGATCTCCTGAACGCGGTCGGCCAGTCGCCGGATTTCGGGACCTATCTGGAGGCGCTGGCGCCGCAATCGCCCTCCTACGCGCGGCTGAAGCAGCGGCTGGCGGAGTACCGGGACAAGGCGGCGCGGGGCGGGTTCACGCATGTGCCGGCGGGCGCGACGCTGAAACCCGGCATGACAGACCCGCGGCTTGATGCCCTGCGCCGGCGGATGGCCGAGGAAGACTACATGCAGGCGGCCGCCCATGCGGGCGACGTCTATGACGGGGCGCTGGTGGAGGCGGTGAAGCAGTTCCAGGCCTATCACGGCCTGACGGTCGACGGGGTGATCGGGCCGGAGACGCTGGCGGAGATCAACACCTCGATCACGCAGCGCCTGATCCAGATGGAGCTCAACATGGAGCGCCGGCGCTGGATGCCGGACCATCTCGGTTCGACCTACATCTTCGTCAATCTGGCCGACCAGGTGCTCAAGGTGGTCAAGGACGAGAAGACCATCCACACGGCGCGGGTGGTGGTGGGCAAGCCCTATCACGCGACGCCGGTGTTCTCGCGCAACATGACCTATGTGGAGGTCAATCCGTTCTGGAACGTGCCGCAGTCCATCGCGGTGAACGAGTATCTGCCCAAGCTCATCAAGAGCCCGGCCGCCCTGTCCGGCCAGAACATTCGCGTGTTCAGGGGCGACACGGAAGTGAACCCGGCCAGCGTCGCCTGGGCGTCGTACCAGGGCACGGGCCTGCCCTATCAGCTGAGGCAGGATCCGGGCGACAAGAATGCGCTGGGCCGCATCAAGTTCATGTTCCCGAACGCCTTCAACATCTACATCCACGACACGCCGTCCAAGGCGCTGTTCGACCGCTCGGAACGCTATTTCAGCCATGGCTGCATCCGGGTGTCGGACCCGTTCGCGCTCGGGGAGGTGCTGCTGTCGGCGCAGGGCTTCGACAAGGCGAGGCTGGAGCAGATCCGCGACAGCGGCGAACGGCAGGTGATCACGCTGAAGGAGCCGGTGCCGGTGCATCTGACCTATCTCACCGCCTGGATGAACAAGGACGGGTCGACGCATTTCCGCCAGGACATCTACGGTCGCGACGAGGCGCTGCTGAAGGCGCTCGCCCGTGCCATGCGGGAAAACCTCTGACCGGAACGCCGGAAGCCGACGGCCTGACGGCCCCCGGACCGGTGCCCCCGTCTGCGGGCATCCCGGACGCGAGCGAAGCGGAGATCCGGGATGGCGCCGGTCAGGCTGAGGTTCATCACCAAGCCGGCAGCTAACGACCGTTCACGAAGCTGAACGGCAGCTGAAAGCCGGTCTCAGCATGGGTTCAGCCCCGCCCTGCCATTGTAGCGCCATCAGGTCGTCATGGACCGGGCGCAGCCCGGCCGGCAGCGGAGCTTCCCATGGTCTCGCGTTTCGTGTCGCTCACCTTCGTCCTCTCCGTTCTGGTCCTGCCGCTGGTCGGCATGGCCGCCCTCGTCTCGCAGCCGGCCATGCCCCAGGCCGTCTCGAAGCAGAAGGGGCTCTGCATGACCTCGGGGCTCGGGTGCGGCACCGGCCACATGCTGCTGCCGGCCTTGTCACGCCCGTGATCGAACCCTAAGTTGCCTGCATCGGCACAGTTTGGTACTTTCACATTCATGAAACCTGACCTACTCGAGGCCAAGGCTGAAATGGCCGCCCAGTTCCTGAAGATGATCGCTTCGGCACCGCGGCTGCTGCTGTTGTGCCAGATGGCGGAGCGGGAATGCAGCGTGGGCGAGCTGGCCGAAAAGACGGGCATGCGCATGCCGACCGTCTCGCAGCAGCTGAGCCTGCTGCGGGCACAGGGGCTGGTGGTGACCCGGCGCGAGGGCACAACGATCTACTACCGCCTGGCGAGCGAGGCCGCGCGCGAGGTGATGGGCGTGCTGTTCAAGCACTTCTGCGCCGAGGACGCCGCCGGCCTGGCGCTGGTGGCCGAGGCCGAGGCCGAGACAAGCGAGCCCGCGACGGCCTGACGGCCGGCGCGAGAGCAGCCTCGCTCCCCGTTTCAGCCCCCTCCCCGTTTCCGCCCCCCTTCCCGTTTCCAGGGCCGTCATCGAGAGACCGTGACGCAGGGCCCCTCAGTCCGTGACGAAGTCGGCGCAGCGCGGCGCCGGCTGGTCGCCCCAGGGCATGATCGGCACGGTCGAGGTGGAGTTCTTCGGGCTGCCTTCGATCAGCTTGTCGGAATAGACCAGATAGACGAGCACGTTGCGCTTGGCATCGCAGCCGCGCACGATCCGCATTTTCTTGAAGAAGAACGAGCGGCTCTGGCGGAACATCTCGTCGCCCTGCTCGAACTTCTCGCGGAAGGCGATGGGCCCGACCTGACGACAGGCGAGCGAGACGTCGGACACTTCCTCGGCAATGCCGAGCCACCCCTCCACCCCGCCCTTCTCCGGCACGGTGAAATGACAGGCGACGCCCTCCACCACCGGATCGTCGATGGCATAGGTGGCGAGCTTGTGGTCGGGCGTGAGGAACTTCCAGACCGTCGATTTCTTGAAGATCAGATCCGGCTCGTCGGCCGCCCGGGCGGCGCCGGCGAGAGGCGCTGCCAGACAGAGGCCGAGAAGGCTGGCAACGAGGGCGGACTTGCAGCGTGACATGGGACGTCCTTGCGACAGGCGGCGGAGACGGATCCGCGCGCGGCGGGCGCGTGTCGCGCCCGGATGGGATGTGGGCACGACCACTGTCGTCTTCCAGAGCCGACACGGTCCATCCGCAAAAATGCGTATATCGCAGAGGGAGAACGGCCTGCTGCCGGGCTTGCGGGCGGGCCGATGCCCCCGCCCGTCTCAGGCCGCGTTGCTGGCGGCCGCGCCGGAGCCCAGCTCGGTGAAGATGTGCCGGTCGCGTTCGGCCGTCCAGACCTGCGGCAGGTCCTGGCCGCGCGCCTCTTCGAGCGCACGGACGACGTTGAAGGGCATCCGCGCCTCGTAGAAGGCAAGGCGGCCGAAGCGCGGGTCCATGGCGTCGCGGATGGCTGCGTGGGCCTCCTTCAGCGGCAGCTCCTCGACCACACAGGCGCGGGCGGTGCCGAGCAGCGTGTCGAGATAGTCGCGCGTGCGGGTCAGCGCCTCGCCGACCTGCGTCGGGCCAACGATCGCCGGACCACTGCCGGCGATCACCGCATTGGCCCGGAATGCCCGCATCCGCTCCAGCGTGCGCAACCAGTCGGCCAGATGCCCGTCACGGGTGTCCGGGCAACCGCCGGGCTCCAGGAGGTCGCCGGCAAACATCACGCCGCTGTCGGGCACATAGACGACCACGTCGCCCATGGTGTGGCCGCGGCCGAGATGCATCAGCCGCACCTCGCGGCTGCCGAGGCGCAGCGACAGGGAGGAGGCGAAGGTCATGGTCGGATGGACGGGCAGGCCCTGGGCGAAGGCCGCGCGCTGCGGCCCCTGGGGCACGCGCAACCGGGCGGCATGCTCGCAGTCGAGATCGTGCCGGCCGCGCTCGTCGATCATGCGCCGGGTCAGGTCCGAGGCGATGATCTCGCCCGGCACGAGGGCCGGGGCTCCCATGATGCGGCGCGCGTGATAATGGGTCAGCACCAGATGCTTGACCGGCCTGTCGGACAGCCGCTCCAGCGCCTCGAGAAGAGGCGTGGCATCGTCCCGGCTGGGCGGGGCATCGACGAGCACGAGGCTGTCCTCGGCCCGGATCACGCCCACGGTGGGCCGGCCCGGCCGGGAGAGGGCAAAGCAGCCCCGCCCCACCTCGGCGATGGTGACGGAGTCGGTGTCGGCGCCGCTCGTGGTCTTGCTCATGGTCTTCACCTTCTCAACGGTGGATCCATCGCCCGCAGCGCCGTCTTGTCGCGGTCCCTGCCCGCGTACGCGCGCGGATCCTCACCCTGTCTCCGCAGAGTCGCTGCGGGACGCTCCGATTCGCAAACAAATGCAGAAAAATCATGGCACAGGCGAAGTTTTATCAACAAGTTGCTGAGTTATCCGGCTTTGCGCAGCCGGGACGGCCGGGTCAAACTGCCCGGTGTTCTCGCCGAACGCCCGATTGCTGCATGCGCGAAGGCGGGTATTATTGCACCCCAGCGCAAGGAACCACGGAGCGGCCATGTCCTCGCCGACGCCAACATCCAGAGACAGCCGCGGCACGGCACCGGACGCGCCGGGCGAGGCTTCCGGCGAGCCGCTGCGGCTGGAGACCTTCCTGCCCTACCGGCTGAGCATCCTGTCCGAGGTGGTGAGCCGGTCGCTGTCGCGCATCTATGCCGACCGCTTCGGCATCGCCATTCCCGAGTGGCGCGTGGTGGCGACCATCGGCCAGTTCGGCCGCGTGACGGCGCGCGACGTGGGCGCGCACAGCCACATGCACAAGACCAAGGTGAGCCGGGCCGTCGCCGCGCTGGAGGGGCTCGGCTATGTCGCCCGCAGCCCCAACCCGCAGGACATGCGCGAGAGCTTCCTCGAGCTGACGCCCCGGGGCGAGGCCATGTACCGGGAGCTGGTGCCGCAGGCCCGCGCCTTTTCCGACGCGCTGCTCGCCACCCTGCAGCCGGAGGCGCAGAAGGAGCTGGACAGCCTGCTGACGCGGCTCCAGGACGCGGCCCGCCGGCTGGGCGGCGCAGAGACGGACAGCGCCCCGGAGGCAAGCGGTTAACCGCGTTTCCGCTCCGTCATTGCAAATGCCGTGAGGGGCCGGAATAGTGCGGGCGGGGATTTTCCGGAGACGACACCCCGTGTCCGGACGCTGGTACAGGGATCACGCCATGAAGGCGGTCACTCGCACGCTGCAGACCGGTCTGCGCGCGCTGGCGCTGGCTGGTGCCATCTGTCTTGCCGCCACCGCGGCAGGCGAGGCCCGCACGGCTGCCTGCGACGGACTGGAGCGCCAGCTCGCCCGCGCCCAGGCGGCGCAGCAGGGCGGGAGCGGCCCGTCGAAATGGCAGGAAGCGGCCCGGCAGCAGGCGGCCGCGATTGCCGCAGCCGAACGGGACGCAGCCTATTTCCGCTGCAGCGCCCAGCCCGGAACCCCGAAATGCAGCGGCCTGATCGAGAAGATCGGCCGCATGAAGGCCAATCTGGCCAAGATCGAGCGGCAGCGCGCCCGCAGCGAGCCGGCCGCCGGCCGCGGCGCGAAGGACGTGATCCGGCTGCAGGCCGCCCTGCTGCGCAACCGCTGTTCCCAGACCGCCCCGCGCAGCGCCTCTGCCGATGACACGGCGCCGCTGAAGCCGGCCCAGCCGAGCGGGCTGATCGGCCGGATGCTTGGCGCGGTGCCGGATGACGACCGGCCGCTGATCGTGGCACCGCCCGCCCCGGGCCAAAGCCTGTCCGTCGCCTCGCGCCCGGCCGGGCTTGCAGGGGAAACGGCGGGAGAGACAGCAGCAGAGCGGCGCTCGCGCGCGGGCATGAGCACGCGGGCATCGGACCTGCCGCGGGTGCGCACACCGGCAGGCGCGACGTTCCGGACGCTGTGCGTGCGCACCTGTGACGGCTACTTCTTCCCGATCAGCTTCTCGACCACCTCGGACCAGTTTCCGCAGGACGCGCAGGTCTGTTCGTCCATGTGCCCGGCGGCCCAGACGGAGCTGTTCATCTACCGCAATCCCGGCGGCGAGCCGGAAGACATGGTGTCGCTGGCCGGCGTTGCCTACAAGGAGCTGCCCAACGCCTTCCGCCACCGCAAGGAGTATGTCGAGGGCTGCAGTTGCCAGGCGCGCCAGCAGGAGGCGGGCGCGTCCGGCCGAAGCCTGTCGTTGGTCCCGATTGCCGGCACGCCCCTGCCCGCCGCCACGCCCGGCCTTGCCGGCGCTGCCGATGATCCGCAAACCGGCAGCCTGCGTGCGGCGCTGAGCCCGATCCCGGCCGAGGCCCTGCCCGAGGACGCGGACCCCGACACCCGCCAGAACCTGGCCGAAGGCTTCGATCCGACAGTCCGTGTCGGCCCGCAGGCCGGGCTGCAGGCGACACCGGCGGCTGGCCCGGGCGATCTGCCCGGCGCCAGTCATGGTGCCGGTCATGGAGCTGATCATGGCGCAATGGCCGAGACGCATGACGGGACGACAGCGGCGGCACCCCGGCCGGATGCCATTGCCTCAGAGGAGGCGGCCGGCGCTGCCGAAGCGACGCAGCCCCGCAGTCCCGTCAGGCAAGTCGGGCCAAAATTCTTTCCCGACCGATAAGCGGCAGCAGCGCGTTCATGTCCGGGCCGTGGTCGTGGCCGGTGAGCGCCTGGCGCAGCGGCAGGAACAGGCCCTTGCCCTTGCGCCCCGTTGCGCCCTTGAGCGCCTCGGTCCACACCTTCCAGGTGGCCGCGGTCACCTCGCCGTCCGGCAGGAGTGCGCCGGCGCTGGCGAGATAGTCCCGGTCTTCCGCCGCGATCACCGGCACGATCTCGCCGGCCACGACGGGCCACCACAGCGCCGCATCGGCGACCCTGACGCAATTGTCGCGCACCGCGAGCCAGAAGGCCTCGCCGCCGCCGATACCGAGGGCGGCGAGCCGGTCCGCCACAGTCGCGTAGGGCAAGGCATGCACGAGATGGGCGTTGAGCGTCTCAAGCTCGGCCGGATCAAACCGGGCCGAGGACTTGGAAATGCCGGCAAGATCGAGCCTCTCCGCCAGCGCATCGAGAGAGGCGACCGCCTCGACCGCCTGTGAGCTGCCGGTGAGGACGGCGAGCGAGGCCAGCGCCATCGGCTCAAGCCCGGACTCGCGCAGCGAGGACACCGACAAGGCCCCTTTCCGCTTCGACAGGCCCTCGCCATCGGCGGTGGTCAGGAGATTGTGATGGGCCAGCACCGGCGGCTCGGCGCCCAGCGCCCGGAACAGGGCGATCTGCACGGCGGAGTTGGCGACATGGTCCTCGCCGCGAATGACGTGGGTGATGGCCAGATCCGCATCGTCGACCACCGAGGTGAAGGTGTAGAGGCAGGTGCCGTCCTCGCGCACCAGCACCGGATCGGACAGGGAGGCGAGGTCGATGGCCTGCGGCCCCCGGCAGAGGTCGTCCCAGGTGACATCGGTGCGCCGGGGCGCCAGCGGATCGCCGTCATGGTTGGGCAGGAGGAACCGCCAGTGCGGCTTGCGGCCTTCGGCCTCCAGCCGGGCGCGGTCGTCCGGGGTGAGCTTCAGCGCGGCGCGGTCATAGACCGGCGGGCGGCCAAGCGCGCGGGCCCGCGCGCGGCGGCGCTCCAGCTCGTCGGCGGTCTCGTAACAAGGGTAAAGCACGCCTGCCGCCTTCAGGGTCTCGGCTGCAGCGGCATAGAGCGCCCCGCGGTCGGACTGGCGATAGACGGCATCCGGCCTGAGCCCAAGCCAGTCGAGATCGGCAGCGATTGCCTGCGCATAGTCCTCGCGCGAGCGCTCCACATCCGTGTCGTCGAAGCGCAGGAGGAAGCGTCCGCCGTTCCGGCGCGCGAACAGCCAGTTGAGCAGGGCGGTGCGGGTGTTGCCGATGTGGATGAGGCCCGTCGGCGAGGGCGCAAAGCGGACTGTGACGGTCATGGCCATGAGGTATCCCGGCTGCAGGATCGGGACAAGCGATAAGATGGGATCCGCTCACGCCTCCGCGAGCGCCCGCGCCTGCGCGCCGCACGGACGCGGGGCGGAGCGAAGGCGAAGGGACAAGGGCGGGCGCCCCGCCCCGGATCAGCGGTCGCGGAAGCGGTTGGTGATGGGGTAGCGGCGGTCGCGGCCGAAGTTGCGACGGGTGATCTTGACGCCGGGAGGAGCCTGCCGGCGCTTGTACTCGGCGATGTAAAGCAGGTGCTCGACGCGCTGGATGGTGGCGCGGTCATGGCCCCTGGCCTCGATCTCGGCCACGGACAGCTCGTTCTCGACAAGGCCTTCGAGGATGGCATCGAGCACGTCATAGGGCGGCAGGCTGTCCTGGTCGGTCTGGTTCTCGCGCAGCTCCGCCGAGGGCGCCTTCGTGATGACGGCGGCGGGAACAACCTCGCCGGCCGGACCCTTCAGGCTGTCCGGGCGGTTCAGGTTGCGCCAGGCGGCCAGACGATAGACCTCGGTCTTGTAGAGATCCTTGATCGGATTGTAGCCGCCGTTCATGTCGCCGTAGAGCGTGGCGTAGCCGACCGACATTTCCGACTTGTTGCCGGTGGTCAGCACCATGGCGCCGAACTTGTTCGACACGGCCATGAGAAGGACGCCGCGGCTGCGCGACTGCAGGTTTTCTTCCGTGATGTCCGGGGCGCGGCCGGAAAAGAGCGGGGCGAGAACCTCGGTGAAGCCGGTCATCGGGGCCTCGATCGGCACGATGTCGTAACGCAGGCCGAGCGCGTCGGCGCTGGCTTTCGCATCGCGCAGGCTGTCGCTCGAGGTGTAGCGGTAGGGCATCATGATGCCATGCACCCGGTCAGCGCCCAGCGCATCGACGGCCATGGCGGCACAGACGGCCGAATCGATGCCGCCGGACAGGCCAAGCACGACGCCGGGGAACCGGTTCTTGTCGACATAGTCGCGCAGGCCCTGGACGCAGGCGAGCCAGTTGGCCTCCTCGCGGGCCGGCAGCGGATGGACGGGACCGGAGGCGCAACGAAGCGTCCCCTCCCCGTCCCGCTCCCAGTCGGTGACGGAGATCAAGCTTGCGAACTGCGGCAGCTGGAAGGCGAGGCTGCGGTCGGCGTTGAGGGCAAAGGAGGCGCCGTCAAAGACCAGCTCGTCCTGGCCGCCGAACTGGTTGCAATAGACCAGCGGCAGACCACTTTCGACGACGCGGGCGACCATGACCTGCAGCCGCTCTTCCGCCTTGCCGGCCCAGTAGGGCGAGGCATTGGGGATCAGCAGGATCTCGGCGCCGGTCTCGGTCAGGCACTCGACGACCTCGTCGGTCCAGGCGTCCTCGCAGATCGGCAGGCCAAGGCGCAGGCCGCGGAACTCGACCGGCCCCGGCAGCGGCCCCGGGGTGAAGACGCGCTTCTCGTCAAAGACGCCGTAATTGGGCAGGTCGACCTTGTGCCGGATCGCGGCGATGCGCCCGCCGTCGAGCAGGGCGACGGAATTGTGCACGCCCTCCCCGTCAGACCAGGGCAGGCCGACGAGAACGGCCGGACCGCCGTCGGCGGTGTCCCTGGCCAGATCCTCGGCCGCCTCGCGGCAGGCGCGGACGAAGGCGGGCTTCAGCACAAGATCCTCGGTCGGATAGCCGGCGAGGAACAGCTCGGAGAGAAGAAGCAGATCGGCCCCGGCAGCGGCGGCCTCGGCGCGCGCGGACCGGACCAGCGCGGCATTGCCCTTCACGTCGCCGACGACGGGATTGAGCTGGGCGGTGGCGAGACGGAGGCGGGACAGCGGGGTCCGGGCGGGAGCGGAGGCGGAAGCAGCGTCGGTCATGCCGACAGCAGTAGCGCACCGGCGAGAGGCTGGCAATCAGCCGCGCGAGCGCTCAGAGGAAGGCCAGACCGAGCGGCTCCTCCGGCTCCGCCTTGCGGGCGGCGGGGCGGGTCAGGTCGATGACCTGGCGCCCGCGCACGTCCAGCGGCCGGGTGCCCGGCAGGCGCAGCGTGCCGCGCGAGCGGCCGTGCATGTCCTGGTGAACGAGTGCGGATTCGATGCGGTTGAACAGGACCGCCGGGGCGATCGGCTTGGCGACGAAGCCGTGCACGCCGACGCGGATCGCCTCCAGGATCACCGGCTTGCGGGCATGGGCGGTGACGATGA
This sequence comes from Pannonibacter sp. XCT-53, assembly GCF_009915765.1. Lineage (NCBI taxonomy): Bacteria > Pseudomonadati > Pseudomonadota > Alphaproteobacteria > Hyphomicrobiales > Stappiaceae > Pannonibacter > Pannonibacter tanglangensis. Next base: position 1,908,391 of record NZ_JAABLQ010000001.1, read on the forward strand.
TCACCGGCGTCGTGGAGAGGGTGCGGTCGCTGTCGCCGCGCAGCAGCTTGAGGAAGTCGGCTCCCGACACCGGCGTCATGGCCCAGTCGCAGATGATGAGGTCCGGCCGGCGGTCGATGACGATCTCCAGACCGTCGGCACCATCGGCCGCATCATAGATGCGGCGAGCGCCGAAACCGGCCAGGATCGAACGCAGGATCTGGCGCATGTGCATGTTGTCGTCGACGATCAGGAACGACAGATGGCTGAGATCGATCCGCGTGCGCATGTCCCCCTCCCGAGGTGGAGCTGAGCGTGTGGTAGCGATCTTCCGTTAAGGCAAGCTTACGAATCCTCCTGTCGGAATTGCCAATCGCAGAAAAGACCGGTCTCGGGGCCAGATCTACGTATTTTCCACGATGTTACGCTACGTTTGCAAGCCCCTGCGGCCGGCGGGCGGGACCACCCGGACAGCGAAAAGGGCGGGCCCGGAGGCCCGCCCTTCAGACTGCTGACAAACCTGCTCACAGTCATCCCGGCCCAGCTGAGCGTCAGCGAAGCGCAGAGCCGGGATCCAGATATCAGCCGCGCGAAGCGCGACATACCTGTCGGTCGCAAGTCGTGTCGAGTTGACTTGGTTTTGGGCTCGCGTGCGCTCGCACAGACATGCTGGATTCCGGATCTGCGGTTCGCTGAACGCTCACCTTGTCCGGAATGATGGCAAACTGACGAAACTCCGAAGTTTGCCAGCAGGATGTGGGCGGGCCCGGAGGCCCGCCCTGTCCGAAGGTCCGGCGGTCGTCGGCGTCAGCCGTTGACGACCATCTTGTCCGTGCGGCCCTCGCGCTCCTTCTTCAGGTTCTCAGCGACGAGGAAGGCCAGTTCGATGGCCTGGTCGGCGTTGAGGCGCGGGTCGCAATGGGTGTGGTAGCGGTCGCCGAGCTGGTCGGCGGTGAGCGCATGGGCGCCGCCGGTGCATTCGGTGACGTTGCGGCCGGTCATCTCGACATGGATGCCGCCGGCATGGGTGCCTTCCGCGCGGTGCACGGCGAAGAAGGCTTCCACCTCCTTCAGGATGCGCTCGAACGGACGGGTCTTGTAGCCGCCGGCGGTGATGGTGTTGCCGTGCATCGGGTCGCAGGACCAGACGACGGTGCGGCCCTCGCGCTCGACGGCGCGGATGAGCTGCGGCAGGTGCTCGAAGACCTTGTCGGCGCCGAAGCGGCAGATCAGGGTCAGGCGGCCGGCCTCGTTGTCCGGGTTCAGCGTGTCGATGAGCTTCAGCAGGCCGTCAGCGGTCAGCGACGGGCCGCACTTCAGGCCGATCGGGTTCTTGATGCCGCGGAAGAATTCCACGTGCGCATGGTCCGGCTGACGGGTGCGGTCGCCGATCCACAGCATGTGGCCGGAGGTGGCGTACCAGTCGCCCGAGGTCGAATCGACGCGGGTGAAGGCCTGCTCGTAGCCGAGCAGCAGCGCCTCGTGGCTGGTGAAGAAATCCGTCGACCGCAGCTGCGGCACGCTGTCCGGCGAGACGCCGCAGGCGCGCATGAAGGCGAGCGATTCGGAAATCCGGTCCGCCAGCTCCTGGTAGCGGTGCGACTGCGGGCTGTCCTTGACGAAGCCCAGCATCCAGCGATGCACCTGGTCGAGGTTGGCAAAGCCACCCTGGGCGAAGGCGCGCAGCAGGTTCAGCGTCGCGGCCGACTGGCGGTAGGCCATCGACATGCGGGTCGGGTCCGGGATGCGGCTTTCCGGGGTGAAGGCGATGTCGTTGATGATGTCGCCACGGTAGCTCGGCAGCTCCACGTCGCCCTGCTTCTCGATGCCCGAGGAGCGGGGCTTGGCGAACTGGCCGGCGATGCGGCCGACCTTCACGACCGGCTGCGAGGCGGCATAGGTGAGCACCACCGCCATCTGCAGGAAGACGCGGAAGAAGTCACGAATGTGATCGGGATGATGTTCCGCAAAGCTTTCCGCGCAGTCTCCACCCTGGAGGAGGAAAGCACGCCCCGCCGCAACATCCGCAAGCTGGCGCTTCAGTGCGCGCGCCTCGCCTGCAAAAACAAGCGGCGGATAGGTCGACAGGCGCTTCTCGACATCAGCGACCGCCTGAGCATCGGGATAGTCCGGCACCTGCTGGATCGGTTTTGATCTCCAGCTGTCCGGGGTCCACTTCTCCGCCATAACACATTCTCCAACAACAGTCCGGGCTTGTGCCTATTCCGTCTTTCGTCGGCCCAGATACCTTCCCTTGATAATTTTGTTTCGTTTGCGCCACATCAAGTGGCGAAAACCTGCGGCTTATACACTGGTCCTCGAAGCAAGACCACCCATAACGCCGCATCCCTGCCCCTCGGAGCGCCGGGAGCCCGAGTAAACCGCTGCCACGCCGGCCGCGCAAGCCACGAGTCGCCTCATGTCCGCCTCTCCGCCGCCTGCCCCGTCAAAGCCGGAGGGCCCCGTCCTGCCGGAACATGGCCACAGTCCGGAGGCAATCGCCCGCCGGCTCGGGGCCGGCCCGGCCATCAGCTACCTGCGGGACTGGGTCTATGGCGGCATCGACGGCGCCGTGACGACCTTTGCCATCGTCGCCGGCGCGGTGGGCGCCTCGCTCTCGCCTCAGGTGGTGCTGATCCTCGGACTTGCCAACCTCCTGGCGGACGGGTTCTCGATGGCGGCGGCCAATTATGCCGGCACCCGCGCCGAGATCGAGGACTATGACCGGCTCCTGCGCGTGGAGGAGCGTCACATCGAGGCGACCCCGGACGGGGAGCGGGAGGAGGTGCGGCAGATCTTTGCCGCCAAGGGCTTCCGCGGCGCGGAGCTGGAGCAGCTGGTCGGCCTGATCAGCTCGCGGCGGGAGGTGTGGATCGAGACCATGATGAGCGGCGAGTACGGCCTGTCTGCCGTGCGGCGCAACGCCGGGGCGGCGGCGCTGTCCACCTTCGCGGCCTTCGTGCTGTGCGGCTCGGTTCCGCTGCTGCCGTTCCTGGCGGATCTGGCCGGGCTGACGCTGGCGCCGGCGGCGGCGACCGGCACGCTGCTGACCGCGCTCACCTTCTTCGCCATCGGCTCGGTGAAGTCCTGCTGGTCAACCCGGGGCTGGCTGGGATCCGGGCTCGAGACCCTGGTCATCGGCATGGGCGCGGCCGGGATTGCCTGGGCCGTCGGCGCGCTGTTGCACCAGCTTCTCGGCACGGGGCCGTGACGGGGGATGCCCGGGCGCGGGTGCGGCCGCCCGCCTCGGGGCCCGGTACGCCTCGGACTCAGTGCACCTTGGCGCTCAGTGCGCCTGCAGGTGCATGAGCCCGGTGCGGGCGAGATGGGCGTCGAACAGGCGCCGCAGCCGGTCGTCGATCAGCTTGGCCCGGGGATAGAGCGGATTGGCACGGTCGTTGAGGACGGGCACATGCCAGCCATCGGTCGTCTCGATGAAATGGACGATCCCCTCCTCGCCCCAGTGGGCGTGGAAGCCGGCCAGGACGCAGTCCAGATAGCTCTGCAGCACCGGACAGGTCTCGTCCCCGAAGCCGTCGTGCTCGGGGCGGGAGCGGAACAGGAAGGCATCGGGATCGCCCGCGCTGCCGTCGTCGAGATGGGTCAGGTCGCGGCCGATGCCCGAGACCGGGAGGTAGCGCGCCTCGCGCCGGTAGAGCCCGGGGCGGCCTGCCTCCGCCTCGCGGGCGACGACACCAAGGATGCTGGCCCCCGGCTGCGGGCGCACGCCGAGCGAACAGACGGCCCGTCGATGCTGCGGCGTGCCGGCGGCATTGCCGCGCACCGCCCACACACGACGCCAGCCGTGCAGGCGCGCGGGGCGCAGGCTGACACCCTCGGGCAAGGTATCCGGGTTCACGAGGGACCCGTATCCGAAATAGGACATGAACATCGTCAGATCATCCGGCGAATGGGGTTTGTCTCCCTGGATAGCGCACCGGATCCAAAGCATCCGTGAACAGCCGCACAAAAACTGCCTCACCGCAGAGACAGTCCTGCGCCCGCAGGGTGAACCGGCGCCTCCGCTGCAACCCTGGACCCTGCCCGCTTAACGGGATATTTGCCAATCTTCCGTATGGGAAATTAACCGGCTTTGCCTATTGTGTCGCCCTGACATCCCGTCAGACGGGTCGCGCGGGGAACGCGGCCGGCGGGACGCCCACGGAGGAAGGTGGCAAGTGGCCTTGAGGGACGCCATGGACACGGGACCGGCGCTGCACCGGCAGCGATGGACGCTGAGGCATCAGGTCTATCTCCTGGCTGCCGTGCTCATCACGCTGGCAACGCTGTCGCTGGTCTTTGTCGGCTTCATCGCCTCGCGCGCGGCCGACGAGCAGGCCAAGCGCAACGAGCTGCGCCTTCTGGAAAACGCCCTGACCGACCGCAGCCAGCTCATTGCCCGCGACCAGTTCACCCTTGCCCGCTGGGACCGTGCGGTCGAGAACATCTCGGTCCGCTTCAACTCCGGCTTCGTGCGCTACGAGTTCTTCGATGCACTCTGGTACGATTTCGGGCATGAACACAGTTTCCTGGTCAATCCCTCCGGCGTGCTGCTGGCCGAGCAGTTGCTGGGAGAGGCCAGCTTCCGGCGCAAGCCGCTGGAGGCCAGCTCGCCGCTGATGCAGATCGCCCAGGCCACCGCCAACCGCTACGCCGAGACCGGAGCGACGCTCGAGGCCCCCGGCACGCTGGCGGCCACCAAGGTGGAGGAAAGCTCGGTCTTCGCCTTCGCCGATCTGGACGGGGTTCCGACCCTTCTGGTGGCCATGCCGATCGTGCCGGATGACCACACGGTCGACATGCCCGCCGGCCCGCCGACGGTGCTGGTGTCGGCGCGCTCCCTCGACGAGGCCTTCGTGGCGGACCTGAACGCGCAGCTGTCTTTCGAGGACCTGCGCTTCGTCACCGCCATTCCGGGCGACGAGATCCGCACGGTGCTGCCGATCAACCGGCCGGACGGCACGCAGCTCGGGTCCTTCCGCTGGATCAGCGAGACCCCGGGCCAGCACGTCTGGCAGATGATCATTCCGGCCATCGTCTTCCTGGGCAGCCTGATCGCCGTGTCTGCCCTGGTGATTGCCTGGAAGATCAGCGGCCTGACCCGGGCGCTGGAAACCCGTGAACGCGAGGCCAGCCATCTGGCCCAGCATGACATGCTGACGGGACTTGCCAACCGGCTGCAGGTCAGCACGGCGCTGGCGGCGGCGGTGAGCGCGCTGCCGGACCGGCGCTTCGCCCTCATCAGCTGCGACCTCGACCGGTTCAAGGACATCAACGACAACCACGGCCATGGCGCCGGCGACGAGGTGCTGCGGGTCGTGGCCCGCCGGCTCGAGGCGGCCGTCGGGACGGCCGGTCTGGTCGGCCGGCTCGGCGGCGACGAGTTCATCGTGCTGGTCACGGCCTTTTCCGACCGGCGCCGGCTGACCCGGCTGGCACAGGAGATCCTGGTCGCCGTGCCGGCCCCGGTGCTGGTCAACCCGGGCGTGGCCGTGCAGTTCGGCGTCTCGCTGGGCATCGCCGTGGCCGAAGAGGCCGCCGATGCGGAAGACCTGCTTGCCGCAGCGGATGCGGCCCTCTACGCTGCCAAGGCAAGACGGACCGGCTCGTTCGTCTTCGCAGGCGACCCGGACACCGACGCGCTGAAGGCAGCCGCGGACCGGGCCCGTGGCGGCACAGGAGGTCAAGGCACGAGTGGCACCTCGCACAGCGACGCGCAGAGACAATCCCGGCAGTCCCTTCACATCGGCTAGCACCACCCGGCGCAGCCTGCTCTCCGGCCTTGCGGCGCTGACCGTGGCCGCGGCGCTTGGACCGCTGCGGCGGGCCGAGGCGCGTCCGCGGCGCAAGGTCCTGGTGCTCGGCGCCGGCGTCGCCGGACTGATGGCCGCCCGGGTCCTCCACGACGCGGGACAGGATGTGACCGTGCTGGAAGCCCGCCAGCGCATCGGCGGCCGGGTGCACACCGAGCGGATGAAGGGCCTCGTGCTGGAGCGTGGCGCCGGCTGGGTCCATGGCCTGTCCGGCAATCCGCTGACCGGGCTGGCGCGACAGGCAGGGGTCAAGCTCCGCCCGACCTCCTATGACACGGCCCTTGCCCTTGACGCGGCCGGCGTGGAGATCCCGGCCGCGCGCTACGCGGCCGCAGAAGCGGAACTCGAGCGGATGATGCGGCAGATCGACGGCTGGCATGACGGACCGGCCGGCCGCAGCCTGCTGTCGGACCTGCGGCGCGCCGGCCTGTCGGAGGCCTCCCCGCCCCTGCTCACGTCGCTGCTGCGGATCGAGATTGCCGGTGACCTGGCTGCCGATCCCGACGCCCTGGATGCCGGCACGCATGATGATGACGCGCTGCTGGCCGGCGGCGACCACTGGGTGGAGGGCGGCTATGACCAGATCATCCGGCTGATCGCCCTTGGCCTCGACATCCGGCTGGGGGAACGGGCACGCGTGCTCCAGGCTGGCCGTGACCGGGTGGACGTGATCACCGAGACCGGAGCGCATTCGGCCGATCAGGTCGTGGTCGCGCTGCCTCTTGCGGTGCTTCGGGCCGGCGACCTGCGCTTCGAGCCCGGACTGGGTGTGCGGCGGCAGCAGGCGATGGAGCGGGTGGGCACGGGCACCCTGTTCAAGCTGGCGGTTCCGGTTGCCGACAGGCTGCCGGCCGTGGATGCGATCCTGCCGGCGGCGCCGGAGCTTGCGCCCTGGACCGCGCTCTATCCGCTGCCGCAGGCGCCGGAGCCGGCAATCATGCTGGTGGCGGGCGGTCGTGAGGCCGAGGCCCTGGAGCGCCTGTCGCCCGAGGCGGCCCGGGCGGCGGCCGATGCGCTGTTGCGCCGGCTGAAACTGCCCGGCGTTGCGGCCGACCGGACCTGGCACATGCAGTCCGACTGGGGCCTCGACCCGCTGGCGCGCGGCTCCTATTCCTTTCCCGGCATCGGCGCGGGCGCGGCCGACTTCGCGGCCCTGGCCGCCCCGGCCGGTGATCCGGTGGTCTTTGCCGGCGAGCACTGCCTGTTCGGCCATCAGGCCACGGTGCATGGGGCGCTGATGAGCGGCGAGACCGCCGCCCGGACCCTGCTCTCCCGATGACCACGAACGCAGGTCGGCCCCTCACCTGCCGGCCAGGGGCCTGATGGGGGGGCCTGATGGGGGGGCCTGATTGGGGGCTGCCCTCAGCCGCGCAGGCGTTCGCTCGGCTCGCGCATGGTGACGAGTTCCTCGGCCGCCGTCGGATGCACCGCAATGGTGCGGTCGAAATCCGCCTTGGTGGCGCCCATCTCCAGCGTGATGCCGAGCACCTGCGCCAGTTCGCCCGCGTCGGGACCCAGAACATGCACGCCCAGGACCCGGTCGCTGTCGGCATCGACGATCAGCTTCATGTGCATCTTCTCGTCGCGCCCCGACAGGGTGTGCTTCATCGGGCGGAAGCTCGTGCGGAAGATGTCGAGGTTCGGCGTGCGCTGCAGGGCTTCTTCCTGGGTCAGGCCGACGGTGCCGAGTTCGGGCTGCGAGAACACGGCGGTGGCGATGAGGCTGTGATCGACGGTCCAGGCGCGCTTGCCGAAGACGCTGTCGGCGAAGGCATGGCCCTCGCGGATGGCGACCGGGGTCAGGTTGGCCCGGTCGGTGACATCGCCGACGGCATAGATCGACGGCACGGAGGTCTGCGACGCGGCATCGACGCGGATGGCGCCGCCCGGCGTGACCTCGACGCCGGCCGTTTCGAGGCCAAGACCGGCAATGTTGGGCCGGCGGCCGATGGCAAACAGCATCTGGTCGGCGACCAGCGTCTCGCCCTTGCGGGTCCGGCCGGTCAGCGTGCCGTCGGCCCCCTTCTCGATGGAGGTGAAGACATCCCCCGTCAGGACACGGATGCCCTTCTTTTCCATCTCCTCCTGCAGCGCGCGGCGCATGTCGCCATCGAAGCCGCGCAGGATCTGGTCACCCCGGTAGATGAGCGTGGTCTCGACACCGAGCCCGTTGAAGATGCCGGCAAACTCGACCGCGATGTAGCCGCCGCCGGCCACCACGACCCGCTTCGGCAGCTCGGGCAGATGGAAGGCCTCGTTGGAGGTGATGACGTGCTCGCCTCCGGGCAGGTCCGGATCGACATTCGGCGTCGCCCCGGTGGCGATGAGGATGTAGCGGGCGGAGATCCGCCGGTCATCGGCCAGCAACCGGACCGTGTGCGGCCCCTCCAGCACGGCGCGGCTGTCGAAGAGCTCGACGCCGGTGCGCTCCAGATTGCGGCGGTAGATGCCCTCCAGCCGGGCAATCTCGCGGTCCTTGGCCTCGATCAGGCGGGTCCAGTCGAAGCTGCGCGGGCCGACGGTCCAGCCGAAGCCGGCCGCATCCTCGAACTCCTCGGAGTAGCGCGAGGCATAGACGAGGAGCTTCTTGGGCACGCAGCCGCGAATGACGCAGGTGCCGCCGTACCGATATTCCTCGGCGATCGCCACGCGGGCGCCGTGGGTGGCGGCGATGCGGGCGGCGCGGACACCGCCGGAGCCGCCACCGATGACAAAGAGATCATAATCAAAGTCGCTCATGTCGCTGTCCTGTCTCCAGCATCGCCCGGTGTCTGGCTGTTGATATCGTCCGGGCCGGCCCCGCACTCAAGGCCGAAATGCAAACGGCCCCGAAACCGGGGCCGCTCACGCGAGGATCGAAGGCTTACTGCTTGATCAGGCCGCGCTTTTCCAGCTCGGCCCGGACCTGGTTGACCATGTCCTGTCCCAGCTGTTCCTGCCACTGCTGGGCAGCGCCGATCGACAGGGCGGTCAGCTCCGGCCCCAGCTCGGTGAGCTTCTTGCCGACCGGGCTCTCGTAGAATTCGGAGATCTTGGCCAGTTCCTCTTCCGACAGACGGCGCGCCCAGACCTCGAAGACGATGCGGTTCAGTTCCGGACGGCGCTCGGCGAGCGCGAGGGCGACGTTGGTGGTCACTTCCTCGATCACCGGCGTGACCGACGGGTCGGCCTGCACGAAGATCGTCTTGGTCTGCTCGGCCAGGATCGGCAGGATCTCGTCGAAGCTCTGCAGGGCGCCGGCGGCGATCACGGCCCGGCGGGCGGCGGCCAGATGGGCGTCGCTCAGCTCCTGGCCATAGGCCACCGGAGCCGACAGGCTGCCGGCGATGAGGGCGGCCGCCAGGAGCGGGAGAGCCTTCAGGGACTTCAGTTTCATGGTCAAACTCCAGAGTTCAGAACAGGATGGGCCGCCGGCCCGGCAGTGTCAGGCTGCCGTCACCACGCGGACGCCGTCCGGACCGGCGACATAGGCCTTGCCCGCCAGTCCGATGAAGAGGCCGTGCTCCACCACGCCCGGGATGGCGACGAGATCGGCCGCCAGCGCAGCCGGATCGGGGATCGCACCAAGGGCAGCGTCGAGGATCATGTGACCGCCATCTGTGACGAAAGGATGGTCGGCCCCGCCGCGCAGGCTCAGCGACACCGGCAGGCCATGACGGGCCAGCACATGCTCGATCGCGGCCCGGGTCGCCCCGAGACCGAAGGGCACCACCTCGATCGGCAGCGGGAACTTGCCGAGAACCGGCACCAGCTTGGTGTGGTCGGCGATGACGATGAGGGTCGCGGAGGCGGCCGCGACGATCTTCTCGCGCAGATGCGCCCCGCCACCGCCCTTGATCAGCCGCAGCGCCGGGTCGATCTCGTCGGCGCCGTCGATGGTCAGGTCGAGCGCGGGGATCTCGTCGAGCGTCGCCAGGCGGATGCCCAGCTCGCGCGCAAGGGCGGCGGTGCGTTCCGATGTCGGCACGCCGACCACGTCAAGCCCGCCGGCCACGGCCCGCCCGAGCGCGCGGACGAAATGCTCCGCCGTGGACCCCGTGCCGATGCCGATCTTCATTCCGGAACGGACCTCGTCAAGGGCCGCCTCCGCAGCGAGACGCTTCCAGTCGTCGCTCATGCCTACCTCGTCCAACCCGCAGGCCCATGCCCGCCGTTCTTTGGCGCGGGCGCGCGCCTGCCATTTGCGTCAGGGCGCTGATTAGCACGCAGTCCCGCGCAGGGCAAAGACCATCTGCCGGGCTTCGCGGCCAATCCAAAAATGCAATCCTGACGCGAGCCTTAACCCTCCGTTTAGGCACTGGAGGGATGATGTAATTCTCCAGTATTTCTTCATCCGGACACGCGATCATGGCTTTTCTTGAGAGAAGAATGAAATCACATGCCGTAGCTCCTGCAGCTTCAGATGCGATAGAGACCGCAAAAAATCCGGATACAACGACATCTTCCCCGGATAAAAATGCCGATGATGTGAAAAAGGAAGCCTCGCGAACATTCGATGCCATCGAAACCGACCTGCATCTGGCTGCCTCTGCAATCGGCCGCCAGGCAGAGGACCTTCGTCAGCGGATCTCTGACCAGGGCCTCGTGCTGGAACGCATCCGCCAGGACGGCGAGGAGCTGCGCGGCCAGGCGTCCATTGCAACCCAGAATGCAGCCGAGCTGGCCGCCTCCATCGGCGAGCTGGCCGCGGCCTCGACCCGCATCAGCCAGCAGGTGGAACGCTCCAGCAAGCTGTCGAGCGACGCCATGCTGATTGCCGACGAGGCCAATGCCGGCGTTCTCGACCTCAGGGCGGCAATCGGCGACATCGCCAATGTGGTCCGGCTGATTTCGGATGTGGCCAAGCAGACCAACCTGCTCGCCCTCAATGCCACCATCGAGGCGGCGCGCGCCGGCGAGGCCGGCAAGGGCTTTGCCGTCGTCGCCAACGAGGTGAAGGCCCTGTCCGTGGAGACACAGAAGGCCACGGACGTGATCGTGTCCAACATCGAACGGTTACAGGCGTCCGCGGAGGCCAGCATCCAGTCGGTGAACCGCGTGATCGAGATGATCGGCGAGCTGAGGCCGACCTTTGCCACCGTGGAGAGTGCGGTGGAGGAACAGGTGGGGGCCACGGCGGACATCGGTCGCAGGGCTGACGAGACGGCGGCCTTCGTGCAGAAGGTCGGCGAGCGCATCGGCGCCATCGAGGCCGCGACCCGGCGGGCGGAGGAAAGCGGCGGCCTGGCCCGCGATGCGGCTGGACGCATGGCCCAGGCCGCGGCCGGACTTGGGCCCCGTTTCACGATGATGATCCGTCAGAGCCGGATCGGCGACAGGCGCATCGCGGACCGGCTGCCGGCCCGGCTCTCGGGCCTGCTCATGCTGCGTGGCGAGAACATGCGCATCGAGACACGCGACATTTCAAACAATGGCGTCCTGCTGAGGCCGGAAGGACTGGAGAACGTCCCCGTGCCGTGCCAGGGCCGGCTGGTGCTGGACGGGGTGGGCGAGATCGAGGTGCATCTGCTCAACCGGTCGGAGAACGGTCTGCATTGCAGCTTCGGCAAGATGGACGCTGTCGTTGCGGCGGCACTCGACAAGCGGCTTGCGCGGATCATGGCCGATTATGCCGGGGCGGTGAAGCGCGCCCAGGAGGGGGCCGCCCGCATCGAGGCCGCCCTGCAGGGCCTCCTCGACAGCCGCAGGCTGACGGTCAACGACCTGTTCGACACCCAGTACAAGCCCATCGCCGGGACCAATCCGCAGCAGTTCGAGACCCGGGCGCTTGCCCGGCTGGAGGAGGTTCTGCCCGCCATCCTCGAGCCGATTCTGGCGAGCGACCCGACCATGGCCTTCTGCGCCGCCGTCGACCGCAACGGCTATCTGCCCGTGCACAACCGTGCCTATTCCAAGCCGCAAAAGCCCGACGATCCGGCGTGGAACGCCGCCAACTGCCGCAACAAGCGCATCTTCGACGACCGTGCCGGCCTCAGCGCGGCGCGCAACACCCGGCCGGTGCTGATCCAGACCTACGCCCGCGACATGGGCAACGGCACCGTGGTGTGGATGCAGGAAGTGGACGTGCCGCTCACCGTGGCCGGCCGTCACTGGGGCGCCTTCCGGACCGCCTACAAGCTGTGACCCCCTGCCCTGCAGGCCGGTCGCTGCGACATAATGTTGCGCGAGCGGCTTGCAGGAGCACGCCGGCTCACCTATTGCTCGCAGCGCAGGATCCAGGAAGGAGAAAGCTGTGACCGTGCTCGTGCTCGACCTTGACGGGACCCTCGTGGACACCGCCGGGGATCTCGTCGGTGCCCTCAATGCGACGCTCGAGCGCTATGGCCACGCGCCTGTGCCGGAGCCGGTTGCCCGCCCGCATGCCGGGCACGGGGCCCTGCCCCTGCTTCGGCTCGGGCTGGAGCACAACGGCGTGGTGCCGGACGACGGCCTGCTCCTGCCCATGCGCAAGGACTTCCTCGACCATTACGCCGCCAACATCGCCGTGGTCAGCCGGCCCTATCCGGATGCCGTCGAGGTGCTGGAGGGCCTGCGCGCCGACGGCTGGAAACTTGCCATCTGCTCCAACAAGGCCGAGGCCCTGTCGCGCCGCCTGCTGGCGGAGCTCAGGCTCGACGGGCTGTTCAGCGCGATCATCGGCGGTGACACCTACCCGCAGCCCAAGCCCGACGCCCGCCCCGTGCTGGGCGCGATCCGCCGCGCCGGCGGCGAACCGGCCACCGCCGTCATGGTCGGCGACACTGCCACCGACATCGCGGCCGCCCGCGCCGCCAACATCCCCGTCATCGCGGTGAACTTCGGCTATGCCGCGGTCCCGGTGCGGGATCTCGGCCCCGACCACGTGATCTCGCATTTCCGCGAGCTGCCGGGCGCGGTTGCCGCCGTGGGCATCGGCCTGCGCCCTTAAGGTCACGCCGGCCCGCAGCGCGCAGGGCAGCGGCCACCTGTGCACAGCCGACAAAATTTTTTGTCTGGCCAGTTGCGCAGTCCGGCAGCATCCTCTAAATACCGCGCCACACGCCGAAACGGCGCGGGCGATTAGCTCAGCGGGAGAGCGTTCCGTTCACACCGGAAAGGTCGCAGGTTCAATCCCTGCATCGCCCACCATAAAAATCAACGACTTAGCTGAAAAATACGGACCGTGCACCGGTTCAATTGAACCGTTACGACGGGTCCCTGCGCGTGCTACGCTGCAGACCCGTTCGGCTTGCGGCGAACACGGTTCATTCCAGATCTAGGGGTTCCTACGTAGCGCCCGGCCTCCGGACCCGCATCCCTGTCAATTTCTGCAATGGTGTTTTATGCAGTTTTACGTGATCCGGCCTTGAACCGGCACAATAGAAACACCCAGAAACCTCAGAATTCACGGTTTTTCCGCAATCCCGTTAAGTCAACAACAGGCACCGGCGAGGCGTCGCGCATCAGGTTAAGTCCTTTTTAATTTGGTAAATTCACATTTGCCCTACGGTAGATTGCCCGAGGGACATCATGCACGCCCAGACTGATGAAACTTTTGCACGACTGCGCTTCGCCCAGATTGACGGGGATACCCGCCAGTCCCTGCGCGAACTCTGGCCGGTTGTCGCGGCCTCCCTGCCCACCATCCTGGATGGGTTCTATCGGCATGTGAAGGGCGACCCGACGATGGCGCGCATGATCGGGACCCGCGACAGCCATCTCAAGAAGTCCCAGGAAACCCATTGGGCGCGGCTGTTCGGCGGCGACTTCGACAAGGCCTATGTGGACAGCATCGACCGGATCGGCCGCGCGCATGTGCGCATCGGCCTCGAGCCGAAGTGGTACATCGCCGGCTACCAGTATGTGCTCAACGAGCTGATCGCCCTCATCATCCGGCGCAACCGGTTCTCCCCGTCCCGCGCCACCCGGCAAATCGCGGCGCTGAACAAGGCCGTGTTCATGGACCTCGACTTCGCCATTTCCACCTACCAGCAGGTGCTGATGGAGCAGCGCGAGGAGCAGGCGCGGCGGATCAATCTGGCCATCGAGACCTTCCGCTCCAAGGTGGATGCCTCCATGGCCACGGTCGACGCGCGCGCTGCCGAGGTGACGACCCAGGCCTCCAGCCTGTCGTCGCGCTCGCAGTCCGCCATGAGCGAGGCGGACGAGGCCTCGCAGGCCTCGCAGGTCACCACCGGCAACATCCAGACCATCGCGGCCGCAACGGAGGAGCTTGCCAGCTCGATCGCGGAACTGTCGCGCCAGATCACCGGTGCCTCGGATGTGGCGCGGCGGGCCAACAGCGAGGCCGACCGGACGGCCGAGGAAGTGGGCCGCCTGTCCGATTCCGCCCAGCGCATCGGCGACGTCATCAGCCTCATCCAGGCGATCGCCGAGCAGACCAACCTGCTCGCCCTGAACGCGACGATCGAGGCCGCGCGCGCCGGGGAGGCCGGTCGCGGCTTTGCCGTCGTGGCGGCGGAGGTGAAGGAGCTGGCCAACCAGACCTCGAAGGCGACGGAAGAGATTTCCAGCCAGATCAATGCCATCCAGGGCGCCACCCAGAATGCGGTGAAGTCGATCAGCGCCATTTCCGACACGGTGCGCCAGGTCGACAACATGACCGCCTCGCTGGCGGCTGCGGTGGAGGAACAGGGGGCAGCCACGCGCGAGATCTCCTCCAACATCCAGAGTGCCGCCAGCCGCTCCCGGCAGCTTGCAGGCAACGTGGACCGGGTGAGCGCGACCATCACCGCAACCGGACAGGTCGCCGGCCAGTTCCAGAAGTCGGCCGAAGATCTCAAGCGCTGCTCCGCCGACATCGCCACCGACGTGCGCGACTTCTTCGCCGCCCTGAAGGCCGTGGCCAACCAGGATACGGCCGCCGAGGGCGCTCATGGCCGTGGACGTGCGGCCTGACGCCCCGCAATCTGCCGTCCCGGGCAGGGTTTTCTTGCTAAGATCAGACTGACTGATTCTTGCCAACAGCCCGCCCGGAGACCGCATGAACGTGAAGTCGGCTGCCGCCGGAACCCTGGAGACGCTGCGCAAGGCTCTCGCCCTGCAACAGGCCGGAGAGATCGAGAAGGCGCAGCGCCTTTACAAGGCCGTCCTCAAGAAGAACCCGACCTCGGCCGATGCGCTCAACCTGCTCGGCGTGACCTACCGCCAGCTCGGCTTTCCCAAGCGGGCGGTGGAGTTCATCCGCAAGGCCATCGCGCTGGCGCCGGACCGGGGCCCCTACCACGCCAATCTGGCGCGTGCCCTCTCCGACCTGCCCGAGACGACGCCGCAGGAGATCCTCGAGGCGGCAGAGCGCGCCCTCGGCTTTGCCCCCCAGCTGCCGGAGGCCCGCAACCTCAAGGCCATCTCGCTGACCAAGCTCGGCCGCGAGGCCGAAGCGGAAGAGCTGCTGCTCAAGCTCATCGCGGACCAGCCCTCCTATGCCGATGCCTATCGCAACTACGGCATCCTCCTGCGCGACCGCGAGGATCACCAGAAGGCGCTGGAGTTCTTCGACACGGCCGTGCAGCTCGACCCGAGCAATGCGGAAACCTGGGTGCAGCGGGCCCGGGCGCGGTTCGAGCTGGAGCAGTATGACCAGGACCTGCGCGAGCTGCTGGTGGCGGAGAAGCTGTTCCCGCAGAACGGCGACATCCAGCACGAGCTGGCACGGCTCTACTTCCGCATCGGCGATTCGCATCTCGGCCTGCCGCATGCGGAGGCGGCCGTGGCGGCAGAGCCCACCAATGCCGGACGCCTCGTCACGCTCGGCGTGATCTACCAGACCCTCAGGCGGTCGAAGGACGCGCTCGATGCGCTGGCCAAGGCGCGGGCCAACTGGTTCGAGGACATTCCGACGGCCGAGTGGAACATGTCGCTCGCCTATCTCGGCCTCGGCAACCTGGAGCTTGGCTGGAAGATGCACTCGGCCCGGTTCCGCACCGGCCTGTCCTCCACGCTTGCCCGCAAGTTCGAGCGGCCCGAGTGGGACGGCTCGGACCTGAGCGGCAAGACCATCCTCCTGTGGAACGACCAGGGTGTGGGCGACGCGTTCCGCAGCGGCACGATGATCCCGGAAATCATCGCCCAGGCCGGCCATGTGATCGTCGAGCTCAGCCAGAAGCTCCTGCCGCCCTTCCAGCGCAGTTTCCCGGAGGCGACGGTCCGGCTCGCCACCTTCGAGTCCGTCACGCTCAAGGCAACCCAGCACGACTACGACTGCCAGATCTGCATCAGCGACCTCGCGCATTACCTGCGCAAGGATTTCCCCTCGTTCCGCAAGGCGCGGCATCCGGTCTTCCGCTTCAACCAGGACCGCGCCCGGGAGTTTCACGACCGGATCCCCGACGCGCGGGCAAAGCCTGTCGTCGGCGTCTCGTGGCGCTCGCGCAACCTGTCGCCGGCGCGGGCCAAGAGCTACCTGTCGGTGCCCGAGTTCGCGCCGATCGTCGAGACGCCGGGCATCATCTTCGTCGACCTGCAGTACATCGCCATTGCCCGGGAAATCGACTTCCTGGTGAAGGGACGCGGGGCCAACCTCGTGCATTTCGAGGATGTGGACCAGTTCAACAACCTGGAAGATGCAGCGGCGCTGGCGAATTGCTGCGATCTGGTGCTGACGGTCAACACCAGCGTCTCCGACATTGCCGGCAGCCATGGCCTGCCGTGCTGGACCTTCGGCCAGGAGGTACCCCAGTTCATGCTCGGGCAGGAGGTGACGCCCTGGTACGACGATTTCAACTACACGGTGCTGGAGCCGGGCCAGCCTGTGGTGACGCTCGTGCCCGAACTCGTCAGTCGGCTGGAGCACTGGCGCGACCATGACTGGTCGCCGGAGGCCCGGCTCACGCGGCTGGGGCTGGGCGGATGACCGGCGTGCCGCTGGCTCCCGTCTTTGCCGTGGTCCCGGCACGGGCCGGATCGAAGGGACTGCCCGGCAAGAACGTCACGCCGCTGGCCGGCAAGCCGCTCTACCGCCACAGCATCGATGCCGCGCTCGCTGCCGGCATCCGCGAGATCCACGTGACCACGGACATTCCGGAGATCCTGGAGGCCCGCCTGCCGGAGGGCGTCACGACGCATCTGCGGCCGCCGCATCTGGCCGCCGACACGACGACGATGGCGGAGGTGCTCCTCGACTTCCTGCCCCGGGCCGGGCTGACGCAAGGCACCCTGGTGCTGCTGCAGCCGACATCGCCGCTGCGCCGGCCGGAGACCATCCGCGCCGGCCTCGACCTCTATGCCGCCACCGGGGCCTCGATGGTGATGAGCGTGTCGCCGGCCGAGCGGAGCGTGCTGAAATGGGGCCTCCTGGAGGGCGACCGCTTCGTGCCGATCGCGCGCAAGGAGTTTTGCTTCGCCAACCGCCAGAGCCTGCCGCCCGTGGTCCGGCCGAACGGCGCGCTCTACGTCTATGACGCCGGGACATTCCTCGCCCGGGGCGACTATTCGGCCGAGGACATCCGCGTCCTGCCCATCGCCGACGACGAGGCGCAGGACATCGACACGGCCGCCGACCTCGCGCGCTGCGCGGCCCTTCTCGGCTCCACCGAACGCTAGGGAACCTGACATCATGAAGATCGCCCACCGGGAGATCGGTCCCGACCATCCGCCGCTCGTGATCGCGGAAATCGGCATCAACCACGGCGGCAGCCTCGACGTCGCGCGGGAGATGGTGCGCGCGGCCGCGCTCAGCGGCTGCGAGATGGTCAAGCACCAGACGCACATCGTCGAGGACGAGATGACGGAGGAGGCAAAGGCCATCTTCCCGCCGAATGCCGATGTCTCCATCTTCGAGGTGATGCGGCGCTGCGCCCTGCCGACGGAGGCGGAGAAGGAGCTGAAGGCCTATGCCGAGGGGCTGGGCCTCATCTACATCTCGACGCCCTTCTCCCGGGCCGCGGCCGACTTCCTCGCCTCCATCGACGTGCCGGCCTTCAAGATCGGCAGCGGCGAATGCGATCACCTGCCGCTGATCCGCCACATCGCGCGCTTCGGCAAGCCGGTGATCATGAGCACGGGCATGCAGACGCTGGAGAGCATCCGCCCGTCCGTCGCCATCCTCGACAGCGCCGGCATCGACTATGCGCTGCTGGAATGCACGAACCTCTATCCCTCGCCGCCGGAGATCGTGTCGCTGCGGGGCGTGACGGATCTGAAGGCGGCCTTTCCGCGTGCCGTGATCGGCTTTTCCGACCACAGCATCGGACCGGACATGGCGCTCGCCTCCGTGGCGCTCGGGGCCTCGATCCTGGAACGCCACTTCACCGACACGCGCTACCGCAAGGGGCCGGACATCTCCTGTTCCATGGATCCGGCGGAGCTCAGATACCTCATCGACCGCTCGCGCGAGATCCACACCGCCCTGCACAACGAGAAGCGCCGCACGGCGCCGGAGGAGGATGTCTACCGCTTCGCGCGCGGGTCGGTCGTCGCCGACCGCGATCTTCCCGCCGGCCACGTGATCACCGAGGCCGACATCTGGGCGAGGCGCCCGGGCACCGGCGAGATCGCGGCCAACCGCTTCGACGAGGTCGTGGGCCGGCGGCTCGCCGTCGCCCGGCGGCGCAACGAGCAGCTCCGCTGGAGCGACCTCGCCGACTGAACGGAAAGGACGGGCCGATGCGCCGCAAGCTGCTGTTCCTCACCGGCACCCGCGCCGATTTCGGCAAGCTCGAGCCGCTGGCGCTGGCGGCCCGTGACCGCGGGCACGCGGTGACATTCTTCGTGACCGGCATGCACATGCTGGACCGCTACGGCGCGACGCGCAACGAGGTGCAGCGGCTGGAGGGGATCGGCAAGGCGGAGTTCATCAACCAGCGCATCGGCGACCCGCAGGACGTGATCCTGGCCAAGACGATCAGCGGCCTGTCGGACTGGGTGAACGAGAACAGGCCGGACCTCGCGGTCGTGCACGGCGACCGCATCGAGGCGCTGGCGGGCGCGCTCGTGTCGGCCACCAACTACATCCGCTGCGCCCACATCGAGGGCGGCGAGGTGTCCGGCACGATCGACGAGGTCTACCGCCACTGCAACACCAAGCTCTGCACCTATCATTTCGTCAGTTCCGACGCGGCACGCAGCCGCGTGATCGCACTGGGCGAGGATCCGGTGACGGTGTTCAACATCGGCTCGCCGGAGCTGGATTTCCACCATGGCCCGTCCGGCGTCAGCCTCGACGAGGTCCGGCAGCGCTACGACATCCACTTCCCCGACTACGGCATCGCCGTGTTTCACCCGGTGACATCGGAGCGGGACACCATTGGCGCCCAGGCGGCCAGCCTGTTTGCGGCGCTTTCCGACAGCGGGCGTTCCTTTGTCGTGATCTCGCCGAACAACGACCCCGGATCGGAAGACATCTTCGCCGAGATCGAACGGCTCGACCCCGCGCGCTTCCGCCATCTGCCGAACATGCGCTTTGCCTATTTCTCCGAGCTGATGAAGAACGCGGCCGCCCTCGTCGGCAACTCCAGCGCCGGCGTCCGCGAAGCCCCCTTCCTCGGGATCCCGAGCCTGAACATCGGAACCCGCCAGCTGAACCGCTCGGCTGCCCCCACGATCACCGAGGCGTCTGCCTTCGACCGCGCGCGGATCGAGGACTTCCTCGCCACCCGCTGGGGACAGCGCTTCGCCTCGGACCGCAGCTTCGGACAGGGCCAGTCGGCGGCGCGCTTCGTGGAAATCCTGGAGCAGGACAGCTTCTGGTCCGTGCCCCTGCAGAAACATTTTTACGGAGAGACCCGATCCGACCCGATCTGACCTCATCCGGACTGGCAGCGAGGACAGCACGACCATGACAACGCCGATCAACAGCTTGCGCGGGCTGAGCAGGGACAGTGTCTGGGATTACGAGAACGGGTTTTACTGGTTTTCCGACCAGAGCCGGATCAACAAGCTCCTGGCGCATTACGAGCTCTACCGCCGCATCGTCGATCTGCCGGGCGACGTGGTCGAGTTCGGCGTGTTCAAGGGTCTGTCGCTGATCCGCTTCGCGCAGTTCCGGGCCCTGATGGAGACCGACCAGTCCCGCCGGATCGTCGGCTTCGATGCCTTTGGCAAGTTCCCGAGCGAGGGCCTTGCCCGCGCGGCGGACCGCGACTTCATCGCGCGGTTCGAGGCGGCGGCCGGACACGGGCTGGCGCGGGACGAGCTGGGCGCGGTGCTGCGGGAGAAGGGCTTCGGCAACATCGACCTGGTTGCCGGTGACGTGTTCGAGACGCTGCCGCGCTATCTGGCCAGCCGGCCCGAGCTGCGTCTGTCGCTCCTGCATCTCGACATGGACGTGGCCGAGCCGACGCGCTTCGTGCTGGAGACGCTCTATGACCGGGTCGTCCCCGGCGGGCTTGTCGTCATCGATGACTATGCGACCGTCGCCGGGGCCACCGACGTCGTCGACGACTTCCTGCGCGACCGCGGACTGCAGCTCCGCAAGCTGCCCAACTACCGCACGCCGGCGTTCATCGTCCGGCCCTGACGGGGCCGGACGCAGGCATGTCGCCAACGGAAGGGCGAGCCGGAGAGGTCAGCCGACGAAGGCGCGCTCGACGACGAATTCGGCCGGCTTGTTGTTGGCGCCTTCCGTCAGGCCGAACTGCTCCAGCAGGGCCTTGGTGTCCTTGAGCATCTCCATCGAGCCGCAGATCATGCCGCGGTCGATCGCCGGGTCGATCGGCGGAACGCCAAGGTCGGTGAACAGCTTGCCGCTGGCCATCAGGTCGGTGATGCGGCCCTGGCGCGGGAAGTCCTCGCGGGTAACCGAGGTGTAGTGCACCAGCTTTTCCCGGGCGAGCTCGCCGATCAGCGGATCATTCCTGGTGGCCTCGACCAGTTCCTCGCCATAGCGCAATTCGGCGACTTCACGGCAGGTGTGGGTCAGGATGACCTGGTCAAACTTCTCGTAGGTCTCCGGATCGCGGATCAGGCTGGCGAAGGGGGCGATGCCGGTGCCGGTGGAGAACATGTAGACGCGCTTGCCGGGGGTCAGCGCATCGTTGACCAGCGTGCCGGTCGGCTTCTTTTTCATGAGGATGGCATTGCCCGGCTGGATCTTCTGCAGATGCGAGGTGAGCGGACCATCCGGCACCTTGATGGAGAAGAACTCCAGCTCCTCGTCCCAGGAGGGGCTGGCAATGGAATAGGCGCGGTAGAGCGGCTTGCCGTCGACGAGCAGGCCGATCATCACGAACTCGCCCGAGCGGAAGCGGAAGCTCGCCGGACGGGTGGTACGGAACTTGAACAGCCGGTCCGTATAGTGCTTGACCTCGGTCACCTCCTGAACGAAGGCGCTGCCGGCGACGGCGGCTTCAAGGTCGGCGGGGGTCGCGAGAGCGTTCATGGCGGTCCAGTCCGTTGGGCCGGGCCCGATCCCGGGATCGGCTGCGATCAGGGGCGGTCGGGGATGCGGCGGGTCGTGAAGCATGACATGCCCGACACCCTGCGGCACGGCCGGGCGACTGGCGAATGTTGTGTACCGATTACCACTTTTGCCGCCTTGATATGAAGCAACATGCATCCGGGATTCCGGGCCCGGCTTAAAAAAAATTGCCCGCAACCGGCACGTCCGAGCCGTCGCATCCCCAAGCCGGTTAACCGGCGATGTGAATCCCGCCCGGGCCCCGCGCGAGACCCATTGACACGGACCGGCCGCTCACGCCTCATATTGCGAAACAAAAACAAGAACATTCCAGAGCAAGGACCAGGGACACCATGTCCAGCACCAGACCGCATGTGACGCGGACGGAGGCGGATGGCCAGACCATTGCGCTTGTCGTCCTCGACCGCTTCTCCATGATCGCGTTTTCGTCCGTCGTCGAGCCGCTGCGGCTGGCGAACCGGCTGATCGGACGCGATTACTACCGCTGGACAACCTATTCGCTGGACGGCGGCCCGGTGACAGCCTCGAACGGGTGCGAGATCAAGGTCGAGCACGGGGTGCGCGACCTTGAGGATGCGGACATCACGCTGCTGTGCACCGGCATCGACGTGGAGCGGCTGCCGCTCGACAAGGAACTGGGGATCCGGCTCCGGCGCCTCAACGCGCGCGGCCGCACCTTCGGCGCCATCTGCACCGGCGCCTACCTGCTGGCGCGCTACCAGCTGCTGGAAGGGCGCCGCTGCACGCTGCACTGGGAGAACCTGCGCTCGTTCCGCGAGGAGTTCCCCGGGGTGGAAGTGTCGTCGGACATCTTCTCGATCGACCGCAACTGCATCACCTGCGCCGGCGGCATGGCCTCGCTCGACATGATGCTGCGCCTCATTGCCATCCAGCATGGCGCCTATCTCGCCCATGAGGTGGCCGAGGTCGCGCTTTACCAGAACATGCGCTCCGGCGAGAGCGCCCAGCGCCACGACATCGAGGCGCGCACCGGCATTTCCAACGCCAAGATCCTCGAAGCCATCCGCATCATGGACATGCACATCGAGGATCCCCTGTCGTGCCAGCAGCTGGCGATGACGGTGAACCTGTCGCCGCGCCAGCTGGAACGCCTGTTCCGGCGCCACTTCAACTGCACGCCGGGCCAGTATTACCTGAAGCTGCGGCTGGAGACCGCGCGCGACTTGCTGCGCCGGACCTCCCGGCCAGTGCTGGACGTGGCGATTGCCTGCGGCTTTGCCTCCACCTCGCATTTCACCAAGTGCTACCGCGAGCGCTATTCGGTCACCCCGACCGAGGAGCGCAACTCCTATCAGGGCGGCAACCGGGAGCCGCGCGCCGGCAAGTCGAAGTCGAAATCGCTGGTTGTCGCCTGAGCCCCGACGCGACGGTGCGGCAGTCTTCGGCCGTGGCCGCCCCCTGCGCCACGGCCGTCCGGACGCGGCTGCCGCGGTGCGCCGCGGCATTTTGTTTGCGCGGATGAAGAATTCGGCGTTTCGTTAAAATTTGAAGCAAGTCCTTCAGCAGTCCTTGGCGGGCAGAACCTACCCTAGGGAGAGTTTTCTGCCGGAGTGACGCCGAATGTCTCTCGTTGTCCGCCTTGCCACGCTGTTTGCCCTCGCCCTCGCCCTGGCCGCGCCCGTGCGCGCCGCCAGCCCGCAGGACATCCTGCTGACCGTCGAAGGGCGGATCGACGGGGGCCAGAAGTCCCTGACCCGCGCCGACCTGGAAGCGCTCGGCCTGGAGAGCGTGACCACCACGACGCCCTGGTACGACGGCGCGATGACCTTCGAGGGCGTCTCGCTCGCCCGCCTGTTCGAGGCGCTCAAGATCAAGGGCGACATGGTCGAGGTGGTGGCGCTCAACAACTACTTCGTCGAGATCCCGACCGCAGACCTGATCGAGCGCAAGGCGATCCTCGCGATGAAGCGCAACGGCGCCTACATGGCCGTGTCCGACAAGGGGCCGCTGTTCATCGTCTATCCGTTCGATGCCGATCCGAGCCTGCGCAGCGAGGTGCATTACAGCCGCTCGGTCTGGCAGGTCAAAAGCATGGCCTTCCGCTGAGCCCGGCCGCGCCGCTCAGGCAAGAGAGGTCCGGAGGGGCCTGACATCATGACAAAGCTGGTCCGCCGTCTCGCCATCGTCGTCGTGCTCGCCCTTGCGATCGCGGCCGTGGTGTATTCGCACCTGATCGTCTCGCACCAGTCGACGGTCGAGCAGGCGAACCGCTATGACATCGCCTGGACGGGCTTCAACGGCCGCCTCGAGATCACGTCCCTGCGCGAGCGGGTGGCGCGCTATGCTGCCACGGGCGACGCGGGCGTCGCCGACGAGGCGCGGCTCTATTTCCAGATCATCGTCGGGCGTCTCGGCACCTGGGGCTCGGGCCAGTTCGGACGGTTCATCGCCAGCAACCCCTTGCGGGAGGCGCGGTTCGAGGCGCTGGTGCGCGACCTGGCGGCCCTCGAGCCGATGATCGAGCGCCTCGACGAGCCGGCGATCCAGGCTGACCTGATGCGTCGCCTCGTCGGCATTGCCACCGCCATGGACCGGATCGGGGGCGAGGCCTACAGCGCCAGCCTGACGGAAGCGGAGGACGTGCGCAGCGAGCTCAAGCAGAAGATCGAGGTGGAGACCTGGATCACCGGGGCGCTGCTGACGCTCGGCGCGGTGCTGGTGATCTCGCTGCTGCTGCAGAACCGCCTGCTCAGCCGCGCGCATGCCCGCGCGGCGACAAGCGCGGCAAACCATGCCTTCCTGGCCCGCCATGATGCCCTGACCTCCCTGCCCAACCGCCTCGCCTTCCAGGACGCGTTCGCAACCGAGGTGCAGAAGTCCGCCGAGGGCAGCCTTGCGGTTCTGGCGATCGATCTGGACGGGTTCAAGGCCATCAACGACACGCTTGGCCATTCGGCCGGCGATGCCTTGCTGGTGTCGGTCGGCGAACGCCTCAGCCGCTTTGCCGGCCTCTGGCAGGACGCCTCGGTCGCGCGCTTCGGCGGCGACGAGTTCGTGGTCGTGCTCCGCGTCCTGAACGGGGTGTCCGAGGCCTGCGAGAAGGCGGAAAACCTGCGCCGCGCCCTCGCCGAACCCTATCGCATCCCGGACGGCACGGTGGTCATCCAGGCAACGATCGGCGTGGCGGTCGCCAGCAGTTCGGTGCCTGACCTGCAGCAGTTGCCCGACAATGCGGACCTGGCGCTGAGCCATGCCAAGGCCCGGGCCAAGGGCTCGGTGCAGCTCTTCGACGTGGCCATGCGGGCCGACATCACGCGGCGCCGGCGGATCGAATCCGACCTCATCTCGGCCATCGCCCTCGGCGAGATCGCGCCGCATTACCAGCCGCAGGTCGACATGGCGAGCGGCCGCATCATCGGTGTGGAAGCCCTGGCACGCTGGACCCATCCGACGCTCGGGCGCATCGGTCCGGACGAGTTCGTGCCGATTGCCGAAAGCTCGGGCAAGGTGGTGGAACTGGGCCGCGCCGTGCTGGAGGCGGCCTGCGCCGAGGCGACGCTGATGCCGCCGGAGGTGAAGGTGTCGGTCAACCTGTCCGTCGCCCAGCTGGTCCGCGACGACCTCGTCGAGACCGTGCAGGACATCCTGGAGCGCTCCGGCCTGCCGCCGACACGGCTGAAGCTGGAGGTCACGGAATCGATCGTCATGTCCGACACCGACCGCTGCATCGCCACGCTGCACCGGCTGAAGAAGCTTGGCGTCGCCATCGCGCTGGACGACTTCGGCACCGGCTACTCCGCGCTGTCCTACCTGCGCCTGTTCGCCTGGGACGAGCTGAAGGTGGACCGCAGCTTCGTGCGCTCCATCGGCAGCGATCCGCATTCGCTGTCGATCATCGAGGCCGTTGTCGGCCTTGCCCGCCAGCTCGGCATCAGCGTGACGGTGGAAGGCGTGGAAACCGAGGAGCAGCGTCGCCTGCTCCAGCGCGTCGGATGCCAGATCGGTCAGGGCTACCTGTTCGGGGCAGCCATGCCGCTTGCCAGCCTGTCGCCCCGTCTGATCGGGACGCTCAGCACCGGTCGCAAGCCGCGGGGCACGCATCTGCGTCTCGTCGAGCCGTCCCAGCCTGCGGGCTGAAGGCGCACCCTCCCCGGCAACGGGCGATGGTTGCCTGCGAAACCGGTTTCCCGATCCCGCGCGGCAGGCTACGAAAGAGGCTCCGACAGTGCCTCGAATCCCAGGGACAGTGCCATGGCCAGCGACATCGAGATTGCCCGCGCAGCGACACTCAAGCCGATGCCGGAGGTCGCAGCCCGGCTCGGCATCCCGGACGAGGCGCTGGAGCCCTACGGCAAGACCAAGGCCAAGATCTCGGCGTCCTTCATCGCGACCCTGAAGGACCGCCCGCGCGGCAAGCTCGTGCTGGTGACCGCGATCAACCCGACCCCCGCCGGCGAAGGCAAGACGACGACGACCGTCGGCCTCGGCGACGGGCTCGCCCGCATCGGCAAGAAGGCGGCGATCTGCCTGCGCGAACCCTCGCTCGGGCCTTGCTTCGGCATGAAGGGCGGCGCGGCCGGCGGCGGCCATGCGCAGGTGGTGCCGATGGAGGACATCAACCTCCATTTCACCGGTGATTTCCACGCCATCACCGCCGCGCACAATCTCCTCTGCGCCCTGCTCGACAATCACCTCTACTGGGGCAATGCGCTGCAGATCGACACCCGGCGCATTGCCCTGCGCCGGGCGCTGGACATGAACGACCGGGCACTGCGCAATCTGGTCGTGGGCCTTGGTGGCCCGGCCAACGGCGTGCCGCGCGAGGCGGGCTTCGACATCACCGTCGCCTCGGAAGTGATGGCCATCCTTTGCCTGGCCCGCGACCTGAACGACCTGACCGAGCGGCTCGGGCGCATCGTCGTCGGCACGCGGCGCGACCGATCGCCGGTCACAGCCAGGGACCTTGGCGCAGACGGGGCCATGACCGTGCTGCTCAAGGAAGCGTTCCAGCCCAACCTGGTGCAGACGCTGGAGCACACCCCTGCCCTCGTGCATGGCGGGCCCTTCGCCAACATCGCCCATGGCTGCAACTCGCTGATTGCCACCGACACGGCGCTGCGGCTGGCCGACTATGTGGTGACGGAAGCGGGCTTCGGTGCGGATCTGGGCGCGGAG
Source organism: Pannonibacter sp. XCT-53 (assembly GCF_009915765.1). Taxonomy (NCBI): domain Bacteria; kingdom Pseudomonadati; phylum Pseudomonadota; class Alphaproteobacteria; order Hyphomicrobiales; family Stappiaceae; genus Pannonibacter; species Pannonibacter tanglangensis. The sequence continues at coordinate 1,934,653 of NZ_JAABLQ010000001.1, forward strand.
AAGTTCTTCGACATCAAGTGCCGCAAGGGTGGTCTCGTTCCCTCGGCGGCCGTGCTGGTCGCCACCGTCAGGGCGCTGAAGATGAACGGCGGCATCGCCAAGGCGGACCTTGGCGCGGAGAACGTGGCAGCCGTCACCGCCGGCTGCGTCAACCTTGGCCGGCACATCGAAAATCTCAAGTCCTTCGGCGTGCCGGTGGTGGTGGCGCTCAACCATTTCACCAGCGACACGGCCGCCGAGATCGCCGCGGTGCAGGCCTTCTGCGCCGGCCTTGGCGTCGAGGCGATCCTCTCCACCCACTGGGCCGAAGGCTCGAAGGGCACGGAGGCGCTGGCGCGCAAGGTGGTGGAACTGGTGGACGGCGGCAGCGCCCGCTTCGCCCCGCTCTACGAGGACGCCCTGCCGCTCGCCGACAAGATCGAGACCATCGCCCGGCGCATCTACCGCGCCGGCAGCGTGGTGTTCGACAAGGCCGCGCGCGAGCAGCTGGAGCGCTGGCAGGAGGCGGGCTACGGCCATCTGCCGGTCTGCATGGCCAAGACCCAGTATTCCTTCTCCGCCGATCCGACCCTGCTGGGTGCGCCCGAGGGCCACGAGCTGCCGGTACGCGAGGTGCGCCTGTCGGCCGGTGCCGGCTTCGTCGTCGCCATCTGCGGCGACATCATGACCATGCCCGGCCTGCCCAAGCAGCCCGCCGCCCTCAGCATCGGCCTCAATGCCGAGGGGCAGATCGAGGGGTTGTTCTGAGCAGGCGGTCTCGCCGGGGCGGCGCGTGACGAATATCCCGTGACGTGGTATGGATATCCTGCCGGAGGATATCCCATGCCGCTCTATGTCAAGGACGACGAGGTTCTCGAACTTGCGCGTGAACTGCAGGCCCTCATCGGGGCCAGCAGCAAGACGGAAGCCGTGCGCACGGCCCTGCGCAACGAGATCGACAGGCAACGGCACGTGCTGCCGGTTGCCGAGCGGCTGGCCCGATCCCGCCAGCTCGCCGCAGAGATCGGCACGCCGGATCCGGACTTTGATTTCAAGGCCTTCCGCGCTGCCCTCTGGGACGAGGCGTGATGTTCCTTGATGCCTCGGCGATTGTTGCCCTGCTGCTGCCTGAAACCGACGCGGGCGACCTGACGGCTCGCCTTGACGCACAAGGGACCGGGTTTCATGTCTCGCCGCTGGTCCGCTTCGAGGCCATCGCCGGTCTGGCGCGGGCGCGCTGCCGTGACGGCTCGCCGGAGGCCCGGCGGCGCGCGCTGGCACAGGCCCGGGCGGCGGTCGACGCGTTGATCGAGGATCTCGCCTGCACCGACATCCCGATCACCGCTGAGGTCGGCGAGGCCGCACTCGAGGCCGCCGGCACCTATGGCAAGATGGTCGGTCATCCGGCGGCGCTGAACCTTGGCGACTGCTTTGCCTATGCCTGCGCGAGGTCACGGCGGCTCACGCTGCTCTACAAGGGCGCGGATTTCGCCCGCACCGATCTCGGCTGAGCCCGGGCGACCGCGCGCCTGTCGCAGGCAGGGCGCGGCGTGTCGGATTGGGAACAGCGGCTGGCGGGCGGCGCACGCAGTGTGATGGGACAGCTTTTCCAGCACTCACGGATGGCCCATGTCGGACGACGATATCGATCTCAGTGCCCTTTCCGACGAGGATCTCGTCGCCCAGATGCACGACGACCTCTACGACGGTCTCAAGGAAGAGATCGAGGAGGGTGTCCGCATCCTGCTGGATCGCGGCTGGACCCCTTATGAGGTGCTGACCAAGGCGCTGGTCGAGGGCATGCGCATCGTCGGCATCGACTTCCGCGATGGCATCCTGTTCGTGCCGGAAGTGCTTCTGTCGGCCAATGCGATGAAGGCCGGCATGTCGATCCTGCGGCCGCTCCTGGCGGAGACCAACGCGCCGAAGGTCGGCAAGATGGTCATCGGCACGGTGAAGGGCGACATCCACGACATCGGCAAGAACCTTGTCTCGATGATGATGGAAGGTGCCGGCTTCGAGGTGATCGACATCGGCATCAACAATCCGGTCGAGAACTATCTGGCCGCCATCGAGGAGCACAAGCCCGACATCGTCGGCATGTCGGCGCTCCTGACCACCACCATGCCCTACATGAAGGTCGTCATCGACACGATGATCGAGAAGGGCATCCGCGACGACTACATCGTGCTCGTCGGCGGCGCGCCGCTGAACGAGGAGTTCGGCGAGGCGGTCGGCGCCGATGGCTATTGCCGTGACGCCGCCGTGGCGGTGGAGACCGCCAAGGAGCTGATCGCCCGCCGGCACAACCGGCTGGGCAAGGCCTGAGATCATGGCCGCGCGGCCCGGCGCACAGACCCCGGCCGCGCCTGCTGTCCCTGACGACGGCGGCACCGACCGCAAGCCGTCGGTGCTGGTGCTGGCCTGCGGCGCGCTGGCGCGGGAAATTCTCGCCCTCACCGCCCAGCACGGGCTTTCCCATCTCGACCTGCATTGCCTGCCCGCGCAATTGCACAACACGCCGGACCGGATCGCGCCGGCGGTCGCTGCAGCCCTCGCCGACCGGGGCGCGGCCTATGACGAGGTGCTGGTGGCCTATGCCGATTGCGGCACCGGCGGACATCTCGACAGGGTGCTGGCGGCGCATCCGAAGGCCAGGCGGATCGATGGCGCGCATTGCTACGCCTTCTTCGCCGGGCTTGCCGCCTTCGACCGGCTGGAGGACGACCAGCTCGGCAGCTTTTATCTCACCGATTTCCTGGCCCGCCACTTCCAGACCATGGTGATCGAGCCGCTCGGCCTCGACCGGCATCCCGAGCTGCGCGACCTGTATTTCGGCAACTATACCCGGCTTGTCTATCTGGCCCAGACCGAGGACGCGGAGCTGACCACAGCCGCCGAACGGGCCGCAGCCACGCTCGGGCTGCCCTTCGTGCGCATCGCCACCGGCTATGGTCTGCTGGGAGACTTCCTGCAGCCGGCGTCTCCCGGCGACGCGTCTGCCTGAGCGCCTGATTCCGCAGAATCCCTTACGTTCCGCGGGCGTCGCTTTCGCACCGTGCCGTGTCGCCTTCTGCCGTCCGGCTGCCTGTTCTTCAGCCAAGATTGATCATCACTTGAGCAGTCGGAAGGACCTCCATGGCGCAGCTCGTCGTCGTTTACTGGCGTGACATTCCGGCCCAGGTGCTGGTGAAGTCCGGCCGCAAGAGTGCCCGCCGGGAGCTGCCGCCCCTGTTCATGGAAGCCGTCGATGCCGCCGCCATGCGCGTCGGTGCCAAGGACAGCGAGGCCTATCTGGCCGAATGGCGCCGCGCCGATCCGGTCGAGGTCGGCGACGATCTCGAAGCGGAAGCCGACCGTGCCGTGGCGGCGCTGGTGGCCGACTTTCCCCGCGAGCGCGTGCTGGCGCTGGCGGCCAATGGCGGCCTTGCGCCGCAAGACTGAGGACCCTTCCCAAATGCCGGACCCGCGCCTCAATGCTGCCGGACGCCTTGCCGCCTCGACCGAGGTGTCGCCGCGCCAGGTCTGCGAAAAATCCGACCTGCTGACCGGCGTGCCGCGCGGAACACGGGTCTATGTCACGGATCTCGGCAACTGCTCCGAGGACCAGATCGTCGAAGCCGCAAGGCGCGTCAAGGACGCCGGACTGGTGCCGGTGCCGCACATGGCGGCCCGGCGCTATGACAGCCTTGCCGCCTTCGAGCGCCGCATCACGCGCCTGACACAGGAGGCCGGCGTCGCGGATGTTCTGGCGATTGCCGGCGAAACCGACACGCCGGGGCCGCTGACCTCGTCCGTTGCCCTCATCGAGACGGGGCTGTTCGACAGGCTCGGCATCCGCAGCATTGCGGTCGCCGGCCATCCGGAAGGCGCACCCGACATTCCGGCCCCGGTGATCCGGGACTTCCTGATGAAGAAGCACGCGCTTGCAGCCAGCAGCGATGCGACGTTCCTGATCGTCACCCAGTTCGGCTTTGATCCGCACCGCGTCGCGCTCTGGCTGGACGAGCTGACCGCCTGGGGTAACACCTTCCCCGTCCATCTGGGCGTGGCGGGTCCGGCCAAGATGACGACGCTGCTGAAGTTCGCCGCCTTCGCCGGCGTCGAGAACTCGCTGAATTTCCTCAAGAAACGCGGCGGTGCCGTGGTGTCGATGCTGACCGGCTACGACCCCGCGTCGATGGTGGAGCCGCTGGAGGCGCGGGTGCGCTCGCATCCGGCCACCCCGCTCGCCCAGATCCATGTCTATCCCTTCGGCGGCCTCGCCAAGACGACCGAATGGCTGTCCCAGCGCGGGTCCTGGGGGCCTGCCGCCGCCTCCCCTTTTGACGCACAGGAGCTTGCCCGATGACCCGCACGATTGTTGCATCCGCCACCAAGGAAATCGTCATCGGCTTTGACCAGCCGTTCTGCGTCATCGGTGAGCGCATCAACCCGACGGGCCGCAAGAAGCTGGCGGCCGAGATGATCGAAGGCAACTTCGACACGGTGATCAAGGACGCGCTGGCCCAGGTGGCCGCCGGCGCGACCATGCTTGACATCAATGCCGGCGTGACAGCGGTCAATCCGAACGAGACGGAACCGCCGCTCCTCGTCAAGACTCTCGAGATCGTTCAGGGACTTGTCGACATTCCCTTGTCCATCGATTCATCCGTGACGGCTGCCATCGAGGCGGGCCTGAAGGTGGCCAGGGGCCGGCCGCTGGTCAATTCGGTCACCGGCGAGGACGAGAAGCTCGAGGCGATCCTGCCGCTCGTCAAGAAGTACAACGTGCCGGTGGTGGCGATCTCCAACGACGAGACCGGCATTTCCGAGGATCCGGACGTGCGCTTCGCGGTTGCCAGGAAGATCGTGGAACGGGCGGCCGACTATGGCATTCCGGCCTGCGACATCGTGGTCGACCCTCTGGTGATGCCGATCGGGGCGATGGGAACGGCGGGACGCCAGGTGTTCCATCTCCTGCGCCGACTGCGCGAGGAGCTGAAGGTGAACACCACCTGCGGCCTCTCCAACATCTCCTTCGGCCTGCCGCATCGCCACGGCATCAACTCGGCCTTCATCCCGATGGTGATCGCCAGCGGCATGACCAGCGCCATCATGAACCCCTGCCGGCCGCAGGAGATGGAAATGGTGCGCGCGGGGAATGTGCTTGCCGGCAATGACCCCAACTGTCAGGAATGGATCATGAATTACCGCGACTACAAGCCCGGCGGGGCCGAAGGCGCGACCGCCGGACCAGAAGCCCCCGCTGCAGGCGCGTCGCGCCGGCGCGGTGGACGCGAGGCTCGCCTGCGGCAGGGGTGAGCCCGGCTCCCCTGTCTCCCCGCTGCCGGCCGGAGTGATCATGTCCCGTTCCAAGCAGTTCACCCATGATCTGGCCAGCCTGTGGTTTCAGGCCCCGCTCGTCATTGCCCTGCGCACGCAGGCGATGATGCTGGCGGCCGCCACCGGCTCCACCCGCGAGAACGCCGAGATGGGCCGCATGATCGGCGAGAAGGCCGCCGCCATGGTTGAAGGCACGCTGGCCGCGCAGCAGGCCATGGCCCTGCAGGCGACCCGCGCGATGACCCAGGTGGCGCTTGGCCGCAAGCCGGCGGCCCTGACGCCCGAACCCATCGCCCATGCGGCGATGAAGCCCTTTGCCAAGCGCGTGCGCGCCAACACCCGGCGGCTGACCAAGACCTGACACCGCCCGAACGCACCTCGAGGACACCTTGAACGACAGCCTGCCGACGCCAGCCCCCGGTTCTTCCTCCTCGCCTGCCGCGCCGCAGGCCACCGCCCGCGTGGTGTTCCAGCCAAGCGGGCGGCGTGGCACGTTCGATATCGGCACGCCGCTGCTGGATGCTGCCAGGGCGCTCGGGGTGTACGTGGAATCGGTCTGCGGCGGGCGCGGCATTTGTGGCAAGTGCCAGTGCTCGGTGTCGGAGGGCCAGTTCGCCAAGGAGGGCCTGACCAGCGCCGCCGGGCACCTGGCGCCGGCGACCGACAAGGAAAGCCGCTACGCCGAGCTGCGCGGGCTGGCCAGTGACCGGCGCCTGTCCTGCCAGGCGAAGATCCTCGGCGATCTCGTCATCGACGTGCCGACCGAGGCCCAGACCAACCGGCAGATCGTGCGCAAGCGCGCCGAGATCCGCCATATCGATCCCGATCCGGCCGTCCGCCTCGTCACCGTGCGGGTTGAGGAGCCGGACATGGAAACCCCGCGCGGTGATGCCGACCGCCTGCGCGAGGCGCTTGAAGCGGCCTCCGGCCTTGTCGGCCTGCGCTTCGATCCGCCGCTGCTGGCGAGCGTCCAGACCGTCCTGCGCAAGGGACAGTGGCAGGTGACGGCCGCGCTTTATGACGACGCGGGCGAGCCGCCGCTGGTCATCGGCCTGTGGCCCGGCGAGAAGACCACCGCCTATGGCCTTGCCGTCGACATCGGCTCGACCACCATCGCCGCGCATCTGTGCGACCTGACGACCGGCCGCACCGTGTCCTCCGCCGGCACGTCCAATCCACAGATCCGCTTCGGCGAGGATCTGATGTCGCGCGTCTCCTATGTGCAGATGAACCCGGCGCGCCTGCCGGACCTCACCCGCACCGTGCGCGAGGCGATCAACGCGCTGGTCGGCAAGCTTGTCGCAGACGTCGGCGCGAGCCGCAGCGATGTGCTCAACGCCACCTTCGTCGGCAATCCGGTGATGCATCACCTGTTCCTCGGCATCGACCCGACGGAGCTCGGCGGCGCGCCCTTTGCACTCGCCGTCTCCGACGCGCTGACGCTGCCCGCCCGCGATCTGGCGCTGGAGCTGGCGGCGGGCGCGCGCGTCTACATGCTGCCCTGCATCGCCGGCCATGTCGGTGCCGACGCGGCCGCAGCAACGCTGGCCGAGGCGCCGGGCAAGGGCGAGGCGCTGACGCTTCTCGTCGACATCGGCACCAATGCGGAAATCGTGCTGGGCAACCGCGACCGGCTGCTCGCTGCCTCCTCCCCCACCGGCCCCGCCTTCGAGGGCGCGGAGATCACCTGCGGCCAGCGCGCCGCCCCCGGCGCCATCGAGCGCATCCGCATCGACCGGGTGACGCTGGAGCCGCGCTTCAAGGTCATCGGGCTGGACGAATGGTCGGACGAGCCGGGCTTTGCCGAGAAGGTGGACCAGGTCGGCGTCACCGGCATCTGCGGCTCGGGCATCATCGAGGCGGTGGCGGAGATGTATCTCTCAGGCCTCATCAACGAGGACGGCGTCATCGACGGGGCAATGGCCGAACGCACGGCGCGGATCGTGCCGAACGGGCGCACCTACAGCTATGTCATCGCCGGTGACGGCATTGCGATCACCATCACCCAGACCGACATCCGCTCGATCCAGCTCGCCAAGGCCGCGCTCTATGCCGGCGTGAAGCTGCTCTCCGACAAGCTCGGCAATCCGCCCATCGACCGGATCCGTCTCGCCGGTGCCTTCGGCAGCTACATCGACCCGATGTATGCCATGGTCATCGGCCTCATTCCGGATTGCGATCTCGACGCGGTCAGCGGGGTGGGCAATGCCGCCGGCACCGGCGCGCGCATGGCCCTCCTCAGCCGCAAGCACCGGCGCGAGGTGGAAGAGATCGTGCGCGGCATCGAGAAGATCGAGACCGCGCTGGAGCCCGATTTCCAGGCGCATTTCGTCAATGCCATGGCCCTGCCGAACAAGGCCGATCCGTTCGAGAAACTCCGCGCCGCCGTGGCCCTGCCGGAGCCGAAAGGCGGCGGCGACGGCCCCGACGGCGGCCGCCGGAGACGGCGGCGGGGGTGAAGGACTACCCCCTGCGGCGGCCTCTGCGGCCCTCGCCGCCCCGTCCCTCGCCGGCATTCTCGTTCGGCGGGGAGACGAGCGGGCCGATGTCGCGGATGATGTCGTCCAGCGTCGGGCGCGGGCCGGGGGTGTGGCTGTCGAGCGCCTTGCGCATGGCGGCGAGATGAAGCGGCGAGGTGCCGCAGCAGCCGCCGACAATGCGCGCGCCGGCATTCAGCGCCATGTGGGCATAGGTTTCCATCAGCTCCGGCGTGCCGGAATAGACCACCTTGTCGCCCTGGATGACCGGAATGCCGCAATTGCCCTTGGCGAGGATGATCGCCTGCGGGTTGGCCTCCGACATCTGCAGGATGGTGGCAAGCAGATCCGACGCGCCGACGCCGCAATTGGCGCCCACCACCGTCGGCGTGCAGGCGAAGGTCGAGGTCACCTCGGTCAGCGCCTTCGGGGTCAGGCCCATCATGGTGCGGCCGGCGGTGTCGAAACTGGCCGAGATCACCAGCGGCAGGCCGGAGCCCTTGGCCGCCTCCGCGGCTGCCTGCATTTCCTCCGGCGCGGACATGGTCTCGACCCAGAGAATGTCGACGCCGCCCGCCTTCAGCCCCTCGATCTGCTCGGCAAAGGCCGCAACCGCGCCCTCATAGGTGAGCGCGCCGAGCGGCACCAGAAGTTCGCCCGTGGGGCCGATGGAGCCGGCAATCAGCACCTCGCGCTTCACCTCGTCGGCCACCGCCCGGGCCAGGCGCGCGGCGGCGGCGTTCAGCTCCGCCACCCGGTCTTCGGCCTTGTGCAGCTTCATGCGGTGGCGGTTGGCACCGAAGGTGTTGGTGAGCAGGATATCCGCGCCCGCCTCGACAAAGGCCCGGTGCAGCGCCTTGATCTTTTCCGGCTCGTCGACGTTCCACAGCTCCGGCGCATCGCCGGAGGTCAGGCCCATCTGGAACAGGTTGGTCCCCGTCGCGCCATCGGCCAGCAGCACGCCCTTTTCGGCGAGGAGGGTTTCAAGCTTGCTCATGATCGTCTTTCCGGGGCTGTTTCGGTGTTCCGGCGCGCTCTCGACCGGCCGCCGCTTGCCCGGACAGCCGGCCCATCACGGGCACCTTGCCCCAGCATCCCCCACCCCCACCCGCCCCTCAAGCCCGATTGCACCGGCAAGTGTCTGGAAAACGGCTTTTGGGGTGGGGTGGGGGCGAACCCGGTTCAGGTCGGACAGACTGGCAACCATTGGAAGAGCTCGCCCCGGAGGTCAGGCGCTCTTCCTCTCCCCCCTTGAGGGGGAGATGCCCCCGCCAGGGGGCAGAGGGGGGTGAGCGGCGGTGCGATGATCTCCGGCGCCGGGTCTGCCGAGGCGCTGATACCCCCCCCCTCTGTCTGCTGGCGCAGACATCTCCCCCTCAAGGGGGGAGAGGGGCGCCTCGGGGCATGTCCAGGTGGCAGGGAGCTGGCGTTGTGCGGAGGCTGGATGACCTTGTCGCAGCGCTTGACCTCCCCTCCCCCTCGTGGGGGCGGAAGGCGGGACGAGACCTGTGGCTCGGTCCAGGAAGAGTTAAGGGTGGGGGCTCGGCACAACGAGGACTTAGTTGCGAGGAATGGACGAGACCCGCGCGCTGGCTTTATGGGATGGAGCAGCTTCAGGACAATTCAAAGCGGAAACCGAATCTTTGATTCTAAACGCCAACTTGAATTAACTAAATTGCATTGGATGTTTAAAGCTCAATGCTTCCACCAAGAATGTGAAAACTTAATGCCAGAGATCCGGTCAGCCACCCAATTGCTCCAGACCTACAACTACGACTGCCCGAATCTGGGGATTACCGAATGAAATCTCACAGGAGAAAACAGTGAAACTTGAGAACTTCGAAGAATGGTTCGCCATTCGCCCAAATCATAGCGATGACGGTGATCACCTAACCGGACGTCTCACATTTGATTTGAACAAAGGAATATCTCTAGAAGCTGTTTGGTTTTCTGGGGGCGCAGCGAACCGAAGCACCCCTCTCACTAACAGCCAGACATTGACGGGATGGCTAGACTACCAGCGTCGCGCCACACTCATTCAACCTTGGGTACAGAGCGCTGGGGGCTTTAGCATAGGTTTGAATACGCCAGTAATGCGGGAACGCCGGCGGTTTATCGCCAGTGCCCTTATCAAGAATGTCTTCTTGGATGATATCCGCTCCACAATCTTCACAGGGCTAGAGGTCGAACATCCTGCATTTCATGCTTGGGTCAATCCTCGCCTTGTTAATAGCGACTGGACCCAAAATGAACACACAGATTTTCCGATTCTTTCTGTTGATGTTCAGCCACCTCAGAAACGCATTTTTGAACTAGCCGACGGGACGCAGGCAGAAGTCATTAGCATGACCAGTGTCCCCAGTAGCAAAAGTATAACGTTGGAAGAAAGAACTGTTTTAAGGCTGAGGTTCTCCCAGCCGGTCGCCTTTGATACAATCACTCGCATGGCATGGCGCATTACTGCTCTTTTCGAATTTTTAATTGGCGCACGAGTGCAGGCACCGGTCTACCGTATGCCCACGACCAACAAACAATCGTGGAATAACGAGGAACGCGAAGTCGTCGCTGAGTATTGGTACCAACCCGTTTCGCGAAAAAAACGCTACGAAAATCCTCCAGATATACACCATCTATTTACATTCGAAGAACGCTCTCCTGCTTCCCTAAAGACATTATTGAATCACATTACCGGCTCCAGTGACGAGCTTATCTTCTTGGCCGATCAAATTCAGAGCGTGGAAGATCACGATCTGTACCTTACTCAAGGCTATCTTGAAATTATAGGCTGCTTAGAGGCTTTTGACGAGCGCACATTCGGCTCAGGAGCAGACCCAAATTTTAAGAGCCAACTGAAAAACTTGAAGGAGTTGGTCGAGAACCATGGTTCGGAAGATGATAGAACCCTTTTTAATCGCATAGCGGGCACAGCTTCGAATAGATTTTCCCTTGTCAAACGTCTGGAGCGCCTTCATCGGATGTGGAACGAAGATGGATTTCGTGGAGCGCCAGACCTTACGCGCGTCCGTGATTTGCGGAACATCGTCCCTCATGGGAGAGGACTGGAAATGTCCAGTGAGATTGCACAGGAGATGATTTCGTTCTTGAGCTATCTCACAGCGTTAGGTCGCTATCACGTGATGAAGGTGCTTGGTTTCACCGGAGATCAGATCGGCGACGCGTTTTTACGGCAACCACATCGCTATGGAATGTTCGCCCCCCAGAAAATGTCCCCTTCGTATGAAGGGAATAAACCCAAGATTGGTGAATAATCTGCTCACTTAACCTTCACGCGCGTCAATGACTTAACGGCTTTCATCGGTCTTCGGCGAATGTTTCATTTGCCCAGATGCGGGTGTCCGGTGTTGTAATGGACAAGCCAGACATCCAGGTCGACCTACATAGCGCCGTCGTTGTCTTAGAACGTCACGCGGAGGCTATTGCCGCTGCAGCCTTATGTAAACACCTGCGACTGCGAGACACTCACGGATCACATCTGAGAGAGCAGCTAAAGCTCTTGCTCAATGCTAGGCCAATGACCGCAGAAGTGGCACAAGTTCGGCGGCAAAATGCTTCTCTTCCCCCTCACTGGGTCGTGCCAGGAGCGTCTGAGGCCAAGTGATGCTGGCCCGCCCCCTGCCCCGACGGGCAGAGGCCGTGAGCCGCCGACGGGCGATCAGCTGCGCGGCTTCAGGTTTTCCGGGTCGTAGAGCGGCTTGTAGCCCACGGCGGCGACCTCGACGGGGAAGCTTTCGTTGAAATATTCGACGGTCAGCTTGCGGCCGACCTCGCAATAGTCTGCCGGCAGATAGGCGAGCGCGATGTTGGCGCCGATGGTCGGTCCATAGGCGACGGAGGTGGTGTAGGAGCGGCGGCCGAGGCTGTCGACGAGGACCGCGCCGGTCAACGGGTCCACCACCGGCATCGAGCCGACGGGATAGCGGGCGACGCCTGCGGCATCGACATTGTCGGTCATCACCAGCGTGCAGAGCATGGCCGGCTGCCTGTCGCGCGCCTTGTACTCCAGGTGCTTGGCCTTGCCGCGGAAATCGGCCTCCTTCACCTTCGGACGGGCAAGATCGGCCTCGATCAGGTTGTACTGGGTGAGGAGATCGGCGTTCTGCAGCCGCAGACTCTTTTCCATGCGGCGGGAGTTGGCGTAGGTCTCGACGCCGAAGGCCATGATGCCGGCGGCCTGCAGCGCGTCCCAGACGGCGAGGCCGTCCTCGTATTTCATGTGCAGTTCCCAGCCCTGCTCGCCGACATAGGAAATGCGGAAGGCGGAGACGGTCTTGCCGGCGATCTCGATCGGCTTGATGGCGGCGAAGGCGAAGTTTTCCGGGTCGAGCCCGGCCGGGTCGGCCACCACCTGCTTCAGCTTGGCCCGGGCGTTGGGGCCCCAGACGCCGATGGTGACATAGGCTTCCGAGACATCCGTGACGGTGACGGTGAAGCCCTTGTCCTCGGCGGTGCGCTTCACGTAGTGGAAATCGCGCGGACCGGCGTCGGCGCCGTCGATGATGCGGCAGCGGTCGGCCATGCGGATCACGGTGAGGTCGGCGCGAACCATGCCCTCGTCATCGAGGAAATGGGTGTAGATGCCCTTGCCGATGTTGGCATCGCCGCCGATCTTGGCCGCGCAAAGCCATTCCATCAGCTCCACATGATCCGGCCCTTCCACGTCGAAGATGTAGAAGTGGCTGAGATTGACCATGCCGCAATCCTCGCTCATGGCGAGATGCTCGGCGTTGGAGACGCGCCAGAAGTGGCGGTTGTCCCATTCGTTGGCGCGCACCGGCACCCGGTCGCCATATTTCTCAAGAAGATGCTCGTTGGCCTTGTAGCCATGGGCACGCTCCCAGCCGCCCAGCTCCATGAAATAGCCGCCCAGCGCCACCTCGCGCTCATAGAAGGGCGAGCGCTTGACGTTGCGGCCCGTCGCATAGGGCTCGCGGGTGTGGACGGCCGGATAGTAGATCTTCTGGGCGGCTTCATAGCAGCGGCCCTCGATGAACTTCTCCGTGAGCTGATGCTTGTAGAAGCGCGAATAGTCGATGGAATTGTGGTCGATGGCGGTGCGCCCGTCGGTGATCCAGTCGGCGATCAGCTTGCCGTAGCCCGGGCCGTCCTTGACCCAGATGGCGACGCAGTACCACAGGCCCCTCACCTTCTGGCTCTCGCCGCAGGACGGGCCGCCGGCGGCGGAGACCTGCAGCAGGCCGTTGAAGGAATGGCTCTCGTTGTAGCCAAGCTCGGCCAGCACCGGCGTCAGCTCCATGGCGCGCTCCAGCGGCGCCATCACCTGCTCCAGCTCAAGGTCGCGCTGCGACGGCGACAGGCGGGCCTGGTGCTTTTCCAGAAGGTCGCGCGGGTGGCACATGCGCGGATTGTCGGTCTCGTAATAGCCCCACTCGATCTGGCCGCCCTCGGTGGTCTTCGGGTCGCCGGTGTCGCGCATGTAGGCAGAGTTGCCCTGGTCGCGCAGCAGCGGGTAGCCGATTTCCTTGCCCGTGCCCTCGAACTCGTTGAACGGGCCGAAGAAGGTCAGCGGGTGGTCGACCGGCATGACCGGCAGGTCCTCGCCCACCATCTCGGCAATCAGCCGGCCCCAAAGCCCGGCGCAGACGATGACATGGTCGGCCATGATCGTGCCGCGATGGGTGACGACGCCCTTGATGCGGCCGCCCTCGACGATCAGCGACTGGGCCGGCGTGTTGGCGAAGGCCTTGAGCTTGCCGCTGGCCTCGCCCTGGTCGACGAGCTTGCCGGCGACGGTCTGCGAGCGCGGCACGACGAGGCCGGCGTCGGGATCGAACAGGCCGCCCATCACCTGGTCTTCCTCGATGAGGGGGAACAGCGCCTTGATCTCGGACGGGGAGACGTAATGGGCTCTCGTGCCGAAGGCGCGGGCGGAGGAGAGCTTGCGCTTGACCTCTTCCATCCAGCTGTCGTGGCCCTTGCGCACGACCTCCAGACCGCCGATGCGGGCGTAGTGGCCCATCTTCTCGAAGAAATCGATGGAGTATTGCGTCGTCCAGACCGACAGGTAGTCGTGGCTGGTGGTGTAGCAGAAGTCGGAGGCGTGGGCGGTGGAGCCGATGTCGGTGGGGATGCCGGACTTGTCGATGCCGACGATGTCGTCCCAGCCGCGCTCGATCAGGTGATGGGCCACCGAGGCGCCGACGATGCCGCCGAGGCCGATGATGACGATCTTTGCCTTCTCGGGAAATGCAGACATTTCGTATCCCTTTTCACTCGCGACCACGCCCCGGCGCGGCGGCCGGCGGCGAAAGCCCGCAGCCGGCAGGAGGGGCGGCGCGGGTGTCAGATCCATGAGCGGCAGTATCGGGTGCGGCCCGGCGGGCAATTGGCCTAATTGCGTCATGGCAACATCACGCCGGCGACACGCCATGTCGTTTTCCTGCAAGTGCCCCGGCCATGCACCGGGCTGGGCGGATGCCGCAAATAGAGTAGCCTGAGACGGTTCCTTGACGGGCTTTTGCTGCCGCCTGGCCGACAGTGGAAGGCACGTTGAAAGCAGCGCAGGATCTTTTCCGGGAGCTCAGCCCATGTCTGATGTTGCAGTATCCGCCGGTCGCCGGGGGCGCAGTGCGCGCCGCGAAGCCCGCGCGAGCGGAGCCGGCGGGCTTGGCATTCCCTACATCACCCGCGGCATTCCGATCTACGACGTGCTCTCGGACGAGGGCGCGGCGCAGATCGAGGCGCAGGCCGATGTCCTGCTGCAGGAAATCGGCATCGAGTTCCGCGACGATCCGGAGACGATCGCGATCTGGAAAGAGGCCGGAGCCGATGTCCAGGGCGAGCGGGTGCGCTTTCCGAAAGGCATGCTGCAGCAGATCGTCAAGACGGCGCCGGCGCAGTTCGTCCAGCATGCGCGCAACCCGGCCCGCAACGTGGTCATCGGCGGCAACAACCTGGTCTTTGCCCCGGTCTATGGCCCCCCGTTCGTCACAGACCTCGACAAGGGTCGCCGCTACGGCACCATCGAGGACTTCCGCAACTTCGTGAAGCTGTCCTACCTGTCGCCCTACATGCACCATTCGGGCGGCACGGTGTGCGAGCCGGTCGACCTGCCGGTGAACAAGCGCCATTTCGACATGGTCTATGCGCACATGAAATGGTCGGACAAGCCGTTCATGGGCTCGGTCACCCATCCGGAGCGGGCGGAAGATTCGGTGAAGATGGCGCAGATCCTGTTCGGCGAGGACTTCGTCGACCAGAACTGCGTCATGATCCAGCTGATCAACGCCAACTCGCCGCTGGTCTTCGATGCCACCATGCTGGGCGCACTGAAGGTCTATGCCCGGGCCAACCAGGCCTGCATCGTCTCGCCCTTCATCCTTGCCGGCGCCATGAGCCCGGTGACGGTTGCCGGCACGCTGGCGCAGGTGCTGGCCGAGGCGCTGGCCGGCTGCGCGCTGACGCAGCTCATCCGCCCCGGCGCGCCGGTGGTGTTCGGCGCCTTCGTGTCGTCGATCTCGATGCAGTCCGGCGCCCCCACCTTCGGCAGCCCGGAAGGCACGCTGCTGCTCAACGGTGCCTCCAAGCTGGCGCGGCGGCTGAACCTGCCGTTCCGCTCCGGCGGATCCTTCACCTCGTCCAAGCTGCCGGATGCGCAGTCGGCGCAGGAATCGGCCCAGACCATTGCCGCCACCGTGGTCTCGGGCGTCAACTTCTGCCTCCACGCCGCCGGCTGGCTGGAGGGCGGGCTGTGCTCGTCCTACGAGAAATTCGTCATGGACGCCGACCAGCTCGGCATGATGCATGTGCTGGCCAAGGGCATTGATCTCTCGGAAGAAGGCATGGCGATGGACGCCCTGCGCGAGGTCGGTCCCGGCGGCCATTTCCTCGGCGCGAACCACACCCAGCGCAATTTCGAGACCGCCTTCTTCCGCTCGCAGCTCGCCGACAACAACTCCTACGAGCAGTGGCTCGCCGACGGCCAGCTCGACGCGGCCCGGCGCGCCAATGCGATCTGGAAGAAGATGCTGGCCGACTACGAGGCCCCTGCCCTCGACCCGGCCATCGACGAGGCGCTGATTGCCTTCATGGCACAGCGCAAGGCCTCGTTCCCGGACAGCAACGTCTGAGATCCGGCCGCCGGACGCCCCCGCCGTCCGGCCGCCCCGGCTGTCTCCGCACCACCACCCGGAGATTGACCGACCGGATGGGGCGACGCCCGCGTCGCCCCATCCGGTCGATGTCGGGCCGCTCGCCAAGCGCTGGCCGGTCTCTGGCCAGTCGCAGGCCAGTCGCAGGCCAGTCGCAGGCCAGTCGCAGGGCAGTCGCAGGGCAGTCGCAGGGCAGTCGGAGGGCAGTCTCTGGCCCGATGCTGGCCTGCTGCTGCGGGCCGCTGCCGTGCCGGTCGCGTCGCCGCCCCCGGCTTTTTTCCGGGGCCATGGCCGAGCCTTAACGGGGAGTAAATACAGCCCCGCCTTGCTTTCGCCTTGCGCTCGCCGCCTTGCGCTTGTATCCGCAATCTGAGCCGCCGTGCCCCTTGGCCGGCCGGGCCCGTCGGCGTGCGCCTTCGCGGGTCTGGTGATTGTCAGGGGGTCGGCAAATAGCGTAGATGTTTTCGGATAGGGAGCTGCGGGTCCTTTCGGGGAGATCCACCTCAACTCTGTCAAGAATTAACGAGGACCTATGCCGGCCCATTTTGTAACCGATGAGAGATTTGCGTCTTCTGATCCGCCGTGTCAGCCATCGCGACGCCTGCCCCAGTGAGGCGGCGCCAGGACTGATCGACCCAGCAAGACGTCAGGACGCACAGGCTTTTTCGAATGGCATCCATCAAGAGCAACATTGAAATCATCGGTTACGCCAGCCGCTTGCCCGGTGCGGCGGACACGAACGAGTTCTGGACCGTTCTGAAGGAAGGCCGTTGCACCGTCACCAGCGTGTCGGAAGACCGCTGGCCCCTGTCGCGATTCGGGCACCCGGACCGCAGCGCCGCCGGCAAGGCCTACACCTGGGCTGCCGGCCAGCTGGACGATGTCTGGGGCTTCGACCCGTCGTTCTTCGGCATTTCCCCGCGCGAGGCGCTGCAGATGGACCCGCAGCAGCGCATCCTGCTGCAGCTGGTCTGGGAAGCGCTGGAACAGGCGGGGCTGCCGCCGAGCGCGCTCGCCGGCACCTCCACGGGCGTCTATGTCGGGGCGTCCTCGCTCGATTACCACCACCGCTTCGTGATCGATCCGCCCAATGCCGACATGCAGTTCATGACCGGCAACACGCTGTCCATCGTCTCGAACCGCATTTCCTACATCTACGACCTGCGCGGCCCGTCCTTCACGGTGGACACGGCCTGCTCGTCCTCGCTCGTCGCCCTGCACGAGGCGGTCTCGGCGCTCGAGAGCGGCCAGATCGACACCGCCATCGTCTGCGGCGTCAGCATGCTGCTGAGCCCGTTCTCCTTCGTCGGCTTCTCCCGCGCCTCGATGCTGTCGCCGACCGGCCTCTGCCAGGCCTTCGACGCCAATGGCGACGGCTATGTCCGCTCGGAAGGCGCCGTCGTGCTCGTGCTGCAGTCCTCGCGCGTGGCGCGGGCCAACGGCACCCGCGTGCATGGCCGCATCCTCGCCTCCGGCATCAATGCCGATGGCCGCACGGTCGGCCTGTCCCTGCCCTCGCCCTATGCCCAGGCGGCCCTGCTGGCGGAGATGTACGGCGCCGGCGGCGTCGACCCCAATGCGCTCGCCTTTGTCGAGGCCCATGGCACCGGCACGCGCGTCGGTGACCCGGCCGAGGCGGAAGCGCTCGGCAAGGTGATCGGCCAGAAGCGCGACGACGTGCTGCACATCGGCTCGGTCAAGACCAACGTCGGCCATCTGGAGCCGGTCTCCGGCCTCGTCGGCCTGCTCAAGTCGCTGCTGGCGCTCAAGCACAACGAGCTGCCGCGCTCGCTGCATTTCAACACGCCGAACCCGGACATCGCCTTCGAGGAGCTGAACCTCAAGGTTGCCAGCGAGCCGGTCGCGCTCAAGGCGTCGGACAAGCCGCGCCTTGCCGGCATCAACTCCTTCGGCTTCGGCGGCACCAATGCGCATGTCGTGATCTCGGACGGCGACCGCGACGCGGCTCCGGCCGCCGCCGAGGCACCGCGCCTCGACACGCCGCTGGTGCTGAGCGCCCGCGGCAAGGCCGCCCTCGGCCAGCTCGCCCGCCGCTACCACGAGGCGCTGGACGGCGCGTCTGACGGCAAGGCCGCGCAGATCGCGGCCTCCGCTGCCTACACGCGTGACCTGCTCGGCGACCGCCTGGTGGTGCTGGGCGCCACGGCCGACGAGCGCCGCCGCGTGCTCGAGACCTTCCTCGCCGACGGCTCCTGCCCCAACCTGGTGCAGGGCAGCACCGTCCGGGGCGAGCAGAAGGTTGGCTTCGTCTTCTCCGGCAACGGCTCGCAGTGGGCCGGCATGGGCCGCGATGCCTATCAGAAGGACACGGCCTTCCAGCAGGCCTTCGAGCGTGTCGACCGCAAGTTCATGGGCCTTGGCGGCTGGTCGCTGCTGACGACGCTGTTCTCCGAGGATCTCGAGACCGAGATCGAGCGCACCGAGATCGCCCAGCCGCTGCTGTTTGCCGTCCAGGTTGCCCTCGTCGAGGCGCTGGCCAGGCGCGGCCTGCGCCCGAGCGCGGTCGCCGGCCACAGCGTGGGCGAAGTCGCGGCCGCCTGGTGTTCCGGCGCGCTGACGCTCGACCAGGCGGTGAAGGTCATTCATGCCCGCTCGACCCGCCAGGAGGTCATTCGTGACCTCGGCACCATGGCCGCGCTGCTCCTGTCGGCCGAAGAGGCGCAGGCGGCGATCAACGAGGCCGGCTTCCCGCGCATCGAGCTGGCGGCCATCAACTCGCCGCGCAGCGTGACCATTTCCGGTCCCGTCGAGAGCCTTGACGCCTTTGGCAAATACGCCCGCAAGAAGCGCTGGGCGATGAAGAAGCTCAACCTCGCCTATCCGTTCCACTGTGCGCTGGTGGAACCGATCCGCGAGCCGCTGCTGGCCGCGCTCGAGGGCGTGACGCCCCGGGCGGCGACCGTTCCCTTCTACTCGACCGTCGACCCGGACAGGCGCGACGTGGCGCTGGACCCGGACTACTGGTGGCGCAACGTGCGCCAGCCGGTGCTGTTCTCCGCCGCCATCGACGCCATGGCCGCCGACGGCATCTCGGTGTTCCTCGAGATCGGCCCGCGCCCGGTGCTCGGCACCTACATGACCGACGTGCTGAAGGAGGCCGGCCAGCGCGCCGACGTGCTCGCCAGCCTCGACATGCCGGCCAAGACCGGCGAGACCGCCCGCAACCCGGTGGAGTATGCGGCGGCCGACGTGCTGGCCCATGGCGGCGCGGTGGACCTCGGGGCCTTCTTCGGCGAGGCTCCGGCGGACCCGGTCGCCCTGCCCCACTACCCCTGGCAGAACGTGCCGTTCAAGCCGGAAGCGACGCCGGAAAGCGTCGACTACATGTTCGGCAAGAGCTGGCCGCTGCTCGGCTACCGGCTGCGCCAGGACGTGGGCGAGTGGTTCAACCATGTCGATCCGCAGCTGCTGCCGTGGCTTGCCGACCACAAGGTGGAGGAGTCCGTCGTGTTCCCGGCGGCCGGCTACACCGAGATGGCCCTGCGCGCCGCGCTGCGCTGGTCGGGGGCCGACGAGATCGAGCTGCGCGACTTCGACATCCTGCGGCCGCTGGTGTTCGACGGGGCGGAAACCTTCGAGACGCAGGTGCGCATCTCCTCCGACGACCGCGTCGTCGAGGTGCTCTCCCGCCCGCGTCTGGCCGGCGCCGAATGGGCGCTCAATGCCCGCGGCCATTATGTCTCGGCCGTGCGCAAGGACCGCAAGCCGGTGATCGGGACGGGCAGCCAGGCGCTGGTCACGCTCGACCATGACGCCCTTTACGAGGTGACGCGGGCCTTCGGCCTGCGCTACGGCCCTGCCTTCCAGCGGGCGGACTCGGTCGTCACGCATGACCGCACCACCGCCACGGTGACCCTGAAGCCGCAGATCGAGGCGCTTGGCACCCAGCGCTTCGCCCTGTGCCCGACGCTGCTGGATGCCGGCTTCCACGGCCTGTTCGCGCTGCTGAGCGGCGTGCAGGAGATCCCCGCCCAGACCAGCTTCCTGCCGATCCGCTTCGGTGCGCTGCGCCTGCTGGCGCCGGAGGTCGTGCCGGCCAGCGTGCGCATCAAGGTCACCAAGGCCTCGCCGCGCTCGATCGAGGCCAGTTTCGAGTATCTCGACGCCGAGGGGCAGGTGGTCGCCCGCCTCACTCAGGCCCGCTTCCGCGCCGTGCGCCTTGGCCGCGAGACCCGGCAGGACGATCTCGCCTACCGGACCTTCGCCACGCTGCTGGCCGATGCCGGCCGTGTGGCTCCGGTTGCCGACGTCATGCCGCAGGGCTTTGCCGCCTTCGCCCAGGCTGCCGGCGTTGCCAGCGACAGCGATTTCGAGCCGGGCGAGACCCTGCTCCTCGTCGAGGCCATGGGCCGCACCATCGCCCATGAAACCCTCTGGCGGATCGCCGGCGGTGCCCGGTTCGACGCCGCCGCCCTCGTCGCCGCCGGCCGTATCGCGGAGAGCGCGCTGCCGCTCGTGCATGCCCTGCTCGGCTGGCTGACCGACAGCGGCCTCGCCGAAGACCAGGGCGAGGTGACGCTGCTCGGGGATCCGGCCGAGGGGCCGGCCACCGCCGACCTTCTCAAGACGGTGGCGCTCGAGGCTTCGGGCCACATTGCCGAGGCGGCCCTGCTGTCGCGTCTGCATGACGGGCTGGAAGGCCTGCTCGCCCGGGGTCTGGCGGACAAGGCCTCCGGCTGGTTTGCCTCGGGCCTGTTCGAGGCCTATCAGACCTCCTCGCCGGCCGCGCTTGCCCGCAACGAGGGCCTGCGGCATCTGGCCGAGCGCATCATCGCCGGCTGGCCGAAGGATCAGGCCCTGCGCCTCCTGGTGCTGGGCGCCGACAGTCCGGAACTGCTGCTGGCGCTGGACCGCGCCTGCGACCCGCGCCGGGCTTCGGTCACCGTGACCGATCCGGTCTCCACCCTGCTCGGCCGGGCCGAGCGGCAGTGGACCGGGTCGAGCAATGTCCGCTTCGTCGCCTTCGAGGAGGCCGACGCCCTGGCGGCTGCCGGGCCGTTCGACATCATCCTGTCCGGCGGCAGCCTGACGGACCGCAACGCCGACGACATCGCCGCCGTGGTCCGGCATCTGGTGCGCGGCGGGCTGCTGTTCAGCGCCGAGTTCGTGCCCTCTCCGCTCACCGACCTGTTGCGCGGCATCGGCGCCGACTGGTGGCGGGAGACCGCCGTGGCCGGCTTCCCGGTCTCGCGCCAGCGCGGGGCCGAGGAGTGGCGCGGCATGCTGGAAGGCTTCGGCCTGACCGACATCGAGACGGTGGCCCTCGCCAGCGACGTGGCCGAGGCCACGCTGATCGGCGCGCGCGCCCCTGTTGCTGCCCCGGCCGAGGCGGAGATCGCCGCGGACGGCGACCCGACGGCCGAGCTCATCGTCATCGCCGATGCCGAGGGCGACAGCCGCAAGCTGGCGGAAGCGCTGAAATCGACGCTGGCCCCGCGCGGCATCCGCGTCACCGTGGCGGCAGCCGATGCCGATGGTTCGGATCAGGGCCTGATCGGCCTGACGCTGACGCCGGGTGCGGCGGAGACGGCTGCACTTCTGAAGCGGGCAACGGCCGGCATCGTCCACCTTGCCGGGGCCTTTGCCCCGGCCGGTGATGCGCTTGCCGTGGTCGACCAGCGCACGTGGCAGCTGACCCAGCTGCTCAACAGCCTCGGCTTTGCCGACACCAGGCTGTGGATCGTCGCACCGGGCGGCATGCAGGACATTGCCGGCGGCGCGGCCCACCGGCCCGACCAGGCCGCCGTCTGGGCCTATGGCCGGGTGGCGATGAACGAGTTCGCCAATGCCGGCATCCGCCTCATCGACCTTTCGCCGACGCTGGAGCCCGGTGTTGCTGCCGTGCGTCTGGCCGAGGAGATCCTGAAGAGCGGCGAGGAGCGCGAGATCATCCTCGACGGCCGCCGTCGCTCGGGCCTGCGCATCGTGCAGGGCGGACTGTTTGCCGACAGCGCCGTGTCGCCGGACGCCAGTCCGGCCATGCGCCTCGACATCCTGCGGCAGGGCTCGCTCGACCAGCTCGCCTGGCATGCGGTTGACCGCAAGGCGCCGGCCGGCAACGAGATCGAGATCGCCGTGGAGGCCAGCGGCCTCAACTTCCGCGATGTCATGTGGGCCCTCGGCCTCTTGCCGGAAGAGGCCCTGGAGGACGGGTTTGCCGGTCCGACGCTCGGCATGGAATGCTGCGGCATCGTGCTGGCCACCGGTCCCGACGTGACCCGCTTCCGCCCGGGCGACAAGGTCATCACCTTCGCACCGGCCTGCTTTGCCTCGCATGTGACCGTGTCGGAAGACGCCTGTGCCCCGATGCCCTCGACCGTGTCGTCGGAAGAGGCGGCCACCATTCCGGTGACCTTCCTCACCGCCTATTACGCCCTGGTGCATCTGGCCCGCCTGTCCGAAGGCGAGACCGTGCTCATTCACGGCGGCGCCGGCGGTGTCGGCCTTGCGGCCCTGCAGATCGCCAAGTGGCGCGGCGCCCGTGTCATCACCACTGCCGGATCGGAGGAGAAGCGCAGCTTCCTCAAGCTGCTCGGTGCCGATCTGGTGCTGGATTCGCGCAGCCTCGCCTTCGTTGACGAGGTCATGACCGCAACCGACGGCGAGGGCGTGGACGTTGTCCTCAACTCGCTCTTCGGCGAGGCCATGGAGCGGTCCATCGAGGTGCTGCGTCCGTTCGGCCGCTTCCTGGAACTGGGCAAGCGCGACTACTACGGCAACACCCGCATCGGCCTCAGGCCGTTCCGCCAGAACCTGACCTACTTCGGCATCGACGCCGACCAGCTCCTGACCCGCCAGCCGAAGCTGGCCAAGGAGCTGTTCGTCGAGCTGGTGCGCCTGTTCGAGGCCGGGACGCTGGCCCCGCTCCCCTATCGCGTCTTCGAGGCCGATGGCGTGGTCGAGGCATTCCGCCTGATGCAGCAGGCCGGGCATATCGGCAAGATCATCCTGCGGCCGCCGCATGTTCCCGCCGAGGTGCGCCGCACGCGGACCCTCACCCTCTCCGCCGAGGCGACCTATGTCATCGGCGGTGGCTTCGGCGGCTTCGGGACGGAGCTGCTGCGGCGTCTGGTCGATCTCGGCGCGCGCCATCTCGTCGTCCTCAGCCGTCGCGGCGGGACGGGCGAGGAGGCTGCACGCGTGATCGGGGAACTGGCCGCGCGTGGCGTGACGGTGCAGGCCCCCGCCTGCGACCTGACGGACGAGAAGGGCCTTGCAGCGGCCCTCGAGACGGCCCGTGCGAGCCTGCCGCCGATCCGCGGCGTCTTCCACACCGCGATGGTGCTGAACGACGTGCTGATCTCCAACCTCGACCATGACGGGCTGACCCGGGTGCTGGCACCGAAGGTGCGCGGCGCGGAGCTGCTCGACCGGTTGACGGCCAACGATCCGCTCGACCATTTCGTGGTCTATTCCTCGGCCACCACGCTGGTGGGCAACCCGGGCCAGGCCAACTACGTGGCCGCGAACGGCTATCTCGAGGCACTGGCGCGCAAGCGCCGCGCCGAGGGCAAGCCTGGTCTTGCGGTCGCCTGGGGCGCGATCTCGGATGCGGGCTATCTGGCGCGCAACGAGGATGTCAACGAGCTGCTGTCGCGCAAGCTTGGCCGCCATGCCCTCACCGCCCGCGAGGCGCTGGATGGTCTGGTGACCCTGATGAGCGAGCCCCAGACCGATCTGGAGACGGCCGCCGTCGGGTATGCCCGCATCGACTGGCAGGCCGCCCGGCGCGACCTTGCCCTTCTCGACACGCCGCTGGTGGCGCTGATGGGGCTGGGCTCCGTCGAGGACGGCACGGCGGCGGAAGGCGCGATCGACCTCACCGTCCTGCTCAAGGGCATGGACAAGGTGAAGGCCGTGACCACGGTCTGCGGCCTGCTTGCCGGCGAGATCGGCAAGATCCTGCGCATCTCGCCGGAGGAGATCGACCCGCACAAGCCGCTGTCGGAAGTGGGCATGGATTCGCTCATGGCGCTGGAGCTGCGCATGAGCGCGGAACGCCAGCTCGGCATCGACATTCCGCTCATGTCGCTGGCCAATGGCGCGACGCTGATCGACCTGGCCACCCGCGTGGTCAACCGGGTGCTGGGCGGCGAAGGCGAGAGCGGCGCGTCGGCCGAGGCGCAGCAGCTTGCCAGCCAGCACGTGTCGGAAGATCTGGCCGAGGCCGGCGATCTGGCCGGCATTGCCGAACAGGTTGAAGCCAAGAGCCGCGAGATGAGGTCCCTGCTATGACGGAGAAGCGCCCGAGCCTTGGCGGCATTGCCGGTGGCGACCGCGACAAGCTGATGGACAGCATCCGCGCCGGCCGTCGCGCCGGCCGCGACCGCCGTCCGGCCGTTGCAGCCGCTCCGGAGCCGGCCCCGAGACGCAAGGCCTTCGACTTCACCGAGCTGCCGCAGGTGCGCCAGTTGCAGATGCAGCGGGCAGCGGCGGAAATGATGGGGATCGGCAACCCCTTCTTCCGCCCGCATGATGGCCTGGCTGCCGGCACGACGACCATCGACGGCAAGGTCTACGACAACTTCGCCTCCTACAACTACGTCGGCCTGAACGGGCATCCGGAGGTCGTCGAGGCCGCCCGGACGGCCGTCGAGACCTATGGCGTCAGCGTGTCGGCGAGCCGCGTCGTGGCCGGCGAGCGGCCGATCCACCGAGAGCTGGAGGAGGCGCTGGCGCGCATCCACGGCACCGAGGCGGCCGTGGTGATGGTGAGCGGACACGCCACCAACGTCACCACCATCGGCCACATGATGAACAAGGGCGACCTGATCCTGACCGATCAGCTCGTGCACAATTCGATAGCCGAGGGCGCGCGGCTGTCCGGCGCGACCCGGATCAACTTCCCGCATGACGACCTCGACGCGCTGGAGCGGCTGCTTGCCGAGAACCGGCACAAGTACGAGCATGTGCTGATCATCGTCGAGGGCCTCTACTCCATGGACGGGGACTTCCCCGACCTGAGGCGGGTGGTGAAGCTGAAGCAGGCCTATGACGCCTGGCTGCTGGTTGACGAGGCCCATTCCATCGGCGTGCTCGGCGCGACCGGTCGCGGCATCGCCGAGCACTACGGCGTCGACCCGAACGAGGTCGAGATGTGGATGGGCACCCTGTCCAAGACCTTCTCGTCCTGCGGCGGCTACATCGCCGGCTCGCGCGTCCTGTGCGAGTATCTCAAGGCGACCGCGCCCGGCTTCGTCTTCTCGGTCGGCCTCTCCCCGGCGCTGACTGCGGCAGCGACCAGGAGCGCCGAACTGCTGGAGCGCGAGCCGGAGCGGGTGGCGCGGCTGCAGGCCAATGGCCAGCATTTCCTCAAGGCCGCGAAGGCTGCCGGCCTCGACACCGGCCCGAGCGCCGGTTACTCCGTGGTTCCGGTCATTGTCGGCGACAGCATCGGCGCGGTGACCCTCTCCAACCGCCTGCTCGAGCGCGGCATCAACGCCCTGCCGATCATTTTCCCCGCCGTGGCGGAAAAGGCCGCGCGCCTGCGCTTCTTCATCACCAGCGAGCACACGTTCGAGCAGATCGACCGGGTGGTGGCGGTGACGGCCGAAGAACTCGCCGCCGTCCGCGCCGGAGGCTCGGCGGTGGAGCGGCTGATCCAGGCCACGCGATAAAGGCTGATCTCTCCAGGGCGCCGTTTATCGCGCCCCTCTCCCCCCTTGAGGGGGAGATGTCTGCACCAGCAGACAGAGGGGGATATCGGCGCCTCCTCCGTCACGGCACCAGCGAAAGCCGCAGTGCCGCATACCCCCCTCTGCCCCCTCAAGGGGGGGAGAGGGAGGCTGCGGCAAGTGGCACGTCTGTTCCGATCCCCCTACTCCCGCTCGAACCGCGGATCGGGGTCGATTTCAGCCTCGAAGCCCTTCATGAACAGGTCGGCGAGCTTGGGGGGCAGCAGGCCCTGCAGGTAGATGCCGGTGGCCAGCAGCAGCGGGAAGGCATGGATCGCGGCGCGGCGCTCGATGGCCCGGCGCATGCGGCGGGCGGCATCTTCGGCGGAGATCTCGAAGGGTTTGGCCCCCTTGTGCCGGGCGGACATGGGCGAGGTGACAAAGCCCGGGCACAGGATCGTGACCGACACGCCGAAGGGCTTCAGCCAGCCGCGCAGGGAATGGCCATAGGCGACCACGGCGGCCTTGGAGGCGCTGTAGGAGGGCATGTCCGGCAGGGCGCGCAGCCCCGCCAGCGAGGCCACCAGCGCGATCTGCCCGCGGCCGCGCAGGCGCATCGGCTCGACCAGCGCCGTGACCGTGTTGACGACGCCTCCCAGATTGATGTCGAACTGCCGGTCCGAGGCGGCATCGGGCTCGCGCGAGCGGTCAGGTCCAAGACCGCCGGTGACGCCTGCATTGGCCAGCACCAGATCGACGGGATGGCGCGCGTCAAAGGCGGCGAGCGCCGACCGGAGGGCCGCCCGGTCCCGCACGTCGATGGCGGCCCATTCGGCCTGCGCCCCGCGTGCCTCCACCGCCGCCGCCAGTGCCTGCAGCCGGTCGGGATCGCGGGCGACGAGCAGCAGCACGCGGCCCGGGGCGGCATACTCCAGCGCGAGCGCCGTGCCGATGCCGCCGCTGGCACCCGTCAGGACGATGGAGTTCGGATCGGGACGGGGCACGGCAACCTCCGGGCAGACGCGGGAACAGTCAAAGGCCCAGCTTGCGGCCGAGCCAGGAGAGATGACACAGGGCATCGGCGGTCAGCCGATGCCGGCGGCTGCGGCGCTGCTCCACCAGCCGGGCGATCACGTCCTCCGGCCGGCAGGGCCTCAGCGTCACCGGGTCGATGCAGCGGGTGTAGACCACCAGCGCCAGATAGACCAGCTCGTCGATGTCGCGCGGCCGTCCGCGCCGCGCGCAAGGGGTCAGGTCGGTGCTGAGGCCCCAGCCGGCATAGAAGGGCAGACCGTGCGTCGTCACCGGACGGCCCCGGAGCAGCGCCTCGAAGCCCGACAGCGACGAAAAGGTCTCGACCCGGTCAACCGCCTCGATCAGGTCGATGATGTCGGCATCGCGGGCGACGAAATCGGCCAGGCCCGCCAGCTCGGCCTCCTCGATGCGGCCCTTGCGCAGGCCGGTCTCCACATCGGGATGCGGCTTGAACACGAGCCAGGCGTCCGGATTGCGGCTGCGCGCAAGGCGCAGCAGATCGACATTGACGTTGGGCGTGTGGGCGCAGTCGATGGTGGCGGAGGTGGAGCGACGCACGGCGGCATCATCGGCCACCTGCCCCGGCACCAGCACCACCGGCCGGTCCTTCGGAAACGCGTAGCGGCGGCTGGCGCCGAAATTGTACTTGCTCACCCGGGCGGCCACGATGGCCTGGCGCAAGGCCTGACCCCGGGCGCGCTGCGCCGGCGTCAGCTCCGCCTGCATCAGCAGCCGCTCCAGCGCGCTCGGTCGGGACGGCTCGTAGTAGATCCCGTCCGCATCGACCGCCAGCGAGGCCCCCCGCGCCAGCCCGGCGCCGAGGCCGACCGAACGCAGGAAGCCGTCCTCGATGCGCAAGAGCTCCAGACCGGCCGCAGCCGCCGCAGCCTCGATCTCGGGCGTGGTGCGGCTTGCCCAGGAGAGCAGACGGCCGCCGGTCTTCCGGGCCCCCTCGATGGCCGCCTCCAGCGTGTCGCAGAAGGTGACGCTGTCATCGGCACCGGAGAAGGTGGCGCGGATCGCCGCATGGTTCCAGCGCTGCACCCCGAGGCAGTAGGATGGCAGGGCATTGCTGCGGTGCGCCTGTTCCAGCGTCGCGGCAATGTCCAGCCCGTCCTGCAGCGACACCGCGCTGCGGCGGTAGGGTTCAAGCCAGGCAAGGCCCTGGCTCGCAAGCACGGTCAGAAGGTCATCCCGGTCCGGTGCGGCGGCAACGAGCGCGGCGACCGAGCCGGCCGGCGCGCGCGCCAGCCGCAGGCCGGACAACAGCACATGCAGCGCCAGGGAGGCATCGTCGGTGGTGATGCCGGAGGCCGCTTCCAGCCAGCCGAGCGGGCTGCCCGGTGACGGCTGCGCGCGCAGCAGCCTCGCACGGGTGTCGCTGCAGGGCGCATAGGCGCCATCGCCGTCGGCCACCAGACGATACTCCCCGGGGCCGGGTTGATCCCGCGGCTGCAGCTGGCGCAGGTCGAGGCCGAACGCACCGGCGGGCGGTGCCTCCAGCGCGCCGTGCCGGTACCAGGGGTCGGGACGCGCGGCACGCCAGGCGGCCAGCGCCCTGCCCCCGTCGGCGGGGGCCAGCGCCCGCAGGGCGGACAGCAGCGCGGTGTCGGGCGTTTCGGCGAGCGGCAGCACGCGTGCCGGCACGGGGACGCAGCCAAGCACATGCGGATAGGGGCTCGGCGGCTGCACCCCGAAGGGACCGGGAAACACCAGCACCACGAGGCCGCCGGTCGCCAGCGCCTCGCGCCGGGCCCTCGCATAGGCAGCCGGATCGAGGCCACTGGCCAGCACCCGGCGGCGCGGACGGGCGGAGGGGCGCGTGGCACGGCTCGTTACAGCCTGCGCACGCCCCGCACCGGAACCGGGCCGGTCGGCCTCGGGAGAGACCGCGGCGGCGAGCGGTCCCTGCGGATCGCGGACAAGGTCGCTGAGGTCCGGCCGCAGCGGCTCCAGCGCCGGATCGCAGAGGTCGAGCCTGAGCCGCATGAGGGAGGCCGGCCTGTCGGCCTTCGCGGGTGCGCCGGTCACAGCGGCACCCCGAGCGCCCGCGCCCGGGCGAGCCGCGGCGGCGGGGTGACATGCGCCGCCCCCCGGTTCAGGGCGCGGTCGAGAATGCGCGCGGTCATGTTGCGGGCCGCCGCCTCGAGACCCGCATGGTTGTGGATCGAGCCGCGCACCTGGATATGGGCCGCAATCGCCCGGATGTAATCCTCAAGCAGCTCCGGGTCCGGGCGCTGCGGCGCCGTCCAGAAGCCGTCGAGCGGGCCGGCATGGGTCAGGCCGCGGATGTCGAAATGAGCCGGCACCAGCGTCTTCACGGGACAGCCGGCCTGCATCGCTTCCAGCCCGGCGGTGCTGTTCAGGGTCACGACACCGGCAGCGCGCTGGAACAGGGGCCCGAGCGTCCCCCCGTCGAAGAACAGGACCCTGTCGCGCACGCCGTGCCGGTCGGCAATCGCCGCCGTCCGCTCCGGCCAGCGCTCGAAGCCGGCATCCAGCGGATGGCTCTTCAGCACCAGACGACTGGCCTTCGGCGCCTGGGCGGCGAAGGAGGCGATGACGGTCTCGATCACCTCGGCAAAGCTGGCGTAGGGCGAATGGGCACGGAGCTGGAAGTCGCCTTCCAGCTGCAGCGGCAGCACGAAGAAGGCGGCGCCGCTGGCAAAGAGCACAGCCTGCTCGCTGGCAACGGCCGCATCGCGGCGGCTCTTGCCGAGAAGACGCATCCCGTGCGCGGGATACTCGACGAGGGGGTTGTACAGGGTGTGGCGCTGGTAATGCGGATAGGCAAAGCCGGCGAACACATTGAAAAGATTGTAGATCATGTCCGGGATTGCCTCGAGGGCAAAGGAGCCCGGATAAAGCGGCTCCAGATCGGCCTCCGGCGCCTCGGCCGCCAGCGCCCGGATCGCATCGGGATCGTCGGGGAAGCGGCTCAAGGTGGAGAGGCCGTCGCGCTCGAGGGTCAGATAGCCGGGGCGCAGGTAGCCAAGCTCGGTCACCGCGATCTGGAGGCCGAGCGGGCCCGCCGCCGCGATGGCCGCCTTGTGATAGATCCGCTGGTCGCCATGCAGCACCAGATCGGTGACCGCGTTCTGGCGCAGGTAATCCTCGATGAAATGCCGGAACGCCTCCGGCTGTCCGCGATAGGACAGGGCATCGGGGCTGCGCCAGTGCAGCCAGTCGCCGGGGCAGAAGTTGATGCGGGACACGCGGTGCCCGGCCTGGCGCATCAGCGCGCCCATGCGGGCATAGAGCGGGCACAGCGGCCCCTGCAGGAACAGGATGTGCCGGCGGTCCGGTGCGGCCCGGGCCTCCTGCGCCGGCGGGTCGGCCAGTTCCAGATCCACAGCCCCGAGCATCCGCAGCGATCCTTCCGCCTGAGACGGCCCGCCGGGCGATCCGGCGGCCGCGCGTCCTGCCGTCCGTCCCCTGCCCGACTGGCAGGAGACGGAAGGAGCCTGTCAGGCCATCTTGTCCAGTTCCACCTTCAGCGCATGGCTGTGGATCGTGCGCCAGGTCGTCATGGTCTCGATCTCGTTCTTGGCCATGGCGATCTTGCGATCGACTTCCTGCAGGTTGCGCAGCTGGTTCTGGGCTTCCGCGCTCAGGGCGGAGAGCTGGTAGACCTTGCCGTCGATGGTCACGGTGTTGTCCGAAGCGCTCATCTGTCTCGTCTTTCTTGTTGGTTGCAGCGAGGACGCACCGCCCTTGCCGCCAATACCATCCCTATAAGGGCCCGGGGGCGGCACGTCAAAGCCGCGCGGGATCAGAGGTTGTTGTAGATGTCGAGGGCGAGGGAAATATCCTGAAAAAACTTCGACCGCCCCTGATGCAGCACCAGCGCGCCGTTGCAGTAGTCGTTCAGGATGGCGGCGTCGTGGGAGACGAGCAGCAGCGCCCGGTCGGAGCGCTTCTCGAAGATCTCTTCCTTGCACTTGCGGTGAAAGCGCTGGTCGCCGACGAAGATCACCTCGTCGATGAGATAGCAGTCGAAGTCGATGGCCAGCGACAGGCCGAAGGCGAGGCGCGCCCGCATGCCCGAGGAATAGGTTTTCACCGGCTGCGCCAGATAGGCGCCCAGCTCGGAAAAGTATTCCACATAGTCGAAGACCTCGCGGTACGGCCGGTTGTACAGCCGTGCGATGAACTTCATGTTGTCGATGCCGGTGAGGCTGCCCTGGAAGCCGCCGTTGAGGCCGAGCGGCCAGGACAGGCTCATGTCGCACTGGATCTTGCCGGAGGTGGGGTATTCCAGCCCGCCGAGCAGGCGCACCAGCGTCGACTTGCCGGCGCCGTTGCGCCCGAGCACGGCGAGGCGCTCGCCCTTGCGCACCTCGAAGTTCACCCCGTCCAGCACCCGCTTGGTGCTGTGGCCGTGACGGTACTCCTTGACGAGATCAACGACGCGGATCACGGGGCAGGCTCACTGGAGATCCACATAGGACCGGGCGTCCTTGAGGAAGTAGAGACCGAGGACGGTGATGACCGCCGTGACATAGATCGCGACCGGCAGGTTGTAGTAGGTGGCGACCGTCGGCCCGAAAATGCCGTGTCGGATGTACTCGACCGCGCTGACCTGCGGCACGAGGATGATGTATTCGCGCAGCGGCGCCGGCAGCCAGCTCACCATGTAGAAGGTGCCCGACAGCGGGATCATGATGTAGGAGAGCGGGTTCCAGATCTTCTCCACCACTTCCGACCGCTCCGACAGCGCGCCGATCAGGATCGCCACCGCCACCGAGTACCAGGCATAGAGGCCCCAGCCGAACAGGATCGGCCCAAGGTCATGCGGCATCTCGACGAAGCCCCAGACGTAGAAGATGATCCAGGTCATGAAGAAGGCCGCCAGCGTGCCGATCACCTCCACGCCCATGCGCGCCATGTACATGGCAAAGATCGTCACCTGGCGGTGATACATCAGCTCGAGGTTCGCCTGCATGCAGCGCAGGGCCCGCATCACGCAGTGGCGGTACATCAGGAGCGGCATGTAGCCCGACAGCAGGAAGGGCACGATCGGCGTCTCGACGTGGCTGCTCGACTTGGCGATCGACCACATGGCGATGACGCCGAGACAGAACATCAGCGGCTCGAGGATGATCCAGGCAAAGCCGATGTTGTCGCGGCCAAAGCGCGTGTGGATCTCGCGCATGACGAGGGCGCCGATGACACGCGTCTGCGTGGCCATCATCTGCCTGGCACTGCCAAGCCAGCCGACCTGTCGTCCTGCGGGATCAGCCTCGAGGCTCAATGCTTGTGCTCCCGGGCGTTGACATAGAGCAGCCAGATGATGGCATAGCCGAGGAAGAAGGTCATGAAGACCGTCAGGATGCGCAGCAGGCGCTGCGGATAGCGGGCATCATCGGGCGCGTTCGGCTCGACGATCCGCTCCAGATAGAGCTGCTTGCGCGCCGCCTCGACCCGCGCCGAGGCCAGATTGGCCTGGGCGGTCAGCAGCGCCTTGGCGGCAAACTCCTGCTCCAGCACCAGCTGTTCGTATTCGGCATAGGTGCCGACCAGCGAGCCGTTCTGGCTCACCAGCTTGGCCCGCTCCTGATCGAGCTGCGCGACAAGCGCATCGAGCCGCTTCTGCAGAACCTGGATCTGCACGCTGCTCGGGGTCTGTTCCTTGATCAGCCGCAGCTGCGTCTCCAGCTTCGCCTGCTCGCCGGTCAGCTCACCGATCAGTTCCAGCGCCGCCTTGGAGGCAACTTCCGGATCGACGATGCCTTCCTTGACGCGGAAGGCCTTCAGGCGCAGCTGGTTGTCGAGCACCCGCTGCTCGGCATTGCGCACCTCGTCCCGGGCCAGGGTCAGCGAATCCTCGCGCGAGCGCTGGTTCATCCGGTTGATCAGCTTCTCGGCGTTGTCGAGCAGCGCGGTGGCGATGGCCTGGGCGTCCTCCGGCGTGAAGGCGCGCACGGTCACGGTCGAGATGCCGGACGTCGTGTCATGCTTGGGCGTCACATGCCGGGTGTAGTGGTCGAACATGCCCTCGAACGTGGCCCCGTCGATCATGTTGGGAAAGGCACTGAGGAAATCGACGAAGTCGCGGCCCATCAGCGCCTGGTAGTCGACCACGGCCTGGACGTCGCGCAGGGCATCGCGCGAGGCCATGTAGTCGAGGACCGAATAGGTCTCTTCCTGGGCCGGGCCGAGGCCGGTCGTCTGCAGCAGCGCGCCGAGCCCGCCGACCTGCGGCTTCTCCGAGGAGCGCACGATGAACCGGGCCTCGGATTCGTACTGGTCGGAGGCAATGAAGGCGTAATAGACGAAGGCGAACAGCGTCGGCACCATCACCAGCGCAATGAACGAGCCCCAGCCGCCGATTCGCAGCCGCGACTTCCAGTCCTTGCTGACGTGATCGAAGGCGCCGGCCGGCGCGCGCGACAGGCGCTGCAGCGGCTTGGCGATGTTGGCCGGGCTCAGCGTCTTGAATCCCGAGGGAGACTCCGGCTTGACCATGGTCGGTTCCTTGAGCTGCTGGTCTGTCATCGTGTTTCTCTGGGCGCTTCCCCGGTCATCGCCGCCGGCGTCGCCTGCCGGCCGGTGTCCCGCCCGCCGCAGGTCCGTCCGGGCCCGCCGCAAGGCGCCGACTGGCTGACACCAGCCCGTTCTGCCTGTTGCCGAAGGTCCGGCCCGCCGTGCGGACCGGCGTGTCCGGCCAATTCCCGGGGCTGCGGCGGATCCCGTCGCAGGATGCCCGTGGTGCCCGCACCCCCGCTGTCCGGTCGTGCCATCGCTGCCACGTGTCCGCCTGCGGAGCCCTTGCGAGGCCGGCCGCAGCCGGTCTTACCGGCGCGACTCTGCACGACACGCGACAGGCCACCCGCCCTGATGTATCGGTTTGCAGCCCCCCGTTCAAGCTTGGTGCGGGCGCGACCGGTTGCAGCGTCAGTTGACCTTGCCCTGTCGAAGGTTTAATCCGCCGAAGGCTTGGGTCCGGATGTCTCCGGGCCGCTCCGGCGTTTCGATAGAATTGAAGGGTGGCTGTTTGATGGCGAAGACGGCACTGATCACGGGGGTGACCGGCCAGGACGGCGCCTATCTCTCCAGGCTGCTGCTGGAGAAGGGATACAAGGTGTACGGTCTCGTGCGCCGGTCCAGCCACTTCGGCGTCAACGACCACCGACTGCGCTGGCTCGGCATCGAGAAGGACGTCGAGTATCTCGACGGCAACCTGACCGACCTGTCGTGCCTGATCCGCGCCGTGCGCGAGACCCGGCCGGACGAGGTCTACAACCTTGCCGCCCAGTCCTTCGTCAAGTCCTCGTGGGAACAGCCGGTGTTGACGGGCAACGTCACGGGCATCGGCGCCGTCAACATGCTCGAGGCCGTGCGCATCGAAGCCCCTGAGGCGCGCTTCTATCAGGCCTCGTCCTCGGAAATGTACGGCCTGATCCAGGAGCCGCTGCAGTCGGAGACGACCCCGTTCTATCCGCGCTCGCCCTATGCCGCCGCCAAGCTCTACGCCCACTGGATGACGGTGAACTACCGCGAGAGCTTCGGGATGCACACCACCTCGGGCATCCTGTTCAACCACGAATCCCCGCTGCGCGGCCTCGAGTTCGTGACCCGCAAGGTCACCGACGCGGTCGCCCGCATCAAGCTCGGCAAGCTCGACGTGCTCGAGATGGGCAACCTCGATGCCAAGCGCGACTGGGGCCATGCGCGCGACTATGTCGAGGCCATGTGGCTGATGCTGCAGCAGGACACGCCGGACGACTATGTCGTGGCGACCGGCCGCACCACCACCGTGCGCGACATGATCACCATCGCCTTCGCCCATGTCGGCCTCGATCCGGACGACTATGTCCGCATCAACCCGGCCTTCCTGCGCCCGGCCGAAGTGGATATCCTCCTCGGCGATGCGAGCAAGGCCCGCGCGAAGCTCGGCTGGACCGCCCGGACCTCGCTCGAGGACATGATCGTCGAGATGGTCGAGGCCGATCTGGTGCGCCACAAGGCCTGACCGCCGAGCCCGACAGGACGCTTGCGATGATCTATACGGTTCTCGGCCTGCCGGGCCCCTTTACCAGATGGTGCCGCGCGGTGGTCTGCGAGCTGATCGCGGCCCGGGGCGAGCGCGCGGCCGACACCCACATTCCGGGCAGCCTCGCCGACATCGCCACCGAGCTGCTGCGTTCGGGCACCGATCACCTGGTGGTTTCCGCCGGCCGCCCCGATGTGGCGCTCATGGCCCGCCTTAAGGAGTATCGCCGGCCGATGCTGCTGGCCCTGTCGGATCCGCGCCAGGCCGCGCTGCATCTGTTCCGCGCCGGCAAGGCCGACGAACGCACCAGCGTGCGGCTGATCTCCGGCGACTGCTCCTGCCTGGTAGATTTCCACGGGGTTGACCACGTCACCCGGCTGCATGTCGACGAGGCGCTCGCCGATCCGCTCAGCGCGATCCAGCGCATCGCCGATGTCTACGGGCTTGCGACGGATGCCGCCGGGGCCCGCCGCATCCTGGAGCGCACCGTCACGGACCTGGCGGCGACAACCGGTCACGACAACGGCGGACCGGATGCCCGGGCCGGGCTGGTGGAGAGTTTCGGCGAGGCCGTCGGCGCGGCGGCCGACTACATCCTCGGCGGCTTCGACCAGATGCTGGCCGGCAACCGCGACGTGCCGCTCATCATCACCAAGGAATTCTTCCTCGCCGGCGATCCGCCGCATGACCATGTGGCGCAGCCCCTCGACATGACCGGCCGGGCGCGCTTCATCGCCTTCGGTCCCTACATGCACATTCCCGCCGGGGCCTGGGCACTGCGCTATGTGGTGGGCTTCTCGGCCGAGGCGATGGGCACGCCCTGCATCATCGATGTGGGCGTGTCGGAGGGCCCGGTCTACCACGAGCTGACGCGGGCCCACATGGTCGTGTCCTCGCGCGGGCGGATGGAAATCTCGCTGTCCTTCGAGATCACCGACCCGCTGATGCCGATGCAGGTGCGTCTCCTGACCGAGAAGGCGATCTTCGATGGCCGGATGGCGATCGGCTATGCCGAGTTCCGGCGCAAGTCGCACCACGACGCAGGCGATCTCGACACCGCCACCCTGCTGCCGCCCGCCTGAGTGTCTGGCCTGAGTGTCTGGCCTGAGTGTCTGGCTTGAGCGTCTGACCAGAGCGTCTGGCCCGAGCATCTGGCCTGATCTCCCGGCCGGGGCCGGGTCGCTGCTCAGCGGTCGGGCTTCGGCCGGACGAGACGGATGCGCTGCTCCATCGCCAGGAACGGCTGTGCCGCCACGGGTGCCGAGATGCCGAGCGCGGTCACCCCGACCAGGATGGGGCGCAGCCGGTCGTCGCGGGGCATCAGGCCCTCGATCTCCAGATCCAGCCGGACGATGCCGTCCTCGCCGACCACCGCCCCGCAGACCACGAGCCAGTCCCCTGCCCGGGCCTCAAGACGTCCGACCTCCGCACCGCCGCTGCGGAACACCAGCGTGTTGCCGGCCGCAGCGGGCGCCTTCAGCCGCAGGTCGAGCTGCACCGGGATGACGCTGCCCGGGGCCACCTGCGCCGACGTGGCCTGTCCGGATGCCGTGTCGAGCATCCGCAGCCCGAGCCGCGCGCGGCTGCCGCTCAGCCACTTCACCTGATGCTCGTCCCAGAGCCACTTGTCGTCGAAGATGAAGTCGGCTTCGGCGAGCTCCCGCATCCGCTCGATGCGCGGCTCCAGCGCGGACTCCTCGAACAGGATGCGGCTGCCCGGGGCGAGCCGGGCCACCGTGTCGTCCGCGCCCCGGTCCGGCTCGTCATAGGGGGCCTCGCGCCGCAGCACCTCGCCGAAGCGGGCCCGCATCTCGTCGCCCACCTGCGGCCAGGTCACGGCGCGGAAGTCGCGCGCGATGCGCTGGCGGCGCGCCTCGAGGGCACCGGGCGTGTAGATGAGCTCCTCGACCAGCGCGAGGCCGCCGGTGACATTGTGCGGATCGACGTAATCGACCAGGTCGCCGCCGACCTCCGGCATGGAGGACGTAGAGGAGGAAATGCAGGGCGTGCCGAAGGCCAGGCTCTCGCCGATCGGCAGGCCCCAGCCCTCGACGAAGCTCGGGAAGGCGGAGAAGCGGGCGGCGCGGTAGAGGAGCGACAGGTCCGCATCCGAGACATTGCTGAGGATGTGCAGCTTGCCGTCGAGATGGTTGCGCGAGGCAAAGCTCCCCATCAGGTCCTTGACGCGCCAGCCGGGGCGGCCGACGAAGACCAGCTCCGGCACCGTGTCGCGCGGGTGGCGCTCCAGCAGCTTGAGCCAGATCTGGAACAGGTAATTGTGGTTCTTGCGCGCCTCGATGGTCGAGACGAAGAGCACGAAGGGCCGCTCGAGAAGGCCGCGCACGGCCGGGCTCGCCCGGCTGGCGCTGCTCTCGCCGCTGTCGAGCTGATGGGCAAGCTTGACCGGCCGCACCGGGGCGAGCGGGATCCCGCGCTCCTTGCAGTAGCGCACGAGGTCGACGGCGGAAAACTCCGAAATCGTGAAGATCACGTCGGCCATGCGGATGAAGTGGAACAGGCAGCGCGAGAAGCGCGCCACCAGCTCCGGCGCGCAGAACTCCGGATGGGTGATCGGAATGATGTCGTAGATGTAGACGGCGATGCGCACGCCGGCGTTCTTGAGCGCCTGATAGATGTTGGCCGTGTCCGGCAGCATCCAGAAGGCGCCGGCGACGAAGACCACGTCGCCCGCGCGCGGCACGTAGACTTCCGCCCCCTGCTCGGCCCGGGCGATGATGCCGCGCAGCTCGCCATGGTCCACCGGCTGGCGGCGCAGGGCGGCGGCCAGGTCCAGCACCGTCTGCGAGGGGATCGTGTAATAGGCCCGCGTCACCTCGTCGAGATAGGACAGGCGGAAGGTGTCACCGCCTGCGCGGATGATGCTTTCCGACAGGTGCAGCTGCACCCGCTGGATGCCCGAGACCGTGGCATGGTCCTTCAGGAACTTGAAGATGTCGGACAGGTCCATCAGAACCTGTTCGCCGCGCCCGGCGAGCTTTGCGGCGGCGGCCGCGAAGGTGTCGGCGTCGAGGCTCGCGCCCAGGGCCCTCAGCTCGCGGAAGGCGGTGCGGTCCTCGCTGTTGAGGATGAAGGCCTGCCGGTAGGCGGCCTCGCAGCCCTCCAGGTCGCCCATGACCTTGTGCAGGTGGCCCAGCATCAGGAAGGCGTCCGCACTGTCGGGGTTGAGGGCAATGGCCTTGCGATAGGCCGCCATGGCGTCGGCGTGACGACCGGATTCCTTCAGCATGTTGCCACGCTGGATCCAGATCCCGTCCGCCTCCGGCTTCATCTCGAGAAAGGCGGCGTAGAGGTCTGCCGCCGCACTCCAGTTGCCGGCGTCGCGGGCCTCGTCGGCCTCGCGCAGGACCTGGCCTGCCTTCTTTGCGGCACCACGGCCGAGCAGCCGGCGAAAGGGATCCAAGGCAGCCTCCAGGTTGGCGAACGGACAGGCTGACATACCTGTCCGGTCCCTGCTTTTCAACACGGCATCGTAAGCCTTCGTGAACCAGACTGCCGCAATTCTGCCAAGGACGCGATCAATGGTTGCGGCCACGGCAAAGGCAGGGCTCAGTTCGGAGATTGGAATGACCTACTACGTCGACGAAACGGCTTATCCTGCCAAATCCGTCGTGTTCATCCGCGCCACGTGGGGCAACACGACCTACACCGGCACCGGCTTCCTGGTCGGGCGCAACGATCTCGTCACCGCAGCGCATGTGGTCTATGACGTGAAGCTCGGCCGTGTGGCCGACACGATCAAGATCTATCCGGTCTACAATCCGGACAAGTTCAACCAGAACTTCTACAGCTACGCGGCGATCGACTTCTACAGCAACTCCAATCCCGGCGCCTTCGATCCGGACCGCGACGGCCTGATCTCGCCGGGCGACAACCGCTTCAGCACCATGGGCCATGCGGAGGTCGACATCGCCGTCCTGTCGCTGTCGAAGCCGCTCGGCGACACCTATGGCTGGTTCGGCGTCGATCCGGACTTCAACAACGGCGGGCGCGTCTCCGTCATCGGCCACCCCGGCGCCTGGGAAAACTATTCCGTCCGCGACGATGGCTCCGTCTATGCGGATGCGACCGATCAGGTCTACATCAACGAAGGCAACATCGAGATCAACCCGGGCAATTCCGGCGGCCCGATCTTCTACCAGAGCTCCAGCGGCCCCTATGCGGTCGGCCTCGTCTCGACCAAGTCCTACTTCACGGACATCGGCGGCCACTGGAACTGGATGAAGGAGACCATCCGGGACAACGACCGCTTCATCGACGGCTACGCCGGCCACACCGTCACCGGCACCTCGGGGAACGACGTCTTCGGGCTGTTCGCCACCAAGGGGCGCTACACCAGCGTCGGCAACGACACGGTCTATGGCGGCGCCGGTCGCGACACGGTGAAGTTCCAGGGCCCGGGCAGCGACTTCACCTTCACCCGCAACGGCACCACCATCACCATTACCGACAAGACCGGCAGCGAGGGGCGCGACACGCTCTATGACGTCGAGCGGCTGGATTTCGACAACGGCACGCTGGCCTTCGACTTTGACGGCAGCGCCGGCCAGACCTACCGGCTCTATCAGGCAGCCTTCGCCCGCACGCCGGACCGCCCCGGCCTGTCGCACAACGTCAACCTCGTCGACCAGGGCATGACGCTGAAGCAGATGGCCGGAGCCTTCATCGGCTCGGCCGAGTTCATCCAGCGGTATGGCGTCGGCACCTCGAACACCACCTATGTCACCGCGCTCTACCAGAACGTCCTGGGCCGCGGCCCCGATCCGGTCGGCCTCAACGGCTGGCTCGACCGGCTGGCAACCGGCACCTGGGACCGTCAGGACGTGCTGCTCGGCTTCTCCGAAAGCCCCGAGAACCAGGCCCTCGTCGGGGCGCAGATTTCCAACGGCATCTGGCTGCTCTAGGCGGCGACCGGCCCGGCGGTGCGCCACGCCGCCCGGGCGCCGGCGCAGCGCAAGGATCCCCTGACCGGCGCGGACCTGTTCCGCGCCGGTTTTGTTTTCGTGGTCGTTTCAGGGGTCGTTTCAGGGGTCCGTCCCGGAGGCCGGATCAGTCGTGCATGCGGGTCAGAAAGCGGTCGAGCACGCGGAAATGGGCCGGCCAGGTCATGGCTTCCGGCACCCCCGGCTCGACCGGCAGCCGTGCGCCCCGGTCGCCGCGCGCCAGTCCCTCGATGGCC
This sequence comes from Pannonibacter sp. XCT-53, assembly GCF_009915765.1. Taxonomy (NCBI): domain Bacteria; kingdom Pseudomonadati; phylum Pseudomonadota; class Alphaproteobacteria; order Hyphomicrobiales; family Stappiaceae; genus Pannonibacter; species Pannonibacter tanglangensis. The sequence continues at coordinate 1,974,426 of NZ_JAABLQ010000001.1, forward strand.
CGGAGCCAGCCCAGCCCGTCCAGGGGCGACAGGAGCCGGGCCCCCGCTCCCGCCACCTCGCGGTGCACCGCGATGTCGGAGGCGATGACGTCGGCGCCAAGCGCCTCTGCCTCCACCAGCGGCAGGCTGAACCCCTCCACGAAGGAGGGCACGAGCACGGCCGCGGCGCCGCGCATCAGCGCAGCCACTTCCGCATCGGTGAGACCGCCGGCCTCGTGCACATGCGCGCGCAAGGCGGGGCAGCGGTCGAGATAGTCGACCACATTCTCGTTTTCCCAGCCGCGCCGCCCCACCAGCACCAGACGGGGCGCGTCCGGGCCGAGACGCTCGACCATGTCGCGCCACAGCGGCAGCAGCAGCAGGTGATTCTTGCGCGGCTCGATCGTGCCGAGAACGACGAAATAGGGCACCGTCGGCGCCGGGGCCGGCAGGCTGCCGCGCCCGGTCTGGAACTGCGCCTCGATGCCGAGCAGCGCCACCTCGGTGCGGGGCTGGCGCAGGCCTGCCTCGGCCACATGCGCCAGGAAGACATCGCGGGTGTAGGCGGAATTGGTGATGACCAGATCCGCATGGGCGGCAACGGTGGCCATGCGGCGCCGGTGCAGCTCGGCATGGCCCGGCCGGCAGTATTCCGGATGGGTGATCGGGATCAGGTCATGGATCAGGAACACCGGGCGCACGCCGGAACGCTGCAGCCAGCGCGGCAGGGCCGGAGCCGTCAGGTTGGAATGGGCGACGTTGATGTAGATGGCCCCGGCAATCCCCTCCGGCCGGTTGGACAGGGACCCGGCCAGCTGGCCGGCCGCCCGCCGCAGCCAGGCCGACGCCCCGGCCACCGCATCGCTGCGCGCCCCTGCCGCCGTGGGCGGCGGCGCCTCGAGACCAAGGAACCGCAGGGTGCGGCCATAGGCGGCGCTCACCCCGGTCTCGGCCACGCCCCAGTTGGCCGCCGTCCGGTCGCGCAAGGTCAGCCCCACCTCGCGCGGCAGCAGGCGCAGGCCGAAGTCCCCCGCCTCGACGAACTCGAGCGCGATGTCATGACGTCCGATCAGGTGGTCGAGATAGGCGAACTCCACCCGGTCGATGCCGGTGGGCGAGGCGCGCAGCCCGCGCCCCATCAGCCGGGTGATGTCGAGCAGGACCCGTGTGGCGGGCCGGTGCGTGGCCTCACCCGCGCCAGGCATGGAACCACCGTTCGGTGTGGGTGCCGTCGCTGATCTGTTCCTCGAAGGTGGTGGCGATGCCCGCTGCCCGCGCCCGCGCCAGCCGGGGCGGCGGCAGCTCCAGCGTGCCGAGACCGTTGACGGTGCCCTCCGACAGCCGCCGCGCCATGGCATAGGCTCCCGCGCGCCGTCCCTTCTCGACGTAGAAGTTGCCCTTCACCTGGATGGTCGCCGCCATCAGCCGTTCCAGCTGGTCGAGCAGCTCCGCGTCCGGCGGGGTCCGGTCGGCCCAGAACTGGTCGAGCGGCACCTGGCTCGTCAGGCCGGCGATGTCATAGAGCGCTATGCCCAGCACCTTGGTCGGGCAGCCGACGCGCAGGGCGTGGATCCCGGTGGTGCTGTTGATCATCAGCGCGCCCTTGGCGTGTTCCAGCAGCCGGTTGAGGTTGCCGCCGTCGATCACATAGACGCGCTTGCGCACGCCGTAGCGCCGGGCGATCTGCTTCAGGAGCTTCGGCCAGGGCTCGATGCCATTGTCGAGCGGGTGGATCTTGAACACGAGCCGCGCCGACACCGGCGCCGACTTGGCGAAGGAGCGGATGACCTCCTCGGCCGCCTCGCCGATGTGGCTGAAGGGCGAGTTGTAGCGCAGCTGGTAGTCGCTCTGGATCTGCAGCGGAAAGACGTAATAGGGGATGCCGCTGCCGATGACGTCGTCGATCAGGTGCTCGGCCACGCTGTTGCGCCAGCTCGACTGGACCAGACGCGGGATGAAGCGCAGATACTCCGCCAGCGGATGGTAGAACCGGTCGCGGTAGAAGCGCGGGAAGGAAAACCAGGCGCAGAAGACGTTGGAGAGGTTGTAGACGACCTCGTGAAAGGCCTCCATCCAGAAGGGATGGGTGTAGAGCGGCCGGCGGTCGATCGGCGGCAGCCCCTCGGCCAGCTCCCGGATGCGCGCCGGATCCTGCGGAAAGCGCGAATGGGCGGACATGCCGTTGCGCTCGAGCGTGATCCAGTCGGGACGCAGATAGCCGAATTCATAGGCGCTGGCGGTCAGGCCCAGTTCATCCGCCACTTCGGCGGCAGCGACATGGTAGGGCAGACGGTCGGCGTAATAGACCACGTCGGTGGCACCGACACGCCGGACGAAGGCGCGGAACCAGTCCTTGAACTCCGCCAGAGAGCCCCTGTAGTTCACCGCACGACGGTCATGCCAGGCGAGCCAGTCGCCGGGGCACAGGTTGACGCGGTGGGTGCGGTGCCCGAGCAGGTCCAGCTCGTCGGCAACCCGGCGGCAGAAGACCGACGGGGGCCCTTGCAGGAAGACGAAGGTCTTGCCCCCGCCGTCCGCCGGCCCCGACGGGGCGCTGCCCTGTGCTTGCGGGTTGTCCGCCATGGCACCGCCTTTGCCTGTCGCAGCTGCCAGAGTGGCTCACTTGTTCACGATTGCCGCGACGCTGAGCGCATTGTTGGTCAGCGGCGCGATGATCTGCAGGAACTTGCCGAACTCCGCCGTCGGATGGTTCGCGACATAGAGGATGTCCTTGTCACGCATCTCGAAGAAACGGGTCAGGAAGAAGCCGCGCGGATCCTGCAGGCTGACGCGGTAGACGACCGGAACTTCCGTCTGGCCGGCCATCTTCTGCGCCAGATCCGGGCGCAGCTGACGCACCAGATCCGCCTCTTCATAGCGGAACAGGAAGATGCCGCCGGCGTCGGCGCGGTAGTCGTTGAGACCGCCGACGGTCGCCAGCGCCTCGGCCATCGAGACGGTCTTGGTGCGGAACGGCACGAGCTGGTTGGCCTTGACCGCACCGAAGGCGGAGAAGGTACGCGGGCGGTGCGACAGCAGCACGTTGTCGCCCGGCGACACCAGCACGTTGTTCTCGGGGAAGTCGATCAGATGTTCCAGACGCGTGGTGCCGGAGCGCGCGCCGCGCTTCAGCGTCACCACGGTCTCGTAGGTGGCCGCGCGGGCACCACCGGCCTGGGCGACAAGCTCCAGCAGGCGGGTGTTGCGCACCTGCAGCGGATAGACCCCGGGCTTGGCCACGTCACCGACCACGACGGCCGTGGAGCTGAGCTTGCTGGAGACGACGACCAGCACCTGCGGCTCGATCGCCTTGCCGACCAGCTTGCTCTCGATGGTCTGGCGCAGGCCCTCGACGGACTGGCCGGCAGCCTGGATGCGGCCCGCGTAGGGCACGAAGATGAAGCCCGTCTCGTCGACGGTGGCCGGGATCAGGGTGCCGTCACCCGAGGCGCCGGAGAAGAGACCTTCGCGCGAGGCTTCCCAGATCTTGATCTGCAGGCTGTCCCCGACGCCCAGCAGCGCCGACGAGCCGCCGCCGCCCACGCCCTGGAACTGGTTCATGAAGGACAGCGGGCGATAATTCTTCAGCCGCTCGATGTTGGAGGGGGAAACGTCAATGACGGTGTAGTTCTCGACACCGGAGGGCACGCTGGCCTGTTCGGTGGAAATCTGCTCGGAGGTGATGCCGATCGCCGACGGTCCCTCGGAGGGAAGCGCCGAGCAGCCCGCTGCAAGCAATACTAAAGACAATAGCCACAACGACCGCATCGGTTCCCCGCCTGCCTCATCCATCCCGGCATTCCTCCTAGCATCCGGCGCGGCCAATGTCCAAGCCGGGGCGCAGGTCAGCGCACCAAGGGGATAATTGCTGTGCTTCAATTACAACAGTAAATGAAAGGAAATCGTTAAGGAATTGGTTTCCTTGCGGGAAGTCGCGATGTGGCGCGCCAGTGCGGTGGCCCCTGACCGGCGATGATCGCAGCGGGCTCGCCCCCCGGACCCGGGGCGGAGACCCGTGGAATCGCCCTCCGCCGCCCCGACTCGCCGCCCTGACCGTCCCGGACGGCGGATTTGGCGAGGAAAATGTCGTGCCTCCCACTTTTCATCCCGCCCCCCCGTTCCTAATGTGCGCGCGACTTCAGACACCGGCGCCCTCCTCCCAGACCCGGCGCCCGACCGGAAAGGCCTTTCCCATGAGCCAGCCCTCGCTCCAGGCAACCCTCATCGACGGAAAGGCGGTTGCCGCCTCCGTCCGTGCCGAGATCACCGCGCGGGCCGGCCGACTTTTCGCCGAAACCGGACGCAAGCCGGGACTGGCCGTGGTGCTGGTGGGCGAGGACCCGGCCAGCCAGGTCTATGTCCGCAACAAGGACAAGGCGGCGGCAGCCTGCGGCTTTCATTCGGTCAAGCACACGCTGCCGGCCGACACGGCCGAGGCCGATCTGCTGGCGCTGGTCGCCGCACTCAATGCCGACGAGGCGATCCACGGCATTCTCGTCCAGCTGCCGCTGCCCGGACACATCGACGAGGGCAAGGTGCTGCGGCTGATCCGGCCGGAAAAGGACGTCGACGGCTTCCATCCGGTCAATGTCGGGCTGCTCGCCACGGGCGACCGGGAGCAGGCGCTGGTGCCCTGCACGCCGGCCGGCAGTCTGGTCCTGCTGAAACGGACCCTGGACCGGCCGCTCGCCGGTCTGGACGCGGTGGTCATCGGCCGCTCCAACATTGTCGGCAAGCCGATGGCGCAGCTGCTGCTGGCCGAAAGCTGCACCGTCACCATCGCCCACAGCCGGACCCGGAACCTGCCCGACGTCGTCCGCCGCGCCGACATCGTGGTGGCGGCGGTGGGGCGGCCGGAGATGGTCCGGGGCGACTGGATCAAGCCGGGGGCGACGGTGATCGATGTGGGGATCAACCGTGTCCCCGATCCTGCCCGCGGCGGCGACGCCACGCGGCTGGTCGGCGACGTCGCCTTTGCCGAGGCAGCAGCCCATGCCGGCGCGATCACGCCGGTTCCCGGCGGCGTCGGCCCGATGACCATCGCCATGCTGATGGCCAACACGCTGACGGCGGCGCGCCGGCTGCTCGGCCTGGCGCCGGAACCGGACCTGTTCTGAGGCGTTGATCTGCCGGGCGATGCCTCGAATGAGCGACAAAGGCTTAACCGGTTGATCACTATAGTAGGGATTGCGGTGCGGCGGAGCGGCACCGGGCGCGGGGCAAGCCCCGTCCGGTGTGGCGAGGCCCGGCCGCAGCAGGCATGCCGGCTCGCCAAGGGCGACGGGGCATGCGATACAGACCTCAGGCCGTGGATCCGCCATGGCCGGGGGCTTCACATGGCGGCTGCGAGTTGATGCGAGTTCCGTCCCACATGTCCGGGTCTGAAGGGCCGCGCCTGCCGGCGCAGCGGCCGACGACCGGTCGTGTCCGGGCGCTGGCCCTCCCGGGTGCCGGCCTGCTTGCGCTCGCAGTCGGGCTGACCGCCCTGCCCGGCCCGGCGACCGCCTTCGAGCTGTTCGGCTACCGGCTGTGGGGCTCGGCCAGCGACGCGGGGGCTGCGGCCGACGCCTTCCCCTACCAGCCGGTCCTGACCCTGCAGGGCGGCGACGAGCCCCTGAAGCAGCGGCTGACGGCTGCCTCGCTGCTGATGAGCGAGGCGACCGATGCGCCGTCGGGCGAATCCGGTCTCATTGCCCGCGCGCTCAACGATTTCGACCGGCTTGTTGCCCAGCTCTATGTCGAGGGCCGCTACGGCGGAACGGTCGACATCCGCATCGCCGGCCTGCCGCTGCAGACGGCGCTGCAGCAGGGCAGCCTGCCGGGCCCGCGTCCGGTTCCGGTCAGCATCGCGATTTCCGCCGGGCCGATGTTCACATTCGGCGACGTGCGCATCGGCACGCAGGGCGCGGCCGCCGGCCAGCTCTCGACCGATCCCGGTTTCTGGGGCCTTGCGCCCGGGACGCTGGCCGATTCGACCAAGGTCCTGGCAGCCGAGCGCCAGATCCTGACCAGCCTTCGCGCCCGTGGCTATCCCAAGGCACGCATCGTCACCCGCGACATCACCGCCGACCATGCCAACGATCATCTCGACGTGACCCTTGTCGCCGATGCCGGCGCGCAGGCGCGTTTCGGCGCGGTCAGCGTCACCGGAACGTCGGTCACCGACCCGGCCTTCGTCGTTGCCCAGGCAATGATCCCGGAAGGGGCGGTCTACGACCCGGAGGTCCTGGCCAAGGCGCAGAAGCGCCTCAACGATCTCGGCATCTTTGCCAGCGTCACCATGGTCGAGGCCGACAGCGTCGGCCCGGACGGCAGCCTGCCGGTGACGATCGAGGTGGCGGAGCGCAAGCGCCACGTGCTGGGTGCCGGTGCCACCTGGTCCTCGACCGAAGGCGGCGGCCTGGAAGCCTACTGGCGCCGACGCAACCTGTTCGGCCAGGGCGAGCTGCTGTCGGTCGAGGGGTCTGTCGGCCGGCTGGGCAACTCGTCGCTGACGGACATGGAATATGCCGCGCGGATTGCCTTCGAGAAGCCGGGCGTGTTCGGTCCGCTGACCAGCTTCAGCACCTCGTTCTCGGCCAAGCAGGAGGCGCCGAACGCCTACACCAGCCGCTCGGCCACCTATGACGCCTATCTGAAGCGGACCTTCACCGACACGCTCAGCGGCCGGGCCGGCTTCGAGACGGCTTTCATCGACGAGACCGATGCCTATGGCAAGAAGACCTACCTGCTCGGGGGGCTGCCGGCGGACCTCACCTTCGACAACCGCGACGATGCGCTGAACCCCTCGCGCGGGTTCCTGGCGACGGCCTTCGCCGAGCCCGCCTATGACATCCGCAACCGCAACATGATGCTGTTCCTGCGCGGCTCGGTGTCGAGCTACGTGGCGCTCGACGAGGCACGGCGCTTCGTGCTGGCCGGCCGCCTCTCGACCGGCAGCATCGTCGGACCGCAGGTGGACGACATTCCCGCCGGCCGGCGCTTCTTTGCCGGCGGCGGCGGCTCGATCCGCGGCTACGCCTACCGCAATGTCGGACCGCGCCGCAACGGCGAGGTGACGGGCGGACGCAGCGTCCTGGAACTGTCTGGCGAGGTGCGGGTGCGCCTGACGGAGACCTTCGGCGCAGTCGCCTTCGTCGATGCCGGCAATGTCTACAAGTCGTCGGTGCCGGACTTCTCGCGCCCCTTCAAGATCGGTGTCGGCGCGGGGTTGCGCTACTTCACGCCGATCGGTCCGCTGCGGCTTGACGTGGCGGTCCCACTTTCGCCGGAAAAAGGTGATCCTGATTTCGCGATCTACCTTGGCCTGAGCCAGGCCTTCTGAGTCGGACCAGACACTTGCGGCGCATTCTCAAAGCCCTGCTTTACACCGCCCTCGGCACCACGGCGCTGGCCGGGCTGGCGCTCGCCGTCGTGCCGACCCCGCTCGGGGAAGGTCTGATCCAGCGGCTGGCCAACGACGCCCTCGCCCGGCCGGACGGGGGAGCCCGGCTGGAGGGCCTGTCGATCTCGTGGTCCGGGGACATCCGGGCCGACAGCCTGACGCTGAGCGATGCCGGGGGCCCCTATGCCGTGCTGAGCGGCCTCGGGCTCGACTGGCAGCCGCTGGCGCTGCTTGCCGGCGAGGCCCGGATCCGCAGTCTGGCCGTCGAGCGCATCGCCCTTGAGCGTCGGCCCGTGCCGGCGCGGCCCGACGAGGCGGACACCGGGACTGAGGGCGGGCCGATGCTGCCGGTGGCCTCGGTGCGGCTCGAGACGCTGCGGCTGCCGCGGATCGAGCTGGCGGCCGCTGTTGCCGGCGTGCCCGTGACGCTCGCCGCCGATGGCTCCGCCACGGCAGAGGCCCATCCGGAGCGGCTGAGCGCCCGGCTCGCGGTGCAGCGCATCGACGGCACGCCGGGATCGCTCGCCGCCGACGTGACCCTTGCCCCGAGCGAGGGCACGCTGGATGTCACCGTCAAGGCGGGAGAGCCGCGCGGCGGCCTGATTGCGCGCCTTGCTGGCCTTGACGACCTGCCGGCGGTGGATTTCGACCTTACCGGCTCCGGCCCCCTGTCCGACTGGGCCGCGCGCCTCGCGCTTGCCCTTGACGGACGCCCCACGGTCGCAGGCACCGCCCGGATGGCGGCGTCCGCCGACGATAGCCGCAGCCTCAGCCTCGACCTGTCCGGCGATCTCGCGCCGCTCGCCCCGCCGGCTGCGGGCGCGCTTGTCGTCGGCACCACGGGGCTCACCGCCAGCGCCCGGCTGTCCCCCCGCTTCCTGCCGCTCGACGGCAGCCTCCGGCTGACCTCCGACACCCTGACCCTGACGGCGACGGGCACCTATGCCCCCGACAGCGGAACGATTGCAGTCACCTCGGACCTGCGGCTTGCGGCCGATGGCGGCGCGCTGATCGGCATCGACACCGGCTCGGGCCTGGCCACGCTTGCCAGCCTCACTGGCTCGGTCCGGCTGGAAGGACCGCTCGACCGCGCGACCTGGCACGCCAGCCTCGAGACCGACCGGCTGAGCACGCCGCAAGGTGCCCTCGCCTCCGCCCGGCTGGAGGCCACCGGGGTCGGCGCGAACCTCACCCGCAGCGGCTTCTCCCTGCCGGTCTCGGCCACCTTGCGCCTCGCCGGCATCGCCCCGAGCGATCCGCGTCTTTCTGCCTTTGCCGGCAGCGGCGAGATGGACCTCGCCGGCCGCGTCACCCTGCCGGGACGCGGTCCGGTGTTGCAGCTCGCCCGCGGCAGCGCGACGCTTGCCCCGCTCGGCGTGACGCTTGGCGAGGGCACGCTGGGATCCGGTCCCTCCAACCTGACGGGCGAGCTGCGCGTGCCTGACCTGTCGGGCCTTGCCGGCCTCGCCGGGCGGCCGCTGGCCGGCAGCCTCGGGGTTGGCTTCCGGGCGGAGGGGACGCCGGCGGACAGCGCCGGCAGTCTGGCCCTGTCCGTGGCCGCCACCGATCTGTCCACCGGCCTCGCGCCGCTGGATGGTCTGCTGGCCGGCGCGTCGCAGGCGACCGCGACGCTGACCCGCGCAGCCGATGGCGCGCTCGGCCTGCGCGACCTTGCCGTGACGACCCCGGCTGCGACCCTGACCGGCACCCTCGATCTTGCGCCTGATGCCGGGAGCGGGTCCGGGGATGGGCTGGACGGCGAGATCCGGGTGTCCCTGTCCGATCTCGGCCGCCTTGACCCGCGCCTTGACGGCACGCTGGCGCTCGAGGCGGACCTTGCGGGGGCGCTCGCCCGGCCCGCGCTCGACGTGACGGCCACCTCCGGGCGCATCGGCCTTGCCGGCACGCCGCTCACCGACCTGTCGCTTGCCTTCAATGGCGCAGCCGATCCGGCGGCCCCGCGTGGCTCGCTCAATCTCTCCGCCCGCCTCAACGGCGCGCCGCTGGTCGCCCGGGGTGATCTGGACAGCCAGGCCGGACAGGCCCGCCTCAGCGGCTTCGAGGCCGCCGTCGGCGGCAACCGGCTGACGGGCGATCTGGTGGTCGGCGACCTCGGCAAGGCGCTCGAGACCATTTCCGGCACACTGACCCTGGACGCGCCGGACTTGTCCGAGCTGTCGCCGCTGGCCCTGACGCCGCTCTCCGGCCGGCTTGCGGCCCGGGCGGTCCTCTCCGCCGACGCGGCCGGTTCGCGCCTGAAGCTGACGGCGGACGGGGCCGGCGTGAGCCTGCCGCAGGCCGCCGCCGACAGCCTGCGGGTCGACGTCGATCTCACGGATCTGGCCTCGGTGCCGCAGGCCGCGGGCCAGGTGACGGCGACCGGTCTTCTGGCTGGCGGCACACGCCTCGCGTCCCTGTCGGCGAGCGCAAGCAGCGACGGCAGCCGCACCGATTTCACCCTCGACGCCCGCCTGCCCGGCGCAGGCAAGGACGGGGTCACCGCAGCCGGCAGCCTGACGGCCACGGGTTCCGGCTTCGATCTTGCCCTGACACGGCTCGACGGGCTCTACACCGGCCTCAAGACCGCGCTGGTGCGCCCTGCCCGCCTCTCCTATGCCAACGGAACCGCCCGGCTGGACGAGGTCGCGCTGGCGCTCGGCTCCGGCTCGCTGGTGGTTCAGGGCACGGCCGGCGACACGCTCGCCCTCACGGGAACACTGCGCGCCGTGCCGCTGGCGCTCGCCAACTCCGTCCGTCCGGGCCTCGGTCTTGCCGGCACGCTGAGCGGTTCGGTGCAGGTGAGCGGCCCGGCCAAGGCGCCCGTCGCCGCCTGGCAGCTCACCGGTCAGGGCCTGTCGGCGGCGCAGCTTGCGGCCAGCGGCATCGCGCCGCTCGGGCTTGAGAGCCGGGGCAGCCTGTCCGGCCAGCGGGTGGAGCAGTCCAGCCGCCTCACCGGCGACGGCGGCCTGACGCTGACGGTCGCCGGCCCGGTCGGCCTTGGCGGCAGCGGCTCGCTCGGACTTGACGTGACCGGCACCGTTCCGCTCGCGCTTGCCCGGTTGCCGCTCCTGCGCGCCGGCTTCAGGGCCGAGGGGACGCTGGCGGTGTCCGGTCGGGTCGGCGGCTCCTTCGCCGCGCCCGACTATGCGCTGAGCGCCCGGCCACAGGGCATCAGCCTGACCGAGTTCTCCTCCGGCTTCACCCTGCGCAACGTCGCCGGCAGCCTCGACGTGACCCGGGACCGGGTGGTGCTCAACGGGCTTGCCGCTGCCATTGCCGCCGGCGGGACCGTGCGGGCGGGCGGCTCGATCGGTCTGGGGGCCGGGTTGCCGGCCGACATCTCGGTGACGGTCGAGAACGGCCGCTACAGCGATGGCCGCGTCGTGTCGGCCGATCTCGGAGCGGCGCTGAAGATCGCCGGACCGCTGGCGGGCGGCGGCGTGCTCTCGGGCAGCGTGACCATCAGCAGTGCCAACATCGCCATCCCGGAAACGCTGCCCGGCGGCCTGTCGCCGCTGGCGGTGCGCCATGTCAACGCGCCGAAGCCGGTGCGCGACCAGGTGGCCGAACTCCGCCAGGACACCGGCGGTGCGGCGGCCGGCGGCGGCCCGGGCGCGGGCGGCGGTCTCGGCCTCGACGTCACCGTGAACGCGCCCGCCCGCATCTTCGTGCGCGGCCGCGGCCTCGATGCGGAGCTGGGCGGATCGCTGCGGATCGTGGGCACCACGGCCGCGCCCCAGGCCGTCGGCGGGTTTGCGCTGCGCCGGGGTCAGCTCGACGTCCTGACGCGACGCCTCGCCTTCTCGCGCGGCAACGCCACCTTCACCGGGTCGCTCACGCCCACCCTCGATTTCGTTGCCACCACCACGGCCGGCTCGACCTCGATCAACGTGACCATCAGCGGCAGTGCGGCCGATCCGGTCATTGCGCTGACCTCGTCGCCGGCGCTGCCGCAGGACGAGATCCTGGCCCAGCTCCTGTTCGACAAGAGCATGACCAGCCTCTCGCCCACCCAGATCGCCCAGCTCGCCGCCGCCGTGGCCACGCTCACCGGCGGCAGCGACACCGGGCCGCTGGCGCAGCTGCGCAAGTCGCTTGGCCTCGATGTGGTCGACGTGAACCTCGGGGCCACCGGCGGCCCGTCCCTCGCGGTCGGCAAGTACATCAACGACAACATCTACCTCGGCGTCGAGCAGGGGGCCGGACGTGATTCGTCGCGGGTGAAGGTCGACATCGACCTGTCCCGCAGCCTCAAGGCCCGGGGCGAGGTCGGCGCCAACGGCTCCAGCAAGGCCGGCATCTATTTCGAGCGGGAATACTGAGGGCGTCCTAGGCGCCGGCGATGGCCCGGATCTCGCGCAGGATCGGCCGCGGAACGGCAAGGCCCTCGCGCGCCGCGCGGGCGCGCGCCTCGAGCCGGCGGCTGCCCGGCAGACGCGCCCCCTCTTCCGCCCCGATTGCCGCGACGAGCACCGCCATGCGCTCGTAGAAGACGCCGCCGGAGGTGAGGCCCGGGTCGATCGCCAGGACAAGCTGGCCGAGATCGGGGGCCGGTCCCTCCGCGTCGAACAGGCTGGTGGCCTCGAAGGCGAGGCTTGCCCCCACCACGGCTGCAGCCATCACCTCGATCATCAGCGCCAGCGCCGCGCCCTTGGCCTCGCCGATGGGGATCATCGTGCCGGCCATGGCTGCTGCGGGATCGGTGGTGGGCCGGCCCTCGGCATCGAGCGCCCAGCCTTCCGGGATCGGCCGGCCCGCCTTCTCGGCCGCCATGATCTTGCCCTTGGCAACGCGTGACACGGCCAGATCGATGACCAGCGGCGGCTCGCCGGGGGCGACGGGGGCGGCAAAGGCAATCGGATTGGTGCCGAACAGCGGCCGGCGTCCGCCCCAGGGGGCAATGGCCTTCGGCGCGTTGCCGAAGACGAAGGCAACGAGCCCCTGCGCGGCCAGCGCCTCGCAATGGGCGCCGGCCTGACCGAAATGATGCGACCGGCGCACGGCGGCCATGGCGATGCCGAGCTTGCGGGCCGGCTGCGGCAGGGCGGCAAGGGCGAGGTCGAAGGCCGGATAGGCAAACCCCAGACCGGCATCGACGCGGACCAGTGCGGGGGTCGCCTCGACCAGCACCGGGCGGGCGAAGCCATCGACCTTGCCGCTGCGGGCCTGCGCTGCGTAGGAGGGGATGCGGGAGAGACCATGGCCGGCCTGCCCGTCCGCCTCGGCTGCGACCAGCGCACGGGCAACGCTTTCGGCCACATCGGGTGCGGTCCGGCTGGCGCAGAGCGCGCTCACCGCCAGCGCATGGGCTTCGGACAGGGTCAGGATCTCGGTGTCGGACATGGGCGGGGCCCCTCTGGAACGGCAGGCCCGGAGGCTTAGCACGGGACTTTGCTGCCTGGCGAGGGGCTGCCTGGCGAGGGGCTGCCTGGCGAGGGGCTGCCTGGCGAGGAGCTGCCTGGCAAGAGCGCTCCCTGGTGAAGGGGGCACCTGGCGGGAGGACTGCCTGGCCTGTGCCGCCCGACGCTGTCCGGGGATTGAAGGGCATCGGGCGCCATGCGACAGATCGCTCACCCTCCGCATTGTCTCTTTACCGGAGGCAGTGAAACTGTTTAACATGTTAAATAACAGGCGGGACGGACAAGGCTCCGGACCCCAGCCGCAGACGGGACCGACAAGACCGGGGAGAGCGACATGGCGCTTGATACAGATTTGGTGAAACAGAAGCTTTTCGTGGACGGCGCCTGGCTGGACGCCGACAGCGGGCAGACGATCCGCGTCGACAATCCGGCCACACTGGAGACCATCGGCACCGTTCCGAAGGCGGGCCGGGCCGAGACCCGTCGCGCCATCGAGGCCGCGCACCGGGCGCTGGCCGGCTGGAGGGCCCTGACCGCGGAGGACCGGGCGGCGCGCATGCACAGGCTCTGCGACGCGATCATGGCCAGGCATGACGCCCTTGCCGAACTGCTGACGACCGAGATGGGCAAGCCGCTGGCCGAGGCCAAGGGCGAGATCGCGCTTGGCGTGAAGTACATCCGCTTCTTCGCCGAGGAGGGCAAGCGCATCTATGGCGACGTGATCCCCTCCCCCTGGGCGGGCAAGCGGATCCTCGTGACCAAGGAGCCGGTCGGCGTTGTCGGGGCCATCACCCCCTGGAACTTCCCGAACTCGATGATCGCGCGCAAGCTGGGCGCGGCCCTCGGGGCCGGTTGCACCATCGTCATCAAGCCGGCCAGCCAGACGCCCTACTCGGCCCTCGCCTTCGGCGCGATGGCGGAGGCGGCCGGCATTCCGGCCGGGGTCATCAACGTGGTCACCGGCTCGGCGGCCGAGATCGCGGCGGAGATGTGCGAGCACCCGCTCCTGCGCAAGATCACCTTCACCGGCTCCACCGAAGTCGGCAAGCTGCTCGCCAGCGAGGCGGGCAAGCACATGAAGAAGGTGTCGATGGAGCTGGGCGGCAACGCGCCCTTCATCGTCTTCGATGACGCCGATCTCGACGCCGCCGTGGCCGGGGCGATGATTTCCAAGTTCCGTAACTCCGGCCAGACCTGCGTCTGCGCCAACCGGCTCTATGTCCAGGCCGGCGTCTATGACGCCTTTGCCGCCAGGCTGAAGGCGGCCGTCGAGGCGCAGCTCAAGGTCGGCGACGGCCGCAAGGACGGCATCACCCAGGGCCCGCTGATCGACACCGGCGCGGTCGCCAAGGTGGAGGAGCACATCGCCGACGCGCTCGCCAAGGGCGGGGCGCTGCTCACCGGCGGCAGCCGCATCGGCACAGAGGGCAGCTTCTTCCAGCCGACCATCGTCACCGGGGCGACGGCAGCGATGAAGGTGGCGCGGGAGGAGACCTTCGGCCCGCTTGCGCCGCTGTTCCGCTTCGAGACCGAGGAGGAGGCGATCCGCCTTGCCAACGACACCGAATATGGCCTCGCCTGCTATTTCTATTCGCAGAACCTCGGCCGGGTGTTCCGCGTGATGGAGGCGCTGGAGTATGGCCTGGTGGGCATCAACGAGGGTCTCATCACCACGGAAGTCGCCCCCTTCGGCGGGGTGAAGGACAGCGGCATGGGCCGTGAGGGCTCGAAGTACGGCGTCGATGACTACCTGAACATCAAGTACGCCTGCGTCGGCGGCCTCGGCCTCTGACCCCGCGCCTGCGGACCCTGTGCCGGATGCGCAACGGCACGCCGTGGCTCAGGCTGCGGCGTGCTGCAGGGCGAGCAGCTCCTTGCCGCTCATCGGCCGGCCATAGAGATAGCCCTGGCCGATGTCGCAGCCGAGCCGGCGCACCGCCTCTTCCTGCGCCCGCGTCTCGATGCCCTCGGCAATCACCGTGATGTCGAAGCCGCGGGCCAGCTCCACGACGCTGCGCACGATCGCCGCGCTGCCCCGGTCCTCGTGGACATGCTCGACGAAGGACCGGTCGATCTTGATCTTGGAGAAGGGAAACCTCGGAATGTAGCCGAGGGAGGAATAGCCGGAGCCGAAGTCGTCGAGCGCCAGACCGCAGCCGAGGCCCCGCAGATGCGAGATGCTGGCGGCGACCTGATCGGCCTGGCCGAGGAACAGGGATTCCACCAGTTCCAGATCCAGCTGGGCCGGCGGCAGGCCGGAGCCGCGCAGCGCCGCCTCGACAGCCTCGATCACCGAGCCCCGCTCGACCTGGATCGGCGACACGTTGACGGCCAGCCGCAGCGGCAGGTTCCAGCCCCGGACGGTTCGGCACGCCTCGCTGAGGGCAAAGGCGCCCAGCGGCTCGATCAGGCCGCTTTCCTCCGCGATCGGGATGAATTCTGCCGGAGACACGGGCCCAAGCTCGGGATGCTGCCAGCGCAACAGCGCCTCGACGCCGATGATCTGGCCGGACTGCAGGTGCACCTGCGGCTGGTAGACCACGTGGAACTGGCCCTGGCGGACACCTTCCTCCAGGTCGATCTCCAGCAGGCGCCGCCGGGTCAGCGCGCGCAGCATCGCCTGGTCGAACTGGCGGGTCGTGCCGGGTCCGGCCTTGCGCGCCCAGGACAGGGCCGTGCCGGCCTGACGCAGCAGCGCAGCCGCATCGGGCTTGTCCGCCGGGGCCAGCGTCGCCAGACCGAAACAGGCGCTGATGTGCAGCCGGTGACCGTCCAGCACCAGTTCCTGCGAGATGCGGCCGAGCACCTCGGCGCAGAAGTCTGCCGGTGCGACGCCCGGCGGGAAGCCGGCCAGCGCCAGCTGCCGGTCACCGACACTGGCGACGAACTCGCAGCCCAGCTGGCGCAGCTCGCGCGCCACCGCCGCGCGGACCTTGTCCGCCCAGCTCAGGCCGAGCGAGGCGGCGATGATGTCGATGCGCTCCAGCCCCGCGACGAGAAGATGATAGTCGCCGCCCCTGGGCTCCCCGCGCTCGAGCCGTTTCTGCAGCGCCTCCTCGAAGGCACGGCGGTCCAGCAGGTCGGTGATCGGATCATGGGCAGCCAGATAGGCGAAGGCCTCTTCCGCCTTCCGCTTGTCGGTGATGTCGCGGCAGGTCAGGCAGGCGACCGCGTCCGGGTCATCGCCGTCCTCGCCGGCCAGCACCGAGGCGGTGATGGCGTATTCGATCAGGCGGGCATCGCGGCCGGCGCCCCCTGAGGGATCCTCGGGGGTGATGACGATCTCGTGCAGGCAGGCCGTTGCGTCGCTGTCGGCCGATCTGGCCAGCGCGGTCTCCAGCATGGCCACGACGGCCGGCGGCAGGACTGCCCTCGCCATCGTGCCGCTGCGGATCGGGGCATGCCAGATCGCCTCGGCGCTGCGGCTGGCGGCACGGATCACCCCGCGCGCGTCGATGACGATCACCCCGTCGAAACTGTCGGCAAAGACCTTGTCGAGCACCAGCAGATCCCGGGCGCGCTGACGGCGCAGGAGGCGCACGAGCAGCTGGCGCACGCCGATCTCGCGCAGGAGCGCCGCCAGCGACAGGAGGATCAGCGCCACCTGCGCCGGAACCGTGTCGAGACTGACCGGCACCAGCGCCTGCACGCCGAGGGCACCCAGCTCCAGTCCGACCGAGAGGACGGCAAAGAGGACAAGCCGTCCGCGCCAGCCGGTGAGGCCGCACAGGGTCGCCGCCATCCCGGCCGCCAGCACGACCGCCAGAAGGACATAGCCGTAGCCTCCGGTCATCGGCCGTCCGGACAGGAGCGTTTCCGTTGCCAGGATCTGCAGCAGGGCACCGGGAAGGACGCCATGCAGCGGCACGTTGAAGAAGTCGCGCAGCTCCTGCGCGCTCGCCCCGATGACGACCTTGCGCCCGGCAAGGAGGGAGACATCGACCCGCCCCGCCAGAAGATCGGCCACCGAAACGCGCGGAATGCTGGCCGGAGCAATGCTGTAGTCGATGCCGAAGGCCTGCCGCACCGGGCCGTCCGCCCCGGCCGCCATGGCCGACAGCGACAGGATCGCCTCCCCCTCGACCTCATCGGCAAACAGCGCCGCCCGGATGCGGCCGTCGCCGTCAACAGGCAGGCTGACCGTCACGGGCCAGGCGTGGGCGAGGAACCGGGGCTGCGGCTTGTTGACGAGGTCGCCCGCGTCGGGCCGGGCGGGATCGGCGGGCTGGCGGAACACCGCCAGATGCACCATGCCCTCCGCGCGGGCGAGAGCCTCCGCAAAGCGGGCGTCCTCGGCTTCCGTGGAGCGGCTGCTGAAATCGATGTCGAAGAAGATCTCGCCGGCACCAGCCTCACGCAGGCGATCGACCAGCGCCCCATGGACACTGCGCGGCCAGGGCCAGACCCCGACCTGTTGCAGGCTGGCCGCGTCGATGTCGGCATAGACCACGCTGCCCGACGCGTCGCGGTCCAGCAGGGCAAAGCGCACCTCCTGCAGGGCCCGTTCGAGCGGCTGCAACCAGCCCGGCGTGTGCAGGCCGATCACGATCGCGGCCGTGACGGCAGCCGCTATCGCACAGCTGACGGATGCTGCCTGCACCGCCTTGAGAGCGGTGCGCCGGATCGCCTTCAAGCCAACCGCCATTCTGCCCCCGCTCCGGTCAAAGGCTGGTCCAACCGTCAGGACCGGTCATTGCCGTTGTCATTGCCACCGGAATTGCCGTTGCCATTGCCACCGGAGTTGCCGTTGCCATTGCCGCCGGAGTTCCCGTTGCCGTTGCCACCGGAGTTGCCGTTGCCGTTGCCGCCGGAATTGCCGTTGCCATTGCCGCCGGAGTTGCCGTTGCCATTGCCACCGGAATTGCCGTTGCCATTGCCGCCGGAGTTGCCGTTGCCATTGCCACCGGAATTGCCGTTGCCGTTGCCGCCGGAATTGCCGTTGCCGTTGCCGCCGGAATTGCCGTTGCCGTTGCCGCCGGAATTGCCGTTGCCGTTGCCGTTGCCGTTGCCGCCGGAGTTGCCGTTGCCATTGCCGCCGGAATTGCCGCTGCCATTGCCGCCGGAGTTGCCGTTGCCATTGCCGCCGGAGTTGCCGTTGCCATTGCCGCCGGAGTTGCCGTTGCCGTTGCCGCCAGAATTGCCGTTGCCGTTGCCACCAGAATTGCCGCTGCCACCGGAATTGCCGTTGCCGCCGGAATTGTCAGGTGTCGACCCGGTGCCCGTGCCTGATCCGGGGCGCGAGGTGGTGTCGGAGGCTCTGGTGTCGGCGGCGGGGGCGCTGCTGCTGCCCTGCACGGTCGGGTTCAGGGAGGAGGCAGGGGCGCGGCCGGTCTCGACGGTCGGCGTGCTGCCGCTCCCGGCCACGGACAGACCCACCCCGTCCGTGGTGCTGGCGCTCTGTCCAGGGCCAACCTGAGACCGCTCGCCGGTGTCCATGTCGACAACCTGCACCAGCCCCCGGTCGACCCGCACTTCTGCCGCGCCGCGCCGCACCGAGACGTCAAAGCGGGTTCCCTTGACGACGGCAGCGAGATAGGGCGTCTCGACCGTGAAATGCGGCTGCCCGCGTTTCTGGACGTCAACCGTGACCGTCCCGTCGCGCTGCAGCAGCGTCGTCGTGCGGTCCGTCGACTTCAGGCTCGAAATGGCGATGGTCGTATTGGGCGCGACCAGCACGGTCTCCCCGGCGCGGGCCAGCACCGCCTTGGCACCCCCGCGCGTGGCCAGCGTCACGCCGCGCGGCAAAGGCATGCCCGGCCGCGCCGCCACCGGCGCAGCCCCGGGGGCCAGCAGGTAGACCTTGCCGCTGGTCCGCTGGATGATCCAGTCGGACGCCTGCGCAATGCCGGGGACGGTCAGGAGCGGAAGTGCCAGGCAGAGAGCCAGACACAGGGCTCGGCCGCGGCTGCGGACACGGTGCCCCCCTCTGGGCCTGCCCTCATCAGGACGAAACGGCGCGACGCCCTCGGAAGGATCCGCTGGAGTAGCTTGTGCCCACATTGTTCCCAGTCCCGACATGATACTTTTCGGAACGATTGGAACATCCTGACCTTAACCCGAGCTGAATCGGGATTGTAAATTTTCAGCAACCGGATAGAGGCGCAACTTCCTCTGCGTCCGTTTCCGAGGCTTCACGACACCGGCAGCATGAGGCGCGCCTCGACGGCGCGCAATACATCCGGCTCGTCGATGTTCATCTGCTGGACACCGCAGCTGAGGGCCCGCTCGAACACGGCCTCCTCCGCGCCGGCATAGAAGAGCTGGGTCACGAGACCGGCCGCATGGGCCTGGGCCACGCGCTCCGGTGTGACGTTGGTCTCGTTGAACTCGAGGATATGCGCGCCGGCGGCAACGGCCCGCTCGACGGAGCCCGTGTGCTGGAACAGCACCATGCGGCGCAGGTCCGGGACCCGCGCCCGCATCTGGGCCCGGATGCCCTCGTCGAAGGAGAAGGACCAGGCCCGGTCCAGCATCCCGCGCGCCGCCAGCATGTCGCGCACCCGCGCCGGATCGGCCGCCTTGATCTCGGCATAGGTTCCGATGCGGCCCTTGCAGGCATCGAGGAAAACGGACAGGCGGGGAATGCGTTCGCCGGCAAAGGCAGCGCCAAACCAGCTGCCGGCATCGAGGCCGTCGAGCTCGGCCGAGGTCATGTCGGCCACGCGGCCGCGCCCGTCCGTCGTCCGGTCCACCGTCTCGTCATGAATGACATAGAGGATGCCGTCGCGGCTGGTGCGGATGTCGAACTCGATCACATCGGCGCCGGCGGCAAGGGCGGCCTCCAGGGCGGCGAGCGTGTTTTCGGGCGCCTGTCGGGACAAGCCCCGATGGCAGATCAGTATGGCCTTCGTCACATGCGTGTCCTCTTGTGCCCGCAGCCGACCGACGTCCCGAGGGCCGACTGCGGCCGCGCCCCAGCCCGTTCTTCCTGCCTGACCCGCTTGATGGATTGATGACAGGGCGGACGTTGCGCCCGGAAATCGATTGTGCGCCGCAACAGGTCCGGCTCACAAAGCCGCGATCCCGGCGTGATCGCCGGTCACGGAGCCCCCGGCCCCATGCCGCGCCAGCTACGCAATTTCACAAGGATTTCCGCGCTGTTGTACGCTGAATAGTAATCAGTGCCCCAAATGACGCTGCTACGTCGTTCAATCCGAGTGAACAGTTCGTCAAATTGTGCCTTGCGCGAAATCAGCTACATGTTGAAGCGCAGGCATTCGCAATGCCATCCCGTTCTTCCCGTCCGGAGACCTGACATGACCCGTTTCGCTGTTTCTGCTCTCGCGCTCGCGCTGTTCGCCACCCCGGTCCTCGCGGACCCGGTTGCCTACGAGTTCGACAAGAGCCACTCCAACCTGTCCTTCACCTATGACCATCTCGGCTTCTCCACCACCGACGGCCGCTTCGGCGGCTGGGAGGCCAAGCTCCTCGTCGATGCCGACAAGCCGGAGAATTCCTCCATCGAGCTGACCATCGACACCACCACGCTCGACACCTTCTTTGCCGACCGTGACACCCACCTGAAGAGCGCCGACTTCTTCGATGTCGCCAAGTTCCCGCAGGCCACCTTCAAGAGCACCAAGGTCACCAAGACCGGCGAGAAGGAGCTGGAGATCGTCGGCGACCTGACCATCAAGGGCATCACCAAGCCGGCGACCCTGCAGGTGACCGTGACGGCCATGGGCGAGCATCCGATGGCCAAGAAGCCGGCGATCGGCTTTGCCGGCAAGACCACGATCAAGCGCTCCGACTACGGCATGAACATGTATGTTCCCTATGTCGGGGATGAGGTGACCATCACCCTGCATGCCGAAACCCTCGCCGCGGCCCAGTAAGGGCCGCCGCGCGAACCCGGGCCGGACGCCGCACCCCGCGCGTCCGGCCCCCATCGGGAGAGCCGCCATGCTGCGCAACAGTTCCTCCGGCTACGGCTGGGTCGCGATTGCCTTCCACTGGACGATGGCGCTGATGATCATCGCCATGCTCGCCCTCGGGATGTACATGCACCGCCTGCCGCTGACCGATCCGGGCACCTTTGCCCTGTTCCAGCTGCACAAGTCGATCGGCTTCGTGATCCTGGGCCTCGCGATCTTCCGCCTCATCTGGCGCTTCGCCAACCCGAGCCCGGCGCTTCCGTCCGCCATGCCGGCCTGGGAAAAGGCGGCCGCCCATCTCGGCCACATCGGCCTCTATGCGCTGATCTTCGCCATTCCCCTCACCGGCTGGCTGATGGTCTCCGCATCCCCCTGGAACATCCCGACGCTGCTGTTCGGCGCCGTCAACGTGCCGCATCTTCCGGTTCCGGCGGCGCTCGGCACCAAGGCGGAGGCCGAGACCCTGTTCAAGGACCTGCATGAACTCTTTGCCTGGCTGCTGATCCTGCTGCTGGTCGCCCATGTGGGCGCGGCGCTGAAGCATCACTTCCTGGCCCGCGACGGCGTCCTGGTGCGGATGCTGCGCCCCGCCTCCCGCACCGGCGCGCAAGACCGGCCCGATGCCGGCCAGCGCGTCTGACCGCCCCATCTGACCCGATCCGAAAGGACCCCTCCCATGCGCAGACTGTTTGCCACGGCGGCCCTTGCCCTGTCGCTTGCCGCCGGTGTTCCCGCCCTTGCCGCCGACTGGACCGTCGATCCGGCCCGCAGCTCCCTCGGCTTTGCCGTCGACCAGGGCGGACAGGCCGTCGAGGCCACGTTCCGGACCTGGACGGCGACGATCCGCTTCGATCCCGCCAACCTTGCCGAGGCCCGCATCGAGGCCACCATCGAGACCGGCGGCATCGTCACCGCCAACCCGCAGTTCGTCGAGATGATCCCGGGGGCCGACTGGCTCGCCGCCGCCACCTTCCCGACCGCCACCTTCACCTCGGGTGCCGTCACGGCGCTCGGCGGCAACGCCTACCGGATGGACGGCACGCTCACCCTGCGCGGCCAGGCCCAGCCGGTCGTGGTGGACTTCACGCTCGACATCACCGACGCCAGCGCCCGCGCCGTCGGCACGGCCAAGGTCAAGCGCACGGCCTTCGGCGTCGGGGCCAGCTTCCCGCCCAGCACCGTCGGCGACGATGTCACCATCAAGCTGGACCTGACAGCCAGCCGCTGACCGCGCGCCCTGTCCCCGCGACGAATTGGGAAGGCCGGACCCGCTTGGCGGGACCGGCCTTTTTGCCGTAAAGAAGCCCATCCCGTTTCGAGCCGTTCCGGTCACGAAGGACGGCCGCCAGGAAAGAGACCCCGATGAACGCTCCTGTCACGCCCCCGGACTATCGTCACAGTGCCATGTTCCCGCTTGGCGAGGACAAGACGCCCTATCGCAAGCTGACGTCGGACCATGTCTCGACGGCCACCTTCAACGGCAAGGAAATGCTCGTGGTCGAGCGCGAGGGCCTGCGGCTTCTGGCCGAACAGGCCTTCATCGACATCAACCACTACCTGCGCCCCGGGCACCTCGCCCAGCTCAAGGCCATCCTCGATGACCCGGAGGCGACCGACAACGACAAGTTCGTGGCCTTCGACCTCCTGAAGAACGCGAGCATCTCGGCCGGCGGCGTGCTGCCCATGTGCCAGGACACCGGCACCGCCATCGTCATGGGCAAGAAGGGCCGCTGCGTCTGGACCGACGGCAGCGACGAGGAAGCGCTCGGGGAAGGCGCCCGCGATGCCTATTTCAAGCGCAACCTGCGCTACTCGCAGCTGGCGCCGATCTCCATGTTCGAGGAGAAGAACACCTCCAACAACATGCCGGCGCAGATCGAGCTCTATGCCGAGGGCGAGAACGCCTACAAGTTCCTGTTCATGGCCAAGGGCGGCGGGTCGGCCAACAAGACCTTCCTCTTCCAGGGTACGCCGTCCCTGCTGACCCACGACCGCATGATCGATTTCCTGAAGGAAAAGATCCTGACGCTCGGCACGGCCGCCTGCCCGCCGTATCACCTTGCCATCGTCATCGGCGGCACCTCGGCCGAGATGTGCCTGAAGGCGGTGAAGCTCGCCTCCGCCCGCTATCTCGACACCCTGCCGACGCAGGGCTCCGATCTCGGTCACGCCTTCCGCGATCTGGACATGGAAGCCGAGATCCACAAGCTGACCCAGGCGACCGGCGTCGGCGCACAGTTCGGCGGCAAGTACTTCTGCCACGACGTCCGCGTCATCCGCCTGCCGCGGCACGGCGCGTCGCTGCCGATCGGCATCGGCGTCTCCTGCTCGGCCGACCGTCAGGCCCTGGGCAAGATCACCAGGGACGGCATCTTCCTCGAACAGCTGGAGATGCATCCGGAGACCTACATGCCGGAGGTGACCGACGACCACCTGTCGGACACCGTCGTCAAGGTCGACCTGACCCGGCCGATGCCGGAGATCCTGGCCGAGCTGTCGCGCCACCCGATCAAGACCCGCCTGTCGCTGACCGGCCCGCTGATCGTCGCCCGCGATCTGGCCCATGCCAAGCTGCGCGAACGTCTTGAGGCCGGCGAGCCGCTGCCGGACTATTTCAAGAACCACCCGATCTATTATGCCGGCCCTGCCAAGACGCCGGAAGGCATGCCGTCCGGGTCCTTCGGTCCGACCACGGCCGGGCGCATGGATGCCTATGTCGACCAGTTCCAGGCCGCCGGCGGCTCCATGGTGATGCTGGCCAAGGGCAACCGCTCGCCGGCGGTGCGCCGCGCCTGCCAGGCCCATGGCGGCTTCTACCTCGGCTCCATCGGCGGTCCGGCCGCCCGTCTCGCCCAGGACTGCATCAAGAAGGTCGAGGTCGTCGCCTATCCGGAACTCGGCATGGAAGCGATCTGGAAGATCGAGGTCGAGGACTTCCCCGCCTTCATCGTCATCGACGACAAGGGCAACGACTTCTTCAAGGAGCTCAACCTCGGTTGAGGCCTCTGATCTTGTGAAACCATTGCCGTTAACCCCGGCAAGGGCCCCGGTCGAAGCACATCGACCGGGGCCTTTCGTTTTGCAACCTGAATATAGGGATCGGGTTGCAGGAACACCGCACGAGTCACTGGGATTTTATTTATCGCCCTTATCAAAACAAAAATAATTGACGCTAGGGAAAATTAACCGTCGGCCTGCACCCTTGGGTCAGTTCCTTTGGCTCAACCACTGTAGGTAGATCCATGCCAAGCGTATTTTCGAGCATCAAGGCCAAGATCGTCGCAGCCTTCATCATCCTGTTTGCGGCCTCGGTCGTGACCGGCCTTTTTGCCATCCGCAGCCTGCAGTCGGTGTCGACTGCCGGATCCGAGTTGTCGACGTCCCTGGCCAAGGTCGACATGCTGGGCAACCTGGCCAAGCTGAGCGCGCAGCTGAATGTCGGCGTCGTCGCCGCGCACTATGCGGACGAGAGCCGGCGCGCGGCGGCGGAGGCCGACCTGCAAAAGGTCGAACTCGCCTTCTCCAGCGTCTTTGCCGAGTATTCCGCCACGGTGGTGGACCCGGCCGAGCAGGAGCTGGTGCGCGACCTGCGCGCCAAGTGGCAGCACTTCCTGGCTGTGGCCGGCGAGGTGACGGCCCTCAACAAGGCCGGCCAGTTCGACCTTGCCTCGAGCGTCGTCTCGACGGATCTGGTGACCGACGGCAAGCTCTTTGCCGCTGCGGTCGAGAAGGTCCTGACGCTGCACCGGGATCATGGCAAGGCGAGCACGGTGGCAGCCGCCGAGATCAGCTCGAGCGCGACCTTCTGGATCAGCATCGCGCTGGTGCTGCAGTCGCTGTTCTGCGTGGCGGTCGGCACCCTGCTCGTCATCGGCATCTCGGGCCCGATCACCCGCCTGACCGGCATGATGCGGCGTCTGGCGGACAACGAGACCAACATCACCATCTCCGACACCGACCGCCGCGACGAGATCGGCGCGATGGCCCGGACCCTGTCGATCTTCCAGTCCTCGATGCAGGATGCGGAGCGTCTGCGGGCGTCGCAGGCGGACCAGGAGCGGCTGATGCGCGAGCGTCAGCGGCGCGAGATGGAAGAGCTTGCCAATTCCTTCGAGCGGGCTGTCGGCGAGGTGGTCGCCACCGTCGCCTCTGCCTCGACCGAGCTGCAGGCCTCCGCCCAGACCCTGTCGGCGGCTGCCGAGGAGACCAGCGCCCAGTCGGTGTCGGTGTCCGAAGGTGCCAAGCTGGCGGCGATGAGCGTGGAACGGGTCGCCCAGGCGATCGACGGCCTCGTGTCGCTGTCGCAGGAAGTCGGCCAGGAGATGAAGCGGTCGGGCGAGATGACCAGCGAGGCCGTGCGCCAGGCGAACGAGACCCGCGGCACGATGGACGAGCTGCAGACCAATGCCTCGACCGTCGAATCGGTGCTGGCGATGATCAACCAGATCGCCGCCCAGACCAACCTGCTGGCGCTCAACGCCACCATCGAGGCGGCCCGGTCGGGCGAGGCCGGACGCGGCTTTGCCGTGGTTGCCAACGAGGTGAAGGCGCTTGCCAACCAGACCGGTGCAGCCACCACCTCCGTCAGCGCCAGCATCGAGAAGATGCAGGCCTCGACCAGCCGTGCCCTCACCGACATCTCGCAGATCGAGACGGTCATCACCACGCTGGCCACCATTGCGGAAGCCATTGGCGGCGTGGTGGCGCGCCAGTCGCAGACGGCCGCCGACGTCACCCGCACCGTGCAGGACGTGACCCGCGTGACGGCGGAAGTGACCGCCAACATCAGCAACGTGTCGATGGCCGCCGGCCAGTCCAGCTCGGCTGCCACCCAGGTTCTCGCCGCCTCCTCGGAGCTGGCCATGCAGTCGGATCGTCTGAAGCGGGAGGTCGCCTCCTTCCTCGAACGCGTCCGCGCCGCCTGAGCCCAGCCATCCAGACCAGGTCCCGGAAAGGAAAACGGATGAAGCGCGTTCTTCTCGCCCTCGGTTTCTCGGCCATGCTGTCCGGCACGGCGATTGCCGAAACCTATCCCGTGTCGATGTACACGCTCGACACCTTCACCAAGCTGCTGTCCACCGCCCTGCAGGAGCGGGCCAAGGAACTCGGCATCACCGTCAAGGTCGACGATGCCAGGGAGGATCCGGCCCGCCAGATCGAACAGGTCAAGGCAGCGCTCGCGGCCAAGCCGCCGGCCCTCATCGTCACGCCGCCGAACGACGAGGTGGCCGCCCAGATCGACGCCCTTGCGGCGGCGGCCAACGTCCCCGTCGTCTTCATGAACGTGCAGCCGAACCTTGACCGGTTCCTGGCCCGCACCGCCATTGTCGCCTCCAATGATCTGGTCGCCGGGCGCATGCAGATGCGCTACGTCGGCAAGCTGATCGGCAACAAGGGCAATGTGGCTGTCCTCACCGGACCGTCGGGGCATCCGGCCGCCATCGGCCGCACCAACGGCGTCAAGGAAGTCGTCAACAGCCTGCCGGGCCTCTCGCTGAAGACCGTCGTGGCGGCCAACTGGAAGCGCGACGAGGCCAAGGCCGTCGTGACCGGCTGGATCAGCGCCGGCACCCTGCCCAATGCCATCCTCGCCAACAACGACGACATGGCCCTCGGCGCGCTGGATGCGCTGCAGGCGGCCGGCATTCCGGACGAACAGGTGGTGGTTGCCGGTGTCGACGCGACGCCCGCCGCCCTCGCCTCGATGAAGGAGAACAAGCTCGACGTCACCGTGCTGCAGAACGCGGTCGCCCAGGGCCGCCGCTCCGCCGACGACGCCGTGGCGCTGGCCAAGGGCCAGCCGGTGCAGCTCTATGACTGGATCCCCTACGAGCTGGTGATCCCGTCGAACGTGGCCGACTACGCCATGTAGGCCCCGGCACCCGGCGTGCCGCAGGATCAGGGGACCGGAGGACACATCCGGTCCCTTGAGCTTGATGACAAACCCTCGGTTGTCATCCCGGCCCAGCTGAGCGTGAGCGAAGCGCCGAGCCGGGATCCAGATATCAGCCGCGCGGAGCGCGACACTCCTGTCGGTCGCAAGTCGTATCGAGGTGACTTGGTTTTGGGCTCGCTTGCGCTCGCACTGACATGCTGGATTCCGGATCTGCGGTTCGCTGAACGCTCACCTTGTCCGGAATGACGGCAAACGGACGAAACTCCGAAGTTTATCAGCAGTCTGGGGGGACCGGAGGACACATCCGGTCCCTTTTTCGTTCATCGCGCCGCAGCCGCCCCCTCCCCGACGATCTGGTGCTTCACCCCGCCTGCCGCAGTACCCGACGCCCCCCTTGCATTAAGTCCGTAGAAAGACGCAGTCTCTATACTGCGGCGGATTTCGGAGGGACGCGCCGGGGTGGCGCTTTCTGTGGGGAGTGATTTGAGATGCTCAAGATGATCGGCCTTCTGGCCGCCGTTGCACTTGTCGCAGGCACGTCGGCTGCCAGCGCGCAGGCCGGCCGCTTCTATGATCCGGTGACCCAGCGCTGGGAGAGCTACGGCCCGGGTCTCGGCTCGCAGAAATCCCCGGTGGAGCGCGAACTGGTCAGCTACTCCGGCCCCTATGCGCCCGGCACCATCGTCGTCGACACCAAGGAACGTCGCCTCTATCACGTCCTCGAGGGCGGCAAGGCGATGAAATACGGCGTTGGCGTCGGCAAGGAAGGCATGCAGTGGTCGGGCGTGCACAAGGTCACGCGCAAGGCCGAATGGCCGGGCTGGACGCCGCCGCCGCAGATGCGCGCCCGCGAGCGCGCCAAGGGCCGCATCCTGCCGGTCTACATGGAAGGCGGCATCAACAATCCGCTCGGTGCCCGCGCCCTCTACATCGGCTCGACGATCTACCGCATCCATGGCACCAACCAGCCCTGGACCATCGGCTCTGCCGTCTCCTCCGGCTGCATCCGCATGGCCAACGAGGACGTCGAACACCTCTACGACAATGTCGAGGTCGGCGCGACGGTCGTCGTCAAGCGCTGAGCCGGCCGCAGGGGCGAAAGCCCCTGCCCCGCCTGCGCGCCCGACTTGAGCCCCCGACTGAGCCCCTGACTTGAGCCCCTGACTGCGCTGCTGGCCGGGGCACACCGGACGGACATCCGTGGCGTCCCGGGCCCGGGCGGCCCGCTGGTGCGCAAGGGCCCCGACGGTTGCAAGGGCCTCAGCGGTCGCGCGACAGGCCCTTCTCCTCCAGCTCCTTCAGGTAGACGCCCCAATGCTTGTCGGGGTTGTGCGCCAGATCGAGGAAATAGGTCCAGGAGTAGATCCCGGTCTGGTGCATGTCGTCGAAATGCAGGCGCACGGCATAGTTGCCGACCGGCTCGACGTTCAGGATCATCACGTTGCGCTTGCCCGGCACCGTGATCTTCTGCGAGGGATTGTGCCCCTGCACCTCGGCGGAGGGCGAACACACCCGAAGATATTCCGCGCTGTAGTCATGCCGCTCGCCGGTGTCGAAGGCGACCGTCAGGGTCTTCTTGTCCTTGGACAGGCGGAGTTCGGTGGGCCAGGGCGTTGTCATCGGCGGACGATCCGGAAGTTGGGGGGCTGGACGGTGGGACCGGTCCTGCAGGCTGAGAGCAGCAGGGTCCGGGCGGTTCGCCGCGACCCTAGCCGCTCCCGGGGCGAGGTCAAGCACCGGATTCATACGGCTTGCCAGATCCGCGCCCATCCCTCATGAGTTGCGCCGACTGACTGATGTGCGGATCCCCCCGAATGCGCTTTGAAGCCTTTTCCCAGAACCTTGAGGATGTCCTTTTGTGGCGTGTGCTGCGCGATGTCGGGGCCGGCTTCTACATTGACGTCGGGGCGGCGCATCCGGTGCAGGATTCGGTGTCCCTCGGCTTCTATCGCCAGGGCTGGCGCGGCTTCCATGTGGAGCCGCTGCCGGAAATGGCCGCCGCGCTCAGGGCAGCCCGTCCGGGCGACCGGGTGTTCGAGGCGGCCCTGTCCACCCGCCCCGGCACCGTCACCTTCCACCGCATCGACGGAACCAGCGGCCTGTCCACGGGGCGGGCCGACGTGGCTGCCGCCCACAGTGCCGCCGGTCATGCCAGCGAGACCCTGACGGTGCCCGCCCTGTCGCTGGCCGAGGTCCTCGATGCCGCGCCGGGCGAGGTGCACTGGCTCAAGATCGACGTGGAGGGGATGGAGCAGGAGGTTCTCGAGAGCTGGGGCAGCTCCCCTGTCCGGCCCTGGGTGGTGGCGATCGAGACGACCGTCCACAGCGAGGCGGCCGTGACCGAGAACGAGGTGGAGCGACAGCTTGGGGCCCTTGGCTACCGGGCCATGCAGTTCGACGGACTCAACCGCTTCTTCCTGCATCAGGACCACGCCGACCGCGCGGGCCGGTTCGGACTGGCCGCCAATGTGTTCGACGATTTCATCTGGTACGGCGGCGGTGCCAGCGTGGCCCTGTCACGGCTGGCTGCGCGGGCGACCGGCCTCGCCTCCCTGGCGCAGATGGCGCTGACGGGCCGGCTGCCGGAGGAGGCCGCACCGGCCGGCGCGCCACGCACCGAGGCCGAGATCCGCACCGCTTACCGGCTCGTGCTCGGACGCGAGCCGGAGAGCCTGGCGGCCATGCAGCCGCATTTCGCCCAGCCCGACTTCTGGAGCCTGGTGCGGACCTTCGCCACCTCGGCGGAATTCGATGTCATCGGCCAGCAGGCGCGGGACCTCGCCGCGCTGCTGGATTTCCGCAGTCCCTCCGAGATCGCCCGCACGCAGGCGGCGGACTAGCCCCGTCCGGGGGCCAGGCGCGGGCCGGTCTGCCCTTCGGCAACGCCGCCAACAGCGCCGTCCCGGCGCCAACGCCCCAGGAGCGCCTATTCGGCGGCCACGCCGCCCGCTTCCTTGACCGCCTCGTAGCCGGCAAGGGCCGCCGCACGGGCTGCGGCATGATCGACGATGGGGCGCGGATAGGTCTTGCCCAGCACGACACCTGCCGCCTTCAGCACCCGGTCGGGCGCCTCGAAGGGGGCATGCAGGAACTCGTCCGGCAGCCGGGCCAGTTCCGGGCACCAGCGCCGCACGTAGTCGCCCTGCGGATCGAACTTCTGCCCCTGACCGACCGGCGCGAAGATGCGGAAGTAGGGCGCGGCATCCGCGCCGCTGCCCGTCACCCACTGCCAGCTTGCGGAATTGTTGGCGAGATCGGCATCCAGCAGCGTGTCGCGGAACCAGGCCTCGCCGTGCCGCCAGTCAAGGCGCAGGTGCTTGACCAGGAAGGAGGCGACCAGCATCCGCACGCGGTTGTGCATGTAGCCCGTGGCCCACAGCTCGCGCATTCCGGCATCCACCATCGGATAGCCGGTCATGCCCCGCTGCCAGGCCTTCAGGTCGGCCGCGCTGTCGCGCCAGGGATAGGCATCGAAGGCCGGCTTCCAGTTCTTCGCCGGCAGATCCGGGAAGTGATAGAGCAGGTGGTAGGAAAACTCGCGCCAGCCGATCTCGGACAGGAACTTGTCGCCGTCCTTGGCCAGGCCCGGATGCAGGTCGGTGTAGAGCCGGGTTGCGGCCCAGATCTGGCGCGGCGAGATCTCGCCGAAATGCAGATGCGGCGACAGGCGCGAGACATTGGGCAGGTCCGGCCGGTTGCGCAGCTCGCCATAGCCCTTCAGTCCCCCCGAAAGGAAGCCCTCCAGCAGCGCCGAAGCCCCCGCCTCGCCCGGCTGCCACAGGTCCAGCCAGCCCGCCGCCCAGTCGGGCCGGCTCGGCGTCAGGCCGAAGTGCTCGAGCGGCAGGCCGAGGCCGTCGGCCGCGATCAGCTCGCCGCTGCGGGCCGGCAGCGGCGGCGTCACCGGACGGGCGAGCGCGGCACGCCAGAAGGGCGAATAGACCTTGAAGGGACCGCCGGTCTTGGTCTCCAGCTCCCAGGGTTCGTGCAGCAGGCCGGCATTGAAGCTGCGGACGCTGAGCCCCTCATCGCCGAAGCGGGTCTTCAGCCGCGTGTCGCGGGCAATCGCATGCGGTTCATAGCACCGGTTCCAGTGGATCGCGGTGGCCCCGGTGGCGCGGACCGCCTGCTCCAGCGCCGTCTCGGCCGGGCCTTCCAGGATCACGAGCCGGCCACCCATCCGTGCGAGGTCCGCGTCCAGGGCCTTGAGGCTGTGATGCAGCCACCAGTGGCTTGCGCCGGTCATCGGATGGGTGTCGCCGGACTGTTCGGGCGTCTCGACGATGTAGATCGGCAGCACGGGGCCACGGGCGAAGGCCTCGGCCAGCGCGGGGTTGTCGGCAAGGCGCAGATCCTGGCGGAACCAGACGAGTGTGGTCATTGCAAAGCTCGGGACACGGAAAGGAAGCGGGGTGAACTGTCTCGGGCCTGATACGCGTTGCAGCGGGGGCAGGATCACCGCAGGCCGCAAGCCTCTTGCCGACGCGCCAAAAAGCAATATGTTTGACGGAACAGAACGAGAGCCTGCCCGGCGGTTGCCGCAGGCAGGGCGGGGAGAGAGCGATGGACGAGAGGTTCGACCGCCTCGGCGGCGACGCCGGCGTGCCGGCGGATGCGGTCCCGGCCGGACGCCCGCTGCCGGCGCAAGACGGCGGGCGGCGCGCCCGTCCCCGGATGATCGACCCCTTCGGCCGCACCGTGTCCTATCTGCGCGTCTCGGTCACGGACCGCTGCGATTTCCGCTGCGTCTACTGCATGGCCGAGGACATGACCTTCCTGCCGAAGCGCGAGATCCTGACGCTGGAGGAACTGGACCGGCTCTGCACCGCCTTCATCGACAAGGGGGTTGCGAAGCTGCGTCTGACCGGCGGCGAGCCGCTGGTGCGCAAGGGCATCCTTGACCTCATCCGCTCCCTGTCGCGCCACCTGAAGTCCGGGGCGCTCGAGGAGCTGACGCTGACCACCAACGGCTCGCAGCTCGCCCGCTATGCTGGCGAGCTGGCGGCGGCCGGCGTGCGCCGCATCAACGTGTCGCTCGACACGCTCGATCCCGACCGCTTCCGCGCCATCACCCGCTGGGGCGATTTCGGCAAGGTCATGGACGGCATCCGCGCCGCACGGGAGGCCGGCATTGCGGTCAAGCTCAACATGGTGGCGCTGAAGGGCGTCAACGAGGACGAGATCGTGCCGATGCTGGAGTGGGCCCATGCGGAGGGCCATGATCTCACGCTGATCGAAACCATGCCGATGGGCGACATCGACGGCGACCGCACCGACCAGTACCTGCCGCTCAGCCTCGTGCGGGCGCGTCTGGCCGAGCGCTTTACCCTGACGGACATTCCCTACAAGACCAGCGGCCCGGCCCGCTACATGCAGGTGGCGGAGACCGGCGGGCGCATCGGCTTCATCACGCCGATGACGCATAACTTCTGCGAAAGCTGCAACCGGGTGCGGGTGACCTGCACGGGCATGCTCTACATGTGCCTCGGCCAGGACGACAGCGCCGACCTGCGCGCGCCCCTGCGCGCCTCCGAGGGCAACGAGCTGATCGCCCAGGCCATCGACGAGGCGATCGGCCGCAAGCCGAAGGGCCATGATTTCATCATCGACCGGCGCACCCGCCGCCCGGCCGTCGGCCGCCACATGAGCGTCACCGGCGGCTGAGACCGGGTTCGGGCTGAGGCCCGGGGTCCGGTCCGCAGCGACACGATGGCCCCGGCGGCGCGGATGCCGTCAGAGGCCGAGACGGGCCGCCCGCCGCTCGACCGCGGCTGCGGCGGCGACCGAGACCAGCGTCATCACCACGCAGACCGCCATGACGAGGACCAGCGGCCAGGTGGTTGCCGGGTACATTTCCTCCGACAGCAGGAAGGCCACCAGCGCCGAGGACACCGCGCCGAGGCCGATCTGCATGCTGCCGGCAAGACCGGAGGCCGCCCCGGCCAGATCCGGGCGCACGCTGACAGCCCCGGCAATCGCGCTTGGCAGGCACAGGCCGTTGCCGAGGCCGACGATCAGCATCGGCAGGAACAGCGACAGCGGATGCACGATGCCGAGCCCGAACAGGGTGCCGGTCAGCACCACGGCCACGAGCGGCATCAGCGAGCCGATGGTGATCATGCGGATGACACCGATGCGCTGCGCATAGCGGCCGGAAAGGCCGTTGCCGACGATGTAGCCGGCCGCCACCAGCATGAAGTAGAGGCCCATGCCGAGCGGGGTCATGCCGAGCACGGCGGCGGCGATGAAGGGCGCGCCGCCAAGGAAGGCGAAATAGACCGCGGAGGTGAACATGGCCGTGGCCGCATAGGCCCAGAAGGCCGGCGTCGCGCCGAGGGTGCGGTAGCTTGCCACCAGCCCGCCGATCCCCTGCCCGCGGCTGCGGGTGTGATGCGTCTCGTGCAGGTCGTACCAGGCCGCAACCAGCACGACGATGCCGAGCGCCAGCAGGAGATAGAAGCCGCCCTGCCAGCCGAACCGGCCGTCGAGCGCTCCGCCAAGGGCCGGCGCGAACATCGGGCCGACCGCCATGCCCATGGTCACGTAGCCGATCATGCTGGCCGCCTGGTCGCGCTCGTAGAGATCGCGGACAATGGCGCGGCCGAGGACCAGTCCGGTGCAGCCGCCCAGCGCCTGGATGATGCGGCCGATGATCAGCGTGGTGATGTCGGGCGCCAGCAGGCAGATCACGGTGCCCACCACGAACACCGCCATGCCGCCGACCACCACCGGGCGACGGCCATAGCGGTCGGAGATCGGACCGAGGAAGATCTGCGCGACGCCGACGGCGGCCAGATAGAGCGACATGGTCAGCTGCACTTCGGCCGAGGTGGCATTGAAGGCGGCAATCATGCCCGCCAGAGACGGCAGGTAGATGTTCATCGCCAGCGGATTGACCGTCGAGATGGCGACCAGGATGGCCATCGAGGGCCGCGGCCGGACCGGACCGCCATCCCCGCCCCCTGCCGTCATGCCGGATCCCGTCCCCTCGGACCCCATGGTTGCGGATCCCGTCATCGCGGAACCTTCCCTGCGCGGCTGGTCATTCATCCGGTCCGTATCCTGTCCGTCGTCGGCCTCGCGGCCGACGGGTTCGAGCCTAGCGCCCGCCTGCCTGCTCCGCATCCCTGGCGATCTTGCGTTCGCGCAGGACCGTGTAGATGCCGGTGGCAACCACGATGCCCGTGCCGAGCAGGGTCAGCGCGTCCGGCACGTCGCCCCAGACGAGGTAGCCGATCAGGATCGCCCAGACGATGATCGAGTAGCGGAAGGGCGAGACCAGCGAAATGTCGCCGATGCGCATGGCAACGATCAGCAGAACATAGCCTGCAAGCAGGCAGGCGGCGGCAGAAGCCAGAATGCCGACCTCGCCGAGCGTCATCGGCTTCCAGCCCTCGACGCCGACCACGCAAAGCCCCAGCAGCAGGACACCGACACAGGTGACCAGCGTCGCCCCGAAGGTCGGAACTTCCGGCGGCATCATCCGGGTCGTGAGATCGCGCAGCACCATGAACAGCATGCCGATCATGGCCAGGATCGACCACTGGTCGAAGCCCTCCAGACCCGGGCGCACGATGATGAGCACCCCGACAAAGCCCACGCCGATGGCCGTCCAGCGCCGCCAGCCGACGGGCGCCCCGAGGAAGATCGCCGCCGCGCCGGTCACCATCAGCGGCAGCACCTGCAGGATCGCCGTGATGTTGGCGATCGGCATGTGCATCAGCGCGATGAGATAGAACAGTGTGGCCCCCACCTCGCCGAAGCTGCGCAGCAGCACCATGGGGTTGCGGAGGTGACGAACCTCCCGGTGCACGCCGGTGGCGTAGCAGAGCACGAGGATCATCGCGATGGCGATCAGCCCGCGCACCACGATGATCTGGCCAAGCTGGACCGTCTCGTAGACGATCTTGACCAATGCGTCGTTGCCGATGAAGGCGGCCATTGCCACGAGCATGGCCAGAATGGCCTTGCCATTTTCCTTGGGGTCCACGGTCGGATCCTGACATGGGGAAGTGCCGCCTGGGGACGGGCGATGGGCGGCAGGGTCCCTTGCTTGTCGGTGTTTTCACGGCATTCGTCAACCGGTCAGACCGGTTCGGGCCGCGTCCGCCCCGCGACGGCGCGCCGGTGTTGCCGGAAGGTCGCGCCTCCCCGCGCACGAGGGGACCGGACCTCCCGTCTGCCCTTGCGCGATCAGTCGAACACGATCGCCGGCGCCGCGCGGCGCACCTCGCCCAGCGGCCGGGTCACCTCCGCCCAGACCCGGGCGGCGATGTCGCGGTAGACGGCAGCATGGGCACCAGCCGGATCGGCGACGACAATCGGCGTTCCGGCATCGGAGTTGATGCGGATGTCCATGTCGAGCGGCACCTCGCCAAGGAACGGGATGCCAAGCTTGTCGGCCTCCGCCCGGGCACCGCCATGACCGAAGATGTCGTAGCGCTTGCCGGTGTCGGGGGCAATGAAATAGCTCATGTTCTCGACGATGCCGAGCACGGGCACATCGACCCGGCGGAACATGTTGAGCCCCTTGCGGGCGTCGATCAGCGCCAGATCCTGCGGGGTGGAGACGATCACGGCACCGGACAGCGGCACCTGCTGCGCCATGGTCAGCTGCGCGTCGCCGGTGCCCGGAGGCATGTCGACGACCAGGGCGTCCAGCTCGCCCCAGGCCACTTCCCTGAGCATCTGCGTCAGGGCCGACATGACCATCGGCCCGCGCCAGATCATCGGCGTGTCCTCCTCGACCATGAAGCCGATGGACATGACCTTGATGCCGTGGCCATCGAGCGGCTTCAGGATGCGGCCTTCCACCGGCTCCGGACGGCCCGAGACGCCGAAGAGGCGCGGCACCGACGGGCCGTAGATGTCGGCGTCGAGCACGCCGACGCGAAGGCCGTTCGCCTTCATGCCCAGCGCGATGTTGGCCGTGGTGGTGGACTTGCCGACGCCGCCCTTGCCGGAGGCGACGGCGATGATGTGCGTCACGCCCGGGACGCCGGCCTTGGCCGGACGCGGGCCTGCAGCGCCCGGCCCGGCTGCCGGAGCACTCCCGTGGCTGTGCCCGTGCCCGTGCCCGTGCCCGTGAGACTGGCCCTGTGCCTGCGCCGGGGCGGCTGCGGCCGGACGGGGTTGGGGGCTGCCCGGCTTGCGTTCGGCCGTCAGGGCGACCATGGCCTTCTCCACGCCGGCGACCGACCTGACCGCCGTCTCCGCCGCCTGGCGCAGCGGTTCCATCTCGCGCGCCCGGTCGGCCGGCACCGTGATCGAGAAGGCCACGCGGCCGTCGGACACGAACACATCCGACACGAGCCCGAGCGAGACGATGTCGCCCCGGCCGTCGGGTCCGGGGATCTGCCCGAGCCGCGCCAGCACGGCCGCCTTGATTGCCTCGCTCATCGTTGTACCCGTCCTTGTCTCTCGTGCCGCCGGGGTGGTTCCGGCGCGGTCTCGACATGCCCGGGGTCGCACCCCGGTGTTTCGCCTAACGTAGTCCGCTGAGCCGCCCCGTCAATCGCGCTGATCCGTCAATCCGCAAGCTTCGTCAGCCGTTTATCCGTGCACTCCGGCGCGTCGCGGCCGGATCCGTAGCGATACCGGATGGCAGCCTTGCAAATGCGCGATATGTTCGCAGGCGCAGGCCGTGCGGCCGCAGGCCCGATCCCTGCGACCGCCGGCCTGCGGATCCTGACCGACGGAGAGCCGCCACATGCCCACCATGCTGATCACGGGTGTCAACCGGGGCATCGGCCTTGCCATTGCCGAAGCCGCCCTGCAGCGGGGCTGGGACGTGGAGGGCAGCTGCCGGACGCCGGCGCAGGCCGAGGCGATGCAGGCCCGGCTCGGAGCCCGCTTCACGCCGCTGGTCTTCGACGTGACCGACCACGCCGGCGTGGCGACGGCAGCTGCGGCCCGCCCGCAGCCGCTCGACGTGCTCATCAACAACGCCGGCATCATCGGCCCCGAGGCGGAGGCGCAATCGGCCCTGTCGATGGACTTCGAGGGGTTCCGCCAGACGCTCGAGGTCAACACGCTGGCGCCGCTCGCTGTCGCCCTCGCCTTCCTGCCGCGCCTGCGGCTGGCGCCGGCCGGACGCATCCTGACAATTTCCAGCCAGATGGCCTGGATGGGCTATGCCAAGTCGGACCGGGTTGCCTACCGGGCCTCCAAGGCCGCCGTGAACAAGGTCATGCAGTGCCTTGCCACCGATCTCGAGGACGAGGGCCTGGCGGTGGCCGTCGTCGACCCGGGCTGGGTGCGCACCGACATGGGCGGAGCCGGCGCCGACCTGTCGCCGGTCGATGTCGCCAGCGGCATCGTCGAGCTGGCTGCCAGCCTCGACCGCAGCCGCTCCGGCCGCTTCTTCCGCTGGACGGGCGAGGAACGCGAGTTCTGAGCCCCGGGCAACGCCGCCGCACGGGACGGCCGGGCGACGGATTGCCTCAAATTTTCCGAAACAGCTTCAGCACTTCTGGGGAGTTTGCCCGCTAGGCTTGCCGGATATGATCACGAGGGGACTGACCCATGTCTGACCTTTATCATATCTGCTACATGAGCCTCATGAAGCGCCAGGCGTTCCTGCCGGACCTGCGCACCAGTCTGGAAAGCCTGATCGACCGGTCGCGCAGCAACAACGCGCACAACGGCATCACCGGCTGCCTTCTCTTCACCGGCGAGGTGTTCCTGCAGG
Organism: Pannonibacter sp. XCT-53; assembly: GCF_009915765.1. Taxonomy (NCBI): domain Bacteria; kingdom Pseudomonadati; phylum Pseudomonadota; class Alphaproteobacteria; order Hyphomicrobiales; family Stappiaceae; genus Pannonibacter; species Pannonibacter tanglangensis. The sequence goes on from NZ_JAABLQ010000001.1 coordinate 2,011,606, forward strand.
TGCTGGAGGGGCCGCAGACCGATGTCGAGGACACGTTCGGCCGCATCTCCCGCGATCCGCGCCACACCGACGTGCGGGTGCTGAGCGAGGGACCGGTGAAGGACCGGTCGTTCTCCGACATGTTCGCGACCGCCGGCGTCGCCTCGCCGCTGAGCGCCGACGCGATCGAGGAGATCCGGGCTGCCTTCGACAACCCGGCGCGTCACCTGCACCCGCGCGAGATGAAGACCCTGCTTGCGGTCCTGACCCAGGATGACCGTCACATCGACGCGCTGCTGGCCGGTTGACCCTCGCGCCCCGCGGCCGGCGCAGCTGCCCGGTCGCCATCACGCCGGCCTTGCGGACGTTGCACTTGCGCGGGGACCCGCAAGGCTCTGGCGCTGACGCGAGGCATTGCAAGGCACTGGCGCTCACGCGAGGCATTGCAAGGCACTGGCGCTCCCGCGCCGGGGGCGCTACCAGTCTGGCAACGCCCCGGCGGGGCGAAGCGAGAGGGGCGGCACAGCGTGACGACGATCATCGGCTGCATACTGGCGGGCGGACTGGCCCGTCGTCTGGGCGGCGTCGACAAGGGCCTGTTGCCCCTGGCCGGCCAGCCGGTCCTCGCCCATCTTCTGGAGCGCCTCGCGCCCCAGGTGGCCGGCCTCCTCATCAATGCCAATGGCGATCCGGCGCGGTTCGCCCGCTTCGGCCTGGCCGTCGTGCCCGACACGCTGCCCGACCATCCCGGCCCGCTGGCCGGCGTCCTTGCCGGGCTCGGCGCGGTGCGGGCGCGCTGGCCCGGGGCGGCCGGTCTGGTCAGCGTTCCCGCCGACACGCCGTTCATTCCCCCGGATCTGGTCCGCCGGCTGCTTGCCGCCTCCGGCGACGGGCAGCATCCGGTGATGGCCGAATCGGCCTCCGGCCTGCATCCCGCCGTCGCCTACTGGCCCCTTGCCCTCGAGGCACCGCTGCGCAGCTTCCTCACCGCTCCGTCGTCCAGCCGCCGGGTCCGGGACATGCTCAAGGGCGCCGGCGCGCGGACCGTGCGGTTCGAGCCGCTCGCCGGGGGAGACGATCCCTTCTTCAACATCAACACCGCCGGGGATCTGGCCGAGGCCGCAAACCGGCTGGCGCCGGGCGTCGATGACTGCCTGCGGCCCGGCCCCGTGCGGCTGACGCATGAGGCGGCGCTGGCCCGGCTGGCTGCCCGGCCCCTGCCGCTGCCGCCGACGACCGAGGTTCCGCTCGCCGACGCGCTCGGCCGGGTGCTTGCCGGGCCCGTGACCGCGCCCCGCGACGTCCCGGCTGCGGACACGGCTGCCGTCGACGGCTATGCCTTTCGCCATGGCGATCTCGATCCGGCCGGCGGCTTCTTCCGCCTCGAGGCCCGGCTCGCCGCCGGTCACCCCGGCCAGGCGGCCCTGTCGCCTTGGGCCGCGGCGCGGATCTTCACCGGCGCGGTGATGCCGGCGGGGGCCGACACGGTGGCGATGCAGGAGGACTGCGCCAGTGGCATCGAGGATGGCGTGAGCGTCGTGCGCGTGCCCCTGTCGCTGCGCAAGGGGGCCAACCGGCGCCGCGCCGGCGAGGACCTGACGGCCGGCACGCGTCTGCTCGAGCCGGGGGACCGGCTGCGGCCGCAGGATCTGGCGGCGCTCGCCTCGATCGGCCTCGACCGGATCCCGGTCCGTGCGCGCCTGCGCCTGGGCCTCCTGTCCACCGGCGACGAACTGCTGCGCCCCGGGCTCGACCAGCCCCGCCCCGGCGGTCTCTATGACGCCAACCATTTCCTTCTGGCCGGTCTTGCTGCGGCCTGTCCGGTCACGGTGACCGATCTCGGCATCTGCGGCGACCGCCGTGACGCCTTGCAGCTGGCGCTCGGCGAGGCCGCCGCCGCCCATGACCTCATCGTCACGTCGGGCGGGGCGAGCCACGGCGAGGAGGACCATCTCGTCGCGGTGCTGTCCGCGCTCGGCCAGGTCGAGATCCTGGATCTGGCGATCAAGCCGGGCCGACGGCTGGTGCTGGGCCGCATCGGCGACACCGACGTGATCGGCCTGCCCGGCAATCCGGTGGCGGCGATGATCTCGTTCCTGCTCTATGCCCGGCCGCTGATCCTGCGGCGGGCCGGGGCGACGGTCACGCCGCCGCACCGGCTGATGGTCGCCGCCGGCTTTTCGCTCCCCTCGCGCAAGACCGGACGACGCGAGTTCCACCGCGCCCGGCTGGTTCCCGGCCCGGACGGCACCCTCGTCGCCGATCTCTATGCCCGCTCGGGCTCCGGCCTCATTTCCAGCCTGCGCGCCGCCGACGGGCTGGTCGAACTGGCCGAGGACGTGGCCTCGGTCGCGCCGGGTGCGCCCGTGCCGTTCCTGTCCTTCGCCGCCCTCGGCGTGCCAGCCTGAACCGGCCTCAGTAGGCGTAGGGCCAGCTTGCCGCGACATAGCGGAAGGCATCGCCCTCCCGCGCCACATGGCCGACCCCCGGGAAGCCCAGATGCATGCCGGCGATCAGCAGGCCCTCGGCTGCCGCCATGTCGAGCGTGCGCTTGCGGGTTTCGGCGGCCTGCGCCGGATCGACGTCGAAGGCAACCGACCAGTCGGGCCGGGCAAACTGCACGGCGGGAACATGCACCAGATCCGCCACGATGAGCAGGCTCTGCCCGTCGCTGTCGATGCGCACGCCGCTGTGTCCGGGCGTATGGCCGGGCAAGCCAATGGCGGTGATGCCCGGCAGCACTTCCTCCCCGGCCTTGTACAGGGTCTGGCGCCTGGCATACGCATCGGCGGCCTGCCGGGCGCCCAGGAAGAAGCCCTTCGTCAGGTCCGGCGCGGCGTTCATCGCCGCATCGTCGTACCAGAAGGCGCGGTCGAGCTCCGGCAGCAGCAGTTCGGCATTCGGGAACAGCGGCTGTCCCGCCGGCGTCAGCACACCGTAGATGTGGTCGGGATGCATGTGGGTGATCAGCACCGCATCGATCTGGTCCGGCGACACCCCTGCGGCGGCCAGCGCCTTCGGCAGATGGCCCAGCGTCGGGCCCATCTTGTCGGAGGTGCCTGCATCGACCAGCACCAGCTTCCCGCCCGTGTTGACAAGGAAGGTGTTGACCGGGCCCTGGATCGACGGACCGGACGCGAAGGCGGCCGCGCGCAGCGGATCCCCGATCTTCGGATCGTAGCCGAGGATCAGCTCCGGCCCGAGGTCGAGATAGCCGTCGAGCACGGTGGTGACCTCGAACTTGCCCAGCCGCCGGCGCAGCGCGCCCGGCTGCACGCTGCCGACCAGCGGGGCGCCCGCCCGGGCCGCCAGGCTCGAGAAGGCCAGTCCGCTCGTCGCAAGGCCGCTGACTGCAAGGCCCGTTGCCAGGGTGCCGGCAAGGCCGGTGGTGAGGAACGCGCGGCGGGAGAGGGCCGCGGGCACGGCGGCGGGATCAAACTCGGTCATGGGAGACTGCCTTTCCTTCACAGCGGCGCTGAGCGCGCCGGTCGGCCTAGACATGCATTCATCATCTCTGGTTTTGAAGTTGCGCCCGGCTTATAGGAATTAGAAGCAGAGCTTATGAAAAAGGAGGCTGCCGATGGACCGCCTGGCCGCCCTGACCGCCTTTGTCCGCGCTGTCGATCTTGGCAGCTTCTCCGCCGCCGCCGCCCATCTCGGCCTGTCGCAGCCGGCCGTCAGCCAGCAGATCCGCGCGCTGGAGGAGCAGCTCGGCACACGCCTCCTGACCCGCACCACGCGACGTCTCGCCCTCACCGATGCGGGCGAGCGCTACCTGACCTATGCCCGTGACATCGTCGAGCGGCTGGAGGAGGCCGACCGCTCCGTGCAGAGCGCGGAAGCGCAGATGTCCGGCACCCTGTCGGTCAGCCTGCCCGTGGGCTTTGCCGAGGCGATCCTCGCGGAGTTCCTGATCCGCTTCAAGCAGGCCTGGCCCGCCCTGATCCTCGACGTGCACCTGTCGGACACCTATGTCGACGTGGTGCGCGACCGGCTCGACGTGGCGATCCGGCTCGGCGAGATCCGTGATGACCGGCTGATCGTGAAGAACCTCGGCCGCGCCCGGCGCGGGCTCTTTGCGGCGCCCTCCTATCTCGATGCCGTCGGCCGGCCGCAGCACCCCGGCGAGCTGGCCCGCCATGCCTATCTGCTCTACCGCAAGATCGGGACAGGCGACACCGTGCCCCTGACGGACGCGAACGGCCAGACCGTGACGGTGCGCATCAATCCGGTCATGATCGTCAACAACTCCACCGCCCTGCGTCTGGCTGCCGTGGCCGGGCTCGGCGTCTGCCTGTCCAACAGCTGGATCGTGCAGCCCTATGTCGACGCGGGAGAGCTGGAACAGGTGCTGCCCGACTGGCGCTACCACGACCACCCGTTTCACGCGGTCTATCCCTCGAACCGCTACATCCCGTTGAAGGTCCGCCGGTTTGTCGAGGCGCTGCGCGCTTTTCTTGCTGAGAAAGGCGCCTTTTCATGACAGGGTGCCGCAAGGGCGGCTTACGCCCTGCGCTGGGGGAAGATGATGTCCATCAACTATTATACCAACACAACGGAAGACTCCATCGACGCGAAGGAGATGGAGCTCTACACCCTGATCATGTCCTATCGGCAGGCCAACGGGCTCGGCACCATCCCGCTGTCGAAGGCGCTCACGGCCACCGCCGGCCGGCACGCGCTCGACACCGTCTACAACATGGGCACCTTCTCCGGCCATTCCTGGTCGGATGCGCCGTATAGCAGTGCCAATCCCAACAGTATGTGGAAGGCCCCTCAGCGCATCGGCACGGGCTACAACAGCAACGGCTACGAGATCAGCCACGGCTTCATCGGCACCAATGTCGCCATCCTCGATGTCGACCCGACGGCCGCCCTGCAGGGCTGGAAGGCATCGCCAGACCACAACAACGTCCTCCTGAACAAGGCGGACTGGTCCGGACTTACCTGGAAGGCGATCGGCGTCGGCATCCACAAGGGCGTTGCCCATGTCTGGTTCGGCGCCGACACCGACCCGACCGGAACGCCGGTCACCGACACCGGCGGCACGGGCGGCACGCCGATCGTCGGCACGCCCCAGCGCGACACGTTCCGCGCCACCGCCGGCAACGACGTGATCGACGCCCTCGGCGAGCTGGACACCGTCATCATCGCCGCCACGCGGGCGACGGCGACCATCACCAAGACCGGGGCGGCCCTCACCGTCACCGGCACCGGGCTTGGCACCGACAGCTTCACCAACATGGAACGGCTGGCCTTCAGCAACGGCACCCTCGCCTTCGATCTCGACGGCAACGCCGGCCAGACCTACCGCCTCTACCAGGCGGCCTTTGCCCGCACGCCCGACACCATCGGCCTTGGCCACAACACCCGCCTTGTCGATGGCGGCCTGACGATCAAGGACATGTCCGCCGCCTTCATCGGCTCGGCCGAGTTCATCGCCCGCTACGGCCAGAACACGTCGAACACCACCTTCATCACCGCCCTCTACCAGAACGTGCTTGGCCGCGCCCCCGATGCCACCGGCCTCGCCGGCTGGCAGCAGCGCCTCGCCGATGGCTCCTGGTCGCGCGCCGACGTCCTCTTCGGCTTCTCCGAGAGCGCCGAGAACAAGGCCCTCGTCGGCGCCGCCATCGAGAACGGCATCTGGCTCGGATAGGCTTATCCCCAGGCCCTCGGCCAGGGGGCCGGGCGCCAAGCCCCTCCGGACCCGGCCGGGGGCGGAGGCCCGCAGGCCAGCCGGACCCTGCGTCACCCCGTCGTCAGCGGCGGCGGGGCGGCGGCGGCCCTGTTCCCCTGCGCGGTCCTGAGGGGAAAAACCACCCCGTCCGGCAAACATGACGCTGCGGATTTTTCATAAGGGTGGTTGAAATCCGGCAAGATATGTTGGGAATATGGCCCTCGGGACCGCCGGCGCCGCAAGGGGCCGGAGGCGTGGGTCCGGGCCCGGCCGGCGACGGCCGGACAGTCCGGATCCGGGGACCGGAGGGGCCGGACCCGACGAAACAGGGACAAGCCGGACTGGCTCACGCCAGACTGGAACCAACCACACCGGAACGACGGCAGCCGACCGGCCGGCCGTCGCGCCGCAGGCAATGCAACCGGAGAGGAACGGGACAAGGGACCGCAGGAGCATGCGACCGACCGTTCCCAGACGAGGGGAGTCATTCATGCGTATCGCCACTCTGGCCGCCGCTGCGGTCATGACCCTGGCCGCCCTGGGCGGTGCTCAGGCCAAGGACTGGTCCAAGGTCCGCATCGGCACCGAAGGCGCCTATCCTCCGTTCAACGTGCTCGGTGCCGACGGCTCGCTCACGGGCTTCGACATCGACATCGCCAAGGCGCTTTGCGCGGAGATGAAGGTCGAGTGCGAGTTCGTCACCTCTGACTGGGATGGCATCATTCCGGCGCTGCAGGCCGGCAAGTTCGACGCCATCATCGCGTCCATGTCGATCACCGAAGAGCGCAAGCAGAAGGTCGACTTCACCAACAAGTACTACAACACCCCGCCGGCCATCGCCGTCCCGAAGGACAGCAAGATCACCGAGGCGACCGACGCCGCGCTCAAGGGCATGACCCTCGGCGCCCAGTCCTCCACCACCCATTCCAACTATGCCGAGGCCAAGCTCAAGTCGGCCGAGCTGAAGCTCTACCCGACCCCGGACGAGTACAAGCTCGACATCGCCAACGGCCGCATCGACGCCGTGATCGACGACGTGGTCGTGCTGTCGGAGTGGCTGGCCACGGCGGACGGCGCCTGCTGCAAGCTGCTCGGCACCCTGACGCCGGATCCGGTGATCAACGGTGAAGGCGCCGGCATTGCGGTGCGCAAGGAAGACCAGGACCTGAAGGAAATGTTCAACAAGGCCATCGTCGCGATCCGCGCCAATGGCAAGTACAAGGAAGTGCAGGACAAGTACTTCGCCTTCGACGTCTACGGCGGCGAGTAATCCCCACACCTGACCGGCGCCGGCGGGGCCTCCCGCCGGCCACCGGCCCGCGCTCAGGCCCGGGCCGGCACCGGTTGTTGCACTTCCGGCCGCGTGCAGGCCTTGCCTGCCGGCCCGACCATGGCTTGCTGCACCAACGATGACCGAGGTCCTGACACTTCTTTCCTTCGGACCCGAGGGCTGGGGCGACGAGATCGCCTCGGGCGTGCTTGTCACCGTGTCCCTCGGCCTTGCGACCCTGCCCTTCGGTCTCGCAGCCGGCTTTCTCCTTGCGCTTGCCAAGAATTCGCGCGAACCCTCGCTGCGGCTGGCGGCCGGCATCTACACCACCATCTTCCGTGGCCTGCCCGAACTGCTGACGCTGTTTCTGGTCTATTTCGGCGTGCAGATCGCGGTGAAGCACCTTGCCGAGGCCATGGGCTCGGGGCTCACCATCGAGGTGAACAGCTTTGTCGCCGGCATGATCGCGCTGACGCTGGTCTTCTCCTCCTATGCCAGCGAGGCCTTCCTGTCCGCCTTCCGCGGCATCCCGCGCGGCCAGTATGAGGGCAGCCACGCGCTCGGCCTCAACAGGTTCCTGACCATGCGGCTCGTGATCCTGCCGCAGCTCGTGCGTCTCGCCCTGCCCGCCCTGTCCAATCTCTGGCTCATCCTGCTCAAGGAAACCTCGCTCGTCTCCACCATCGGGCTGGCCGACGTGGTGCGCGAGACCGGGGTCGCCGCGCGTGTGACCAAGGAGCCCTTCCTGTTCTATGGCCTTGCCTGCCTCATCTACCTGGTGCTGGCGATGATCTCCTCGTCCGGGATCGCGCGCATCGACCGGTGGGCCCGCCGCGGGGAGGTCGCCCGATGAACACCGTCTCCAGCGTGGTCCGTCCGCCCGAGCCGAAGCGCCCCTGGACCGGCAGCCGCATCGCCGGCCACGTGCTGATGGCGATGTGGATCGTCTCCTTTGCCTTCCTGCTGCTCTATCTGGGCAACAACATCGGCAGCGAGTTCGTCGCCCGCTATGCGCCGGAGTACCTGAGCGGCCTGATCATCACCCTGCAGCTCGTGGTCATCTCGGTGGTTGCCGGCGCCATCCTGTCGGTCCCGGTCGCCCTGGCCCGCAATTCCCGGAACCGGATCCTGTCGGGCATCGCCTATGGCTATGTCTATTTCTTCCGCGGCACGCCGCTGCTCGCCCAGACCTTCCTGTTCTATTACGGCGTGGGCACTTTCCGCGAAGCCTTTGAAGCGGTTGGCCTTTGGTGGTTCTTCCGCGAGGCGTGGTACTGCGTGCTGCTGGCCTTCGCCCTCAACACCGCCGCCTACCAGGCGGAGATCCTGCGCGGGGCGGTGCTGAACGTGCCGCGCGGCCAGTGGGAGGGCGGCCAGGCGCTGGGTCTCAGCCGCAATGTGATCTTCTTCCGGATCATCCTGCCGCAGGCCCTCATCACGGCGCTGCGCCCCTATGGCAACGAGATCATCCTGATGCTGAAGGGCTCGGCGATTGCGGCGATTGTCACCATCTTCGACCTGATGGGCGAGACGCGCCGCGCCTATTCGCGCAGCTTCGACTTCCAGGCTTACATCTGGGCGGCCGTGATCTATCTGGTCATGGTGGAAGCCCTGCGCCAGGTCTGGGAAAAGCTGGAACAGCGGCTGACCCGGCATCTGGTGCGCAGCGACTGATCCCCCCTGCCGGGCCGCAGGCCCGGCCCTCACGACATGCGGAGTTGAACATGGCCAAGGTGGCATTCATCGGCTTGGGCGTCATGGGCTATCCCATGGCCGGTTACCTCGCCTCGCGCGGCGGGCATGAGGTGACGGTCTACAACCGCACCCGTGCCAAGGCAGACAAGTGGGCGGCCGAGCATGGCGGCACGGCGGCCGCAACCCCGCGCGAGGCTGCGGAGGGCTGCGACTTCGTCTTCGCCTGTGTCGGCAATGACGACGACCTGCGCGCGGTCACCACCGGGCCGGACGGCGCCTTCCACGGCCTCAAGGCCGGCGCGGTGTTCATCGACCACACCACCGCCTCGGCCGAGGTGGCGCGGGAGCTTGGCGCTGCGGCTGCCGCACGCGGCTGCCATTTCATCGACGCGCCGGTCTCCGGCGGCCAGGCCGGGGCGGAAAAGGGCATCCTCACCGTCATGTGCGGCGGCGAGCCGGCAGTGTTCGAGCAGGCAAAGCCGGTCATCGAGTGCTTTGCCAGGTTCGTCGGCCTGATGGGTCCGGTCGGGTCCGGCCAGCTGACCAAGATGGTGAACCAGATCTGCATTGCCGGCGTCGTCCAGGGGCTGGCCGAGGCGATCCATTTCGCCAAGCAGGCCGGACTTGATGTGCCCGCCGTCATCTCGGCCATCCGCGGCGGTGCGGCCCAGTCCTGGCAGATGGAAAACCGCTGGGAGACCATGGCAGCCGGCAAGTTCGAGTTCGGCTTCGCCGTCGACTGGATGCGCAAGGACCTCGGCATCGTGCTCGACACCGCCAAGGCCACCGGTGCGCGCCTGCCGCTGACCGCCCTCGTCGACCAGTTCTATGGCGACGTGCAGGCCATGGGCGGCAACCGCTGGGACACGTCCAGCCTCATCGTCCGGCTCGAGGGCGTGAAGAAGGACTGAGGATCGGTGGGGGGCGCCCAAAGGTGGCCCCAAAGCGGTCATTCCGGACAAGGCGAGCGCAAGCGGCCCGCAGGCCCGGGACCTGTCCCGGACGGGATCCGGGAGCCGTCACATCTGTGCGGGTGCGGGCGAGCCCTTGACCGATTGCAGACAGTGCCAGGGACTGGATCCGTCCTGTCGCGCACGCGCGGCGGATGTCCGGCTCCCCGCCCGGCGCTTGGCTCACGCCCAGCCGGGCCGCGATGACACCGGGTGACGACCGTCGCCGTGCAGCCTCACCCTCACTCCGGCCGTGTCTTCTCCACCGGAATGTACCCGAGCGGCAGCTCGGTCGTGTACTTGATCTGCTCCATCGCGAAGGTCGTCGACACGTCGGTGATGTCGATCTTCGCGATCAGCCGCTTGTAGAAGGCATCATAGGCGGCGATGTCCGGCACGGTGACGCGCAGCAGATAGTCCACCTGCCCTGCCATGCGGTAAAACTCCACCACTTCCGGGAACTCGCGGATCACGTCGGCGAATTTCTTCAGCCAGTCTTCCGTGTGCTGGTTCGTGGTGATGGCGACGAAGGCCGTCACGTTGACATTGACCTTGGCCGGATCGAGCAGGGCCACCCGCCCGGTGATCACCCCGTCCTCTTCCATCTTCTGGATGCGGCGCCAGCAGGGCGTCGTCGAAAGGCCGACCCGGCGGCCGATCTCGGCCACGGGCACGGTGCAGTCTTCCTGCAGGATGGAAAGGATGCGCCGGTCGATGCGGTCAATCATGGCGGGTCTCTTGGCCTGTCGGGAGCCGGTGAATCGGCCTTGCCGGAGAAGATCACAGAAGCATTAGAATTCTGTTTCCAGCAAGCGGCGAAATCCGGCTGCAGCGTTTCGCCGGCGGCCCGGATCGGGCCTCCACCGGAACAGATTTGCTGGAACCCGCCAGCCCCCCGGCAGGACAGCCGCCTAGATCAGGCTCGCCACGCGCTGGCGCAGCTCCGGCAGCACCTCCGCCTCGAACCAGGGATTGCGCTTCAGCCAGGCCGTGTTGCGCCACGAGGGATGCGGCAGCACCAGCACCGCCGGCCCGGCCTCGCCCGTCCGCGCCAGGATCTCGCGCCAGCGGCGCACCCGCTCCGTCAGGCTGTCGCTGCCGGCCCGCGTCGGCAGCCCGCGACCAGCTGCAGGGCTGGCTCCAAAACTGGCCCCAGGGTTCGCAAAAGGGGCGGCCAAAGGGGCGGCCGGATGCCCTGCGAGATGATAGGCCTGGGCATACTGGCCGATCGCCAGGATCAGGTCGATCTGCGGCATGGCCGCCATCAGCCGGTCATGCCAGGCCGCGCGGCATTCGCGCCGGGGCGGCAGGTCGCCGCCGCGCGCGTCGAGGCCGGGAAAGCAGAGGCCCATCGGCAGGATGGCAAGCCGCGCCGGGTCGTAGAAGACCTCCGCGCCGATGCCCATCCACTGCCGCAGCCGGTCGCCGGAGGGGTCGGTGAAGGGCTGGCCGGAGGCATGCACGCGGGTGCCGGGGGCCTGCCCGGCGACCAGGATCCTCGCCGTGTCCGACAGGCGGGCCACCGGGCGCGGGGCATGGGGCAGCGCCGGCCCGAGCGGCTGCAGCTGGCAGATGCGGCAGGCCGAGACCTCCGCCGCCAGCCCCGCAAGCTGCCCGCGCGCGACCACACCTGTCTCGCCAAGTCCCGGTTCCTGCATGGTTTTCCCTTTTTTAACCACGTCCCTGAGCCGCTTCTTAAGGGATCGTGAGCGAAAACACTCGAACAGGATGCGTCCCGTCAAGCGGCTGGCAATGAACCGGCCGCGACCGAGGGGACCAGGAGCGGCAACGGGGACAGCATGGGCCAGGAGGCGCGCAGCAAAGGCGATGAACGCACGGCCATCAACCGCGAGCGCGCCCAGCGCCGGCGGGAGGTGGCGCGCACCGTCCGCAGCGTGCGCGAGCGCCTGTCGGCGCAGGATGGCGTCCAGCCGGACTTCGACAGCGAGCTGATGATGCTCTTTGCCAAGGCGCGCACCAGCGCGGCCTTCGCCGTGCCGATGTTCCTGCTCATCGTCGCCAGCATCTCCTTCATCTGGATCGAGCCGGTGCTGGTCGGCATCTGGCTGGTCTTCACCTTCTCCATCTGGACGCTGACCGTGACCACCTGCCGCCGCTTCGAGCGGCTGCCGGCCAACGACCGCACGGTGCTGCCGTGGCGGCGCCATTTCACCATCGGCGATTTCCTCTACGGCCTGTGCTGGGCGGCCTTCTTCCTGCTGCCCTCGACCGGCAAGGCCACCGACGGCTTCGAGGTGTTCCAGTTCGCCACGATGCTGATCGTCATCGCGATGTCGACGATGCAGTCCTCCACCCTGCCCCGCGCGCTCCTGGCCAACACGCTGCCGCTCACGCTTGCCGTCACGGTGACGCTGATGCAGCGCCACGCGCCGCTGCATTACGCCATGGCCGCCATGGCCGTCGGCGCGCAGGGCTTCTTCCTGGTGCTGGGCAACCAGCTCCTCAACGCCTCGCTGACCATGCTCGCCTACCGGGCGGAGAAGGACCACCTGATCGCCGAGCTGGAGCAGGCCAACGCGGTCTCGGACGAAAGCCGCCGCCGCGCCGAGGAGGCCAATCTCGCCAAGTCCCGCTTCCTCGCCACCATGAGCCACGAGCTGCGCACGCCGCTCAACGCCATTCTCGGCTTCTCCGAGATCATGAAGGACGAGGTCATGGGGCCGATGGGCAACAGGATCTACCGCGGCTATGCCGCCGACATTCACGGCTCCGGCCAGCACCTGCTCAATCTCATCAACGAGATCCTCGACCTGTCGCGCATCGAGGCGGGCAAGTACGAGCTGAACGAGGAGGCCGTGACGCTCAAGGACATCGTCGAGGACTGCCAGTCGATGATGCAGGTCCGGGCCCGCGCCAAGGGCATCGCCATCCGCGAGAGCCACGAGGAAGGCCTGGCGCGCATCTGGGCCGACGAGCGGGCCATCCGCCAGGTGATCCTCAACCTCCTGTCCAATGCGGTGAAGTTCACCCCCTCCAACGGCGAGGTGCTGATCCGCATCGGCTCGACGGCCGAGGGCGGCCAGTATGTCTCGATCCGCGACAATGGCCCCGGCATTCCCGAGGAAGAGATCCCGATCGTGCTTCAGGCCTTCGGCCAGGGCTCGATGGCGATCAAGAGCGCGGAGCCCGGCACCGGACTTGGCCTGTCCATCGTCCAGGCGCTGGTGTCGCAGCATGGCGGCAGCTTCGACCTGAAATCCCGCCTGCGCGAGGGCACCGAAGTGACCGTGACCCTGCCGGCCAGCCGCGTGCTCGCCGTGCTGCCGGCCTTCCCCGACGAGATCTACACCCTGCCGGCGCGCAAGATGAGCCTGCGCCGCAAGGCCTCCTGAGCTTTCGACGCTTCAGGCCTGCGCCACGGCCTCGCCGGCCTGCCGGGCATCTGCATGCTCCGCCGCCCGTGCGGCTGCCTCGTCCAGGGCGGTCAGCGCGGCAAACAGCACCTCGATGCCGGCGCCCGGCTTCACGCCCTCGACCGTCAGGATGCGGCGGAACAGCCTTGCCCCCGGCACGGCGGCAAAGGCGCCCAGCATGTGGCGGGTGATGTGCGACAGGCGGGTGCCGCGCGCCAGTTCCGCCTCGATATAGGGAACATAGGCCTCGATGGCCGCCCGCGGGCTCACATCCGCGGTCGTCTCGCCATAGATCCGCCGGTCGACAGCGCCCATCAGCGCCGGATCGTGATAGGCAGCCCGGCCCAGCATCACCCCGTCCAGCCCCTGCATCACGGCCATCGCCTCGTCCAGCGTCGCGATGCCGCCGTTGATGCCGATGAACAGGCCCGGCAGCCGCGCCTTCAGCCGGTGCACCCGGCCATAGTCGAGCGGCGGGATATCGCGGTTTTCCTTGGGGCTCAGCCCCTGCAGCCAGGCCTTGCGCGCATGCACCCACAGGGCATCGACCCCGGCGTCCACCACCCGGTCGGCCAGCCGGTCCAGCGCCTCCTCCGGGTCCTGCTCGTCGACGCCGATGCGGCACTTGACGGTGACGGGCACGCGCACCGCCGCCTTCATCGTCGCAACGCCCTCGGCCACCAGCTCCGGCTCCAGCATCAGGCAGGCCCCGAACCGGCCGGACTGCACCCGGTCGGACGGGCAGCCGACATTCAGGTTGATCTCGTCATAGCCTCGGTCCTCGGCGATCTTCGCCGCGTCCGCCAGCTCGCGCGGATCGGACCCGCCGAGCTGACAGGCCACCGGATGCTCGCCGGCGCTGAAGCCGAGCAGCTTCTCCCGGTCGCCATGGATCACCGCCCCGGTCGTCACCATCTCGGTGTAGAGCAGCGCCCGGGCCGAAAACTGCCGGTGGAACATGCGGCAATGCCGGTCCGTCCAGTCCATCATCGGGGCGACGGCGAAGACGGGGGCCTTGTAAAGCTTGTCCTGCTGCAGGGTCTCAGTCCCGAAAGACACGTTCATCTCCGTCTCGCTGCCGCCGTCCGTCTGCCGCATCGGCATGCGAGGACGGCCGGAGCCATCCCCAAGCGCGGCGGCGACCTTATGGGAAGGCGGCTCCTTATCACGAGACGCAGGAAAATTACAGGGTGTAGGGCCCGCAGGCCATCGTCTTCGGCGGTGAAGTGCCGCGCAAGCTCGCCGACATGCTGATCGAGCGCGTCACCTTCAACAACAGTCCGCGCTACGGCAACCGCCGCCGGACGCCCAAGCTCATCGTCTCGGACCTCGAAGGCGACCCCGCCGCCGCCGGCGCCGCCCCCCTGCCCTTCAAGGCCTGGGTGTTCTGACCGGGCAACACGCCCCCCTGACATCAAACCGTCTTGCAGCCGTCAACAAACTGACGCGGCCGGGAGGCTATGACCGCGACACGGAATGCAATCACATTTGCAATGGAGCGTCCGATGTCACAGAAATTGCACAGCCGCCTCGCCGGTGGTGTCCTCGCCCTCGTCGCGGCCGTCGGCCCCGCCCAGGCGGCCACCACCGTCACCTTCTGGCACTCGTTCAACAAGGCCCAGGGCGAAGCGCTCGACAAGATCGTCGCCAGTTTTGAAGCCGCCAATCCGGACATCGACATCCAGGCCGAGTTCATCGGCAACTACAACGACATCGTCGCCAAGCTCCAGGCCGCCATCCCGGCGCGCCGGGCCCCCGATGCGGTCATCCTCGAAGTCACCCGTTATGGCCTCTTTGCCGACCGCGGCGTGCTGGCCGACCTGACGCCCTATTTCGAGGCCGATGCGCTGAAGGACGAGCTGTACCCCTACGCCCGTGAGGTCGGTGTCTACAAGGACAAGACCTACATCGTGCCGTTCAACTCCTCGACTCCGGTGCTCTACTACAACAAGGACATCTTCGCCCGCGCCGGCCTCACCGGCGAGCCGCAGCTGAAGACCTTCGACGACATCCTGACCGCGTCCAGGACCATCACCGCCAAGCTCGGCGCCGAGGGCGTCACCGGCATCGCCGCCCCGGGCCAGTTCGCCCGCTGGGGTCTGGTCATGTCCAACGACAGCGAGCTGATCGACCGCAAGACCAACGAGATCCTGCTCGACGCCCCGAACACCATCGAAGCCTATCAGTGGATGGCCTCGCTCGTGCACGAGCACAAGGTCGCCTCGGCCGATGGCGTCACCGAAGAGGACAATGGCCGCGATGCGTTCCTCGCCGGCAAGGTCGGCATCATGCTGAACTCGACCGGCAACTACACCGGCGCGAAGAAGGCGCTCGGCGACAAGCTGGAAGTCCGGCCGATGCCCTGCAACAAGGTCTGCTCCGTGCCGATCGGCGGCGCCGGCATCGGCATCCTGGCGTCCTCGGCCAGGGACGTGCAGGACGCGGCCTACAAGTTCATCAGCTACGCCGCCTCCGCCGAGGCAAATGCGGCCTGGTTCGCTGCCACCGGCTACCTGCCGATCAACAGGAACAGCGCTGCCAAGCCGGTCGCGGCCGAAGCCCTTGCCACCCAGCCGGGCATCCGCGTTGCCATCGACTCGCTGCCCAACGCCTATGGCCGCGCCCGTCCGCCGGTTGTCACCTGGATGCGCGCCACCGAATACAAGATGTGGGAAGCCATGGCCCTCGGCCAGGCGCAGGTCGCCGACACGCTGAAGGACTTCGCCGCCCAGACCCGCGAAGAAGCCCAGCGCTCCAACTGATCCCGCCTCTCCTGAAACCGGCCGGCCGGCCGGCCGGGGCATGCGCCCCGCCGGCCGGTCAGGACATCCGGCCCATGCTGCGCTTCCTGACGCCCTACCTGTTCGTCGCGCCCCTCGTCCTGTTCATGGCGGTCTTCACCTATGGGCCGATCCTCATGAGCCTCGACCTGTCGGTCCGCGACTGGGATTTCCTGTCGCCGGAGATGCCCTTTGTCGGCCTCGACAACTACCGTGGCCTGCTGGCCTCGCGGGAATTCTGGAACTCGCTGCAGGTCACCACGGTGTTTGCCGTCCTGTCCGTGCCGATCAGGCTGGTGCTGGCGCTGGGGATCGCCACCTGGCTGGTGCGTGAAGCCCTGCCCTCCCGCCTCCTGCGCGGCGCGCTGTTCCTGCCCTCGGTCACCTCCACGGTGTCCATCGCCGTCGTGTTCTCCTGGCTGTTCTCGACCGACTACGGCGCGGTGAATGCCCTGCTCGTCGGCCTTGGCCTCGGCCGCCAGCCCTGGCTGCAGGACCCGGCCCTGGCGCTCTGGGTGCTGATCCTCGTCAACACCTGGAAGCAGCTCGGCTATGACATCGTCATCTACATTGCCGCCCTGCAGGCCGTGCCGCAGGAGCTTTACGACGCGGCCGCCGTCGACGGGGGGCGCCGGTTGCATGTCTTCCGGCGCGTGACGCTGCCGCTGGTCATGCCGACCACCTATTTCCTGCTGGTCATTTCCGTCATCGAGGCCTTCCAGGTCTTCACCATCGTCAATGTCATGACCAACGGCGGCCCGGCCGGGGCCACCGACATGCTGGTCAGCCTGCTCTACCGGGTCGGCTTTGTCCTTTTCGACATCGGCCGCGGCTCGGCGCTTGCCGTTCTCCTGTTCGTTTTCCTTGTGACGCTGGCGATCGTGAAGTCGCGCATCATCGGCCGGAGGGTGCATTATGAAGCCTGATGACATCCGCCCGCGCCTGCGGCTGGCAGAGCCGCTCCTGGCCGCACTGGCGCTTGCAGCGGGGCTCCTGTTCCTGTCGCCCGTGCTCTATTCGATCTGGCTGTCGCTGCAGACGGCGGATTCCTACTATGCCGGCGGCTACGAGTTCACCCTCGACAACTACACGCGGGCAGTGAGCCAGTACAATTTCGCCCGCTATCTCCTGAACAGCCTGATCGTCTCGGGCCTGGTCACGGGTCTGGCGATCTCGGTCGCCACGCTCGCGGCCTTTGCCTTCGCCCGCTACCGCTTTCCCGGCGGCGACTTCCTCTTCGGGGCCACCGTGGCAACGCTGATGATCCCGAGCCACATCAGCCTGATCCCGAACTATCTGACCCTTGCCAGGGCGGGCCTCCTCGACAGCTATGCCGGGCTGATCCTGCCGGCCATCTCGAACGGCTTTGCCGCCTTCTTCCTGCGCCAGTACATCCGCGGCATTCCGAAGGCACTGGACGAGGCCGCCTACATGGACGGGGCCAGCCCGCTGACCGTGCTGTGGCGCATCATCGTGCCGCTGTCCCGGCCGGCGATCCTGTCGATGAGCCTCTACATCTTCATCACCGAGTGGAACAACTACATCTGGCCGCTGGTGGCGGTGGGCCGGGAGGACCTGTTCACGCTGCAGATCGGCCTTGCCCGGCTCTACAGCACCAATCCGGGCGAGGGTCTGATCGACTGGCCGCTGGTGCTCGCCGCCTCCACCCTCACCATTCTCCCCGTCCTCGTGGGCTTCCTGCTCGTCGAACGTCATCTCGTTCGCGGCATCACCATGGGCGCGCTCAAGTAATCAGGGACGTTCTCCGCACATGACACGCATCGCATCCCACCGCGGCGGCACGCTGGAATTCGGCGACAGCACCCCGCAAGGCTTTGCCGCCACCGCCCGCATGGCCGTCGACGAGGTCGAGTTCGACGTGCACCCGACGGCCGATGGCGCCATCATCGTCCACCACGACGCCACCCTCGACCGGACGACCGACCGCAGCGGCGCCATCGCCGGGCTGACCCTTGCCGAGGTGCGCGAGGCCCGCATCAACTATGGTGCCGGAGGCTGCCCGCTGACGCTGGAGGAGCTGTGCAGCCTCTATGCCGGCAGCCCGGTTGCCCTGCGCTGCGAGATCAAGCCGGATGACACCGGCACCCCCTATCCCGACTTCGTGCCCCGTGTCGTCGCGCTCCTCGACCAGCAGGGGCTTCTGTCGCGCACGACCTTCACCTCCTTCCTGCTGGACAGCCTGGACACGCTCGCCGAGGTGACCACCCGGCCGCGCCTGTGGCTCGTCAGTCCGGCCGTGCTGCGCCAGCTCGGGGTCAGGACCGTGATCGCGCTGGCCCGCCAGCGCCAGATCCCCGAACTCGGCGTCCACATCGACACGGCCGACGCGGCCCTCATGGCGGCCGTCACCGACGCGGGGCTTGCCTTCGGCTGCTGGGCCGCCCATGACGCCGCGCAGATCACCAGGGCCTTCGACCTCGGGGTCAAGGTCTTCACCACCGACCGGCCGAGCCTGGCCCTCGCCCTCCGCGACCGGGACCGGGACGCCCGGGCAAGGGCGCTGCAGCCCGCAGGCTCCGATCCGAAGGCCGGCCAGGCAGCCTCCCTGGATGCCCTCCCCCAGGATGCCCTCCCGAAGGATACCCTCCCCACGGAGGCCGTCCCCCACGATGCCCTCCGGGGCGCGATGCGGGGAGGCGTCCGATGAACCGCATCAGCCTCAGGGGGATCCGCAAGTCCTATCCGGGCGGGCCGGTGGTGCTGGATGATATCTCGCTCGACATCGGGGCTGGCGAGTTCGTCGTCATCGTCGGCCCGTCGGGCTGCGGCAAGTCCACCCTGCTGCGCCTGATTGCCGGGCTCGAGCGCTGCGAGGCCGGCGATATCGTTCTCAACGGTCGGCGGGCCAATGATGTGGCGCCGCAGGACCGCGACATCGCCATGATCTTCCAGAACTATGCGCTCTATCCGCACATGAGCGTGCGCGAGAACATCGCCTTCGGTCTGGAGCTGCGCGGCATGGCGCGGGCGGAGCGCAACAGGCGTGCCGAGGAGGTCGCGGCCCTGCTGCAGCTGACGCCCTGGCTCGACCGCAAGCCGGGCGCCCTCTCCGGCGGCCAGCGCCAGCGCGTGGCGATGGGCCGGGCCATGGCGCGGCAAAGCTCGATCTTCCTCATGGACGAGCCGCTCTCCAACCTCGACAGCGCGCTGCGCGTGGCCATGCGCGCCGAGATCCGGGAGCTGCACCAGACCCTTGGCGCCACGACGATCCTCGTCACCCATGACCAGACCGAGGCCCTGTCGCTGGCTGACCGGGTGGCCGTGCTGAAGGACGGCGTGCTGCAGCAGTTCGATACGCCGGCGGCGATCTATGACCGGCCGCAGAACCGGTTCGTCGCCGGCTTCCTCGGGACACCGGCCATGAACTTCGTCCAGGCCTCGGCGCTGGCGGAGGCGGAGGCGATTGGGGGCAGCACCGTGACCGTCGGGCTGCGACCGGACACGCTGACCCTGCACCGCGCGCAGCCGGTCGGACCTGCCCTGCCGGCCCGGATCATGGTCCGGGAAATGGCCGGCGCCGAGCTGGTCCTGCACTGCGACACGCCGGCCGGTCGCCTCACCCTCGTCACCCCGCGCCACGCCTTGCCGGAGGCGGAGGCCACCGGCGGCGCGCCGGTCTGGATCGGCTATGATCTTGACCGGGCCCTGCTGTTCGAGACCCCCACGGGACGCCGGATCGACCGGCCGGTCCCGGCTGCCTGAAGAGAGCCCGCCATGCAGGATCCCGCGTCCACCGACCCCGTCACCCAGGCGCTCGGCGACCTGATCAGCCGCCATGCCGGACGTCTCACCGACGCCGACACCCGCCTGCTCGACGTGCTCGTGCAGGACCCGGTGCGCGCGGCGATGGAAAACGGCAAGGACGTGTCCTTCCGCGCCGGCGTGCATCCGGCCTCGGCCGTGCGCCTCGCCCGCCGTCTGGGCTTCAAGGGCTATCCCGAATTCAAGAGCTTCCTGCAGGCAAGCCTGATCGAGGGGGGCACCGATTTTGAAAGCCCGGCCGCGCGCATGGCCGCCCGCCTCGTGCGGGCGGAGGAAGGCGGACTGCTGGCCTCCCTGATCGACAGCGAGATCGCCGCCCTCAACCTTGTCCGCAGCCACGTGTCCGACCAGGACATCCGCGCCTTCTCCTCGACGCTCGCCGGAGCCCGGCGGGTGCATGTCTTCGGCCGGGGCCACTCGGCAGCCCTGTCGGCGCTGATCGCGCTGCGGCTCAACCGGTCGGGCTACGACACCGTCGATCTGGGCAGCCAGATGCATCAGCTGCCGGAGGCGCTCGAGCGGCTTGCGCCGGGGGACGTGCTGTGGCTTCTCGCCTTCCGCCGCGCCTCGCCGCTGGTCAACGACCTCAGCCGCCTCGCCGGCGCGCGCGGCGTGAGCGTCCTGGCGCTCACCGACCTGCAAGGCATCCGCATCGACCCGGCGCCCCGGCACCAGATCGCCGTGTCGCGCGGGCAGCCGGGCGAGTCCCAGTCGCTGGTGGTGCCCATGACCATCGCCAATGCGGTGATCCTCGATCTTGCCGCCATCGACGACGGGCGCTCGATCCGGGCGCTGAACGGCTTCCGCAGCTTTCGCAGCGCAAGTGGCCTGCCGCCTGCGCTGCTCTAGCCGGCCCGGCGCGGCCGAGGCCGGGGCACGCAACGGGATGACAACGCCCGAGCTTGCCGCTATGACTGGCAGCCAGAGGCACATGCGTGCCAAGGCACCCGGATCCAATGGCTCTCGAACTTCTCATCGTCGTCCTTCTCACGCTCCTGAACGGCCTGCTGGCCATGTCGGAACTGGCCGTCGTCTCCTCCCGTCCCGCGCGGCTCAAGGTCGCCGCCGAGGCCGGCTCCCGGGGGGCAGCCACCGCCCTCAGGCTGCAGGAGGACCCGGGCCGCTTCCTGTCCTCGGTCCAGATCGGGATCACGCTGGTCGGCGTGCTGTCAGGTGCGTTTTCGGGCGCGACCCTCGGCGAGCGCCTGTCGGCCTTCCTGCTGGCCCAGGGCTTCAGCGATGCGGTTGCCGATGGCCTCGGCGTCGGTCTGGTGGTCGTGGCCATCACCTACCTGTCGCTGATCATCGGCGAACTGGTGCCCAAGCAGGTGGCGCTGCGCAACCCGGAAGCTGTGGCTGCGCGGGTCGCCCCGCTGATGCTCCTGATCTCGCGGGTGGCAGCCCCCCTCGTCTTCCTGCTCGACGTGTCGGGCAAGGCGGTCCTCTCCCTGCTCGGCCAGCGCGGCGAGAGCGACGAGAAGGTCACCGAGGAGGAAGTCAAGACGATCATCGCCGAGGCGGAAAGCGCGGGCGTGCTGGAAACGGCCGAGCGCGACATGATCGCCGGCGTCATGCGCTTTGCCGACCGCACGGCCCGCGCCCTGATGACGCCGCGCCGCGAGGTCGAGATCCTTGACCTGTCGGACACGCACGAGGCCCTCAGGGCCCAGATCCGCGACACCAAGCGCACCCGCCTGCCCGTCCAGGACGGGGAGGCAGACGACATCATCGGCGCCGTCCGCGTCCGCGACATCATCGAGGCCTATGCCGAGAATGACACGCCGGACCTGCGGGCGCTGGTCCGTCCGGCCCCGGTCGTCATCGACAGTGCCCGCGCGCTCGACGTGCTCAAGGCGCTGCGCAACGCCACGCTGCACATGGCGCTGGTCTTCGACGAGTACGGCCATTTCGAGGGCGTGGTGTCCTCCGGCGACATCCTGGAAACGATCACCGGCGAGTTCCAGGACGAGTATGCCGAGGACGAGCCGCCCTACGTGCAGCGTGCCGACGGATCGTGGCTGGTGTCCGGCTGGATGCAGGTGGACGAGGCCGCCGACAAGCTCGGCCTGCCGATCGACAAGGATCCGGACTTCGAGACCGTCGCGGGGCTGGTGCTGAGCGAGCTCAACCACCTGCCCGAAGTGGGCGAGGTTTTCGACTACCGCGGCTGGCGCATCGAGGTGGTCGACCTCGACGGCCGCCGCATCGACAAGCTGCTGGTCAGCCGGCTTGCGGCCTGACCGCCGGATCATCCTGACGGATAAGCACTCTTTTAATTCGTGGGCTTTATAAAATCCTGACGCTAGGGAAGGGAAGCACTCCAGGCGCTCGGGAGCCGTCGCATGTTCTTCGGAAAGTCGAAAATTGAACTGAACTTCGAGGCGATCTCGCGATCCATGGCGATCATCGAGTTCAAGCCGGACGGCACCATCCTTCATGCCAACGAGAATTTTCTCCAGGTGATGGGATACCGCCTTGACGAAATCGTCGGCCGCCATCACCGCATCTTCGTCGACCCGGAGGAGGCCGAGATGCCGGCCTACCGCCAGTTCTGGGACAGTCTGGCGCGGGGGCAGTCCTCGTCACATGACTTCCTGCGCTTTCGCAAGACCGGCGAGGCGGTGTGGATCGAGGCCAGCTACAATCCGGTCTTTGCCGCCGACGGCACCGTCAGCAGCGTGATCAAGGTCGCCAGCGACATCACGGCTGCCAAGCTGCGCTACCTCAACGATGCTGCCAAGATCGACGCGATCAACCGCTCCAATGCGGTCATCGAGTTCAAGCCCGACGGCACCATCCTGACGGCGAATGACGTCTTCCTCAAGGCCATGGGCTACACGCTGGCGGAGATCCAGGGCCGGCACCACAGCATCTTCGTGACGCCGCAGGAGCGGGCCTCGCCCGCCTATGCCCGCTTCTGGCAGGAGCTGGCCGCCGGCAGCTTCAGGGCCGGAGAGTTCCAGCGGATCGGCAAGGGCGGTCGCGACGTCCACATCGTGGCGACCTACAACCCGGTGTTCGATCCGAAGGGCAACGTGCTCAAGATCATCAAGATCGCCTCCGACCAGACGGACCAGATCGTCAAGCGGATGGAGGGCGAGCGGCTCAACAGCGAGCTTCTGGTCGTCGCCGAGCAGCTCGACCAGACCACCGATCAGGTCAGCAGCGTCCGGCGGGCCTCCGAGGGGGCCAGCGCCAACGTGCAGATGGTGGCTGCAGCCGCCGAGGAGCTGGTCGCCTCGATTGCCGAGATCAGCCGCCAGGTCAGCCAGGCGAGCATGATCTCGGAAAACGCGGCCACGGAAGCCGAGCAGTCGCGGGCGATCATGGACGGCCTTGCGGTGAACTCGCAGCGGATCGGCGAGGTGCTGGAGCTGATCGAGACGATCGCCAACCAGACCAACCTGCTGGCGCTCAACGCCACCATCGAGGCCGCACGGGCCGGCGAGGCCGGCAAGGGCTTTGCCGTGGTCGCCGCCGAGGTGAAGAACCTTGCCTCGCAGACGGCCAGGGCCACCGAGGACATCGCCGCCCAGATCAGCTCGGTGCAGCTGTCGGCTGACCGGGCCGGCGCAGCCATCCAGTCGATCCTCGCCACGATCCAGAACATCCGCTCGATCTCCTCGACCATCGCGGCCGCCGTCGAGGAACAGTCGGCGGTGACGCAGGACATCTCGGGCAACATGCACTCCGCCTCGAGCGCCGTCGCCGGGATCACGGATGCGATCGGCGGCATCGCGACAACGGCCCACCAGGTTGCCGCAGCCACGCAGCAGATCCGCAAGCGGGCCTCGGCCCTCATCTGACAGGGCCCGGGCGGCGCCCGTGACCGTCACGGACACGGGCGTCCGCTTTCCTCCGGCGGGGGCCTGCCGATGCGGCATCCCCCTCCCCTGTCCACACGGTCCGGCCGTCTGCCCGCCCGATCCCCATTACCACGGCCTCAGACACCAAAGGCCGCAGGCTCCCTCCGGAGCCTGCGGCCTTTCTTGATCTCTGCGGGCGTGGGGGCGGTCACAGTCCTGCCTCCGGGAGCGGTGGCCAGGAGGGCCAGCCGGCCGGTGTCCCGGAGGAGCCTGTCAGAGGGTTCTGTCAGATGATGTCTGTCAGGCGGCCCGGAGCGAGCCCAGGAAGCCCTCGACCTCCCGCTTCAGCAGGCTGGCCTGGTCCGACAGGTTGGCCGACAGCGACTTGAGCTGGCCGGACGCGTCGCCGGTCATTTCGGCAGCCCGGCCGACGCCGAAGATGTTCTCCGTCACCTGATGGGTGCCTTCCGAGGCGCGGGCCGTGTTGCCGGCGATCTCGGAGGTGGCTGCCCCCTGCTGCTCGACGGCGGCTGCCACATGGCCGGAGATGTCGCGGATGTCGGAAATGGTGCCGACGATCTTGCCGATCGAGTCCACCGACCGCTGGGTGGCGGTCTGGATGTCGAGCACCTTGCGGCCGATGTCCTCGGTGGCGCGGGTGGTCTGGGTGGCGAGCTGCTTCACCTCCTGGGCCACGACGGCAAAGCCCTTGCCGGCCTCTCCGGCGCGCGCGGCCTCGATGGTGGCGTTGAGGGCCAGCAGGTTGGTCTGCGAGGCGATGTCGTTGATCAGGTTGACCACATCGCCGATCTGCTGGGCGGCGGTGGAAAGCGCGTTGATCTCTGCCTGGGTCTGGGCGGCGGCGGTGGAGGCATCGGAGGCGACGTGGGCCGCGCGGGTGACCTGGGTGTTGATCTCGCGCACGGAGGCCGTCATTTCCTCCGTTGCGGCGGCCACCGTCTGCACGTTGGTGGCGGCCTCCTCGGCGGCACCGGCGACGACCTGGGCCTGGCGCGAGGTCTCCTCGGCCGTTTCCGAGAGCTGTCGGGCGGCCTGGTCCATTTCGCGGGCCGACTGCACGAAGGCCGTCGACAGGGCGCCCATGGTGCGCTCGAACCGGTCGGCAATCTGCCGGCGTTCCTCGGCAAGCTTGGCCGCTGCGGCCCGCTCGGTTTCCTCGGCCGCGAGACGCAGTCGCCGGGCTTCCACGAGGCCAAGACGGAAGGTCTCGGCGGTCCGCGCCATGCTGCCGACCTCGTCGCCACGGTCCTGACCGTCCACGGGCTCATCGAGGTCACCGCGCGCCATGCCGGCCATCGACTGGTTGAGCCGCGCGATCGGCGCGACAATGCCGGCCCGGACCAGCCAGAGCGCAAGGGTGGCGAGCACCAGCGTCGAGGCAAGAACACTCCAGAGCGTCCAGTTGGCCGTTGTTTCCGCACTGGCCTTCAGCCGGTTGGTCAGCGCCGTGTTTTCGGCGACAATACCGTCCACGAAGGTGCCGATGTCGGTCATGACGTCGAGGAGCTGGGGGCCGCAGGACTGGTTGAAGGTGCCGTAGCCCGTGGCCTGGTCGCCGCTGCGCGCCGCGGCGATGGTCTGCGCGCACCCCTGGCTCATGACGGCGTCATAGGCCGCCTTGATCGGCTGGATCTGTGCCGCACGGTCCGGCATGGCTGCCAGGGCTCGGCTGATCTCGGCCTCGAAGCGCTGCCGGCCGGTCTCGATGTCGGCGACAGCAGCGCCGAAGTCACGCTCGTCGGTCGCCAGAATCGCCTTCAGCACGGACCGGGAGGTCCAGGCCGCATGCCGGCCGGAGCGGGCCATTGCCACCGTTCCGACCGCAGGCCCCGTCAGGGCCTCATGATACTCGCCCGCTGTCTGCAGGATCTCCTTGTCGAGGATGAATGCGCTGGACACGGACAGCAAGGCCATCGCCCCCACGAGAGAGATCACCTTGGCCTGGATGGACACCTTGTTGAACATTCGGAACTCGTTACTCGCAATCCGGGCTGGAGGGCAGCCCTACGCAGTTACCCTTAGGTGATATGATTGCTTCATCGAATGAAAAAATGATTAAGTGCAAATGTATTCAGCAAGTGAAATCAATTGTTTAGCCTGTTTCAATTGCTCTAGGCAGTTTTGACAGGGGCAAATATTTCAGAGATCTTCACCCCGCCGGACCGATGCTGCACCGCGGTCGCGGGGGATCCTGCTGGCCCGTCAGAACCTTGGGCTGTCAGGGAGCTGGCTGGGAGCTGGCTGGGAGCTGATAAGCAGCTGTCAGGGAGCCGGGCCGCGCCAGTCTGCCGCGTCCGCAGGGGCGGCAAGGCGCCAGGATCCCGGAGAACCGGGGCCGGGGGGAACCGGGGACGGGGAGAACCGGGGACGGGGGGGGGAACCGGGCTCGGGGGACTCGGCCCGGGGAACTCGGCCCGGGGCGAACTGGCGTCGGACAGGAGCCGACGCCAGCTTGTGCGGGCCGTTGCTCAGCGGCGGTCAGGTCGTGCGTCGTCCTCGCGCATTTCCAGCCACATGGCGTTCAGGATGGCGAGGCAGCAGGCCAGCGGCATGCCGAGGATCCAGGCGAAGTACCACATGTCAGGTCTCCTCAGTAATGCGTGCCATCGCGGGTCACGCTTTCCACGCTGACCTTGCCCCAGAGCACCCGGTAGACGAAGGCGGTGTAGGCCAGGATCATCGGCAGGAAGATCGCCGTCACCACCAGCATGTTGAACAGGGTGGCGTGACTGGAGGACGAATCCCACACGGTCAGGCTGGCGCCCGGCTGGATCGAGCTGGGCAGGATGAAGGGAAACATCGAGACGCCGACCGTCGAGATGATGCCGACGACCGACAGCTTCGAGGCCAGGAAGGTCAGGGCCTCGCGCCGGGTGTTGAGGCCGATCAGGGCGCCCAGCGCACCGATGAAGCCGAGGGCGGGGAACACGACCAGCCAGGGGTGGATGCTGTAGTTGACCAGCCAGGCGCCCGCCTCGCGGACGGCGGTCTTGGCGAGCGGGTTCGCCTGCATCTCCGGATCGAGGGCCGTGGTGATCCGGTATCCCTCGACAAGGCCCGATGACAGCGCCAGTCCGCCGAGCGCGAACAGGACAATGACGGCGACAGCCGCGAGGCTGCCGGCGCGGCGGCCCCGGCGGGCCACCTCCCCCTCGGTGCGCAGGCCGAGCCAGGCCCCGCCATGCATCACCAGCATGGCGACGGAGAGGACGCCGCACAGCAGGGCAAAGGGCGTGAACAGGCCGAAGAAGGAGCCCTCGTAGGTGATCCGCAGGTCCCGTTCGAGCGTGAAGGGCACACCCGTCAGCGTGTTGCCGACCGCGACGCCGAACACCAGGGCCGGCACGAAGGATCCGGTGAACAGGGCCCAGTCCCAGCGCGCGCGCCAGACCGGATCCGGCTTCTTGTCCCGGTACTTGAAGGCGACCGGGCGCAGGATCAGCGCCGACAGCGCGACGAACATCGCCAGATAGAAGCCGGAGAAGCTCACCGCGTAGAGCGGCGGCCAGGCGGCGAAGATGGCCCCGCCGCCGAGGATCAGCCAGACCTGGTTGCCTTCCCAGGTCGGGGCAACGGAGGCGATGGCGACGCGGCGCTCCGCATCGGTTTCGGCCACCACGGGCAGCAGCGCGCCGACGCCCATGTCGAAGCCGTCGGTGACGGCAAAGCCGATGAGCAGCACGCCGAGCAGCGCCCACCAGATCAGCTTGAGCACGGAATAGTCGATGAGTTCGTGCAGGATCATGAGCTTACTCCGCGGCGATGGCGACCGGGCGCCGGGCAAGTCCGGGCTCGGGCTGGGGCAGGTCTTCCGGGCCCTTGGCAATGGCCTTGAGCATCAGCTTCACCTCGATCACGAGCAGGACGCTGTAGAGCGCAATGAAGCCGGCCATGGTCATGAGCACCTCGGCGACGCTCAGGCTGGAGGCGGCGGCCGAGGTCGGCAGCAGGCTCTCGATGATCCAGGGCTGGCGGCCGTATTCGGCGACGAACCAGCCCATCTCGCAGGCGATCCACGGCAGCGGGATCGACCAGACGGCCACATGCAGCAGCCAGCGGTGCTTCTGCCGCACCTCCTCCAGCCGCCCGGCGGAGGTCAGGTAGAAGAACACCGCCGTCAGCACGATGAAGAAGAGGCCGCAGGCCACCATGATGCGGAAGGCGTAGAACATCGGCCAGACATTGGGCACCGTCGACCAGGCGGCCTCGTCGATCTGCGCCTCGGTCGCCTCGGTCGGGCGGTCGGTGTAGGGCATGAGCAGGTAGCCATAGCCGAGGTCGGCCGCGTGGGCCTTGAACAGGGCGCGCAGCTCCGGCGTGTCGGTGCCGCCGCGGATGTCCTGCAGCGCCTGCCAGGCGATGGCGCCGGAGCGGATGCGCTCCTTGGACTGCTCCACCAGATCCTTGATGCCCGGGATCACCGTATCGAGCGAGCGGGTGGCGATCAGCCCCATGACATAGGGCACCTCGATGGCGAAGAGGTTCTCGCGCTTCGCCTGATCGGGAATGGCGATCACGTTGAAGGCGGCCGGGGCCGGTTCGGTCTCCCACATCCCTTCGATGGTGGCGAGCTTCATCTTCTGGTTCAGGTTCGCCTCGTAGCCGCTTTCGTCACCAAGGACGACAACCGACAGCGCCGAGGCAAAGCCGAAGGCGGCAGCCACGGCCATGGAGCGGCGGGCGATGTCGAGATGGCGGCCTTTCAGCATGTACCAGGCCGAGATCCCGAGCACGAACAGCGAGGCCGTGACATAGCCGGCCGAGACCGTGTGCACGAACTTCGCCTGCGCAACCGGGTTGAAGAGCACGTCGAAGAAGCTCGTCACTTCCATCCGCATCGTGTCGATGTTGAACGCGGCGCCGACCGGATGCTGCATCCAGCCGTTGGCGATCAGGATCCACAGGGCGGAGAAGTTGGTGCCCATCGCCATCGCCCAGGTCGCCGCCAGATGGCCGCGCCGGCTCATCCGGTCCCAGCCGAAGAAGAACAGGCCGACGAAGGTCGCCTCGAGGAAGAAGGCCATCAGCCCCTCGATGGCCAGCGGCGCGCCGAATACATCGCCGACATACTGGCTGAAATAGCTCCAGTTCATGCCGAACTGGAATTCCATCGTCAGGCCGGTGGAGACGCCGAGCACGAAGTTGATGCCGAACAGCGTGCCCCAGAACTTGACCATGCGCTTCCAGACCTCACGGCCGGTCATCACATAGACCGTTTCCATGATCGCCAGCAGCACCGACAGGCCAAGTGTCAGGGGCACGAAGAGAAAATGATAGAGAGCGGTCATCGCGAACTGCAGTCGCGACAGATCCACCACATTGAGTTCCATGGCAACCTCCTGCCGTGAGAGCGGGCTGGGGTCTGGCCATCCGGTCGCCGGACTGATCCGGTCAACCCTGCCTCGCCCCATGCCATCCGCCGGCGCCCTCAGCGGATGAGAGAAGCTTATGATGAAAACATGAAGGTTTGAATTTTACCATGGATTGTTCATGTGCGGCGCATGCCCGCGCGACGCGAGCGCGCAGGCGTCATGCTGTCGCGGCAATCCGCCCGCCCTCAAGGCGCAGGATCCGGTCGGCCAAGGCCAGCTCCCGGCGGCGGTGCGAGATCAGGAGGAGGCTCGCCCCCTGGCTGCGGAAGGCGCCGAGGCTGGCCAGCACGCCGGCGGCGGTTGCCTCGTCCAGTCCCTCCGTCACCTCGTCAAGGAGCACGATCTCGGGCCGCGTCAGCAGCGCGCGGGCAAGCGTCAGCCGGCGCGCCTCGCCGCCCGACAGGCCGGCCCCGCCCTCGCCCAGCATGGCGCTAAGCCCGTCCGGCCGGGCGGCAACCGTATCAGCGAGCCCCACCTGATCCAGCGCCGCCCACAGCGCCTCGGGGCTGGCCTGCGGTGCTGCAAGCCGCAGGTTCTCCGCGATCGTGTCGTTGAACAGCACCGGCTTCTGGCTGATCACCGCCAGCCGGCGGCGCAGCTCCGCCTCGGGGATCGTCGACAGCGGCCGGTCCCCCAGCCGGATCAGGCCGTCGTCCGGCCGCGTCAGCCGGGCCGCCAGCGCCAGCACCGTCGACTTGCCGCAGCCGCTCGGGCCGACGAGGCAGACCGTCTCGCCCGGCGCGAGCGACAGGTCGAAGTCCTCCAGCACCGGCCGGGCCGCGCCGGGATAGGTGAACCGCACCGCCTCGAAGCACAGCGCCGGCTGGATCCCGGTGCCGGCGTCCGCCGGCGGGGTCATTGTGCCGGCCGCCGCCGGCTGGGTCATTGTGCCGGCGTCCGCCGGCGGGAGGGTCGTGCCCGCAACGGGTCCGTCCTGCGGCCCCCTCGCCGGCGCGCTACGGCGCTCCGCCTGGGCCGCGTCTCCGGCCTCTGCCAGCGGCAGCACTCGGGCGGCCGCGCGTTCGGTCCGCGTCAGGCCGGCAAGACCCGGCACCAGGCTCGACAGCGCCTCCGTCAGGCCGAGGCCGGTGAGCAGCAGGCCGACGACCAGGGCGGCCGACAGGCTGGCCTCCCCGCCTGCGACCGGCGCGGCGGCCGGCACGAGCACGATCAGGCCGGCTGCCAGGATCAGCTGGCCGGAGATGGTGACCAGGCCCTCGGCGAGGCTTGCCGCCCGTTCCAGCGGGTCTTCCGCCCGGGCGCGCCGCGCGCCGGCGTCCAGGATGGCGTCGGTTGCGGCGGGCAGTCCGCCGTAGATGGCGAGGTCGCGTCGACCGGCCACGAAGTCGGCGCTGCGCAGGCGCATGGCCTCCTCGGCCGCTTCCATCCGCCGGGCTGCGGTCGCGAGCTGGCGGCGGGCCACGATCCGGGCCGCCAGCGTCAGCAGCACGACCCCGACGGCCAGCGGCACCAGGGCAGCCGGCGCCAGCAGCACGGCCAGCACCGCGCCCCCCGCCAGCACGACGGAGACGACCGACAGCGGCACCACGAAGCGCAGGTAGGCCCGGTCGAGCTGGTCGATGTCGAGCGTCAGTCGCGCCAGCCGGAGGCCGCTGCGGCTTTCGCCCGCCGAGGCCGGCCGGCGGCTGGCGAAGCCCGCGAACACCGCCCCGCGCAGCCGGGCGAGAAAGCGGAACGTTGCGTCATGCGTCATCAGCCGCTCGCCGTACCGCCCGGCCGTGCGGCCGATGGCCAGCGCCCGGATCAGCGCGCTCGGCGTGAAATAGTTGACCGCAAGGCCGGCCGCCCCCGCCACCGCACAGGCGGTGATGAACCAGCCGGCCAGCCCGAGCAGCAGGAGGCCGCAGAGCGCGGGCACCAGTGCCAGGGCGACGCCGATGAGGAAGGGGCCGCGCTGGTCGGCAAACTGACGCCGGATCAGGCTCCTGAGCGGGCTCATTCGGCCACCTCCTGCACCCGCTGACCGATGTCGAGCCGCAGCCCCGGTAGCGCCAGCACCCGTGGATCATGGCTGGCGATCACCGTGCTCACGCCCTGCGACAGCCGGTCGAGGCCGGCGATCACCACGCCGGCGGTGTCGTCGTCGAGCCCGGCGGTCGGTTCGTCGGCGATCAGCATCAGCGCGTCGCGACGCAGCGCCGCACGCGCCAGCGCGATGCGCCGGGCCTCGCCCACCGACAGGCCGAAACCGTCCTCGCCAAGCCGCGTGCCTAGGCCCCTTGGCATCTGCTCGACCAGGTCACGCGCCCCGGCGAGATCCAGCGCCGCCCACATCTCCGCCTCGGTCGCCTCCGGCCGGGCCCGGCGCAGGTTGGCCGTCACGGTGCCGAAGAACAGGCGCGGCTCCTGCGACAGGAAGGCGAGCCGGGCGCGCCAGGCGTCGAGGTCGAGGGCTGCGAGATCCAGGCCATCGAGCAGGATGCGGCCGCCGTCGATGCGGCGGAGGCCGGTCAGCGCGTCGATCAGCGTCGACTTGCCCGCCCCGCTCGGGCCGGCGACGATCAGGCGTCCGCCGGCGGGCAGGCGCAGCGACAGCCGGTCGATCACCGGCCGGCCGCCGGGGGCCAGTGTCAGCGCGTCGAGGATCACCTCGGGCGAGCGCGCCGGCGGCGGCGCAAGCGCGAGGCCTGCCCCCCTCGCCGAAGCGGTGGCCGAAACGGTTGCCGAAACGGGCGTCGCGGCCATCGGCGCGGGGTCGGCCAGGGGCAGGGTGACCAGGATGCGGGCGGCCGCCTCCGCGCCGGCCTTGTCGTGATAGGCCGCGGCAAAGGCCCGGAGCGGCGCGAAGAACTCCGGCGCCAGCAGCAGCACGAACAGCCCGGTGAACAGGTCCATCGGCGCGCCCCAGGTGCCGGCCGACACCTGTCCCAGCAGCGAGAAGCCCACATAGACCGCAACCAGCGCCAGGCCGAGCGCACTGAACAGCTCCAGCACCGTGGAGGACAGGAAGGCCACCTTCAGCACCTTCATGGTGGCGAGGCGGAACCGTTCGCCGGCATGAGCCACGGCAGCGTCCGTTCGCTCCAGCGCGCCGGCCAGACGCAGCGTGTCGAGCCCGCGCAGGCGGTCGAGCAGGAAGGCGCCCATGCGGGCCAGTTCGCCATGCTGGCTGTCGGAGGCGGCCCGCGCCTTGAGCCCGATCAGCGCCATGAACAGCGGGATCATCGGCCCGGCCGCGAGCAGGATCAGCGCGGAGAGCCAGTTGACGGCAAAGGCCGTCACGAGGATTGCCAGCGGCACCAGCGACAGGCGCGGGCGCAGCGGCAGGAAGCGGCGGACATAGGGGCCGGCGGCCTCGATCTGGTCGGTGACGGCAGCCGCAACCGCGCCTGCGCCGGGGAGCGTGGCGGAAGGTCCTGCCTCCGCCAGGCCGCCGAGCAGCCGGGCCCGCAGCCGGGCCTTGACCCGCTCGGCCGCCGCCTGCGCCGTGCGGCCGGCCAGCAGGCCGAGCTGCAGACGGACCAGCGCCAGAAGACCGATCAGCAGGCCGGCGACACCCGGATGGGCCAGAGTGGCCATCACCGGGCCGCCGGCGACGCCGGGCTCTACCATGTCGGCAACGCTCAGGGCCAGCAGGAAGGCCTGCGGGATCCAGATCAGGTCTGCCAGCGCGGCAATGCGCCCGGAGCGCCCGATCGCCGTGCGGTCGTCGGCAACGGCAGCAGCCAGAAGGCGTGATGCAGCCTTGGCCGGCGTGTCTTCCCCCGCGCCTGCTGCCTGCGTCTTCGCCTGGTCCGCGTCCACTGTCTGCCCGCCGTCCTTGTGCAAGGCGGCCGGTTCCCCGGTCCGCCGCTGAGCCACCTCTTCCTTCCGGTTACATGCGCAGGGCGCCGCTGACAATGACGAATGCATCTGCCGATTGTCGCATCACCTCCCGCCAGAGCTCTTGCCAGAGCTCTTGCCAGAGCTCATCCCGGAGCTCATCCCGGAGCTGATGCCAGCGCGCCAGCCAGATTGCCGCAAGCTCACTTCAAGCTCACATCAAACTCTCTGGGGACCGGGCGCGGGCCGGCCACTGCCCCGGGCAGGCCCTTGGCCGCCGGGGCTTGTCCGCCCGCGCAGGCTGCAGCGGCAGGATCCTGCGGGATTTGACAGGGGCGCGCGCGCCTTGTACCTCCTGTGGGGTCGGGGCATCGACACTTTGCGGGTAGGGACCATCCGCTCAGGGTTTAAAACCAATGCCCACCGTTTATTTTTCGGATTCGAATTCCGTCCTCTGGCGCCACGAATCCGGTGCCACCGCGCCCGTGCGCATCGGCAAGATGTCCTCGGCCATGACCGACCTGGCGGTCGCCCCGGACGGCACGCTCTATGGTATCGACATCTTCGCGCTCTACCGGATCAGCACGTCCGATGCCACGACCACCCGGATCGCCCTGCACAATGTGCCTTCGGCCAATGCGCTGGTGATCGACCCGCTGGGTGTGGCCTATGCCGCCTCCAGCGTCATGGAGATCCTGTACCAGACCAATCTGGAAACCGGCGCGCGCACGCTCATCGGCAAGATTGGCAAGAACGCGGCCGGTGACCTTGCCTTCCACAAGGGCGAGCTGCTGATGGCGGCCGACACCGATGACATCTATGTCATCAACCCGGCCACCGGGGCTGCCACGCTGAAGCTGCGCACCACCATCGACGACATCTGGGGCATGGACAGCGACGGCGAGACGCTGTTCGCCTATGCCGGCAATGACGTCTATGCGCTGAAGTCCGGCGCAACCGCCTTCGAGAAGATCGCCGATTTCGAGGTGAATGGCGTCGGCAAGATCACCGGCGCGGCCAGCACCGGCTACGGCAACAATGGTGCGGTACAGCGCGGCTCGAACGGGGCCGAGGCCTTCGTCGGGACGGCCAGGGACGACTACCAGTTCGGCCTCGGCGGCAATGATGACCTCAATGGAGCCGGCGGCAATGACATGCTCAACGGCGGCAGCGGCTTCGACAAGGCGATCTATGCCAGCAACCGGGCTGATGTCGTCGTCGACAACAAGGGCAGCGGCAAGTTCACCGTCTCGACCAGGATCGAAGGCCTCGACACCCTGCAGGACATCGAGCGGATCACGCTCAACGACGGCACCCTCGCCCTCGATCTCGATGGCGCCGCCGGGCAGACCTACCGGCTCTACCAGGCCGCCTTCAAGCGCACGCCGGACCAGGTCGGGCTTGCCCACAACGTCAAGCTGATGGACCAGGGCCTGTCGATCTTCGACATGGCAAATGCCTTCATCGCCAGCCAGGAGTTCCGCAACACCTATGGCGAGAGTGTCAGCAACACCCAGTTCATCAGCCTTCTGTACCAGAACGTCCTGAACCGCGCCCCGGATGCCGCCGGTCTCTCCGGCTGGCTCTCCCGCATGGACAGCGGCACCACCCGCAAGGAAGTCCTCTTCGGCTTCTCCGAGAGCGGCGAGAACAAGGCCCTCGTCGGCCAGGCCATCGAAGACGGCATCTGGCTCGGCGCCTGAGGAACCCAAGCGGCGGCCTCCCAGCCCCTTCCCCCGCATAGCCTCTCAGCCCCCCTCCCACTCGTGGGGAGGGGTTTGGGGTTGGGGGGCGACGCTCGTTGACCTGCCTCGCGGCAGCCGTATCCTATTGGATATGAGTCCGAAGCCTAGTGTCGCGTCGTCGAGGTATGTGTGATGGATATTATTGGTAGCGTTAAGCGTGGCCTAGGAAATGCATGGCGCAGGGATTACGAAGAAACAAAACTAGGATGGGTTTGCATTCGGAACGAGAATATACACCTGGGACCCAAGTACCTGGTAGCTGTCAATTTTCCACTCCAAGAGCCCAATTTTGAATACATATACAAGTACTCTTGGCGGTCAAATCGTGACCTAGTCTGTAAAATATACTCATCAATAAATGGTTTTAATGTGTTTGGCGGCAGATTCTATGTGCCCGGTGTGAGATCTGGACTAACACCTGAGAGCCTGCTCGACTATTTCAACATACCGATCGACATCAGTGTGCCGTCTGGTCATGAATTCCCAATCTATGCGCCGACAGCAGGTCTCGTGCTAGGTTTGAGCTGGAGGTCGCATGAGGGTAAGGACCGAATATTTCATGACATTTTAGATGAAGACGGTAAAATTGTTTCTGGATTTTTTGATTGTTCAAAGGAAATATTTGAAGTCAATTATGATTTCAATGAGTGGATTTTCCAGCGCATGAATCAAGCATGTGATCAGTTTCTTTCCGATGCGCAAGACGAAGGGTGTCTTGATAAGTTTTCATTCCTTCTTGACGCGCGTAGCTGAGAGATAGCAAATTTCACCAACATCGCGTGCTTTATTAAGTGAATAATTACGTTGATGAATGGGTCGGGCCCATGCATTAACTACACAGGGCGAGTGTTCTGTATGTAAAAAGACGGTATTCACCTGACAACGCCGCGTTTTGAAGTGCGTTCAGGCGGCTCGGGTTTGTGGTTGCATTGAATCCTGTTTGGGTTCGTGTGTCAGCGTCTCTCCAACTGCGTCACCGATAGAACTCCGAACCACCCGCCCTTGACATCCCCCGGCGCGCAGCCCACATCTGCGTCCGGTTCGAGGCGCCGGCCGCTCGCAGGGGAAACCCGTGGTGAAGTCCTCGTGACAGCATAGGCCTGACCAGCGCATGCGCACATGGCAACGCGAGCACCCGTGGCTTTCACGCATGCTGATGCTGATGAAGGCAATCAAGATGACTGACATGACAGGCCCGGGACCCACCGGGGACTACAAGGCCCAGGCAAAGCGGTTGCGCAACGCCATGGCCAGCCAGGGCACGCCCATTTCCCATTCGCGCGCCCTCGAACTCATCGCCGAAGCTCATGGCGCGCGCGACTGGAACACGCTTGCCGCAAGGACCCCGGCCCTGCCGCACTCCGCACCGCGGCCGGCGACCCATCGCGCCTTCCTGCAGGTGGGGGCGAGGGTCGGCGGGCACTATCTCGGCCAGCCCTTTACCGGTGAGGTCCTTGCCGTTTCGAGCCTCGGCAATTCGGGACGCTACAAGCTGGAGATCCGTTTCGACGAACCGGTCGACGTGGTCACCTTCGACAGCTTCTCCGCCTTCCGCCGCCGCATCCGGGCAACAGTGGACGGCACCGGCACCTCGCCCCAGCGCACCTCGAACGGCCAGCCGCATCTGGTGATCGGGACGGCGGACTGATCGGCCAGCCCTCAAGGCTGTCATCCCGGCCCAGCGGAGCGTCAGCGACGCGCCGAGCCGGGATCCGGACATCAGCCGCGCGAAGCGCGACACACCTGTCGGTCCCAAGTCGTATCGAGTTGACTTGGTTTTGGGCTCGCTTGCGCTCGCACAGACATGCTGGATCCCGGGTCAGGCCCGGGACAGGCCCCGGATCTGCGGTTCGCTGACGCGCGCCTTGTCCGGAAGGACGCCAAGTGCAGAGCGGATACCAAAACAACAAAGGGCGGCCGGTGGCCGCCCTTTGCACATCTTGGAAGGCTGGTTCAGCGCATCGTCGGGATGACGAATTCGGCGCCGTTCTTGATGCCCGACGGCCAGCGCGAGGTGACCGTCTTGGTGCGGGTGTAGAACTTGAAGGCGTCCGGGCCGTGCTGGTTCAGGTCGCCGAAGCCGGACTTCTTCCAGCCGCCGAAGGTGTGGTAGGCGAGCGGAACCGGGATCGGAACGTTGATGCCGACCATGCCGATGTTGATACGGGTCGAGAAGTCGCGGGCGGCGTCGCCGTCGCGGGTGAAGATCGCCGCGCCGTTGCCATACTCGTGGCTCATCGGCAGGTCGATGGCTTCCTCGTAGGTCTTGGCACGCACCACCGAGAGGACCGGACCGAAGATTTCGGTCTTGTAGATGTCCATTTCCTTGGTGACGTTGTCGAACAGGCAGCCGCCGATGAAGTAGCCGTTCTCGTAGCCCTGCATCTTAAAGTTCCGGCCATCGACCACGAGCTTGGCGCCCTGCTCGACCCCCTTGTCGACCAGACCCTTGACGCGGGTATAGGCGTCCTTGGTGACGAGCGGACCGAAGTCGACATCATTACCGGCGGTGTAAGGTCCGATCTTCAGTGCCTCGACGCGCGGGGCCAGCTTCTCGATCAGGCGGTTGGCGGTGTCCTCGCCGACCGGAACGGCGACCGAGATCGCCATGCAGCGTTCACCGGCCGCGCCGTAGCCGGCGCCGATCAGGGCGTCGACGGCCTGGTCCATGTCGGCATCCGGCATGATGATCATGTGGTTCTTGGCGCCGCCGAAGCACTGCACGCGCTTGCCGGCCGCGCAACCGCGCGAGTAGACATACTGCGCGATCGCGGTGGAACCGACGAAGCCGACGGCCTGGATGGTCTCGTCATCGAGGATGGCGTCGACGCTGTCCTTGTCGCCGTTGACGACGTTGAGGATGCCAGCCGGCAGGCCGGCTTCCAGCATCAGCTCGGCCAGCATCATCGGCACGGACGGGTCACGCTCGGACGGCTTCAGGATGAAGGCGTTGCCGGCGGCGATGGCCGGGCAGAACTTCCACATCGGGATCATCGCCGGGAAGTTGAACGGGGTGATGCCGGCCACGACGCCCAGCGGCTGGCGCATGGAGTACATGTCGATGCCCGGGCCGGCGCCTTCGGTGAACTCGCCCTTCATCAGGTGCGGCACACCGATGCAGAACTCGGCCACTTCCAGGCCGCGGATCACGTCGCCCTTGGCGTCCGGAATGGTCTTGCCGTGCTCGCGGGACAGGGCCTCGGCCAGCTTGTCCATGTCGCGGTGCAGGAGGTCGACGAACTTCATCAGCACGCGGGCGCGCTTCTGCGGGTTCTGGGCGGCCCAGGCCGGCTGGGCGGCTGCGGCGTTCTCGACGGCGGCACGCATCTCGGCCCTGGTGGCGAGCGCGACCTGCGCCTGCACTTCACCGGTGGCCGGGTTGTAGACGTCGGCAAACCGGCCCGACGTGCCTTCGACGTGCTTGCCGCCGATGAAATGTCCGATCTTCTTCATGGGCTTCCTCCTGAGCGCGAGCCGGGTCCTCGGGAGGGGCCCGTTGTTCGCCTGGCCCTTGTCTTGCGCCTTTCTTTTTGCAAAGACAACGGCGCAGTTTCCGCATCCGTTGTGCGTGAATTATAGTGCAAGCTGGACCAGGCCGCCGTGTCGCGGCCGTGTCGCAAATTGTCCTGCAATGACCGGAGTTTGTCGTGGATTGGGATGACATTCGGGTGTTTCTCGCCATCGCCCGCAGCGGCCAGATCCTGGGCGCGGCGCGCCGGCTCGGCCTCAACCACGCCACCGTCGCCCGCCGCCTGACCGCGCTGGAAGAGGCGCTGAAGACCCCGCTGGTCGAACGCGGCACCACCGGCTGCAGCCTGACGGTCGCCGGCGAACGCTTTCTCCAGTCGGCCGAACGCATGGAAGCGGAGTTCCAGGCCGCCCGCTCGGACCTGACCGACACGGAGATCGACGTCTCCGGCACGGTCCGCATCGGCGCGCCCGACGGCTTCGGCGTTGCCTTCCTCGCCCCGCGCCTTGGCGAACTGACCGCCCGCCATCCCGGCCTGACGATCCAGCTGGTGCCGGTGCCGCGCTCCTTCTCGCTGTCGCGGCGCGAGGCCGACATCGCGGTGACCATCGACCGGCCCGACACCGGGCGCCTGGTCGCGGCCAAGCTCGTCGACTATGCCCTCGGCCTTTATGCCTCAAGGGCTTACGTCGAAAGGCGCGGGCTCCCCGGCCAGACTTCGGAGCTGCGGGACCATGATCTCGTCGGCTATGTCGAGGACCTGCTCTATTCGCCCTCGCTCAATTATGGCGCCGAGATCGTCCGCGACTGGTCGGCCCGGTTCGAGATCGCCTCGGCGCTCGGCCAGACCGAAGCGGTGCGGTCCGGGGCCGGCATCGGCATCCTGCATGCCTTCATTGCCCGCAAGGACCCCTCCCTGGTGCCGGTCCTGCCGCAGGTCCGGCTGACCCGGGCCTACTGGATGGTGACGCACGAAAGCTCGCGGCCGCTGCGCCATGTGGCGGCAGTGCAGGATTTCCTGCGCGACCTCGTCACCCGCGACCGGGCGATGTTCCTGTAACCGCCTGTCTGCGCTGTTCTTTTTCGAGCGCAGCCAGAAACTGCCGGACCTCCTTCAGGCGGGTGAAGCGGTGCAGGGTCAGGTGCGCCGGTGGCGATTGCCAGACCTCGAGCAGCTTCGCCCGCGACGAATGCCGCGTGTCCCAGATGAACTTCAGGAACTCGACCGTCCGGCCGTTGAACTGCTCCGGACAGCCCTCCGGCAGGTCCGGCCGGCTCTGGCCGCGATAGACCCAGCTGCGCCGCAGCACGCGAATTGTGCGCAAGGTCACGGGCACATCCAGCCAGATGAAGGTGTCCGCCCGGGCGATCCGTTCGGGATAGGTGCGCGAATGCCCGCCCTCGAAGATCCAGCGGTCCTGCCGGTGAACCTCGCTGCTCAGGCGGTCCTTCTCGTGCTTGCTGCGTTCCACCCACCCCGGCTGCCAATGGATCTGGTCCATATGAAACACCGGCAGCCCGGTCCGCGTCCCCAGCTCCCGGGCCAGTGTGCTTTTTCCCGAGCCGGGGCCTCCGACAATCATCACGCGTTGCATGGCATCCTCGCGGAGGGTCCGCCTTCGGGGTGGAAACGGACTGTTCAATGGACAGTCGGGACAAGGCTGGCCACCTTACCCGTGAACTGTGACAGCTGCCGAACGCGGCTGAAAGGAGACAGACCATGAGCTGGTTGAATGCGCCCGACCCGGTTCCGGGGGATGCTGCAAGCTGCGATCCGATCGACACGATCATCATGCCGCGCACGTCGGATCTCGGCGGCTTTGAAGTGCGCCGTGCCCTGCCCTCGTCGCGGCGGCGCATGATCGGCCCCTTCATCTTCTTCGACCAGATGGGCCCGGCCGAACTGCTGGTCGGCGGCGGCGTTGATGTCCGCCCGCATCCGCACATCGGCCTTGCCACCGTCACCTATCTCTTCGACGGCGAGATCTATCACCGCGACAGCCTTGGGTCCGACCAGCTGATCACGCCGGGCGAGCTCAACTGGATGTCGGCCGGACGCGGCATTGTCCATTCCGAGCGGGAACGGGCGGAACGCAAGCTGGCCCCACGCCCCCTGTTCGGCATCCAGAGCTGGGTCGCCCTGCCCGTGCATCTGGAGGAAACGGAGCCCGACTTTGCCCATTACGGCGCTGACCGGCTGCCGCTCCTGAACGACCAGGGCGCCACGGTGCGGCTGATCGCGGGTTCCCTCTATGGCGAGACCTCACCGGCCCGCACGGCGAGCGAGCTGTTCTACGCCGATGTCTCGCTGGAGGCGGGCGCCCGCATCCCGCTCGACGCCAGCCACGAGGAGCGGGGGCTCTACACCGTTGGCGGCGAGATCGAGATTGCCGGCCAAACCTTCGGGCCGGCGCAGCTTCTGGTGTTCAAGCCCGGCGACCGGCTGGAGATCCGGGCGACGGCGGCCGGTCCGGCGCGGTTCATGCTTTTGGGCGGGGCGCCGATGGATGGCCGGCGCTACATCTGGTGGAACTTCGTCTCCTCGTCGAAGGAGCGGATCGAGCAGGCCAAGGAAGACTGGCGCCGCGGCCGCTTCGACATCGTGCCCGGCGACGAGAGCGAGTTCATTCCGCTGCCGGCGGACTGACCAGCGCCGAGCCATCGGTTGGGGACGGCGGCTCGCTGCCGTCCGGCGTGATGCCGACGAGCGGTGGATAGGCGGTGTCGAGCGGCGGCAGGCCCGCATCGGCCGCCGGCTCCGGCCCCGCGCCGCCCTCGGGCGGAAAGGCCACCAGCGGGCGGAACTCGATCGGACCGAAGGCCTGCACCGGTCCGCCCCCGAGCCCGTCTCCAAGTCCGTCTCCAGGCCCGTCGCCGAGCCCGTCTCCAAGCCCCTCTCTGGCGGCCCGGGTGGCGGCGGCATCCTGCGGCGCCAGCGCGGCGCCAGCCGCAGCCGGCGGCGTGCCGGCGGTCGCCTCGAACCGCGTCGGGCGGATGTGATCCGGCGGAGAGAACTCGATGATCACGTTGAGGCGATCCCGGGCGAGCGGATCCCCGGTCAGCCCCGGATCCTCGGTCGCCACCTCGAACCGCACCCCGCGTTCCGTCAGTTCAAGGCCGCGCATGTCGGAAATCGCGCGCAGGACGGCCGGCGGAAACTCCCAGGCGTAGCGGCGCGACAGGGCATCCAGCACCTTGCGGGCCATGCTGCGCCCCTCGGCCGCCGTGCGCGGGTTGGCCGCGTTCAGCTTCAGACGCAGGTAATCGACCCGCTCGGCCGTGCCGCGCAGCAGAAAGAACAGGGTGGTCGGCTCGCGGTCGACATCCGGAGCCCCGACGCTGACGAGATCCGAGCTGCATTGCCAGCGGTCCGGACGAAAGGGCGCAACCGTCCAGCCGGAGTTGGGCAGGCCGAGCATGGCCAGCTCCGCGCAGAGATCGCCCGGCGACCCGGCAAAGGTCAGTTTCAGCGCAGCCGGCAACTCGGGCACCGGTGCGGTCAGGCGCGCCTGGAGGTCACCGGGCAAGGGCGCCAGCGGATCAGGCAGGACAGCAGCAGGGGCGGCTGCGGGCGCGGAAGGCGGCACGCGTGCGAACTGCCAGTCGGTGGCAAGACCGCCTGCAAGGCCCGCCGCCCCGGCCAGAATCGCCACGGGCACGCTGGCCAGCACGACCTTGCGCAGGTCCCAGCGGCGCGCACGCCCGGGCACGGGCTCCGGCTCGGGCGGCGCGGCATCGCCCCAGATCATCCTGCGCTTGTCGGCGCGCATGGAGGCCCGGAACCGATCAAGCGGCCGGTAACGTCTCCTGGTCTTCTGCGCCTCTTTCATGAACTCACGACTGCCGAACGAGGATCCCGGGACCGAGCCGGGCATGCACTGCCCCGACTATCCCAAGCGCTTGGTGCCACGCAAGGCCGGCAGAAATGCGACGCTGTCCGTTTTGCGCTTCCCTTCGTGTCAACAACCGATACACTCCTGTTAAAGTTGCGAAGGTGCTCGGACCGGAGTGATGGATGCTGGCAGCGCTGCAAGCAAGAATCGAGGGCAAACGTGCCGAACTGGTGGCCCTGACGCAGGACCTGGTCCGCATTCCGACGGTCAATCCCCCCGGCGAAGATTACACGCCCTGCGCGCAGCTGATCGGTGAACGGCTGCGCCGGCGCGGCTTCGAGATCGCCTATATCCGGGCGGAGAACACGCCCGGCGACAGCGACCGCCATCCGCGCACCAATGTGATTGCCCGGCGCAGCGGCGCGCGGCCCGGTCCTTGCGTGCATTTCAATTCCCACATCGACGTGGTCGAGGCCGGACACGGCTGGACCGTTGATCCCTTTGCCGGCCTCGTGCGCGACGGCAAGGTCTACGGACGCGGCACCTGCGACATGAAGGGCGGGCTTGCCGCCTCGATCATCGCGGTCGAGGCGCTGATCGAGCTGTGGCCGGACTTTTCCGGGGCGATCGAGATTTCCGGCACGGTGGACGAGGAATCCGGCGGGCTCGGCGGCGTCGCGCATCTGGCCCGGATGGGACTGTTCTCCAAGCCCCGCGTTGACCACGTGATCATCCCCGAACCGCTCAACAAGGACCGGATCTGTCTTGGACACCGGGGCGTGTGGTGGGCGGAGATCGAGACGCACGGGTCCATCGCGCACGGGTCCATGCCGTTTCTGGGCGATTGCGCGGTGCGCCACATGGGCGCGGTGATGGAGGCCTTCGAGCAGGAGCTTTTCCCGAAGCTCGCGGCCAAGCACACCTCGATGCCCGTGGTGCCAGAGGGGGCAAAGTCCTCGACGCTGAACATCAACTCCATCCACGGCGGCCAGCCGGAGGGCTTCGGGGGGCTGCCGAGCCCCTGCGTGCCCGACAGCTGCCGGATGGTGATCGACCGTCGCTTCCTGATCGAGGAACATCTCGACGAGGTGAAGGGCGAGGTCGTGGCGATCCTGGACCGGCTGAGCGCGACACGGCAAGGCTTCCGCTATTCGCTCAAGGATCTGCTGGAAGTCATTCCGACCATGACCGACCGTCAGGCCCCGGTGGTGCGGGCCGTCGCTGAGGCCATCGAGACCGTGCTGGACCGGCCGGCAGACTACGTGATCTCGCCCGGAAGCTATGACCAGAAGCACATTGCCCGCATCGGGCATCTGCATGACTGTATTGCCTATGGCCCGGGCATCCTGGACCTGGCGCACCGGCCGGACGAATTCGTGGTGATCGACGACATGGTGGACAGCGCCAGGGTGATGGCACAGGCGGCGCATGCGCTGTTGTCGGGAGCAGCGGGCCACGGCTGACCGGCGCAACAAGGGGGGAAGAGGACATGATGCACACCCGGGGATCGCATCTGCGAGCGGCGGCGCTGGCCGGCCTGTCCGTGCTGGCACTTCTGGGCGCAGGCCCGGCGGAGGCCGCCAAGACCAGCGTCACGCTCGGCGTGCGGCTGGAGCCACCGCATCTCGACCCGACGGCCGGGGCGGCGGCAGCCATCGACGAGGTGGTCTTCATCAACCTGTTCGAGGGCCTGACGCAGGTCGACCGCGACGGCACCGTCAAGCCGGTGCTGGCCGAGAGCTGGACGATCTCGCCCGACGGCAAGACCTACACCTTCAAGCTGCGCAGCGGCGTGACATTCCACGACGGCACGGCGTTCGACGCCGAGGACGTGAAGTTCTCGCTGGAGCGCGGCAAGGCGGCCGACAGCGCCAACGCCCAGAAGGCCCGCTTCGAGCAGATCGAAAGCGTCGAGGTGCTTGGCCCGACCGAGGTCAGGGTGACCCTGACGCAACCGGTGGGGGACTTCCTCATCTTTCTCGGCACGGGGGATGCGGTGATGGTGGCACCGGAAACGGCGGCCGGCAACAAGGCGCAGCCGGTCGGCACCGGTCCCTTCCGCTTCGGCCAGTGGGTGCAGGGCGACAAGGTCGAACTCAGCCGCAGCCCCGCCTACTGGGGCACGCCGGTGAAGCTGGAGACGGCAACCTTCAAGGTGATCGCCGACAATGCGGCCGCCTTCTCGGCGATGATGGCCGGGGACGTGGACGGGTTCCCGATCTACAACGCGCCGGAGAACCTGCCGCAGTTTGCCGCCGATCCGCGCTTTGCCGTGGTGGTGGGCACGACGGAGGGCGAGACGATCCTGTCGACCAACAACGCGCGCGCGCCCTTCTCGAACCTGAAGGTACGCCAGGCGATTGCCCATGCGATCGACCGCAAGGCGCTGATCGACGGGGCGATGTTCGGCTATGGCACGCCGATCGGCACGCATTTCGCCCCGCATCACCCGGCCTACCGCGACCTGACCGGCACCTATCCCTATGACCTCGACAAGGCCAGGGCGCTGCTGGCCGAGGCCGGGTATCCGGATGGCTTCAAGGCAACGCTAAAGCTGCCGCCTCCGACCTATGCCCGGCGGGGCGGCGAGATCCTCGCGTCGGACCTGAAGAAGATCGGCATCGAGCTGGAGCTGATCCCGCTCGAGTGGGCGCAGTGGCTGGAGCAGGTGTTCAAGGGCAAGGACTATGACCTGTCCATCGTCTCGCACACCGAGGCAAACGACATCAACATCTATGCCCGGGACGACTATTACTTCAACTACAACAACCCCGAGCTGAAGGCGCTGATGGCCAGGCTCGACGCCACCAGCGACGAGGCGGCGCGCACCGCGCTTTACGGCGAAGCGCAGGAGATCATCACCCGGGATGCGGTGAACGGCTTCCTGTTCCAGCTCGCCAAGACCGGGGTCTGGGACGCCAGGCTGAAGGGCCTGTGGGAAAACGCGCCGGTTCAGGCCAACGACCTGA
Organism: Pannonibacter sp. XCT-53; assembly: GCF_009915765.1. Taxonomy (NCBI): domain Bacteria; kingdom Pseudomonadati; phylum Pseudomonadota; class Alphaproteobacteria; order Hyphomicrobiales; family Stappiaceae; genus Pannonibacter; species Pannonibacter tanglangensis. The sequence goes on from NZ_JAABLQ010000001.1 coordinate 2,056,115, forward strand.
CCGGGGTCTACTGGGAAGACTGAGACGGCACGGGGCAAGAAAGGGGACGGGGCAGGACCATGAGGAACCCGGCGCGCGCGACAGCGGCCGGGCGGCAGGATGCGGCATGGCGCAGTTCCTGATCCGCCGGCTGATCAGCCTTGGCCTGACGCTGCTGCTGGCAGCGCTGGTGGTGTTCGTGGTGCTGGAGATCCTGCCCGGGGACCCGGCACGGCTGATGCTGGGCCTTGAGGCGCGCGAGGACACGGTCCAGGCGCTGCGCGAGCAGATGGGTCTGAACCGGCCCGTGGTCGAGCGGTTCCTGCTGTGGATCGGCGGGCTGGCCACCGGAGATCTCGGCGTCAGCTACACCTATTCGGTGCCCGTGGCCGATCTGGTGGCGGCCCGGCTGCCGGTGACCCTGCCGCTGGCGGTGATGGCGCTCGTGCTGGCGCTGGTGCTGGCGCTGCCGGCCGGCATCTGGGCGGCCAGCCGGCGCGGCCAGGCGGCCGACACCGGCCTGATGGCGCTGACGCAGGTGGGCATCGCCATCCCGAACTTCTGGTTCGCGATGCTGCTGGTCTTCGTCTTCGCCGTGACGCTGCGCTGGGTGCCTTCGGGCGGCTTTCCGGGATGGGAGGCCGGCGTCGGGCCGGCGCTGACCGCCCTGATGCTGCCGGCGGTGGCACTGGCCCTGCCGCAGGCGGCGATCCTGACGCGGGTGATGCGTTCGGCGCTGATCGACACGCTCGGCGAGGACTACGTGCGCACGGCACGCGCCAAGGGCCTGAGCCAGCGGGCAGCGCTGTGGGGCCATGCGCTGCGCAACGCGCTGATCCCGGTCCTGACGATCCTCGGCCTGCAGTTCGCCTTCCTGATCACCGGCACGATCATCATCGAGAATGTCTTCTACCTGCCCGGCATCGGCCGGCTGATCTTCCAGGCGATCACCCAGCGCGACCTGATCGTGGTCAAGAGCGTCGTGGTGCTGCTGGTGGCCCTTGTCATCCTGGTGACGTTCCTTGTCGAGATCGCCTATGCGATCGCCGACCCGAGACTGAGGCGGCGGACATGACCCGCGCGCATGCTTCCCTCGCCATTGGCGCGATGCTGACGCTGCTGGTGACACTTGCCGCCGCCCTGTCGCTGGTCTGGACGCCGCATCCGATCGACACGCTCGACGTCGCCTCGCGGCTGCAGGGCCCCTCGCTGGCGCATCCGCTGGGCACGGACCAGTACGGACGCGACCTGCTGTCGATGCTGATGGTGGGCGCGCGCACCTCGATTGCGGTGGCGCTGGTGGCCGTCGGCATCGGCTTCGGCGTCGGCGTGCCGCTCGGGCTGATGGCGGCGCGGCGCGGCGGGCTCATCGACGAGGCGGTGATGCGCTTCAATGATCTCGTCTTTGCCTTCCCTGCCCTGCTGTCGGCGGTGCTGATCACGGCGCTGATGGGGCCGGGAGCCTTCAACGCGATCCTGGCGATCGGCCTCTTCAACATTCCGGTCTTTGCCCGGGTGGCGCGCGGGGCGGCGCTGGCGCTGTCCTCGCGCGAGTATCTGATGGCGGCGCGGGTGGCCGGCAAGGGCGAGGTGCGGATCACGCTCGAACATGTGCTGCCGAACATCGCAAGCCTGCTGATCGTCCAGGCGACGATCCAGTTCTCGCTCGGCATCCTCGCCGAGGCGGGACTGTCCTATGTCGGTCTCGGGGCCCAGCCGCCGCTCACGAGCTGGGGGCGGATGCTGAACGAGGCGCAGACCATGATGGCCTTCGCGCCGCAGCTGGCGCTCTATCCTGGCCTCGCCATCGTGCTCACCGTCATCGGGCTGAACCTGCTCGGCGACGGTCTGCGCGACCTGACCGATCCCCGCCTGAACCGGAGGTCGGCATGACACCCCTGCTTCAGCTCGACCGCGTGTCCCTGTCGATCGGGGCAACGCCGATCCTCAAGTCCCTGTCCTTCGCGCTCCAGGCCGGGGACACGCTCGGGCTGGTGGGCGAAAGCGGCTCGGGCAAGTCGCTCACCGCCCTGTCGATCCTGCGTCTTCTGCCCAGGGGCGCCAGACTGGGCGGTGCCATCCGGCTTAACGGCCGCGATCTCGTCGCCGCAAGCGAACGGGACATGTGCGCCATCCGCGGCAACGAGATCGCGATGATCTTCCAGGAGCCGATGACCGCGCTCAATCCGGTGAAGACGATCGGCGCACAGGTGGCGGAAAGCCTCGTCGTCCACGGCAAGGAAGCCCGGGGGGCGGCCGGGCGCGAGGCGCGCCGCCTGCTCGACCGCGTCGGGCTTGCGGGAAGCCGGGTGTCGCCTGAGCGCTACCCGCACGAGCTTTCGGGCGGCCAGCGCCAGCGTGTGGTGATCGCCATGGCGATCGCCTGCCGGCCGAAACTGCTCATCGCCGACGAACCGACGACCGCGCTCGACGTCACGATCCAGGCGCAGATCCTTGACCTCCTGCGCGAGATCCAGCGGCAGGACCGGATGGCCCTGATGCTGATCAGCCATGATCTGGCCGTGGTCGCCGACATGGCCGACCAGGTGCTGATCCTGAAGGACGGGGCGGAGGTGGAACGCGGCCCGACGACGGCGCTGTTCCGCGGCTTCCGCGCCCCCTACTCGCAAGCCCTCATCGCCGCCTCCGCGCATGTGCCGGACCGGCTTGCGGCCCGCGTGAGCGTCAGGCCGGCGGAGCCGCTGCTCGAGGTCAGCCGGCTGACGGTCGACTACGACCTGCCCGGTCAGGGTTTCTTCGGTCGCCTGGCCGGACGGAAGGGACGCATGCGGGCGGTGTCGGGCGTGAGCTTCACGGTGGCAGCCGGGGAAAGCGTTGGCCTGGTGGGCGAATCCGGCTGCGGCAAGTCCACCCTCGCCCGCACCCTGCTCGGTCTCCAGCGCCCGACCGAGGGCAGCGTTCGCCTCGACGGGGACGACCCGCATGGCTTGCGCGGTCAGGCGCTGCGCGACCTGCGGCGGAAGGTCCAGGCGGTGTTCCAGGATCCCTATGGCAGTTTCGACCCGCGCCAGCCGGTGGCGCGGGCGGTTGCCGAGCCGCTGCACCTGCTGTCCGGACTGACGGCGGCGGAGCGCCGTCGCCGTGTCAGCGAAGCGCTCGTGTCGGTCGGCCTGTCCCCCCGCGATGGCGACAAGTATCCGCACGAGTTCTCGGGTGGCCAGCGCCAGCGCATCGGCATCGCGCGGGCGCTCGTCACCCGGCCACGGCTGATCATTGCCGATGAGCCCGTCTCGGCGCTCGACGTCTCCATCCGGGCGCAGATCCTCGATCTGCTGGCACGCCTGCAGGACCAGTTCGGCCTCAGCTACCTGTTCATCTCGCATGACCTCGGCGTGGTCAGGGCGATCACGGACCGGGTTCTGGTGATGAATGCCGGGCAGATCGTCGAGGAAGGCGCAACCGCGCGGGTGTTCGACGCGCCGCAGCACCCCTACACGCGGCTGCTTGTCGCCTCCGCCCCACGGCTGGAGACGGTGCTGGCCGCGCGCGAGGCGCGCGAGCGGGAGCTGCGCTGAGACCGGAGACCGCGCCCGGCTCCATGCCCGGCTCCGGGCCCGGCGGAGGCGCAGGCCGGGGGGAGATGCCCGACCTTGCGTCAGCGGACGGGCTTGACCAGACGCAGGCGCCAGGTGACGCCCTTCTTGTCGGAGACGAGACGATAATCGTCGAGCACCTGCCAGCGGGCGGTGTCGTCGGTTGCCTCCCAGAGGCGGGCGATCAGCCGGTTGGCGCCGGATTCCGGACGCTTCGGCGAGTACATCGACAGGGCGATGACGCCATCCCCGGCAAGCCAGGGAACGTAACGGGACACAACCGCGCCCGGATCCTCCGCGAAATGCAGCACCTCGTTGAAGACGATGGCGCTGAACCGCTCGTCCGCCGCAGGCTCGAACGTGTGCATGTCGCCCGCGCGCAGCGAGGCGATCGCAGGATCGACATGCGCAATCTCGAGCGCCTTGGGCGCAAGGTCGACGCCGACATAGTGCTTGAGGCCGAGCGGGGCGAGACGTTCATACAGGAGGCCTTCGCCGCAGCCGATGTCCAGCACCTTGTCGAAGGCCCGGTTGAGCATCAGCCACATGCCGATGATGCCATAGCGGCCGCTCTCGGGCAGGTCGCGCAGGAAGGCCCAGCGGCCGGCCGCGTATTCCTCATCCCAGCCTTCGGCGGTGGTGGCGTTCTTGGACATGATCTTCTCCAGGGCCCGGCGGGCCTCATCGAACAGGCAATCGGGCTTCACTTATAGGGATCGGCCGCGTCACGCAAACCATCCCCCAGGAAATTGAACGCCAGCACGACGATGATGATGGGGATGACCGGGGCCATCAGCCAGGGATAGACCGTCACCACCGAGATGTTCTGCGCCTCGTTCAGCATCACCCCCCAGGACACGGACGGTCGCCGCAGGCCGAGGTTCAGGAACGACAGCGCGGTCTCGCCGAGGATCATGCCCGGGATCGACAGGGTCGCCGAGGCGATGATGTGGCTGGTAAAGCCGGGCAGCAGGTGCTTGGAGATGACGCGCGAGGGCTTGGCCCCCATCAGCACGGCGGCCTGGGCGTATTCCTCCTCGCGCAGGGCGAGGAGCTTGGAGCGGACCGCGCGGGCAAGTCCCGGCCAGTCCAGCAGTCCGAGGATGATGGTCAGGCCAAAATAGATCCAGACCGGGCTCCAGGTCACCGGCAGGGCTGCCGACAGGGCCATCCAGAGGGGCAACTCGGGCAAGGACCGCATGATCTCGATCACGCGCTGGATCAGGCTGTCGACGAAGCCGCCGAAGTAGCCGGCGATGCCGCCGAAGAACAGTCCGAGGACGATCGAGATGGCCACGCCAACCAGGCCGACGGTCAGCGACAGGCGGGCGCCATAGACAAGGCCCGAGAACTGGTCGCGGCCGAGGCGATCCGTGCCCAGAAGATAGAAGGTGCCGCCCTTCGGCGGACAGACCAGATGGAAGTCGGCCTTGAACAGGCCCCAGAACTGATAGTCGTCGCCCGAGCAGAAGAAGCGCAGGGGCATGGGCTTGCGGCGGTCCTCCTCATAGGTCCACTGCAGCGTCTTCATGTCGATCTTCGCCTTCAGCGGATAGACGAAGGGGGTGCGCAGCGATCCCTCATGGAACAGGTGCACACCCTGCGGCGGGGCGAAGAGATACTTGGAATCGCGGGTGTTGGCCTCGTAGGGCGCGATCACCTCGGCGAAGGGCACGCAGAGATAGAACAGGAAGAGAACCACGGCGGACCAGACCGCGACGCGGTGGCGGCGGAACTTCCACCACATGATCTTCCACTGGGACGCCTGGAAGAAGCGCTCCTGCTCCGGCGTCAGCTCCCGGCTGGTGTGGGGGTTGAACGGGGTCGGATCGACGAAATGCTCGCCCGTGCGGTCGTGATGGCCGGTCGTCGTCATGCGGCCGACCTCCCGCCCAGACGGATCCGCGGATCAAGGATGGCCAGCAGGATGTCGGAGACCAGCATGCCGACCAGCGTCAGGACCGCCACGAACAGCAGGATGAAGCCGGCGAGGAACTGGTCCTGGGACTGCAGCGCGTTGAGCAGGACGGGCCCCACTGTCGGAAGGTTCAGCACCACCGACACGATCACCGAGCCGGAGACCAGCGAGGGGATCAGGTTGCCGATGTCGGAGATGAAGGGATTGAGGGCCATGCGCAGCGGGTACTTCATCAGCAGGCGGCCTTCGGACAGGCCCTTTGCCCGGGCCGTGGTGACATACTGCTTGTGCAGCTCGTCGAGCAGGTTCGCCCGCAGGCGACGGATCATCGCGGCCGTACCGGAGGTCCCGATCACGATCGTCGGCACGATCAGATGCGCCATGACCGACATGACCTTGTCCATGCTCCAGGGCTGGTCGATGTACTCCGGCGCCATCAGGCCGCCGACCGACAGTCCGAACCACTTGTTGAAGAAATAGAGCAGGATCAGGCCGAAGAGGAAGTTGGGCGTGGCGAGGCCGATGTAGCCGAGGAAGGTGAAGCCGTAATCGCCCCAGGAGTACTGCCGGGTGGCGGAATAGATGCCGATCGGGAAGGAGACGATGTAGACGAACAGGATGGTCGCGGCATTGAGCACGATCGTCAGCGGCAGCGTCGGGCCAACCACCTCCTGCACCGGCTTGTCGAACTCGAACGACCAGCCCCAGTTGCCCTGGATCAGCCCGTCGAAACCATGCGGCCCCGGCCAGAGGCCGACCCAGATCAGGTACCGCTCGAAGAAGGGCCGGTCGAGCGCGAACTCGGCCCGGAGGAATTCCAGCTTGGCGATGGAGGATGCCTCGCCCGTCGAGCGAAGCACGGCGATCTGGTTGGAGATGTAGTCTCCCGCCGGCAGCTCGATGATGAAGAATGTCAGCAGGCTGATCACAAGCAGCGTCGGGATCATCGTCAGGATCCGGCGCAGGATGTAAATGAGCATTGGGTCCCCCAAGGGTCAGCGGCGGCAGGGGGGACCCTGCCGCCCTGGCCTTACTTCGCGGCGCTGGTGAGCCAGAACTCGTCCATCCGGTGGATGCCGAACTGCGCGCCCGGATCCCAGCCGTAGATTGCCTCGTCCGGAACGTTCTCGAGGCCCTTCACGACCACGGGCTGCGGCACTTCGGAGACCAGACCGATATGGATCGTCTCATCGGCATGGATCTGGAGGATCTCATGCCAGATGGTCTCGCGGGCGGCGGTGTCGGCTGCGCCGAACCAGGCCTGGTACAGCTCGCCCAGACGGGCTGCCGGTGCCCAGTCCGGCTTCTCGCCACCCTTGCCGGCGGTCTCCAGATAGTCGCCCCAGGTCGGCCAGGTCAGCTGGTCGCCACGCGCCGGAACATAGTCGGTGGGCGGCATGTCGGCGGTCGGGATGCCGTTCTCGAAGCCGGTGCCCACGGACATGACCAGCTCGCCCGCCATGGCGCGGTCGCGGATGACGTCGCGCTGGCTCGGCTTGGAGAAGAGCTTGACGCCGATTTCCTTCCAGGTCTCGGCCACCAGCTCCAGCGCATCGACCTCGGTCTGGCTTTCGCCGTTGGTCTCGACGATGATTTCCAGCGGGCGACCATCCGGCAGCAGACGGATGCCGTCGCCGCGGCGGCTGGTCAGGCCGATCTCGTCCAGCAGCGCATTGGCCGCATCCACATCGAAGGACGCCCATTGCGTCCGGTACTCGTCCTTGAACAGCGGGCTCATGCTCAGGACCGTGTCATTGGCCGGCTGGCCGAGACCGAAGTACAGCACCCGGTTGATCATGTCCCGGTCGATGCCGAGGGACAGCGCGCGGCGGAAGCGGGTGTCGCGCAGCAGCTCGCGCCAGACCGGATCCTTGACGGTCAGGTTGGGCAGCAGCGAGATCTCCGAGCCCTTGGTGTTCGGCCACAGCAGCGTCCGATAGCCATGCTGTTCCTCGCCCTGCTTCAGGACGGTGATGTCGGAGAAGGACAGGTTGCGCGCCTGAAGCTCGACCTCGCCGGCCTGGGTCTTGGCCGGGATCAGCTTGCCGTCCGCGACCGTCATGATGACGCGGTCGATGTAGGGGAGCTGCTGTCCGGTCGGATCGACGCGGTGATAGAAGGGATTGCGGACGAGCACGAAGCGCTGGTCGCTGTCGGCCGTGCGACGCACCCAGGGCTGCAGCGACGGCAGGTCCGGGTTCATCGCGTTGTACATGTCGTCCATCTTGTTGTGCAGCGGCGCCCAGTCGCGGACCTTCTGCGCCGCGACACCCTTGGCGATGGCAGCGGGATCGCCGTAGCGGGCGTGGAACTGCTTGAGGTAGTGCGCAGGCCGGTAGATGAAGGGCGGCCGCGACAGGGCAAGCTCCGGCAGGAACAACGGGTTGGGCTGGTCCCAGGTGTAGCGGACGGTCGTCTCGTCAATGACCTCGAACTTCGGCCCCTTGCCGCCCGCCAGCAGGAACGGCGGCAGGCCGGACGGGGTCAGGTCCGGGTTGGAAATCACGTCCTCGAAGTAGTAGCGCAGGTCCTCGGAGGTGAAGGGCGCCCCGTCCGACCACCTGTGTCCCTTGCGCAGCGTGAGCGTGAAGATCCGGCCTTCCTCGACCTTCACGTCCTTGAGAATGTCGGGAACCAGCTCCAGATCCGCCGTGTAGCCGACCAGTCGCGCATAGCCCCAGACGTTGATCAGGCGGACATCGCGCGCCCGCCCGATCAGGGTGTTGACCGTGCCGCCCACGGCACCGACCGTGCGGCCGCGTGTCTCCAGATCGACCACCAGAGGCTCGTCCGGAACGCGCTCGGCCACCGGCGGCAGGTTGGCGTAGCCGAGTGCCTCGAGCCCGGGCGTCTCCTTGAGATCCAGGGCCAGCGCCTGCGCGCTGAACAGACCCGCCAGGGCAAGGGCGGGCAGGCCTAGGGCCGACCAGAATTTCATGCGGCAGTCTCCCTTCGGGCGCCGGCCAGGCCGGGCGCGCAGACAAAGTGTTGGGGCTCGATCTCGACCAGCGTCGGCGCGACCCCCGGGCCCAGGCGGTAGGGCTCCGGCCAGGAGGCGGGATCGGAAGCGCGCTGTGCGCCGAGGGCCGTGAAGTCGAGCGGCGCGTTGAGATCAGGCTCGGGGACGGCTGCCAGCAGCGCGCGGGTGTAGGGGTGGAGCGGGTTGGAGACCACGTTGCGCGTCTCGCCGAGCTCGACCAGCCGGCCGCGGCACATGACGGCGATGCGATCGGCGATATAGTCGACGACGGCAAGGTTGTGGCTGACGAACAGGTAGGTCAGGCCGAGATCGCGCTTCAGGTCCTGCAGCAGGTTGAGGATCTGGGCCTGGACGGACACGTCCAGCGCCGAGGTGGGCTCGTCGCAGAGGATGAACTCGGGATTGAGGGCGAGCGCCCGGGCGATGCCGATGCGCTGGCGCTGGCCGCCGGAGAAGGAGTGGGGATAGCGGCGCAGGTAGCGCGGATCGAGGCCGACGAGGCGCATCAGCTCGCGCACCCGTTCGGCCCGCTCGCCGGCCGTGCCCACATTGTGGATCACGAGGGGTTCGGACAGGATCTCGTTCACCGTCATGCGCGGGTTGAGCGAGGAAAACGGGTCCTGGAAGATGAACTGCGCCTTGCGGCGATAGTCGAGCAGGGCGTCGCCCCGGAGGTCTGCCACGTCGCAGGCCGACTTGCCGCCGTTGTAGCGGATGCTGCCGCCGCAGATCGGGATGGCGCGCAGGACCGCCTTGGCCAGCGTGGTCTTGCCGGAGCCGGATTCCCCCACCAGACCGAGGCACTCCCCCTTGCGGATGGTGAGATTGACGGCATCGAGCGCGGTCATCACCCGCGCCTTGCCGCCGAGGAGACTGCCCTTGCGGATCGAGAAGGTCTTGGTGACATCCCGGATCTCGACCAGCGGCGCGCCCTGTGCGAGCGTCGGCTCGGCCGGCGCCGATGCCCGCAGGTTCGAGGTGTCGACGTGAATGGGACGGATCGGCACCAGCCGCTCGGCCCGGTCCATGTTGAAGCGGGGAACGGCCGACAGGAGCGCCTTGAGATAGTCGTGGCCGGGGGCCTCGAACAGCGCGCGGGCCGGGCCCTTCTCCATGATGCGACCGTGGTAGATCACCACCACGTCGTCGGCCATGTTGGCCACGACGCCGAAGTCGTGTGTGATCATCAGCACCGACATCTGAAGCTCGGACTGGACATCCTTGATGAGCTTGAGGATTTCAGCCTGGATCGTCACATCGAGCGCGGTGGTGGGCTCGTCGGCAATCAGCAGCGCGGGCCGGCAGATCAGCGCCATGGCGATCATCGCGCGCTGGCGTAAGCCCCCGGACAGCTCGAAGGCGTAGTTGTCGAGGGCGCGGGCGGGATCGGGAAACTGCACCAGCCGCAGCATCTCCCGGGTCAGCTCGCGTGCCTCCCCGGGGCCGGCGCCCCGGTGCAGGCGTGCCGCCTCGCCGATCTGGTCGCCGATCGTGTGCAGCGGCGACAGCGAGGTCATCGGCTCCTGGAAGATGATCGCCACCTTGTTGCCGCGCAGGTGGCGCATGCGCGGACCCTTGCGGTCCAGCGCGGCGATGTTGACCGGCGGCTCCTGTCCGGCCGGATCGGCCAGCACGACCTCGCCCGAGACGATGCGCGCCGCCGAGGGCAGCAGGCCCATGATCGTCTGCGACACCACCGTCTTGCCGGAGCCGGACTCGCCCACAAGCGCGACGGTGCGGTTCTGGGGGACAACAAAGGACACGTTGTCGACGGCGCGGGTGACGCCTTCGGCAGTATGAAAATCAACGGTCAAGCCATTGATCGACAGGACATTCACGCTCGTCCCTCCCCCAAGAGACTGTTGGTGAAATAGGCAATAGCGTGGCCGGTGGCCGAAAGACAACAACCAATACCAGACCGCAGCCCCCGCCGACAGGCGAAATGGCGCTTCTGTGATCGGCATCACACAGGCAGGGGAGGAAATTACGCCTATTCCGCAGCCACTTGGCCGTCGACGTCGCGCAACAGGGCCGGGTCTGCATCCGCATCAAGCTTCCAGACCTCGACGTCGCCACTGCGCCCGCGCAGGCGGTGCGAGCCGACGGGAGCGCAGACGCAGCCGGGCGGCAGGCGGGTGATGGTGGCGTCGGAAGCAAGGATCACGACCTCGTCGTCCGGAGCCACCTCGCGGCCGAGCGACTGCAGCCGTTCGCAGACATTCACCGCATCGCCGACGATGGTGTAGTTCCAGCGGTCCAGCGCGCCGACATTGCCGACGACGACAGAGCCCGAATGGAGGCCGATGCGCAGACGCATGGCAGGCCGCCCGGCGGCGATCTGCTGCTGGTTCCAGGTCTTCACGGCCTGGCTGATCCGCTGCGCCGTGCGGACGGCGGCGACCGCATGGTCGGCCCGCGCATCAGGGGCGCCCCAGAAGGCCAGCATGCCGTCGCCGACGAACTTGTCGACCGTGCCGCCCTCCCCCTCGACCGCCTCGACCAGCAGGCCGAAGTGCTCGTTGAGGAGTTCTGCCGTCTCCGCCGCCGTCAGGTGCTCCGATACGGCCGTGAAGCCGACGATGTCGCTGAAGAGCATGGTCAGTTCCGCCTCCCGTGCCATGGCGGCGCGATCGATGCCCAGGCGCATCAGCTTGCGGAACAGGGACCGGGGCACGTAGGTGTTCATGGCCTTCAGGCCGATCACCATGGCGTTGAAGGCCAGCGCCACCTGGTCCAGCTCCTTGACCCGGCTGCGCGGCAGCGGCGTCACCTCGTCCAGCGCCAGGCGTCCGACATGCTCCGACTGTTCGGCAATGTCACGCAAGGGGCGCGCGACGCGGCGGCCGAGCCAGATCGCCAGCAGCACGGCAACGATCATGGCGCCGAAGCCGACGACGGCCGACCCGGACAGGCGACGGATCTCGCGCGAGACGGAGGTGCCGCGGAAGTACTGGCCGATGATCCAGGGCGTCTCGCTGTAGCCGGTGATCGGCACACGCATGAGGATGAAATCCTCGCCGTTGGCCTCGATGCCCAGCACCTCGATGCCGAGATCGGCTGCCTTCTGGAAGGTGGAGAAATGCTCCCCGGTCGGCACGCCGGCGAGCACGGGATCGCCAAAGCGGGCCACGGGCGCCGGCAGGGTCGCTTGCGGCGACCCGCCGGTCAGCAGCAGGTGCTGGTCCGAGTGGACGATCAGCTCGTCCTCGCCGTTGATGATGAAGGTGGTGGAATCCGGTCCCTCGTCGAGGGCCCGCACCGCATCGCCAAGGCTGGACATGGACGTGGCCGCCGTCAGATAGGCGACCGGCTTGCCGTCCTGGACGATCGGCACCGTGACATTGGCGAAGACGCCGGAGGAATTGGTGACCAGCGGGCCCCAGACCGGTCGGGAACTGGGCATGACCTCGGGCAGCGCATGCCTGACGCCACCGGGCACGTCGGAGGCCTTGCGGAACGGCCAGAGCTTGCCGTTCGGGGCCTTGTAGACGCCGTAGGTCTCCCCTTTCGGATCGGTGATCAGGAGAACGGTGATGCGCGAGTTGGCCGCGAGTGCCGCCGACAGGTCCGCCAGCACGCCTTCCTTGTCGCTCAGGGTGATCTGGTCCTCGTCCAGGAGAACCTTGAGGGCGACGACCGCATCTTCCATCTGGTCGAGATAGCCGCGAACCTGCCGTTCCATGCTCTGGATGATGAGGATGGCCTTGTCGTTGAGCAGCGAGAACGTGTTCTGCACGTTCGCCTTGACCATCATGAACAGGACGAGCGAGACCGCCGCGCCGACCAGCAGGCCGAAGCCGAGACTGACCACCCGGGTCAGCGGTATCTGGCGTAGGCCCATGAAGCGCGGCCGTGCGGCCATCGGGATCGGTCCTTCCTGCAATCTGCCGGATCCGGCGGGCGGTCGCACGCCGCCGGAGCATCCCGCATTGGGTGCCCGGATTGCCCGTCAAGGCAAGCCCGAGCTTGTAACAGCATGTCGTTACGACAGTCTAACCTTCAAGCCCGGCGCGGATCTCGGCGCCATGCTCGTCAAGCCTCGGTGCCGCGCGCTCAAGCACGAGCGCAGCGTTGCGAAAGCGGATCGGCGTGCGCACGGAGGGAACCATGCCGTCGGCCGCGCCCGTCGCCGGCAGGTCCACCTTCAGGTTGCGGTGGCGGACCTGCGGGTCGGCGAAGACATCGGCGACCGAATTGATCGGGCCGGCGGGAACCCCGACCGCCTCCAGACGCGCCAGCAGGTCATCACGGCCGATCCCCGACGTGCGCCCGGCCAGCTGCGCGACGAGGGCGTCCCGGTTGGCGACCCGGGCGCTGTTGGTCGCATAGGCCGGATCGCCCGCGAGCCCGGCGCAGTCCAGCACGCTGCACAGGCGCTGGAACTGGCCATCATTGCCGCAGGCGATGATGAGATGGCCGTCGGAGGCAGGAAAGACCTGATAGGGCACGATGTTGGGGTGGGCATTGCCCATCCGCCGCGGCGCCTTGCCGGAAATGAAGTAATTCTCCGCCTGATTGGCGAGGACGCCGACCTGCGCATCGAGCAGCGCCATGTCGATGTGCTCGCCCTCCCCGGTCATGTCGCGGCGGCGCAGCGCCGCGAGGATCCCGATGACGCTGTAGACCCCGGTGAAGAGATCAGCGACGGCAACGCCGACCTTCTGCGGCTCGCCATCGGCGGCGCCCGTCAGGTCCATGTAGCCGCCAAGCCCCTGGATCATGAAGTCGTAGCCGGCCCGGTGGGCATAGGGACCGTCCTGGCCGAAGCCGGTGATCGAGCAGTAGATCAGCCTGGGGTTGACGGCGCGCAGGCTGTCATAGTCAAGGCCGTACTTGGCCAGTCCCCCGACCTTGAAGTTCTCGATCAGGATGTCCGTCCCGGCGGCCAGCCGGCGCACCAGGGCCTGACCCTCGGCCGTGGTGAAATCGACGGCGATGGAGCGCTTGCCGCGGTTGCAGGCGTGGAAATAGGCGGCATCCGGCCGGTCCTCGTCCGCCGTCTCGACGAAGGGAGGTCCCCAGGTGCGGGTGTCGTCGCCCTGCGGGCTCTCGACCTTGATCACGTCGGCCCCGAGATCCGCCAGCGTCTGTCCGGCCCAGGGACCGGCGAGGATGCGGGCGAGTTCGAGAACCTTGATGCCTTCGAGAGGTGCGCGCACGGAAAGCTCCTTGGCAGGGCGGGAGGACTCAGGCGCCGGCCCTTCCGGACCGACCCTGCTGCGATACCCGCAGCCGCCGGCCCTTGCAACGAAAAGGACGGGACCACGCCCCTTCGTTGCCGGTTGCGGATGCACAACCGATCCTGCTACGCCTGTGGCTGGCGCTGCCGACCCTGTCATTTTCCGGGATACCTGCACCATGTTCAAGAAGCCGAGCCTGACAGACGACATCCGCGCCTTTGTCGAACGCACCGTCGAAACCCTGTTCGATGGCCGCATCCGGCTGACGCGCGGGACGGGCCAGCCGAACATCAACCCGATGTGGGCGAAGACGAAGGACATCGAGTTCCTGCACTACAACATCAAGACCATGGGATATCAGCTCGCCCGCAAGCTCGCCTCGGAGCTGCCGGTGCGCACGGGGCTCACCCCCACCCATGTCGGGCTGGACAGCAAGGCCTCGACACAGGCGGACCTGGAGACCGACTGGGCCGCCTACTGGGCCGGGCGCCTGCGCATCCCGATCTTCTACCATCGCAAGCTGTGGGAGTTCGTCTATGTCCTGCAGGCCCTGCACGAGCATGGCATGATCGCACCGGGCAGACGCGGCCTCGGCTTCGGCTGCGGCGAGGAGCCCATCCCCTCGCTTCTGGCCAGCGAGGGCGTCGACGTGCTGGTCACCGACCTGCCGCCGGACAACGAGGCCGCGAAGGTCTGGTCGAAGACGCATGAATACGCCGCCACGATCGAGAAGGCCTATCGGCCCGAGCTGGTGTCGCGGGAGGCCTTCGAGCGGCACATCAGCCTGCGCTTTGTCGACATGAACGCGATCCCCGACGACCTGTCGGACTTCGACTTCACCTGGTCGATCTGCGCCCTCGAGCATCTGGGCAGCCTGAAGCATGGCCTCGACTTCATCGAGACGGCGCTGCGGCCGCTGAAGCCGGGCGGTCTGGCCGTGCACACGACCGAGTTCAACTTCATGAACGACCAGGAGACCCTCGACAACTGGGTGACCGTGCTCTACCAGCGCCGGCACTTCGAGGACCTGGCTGCCCGCCTGACGGCACAGGGGCACAAGGTGCGGCCGCTCAACTTCGACATAGGCAAGGCACCGATGGACCAATTCATCGACATCCCGCCTTATGTCAATGACTGGCCGGCCATCCTGACCCAATGCTGGACCGATGGCGCCCCGCACATGAAGCTGTCGATCGACGGTTTCGCATCCACCTGTTTCGGTCTGATCATCGAAAAGGCGGCGTGACGGGGACGAGGCCACCCGCTACACCGCTGACCGAAGATCCCTGCAGGAGTACCCCATGTCGACCACCGACCAGACCGTTGTCCGCCTCGAGGACTACCGGCCGCCGGCCTATCTCATCGACAGGGTGGATCTGGATGTGCGCCTGCATCCCTCGGCAACGCGGGTCACCGCCGTGCTTGCGATCCGTCCGGCGGAGGGAACCCCTGCCGGCACGCCCCTTGTGCTTGATGGCGATGGTCTGCGGCTCGAGCATCTGCTGCTTGACGGGCGGTCGCCGGAACCCGAGGCCTACGCGGCAAGCCCGGTCGCGCTCACGCTCCATTGTCCGCCGGCCCAGCCCTTCCGCCTCGAGATCGAGACCGTGATCAATCCGGAGGCAAACTCTGCACTGATGGGGCTCTACCGGTCGTCGGGGACCTATTGCACCCAGTGCGAAGCCGAGGGCTTCCGCCGGATCACCTACTTCCTCGACCGGCCGGATGTGCTTGCGGTCTATACCACCCGCATCGAAGCCGACCGGACGGAGGCGCCGGTCCTGCTCGGCAACGGCAATCCCGTCGAGGCGGGGCCCATCGCCGGGACGGAGCGGCACTATGCGATCTGGCATGATCCGCACCCCAAGCCGGCCTACCTGTTCGCGCTGGTGGCCGGCCGCCTTGCGAGCGTGCATGACACCTTCACGACCCGCTCGGGCCGCCTGGTGCGTCTCGCCATCCATGTGGAGCCGGGCAAGGAGGACATGTGCGGCTGGGCGATGGACTCGCTGAAGCGGTCCATGGCCTGGGACGAGCACGTGTTTGGCCTCGAATATGACCTGGACGTGTTCAACATCGTCGCCGTGTCCGACTTCAACATGGGCGCGATGGAGAACAAGGGCCTCAACATCTTCAACGACAAGTACGTGCTGGCCGACCCCGAGACGGCCACCGACCAGGATTACGGCCATGTGGAGGCCGTGATCGCGCACGAGTACTTCCACAACTGGACCGGAAACCGCATCACCTGCCGTGACTGGTTCCAGCTCTGCCTCAAGGAAGGGCTGACGGTCTTCCGTGACCAGGAGTTCAGCTCCGACATGCGCTCGCGCCCCGTGAAGCGGATTGCGGATGTGCGGATGCTGAAATCGCACCAGTTCCCCGAGGATGCGGGGCCGCTGGCCCATCCGGTCCGCCCGCGCGCCTACCGGGAGATCAACAACTTCTACACGGCGACCGTCTACGAGAAGGGGGCGGAGGTCGTGCGGATGCTGAAGACGCTGCTGGGTGCGGAGGACTTTGCCGCAGGCATGGCGCTCTACATCCGCCGGCATGACGGGGATGCGGCAACCATCGAGCAGTTTCTTGCCTGTTTCGCCGAGGCAGGCGGGCGAGACCTTGAGCAGTTCGCGCTGTGGTACGAGCAGGCCGGCACGCCGCGACTGGAGGTCACCAGCGCCCATGATCCCGACACGGCAACGCTGAGCCTGACGCTGACCCAGTCGCTCGGTCCGACGCCCGGACAGGCCAGCAAGCTGCCGATGCTGATCCCCGTGCGGCTCGGCCTGATCGGCCCGGAGGGCGCGGACATCGGGCTCAGGCCGCGCGAGCGTGACCGGGTTCAGGGGGACGTTCTCCTGCTCTCGGAGCGCAGCCAGACCTTCACCTTCGACGGCGTGACCGAGCGCCCGGTCCTGTCGCTGCTGCGCGGCTTCTCGGCTCCGGTCACCGTCAACGCCACGCCAAGCCCTGCCGATCTCCTGTTCCTGCTGCAGCACGACAGCGATCCCTTCAACCGCTGGCAGGCTGCCCAGGATCTGGCAACACGCGAGCTGATGCGGCTCTACGCGGCCCGGCGCAAGGGGGACGTGCTCGCGGTCGATGCGGCTCTCGTTTCGGCACTCGGTGATGTCCTCACGGACGAGGACCTGGATCCTGCCTTCCGCGCGCAGGTGCTGCACCTGCCCGGAGAGGCCGACCTGGCGCGGGACATTGGCCGGGATGTCGACCCGGACGCGATCCTGTCGGCCCGCACGCAGCTGCGTCACGCGATCGGGCGCGCCCATGGCCAGACATTTGCAAGCCTGGCCGACCGCCTCGGCCGGCGCCCCTTCGCGCCGGATGCCGCAGACGCGGGAGAGCGGGCCCTGAAGGGGCTCTGCCTCGCTTACCTCGCTGTCTCGGATCAGGACACCCGGGCCGACATCATCGCCCGGCATGCGCGCGAGGCGGACAACATGACCGACAGGATTGCCGCCCTGTCCGTTCTGGTTCACGAACACCTCGCGGGGGCGGACACGGCCCTTGCCGCCTTTGAACGGCGGCATGCCGGCCATCCGCTCGCCATGGACAAGTGGTTCACGGTCCAGGCGACAAGCCCGCATGCCGGCACGCTGACGATCGTGGACGCCCTCACCCGGCACCCGGCCTTCGACTGGACCAACCCGAACCGCGTCCGGGCCCTCGTGGGGGCATTCACCACCGGCAACCAGTCGCAGTTCACCCGACCGGATGGTGCCGGTTTCGTCTATCTCGGAGACGTGGTCGAACGGCTGGACCAGCGCAACCCCCAGCTCGCCGCCCGGCTCGTATCCGCCTTCCGGTCCTGGCAGGCGCTCGAGCCGAAACGGGCGGCACTGGCCGAAGGCGTGCTGTCGAAGCTCGCGGGACGTGCAACCCTCTCGAAGGACACGCGCGACATCGTCGAGCGCTGTCTGGCATAAGACTCGCAAATCAGACACTTAGCGAAAGGTTAACGCGGCAGCGCAAAACAGCGCGCCCGCGTTAACCAAAAATTTTCGCCCGACCTCTGGACAAAACCCGACCTCTGGATTCAAATGACCTTGATTCGGCCGTAACTGCTTCCCGGATCATGGATTTTCAGACAATCGGGACATTGCCGATGGCGCGGGCATTTGCCGGCAGCGCGTCCATGCGACGCCTTGCCCAGATCACAGCAGGGAAGAAGGCCGGCACCCTCACGGGCCACATCCGCCTGCTCGCGCAGCCGACCTACCAGCGCCTCCTGCGGACTGAACCGCTGTTCCGTCGGCTCATCCCGGTCCTGTGCCTGGTGTTCATCGCAAGCATTGCCGTCTATCGCGTGCTCGAACTGTCCTATGACTATCAGGACGTCGAACTGCAGGCGCGCGACGAGATCGCGCTGATCGCCTCGGTCCTGTCGGCACGCATCGGATCGGAAGAGAGCGAGCTGCCTGATGTCGGTTACCGGTCGGCGCTGCAGCGCGTGCTGGCCGACGCCCTGCCGGCCGGCGCCACCAGCGAAGGCCGCGTCATCCTTGTCACCGACCCGTCCGGGCTGATCGTTGCCAGCGCACCGCTGCAGGCCGAATACGAGGGCCAGATCATCGGCGACATCTTCGGCCCGGCCCAGCCGCTCACCGTCTTCGGCGCGAGAGCCGGTGTGCTGACCATCAACAAGGACAGCGGCAGCCCTGCCCTCGCCACGGTGCATCATCTCAACGGTCGCCTCGGCATGGTCGCCGTGATGCAGCCGGAGAAGGACATTTTTGCAGAGTGGCGCGGCGATGTTTCCGCCAACGTGACCCTGTTCGTCGGCACGGCAACGGTGCTGCTCGTCCTCGTCTATGGCTTCTTCTCGCAGGCCACCCGCGCCGAGCAGGCCGACGAGATCTATGCAGCGACGCGCGGACGCATCGATACCGCCCTGACCCACGGCCGTTGCGGCCTGTTCGACTGGGACCTGGCGCGTGGCCGCGTGTTCTGGTCCGCTTCGCTCTATGACCTGCTTGGCCGCGAACCCAAGGACGACATCCTCGGCTTTGCCGAGATTTCCGAGCTGACACACCCGGACGACATCGACCTCTACGCGCTCGCGGAAAGCCTGCTGAGTTCGGGGGACACGACGGTGGACCGGATGTTCCGGATGCGTCACGCCAACGGGTCGTGGGTATGGCTGCGGGCGCGCGGCGAGGTCCAGATCGAGCCGGGTCGCGGCGAGCCGCATCTGATCGGCATCTGCATCGACGTGACCGAACAGCACGAGCTGGCCGAGCAGAGCCGCACGGCGGACCTGCGCCTGCGGGACGCGATCGAGACGATTTCCGAAGCGTTCGTGCTGTGGAACGCCGACAACGAGCTGGTCATCTGCAACTCCAACTACCAGTCCCTGCACAACCTGCCGGAGACCGCCGTCCGTCCGGGAACGCCCTATGCCAAGGTGATGGCAGCGGCCCGGAACTCGCACATCACCACGATCCCCGCCCGGGGACCTGCCCCCGTCGCCGGCAGCAATGCCAGCTACGAGGCACAGCTCGATGACGGACGCTGGCTGCAGATCTCGGAGCGGCGGACCAAGGATGGCGGCTTCGTGTCCGTCGGCACGGACATCACGGCGCTGAAGCGTCAGGAAGAGCGTCTCATGGAAAGCGAGCGCCGTCTCATCGCCACGATCTCGGACCTGCGCAAGTCACGCCAGACGCTCGAGATGCAGGCGCAGCAGCTCGTCGAGCTGGCCGAGAAATACGCCCAGGAAAAGACCAACGCGGAGAACGCCAACCGCGCCAAGTCCGAGTTCCTCGCCAACATCTCGCATGAGCTGCGCACGCCGCTCAACGCGATCATCGGCTTCTCCGACATCATGGACAAGGGCATGTTCGGGCCGATCGGCTCCAGCCGCTATGCCGAATACTGCCGCGACATCCACGAAAGCGGCACCTACCTGCTCAATGTCATCAACGACATCCTCGACATGTCCAAGATCGAGGCCGGACGGATGGACATGAGCGTCACGCCGCTCGACGCCGCGACGGTCGCCGACGAAGCCATCCGCATCATCCGGGCACCGGCCCAGGAAAAGATGATCGAGGTGACCTGCGACGTCCCGGAAGGGCTGGTGATTGCCGCCGACCGCCGGGCCTTCAAGCAGGTGCTTCTGAACCTGCTGTCCAATGGCGTGAAGTTCACGCCGGAGAGCGGTCAGGTGCGGCTGACGGCCAGCCTGCGCGGCGGAATGGCCCGCTTCGAGGTGGTCGACAGCGGCATCGGCATCCGCAAGGTCGACATCGAGCGGCTCGCCCAGCCCTTCGTGCAGGTGGAGAACCAGTTCACCAAGACGCACAAGGGTTCAGGCCTCGGCCTAGCCATCGCCCGCTCCCTCGTCGAGCTGCAGGGCGGCGCGCTGGCAATCAGTTCCGTGCCGGGCCAGGGCACGACGGTTGCCTTCACCCTGCCGCTTGCCCAGGAAGCCCACGCCGCCTGATCGCGAAAAGCCGGGCCCCGGCGCGGCGCGGGTCCGTCAGCCTTCAGCTCTGCTTGGCCTCAGCTCTGTCAGGCCTCCAGTGCCTCGGGCAGCACCACAGGTCCGACGAGCGTCTCGAAGATCTGCCGCACGCGCTGCTGCGTCTCGGCAAGTTCCAGCTCGAGGCGGCCGAGATCCGGCGCGGAACTCGCATGCAGCAGCAGGTCGACGACGCCACGCGGCGCTTCGGCGACCTTGAAGGAGCCGGCCAGCGTCATCCTCAGCACCTGTGTCAGGCGATGATAGAGCCTGAGCGCCGCCGACAGCGGTCCGGCCGTGTCGGCGTCGAGCAGGCCGGCATCAAGGGCCCGGGCCAGCACCTCGCCGGTGTTCTGGGCAAGGATCTGCGGGTGGCGGTCTCCTTCCACCAGCTGCAGGAACTGGGCAATGAACTCGATGTCGACCAGGCCTCCGGCAACCTGCTTGAGATCCCAGATGTCCCGTGTGCCCTTTTCCTTCTCGATCCGGGCGCGCATGGCGGCGACATCAAGGGCGACCTTCGCCCGGTCGCGCGGCTGGCGCAGCGTCTCGTGCAGGAAGCGCGTCACGCGCTCTGCAAAGTCGGGCGAGGAGGCGGCAATCACGCGGCCGCGCGTGAGTGCCATGTGCTCCCACGTCCAGGCTTCGGTTTTCTGGTAGGTCTCGAAGGCGAGCAGGCTGGTGGCCAGCGGCCCCGCATTGCCCGATGGCCGCAGCCGGAAGTCCACCTCGTAGAGCGTGCCTTCGGCGGTCTGGGCCGAGAGTGCCGTCACCAGACGCTGCGTCAGCCGGATGTAGTACTGGCTGACCGGCAGAGGGCGCGCGCCATCGGACTGGGTCGCGTCCCCGGGCACGTCATAGAGCAGGATCAGGTCGAGGTCAGACGTGGCCGTCATTTCCTCGCCGCCGAGCTTGCCCATCGCGATCACCGCGTGCTGGCCACCCGCCACCTTGCCGTGACTGGCCCCCACATGTGCCTCGACCTGCGTCAGGATGCGGTCGACGACGACTTCCGCGAGCCGGGCCAGGGCGTAGCCGACCTGATCGCCACTCAGGGTGTCGGAGAGAAGCCGCAGACCGACGAGGAACTGCTGCTCCTGGGTGAAGATGCGGGCCCGGTCGAGCGCCTCCTCGTAGTGGCGGGCCTGCGCCAGCGTCAGGTCGAGACCGGTGCGGAACTCGACCAGGCTCGGCATGGAGCCATAGAAGGCCGGATCCAGAACCGCATCGAGCACGTGTACCCGGCGTGCGACCGTCTCCGCGAGGCGGGGCGCCGAGCCCATGACCGTGGCCAGCATGTGCAGGAGGTGCGGGTTCGAGCGCAGCAGCGAGAAGAGCTGCACGCCGGCCGGCAACCGGGCGAGAAAGGCGTCAAAGGCCCTGAGGGCCGCATCGGCGTTGTCGGTCTCCGCCAGCGCCGAGATCAGCACGGGATGCAGCTCTGTCAGGCGTTCGCGGGCCTTTGTCGAGCGCATGGCCGGATAGCGTCCGAAATGCCAGGCCTTGATGATCTTGGCCGCTTCCGACGGCTGGCGATAGCCGAGGCTCCAGAGGGTCTGCAGCGTGTCCGGATCGTCGTCGTCGCCGGTGAAGACCAGGTTGCCCATGTCGGAGGCCAGCTCCGGCTCGTCCTCGAACAGCTCGGCGTAATGGCGCTGCACCCGCTGCAGATGGAACAGCAGGCGGGCCTCGAAGGCCGGCCGATCCTCGAACCCGCACAGATAGGCCACACGGGTCAGCCCTTCCTCGTCCTGGGGCAACAGGTGGGTCTGCTCGTCGTTGAGCATCTGGATGCGGTGCTCGACGCTGCGCAGGAAGCGGTAGGCCGCCTCGAGATCGGACCGGGCCTCTTCCTCGATCCAGCCGGCGGCAACGAGCCGCTGCAGCATGTCGAGCGTGCGCCGGCCGCGCAGGTCCGGGTTGCGGCCACCGGCAATCAGCTGCTGGGTCTGGACGAAGAACTCGACCTCACGGATGCCGCCCCGGCCGAGCTTCACGTTGTGACCGGCCACGGCGATCTTGCCATGGCCCTTGTGCATGTGGATCTGCCGCTTGATCGAGTGCACGTCGGCAATCGCGGCGAAGTCGAGATACTTGCGCCAGATGAAGGGCACGATCTCGTGCAGGAAGGCGTCTCCTGCCGCGAGATCGCCGGCGCAGGGCCGGGCCTTGATCAGCGCGGCGCGCTCCCAGTTCTGCCCCAGTGCCTCGTAATAGGCGAGCGCGGCCGGCACGGACATGGCCACCGGCGTCGCGCCCGGGTCCGGTCGCAGCCTGAGGTCGGTCCGGAACACGTAGCCGTCGCCGGTGCGCTCCTGCATGATCTTCACGAAGCGCTTGGTCAGACGCACGAATTCGACCGGCGCCTCCGCCCCGCCGCGCAGGGGCGTGATCGCCGGGTCATAGAAGACGATGAGGTCGATGTCGGACGAGTAGTTGAGCTCGAAGGCCCCGTGCTTGCCCATGGCCAGCACGATCAGGCCGCTGCCGACTTCCGGCTGGTCCGGATCGGTGATCTCGAAACGGCCCCGCTGCGCCAGGTCGCGGAGACAGAAACGGATGGCGGCGGTCAGGGCGGCGTCGGCGAACTCGGCCAGTCCCCGGGTGACCACGTCCAGATCGACGGCGCCGGCGATGTCGGCGAGCCCGAGGCACAGCGCCAGCTCCTGCTTCAGGTGCCGCAGCCGGCGCATCAGCTCGGCCTCGCTGTCCTCGCGTGCCGCACGGCCGGCTGCGATGGTCGCCGCAATGAAGGCCTCTGGCCGGGCGGTGAGGATGCGTCCCAGACGCTCGGGGCGGATCAGGCAGAGGTCGCGCAAATACGCGGAATTGGCCATGACCGCGCCGAGAAACGCCGACAGCCGGGCGTCGCTGGCGATCAGGTCCAGCACGGCGGCGCTGCCTTCCGAGGGATCGGCCTCCGCACGCTCGCGCAGGTCCGCCACCAGCCGGTCGGCGCGCTGCGGGTCGATCGCATGGGGCAGGATGACAATCCGGTGGCTCAGGGGCCGCGTGTCCCCGCCGTCAGCTCCTGTCGTCCCCATTGCGTCCCTCGCCTCCCGTCTTGGCATCCGGCGCGGCCACGAGGTCGAGGCGCGCCAGCAGTCCCGGCTGTGCATCGGCCAGAACGAGGGTGCCGCCGTGCAGGCGCGCGATGGCGCGCACAAGGCTGAGCCCCAATCCATAGCCAGGCTCGGACCGGCTCTGCTCCAGGCGCACGAACCGGTCGACGACGCGGTCCCGGTCCTTCGCCATGATGCCGGGGCCATTGTCGGCCACCGAAAGCAGAATCCGATCCTTCTCCTGTCTGACCATTACGGTTATTGACAGGGGCTGTCCATCGTCCGTCCGTGCATACTTCAGGGCGTTCTCGATCAGGTTGACCAGCGCCTGGGCGATCAGCTCGCGGTTCCCGAGGGCCTTCGGCACCGGCGCCAGGTCCAGCGACAGGCGACCGCCCTCGTCTTCCAGCACCGGCCCGTAGAGTTCGGCCATCTCCTCGGCAATGGCACGCACATCGACCGGCTCGAGGCCCCGGTCCGGCGACATGGCCTCGACCCGGGCGATCCGCAGCAGCGCGTCGAAGATCCGGATCAGGCCCTCGCTGTCCTCGATCGTCGCCTCCAGCGCCTCGCGCAGGTCCGCTTCGCCGCGTGCCTCGCGCAAGGTCGTCTCGAGGCGGCTGCGCAACCGGGTCAGCGGCGTCTTCAGGTCGTGGGCGATGTTGTCGGTCACGTCGCGCAGGCCCTGCATCAGCAGCTCGATGCGGTCGAGCATGGCATTGAGGCTGACGGCGAGGCGGTCGAACTCGTCCCCGTTGCCGGCCAGCGGGAGCCGCTGCGACAGGTTTCCGTCCATGATCTGGCGGCTGGAGGCGGCCATCGCGTCGATGCGCTTCAGGACCCGCCGGCTGACGAAGGCCCAGGTGACGACGGCCATCAGGATCACCACCACCAGCCAGACACGCAGGGCGCCGGCGAGGATGTCGCGGAAGCGGGCCTGCTCGCCGAGATCCCGGCCGACGAGCAGGCGGAAGCCGCCTGGCACCTCGAAGGTGCGCACCACGGCCTCGCGCTCCATCTCGCCCTCGCCCCGGGCATACTTGACCCGTCGGACACCGCCGTCGGCCTCTTCCAGCACGGTGGTCGGCAGGCGGGAAATGTTGCCGGCCAGCACGTTGCCGGCGAAATCGACGAACAGGTAGAGGCTGGCATCGGGCCGGCGTGCGCGGCTGTCGATGGCCGAGACCAGGGCCCGGGCGCCGCCGCGGGCATACTGGTCGGACAGGCCCTGGATCTCCGCGTCCACCGTCTGCACGACCTGTTCGGTCATGAGCGAATCCGTGTTGTGGCTGACGGAGAACAGCAGGAAACCCGACAGGCCGGTGAAGACCGCGAGATAGAGCAGCGACAGCTTGAAGGCCGTCGTCCGCAGCAGCCTAGCCAGCGGTGCTGTCACGGTCCGCGCCCTCCCGGCCGGACCCGGTGCGGATCGTATAGCCGGCGCCGCGCACGGTCTGCAGCAGCGGTGTGTCGAAGTCCTTGTCGATCTTGGAGCGCAGCCGCGAGATGTGCACGTCGATCACGTTGGTCTGCGGATCGAAATGATACTCCCAGACATTCTCGAGCAGCATGGTCCGGGTGACGACCTGGCCGGCATGCTGCATCAGGTACTCAAGCAGACGGAACTCGCGCGGCTGCAGCGGGATGTCGCGCCCGGCGCGGGTGCAGCGGTGGGCCAGCCGGTCCAGCTCCAGATCGGCCACCCGATAGACCGTTTCCACGTCGCCGCCGCTCTTGGGCCGGCGGCCGAGGGCCTCGACACGGGCCAGGAGCTCGGTGAAGGCATAGGGCTTTGGCAGGTAGTCGTCCCCGCCGGCCCGCAGGCCCGTGACCCGGTCATCGACCTGACCGAGGGCTGACAGGATGAGCACCGGCGTGTGGTTGCCGGACTTGCGCAGCGCCTGGATGACCGACAGGCCGTCGCGGCGCGGCAGCATGCGATCGACGATCAGCACGTCATAGGCTCCGTCGAGAGCCATGGACAGCCCCTCGTCGCCATCGGCCGCCTGGTCAGCCATGTGGCCGACTTCCTTCAGACCCTTGGCGAGATAGGCAGACGCCTGCTTGTCGTCTTCGATGATCAGAATCCGCATCATGCCCTTCTTTTACCTGAGTTCTGCACGGGGACAAACGGGACGGGGACAAACGGGAGGCCGCAGGTCCGGGCGGATCTTGCAGTCCTGCGCTGCTGCGGGCTTGCGCCGGGACCGGCGGATGTGGCCCGGGCGGCCACGCGAGCCCCGGCGCGCGGGCCGTCTTGCGACAGCCCGCGCTCCGGTCGTCTCCCGTTCAAGGGCAGCGGACCTCAGGGAGACGGCGTCATCAGCGATCAGGCGAGAGGCACCGCCACGAAGCGCGAGGCATCCTCGCTGAAGACGCGCATCAGCACGGCCTTGCGGCCATCCTTCTCGGCCCGCGCGATGGCCGCTTCCACGTCACGGGCCGAGGTCACCTTCTGGCCGGCCACCTCCGCGATGACGTCTCCGGCGCGCAGGCCCGTTTCGGCGGCCGGGCCGTTGGGATCGATCTGGGTGATGACCACCCCTTCCACATCGAGACCGGCACGACGGGCGCTGGTGACCTCGAGACCAAGGTCGGCGAGTTCGGTCTGACCGGACACCGACGGGGTCACGGCGGCCGCTTCGGCGTCCTTCAACCGGCCGAGCGTCACGGTGATGTCGCGCTCGGCACCGTCGCGCCAGACGGTGAGGTTGACCCGCGTGTCGGGGGCGAGACCTGCAATCAGACGGGACAGTTCGCGCGGCCCCTTCACCGCCTGGCCGTCGACGCGCAGGATCGTGTCGCCCGCCTGGACGCCGGCCCTGTCGGCCGGGCTGCCGGCCTGCGGGTCGGAGACGATGGCGCCTTCCGCCTTGGCCAGACCCAGGCTTTCGGCAATGTCGGCCGTGACCGGCTGGATCTGCACGCCGAGCCAGCCGCGGGTCACCGTGCCGGTTTCCTTTAGGTCACCGACCACGTCGGTTGCCGTCGAGGCCGGGATGGCGAAGGCGATGCCGACATTGCCGCCGGAGGGCGAGAAGATCGCGGCATTCACCCCGATGACCTCCCCCTTCATGTTGAAGGCCGGTCCGCCGGAGTTGCCCCGGTTGACGGGCGCGTCGATCTGGATGAAGTCGTCATAGGGGCCGGCGCCGATGTCGCGGCCCCGGGCCGAGACGATGCCCGCCGTCACCGTGCCGCCGAGACCGAAGGGATTGCCGATCGCCACCACCCATTCGCCCACGGCCGGAGCATCGTCGGCGAAGCGGACATAGGTGAAGGGCCTGTCGCCCTCGACCTTCAGCAGCGCGAGGTCGGTGCGCGGGTCGGCGCCGATGAGCTTGGCCTCGCGCTCGGTGCCCTCGTTGTCGATGACGATGAACTCGGTGCCCTTGTCGATCACGTGATGGTTGGTGACGACATAGCCGTCCTCGCTTATGAAGAAGCCCGAGCCCTGCGACATGCCGTAGGAGCGCGGGTCGCCGCGCTGCTGGCCGCGGTCCCCCTCGCCGCGGCGCTCGAAGAAGCGCTGCAGCGGATGGCCCTCAGGCAGGTCCTCAAGGCCGGGCATACCGAACATCTGCGGCCCGCGGTTGCCGAAATTCATCATCTGCGGCTCGGCCGCCTGCTTGACGCGGACGCTGACGACGGCCGGCTGCACGGCACGGACGACCTGGGAAAAATCGGCCGGCGCGCTCGCTGTCACGCGCACGGCCTCGGCGAGGGCCGGCTGTCCGGGCAGGACGGTCTGGGCGGTCAGGACACCGGCGATCCCGAGGGCCATGGCGCCGGCGAGCAGCCGGGAGCGGCGCGCGACATGGAGCTTGGAACGGGGGCTTGCGGTCTCGGTCATGAAGGCTCTCCTTGGAGGTCTTGGAGCTTGAGGAAACATCTGGGCGGGAAACGCGGGGACCTTTCCCTCACCCTCGAGACCAATATGGAGAGACCTGCCTTACAGCCGCCTGTCGGGCGGATTAATCCTTCGTAATGTCGCCGCACCCCTCCGGCTCAGCCCGCCCGTCGCCCTGCTCCGTCGCCGCGAGGCTGCGTCACCGGCCTGCGCCGCTGGCCTGCACCGCTGGCACGGACAGGGCTTCGGAGGGGGAGAACATGACGCTCCGTTCAGGTGAAAAAACGGGAGATACCTGCCAGTTTCTGTAATCGATTTATCCCTCTGTAAAGGCTTTGGAGCCTAGCTTGGAGCTTCAGGGATCATGACTTTGGGCAGTCGGGGCGAACATGCTGGCATCACTGGTCGATCTGGCGCGGGAAAGCAGCAGCGACAAGCGCCGGGAGCTTATGGGACACGTCGCGGCCCTCTTCGTGGATGGTGCGGAGCGCTACACGAACGAGGAACTGGCGCTGTTCAACGACGTTCTGGTCAACCTCATCGACATGGTCGACATCGACGGCCGCGAGAGCCTGTCGCAGCAGATCGGCTCGATCGAGACGACACCGCGCGAGCTCGTGCTCAAGCTCGCCAATGACACGGCCACGGTGGCGGCTCCGGTGCTGCAGAACTCGCCGGTGCTCACCGACGACGACCTTTACACCCTTGCCAAGACCAAGGGGCAGGATCATCTGCTGGCGATATCCAAGCGCGACGCACTGCAGGCCCGCGTGACCGACATCCTGCTGGAACGGGGCGAGCAGCCGGTGCGCCGGTCGGTGGCCGCCAACCCGGGCGCCGAGCTGTCGGACTGGGGCGGGCGGCTTCTGGTCAAGCTCGCCGAGACGGATGCGACGCTGCGCGAAAGCCTGACGGAGCGGCACGACCTCAACCGCGCCAATTTCGAGAAACTGCTCGCCATGCTGCCGGTCGACCGCCAGACCAAGCTGCGGCACATCTTCGAGAACAACGAGCGCGTCGCCCGCGACCTGTTCCGCGAGGCCAGCCTGCTCGTCGATGACACCAAGCTGGAGCGTCGCAAGGCCCGCCTCAACACCAAGGCGACGCTGAAGGACATCCGGGACGGCCAACGCCCGCTCGACGAGGTGGTGATCGAATACAGTCTGGCGAATGACCTCTACGATCTCGCCTTCCTCCTCGCGAACATTACCGCCATGGACGAGAAGTTCGTCCGCAACGTGATCGTGCGCCAGGACATCGAGGCCATCGCCGTGCTCTGCCGCTCGCTCGAGATCGGCGAAGTCGCCTTCAGCGCGCTCTGCAAGGCGCGGGCCCGGCAGATGAAGGCAGCACCAACGGTCGTCGACACCTGGATCGGCGAGTTCCGCATCCTGTCGGTCGCCGAAGCCCAGCGGACGATGCGCTTCATCAAGGTCCGCCTGTCGGCCATGGCGGCAGCCGCCTGAGCTGGCCTCGCGCCGCCGCAGGCACGGGCGCACGCGCAGACGCGGCCGTCCGGTCGGGTCAGGCCCGACCGTCCTTGTTCAGGATCTCGTTCAGTTCCCGCTGTTCGGCCTCGGTCAGCCCACCGCTGGCGGCGGCCAGGGCCGCACGCTGCCGCTGACGACGCATCGCCACGTAGATGGTGCCGAGCCCGGCGACCAGCGCCACCGGCGCGGACGCCCACAGCACCAGCGTATGCCAGGCCAGTCTCGGCTTCAGCAGCACGAACTCGCCGTAGCGCGAGACGAGATAGTCGATGACCTGCGCATCGCTGTCGCCGGCCACCAGCCGTTCGCGGACAAGGACACGAAGGTCCTTGGCCAGCGGCGCGTCGCTGTCGTCGATCGACTGGTTCTGGCAGACCATGCAGCGCAACTGTGCCGACAGCCCCCGCGCACGCTCTTCCAGGACAGGGTCCTTCAGCACCTCGTCCGGGGCGACGGCGGCGGCGGGCGTCAGCGCGCCGGCCAGCAGGGGCAGCATCCAGAGTGCGACCAGAAGCCGGGCAAGCAGGCGGCGCATGACGATCCTCCTCATTCGGCCGGGCTCAGGCCCGCGGCCTTGTTGCGCGCGGGCTTGGGGGCGCCGACGCGCAGGCGCCGGTCGGTCAGCGAGATCAGGCCGCCCAGCGACATGAACAGGGTGCCGATCCAGATCAGCGTGATCATCGGCTTGTAGTAGGCGCGAATGTCTGCGCCACCGCCGTCCCGCGTCTCGCCGAGCGAGACATAGAGCTGGGAGAAGCCGAAGGTCAGGATCGAGGCCTCCGTCGTCGGCATGCCGCGCGCCGGGTAGATGCGCTTGGAGGGATCCATCGAACCGACTTCGGTGCCCCCCTTGCGCACGTCGAAATGGCCGACCTGTTCGTTGAAGTTCGGTCCCTGCCGGGGCACGATGCCGGTGAAGGTGAGCTGGTAGCCTGCCACGTCGAAGGTGTCGTTCGGCCGGACCGTGCGCACGATCTCGGTCTGGAAGGCCGTCGACATGACGATGCCGAGCGTCGTCACGCCGATGCCGAAGTGGCCGAGCACGGTGCCATAGGTCGACCGCGGCAGGCCGGCGAGACGCGACAGCACGCGGCTTGCCCCGATCTCGCCGAAGCGGACGCGGGCGGCCAGTTCGGCCAGCGATCCGACCATGATCCAGACCGCGACGCCGACGCCGATGGGCGCCAGGACCTGCTGCATGCCCCAGGCCCAGAAGACGGCGAGGGTGATCAGGATGGCAACACCGAACACGGCATAGAGCCGCTGCGCCGCCGCCAGGATGTCACCGCGCTTCCAGGCGAGCAGCGGGCCGAAGGGAACGGCCAGCATCAGCGGGATCATCAGCGGACCGAAGGTCAGGTTGAAGAACGGGGGACCGACCGAGATCTTCTCCCCCGTCACCGCCTCGAGGGCGAGCGGATAGAGCGTGCCGACCAGAACCGCGGCGGTTGCGGCCGTCAGGAAGAGGTTGTTGAGCACCAGCGCGCCCTCGCGGCTGATGGGGGCAAACAGGCCACCCTGTTTCAGCAGGGGGGCACGCCACGCATAAAGCGTCAGCGATCCGCCGATGAACAGGCACAGGATGACGAGGATGAACAGGCCGCGCGCGGGATCGACGGCGAAGGAATGCACGCTGGTCAGCACGCCCGAGCGGACGAGGAAGGTGCCAAGCAGCGACAGCGAGAAGGTGAAGATGGCCAGCAGCACGGTCCAGACCTTCAGCGCCTCGCGCTTCTCCATGACGATGGCCGAATGCAGCAGCGCGGTGCCGGCAAGCCAGGGCATCAGCGAGGCGTTCTCGACCGGGTCCCAGAACCACCAGCCGCCCCAGCCGAGCTCGTAATAGGCCCAGTAGGACCCCATCGAGATGCCGAGGGTCAGGAACACCCAGGCCATCAGCGCCCAGGGGCGCACCCACCGCGCCCAGGCCGCATCGATGCGGCCGAGGATCAGCGCCGCGACCGCGAAGGCAAAGGTCACGGAGAAGCCGACGTAGCCCAGATAGAGCAGCGGCGGATGGATCGCGAGGCCGATGTCCTGCAGCAGCGGGTTGAGGTCGTTGCCTTCCAGCGGCGGCTGCGGAATGCGGCCGAAGGGGTTGGACGTGGCCAGCACGAACAGCAGGAACGCCGCCGTGATCCAGCCCTGCACCCCGAGCGTCGTCGCGCGCAGCTGGGCCGGGACGTTGCTGCTGAACAGGCCGACGAGGGCACCGAACAGCACCAGGATCAGCACCCACAGCAGCATGGAGCCTTCATGATTGCCCCACACGCCGGAGATCTTGAAGATCAGGGGCTTCGCCGAATGCGAGTTCTCCCAGACATTCACGACCGAGAAGTCGGAGGCGAGATAGGCCCAGGTCAGCGCCGCAAAGGACACCGACACCAGCAGGAACATGACCACCGCCATCGGCGCGGCCGTGTCCATCAGCCGGCGGTCCTGGGTCAAGGCACCCCAGACCGGAACCACCGACTGGATCAGCGCCAGCACGAAGGCCAGCACAAGCGCGAAATGCCCCGTCTCAACGATCATCTGTCTCTCTCCCGACACCTGCCGCCCGACCTCACCGGCAGGTCCTCCTGCCAGCCCGGTCGGCGCGGCCGTCGCCCATCGTCCTGCCCATCCTGATCCGGTCTGGCAGGCTCACTGCGGCGGCGCGCCATCACCCTTCCAGACCCCCTGCGCCTTCAGCGCATCGGCCACTTCCTTCGGCACGTAGTTCTCGTCGTGCTTGGCCAGCACGTTGTCGGCCTTGAACACGCCGTCCGGACCGACAATGCCCTCCGTCACCACGCCCTGCCCCTCGCGGAACAGGTCCGGCAGGATCCCGACATAGGTCACCGGCACGGCATTTGCCGTGTCCGTGACCCGGAAACTGACCCTTGCGTCATCGGAGCGCACCACGGACCCCGTTTCGACGAGCCCTCCCAGCCGGATGCGCTGGCCGGCGGGGATCTGCTGGGTCATCACGTCGGTCGGCGTCCGGAAGAAGACGATCTGGTCATTCAGGGCATAGAGAACAAGGCCGACCGCCGAGGCGAGAACCACGGCGGCGGATCCGATCAGCGTCAGTCGGCGTTGCTTGCGTGTCATGTCGCGTCTGCATCCCTCCGGATCGACCCTGCCCGTCGCCAGCGGCGGCAGGCTCCGGTCGATCATACGTCCGTTGCGGCGGCACCGTCGCGACGACCAGCGGTCGGACCGGTGCCGGATTGTCTCATGTTCCGGGGCCCCCTCCCGGGTCGTCCGGCCAGATCCCGCCGCGGGGCGTGCCCCGCCGGTCCGGCCCTCCGGGTCCGCCCGGTCGCGCAGCTGGCGCGCGGCCGACGACACCCGGCGTGATCCGGGGCTCAGGATCCGAGCCCGGCCTCCGTCTCCATCCGGCTCAGGGCGTCAAGCGCCGCCGGGTCGCTGGCCAGGGCCGCGCGGGCCCTTGCCAGGCTGTCTCGGGCCGCCTCGCGGTCACCGAGCACGGCCTGTGCCCGGATCAGGCGCAGCCACTCGTCCATCGAGCCGCCCTCGCTCATCAGCCGCTGCTGCAGTCCGTCGACCATGCCACGGATCATCTGCTGGCGGTCGCCCTCGCTCATGGCAGCGGCGGCCTCGACGGCCTGCGCGTCCGGTCCGGGCAGCGCAGGTGCCGTGATCTGCGGCCCGAGCGGCGCTGTCCCGCCCGGGTTTTCCAGCTTGGCCAGTTCCTGCCGGGCGGCCGGCACCCAGATGGCGGCCGGATCGGCGCCGTCGAGCAGGGCCTTCCAGGCTGCGATCGCTTCGGCCTGCTTGCCTTCCTGGCCAAGCGCCAGCGCCAGGAAGAAGCGCGGCTTCGGCGCGGTGGCGTCCAGCGCAACGGCACGCTCGAAGGCCGCGCGCGCGTCGGCCGTCACGAGCCCCTGCGCGGCCACGACCAGCGCCTCGCCCAGGTTGGATTCGCGCGGCTCGGTCGCGCCGTTGAGACGGATGGAATTGGCGAAGGCCTTGGCGGCGTCCGTCGGCCGGCCGAGGCTCATGTAGACCGGGCCGAGCACTTCCCAGCCCTGCCCGTCCGAGGGATTGTCCGCCAGATGCCGCTCCACCCGGGCAACGAGGATCTCGACAGGCTGCCCCTGCGGATCGGCCTGAAGCCGGGCTTCCAGCGGCTGGTCGGGCATCTGCGGCGAGCCGGTCGAGAGATAGAGCCCCAGCGCGCCGACCGGCAGCACGACGGCGGCGATCAGCACTGTGACCGAGACCGGCCAGCGGCTTGCCGGGCCGTCGGCGTCCTGGGTGTTCTGGCGATGGGCGGCAATCAGACGGCGCGCGATCTCCGTGCGCGCGGCCTCGGCCTGGGCCGCATCGATCAGGCCCCGCTCCGCGTCGCGGTCGACCTCATCAAGCTGGGCCCGGTAGACGGCCTCGTCGGCGGCACGGTTGGCTGCCTCCGCACTCATGCGATCGCTGCCCTTGCGCAGCGGGATGAGGATCGACAGGGCGGCAAGGCCCGTCATGAGGGCGAAGAGGATCCAGAGTGTCATGGCATGACATATAGGACGGGATTGGTCCCGTTTGCCACTGTCTCGTCTGTGACCTTGGGTCGCGTTGGTGGATTTTTCCCGTCGCGGTCAGGCCGCGCTCGCGGGCCCGGGGGCGGTTGCGGCCACGGCGGCCTGCCGGCTGCGCCGGATCTGGGCGGCGTAGTCCGGGCCGAAGTAGACCTCGGCGAGCAGGACGGCCGTGTCGATGGCAAACAGATGCGCGTCCCGCATCGGCCCGCTCTGCTTGCGCAGGTCGCTGATCAGCGCCCGGGTCAGGATCTCCAGCGTCTGCTCGACCGTATGCCGGGCCCGCTTGCTGACCTCGTTCACCGCCAGCGTCTCGGAATTGCCCCGCGCCATGGCAAGAAGGCGCAGGACGCGAACCGCCGCGTCGACCGCGGCCTCGTCGCGCGTCCAGTTGCCGTCCCTGTCCACCTTGGGCACCGCCAGGGCACGGCGCACCGCGCCGCTCGCCCCCTGCAGCTCGTCTGCCACCAGATGCGACATGTCCCGCCGGGTGTGCGAGATGCGGGCCTTCCACTGGTCACAGCCTGTCAGGTCCAGGTCCAGCTCCAGCCCCTTGACCAGCGTGGCGTAGGAGGAGACGGCCTCGGAGAACGCCACCGGATCCGGATTGTGCCGCTGGTGGTCCTTGGCCAGAACGTTGAGCCTTTCGGCTTCCGACACCACCATGTCGACGAAGGGCGCGAAGCGGCTCTGCGCCAGATCCTTCATCTTCTGCGTTCCGGCCAGCCGGGTCGCGAAGGTGCCGAGGCTCCACGGGGCATCCGCCCGGTCCAGCACGGCCGCCGCCAGAACCGGCACATAGTCGGGATGTTTCCTGGCATGCGCCTCGACGAGGGCAAGCACGTCCGTGTCCTGCTTGAGACGGCGTTCCGTCAGGTTCGGCGGCATGCGCCGGAGGAAGGCGGGCAGCCACGGCTCGGCCTGCAGCACGCGGGTCACGTCCTGCAGGTCCGCCACCGCCCGGTCTCCGCCCAGCACCATGGCCAGCCGCCGCGCCTCGCGTTCGGAGCCTTCGGCCCGGCTGATCGCCTCGCCCAGCGCGTCCGCCGCCTGCCGCCGCAGGACGGCAACGCGGGCGTGGACCTTCTCGGCGTCCGAGCGGATCGTGTCCAGGTCCTGCCGCGTGCGGGCGATGTCGGCGGGCAGCAGGTCCCGTTCCAGCCACTGCCAGATGCCGTTCAGATACGGCCGATAGACACGGCCAGCCTGCTTGTACGGCAGCTGCTCGTTGACGAGGAACGTGTCGAGGGGGGAGAAGAACAGGCGCTCGAGATGACCCTTGCGCGTCGCCGGCGCGGCCGGTGCCGGTCCCCGGAAAGCAGCCGGCGGCGGATCATCGCTGCGCAGAAGTTCGGCGGAGGCGGCGAGGATCAGGTCGAGATGCGGGTCGGTCTTGCCGGCCTGCCGGGCCCGTTCGAGACCGCGCACGAGCGTTTCCACCGCTCGCGGCGAGAGCGCCTTCAGATAGGACTGTATCTTGGCGGTCAGCAGATCTCGGTCGGTCATCTCTGGCGCTGTGGCAACGGATGTCAGGAATTCGTTTACCACGACGACACTTAAACAAATCTTTCCAGACCCTTGCCAGGACACGCCCGAATTTGACGAAACCTCGTGAAAAGCAACAGGGCGCAACCTGCCGGCGCGCCCTGGTCTGGAACAGTCACCCTGTCCTGCTGCGGCGGTGGTCGCCGGATCAGCTGATCGGCCGCCAGATGCCCTTCTCGTCCGTGCAGGTGGTCGAGCGGGCCACAACGGGGACCGGGGTCTCGCGGGAGGTCACGGAATGGGTGATCTCGCGGCATTCGGTCTTGTTGACCTGGTAGCGCGGCCCGAGGCGCACTTCACCGGTGCGACCGGTGCGGGGGTTGTCCCAGCGCACGGTGCCGCCGGCGCCCGGCGTGGCCAGGGCCTGACGCTGCGCTTCGGCCGCGACCTTGCGATCGCTCGATTCAAGGCCGAGCTGCGGCGTCCCGTCGAGCATCTGGTTGATCGCGGCATTGGCTTCCGCCTCGGCGATGGACTTCTCGGAGCGACCGAAGGCCGAGCCCCACAGCCCGACACCCGACCCGCCGGAATCACTGACCGAGCTGCAAGCCGAAAGGCTCGCCGCCACAGCCAAAACGACCGCAAATCCACCCCACCGCATCTGGCACTCCATCGCCGCGCGCAATCTGGCCCGACTGTTCGGGCCCCTCGTGGAACGCGCTGGCGCCGACAAGGGACCCATTCTTCCCTGACTTGGTTAACTTAGTGCAACTTTATGGCGCAACTAGGCCAAAGCCTTGCCTTTTCCCGGGCTGAGCTCGGGCATCATCGCGCCCCTTGGCGCATGCTGCAATGCCGCATCAGATAACACATGGTGACAATGACGCAATGCGGCGCGAGCCGGCGTGATGCGGATCACAGTCCGTCGCTCAGCCGCCGGCCGGCGTCGCGGGCAGCACCAGTCGCGCCTTCAGGCCCCCGATCTCGGCCTCGCCCAGCTCGAAGGAGCCGCCATAGAGCGCGACGAGGTCGGCGACGATCGACAGGCCAAGGCCGGTGCCCGGCACGCTTTCGTCGAGCCGCCGGCCACGTTTGACCGCCTCGCGGCGCTCCGCTTCCGTCAGGCCCGGGCCATCATCCTCGACGATGATCTCGAACAGGGTCCGCTCCGGCGTTGCGCCGGGCAGCAGCCGGGCCGTCACCTCCACCCGCATGTCGGCCCACTTGCAGGCGTTGTCGATCAGGTTCCCGGCCAGGTCTTCCAGATCCTGCTGCTCGCCGCGGAAGCGGATCCCGGGCTCGAGCTGGCTGTCGAAGGCAAGGCCCCTGGCGTCGTGGATGCGGGTCATCGCCCGCAAGAGCCTTGCCAGCACCGGTTCGACGGGCGTCGCCACCCCGATGACCCGCCGCTGCGCCGCCTGCCGGGCGCGCTCCAGGTGGTGGTCGACCTGTGTGCGCATCAGGCCGGCCTGCTCGCTGACCTTGCGGGCAAAGGCGTCATCCGAGAGCGCGGCCTCGTTGGACAGCACGCTCAAGGGGGTCTTCAGCGCATGGGCAAGGTTGCCGACATGGGTGCGGGCCCGGTCCACGACCTCCGCATTGGAGCGGATCAGGGCATTCAGCTCGACGGCCAGCGGGGCAAGTTCCCGCGGCAGGTCCTCGTCGATGCGCTCGGCCTCGCCGTTGCGGACGGCAGCCAGCGACTGCTGCATGCGGCGGATGGGCAACAGCCCGAAGCGCACCTGCAGCAGCACGGCCGCGACCAGGCCAAGACCGAAGACCGCCAGTGTCAGCGCCACCTGTCCGGTGAAGGCAGCGAGATCCTTGCGCAGGCCCTCCGTCTTGCCCCCCACCGCGATCAGGTAGGTCTTGCCGTCGAAACTGATGATCCGCTGCGACACGCGCAGCTCCTCGCCGCCCGGCCCCGTCGCGAACCCGCCGCCGGTGCGCTGGCCATAGGCGAGCGGCGGCACCAGCAGCATGTCCCCGACAAGACTGCCCGAGGCGTGGACGATGCGCCAGTTCGGCCAGTCGGCAATGGTCCAGTACCAGCCGGACAGGGGCAGGTTGAAGCGCGGCTCGCCGAGGTTTTCCGGGCGGTTGATGGTCGAGCCATCAGTGGGGGCCATCGCGCCGATGATGGCTTTCTGATAGACCTCGAGCTGGCTGTCGAAGGCCCGCTCGACGGTGTCGCGGTAGAGCTCGACCAGGATGAACCCGGCCAGCGCCAGGGCAGCAACCGACCACAGGGCGGCCACAGCCACGAGCCGCGCCGCCAGCGACTTGCGCCGCCGGGGGCGGGCGGCGGCAGCGGCCTCCGGTCCGTGACCGGCCTCGCTTGCGCTGGCGGTCACGCCACCGCTCCGATCCGGTAGCCCAGACCCCGCACGGTCTCGATGTAGTCGCCGCCGAGCTTCTTGCGCAGGCGACCGACGAACACTTCCACGGTGTTCGAATCGCGGTCGAAGTCCTGGTCGTAGAGATGCTCGACCAGTTCCGTGCGCGAGATCACCTTGCCCCGGTGATGCATCAGATAGGCCAGCAGGCGGTACTCGTGCGATGTCAGCTTGACCTGCAGCCCTGCAACGGTGACCCGGCCTGACCGGAGGTCGAGACGCAGGTCGCCGCATTCGATCTCGTTGGAGGCATGGCCGGCGGCGCGACGGACCAGCGCCCGCACGCGCGCCAGCACCTCCTCCATGTGAAACGGCTTTGCCACGTAATCGTCGGCACCGGCGTCGATACCGGCCACCTTGTCGGACCAGCGATCGCGGGCCGTCAGGATCAGCACCGGCATCGCCCGCCCATCGCGTCGCCAGCGTTCCAGCACCGAGAGGCCGTCCAGCTTTGGCAGGCCCAGATCGAGCACCACCGCGTCATAGGGCTCGGTGTCGCCGAGAAAATGCCCCTCCTCGCCGTCAAAGGCGCGGTCGACCACATAGCCGGCCTGGCTCAGGGCGTCGTTCAGCTGGCGGTTCAGGTCCTTGTCATCTTCGACGATCAGCAGGCGCATGGGTCTTCCGGTCCGGTGCAGGTGGCGGACAACTGTCTGGCCTGCGATCATGGCAAAATTCAGCGGCTGGCGTCGACCACGATGGTCGTGACCTGGCCGTTTTCCAGCACCGACAAACGATAGACATAGCGCCCGCCCTCCTCGCAGAGCTGCGCACGGACGATTTCGCCCTGCAGGCCGGCGGCAACACTGCCGAGCGACAGGGCCTGTCCACTGGCGACGGCCTGCTGCGCCTGCGGCTGCGACAGGCAGGCGGCGAGCGCCCCGGCCGGCAGGCTCGGGAGCAACAGGGGCAGGAAGGCGGCGGCAAGGGCGAACTGGCGCATCTGGATCACGTCCCGGATGGATGGAACATCAGCTTGCCCCCAGATCTAGCGACTGGCGCCTGAATGGTACATGAACAGGATCTTCAGCCGGGAAGACGGCAAGCCTCCTCGCGCTCGATGGTCCGGTAAAAGTCCGCAAGGGTGCGCCCGCGCTCCATCCGGAACGTCTCGCCCGGGATGTCGAGGGCCTGGATCCGATCCAGACGGAACATGCGGAAGTCCTGGCGCAGGTCGCACCAGGCGACCAGCGTCCACACCTGCCCCCAGAACCAGAGACCAAGCGGCCGCAGCGTTCTGCGGCTGACCGTGCCCTGGGCGTCGGTGTAGTCGATGACGATCAGCTGGCGCCGGTCCACCGCGGTCTCGATCCGGTCCAGCCGGGCGCGCAGCTCCTCCGTCATCTCGGTGGCGACCGCGTGGATCTCGATGCCGCCCGTGCGCGCGGCGGCGCGCTCGGGCAGAACGGCCTCGATCTTCACCAGCGCCTCGGTGGCGGCGCGCGCCATCGCCGCCCCGCCCCAGGCGCTGACCAGCCTTGCGCCGGCCACCAGCGCCACGATCTCGTCGCGGGTGAACATCAGCGGCGGCAGGTCGAAGCCGGACCGCATGACATAGCCGACGCCGGCCGCCCCCTCCACGGGGACGCCCGACGCCTGCAGGTCCGCGATGTCGCGGTAGATGGTCCGCTCCGAAACCTCCAGCCACTCCGCCAGCTCGGCGGCGCGGACGAGCCGTCCGCCCCGCAGGTGCTGCACGATCTGGAACAGACGGTCCGCGCGGCGCATCAATGGTCACTCCTGGCCGGTCTCGACATAGAGCCCGATGCTATTGCCGAACGGGTCCTGACAATAGGTGAAACGTCCGAAGGGAATGGCGATCGGGTCGGACAGGACCTTGCCGCCGGCCCGGGCCAGCCGCTCCATGCCGTCCTCGAGGCGGCCGGGGCATGCCAGATGGGTCACGCTCCCCTGCCCGGCCGGCGCGGGTGTGCCGATGAACAGATGACCGGAGGGGGTGTCCTTCCCGTCGAGAACGGGGAACTTGGCGGTGCGCATGCCGTCCATGTCTTCACGGATCAGCTCGACCTGCAGCACCTCGTTGTAGAAGGCGACGCCCCGGTCGAGGTCAGGCACCGGCAGCTCGAACCAGACGATGCTGTTGCGGGGCGTGGATGCGGTGGACTTGCTCATGTGGATCTCCATCGGGAGGGGGTGGAACGGGCTCACCCTATCCTCCCCCTCCTGACAGCCTTCTGTCAGGAGCCTTTCGCTCCCGCGCCGGACCTCACGAGGCGGGGTCGGCCGCCGGCCGCCGCCAGCCGGCCGGGCCCGTGGTCACATGCCGCAGGGCCACATTGGCGACCCCCACGGCAAACAGGACCACCGGCACCCAGTCCGGCGGCAGCACCGCCGTCCAGTCGATGACCGACATCTGGTCCAGCACCTGGCCGATCAGGGCCGCGAGCCCCAGTCCGCCGTTGAACAGCAAGGTTCTCCATCCGCTCATGTGCGTTGCTCCTGTTGCGTTCCCGAAAGTCCCTGCCGCCAGAAGACCAGCTCCTGACGGATGCGGCCGCGATACTGCCAGGCGAGGAACAGGAGCCCGGCCACGGCGATGACACCGCCGGCGATCAGCAGGCAGTCCCAGACCGGCACACCTTGCGCTGCGGCGGTGCCCGAGGCCGCCGCGCCGCAGCCGCCGCTGCCCGCAAGGCCGGCGCGGGCCGCCATCGCCCGGCCGAGTGCCGCGCGGGTGGCCGGTCCCGCCGTGCCGTCGACGGCCAGCGGCGGGTGATCAGCCTGAAAGCGCGCCACGGCCCGCCGCGTCAGCGGTCCGGCCCGGCCGTCGACCGGGCCCGGGCGATAGCCCATCAGGGTCAGATGGCGCTGGACGCGACGGATGTCGGGATCGGGTGCGGAGCCGTGCGGCAGGTCGAGCCCGTAGCCCTGCCCGGCCATGAGGGCCGCCTCGTCGGCCCGGCGGCGCACGAGCCCGGGCAGGACCCGTCCCCCTGCCGTGGTCCCGGTGCGGGCAAGGCAGGCAGCCGCCGTGGCCAGGTCGCCGGCTTTCAGCGCCTTCGCCCAGCGCCAGCCCAGCGCCCGCGGGCCGAGATTGTAGACAGCCGACACCGCCGCATCGAAGGCGGTCTGCGGCAAGGGGCCGAGTGCCCGCGTGACCATCGGCCCGTACTCGCGGTCCACCAGCTCGCGCAGCAGGCTGAGCGCGGCGGCCGGCGCGATGGTCTGGCCCGGCACCAGGCCGGCATGGCCTTGCGCCTGCCACCAGCTGCGGAACAGGCGCGAGCCTTCGGTGAAGCCATAGCCGATGGTCGGCACCCCGCCCGGATCCAGATAGGCCCGGCCGACAAAACCCTCGTGCCGGGCAATGAAGGCAAGCCCCTGCGGACTGACTTGCATGCCGCTGCTCCCTCTCTGCAGTGTGGACACATCAGGCATCCGGCACGCTCGCCAGCAGGCAATGCACCGCAATGCGCACGCTGCCGCCGGTGAAACTGCCGCCATTGGCGCTGAGCCGGACGGCGGTTGCCGCATAGACGGCCGTCGGTCCGATGACGCCCGCATTGCTGGACCCGGCCGCTACCCCGAGCCCACCGCCGAACTTGCTGCGCTCGGCGGCAAGCCCGCAGTCGTAGGACGCAGCACCGGTGATGCTTGTGAGCGTGCGCGTCGACACGCCGAAGACGACGGCCCGGTTGGGAATGAGCCCCGCCGCCTCGACGAAGGCTCCGCTCAGGCCCGACAGGGTCGTCTCCAGCGTCGCCAGCCCCGTGGTCGCCCCGCCGGCCGAACGCGACAGGACAGCCGACGGCGACAGCAGCCCGCCATAGTCGCGCCAGCCGGCCGCGGTCCGCACCACCAGCGTTCCCGCGCTGGCCAGATAGGCCACCAGTCCGGTCACCGGCGGATGGAAGACCCAGTCCGCGCCGGTCCATTCGGCAACATGGTCCGCCTTGCCCGAAAAGGCCCCGCTTGCCGGCGTCGTCACCAGATGGCAATCGCCGATCAGCGGCGCGCCCGGCGGCGTGCCGGTTCGGGTGAGGAGATGCAGATGCGCCAGCGTGTCCAGCCGGGCCAGCGCCTCGTTGTGGGTGACATGCTTCTGCGCCTGCGCGGCCGCGATCAGCGGCAGGCGCAACCGGACGGTTT
Source organism: Pannonibacter sp. XCT-53 (assembly GCF_009915765.1). NCBI lineage: Bacteria > Pseudomonadati > Pseudomonadota > Alphaproteobacteria > Hyphomicrobiales > Stappiaceae > Pannonibacter > Pannonibacter tanglangensis. Next base: position 2,097,138 of record NZ_JAABLQ010000001.1, read on the forward strand.
CAGACATGGAGGATCTCCTTCAGGGGAAGGCCGGGACCGGCCAGATCGGACAGTTGCGCCACCTCGGTCGTGAACACCGTCTGCAGCGCGCCGAAGTCGGCCAGCTCCTGCGCCGCCGGATAGAGGTAACCGGGGGCCTCGACGGTCACATCGTGCCGGACAGCCGCGCCGGAGAAGAGCTGCAGCCGGTAGGCTTCCCGCGTCTCGCCGACGGGCACCTCCGCCGCCTCCCAGCCGTCGCCGCCGATGCGGCTGCGCCGGATCCAGCCAAACCGCACCCCGCCCGCCTCGCGCCGGGCCGTCAGATGGACCGGGGCGAAGGGCAGCGCCGCGCGCCCCAGGCCGGTCGCGGTGAAGTCGGTGCGCGCGGCCGAATCGAGCGCCACGCCGGGTGGCAGCAGCCGGTAGGACAGCGCCTGCCCGCGCTGGTCTGCCTCCAGCGGCAGCGCCACCAGGCTCGCCTCCATCAGCACCACGTCGGCTCCGGCATCGGCGCCTGCCAGCGCCTCGGCTTCCGTGCCCTTCTGTCCGCGCAACAGGCCCGTCAACCGGTAGCGCCGCTCGCCCACCAGATCCGCCTGCCGGAACTGCAACAGCTCGAAACCGCCCGTCCGGCTGCGCAGGGCCAGCGCATTGTCCCCGGCCAGCACAGCCGTTTCCGACAGGCTCTGCAGGTGACCGGAGAACAGCTCCAGCTCCGGCCGGTTCTGCCGGTCCCAGCGCCACAGCGGCCCGGCCTCCAGCGGTGTCACCAGCCGTCCGATGGTGGCCGGCCGCTCGATGCGGGCGATCTCGGCAAAGCCCGCCCCGCCCGGCCGCTGGCGCAGGACAGCCAGACTGCCCGGCCAGGGCCGCGCCTGCGCGGCCAGATGCGGCGCAAAGGCCGCGCCCCGCTCCTCCAGCAGCGGCAGGTCAAGGAACACGGCCTGCGCCGGTCCCGGATCGGTGCTGCGCCAGGGGTCCGCGCGCGGCGTGGGCGCCCTTGCAAGGGCTGCCGCCGGTTCGCTGCGCACCGCCTCGATCCGGCGAACAAGACTGTCCTCGATCGCGGCGATGGTCATCTTCAGCGGCGGTGAGAAGCTCTGGTCGGGCGTTGCCGCCAGCTCCACCACATCGCCAACCTCCAGCGCCACGTGGCTCATCGGCAACAGGAATTCCACCCGCTCCCGCTCCGCCCAGCTGCGGTGCAACCGCGCTTCCGCCGCCCGTTCCAGCAGCGCCACCGGCGCCGCCACCCCAGGGTCCAGCGTCAGCACGTGCCGGCTGCCGCCTTCCAGACGCCGGCTCGCGACGATCTGCCGGCGATGGTCGCGCTGGATGTCCTCGCCCGCGATGCGCACCTCCGCCGGCAATTCCCCCGCCTGCCCGCGCACGCGGGTCAGCAATGCCGCCTCCGGCTCGCTCTCCACCAGATCCTCGCCGGAAAGGGCAAAGGCCGCTCCCGTCTGCGCCCCGGTCAGAACCAGTTCGCTGCCCCGGTCCAGCGCCCGCCCGCCGAAAGCTTCCAGCAGCGGCTCGATGGCCTCGCGCGCCGTCAGCGGCCCGGCCAGCGTCAGCCCGTCGATGACCTCGGCCAGCCCTTCAACCCGCACCCGCCCGGCCGGCACACCGAAGTCGGCCAGGATCGCGCGGATCACCGCGTTGAGGCTCGCCCCGCCGAGGCGTCCGTTCAGCCAGTGGCCAACCTCCCAGTTGCCCCCGTCCGACCAGACCTCGCCATAGAGCGGAAAGGCGGGAAACGGCCGCGCATCCCAGGTCCAGACATGCAGGTTGGCACCGTCCACCATGCGCCCGCCATAGAGCGGCGACAGCGGATTGTCGCCCATCGGCCAGTCCGGATGCCGGTCGTCCCAGAAGCTCAGCGAGGCTTCCAGCGCCCGCCGCTGCACGGCATCGTCCCGCCCGCCGCCGGAGAAGTAGGGCGGCGCGGATTCCGAGGACTTCGGATCGACGAAGACATTCGGCTGGTTCGCCCCCTTGTCGATGGCCGGCACGCCCAGTTCCGTGAACCAGATTGGCTTGGACCGAGGCACCCAGGCCGTCGCCGGCCCGGTCTCCACCCCGCCGATCCGCTCCACATGCGGGGTCTCCCACCAGCCCTTCAGGTCCTTGGCGCGGAAGACGAACGGCTTGCCATAGGCCCCGTCGGTGATCGGCGACCGCACCCCCGCCGCCCGGTCCGCATCGCTGGCGTAGTACCAGTCGAAATACTCCCCGCCCCGGATCGCCCCGCGCAGGGCCGCCACATCCAGAGGGTCGCCCGTCTCCCGCCCGCGCGCATCGCTCAGCGGCATGTAATTGTCGATGGCGACCATGCTGATCGCCGGATCGGCCCAGAGCGGATCGAGCGGAAAGCGCAGCTCGCCAGCTGCCGGCTGATGCGCGCCATATTCCGACCAGTCCGCCGCATAGGACACCCGCGTCTGCGGTCGCAGCACGGTCCGCACGGCCGTCGCGATGTTTTTCAGCGCCGTAACAAAGGGATAGCTGCCGCCGCCCGCATGGGCGAGCGTCAACCCGCGCATCTCGGAGCCGATCAGGAAGGCATCCACGCCGCCGGCCGCTTCCGCCAGATGCGCGTGATGCAGGACAAACCGCCGGTAGGACCACTCGTCCGGGCCGGCATAGCCGATCACGTCACCCGCCCGCGAGAAATCCGCAGGCGCGGCCGTGCCGTTGAAGGTGGCCACATCGGTCGCAAGCGCCGCCCCCGGACGGATGCGCCCGCGCCAGGGAAAGGCCGCCTGCCGCGCCCCGCCATAGGGATCGGGCAGGCTGTTGTCCGGCGGAATGTCCATCAGGATGAAGGGATAGAGCACCACCCGCAGCCCGCGCGCCTTCAGGTCACGGATCGCGGCCAGCACCGAGGCATCGCAGGGCGTGCCGCCATAGGCCGGGCGGCCCTCCAGCTGCGACACGACTTCCGCGTCCTCGCGCGTCACCGGCCCCACGGTCCAGGTCATGCCGCTGGTCTGCCGGCCTGCCCCCTCCACCTTGGGCCGGATCTGGCACTGGCCGGCCCGAAGGTCAGAGCCGAACCAGGCCACCACCAGCGCCACGCTTTCCAGCGCCGGGCACAGGTCCTGCAATTCGTCCAGCGCCGCCGTCCAGTCGGTTGCGGCCAGTTTGGTGTGGCGGTTGACGCTGCGCGTCTCGCCCGGGCGCGGGGTGTCTGTCACCGGAACCGGCGCATAGACGAACTCGCCCGCTCCGGGGATCAGGGTCACGGCGCGGATCTGCCGTTCCAGCCAGTCCACCACCCGCACCACCTCGAAGGTCAGCTGCGGCAGACGGTTTCCAAAAGGCTCCAGCGGCAGCCGCTCGAACACCACATGCGCCGTGTCGCGGTAGGCGGGGGCTGCCCCCTGCACCGCCGCGATGAGGGGATCGACGCCCTGGTCCGGGCTCCCCGGATAGACCCGGTGCGTGATCGCGCTGCGGTCGATCAGCTTGCCATCGGCCCAGATCCGGCCAACCCGGGCAATCGGGCCCTCGCACAGGGCAACAGCAAAACTGGCGAAATAGCTGTAATTGCGGAGCTTCGGCCCGCCGCCCTTGCCGCCGGCGCTTTCCTCGCTCACCACTTCCTCGAAGCGCGTCGCCCAGATCACCTGCCCCGCCAGCCGCGCCCGGCCATAGACGAAGGGGATCGGTGCGCCCTCGGTCGAGGCCTGCACCGACAGGTCGGCCAGCCGGCCCCGGTCGACCGTGCGCCCGCCGCCGAACAGCGACTGGTCGAGAAGATTTCCGGCCACCGCCCCGGCGGCCTTGCCGAGAATGCCGCCAAGCCCGGCCGCGCCGACAAGGCCGCCCAGCGCCTGACCGGCGGCCGCAAGGATCAAGGTTGCCATGGCAGGGCTCCGGGAAAGGAAAACACATGGGTGATGCGCCGCGCCCAGGCGGTGCCGAGCGGGCATTCGATGACGCCGACGCGCTCATAGGCGTGGATCAGCTGCGCGCCGGTCGACAGAATCCCGGCATGCTTGACCGGCGCCCCGTCGCGCCAGCGGAACAGGAGCACGTCGCCGGGCTGACGCTGGTCGAGCGACACCGGCACCAGCCAGCGCTCTGCCGCCGCCAGCAGCGTTTCGGCCTCCGGGCCGTCCGCCGCCTCGGCCCAGTCGGGCGCATAGGGCGGCAGCGGCTCGGGCTCGTCGCCGAGGTATTCCCGCCACAGCCCGCGTATGAGGCCGAGACAGTCGCACCCGGCGCCCTTCAGGCTCGCCTGATGCCGGTAGGGCGTGCCGATCCAGCGCCGCGCCGCCGCCAGCAGCACCCGCCGGTCGAGCGGTTCAGCCGACAAGTGCGCCTCCATCGTTCTCGCCGGTGTTGCGCCCCGGATAGGCCAGCACGAAGTCGGTCCCCGGCATGTGCGGGAAGCCACGGAAATTGACCGCATTGGCGAATTTCGCCCGGCAGGTGGCAAAGCGCTTGTCGCAGCCGGCTGTCACCTCGATCTGCGTGCCCGCCCCGATCGGCTGCGGCGCGGTCAGCCACAGCGACAGCGTCGCCGCCGCTCCGCTCCTCGCATGCCGGGCGACCTCGCCGGCAAAGCCGGTCAGCGGCCCGTTCAGAACGGCAAAGCGCCCGCCGTCGAACCATCCGGCGTCAAAGCCGGTGAGGCCCGTCACCGTCAGCTCGCGCGCATCCGCCGCCCCGCTCACCGTGGCCACTGCCCGGTAGCGCGGATCGGTCAGCGCGATGCCGCAGCGCGTGTCGCCCAGATCGGCATCGCAGCGGCTGGCGAACACCCGGCCGCGCCTGGCCTCCAGCAGGTGGCCGAGCCCGCGCAGCTCGGCGCGGAAACTGCGGCCGGCCCGCGTCACCTCGCCGATGACCGCCCGGCGCAGCAGCACCGCTTGGGCCGGTTGGGCCCAGTTGACGAGATGGACCGCCACCTCCGCCCCGTCCCAGCGCCCGGCCTCCAGGTCCGCCTCGGCAAAGCCGTCCAGCGGCACCGGCCCGTCCGCGTCAAGCGCGCCCGACACCTCGCCGCCGCCCGCCGCCAGTCCCGGCCCGCGCGTGTCGGCGCTTGCCTCCATGCCGCGCGCCGGATGGCAGACCACACCGTCCACCGTCAGGCTGCGGTCATGGTCGGTAAAACCCAGCCGCTGCCCGTCGCTGCGGGTCAGGATCCACACCGCGCAAAGGCTCGTCATCCGGCCCGCCAGATGGGCGGCCAGACCCGGATCAAGTGTCTTCATGAGTTTGTGTCCCGAGAGTTTGAGAGCCGGGTGCCGGCATCAGACACCGGCCTGCGTCATTCCAGACAAGGTGAGCGCATGCGAACCGCCGATCCGGAATCCAGTGAATCTGTGTGAGCGCCAGCGAGCCCGTCAGCCCTGGCAGCCCGTCCCGCGCTCAGCCGCCGAGGCGGATCTCCACCAGCGGGATATGCGGCGCCTCGCCGGCCTCGAAATGGGTCAGGCTCAGGTCCAGGCTGTCCGTGTCGAAGCGCACCGGCACGTCGAACAGGAACCCGGCCGTCACCACCGCCCCGTTGGCCGGCGGTGTCGCCAGCACCACCTCGCGCGTCGCCGCATCAAAGGAAAAGCCGCCCGGCGGCAGCTCCGTGCCATTCACCGCCAGCTTCAGGCTGCCCGCCACCGGCAGGTCGATCACCCGGGCATAGGCGGCAGGTCCGCTGCCATAGACCTTGACCAGGGGATAGCGCGTCCGGCTGCCCGTACCCGTGCCGAGCGCAACATTCAGCGCCCCCGGCGCGCCGCCGGTCAGGGCCGAACTGTGGTCGAAGGGATCGCGGAAGCGGAACCCGGACATCCGCCCCCGCGCGCGCTCGAACAGCGCGACGACGGCGCGCAGGTCGGCGAGCGAGCGGATGCCCGAGCCCGCATCATAGCGCCGGCGGCTGTCGGCCCAGCGGGCGTTGCGCGTCTCCCGGCCGCTGGCCAGCGTCACCACCTCGGTGCGCCGCTCCGGCCCGCCCCGCGACCCGAAGGCAATCGGCAAGGGAAAACTCTCATCCAGAAAGGCGATCATCGCTGCCTCTCCCCGAAGTTGTGATGGGTTTGATCTGTCTCAAGGACCGGCCGGGCTGCTGCCGCCATGGTCGGATCGGACAAGGAGTTGAGACCAATGAGTCACGTACCCCACGAACTGCATGAAGAATTTCCCGCCGCTGCCGGCGCTCTCCACGCGCTGAAGCTGTCGAATGCCCATTTCGTCAAGCTGTCGGACGAGTATCACGAGGTAAACCGCGAGATTCATCGCATCGAGACCGACATTGCGCCCGCCTCCGACGAGGCCCTCGAGACCCTCAAGAAGCAGCGCCTTCACCTGAAGGACCAGATCGCGGCCATGCTCGCCGCCGAGGAAAACACCGGCTCCTGAGCCCCTCCTCTTCAAGCCGGTGTTAGAGCCCGCGCCGTCCCCGTCCGACGGCGCGGGCCACCATCGCCGACACCTGGGCCTCCGACCTGCGGAAACTCTCCGCGTCCCGGGTCGTCACGTTCACCACCACCGGCCCTCCTGCACCGCCGGCACCGCTGCCTGACATGGCAACGCCCAGGCGCCCGTCGGCCCCGCGCGCCAGCGGCAGGATCGCCTCGGCCCCGGCCTCGCCCATGAGGCCCAGGCCGCCCGCATGTCCAAAGAAGGTCGGCTGAGCCACCACGCCTCCGTCGGCAAAGGCGGTCACGCCGCCACTGATCAGGCTCGAAAGCCCGTCTGTCCCGAACAGTCCCCCCGCCATAGACCCGACCAGCGTGTCGAGCGGCTTCAGCGCTTGTCCCAGCACGCGGGAGGACAGGCTCAGCACCATCTGCCTCATCACGCTGTCCAGCGCCTTGCCGTCGACAAGCGCCGCCTTCAGGCCCGTGCTCATCAGGCGCGAGAACTCGCCGGCCGAGCGGGTCATGTCCTGCATCTGCGCGCTCATCCGGCCCATGTCAGCGGTCAGACCGCGGTCGCTGTCATCCTCCATCACGGCGCTCCCTCATCCGGAAACTCGGTCATCAGCCGGGCCAGATCCCTGCGGCTCAGGGCCGCCGCCCGCCGGGTCAACCCCAGCGCCAGCGCCAGTTCGCGGGGCGTCGCGGCCCAGGTCGTGGCCGGGCTCCAGCCCAGCCGGTTCATCGCGAGAAAAAGGGCAAGGTCCCAGGGAAACGGCTCCGCCGATCCGGGCCTTGCCCTGCTCAAGGGCGCGCGCCAGCGTCCTCCTCGCCCGCCTCGCCGGTGCCGAACGTCACCCTCAGCAGGTCGGCGGCAATCGCGGCATAGCCCGGTGCGCCGCCCGGCGCCCGCATCGCGGCCACCTGGTCGTCGCTCACCACATGGCCGGCCCCGCGCAGGCCGGCGCCCAGCACCCTGACCAGATCGCGGGCCGACAGCCGGCCGGACCCGAACCGCTCGACGAGCCCGTTCAGATCCTCGACCGCAAAGGCCGCCTCCAGCTCGGCCAGCGCGCCCAGTGTCAGCACCAGTGTCCATTCCCGGCCATCCAGCATGGCCGAAATCTCTCCGCGCAGCCGGTTCACCATCGCCGTTTCCCCCCTCAGATCGCGGTAAAGGTCAGTTCGCCGGCCGATTCGAGCGCCATCTCGTAGGTCACCTCGCCGTCATGCTGGCCGGCATAGTCCAGCGCCGTGATCTGGAACGGGCCGTCGAGCGTCCCGAAGCTCGGCACCACCACCTGCCAGCGCCGGATCTCGCCGGAAAAGAACAGGCTGCGCGTCTGCACGTCGCTGGTCCCGTCCCGGAAGACGCCGGACCCGGAAATGCTGGCCGCGCGCGTGCCGGCCCCGTCCAGCAGTTCCCGCCAGCGCCCGGTGCTGTCGGCGCTGGTGATGTCGACCGCCGGGGCACTCAGCGCGATGCGCCGCGCCCGCAAGCCCGCAACGGTGATGAAGGAACCGCTCCCGGTCTGGTCCAGTTTCAAAAGCAGGTCACGTCCACGCTGCGCCGCCATGGCTTGTCTCCCGGTCAGGTGAATTGAAGAACGTTTGTCTGGCCTCTGCCCGCGATCACCGGACGCCGCCCTGCGGCCCGGCAGGGGCTCAGAGGACAGCACAGGGCAGGACAGGGCTGACGGCGCGGCACCGCCTCAGGGCTCCGTCACGGCGCGAAGCCTTGCGCCGGCCCGCCAGGTCCGCCCATCCGTCATGCGCCGGCTGGTCATCTCGATCCGCCGGATGGAGATCAGCTTGGCGCCGGTGATGGCGACCGTCGTCGTCTCGAGCGTCGTCACCGCGAGGACGAGCGCGTCCATCGCCTCGTCGCGGCTCGGCGCACGCGAGTAGACGGCAAGATCCAGCTCGTGCTCCTCGCCCTCGCTGAGGAGGCCGCAGAGCAGCCGGCTTGCGAGCGCTTCCAGCGTCAGATAGGGCAGCGGCTGCCCCCGCGGCGGCCCGTCGTAGAGCCTGGCACCGCCAAGCAGCGTCAGCAGCGCCGGGGTTGCCGCCAGTTTCGCAAGCACCGCGCTGCGGAGATTGAGGCCATTGCTCATGCGCCCTCCTCCTCGAGCATCAGCTCGATCTGCCGGCGGCGGCCGTCCCGGTCACGCGCGGCCAGAACGCGGAAGCTGTGCCCCTCGGCCGTCACCCTCCAGCCGCCGGTGATGTCGGCGCGAAAACGCAGGGTCATGCGGTGGGTGGCGCCGCCGTCGAGCCGTCCCGCCGCCACCGCCTCGCCCTGGGACAGGCCGGCCAGCTCGGCGAATGCCAGCCCGATGTCGGTGAGCCCGGCCGTGGCCTGCCCGTTCGCCGCAACACTCAGCTCCGGCCGCCACAGGCGGACGGACAGCCGATAGGCACCCGCGCCGCTCACAGGAGCGGCATCCGGAAGGGCACCAGGAGCCGGTCGAGACCGAACGGCAGGCTCGCCATGGCAAGGTCCGTCCCCGCCTCGCGGTTCTCGTACCAGTGCGCGGCGAGCAGGCGCACCGCCTGCCGGAGCGCCTCGGGGACTGCGCCGGGCGACGCCCCGTATCCGGCGGTGAAGTCGATCTCGAGCCCGTTCACCGGCTCCACCCCGGAGCCCGTGTCCGGCGCCACCACCAGCCGCGCCGGCTCCGTGCCCCGCCGGAGCGTCCAGGCGGCAGGGGCCAGCGTCACCGGCATGCCGTCCGCGCCATAGACCGTCACCGCCGTCACCGACAGCACCGGGGCCAGCGGCAGCCGCAGGATGCGTCCCGCCGGCCAGCCGTCCAGCGCGATGCGCCAGCCCTGCGTGATCAGCGCCCGCCGTGTCACCTGCTCCACATGCTCGCGCGCGGCCCTGATCAGGCTGGCGAGCAATCCGTCCTCCTCGGTCTGCACCAGCCTCAGCTGGGCCCGAAGCTCCGCCAGCGTCACCGGCTCCACCGCCGGCGCGCTCGTCAGCCAATGTGTCATGGCCACCTCTTGTCAGGAATTTTTTCCTATTTTCATGCACCCGTCAGCCATCGGAACGGCCTCGGCGCCCTCTCCCCCCTTGAGGGGGAGATGTCTGCGTCAGCAGACAGAGGGGGGTGCTGCACCTCGGGTTGCGGAAAATGATCGCGCCTTGCACCTCGGCAAGGCGCGGTCCCCCCTCCCTCACACCGCGAACACCAGCAGCTTGATCGCCGCGAAGTCCTGCACGCCGCCGCCGACGCGCTTGGTCGTGTAGAAGAGCACGTAGGGCTTGGCGGAATAGGGGTCGCGCAGGATGCGCACGCCCTGGCGGTCGACCACCAGATAGCCGCGCTGGAAGTCGCCGAAGGCGATGGCGGCGGCGTTGGCGGCGATGTCGGGCATCGCTTCGGCCTCGGTGACGGGGAAGTTGATCAGCGTCGCCGGGGCACCGGCGCTCGCCGGCGGCTGCCAGATGTAGTTGCCGTCGGCGTCCTTCATCTTGCGCACCGCCGCCTGGGTGCGGCGGTTCATGACAAAGCGGGCGTTCTGCCGGTATCCGGCGCGCAGCGAATAGATGAGATCGATCAGCCGGTCCCCCGGATTGGTCGCGGCGAAGTTGCCGGCCACGCCCGTGTTCAGCGTGCCGAGCGACCCCCAGGCCCAGGAGGCATCGGCAACACGCGGCACCGACAGGAAGCCGGTCGGCTTGTTGATGCCGTCGCCGTTGACGAAGGCCGTGCCCTCCTGCTCGGCAAAGACCATCTCGATCTCTTCCGCGATCCAGGCGTCCACGTCCACGGCCGCATCATCCAGCAGCGCCGAGGTGGCCGAGGGCATGGCATAGAGTTCCATGGTCGGGAAGGTCAGCTCCGCCAGCGTCTGGCTGTTGGTCTGCGGCCGTGCGGCGGTCTCGCCCACCCAGCCGGCCTGCGGCCCGGTCAGGGAATAGGGCTTCTTGAACACGCTGCCCGACACCTGCCGGTTGCCGGCAATGGCGCGGATCGGCGACACGTTGGCCAGCCGCATGAGGATGCCGCTTTCCGTCTCCGCCGGCACCAGGAAGCCGCCGTCCGGGTTGGAGCCGATCGACAGCGCCTTCATCTCCAGCGCCTTCAGCCCGTCGTCGCGGCCCTCGCGCATATAGGCGTCAAACGCCGCCTTGTGCTCCAGCCCGGCGCCATGGCGCGGCGTCTCGCCGGAGAGTTCCGGCCGCCGGGCCTTCAGGGTCAGTTCGTCCAGCCGGCGCTGCGTCTTGTCGAGGGCCGCATCCAGCCGGTTCAGCTTGTCCAGCGTCACCACATCCGCGCTGCCGCGCGTCTCCAGTTCGGCCAGCCGCGTGTCATTGGCATCGCGGTAGGCGGCAAAGGCCGACTGCAGGTCGTCCAGCGCCTGGCGCGGCTCCAGTCCATAGGCCTTGGTCTCAAGCATCATCTCGTTCATCGCTGTCTCCGCGTTGGGCAGGGGCATGATCTCGGGCGGCGGCTCATCGCGCCGCGGTCTCCGCCGGCAGAGGCGTCAGCCGTGCTGCCGGGTGTTCGGGAAAGGTCACCAGCGACACTTCCCAAAGGTCGATTTCGGTGAGGTGCCGGCGGACACCGCCCTCACCCTTGACGGCCGCCAGGGCGCGAAAGCCGATGGAGAGCCCGTCCAGCGCCCCGGCGCTGATCAGCTCCGCCGCCTCGCGCGCCGCGGCCACACCGGTCAGCAGCCGTCCGGTCACATAGAGGCCGTGCGCGTCCTCCCGCGCCTTCTCCCAGATGCCGATGGGCTGCATCCGGTCGTGCTGCCACAGCATCCGCACGGCCGCCGTCCCGCGCCGGGCGAGCGAGCGGGCAAAGGCGCCCGGCAGCACCACGTCGCCTGCGCCATCGGGCTGATGGAACACGCTGGCGTATCCGGCAAAGCGGGTCATCGCGCCGCATCCCGATGGCTGGGCGTCTGGTCCGTGATCTGGCCAAGCCGCTGCAACGTTGCGGCAAAGGCGGCAAACACCCGCGCGGGCCGGGCCTGCGGCATGGGTCTGCAGTTCAGGTTCAAGGTCAGGCTGCGGGCAGGCGTCATCGCCCCGCCACGGGCCAAAAGGCCTGTGTCCGTCATGACTTGGCTCTCCTTGTCGAGGTTCTGAGTCCGGCTTGCCCGCTTCATGCGGCAGGCGAGCCCGGCGCTTCATCGCGAAACGTCACGCGGCGCCGTTTCGTGAGTCTTCTGAATCGCTTGGACCCGGCTCCTCAGCCACCGTCATGGTCGTTGAAGATCTGATTCAAGCGCTCGATCTCGTCCACGAACTGGCTGAAGCGCCGGTTCGAGGCGGAAAGTTCCTTCAGCAGCAGCCCGGCCAGGGCCGAGGCCGATCCCGCCCACAGCAGCAGCGCCAGATGGGCCAGGTCGCCGCGTTCGACGACGGCGGTGAGGACCGCCTCAGTCATCGCCCTGCCCTGCGGCTTCGCCCTTCCCTGCGGCTTCGTCTGATCCGGCGCGGCGGCCGTAGCCCACCGCCGCCCGCTTCTCGTCCTCCGACAGGAAATCCGCGGCCCCCACGCGCCGCCACAGGGCCTCGCGCTCCGGCGACAGCGCCTCGATGGCATCGGCGTCCGGTTCCAGCCGCAGCGGCGCGCCATAGGCCGGGGCCAGCCAGTTCGACAGGCTCAGCGCCGTCCGCCGGACAAGCGGCAGCACGGTCTGGCGCCAGAACGCCCGGTTGGCTTCCTGGTAATTGGCAAAGGTGTTGTCGCCGGGAATGCCGATCAGCATCGGCGGCACGCCGAAGGCCAGCGCGATCTCACGTGCGGCCTCGCGCTTGGCCTCGATGAAATCCATGTCCTTGGGCGTCAGGCCCATCGGCCGCCAGTCCAGTCCGCCTTCCAGCAGCAGCGGCCGGCCGGCGTTGCGCGCGCCCTGATAGCCCTCTTCCAGTTCCGCCTTCAGCCGCTCGAACTGGTCGAGCGACAGGTTGGCCCCCTCGCCCGCGCCATAGACCAGCGCTCCGGAGGGCCGCGCCGCGTTGTCGAGCAGCGCCTTGTTCCAGCCGGCGGCCGCATTGTGGATGTCGAGGCTCACCTGTGCCGCCTCGATCGGCGCGCAGCCATAATGGTCCGACAGCGGGTGAAACAGGGTCAGCTGCCGCACCTGCGGCACGTCGCCAAGGCCGCTCAGCCGCAGCGACTTGCCGCCCACCTGATACTCGAATGCCTCCGGCCAACCGGACGTCCCCGGCACCACCTTCACCCGGTCGGGGCGCAGCACATGCAGCTCCGCCGGCAAGGCATCCGCGTCTTCGCTGACATAGATCCGCTCGACATAGGCATTGCCCGCCACCAGCAGGTGACCGAACAGGGCCTCCAGAAAATCCGGCCCGCTCTGGCCCCGGTTGGGCCGCGCCAGCAGGCGCAGCAGCGGGTGCTCCGTCAGTTCCTCTTCCTCGGAAAACAGGCTCAGCGGCACATTCGCCGCCGCCTCGCTGACCATGCGCACCGCCCGGTAGACAACCGGGTTGCGCAGGTAGCCTTCCCGCGCCAGCGCCGCATAATCACGCGGGCTCCACACGGGCCGCCCACCGCTGGCAAAGGCGATCAGCGGCGCCGTGCGTGAGGCCTTTTCCTCGTCAAGCGCTGCCCCGCGCGGTTTGAAAACTGAGTCCAGAAGCCGTGCCAACCCCATGATCCTGAATCCTTTTTCCGCATCAGTTAAGAGATTGAATCCACGGCCTCACAGCTTGAGTCACATGGCAGCCTCGGCGCCCTCACGCCCCAGCCCCAGGCGCCCTCTCCCCCCTTGAGGGGGCAGAGGGGGGTAAGCAGCATCTCCGCAAACCGGTGAGCAGATCCATGCCCCCTCACAGCCGCCTCAGCCGCGGTGTCCCCCGTTCGGACAACAACAGCTCGCTCAGGGCCCAGACCAGCGCGTCCAGCCGGTCGGGCGAGCGGCCCGAGGTGAGCCCGCCCGGTCCGAAATCCGCCATCTCGTCCTCCAGCGCCGGCATGGCTCCGACATGGCGCACCCGGCCCTGCTCGTAGATCAGCGCAATCGGTTCGGCCCGGGCATATTTGCCCCGGCTCGCCCGCACGCTCTTCACCGGCACCCCCGGATCGGCGGCGGCAATCACCTCGCGCACCATGTCGCCGCCCTGATTGACCTCGGCGACCAGACAGTCCGCCTGATAGTGCCGCCACAGCGCCACCGCCCGCCCGGCCCAGTCGGCCGGCCGCGCCCGGGCCAGACTGTGATCGGCGAGCACATAGGCAATCCCGTCCTCACCGAGGCCCGCCACCACCAGGCCGCAGGCATCGGAGCGTTTCGTGGCCGTGGCCGGCGGATCGATGGCAATGACGATCCGCGCCAGATGATCCGGCGCGGCGGCGATCCGGCAGGCGTCCAGGTCACCGCGTTGCCACAGGGCATCGGGCCGGTCCTCGATCAGCTCGCCGTCCAGTTCCTGCCGCCCCAGCCGCGTTCCGGCGTAGCGCGCCACCACCCGCTCCAGAAAACCCGGTGCCAGAAACAGCGCATTGGCCCGGGTTGCGGCCCGGGTCATCGTGGTGCCGGGCATGTCGATGAGGCGTTTCAGCAGCGGCACCGCGCGGGGCGTCGTCGTCACCAGCTGGCGCGGCCGCTCGCCCAGTCTCAGGCCAAACTGCAACATGTCGAAGGTCTCCTCGCCATTGCGCCACTTGGCCAGCTCGTCGGCCCAGGCGATGTCGAACTGCGGCCCGCGCAAGGCCTCCGGGTCTTCCGACGAAAAGGCCTGCGCCACCGCGCCTGTGCGCCATTCCAGCCGCCGCCGGCTCGGGTTCCACTGCGGCCGCTCGGCTTTGGGATGCACCGAGAGGATGCCCGACACCCCTTCGATCATCACCTCGCGTACATCCTGATAGGTCTCGCCAACCAGCGCGATGCGCCCCGCCGGTCCCGCCTCGCCGGTCCAGCCATGGCCGAGCGCGCGGGCGCGGATCCATTCCGCGCCGGCCCGGGTCTTGCCCGCGCCGCGTCCGCCCATCATCAGCCACACCGCCCAGTCGCCGCCGGGGGGCAACTGATGCTCATGGGCGAAGGTCGGCCAGTCCTTCAGCAGGAACGCCATCTCGCTCCGGCTCAGCCGGTCCAGCGCCTCCTCCATCCGCCCCGCCTGCCCAAAGGCCAGCAAGGCGGCGCGCAAGTTCCGCGCGCAGGCTGTCGGGGTCAGGTCCGTCATCCGTCTCCTCGCTGCGGCTCTTCTGCAGGTCCATGAGCGTGTCGAGCGTGCGCGCCAGGCTTGCCAGCGTCCTTGCGCCCTGGTCCATGTCGGAGAGCTTGCCCCCCTCCCCGGTCTCGCCCGCCATCAGCCGGCCCAGCCGGTCTTCGAGCCGCGCCACCTGGGTCTCGAACGCCCGGTAGAGCCGATTGATCATCCGCGCCTGCTCATCGGGCTCAGCGGCGGCAAAGCCCTCCAGCGCCTCGCCCCGCCGCATCCAGCCCTCCTGCCGGATGCGGTAGCAGAGCCGCTTGGCCGTCACCTGAAGCCTTGCGGCAATCGTCGTCTGCGACAGGTCCGTCTCCTCGTAGAGCCGCCGCGCCTCGCGCCAGACCTGCGCCGGATCACTGCTGGCCCCCTTCACCGGACGGCCTGCCGCTTGTGCCCGGCGGCCGCGCCCGCGCGGCTGTCGACCGGGCAAGACGTCCTCGTTCCCGGCAGTGTCCTGCATGGCCGCGTGCTCCCTCGTGCATGTGCAAGGTCAGGTGTTCCCGGTCCTCCCGACCGCCGGGACGGGCGCCGCCGCGCCGCAGACCGGCGGCCAGTTGGCTGCGATCTGGCTGCGATCTGGCTGCGATCTGGCGAAACGGGGCGGCAGGACCGAAAAACTTGTGCCCGGGCATGGCCGGGCAGCGCATTGTCGGGAGGCGCGTCCCGCCGCATCCGGCGTCAGCCGCACCTCTTCGATCTTGCAGAAACACTACCCGACCAGCGTCCGGATGTCAAGGAATTATTTCCTATATCTTTCCAGCCCGGAACGACGCCGGCCCTCTGCCTCGCGGGCCGAGGCCGAGGCCGCGGCCGGAGCCGGATCCCGGCTCCGGCGGTCGGTTCCATCAGCACAGCTTGCGGGATGCGGTCCGGGCCTTCAGCGTCGCCCGCTCGATCGAGGCGGTGGCGCGCGAGATGCCACCGATGCTGTCGGTGATGGCCTGCACCCCGCTGGAGGCCTGATGCATGTTGCCGGAGATGTCCCGGGTCACGCTCGCCTGGCGGGTCACCGCATCGGAGATCGAGGCGGAAATGTCGCCGATGCTGCGGATGATCTCGATGATCGAGGTGATGGCCCGTTCCGCACTGCCGGTCGAGGCCTGGATGGAGCCGACCTGCCCGGTGATGTCCTCGGTTGCCCGGGACGTCTGGCTCGCCAGATCCTTCACTTCGGCGGCCACCACGGCAAAGCCGCGACCGGCCTCTCCGGCGCGCGCGGCCTCGATCGTGGCGTTGAGCGCCAGAAGGTTTGTCTGGTTGGCAATGCTCTCGATCAGTTCCAGCACCTCGCCGATGCGCTGCGAATCCTGGCTCAGCTGCGCCATGATCCGGCTCGACTGGTCCGCCTCGGTCACCGCCATCTTGGCCACGTCGAGCGCCGTTGCGACCTGGCGGCTGATCTCGGCGATCGAGGCGACCAGCTCCTCGGCGGCGGTGGCCACCATCTGCACGCTGGCGGAGGTCCGGGCCGAGGCGGCGGAGACCTCGGCGGCCTGTGCGCTCGTGCTGGTGATCTCCGTTTCCACCAGCGCGAGATCCGCGTCAATCTTATGCTGGATGTGTTCGCGCTGCTGGCGCATCCGCACCTGCTCGGTGGCGTCCGTTGCAAACTTGACGACGCGGCTCAGCCGTCCGTTGGCGTCGAAGATCGGGTTGTAGGTGGCCTGGATCCAGACGTCGTGGCCGTTCTTGCCGATCCGGTGGAACTCGCCGCCCTGGAACTGCCCGGCGCGCAGATCCTCCCAGAAACGCTGGTAGGCGGGGCTGGCGCGCTCGGCCGGGTCGACGAAGATGCTGTGGTGCCGGCCGCGGATCTCCTCGATCCGGTAGCCCATGGTGGCCAGGAAATTCTCGTTGGCGTCGACGATCGTCCCGTCCAGCTCGAATTCGATGACCGCATTCGAGCGGTTGATCGCGTCGAGCTTGCTCTGGATTTCCGCGGCGCGCTGGCGCTCCTCGGTGATCACGGAGGCGATCTTGATCACCCGCGTCACCTTGCCGTCGCGGCGCAGGACCGGATTGTAGCTCGCCTGGATCCAGACATCGACACCGCCCTTTGCCTTCCGGCAGAAGGAGCCGGACTTGTAGGCGCCGCCCGCCAGCTCGCGCCAGAAGCTGCGGTAGCTCTCGCTCTCGGCCTCCTCCTTGCGCATGAACATCGAATGGTGGCGACCGACGATCTCGCCGGCCGTGTAGCCGACGGCGGACAGGAAATTGGAGTTTGCCCGCACGACCGTGCCGTCCGGCTTGAATTCGATGATGGCCTGGGATCGGCTGAAGGCTGCCAGAACCTCCGCCTTGTCGATGCCGAATAGGGTTCGTATGCGCATGGGAAGGCCTGACGTCTGATTTCGTAGTCTGAGGCGGAGTCTGCGTCATCGCAGTTGCAGGAAGGTTAAACAACGAACACACCGTCGCAACAACTGCCCGGAACAGATCGAAACATCTTATGACAAGACCGGAAACCGATAAATTATCATAAGATCAAACGACATTTCCTCATCAATATTGAAGTACATTTCAAAATTGACATCGCAACTTTGTAAATTTGATCACATCATGTTGCCGCAAAGACTGACAAGAGCCAGAGCGAGCCGGCAGAAAAGCAACGAACTATCCGCACGACCCAACCGGAGCCTTGCGGACAAAAATAGAGCGGCTGCTGAGGCGTCAACATGACTTTACAAATTTTCGTCACTTTGAACGATCAGATCTTCAAAAAGACACCGCAAATTTTACAAAGATGAATATCACAGGATGCAAGATAAGTGACCCTACATCCTGGGCGATCCTGCCGGCGCTGATCCGTGCAGGCCGGCGCGGCGTAACACGCAGCAGAGTTTCATCTTGCAGGAGTTCCCGCATGTCCCGGCTTCGCCGCCCGTCCGGCCTGATGCTGCCGCCGTTCCTGTTTGCGCTTGCCGCGGCCCTGATCCTCCTCCTTGTCGCGCCCGTGCGCGCAGCCCAGCCGCTGGTGCTGGAGGAATTCTTCCGCGGACGCACCGTGGCCGAGGGCGTGTTCGAGAGCCGGATTGCCGGTGTCCGGCGCGAGTTCAAGGTCTATCTGCACGGGACCTGGGATCCGAAGACCTTCACGCTGCGCCTGCGCGAGGATTTCGTCTATGCCGATGGCGAGAAGGACACCAAGGTCTGGTTCTTCCAGAAGGTCGGCGACCGCCGCTACATCGGCACCCGGTCGGATGTCCTCGCCCCCACCCATGTGACGCCCGAGGGCAACAGCCTGGTGTTCAGCTACGCCGCCGAGGTTCCGGTCGGCGATGACACCATCGCGCTGCGCTTCAACGACACGCTGACCCCGATCGACGCCCGGACGGTCCGCAACACCGCCAATGTGGTCAAGTACGGCATCACCGTCGGCACCGTCGAGCTGATCTTCACCCGGCCCTGACGCCGGGCCCTCGCTTGGGGCCCTCACGTCGGCCCCTCATGCCGGGAATGGCCGCGCCGGTTCTGCGGCGCGCCCGCGTGCGCGCTTCCCCCTCCTCCCGAGGCGGACCGCAAGCGGCAGGGCATCCGCCCTGCCGCTCCGGCCGGGAGGGACCGGTCGCCGAGGTCCGGCCCCACGCCCGGCCCGATCACTGTTCACCCGGAGTGAACTTCAAGTCCAGTCCTGGCGGAATTTTCGCCGGCCGCGGAACACCCTACCTTCCGGTCATCGCCAGCGCCCCCACGCCGGGGGCGCAGAACCGGGAGACTTCCCATGCTGAACCAGATCCGCGGGCTGCATCACGTCACCTCGATTGCCGGGGACGCAGCCGTGAACAATGCCTTCTTCACCCGCACGCTCGGCCTGCGCCGTGTCAAGAAGACGGTCAACTTCGACGCACCTGACGTCTATCACCTCTACTATGGCGACGAGACCGGCTCACCCGGCACCGTCATGACCTATTTCCCCTTCCCCGGCGCGCGCGGCGGCCGTCCGGGCACGGGCGAGGTCGGAACCACCGTCTTTGCCGTGCCGCGCGATGCCATCGGCTACTGGAAGGAGCGGCTGGGACGTCTCGGCGTCGACGGGCTGGCCGAGGACACGCTGCTCGGCCAGAAGCGCCTGCATCTTGCCGGTCCCGACGGCGACGGCTTTGCCCTTGTCGAGGTCGAGGATGACGCGCGCCAGCCGTGGACCGGCAGCGACGTGCCCGCCGACGTGGCGATCCGGGGCTTCCACTCGACCGCCCTGCGGCTGCGCGACGGCGGGGCAACGGGCGAGCTGCTGCGCTTCATGGGCTACGAGGCCAGCGAGACGGCGGAGGGACTGACGCGCTACCGCATTACCGGCGGCAATGGTGCCCATGTGATCGACGTCGAGGTGATGCCCAACATCGCCCATGGCGTGCAGGGGGCCGGCTCGGTGCATCACGTCGCCTTCGCGGTCGAGAACCGGGCGGCCCAGCTCGAGGTCCGCAAGGCGTTGATGGACACGGGCTTCCAGGTCACGCCGGTGATCGACCGGGACTACTTCTATGCGATCTACTTCCGCACCCCGGGCGGGGTGCTGTTCGAGATCGCGACGAACGAACCGGGCTTCTCCCGGGACGAGGACACGGCGCACCTTGGCGAGGCGCTGCGGCTGCCGGCCCAGCACGCGCATCTGCGGCCCTACCTGGAGGCCCATCTCCAGAAGCTGGAGGGCTGATCCATGAGCCTGTCCGCCTACCATCACCACCTGCGCCGGGCCGAAGGGCCCGGTGCTGCCCCGCTCGTCCTGGCCCTGCATGGCACCGGCGGCGACGAGAGCCAGTTTGCGGGCCTTGCGGCCGCGCTGGCCCCGCAGGCGCATGTCCTGTCCCCGCGCGGAGACGTGTCGGAACACGGGGCCTTGCGCTTTTTCCGGCGCACCGGCGAAGGCATCTACGACATGGAGGACCTGGCACTGCGCACGGCGCAGATGGCCGGCTGGATCGAGGCCTGGACGGCCGAGCTGGGCGCTTCCCGCGTCCTTGCCTTCGGCTACTCCAACGGGGCCAACATCCTGGCCAGCGTCGCGTTCCAGCGGCCGGAGCTGTTTGCGGGCATCGCGCTGCTGCATCCGCTGATCCCCTTCGAGCCCGCAGCCCGGCCAGGCCTGTCCGGCCTGCCCGTGCTGGTGACGGCGGGGCGGCGCGATCCGATCTGCCCGGCACCGCTCAGCCAGCGCCTGTCGGACTGGTTTTCCGCCCAGGGAGCCGAGGTGACGCTCGACTGGCACGACGGCGGCCACGAGCTGCGCCAGCAGGAGGTGGATGCGCTGGCCCGGTTCGCCGGCCGGGTGCTTGCCTGATCCGGCGGTCCGCAGGGTCCGTCCGGGCGGACTGACCGGCTGACGGACGGGCGCACTGACTGGCTGACTAATGGGCGGGCGGGCGTCCCGCCCATGCCGGCCGTCTCTCGCCAGCGCCAGAGTCACAAGGCCCCGGACCATGTTGGTCCGGGGCCTTGGGGTTGATTACAAACCCTCTATCGTCATCCCGGCCCAGCTGAGCGTGAGCGAAGCGCCGAGCCGGGATCCAGATATCAGCCGCGCGAAGCGCGACACACCTGTCGGTCGCAAGTCGTATCGAGGTGACTTGGTTTTGCGCTCGCTTGCGCTCGCACTGACATGCTGGATTCCGGATCTGCGGTTCGCTGAAAGCTCACCTTGTCCGGAATGACAGCAAACTGACGAAACTCCGAAGTTTGTCAGCAGTCTGAAGGCCCCGGACCATGTTGGTCCGGGGCCTTGGTCGTGGTGATGGGGCTTGGGCCTGCGGGAGCGGTCCGTTTTCAGATCGCGCTCACGCGGCGCAGGAAGTCGTCGATGCTGTCGGCGAGCTGGCGCGTCTTGCCGGCAACGTCTGCCGAGGAGCGCGACACGTCGGCCGCCGAGGAGGAGGTCTCGTCCACGGCGCCCTTGACGCTGCTCATGTTGACAGTGATCTCCCGCGTTCCGGCAGCCACTTCCTGCACCGAGCGGCTGATCTCGCTGGTGGCCGAGCCCTGCTGTTCCAGGGCCCGGGTGATGGAGGCGGTGTATTCGTTGACACGGACCATCGTCGCGGCGATCTCCTCGATCGCGGCGACCGACCCGGAGGAGGCGTCCTGGATCGCGGTGATCTGGGCGGAGATTTCCTCCGTGGCCTTGGAGGTCTGGGTGGCCAGTTCTTTCACTTCCGCCGCCACGACGGCAAAGCCGCGGCCGGCTTCGCCCGCACGGGCCGCCTCGATGGTGGCGTTGAGGGCAAGGAGATTGGTCTGTTCGGCAATGTCCTGGATCAGCTGCAGCACCGCGCCGATCCGCTGGGCCGAGGCGGCAAGACCGGCCACCTGCTCGTTGGCCGAGGCGGCCTTGCGGTTGGCGGCGGCAACGACCGTGCTGGTGTCGGCAATCTGGCGGGAGATCTCGCCGATGGAGGCCGACAGTTCCTCCGACGCCGAGGCTACGGTCTGCACGCTGGCATAGGCCTGTTCGGTGGCCGCCGCCACCGAGGCCGTCCGGCCCGTGGTGTCCCGCGACAGGTCGAGCAGCACCGACGAGATCTGCCCCATGTTGGCGGTCGCCTCGGTGACGGGCAGCAGCAGGCTCTGCGAGTTGCGGCGGAAGCCTTCGATCATGTCCTCCAGCTCCGCCTGGCGGGCGCGCTCGCGCTCGAAGGTCTCGCGCTGCTGCGCCTCCAGCTCGCGCTGGCGCACCGCGTTGTCCCGGAAGGTCTCGACGTTGCGGGCCATCTGGCCCAGTTCATCCTTGCGCAGGACGCCCGGCACCGCCAGCTCCAGCTGTCCGTCAGCCAGCGTCAGCATCGTGCGCGACAGGCTGTCGATCGGGCGGGTGATCCGGCTGATCAGATACATCAGTGCGGCCGACACGACGCCGATTGCCACCAGCGTCATGGCCAGGGCGGTCGTCAGTGCCGCGTTGCGCTGGGTGACGATGACATTGGCATCAAAGGCGATGAACACGCTGCCGATCCGGGTGAGTGTGCCGCCGTCGTCGCGCAGGATCGGCTTGACGCCGACCTTGTAAGTGCCCGTGTTGAAGAAGCGCGTCGCCGTCTCGTCGCTGGCCGCCAGCGCCGCCTGCGGCAGGAGCGCCAGAAGATCCGCACCTTCCGTTCCTGCCTTGGCCACGGTGGCGAAGATCGACCCGTTCTCCTCGCGCACCACCGCCCAGGAGAAATGGTCGTTTTCCATCAGCGGCTTCAGCACCGTCTTGGCAAGGTCCTGGTTGAAATCCCAGATGGCATTTCCAAGGGCCTGGTTCGACAGCTCGGTGCTCAGCGCGATCTCGGACTCGAAGGCCTTTTCCGAGGCGCTGATCAGATGCGTCGTGGTCAGATACGAGAAGGCCGCGAAGGCGAGCGCGACGACAACGACCACGGGTGTGATCGTCTTGAACTTGATCGATTGCCAGAACTTCATGGCACGTCCCCGATTGAACTGTGCCCATGCTGCGCCCGCCAACCCAATATTCCGTTAATGTCGCCCAGCAGCGCGCATGTTTTTGCGCTCAAGTTTTAAGCAAACACCCAGGAAGATCCAGTCAACCACCACTTTGACTTTAAACCGCGTGTAAACCACACCCGGATTGCAAGCCGGCGAATATTTTTACGCAGTTTTCCCAAGGTCACCCCACAGGGACAGCGCAGCTTACCGTTCGGCACCGGGCGCGCGCGGCGGCTTGCGCCGGGCACGCTGCGGCACCCGCATCGGCCAGTCCACCACATGGTTCTCGTAATCCTCGACCTCCATTCCGGCCTCGCTGACCGTGCGGCCGCGCACCGACACACCGGCCGCATGCACCGTCTCCGGATCGCCGGAGACCAGCGGATGCCACCAGTAGAGATCCTCGCCGTCGCGCACGAGGCGATAGGCGCAGGTCGGCGGCAACCAGGTGAGCGTGCGCACCTCCGCCGGGGTCAGCTGGATGCAGTCGGGCACGGTCTGGGCCCGGTTGGGATAGTCGCGGCAGCGGCAGCTGTCGCCATCCAGCAGCGCGCAGGCCACGTCGGTCCAGACGATGGCGCCGGTGTCCCAGTCCTCGAGCTTGTTGAGGCAGCAGCGGGCGCAGCCATCGCACAGCGCCTCCCATTCCTGGTCGGTCATCTCCTCCAGCGTCTTGACGCGCCAGTAGGGTTCCGTTGGGGGATTGTTGGCGTCCGGCATTGATTTCGCGGCCCGTTTCGGGTTCCCTGAGTGTCAGTTGTATCGGCTGTCGTTCCTTTAACAGCATCTTCAGACCACGGATAGCGCTGTGAGCTCCGACCTTCAGGGTGATGGCGGCCCGGATCGCCCGCAGACGCAAGGCCAGGAGCCCGGCGCCGAGCCGGGTGCACGTTCCGGTCCTGAAACCATTCCGGCCCGCTTGCGGCGGCGGCGGCATCGGTCCATCGCGTCCCGGCTCATGTCGGCCGATGCCTGGGTGGACACGGCGCTGTGGCGGCTGGGGCGCTCGCTCGGCGAAGGCATCCGCGCCTATGATCGCTTCCTGCGCCGGTTCGAGGCGCGGGGTGTTGGCCGGGTCGCGGCCGAGGTCGGGTCCGACGGGGTCACCTTCGGCCTGCTTGGCCTTCTCGTCCTGCTCACCTTCGCCCAGCCGGCCTTCGAGGCAACACGCAACGCCGACTGGATGACGACCGACGACTTTGCCGTCACCTTCCTGGACCGCTTCGGAACCGAGATCGGTCGGCGCGGCATCGTGCTCAACGACACCGTGCCGCTGGAGGAGATCCCGGACGTGCTCGTCAAGGCGACGCTGGCGACCGAGGACCGGCGCTTCTTCGAGCATTTCGGCATCGACATCTTCGGCACGTCCCGCGCCATGGTGGAAAACCTGCGGGCCCGCACGGTCGTCCAGGGCGGATCCTCGCTGACGCAGCAGCTCGCCAAGAACCTGTTCCTGTCCAACGAGCGGACGCTGGAGCGCAAGATCAAGGAAGCCTTCCTCGCGCTCTGGCTGGAGGCAAACCTGTCCAAGCGGCAGATCCTCAAGCTGTACCTCGACCGCGCCTACATGGGCGGTGGCGTCTTCGGCGTCACGGCCGCCTCGGAGTTCTATTTCCGCAAGAACGTGCGCGAGCTGTCGCTGGCCGAGGCCGCCATGCTGGCCGGCCTCTACAAGGCCCCGACCAAATACGCCCCGCACATCAACCTCCCGGCCGCCCGCGCGCGCGCCAACGAGGTGCTGACCAACATGGTCCAGTCGGGCTTCATGACCGAGGGCCAGGTCATCGGCGCGCGCCGCAACCCGGCCGTTGCCGTCGACCGGTCGCAGGACCAGGCGCCCGACTTCTTCCTCGACTGGGCCTTCGAGGAGGTGAAGAAGCTTGCCCGGCGCAATCCTGCCCTTGCCCGTGACCGGATCGTCACCGTCCGCACCACCCTTGACCCGGCGCTGCAACGGCAGGCGGAACAGTCGATGGAGAGCGTGCTGGCGGAATTCGGCCAGGTCCGCCGGACGTCGGAAGGCGCGCTGGTCGCCATGGTGCCGGACGGGGCCGTGCGGGCCATGGTCGGCGGCCGTGACTACGGCAAGAGCCAGTTCAACCGCGCGGCCAATGCCCTGCGCCAGCCCGGGTCGTCGTTCAAGCCCTTCGTCTACATGACGGCCTTCCTCAACGGCTACTCGGCCAGCAGCATCGTGCCCGACGCGCCGGTGTCGATCGGCAACTGGAGCCCGCGCAACTACTCGCGCGGCTATGCCGGGCCGATCACCCTCAAGGATGCGCTGACCCGTTCCATCAACACGGTGCCCGTGCGCCTGTCGATCGCCGTCGGCCGGCCGGCGATCATGGAGACCGCCTACCGCATGGGCATCACCAACGAGCTGCAGAACACCGTGTCGCTGCCGCTGGGGGCGTCCGACGTCTCCGTCATCGACATGACGGCCAGCTATGCGGCCTTTGCCAGCGGCGGCTACAAGGCAACGCCCTTTGCCATCGTCGAGGTGCGCAACTCCGCCGGGCAGGTCCTGTTCGACCGGGACCGCGACCTGCCGGCGCCGGAACGCATCCTGCCGGCCGACAAGGTGGGCGAGATCAACGACATCCTCGTCAACGCGGTCGAGAACGGGACGGGCCGGCGTGCGATGATCGAGGGCGTCGTGGTCGCCGGCAAGACCGGCACCACCTCCGCCTACCGCGATGCCTGGTTCGCAGGCTACACGGGCAATTTCGTCAGCGCCGTGTGGATGGGCAACGATGACTTCACCTCCACCAACGAGGTCACCGGCGGCAACCTGCCGGCGATGGTCTGGCAGCGGCTGATGGCCTATGCGCATCAGGGCATCGAGCTGACGCCGCTGCCGGGCGTAGATCCGGCCCGGCTCAAGCCGGCGCAGGTGGCCCGCACCTCCGACAGGGCGCCGGCCGCCGTCCAGCCGCGCCTCCTGTCCACCCGCACGGTCGAGGTCCTGTCCGACATCGGAGCCGCCTTCGACGCGCTCGGCCAGACCGCCTCGGCGGAGGCGACGGACGCGCCGGAGGTCGCCCGGCCATGAAATCCGCCTTCCCGCTCGGCCCCGAGACCGACTGGCAGAAGACCGAGACCCCGGAGATCCTGCAGCCGTCGCGCATGAGCCCTGCGGCGCGGGCCCTCGCGCTTCTGGCGACGGTGGTTCTGGCCGTTGCCCTCGGGCTCGGCTCCGCCTGGCTGGCGCTCGACCGCGAGGACCTGTTCCAGCAGATCCGCATCGGGGTCTGGGGCGCGCATCCGCAGGCCGGCACGCCCGAGGCCGATCCCTATTCCGCCGCGATCTACGCCCGCAGCGGCCGGGTGCCGCTCGCCAATGGCGAAGGCGTTGCCTTCACCGCCACGACGGACAGCGCCGGCGCGCCGCTGTCGCCCGGCTGCACCTATCGCGTGTCGGGGCAGACGCCGACGGCACGGCTGTGGACGCTGACGGCCATGGACCGGCACGGCCGGCTGCTGGCCTCGGCCGGGGACCGCGTCAGCCTGTCGAGCGTCGGCCTCCTGCGCGCCCCGGACGGCAGCTTCGGGATCACCGCGTCCCGGCGGCCCCATCCCGGCAACTGGCTGCCGCTCGGCGACGGCGACGGCCTCACCTTCGTGCTGAGGCTCTATGATGCGCCGATCACCACCGGCGCGTCGCTCACCGGTCTTGCCATGCCCGCCATCACCCGGATCAGTTGCCCATGAGCCGCCGTCTGCTGGTCCGTCTCTCGCTCTATGGCCTGGCCAGCCTGTTCCTGGCCGGCATCGTGCACATCTTCGTCATTCTGACGGTGCCCGGCCATGTGCGGGCCGAGGCCTTTGCGCGTCTGGCCCGGCTCGGTCCGGACCGCAGCTTCCATGTGCTGCCGGCGGTCGCGCCGGGCGCCGAGGCGCTGCCGATGCTGGATCCCGAAATGAGCCACGCCCTGTGCTGGTTCCGCCTCGCCGATGGTCCGGTGCGGCTCAGCGCCTCCGTCAGTTCCCCGTTCTGGTCGATGGCCCTGTTCAATGGCGGCGGCGAGGTGGTCTACAGCCTCAACAACCGCACCTCGGGCAGCGGCGAGCTGGCCATGCTGGTGCTGTCCACGGCCCAGCTCTCGATCCTGCGCGAGAACCCGCCCGACAATCTCGACGAGCTGATCGTCATCGAGACCGACCAGGCCGAGGGTTTCGTGCTGCTGCGCGCCTTTGTCGGCGACAGGCCGGCGGCCGGGCTGGTGCGTGACGGCCTGGCCGGCGCGCGCTGCGAGACGCTCGCCTCCGCCTCCACCGCCCCTGCGCCGACGCCAGGCGGCTGACGCGACCGGGACGCGGTGCCCCGCAGCTGCCACAGGCGCCGCAGCGCCGGCGCGCTACTTCTGCGGCGCGGGGCGTTCCAGCCCCCAGTTGCCATAGATCCGCGAGCGGTCGGTCTGTTGCGCGGTCGGGAACCGGTTGGTGTCCTGACAGCCCTTCTCGGTCAGGCGCACCACGGTCTCCAGTTCCTTGATCGCCCGGTTTGCCTCCCACACCCGGTTGCCCGAGGGGGTCTCGATCTCGAAATGGTCGACGGCCGTCTGGTAGGCCTGGATGCGGAAGCGCAGCGCCTGTGCCACCCAGTCCGTGTAGGCCCGGTTCTCCCAGACGCGCGCATTGGCACCGGCATAGGTTTCCGTCGTCACCAGATCCCGGCTCGACAGGGCCCGCAGCCGTTCCAGATCCGCCTCGGCCACACGCGTCGCCACCGCGCAGAAGGGCGGAACCAGCGTTGCATCCCCGCGCGCATCGGCGGCGATACGGTCAAACCGCACGTTGCTCGACCGGAACGTCTCGCTGCCCAGGAACACGGTGTAGAGCGTCACCGGCACCAGTCCCTCCTTTTCGGGCAGCAGCCGCGTGCGGGTCAGCTCCACCTTGGTGCCGCCGATCCAGTCCTGCGTCGCCGGCGGCCGGATCAGGCCCCAGCCGAGGTCGCGCAGAAGTTTCTCGTCATCCGTCAGGATGAATTCCGAGACCGGCTCCTCGCGGAGGCGCGCCACCAGCTTGCCGGCTTCGGGCATCAGCACGTCATGGGTCACGGAGGGGCGGGCGCGGTCGAAATCCCCTGTCGGGCGACTGCAGGCGGAGAGGCCGAGGAGGGCCAGGCCGAGGCCCGCCAGACCTGACAGCGCCCGCAGCCGGACGGCCCTGCGGCCGGTCACCGGCGCCAGTCCGGCGTCAGCTCCCTCGGGCCGGCCCTGCGGCGGGCGCTTGGGAGGAGGAACTATCGTCAGGGTCATCGAGCCGTCCTCGCGCGGGGGCTTGCTGACCAGCCGGAACCGCCCGGGCCTGCGTCCGGTCCGGCGCACCGTCGCCGGTGCCCGGTCCGCCGCGGACCACATGTGTAAGTCCGAGCGTGCGCCATGCGCTTCTGGGAATGCGCGCCACTCTAGTCGTGTTCGGGAGCCACGTTCTTGGCTGCTGCTCCGATGGTCCCGATTCGCGGGGCGAGATCAAGCGGCTCGCGCTCGATGCGCACACCGGGGAACAGGACGACGCGCCCGGCCGGGTCTTCGGCCGCAGGGCCGCGCCCCCGCACCGGAGGGCGTCTTCCACTCAGCGGCCGCCGGGCCGCAGCAAAGTCCAGAACGGTACCCATCGTCGTCTCCGCCATTGAGCGGCCCGATGCCACGCCCGGGCCAGAAGCCACACAGCGACACTTCCCGTCGGTCTCACCAGTAACGCGCCGTCAGGGTTAACAGCCTGCTAACGGTTTACGTCTAAGTTGAGACATCGGATCCTCGGATCCCTGTGTCGTGTTTCTGGCTGTGTTGACGCGTATCCATGTCCCCAGTGCCGCCCTCCCGGGATCTTGACCGTCCCGCGCCCGATCCTGACCTCATCCGCAAGGATCGCCTGCTGCTGGCGGCAACCGAGCTGTTCTGCGCGCGCGAACGTCACGACCGCGGCGAGCAGAAGGCCTTCGGGGAGCTGGCGCTGCAGCTGTATGATGCCACGTCCCTTGCCGACCGCCGCCGCGTTGCCTGCCTTCTGGCCCGCGCCAGCGGCGTTCCCTCTGCCGTACTGGCGCGCCTCGCCGATGATGCGGATGCCCTCGTTGCCTATCCGGTGCTGCTGCATGCGCCGCAGCTTGACCAGGACGTGCTCGCCCGGGTCGCCGGCCGGGGGCCGGAGAGCCTGCGGCGCGCGATCCTGCGCCGCGCCGACCTGGCAGCGCCCGCGCTTGCGATCCTGGCGGCCGAGGCCGAACCCGACACGCTCATCGCGCTTGCCGACCGCCGGCCGGACGAGCTCGACGACACTGTCCTCGAGGCGCTCTGCCGCCGGCCGGCGGTGATGGACCGGCTTGGCCCGCTGCTGGCGGAGCGCAATCTCCTGCCCAGTGACCTGCTTCTCGCGCGCTTCCCGACGCTGGACCCCGTCAACCGGCAGCGCGCGCTTGCTGCCGCCGGCCTGCGCGCCCTCGCCGACCGGGCCCGCCAGGGCCCGCCGCGGCTGCCCCGTCCGCTGCTCTCCACCGCGCTCCTGCAGAAACTGTCGGCCACCGCGCTGGCGTGCGGCCCCGAGGCCTTTGCCGGGGACCTGTCGCGGTTGCTCGACCTTGACGGCGACTTCAGCCTGTCGATCGTGGCCGATGCCAGCGGGGAAAGCCTCGTGGTCGCGCTGAAGGCGCTTGGCATGCCGGCTGCGGACACCGCCTCGATCCTGGTCCGGCTCGCCGGCGCCAGCCTGTCACTGGAGGCGCTCAGGGCTGCGCTGCGCCTGCACGAGACGCTGGGCCTCGCCGCAGCGCAGCTCTTGGTGGCAACCTGGCGCCAGCATGCGCCGGCAGAGGGAACAGCGACGGCAACGGGGGCAGCGACAACACCGGTCCGGGCCGGGGCCGAGAGCCGCGCCGCCTCGCCCGTCGCCGGCCTGCGCGGCAGCGATGGCGGGATCACCCAGCCCCAATCCCAACCCCTGCCCCATTCACACCCCCAGTCCGTGCCCCAGTCCCAACCTGCTGCCGGGGCCCAGCCGCAGACGGCCTTGCCGGCGTCGCGCGGCGGCACCCGTCAGGCGTCCTGATCCGCTGTCCGCCGGAAAAGGGCGGGGCGGAAAAAGGCGGGGCAGCAGACAGGGGAGGCCGCAGGCGCGTGCCCGGGCTGGTCAGGGTCTGACAATTCAGCTCAGGTGGGGACAGTTCGGGGCTGTCCCTGGCGTGCCCCTCCGGCCACCCGTCAGGAGGCCGGGATCAGCGGCACCGCATCCGTGCCGCCCTTGTGCTCAATCTCGACCACCCAGAAATCCGGGTCCATCCGTTTCTCCCGGTCCAGCCGGGCCGTGGCGTCGGCGCGCGCGCCGGCGCGGATGAGCGGCTCGAACAGCCGGTCCTCCGGCGTTGTCTCGAAGATGGCTTGCGGCGCCGGACCGAACAGGTCGACCGTTCCGTCCAGCCGGTCGACCAGCACGAAGATCGCCCCTGCTTCCTCCGCGCCCTTGCGCGTCACCGCGGCAAAGCCGCCCGCCCCCATCACGCGGCGGATCAGGGCACTGACATAGAATCGGCTGGTCAATCTCGGCAAGGACAGGCTCCTCGGTCCGGCCCGCGCCCCGGATCCGTGGACCGGGACCGGACAGACCGGTGTTGGCAGGGGATCCCGGCGCCCCCCTGCGGCGGCACCTGGCGCTCCGGCTCAGGGCTTGCGCCCCGATCAGCCCTCGAAGGGAATCCCGGTGAAGTCTTCCAGCGCCTGGATCAGGGCGGGCGACACCTGCCCGGTGATCGCCATGCCCCGGTCCAGCTCGAAGCGCTGAATCGCGTTGGCCGTGTTCTTGCTCATGACGCCATCGGCGCGCAAGGGGCCATAGCCAAGTTCCGACAGGAGAGCCTGGATGCGCGCGAGGCGGCGCCCGTCCATGTCGAGCGAGCCGGTCACGTCATCGAGGTTGCGCGGCGGCACCGGCGCTGCTTCGGCCACCGCCTGCGGGGCCGGGGTGAAGGTCGGCGCGGCCGGCAGTACGGTCTGGCTCGGTGCATTGCGCGCCGGGTGGGCAAAGGGCGACGGGCGCGGCACCGGCACATGGGCCCCGAGGGCCGCCGAGGGGTCGCCGGCCAGCGCGGCCTGATCGATCGCCTGCGAGGCCGCGGCCATGTTCCCGGTCTCCATCAGCAGCTTGGCGAGCAGCGCGCTGGTCGGCTGGCCGGTCTCCGGCAGGCCGGTCAGGATCTCGTAGCGGCGGATCGAGCGTTCGGTCGCCGGTCCGACCAGGCCGTCGAGCAGCCCTTCATAAAGACCGAGGCGACGCAGCTCGGTCTGGATGTCGAGGATCAGCGTCGAGACCGGCTGGGCCTCCACGGTGCGCGCATCCGTGGTCGGCAGGTCGGCCGTGCGCTCGCGCGAGACCATCAGCGGGGCGGGATGGCGCTGCGGCTGCAGGCTGACGGCATTGGCGATGATGAGGCAGCCGGTCAGGGCCATGACGACGGCTCCGCCTGCCGCGAGCGGATTGTCGAGAGCAGCCCCGCTCGCCCGGGCGATGAGGCCGTCTCGTTCCGGCAGGTCGAAGTCGTCTTTGCGGCGGGCCATGCGCGCTCCGTCTCAGGCGACCGTCTTCAGGCCGCTTGCGGCCCGCTCGGGTTCGGTGGGACGGCTCGCTGCCAGGGGCAGCGTCACGCTGACTTCGGTACCCATCCCCTTGCGGCTGTCGATCCGCAGGCTGCCGCCGTGCAGTTCGGTGAGGGCCTTGACCACCGACAGGCCGAGGCCGGTTCCGGTGGTGCCGGACGGAGCGGCCCGGAAATAGGGTTCGCCGATGCGCGCCAGCGTGTCCGCGTCCATGCCGACACCGGCGTCGCGCACCGACAGCTCCACCGCCTCGCCGGTGAGGCGGGCCGCCAGCACCACCTCGCCGCCGTCGACGCTGAACTTGATGGCGTTGGACAGGAGGTTCAGCACGATCTGGCGGCAGGCGCGGCGGTCGGCCGGGAAGGCGCTCAGCCCGGAACAGATCTCGGTGCGGATCGTGACGCGGCGCTGTGCCGCCTCGGCGGCCAGCATGTGGCGGCAGCTTTCCAGGCAGGCGGTCAGGTCGAAGGGCGCGATGGTCAGGTCGTAATGCCCCGTCTCGATCCGCGACACGTCGAGCAGCCCCTCCACCACTTCCAGCAGATGCGTGCCGGATTCGTGGATCAGCTCGACATACTCGCGCTTGCGCCGCTCGTCGGCGAGCATCGCCGGGCTGGCGCGCAGCAGGTCGGAGAAGCCGATGATGGCGTTCAGCGGTGTGCGCAGCTCGTGGCTCACGGTGGCCAGCATCCGCGACTTCGCCGCGCTTTCTGCCTCGGCGGCACTGCGGGCAAGAGCGATGCGCTCGTCCTCGAGCTTGCGCTGCGAGGCATCGCGCAGCACGGCGACGACCTGCCCGTCCGGCAGGCGACGGCAGGAGAGATCGAGCCAGCGATAGTCCGCAACGCCGGCCTGTCCGGGCTGGGCGGTGCCGGTGCGCAGGCGGATGTCAAGGCGCGCGGGGTCCAGCCCGCGCTGCGCATCCGAGACGGTCTTGAGATAGGCGGGCCGGTCCGCGACATGCAGCCGCTGGAACAGGCCCTGACGTTGCAGCGCGCGGGCCGGCACGCCGACCACCGTCTCGCTCGGGCCGGTCAGGCTCGTCACGTCGCCGCCCTCGCCCAGCCGCAGCACGAGATCGCCCAGCGTGTCGCAGACGAGGCGCAGGTCATGTTCCCGGTCCGCCAGCAGCGTGTCGCCGCGCCGCTGGTCCCAGGCGAATCGCAAGGCCAGAAGGGCGGCATAGGCCAGACCGCCGGCCGTGGAGATGGCCAGCGCCGCCTCCGGGCTGACGGCCATCACAGACAGCGGCGAGGCCCCGCTGATCGGCGCCATCGAGGCCAGCAGCGCGGCTTCCAGCACGCAGAGCGTCGTGACCCAGAGCACCGCGCGCCGGTCGCCCGACAGCGCGGCTTCGAGCGGCGGCAGCAGCAGCCAGAGCAGCGCAAAGGACGCCACCCCGCCGGTGAGCGCACAGATCGCGCCGATGAACAGGGCAAACAGCGCCGCCGAGGCAGCCTGGGCGAGCCCGAGATACCCGGTGCGCGACAGGAACAGGGCCAGCGGCCACTGGGCGAGACCCCAGGCGAGGGCGAGTGTCAGCGGCAGGGATGCGGGTCCGGCGAGGGCCAGATGCAGCGGCAGGAGAATCAGGGCGGCGGATCCGGCGATGAGGCTCGCCGTGATGAAGGCGGCGTGCCGCGGGGCGCGCAGGGGATCGGCCATCGCAGACGGATGCACGAGCCCCTCGATGAAGCGGCAGATCGTTTGGCCAAACACCGTCAGAACTTTGGACACGCTACGCAACACACTCACTCTGACCGGTCAGGGA
The DNA here is from genome assembly GCF_009915765.1 of Pannonibacter sp. XCT-53. NCBI lineage: Bacteria > Pseudomonadati > Pseudomonadota > Alphaproteobacteria > Hyphomicrobiales > Stappiaceae > Pannonibacter > Pannonibacter tanglangensis. The sequence goes on from NZ_JAABLQ010000001.1 coordinate 2,129,469, forward strand.
CCGGCCGTCTCCAGATTCTGTTCAAGGATCAGTTTTGCGCAGACCGCTTAAGGAACGCTGAAAGCGGACGGGGGTGCGGATTTGGTTGCAAGTCGGATTTCTTCGTCCTTGCAGATACTTGGACAGAGATCGGCACAATTTGAATCGAAATTTCTGCGCATTTTCCTCAAGTCTGGGGCGAATTTGACGAAAAACGACGCCTCCGGCTCAACCGGGCTTTCGCACGTCCCTGCTAGGGTGGCGTCATAAGAAAACCGCTGGCCCCTGGCACGGAGAGACAGCGGAACCGAAACTGAACAGGGTAGCGTCATGTTTTTTCTGATCAGGACAGCCTTCTGGCTCACCCTGGTCCTGCTGCTGATCCCGCTCGGCACGGACCAGAAGGAGGGCAACGGGATCAACGTCGATCCACTGGCGGCGCTGATGGCAGCGCAGGCGACGGTCTCCGATCTTTCCGGCTTCTGCGACCGCAATCCGCAGGCCTGCGAGACGGGTGGCCAGGCGCTGACGGCCATTGGAACCCAGGCCCGCGACGGGGCCCGCATCGTCTACGAATTCCTCGACAAGTCCGTGGCAGACGGGTCCACGTCTCAGGATCCTGCCGCCGCGCCGGGCTCTGCCCTGCCCGGCCAAATCCAGCACGGCCCAGGCCAGCCCGGCACCGGTCAGGCCGCCGCCGGCCTTGGCAGCAGCGCCCTTCCCGGACCGGCCTTCACCGGCTCCGTCCCGCGTCCCGGCACCGTGACGGGTCCCGTCACCGGGAGCCTTACCGGCACGCTGACCGCCGCCGATGCGGCCCCGGCCTGGCATCTGCCGGCGCCCGAAACCCTTCCCGGTGCGGCTCCTGCCGCGCCGTCCGCAGCTTCCTCCGGTCCGGAGGCCTTCTTTGGGCCGGTGCCACGGCCCAATCCCCGGTCAGGCAATCGCGTCTGACCACACCGTCCGCGCCCGATGGCGCCTTGTGTCTCGTGCGCGGTGGTTTGCGCCCCGCATGACCGGTCCGCTCACCTCCCGGTGAACGGTCCGGGTGACGGACAACACTGAGCGGAGATTACCGCGACGCCGCAGGCGGGCAGCTGCCCTTTCCGCTTGCGGCGTTTCTTTTTTCCGCTGATCGCCAGCAACAACCGCGCGCCGCCTTTTCCTTGCGTTGCCGGGCGATGCGGCTATATCTGCGCCCAGCGACAGCCTGTGCGGACGAGTTCATGACCACCACTCTCAGCGACATTCTTGACGGTTTCGAGTTCCTCGACGACTGGGAGGATCGCTACAAGTATGTCATCGACCTTGGCCGCGAGTTGCCCCCCTTCCCGGAGGAGCTGCGCACGGAGGCCAACAAGGTGCGCGGCTGCGTGTCCCAGGTCTGGCTCGTCACCGAGGTGACGAGGGACGCCGCCGGCGAGCCGGTGCTCACCTATCGCGGCGACAGTGATGCGCTCATCGTGCAGGGGCTGGTGGCGATCGTGCTGGCGGTCTTTTCCGGTCACAGCGCCCGCGAGATCCTGGCCACCGATGTGGACGGCCTGTTTGCCCGTATCGGGCTCAAGGACCATCTCACCCCGCAGCGTTCCAACGGCCTCAAGTCGATGGTCGAGCGCATCAAGTCGGACGCCCGCGCCGCGCTGGCGGCCTGATCCCGGCCAGCCCCAGCCCGTAGTGGCGGGCAAGCGTCGTCAGGGCCAGTCCCAGCACCACCTTGGCGGACCGGGGCGGCCAGCCCCGTTCACGCTCGACCGTCGACAGCCCCTTGAGATGGCAGCAGACGTCCACCAGCACCGGTGCGAGGCCCGGTCCGACGGCCGCCAGCGCGCTTTCGGTGCGCCGTCGCGCGGCAAGGCCCTGGTCTCCGGCCTCGACCGCCGGATGTCCCGCGCCTGCGCCGCCGTCCACGCGTTCGGTGCGCCAGCCGCCGGCCAGATGCGGCATCAGCCGCGCCCGCGTGAAATCAAGCCGCAGCCGTTCGCCGGCCTCGACCTGATCCCGGTCCAGCAGCGGCCGGCCCTCGCTGTCCCGACGCTGGGCCAGCCAGGCGAGCGGACTTTCCGACAGGTTGACCGCAGTCCGCACGGCGCCGGCCGCGCTCCCCGACGCAGGTCCTGGGTCTTTCCCGCAATCTCGTCCATCATCTGGCCCCGACGTCGGACCGGAGCCTGGCGGGTGCCGGTCCTGGTGCTGGGCGCGGAACGGGTCATCGGCCCCGCTCATGAGGCGGCGCAGATGCAGGCGGCCGGCCGTGCTCAGGGTCAGCCCCTCGGCCTGCCGCGCCGCCAGTCCCTCGGCCAGGAGATGCCGGATGAGGTCCCCTGCGGCGGCGGCATCGCCCAGCCGCGCCGTCACGGCCTCCGGCGCGAGCGGACCCGCGGCCAGCCATTTCAGCGTGCGGCGCAGCTGCGGCAGCGGCGGGGTCATCGCTGGCCTCCCCGCACCGGCGGCACCGCGCAGGGCCGGTCCAGCTGGGCAAGCCCGGCCATGGCCACCGGCGAGAGCTGCATCTCGAGCTGATCGATGAAGCGGTCGAACACCGGATCGTCGCGCAGGTCCTCGAACTTGCGGCAGGCATGGCGCACCGTCTTGCGGTCACGGCGGTAGATCTGCCCCACCTGGCCGATCGACAGGCCGAAGAGCACATGGGCCAGATACATCATCGCCTGACGCGCATCCGCCGCCGGCTTCGGGCCACGCGAGGGCTGGTAGAGCTCGTGCGGATCGACGCCGAAGCTGCGGGTGACCAGCAGCTCCGCCTGCCGCACCCGGTCGAGCGGTCCCGGATTTCCGGTCAAGATGTCCTGTCGGCGCCGCTTCCGACATGGCATGCGGCGGATATCCCCCACTTTGGCGACCTGCATCAGAATGCCTCCCGATGATAAGAAACGACTAGGCTTCTTTTCCTACATTGTAAGGCAACAATCAAAGGTGGGGGATATCTTTCCTATTAAACTCCAGATTGCAGCGCGCTTGCAGGAAAACTTATCCCCCTGCGGGCGCGGGACCGCACACTGTGCCGTCAAGGGCCAGCCGACCGACCGGCAAGCAAGAGCCGCGCCATGGCTGGCCCTGCCTGTCTCACACCTGGAGACCTCGTCGCATGCGAGACGCCCCCTCCCCCGGCTGCGGCAGACGGTCGCCGCCGGCCCTTGACCGGAACCGGCTGCTGCGCCTGCTCGCCCGGTCGGATCTCCTGCCGGCGGACTGGACGGATGACCGTCCGCTGCCACGGGCCGCGGTGCGCCGTCTCATCCTGATGCTGCGGGGGGAAAGGCGCCGGCTGGCGGCCGGTCACTGGAGCGCCAGCCTGGCGCGGGCGCTGGCGCTGGAGACGGCGCTCGCCTGCGGCTGGCCCCGGCGTGCGCCGCCGGCGCGGGCCTCGCGCAGGAAACCGGGGCCGGACAAACGGAAAGGCCGTTCCGGTTGCCCGGAACGGCCCTGACCTTGTGCTGGGCATCTTGCCCTCTTGCGACCACCGCCGGTCCGGGCGCGCCCGGGGCGCAGGCCCTCGACCGGGAGGCGCCCGGCCGTCTTACTTGGAGCGCTTGCGCTGCTGGCCGAGACCCATCTTCTTGGCCAGTTCCGAACGGGCGGCCGCGTAGTTCGGCGCCACCATCGGATAGTCCGCCGGCAGGTCCCACTTCTCGCGGTACTCTTCCGGGGTCATGTCGTAGTGGGTGCGCAGGTGACGCTTCAGCGACTTGAACTTCTTGCCGTCTTCCAGGCAGATGATGTAGTCCGGCATCACCGACTTCTTCACCGGGACGGCCGGCTTCAGCGGCTCCGGCTCCGGCTCCGCCTGGGTGCCGGACGTGCGCTGCAGCGCGTTATAGATGTCGTTGATCAAACCCGGCAGTTCCGTAGCAGCCACCGTGTTGTTGCTCACGTAAGCAGAAACGATCTCTGCGGTCAGGTCGATCAGGTTGGCGTCTACCGGATTGTCAGTCATATCTCACCCGTTTCGTATATCTTGCGAGGATTTCGCTAGCCGGACCGAAGCTTGGGACTACGGTGACCGCTCGTCAGTTCGCTGAAACTTTCTTGCGGTATCGACTGTTAAAATTTGATTCTACTGCGTCTGCAACGTTTTTCGGGTTATACAGGCGCTTATCCCAGTCGACAAGCCCTGAACAACAGGAATGAAGTAATTCTTCACGGCCCTTCAGCTGTCTTTGCAGTCTGTCTGGTCCAAATTTGTCGTTTTTGTGGAGATCCCACTGAGTAAATTGCCCGTGACGATCATGACTGGACCATCGCCGGGTCTGAGTCGGGACCGGTCGCGATTGCAGCCGGGCGCGCTCATGGCCCATTCTCGCGGCCATTGCAAGGGCTGCGTCTGCGCCGGGCAGCCCTCGTCTTCGCCGCGCCGGCCCGGAGCCTGGTCCACGCCTTCAGGAAAGGGAACCGGGCATGAAAAAATCCGGGGCGCACTGCACCCCGGATCAACTGCAACTTCTCGTCCAGTCCAGCCTTGCGCCGTATCCGTCCGCCCCTCCGCCCGTTGCGCCCCGCGCCGCGGCGCGAGCGGGGCTGGGCTGGACTGGGCTGGCCCCGGCGCTGGCGGGCCGGTCAGGCCTTGGGCTTGCCGGTCTTGCCCAGCATCTGCCGCAGCCCCTCCTGGTTCATCGCGGCACAGGGCGGATAGCCGGCGGTGAAGGCCGCCTTGGCCAGCAGATGCGCCGAGATCGGGGCCGTCAGCAGGAAGAACAGGACACCGGCGACCGCCCGGGTGATGACGTCGAGCTGGCCGGCGTCGAAGGCGAGGGCCAGCAGCATCAGGCTCGAGCCCACCGTGCCGGCCTTGGAGGCGGCATGCATGCGCGTGTAGACGTCGGGAAACCGCAGGACGCCGATGGCCGCAAGCAGGGCGAAGATCGCGCCCACCACCAGCATCAGGCCGATGATGATGTCGATGACGGCACTCATTTCATTCTCCTGTTGCGGGCAAGCCCTTCCTTCACCTCTTCGGTGATCGAGGGATCGCCGGCGGTGCCCCGGTTCAGGATGAACCGGGCCAGCGCCACGGTGGCCAGGAAGCCGACAAGGCCGAGGGTGATGGCAATGTCGATGTAGAGGTAATAGTCGGTCACAATGCCGATGATGGCGATGAAGCCGATCACCGTGCCCACCAGCATGTCGAGGGCCAGCACCCGGTCCGGCAGGGTCGGTCCGAGAACGGTCCGCACCACGGTCAGCAGGAAGGTGAGGCAGATCAGGAGCAGCGCGATCTGGATGCAGACATCGAGAAAGCCGGCTGCGAAAGTCTCGAACGGGGTCACCGGAAGGCCTCCATGATCTTGCGCTCGAAGCCGTTGCGGATGTCGGCAATCGTGCCTTCCGGATCCGGCACGTCGATGCAGTGGACGTAGAGCGTCTTGCGGTCGGCCGACACGTCGACCGACAGGGTGCCCGGCGTCAGGGTGATGAGATTGGCCAGCAGCGCGATCTCGAAGTCCCGGTCCACCGTCAGCGGATAGGCGACGATGCCCGGCGCGATCTCGATGCGCGGCCGCACCACCATCTGCGCCACCCGCCAGGCGGACAGGGCCAGCTCCTTCAGGAACAGCAGGATCAGGCTGATCACCCGGCCGGTCCGCTGGAAATAGGCGACGCCGCCGATCTGCTCGCGGATCATGTAGAGCACGCCCGAGCCCAGCACGAAGCCGAAGCAGAGATTGACCACCGAGAACGAACCGGTCACCGCCGCCCAGGACAGCGCCAGCAGGATGTTGATGAGGAACAAGCCGGTCATGCACCGCCTCCGAACACCGAGCGCAGGTAGCCGACCGGGTCAATCAGGCCGGACGCGCCACGCTGGGACACTTCCATGATCCATTCCGGCAGCAGCCCGAACAGCACGACCAGCGCCGTCAGGGCCGCCAGCGGGATCCACACGGCCGCCGTCGACTGGCCGCCGCCTGCCATGGCCAGCACGGAACCGGACGGCAGGCTTGCCGAGCCGCCATCGACGGTGCCTTCCGGACCGCCGCGCCAGAAGGCGTAGATCCAGACGCGGCCGATGGCGAGCGACGTGAGGAAGCCGGTCACCAGGATGGCAGCTGCCAGCCAGGTCCAGCCGAGCTGGAGGGCGGCATCGACCAGCATCACCTTCGGCCAGAAGCCGGAGAAGGGCGGCAGGCCGGCCACCGCCAGCGCCAGCACGAGGAACACGGCCGCCAGCAGCGGGCTTGCGCCATAGAGCCCGCCCAGCCGGCGCAGGTCATAGCTGCCGGCCATCGCGGCCATCAGCCCGGCCGCCATGTAGAGCGCCGTCATGACCAGGATCGAGTGCACCGCATAGAACACGGTGCCCGACACCGCCAGCACCGAGCCGATTGCCATGCCGGCCATCATCGAGCCGATGCCGGAGATGACCAGATAGCCGAGCAGCCGGCGCAGGTCCGACTGCGCGATGGCCCCGATGACCCCCGTCAGCATCGTCAGCGCCGCCACCCAGGCGATCACCTCGGCGAGTTCCGCGCGCGCGGCCGGCATCAGCATGACGAGCGTGCGCAGCAGCGCATAGATGCCGACCTTGGTCAGCAGGCCGGCAAAGATCGCCGCCACGACGATGCGCGGCGTGTGGTAGGACGACGGCAGCCAGAAGTTCACCGGGAAGGCGGCTGCCTTCATGGCGAAGGCAAGCAGATAGAGCACCGCAATCGTCATCAGCGGACCGCTGACGCCGCTCTCCTGCACCTTGATGGTGATGTCGGCCATGTTCAGCGTGCCGAGCTGGCCATAGAGCAGGCCGGTGGCGATCAGGAACAGGTTGGTGCCGATCAGGTTGAGGATGCCGTACTTGACCGTCCCGTCGAGCTGCGCCCGGTCATTGCCCAGCACCAGCAGGCCGTAGGACGAGATCAGCAGCACCTCGAACCAGACATACATGTTGAAGATGTCGCCGGTGAGGAACGCGCCGTTGGCGCCCGTCATCATCAGCAGGAGGAACGGGTAGAAGCCGTAGCGGCGCCCGGAGCTGTCGATGGTGATCGACGCATAAAGACCGGCGCAAAAGGCGACGATCGCGGCAACCAGGGCCAGCGTCGCGCCCAGCGCATCGACGGTGAAGGCAATGCCGAAGGGCGGCAGCCAGTTGCCCATCACCATGGTGATGACACCGCGCTTCAGCACCTCGCCCAGCAGGGCAAAGTTGTTGAGCACCAGCAGCCCGAGGAAGACGAGGCCGAGCTTGGCCTGCAGCCCCGTGTTCTTGCGCAGGATCAGGCAGATCGAGCCGCCGATGATGGTCAGGATCGACGGGGCGATCACGAGCCAGTCCGCCAGCGGAACCGGCGTCGTGAACATGGCCTTGGCGATGTCGACAGAAGTGGAATACCCGGCCATGGATCAGTACCCCTGCGGCGGCAGCGCCTCGCCCTTGGGCTCGGCGACGCGCATCTCGTTGACGTCGTCGGTGCCCAGCTCCTGATAGGTGCGGAACGCCAGCACCATCAGGAAGGCGAAGAAGGAGAAGGAAATCACGATGGCCGTCAGTACCAGCGCCTGCGGCAGCGGGTTGGCCGTTGCACCGGCGGGCACGTAGAGGTCAATCGGGATCACCGGCGGCACCTCGCGCATGAGACGCCCGGCAGTGAAGATCAGCATGTTCACCGCATTGCCGAGGATCGTGATGCCGATGAGGATGTGGATGATCTGCCGCGACAGCATCAGATAGACGCCGACGGCGAAGAACAGGCCGATCAGGATCGAGAAGCCGGCTTCCATCAGTCGCTCTCCCGTTCCTCGAGGGCAAGCGCAATCGAGCCGATTGCACCGACCACCACGAGATAGACGCCGATGTCGAAGAACATCGGGGTGGACAGGTCGACCTGCACGCCGAACACATGCACGGCCGCCCACTGGCTGGTCATGTAGGCCTGCGCCTTGAACAGGGACAGGAGGCCGGAAACGGCCGCCAGCAGCAGACCGAAGCCGGCAATGCTCATCGGATGCACCTTCAGCGCACGGCGGGCCGGCGCGACGCCGGCGGAGATGCCGTAGATCGCCAGCGCCGAGGCGGCGATCAGGCCGCCGATGAAGCCGCCGCCGGGTTCATTGTGCCCCCTGAGCAGCACGAAGAAAGAGAACAGCACCATCAGCGCCGTGATGAACGGGGCGAAGGCGCGGAAGATCACCGTACGCATCAGCGGGCCTCCACCGTCTTCTGCGCGGCCTTGGCCGCCCTGGTTGTCTTCTGGGCCGGTTCGGCCTTGTCGGATTTCGTCTTGACGCGGATCAGCCCCAGCACGGCAAGGCCGGTGAGCACCACGACCGCGATCTCGCCCAGCGTATCGAAGCCGCGGTAGTCGACGATGATCACGTTGACGATGTTGCGGCCATGGGCGATCGGGCGGCTGAACTCGGCGAAGAATTCCGACAGGCGCGCGTCGAAGGGCTGCTGCGTGATCGCCATCAGCGTGAGGGCGAAGCCGGCGCCTACCGAGGCGGCGATGACGCCGGTCACGATCTTGGAGCCGAGCGGGCGATGGTCACGCGGCGACAGGTTGAGGCGGGTCATCACCAGCGCCAGCACCACCACCGAGAGTGTCTCGATCATGAACTGGGTGAAGGAGAGATCCGGCGCACCGAAGAGCATGAACAGCGTGGCCACGGCAAAGCCCTGGATGCCGAGCGAGATGATCGCGGTCAGACGGGTCTTGGCCAGGAGCACCGCGACAAGACCCATCACGGCGATCAGGATGACGGCCCATTCGTAGAAGCGGAATTCGGGCCAGGCCGGGACGGCCGGGAAGCTGCCGGTCAGCACCTGCGGCAGCAGCAGCGCCGCTCCGGTCATGGCGAAGGTCAGCATCATGTAGGTCTGCATCTTGCCGCCCTGCAGCACGCGGGTCAGCGCGGCCGAGACGCGGACGATGGCTGCCACCACCTGGTCGAAGCCGCGGTCCGGCCCCCAGCCGATGGTCGCCAGGATCGTGGCGATCAGGCCGCGCAGCCGGTCCAGCTGCAGGAACAGCACCACGCCGAGGGCCACCGTGATGATCGACAGGATCAGCGGAGCCGAGATGTAGGGCGGGATCAGCACCAGTTCGACCGTGGTCTGCACGCCCTTCAGCGAGGACAGCATCGGACCGATGAACAGCGCCCCGGTCGTGTTCGCCATCAGCGCGGCGGCAAGGCCGGCAAGCGACAGGGCCACCGGGCCGGCCCACAGCAGGACGGGGCCTTCATGGGCATGCTTGGGCGTGTGCGTCTCCGGCCCGAAGAAGGGCTTGACCGCCACGCCGGCGGCGATGACCAGCATCAGGGCATTGCCGATCACGGCAACGATGGTCAGCGCCAGCGCGCCCTGCGGCAGGCCCCAGGTGCCATAATAGAGCACTTCCTTGGCAATGAAGCCGATGAAGGGCGGCAGGCCGGCCATCGACAGGCCGGCGAGGGCCGCGGCGGCAAAGGTGATCGGCATCGCCTTGCGCAGACCGCCGAGCTTGGTGACGTCGCGGGTGCCGGCCTCGTGGTCGATCGTGCCGGCAACCATGAACAGCGCGCCCTTGAACAGCGAATGGGCGAACAGATAGAGCACCGCGCCTTCCAGCGCCCTGTCGCTGCTCGTGCCCGTCAGCATGACGAGGAGGCCAAGCGAGGCGACGGTGGTGTAGGCCAGCATCAGCTTCAGGTCGGTCTGGCGCACGGCGAGGATCGTGCCGACCAGCAGGGTGATGCCGCCGAACACCGGCAGCACCGTCGTCCACAATTCGGTGCCACCGAGAACCGGATGGACGCGCATCAGCAGATAGACGCCGGCCTTCACCATCGTCGCCGAATGCAGGAAGGCGGAGACCGGGGTCGGTGCCTCCATCGCGTTCGGCAGCCAGAAATGGAACGGGAACTGCGCCGACTTCGTGAAGGCACCGCCAAGCACCAGCAGGAAGATCGGCAGGTACAGCGCACTGTTGCGCAGCGTGTCGCCGCTGGTCAGGACCGCGGACATCTCCGTCTGACCGGTCGCATGGATGATCAGCAGGAACCCGGCCAGCAGCGCGAGACCGCCGCCGCCGGTCACCAGCAGCGCCTGCAGCGCGGCGCGGCGCGAGGCGGCGCGCAGGTGGTCAAAGCCGATCAGCAGGAACGACGTGATCGACGTCAGTTCCCAGAAGATGAACAGGGTGATGAGGTTGTCGGCCGTCACGAGGCCCAGCATCGCCCCCATGAACAGGAACAGGAACGAGAAGAACCGTCCCTGCTGCGGATGCCCCTTCAGGTATCCGCCCGCATAAAGGATGATGAAGGTGCCGATGCCGGAAATCAGCAGCGCGAACAGCGTCGACAGGCCGTCAATGAAGAAGGACAGGCTGACGTTGTACTGCGGCACCCAGTCCCGGGCGATGGTGTAGGTCTCGCCTGCGGACACGCCGGCCAGATAGCCCGCGAAGTGCACGAAGATCAGGAAGGGCACGATCGCCAGCGGCCAGGCGGCATTGTGCTTGAGGATCCTGACGGCGAAGGGCGCAATCGCCGCAGCCGCAAAGGGCGCAAGCACGGCGAGGATGGTCATGTCGGGTGCGGCGGGCGTCATGCTCACTCTTCGGCTGGTCTCGACGGTCGGGCCGGACGGGTCCGCGTCCGAGGCTAGGAGGAGGAAGTTAAAATTTTCGGTTGAATTGGAACTTCTTGGCACCGGTTGCAAGGGACACGGGTGCGATTGGGCACGTGATTTCACGTAGCCCTTTCCCGCCGGACTGCGAGACCCGTGTTTCGCCCGGGATTTCTCGAGTACACGCTGCAAGAGGCAGGCTGCTCCGCCCGGTCAACCTTGCGTCAGGCGCGAGGTCCGCCGCATCGGCCCGCCGGCGCCTTAGGACGCGGGCCGGTCGGTCTCCCCCTGCCGGGCCTGCGCCGCGGCGATGCGGGGCATGTTGACCTCGATCCAGTCGGCCAGCACCCGCACACGCTCGCCCGCCTCGCGTCCCAGGTCGGTCAGGCGATACTCCACATGCGGCGGCACCACGGGCAGCGACGTGCGGCTCACGAAACCGTCCGCCTCAAGCTGCTGCAGGGTCTGCGCCAGCATTTTCTCGCTGACGCCGCCCACCTTGCGTCGCAAGGCGCTGAAGCGGTGCATGTCCTCCAGCAGCGCCAGCAGCACCAGCACGCCCCAGCGGCTGGTGAGATGCTTCAGGACCTCGCGCGAGGGGCAGGCCTCGTTGAACAGCACACCCTGGCGCATCAGGTCGGAGAGCGGCGCGCCGCGCATCGGACCGGCAGCGTCTCCCCTCCCGCTGCCGGAGCCGGAGCGAGGGTCAGCATCAGCGCCCGCTTCGGCTCCTGTGCCTGTGCCTGTGCCAGTCGCATCGCGCCATCGGTCGTCGGTCATGTCCAGGCCTCCGGGTTGGTGTCCTCATACTAACAAATTGGTGCGTACTTACCAAAAGAAAGTTTTGGAGTCATACCACGTCCATCGCCCCCGGCATGGGCCGGCGGGCCGCAGACGGAGCCTGATCATGATTGCCATCACCGGTGCCAGCGGCGAACTCGGCCGCCTCGTCGTCACGTCCCTGCTCTCGAGCGAACCGGCCGCCTCGCTGCGCCTGCTCGTCCGTGACCCGGCCAAGGTGGCCGATCTTGTCGCGCTTGGCGCCGAGGCCGTGGTCTTCGACTACAACCGTCCCGAGACCCTTGCGCCGGCGCTGGCCGGTGTCGACCGGCTGCTGTTCATTTCCTCCTCCGAGGTCGGCAGCCGCGCCGCGCAGCACACGGCCGTCATCGATGCGGCGAAGGCGGCCGGGGTGTCGCTTCTCGTCTACACCTCGATCCTGCGCGCGCCGCAGTCGGGCATGCTGCTGGCGGCCGAACACGCGGTCACGGAGGCTCATCTTGCCCGGTCGGGCCTGGCTCATGTGATCCTGCGCAACGGCTGGTATCTGGAGAACTTCATGGGCTCGGTGCCGGCGGCGATCGAGCATGGCGCGGTGTTCGGCGCCTCCGGTGCGGGCCGCATCTCCGCCGCCGCGCGGGCCGACTATGCCGCAGCCGCCGCCGCCGTGCTGCGGCAGGGGGCAGCGTCCGGCACGATCCTCGAACTGGCCGGCGACACGTCCTTCACCAAGGCCGATCTGGCCGCCGAGATTGCCCGCCAGTCCGGCAAGCCGGTCGCCTACACCGACATGAGCGAGGCCGCCTTCAAGGACCTGCTGGTGCAGGTCGGGCTGCCGGAGGGCTTCGCCCATGCCCTCGCCGATGCAGACACCGCCACCGCCCGGGGCGATCTCTTCGACGACGGCAAGGCCCTGTCGCGGCTGATCGGCCGCCCGACCGTCACGCTTGCCGAGGCCGTTGCCGCCACGCTGAAGCGCTGAGGCGGTCCGCCCTCGCCGCTGCGGTCCCGGACGACGGGACCGCCTGCGCCCGACCGCGGCCGGGCGGTGCCTGCCGCCCCGCCCAATTCTCTCCACCCGATCTTCCCGGCTCCGCAAGACGCCGCTTTTCCGACACGCGCGGCCGTCACAAAAGCTTCATAATTCGGGCTGGCCCTGCTATTCAGGAGGGAGTTCCCGCCGACTTGGCCCGCCCGCCCCCGACCGGACCGAAGTCTCCCCTCCGCCGGCTGTCCCGGCCCCTCCTCGAGGTCCGTCATGTCGAGCCTTGGCCTTGCCCTGGTTCTCGCCGCTGCCTTTTGCCACGCCACCTGGAACGTGCTGGTCAAGCGCGTCGGCGGCGGGCCGGAGCTGGTGTGGCTGTTCTCCGTCCTCTCCGTGATCCTGTACCTGCCGGTGGCGCTCTGGGTGATCCTGGTGGAACGGCCCTTCTTCGGGCCCTGGCAGATCCTGTTCATCTGCGGCAGCACGCTGGTGCACATGGCCTATTTCCTGTTCCTGCAGGTGGGCTACCGCAAGGGCGACCTGTCGCTGGTCTATCCGACCGCCCGCGCGACCGGGCCGCTGCTGTCCACCCTGTTTGCCGTCCTACTCCTCGGCGAACATGTGACGCCGCAGATGGCGGTGGGGGCGCTGGTCATGGTCACCGGCGTCGCCTTCCTCACGGGCGGCTTTCGCAAGGGGCGGGCCGACGTCACCACGTCGCTGCTCTTCGGCCTCGGCACCGGCGTGCTGATCGGCATCTACACGGCCTGGGACGCCTACTCGGTCTCGGTGCTGATGATCCCGCCGCTGCTGCTCGACTATGTCTCGAGCTTCGGGCGCTCGATCCTGCTCTCCCCGGTGGCGCTGAAGCGGCGCGAGCTGGTGGCCGCGCACTGGCGCAATCACCGCCTGTCGCTGCTCGCCATCGCCTTCTTCAATCCGCTCGCCTACATCCTCGTCCTCTATGCGCTCACCTTCACCCCGGTCGCCTTCGTCGCCCCGATCCGCGAGCTCAGCGTGCCGCTGACGGTGCTGGCCGGCAGCCTGCTGCTCGGCGAAGGTCACCTGAAGCACCGGCTCGGCTGGTCCGTCGTCATCCTCGCCGGGATGATGCTGCTGATCGCCGCCTGAAATGCCCCCACCATGACCCCGGTCCGACCCTGACCTTGCCCTCCCCGATCGGGGAGGATGGCCCCGGGCGGGCGGACCGTCTATCCTGTCCGGGGCGCGGGTCCGCCCCGCGCCCGTTGGTCCCGCCCCCAACTCCCGCCGCCAGTTCGCCCCTGCCCCTTCCGGAGATCGCTGTGCCCCAGGCTGCCTTTACCGACGACCAGATGCACCCGGACGGGGCCTATGCCTGGTTCCGCCTGGCGATTGCCATTCTCCTGTCCACCCTCGGCGGGGTGGGCATGTGGTCCGTCGTGGTGGTGCTGCCGGCGGTGCAGGCCGAGTTCGGTGTCGACCGGGCCGGGGCGTCGCTGCCCTACACGCTGGCGATGATCGGCTTTGCGGTCGGCAACCTCGTCGTCGGGCGCTGGGTGGACCGGGCCGGCATCATCCTGCCGGTGATCGGCTCCGCCCTGTCCCTGTCGGCGGGCTATGCGCTGGCTGCCGTCGCGCCGAGTCTCCTCGTCTTCGCCCTGATCCAGGGCGCCCTCATCGGCTTCGGCACCGCGGCCACCTTCGGGCCGCTGCTGGCCGACGTGTCGCACTGGTTCCAGCGCCGGCGCGGCATTGCCATCGCCTGTGCCGCCAGCGGCAACTACATTGCCGGCGCCCTGTGGCCGACCTTCATCAAGTGGGGGCTGGCCGCCGGTGACTGGCGCAGCACCTATCTCGCCATCGCCGTCATCCTGCTGGTCACCATGGTGCCCCTGACGCTGCTCCTGCGCACCCGCCGTCATGCCGGCCCGCTCGTCCGGCCGGGCGAGGCGGGGCCTTCCGGCGGCGGACACGGCCCGCGCGATCTTGGCCTGTCGCCGGCGGCGCTGCAGGGCCTGCTGGTTCTGGCAGGTCTTGCCTGCTGCATCGCCATGTCGATGCCGCAGGTGCATATCGTGGCCTATTGCGTCGATCTCGGCTACGGCGTCGCGCCGGGGGCCGAGATGCTGGCGCTGATGATGATGGGCGGCATCGTCAGCCGGCTGGTGTCCGGCGTCATTGCCGACCGGTTCGGCGGCCTTGTTGCCCTGCTCGTCGGGTCGGTCGGCCAGGGGCTGGCGCTCGCCCTCTACATCCCCTTCGACGGGCTGACCTCGCTCTATGTCGTGTCGCTGGTCTTCGGCCTGTCGCAGGGCGGCATCGTGCCGAGCTACGCCGTCATCGTGCGCGAATACCTGCCCGCGCAGGAGGCCGGACAGCGCATCGGCTTTGTCATCATGGCGACGATCTTCGGCATGGCCATCGGCGGCTGGATGTCGGGCTTCATCTATGACCTTACCGGCTCCTACACCGCCGCCTTCCTGAACGGCGCCGCCTGGAACCTCGTCAACGCCGCCGTCGTCCTCTCCCTCCTCCTGCGCGACAGGCGCACCCGGCGCGTTGCCATGGGCTGAGGGAGGCCAGACCAGGGAGCCAGACGGGAGAGATGCACCGGGGGCAGGAACCGGCTACCCCGCCTTCATCGCGACAACCGCGAACATCGCAATCGACACCAGCAGGAAGACGCCGGAAACCCGGGCTGACACCCGGGCCTTGTCGAACAGGGCGTCGCGCATGGCCACCGCAATCATGGCCCGGGCGACCGTCTTCTGCGGCCGCCGGTCCGGGGCGAGCAGCATCCAGACCACACTCGCAGAACCGTCACGGCCGTCAATCGCCTCGCGCGAAAGTGACGGCCGGAAGGCTCAGACCCGCTTGCGGCCGGTGATCATCGACCTGACGAGGTTCTCCCGGTGCTCCAGGCTGGCGATGCCGACCCCGGCGAGATGCAGCCCGACGAGGAGGAGCGCGGCATTGGCCAGCCCCTCGTGCAGCTCCTCGACCCAGGACACGCCCCAGAAAAGGTCGGTCGTCATCAGCACGCCCGTCGCACAGAGGCTTGCGAGCACGCCGATCAGGGCGAGGATCATGACCCCGCCAGCCGGGTTGTGGCCGATGTAGCGGCGGGCCCGGCCCCGGGCGGTGTCGACGAGAAAGCGGACCACCGTGGCGGGACGGTAGAGGAAGTCCGAGAAGCGGGCATGCCGCGTCCCGACGAGCCCCCAGACGACGCGCAGGGCCAGAAGACCGGCAATCGCATAGCCGGCGGCCTCATGCAGGGCCTGCAGCTCGTCGCCGCTCAGCCAGGCAACGGCAAACAGGACCA
Organism: Pannonibacter sp. XCT-53; assembly: GCF_009915765.1. NCBI lineage: Bacteria > Pseudomonadati > Pseudomonadota > Alphaproteobacteria > Hyphomicrobiales > Stappiaceae > Pannonibacter > Pannonibacter tanglangensis. The sequence continues at coordinate 2,145,081 of NZ_JAABLQ010000001.1, forward strand.
CGAGGCTCCAGTGGAACAGGCGCACGACCGGGTCCCAGACCCGGACGGTCGCCGGCAGCAGCGCGCTGCTGCCGGCAGGGTCGGCCTGCGAGGGCCCGCGCATCAGTCGTCCTGACCGCTCTTGAGGATCTCGCCCGTCGCCGGATGCACATGGGCCTCAAGGCGCATGCCCTTGGCGTCGATCGCATAGACCTCGTAGACGCCGTCATCGATCTCGACCTTGCGGACGTCATACCCGTCCGCCTTGAACTTCGCGGCGATCTGTTCCACCGACAACCACTGGTCCTTCGGCACGTTGACGGGCAGATTGACATCGGAGGCGGAGGCGCCGAGCGGGGCGGCGGCGACAGCGGCCAGAAGGCAGGAGGCAATCAGGATCTTGCGCATGGTGTGGTTCCTTTCCAGGGCAGGCGGCGGTGTGCCGCCCGATGGAACGCCTTGTCGCACAGGGGCCCTGACAGCCGGCTGCCGGCAGCTGTCAGGGATTTGTCAGCTTGGCGGCGCTATCACTGCAACCATGCGCCAGCCCCTGATCCTGCCTGTCCTGCTTGGTCTTCTCGGCCTGTTCGTCCTGCCGCCCTCCGGGCCGGTGCGGGCCGACGACGAGGATCACGACCGCGCGCGCGACGCGGTGCTCGCCCAGCGCGCCCGGCCGCTCGCCGAGATCCTCGGCCGGATCGCCGCCACCATGCCCGGCAAGGTGCTCGATGCGGAGCTGGAGACCGAGGACGGCCGTGCGCTCTACGAGCTGAAGATCCTGACCCCGGACGGTCGTCTGGTCGAATTGTCCGTCGATGCGGCCACCGGCGCGATCCTCGAGCGGGAGGAGGAGTGAATGCGCATCCTCATCGCAGAAGACGATCCCCGGATTGCGGGCGACATCACGGCGGCGCTGGAGGCAAGCGGCTACGTCGTCACGCTGGCCCGAACGGGCGAGGACGCCTGGTTTCTCGGCGACACGGAACCCTTCGACCTGATCATCCTCGATCTCGGCCTGCCGCGCCTTGACGGACTGACGGTGCTGCGGCGCTGGCGCGCCGGCGGCCTGACGGTGCCGGTGCTGATCCTCACCGCCCGCGGTGCCTGGTCGGAGCGGGTGGAAGGCATCGATGCCGGGGCGGACGACTACCTGCCCAAGCCGTTCCACATGGAAGAGCTTCTGGCCCGGGCCCGCGCCCTGATCCGCCGGGCCGCCGGCGTGGCAAGCCCCGTAATCAGCGCCGGCCCGCTCACCCTCGACACAAGGCAGATGCGGGTGATGCGCGGCGCGGTGCCGCTGAACCTTACCCCGCTGGAGTACCGGCTGACCTCGTTTCTCATCCATCACATGGGCCGCGTCGTGCCGGCGGGCGAGTTGCTCGATCATCTTTACGGCGACGAGGACGCCCGCGACGCCAATGCGCTGGAGGCGCTGGTCACGCGCCTCAGGCGCAAGCTGGGGCCGGACGTGATCGAGACCCGGCGCGGTTTCGGCTATGTCATTGCAGGTGACGGCTCATGACGCGCGGCTCGCTGCGCCTGCGCCTGATGCTGGCGGGGGCCGTCTCCATCCTTGTCGCGCTTGCGGCAGCGGCCTTCGGCCTGGTGCTGCTGTTTTCCCAGCACGTCGAACGGCGGGCCCATGCCGCGCTCGACCTGCAGATGGAACAGCTTCTGGCGAGCCTCGACCGGGATCCGGCCACCGGCCTCCTCGTGGTCACCCGTCCGGCCCCGGATCCCCGCTTCGGCACGCCCCTGTCGGGGCTGTACTGGCAGATCGAGGGCGCGGGCATCCTGGAACGGTCGCGCTCGCTCTGGGACAGCACGCTGACCCTGCCGCCGGACGCCGCCCGTCCGGCCATCGAGGCGCACCAGTACCGGCTGGCGGGGCCCGCCGGGGAAACCCTGGTCGTCTCGGAGCGCCACGTCACCTTGCCCGCGCGGCTTGGCGGGACGGGGATCCGGATTGCCGTGGCGCAGGACAGCGCCGACCTTGCCGCGGCCACCCGCGACTTCGCCTATGACCTCCTGCCCTATCTGGCCCTGCTCGCGCTGGTGCTGATGCTGGCGGCGCATGTGCAGGTGCAGGTCGGCCTCAGTCCGCTTGGCCGGGTGCGGCAGCGGCTGGCCGCCATCCGCACGGACCCGGAGGCGAGTTTCGGCAAGGATTTTCCGGAGGAGGTGCAGCCGATCGGCGAGGCCATCGACCAGTTGCTCGAGGCACGGCGGCAGCAGATAACCCGCGCCCGCCAGCGGGCGGAGGATCTCGCCCATGGGCTCAAGACGCCGCTGCAGGTGCTCTTCGGTGACGCCAGCCGGCTCCGGCAGCAGGGGCAGGCGGAGCTGGCCGAGGACATCCGGAGCCTTGCCGAGACCATGTCCCGCCACGTGGAGCGGGAACTGGCGCAGGCGCGCCTCGCCGCCGGCGCGCGGGCGCTGAGCTGCGACGCTGCCACGGTGGCCGCGCAGGTGATCGCCGTCGTGCAACGCAGTCCCGACGGCCAGCGCCTGACCTTCGAGCTTGGGGGGGCCGCGCCGCTGCTCCTGCGCATCGACCCGGCCGACCTTGCCGAAGCCCTCGGCATCCTGCTCGAGAACGCCAGTCGTCATGCCGCAGGCCGCGTCGTGATCACCCTTGCCGGGGGTGCGGCGGACCAGGGCAGCCTCACCATCCGCGACGACGGGCCCGGCATTGATCCGGACCGCATCGACAGGCTGCTCGAACGCGGCGCCCGGCTCGACACCTCGGCCGCCGGCACCGGGCTCGGCCTTGCCATCCTGCAAGACATCGTCAAGGCCTGGTCGGGTACGCTGGTGATCGTCAACCACCCGGAGGGCGGTCTGTCGGTCACGGTCACCCTGCCCCGCGCGGGTTCCGCACCCGTTACAGCCTTTCCGGCCTGATCCCCTGGCGGCAGACCCTTGCCAAGCCCTGCAAAACAACCTACCTCGGCGCCATGACCAAGACCGTTCTTCCTCCGCGCGCGGAAGCGCGCCCCCTCACCCTGACCACCCACGGCATCACCCGCCAGGACGACTACGCCTGGCTCAGGGCCGACAACTGGCAGGAGGTCATGCGGGATCCGTCCGTCCTGGCGGCGGACATCCGGGCCTATCTGGAGGCCGAGAACGCCTATCTCGAGGCGCAGATGGCGCCGACGAAGGCGCTGCAAGACACGCTCTTTGCCGAGATGAAGGGGCGCATCAAGGAAGACGACAGCTCCGTGCCGATGCCGGACGGGCCGTATGAGTACGGCCTGCGCTATGTGACCGGCGGCCAGCATCCGCTGCTGACCCGGACCCCGCGCGGCGGCGGCGACGAACAGATCCTCGTCGACGGCGACAAGGAAGCTGCGGGCAAGGCCTATTTCAAGCTCGCTGGCGCCACCCATGCGCCCGATCACAGCCGCCTGGCCTGGGCCTATGACGACAAGGGCTCGGAGTTCTACACCCTCAAGCTGCGGGACATGGCGACCGGGGCGGACATGGCCACCGTGATCGAGGACACCGCCGGCGGCGGCGTGTTCTCCGCCTGCGGCCGCTACCTCTTCTACATCCGCGTCGATGCCAACCACCGGCCGTCGAAACTCTTCCGCCACGAGATCGGCACCGATCCGGCGACGGACGTGCTGGTCTACGAGGAGGCCGATGCCGGCTTCTTCATGGGCGTCGGCAAGACCCAGTCGGGCAGCCACATCGTCATCGACATCCATGACCACGAGACCTCCGAGGTCCATGTCATTCCCGCGGACGCCCCGACCAGCGCGCCGCGCCTGATCGCGGCCCGCCAGACGGCGGTCGAGTATTCCGTCGACGAGAGCGGTGGCCGCTTCTACATCCTCACCAACGCCGACGATGCGGAAGACTTCAAGATCGTCACCGCGCCGGTGAGCGATCCGGGCCGGGCCAACTGGCGCGATCTGGTGCCGCACAAGGGCGGCCGGCTGATCCTGTCGGTCACCGCCTACAAGGACTTCATCGTCCGTCTGGAGCGCGAGGACGGGCTGCCGCGCATCGTCGTGCGCCGGCTGGTGGATGCCGTCGAACACGCGATTGCCTTCGACGAGGAGGCCTACTCGCTGGGTCTTTCGGATGGCTACGAGTTCGACACCAGCCTGATCCGCTTCACCTATTCCTCGATGACGACGCCGTCGCGCACCTATGACTACGATGTCGAGACGCGCCAGCGGACCCTGCGCAAGGAACAGGTGGTTCCCTCGGGCCATGACCCGGCCAACTATGTCACCCGCCGCCTGCAGGCCCGCGCGGCCGATGGCGAGCTGGTGCCGGTGTCGGTGCTCTACCGCAAGGACACGCCGCTCGACGGCTCCGCGCCGTGCCTGCTCTATGGCTATGGCTCCTATGGCATCTCGATCCCGGCGAGCTTCAACACCAACTGCCTCAGCCTCGTCGACCGGGGCTTCGTCTATGCCATCGCCCACATCCGCGGCGGCAAGGAGAAGGGCTACGCCTGGTATTCGAAGGGCCGGCGCGAGTTCAAGCGCAACACCTTCACCGATTTCCTCGCCGCAGCCGACCATCTCGTCGGCGAAGGCTTCACCGCGCATGAGCGCATCGTCGCGCAGGGCGGCTCGGCCGGCGGCATGCTGATGGGCGCGGTGGCCAACATGGGCGGCGAGAAGTTCGGCGGCATCATTGCCGAGGTGCCCTTCGTCGACGTGCTCAACACCATGCTCGACGACACGCTGCCCCTGACCCCGCCGGAATGGCCGGAATGGGGCAACCCGATCGCCAGCCGCGAGGCCTACGACTACATCGCCGGCTACTCGCCCTATGACAATGTCACGGCAAAGGCCTATCCGGCGATCCTGGCGGTGGGTGGCCTGACCGACCCGCGCGTGACCTACTGGGAGCCGGCCAAGTGGGTGGCCCGCCTGCGCGCGGTCAAGACCGGCGACAGCCTCCTGATGCTGAAGACCAACATGGAGGCCGGACACGGCGGCGCCTCCGGCCGGTTCGACCGGCTGAAGGAAGTGGCGCTGGTCCAGGCCTTCGCCCTCAAGGTGACCGGACGGGCCTGAGCCCGTCCCGCGCCTTTTCCCGCGAAATTCCTGCGATCACTCCTCTGTGACTTCCGCGTTACCGGCCGCATCCTCTTCTATGGAGAGGCGGACCGGTGTCGCGAAGGTTTGCATCGAGGGAGATTTGCATGAAGAGTTTTGCCCTGGCCGCTGCGGCGGTTGCCCTGACCATGTCCCTGTCTGCCGCCCAGGCCGCCGATGATCCGGTTGCCGCCCGCAAGGCCCTCATGCAGTCGGTGGCGACCAGCGCCGCGCTGTCGGGCGGCATGATGAAGGGCGACATCGCCTATTCCCCGGCGGCCGGCCGGGCGGCGATCGTGTCGCTGAATGCGGCCGCGCTGTCCTTCGGAGCCTTCTTCCCGGCCGGCAGCGGCACGGCTGCCAACACCACCGCCAGCCCGAAGATCTGGGACGACGCGGCCGGGTTCTCGGCTGCGCTCGCCAAGTTCTCCGCCGCCACCGGCGCGGCCGCCCAGGCCTCCGGCAAGGATGGCCCGGCCGATGTCGACGCCTTCAAGGCCGCCGTCGGGCCGGTGCTGGCCAGCTGCAAGAGCTGCCACGAAGCCTATCGCGTGCAGAAGTAACCGGTCCGGGGACGCGGGGATGCGTGGCAAGATCCTGACCCTGGCCCTCGCGGTCGTGGCAGCCGGGGCCGCAGGGGCCTGGCTCGTCACGGCCCCGCGTCCCCTCCCCCCGGCCGTGCTTGCCGCCTTCCCCGAGGGCGATGCCGCACGCGGTGAAGCCGTCTTCCACGCCGGCGGCTGCGCCTCCTGCCATGCGGCCCCCGGGGCGACCGGCGAGGACAAGCTGCGGCTTGGCGGCGGGCTCCGGCTCGCCACGCCGTTCGGCACCTTCGTCGCACCCAACATCTCGCCCGACGCCACCGATGGCATCGGCGGCTGGACCCGGGCCGACTTTGCCAATGCCATGCTGGCCGGCGTGTCGCCGTCCGGGGAGCACTATTACCCGGCCTTTCCCTATACGTCCTACGCCCGGATGACGCCCGGCGACGTGATGGATCTCTTTGCCTACATGCTGGCGCTGCCCGCCGTCGCCGGCCGGGCGCCGGCGCACGAGCTCTCCTTCCCTTTCAGCGTTCGCCAGGGCGTCGGCGTCTGGAAGCTCGCCAATCTCGATCCTGCCCCGGTCGTTCCGGTGCCGGCGGGCAACGCCGAGCTGGACCGCGGGCGCTATCTGGTGGAAGGCCCCGGCCATTGCGGCGAATGCCACACCCCGCGCGACGGGCTCGGCGGTCTGGACCGCAGCCGCTGGCTGGCGGGCGCAGCCGCGGCCACCGGCGCGGGCCGCATTCCCAACATCACCGGCGGCGAGGGGGGCATCGGCGACTGGAGTGCCGCCGACATTGCCTACTACCTCGAGACGGGCTTCACGCCCGAGTTTGATTCCGTCGGTGGCGAGATGGTGCCGGTGCAGGAAAACATGGCCCGGCTCACGCCGGAGGACCGCATGGCCATCGCGGCCTACCTGAAGGCGGTCCCGGCGCTGCCGGATGCCCGCTGACCCTTTCCCGGCTGTGTAATCTGGCTGTTGCAGCCCTCGCTTAAGGCTCCAGGCACCGTGGCGCCCCGGGCGTCACGCGTCCCGATCCTCGAGCCTGGGAGGCTTCCTTGCGTCTTCTCCTTACCGCCGGTCTGCTCATGACCACCTGCCTTAGCGCCGCTGCGCAGCAGGAATTCACCGCCACGCTCGCCGGCCATGCCGTCCTGCCGGCCAGGACCTTCGTCGCCGCCCCGGCCGATGCCCCGGCCGTGCTGCAGACCTCCGGCAAGTTCACCGGCAAGACCCCGGTGCGGATCACCACGGAAGCCGGCACGGGCGAGACCCTGCCGATCAAGGGCCAGCCGGTGCAGGGCTTTTCCGGCATCAAGTCGCTCGGCAACGGCACCTTCCTCGTCGGCTCCGACAACGGCTTCGGCTCGAAGCTGAACTCGCCGGACGCGATGCTGATGTTCCACGAGGTCAAGCCGGACTTCGCCACGGGCTCCGTCCAGGTCGTCAAGACCACCTTCCTGTCCGACCCGTCCAGGATCGTCCCCTTCGTCATCTCCGGCGAGGCGACCGACACCCGCTACCTGACCGGCGCCGACTTCGACCTCGAGGGTTTCCAGCCGGTGGGCGACAAGCTCTACATCGGTGAGGAATTCGGCCCCTACGTCATCTCCGTCGATCGCGCCACCGGCAAGGTCCTGTCGTTCAACGAGACCGAAGCCAACGGCGGCAAGGTCCGCTCCCCGGATCATTTCGCCGTCAACGTGCCGAACCCGGACGGCAAGATGCCGGAACTCAACCTGAAGCGCTCCAAGGGCTACGAAGGCTTTGCCGCAGCTCCGGACGGCTCCAGGCTCTACGCCCTGGCCGAAGGCCCGATGTGGAACGTCGAGAAGGCCGCCTACGAGACCGTTGACGGCAACGAAGCCGCCTCGATCCTCGAGTTCGACACCGCCTCCAACACCTGGACCGGCCGCAGCTGGCTCTACCGCTTCGAGGCCAACGGCCACGCCATCGGCGACTTCAACATGATCGACGCCACCCGCGGCCTGATCATCGAGCGCGACAACGGCGAAGGCGATGCGGAACTGGCCTGCAAGGACGGCGCCACCACCGGCTGCTTCAAGTCCCCCGCCAAGTTCAAGCGCGTCTACCTTGTCGACCTCGCCGTCGAGCCGGGCAAGCCGGTGCGCAAGATCGCCTACATCGACCTGATGAACATCAAGGACCCGAACGGCGTTGCCCGCCTCGGCAAGCGCGCCGACGGCCGCTTCACCTTCCCGTTCTTCACCATCGAGAACGTCGACAAGGTGGATGACACCACGCTGATCGTCGCCAACGACAACAACTTCCCCTTCTCGAAGGGCCGTGCCGTTGACGCCATCGACAACAACGAGTTCATCCTCCTGAACGTCGGCGACTTCCTCAAGGCCCGGTAAGCCTCACCCGGCGGGCGGCGCCCCTCGGCCGCCGCCCGCCTCACCCCACTCGTCATTCCGGACAAGGTGAGCGCCAGCAATCCGCAGATCCGGAACCCAGCGCATCTGTGCGAGCGCACGCGAGCGCCAAACCCCTTCACCACGGAATTGCCCCGCCGTCATTCCGGACAAGGCGAGCGCCAGCGAACCGCAGATCCGGAATCCAGACATCAGCCGCGCGACAGCGCGACACATCCCATCCGGCACAAGCCGCACACTCTGTCGATTGGGCGCTCGCTAGCGCTCGCACAGATCTGCTGGATTCCGGATCATCGGGTCGCTCCCGCTCCCCTCGTCCGGAATGACGGGAGATTTTTTTGGCGCTCAACGACCCCAATCCCGGCATGAGAGGCGTCTCCAACTCCGCCCCCCCCCATACCATCCTCCGCCCCTCGCCCCCCCCACCGTCATTCCGGACAAGGTGAGCACCAGCGAACCGCAGATCCGGAATCCAGCGCATCTGTGCGAGCGCACGCGAGCGCTGAACCGCTACACCACGGAACTACACCAGCGGATCTTTCCCGTCGGGTCGCTCCCGCTCCCCTCGTCCGGAATGACGGGAAGGGACGGGGTCCAAAAGCCCCGAAAGCGCGTGCATTCAGACAGAAACACATGCATAAATTGCATTATGAGTGCATATGTCTACATTCTGGCATCGGGTCGAAACGGAACGCTCTACATCGGCGTGACGACGTCTTTGCCACAACGCATTCATCAGCATCGGCAGGGCTATACGCCCGGCTTTGCCTCTCGATACCGCGTAAACCTTCTCGTCTATGCAGAGGCGCACGAGCGGATCGACGAAGCCATTGCGCGCGAAAAGCGGCTGAAAACCTGGAAGCGCTCCTGGAAGATCGATCTCATCGAAGCCTCCAATCCCGAATGGCAAGATCTCTCGGCCGCCATGTTGCTCTAGTCAGACAACCACCTCCCGTCATTCCGGACAAGGTGAGCGCAGCGAACCGCAGATCCGGAATCCAGCGCATCTGTGCGAGCGACAGCGAGTGCCAAACCACTTCACCACGGAACGGCACCACCGGATCTGTCCCGTCGCGCTCCGCGCGGCTTACTCGCTGGATTCCGGATCATCGGGTCGCTCCCGCTCCCCTCGTCCGGAATGACGAGAGATCTTTTTTTGGCGCTCAACGCCCCACTTCCCTGCAACGGAACCGTTTCCGACTGCCCCCCGCCATCCTCCGCCCTTCCCCCTCCCCGTCATTCCGGACAAGGTGAGCGCAGCGAACCGCAGATCCGGAATCCAGCGCATCTGTGCGAGCGACAGCGAGTGCCAAACCACTTCACCAGGTGACTCCAATACTGGATCTGTCCCGTCGCGCTCCGCGCGGCTTACTCGCTGGATTCCGGATCATCGGGTCGCTCCCGCTCCCCTCGTCCGGAATGACGGGAGATTTTTTGGCGCGGGAGGACACACATCCCGGCAACGGAACCGTTTCCAACGGCCCCCCGCACCATCCTCCGCCCATCGCCCCCCTCCCCGTCATTCCGAACAAGGTGAGCACCAGCGAACCGCAGATCCGGAATCCAGCGCATCTGTGCGAGCGACAGCGAGCGCTGACCCCCTTCACCACGGGACCTCAACCACCGGATCTGCCCCATGGTCCGGCTCCCCGTGTCCGGCTGTCTCAGCCGCCCTGGACCCGCGTCCCGGCAAATCCGCTGCCGGCCACCTGATCACACAGGCCGGACCACTGGCACCCGCCGCAGGCCTTGCGGATGGAACCTGCCGCAAATCCCGCCTGCAGCCGGGCAATCAGCGCCCCGTCCAGCACCAGCTCGCCACCGGTCTCCAGCGCCAGCCCCGTCAACGCCGCCACATCCGCCAGCGCCTGCGCATCCCGCAGCCTCACGCTGTCGTTGTGGCAATGCGGATCATCGGTGCCGAGCAGCGGCGCGCAAATGTCATCCGGCCCTTCGACCATGACAACGGGCTCGCCGGCGCGAATGCGGTCGATGATGCGGCCATAATTGACGACAAACCGCGGGCTGTAGCCCTCGCCGACAAAGGTCAGCATGCACAGGAAATGATGCGGTCGCAGGCGGATGGTCATCCCCTTGCGTACCCTGTTTTCGCCAGCCTGTCAGCGGTCGGGCAACTGCCACCGTCATTCCGGACAAGGTGAGCGCAAGCGAACCGCAGATCCGGAATCCAGACATCAGCCGCGCGACAGCGCGACACATCCAATCCGGTACAAGCCGCACACTCTGTCGATTGGGCGCTCGCTTGCGCTCGCACAGATCTGCTGGATTCCGGATCATCGGGTCGCTCCCGCTCCCCTCGTCCGGAATGACAAAAGGCCCGGCGTTGCCGCCGGGCCTTCCAAAATCAAACGTCCAGAACCGCTTACTTGGCTACGGCTTCGTACATTTCCAGCACGTAGTCCCAGTTGACCAGGCTGTCGACGAAGGCTTCCAGGTACTTCGGGCGGGCGTTGCGGTAGTCGATGTAGTAGGAGTGCTCCCACACGTCGACGCCGAGGATCGGGGCGGCGCCATGGACCAGCGGGCTTTCGCCGTTCGGGGTCTTCAGGATGACCAGCTTGCCGTCCTTGACCGCAACCCAGGCCCAGCCGGAGCCGAACTGGGTGGTGCCGGCGGCGATGAAGTCGGCGCGGAACTTGTCATAGCCGCCGAGGTCGCTGTCGATGGCCTTGGCCAGCGCGCCCGGGATCGACTTGCCGCCGCCATTCGGCTTCATCCACTTCCAGAAGTGGATGTGGTTGTAGTGCTGGCCGGCGTTGTTGAAGAGGCCGGCGTTCTTGCCGAAGCTCTCCTTGACGATCTCTTCCAGCGTCTTGCCTTCCAGGCCGCTGTCCTTCAGCAGGTTGTTGCCGTTGGTGACATAGGCGAGGTGATGCTTGTCGTGATGATACTCAAGCGTCTCCTTGGACATGTAGGGGCCAAGGGCGTCATAGGCGTAGGGCAGCTCGGGAAGTTCAAACGACATGACAGTTCTCCTTCAGGAATGATCAGCAGGAGACGACAGGCCGATCGGGTCTGCGCCTCCTGTGGGGAGAGCACAGCGGGGATCCGTAGATCTACGCCCCGCGTTGCTGCGCAAGATAGGCGCGTTGCCGCCGCCCGGCAATGGCGGGTGCGCAATTAAAAAATATTTTTCTTCGTTTATTCCATCCCGGCCAAGGCAAACCAGGCATGGGGACAGGAGCGGTGTCACACCTCCGGTCGGCGTGCGTCCGTGTCCGGGACTGTCCACATGAAAGGTGACGGTCGGGGTCGCGGGCAGGGCTGCGGCCGACCGGCCGCCCTTCCCTTCGCCGCAAAGACGGGCACCCTCGCGCCATGATGATGAATTTGAAGGTGATTCGCGCCGCAGCGCTGGTCGGGGCCGGGCTCCTGCTGGTGGTGCCCGGCCACGCGTCCGGGGCCGGACACACGGTCGCCCCGGCCCGGGTCATCGACGGCGACACGCTGGACGTCGGCGGCGAGCGGCTGCGACTGGAGGGCATCGACGCCCCGGAGCTGGCACAGACCTGCCGCCGGCCGGATGGCCGCTCCTATGCCTGCGGCAAGGTGGCGGCCGAGGCCCTGGCCCGCCTCGTCGCCGCCGGGCCGCTGCGCTGCAGCGGCGACACGCAGGACGGCTATGGCCGCCGGCTTGCCACCTGCGAGGCCGCTGGCCGCAACATCAATGCCGCCATGGTGCTGAACGGCCATGCCTTTGCCTTCACCCGCTATTCGGCAAGCTATGTGGCGGAGGAGGCGGCGGCCCGGGCTGCCCGGACCGGGCTCTTTGCCGGCACTGCCGAAGCGCCCTGGGACTACCGGGCCCGGAAATGGGCCGCAGCCGGCGACGGCGCGGCGGCGGAAACAGGCCCGGGCGACTGCCGGATCAAGGGCAACATCAGCCCGTCCGGGCGCATCTATCACATGCCCTGGTCGCCCGCTTATGGCCGCACGCGCATTGACCTTCGCCGGGGCGAGCGTTGGTTCTGCTCCGAGGCGGAGGCCCTCTCGGCCGGCTGGCGCGCGCCGCGCTGAGCCAGGCGGCCACCGGACAACGGACAAGGAGCCGCCCAAAAACGGGGCCAGCGCGCACAGGCAGGCTTGGCAGCCCGCACAAAGGCGCTAGGCTGGACGCGGCTGCCCGGCCCGAAACGGCCGGTTCCGTCCGGTGTCGGGGCGCTCCTCTCCTGCCCTCGCGTTCAGGCGTCCCGTGTCAAACTCTCCCCCGTCCGGTCTCCCCCCGTCCGGTCCTGCCCTATCCGGTCCTGCCCTATCCGGTCCTGCCCCGCCCGATCCTGCCTTGGCCGGTCCTGCCTTGGCCGGACCTCCACCGTCCGCCCCTCCGGCGGCTGCGGCGGGGCGCGCCGATCCGGACAACAGCGGAACACATGACGCCCAGGCCGGAAGCACCGCCACCGCCACCGCCGCCTTCACCGCCCTTGGCGGGCTGCTGGCGCTGGCGGCTGCCATGGGCATCGGCCGGTTCGTCTATACGCCGATCCTGCCCTTCATGACCGAAGGCGTGCCGCTGTCGCCGGCCCAGGGCGGCCTGATTGCCTCGGCGAATTTCCTCGGCTACCTGATCGGCGCGCTGCTGGCGACGCTGCCCGGACTGCCGGGGCAGCAGCGGACCTGGCTGGTCGGGGCGCTCGGGGCCAGCGTGGCGACCAGCCTCGCCATGGGCGTGGCCGGAGACCTTGCCACCTTTGCCCTGCTGCGTTTCGCCAGCGGGCTGGCCAGCGCCTTTGCCTTCGTGTTTGCGGCCGCGCTGGTGCTGGACCGACTGGCGCGGGTCGGCCGGCCGGGGCTGTCTGCGGTGCATTTCGCCGGCGTCGGGCTCGGCATTGCGCTGTCGGCGGTGATGGTGGCCGGACTTGCGGCAGCCGGAAGCGGCTGGCGCGGCCTGTGGCTCGCCTCCGGCGGCCTTACCCTGTTGCTGACGGTCGCCGTCATCCGGCTCCTCGGCACCACGCCGCCGCCGGACGGACCTGCGCCCGCACCGGCTGCGGCACCCGCGCGCCTGTCGGGTCGCGTCATCCGGCTGGTGGTGGCCTACGGCCTCTATGGTCTCGGCTACGTGGTCACGGCGACCTTCGTGTCGGTGATTGCCCGCTCGGACCCGGCGCTGGCGCCGGTCGAGGCCCTGGTGTGGCTCGTCGTCGGCCTGTCGGCCGCGCCCTCGATCCTGATCTGGAACACGGTCGCGGGCCGGATCGGGGCGGCCCGCGCCTTCGCGCTTGCTGCCGCGCTCGAAGCCGTCGGCGTGGTCCTGTCGGTGACCAGCGGGTCGGCACTCGGCCTTCTTGCGGCAGCGGCCCTGCTCGGGGGGACCTTCGTCGGCATCACCGCGCTCGGCTTCGTCGAGGCGCGACGCCTCGCCGGTGGCGATCCCCGCCGCCTGCTCGCGGCCATGACCGCCAGTTTCGGCCTTGGCCAGATGCTGGGGCCAAGCCTTGCCGGGTTCGGGGCCGCGGCGACCGGCAGCTTCCTGCTGCCCTCGCTGGCGGCCGCCGCCTGCCTCCTCCTCTCGGGCGCGCTGATGCTGTGGCCCGCGCGCCCGGAGGGGACCGCCTGAGGGTCAGGCGTGGGCGAAGGCCCAGTAGAGGTCGCGCGCCCGGGCCGCCACCGGACCCGGGTCGATCTGGCGCGTCTCGATCCGGTTCACCGGCACCACCTTGGAGTAGTTGCCGGTGGAGAAGATCTCGTCAGCGGTCAGGAACTCGCCATAGCCGATGGTCCGCTCGATCACCTGGTGCCCGGCATCACGCAGCAGCTTGATGACGCGCTGGCGGGTGATGCCGTTCAGGAACGTGCCGTTCGGCACCGGAGTGTGGACGACACCGTCCTTGACCATGAACACATTGGCGCTGGTCAGCTCGGCGACATTGCCCAGCATGTCCAGAACCACGGCATTGTCGAAGCCGCGCGACTTGGCCTCCACCAGCGCGCGGGCATTGTTGGGGTAAAGGCAGCCGGCCTTGGCGTTGACCGGCATCGTCTCCATCGTCGGCCGGCGGAACGGCGACAGGGTGATGGAGAAGGCGCTGCCGGCCGGGGCCATCGGCGCCTCGAACAGGCAGAGGCAGAAGCGGGTGGAGGCCGGGTCGGCAGCAATCACGCCCGGGCCGTCGCTCTCGGCCCAGTACATCGGCTTGATGTAGACGGCACTGCCCGGCTTGAACCTGGCCGCGCCGTCCTTCGACAGCTCGACCATCTCGCCCACCTGCAGGGTCGGTTTCAGGCCCAGCGCCAGGGCCGAGTCGTTGACGCGCTGGCAATGCAGCTCGAGATCGGGGAACACGCCTTCAAAGAAACGCGCGCCGTCGAACACGCTCGATCCCAGCCAGCTCGCATGGCTGCGCGGGCCCATCAGCGGCGGATTTCCCTCGATCCAGCTGCCGTCGATATAGTTCCAGGTTTCGCTCCAGCCACTCATGGCGTGTCTCCCGTTGGATGTTTTGGCGCAGACCAAACCGCCTTCGCGCCGGCAGGTCAACCATTTGCCGGCTGCGACCGAAAAAACGCGACATTCGTGCGGATGGAGACGTTTGTTCTTTTTACGTTCCGGCCCCTCTGCTACCTTTGCGGTGAATTTTCGCAAGGGATCCGTCATGCAGCAGCGCCTTTCGCTCATCACCCTCGCCGTCGAGGATCTTGCCGTCAGCCGCCGCTTCTTCGAGCAGGGGCTCGGCTGGACCGCCTCCGCCGAGAGCCAGGACGGGATCGCCTTCTACCAGCTGCCGGGGCTGGCGCTGGCGCTCTATCCGAGGGCTTCGCTTGCCCGCGACATCGGGGCCGAGATCCCCTCCGGGGCCCAGTCCGGCGTCACCCTCGCCTGGAACGGCCACAGCGAAGCCGAGGTGGATGCGGCCTATGCGCAAGCGCTCGCGGCCGGCGCCACCGCCGTCGTTCCGCCGGAAAAGGTCTTCTGGGGCGGCTATTCCGGCTATGTGCGCACGCCCGACGGCCATCTGCTGGAAGTGGCCTTCAATCCGTTCTGGCCCCTTGCAGACGACGGAAGCCTGCGGCTGCCCGGGGCGGATCCGGCCTGACCCGACAGGGGTCGCGCGCTGTCCAGACGGATGTTTTGGTAATTTAATTGCGCAACATGCCGAGTTTTCTGCGTAAAATTGTTTGTGCAATGCACAATCCGCTTGACGTCCGGGATCACGGGTAGTCATCTATTGCCGCCTAAACGTTCGGCAGATTGCCCTTTCCTGACGGAGCCCGATGATGGCCCACTCGGCCTATGTCTTTGATGCGTATGGCACCTTGTTTGATGTTCATGCGGCCGTACGCAAACATGCCGAGAAGCTTGGCCCGGACGCCCAGCAGTTCTCCTTTGTCTGGCGGCAGAAGCAGCTGGAGTATTCCTGGGTCCGCGCGCTGATGCAGCGCTATGCCGATTTCTGGCAACTGACCGAGCAGGCGCTGGACACGGCCTTCGCGCTGTTCCCGGCTGCCGACCGGGGGTTGCGGGCGGACCTGCTCAACGCCTACTGGGCGCTCGACTGCTATCCGGAAGTGCCGGAGGTGCTGACCACGCTGAAGCAGTCCGGCGCGCGTCTTGCCATCCTGTCCAACGGCACGCCGTCGATGCTTGAAGCCGCGGCCAGGGCGGCCGGCATCACGGAGCTGCTCGACGAGATCTTCTCGGTCGACATCTTGCGCACCTACAAGACCGATCCGCGTGTCTACGAGATGGTCACCACGCATTTCCGCGTCTATCCGGACGCGATCTCGTTCCAGTCGTCCAACCGCTGGGACATCGCGGGGGCGCGCGCCTATGGCTTCCGCACCGTCTGGATGAACCGGGCCGGGTTGCCGGACGAGTATCCGGACCTTGCCCCGGCCGCCGTCCTCTCCGATCTGACCGGCCTGCCCGTGCTCGGCTGATCCCCCGCATCGGGGAATGTCCGGGTGCGGCGGCGTGAACGGGAAATGCCCCGCACCTTGCGGCGCGAGGCATGCTCTCGGGTGGGGGACATCCCGTCCCCGGTCCGCGGCACGGGGCATGACGGCTGGACCGGAGACGGGACTGGGTGAACCGCCACGGCACTGGCGGTCCGGCAGGGCGTGGCCCCTGACCGTTTCGGGGTGGGGTCAGAAGGCGTAGGCCACGCCAAGCATGAGACGGTGGTTGGCCGAGTAGTCCTTGACCTTGCGGCCGCCGAAGGTGTGCTTGTCGGCAGCAATCGCGGACAGGGTATAGTCGGCGCGGGCGCGCAGGTTGTCCGTCAGCGCGACTTCCAGACCTGCACCCACGGTCGTTCCGATGTTGATGCCCTTCTTGGCCTTGAACCCCTGCACCTGGTAGCTGTGTTCCGTGGCGGCCAGGCCCAGCGACAGGTAGGGCATGAAGTTGTCGATCGGCAGACCGATGCGGCCTCTCAGCCCGAGGCTCCAGGGCGAGGAGGCCTTGACCTGGCCGAGCCCGGCGACCTGGCCCTTGTACTGGCTGCCGAGATAGGTCGCGGAACCTTCGACACCGAGAACAACGCGGGAGACCTGCCAGTTGTAGCCGGCGAAGGCGCCGAAGGCGGCATCGACCCGCGACATGGTCTTCTTGGTGGAGCCGAACTCGGTCCGGGTGGCCGAGCTGGAGGCGCCGGCCTCGACACCGAAATAGGCGCCCTCGAAGGGCGACTTCTTGCGCGGGGTCTCCAGCACGGTGGACTGGTCGTAGTCCGGCAGCGGCTGCGGCATGTCGGCCGCGCCGGCGCTGCCGCTCGAAAGGCCAAGGCCCAGGACCAGCGGGAACAGGCCGGCAAGGCTGCTGCGCAGGGGCCGGGTACGGAAATGGGAGAACATCGAGGGTAACTCCAGGGGGATGTCAGCGATCTCGTTTGCATAAATTTCTTATTGCGAAACGATAATTCAAAAAAGCCTTAGTTTGATTTTTTTGTCAAGCGCGATATTTGCGGCTTGAGCTGTCGACCTGTCGGGGCTATGAGTGGACCTGTCCCGACCCCTCAGGATTTCCTGCCATGACCCAAGATGTGCTCCCGCCCCTGCCCCAGCCGGCCGATGACCGCGCGGCGCGGCTCGCCAAGATCCGGCGCCTGTCGCTGGGCCTGAAATGGACGCTGACGGTCCTGTTCGCGCTGATGGTTCTGTTTTCCGCCTTCACCCTCTGGATCGTGCTGGATCCGGCGTGGTTCCAACTGCCGCCGGAAGAGATGACCGTGGAGTTCGGCGAGGTGGAGCGCAGCGTGATGGAAATCCCCCTGCCCCAGCGGATCGGGGTGGCATTTGTCGCCGTCTGGTTCTTCGGCCTGATCCTGTGGCTGATGTGGAAGCTCCGGCAGCTGTTCGAGCGCTATGCCTGCCTCGACTTCTACTCCAGCCGCAGCCTGTCGATGGTCGTCCACACCGGCTGGCTGCTGCTGGCCATCGGGCTCAGCGACATCCTCACCGACATGCTGGGCGGGGTGCTGGTCACGCTCGACAGGCCGGCCGGCGAACGGATCCTTGCCTTCTCGCTTGACGGATCACAGATCTTCTTCCTCGTGTTCGGTCCGATGAGCCTGCTGCTGGGCTGGGTGTTGCGCGAGGCCGCGCTGGCCTACGAAGAAAACCAGCAATTCGTATGAGGACGCCCGCCATGCCCATCATCATCGAACTGGACGTGATGCTTGCCCGGCGCAAGATGCGCTCGAAGGAACTGGCGGAGAAGATCGGCATCACCGAGCAGAACGTCTCGCTGCTGAAGTCCGGCAAGGTGAAGGGAGTTCGCTTCGAGACGCTGGAGAAAATCTGCGAGATCCTTGACTGCCAGCCCGGCGACATCCTGATCTATCGGCCGGACGAGGTGACCCGATGACCGGCGGGCTTGCGACCGCGCCCGGCCGCAAGCCTCGCGCAAGCCTCAGGGCGTAACTCGGGGCAACCTGCCTTCCGTTCTGCCCCTGTCCGGTGCCCTCCTGCGCCGGCTGCCCGGAGTGACCCAGCCATGCCGCCGTCGAAGGCGCAGTCCAGGCCCCAGTTCCGCCAGAAGTCTGCCCGTCCCGCCTTGCGCGCACGCCTGAGGGCGGGCCGGCTCGCCGACCTCGACGGCCTCGCTCTGGCCGACTGCACCCTGTTCGACACCGAGGACGGAACGCCCGGCATCCTCGTCGGCGCCGGGATTGCCCTTCCCTTGCGCCTTGTCGTCGAGGATCCGGCCGACCAGATGGTCACCGTCGTCCGCGTCATCGGCCGTGCAGGCCAGCAGCTCGCCGTTACGGTCGAATCGCCCGCCACGCCGGCAAACCTGCCGCTGCCGCGCACGGACCCCTGACGCTTCCGCAGACGCAAGGCCCCTGCCGCTGGGACACTTCACTCCCAGTCAAGTCTTTCCTTCACGGCACCTGCGCATTTATCGCAATGGTTCGTTTTCCTAATGCAGCGTATGACTGACCTTAAGGTTATTCTGCTGCAAGGGAATATCGGAATTCATGATCGAGCGCCTGCCGACGCCCCACTGGTCCACGAGCCTGCGCATCCGCCTCTGGGTCATCGCGGCCCTGACGATCCTGTGCACGGTCATCCTTGCAAGCCTGTCCACCTGGTCCTGGTATGCCGAGTTGCGCCAGGCGCGCAGCAACGGCGAGGTGATCAACGAGTTCAAGGAGCTTCTTGACGCCAGCAACGTGCTGTCGGCCGAAAGGGGGCCGGCCAATGCCTTCATGGCTGGTCCTGCGTCCGACCAGCCGGGCCTGCGCGAGGACTGGATGCTCGCCAGACAGCGCACCGACGCGGCCATTGCGGCTGTTCTGGGCACGGAGGTTCCGCAGGAGCTTGAAGAAACGCTGCAGCGCCAGCTCCAGCATGCCCGCCAGCTTGTCCTTGCCACCGCGTCCCGACCGCCGGAGGACCGCGGCTATGACGACGTGCATGGCGCGATCACCGCGATGTTCCGGGCCCATGACGCGATCGAATCGATCATCCGTCACGAGGCGGCGCGCATCGTCGCCGCGTCGCCGGAGCTGATCGACATGATCTACAAGGGCATGATGCTGGCGGACCTGCGCGAGCAGGCTGGCCGCCTCGGCTCCTATGTCATCGCGCCGCTGGTGGCAGGCGAGCCGATCCGCCCGGCGCTGATGATCGAGAGCCAAGCGGTCCGGGGCCGGCTCATGGCCCTGTGGCTGCTGCTCGAACCGCTGGCCACCACGCTGCCGCCGGCGCCTGATGGCTCCAGCTATCTGGACCGCACGCGCGAGGAATACATCCTGAAGGGCCTTGCCCTGCGTGACCGGCTCGTCCAGGCGGGCCACCGGCCGCACAGCGGCCCGGCGCTGGATCCGGTCGTGTTCAGCCGGCTTTACGTCAAGACCATGCGGCCTCTGGAAGACCTTCGCCGCGTGATGATCGAGCAGTCGCTGCAGGACCATGACCGGCGCGTGGCGCGGGCCCAGAACGGGATGCTCTGGGCCGCGGGCCTGACGGTGGCCATTTTCCTGCTCATCGTCGCGCTGGTGATCAGCCTGCAGCGGTCCATCTTCAATCCGCTGATGGATGCCTCGCGCAGCATCATTGCGCTGGCCTTCGACCAGCCGGCCCCGGCACCGGCGCGGCAGCACCATGTTGCCGAGATCCGGCTGGTGCATTCGGCACTCGAGGTCGTGGCGGACAAGCTCAACGAGCGGCGCCGGATGACGGAGGAGCTGCATCTCCTGGCCACGACCGATGGCCTGACGGGCCTGCTCAACCGGCGCACCATCGACGGCATCGGCGACAGGACGTCCGAAAGCCAGCGCGCCAGCGATGTCCCGCATCTCATCCTGGCTGACATCGACCACTTCAAGCACATCAACGACCGTTTCGGCCATCCGGCCGGCGACGAGGTGCTCAGGGAGCTGGCGCTGGTGTTGCGGCGGACGGTGCGCGCGACCGACCATGTGGCCCGGTTCGGCGGCGAGGAATTCGCGGTCCTGCTGGAGGGGGTGAGCCGGGCAGAGGCGGCGCTGGTGGCGCGCAAGCTGCGCAAGGCGGTGCGCGCGATGGTGGTTCGCCTGCCGGACGGGCGCGACATCCGCCTCACCGTCAGCTTCGGTGTGGCCGGTGGCCGGGGTCTTGCGTGGGGCGAGATCGTCCGCCGGGCCGACCAGGCGCTCTACACGGCCAAGCAGGCCGGTCGGGACCGTATCCGTCTCGGCTGATCCAGACGAAAACGCCGCGCCCTTTCAGGCGCGGCGTTCCGGATCACGACCTGACCTGATGCCGCTCAGGCAACAAGGTCGAAGCGGTCTGCGTTCATCACCTTGACCCAGGCGGCGACGAAGTCCTTCACGAACTTCTCCTGCGCGTCATCCTGGGCGTAGACTTCCGCATAGGCGCGCAGGATCGAGTTCGATCCGAACACCAGGTCGACGCGGGTGGCCGTCCACTTCACCGCGCCGGTCTTGCGGTCGCGGATCTCGTAGAGGTTCTTGGCCACCGGCTTCCAGGTGTAGGCCATGTCGGTCAGGTTGACGAAGAAGTCCGTCGTCAGCTGGCCTTCGCGGTCGGTGAAGACGCCGTGCTTGGCGCCGGCGTAGTTGGTGCCGAGCACGCGCAGGCCGCCGATCAGGACGGTCATTTCCGCAGCCGTCAGGCCCATCAGCTGGGCACGGTCGAGCAGCAGCTCTTCCGGGCTGACCACGTAGTCCTTCTTCACGAAGTTGCGGAAACCGTCATGGATCGGCTCCAGCACCTTGAAGGAGTCTGCGTCGGTCATGGCGTCGGTCGCGTCACCGCGGCCTTCGGCGAACGGCACCTCGACAGCGAAGCCGGCCGCCTTGGCAGCCTTCTCGATGCCGACATTGCCGGCCAGCACAATGACGTCGGCGACGCTCGCGCCGAACTCGGCCGCGATCGGCTCGAGCACCGCCAGCACGCGGGCCAGACGGGCCGGCTCGTTGCCTTCCCAGTCCTTCTGCGGGGCCAGGCGGATGCGGGCACCGTTGGCGCCGCCGCGCATGTCGGACCCGCGGTAGGTGCGGGCGCTGTCCCAGGCGGTGGCGACCAGGTCGGCCACCGACAGGCCGGAGGCGGCGATCTTCGCCTTCACCGCGCCGATGTCGTAGTTCTTCGGGCCGGCCGGGATCGGATCCTGCCAGATCAGGTCTTCCTTCGGGGCGTCCGGGCCGATGTAGCGGATGCGCGGACCCATGTCGCGGTGGGTCAGCTTGAACCAGGCGCGGGCGAAGGTGTCCTTGAAGTACTCCGGATCGGCCATGAACTTTTCGCAGATGGCGCGATACTTCGGGTCCATCTTCATGGCCATGTCCGCGTCCGTCATCATCGGCATGCGGCGGACGGTCGGGTCGGTGGCATCAACCGGCATGTCTTCCGGCTTGATGTTCACCGGCTGCCACTGCTGTGCACCGGCCGGGCTCCTGGTCAGCTCCCACTCATAGCCGAACAGCAGCTCGAAGTAGCCCATGTCGAAGACGGTCGGATTGGTCGTCCAGGCACCTTCAATACCGGAGGTGATGTTGTCGCTGGCGCGGCCGGTGTGGTGCGGGTTCGACCAGCCGAGGCCCTGGTTCTCGATGCCGGCGGCTTCCGGCTCGACACCAAGGGCACCTGCGTCGCCGTTGCCATGCGCCTTGCCGACGGTGTGGCCGCCGGCGGTCAGGGCTGCGGTTTCCTCGTCGTTCATCGCCATGCGGGCGAAGGTCTCGCGCACCTGAGCCGCGGTCTTCAGCGGGTCCGGCTTGCCGTTGACGCCTTCCGGGTTGACGTAGATGAGACCCATCTGCACGGCGGCCAGCGGGTTTTCCATCGTCTCCGGACGCAGCACGTCGTCATAGCGCAGGTCGGACGGGGCGAGCCACTGCTTCTCCGCACCCCAGTAGACGTCCTTTTCCGGGTGCCAGATGTCCTCGCGGCCAAAGGCAAAGCCGAAGGTCTTGAGGCCCATGTCCTCATAGGCCACGGTGCCGGCCAGGATGATCAGATCAGCCCAGGACAGCTTGTTGCCGTACTTCTTCTTCAGCGGCCACAGCAGGCGGCGGGCCTTGTCGAGGCTGGCATTGTCCGGCCAGGAGTTGAGCGGGGCGAAGCGGATGTTGCCGGTGCCGCCGCCGCCACGGCCGTCGGCCAGGCGATAGGAGCCGGCGGAGTGCCAGGCGAGACGGATCATCAGGCCGCCGTAGTGGCCCCAGTCGGCCGGCCACCAGTCCTGGCTGTCCTTGAGCAGGGCCTTGAGGTCGGCCTTCAGGGCGGCGACGTCGAGCGTCTTCACGGCCTCGCGGTAGTTGAACTCCTTGCCCAGCGGATTGGTCTTGCTGTCATGCTGGTGCAGGATGTCGAGGTTGAGGGTGTTCGGCCACCACTCCACATTCGACTTGCCGGAAGCCGTCAGGCCGCCGTGCATGACGGGGCACTTGCCGGCCTTGCTGGCATCAATCGCGTCCATTGTCCTCTCCGATCTCTTCAGTTCCGGGCGGGCGGTTCCGTTCCGGGCGGCCGGGGCCACTGCCCCATGCTGCATCGGAACCACGCCACTGCGATGACCATAGACGCTTCTGCCGATCAACTTAAGTCGGATCTTCTACTAGGACCGATAAGAATTTCTGATTGCGTCAGGCATGGCGCCGCGCCCCCGCCACGGACGCCACGACACCAAGCGTGGCAAAGGCCATCGCCGGGCTCACCGCTTCGCCGAGCAGCAGTCCCGCCAGCAGCAATCCGAGGAAGGGCTGGATCAGCTGCAGCTGGCCGACGGCCGCCGTCCCGCCGATGGCCAGCCCCCGGTACCAGAAGATGAAGCCGATGAGCATGCTGAACAGCGACACATAGGCAAGGCCCAGCCAGGCCGGAGCGCCCACCTCGCCCAACGTCTGGGGAAAGCTCAGCGCGCCCGTCACCGCCATCACCGGCAGCGCCAGGATCAGCGCCCAGCTGATCACCTGCCAGCCGCCCAGCCGCCGCGACAGCTTCGCCCCTTCCGCATAGCCAAGGCCACAGACGATCACCGCCGCCAGCATCAGGAGATCGCCCTCGATTGCCCCGCCGCCACTCTGCATCAGGGCAAAGCCCATGACCGCCAGGCTGCCGAGGCCGGAAAACAGCCAGAACAGCGGCTTCGGCCGCTCCCCGCCGCGCAGCACCGCAAACAGCGCTGTCGCCAGGGGCAGCAGACCGATGAACACGATCGAATGCGCCGAGGTGATCGAGCGCAGCGCCACGGCGGTCAGGAGCGGAAACCCCACCACCACCCCGCCCGCGACCAGGGCCAGCGGCACCAGATCCGCCCGCTGCGGCCGCTTCTGCCGCAGGAGCACCAGCAGCAGCGCCGCGACGAGCGCCGCAATCACCGCCCGCGCCGAGGTCAGGAACACCGGCTCGAACCCCTGCACCGCCACCCGCGTCGCCGGCAGCGACCCGCTGAAGATCACCACCCCGACAAGCCCGCTGCCCCAGCCTTCCAGTCCCATGCGCATGTCTGTGTCCTGTCCTGTCGCCCCTGTTTCAAGCCTTTGGAAGATCCCGCCCCCAACCCTGCCGGGGTCGGGGGTGGGGGGCGACCCGGCAGGGTGAGGGGTGGGGGCAACCCGGCACCCCCCCCTCCGCAACCAACCATCCTCCCAAGAGAACACCCCTCCCCCTTCCTCGACCAGACACAGACTGATACAATCCCGTCAAACTGTACCAGCATCAGAGACCATACACTTGGCACCCGTCCCGAGCCGCACCGAGACCGTGATGGCCACCATCCGCGCGCGGATTGCCGCCCGCAGCCTTGGCCCGGGCGAGCGGCTGCCCTCGATCCGCCGGCTGGCCGAGGCCCTCGCCGTTTCGCCGGGCACCGTGGTGGAGGCCTATGACCGGCTTGCCGCCGAGGGGCTGATCCGCGCCCGGCGCGGCTCCGGCTTCTTCGTTGCCGGGCAGGCCCTGCCGCCCTTGCAGCTCGCCGACCCCGCTCCCGCAGCACGGGCGGTCGATCCGTTCTGGGTGTCGCGGCTGGCGCTGGAGGCCGATGACAGCGTGCCCAAGCCCGGCTGCGGCTGGCTGCCGCCCGACTGGATGCCGGAGGCCGCGCTCCGCCGGGGCCTGCGCCAGCTTGCCCGGGCCGAAACCGGCGTGCTCACGGACTATGGCGGCAGCCGGGGCTCGGCGCGGCTGCGCCGCCTGCTGCTTGCCCGCCTTGCGGAGGAAGGACTGGAGGTCGGCCCCGGCCATCTCGCGCTCACCGGATCGGGCACCGAGGCGCTGGATCTCGTCTGCCGGCTGCAGCTGTCGCCCGGCGACACGGTGCTGGTCGACGATCCCTGCTACTTCAACTTCCAGGCGCTGCTGAAGGCGCATCAGGTGCGGCTTGTCAGCGTGCCCTACACGGGCACCGGCCCGGATCCGGCCGCCTTCGAGGCGGTGCTCGCTACCGAGAAGCCCCGGCTCTATCTCACCAATTCTGCCCTGCACAATCCGACCGGCGCCACCCTGTCTCCGGCGGTGGCGCACCGCATCCTCGTTGCCGCCGGGGCGGCCGGCATGACGATCGTCGAGGACGACATCTTCGCCGATCTGGAGCCCGAGCCCTCCGTCCGCCTCGCTGCCCTCGATGGCCTCAAGCGCGTGATCCGCATCGGCAGCTTTTCCAAGACCCTGTCCGCCTCGGTGCGCTGCGGCTACATCGTCGCCCCGCCGGACTGGATCGAGGCGCTGACCGACCTGCAGATCGCCACCCGCTTCGGCGGCCCCAGCCCGCTTGCCGCCGAGCTGATTGCCGAGGTCCTGACCGGCGGCACCTATCGCAAGCATGTGGAGGACCTGCGCCGCCGTCTCGAGCGCAGCCGCCGCGACGCCGCCCACGCCCTCGCCCGCCTCGGCTTTACCCCCGCCCTGATGCCGCGCGGTGGCTTCTACCTCTGGTGCCGCCTGCCAGACGGCCTGCCGGAAGGCATTCCAGAGCCCCGGTCAGATGGCCAATCAGACCGCCACCCCCGGGCTCCATCCGCCACCGCGCTGGCCGAACGCGCCCGGGCAAGCCCCACGCCCCTCGTCCTTGCCCCCGGCAACGTCTTCAGCCCCACCCGCACCGCCGACGCCTACATGCGTTTCAACGCCCCGCACACAATGATGCCGGGCGTGCTGGAGCGGCTGGCAGCGGTGATGGCGTGACGATGGGCAGGGACAAGGGAGCAGACGGGGGGACCTGACAGGGGGGCCAACAAGGGGGCCAGACCAGCGGGCCAGACAAGCGGGCCAGGCAAGCGGGCCGCGACCCCGGCCACCTCTCGCGGTGTCGCGCAGGATCTACCCGTCCACCCCGCGACGGCGGGGATCCGCTAAGCCAGAGAAGGAAGAGGAGGATAGCCTGCGTCCCGGCCTCGACGTGCCGGACCTGTGCCCCGTCCGCAACGTGACCGCGACATGACCGCAGGCCGGATCGCAAGGGCTTGACCGCGGCACAGGACGACTGGTGCCTCCGGTCACTGGCTGCCCTTTCACGCCCAGAGCGGTCTGCCCCTCACGCCGCCGCGCTGCCCTCATAGCCGAGCTTGGCGTTGAGCTTGGCGATCAGGTCGATGGCGGCTTCGGCGATGACCGTGCCGGGGGGGAAGATGGCGGTGGCGCCGGAGGCGTAAAGCGCGTCATAGTCCTGCGGCGGGACGACGCCGCCGACGACGATCATGATGTCCTCGCGCCCTTCCGCGGCGAGCGCCGCCTTCAGCGCCGGCACCAGGGTCAGGTGACCGGCGGCGAGCGAGGAGACGCCGACCACGTGGACGTCGTTTTCCACCGCCTGGCGGGCGGCCTCTTCCGGGGTTGCGAACAGCGGGCCGATGTCGACGTCGAAGCCGAGGTCGGCGAAGGCGGAGGCGATCACCTTCTGGCCGCGGTCATGGCCGTCCTGGCCCATCTTGGCGACCAGGATGCGCGGCCGGCGGCCGTCGTTTTCCTCAAAGCGTTCAACAAGATGCTGCACGCGCGCGACCTTGTCCGACATGGCGCCGGCCTCCCGCTTGTAGACGCCCGAGATCGAGCGGATCTCGGCCTTGTGGCGGCCGAAGACCTGTTCCATGGCGAGGCTGATCTCGCCCACCGTCGCCTTGGCCCGCGCCGCCTTGACCGAGAGGTCGAGCAGGTTGCCGGCGCCCTCGCGGGCGGCCTCGGTGAGGGCGGCAAGGGCCGCCTCGGTCACGGCCGGGTCCCGCTCGGCCCTGAGGCGCTGCAGTTTCTCGATCTGGCGGGCGCGCACTTCGGCGTTGTCGACCTTGAGGACCTCGATCGGCTCCTCGCTGACCGGCTTGAACCTGTTGACGCCGACCACGGTCTGCGCGCCGCTGTCGATCCGCGCCTGGGTCTTGGCGGCGGCCTCCTCGATGCGCAGCTTCGGGATGCCCTTCTCGATGGCCTTGGCCATGCCGCCGAGGCTTTCCACCTCGGCAATATGGGCCAGCGCCTTTTCCGCCAGATCCTGGGTCAGCTTCTCGACATAGAAGGAGCCGCCCCAGGGGTCGATCACGGCGCAGGTGCCGCTTTCCTGCTGCAGGAACAGCTGGGTGTTGCGGGCGATGCGGGCGGAG
Organism: Pannonibacter sp. XCT-53; assembly: GCF_009915765.1. Lineage (NCBI taxonomy): Bacteria > Pseudomonadati > Pseudomonadota > Alphaproteobacteria > Hyphomicrobiales > Stappiaceae > Pannonibacter > Pannonibacter tanglangensis. Next base: position 2,171,571 of record NZ_JAABLQ010000001.1, read on the forward strand.
AAGTCGGTCGGCAGGGCGAGTGCCTCGTCGAGCGCGTTGGTGTGCAGCGACTGGGTGTGGCCCTGCGTGGCTGCCATGGCCTCGATGCAGGTGCGGATGACGTTGTTGTAGACGTCCTGGGCGGTCAGCGACCAGCCGGAGGTCTGCGAATGCGTGCGCAGCGACAGGGACTTGTCGCTCTTCGGTGCGAAGTTCTCCGCCATCAGCTTCGACCAGATCAGCCGCGCCGCGCGCAGCTTGGCGACCTCCATGAAGAAGTTCATGCCGATGGCCCAGAAGAAGGACAGGCGCGGCGCAAACTGGTCGATGTCCATGCCGGCGGCCACACCGGCGCGGGCATATTCGATGCCGTCGGCGATGGTGTAGGCCAGCTCCAGGTCCGCCGTCGCCCCGGCTTCCTGCATGTGATAGCCGGAGATCGAGATCGAATTGAACTTCGGCATGTTCTGCGAAGTATAGGCAAAGATGTCCGAAATGATCCGCATCGAGGGGGCGGGCGGATAGATGTAGGTGTTGCGGACCATGAACTCCTTCAGGATGTCGTTCTGGATCGTTCCTGACAGGAGGTTCTGGGCGACACCCTGTTCTTCGGCCGCCACGATGTAGAGCGCCAGCACCGGCAGCACGGCGCCGTTCATGGTCATGGACACGCTCATCTGGTCCAGCGGAATGCCGGAGAACAGCGTGCGCATGTCGAGGATGCTGTCGATGGCCACGCCCGCCATGCCGACGTCGCCGGCCACGCGCGGGTGGTCGCTGTCATAGCCGCGGTGGGTGGCCAGGTCGAAGGCGACCGACAGGCCCTTCTGCCCGGCTGCCAGATTGCGGCGGTAGAAGGCGTTGGAATCCTCTGCCGTCGAGAAGCCGGCATACTGGCGGATGGTCCAGGGCTGCTGGACATACATGGTCGGATAGGGCCCGCGCAGGAAGGGCGGCAGGCCGGGATAGCTCTCGGGGGCGCCGAGGCCGGCAATCGCATCCGGGCCGATCACCGGGGCCACGTCGATGCCTTCCGGTGTCGTCCAGGTGCGGGCGGCGGCTGCATCGGCCGGACGGGAGACGGCCGGCAGCGGCAGGCGGGAAAAATCGGGAATGCGGCTCATGACGGGCTGCCCTCCGCGGCAGGAGCAGGTGGCACCGGGGCAAGGCCCAGCCTTGCATGAAGCCCGGTGAGAAGGTCGAGGATGTCGCAGCCTTCGTGCAGGAAGATCGAGACCCCGGCGGCGCGCAGGCTGGCCTCCAGGTCGCCCGGCTTGCCGGCAAGGCACAGGGTCTCGGCGCCGGCCTCCGCCAGCTGCCGCGCCGCCTCGGCGGCACTTTCACCATAGATCCGGTCGGAGGAGACCAGGCAGGCGACGCGGGTGCCGCTTGCCCGGAAGGCGGCGACAAGGGCCGGGAGGTCGGCCACTTCCTCGCCACCGGGCGTGCGCAGGCCACCCGCCTCGAAGACGTTCTTGGTCCAGGTCGCGCGGGCCGTGAACTGGGCCAGCGGACCGATGGTGGCAAGGAACACGGCCGCCTTCGCCGGATCGGCCACCGCCGCCGCCTCGCGCAGCTTCTCGTAGGGTTCCGCCACGCGGTAGACCGGCAACGTGGCGATGCGCAGCGGCTCGACCGGCGGGCGGGAGGCCGTGATGTCGATCAGGCTCGCGCCCCGCTTCAGGGCCTCGGTCACCGCGCTCAGCTGCTCGCCCCGGCCCGGCACCGGCAGGCCGAAGGGATGCCGGGCCGGGAAGACGTCGTCGGTTTCCACCGCCAGCACCCGGACGGGGGCCTCCGCGATGTTGGGGAAGGCGCTCACGCCGGTCAGCGGCAGCCGCCGGGTTGCGATCTTGCGGTCGCGGGCAAGGCGCGCCTCGCGGATCAGTTGCTGCGGCCGGCCCTCGGTCAGGCCCTGCAGCAGTCCGCCGCCGGCCTCGATCTGCTGGAAAAGGCTCCAGGCGGCGGCGGCCAGTTCCTCCGTCCGCGCCTCGATGGCGCCGGAGCCGGCGCCCGGGTCGGCGACCCGGTGCAGGTTGCTTTCCTCGATCAGGATGGCCTGGGTGTTGCGCGCCACGCGCCGGGCAAAGGCATCCGGCAGCCCGAGCGCCTGGGTGAAGGGCAGCACCGTGACGCTGTCGGCGCCGCCGATGCCGGCGGCAAAGGCGGCGACCGTGCCGCGCAGCATGTTCACGTAAGGGTCGACGCGGGTCATCATCCGCCACGAGGTTTCCATGTGCAGCCTGGCCGGGATCTGCGGCAGGCCGGCGCCCTCCAGCAGGCCGGCCCAGAGCCGGCGCAGCGCGCGCGCCTTGGCAATGGTGCCGAACTGGTCGGCTTCCGCCACGAGTGTCACGCCGACCAGCTGCGGCAGGCGGTCCCAGGGCACGCCGGCGGCCTCGAGGTCGCGGAAATAGGTGAGGATGGCGGCCAGGGTGAAGGCCAGCTCCTGGACTGCCGTGGCCCCGCGGTCGTGCCAGAGCCGGCCGTCGCCGTTGAGGATCGGGGCGGCGATGCCGCGGTCGCTGCAGAAGCCGACGATGTCCAGCATCCGGCGACGCAGCATCGGGATCTCGCTGCGCAGGACGCCGGTGTGGACCAGCTTGCCGATGTAGTCGCTGTTGGAGACCAGGTTCAGGCGCGAGGGGTCAAGCCCGCGCTGCTCGGCGAGCGCGACCAGCAGGGCGAGCGCCGAGGAGGTCTCGTAGCCGCCGTCGAGCCGGATCTCGATCAGGTCGAGGAGGACCGTGTCGAACAGCCGGGCAAAGGCCTCGATGTCCTGTCCGGCAACGCCGAAGCCACGGGCGTGGGACGAGGAGGCCAGCACCAGCTCGATGCCGTCCGCGCCCCCCTCGAGGTCCTGCAGCATGAGCTCGTTGGCGGCAGCCGCATCCGGATGGTCGATGCGCTGGATGATGCGCCAGGGCGCGCCGACCGCCCGGCCGGCCTGGGGGCTGGCATCCCGACGGGGGGCATAGAGGGGCGAGATGGCCAGACCGTCCTCCGTGCGGGAGGTCAGCCGGTCCCGGGGGGCGCCCTTCAGCGCCTTGTCGACGGCCTCGAGCCAGCGGCCTTCGTCGGCCGCAAAGTCAGACTGTTGATGTGCCACTTCGTCCGCTCCTTGCACTGCCCCGTTATTCCACCGGCCCTCTCCTGGCGCAAGTTAGGCGAAAGGGGGGACTTCCCGCTGCGGTTATGCGGCACAACTTTTTGGCGTAACGATGCAATTTATCGAATTGTGACATACAAAACCGGAAAATTGGCGGGATTTGGCAACAGTCTGGGACATAATACGGTTGGTATTTTTATGGTTTATGGGCTAGAAGAGAAATTGCCGCAACGGCAAGCCTCGTAGTTCCAAAGGGTCACTCCCGAGGAACGGGGCCCCGGACCGAAGCAGCCGCCCATCACAACAACACGGCGCCGCGGTTCGTGACCTCAACGGGGTCAGCCTGCTTCCCTCGGGAGGCAACAACAACACGAGCAGCCCTGAGCTGCCGAGAAAAAATGGATGTGCACACATGTTGGATGAAGCTGAACTCAGCACGCAGTTGCGTACCATTTCCGAGGCCGGATCCGCCCAGCTGGTCCTCGATGTCCTTGAATCCAACCTGCGCCGCATTGGTGCGACGCATGTTCTCATCACCGGCCTGCCCATGCCCAAGCGCACGATCGACAGTCTCGTGCAGCGCATCCGCTGGGCCGACACCCGCTCCGGCACGCATGAGAATGTTTCCCTGAGCGCCAATGACAGCGCCCTGTTCCTCGGTCTGGCCTCCAACCGCGCCTCCGTCTGGACGGTCACCGCCGGCGACATGGAACACTCGCGCCTGCTGGCTGCCGTCGGCGAAGGGGCCCAGGTGGTGATCATTCCCGTGACCGAGCTTCATCCCTTCCAGGCCTTTGTCTATTGCGCCGGCACCAGCCTCAAGACCGACAAGTGCACGCTTGCCGCGCTCGAGGTCCTGACCGACGCCGCATTTGCAAAGCTGCAGGACATGGGCGTCGTCACCGCCCAGCGTCCGGGCGCCCTGTCGATCCGCGAAAGGAAGGTTCTCGAACTGACCGCCTTCGGCAAGACGGCCAGCGAGATCGCCGAACTGCTCGACATTTCGCAGCGGACGGTTCACGCCCACCTGCAGAATGCCAGCGTCAAGCTCAACGCCACGAACAAGACCCACACGGTCGTCGAGGCGCTGCGCTACGGCCAGATCCGCGTCTGAAAGCGCGGTCGGGTCCGCCCATATCCTTATGGCCTGCGGCTCGCCGCAGGCCTTTTTTGATTGAGATTTTGGGTCAGGGCGAGGGGCCGGGACCGCAGACACGGACGCCCGCGCAAGCCTCCGCTCCGTCCGGATGGGCTGGTCCTGGCCACCCAGAAAAAAGGGCCCGCGGTGCCGCGAGCCCGGGTCGGAGTGCTGTGTGCAGCCTGATCAGTAGCTCATGATCGCCGGAAGCGCCTTGGCTTCCTCGACCCACTTCTCGACCATCTTTTCCGAGGGCACCTGACGGACCAGTTTCCTGGCCTCGTTCACTTCGGCCATCTTTGCGGCCAGGTTGGCCGGGACGCGGTGCTTGAGTTCCTTGACCGTGTCGACGCCGGCGGCTTCCAGCAGCTCGGAATACTCTTCCGCGACGCCCTTGATCCGCATCAGGTCGGACATGTTGGCCCATTTCAGGATGCGGCTGCCGTCGATGCCGGTCTCTTCCGCCAGGGCCTTGCGCCCCTTGGGATCCTTGGCGCGGTCGAGCAGGTCGTCCGTCGTCTTGATTCCAACGCCGTGAAGCTTCTCGGCATAGACCTTGCCGATCCCCTCGATGTCACTCACCGGATAGGCCATTCCCATTCTCCCTTGTGGCTGAAGCCCTGACCTCGGCTGGCAGATTAGCGGTCACACCAGCTGATTCAATCCCGGAATGCGGGCGATCGCCGCATTTACGACCTCTTCGCCAGCCTGTTCGCGGGCAAAGCCGACGATCTCGCGGGCAACGGTCTTCACCTGCTCCAGATCGAGCCCGGCGTTGGAGAGCTCGTTCAGCGTCGCCATTGCGCCCATGCTGCCGCCCATCATGCCGGCGATGGAGCCGAACAGGCCGCCGGCCTGCTGCTGGCCTTCCGCCATGATGGCCTCTGCGCCGGGCAAGGCCGCCATGATCTGCGGCACGAGGTCCTGCGGACCATCCTTGGCGAGAAACCGCAGGATGATGCCGATGGCCGTGCGGGCCGTCTCCTCACCAAGCCCGGCGGCCGTCATGATGCGCGCTACGAGTTCTTCCATCCTGGTCTCCTGAAGCTTTCGACGTCGTGCTATGTCACGTGTGAAGCAGCTGGCCTTGTCTATACACACGAGGCAGATCGCACGTCGATGACAGCTTTGCCAGCGGGGGCTGGTGGCTTATCAGTTGAGGCAGCGATTTTTGCTGCGGGGACTTTCCGGGAGAACGGGATTTGAGCGAGAGCATTTTCATCGGCGGCAGCGGCAAGGACGAGGTGCTGAGCCTGAAGCTGGCCAACCGCCACGGCCTGATCACCGGGGCCACCGGCACCGGCAAGACCGTCACCCTGCAGATCCTGGCCGAAGGCTTTTCCAGGGCGGGCGTACCCGTGTTCTGTGCCGACGTGAAGGGCGACCTGTCCGGCATCGCCATGCCGGGTGACCCGAAGGACTTCCTGCTGAAACGCGCCGAACAGATCGGCATTGCCGACAGCTATGACTTCGAGGGCTTCCCGGCGGTGTTCTGGGACCTGTTCGGCGAGCAGGGGCATCCGCTGCGCGCCACCGTCTCCGAGATCGGGCCGCTGCTGCTCGCCCGCATGCTGGATCTCAACGACACCCAGGAAGGCGTGCTCAACATCGCCTTCGAGCTGGCCGATGACGAGGGCCTGCTGCTGCTGGATCTCAAGGACCTGCGGGCGATGATCGCCCATGTGGGCGAGCGGGCGCAGGAGCTGTCGAAGGTCTATGGCAACGTCTCGGCCGCCTCGGTCGGCGCGATCCAGCGGGCACTGCTGGTGCTGGAGCGCGAGGGCGCGGACCAGTTCTTCGGCGAGCCGGCCCTGGACATTTCCGACTTCGCCCGCACGACGCGCGACGGGCTCGGGATCGTCAACATCCTGGCGGCCGACAAGCTGATGCACTCGCCGCGGCTCTACGCCACCTTCCTGCTCTGGATGCTGTCGGAGCTGTTCGAGGAGCTGCCCGAGGTCGGCGATCCGGAGAAGCCGAAGCTGGTGTTCTTCTTCGACGAGGCACATCTGCTCTTCACCGAAGCCCCCAAGGCCTTGCTGCAGAAGGTGGAGCAGGTGGTCCGCCTGATCCGCTCCAAGGGCGTTGGCGTCTATTTCGTCACGCAGAACCCGCTCGACGTGCCGGAAACGGTGCTGGCGCAGCTTGGCAACCGGGTGCAGCACGCCCTGCGTGCCTTCACGCCCCGCGACCAGAAGGCGGTGCGGGCGGCGGCCGAGACGTTCCGGCCCAATCCGGATCTCGACACGGCGCAGGTGATCACCGAGCTGGGCGTCGGCGAGGCGCTGGTGTCGACGCTGGAGGGCAAGGGCATCCCGACCGTCGTGCAGCGGACGCTGATCCGCCCGCCCTCCTCGCGGATGGGGCCGGTGACGGCATCGGAACGGCGCGATTGCATCGAATCGAGCCCGCTCTTCGGTCTTTACGAGCGCAGCCGTGACCGGGAGTCCGCCTACGAGGTGCTCCTGGAGCGCGCGCGCAAGCAGCAGGAGCGCGAGGAGGGCGAGCGTGGACGCGAGGCCGACGAGGAAGCCCGCGGCGGCACGCGGCGCACCCGCAGCGGCTTCCAGGTGCCGGATTTCGGCCGCGACGACACGCGCGGCCCCGCCCGCGAGCCCGCACGGCGCCCCCGGGCGTCCAGCCGCGACAGCGTGGTGGAGGCCGGCATGAAGTCGGCCGCGCGCAGTCTGGGCTCGTCGCTCGGCCGGGCCTTGGTGCGCGGGGTTCTGGGCTCGCTGAAACGCGGCTTCTGAGCCGGACCATGAGCCGGCAGACCTAGCCGGCTCACTGTTGCGCGGCGCACAAGCATCTTCGCATTTGCGAGAATTTGTGCAACATCCTCTTCCGGGCGCGGCAGGTCGCCCGGGAGGAACAGACCATGAGTGCATCGGCTTCCGTGAAGTCCGTGACACCGCCGATGGTGGAACGGCGCAAGGGCGGCACCCCGCTCGTATGCCTGACGGCCTACACGACCCCCGTGGCGGCCATCGCCGACCGGCATTGCGACATCATCCTCGTCGGCGACAGCGTCGGCATGGTGCTGCATGGCCTGCCGTCGACGCTCGGCGTGACGCTCGAGATGATGATCCTGCATGGCAAGGCGGTGCGACGCGGCGTGGAGAAGGCGCTGCTGGTCGTCGACATGCCCTTCGGCACCTATGAGGAAAGCCCGGAGCAGGCCTTCCGCAATGCCGCCCGGCTGGTGGCGGAGACCGGCTGCGCGGCGGTGAAGCTGGAAGGCGGCGTGACCATGGCCGAGACCATCCGCTTCCTGACCCGGCGCGGCATCCCGGTGATGGCGCATGTCGGGCTGACGCCGCAGGCGGTCAACAGCTTCGGCGGCTACAAGGTGCAAGGGCGCGGCGAGGACGGCGAACGCATTGTCGCCGACGCCCGTGCGGTGGCGGAAGCCGGTGCCTTTTCCGTCGTGCTCGAGAAGGTGCCCGATGCCCTCGCCCGGCGCATCACGGCCGAAGTTCCCATTCCGACCATCGGCATCGGCGCGTCTGCGGCCTGCGACGGTCAGGTGCTCGTCATCGACGACATGCTGGGCATGTTCACGGCCTTCCGGCCGAAGTTCGTCAAGCGCTATGCCGAACTCGGCCATTCGGCCGAAGCGGCCGTGGCGGCCTATGCCGAGGACGTGCGCACCCGGGCCTTCCCGGCAGCCGACCATGTCTTCGGCGACGGGGCGGACATGTCGAGCCTGATCACCCCCAAGGCGGAAGGTGCCGAATGACGGCGACGCTGCACAGCCGGGCGGAGCTGCGGGCGCAGGTCCGGACCTGGCACCGGGACGGTTTGCGGATCGGCGTCGTGCCGACCATGGGCGCGCTGCACGAGGGCCATCTGGCCCTGGTGCGCCGGGCGCTGGCCGAGACCGACCGGGTGATCGTGACGATCTTCGTCAACCCGAAGCAGTTCAACAACGCCAGCGACCTGTCGACCTACCCGCGCACGCTGGACGCGGACACGGCCAGCCTGACGCCGCTCGGCACCCATGTGGTCTATGCGCCGGGGGTGGACGAGATCTATCCGGCCGGCTTTGCCACCAATGTCTCGGTGAGCGGGGTGAGCGAGGGCCTGTGCGGGGCGCACCGTCCCGGGCATTTCGACGGTGTTGCCACCGTCGTTGCCAAGCTGCTGCTGCAGACCGGAGCCGACAAGGCCTATTTCGGCGAAAAGGACTTCCAGCAGTTGCAGGTCGTGCGCAGGCTGGTGGCAGACCTCGACATTCCGGTCGAGATCGTCCCCTGCCCGACCGTGCGCGAGGCCGATGGCCTTGCCATGTCCTCGCGCAACGTTCGGCTGTCGCCGGAAGACCGGGCCGTGGCGCCGCGGCTTGCGGCCATCCTGACCCGGACCGCCGGGGCGCTGGCGGGCGGCGGGGCAGCCGCACCGCTCCTGGCTGCGGCAACCGCCGACATCCTGGCGGCCGGCTTTTCCGAGGTCGAGTATCTGGAGCTGCGCGCGGAAGATGGGCTCGGCCCGCTGGAGCAGGCCGACCGTCCGGCCCGGCTTCTGGTCGCCGCCTGGCTCGGCGGTGTGCGCCTCATCGACAATGTCGCGGTGCGACCGCAGGCGTGAGCCCTTCCGTCAGGTGCCCCACGTCCCGGGCCTGATGTCTGTGGCCTGAGTCCTCTGGCCTGACATCTTTGGCCAGACATTTCGGGCCCGACATCTCAGGCAACACGCAGATAGCCGGTCAGGCCGGTCTTCTGGTGCTCGATGACATGGCAATGGAAGGCCCAGTTGCCGGGATTGTCAGCGACGAGGGCCACCTCCATCGTCTCCTGTGACAGGAGCAGGGCCGTATCCGTGACCAGCGGCGGCAGGGCGCGCCGGTTGGAGCGCAGCAGGCGGAAGCTCAGGCCGTGCAGGTGGATGGGATGAGCGTTCGGCGTCTCGTTGCGCAGGCGCAGGATGTAGGACCCGCCGAGCCGCAGCGTGGCCAGCGGATCCATCGGCCCCGGCGTATCACCGTCCCAGGCCACCCGGTTGATTGACCAGAAGCTCTTGCCGAGCGAGCCGCAGATGCCGCTGGCCGCCCCGTCCCCCTCCGGCGACCAGCCGAAGACGAAGTCCAGCGTTTCGGCCCGGGAAAGGTCAGGCCCGGCAACCGGATTGGCCGGCAAGGGCGCAAGCTCGGCCAGCGCGCGCCCGAGGCTGCGTCCGGTGGCGCGGAACCGGGCCATCAGCCGGGGGCCCCGGTCGGTCCGCAGCGTCAGCGTGACCTCCTGGCCCTCGGTGTCCGGGATGCGCAGCGCCACGTCGGCGCGCTGGCCGGGGGCAAGCATCAACCCGGCGGCCGGCAGCGGATCGGCGAGGGGATGCGAATCAAGGGCAATCACCCGGCTCTCGCCGCCCTCCAGATCATAGGTGCCTACCCGCGTCATGTCGGTCATGACCAGGCGCAACCGGACGAGACCGCCGGCCGGCAGGTCATGCAGGGGCTCCGTCTGCCAGTTGACCGTCGACTGGGTTCCAAGCGTCCCGCCCCGGGCGGCATTGCGCAGGCGATAGAACTCGACGAACTGGCCATCCGCGCCCAGGCGGAAGTCGCGGATGTTGAGCGGCAGGTCGACGTCAAAGCCGGGATCCTCGGCCTCATCGACGATCAGGAGGCCCGTCAGCCCGCGCGCCATCTGCTCCAGCGTGTTGCAGTGGGGGTGATACCAGAAGGTGCCGGCATCGGGAGAGGTCAGCGTGTAGCGGAAACGCTGGCCGGGCTCGATCGGGGCCTGCGTGAGATAGGGAACGCCGTCCATCGCATTGGCAAGGCGCAGGCCGTGCCAGTGCACGACCGTGGCCTCCCGGAGCCGGTTGACCACATCCACCACATAGGGTTGCCCCTGTCGCAGCCGCAGCACGGGCGGCGGGCCCCGGTCACCGAAGGTCATCATGCCCCCGGTCACGACATCCGGCCGCAGCGCATGGGCGGTTTCGGTGACGGGCAGCAGCAGATCGGCGGCCTGGGCACGGGCCCCTGCATAGCCACCGACCGCGACGGCGGCCAGCGTGGCGGCGCCGCCGGTCAGGATGTCGCGCCGGGACAGGGTCAACATGGCTCGTTCCTTCAGCTTTGCACTCATCCTAGCAGGGTGCCCCGATGACGCAATTTTCTTCGCCGAGACAAATTGCCCGGGGGATTTCTCCCCGGTCCCCCGCGCATCGGGAAGGAAACTGCAGCGGATCAGCCGTCCAACACGCTTGCCCCGTTCCGCCATTGGCGGCATTCTGCCGGCCAGTCGGGGCGGACCTCGCCCCCTGCCCTGCCCTGTCCCCAACGCCCGACCGGGACGCCCCCCGGGCAGGGTTCTCTCAAAGCCCAGGAGCTTTCCGTTGAGCCAGATCGACAAGGTTCTCGCCCGCATTGACGCGGACCTCGACAACGCGCTTGCCCGCCTGTTCGACCTCATCAAGATCCGCAGCATCTCGACCGATCCGGCCTACAAGGCCGACTGCCGCCAGGCCGCCGAATGGCTGGCCAGGGAACTGACCTCGATCGGCATCGAGGCGAGCGTGCGCGACACCGCCGGCCACCCGATGGTCGTCGGCCACCGCAAGTCCGGCAAGCCCGGCCCGCATGTGCTGTTCTACGGCCATTATGACGTCCAGCCGGTCGATCCGCTGAACCTGTGGGAGACCGATCCGTTCGAGCCGCGCCTGGTCACCCGCGCCGATGGCTCGAAGATGATCGTCGCCCGTGGCTCGGCCGACGACAAGGGCCAGCTGATGACCTTCGTCGAGGCGGCCCGCGCCTATATCGCCGAGACCGGCGATCTTCCCGTGGACGTGACGGTCCTGTTCGAGGGCGAGGAAGAATCCGGCTCGCCGTCGCTGCACCCGTTCCTCAATGCCAACAAGGATGAGCTGACCTGCGACCTGGCGCTCGTCTGCGACACCAGCATGTGGGACAAGGACACGCCCGCGATCTCGATCATGCTGCGCGGCATGGTCGGCGACGAGATCATCGTCAGGGCCGCCAACCGCGACCTGCATTCGGGCAGCTATGGCGGCTCGGCACAGAACCCGAACCACATCGTCGCCGGCATCATCGCCGGCCTGCATGACGAGACCGGCCGCATCACGCTGCCGGGCTTCTATGACGGTGTGCAGGACCTGCCGGAGAGCCTTGCGAAGATGTGGGCGGAGCTGGGCTTCTCCGTCGAGGACTACCTTGGCGAGATCGGGCTGAAGTATCCGCGCGGCGAAAAGGGCCGCCTGCCGCTGGAACACATCTGGACCCGTCCGACCGCCGAAGTGAACGGCATGTGGGGCGGCTACCAGGGTCCGGGCTCCAAGACCGTGATCCCGGCCGAGGCCCATGCGAAGTTCACCTTCCGCCTCGTCGGCGAGCAGGATCCGGAGAAGATCCGCGCCTCCTTCCGCGCCTATGTCCAGTCCAGGATCCCGGCCGACTGCACCGTCGAGTTCCTGGCCAAGGACGGCAGCCCGGCGCTGTCGCTCGACCCGACGATGCCGGCGGTGGCCAAGGGCCAGGCGGCACTCGAAGCGGAATGGGGCAAGCCGGCGGCGCTCATCGGCATGGGCGGCTCGATCCCGATCGTCGGCGACTTCAAGCGCATGCTCGGCATGGATTCGCTGCTGATCGGCTTCGGTCTGGAGGACGACCGCATCCACTCGCCCAACGAGAAGTACGAGCTGCGCAGCTTCCACAAGGGCATCCGCTCCTGGGCCCGCGTGCTCGCGGAACTCGCCAAGGGCTGACGCTCTCCGGCGTCCGACGACCGCGATTGCGCCCGCCCTGCCCGGTTCAAGGTCCACCGGGCGGGGCCTGCCCGGGGCGCGGGGGGCTCGCAGCCAGCCTCCAGACCCCGTCCGTTCGGCCAGCGGCCCCTCATGGCAAGACACCGGCGCCGTCAGGCGCAGCGCAGCAGTGCCGCCGACTCAGGCACGCAAGCGGCAATCGCCTCCCGCCAACGGTGCCATCTAGCAAAAAGTCTTACAACCAACTGCTCGCCTGCGGCAGGACCCAATCCTGATACGATGCCTCATTCCTGTTGGATCAGGGTGGCCCTGGGAACGCCACCTCGCCCGGCAGGTATCGCATGACGCCCGCGGTTCCGGTTGCGACACAGACCTTCCAGGACCTTGCGTGGCGTCGAGGGCGAATTGGGAGGAAAACATGACCGACACAGCGCATATGGGGCGCGCAACGACCGCGCGTCGCCCCATGACAAAGGAAGAGAAAAAAGTCATTCTCGCCTCATCGGCGGGCACGATCTTCGAGTGGTACGACTTCTATCTGTACGGATCGCTTGCGGCGATCATCGGGGCGCAGTTCTTCTCGTCCTTCCCCGAAGCAACACGGAACGTCTTCGCCCTGCTGGCCTTCGCGGCCGGCTTTCTTGTTCGTCCGTTCGGTGCGCTGGTGTTCGGTCGCCTCGGTGACCTCGTCGGCCGCAAGTACACGTTCCTTGTGACCATCCTGATCATGGGCATCTCCACCTTCGTGGTGGGCCTGTTGCCCAGCTACGAAACCATCGGCTGGGTCGCCCCGGTCGTTCTCATCCTTTTGCGCATGGCACAGGGGCTTGCGCTGGGTGGTGAGTACGGCGGCGCGGTCGTTTATGTGGCCGAACATGCACCGCATGGCCGGCGCGGCTACTACACCAGCTGGATCCAGACCACGGCGACGCTCGGCCTGCTGCTCTCGCTCCTCGTCATCCTGTCGGTCCGCCTGTGGGTCGGCGAAGATGCGTTCCGTGCCTGGGGCTGGCGCATTCCGTTCCTGCTGTCGATCTTCCTGCTCGGCATCTCGCTCTACATCCGTCTCCAGATGGAAGAGAGCCCTGCCTTCAAGCGCATGAAGGAAGAAGGCACGCAGTCGAAGGCCCCGATCTCGGAAGCCTTCGGCCAGTGGAAGAACGCCAAGTTCGCCGTCATCGCGCTGCTCGGTCTCGTCGCCGGCCAGGCCGTTGTCTGGTACACGGGCCAGTTCTACGCCCTGTTCTTCCTGCAGACGATCCTGCGCGTCGACATGTTTACCGCAAACATCCTGATCGCGTGGGCCCTGATCCTCGGTACCGGCGGCTTCGTGATCTTCGGCTCGCTGTCGGACCGCATCGGGCGCAAGCCGATCATCCTCGCCGGTTGCCTGCTCGCGGCACTGACCTACTTCCCCGTCTTCAACTTCATCACCGAGACGGCGAACCCGAAGCTGCATGCCGCGCAGCAGAACACCCTCGTGACCATCACGGCCGACCAGAACGACTGCTCGTTCCAGTTCAACCCGACCGGCACGTCAAAGTTCACGAGCTCCTGTGACGTGGCCAAGGCCCTGCTCGCCCGGAACTCGGTCAACTACTCGGTGAATTACGTCAGCGGCGCGGTTCCGGCCAAGATCGCCATCGGCACGGTCGAAGTGGCGTCCTATGATGCAGCAACGGTCCCGGCAGACCAGGTCAAGGCGACCTCGGAAGCCTTCACCAAGTCCGTCAATGACGCGCTCGGTGCCGCAGGCTACCCGATGGCGGGGCAGCCGAACCCGGATATCGTGAAGGTGGAAGGCTTCTTCGACATCTTCGCGGCACAGGAAATCAAGCTGATCCTTGTGCTGACCTACCTCGTGATCCTCGTGACCATGGTCTACGGCCCGATCGCGGCGGCCCTCGTGGAGCTGTTCCCGACCCGCATCCGCTACACCGGCATGTCGCTGCCGTACCACATCGGTAACGGCTGGTTCGGTGGTCTGATGCCGGCAACCGCCTTTGCGATGATCGCCCAGACCGGCGACGTGTACTACGGCCTGTGGTATCCGATCGTGATTGCAGTCGGCACCTTCATCATCGGCCTGCTGTTCGTGCCCGAGAACAAGGACAAGGACATCTTCAACGACAAGGCAACCTGAGCCCTTGCTGACCTCAGGGTCCGGAGGCCACTGGCGGGATCGCCAGTGGCCTTTTTCTTTGGCCCGACCCGCCTGCAAGCCGGGCATCCGGAGCAGCAGCACGGCAGGGCGGAACTCGCAGACGGACAGGCGCTGAACCGGCGGTCAGCCGGAGGCCGGGCGCACGACATTCCCTGAAATCGTCAGGTGGGCCGGTGCTGCGGCGCCGCCTGCGAGATCGTCCGTCACGGCTTCCTGCCAGCGATAGCCCCTGATGGCCGCCTCCCTGTAGCCGGAGAGGATATTGCCGCGGATGAGGGTCGTGCCGGCCCCTTCGACGGCGCTGACCGAGACGGCCACGCCGCTGTCACGCACCACATTGTCGGCAATGATCACATCGCGCAGGTAAGGTCCCCAGCCGGCCATGATGCCGTATTTCGGCGCACCCTCGACGACATTGCCCGAGACGGTCGTGTCCGCCTCGACATAGATGCCGATGCCGAAGCCGGCGCCGCCGCTGCCGTCATAGGGTCCGGTCGCCGACAGGTTGCGCACCAGGTTGCCCGAGACGACGGCCATGCGGCCGCCGCTCATGAAATTGGCGACCGAAATGCCGATCGTGGCGCCGTCGACGATGTTGTCCGCGATCACGGCGCCCTCGAACTCGAACTCGCTGTAGATCCCGGTCTCGCCCGACCGCAGACAGGAGTTGGCGATGATCTGGACATTCGAGGCCGTGTTGGCGCGGATGGCCGAGAAGGCACAGTCCGTCACCCGGTTGCCGGTGATCATCACGCCGGCAGCGCGGAAGATGTTGATGCCATTGCCGTTCTGCCCCGTGCCGCCGGCGCGGGCGGCAATCCGTTCGATCCGGTTGCCCCGGATCAGCGTGCCGTCCTCCGCCTTGGTCCAGCGCATGACCATCAGGCCGGCGTTGGCGCAGTCCGTGATGACGTTTTCGGCAAAGACCAGTCCACGCCCCTCGACCGAGCGAATGCCGGCCTCGGCCGCCCCCGAGACGAGACAGCGCTCCACCTGGCCGGCGCAGCGATCCAGCGCCAGCCCGGAACGGCTGGATCCGGTGATCTCGCAATTGACGAGGCTGAGGTGATCGACATCGAGGAAGTGCAGGAGGCCGAAGGCATGCTCGTTGATCAGCTTGTTGGCCCCGTCGAAGACGACGCCGTCCAGCCCGATGCGCGCCGCGCCCTCGGCCGTGGCCAGCAGGCCGCCGCCGCCCTGATAGACCAGTCGCGTGCGGCCGGGCACACCGACGATCAGCGTTCCGGACGGCAGCCGGAGATTGGCAACCGGATAGGTCCCGGCGGGCAGGAACAGCGCCCGGCCCTTCTCGACCGCCCGGTTGATGGCACGCTGCATCTGCGCGCTCTGGTCATCGGTGCGGTCCGGCATGACGCCGAGATCGGCCGCATCGATGGTGCCGCGCAGGTCGGCGATGCGCGTCTGTGCCGCGGCCGCCGTGCCGGAAAGGCACAGGGCCGCTCCCAGCAGGAAGCTGCGGCGGGTCAGGAAGGGCAAGGGCGGGCGCGCCTCGGTCCGCATGGGGCTGGCTTTCCGTGTCAAAGGGGCACAGATGCCCCGGCCTTTGCCGGTGTCCAGCAAGTGCCGTGCCGGTTGATCCGGCTCAAGGCGCCGCTGTCATGAAACCGTCATCCTGAGCGCATGGCCTGCGCCTGACGCGGCTGCAGATGGCCCCAACGAGCGGTCATCGGTCCTTGGCCGTCAGGCAGCGGCCGGCCGGCAGCAGGGCCGTGGCGGAGGATGGGAGAGAGAGATGATCAGCCTGATCGACTGCATTGCCCTCAGCGGGCTCGACGAGGCGGAGGTGCGGGCTCTGGCGGAACACGAACATCTGCCCGACATCGCAGCCGCCGCGCTCGGCGCCTATCTGCTGCATCTGCCGCACGGTCCGGAACGGGTGCAGCGGATGATCGAGGAGGACATCCGGGCTGCACTGGAGCGCGGTGACCGCGCGCACGCGCGCGACCTGTTCATGGCCCTGAGGCACTTCCTCAAGGAGCATGGCCCGCAGGGGGCCCGGCGACACGCCTGAGACACCCGCGACGACGGGAACCGTCCGCCCCCCGTCCTCTGGTCACAGGCCCATCAGCTCGGCGATGTCCTCGACCGCGACCGAGGCAGGCACCCGGCCGGCCCGAACCTCGCTCTCGAAAGTCCGGATGCGGGCGGCGCGGTCGGGATCGCGGGTCAGGGCTTCCATCAATCGCTGCTGCAGCATGTCCCACATCCAGGCCACCTGCTGTCCGGCGCGGCGTTCGCCCCATTCGCCGGTCGCCTGCATCTTCGCCCGGTGCAGCTCCACCTGCGCCCACATGGCGTCGAGCCCCTCGTTGGCAAGGCCGGAGATGGTGACGACGGGCGGCGACCAGGTGGGCGAGCGCGGACTGAGGATATGCAGGGCACTGCGGTAGTCGGACGCGGCCGCGCGCGCCCGCATGGCGCCCTCGCCGTCGGCCTTGTTGACCGCGATGAGGTCGGCAATCTCCAGTACGCCCTTCTTGATGCCCTGCAACTCGTCGCCGGCGCCGGGCAGCATCAGCACGAGGAAGAAGTCGACCATCTCGGCCACGGTCGTCTCCGACTGACCGATGCCGACGGTCTCCACGAGAATGACGTCGAAGCCGGCCGCCTCGCAAAGCAGCATGGTCTCGCGCGTCTTGGCCGCCACGCCCCCGAGCGTGCCGGCGGACGGGGACGGACGGATGAAGGCCCGGGGATCGACCGCAAGCTGGGCCATGCGGGTCTTGTCGCCGAGGATCGAACCGCCGGTCCGTGTGGAGGACGGATCGACGGCGAGGACGGCGACGCGGTGGCCGGCTGCGGTGAGATTGCTGCCGAGCGTGTCGATGGTGGTGGACTTGCCGACGCCCGGAACGCCGGTGATGCCGACGCGGTGCGCGCGCCCGGTGTGGGGCATGAGGCGGGTCAGCAGCTGCCTCGCCAGATCACGGTGCTCGCGCTTGCGCGATTCGACCAGGGTGATCGCGCGGGCAAGCATGGCCCGGTTGCCGGCCAGGATGCCGTCATGCAGCAGATCGGGATCAAGGGTCGGGCCTGGGGCGGCGGACGGCGCGGTCATGCCCGAAGGCTTAGCGCATTCGGCTGCGGCCGTCATCCCGGCCAAAGGAGGGGCTCAGCCGGCCGGCGTCCAGAGAATGCGCTGGATGGCCGCGCCGCGCAGCAGGGCATCTGCCGGCAGCTGGTCCCATGGGCCGGTGAACTGCGGGATCGCATAGACGAGCTGGACATTGGGCACGCCGCGGGCGGAACAGATCGCCATGCCGCGCCACAGCTCCTGGCCCACGCGGCAGTCCGACCGGCGGGTGCCGACCTCCGCGAAGGTCATGCCGATGCGCTCGCCGTTGGGTCCGGCCAGATGATGGGTGACGCCATGCACCGTGCGCACGCGGCCGTCGCTGCCCTTGAACACCTGCAGCACCTGGAACCCATCCGAATTGAAGGCGCCGATCGCGTTTTCCGTCGTCATCTCGACGGCCGTCTGGATGCTGTCGGTGGTGAAGCCCGGCAACGCGGCCTGGATGGCCTTGGCCGAATAGGGCGTTGTCGCGTTGATCCCGCCGACGCCCTGCCCGGTGATCTGGACCAGCGTCACGTTCGACGTGCGCACGGACGCCGGCACCGCAGGCGTCACGGACGAGGTGGTCTCGACATATTCCGTCGTCTGGGAACAGGCAGCCGCGAGGAAGGCCAGGCCAGCAAGGGCAAAGACGGACGAGATACGCATGGGCAAGACAACTCCGGACACTGACTGGGGCCTGCCGCCCGGGCGTCCGAGCTTAGCCAGCACCGACCTGACAGGCAATTGGGGCGCGGCTGCGGCAGCCGGGGTTCCCCTGCGCGCCACCTTCGTCTCACAGGGTTAATGCAAGGTTTCCGCGCCGGCCATAACCGGCCCCGCTTGCCGGTGATCCGGACCATGCCGGGCCAGGCTGCCCTGCGCGGCGCCCGGCACGACCTGGCGGGAACGCGGGCGTCGTCCGGTCTCGATATGTCAGGTCCCGACAGGTCAGGTCTGGTCCGGACTGGTCTGGTCTGGTCAGCTCAGGTCTGGCCGCGCCCGATCCACTTGCCCGTGGCCGGGGGCACATAGGCGGCACAGGCCGACAGCAAGGCCTCAGGCGTATCAGCCACCTGCAGCATCGCGCGCATCGCCGGCTTGACGAAGCCCCTGTCGACCTGCGTGTCGAGGAAACTGATCAGGCCGTCATAGAAGCCGCCGGTGTTCAGAAGGCCGAAGGCCTTGGCGTGATAGCCAAGCTGGCCCCAGGTCCAGACCTCGAAGATTTCCTCCATCGTGCCGGTGCCGCCGGGCAACGTGAAGAACGCATCGGACAGCTCGGCGAACAGTGCCTTGCGCTCATGCATCGAGCGCACGACATGCAGCTCGCTCAGGCCCTTGTGCTCCAGTTCCTTGGCCTTGAGTGCCTCCGGCAGCACGCCGACAACCCGGCCGCCGGCGGCCAGCGCCCCGTCGGCCACCGCGCCCATCAGCCCGACGCTGGCCCCGCCATAGACAAGCGTCAGACCGGCCTCGGCCAGCACCTGCCCCGTCTCCCGCGCAGCCGCCTCATAGGCAGGATCGGTCCCGAAGCTCGAGCCGCAAAACACACAGACTGACTTGATCATGATGTGCTCTCAGATGCTGACGCTGGCGGCGCGCCTGAGGTCCGTCAGGAAGTCGCTGGTCGGGCGGATGACGCCGGCCTTGACGTCGAGACGGGTCTTGATCGCCGGCTGGGTCAGATCCTCCAGCAGCGCCTTTTCGGCATCATTGAGGTCGAGGAAGGCTTCCAGGATTGAGGCCATCATGACTTCCGAGGCGCGCGAGGCGCCGTCGTCGCATTTCAGTGCGATGCCGAGGCCCAGTTCCGGGATCGCGGCACAGAAGACCCCCTCCGCGCCGGTCTTGACGAAGACGCGGCGGCGGAACCCGGCCATGGCGCGGGTGCAGAAGCGATCCGTGCCGGCGACCATGTAGGCATTGTCGACGCAGGCATCATAGAGCCGGCGCGCGGCCTCGGCGCGCAAGGGCTCCAGGTTCTCGCCAGTGCCGAAGGCGGCAAAGGCGCGGGCGAACCCGTCCAGCGGCGTGGCAAAGGTCGGGATGGCGCAGCCGTCGATGCCGCAGATGTCCGGTGTCAGCGTGTCGCCGGTCAGGGTTTCGAGCACCGCCTTGATCTCCTGCTGCACAGGATGGTCCGGCAGAACATAGCCGCGCGTCGGGGCGCCCAGCACCTTGGCAAGGCCGAGGAAGCCGGCGTGCTTGCCGGAGCAGTTGTTGTGCAGGGCGCAAGGCGTCTCGCCGGCACGCACCAGATCGGCCACGTCCTCGACGCGCGAGGGCCACTGCGGCCCGCACTCCAGCGCGTCTTCCTCCAGGCCGGCCTTGATCAGCATGACGCGGGCCGCGTTGACGTGGCGCTCCTCGCCGTTGTGCGACGAGCAGGCCAGCGCCAGTTCCGCCGCATCATAGTCGAGCGCGTCGGCTGCCCCGGACTCGACCAGCGGCAGCGCCTGCAGGGCCTTGATCGCCGAGCGCGGGAACACGCGCCGCCCCGTGTCGCCGATCCGCAGCACCGGTGCGCCATTGGCGTCGAAGATGGCAATGGCTCCGCGATGGCGGCTTTCCACCACATCGCCTCGGGTCACTTCGACAAGAACGGGATTGCTCATGAAACCTCGCAGGAGATGGTCAGCGCGGGCAGCGCGGGACGGTCAGGCGTTGCTGACAGCCAGGGCCGGGCGAAGCCAGGTTCCCAGACGGTCAAGTGCCTCGGTCAGGATCTCGTCCCGCTTGCAGAAGCAGAAGCGGATGTAGTTGGTCGGCGCGTCGGCGATGTAGAAGGCCGAGACCGGGATGGCGACCACGCCGGCCTCCGTCACCATGCGCTTGCAGATGTCCACGTCGCGGCCCTCGAGACCGAGCGGGGTGATGTCGCAGGTGAGGAAATAGGTGCCCTCGCACGGCAGCACGCCGAACCCGAGACGGGACAGGCCCTTGGCGAGCAGGTCGCGCTTGGCCTGCAGCTCCGCCGAGAGGCTGTTGAAATAGGCGTCGTCCTTGCGCAGGCCATGGGCCACCGCCTTCTGCAGGTTGGGCGGCGTCGTGAAGGTCACGTACTGGTGCGCCTTGGCGATCGGGTCGAGCAGCTTCGGCGCGCCGGTGACATACCCGATCTTCCAGCCGGTGAGCGAAAAGGTCTTGCCGGCAGACCCGACGCGCACGGTGCGCTCGCGCATGCCGGGGAAGCTCATCAAGGGGCGGTGCACGGAGCCGTCGAACAGCAGATGCTCGTAGACCTCGTCGCAGATCGCATAGACATCATGCTCGACGCAGAGTTCGGCGATCCGGGCAAGCTCGGCCTCGGTGAACACCTTGCCGGCCGGGTTCATCGGGTTGTTCAGCAGGATGACCTTGGTGTTCTCGGTGAAGGCGCGCTCGAGGGCGTCCAGATCGAGGCTCCAGGTCGGGGGCGTGACGCGCACGCGCACGGGGATGCCGCCGGTGCGGCGGACGATCGGCAGGTAGCTGTCATAGAGCGGTTCGATCAGGATGACCTCGTCGCCCGGCTCGACCAGCGCCAGGATGCAGTCCGTCAGCGCCTCGGTCGCGCCGGAGGTGACCATGACCTCGCTCGCCCAGTCGACGTCCAGGCCGTAGAAGCGCCTGTTGGCCTCCGCGACGGCCTGGCGCAGGTCCGGCAGTCCCATCATCGGCGGATACTGGTTGGGTCCGTCGACCAGCGCCTCGGCGGCGACCCGGCGCACGTCTTCCGGCCCGTCCACGTCGGGGAAGCCCTGACCCAGATTGATCGCGCCATGCTCGCGCGCCAGCCGCGACATGGTCTCGAAGATCGTGGTCTCAAGCCCGGTGAACACCGGATTGGTCGGCTTCATGCAGCACCCTCCCGCCTTGCACGGCCGCGGACTCATCTCTGCGGCCACCCCTTCCTCGCAAGCGGTTTTAGACGGGAGCAGCGATGCCGTCGAGGGGGATGGGGCATCGAAGCCGCTGTCGGCGTTAGCGGCTCCGCAAACTTCTTCGTGCAGTCTGCCATCACATTGCCCTGATCGGGGTGTGCAATGGGATGGTATCGCCGGTTGTATCGGCCGGTGCTTCGGAGACGAAGTCATGGTGAAGAGTTTTGCGAACGCCCTCGTGCTGCGCCGGACCGGAGCGGCAGCACTGGCGGGCGTGATGGCGCTGAGCATGCTCGCGGTGTCGGCGCCGCAGGCGGAAGCCCGCGACGGGCGCAACACGGCGCTTGCGGCCGGCGCGGCCGTGGGCCTTGCGGCGGGTGCGCTGCTGGGCGCGGCCGCTGCCAACAGCGGTCCGGACTACATCGCGCCGCCCCCGGCCTACTACCCGCCCCCGCCGCCCTACCCGGTCTATGGCGGGCCGGTCTATGGCGGGCCGGTCTATTACGCACCGCCCCCGGTGCCGCGCTGCTACATGTCGCCGATCCAGCGCTGGGATCCCTATGTGGGCCAGTATGTGGTCGTCGGCCACCAGCAGATGTGCAACTGATCACCCTTGATGTGACACCAGACCTGAAGCCCGCGTCCGCGCGGGCTTTTTTCGTTCCCGGGCCCCCACGCGGCGGCCCTCACGCGTTGAACCCACGCAGCGACCCCACGCGGCGACAAAGAGTTCCACCCCTTTTTTGCCTTGGGACCCGCTCCTGTCGCTTGTGACGGCAGGGCCTTCGCCTCTAGGATCAGCGCACTTTCCGCATCTGGCTCCGGATCCCGCTTGTCCTTTCGCCTGACCCCCACGCTTGCGACCGTCATCGGCCTGTTCGTCCTGCTCACGGCCGCGCTGATCCTGTTCATCGAGACCCGGGCCTCGCGCGCGGTCGTGACCGAGATGGGCAGCCAGATGGTCGATCTCGGCATGGATGCGTTCGAGCGCCGCCTGTCGGCGCAGGTGGAGGCCATCCGCGAGCAGACCCAGTTCGTCGCCCGGGCGCTCAAGGGCGGCGGGTTCGATCCGGCCGATGACCGCGCCCTCGCCTCCTTTGCCTATGGCGCACTGGCCGCCACCCCGCAGGCCTATTCGGTCCAGGTGCTGAGGGCGACAGGCACGGGTGTCGAGGTCGAGCGCGGCGACGCCAGCGGCGTCTATCCCCTTGTCACCGTCGATGCGGCGGCAGATCCGGCCGCTGCCGACCTGATCGCGCTCGCCCAGATCACCCGCGATCCGTTCTGGCTCCCGATCAGCCACGACGCGGCCCGCAGCCGCACGGCGATGACCTTCGTCGTGCCGGCCTGGTCCGGCGAGCGGTTCCTCGGCGTTGCGGCCGTGTCGGTGTCGATCGCGCGCCTGTCGGTGATCGCCCGCGAGCTGTCCGCCAACGGCATGACCGTTTTCCTGCTGCACGGGCTGAGCGAGCTTCTGGCCCATCCCGCCTTCGAGGGCGTGCCGGCGGGGGTCACGGCGGACAACGATCTGGTCGATGTGGCGGCTGCGCCCGATGTGCTGCTGCGGGACCTTGCCAACCTGCCCGCGGCCGACCCGCGCCGCTTCCGGCTCGGCGAGGCGCATGCGATGTTCGAGGCCGCCGACAGCGACGGCGGTCGCCATTATGTCGTGCTGGAGCGCACGGCGACGCAGATCGACGGCCTGCCGATCATCGTCGGCGCGCATTTTCCGGCGCGTGTTCTGGAACAGCCTCTCGACCGGCTCACCCTCGCGGCCCTGCTCGGGCTCGGTGTGCTCATGGCCGCGCTTGTCGGCAGTGCCATCCTTGCGCGCGGCATTGCCCGGCCGGTGCGGCGCGCGGCCGAGGGCGCGCGGGCGGTGGCGCGGCTGGAGCTGGACGGCCTGCCGCCGCTGCCCGACAGCCGCATCGTCGAGCTGAAGGACCTTGCCCAGGGGTTCAACGCCATGGTCGCGGGCCTGCGCGCCTTCCTGCGCTATGTGCCGCGCAGCCTGGTGCTGCGGCTGCTGGCGAGCGGGGAAGCCGGCCAGCCCCCCGAGGAGCGGCACGTGGCCGTGCTGTTCACGGACATCGTCGGCTTCACGCCCGTGAGCGAAGGCATGACGGCGGGGGAGACGGCTGCCTTCCTCAACGAGCATCTGACCCTCGTCGGTGCCACCATCGACCGGCATGGCGGCACGATCGACAAGTACATCGGCGACAGCGTCATGGCCTTCTGGGGGGCGCCGGACGCCATTGCCGCGCCGGGTGGTCAGGCGGCGCTGGCCGCCCTCGACATCGCCCGGGCCATCGGCCTCGACAACCGCCGGCGCGTGGCGGAGGGCCTGAGCCCCGTGCGGATCCGCATCGGCCTGCATGTGGGCCCGCTCGTTGTCGGCGACATCGGCGCGCCGCAGCGGGTCAACTACACGGTCATCGGCGACACCGTGAACGTGGCCTCACGGCTGGAAACGCTCGGCCGCGAGATCGACCCGGAGGCCGAGGCCATCATCCTGGCCTCGGCGCAGGTGGCGGCGGAACTGCCGGCCGGCTGCGCCTCGGTCCCGCTGGGCAGTCACCGGGTCAAGGGCAAGGGACTGCCGGTCGATGTCATCCGCCTGCTCGTCTCGGCTTCGGACCGGTCGTGAGGTCCGCGCCCGCGACCGGCCCTCGCCTGCAGCTGCGGTTCAGTCGCGCACCAGGATGTTGCGGAACTGCCAGGGGTCGCGTGTGTCGAGGCGCTCCTTGAACAGGCCGGGCCGCCCGGTGAGCGGTGTCCAGTCGGTGTAGTGGCCCTCGACCGGGCCCAGATACGGGGTCTGGATCTCGAGGCAGCGCCGGAAATCCATCTCGTCGGCCTCGACGATGCCCTGCTGCGGATTTTCCAGCGCCCAGACCATGCCGGCCAGAACCGCAGAGGACACCTGCAGGCCTGTCGCATTCTGGTGCGGTGCCAGGCGCCGGGCCTCGTCGATGGACAGACGCGAGCCGTACCAGTAGGCGTTGCGCGCGTGTCCGTAGACCAGCACGCCAAGCTCGTCCCGCCCCTCGACGATGTCGCGCTCGTCGACGATCTCGAGCCGGTCCTGAATCCGTCCGCCCGCGCCGAACAGCTCATGCAGCGACAGAACCGCGTCGTCGGAGGGATGATAGGCATAGTGGCTGGTCGGCCGGTACACCACCTTGCCCTTCTCCTTCACCGTGTAGTAGTCGGCGATGGAAATGGCCTCGTTGTGGGTGACGAGAAAGCCGAACTGCGGGCCGGAGCCGGGGCACCAGGTGCGCACCCGCGTCGCTGCGCCCGGCTGCTCCAGATAGATCGCCGCACGGCTGCCGGACTTGTGCCGGCGCGCCGTCCTGGGCTTCCAGGTCTCGTGCGTGCCCCAGCCAAGCTCGGCCGGCTGGAAGCCTTCCGAGAGAAAGCCCTCGACGGACCAGGTGTTGCGGAACACGTTGGCCGGCTTCGGCGTGGCGGCGCGCTGCGTGTCGCGCTCGGCCACATGCACGCCCTTCACGCCGAGATCGCGCATCAGCCGCGCCCAGCCCTTGCGCGTCGTGGGGGCGTCAACGGGGTGGCCCGTATCGCGGGCGATGTCGACAAGCGCCTGCTTGAGCAGCCAGGACACCATGCCGGGGTTGGCGCCGCAGCAGGACACGGCAGTCGGGCCGCCGGGCGCACGCTTGCGCTCCTTCAGCACGGCCTCGCGCAGGACATGATTGGTGCGCTCGGCCGTGCGGGCCTCCGGATCGAAGTAGAATCCGGCCCAGGGCTCGGTCACCGTGTCGATGTAGAGGGCGCCGAGTTCACGACACAGCTTCATCAGGTCGAGCGACGAGGTGTCGACGGACAGGTTGATGCAGAAGCCCTGGCCGCCGCCCTCGCTCAGCAGCCGCGTCAGTGTCTCGCGGTAGTTGCCGGGGGTGAGCGGCATCTGCAGGTACCGGTACCCGCGCTGGTCGACCAGATGACGGTCCTTGTCCTGCGGGTCGATGACTGTCAGCCGGGACCGGTCGAACTGGAGGTGGCGTTCGATCAGCGGCAGGACGCCCTTGCCGATGGAGCCGAAGCCGATCAGCACGACCGGTCCGGTGATCGTGCCATGCACCGGATGGGCCCCACGTGCCGCAGCCGTGCCGGCGCGGGTGGCCCGCCCCGTGGGCAGGGGCATGGCCGGGCCCGGGACACGCGGTCCGCCCTTGAGGGCCGAGGGGTGGCCGGACGCGCCGGCCTCAAGGGCCCGTGCGAGGGCCGGACGGGCAGAGCGGACAGACCGTCCGGCTCCGCGGAAGAAATCGGAACGCGGTTCACTCATGCGCATCACTCCAGTTACCAGCCCTGCCGGACGGATCCGGCAGGGGACCCGGCGCGCGGACCTCAGGCCGCGCGCTTGGCAAGTCCCAGAGATCCGGACACAGGAAAGACCTGGTCGAACACCGGATCGACACATCCAGCCGGCACGACCATGCCGCTGGCGGCGGCAAGGGCATGCGGCTGCAGCTCGAGGCCCAGGAACCGGGCCCGCTCGACCGGACCCGGCAGCTCGAGGCCGAGGGTCAGACTGGCCGAAAAGCCGAAGCGCTCATAGTAGGGAGCGTCCCCGACCAGGAGGATCGCCGAATGGCCGGCGACAGCCGCCCGGTTGAGCGCCTGGCGCATGAGGCGCGCGCCGATGCCGCCGCTTCGGCAGCTGGCCTCGACGGCCAGCGGACCCAGCAGCAGGACGGACTGGGCGCCCGCCATGTCGACGTTCCACAGCCGCAGCGTGCCGACGAGCGTGCCGTCCTCCTCCAGCGCGGAGAAGGCAAAGGCCGGCAGACGCCCCTCGCGCAGGCGCTCGGAGGTCTTGCGGTAACGGTCCGGACCAAAGGCCCGGTCGAGCAGCAGCTCTCGGGCGCCGACATGGGCCGGCGCCTCGTCCACGATCTCGATCATGGCCAGGTCTTTCAGATCACGTAGGAGGCGAGGGCCTTGAAGCCGTTGAAGCCGACCGTCGAATAGGTCGTCGTGTAGGCTCCGCAGCTCTCGATCAGGACCTTGTCGCCGATGGACAGGGACACGGGCAGCTCGTACGGGGTCTTTTCATAGAGCACGTCGACGCTGTCGCAGGTCGGGCCGGCCAGGACGCAGGGCGCGGTCGCGTCGCCGTCCCGCGGGGTGCGGATCGGGTAGCGGATCGCCTCGTCCATGGTCTCGGCCAGGCCGTGGAACTTGCCGATGTCCAGATAGACCCAGCGCACGGTGTCGTCGGCCGACTTCTTCGAGATCAGCACCACTTCCGCCTCGATCAGGCCGGCATCGCCGACCATGCCGCGGCCCGGCTCGATGATGGTCTGCGGCAGGTCATTGCCGAAGTGATCGGTGAGCGCCTGGAAGATCGCCTGACCATAGGCCGGCACGCCCGGGACGTCCTTCAGGTAGCGGGCCGGGAAGCCGCCGCCCATGTTGACCATCTTCAGGCTGATGCCACGGGTGGCGCATTCCTGGAACACGCCGGCGGCGGTGGCCAGGGCCCCATCCCAGGCGGCGAGGTTCGCCTGCTGCGAGCCGACGTGGAAGGACACGCCGAAGGCCTCGAGGCCGGCGCGGTGCGCGGCTTCCAGCACGTCCGGGGCCATTTCCGGGGCGCAGCCGAACTTGCGCGACAGCGGCCACTCGGCGCCGGCGCCATCGCAGAGGATGCGGCAGAACACCTTCACACCGGGTGCGGCGCGGGCGATCTTCTCGACCTCGGCCTCGCAGTCGACGGCATAGAGGCGCACGCCCAGCTCGAAGGCGCGGGCAATGTCACGCTCCTTCTTGATGGTGTTGCCATAGGAGATGCGGTCGGCAGAGGCACCGGCGGCCAGAACCATCTCGATCTCGCCGACGGAGGCGCAGTCGAAGGACGAGCCCAGCTCGGTCAGGGCGCTCAGGATCTCCGGCGCCGGGTTGGCCTTCACGGCGTAGAACACGGAGGTGTCCGGCAGGGCGCGGGCAAAGGCTTCGTAATTGTCGCGCACGACGTCGAGGTCGACGACGACGCAGGGACCGTCTTCGGTGCGGCGGCGCAGGAATTCGCGGATACGGTCGGTCATCGGGGCATCTCCAGGTCAACAGGTCAGGGCGCAGGATGCGTCGACGCGTGCGCCGAAGGGGCCCTCCGGTATGGACAGGGAGGCCTGGCGAAAGCGGGGACGGTCGGTCGAGCACGCAGCGGTGGCTACGGGCTGTTCCGGATGAGCTGCCTTGGCTTGGAACTGGAACGGTTCCGCACGGCCGGCAATGAAGTAACAAGTGCCTCTTCAGTAACGTCGGGATGTGGAAACCCGACAGAGACCAAAAAAGCCCTCTTACGTCGTTGCTTTAAGCCGTCCGGTTTTGCCGATCCCCCGAAAGAGCGTGGTGGGGTGTGCGATCGGCTGCCACTGAAATTCTTGGACGACCACGGGCACGTGCGAATTTGGGCAGGACCTAAATGGATCCATTCGCCGTCATGATCAAGCGGTTTTTTGGCCTCTGCGCATAAAAAATTCACCCCCGCGCAGTGCCTTGAGATTCATCATTAATCCGCAGGTTTCCGCGGGCCAGGCGCTTGGCCAGACACCGGGCCAGACACTGGGCCAGACACTGGGCCTGACCCCGGACCTCACGGCATGAGGGACCGCGCAGGCGCGGTCCCTCCCGTTCCGGCCATCCGCGGCCGGTTGGGGGCATGGAGCGGCGGATGGCCGGGGCCAGGCTCAGTTGTCGACCGTGTCCTGTCCGCCGCGCCCGGGGCGATGCGGCCCCTTGCCGTCATGACCGGGCCCGCTCTCGCCGGCCTGCGCATGGTGTCGGCCATTGCCGCGCTCATCCTTGCCGTGGCGCCCGTCCCGCTTCATCTTGCGGAAGTCGGCGCGGGTCACGACGCCGTCCTCGTTGGCGTCCAGCGCGCGCACCAGACCGGCGGTGCGGGTGGCGTTCTCCTCCGCGGTGATGGCCAGGTCGCCATTGGCATCCAGATCCTGGAACATGCGCACCAGACGCGGTTCGCCGAGGTCGGCGAAGATCACTCCGAAGCCGGTCAGGTCGAAGGCGCCGGATCCGGCCGGATCGGCCTTGGCGAACAGCTCGCCGCGCACCCGGTCGAATTCCTCGCGGCTGACCTTGCCGTCCGCGTCCGTGTCGAACCGGTCGAACAGGCCGGCCATCATCGGGCCGCCGGCGCCGCGTCCCATCATGCCACCCCGGTCATGACCACGATCAGGGCCGCGTCCACGCGCGTCATCTGCCTCGCCGCCGCCGCGCGGGCCCATCGGCACCATCGCCAGCGTGCCATCGTCGTCGCGGTCGAGACGGGCAAAGAGGCGGGCCGACAGGGTGTCGAATTCCTCGCGCGTCACCTTGCCGTCGCCGTCGCGGTCGAGGCGCTGGAACGCGCGGATGCGCATCGGCTCGGCCTCCACGAGCCGGAACGCCCGGAACTCGTCGAGCGTCACCTTGCCGTCGGTGTTGGCATCGGCGCGGGTGAAGCGGTCGGTCGCGGCCCTGGACACCTCGTCCTGGGTCAGGGCGCCGTCCTTGTCGAGGTCGAACTGCTCCAGCATCATGCGGGGGCCGCCCCGGTCCCTGCCACCCCAGCCCATGCCGCCGTCATCGGCCAGCACCGCGCCGGCAGCCACGAGGGTGAGGGTGGCAGCGACAGAGGCAAGGGCAATCGTCCTGAGCGTCTTCATGCAACGTCTCCTTCATGAGGGTCAGCAAGCCGTCGTTGCTTGCGATGACCCGACCATAGACCCGGCCCCCGCGCCGAATTAGGACCGGAACCGGACGCAAGTGTCGCCAGCTGTGACGTGTCCGGCCGGTTGCGACAGGCTGTTACACTTTGCCCTCCCGCCCGCCGGCATTTGGGATTACCTAGGATCGGGACAGGTGCCGCCGGCCGGCCCGGGAGGCAGGGGCCGCGCCGGCATCTGGGCAAGGACAGGACCGCGAGGCCCTGCCGATGAGGACAGGCGATCGAGGACAGGCCTGCGAGAACAGGCCCGTGAGGACATGACAGAACCAAGCCCCCATATCCTCGTGGTCGACGATCACCGCGACATCCGCGAGACGCTGGCGCGCTATCTGGTCAAGAACGGCTACCGGGCGAGCACGGCCGAGAATGCCGCCCAGGCGCGCAAGGCCCTCAAGGCGGCGGTCATCGACCTCATCGTCCTCGACGTGATGATGCCGGGAGAAGACGGCCTGTCGCTGTGCCGGTCGCTGGTGGAGGGCGATGCCCCGCCGATCATCCTGCTGACGGCCATGGCCGAGGACACCGACCGCATCATCGGCCTGGAAATCGGCGCCGACGACTACGTGACCAAACCCTTCAACCCGCGCGAACTGCTGGCCCGCATCAAGGCCGTGCTGCGGCGGACGGCGAGCGTGCCGAAGACCCGCGATCCGCTGGAGCAGGAGCGGCTTGCCTTCGAGGGGTTCACCGTCGATGTGGTGCGCCGCGAGCTGCGCGACGGCACGGGCACGCTCGTGCCGCTGTCCAGTGGCGAGTTCCAGCTGCTCTGCGCCTTTCTGAAACGCCCGCGCCTCGTGCTCACCCGTGACCAGCTGATGGACCTGACGAGCGGTCGCACGCCAGGCCTGTTCGACCGCGCCATCGACAACCAGGTCAGCCGGCTGCGCCGCAAGATCGAGCCGGATCCGCGGGAGCCGCGCTTCATCAAGACGGTCTGGGGCGGCGGCTACATGTTCACCCCCGACGTGCAGGCCCTGCCATGAGCGGCCGCCGCCTGCCCCGGCTGCGGTTGCGGCTTTTGCCACGCAGCCTCGGGGGACAGCTGATCGCGTTGCTGCTGCTGGCGCTGGTGGCCAGCCAGGGCGTCGCCCTGTGGCTGCTGGCCGGCGAGCGGCGGGTGGCGATCTACGAGGCCATCGGCGACGGGGTGATCCTGCGGTCGGCCTCGCTGCTGCCGCTGCTGGAGGGGGCGGATGCGCCCATGCGCGACCAGATCCTACGGGCGACCAGCACGCCGGTGACCCGGTTCTGGGTTGCGCCCACGCCGCTCGTGGACCGCCCCGGCGCCTCCGCACCGGAGCGGCGGCTGGAGGATGCGCTGGTCGAGGAGCTGGGGGCCGGCCGGGACATCCGGGTCGAGCTGATCGGCCGGGACAAGCCGGACGGGCGCCCGCGGCCGCAACCGGCGCGCGACGACGACGGCAGCGATCCGGGGCGGACGCCGGACCAGGGGCCAGACCGGGGACCAGACCGGCGGGCCGAGGACGGCAGGGCCGGCGCCGAGCAGAGCCGGCTGGAGCGGCAGCGCGAGCAGGAGGACCGCGCGTCCGAACGGATGCGGCGTACCTTGCTGGCGCTGAACTTCTCCGTCCGGCTCGGCGACGGCACCTGGCTCAATGTCACGGCGAACCACAGGCCGCCGCCGACCGCCGCCTTCCGCACCCTGCTGATCCAGATCGTGCTGATGGCTGCCTCCATCGTGCTGATCATTGCCGTCACGATCCGCCAGGTCAGCCGTCCCATGCTGGCGCTTGCGGGGGCCGCTGACCGGCTGGGCCGTGGCGAGGCGGTGCCCCCCCTGCCCGTGGCCGGTCCTGCCGAGGTGCGCCAGACCATCCAGGCCTTCAACGCCATGCAGGAACGGCTCAGCCGGTTCGTCCGCGACCGCACGCGCATGCTTGCCGCGATCAGCCATGACCTGCGCACGCCGATCACGTCACTGCGCATCCGGGCGGAGTTCATCGAGGACGACGAGGACCGGGAGAAGTTCATTGCCACGCTCGACGAGATGGCGGCCATGACCGAGGCAACGCTGGCCTTCGCCCGGGACGAAGCCGTGCACGAGCCGCAGGATGCGGTCGATCTGCCCGCCCTGCTCGAGACGCTGGTCGGCGACCAGGTGGACATGGGCCGCACGGTGCGCCTCGAGACAACGGCGCCGGTCCGCCTTGCCTGCCGTCCGCTCGCCCTGAAGCGGGCCTTGCGCAACCTCATCGAGAATGCCGTGCGCTATGGCGGCGTGGCGCGGATCAGCCAGGGTGCCGGCGAGGGCCACGCGCGCATCGTCATTGACGACGATGGCCCCGGAATCCCGCCGGACCGGCTCCAGGACGTGTTCGAGCCCTTTGTCCGGCTGGAGACCTCGCGCAGCACCGAGACCGGCGGCATCGGCCTCGGGCTTGCGATCACGCGCTCGATCATTCATGCCCACGGCGGCACGATCACCCTCGAGAACCGCCCGGGCGGCGGCCTCAGGGCAACGGTGCTGCTGCCACTCTAGCCCGCAGGCCTGCGGCCGCGCGCCCGGCCGCCGGCTGCGACCATCAGGGGCTGCGACCGTCCGGGGGTGCCGCTAGCCGGAGCTGCCAGTGGCCGGGGCTGCACCTGGCCCGGCCCGCGAGCCGGACGGTGCCCGGACTACCCCTTGGCCGGGCCGTCCTCGACCGGCTCCAGCCAGTGCGCCGTCACGCCGCCCTCGGCCTCCTGGATCGCCAGATGGGTCATGGCCGAATGCGGGGCCGCCCCGTGCCAGTGCTCGATCCCGGGCGGGAAGAAGGCCGTGTCGCCGGGGCGAAGCTCGACGACGGCCTCCCCGCGCACTTGCGCCAGGCAGAGGCCGGACATGATGTGGATCGTCTGGCCATGGGGATGCGTGTGCCAGTGCGTGCGGGCTCCCGGCTCGAACTGCACCAGAAGTGCCGCCGCACGCGCCGACCCCTCCGGCTCGGCGATCACGTCCTGCCAGACCGTGCCGGTGAAATAGTCGGGATTGGCACGCCGCGTCGGGCGGCTGCCGGCCTTGTGGATGCGCATCGGGAACCTCGCTCGGGGTTGCTGCGGTCGGGTGCTGCCGGATCGAAGCGCAGGTTGCCGGCAACTTCAAGCTCTGCCGGAACCGGAGCGGGCGTCGGCGGACGATCCGCGAGTCCCGTCAGAGACTTGCAGCCGCCCGCTGCGGCAGCCTGTTCACGCTTGCGGCGACGGGGCCACCGCAGGCGGCGTGCCGCCGGCGCCCTCATGTGCCGCTTCAAGGGCCTCATGCGCTGCCTTCTCCGCGAAGGCGGCCGCTTCGGCCGCGTTGAGGCCAAGGCGCGTCTGGGCGAGATGCTCCACATGCGCCTTGAGTTCGGGGGAGGTGCGGATCAGGTTGCGGAAATCGGCGGCCGACAGGACAAGCAGCGTGCAGTATCCGAGCGCGACGACGTCGGCGCTGCGCGGCTGCCCGGTCAGCAGGGCCATTTCGCCGACCACGTCGCCGCGGCCCATGCGATGGACGCCGAAGGCGGTCCTGACCTCTGCCGCGCCGGAGGAGATGAAATAGGCCGCGTCGCCCTTCTCTCCCTTGCGGATGACATGCTCGCCCGGCAGCACGAACACCGGCTGCAGCAGCCGCGAGATCCGCTCGCGCTGGCTGTCGGGCAAGGTGGCGAACAGCGGGTTGGACGCGATCAGGTCCTGTTTCTTCAGGCCGAGGTCGATGTGCGGCCGCTGCCGGGTCTCGCCCATCTTCACCGCCAGCTCCCGCTTCAGGTCGTTGTACAGCTCCGAGGCGATCAGCCGCTGCGCAAAGGCTTCGGCATAGGCGGTCTCTTCCATGCGTTCGCCGGTGCGGCGCAGGAACTCCAGCTCGAGCGCGTCGGCGTAGTCGGGATATTGCAGCCGCAGCGCGTCCAGCTGCTGCAGCACGTCATCCTTCCGCCCTTCCAGCGTCTCGTGCAGGATCATCGACACCCGGTCGCCGACCATCGGGCGGATGCGCTTGACGTTGAACAGGATCAGCTCGTTCAGCACGATCCGGGTCAGGAGCAGCCGCTCGAAGCGGTCGGCCACGGCGCGCCCGAGCAGGGCATCCGTCCTGAGACGGCGGAACACCCACTGGGCGAAGCGGAAGCCTGCATCAAAGGCGACGATGCGGCGGGCGGCGCGGTTGTAGCCGGCGCGTCCCCGCGTGCGGGCGGTGTCGGCGATCTCCCCGACGATGGCCAGATGGGCGGAGATGGTGCGGTTGGACACCGTGTTCTCGCGGAAATGATGCAGCACCAGCACCCGTTCCCGGTCGGCGAGCGCGATCAGCCCGAGCTGGACGCGCTCCTTGTCCATGATGTCCTCGGCAATCGCATTGGCGGCGGCCACTTCCGCCGTGCGGGCGTCGTAGCCCGCGCGCACCTTCTGCGTCACGTCCGGCGAGATCGCGTAGGCCGAGGCCATCTGGTCGACACTGTCGCGGACATCGGACAGCACAAGCGCCTGGAACTGGTTTCGCAGGGCCTCATCCAGCGGCGAGAGGTTGTTCAGCTTCAACAGCTTGATCAGCGGCTTCAGGGTCGTGCCATAGACCAGCAGCGTGAACAGGACGAAGCCCGTGGCCTGGACGGCGACGAAATGCTGGACGTCCTCGGGAATGTTGCGGTGCTCGGTGACGGAGAGGGCCAGCGTCAGGGTCACAGCCCCGCGCATGCCGCCCCACAGGATCACGGTCTTGTACTTGGTGTTGACCCTTTCCCCCAGGCGCATGACGCCGAGCAGCGGCAGGAGACCGAAGATCACCACCGCACGGCCGACAAAGGCAGCAAGGATCAGCACCACCAGCAGCAACGCGTCGAGCGGCCGGAACCCGTCCAGCATCTCCGGGATCAGGATCGAGGCGATGATGAAGATGAGCGAGCTGGCCCAGAAGGCAATCTGCTCCCAGACGTCATGCAGGTAGGACCAGGCATCGGGGGTGACGCGCGCCGGGCCGTAGAGGTTGAACATGATGCCGCTGGAGACGACCGCCACGACCGCCGAGACGCCGATCACCTGTTCGCTGAGCACATAGACGAGATAGGGCAAGGCAACGGAAAACGTCACCTGGGCAAGCTTGTGGTCGCGCATCATCGGCAGCACGCCCACCGCCAGCCGGCCTGCGAGGAGGCCGAAGGCGAGGCCGCCGACGAAGGACCTGAGGAAGGTCAGGAGTGCGGCGGAGGCCTCCGGCGCCTGGGCCCCGGTGAGCATGCCGAACAGGATGACGAAGAGCACGATGGCGGCCGCGTCATTCAGCAGGCTCTCGCCTTCCACCAGCCGCCCCAGCCGGGCCGGCGCGCCGATGTCGCGGAAGATCGACACCACCGCAACCGGATCGGTGGTGGCCACGATGGCGCCGAGCAGCAGGCAGGCGACCAGCGACACGCCCGCCAGAGGATAGAGCGCAAAGCCGATGAAGGCCGTCGCCACGAGCACCGCAACGACGGCAAGAACCAGAATCGGACCAATGTCTTCAAAGATCCGGCGCATCTCCAGCGTCAAGGTCGTCTGGAAGAGGAGAAGCGGCAGGAAGACGTAGAGGATCGTCTCGGAATCGATTGGCGGATCGACGAAAACCTGCGCCAGCGCGTTGAGCGCATCCGTCTGCGGCGTGTAGAGCAGCCAGGCAGCCATGGCGCCCAGCAAGGCGCCGACAGCCGCCAGCAGCACGCTCGGTGCAAGGTCGAGCCGCCGCGCCAGGGGCTGCAGCAGCGCGATCACGATGAGCAGGACCGCGAAGGCGGCGATGACGACCGGTGTGTGCATGGCGCCGTACGTCCAGTGCCATGTGGCAGCGATTGGGTGGTTCGGGCAGGCTTGCCTCCGGATCTTTTAGCTTCACGATCCGTTGAAAGACAAGGAATTAAGACAGCGCCGCCTCCGCCTTGCGCTCCGACAGCCAGATCCCGCCCAGAACGAGCACAAGCGCCACGGCGTGGTGCCACTGGAACGGTTCGCCCAGGAGCAGCACCGCAAGGATCGCGGAGAAGATCGGCACGAGATTGATGAAGACGCCGGCGCGGCCGGGGCCGATCAGTTCGACGCCGCGCATGAAATGGATCTGCGCGAGGAACGAGGGAAACAGGGCGATGAACAGCACGATGAGCCAGCCCTCGAGACCCGGCCAGATCGCTGTCCCGGCCGCGATCTCGTAGACCACCGCCGGCACCGAGGCGAGCGCCGAGATGATCGACAGCAGCGTGAAGAAGACCATGCCGGACAGCTTGGGCCGGTTGCGCAGGGCCAGCGTGTAGCCCGCATAGAAGAGGCTGGCGACCAGCATGATGCCGTCGCCGGGATTGATCTGAAGACGGGCCAGGTTGGCGAAGTCGCCCTGGGCAGCCACCAGCGCCACGCCTGCCATCGTCACCAGGATGCCGGCGACCTGCAGCGCCTTCACCCGCGCCCGGAAGACCAGAACGGTGCCCAGCAGCACCAGCGCCGGCATCGAGCCCTGGATGATGCCGAGGTTGATCGCCGAGGTCGAATGGGCCGCGACATAGAACAGGATGTTGAAGCCGACGAAGCCGAACAGGGCCATGGCCACCATGCCCGGCAGATGCGGCCGCGCCAGGTCCCATTCGCTGACCAGCTGACGCCGCATCATCACCGCAAGGAGGCCCGCCACGATGATCCAGCGCAGGAACACGATCACCATCGGCGACACCTCGCCAATGGCCAGGCGACCGGCAATCGTGTTGCCGCCCCAGTACAGCATCGCCAGCGTCAGCAGCAGGATGGGACTGGTGTTCAGTCGGGCACCGAGGCTGCGGGCAGCATCGATCATCGGGGAAGCTCCTTGCCGGGCGGGGGGGCGGCCGGATCAGGTCAGACCGGCAGGTCCGGCACGGGCGGATGGACGCAGACCGGCGCTGGACCCCGTGAGGTGTGACCGGAATTGCCGGCGCATGCAAGTGCGATCACCGCGCCTTCGCCAAAGGGCGGAGCCGCGCCGCGATTGTTTCCCTTGCGGAGAAGGTCATGTGGGATCCCCTGCAATTGACGAAAAGGCGAAGCGGCTCGACAGTGCGTTCAGACTGGACAGCCTCCGTCTGGCCCTGACGGCCGGACGGACCGAGGGAGACTGGCATGACGGAACGGGTCGAGGCGCATGGCCTCAAGGTCGCACGGGAACTGCATGATTTCGTCAATGACCGGGTGCTGCCCGGAACGGGCGTGTCGGCCGACGCCTTCTGGGGCGGATTTGCCGCGATCCTGGCTGACCTTGCACCGGTGAACCGGGCGCTGCTGGCCAGGCGCGATGCGTTGCAGGCGCAGATCGATGCCTGGCACCGGGCCAATCCGGGCGCGCCGGACATGACCGCCTACAAAGCCTTCCTGACGGACATCGGCTATCTGGTGCCCGAGGGACCCGACTTTGCCGTCGGAACGGCCAATGTCGACCCGGAGATCGCCGCCGTCGCCGGGCCGCAGCTCGTCGTGCCGGTGATGAACGCCCGCTACGCGCTCAACGCTGCCAACGCCCGCTGGGGCTCGCTCTATGACGCGCTCTACGGCACCGATGCGATGGGCTCCCTGCCGGCCGCCGGCGGCTATGATGCGGCGCGCGGCGCCGAGGTCATCGCCCACGCCCGCAAGGTGCTCGATGACGCGGCCCCGCTGGCGGCCGGCTCCTGGCGCACCGTGACGGGCCTGCGGCTCTCTGCCGGCATGCTGAGCGTGACGACTGACGCGGGCGAAACGGGACTTGCCGACCCGGCGCAGCTCAAGGGCTACACCGGGGCGCCGGACGCGCCCGCCTCGGTGCTGCTGGCGCGCAACGGGCTGCATCTCGACATCCGGATCGACCGCACCCATCCGATCGGCGCCACGGACCTGGCCGGCATTGCCGATGTGGTGCTGGAAGCGGCGCTCTCGACCATCATGGACTGCGAGGATTCGGTCGCCGCCGTCGACGCCGAGGACAAGGTCGTCGTCTATGGCAACTGGCTTGGCCTGATGAAGGGCGACCTCACCGACACGTTCGAGAAGGGCGGCAAGAGCGTCACCCGCCGTCTCGCCGGCGACCGCAGCTACACCGGCGCTGACGGCGAAACGCTCACCCTGCATGGCCGCTCGCTCATGCTGGTGCGCAACGTCGGCCACCTGATGACCATCGACGCGGTTCTCGACGCCGAGGGCCACGAGGTGCCGGAGGGCATTCTCGACGGCATGGTGACGGCGGCCATCGCCCTGCATGACATCGGCGCCCATGGCCGCCGGGCCAATTCCCGCGCCGGCTCGGTCTACATCGTCAAGCCGAAGATGCACGGGCCGGAGGAAGTCGCCTTCGCCGACCGGCTGTTTGCCCGCATCGAGGACGTGCTGGGCCTCGCCCGCAACACGCTCAAGATGGGCATCATGGACGAGGAGCGCCGGACGACGGTGAACCTCAAGGAATGCATCCGGGCGGCAAAGGACCGGGTGTTCTTCATCAACACCGGCTTCCTCGACCGCACCGGCGACGAGATGCACACCTCGATGGAAGCCGGGCCGATGATCCGCAAGGGCGACATGAAGGCCGCCACCTGGATCGCGTCCTATGAAGCCAACAACGTGGATGTCGGTCTGGCCTGTGGCCTGCCGGGTCATGCGCAGATCGGCAAGGGCATGTGGGCGATGCCGGACCTGATGAAGGCGATGATCGAGCAGAAGATCGCCCATCCGATGGCTGGCGCCAACACCGCCTGGGTCCCCTCCCCGACGGCCGCGACGCTGCACGCGCTGCATTATCACAAGGTCAGCGTGAAGGCCCGCCAGGGCGAGCTTGCCAGCCGGACGAAGGCAAGGCTGGACGACATCCTGTCGATCCCCGTGGCCACCCGTCCGAACTGGTCGGCCGCAGACATCCAGGCGGAACTGGACAACAATGCGCAAGGCATCCTCGGCTATGTGGTGCGCTGGGTGGATCAGGGCGTCGGCTGCTCCAAGGTGCCGGACATTCACGATGTCGGCCTGATGGAAGATCGGGCGACGCTGCGCATCTCCTCGCAGCACATCGCCAACTGGCTGCGCCACGGCGTCTGCAGCGAGGCCCAGGTGATGGAAACGCTGAAGCGCATGGCTGCCGTGGTGGACGCCCAGAACGCCGGCGATCCGCTGTACCGGCCGATGGCCGCCGATTTCGACGGCTCCATCGCCTTCAGGGCCGCCTGCGACCTGGTGTTTGAAGGCACCCGCCAGCCGAACGGCTACACCGAACCCGTCCTCCACGCCCGCCGCCGCGAAGCCAAGGCGCGCGCGCGAGGCTGACAACCCGGCGAGGGGGGCACGCGCCGGTGCCCTCCTCGCGGTCTTTCGACAGGAAGGTCCATGGTCCAGTCGCCCGAGACGTCAAAGGGTCCTGAGCGCGTCTATCCGCCGATGGTCCGGCTGCTGGCCCGGTCGTCCGGTGGCCGCCATCTTGTGCCCGCGACGCGGGACTGGCGCGACGTCGAGCGCTGGCTCCTCGATGAGGCCGGACGAATCCCGACCCTTCATGCCCTGTTCGAGGGATTCTGCTGGCACCTGGTTGCCGCCGATGTTCCCTTGCACAGGGCAAGCCTGCATGTCGGGACCCTGCATCCCCAGCTGCTGGGCTTTGCCTGGAACTGGAGTGAAGCCGACGGGTTCTGTGACGAGGTCCAGGTCAGCGAGGAGGCCCTGGCGCAGCCGGCGTTCCTGCGCAGCCCCCTGGCTGTCGTCTTCCGGACCGGCGAGGAACTCGTTCTCGATGCGCGCGATGACGCGACCGTTGCGCAATACGGCATCATGGCCGACCTGCGCCAGGCCGGCTTTACCCAGTATGTCGCCACTCCCCTGGGGGCCGGCGACTATCACAATGTCGCGACCGTCGCCACACGGCATCCGGACGGGTTCTCGCCCGAACAGCACGAGATCCTGTGCTCGCTGCTGCGCCTCCTTGCCCTGCATGTCGAGCGGCATATCGCACTGCGGATTTCCCAGAATGTGGTCGCCACCTATCTCGCGTGGATGCCGGCAAGGCGGTGCTCGACGGCGTCATCAAGCGCGGCACGGGCAGCCGCATCGAGGCGGTCATCTGGGTCTCGGACCTCCGCGGCTTCACCGATCTGTCCGACCGGCTGGCGCCAGACGACATGCTGCTGATTCTCAACGCGTATTTTTCGGCGTTGGTCGAGGCCATCACGCGGCATGGCGGCGATGTGCTCAAGTTTGTCGGCGATGGCCTGCTGGCGGTCTTTCCGCTCGAGCGCACCTACGACCAGGCGAATGCCGCCTGCGCAGCCCTTGCCGCAGCGCTGGACGCGGAGATCGCCGTCGCAGGACTGGGCGTGAGCCCTCCCGCCGAGTTGTCCGGCATCGACGGCTGGGCACCGCTCCAGTCAGGGATCGGGCTGCATGTCGGGGATGTCTTCTTCGGCAATGTCGGAGCTGCCAACCGGCTGGACTTCACGGTCATCGGCTCGGCAGTCAACACGGCCAGCCGGGTCGAAGGCCTCACGAAGCCGCTGGCAAGGCCCATCCTCATGACCGCCCCGGTCGCCGAGGCGGTTGCCGTTGCCACGGGGACGACCGCCCGGACGACTGCCCGGGCGACCGGGGCGGTCGAAAGCCTCGGCCGCCACAGCCTGCGCGGACTGCCCGAACCGATGGATCTGTTTGCCCCGATCAGACCGTACGCCCCCTGAAACACACGTGACCGCCCCCCGAGGGGCCCCGGGCCGAAGGGGCCGGGCCCTTGCGCTTGCGGCAGGGCCGGCATCAGATGGCGCGACGAGGAGCTGCAACCGACGGTCGAATGTCGTGAAACC
Organism: Pannonibacter sp. XCT-53; assembly: GCF_009915765.1. Lineage (NCBI taxonomy): Bacteria > Pseudomonadati > Pseudomonadota > Alphaproteobacteria > Hyphomicrobiales > Stappiaceae > Pannonibacter > Pannonibacter tanglangensis. The sequence continues at coordinate 2,211,168 of NZ_JAABLQ010000001.1, forward strand.
GACATAGTGGTCTAGTTATCTATACATTCGGGTCAATACGCACAGGGTACGCCTTGAAATGTGCACTCAATGCACATACCTTAGCGGAAAGAAGAACGCGTAAGCGCCCCGACCACCAGATGCAGGAGAACAAGACCATGAACGTCTACACTGCCCGCGCGCTGATCATCGATCACCGGCAGGACTACAACCGCGACCGGCTGCCCTGGCTGCCGTCGAGCCTCTACCGCCTGTTTGCCGAGGCCACCAAGGGCAAGCGCCCGGCCTGACGCATCCCATGCGGCCCCCCTGAAAGCCCCGGTCATTCCGGGGCTGAGGTTGGTGACAAACTTCGGAGTTTCGTCAGTTTGCCGTCATTCCGGACAAGGTGAGCGTTCAGCGAACCGCAGATCCGGAATCCAGCATGTCTGTGCGAGCGCAAGCGAGCCCAAAACCAAGTCAGCTCGATACGACTTGCGACCGACAGGTGTGTCGCGCTTCGCGCGGCTGATATCTGGATCCCGGCTCGGCGCTTCGCTCACGCTCAGCTTGGCCGGGATGACGGCGGTGAAGCCCGAGGTTTGTCATCAGTCTGAGCCCCGGTCATTCCGGGGCTTTTGCTTTGTCGCGCCTGACCTTAACTGGTGCGAGCCTGATCCAGCGCAAGACGGGCGGCGCGGACAGCCGTGTCGAGATCAGGGTGGACCTGCACCTCGCCGTCCTTCAGGCCATGGGTGGCCAGCGCGCCGCGGATGGCCGGGCTCGCCCCGGCCAGATGCAGCGTCACGTTCCGGCCCGACGCCTTGCGCAAGGCTCCGATCATCGTCAGCGCGGCGGTGGAATCCATCAGGGCGACGCCGGAGAAGTCCAGCACCAGAGCCCTGTGCCGGTCGGCGATCCGGTCGAGCACGGCGCCTACGGTCGCGGCCGAGCCGAAGAAGAAGGCACCCGACAGGCGGTAGACGACCAGATCGGGATCACTGGCAACGCCGGCGGCAAAGGGCGCCTCGCCGCGCAGGTACTGCAGGCCGCTGTCGCTGCCTGACAGGCGGTCGGCCGCATCCTCGCCGACGAAGGGCTTGTGCTGCTCGACCTGCACCAGACGCGCCATGCGGTCGATGAAGATGGCCCCGCCGAGCGCGACGCCCACCAGAATGGCCTCCGTCAGGTCGCGGAACAGGGTCAGGAAGAACGTGGCGCCAAAGACCAGCGTGTCCGCGCGCGAATGGCGCAGGATGGTGCCGATGGCGTGACGCTCCAGCATGTTCCAGGCCACCACCGCCAGCACGCCGGCGAGTGCTGCCAGCGGAATGTAGCCGGCAAGCGGGGCGGCGACGAGCAGGAACAGCAGCAGGAACACGGCATGCAGCATGCCAGAGACCGGCGACGTCGCACCCGCCCGGACATTCGTGGCCGTGCGGGCGATGGTGCCGGTGACGCAGATGCCGCCGAACAGCGCCGAGCCGATGTTGGCCACGCCCTGCGCCACCAGTTCGCAGTTCGCGCGGTGGCGCCGTCCGGTCATTCCGTCGGCCACCACGGCAGACAGCAGCGATTCGATGGCCCCCAGCAGGGCGAAGCCGATGGCTTCCGGCAGGACCGCCAGCATCTTCGCAACCGAAACGTCCGGCAGCGCGGGGGCCGGCAAGCCGGCCGGAATGCCGCCAAACCGCGAGGCGATCGTGTCGACCGGCAAGTCGAGGCCGGCCGTGAGACCGGCAGCAAGCACGACGGCAATCAACAGGCCGGGCCAATGCGGCCGGTAGCGGCGCAGGAGCAGGATGAGACCAATCGTGCCGGCGGACAGCGCCAGGGTGATGCCGTTGAGGCTTGGCAACGCCGCAGCCAGAGCCGGCAGCTTCTCCGCCAGCGGCCCCGGCTCCGGACCGGCAAGCGTCAGGCCGAACAGGTCCTTGAGCTGGCTGGACAGGATGATGACGCCAATCCCGGCCGTGAAGCCGACGGTGACCGGATGCGGGATGTACTTGATGTAGGTGCCAAGGCGCAGGCCGCCGATGAGCATCAGGAAGACGCCGGACATGAGCGTCGCCAGGATCAGCCCCTCCATGCCATGGCGGGCAATGCAGGCGGCGACCAGCACGATGAAGGCGCCCGCCGGCCCGCCGATCTGGTACCGGCTGCCCCCCAGTGCCGACACGAGGAACCCGCCGACAATGGCGGTCGTCAGCCCCGCGCCCGGCGTCGCGCCGGAGGCGATCGCGATGGCCATCGACAGCGGCAGGGCGACGATCGCCACCGTCAGGCCGGCGATGGCATCCGCCCGCAGCCGGGCCGGACCGTAGCCCTCGCGCAAGGTGGTGACGAGTTTCGGGGTGTACAGCTCGGCCAGGGTCGGTGCTGTCGCGCGCGGTGTCGAGGCCGGCATTCCGGACATGGTGGACATGCTGTCCTTCCTGAACCCGACCTGAGGGGACTTGGCCGGAACTGGGCTGGGACTGGGCTGGCCCGAACTGGGCTGGCACCGGGGCCGGTGAAGCTGTGGCCAGTCCATCGGGAGCCAGTCCGTCGCCGTCCAGTCCGTCGGGCGACGCCGGGCCGGGCTCTGCTCCCGCGTCGCCGGGCCGGCACGGGCTGGTCCGCAGCCGCGGCCGGAGGCAAGGGTCAGGGCGCGGCGGTGCCATGCGGACCGCGCCGGCGCACCCGCGGTGATGCCTAGGTGCCAGAGGCCGGCGGCTGGCGCAGGCGCACGCCCCGCCCGCCGGCAAGACTGGCCGCATTCTCGCCGATCAGTTCGATCCCGGCCGCGTCCAGCGCCTCGATCACCCGCGTCAGCGTGTCGATGACCCCGCGCACGGTGCCGTTGCTCGCCTCCATCCGCTGGATCGTCGGCACGGACACGCCGGCAAGGTCGGCCAGCTGTTTCTGGTCGATGCCGAGGAGCGCGCGTGCGGCCTTGAGTTGGGCGGAGGTGAGCATGGCATCCGGCAGCAAGGGGTGATGTCCAGAACATCACTATTGGCTGTCAGGATACAAGACTTCGCGGCCAGAATCCAATGATGCCCGCCTGAGGCATGATCCGTATGAAACCGGATGCCGTCTCCGGCATTCTGGCGGGGCACGCCCGGGTGAACCGGTCCGCCCACAAGGGCGTGGCCAGCAGCCGGGCAGAAACCGGCTGCCAGCCAGGAGAGGGGTTTGCCTTGCCCCGGCAGCCGCCCCAGGCACCTGCAATGGGACGACGCCAGGGGATCAGGTCAGAGCACGGCCGAGCAGAGCGCGGTCAGGCCATGCCAGCTTTCGACCGGCGTGAAGAGGCAGCAGGCGTGGACCACGGCGAGCGTGGCAAGAACGGCCACCGCCGTGGCCAGTGCCAGACGGATCGACGGATCCTGCGAGATGTCAGCCCAGCTCTCGGCCCAACTCTCGCCCCATGTCGCGGCAAGCCGTTCATCCCCCTGCCGCCGCAGCGCGGCTGCGGTGCCCATCGTCATGCTCCCCATGCTGCTCTCCTCCAAAGATGCGTTGTCACCGTCGACGGGCGTGCGGCGGGCGGGCAGCAGGCCGGCGGTCCGCGCCTGCTGCCCGCGTGCCGGATCAGGTGCCGGCTTCCGCCTCGTCCTTCTTCTTGCCGAACAGGCCACCGAACCAGCCCTTCTTCTCGCTGCCCGCCTCGGCCGCCTCGCCCTCGGCACCTTCGGCCGGTGCAGCAGGCGCGACGATCTCGCCGAAGCTCTTGAAGAACTCGCCGGCCAGTCGCTTGGCGGTGGAATCGATCAGGCGCGCGCCGAGCTGGGCGAGCTTGCCGCCGACATTGGCGTCGACCTCGTAATGCAGGATGGTGGCGTCCGGTCCGTCTTCCTCGAGCCAGACCTTGGCCCCACCCCGGGCAAAGCCGGCCACGCCGCCGGACCCTTCGCCGTCGATGCGGTAGCCTTTCGGCGGATCCAGCTCGCTCAAGGTCACCTTGCCGCCGAAGGTCGCCTTCACCGGGCCGACCTTCAGGGTCACCTTGGCTTCCAGCTCGGTGTCGGAATGCTTGATCAGCTCCTCGCAGCCGGGGATCGCGGCCTTGAGCACGTCCGGATCGTTCAGAGCCTCCCACACCTTCTGACGCGGGGCTTCAATTCGTTGACTGTCGGCCATCTGCATGACGTGATTTTCCCTCTTCTGGATCCGGCCCTGTCTGGCTTCCGTTTGACCGGTCGGCGGGTCAGGTTGCCGCTCCGGCTTGGGCGGTGCCTCTCTGGCCCCGCCGCCGCAGCAGCGTGATTTCCGCAAGGACGGACAGGGCGATCTCTTCCGGAGTGATGGCCCCGAGGTCAAGCCCGGCCGGCGCTTTCAGCCGGGCAATCTGGTTCAAACCGATGCCATCTTCCTGCAGCTTGCGCGTCAGCGCCTCCGCCTTGCGCCGGCTGCCGACAAAGGCAACGTGCTCGGCCTCGACGGCGAGCGCGGCCTTCAGCGCTGCCAGGTCGCCGCGTCCCTGCGTCGAGACGACCAGATAGCGGCTCCCCGAGGCCTCGACGGGAAGGGCAAAGCCCTCGATCCGCTCGTCGGCCTGGCGGAACGCCGGCTGGTCCTCCGGGGCGGCGCAGACGGTGAGGTCATAGCCCATGCGTCCGCCCAGATCGGCCAGGGCCACCGCCACCGGACTTGCGCCCAGCACGACCAGACGCGGCCGCGGCAGGACCGGCTCGACGAAGACATCCATCGAGCCCTGGCTCGGGCACATGTTGCGGGCATAGCGCACGCCCTGATGCTCATCCCCTGCTGCCACGCCTTGTTCGGCCAGCAGATCCTCGGGCTGCACCGAGATGAGCCGCGTCTTGCCATCGGCCAGCGCCTCGCGCGCGGCCTTCAGCACGGCACCGCGGGCGCAACCGCCGCCGATCCAGCCGGCGAGCATCGTGCCGTCGGGCGCGATCACCGCCTTGGCCCCGGCCTTGGCCGCCGTGACGGAGACGGTGCGCACCACGGTGGCAAGCGCGAAAGGCGTGCCCGCGCGGCGCAGCCGGTCCATGACGGAGTTGACGTCGCCGGCGTCCCAGTGGGGTGGTTGCTGCGTGGTCGATGGGGTCATGGGTCTGATCCTCACACCTTGGCGAGATAGGGCTCGAGTGCCGCCAGGCTCTTCAGATTGTGGGCGGGCGCGAACAGGTCCACATGGGGCAGCGCGGCTGCCATGCCGGCAGCAACCGGGGCATAGCCATCGCTGCCGATGAGCGGATTGAGCCAGACGATGCGGCGGCAGCGGCGGGCGAGCCGGGCCATTTCCGCGCCGATCTCCTCGGCCGGGCCGGTGTCATAGCCATCGGAGAGGATGATGACGCAGCTGCGCGAGGTCAGCAGCCGGGCCGCGTGCCAGCGGTTGAAGTCTGCCAGCGCCGCGCCGATGCGCGTGCCGCCGCCGACGCCCTGGGCCATCAGCCCCAGCCGGTCCAGCGCCCGCGCCGCATCCCGCTCCTTCAGCGCCGAGGACACATGCACCAGCCGCGTGTGGACCAGGAAGGCATCGGCCTGCCGGAAGGCATCCAGCAGACCATGCACGAAGCGCACGAAGACGCCGGTGTAATTGTTCATCGAGCCCGAGGCATCCAGCAGCACGACGAGGCGCAGCTGGCGCAGCTTCGGTCCCTTGCGCACCAGATCCAGCGGCAGGCCGCCGCGAGCCACCGACTTGCGCAAGGTGCGGCGCAGGTCGAGGCGCGGTCCTGCGCTCAGGATGCGGTCGCGGCGGGTGAGACGGCGGCGCATCACCAGCGCCAGCCGCTCGGCCAGCCGGTGCGCCTCGGCCTCCAGCTCCGGATCACGGATCTTGCGGAAGTCGGTCTCGGCGAGGTTCTCCGCCCGGCTTGCGCCCTCGCGGGTGCCGGCCGGATCTTCCTCGCCGGCCTCGGGCGCTTCTGCCTCGCGGCTGACGTCCAGCGCGGGCGACGAGCGGCGCGCGGCCTGGTCGTCCTGCATCTGCTTCAGCGTGCGGGCACCGCCGCTCTCGCCTGCAGAGCCCGCGAGCGTCACCGCATTCTTCATGCCCTTGCGCAGAAAGTGCGCATCAAACAGCGCATCGAAGGCGACCCAGTCCGAGCGCCGGCCGCAGAACAAGGCCTTCAGGGCCGGGCGCAACGTCGCCGCGCGCTGGCCGGCGGCACCCGTGACCAGCCGGCCCGCATCCGCCGCCTCGCTCGGGCCGATGCGGAAGCCCTTGTCGCGCAGCAGCGCGACGAAGGCTGCCAGCGTCAGGCGCAGGGCAGGACCCGGTTCAAACGCGGCGGTCTGGGAGGCAGCGGTTTGGGAGGCAGCGGTCTGGCTCATGTCCGCCTCACGCAACCTTGCCGATGAGGCGGTCCGTCACCTCGCGGGTGATGCGGGACCGGTCCTCGCGGGTTTTCAGGACGCAGGCGAGCGTGTCGAAGACCAGCTCCCGGTCCCGGGCGAGATGGGTGCCGCCCAGCCCCGTCAGCGCGGCCGCCCAGTCGATGGTCTCGGCGACGCCCGGCACCTTGGCGAGATCCTCCTTGCGCAGCCGGCTCATCAGCTCGGCGATCTGCAGGGCAAAGGCCGTGTCGATGCCGGGAACCCGGGCGCGCAGGATCTCGGCCTCACGCCCGACATCCGGGTAGTCGACGTAATGATAAAGACAGCGGCGGCGCAGGGCATCGGAGAGTTCGCGCGTGCCGTTCGAGGTGAGCACGACGCGGGGAATGCTGGTGGCCGGTATGGTGCCAAGCTCCGGGATCGAGACCTGATAGTCCGACAGGACTTCCAGCAGGAAGGCCTCGAACTCCTCGTCGGCCCGGTCGACCTCGTCGATCAGGAGCACCACCGGGCGCGGACTGCGGATGGCAGCCAGCAGCGGCCGCTGCAGCAGGTATCTTTCCGAGAAGATGGCACTCTCGAGGGCGTCGGGATCGCCCTGCCCCTCATGCGCCTTGATGGCGAGAAGCTGGCGCTGGTAGTTCCATTCGTAAAGCGCATCGGAGCGGTCGAGGCCTTCAAAGCACTGCAGCCGGATCAGGTCGGTGCCCTCGCTGGCCGCCAGGGCCTTGGCGACCTCCGTCTTGCCGACCCCGGCCTCACCTTCCAGGAGCAGAGGCCGCGCCAGCACCTCCATCAGCAGCACGGCCGTCAGCAGTCCCTCGTCGGCGATGTAGCCGGCGCTGGCAAAGGCCTTGGCGATGCTGTCCTTGGTTCGAGTCATGGATCAGTCCGGTCCTGGTGTGGGGGGAAGCGAGTGGCGACGCTCAACGTTTCCCATGCGCATCTGGCAAGGCCGCAGTCCCTCTCCCCCCTTGAGGGGGAGATGCCCCCGTCAGGGGGCAGAGGGGGGTAGCGGCCTCACGTACTTTCGAGAGCCGACACAGGGCTGCAGCGTCGCCACCCCCCTCTGTCTGCTAACGCAGACATCTCCCCCTCAAGGGGGGAGAGGGGCGCTGCGGCCTGCCGTGCTTGCAACGCGCAAAACTGCCTGCTCCAGACACCGTCGACCCCGCGGCCCCGGACGGAGCGCAAGCGCTCCGCCCGGCCACAGGCGGTGTCAGGCCGTCGCGCCGAGCTCCTTTGCCACCTTCCAGAGGCGCCAGCTGTCATGCGGCATCTGGATGTGGGTGGAGCCGAGGAAGGCGAAGGCGTCGTTGACCGCGTTGGAGAAGGCCGGCACGCCGCCGACATTCGGGCTTTCGCCCACGCCCTTGGCCCCGATCGGGTGATGCGGGCTGGGGGTCACGGTAAAGTCCGTTTCCCAGTGCGGCGTCTCGACGGCGGTCGGCAGGAAGAAGTCCATGAAGGACGCCCCCATGACGTTGCCGGCCTCGTCGTAGCGGATCTCCTGCCCCATCGCGATGGCGAAGGCTTCCGTCAGGCCGCCATGGACCTGGCCTTCGATGATCATCGGGTTGATGCGGGTGCCGCAGTCATCGAGCGCGTAGAAGCGCCGGGTCCTGGCAACGCCCGTGTCGACGTCGATGTCCATCACGCAGAAATAGGCTCCGAACGGATAGGTCATGTTGGGCGGATCATAGTAGCTGACCGCTTCCAGCCCCGGCTCCATGCCCGGAGGGGGAGCGTGATAGGCGGCCCAGGCGATCTCGGTCATGGACTTGCGCGCCTGCGGGTTGCCCTTCACCTGGAACCCGTCCACATCCCACTCCAGATCATACTCGGAGACCTCGAGCATGTGGGCCGCGATCATCTGCGCCTTGGCGCGGATCTTGCGCGCCGCCAGCGCGATGGCCGCACCGGCGACAGGCGTGGAGCGCGAGCCATAGGTGCCAAGGCCGTAGGGGGCCGTGTCGGTGTTGCCTTCTTCCACCATGATGTTCTCGGCCGGGATGCCGATCTCGGTGGCGATGATCTGGGCCCAGGTGGTCTCGTGTCCCTGGCCCTGGCTCTTGGTGCCCATGCGCGAGATCACCGATCCGGTCGGATGGACGCGGATCTCGGCGCTGTCGAACATGGCGACACCCAGGATGTCGCAATTCTTGGACGGGCCCGCGCCGACGATCTCGGTGAAGAACGAGATGCCGATCCCCATGATCTCGCGGGTCTCGCCGCGCTTGAACGCCTCCTGCTTCTGTTTCTGCTCCTCGCGCAGTGCGCGATAGTTCAGCGTGTCCATCGCCTTCTGCATGGCGAGGTGATAGTCGCCGCTGTCATATTCCCAGCCCAGCGCCGACTGGTAGGGGAACTGGTCGCGGCGGATGAAGTTCTTCATCCTGAGGTCCGCCGGATCCATCCCGAGCTTCTGCGCCAGGATGTCCATCGCCCGCTCGATGCAGTAGGCGGCTTCCGTCACGCGGAAGGAACACCGGTAGGCAACGCCGCCGGGCGCCTTGTTGGTGTAGACGCCGTCGACCGAGAGATGGGCGACGGGGAAGTCATAGGAGCCGGTGACGATGTTGAAGAAGCCGGCCGGCCACTTGGACGGATCGGCGCAGGCATCGAAGCCGCCGTGGTCGGCCAGCACATGCACGCGCAGGCCCGTTACCGTACCGTCCTTGCGGGCGGCGATCTCGGTGGTCATGTGGTAGTCGCGGGCAAAGGACGTGGTGGAGAGGTTCTCCATCCGGTCCTCGACCCATTTCACCGGACGGCCGGTGACGATGGAGGCGACGATGGCGCAGATGTAGCCGGGATAGGCCCCGACCTTGTTGCCGAAGCCGCCGCCGATGTCCGGCGCGATGACGTGGATCTTGTGCTCCGGGATCGTCGAGAGCAGCGAGGCCACGGTGCGGATGACATGCGGCGCCTGGAAGGTGCCGTAGAGCGTCAGCTCGCCCTTCACCTTGTCCATCGCCGCGACGCACTGGCAGGTTTCCAGCGGCGAGGGATGGGTGCGGTGATAGGAGATCAGCTCCTTGATCGTGACATCGGCTTCGCGGAAGGCCTTGTCGGTCAGGTCCTTGTCGCCGACATCCCAGGTGAAGATGTGGTTGTGGTGCTTGCGCGGGCCGTGCGCACCCGTGGTCTTGCCCGCGAGATCCTCGCGCAGCACCGGGGCATCCGGGTCCATCGACCTGAACGGGTCGACCAGAACCGGCAGCTCCTCATATTCCACATCGATCAGCTGGAGGGCGTCGTCGGCGATGTAACGGTCCTCGGCCACCACGAAGGCGACTTCCTGGTTCTGGTACAGCACCTTGCCGTCGGCCAGCACCATCTGCACGTCGCCCGCAAGCGTCGGCATCCAGGCGAGATTGACGCCCTTGAGGTCTTCCGCCGTCAGCACCGCGATCACGCCCGGCAGGGCGAGGGCGCGCGAGGCGTCGATCTTCTTCACCCGGGCATGGGCGTAGGGCGAGCGGACGAAGTCGCCGAACAGCATGCCGGGCATCTTGATGTCGTCGACATACTGGCCCTTGCCCTGCGTGAAGCGGACGTCCTCGACGCGCTTGCGCTTGCAGCCCATGCCTTCCAGCCGGGCCTCGCGCTGTTCCTTGGTCAGCGTCATGTCGTTCATTCTGCGGCCTCCTGGAAGTCACGCCCGGCCAGCTTGGCAGCGGCGTACTGGATCGCCTTGACGATGTTCTGGTAGCCGGTGCAGCGGCAGAGGTTGCCGGCAATTCCGGCCCGGATCTCCGCTTCGGTCGGGTCCGGGTTTTCCTTCAGGAGCACATGCGCGCGCAGGATCATGCCGGGCGTGCAATAGCCGCACTGCAGGCCATGCATCTGGCGGAAGCCTTCCTGCAAGGCCGACAGCGTGCCATCGGCAGCGGCCATGCCTTCGATGGTGGTGATCTCCGCCCCGTTCGCCTGGACGGCGAACATGGTGCAGGATTTCACCGACATGCCGTTCAGCTCGATGGTGCAGGCGCCGCAGTGGGAGGTCTCGCAGCCGATATGCGGTCCTGTCAGGGACAGGTCCTCGCGCAGGAAGTGGATCAGCAGCGTGCGCGGCTCGACGAAGCGCTGCACCTTCTTGCCATTGACCGTGAGGGTCAGCGGAAGCTGTTCGATTTCGCTCATCTTGATCTCCCTCAGGCCGCTGCGCGGTCATAGGCGCGGGCCAGAGCCCGGCGCAGCATCACGCCGGCCATGCGCGTGCGGTATTCCGCTGGCCCACGGCCGTCGGAGGCGGGATTGGTGATTGCTTCGGCTGCAGCAACGGCACGGGTGACCACATCGGCTTCCATGGACGATCCGGTCAGGATGCGGCCCGCCTCCTCGGCAAACAGCGGCGTGTCGGCGACATTGGTGAGGCCGATGGAGCAGGAGGTGATCTGATGTCCGCTGCGGGTCAGCATCACCGCTGCCGCCGCCGTGGCGTAGTCGCCGACCTTGCGCTTCAGCTTCTCGTAGGCATAGCCGTGGCCGGCGGCCGGCACGGGAATGCGGATCGCGGCCACGATCTCGTCGGGGCTCAGCGCCGTGAAATAGGCCGCCTCATAGAACTCGCGCGCCGCCACGTGGCGTTCGCCCGAGGGGCCGACGAGCACGTAGCTCGCATCAAGGCACTGCATCAGCGCCGGCATGTCGTTGCCCGGATCGCCGTTGGCGACATTGCCGCCGATGGTGCCGACGTACCGGATCTGCGGATCGGCGATGAGCAGCGCCGTCTCGCGCAGGATCGGCAGCTTGCTCGCCAGAAGCGCGGAGGCGATGACCTCGTGCTGCGTCGTGGTCGCGCCGATGACGATCGTTCCCCCGTCCTCGCAGATGCCCTTGAGATCAGCAATGCCGGCAAGATCGACGAGATGTTCGGGCGCGGCCATGCGCAGCTTCATCATCGGGATGAGGCTGTGGCCTCCGGCCAGCGGCCGCGCCTCGTCGCCGTGACTGGCGAGAAGGGCGACGGCTTCCGCCAGCGACGACGGCCTGTGATAGGTGAATTGTCCTGGGATCACGGTTTCCTCCCTCACCGGTGCGGCGCAGACCATGCCCGCTGCACCGCATGCTCCGGATCGGAAGGCTGCGGATGTGTGCGGTGCACGCACAACGGGAGCTGCACCACTGGCGCTGCCTCTGCACGAAATGCGGTTCGCCTTGCACGAAATGCGTCAGGACTACTGTCGCAATCGGCGCAGAACTCGGCGGGGTGCGGCCGGTGCCCCGGCATCGTCCCCCGGAGTTCCGGCGCCGGACCGCGCGTCGGCACACCGGCGCGTCGGCACATCGGCGCATCAGCGCATCGGCATGTCGGCATGTCGGCGCAGCAGCGCCGGCGCGACGGAGCGCAACCAGTGCCGGACCAGGGGACCGGCAGGCGGCCGGGAGACAGATCCGGGGACTGGAAAGCCGGTGACCGGCTATTCGGCCGCGCTGGCCGTCCCGGCGGCGAGCCGCGTCTTGAGATGCGGCCACTTGGAGCGGCTCACCGGCACGCTGTGCCCATGCTGGCCGTCAAGCAGCACGATGCCGCTGTCTCCGGCGCGGCGCAGCGCCCGGACATGCGCGAGGCTCACGATGTGGGAGCGATGCACGCGGGTGAATTGCCGTGCATCCAGCAGCCGTTCCACCTCGGTGATCGACAGCGGGCAGAAATAGGCGCGCTGCAGGTCATAGAGGCGCGTGTAATGGGCGTCGGCCTGCACGGCCACGAGGTCGGCCACAGGCAGGCGGGCCTTCGTCCCTTCCCGCTCGATCGGCAGCGACGCCCCCCCTGCCCCGGCGTGTGTGCGTCCGGCCAGTCCGCGCAGACGCGCCTCGTCCGGTGCGCCTTGCAGGCCCAGCGCGACGCGGCGCAGCGGTTCGGCAAGCACGTCCTGCCGGGCCGCGGCCGCTCCGGCCAGCGCCGCCAGGTCCGCTGCACCGGTCTGCCCGTCCGTGGCCAGGGCCTCCACGCCCGTCGGATGCGCCTCCGCCCCCGGACCGCTGCCTGCGGTCATTGCAGACACGGGCCACAGTCCCGGCAGCGTGCCGGCCGCCGGCGCGGCAGTGGCAATGAGGGGGGGCGGCGCCGGGTCGGCGGCATCCGGGGATGACCGCCCGGCCCGTCCGGCCGTGACGGCAGCGCGGCCTTCTCCCGCCGCAGGCAACCGCGCCTCCGCGGCAAGCGGGTCCAGCGGATCGGCTGCATTGGCCTTTTTGGCCCGTTCTCTTTCAGCCAGTCCGCTTTCTGCCAGTCCGTTATGGGCATGACGCGTCAGCTCGTCGGCGTCGGGGACCAGCGTGAGCAGGAACAGACCCGAGACCAGGAAGGCGACCACCGAGACGATGATCGCCAGGATGCCGGGAGAGACGGCCGGTGCGCCGGCGTCCGCCAGGGGGACTGCGTCGGCATGGGCATGGGCGAGAGGCATCAGCGTCATGCCGGCCATGGCGATGTAATGCATCGCCGAGATGGCCAGCGCCAGCACCAGCGCCGAGACAAGCACGGGCGGTCTGCGGCCATGACCGAAGGCCAGCCAGACCGCGAGGCCCGAGGCGCAGAAGGCGACGAGAAAGCTTGCACCGACAAACCGGGGATTATGCGTCATGTGCGAGGAGGCGTGCAGCGCCAGCATGCCGAGGTAATGCATGCTGGCAATGCCCGTCCCCATGACGAACGCGGCCACGACCAGCCGCAGGCGGGTCAGGCCGGCGCGGCCGCGCGAGGCGGCAAAGACCGCGACGCCCACGACAAGGACGCAGACCAGAAAGGACAGAAGGGTGGGCAGGACGAGGAAATCGACCGCCACCGGAAGGCGGGCGGCAAGCATGCCGACGAAATGCATCGACCAGATGCCGAGGGCGAGTGTCAGGGCCGAACCGGCCAGAAGCACGCGGCGGCGCGACAGACGCGCCTCGCCCACGCGGACAGCCATGCTCAGTCCGGCAAAGCTGCCCTGGAAGGCAACCAGCACGGACAAGGCGACGAGCCAGGGCTCATGGGTGAGTCCCATTCTCGTGTCTCCCTCAGCCGGAACCGTGCGATGAACGGCCTCCTCCCGGCCCGATGCAGGATAGGCGAAGTCTGCCAAATGTCCACAGCCGCTGCGGCCATTGCGCGCATCCGGTCGTCTGGCTAGTCTCGCCCGCCAGAACCGCCGCCCCGTTCGGCGCCCCGTTCCGACGTGCCCGAAGGAGCCCGCCGATGTCCCTGTCCGGAAAGTGCATTCTCGTCACCGGCGCCAGCAGCGGCATCGGCCGGGCGACCGCCCGGGCCTTCCTCGAGGCTGGCGCGAGCGTCGTCCTGACCGGCCGCCGGGCCGAGGCGCTGGCCGACACGGTGGCCCTGTCCGGCGCCCCGGACTCCCGGGCGCTCTGCCTTGCCGGCGACGTCAGCGACGCGGCCTTTGTCGAGGCGCTGTTCGCGGCGCTGGAGGCCCGGTTCGGCCGGCTCGACGTGGTTTTCAACAATGCGGGTATCAGCCTGCTGTCGCGGCAGATCGACGAGATCAGCCCGGAGGAATTCCGCCGTGTTCTCGACGTCAATGTCACCGGCGCGTTCCTCGTGGCCCGTGCCGCCTTTGCCCTGATGCGGCGACAGCTGCCGCAAGGCGGGCGCATCATCAACAACGGCTCGATTTCCGCCCACGTGCCGCGTCCGGGGTCGGTCGCCTACACAACCTCCAAGCACGCGATCACCGGACTGACGCGCAGCCTGTCGCTCGATGGCCGGCGCTTCAACATCGCCTGCGGCCAGATCGACATCGGCAATGCCGCTTCGGACATGACCGATGTCATGAGCCGGGGCGTGCCGCAGGCCAACGGCACGGTCGCGGCCGAACCCGTGATGGACGTGCAGCATGTGGCCAGCTCTGTGCTGCACATGGCGAGCCTTCCGCTGGAGGCAAACGTGCAGTTCATGACCGTGATGGCCACCGCGATGCCCTTCATCGGCCGGGGGTAAGTGCATCAGCGCGGGACGCGTGCCATTGTTTTATCATGGGCCACGAGACAACCAAGACCGGACTGCATATCAGCGAGGAGCATCGGACCTTCATCGAAGTGAAGGCCCGTCAGGATGGGTATTTTTCGCCGGATGACGTCATCGCTGCGGCTCTCGACCAGATGATCGAGGATGACCGGCAGAGATTGGCTGTTGTCGACCAGTCAGCCGAGGAAATCAGGGGCAGACTGAAGTCCAGTCCGGCCTTGGATATTTCAAAGGATGACGCATTCGCTGCTGCCATGGATGTCCTGTCGCCGCGTCCCTAGGTGACCTCGCCTCTCCACCCCACCGACATCTGGCGCTTTCCCGCGAAGCCCTTGCGCTTCTCGACCGTGAAGCCCGCCGCGGCCAGGCCACGGCGCACCCAGCCGGCAGATGTGTAGGTCGCAAAGCTCCCGCCAGGGGCCGTTGCCGCATGCACGGCCTGCATCAGACCCGGCTGCCAGAGTTCCGGGTTGCGCGACGGGGCAAAGCCGTCGAGGAACCACGCGTCCACCGGAAGGGCGGCACGAAGGGCGGGCAGGGCCCCGCCTGCGGCAAGCTCGGGGACAAGCACGGTGGCGTCGCCAAGACCCAGCCAGAGCGTCGCCCCGGACAGGTCCATCCGGTGCCAGCCCGCATGAGCCCCCGCGCCGATCCGGGCACCGGCCAGCGCCAGTCTCAGTTGGCAGGCCAGATCGCCCAGCTCCGGGAAGGCGGAATGGGCCCGCTCCAGCTGGGCGATCGTCAGCGGGAAGGCCTCGACCGTGAGGAACGTGAGATGCGGCGGGTCCGGCTGGTCCTGTCGCAGCGCCAGTGTGGCCAGCAGGTTCAGTCCGGTGCCGAAGCCCAGTTCGCCGATCGTGAAGCGGCTTTTGCCCTGCCACCGCTCCGGCAGTCCGTTGCCGGCCAGGAACACATGCCCGGCCTCTGCCCGGCCGCCGGCGCGCGAGAAATAGGTGTCGTCGAAACGGGCGGCGCGGGGCACGCCGTCCTCGAGCCACTCCAGCTCCGGCGCGGCTGCGGCTGCGACTTCCGGCGTTTTCTCTTGTTCGTCCTGAGCCATGCGATAGAACCCGCCCGTGGGGCACAGCCTGTGTCCCGATCCCAGTCCTTCCTAGCGGAGCCTCAGCCCGTGACCAAGTCCCCGGATGTCGTTGTGATCGGCGCTGGCATCTTTGGCCTGTCCGTCGCCCGTGCCGCCGTCCGTCGCGGGATGCGCGTCACGCTCGTCGAGGCCGCCGCGATCGGTTCAGGCGCCAGCGGCGGGGTCCTCGGAGCGCTGATGCCGCACATGCCGGCGCGATGGAACGCGAAGAAGGCGTTTCAGTTCGAGGCCCTTGCCGCGCTCTCCGGCCTTGTGGCCGAACTTGAGGCGGAGACGGGCCTGGACTGTGGCTATCGCCGCTGCGGCCGCATCCTGCCGATCACCACGGCGGATCTGCGGGCGCATCACGAGGCGCGGGCGGCGGAGGCGCGGACGCGCTGGAGCACGGCGACCACGGGCTTTGGCTATGAGCTTGTCGATGCCGGGGCGCTTGGCGGCTGGCTCGCGCCCGAGGCTGCGCCCTTCGGCGCGGTCCTGGAAACGCTCGCGGCCCGCGTGTCGCCCCGGGCCTATCTCGCCGCGCTTGCCGCCAGCCTCGCGTCCGCGCCGGACGGTCGCGGCCAGATCCGGCTTGGCGACGGCCTCGCCCGTCTCGATGACGCGAGCGGCACGGTCCATCTTGTCAGCGGCGACAGGATCCGGGCGGAGCGGATCGTGCTCGCGCAAGGCTTTGCTGCCTTCTCTGCCCTGGCTGCGCTGACGGGCAAGACGCTTGGCGAGGGGCAGAAGGGCCAGGCGGTCCGCGTGGCGGTCGAGGTGCCCGCGTCCCTGCCCGCGCTCTACTGCGACGGGCTCTATGTCGTCCCCCATGCCGACGGCAGTGTCGCCATCGGCAGCACGGCGCTGACCGGCGTGACGGACACCAAACCGGAGCCGGCCGCGACGGCCGACCTCCTCGACCGGGCGGTCCGCTTCTGCCCTCAGCTCGCCGGGGCCCCCGTGCTCGAGGCCTGGGCCGGCATCCGGCCGAAGCCTGCGGCGCGGGATCCGCTGGTCGGCCGGGTGCCCGGACTGGAGCGCAGCTTCGTTGCCACCGGTGGCTTCAAGACCGGCTTTGGCCTCGCCCACCGCGTGGCGGCTGCCCTTGTGTCGGAGCTGCTCGGCGAGACGCCGGAGCATCCCCTGCCCGCCTCCTTCCGCCCCGAGGCGCATTTCGCCTGAGCGCCGCATGATTGGCCTCCCTCAGTTGTCGAACAGGCTGGCAATCGCCAGCGCCTTGCGCAGGCGGTTCGGATCGATGCCGCGCAGGGAGGTTTCATCGGCGTCCGGCTCATCACCCGGCGCCAACTGCGAGGCGGGTTGAGGCTCCGCCGCCGGCTGGGCCGGGGATTGCGGCTGCGGGGGCAGCTTCAGCGCCGCTGCCACCTGCCGGGCGTTGAGGGCAGCGCCCGGGCGATCGGCCTGCAGCGCAGCGTCGAGGTTGTCAAAGACCAGCGTCGGTGCGCTTCCTTTCAGTCCGGCGAGGTCAAGGGAGTTCATGCGGATGATGTCGTCGTAGCTCTGGCCGGCCACGGCCAGGTTGCCGAACTGACGCGACGCAAAGGCCGTCAGGCTGGGATTGCCGTTCTGGTAGTAGCCGTCTTCGGTCATCATCACCTCCCGCCGCTTTTCCGCGAAGGGGGTGTACTGGCTGTTCAGGTCAAAGAGACGATTGTTCGCCGGATCGTCCAGCAGCAGCGCGATTTCGGCGTCGGCGTAGGGATTGTCGTTGATGTCGATGGCATCGCGGATGATGACCAGCCCGCGTCCGGCCAGATCCCGGGCCAGCGTCTGGTTGCCGCGGGTCATGACGCTGGCGACGGGTTCATTCGCCGCGCCATTGATGAAGGTCGTGTAGTCATACAAGTTGAAGCGCGAAAGGGCGGCACCATTCGTCGAAGCGCTTTTTTCCATCGACTTGCTCGACAGGCTCAGCGCCAGCCCGCATTCCATCAGACTGTGATGATACTGGAGGACCATCGTCGCGATCGGCACCATCTCGTCACCTAAACGAATGACAGACCCGGCATTCGACACCAGGTTCTGGCTGCCGATTGAGTCCGCCAGGAAATACGCCAGCACGTCCAGCGCATCGGTCGTGGTGCCGGAAATGTCGGCGCCGATGTAGGGGCCGTAGAAGCGCTCCATGTATTTGACCACGGAGCGGTCGAGCAGTTCATTCTTGAAAATGCCGAGATCGGGCCATTCGGTGAGGTCATAGTCCGTCACCGGCCGCCGGGCGCGGTTGGCCTTGTTGAAGGCGAGCTGGTTGCGCAGGCCATCGCGAAACTGGTTCACGGCATTGACGGTCGCGTTCTGTCCGCCGCCGCCAAACTCGAAATACTCGCCGACGTAGCGCAGCATGTCGCCGATGGCATAGATGTCCTGGATCGCCCCGTCGGGCGTCACGAAGTCATCCGCCCTGACCTGCGCCGCGCCGAGGGCCCGATTGGCCGCCTTCGCCGCGCGCGTGTCGAGGAAACTGCCGACCTCTTCGTTCATCTTCGGCAGCTTCCTGACCCAGCCTGCGAAGACAGTGGCAAAGGCTGTCCCATCGCCTGTGCCCGGCTTGAACAATTCGGCCACCAGCACATCGGTCATGGTCGAGATCTGGGCTGATCGCAGCCGGTTGCGCGCATCCTGGACGGCGCGGCCATAGAGGATGATCGGGTCCTTTGCCATGAGTTCTCCCTGTCGCCGGCCTGGCGTCTGACGGTGTGCCGGACAGGCCCGTCGCGGGGTGGGCACCTTGCCCGTCTGCATGTCCGACTGTCTGATGGATGGGACGCCCGAGGCCGGTGTCTGTGACGGGATGGCTGGACAGCCGGCGGCGGGACTGCATACTGATCGCAGAGAACCGAACGGTTCGGTACGTGACGCCAGCGTCCAGGGAGACATGCATGAGCCTCGACAGTGTCCGCGCCTTCTTTGCGGAAAAGGCCCCCGACATCGCGGTGATGGTGATGGACAGCAGCACCGCGACCGTTGCGGAGGCCGCCGCCGCTCTGGGGGTCAGCCCCGCCGAGATCGCCAAGACGCTGTCGATCCAGGCCGGCGATGACGTGGTGCTGCTGGTGACGCGGGGGGATGCCCGGCTGGACAACCGGAAGGCAAAGGCCACCTTCGGCTCGAAGGTGAAGATGCTGGGGCTGGACGTGGTGGAGGACATCACCGGTCATCCGGTCGGCGGCGTCTGCCCGTTCGGTCTGGCCCGTCCGCTTCGGGTGTGCTGCGACGTGTCGCTGCAGGCCTTCGCGGAGGTCTTCCCGGCGGCCGGCGCGGTGAACGCGGCGGTGCGGATCGCGCCGGAGCGGATGGCGGCGCTGACCAATGCCGAATGGGTCGATGTCTGCAAGGGGGCGGACGAGGCCTGACAGCCCGCAAAGCCTCGTAAATCTTTTCAGGTTATCAGTCAGGCGTGTTCGGATGGGGAGCGCGCATGACAGTCCTGATCACCGGCGGCGCCGGCTATATTGGCAGCCACATGGTCCGATGCCTGCTGGATGCAGGTGAAACGCCGCTCGTGGTTGACAATCTCGTCACCGGCTTCGACTGGCTGATCCCGGAAACGGTCCCGTTCCTGCAGGCCGACGTGGGCGATATTGCCCGGATGGAGACGATCCTGCGCGAGCACGCCGTCGAGGCCGTGATCCATTTTGCCGGATCGGTGGTCCTGCCGGAATCGGTCTCCAATCCGCTGAAGTACTATCGCAACAACACCGCCGTCTCGCGCAACCTCATCGAGGCCTGCGTCACGGCCGGCGTCGACAAGTTCATCTTTTCCTCCACGGCTGCCGTCTATGGCGATCCGGACGAGGTGCCGGTGCGCGAGGACGCGCCCCTCAGGCCGCAGTCGCCCTACGGGCTGTCCAAGCTGATGACCGAGCTGATGCTGAAGGATGTGGCCGCGGCCCATCCGTTCCGCTACACGGCCCTGCGCTACTTCAACGTGGCGGGAGCCGATCCGAAGGGGCGGACCGGGCAGGCCACGCTCAATGCCACCAACCTGATCAAGATCGCCTGCGAGACCGCGCTCGGCAAGCGCGACCACATGACGATCTTCGGCACGGACTACCCGACCGTCGATGGCACCGGGGTGCGCGACTACATCCATGTCTGGGATCTGGTCGAGGCGCACCGGCTGGCACTGCTGCGTCTGCGCGCCGGCGGCGACAGTGTCGTGATGAACTGCGGCTATGGCCGGGGTTCGAGCGTTCGCCAGGTCATCGACGCGGTTCAGGCCGCCTCCGGCGCCCGGTTCGACGTGCGCCTCGGCGACCGGCGGCCGGGTGACATGCCCGAGGTGATTGCCGCCAACGACCTGATCACCCGCGAGCTGAACTGGAAGCCGCAGCTCGACGACCTGTCGGCCATCATTCGCCATGCCCTGGACTGGGAAGCCGCCCTGTCGCGCCGCAACCGCATCTGATTTCGGGGCCTGCGGCAGCGAAAAACGTCACTTCGATAAAATTGTATTTTCCCACTTAAACGGACCGCAGGTGTTGGCCTGCTAGAACGTCCTCAGGATGAGGGAAAGACCTGGATCGCCGAGGCATCTGGCCAGAGCCGAACGAGGTCAGCTCCTGCAAAACGAGGAGTGGGGTTATGAAGAAGTTTTTCGTAGCAGCAGCCGCCGCAGCGATGCTCATGACCAGCGGCGTCATGTCGGGCGCAAATGCAGGCTGGTTCGGCAACACGCGAGCACTTGGCGAGCCGGAGATCTTCCAGCCGGAAGTCTCGCGCAGCGAACCGCGCTACACGCCGCGGTCGGGCAATGTGACCCGCGGCAAGACGCGCGCTCCCAAGGCTTATCTGGTGTTCTGCATCCGCAATCCGGGCGAGTGCCGTGGTGACCGCTCCAGCGTGGATGTCGTCTCCTACTCGCCGCAGCTGGTTGCCAAGCTCAACCGCGTCAACAACCAGGTCAACCGGTCCATCACCTGGGTGAAGGAATCGGGGGACAGCTGGAAGGTCGGCGGCCGCACCGGCGACTGCGAGGACTTCGCACTCACCAAGCGCAGCCAGCTGATCAAGCTGGGTGTGCCGGCCGGTGCCCTGCGCATGGCGGTGGTCCGGACCCGCGAGGGCGAAGGCCATGCGGTGCTCGTGGTCAAGACCACCAAGGGCGAGCTTGTTCTCGACAACATCAAGAAGACGATCGTGTCGCGTCAGCAGACCGATTATCGCTGGATCGCGATCGCCAGCCAGAACCCGGGCGCCTGGCAGCGGCTGTAACCCGGAGCTGGCTTGCCAGCCCTGCCACCCGTGAGCCTGTTCCTGCCCCGCCCCCTGACGCCGCCGCAAGGCGGCGTCTTCTTGTGGCGCACCAGGACCGCCTCGGTCACACGGGTCAGGATCTAGGGCTAGGGCAAGGCCTGCCGGCAGCAAGGATTCCGCACGCAGCAAGGTTCCTCCGGCAGGTCCTCTCGCCCCGTACGGGCCGTACCATCGCGCGCAACTGTCGCCGGCCGCGCATCCGGATCGACCATCCGGAGTGCCTGTCGAATGCCCCTGTCGGGTGCGTGTGTCGACCGCGTTCAGGATTGTGCCGACGTCTCTCACCACTTGACTGACACAGGCCCTGTGGGGACCTCGAAGTGGCCGGGCCCCCTGAGCCGAGATGGAGACGGTCGCCGACGTTGGCCCATGGGTCGCGGCGCACCGGCTCGCCGGGCATCCGCGCCATGAGGTGGCAAGGGCCGGCCTGCGTGTCCCCTCCGCCGACCGTGGATCGGAGCAGATGCTGCCTCCGCCGCGATCTCCTCTCCGGTCAGCCGATTCACCCGCCGGAGCTGCTCCACGGCCCGGCGCCTCTATGAAGGCGTGTCGAAAGAGCCTGACCCCGAACGGAATGGCCGGTTATCGCGACCGGCCGTCGCGCAAGCCCGCCAGCCGGACTGCCGCTTGCGCGCCTTGCGCACCGAACGCGGACGCCGGCTGCCCCCTCCGGCACCGGTCGCTTTTCACCCACGTGCCCACGGATCATCTCCGGTCGACCGAGCGGCATCCTCCGGGCTTTCTTGTGCGGGTGGTTCATTCTCGTGATGACGGGAGTTTCGTCTGGCGAGAACAACCTTCAGGCATTCGCGACCGGGGCACACCGTCCTCGGAGACGCCTGCCAGAGTCCCGGGCCGGGCTTCCTGATGCGGACAAGCGGAGGCGGGTTTGCAGCGCCATGACGCTCCGAAAATGCAAAAAGCCCGCTCGCGCGGGCTTTTCATGTTCTTTGGCGCTGACCCGGAGCGGATCAGTTGTCGCTGCCGCCGTCCGGAGCGTCCAGACCGTCGTCAGCAGCCGGACCAGCTGCAACCGGGCCGTCCAGGGCACCGTCACCGCCGCCGATCGCGTCAGCGAGGTCGGTAAGAGCGGCCTGCTGGGCCGGATCGGTCGAGAGCTCGGCCGCAGCGCGCAGGGCCTCGGCAATGTTGGCACCGCCACCCTGGATCTCGGCAAGGCTCGCAGCGAGCTCGGCGATGACCGCCGTGCGCTGCGCTGCCGGAACGTTGGCGAGCAGAGAGCGAACCAGCGGGGCACACGGAGAACCGGCGCCGCAGGCGGCGACGACGGACGCGACGTTCACGCCCTGGGCGGAGACGACAACCGGCGAAACCGCCGAAAGGGCGATCGCAACCGAGGCGACCTTGGCGATATTAAAGAGCTTCATAACAATCTCCAGCAATTCAATTTACGAACTACGATGGAACAGACGGCCGCCGCCAACGCGACGACGTTGGGGTATCTATGCCACAGATCCTGAGCCTTGTCACTGAATTTTAAACATATCGTTAACCGCAAGGCCGCGAAGGGCTTAGCCCCGCCCGAGAACCTGCCGCTAAGGCAGCTCAAGGCCTATCCGTGGCCAATATGGCATTGAAAGGCTTGTGTTTGCCCGCCAGCTCCGGCATCCGTGTCTGGCGAGGACCATGGACGGCACACGCCTGCTGTCCGCCTGTCCCGCTTTTGCATGCACTTTCTTTGCCGGATCCGTGATTGAATGAGTGCTCCGTTGTCCTCCCGTCCGCCCCGTCTGCGCGCAGATCCCGTTTTCGCGGTTGCTGCCGGCTGCCTCGGGGCCGTCATGATCGTGATCGGTGCTGTCGTTCTCTGGCAGGAGACAAGCATTTTCCTGACCAGCGGCCAGAGCCGGTCCGAGCGTCTGGCCCCGCTTCTGACGGGGGACGTGCAGACCGGCCTGTCCGGATATGCGAACCGCATCCTGCTCCAGGATTGCGACGAGGCGATGAACTCGACCTTCGGCCGGCTGCTGCCGCAGGACACGCGCCGGGCCTATGCCGGCAACTGTGACCGCCTCGCCGACGAGGTGCTCGACCAGCGGCCGGCCGATGGCCTCGCCCTGCTGATCAAGGCCAGCGCCAATTTCATCCTCGGCAACGACAGCGAGGCCGCCGCCGCCCTGACCCTGTCGCAGAAGCTGAGCCCCGGCGAGGGCTGGCTTGCCGACGGCCGTCTGAAGCAGGGCTTGCCGCGGTATGCCGACCTGCCGGACGAGGCAAAGGCGGCGCTGACGCAGGACGTGGCGCTGCTGGCAAGCTCGCGGCGCAGCGCTGCATGGCTGGCGCGGCTCTATCTCCGGCGTGACGGGCGGCAAGAGGTGCTGGCCACGCTGTTCGAGGCCCTTCCGGATGCCTCGAAACGCAACGTGCTCGCCGAGATCCGCGCGGCCTCCGACCCCAACTGACAGTCCGTTCCAAGGCGAAGGCAGACAGCCCATGTCCACTGCACACCCGACCGACACCGGCGACCTGCGCGCATCCGGGCGCAGCAGCACGTCCCGCCTGAACGACATCACGGGCCGGGCGGTGCTCGCCGTGCTGCTGCTCGCTCCGGTTCCGCTCGGCAGCAACCGTCCCGTGTTCTGGGCCATCTGGGCCATCGTGCTCGGCGCGATCCTTGCCGCCTATGCGCTGGTGCTGAAGCGCAAGGCGCTCAAGCTGCGCCTGCCGTTTGCCCAGCTCAACGTCCTCACCTTCCTCTTCTGCGGCGTCTCGCTCTGGATCGCGGTCCAGATCCTGCCGCTCGGGACGCTCCTGCCGCTGCCGGCCGTCGTCTCGGTGGCCGGGTATCAGCTCGAGTTCGGGAGCATCAGCCTGGCGCCGGGCGACGGGCTTCTGGCCATGCTGCGCTGGCTCAGCTACGGGGTGCTGTTCTTCCTCGCCGTTCAGGCGAGCGTGCGCCGCCAGCGCGCCCGGCGGCTGCTGTGGTTCGTCCTGCTGTTCGTCGCCGCCCAGGCTGCCTACGCGATGATCGCAATGCTCTATCTCGCCGACCAGGTGGTCCTGGTGGAGAAGACCCAGTATCTCGGCGAGGCGACCGGCACCTTCATCAACCGCAACTCGCTGGCAACCTATCTCGGCTTCGGAGCCGTGGTGGCCCTGCTGCTGGCGATGCCGGACGAGCCGGACACGAACCCGACTCGCCGGCGCCTGCGGCGAACGCGGTTCGACCTCAACATGACGTCGGAAAACGTGCTGGCGGCCGTGGCCCTGGTCCTCATTCTGGCCGCCCTCCTTGCGACCGGGTCCCGCATGGGCCTGTTCGCCACGGCCTGCGGTCTTGCCACCGCCGGCTTGCTGCGGCTGGCAACATGGCGCGCCCGTCTCCTCAGTCTCGGCCTGCTTGCGGCCGGCGGCCTCCTGTTCCTCTTCACCTATGGCGCCGGCACGGTCGACCGCCTGATCATGGTCGAGAGGGATTCGGAAGGGCGTCTCAGCATCTACAGCGACACGTTCGACATGATCTCCGCCCGGCCGCTCATCGGCCACGGCGCCCAGTCCTTCGAGTTCGCCTTCCCGCTCTATGACAGCGACCCGACCAACAGTGCCTATACCTTCGACAAGGCCCACTCGACCTACCTGACACACTGGAGCGAGCTGGGCCTGGTCTTCGGCAGCCTGCCCCCGCTGATCGTGGTGCTGATCGGCTGGACCATCCTGTCGGCCTATCGCGCGAGCAGCCAGCGGCCGGTCGAGCTCTGTGCCCCGCTTGGAGTGATCGTGGTTGCCGCGGTGCATTCAACCGTCGACTTCAGCCTCGAAATCCAGGCGGTTACATTCCTTTTCGTAACGATCTTGGGCATAGGTTACGCAACGGCCTACGAACTGGCCAAGCGAACGGCCTGAGGGATCAGGCATCGGGAGAAAGATGGTCAAGTTTCTGAAGGCCCTGTTTTCAGTGCCCGCGAAGGCTGCGGCTGCGGCCAACGGCATCCGTGTCGAGCCACGCCAACCTGACCTGCTCTATGCCGTCGGCGATGTGCATGGCCGTCTCGACCTCCTGCAGCAGCTGGAGGCGCGCATTGCCGCCGACGCGGAGCGCATCGGTCTTGCACCCACGGTGGTCTATCTGGGGGATCTCGTGGACCGCGGCCCCCAGTCGGCCGCGATCCTGGACCGGGCCATCGGTCCTGCGCCCGCGGGCTGGACGCGCATTCATCTCGCCGGAAACCACGAGCTGATGATGCTCGGCTTCCTGCAGAACCCGAAGGCCAACCTTGCCTGGCTCGACTTCGGCGGCGCCGAAACCCTGTTTTCCTACGGCATGTCGGTTCAGGATGTCGAGCAGGTCCGCAAGCATCCCGGCAAGGCTGCCGGCACGCTTGCCGTGTTCATTCCGGAGGAGCACATCCGCTTTCTCGAACGGATGATCACGGGCGTGCATTATCCGGGGCTGCTGCTGGTTCATGCCGGCATCCGGCCGGGAACACCGATCGAGGAGCAGACCGATCTGGACCTGACCCGCATCAAGACCGAGTTCCTGGCCAGTGATGCCGATCACGGTGCCGTGGTGGTGCATGGACACAGCATCGTGAAGCAGCCCGAGCGGCGCGCCAACCGCATCGCCATCGACACCGGAGCCTATGCCACAGGGACCCTCACCGCCGTGCGCCTCCAGCCCGCCATCGAGCCGGCCTTCCTTCAGGTGAGCGCTGGACGGGACGGGTGAGCTCCGATATGTGATGCCATTGTAGGCTTTACTTCATTTTTTTGTTCCTATGTCCCGATGCGGTCCGCTTCGGCTTCTTGAGAAAGCATTGCGCTCATGGACGAGACAGAAATCGATTTCCGGCATCTTTTCGGCATCGTGCGCCGCCAGGTCAGGTTGATTGCCGCCACCATCGCCGTCGTTGTCGCGATCGCCGCCGTCGCGGTCTTCTCGATCACGCCGATGTATACAGGGACAACCCTCGTTCTGGTCGATCCCAGCCGCAAGAACCTCATGGATCCGAGCAACGTGTCGGGATCCTCGGCGACAGACAGCGCGCGGGTCGAGAGCGAGGTGGAGATCGTCGATTCCGACGCGGTCCTGCTGTCGGTCATTGCGACAAAAAACCTGATCACGGATCCGGAATTCGGCGTGAAGCTCGGGATGAAGGACAAGGTCCTTGCATTCCTGCGCATCCGCGAGCCGACGCTGCCGACGGGACAGGATGCGCTCGGATCGGTGCTGTCGCGGTTCAAGAAGAACATCACCGTCGCCCGTCGCGGCCTCACCTACCTGATCGCGGTGTCCGTCCGGTCGGAGAACCCGGATCGCGCGGCCGAGCTCGCCAACGCGATTGCCGAGACCTACATCCGGGCCCAGATCGAATCGAAGACCTCCGCCACGCGGGAATCCCGCGACATCATCGACCGGCAGCTGGCGGATGCGGAACGGGCGGTTGTTGCGGCCGAGAAGGCCTTCGACGACTACATCTTCGGCAACGTTAACGAATTCGTCAGCGCCACCGGTCGCACGGACCTGGCCGAGATCCGGAACCGGATCGACGAGCTGGCCAATGAACGAACCTCGGCCGAGGGACGGGTCGCGGGCCTGCGGCAGAAGCTTGCCAGCAATGATTTCCAGACCCTTGCCGCGGAACTCGAGAACGAGGCCGTTGCCGCCCTCAACCAGCAGCGCGAACAGTTGCAGCGCGCGCTCGGCGAGGCCGCAGCCGGTTCGGCACGGGCCGTCAACCTGCGTCAGGAACTGGAGCGCATCGAGCAGAACCTGCTGACGGAAGCCGAGACCGCGCTCGGCGAGCTGCAGACCTCGATCACCGACTACGATACGCAGGCCACCACCCTGCGCCGCGATCTCAACACCGCGATCCTCGGCAGCAACCTGCCGGCCGACACGCTCGCCCAGATCTATCGTCTGCAGCAGACGTCGCGCAATGCCGCGACGCAGTACCAGGCCCTGCTGGCCCGCTCCCAGGCGCTCGAGACGGAAACCGCGCTGCAGATTGCTGACAGCCGCGTGGTTTCGCCGGCCTTCCCGCCGACCGGCCCGAGCTCGCCCAAGGTCATGCTGATCCTGGCGGTTGCCGGCCTGTTTGCCGTCGGCGCCGGCTTTGCGCTGGCCTTCATCTTCGAGAACTTCATCGGCGGCTTCACCAGCGAGGAACAGGTTCAGGCGGTGACCCGCCTGCCGCTGGCCACGGTTGTTCCCCGCCATGCCGCCGGCAGCAGCCAGTTTTCCGTCTCCGACGCGCTGATCGAAAGTCCGCTGTCGATGTATGCGGAATCAGTCCGGCGGTTGCGTGCCACCATCGACAACACGCTGCAGGCCACCGTGCCCGATCGGGCCGAGGCAAAGGGCAAGAAGGGCTTCGTGATCATGATGTCCTCTGCCCTTCCGGGCGAAGGCAAGTCGACGATGTCGCTGTCGCTCGCCAGAACCCTGGCCCTGTCGGGGGCCAGCACCCTGATCATCGACTGCGACTTCCGCAAGCCGAGCATCCAGCGCCACCTCAATCTCGAGCCGTCCAACGGTCTGGTCGACTTCCTTGTCGGCGACATCGGCTCGGAGGACCTGCTGCAGAACATCGTCAAGTCCGACCCCAAGACCGCCCTGACGGCGGTGGTTGGCGCGCGGCGCTCCGATGTGCCCACCGACCAGCTCATCACGCGGGAGCGCTTCACGCGCCTCGTGCAGACCGCGCGGCAGCGCTTCGACTATGTGGTGCTCGATTCCCCGCCGATCGAGCCGGTGGTCGACGGCCTGTATCTGGCGAAATATGCCGATGTGATCACCTTCGTGATCCGCTGGGCCAAGACACCGCAACGTCTCTGCGTCCACTCGCTGCAGCGCCTCGCCCAGACCAAGGCCGAGCATTGCCGCATCCTGACGCTGCTCAACCAGCAGGAAGGCAAGAGCGGCTACTACACGGCCTACTCGGACTACTACACCGAGTAGACGCCGGACCACCCGCGGACGCGTCTCCGACGGCCCCCTCTGCGGGGGCCGTTTTCATTCAAGGGCCCGAAGAACGTCGGCCGCGAGACCGGGATCGCCAAGAGCGACGAAGTCGGGGTTGCGCAGGGCGGAGGCCGTCACGGGGGTCCCGGTGAGGCGATAGGCGAGCTCGCCTGCCTGGCCGTCGCCGAGATCAAGCACGGTGCCGCCGGCCGCCCGCAGCACCGCGTGCCCTGCGGCAATGTCCCATTGCATCGTCGGGGACAGCCGCGGATAGATGTCGGCGCGACCTTCGGCCAGCCAGCACAGTTTCAAGGACGAGCCGACCGAGACGACATCCTGCACCTTGAGCGCCTCGATGACAGCCGTTGTCCGCTCGCAGAGATGGGACCGGCTGGCGAGCACCGTCAACTGCCCGGGGCGGGCCTGACGGGTGCGGATCTCGCGCAGGTCTTCGACCTCCTCGCCACGCACACGACCGGCCCAGGCTGTCAGGCCATCCGTCCAGTAGATCTCGCCGAGCGCCGGAGCCAAAACGACCCCGGCTCCGGGAACCCCGTTCTCGATGACCGCGATGTTGACGGTGAACTCGCCGTTCCGGCTGATGAATTCACGGGTGCCGTCCAGCGGGTCGACGAGGATGTAGGAGGCAGCCGCCAACGGCATGTGCCCCGCTGCAACGTCTTCCTCGGCCACGACCGGCACGCCGGGGAACACCCTGCCAAGCTCCGCCAGCAGGATGGCCTCGGCGGCGTGGTCGGCCGCGGTCACCGGCGAGCCATCCCCCTTGCGGATGACGTCGGCGCCCTCTCGGTAGATGTCGAGGATCGCCTGCCCTGCCGCGATTGCCATCCTGACGAGTGCAATCGACTTTCCTTCAACCTGTATCATCCATACTTCCCGATCTTTCAGCAACCGCCCCGGATGCTGCGCCTGACAGATAGCTGCATCAGCCTGCCCGCACGAGTGCAATTCGCCGTGCAGGACACGCGAGGGTCGATATCGACCCTGAATTTACCAAGCGTCTGCCTTGACATAGTTTGCAATTCCCTTGGCAGGACGACGAATTCTGTGTTAGGAAATCGCTAACGTAAAAAGATAAAATTCTTAACAATTTGGAACTTTCGCATTCGGTGTAGCGAGTACCGTGCCCGAGAGATTTTTTGTGGGCTCGGCGGTTCAACAATTTTTTGTATCGGGGCATCCAATGGTTCACGAAGTGTTTGATCGCGAGCGCGACCCGTCCCAAGGCAAGCGGGGTATCCGCCGCATTCCGTTCTTTTCCCGCTCCCTGGCCGAGCGCAACCTCATGTCCGACCGTCACCTGGGGCCGGTCAGCCTGGCCCGGGCCGGCTCGTCGGTGGCCTCCGCCGACCCGCGCGGAACCCTGTCCCATCCCGCCTTTGCCGGGATTGCGCCGGCGGCTGACGTTCCGGGCGTCGGCAGCCGCGGCCGTCTGCGCCAGGCGCTCCGTCCTGCGGTCAAGCGCGGCCTCGATGTGGTCGGCAGCGCGGCGGGGCTTGCGCTGCTGTCGCCGCTGTTTCTCGGCATTGCGGCTGCCATCAAGCTCACCAGTGACGGCCCGGTGATCTTTCGCCAGGCCCGCTACGGGCGCAATGGCGAGCTGTTCTATGCCCTGAAGTTCCGGTCGATGTATGTGGCGACGCAGGATGCCTCCGGCGTTGCGCAGACCCGCAAGAACGATCCGCGCATCACGCCGGTGGGGCGGTTCCTGCGACGCTCGAATTTCGACGAGCTGCCGCAGCTGTGGAACGTTCTGAAGGGCGACATGTCGCTGGTCGGACCCCGTCCCCACGTGCCGGGCATGCTGGCGGCCGGTGTCCCTTATGAGGAATTCGACACCCGCTACATGGACCGCCATCAGGTGCGCCCGGGCATCACCGGTCTCGCGCAGGTCAACGGCTTCCGCGGGGAGACCACCGAGGAGTATCACGCCCGGATGCGGGTCAACTACGACCTCGAATACATCCGGACCCAGTCGACCCGTCTGGACATCAAGATCCTTCTCCAGACCGTCGTGAAGGAATTCACCCGCGGCAGCGGCTACTGAGCCGCTTCGGGGGCGCCTTCTGGCCTTGCGCCCTCAACCCCGCTGCGGCGGGTTTCGGGGCGCGGGGGCATCTGATCCCGGCACCGTCCGGCCGCTGTCCCCGGCAGACCGCCTCACCTGGAACCGGGCGGGCGGTCTCTCCACGCTTGCAGCGCGCGCTGCG
The DNA here is from genome assembly GCF_009915765.1 of Pannonibacter sp. XCT-53. Lineage (NCBI taxonomy): Bacteria > Pseudomonadati > Pseudomonadota > Alphaproteobacteria > Hyphomicrobiales > Stappiaceae > Pannonibacter > Pannonibacter tanglangensis. The sequence goes on from NZ_JAABLQ010000001.1 coordinate 2,240,912, forward strand.
ACGGCCTGCCGACAGTTGTCCGGCCGACACTTGCCCGGCCGACCAAGGCCTGCAAGGGACCTGCATTGGCCATCCCTCTCCGGCCAGCCCTCTCCGACCCGTACTTTCCGGCCACCTCTCTTCGGCCGGCGCTGTCCGGCATCGCCCTCCCCCGCATCACCTGCCTTGCAGGGCCCTCTCCTGAAACGCCTCTTGGTCTCAGGCTGCCGGGTGGCCGTGTTGTCGCCGAGGTCAATCCGCCCCTTTGCAGCCGTGACAGTGGCGACTGCCGGGGTCCGCGCGGCCCTGAGCCAGGGCCTTGGCGCTCAGGTTCCTTGCGTCAGACCGGATCACGGACACCGCCGTCACGCCCTGCAACGTCGTCGCGGTTGATCGGAACGGGATGGGTGGGAATGAAGGACGGGAAGACAAAGCCGCTCTGGCTGGCGCCGGCGCAAGGGGCCGCCACTGGACGGGGACCTGACGACCCCGCGTCCCCGACCAAGGCGCTTGCGCGCCAAGACCCCTTGGTGGGGACCGCGACTGTGCCGGGTGAACTGAGCCGCGCCGAAGGTCAGGCAGCCAGACGCTTGCGCGGTACGGCTGCGCTCTCCGCCTTGCGCGGGCCGGCGGCCGCTGCAGCGGCCGGAGACTTGCGATCGACCGATGCAGGACGGGCAGCCGGCCGGCGTGCCATGGCGGCGGCAACGCTGGCCACGACGAGCGCCACCGGCCAGGCCGCCGCAGCCGAGATGGCCAGCAGCAGCCGTCCGCGGCTCGAGCGGCCGGTGTCGATCAGCTCCGCACAGGAAAAGGCGAGGAACATCAGGGCGACGACGCCATAAAGCAGGGCACCGAGAAACATCAGGATCATTGCGCCGGTCATGCTTCATGGCTCCGGTTAAGGTTAACCCCGGCGGGCCGATGCCGTGTCGCCGCATCCCCGGATCCAAACCTTGCCTAAAACAGCCAGGTCAGACCCTTGTAGGTCAGGAAGCCGCTGACGATCATCGATCCCCAGAACAGGAGGTTTTTGACGACGAGGAACAGGAGTGCCGACGTCCGCTTGCCCAGCACGAGCCGACGGGCCAGAAGACGGCCGTAGGCTTGTGTAAGATGGGCTGCCCGGTGCATCGGCTCATTCAAGTCCTTGCTCACCACCCCTCCTGAAAAAATAGGCTGCCAGTGCTTAACAACTGTTAAAGTCGTGCCGCGCGGGCCGGTGCCCGTCTGTGCCAGATTGATGCGTTACGTCTGCGCCACGGTGTCAGACCAACCCGGCGACAGTCGGTCGAAACCGTGACCATCCTGTGCCGCTCCGCTCTTGACCCGTTGTCCTGTCCGGTCGGGTGCTGCTTGGCCCGGCGCTGCTTGGTCCGGCGCGTCCCGGGCCGGCCCTGCTGCAGCCGGCCGGGAGGGTCATGCGCCATCAGGCTTGCGCGACGCTGTTGTCGGATCTGCCGAGGCGTCGTTTCACTTCGCCCGCTCATTGGCACAGGGTCATACAGGGGGTGCCGGCCGCAACCCGGACAAGGCCGGGACGGCCTTGCAGGGGCCGGCGGAGGCGCGACGCATGCGGCATTCGCAATCCGTCCGGCGGCGGCCGGTGATCCTTGCGTGGCGGCTGTAAGGAGAGATGGCTGGGGCGCCAGGATTCGAACCTGGGAATGGCGGTACCAAAAACCGCTGCCTTACCGCTTGGCGACGCCCCAGCAGGCCGGGCCCTGGGCCCGGATCGGGTGCAGCGGTGTATACCTTCTGCTTGACGCCGGCGCAAGCTGCACGAATGGCAATCGACAGGGCGCGCAACAGCCCCGTTCACAGGCAATTTCGTCAGACTTATCCACGGCTTGCGTCAGGCGCATGAACTTTTTTCGACGAATGTGAATTGGGCACTTGCAGACCGGAAGGGGCGGTGCTAATTACGCGCCACATCGGCGGCGCAAGCAGCTCCGCCGTTCCCGACAGTCGAAAGACTGTTCATCTGGATCGGAGTGTAGCGCAGCCTGGTAGCGCACCTCGTTCGGGACGAGGGGGTCGCGTGTTCGAATCACGCCACTCCGACCATCCAGACTTCTCCCCAAAAGCAGCCTCGGGACCCTGATCGGCACACGTCGAATCACGTTCGCGTATCGCCAGATGTACCAGGGGCGATTTATACGCTGAGACGCTCGCACCCCTGCGTGCAGCAACCCGGACCCACAACCTTTTCCCTGCAGGGTTGCATCCTTCGCCGCAACTTCCATTGCAGTGTAATGTTGCGCGCAATGCGTGCATTTTACCTGTTGATAACCATTCGGCGCGCGCGTGCCCCCGAACCGGCTGCATCAATTTTGAGCAAACTGGTCACTCAATTTCCTTAGGGGAACGTGATGACCATCAAGTTTCGAATTCTGGCAAGCCTTGTAGCCATGACGACGATGCTCGCCGTCATGGGTCTTGCCGGCTATTTCGCCTTGTCGACGTCGTATGAATCCATCCGTACAATTGTCAGTGACCGCGTCATTCCGATGAAACAATTGAAGCGCGTCGCCGACTCCTATGCCGTCAGCATCGTGGACACGGCCCACAAGGTCCGCAGCGGCGCCCTGACCTGGGAGCAGGGACAATCCTCGGTTTCAGCCGCCCTGTCGATCATCGACCGCGAATGGGCCGCCTACAGCGTCACCTACATGGTGCCGGCCGAGAAGACGCTGGCCGATCAGGTCTACGCCGCAATGGCTGCAGCCAAGCCGTCCATCACCAAGCTGGAGTACATCCTGCAGTCCCGCGACCAGGCCGCGCTCGATGCCTATGTGACCGGGTCGCTCTATCCGACCATCGATCCGATCGGCGAACCCATTTCCAAGCTGGTGGATCTGCAGATCGACGTGGCCAGCCAGGAATACGAACAGGCCCGTGACACCAACCGGCTGTCGCTGACCATCATGGCCTGCCTCGCCGTCCTCTCGGCGGGCCTTGCCCTGTTCGTTGCCTATTTCGTGGTGACCGGCGTCCTCCGCCCGCTCGCAGCCATGCAGGATGCCATGAAGCGCCTGGCCGACCAGGACTTCACGGTGGCGATCCCGGGCATCGGGCGCAAGGACGAGATCGGCAAGATGGCCGACGCGGTTGCCGTCTTCAAGGACAACGGGCTGGAGCGGGTGCGGCTTGAGGCGGAGCAGGCCGCCGAACGGGCGGCGCGCGAGAAGCGGGCCCGCCTGATCGAGGAGCTGGTCACCACGCTCGACTCGGATGTGGGCATGATCCTGCGCACCGTGGCAGCCGCCTCCTCGGAGCTGGAGGCGACGGCAGCGTCCCTCTCCCAGACGGCCGAGACCAGCGCGCAGACCGCGACCACGGTCGCTGCCGCCTCCGAACAGGCCGCCGCCAACGTCCAGACGGTGGCTGCGGCCTCCGACGAGCTGGCCGCCTCGATTGCCGAGATCTCGCAACAGGTGCAGATGTCGGCCAATGTTGCCGATCAGGCACTCCAGGCCGCGAACCAGACCGAGGCGACCGTCACCGGTCTGGTTGCCTCGGCTTCCCGGATCGGCGGTGTGCTGGAGCTGATCAACAACATCGCCGGGCAGACCAACCTGCTCGCCCTCAACGCCACGATCGAGGCCGCCCGCGCCGGAGAGGCCGGCCGGGGCTTCGCCGTCGTCGCGACGGAGGTCAAGACGCTGGCCGCCCAGACCGCCAAGGCGACGGGCGAGATCGGCGCGCATATCGAGGAGATGCAGAATGCCACCAACCAGGTGGCGCTGGCGATCCAGGGCATCGGCGAGGTCATTCGCCGCATCAGCACGGCCTCGACCGCCATCTCCGCCGCCGTGGAGGAACAGGGGGCCGCAACGCAAGAGATCGCAAGAAACGTCAACCAGGCCGCCGTCGGAACCCAGCAGGTGTCCTCGAGCATCACCAAGGTCACCGGTGCCGCCACCCAGACCGGCGCGGGCTCGGCCCAGGTGCTGTCGTCGTCGCAGGAGCTGGCGCGCCAGTCGCATGTCCTGAAGACCAAGCTGGACGCCTTCTTCTCCAGCATCCGCGCCGCCTGACGCGCCACATGACGCGCCACCTGACGCTCTGGGAGGACGGTCAGGCGTGGCGGCTTGCGGATGGCCGCCTGCTCGACCGGGGATCAGCCTTGGGGGGCTGACCCGGGTCTGTCCGGGGACCGCTTTGGGGCGGCTCGGGGCAAGCCCCGGTCCGGCTTGGGAGACGGGCGCGCGCGCCTCAGGCAGAGGCCTCGCGCGGACCGTCGAACGGCACGATCAGGGGCTCCTCGAGCGGCAGGTCCGGCTCCAGCGGCACCTGCCCCCCGTCAGGACGGGTGCGGGGTGCCATGTCCGGTGCCTCATCGGGACCAGCGGGCAGCGGCTTGCGCCAGGCGCGGCCGGCATGCTCGCTCGCCTCATCCGCGGCGACGGTGCCGCCCGTGTCATCGTCCCCGGTGGCGGTGCCGCCGGTTTCGTCCTCCTGATGGACCTCGCCGCCGCTGTCATCCTCGCCGGGCGTGGCACAGTCGCAGTTGCCCGTGAGCGGCTGGCGCATTGCCAGGCCCTTCACGCCGTCCTCGGCCTCGATCGCCGGGGCGGACGGTGCCTGCCGCAGCGCAACGCCGCCTTGCACCTCGGAGGCGCGGGCGGTCTGCGGGGCCAGGGTGAGAGCCAGACCCGGGACCAGAACCGGAGCCAGAACCAGGGCCAGGGTCAGCGCCCGAGGCGCCACCGCCGCAACCCGAACCGAACCTGTCCATTGCCGTATCATGCCGAGTGCTCCTGGCCCTGCGCGCGGGGGATCCCGGCGCCATGCCGCTGCACTCTGCCGCGAAAGGGCAGCAGGGCCTGTGACGGGGGTCACAGGCCCTGCGTTCTCGGCAAAGGATCACCGGTTCCGGTCAGGCGGCTGCAACCTCGGCGAGGAAGCGGTCGATCTCGTGACGCAGCGCGACCGTCTTCGATCCAAGTTCTTCGGAGGCCGACAGCACGGAGCGGGAGGACGACTGGGTCTCTTCCACCGTGCCGGCCAGACCGTCCATGTTGGCCTTGACCGCCAGCGTTCCCTGCGCGGCGCGCTGAACACTGCCCGAGATCTCGGAGGTTGCCGCACCCTGCTGCTCCACGGCGGCGGCGATGGCGGCGGTGTAGCTGTCGACCTCGTCCATGGTGCGGACGATGCCCGAGATGGCGGCGACCGCATCGCCGGTGGAGGCCTGGATGGCCGCGATCTGGCCGCTGATTTCCTCGGTCGCCTTGGAGGTCTGGTTGGCGAGGCCCTTCACCTCGGCGGCCACGACCGCGAAGCCCTTGCCGGCTTCCCCGGCGCGGGCGGCCTCGATGGTGGCATTGAGCGCCAGCAGGTTGGTCTGCTCGGCAATCGCCTGGATCAGCGTCACCACCTCCCCGATGCGATGGGCGGCCTCGGCCAGGCTCTCGACCTTGCGGTTGGTTTCCTCGACCGACAGCGTGGCGGTGTTGACGATCGTGCTGGTGCGGCGGACCTGGGCGCCGATCTCGCCGATCGAGGCGGCCAGTTCCTCGGCGGCGCTGGCAACATTCTCGACGCTGTGCAGGGCGTTGTCGCTGACCGACTGGGTGTCATTCGCCTTGCGGGCGCTTTCCTCGGCGATGCCCGAGAGATTGCGGGCGGTGGCTTCCATGCTGCCGGCCGTCTGGCCAAGCTGGGTCGTCAGCGTGCCCACGGTGCTCCGGAAGTCGCGGATCAGGGCCTCGATGCGCTGCTGGCGCTGCAGCGTGCGCTCCTGCTCGGTGCGGTTTTCCGCCTCCAGGCGCATCCGCTCGATGGCGTTGTCGCGGAAGACCTGCACGGTGCGGCTCATGTCGCCGATCTCGTCGCGGCGCGTGGCGGTCGTGACGGCGACGCTGGTGTCGCCGCGGGCCAGCCGGTCCATCAGCGCGGTCAGGCTGCGGGTCGGACGGGTGATCAGCATGGAGAGAAGCAGGCCAAGCCCGGCGGCCAGCACGATGGCGGCCAGAACGGCACCGGCCAGCACGGTCAGCGCGGCACTGGCGGCGGCGACCGTCGCCTGGCTCTGGCGCTCGGTCATGGCGGCAATGCCGGTCATCACCTCGGCAGACAGCTGATCCAGCGCCTGGCGGCTGCTGGCAAGCCGTTCGGCTGCCGTCTGCAGCGCCGCCAGCTCGCCGGCATAGGCGTCCGTCTCGGCGGTGATCCGGGCCACCGTGTCCTTGATCTGCGGGAATGCCGCCACATCGGCCGCCAGCGTCGAGGCGAGCGAACGCAGCATGTCGACGCGCATGGCGACCGGCTTGACGTCGAAGCCGCCGGGGCTGGCCAGACCTTCCATGGTGGCAGCACGCAGTTCGAGCGAGGCCTTGGCGAACTTGTCGGCATTGACCTTCACCAGCTCGACGATGCTCAGACGGCTCTGGGCACCGGCGGCCTGCTTGCGGGCCTCGTCCAGCGTGGCCAGCAGGCCGGCATTCAGGTCGGCTGCCGTCTGACGGGTCGCCAGACTGTCGCCTGCGGTGACGACTGCCGCTGCCCGGCGCCCCCAGGCGTCAGGCATGGCGGCAATCGGCGTCAGGCGTTCGGCGAGGGCAGCTGCACCGGCGGCAAGTCCGGCGACGGCCGCTTCATCAAGGCCACTGCCCTTGACCCCGCCGGCAGCCCTGGCCGCCTCGGCCATGGCGGTTGCCCGGTCGCGCGCCTGTTCCAGCAGGGCCGCATCGCCCGCCTGGCTTGCCAGCAGCAGCAGGTTCTGCACCTCCAGCGACTGCTGCTGCACGTCGGCCAGCAGACGGCTGGCCTTGTCGGCGCGATCCCGGGTGCGCGTTGCGGTCTTCACCTCTTCCGTGGCGCTGCGCTGCTGGGTCAGCATGACGTCGCCGATCTCGGCCGACAGGCTCTCCAGTTTGCCGGCGCTGGTCAGCAGCCGGCTCACCTGCTGCTGCTGTTCGCCGATGGCGGTCGTGACGGAGGAGAAATTGCTCAGGAAGCCGGCGACCGCCGTTTCCGCCGCCGTGACGGCGGCGATGTCGGCGCCTGCGGTCTCAAGCCCGGCCAGCAGACGCTTGAGCTGCTCGATCTCGCCGGTGACCGTCTGGGCCGTGGCGGCGTCGCGGCTGTCGAGATAGCGCTCCTTCGCGGCCGTGACCTGCTGCAGCTGCGCAAGCGCCGCCGTGGCCGACGAGCTGGTCTGCGTCTGCTCGCTCAGGCCCAGCACCGAATAGGCGCCGATCCCGCCAACCACAGCAGTCAGCGTCACCATGGCAGCAAAGCCGCCTCCGACCTTGACCGCGATGCGCAGGTCCGACAGCCAGTTCATGAAAGAAACCATGTTTCCCTCCCTAATCCTCGATGTGATTACGAGAGAGCCGCATGAACAAAGCGTAAAACGGGAAACCGAAATAAATGCGTCACCGGAGCAAGACTCTGGCAACCAAGAAAACGCCAAGTCCGGCAACGTGTTTTCTTGCGGCGACCGGCAAAAATTCCGCTACGGCCTCCGCAAGAATGACATGGTAAAATAATTCCGGGCCTGATCGGGCGCATCACACCGCCCCCGACGCCCCTCCCCCAGGCACCTTGTGCAGCCCAGGCACCCTGTGCCCCGGGCGAGGAGCTGCCTCCGGGCCGTCAGACGCCGGCCAGTTCCTTCTGATGCAGCCAGGCTGCGTGCTTCGGCGCCTTCCTGGTCTTCGACCACTCGTCCAGCATGTCCCACTTCACGCTGTCCAGGCGCTTCAGCAGGGCCTCTTCCTCCGGATCCGGGCAGGCAAGCTCGATGCGATGGCCGTTCGGATCGAAGAAGTAGATGGAATGGAAGATGGAATGATCGGTCACGCCCAGCACCGGGATGCCGTTCTTCTCCAGCTGCTCCTTGAAGGCCACCAGCGTCGCGCGGTCCTTCACCTTGAAGGCAATGTGCTGCACCCAGACCGGGGTGTTGGGGTCGCGTCCCATCTCCGGCTTGGTCGGCAGCTCGAAAAAGGCGAGCACATTGCCGTTTCCTGCATCGAGGAAGACGTGCATGTAGGGATCCGGCTCATGGGTGGAGGGAACATGGTCTTCGGCAATGGCCAGCACGAAGTCCATGTTCAGGTTCTTTACATACCACTCGACGGTCTCTTTCGCATCCTTGCAGCGATAGGCGACGTGATGGATCTGCTCGATCTTCATTCCAGCTCCTCCTCCTTTGTGGCCGGCCAGAAGCCGGTCTCAGGTTTTCATCAGGAGCGTTTCCTGCAGGCGCAACGGATCCATCCCGCAGGCAACGCGTCAGCGATGCTCCTTGCCGGCGCCGGCCGCCGCCGCGAGTGCGTCGCGCAGCACCGCCCGGTCGCCGATATGGTTGGCCAGGATCAGGATCAGGCGCGCGTTGAGCGCGTCGCTCTGAGCCTTGGTGAGCCCCTCATGGGCTGCCAGAAGTTCGGCGTAGAAGTCATCCGCGCCGGCGATGTTGGCGGTAGTGATCAGCTTCGTCATGATGCGCTCCCTCTTTTCACGACCGTGCCAGCGCAGTGGCGAGCGCCTTGCGAACCGCAGCTTCGTCGAAGGCGGTCCAGCGCGCGGCGACATGCTGGTCGGGGCGCATCAGGTAGACGGCTGCCGGCGCCGTGCCGAGGTAGCGCGCGGCCAGCGCGCCACTCGGGTCGGCCGTGGTGGAGAGCGTCATCCCTTCGATGCGGACGCCATGGTCCTCGATCACGGCCGGGACATCGGCGTTGATGCCGATGAGCTGGAAGCGGTTGCCAAGCTGGTCGAGCAGCCATCCCCCCTCGACCGGAGCATCGACGGCCGGCGAGCCCGGGCGGCTGCGCGCGGGAAGACCAGCCGCATCCGGCCCGTTGAGCGGCGAGCCGTCATAGGTGCAGGGCACCGACAGCCGGCCCGAGTTGACGAAGGGCCGGGCGAACTCGAAGCGTTCGGACAGATCCAGCACCGCATCGCGGAAGATGCGGCTCGTCTCCGACTTCGGCGTGATGAAGTCCGTCGAGCGCGAGGAGTTGAGGATGTTCTCGTCCGCGCCATGGATACGCTCGGCATCATAGCTGTCGATCAGCGCCTCTCCCGCCTTGCCGTCGATGACCAGCTTGAGCTTCCAGGCGAGGTTGTCGGCGTCCTGCAGGCCCGAGTTCGCGCCGCGCGCGCCGAAGGGCGAGACCTGATGCGCGCTGTCGCCGGCAAAGATCACCCGGCCATGCCGGAACCGTTCCATCCGCCGGCACTGGAAGGTGTAGATCGACACCCACTCCAGCTCGAACTCGACCTCGTCGCCGAGCATGGCCTTCAGGCGCGGGATGACGCGCTCCGGCTGCTTCTCGACCTCCTTGTCGATGTTCCAGCCAAGCTGCAGGTCGATGCGCCAGACATTGTCCGGCTGCTTGTGCAGGAGCGCCGACTGGTTGCGGTTGAACGGCGGATCGAACCAGAACCAGCGTTCGGTCGGGAAGTCCGCCGTCATCTTCACGTCGGCGATGAGGAAGTTGTCCTCGAAGATCCGACCGACGAAATCGAGGCCCATCATGCGGCGTACGGGCGAATTGGCGCCGTCGCAGGCGATCAGCCAGTCTGCCTCGATCCGGTAGGGACCATCGGCCGTGTCGATGGTGAGGCCGACGCCGTCGGCCCTGGGGTCGACAGAGACCACCTTGTTGCCGCCACGGATCTCGATCGGCCGCCCCTCGGCCTGCAGCGCACGCACGCGCTCGACCAGGAACAGCTCGAAGTAATACTGCTGCAGGTTGATGAAGGCCGGGCGCTTGTGGCCATCTTCCGGCAGGAGGTTGAAACCGTAGACCTGACGGTCGTCGAAGAAGACCTTGCCGAGGTTCCAGACCACGCCCTTGTCCACCATCGGCTGGCCGCAGCCCAGACGGTCGAGGATCTCCAGCGGTCGCTTGGCGAAGCAGATGGCGCGGGAGCCGAAGCTCACCTTGTCATTGTCGTCGATCACCAGCACCGGCACGTCCTGCAGCGCAAGATCAATGGCGGCGGCGAGGCCGACCGGCCCTGCCCCGACGATCACGACCGTATGCCGGACCGGCTGCGCCGCATCCTGGTCGCGGCTGCGCCCATAGGGGTACAGCGGCGTTTCAAAGATCTTCGTCATCTCTCCTCCCGATGAACGATTAATTAGTTACAATCGCAACCATTCGGCCGCAAGTCCGCGCAAATCCGTAGAGAGCGCGTCAGGACCTGCACGAAGAAAGGGCCGCACGGGCGTCTGCCCGGCGGCCCTGAACCGTCAGCCCTGCAGCTTGGCCCACATCTCGCGGTCGCGCTCGGCGGTCCAGATGCGCGGCGTGTCGATGCCCCGCGCCTCGTCATAGGCGCGGGCCACGTTGAACGGCAGGCAGTGCTCGTAGATGGCGAAGTCCTTGAACTTCGGATCGCATTCGGCGCGCACCGCGTCCCAGGCCTCCTTCAGGCTGCCGCCGCGCGCCACCACCCGGGCGACCGGGCGATAGGTGCTCTCGACGAAGTCCCGGGTGCTGGCGATGGCCGCCTCGACCATGTCATGCCCGATCAGCGCGTCGCCCCGTCCCGGCGCGATGGCGCGCGGATCGAAGGAGCGGATCATGTCGAGCGTGTCGCCCCAGTCATTGAAATGACCGTCGCCGCAGTAGCAGGCCGAGTGGTACTCGACGATGTCACCGGTGAACATGACCTCCTCGTCTGGCACCCAGGCCACGATGTCCCCGGCCGTGTGCGCCCGGCCCAGATGCATCAGGTCGACGCGGCGCTTGCCGAGATAGACGGTCATGCGCTCGGAAAAGGTCGTGGTCGGATAGGTCAGGCCCGGAATGGACTCATGCCCCTGGAACAGGCGCGGGAAGCGGCCGAACTCGCTGGCCCAGTCTTCTTCGCCGCGCTCCTCGACCATGCCGCGTGCCGCATCGCTCATGATGATGGTCGGGGCGTTGTAGGCGGAGGCGCCCAGCACGCGCACGGCGTGGTAATGGGTCAGGACCAGATGCGAGATCGGCTTGTCGGTGACCTCGCGCACCTTCTCGATCACCTTGCTGGCGAGACGCGGCGTGGCCTGCGCCTCGATGATCATGACGCTGTCGTCGCCGATGATCACGCCGGAGTTGGGATCGCCCTCGGCCGTGAAGGCCCAGAGGTCACGGCCGATCTCGGTGAAGGAGATCTTCTTTTCGGTCAGGTCGCCTGCGGAGGCGAATTGCTTGGACATCACGGTCCTCCTCTATCCGTGCAGGCCGGCGGGCTGCCGCCGGCGGTCGCGGGGCCGTTGCCTCCGCCAGGCGGAGACAACAGAAATGGGTCCGCAGCCCCGAGAGGCGCGGGGGTCAACCGCCGCGATCCGGCGGCAGCCGGCAGTCGTCGTCACTGCCTTACTGGGCAGCGATGGCATCCAGCTCCGACTTGATCGAGAAGGCGCTGCCGTCCATCGTCAGGATGATGTCGTCGATGACCGGCTTGCCCCCCTCGCTGATCACCCGGAAGCGGGTTTCGGTGAAGGCCTGGTACTCCTGATCCGAACCGAAGCAGGTGAGCCCCTGGAATCTCGCCTTCACCTCCGACGCCCCGTCCCGCGCCGGGCCCGAGGTGATGGAGATGTTGCGCAGGGCGCAGCCGTCCTGGGCATTGACGATCACGTCATAACTGAACGGCGTTCCGGCTTCCTTGGCGTATTCCGAGGCGGCGGCCTTGCGATAGCGCTCGGCAAAGTCCTTGCTGAACAGCCGGCCAAGCCGGTCGTCGGCGAAGACGTCCTGGAATTCGCTGGCCCCTTCCCGCCAGTTCGCTTCCGTCACGCTCATCACCTCGCGCACGGGCGTGGTGGCGTCGGCGGCCAGGGCCGGGACGGGAAGGAGTAAACCAAGGGCAATCAGTCCAGCCTTAAGCATGTCTCTCGATCCGTTGTTCGATGGCACCGAACACGGAATGGCCGTCACGATCCAGCATCTCGATGCGCACGGTGTCGCCGAACTGCAGGAAGGGGGTCTTGGGGGCACCATCACGGATAGTCTCAATCATGCGGATTTCCGCAATGCAAGAGTATCCGACGCCGCCTTCGCTCACCGGCTTGCCCGGTCCCCCGTCCAGCTTGTTGGACACGGTGCCGGAACCGATGATCGAGCCGGCGGCCAGCGGCCGGGTCTTGGCGGCATGGGCCACCAGGGTCGGGAAGTCGAAGGTCATGTCGACGCCGGCATTGGCGCGGCCGAACGGCTTGCCGTTGACGTCGACGCGCAGCGGCAGATGCAGCTTGCCGCCATCCCAGGCCTCGCCCAGCTCCTCCGGGGTCACGGCAACCGGCGAGAAGGCCGAGGACGGCTTGGACTGGAAGAAGCCGAAGCCCTTGGCCAGTTCCGCCGGGATAAGGCCGCGCAGCGACACGTCGTTGACCAGCATGATGAGCCGGATGGCGGCGCGGGCCTGATCGACACTCGCGCCCATCGGCACGTCATCGACGATGACGGCGATCTCGCCCTCCATGTCGATGCCATAGGCCGCATCGGCCATGACGACGGGATCGCGCGGGCCGAGGAAACTGTCGGAACCGCCCTGATACATCAGCGGATCGGTCCAGAAGCTCTCGGGCAGTTCGGCACCGCGCGCCTTGCGCACCAGCTCCACGTGATTGACGTAAGCCGAGCCATCCGCCCACTGGTAGGCGCGCGGCAGCGGCGAATGGGCGTTGTGCTCGTGGAAGCGCAGGGAGGGCACGGCGTCGTGTTCAAGGCTTTCGGCCAGAACCGCAAGCTTCGGCGCGACCGTCGCCCAGTTGTCCAGCGCGGCCTGCAGCGTCGGGGCGATGTGGGTTGCCTCGGTGCAGCGGGTCAGGCTCGTGTTGACCACCACCAGCCTGCCGTCGCGGCTGCCGTCCTTGAGCGTGGCGAGTTTCATGACTTCTCCCTCGAACTTGTCATTTCCGGTGATGGCCCGGGCGACTGGACCCGGGTTCCGGGCGCAAGGCTATCGCCTCGCGCCGGTCGCCGTCACCGTCCTTCTGCGTCCTGGCGAGGACGCGGCTCACTTCACGCCGGGCGTGCCGTCGAACTTCTTCTCCAGGCCGCCCCAGCAGTCGACATAGTCATCCTGCAGCGGGGCCTCCTTGGCCGCAAACCGGGTCAGGTGCTGCGGGAAGCGGGTCTCGAACATGAAGGACATGGTCTCGTTCAGCTTCTGCGGCTTCAGCTCCATGTTGGAGGCATGCTCGAAGGCTTCGCGGTCGGGGCCATGCGGCAGCATCATGTTGTGCAGGCTCATGCCACCGGGGACAAAGCCCTGCGGCTTGGCGTCATACTGGCCGTAGATGTTGCCCATCAGCTCGGACATGATGTTGCGGTGGTACCACGGCGGGCGGAAGGTGTTCTCGGCCACCATCCAGCGCTCGCGGAACAGCACGAAATCGATGTTGGCCGTGCCCGGCACGCCCGAGGGCGCGGTCAGCACGGTGAAGATCGACGGATCGGGATGGTCGAACAGGATCGCCCCGACCGGGCAATAGGTCCTGAGGTCGTATTTGACCGGTGCGTAGTTGCCATGCCAGGCGACCACGTCGAGCGGCGAGTGGCCGATGTCGCAGGTGTGGAACTGGCCGCACCATTTCACGGTTACCGTCGAGGGCACCTCGCGGTCCTCATACCAGGCGACGGGCGTCTTGAAGTCGCGGCGGTTGGCCATGCAGTTGGCGCCGATCGGGCCGCGGCCCGGCAGCTCGAACTTCTGGCCGTAGTTCTCGCAGACGAAGCCGCGCGCCGGACCTTCCAGCACCTCGACACGGTAGATGAGACCGCGCGGGATGACCGCGATTTCCTTGGGCTCGAGGTCGATCAGCCCCAGCTCGGTGCAGAAGCGCAGCTTGCCTTCCTGCGGCACCACCAGCAGCTCGCTGTCGGCAGAGAAGAAATAGGCATCCTGCATCGACTTGGTGACGAGATAGACGTGGCTCGCCATGCCGACCTGCGTGTTCACGTCGCCGGCCGTCGTCATGGTGCGCATGCCGGTGATCCAGGTCAGGTCCTCGCCGGTGTGCGGCACCGGATCCCAGCGGTACTGGCCAAGCGACACCACGTCCGGATCGATGTGCGGCGCCGACTTCCAGTAGGGCATGTCGATCTTGCGGAACCGGCCGGTGTGCTTCACCGAGGGCCGGATGCGGTAACACCAGGTGCGCTCGTTCTGGTGGCTCGGCGCGGTGAAGGCCGTGCCGGAGAGCTGCTCGCCATAAAGGCCATAGTTGCACTTCTGCGGGCTGTTCATGCCCTGCGGCAGGGCGCCAGGCAGGGCTTCCGTCTCGAAGTCATTGCCGAAACCCGGCATGTACTGAAGTTCGTTCGCGGCCATGATCGCGATCCCTCCTCGATCGGTGAATTGGTTACATGTGTAACCATCAACGGATCTACGCGCAAGTGCCTATTGCACCGGCGCAGCCCCTCTTGCCCGGGGAGCGACTCTCGGATATAGAACAAAACAGGAACTAGATGAGGCAGAAGCCATGCAGCCGAATGAAATCAGCGTCACGCGCTTCGAGGTCGAGGACATCGCCCGGTATCTGCGCGCCACCCTCAATCAGGCCAGCCGGATCCGCGCCAATGCCCCTGCCGGCAGCTATCTGGACAGCGTCCTCGGTCGCACGATCGAGGGACTGGAACTTGAGCTGGCTCAGTTGAAGTTTCTCCTGGCCGACCCGGAATTCCCTGTTCCCGCAAAGGAAATCGGCCGGCCCGAACGCATGCGCCGTGCGATGTAAGTGAAATTCCGCAAGGTTGAGGCGGTCGGTGACACCAGACCATCGCCACAACCCTTGCGGGAACCCTCACCGGATCATTTGCAAGACCGCATGTTGAACTGAAGGAGCGGTAAGCTTTACTTTACGTCCGCACAGCAGAATGCATGGCAGGTTCGTCTCCGTCCCGGAGTTCTTTCATGTCCCTGCGCAATCGGATTTTCCTGTCGGCCAGTGCCGTCTTTCTTGTGGGCTTCGTCGTCCTGATCACGGTCATCTCGGTGATGATGCGTCAGTCGGCGGAGAAGGCCGGACGCGAACAGGTCGCGGACGTGACCCTGGCCATCGCCACAGAGGTCAGCAAGACTGTCGCCGAAGCGCAGCTTGCCGCCCGCTCCGCAGCCGATGCGCTCGAGGGGCTGGTGCAGGCAGGCGTGACGGACCGCAACGCCTATGGCTCGGTGATGAAGCAGATCGTCGCCCAGAACCGCCAGTTCGTCGGCGGCGGTGCGATCCTGGAGCCGGATGTCGGCGGCCTTGATGCGGACAATCGCGGCGCCGGCTTCAACGATGCCAACGGCCGTTTCATTCCCTATTTCTATCACAAGGACGGCAGCGTCGCCTTTGACCCGCTGATCTTCGGCGGCACCAGCGGTTCCGAGGAATGGTACGACAAGCCGCGCCAGCTCCGGCGCGACACCGTGACCGAGCCCTATCTCTATCCCGTCAACGGCGTCGACGTGCTCATGGCGACGGCCTCCTCGCCGATCCTCGATGCCTCCGGCAAGGCGGTCGGCGGCACCACCATCGACGTGTCGCTGGCAGACCTGCAGCAGCAGATCACGGCTACCGACCCGTATGAGACCGGCTATCTCGGCCTCGTGTCCGAGAAGGGCATCTGGGTGTCGCATCCGGATGCCAGCCTGCTCGGCAAGACCGCCGAGGCGGGCCTCGTCAACCGGCTCCGCGGCGCGGCCGCCGGCCTGACGCTGAGCGCGACCGAGGGTCAGATGGAGGCGATCCGGCCCGTCGAACTCATCAACACCGATCAGAAATGGTACGTGGTGATGACGGTCGACGAGAGCGAGCTGCTGGCGGTGGCCGACCGCACCCGCAACATCGCCCTGATGGTCGCCCTCGTCGTCGTGGCCATTGGCACCGGCCTGATGTGGCTGCTTGGCAGCACGATTGCCCGCCCGATCCTGCAGCTGACCCTGCGCATGCGCAATCTGGCCGCCGGCGACGTCCAGTCCGCCGTCGAGCACACCGGCCGCAAGGACGAGATCGGCCAGATGGCCAACGCGCTCGGCGTCTTCGTCGAGAATGCGATCGAACGCGCCAAGCTCCAGGGCGAGAGCGAGCAGGCCCAGCTTGCCCGTGTCGAACGGCAGAAGAGCATCGACGCGATGATCGTGAGTTTCGAGGCCGAGGTGCGCCAGGCGCTGAGCCAGGTCTCGGCCAACACCGAGCGCATGGAACACACCGCCGGCGCGCTCAATGCCATTGCCCAGACCACCTCCGGCAAGGTGTCCTCGGTTGCCGCTTCCTCCGAGACGACGCAGATCAGCGTCCAGACGGTGGCCTCCGCTTCGGAAGAACTGTCGGCCTCGATTGCCGAGATCAGCCGTCAGGTGGACCAGACCAAGGGCGTGGTGAGCATCGCCACCCGCGCGGCGGCGACCTCCAACGAACGGGTCGCCAGCCTCGACAGCGCGGCGCAGAAGATCGGCGAGGTGGTCAGCCTGATCCAGGCCATTGCCGAACAGACCAACCTGCTGGCGCTCAACGCCACCATCGAGGCCGCCCGGGCCGGCGAGGCCGGGCGCGGCTTTGCCGTCGTGGCAGCGGAGGTGAAGGAACTGGCCAACCAGACCGCCAAGGCCACCGAGGAAATCTCCAACCAGATCGGCGGCATCCAGACCTCGACCCGCGAGGCCGTGACCTCGATCCAGGAGATCGCCCGGACGATGACCGAGGTGAACCAGTTCACCGCCACCATCGCCGAGGCCATCTCGCAGCAGGGCGAGGCGACGCGCGAGATCACCGTCAACGTGCAGAAGGCCGCCACCTGCACCACCGACATGACCGACAATGTCGGCAACGTGATGCAGTCGGCGCAGGAAACGAGCCAGTCGGCCAGCGACGTGCTGACCGTCTCGCAGGATGTGTCGCGCCAGGCGCATCGGCTTCAGGACACGATCGCGGGCTTCCTTGCCCGCGTCCGGGCGGCCTGAGGACAGGTCTTGTCACACCGCAGAAGGGCACCCGGCGGGTGCCCTTTTTCGGTGCGTCAGGCGGCCGCTTCCGCGTCGCCCGGGGCGGTCTGCCAGCCAAGGTCCGTCAGGGTGACGATGCGGTTGCCGCGCATGTCGGTGGCGCAGACGAGGAAGCCGCGTTCCTCCATATGCGCGAGCAGCCAGCGGGCCCGTCCCGGCGAGCGCGTGCCATAGGCCTTGGCGATCTCGGCGTTCGGCGGGCACGGCGCCTTGGCCAGCGCCGCCTTGGCGAGCAGCAGGTAGACGCCGCGCATGTCCTCCGGCAGTTCCGCCGCAATCAGCGCGGCCCGCTCCCAGTCGCCGGTGTCCACCTCGCCGGCGTCCACGCCCGCCCGGGCGACCGACAGTTTCTCGCGGAAATAGGCCAGATCCGGCACGCCGCCCGGCACCTTGGCGATGCGGCAGCGGACCTGGAAGTCCTGGTAGAGCGTTGCCACCGGCTGGAAGGCGGCTTCGGGCTCGGCCAGGATCGCGGTCATGATCTCCTCCACGGCCGCCTCGCGGGCCGCCAGGTCCACCGGCGGCTCTTCCGGCTGGGCAGGCGCGCTGCCGCGCCCGGCCTCGCCGCGTCCGGCCGCCGACAGCTGGCTCAGGATCTCGGCCGTCGACACCGGCTCCGGCGCACGCGGCCGGATGCGGATCGCCTCGTCGGGGGCTGGCGTGAAGATGAGGTCCTTGGCGTCTTCGGCCGGCTGGTCGGGCAACGGCGTCAGCTTCGGTCCCCCGCCCCGCCCGGAGGTCTCCACCGGGCCGATCTTGACCGGCACCGGCCGGCGCGACATGGCCGGCCCCAGGGCCACGAAATGGCCCCGGTCGAGATTGCGGAAGGCCTCGGCCTGCCGGCGCTCCATGCCGAGGAGATCGGCTGCCCGCGCCATGTCGATGTCGAGGAACGTGCGCCCCATCAGGAAATTCGAGGCCTCGGCCGCCACGTTCTTGGCCAGTTTTGCCAGGCGCTGCGTGGCGATGATCCCGGCAAGGCCGCGCTTGCGGCCGCGGCACATCAGGTTGGTCATGGCGGTCAGCGAGCGACGTCGCGCCTCTTCGGACACCTCGCCGGCGGCGGCCGGGGCAAACAGCTGCGCCTCGTCCACCACGACCAGCATCGGATACCACTGGTCCCGGTCGGCGTCGAACAGGCCGTCCAGGAAGGTGGCGGCCGCCTTCATCTGCCGGTCCGCGTCCAGCCCCTCGAGGTTGAGCACCACCGACACCCGGTGCTGGCGCACGCGGGCGGCGATCATCTGCAGGTCCCGCTCGGTGCCGACCGCATCGACCACCACGTGGCCGAACTTGTCGGCCAGCGTGACGAAGTCGCCTTCCGGGTCGATGATGGCCTGCTGCACCCAGCCGGCGGACTGCTCCAGCAGGCGGCGCAGCAGATGCGACTTGCCGGACCCCGAATTGCCCTGCACCAGCAAGCGGGTGGCCAGCAGCTCCTCGAGATCCATCTGGGCGCGCGCACCGCCCGTCATTTCACCAATATCGATGCTGACTGTCATTCCCTGTCCCGTCGCCGGCCCTGTCCCGCAGCCGGCTTCGCACGCCGGAAAATCCTCGCCCGGACAGTCCCGCGATTCGCCGCCGAGGTCAAAAGCCCAAGGGTTGCCGGAGCCTGACCGCAGGGACGTTCATCACAGGAAAGGCGCGGTTTTCCACCGGCCGGTCACGCCAGCAGATCGCGATAGGTTTCCCTCAGCGCGG
Source organism: Pannonibacter sp. XCT-53 (assembly GCF_009915765.1). Taxonomy (NCBI): domain Bacteria; kingdom Pseudomonadati; phylum Pseudomonadota; class Alphaproteobacteria; order Hyphomicrobiales; family Stappiaceae; genus Pannonibacter; species Pannonibacter tanglangensis. The sequence continues at coordinate 2,259,542 of NZ_JAABLQ010000001.1, forward strand.
CCTTCTGGATCTTGCCCATGGTGTTGCGCGGCAGGGCCGGGAGGATGATCACCCGGCGCGGCTGCTTGAAGCGGGCCAGCCGCCCGTCCAGCGCGGCGCGCAGTGCCGCCTCGTCCAGCACCGCTCCGGGCTTCGGCGCCACCACCGCCACCACCGCCTCGCCCAGGTCCGCATGCGGCACGCCGATGACGGCGCTCTCGGCAACCCCGGGCAGCTCGTCGATCAGGCCCTCCACCTCGGCCGGATAGATGTTGAAGCCCCCCGAGATGACCAGATCCTTGGCCCGGCCGACAATCGACACGTAGCCGTCGGCGCTCACCTGCCCCATGTCGCCGGTGATGAAGAAGCCGTCGGCGCGGAACTCCTGCGCCGTCTTCTCCGGCATCCGCCAGTAGCCGGAAAACACGTTCGGGCCCTTCACCTCGATGATCCCGATCTCGCCCTGCGGCAGCTCCCGGCCGGTGTCCGGGTCGGCAATGCGCAGTGAGACCCCGGGCAGCGGCAGCCCGACCGTGCCGGCGCGCCGGTCGCCGTCATGGGGGTTGGAGGTGTTCATGTTGGTCTCGGTCATGCCGTAGCGCTCGAGGATCGCGTGTCCGGTGCGGGCGCGGAACTCGCGGTGCACCTCGGCCGAGAGCGGCGCCGAACCGGAAATGAACAGGCGCATGTGAGCGGCCGCCGCGCGGGTGAAGTCGGGGGCGGAGAGAAGGCGGCTGTAGAAGGTCGGCACGCCCATCAGCGTCGTGGCCTGCGGCAACAGGGCCAGCAAGGCAGCCAGGTCGAACTTCGGCAGGAACAGCATCGAGCCGCCGGCCATCAGCAGCGTGTTGGTGGCGACGAACAGGCCATGCGTGTGGAAGATCGGCAGCGCATGCAGCAGCACATCGTCGGCCGTGAAGCGCCAGGCCGCGACGAGCGTCCGGGCGTTGGAGGCGAGATTGTCATGCGTCAGCATCGCGCCCTTGGACCGGCCAGTGGTGCCGGAGGTGTAGAGGATGGCCGCCAGGTCATCCGGGCCACGGGCGACATCGACAAAGGCCGGCGACTGGGCGTCGAGAAGGCTGCGGAAACTCCCCTGCCCGGCCGCATCCAGCGTTTCCAGCCGGGCGCCGATCCGCGTGGCCGAGGGGCGCAGCGCCGCCTCTGCAGCAGGGTCGCACAGGCACAGGACAGGTTCGGCGTCGGCCAGGAAATAGTCCACCTCGGCCGGCGTGTAGGCCGTGTTCAGCGGCAGGAAGACGGCGCCGGCCCGGACGCAGCCGAGATAGGTGATCAGCGCCTCCGGCGTCTTCTCCACCTGCACCGCCACCCGGTCGCCGGGCCGGACCCCGAGCTGCACCAGCGCGTTGGCAATCTGGCCGCTCAGCGCGACAAGGCCGCCATAGGTGACGGAGGCGCCGTCTTCCAGGCGCAGGAACGGCTTGTCCGCGGCCGCTCCCGCCGCCATCAGCGCGTCGAAAAGATGGTTTGCCATGACGTCTCCTCCCGGCCCGCCCTCTGTCCGGCGGATGCGGGCGGCAGAATGCCTTCCGCCTCCGGTGTTGCCAAGCCGGGGATGTCGCCCATCGGAAGGATTGCCATGCCCATGACGTAAACGGTAAGGTCGCGCCAGACAGAGGGAGAGCGCGCATGCGAGCACAGACCAGGGCGGAATACATCGCCGACAGCACCGTCCACATTCTCGGCATCGCCCTCGGCATTGCGGCCACGATCGTGCTTCTCGCGCTGGTGATCCCGGATGCCGGGGCTGGCCGGATCGCCAGCATCTCCATCTACACCGCCTGCCTGATGGCGATGCTGATCTGCTCGGCGCTCTACAACATGCTGGCCAAGAACAACCACGCCAGCCTGTTCCGCCGGCTGGATCACGCCGCCATCTTCCTGATGATTGCCGGGACCTACACGCCCTTTGCCGCGATGGTGATCGGCGGCTGGGCCGGGGCGATCGTCCTGGGCGTGGTCTGGGCCGGAGCCCTGACGGGGGCGGTGCTGAAGCTCCTGCGCCTGCCCCGCTTCGACCGGTTCACGGTCCCGATCTGCCTGGCGCTCGGCTGGGTCATCGTCTTTGCCTATCAGCCGCTGCTGGAAAATGCCTCTCCGGCTGGCTTCTGGCTTCTGGTCGCCGGCGGCGCGCTCTACTCGGCCGGCACGGCCTTCTACGTCTGGAAGACGCTGCCGTTCCAGAACGCGATCTGGCATGGCTTCGTGCTGGCGGCGGCAATCTGCCACTTCGGCGCGATCCTGACGGATGTGGCGCTGACCCCTGTCCTCGGCTCCTGAGACCCGGGACGCCTGCCGGGGCCCCCGACCCCAGACATACCATGACCCCGGGCACACCATGACCCCGAACAGGCAAAAGGCCCCGGAACCGGGGCCTTTTTTTCAATCGTGCAGCGACTGGCTGCGTGCCGATCAGTTCGGAATGGTCAGCATCGGTTCCTGCGGCTTCGGCGGCGCTTCCGGGATCTTGCCGTCCGGACCGATCACGAAGACGCGCGTGTTCATCGGAACGCGCTGGTACAGGTCGATCACGTCCTGGTGCCACATGCGGATGCAGCCGCTGGAGACGCTCTTGCCGATGCTGTCCGGCTCGGTCGTGCCATGGATGCGGAAGAGCGTGTCGACGTTGCCCTGCCACAGGTACAGCGCACGGGCGCCCAGCGGGTTCTTCGGCCCGCCTTCCATCGGCTCGTTCTCGTACTTCTTCAGCTCCGGACGCCGGGCGATCATCTCCTTCGGCGGGAACCAGCGCGGCCATTCCTGCTTCATGCGGATGACGGCAACGCCGGACCAGGCAAAGCCGGCCTTGCCGACGCCGATGCCGTAGCGCAGGGCCTTGTCGCCGCCGAGCGTCCAGTAGAGGAAGTGGTTGTGCGGATCGACCACGATGGAGCCCGGCTCCAGCTTGTTCGGGTAATGCACCACCTGGCGCCAGAACTTGCGGTCGAAGCTCTGGTACTTGATGGCCGGGATGTCAAACTGGCCATCCTTGCGCGCCGCATAGGCCAGCGCATAGTCGAACTTTTCGTCCGGCAGCGGCGGCTGCCCGGGCAGGCCGACCACGCGCGGGATGGTGACGGTCTGGCACCCGGCCAGCGCACCGGCAATCAGCAGAGACCCGCCAGCCAGCAGCGTTCGCCGGCTCAGGACCAGTTTCGGCATTCCATTCTCGTCAGCAACCTCGGCTGCCATCTGTGCCACCTTGGAATTTCACGAAGTTTCGATGTCGCTCCTTTTGCGCCGCGGCAGGATCAAAAGGCAATGGGCCTTTGCGGCAGTTCGATCAAAAGCTCGCTACAGCGGCTTTGCTGCCACAGGAGGGGCCGGGCCCCTCTCTTGCAAGGGCTTCCGGGCCGGTGTCTTATGGGGTCCCTGCAGCCGATCCCAGCCTGCCCGCCGCCCCGTGCCGCATCCGAGAAGGCCCCGTCCGTGACTGATTCGCATTCCCCGCAGCCGCCGGTGCCCGTGTTCGACGGGCACAACGACACGCTCCTGAAGCTCGAGATGCGCGCGCAGGATGGCCGGGCCCGGTCCTTCTTCGACGAGGCGCGCGAGGATCACATCGACCTGCCCCGCGCCCGGCGCGGCGGCTTTGCCGGCGGCCTCTTTGCCATGTTCGTGCCTTCGGTGCGGGACCAGGCACAGGTCCGCGCCCTGTCCAACTCGGATCCCCGCCATTTCGGCCGGGTCGGCCAGGCCGAGGCCCTGGACTGCACGCTGCGGATGATGGCGCGCGCCTTCCGTCTCGAGCGGGAGCGCCCGGACCAGGTCCGGGTCGCCCGCAGCCACGCCGACATCCTCGCGGCGATGGAGGCTGGCCAGCTTGCCATGGTGCTGCACATCGAGGGGGCCGAGGCGATCGACCCGGACTTCGCCGCGCTCGACGTGCTGTATCAGGCCGGGCTGCGCTCCATCGGTCCGGTCTGGAGCCGCCAGAACATCTTCAGCGACGGCGTCCCGATGGCCTTTCCGTCCTCGCCCGACACCGGAGCGGGCCTCACCGATCTCGGCCGCGAGCTGGTGCGGCGCTGCAACCGCCTCGGCGTGATGCTCGACCTGTCGCACATCACGGAGAAGGGCTTCTGGGATGTGGCCGGGCTCAGCGAGCGGCCGCTCATCGCCTCCCATTCCAATGCCCATGCGCTCTGCCCCAGCGCCCGCAACCTCACCGACCGCCAGCTCGACGCCATTGCCGAGAGCCGGGGCCTCGTCGGCATCAATTTCCATGTCGCCTTCCTGCGCGATGACGGCCGGCACAATCCCGACACCCCGCTGGAGACGATCGTCCGTCATGCGGACCACCTGATCAGCCGGCTCGGCGAGGATCACGTCGGTCTCGGCTCCGACTTCGACGGCTGTGTCGTGCCCCGGGCCATCGGCGATGTCGCGGGCCTGCCTGCGCTGCTGGAGGCCTTCCGCAAGGCGGGCTACGGCGAGGAGCTGATCGCCAAGATCGCGTGGCGCAACTGGCTGTCGGTGATCGCCCGTTCGGGCCTGTGACGACTCACGGAAATGTTATTCGCAAGGGTCAGGCAGTCGTTTGATTTCGCTGTGCAGTCAAGCCGTTAACGGTATCGTCCGGGAGATGATCCGTGTTTCTGCCTGTCCGGCCTGGCCGGCTGTCTTTCGTCTGCCCGCTGCCGGGCCTGCCTCCTCCGGACGGGAACCGGCGGGCTGCCTGCGGCGACATCCCGGCAGCAAATCGCAGGTCCCGGGCCAGAGGGGCCTGCCATGACCTCGCCCCGTCGGCCCCACCGCGAACAGGTCGATCTGCTCGCCCGCCTCACTGCCCAGGAAGGCGGACGCAAGAGCAACCACGTCTACTGCGATCTCAAGCGCCGCATCGTGCTCGGCGAACTGACCGGGGCGAGCATCCTGACCGAACAGGCCATCGCGCAGGACTATGACTGCTCGCAAGGCACGGTGCGCGAGGCGCTGCTGCGCCTCGAGCAGGATGGGCTGGTGGACCGCAAGGGCTATCAGGGCACCTTCGTCACCCAGCTGACCCCGGCCGAGGCCGAGGCCTTCGTGCGGCTGCGGCTGGAGCTGGAATGTGCCGGCATCGCGCGGGCGTGCGAGCGCATGGACGCGGAGGCGCGCGCCTTCGTGCAGCAGTCGGCCCAGGACTATCGCCAGATGCACGAGACCGGCGAACTCTATGGCCTCGTGCTGCTCGACCGGGCCTTCCACATGCGGCTGTTTGAACAGGCCGACATGCCGAACCTGCTGCCGCTGCTGAGCCGGGCGCTCTTGCAGCTGCACCGCTACACGATCTCGCAGCGGCCCGATGTCCGGCCGTGGTTCGACCTCAGGCCGGACCCGCATGCGGACATCATCGCGGCGCTGGAGTCCGGCACTCCGGCGCTCTGCCGGCAGCGCATGTTCGAGCACATCCGGGCCAACATCCAGGCCTTCGCGCCCGAGATCTTCGACCGCGTCTTCGACCGTGGCGCGGATCCGGCCGAGCGCCGGCAGCGACCCGACGCCCGGGCCTGATCACCGCCTCCCGGAAACCTTTGCCCGAACGATAAGAGGCGGCCGGTGGCCGCCTCTGACTGCTGACAAACCTGCTCACAGTCATCCCGGCCCAGCTGAGCGTGAGCGAAGCGCCGAGCCGGGATCCAGATATCAGCCGCGCGAAGCGCGACACACCTGTCGGTCGCAAGTCGTATCGAGCTGACTTGGTTTTGGGCTCGCTTGCGCTCGCACAGACATGCTGGATTCCGGATCTGCGGTTCGCTGAACGCTCACCTTGTCCGGAATGACGGCAAACTGACGAAACTCCGAAGTTTGTCAGCAGTCTGAGGCGGCCGGTGGCCGCCTCTTTGTCTCCTGCCGGCACGGGGCCGCTCCGGGGCCTGCGGCTCAGCCCGTGCGTCCGGTCAGGCCGCCAGATGCTCCAGCATGGCGGCCGAGATGAGCTTGCGGGTGTAGTCCTCGCGCGGCTGATCGAAGATCGCCTCGGTCGGGCCGGCTTCGACCACCTTGCCATGCTGCATCACCATGACCGTGTCGGCCATGGCGCGGACCACGGCCAGGTCGTGGCTGATGAACAGGTATGTCAGGCCGTGGGCGGCCTGCAGGTCGCGCAGCAGGGTGACGATCTGCTTCTGGATGGTGCGGTCCAGCGCCGAGGTCGGCTCGTCCAGCACCATCAGTTCCGGCTTCAGCACCATGGCGCGGGCAATGGCGATGCGCTGGCGCTGGCCGCCGGAGAACTCGTGCGGATAGCGGTTGCGCATGGCCGGATCGAGGGAGACCTCTTCCAGCGCGACGCAGGCCCGCCGGTCGCGCTCTGCCGAACTCAGCGAGGGTTCGTGCACCAGCAGCCCTTCCGTGATGATCTGCCCGACGGTCATGCGCGGGCTCAGCGAGCCGAAGGGATCCTGGAACACCAGCTGCATGTGCTTGCGCAGGCCGCGCAGCTCTGCCCGCCCCTTGCCGCTGATCTGCTGGCCCTTGAACAGCACCCGGCCCTCAGCCGGCAGCAGGCCGAGCAGCGCCCGGCCGAGCGTCGACTTGCCCGAGCCGCTCTCGCCCACGATGCCCAGCGTCTGGCCCTCGCGCAGCACCAGCGACACGTCGTTGACGGCGGTCAGGATGAAGGGCTTGGTCAGCAGGCCGCCGCCGAGCGAGAACTCGACACGCACCTTCTGGCCCTCGATCACCGCCGGCCGGCTGTCGGCAACAGCGGCCTTGCGGCCCTCCGGTTCGGCGTCGAGCAGCATCCGGGTATAGGGATGGGCGGGGGTGGCGAAGATCTTCGCCGTCTCGCCCTCTTCCACGACTTCACCCTGGCGCATGACATAGACGCGGTCGGCGATGCGCCGCACGATGCCGAGGTCATGGGTGATGAAGACCACGGCCATGCCGAGGCGCTTCTGCAGGTCGGCGAGCAGCTCCAGGATCTGGGCCTGCGTCGTCACGTCGAGCGCGGTGGTCGGCTCGTCGGCGATCAGGACGTCCGGATTGTTGGCCAGCGACATGGCGATCATGACGCGTTGCCGCTGGCCGCCGGACAGCTCGTAGGGGTAGGACTTCAGCTTGCGCTCGGGCTCGGGGATGTTGACGAGCTTCAGCAGCTCCAGCGCCCGCTCCCTGGCGGCCGACCAGCTCAGTCCGCCGTGTTCCACCATGGGTTCGGCGAGCTGCCGGCCGATGGTGTAGAGCGGATCGAGCGAGGTCATCGGCTCCTGGAAGATCATGGTGATCTTCTTGCCGCGGATGTCGTTCAGCTTGCGGATCGGCAGGCCGAGGATGTTCTGGCCATTGTACAGGACCCGGCCCGCCGTCCGGCCGTTGGAGGCCAGCAGCCCCATGGCGGCCATCATCGTCTGGCTCTTGCCGGAGCCGCTCTCGCCGACGATGGCGACCGTCTCGCCCCTGGCGACGTGAATGTTGACGCCGCGCACCGCATTGACGGCGCCGGAGTTGGTGGTGAAATCGACTTTCAGGTCCTCGATCTTCAGGACCGTCTCGCGTGTGGTGGTCATGGCCATCGCTCCTCAGCGGTCCTTGGGATCAAGTGCGTCGCGCAGCCCGTCACCGATGAAGTTCAGGGCGAACAGCGTCGACGTCAGGAAGATCGACGGGAAGATCAGCATCCAGACCGAGCCCTGCAGGTTGCGCGCGCCCTCCGAGATGAGCACGCCCCAGCTGGTCATCGGCTCCTGGACACCCAGCCCGAGGAAGGACAGGAAGCTCTCCAGCAGGATCACCTTCGGCACCAGCAGCGTCATGTAGACGACCACCGGACCGAGCGTGTTGGGGATGACGTGACGGCGCAGGATGCCGCCGTTCGACACGCCCATGGCTTCGGCCGCCTGGACATATTCCTGGCGCTTGATGGTCAGCGTCTGGCCGCGGACGATGCGGGCCATGTCGAGCCATTCGACCGCGCCCACCGCGATGAACATCAGCACGAAGTTGCGGCCGAAGAACACCACCAGCATGATCACGAAGAAGATGAAGGGCAGCGAGTAGAGCACGTCGACGACGCGCATCATCACCTGGTCGACACGGCCGCCGAGATAGCCCGAGGTCGCGCCGTAGATCACGCCGATGGCGATGGCCACGACGGTGGCAAGGAGACCGATGGTCAGCGACACGCGCCCGGCGATGAAGGTCCGGGTCATCAGGTCACGACCGTTGGCGTCGGTGCCGAAGTAGAAGTGCAGGTGCCGGATCTCGGCCTTGAGCACGGCCGACTTGTTGTCCGCCGCCATGTCCTCGAAGCGGGCATCCTTGAACAGGTCGCTGCGGTTCACGTACTCGACCAGGCGCGGATCGATGTCGCGGCCGGAGCTGACGCGCACCGACACGGTGTCGCCCTCGCGGGCGTAGCCTTCGGTCGTCAGCCGCGCGCGCTTCAGCGCGGTCATCAGCGCCGGCTCGACCTGGTCGGGCAGCGGATAGGCCGAGAGGCTCGCCGGCACCTTCACGTAGTCGCGGTAGACCTGGTCATAGCCATGCGGCGACAGCCAGGGGCCGACGATCGACACCAGGGTGATCAGCGCCAGCACGATCATAGAGGCGACGGCCGCGCGGTTCTTCAGCAGGCGGTCGCGGGCATCGTCCCACAGGGAGCGGCCCTTCACCGGCAGGGCGCCGGGGGTTTCGACGGAGGAAACACTCATCACGCTTTCCCCTCAGTCAAAGCGCACGCGCGGATCCAGCAGCGCATAGAGCAGATCCACGATCAGGTTGAACAGGATGACGAAGCAGGCCACGACGACCACCGTGCCCATCACCAGCGTATAGTCGCGGTTGAGGGCGCCCTGGACGAAATAGCGGCCGATGCCGGGGATGCCGAAGATGGTCTCGACCACGACGGAGCCGGTCAGCAGGGCGGCGGCGGCGGGGCCCAGATAGGACACCACCGGCAGGATCGCGCCCCGGAGGGCATGGATCACGATGACGGTGTAGGCCGAGAGGCCATAGGCGCGGGCCGTGCGCACATGGTTGGAGCGCAGCGCCTCGATCATCGAGCCGCGCGTCAGGCGCGCCACCACGGCAATCTGCGGCAGCGCCAGGGTCACGACGGGCAGAACCTTGTTGACGAAGGCGCCGTTGTTCCAGCCGCCGACCGGCAGCCAGCCGAGCCAGACGCCAAGGATCAGGGTCAGCACGGGGGCAACCACGAAATTCGGGATGGTCACGCCCAGCGTGGCGGCCGCCATCACCGTGTAGTCGGTGCCGTGGTTCTGCCGCAGGGCGGCGACGACGCCGAGGATGCCGCCGACCACGAGGGCCAGCGCGAGGGCCGTCAGGCCGAGCTGCATCGAGATCGGCAGGCTGGCGGCAAAGAGTTCGTTGATCGAGAAGTCGCGGAAATAGAAGCTCGGGCCGAAATCGAGCTGCACCACGCTCTTCAGGTAGATGAGGTACTGCTGCCACAGCGGCTCATCCAGGTGATAGATCCGGTTGAGGTTTTCCATCACCTTCGCCTCGAGGGGGCGTTCGAGGTCGAACGGACCGCCGGGGGCGATGCGGATCAGGAAGAACGAAATCGTAATGATCAGGAACAGCGTCGGGATCGCCCCGAGCAGCCTTTCCAGCACGTAGCGCAACATGAGCCTGCCCTTTTTATTGTGTCTTGGTCAGCCTTGAGCGTGGCTGCGGGCCGATCCGGGTCCCCGCCGGCGGGATCGGCTGGCGCGCGGCATCGGTGCCCGCGCGCGATCGCTTGTCCGCATGAAAACCGGCCGCGCCTTTAACGGCGCGACCGGCTCGTGTCCAGTGCCTTATTCCGAAATGCTCATGAAGCGGGTCGGATGCACATCCTGCAGGTTGGTCTCGAAGCCCTTGAGCTTCGGCGAGACCAGGTTCTTGGAGGCGTAGTACATCAGCGGAATGAAGGGCAGATCATCCATGAAGATGGTCTCGGCCTGCTTCAGCAGCGCGGCGCGCTTCTCGAGGTCCGTCGTGGCGGCGGCCTCGTCCATCAGCTTGTCATAGGCCGGGTTTTCGTAGTTCGCGTAGTTGAAGCCGTCATTGTCGGACTCAACGAGGAACAGGAAGTTCTGCGGGTCGGAGTAGTCGCCGATCCAGCCGGCACGGGCCAGGTCGAAGTCGCCCTTGTCGCGCAGATGCGCATAGTGGGTCTTCGTGTCCGTGTTGAGCAGCGTCACTTCAACGCCCAGGGGCTTCCACATGTCGGCCAGGGCGACCGAGGTGTTCTTGTGGTTTTCCGAGGTGTTGTAGCGGATCTCGAGCTTCAGCGGCTTGTCCGGGCCGTAGCCGGCCGCCTTCAGCAGCTCGGCCGCCTTCTGCTCGCGGTCGAGCTGGGACATGTCCTTGTAGGAGGCATAGGCCGGCTCGCCGTAGTTGTTGATGCCCGGGGGCACGAGCGAGTAGCCCGCCACCATGGTGCCGCCCCAGATCTCTTCGGCCAGGAACTCGCGGTCGATGGCCATCGACAGGGCCTGACGCACTTCCTTCTTGCCGAGGGCTTCGTCCTTCATGTTGACGGCGAAGTAGTAGGTGCCGAGATACGGCGCCACCTTGAACTGGTCGCCGAGCTCCTTGCGGATGAACTCGACCTGCTCGGTCGGCACGTCGTCGTTGGAGTGCAGCTCGCCGGCCTGGAAGCGGCGCAGCGCGGCGCCACGGTCTTCGGTCGGGTAGAAGAAGACGGTGTCGATCTTGACGTTCTCGGCGTCATGGAAGTTCGGGTTCTTCACCGCCTTGATGTGGGCGTTCGGAACGAACTCCTTCAGCACGTAAGCGCCGTTGGTGACGATGTTTTCCGGCTTCACGAAGTCGGTGCCGTGCTTCTGCACGGTGGCCGGATGCACCGGCAGGCCGGTCTGGTGGCCAAGCAGGTCGACGAAATAGGGCGTTGCCGCCTTCAGCGTGATCTCGAGCGTGTGGTCGTCGAGGGCCTTCACGCCCAGCTCTTCCGGCTTGGCGGTGCCCTTGTTGACTTCCTCGGCGTTCAGGATCGGGTACAGGATGTTGGCGTACTTGGCGCCGGTGTCCGGCGTCATGATGCGGCGCAGGGAGAACACGAAGTCGCCGGCAACGACCGGGTCACCGTTGGACCACTTGGCGTCCTGGCGCAGCTTGAAGGTATAGGTCTTGCCGTCGGCCGACACGGACCAGCTCTCGGCGACGCCGGGGATGATCTCGCCGGCGGCGGAATAGGTCACGAGACCTTCGTAAAGGTCGCGCAGGATGTGGGCCTCGTAGACGGTCGAGGTCTTGTGCTGGTCCAGGGTTTCCGGGTCAGCAGAGTTGCCGCGATGGTATACCACCTCGGCCATGGCGCTCATCGAGGTGGCGGCCAGCAGGGCCGACGCAAGGATGGTCATCCGGGCAGATTTGAACATGGTTGTCTCCCCTCTTCGCAATTGAAGGCTACCTGTACCGGTAGGGTGCCGACGATTCCACGCGTCGGATTTGAGATCAACCGTGCCGCAACGGCGCTTTCCCCGGATTGCCGGCAAAAAGCTGTTTTTATCCTGTTAACAGTTCATTCAGGAAAGAAAATCCACTCCGCCATAGGCTGCGACAACCTTCTTTCAATCCCCGTTTGCAGATGACGCAGCGGCCTGCGCGGGGTGATCGCCCCGGTGAACCCGAGCGTACACCGACGGCAAGCGCAAAAAAGATGGAATCCGTCGCCGGGCCGCCCCATCTCCTCTTGCAACGGCGGCCAAGATCGCGTTCCTCTCGCCCCGATCCGGCGGCCGTCTGCCGTCCCTTCTCATCCTGACCGGAACTCCATGGCTCCTCCGCTCCTGATTCTGCGCGACATCCACCTCACCTTCGGCGCGACGCCGCTCCTGACCGGTGCCGAGCTGAGCGTGTCGGAGGGCGACCGTCTCTGTCTCGTCGGCCGCAACGGCTCGGGCAAGTCGACGCTGCTGAAAATCGCGGCCGGGCAGATCGAGGCGGACAAGGGCGAGTATTTCCTGCAGCCGGGCCGCACCTTGCGCTACCTGCCACAGGAGCCCGACCTGTCGGCCTATGCAACGATTCTGGATTACGTGAACGATGGCCTGGCGCCGGGCGATGATCCCTATCGCGCGCCCTACCTGCTGGAGGTCCTCGGCCTGACCGGCAAGGAAGATCCGCGCAGCCTGTCCGGCGGCGAGGCGCGCCGGGCAGCACTGGCCCGGGCGCTGGCACCGGAACCCGACATCCTGCTGCTGGACGAGCCGACCAACCATCTCGACCTGCCGGCCATCGAATGGCTGGAAAGCGAGCTGAAGGGCCTGCGCTCGGCCATCGTGCTGATCTCGCATGACCGGCGCTTCCTTGAAAATCTCTCCCGTGCCACCGTCTGGGTCGATCGCGGCATCACCCGCCGGATGGACCGGGGCTTCGAGCATTTCGAGGCCTGGCGCGACGACGTGCTCGAGCAGGAGGAGCGGGACCAGCACAAGCTGGCGCAGCAGATCAAGCGCGAGGAGCACTGGATGCGCTACGGCGTGACCGCCCGGCGCAAGCGCAACATGCGCCGGGTGCGCGAGCTGGCGGACCTGCGCGAGAAGGCCCGCAGTCATCGCGGACCGCAAGGCACGGCCAAGCTGACGGTCACCGAAGGCGAGACCTCGGGCAAGCTGGTGGTCGAGGCCAAGGCCATCGCCAAGAGCTTCGGCGACCGGCCGATCGTGCAGGGATTTTCCACCCGCATCCAGCGCGGCGACCGCATCGGCCTCATCGGCGCCAATGGCGCGGGCAAGACCACGCTGCTGAAGATGCTGACCGGCGAGCTTGCGCCCGACAGCGGCAGCGTCCGGCTGGGCACCAACCTCCAGATGGTGACGCTCGACCAGAAGCGCGAGCGCCTCAACCCCGACGAGACGCTGGCCACGGTGCTGACCGGGGGGCGCGGCGACACCGTGGTGCTGGGCACCGAGACCAAGCACGTGATCGCCTACATGAAGGACTTCCTGTTCTCGCCCGAACAGGCCCGCACGCCCGTCGGCGTGCTGTCGGGGGGCGAGCGCGCCCGCGCCATGCTGGCCCGCGCGCTGGCCAGCCCGTCCAACATCATGGTGCTCGACGAACCGACCAACGACCTTGATCTGGAGACGCTGGACCTGCTGCAGGAGCTTCTCGGTGACTATGACGGCACCGTGCTGCTCGTCAGCCACGACCGCGACTTCCTCGACCGGGTCGCCACGTCGGTGATCGTCTCCGAGGGCAACGGCAAGTGGCAGGAATATGCCGGCGGCTATTCCGACATGGTGGCCCAGCGCGGCGACGGCGTCACGGCCCGAAAGGCCGAGAAGGCGCCGGCCAAGCCGGCAAAGGCAGCAGATCCGGCCCCGACCACCGCCGCGACAGCGGCGAGGCCGTCGGCCAGGACGAAGCTCTCCTTCAGCCAGCTGCATCTCCTGAAGACGCTGCCGGACACGATCGACAGCCTGACGAGGAAGCTGGAAAAGCTCCAGGCCGAGATGGCCGATCCGGCGCTCTACACCCGGAACCCCGACCGCTTCGCCAAACTGTCAGCCGAGATCACCAAGCTGACCGGCGAAAAGGACGCAGCCGAAGAACAGTGGCTGGAACTGGAGATGCTGAAGGAAGAAGCGGAGGGGTGACAGTCCGGCATTTGCCGGGCCTGGCACGATTGATCGCTTAGGAGTTCGGCGAAGCAAATCCGGCAACAGCGTCGTCGATGCGGGATGACAAGGCCATCAACTGGCCTTCGATGGTCGTCTCGAGGTGTGCGAGCCGACCGCTGAGCTCAGCCTTGAGCATGACCTCGATGTCATCGCGAGTCTCGCTCACCCGCCGTTCAATTCGGCGGCTGTATTCAACGGTCTGCACCGCAAGCGAGCGTCTGTCGGACACGTCCTTGCGCAAGAGGCGCAGTTCGTCGAGCACCTGCTGTTGCTGGCGCAGTACAAACTCAAGGTCGACCGTGCTTTGGGACATCGCCTGCCTCCTGCACTGAAGGATGCAGAACCGCGCGTCGATTGGCAAATGCCAATCGACCTCAACCGCGCAAGATCCGCGCATGAATGCCCTTCCGCCTACTCCCCGAACACCTTCGCCAGATCGCCTGCATCCAGCAGCCGCCACTTGCCTTCCTCCAGGCCGTCGAGCGTCAGGTTGCCGATCTTGACCCGGGCAAGGGCCGTCACGTGGTTGCCGGTTGCGGCGAACATGCGGCGGACCTGATGATAGCGGCCCTCGTGCAGCGTGAGGCGGGCGTGTTTCTCGCCGAGCACTTCCAGTTCGGCCGGCAGCAGCGGCTTCTCGTCGTTGTCGAGCAGGAAGGTACCGGAGGCAAACAGCGCCGCCTCGTCGCCCTTCAGCGGACGGTCGAGCACCGCCTCGTACACTTTCGGCACATCGGCCTTCGGGCTGATGATCCGGTGCAGCAAGGTTCCGTCATCGGTGAACAGCAGCGCCCCGGTGGTGTCGCGGTCGAGGCGGCCGACCGTCGACAGCACCGGCTTGCGATAGCGGAAGCGGTCGGGCAGGAGGTCATAGACCAGCCGGCCCTGGTCCTTGGTGGAGCAGGTGTAGCCGACCGGCTTGTTCAGCAGCAGCACCATGCCCTGCGCCGGGTCCAGCGGCTCGTCGTCGAACAGGATGTCGTCATGCGCGGTGCGGGCGTCGGCCTTCAGCGCATTGCCTGCGCGGTCCGTCACCCAGCCGTTGCGGATGGCGATCTGCACTTCCTTGCGGGTGCCATAGCCGAGATTGGCGAGAAGCTTCACCAGTCTCATTTGCCGCGTCCCTTGCGGGCATGGATCACCTTGTAGCCGGCCTCGTCCGCCACGATGGCCATTTCGGCGAAGAGCTCGTTCAGCACCGCCTCATAGGGCAGATGCCGGTTGGCGACCATCCACAGGCTGCCGCCCGGCTTCAGACCCTTGGCCGCGGCGCGGATGAAGGCCTGGCCCACATCGGTCCGGTCGGCCTTGGTGGCCTGATGGAAGGGCGGGTTCATGGCAATGAAGTCATAGGCGCGCCCCAGCCCCTTGGTCACGTCAGCCCAGAAGAACTGCAGCCGGCGCGGCGCGGTCGCCTCGGCCAGGTTGTCGCGGGCAAGGTCCAGGGCACGCTTTTCCGCCTCGTAGAGGTCGAGCGCCGCGACCCGGGGACAGCGGGCGAGCAGGCCCGCCGAGAGCACGCCGAACCCTGCCCCGAGATCGGCGCCGATGCCCGACAGCGTCGCCGGCAGCGTGCGCAGGAGCAGGTCCGTCGCCCCGTCGACATGGTCCCAGGCAAAGAGCCCCGGACGGCTGACGAAGCGGCCGTCGAGGATGGGGCGCGGAGCATCTCCGGCGGCCCACTCGTCCAGCAGCGCGCGGTTCAGCCTTGCGTCGTCCCGCAGCGCCCAGGCGACCCGGCACTTGGCCTTCGACTGGTTGCCCTCGAGACCGCCGGCAATCTCCGCCAGATCCGTCTCGAAGGCCTTGCCGCCTTCCGCGTTGGCGGCCGAGATGATGACGCGGCCGCCCGGCCGCACCCGCATGAAGGCCTGCGCGATCAGCGCCCGCGCCTCCTGCTTCTGGCGCGGGGCCAGGATCAGCGCCAGCTCATGCCCCTCGCCGGGCACCTCCGGCGCAGCCGTGTAGCCGCTGGCGGCAAGCGCGTCGCGGTCCGGGGCGAAGCTCTGCACCAGGTCGAGCCTGTCCCGGTCGAACAGGGCAAGGTCGCGGCCGGCGCGCGCCCGCAGGAAGAGGGTGCGCGCGGGGGCAGCCGGCACGTCGAGCGTGCCGTTCGCCAGCGGCAGCAGCAGGGTTTCAAGCACCGGATCGGACATTGCAGCAGTCTTTCGCGTTCAGGCATCGGGTCGGATGGAGGCGCCCCTCATACAGGGGACGGACGATGCGGTCAAAAGCCGGCGTCACTCAGGATCGGCCGCCCGTCGACCAGCAGACGCAAGGGGGCCGAGCGGCCGCCCGCCGTGAGCGCAATGACCAGCTGCATGCGCTCGGGCGGCGTGGTCTCGATCGCCCTGCCCTCCCCTTCCGGCACGAAGAAGGCATCCAGACCGTAGTCCACACTCAGGTCCTCCTGCGGGGTCCGGTCGTAGCTGGCCTTGCCGGCAATCACGGGCCCTTTTGCCTCGGCGGCACGCGTGTGCACCGCAACCGGCTGGAACACGCCCGCAGCGTCGGCGGCAAGCTCGACGTGGACGATCTCCCCGGCCTCGATGGGGCGGTCGAGCCCGGGCAGGGACGCCGGCAGCCGCGCGATGGCCAGATTGATGATGACATAGTCGCCCCGAAGCAGGTCGCGCGGGTCGACCGGCCGGACCGCGAGCACCACCTCCTCGCCCGTCCAGTGCACGCTGGCCCGCTCCAGAAGCGGCAGGGCAATGAGGCAAAGCTGGACAAGCGCGATCAGCCCCCAGCGGACGGAGCCCCTCGCGGTGGCCGAGCGGACTGACGGGCGCGTGGCCCGCGCGGATGCCGGAGCAGGCGCTCCCGGATGGCCGGCGTCGGTCATGTCGCGTCTCCCTTTCCGTCGGCCCATCTGGCGGCCATCCTCAGGCTGAAGGACGCCGCAAAGGCCATGCCGATGAGCACGATCCCGGCCAGGAGGAAGAACAGCGCCTGCCCGAGCAGCGAGCCGATGGTCTCGGAGAGAAGCCAGAGGGCGACGGCCGTGAAGGCCGCGTGTCCGGAGAGCGTCCACAGTCCCTGTTGCATGACGATGCCTGCCATGGCCACGGCGACGCTGGTGCCGAGCGCAAGCGCGGCATGGACCACGATCTGGTCGGGCGCAAGCCCCAGGACAGCCGTCGTCATGACGGCCCCGAGCACGCCGAGCAGGGCCAGAAGCGCCTGCGGACGCTCAAGCCTGCGGAGGACGGCAAGGGCGGCCAGGAGGAGCAGCGCTGACGGCAGGACGACTGCCGGCGACAGGAGCTCCGGGCCCGGCAGGTCTCTCGACCAGGCACCGATGAACGCGACCAGCATCGTGCACAGCATGAGGACCAGGGAGGCGTCTGCAGCCGACCGCGCGAGCAGGCGCAGGCCGACAGATCCGGGCCGGATGCCGCCGTGATCCGCCGCGGTTCCGAACAGCACGATGCTCCCCGCCATCGCGGCCAGCGCGACCGCAAACAGCGGGCTGTCGACCATGCTGGCCGGCCCGGCCGAGAGCAGCCACTGGAGATAGACGATATAGGCCAGCAGGATGCTGCACCAGCGCGACAGCCGGGCCGGGTGGATCACCGCGTGGGCCGCGACAGCCGGCACGAGACAGAGGGCAAGCACCTGGTCGCCCATCGTGGTCGGGGCACCGCTCTCCAGTCCGAGCAGGACCCAGACGATGGCCGCCACGCCGGCCAGGGCGAGTGTCAGGCGCGAGCCGCCGATCCAGGCGGCGGCGAGGCATCCGGCGCACACCAGCAGGGCGCCGCCGGTCCAGTCCTGCGGCAGATGGAACATCTGCCCGACAAGCGACAGGCCGGCGACAAAGACCATGGCGGCAAAGGCTGTGGCCAGGTCGGCCAGTCCCGGTCGCTCCAGCGCATCGGCCCGGGCGGCGACCATGTTGGCGCCCACGACCAGCAGGACGATGCCGGCCAGGCGGACGCTGCGGCTGATGTCGTCCCAGTTGGCGGCGATGAAGGCCGTGACGGCCAGCGCGATGCAGATCATGCCGACGGTTGCGAGCGCGAGCGGCAGGCGGCTGCGGCCATCGGCCTTGCCGCGGTCGGCCAGGATCCGGGCTGCCCCCTCCCGGGTCACCCAGCCCCTTTCGATCCATGTCTCGATGTCCGCCCTGAGGCGGCGCTCGTACAGCTGGTCAAACATACGGATCCCTCCGGTCGGGCCCGACATTAAGCCGCCGCGCGGCAAATGTCAGGCGCGACCGGAACAGCGTCAGGCGGCGGCGAGCTGCTTCAGGAAATCGTCGACGGACCTGCGCAGGGCCTCGCTCTGGTCAGCCACCGCCCGCGAGGATGTCGCCAGCCGCTCCGTCGTCCGGGTCGTCTCTGTCGTGGCGGATTGCATCCGGACCATGTCCTGCGCCATCTGCGTGGTGCGGCTCGCGGTGACCTGGGCATTGCTGGCGATCTCGCTGGTGGCCGCGCCCTGCTGCTCGATCGACCGGGTGATTGCCTCGGTCTGCTCGTCGATCGTGACCATCGTGCGGGTGATCGCCTCGATGGCGCCCACCGCCTCGCCCGTCGAGGCCTGGATGGCGGAGATCTGCGCGGAGATCTCGTCGGTCGCCTTGGCCGTCTGGCTGGCCAGCTGCTTCACCTCGGCGGCGACCACCGCGAAGCCCTTGCCCATTTCGCCGGCGCGCGCGGCCTCGATGGTCGCGTTCAGGGCCAGCAGGTTGGTCTGGCCCGCAATGTCCTGGATCAGCGTCACCACCTGTCCGATGCGCTCGGCCGCAGCGGCAAGGCTCGTGATCTTGGCGTTCGTCGCCTCGGCCTGGGTGCTGGCGGCATCGACCACCTGGGCGGTGGTGGCGACCTGCCGGCTGATCTCCTCGATCGAGGCGGACAGCTCCTCCGAGGCTGCGGCAACGGTCTCGACATTCGCCGAGGCCTCTGTCGCAGCCTCGGCGGTGCGCTCCACCGTCTGGGCGCTGTGCCGTGCCGTGCGGTCCATGGCCGCAACATCCTCGCCCAGATGCCGGGAGGCCTCGGTGAGGGCCCGGAAATACTGTTCCGTGCTCTGCCGGAAGCGCTCGGCCAGCGTGTGCATCAGCGCCGCCTTTTCCTGCTGCGCCGCCTCTTCCTGCGTCCGCATCTGCGCGGCCAGCGCATTCTGCCGGGCAAGGGCGGTGCGGAAGCCGTCCAGCGCGTCCCGCAGCTGGCCAAGCTCGTCCGAGCTGGTCCAGTCCGGCACGCCTGTGTCGATGCGCCCGGCTGCAAGCCCCTCGGCGGAGCGGGCGAGCTGGGCCGCCCGGCTGCCGACGCGGCCGGACAGGTAGAACCAGGCGAGGACGGCCGCAACGATCGTCAGACCGACCATCACGAGCTGCTGCATCGCCATGCGGGCGGTCATCTCGCGCACGCTGGCGTTCGAGACGGCCATGTAGTCGTGGATCAGTTCCTCTGCCCGGTCCGCCTCTGCGGTCAGGGTCTCGAATGCCTGGTCGAAGCGCTCGTCCGCGTCCGTGCCGGCCACGTCCCGGCCGACGTTGGCGTAGCGGGCCCGGGCGACCTCCTCGAAACTGTCGAGACCGGTCAGCACCTTGCGGATCGCCGCGCGGACAGGCTCGGACTCGGTCGCGTAGAACGTGCCTTCGTCGTTCCGGCCGCCGGACAGGATGGCATTGGCATAGAAGCGGCTCTCGCCGATCAGCCGCCAGACCTCGTTGATGTCCTCGCTGTCGTCGCCCGACATGATCTCCTCGAAGAGAAGATGCGCGTGGGTGGCAGTCAGCTTGATCTCCATGGCGGCGTCGCTGAGCGGGGCCAGCCGTTCGCCGAGGTTGAGACCGCTTGCGCCAAGTTCAGCCACGGACTTGTATGTGATGACACCCGCGCCCGCCACGACGGACACGACGAGTGCAAAGCTGAGCAGCAGCTTGCGACCGATTGTCATTTTCATCAGGACCCCCGGAAGGACATTCCCATCCCGGCACAGCAGGGCGCCATGCAACCGCCGCCAAGTGTTAAGCAGCATGGTTATCAAATGGTTGATCTTTCCGTTGCGTCCGCTTGCTTACTTGCAAATATCTGGAAGAATGACTTGCACCCCTGTTAGAAAAACGAGGGCATTTAAATACAAATGGCTGCGACAGGGATGTCGCAGCCATCTGGGCGGGACCGGATGCGGATCAACGCTCAATGCGTGTAGACGATCTCGCGCGTCTCGCGGAAGCGGATGTCCGGGTTCTTCTCGCCGACATAGTTCACTTCCCAGGTGCTCTTGAACAGGAACACCGGCTTGTCGTCACGGTCGAGGGCCACGCTCATGCGATTGGCCTCGATGAACTTCTGCAGCTTCAGCGGGTCGTCGCACTCGATCCAGCGGGCCGTGGTGTAGGGCACCGTCTCGAAGCCGATCTCCGTGGCGTACTCGTTCTTGATGCGGTCGATGACCACGTCGAGCTGCAGCATGCCGACCACGCCGACGATCCAGTTGGAGCCAAGGTCCGGCTTGAAGATCTGCACCAGGCCTTCCTCGGCCAGGTCCTCAAGCCCCTGACGCATCTGCTTCACGCGCATGGTGTCCGACAGGCGCACGCGGCGCAGCACTTCCGGCGCGAAGGCCGGCAGGCCGGTCACATGGATTTCCTCGCCTTCCGTCAGCGTGTCGCCCACCCGCAGCTGGCCGTGGTTCGGCACGCCGATCACGTCGCCCGGATAGGCCTCCTCGGCAATCTCGCGCTCCTCCGCGAAGAAGAAGATCGGCGCGGACACCGCGATGGTCTTGCCGGCCCGCACGTGCTTCAGCTTCATCCCGCGCCGGAAGGTGCCGGAGCACAGGCGCACGAAGGCGATGCGGTCGCGGTGCTTGGGGTCCATGTTGGCCTGCACCTTGAAGACGAAGCCGGTCACGTCGGCCTCGTCGGGCGCGATGACCCGACCGCCGGTCGCCGGCTGGGCGTGGGGCGCGGGTGCGTGCTCGGCGATGAAGTCGAGCAGGTCCTCCACCCCGTAGTCGCGCAGTGCGGAGCCGAAGAACACCGGGGTCAGATGCCCCTCCAGGAAGCTCTCCCGGTCGAAGGCGGCATAGCCCTCGGCTCCGAGTTCCACGTTCTCGGCAAGCTCCGCGAGGATGCGGTCGAAGACGGTGTCGACCAGGATCGGGTCGTCCAGCCCGGAGACCGGTCTGGCCTGCGTGTAGGGTCCGCCACGCTCGCCGTTCGAGGTGCAGAACAGGTTCTTCTTCCAGTCATAGACGCCGAAGAAGTCCGAGCCCATGCCCACCGGCCAGGTCATCGGCGCCACGTCGAGGGCCAGCGCCTCCTGGATCTCGTCGAGGATCTCCAGCGCATGCCGGCCCTCGCGGTCGATCTTGTTGACGAAGGTGATGATCGGGATGTCACGCAGGCGGCAGACCTCGAACAGCTTGCGCGTCTGGGTTTCGATGCCCTTGGCCGCGTCGATCACCATGATGGCCGCATCCACGGCCGTCAGGGTGCGGTAGGTGTCTTCCGAGAAGTCCTCGTGACCGGGCGTGTCGAGCAGGTTGTAGATGATGCCGCGCCGCTCGAAGGTCATCACCGAGGACGAGACCGAGATGCCGCGTTCCTGTTCGATCTTCATCCAGTCCGAGCGGGCCCGGCGGCGCTCGCCGCGCGCACGCACCTGGCCGGCGGCCCGGATCGCGCCGCCTGACAGCAGCAGCTTTTCCGTGAGGGTGGTCTTGCCGGCGTCCGGATGCGAGATGATCGCGAAGGTCCGGCGGGCGAGGTAGGGCGCAGCGGCCGTGCTCATCGAAGAAACTCCTTGGGGCAGTGCTGCCCGGTAACAGGGCCTGTCACGAGGCCGGCGACAGGACATGACCGGGCACAGGACCGGGCAATCGACCGGGCAATCGACTGGGCTATCGACTGGGCCGGCAACGCGGCCGGCTCCGGCGCGGTGCGTGTCCGGCGGCAGACCACGTCGTGACGATCAGGGTTGGCGCAAGGAGATAGTCAGGAACGCGCGCGATGGCCAGCACAGATTTGCAGCGGGGGCCGTGAAGCGGCGCGAACCTGCTGCCCTCCTGGCCCCTCCCCTGCTCCGGTCCCCGCCCCGTGCCCCGTCCGCATGTCCCTTCTCCATGTCCCTTGTCCATGCCCTTCTCCGGGCCGCCCCGGTCCGCGCTGGCGGCCGTCAGGGGCGGGTGGACAGGGCCTTGGCGAGCACGTCGAAGACGAGGCGGATGCGGGGGCTGGTGTGCAGTTCGCGGTGGGTCACGAGCCAGATCGGAAAGGTCACCTTGATCTGGTCGGGCAGCACCGCCTCGACCTCCGGCGCAAAGGGAATGAAATCGACCGCCATGAAGCCGTAGCCGGCCCCCTTGCGCACCGCTTCCCAGGCGACGGCCCCGTTGGCGGAGGACGTGCGGATGTCGCGCTCGGCGATGGTGATGCCCAGCATCGCGAGGTAGCGGACCATTTCGGCCTTGTTGCCGAAGGCAACGAAGGGCTGTCCGGTCAGGTCCGCGACCCTGGCCGGTCGGCCGGCCTGGTCCAGGAAGCTGCGGGCCGCATAGAGATGCGCCGTCGCCTCGCGCAGCAGTCGGCTGATCAGGTCGGGGTCGGCCGGGCGCACATGGCGGATCGCGATGTCGGCCTCGCGGCGCTTGAGATCGCTCAGGCTGTTGGAGGAGATCAGCTCGATGTCGAGGCCCGGGGCAATGGCGTGCAGGTGCCGGATGAGGGGCGGCAGGACGTAGTGGGCAAACATGTCGGAGGCGGAGATGCTGACCGGACCGGCCACGTCCTGCGCCTGGCCCGAGGCGACAAGGCTCAGCCGCAGGCCGGCTTCCGCCATTGGCCGTGCTGCCTCGACCACCTGCCGGCCGGCCTCCGTCAGCACCGGCGAGCGTCCCGTGCGCTCCAGCAGCACCAGCCCCAGATCCTGCTCCAGCGCCGTGACCTGACGGCCGACCGTCGGCTGGGTCAGGCCGAGCGCCTTGGCCGCAGCGGAAAACGAGCCGAGATCGGCCACGGCCACGAGCGCGCGCACCTGGTTCCAGTCAAAGCCGAGCTTCTGCCAATTCATGCAGAAACGCATACCATTCCTGCATCAATCCGCAATTCCAAATTTTTCTGCATGGGGCTAGTCAGGCTGGGACCGGGCACGCAGGCCGGTTTGCTGGCCCACCGCACAGGAGCCCCCATGCACAGCGATGCCGCCTTCTGGGACCGGATTGCCGCGAAATATGCCCGCGACCCGATCAAGGACGTCCCGGCCTACGAGCACACGCTCGAGCGGACGCGCAGCTTCCTGACGTCGCATGCCAGCGTGCTGGAAGTGGGCTGCGGCACCGGCGCGACCGCGCTGCGGCTGGCCGATGCGGCCGGGCGGATCGTCGGCACCGACATCTCCGCTGCCATGATCGACATCGCACGGGCACGGCTCGATGCCCCCGACACCCCGCGCAATGTCAGTTTTTCCGTCGCGGCCATGACCGACGAGGCGCTGCCGCACGGGCCCTTCGACGTGGTGACGGCCTTCAACAGCCTGCATCTGGTGCGGGACCTGGATGCGGCCCTGGCGGCCATCGCCCGCCGGCTGCGCCCGGGCGGGCTGTTCATCTCCAAGACGGTCTGCCTGAGGGATTCCCCGCTGCGGTTCCTCAAGCCCGTGTTCGGCCTGCTGAAGCCGACGGGCCGGATCCCGCATGTCCTGTTCCTGTCGCAGCCGGAGCTGCAGGAGCGCATCCGCGCCAGCGGTTTCCGCATCCTTGAAGTCGGCAACTTCCCGAAGAAGCCGCCGCGCCATTTCGTCGTCGCCCGACGTCTGGACTGATGTCCCTACCCGCAGTCCGGGCGGAACTGCCCCGTGGGGCGCGACGAAAAGAAGCGAGGCCCGGCCTGCCCCGGCCGGGCCTCGTTTTTCCCGTGGGCGTCCTGACCGTGCTGCGGCTCAGGAGGCCTTCTTGAACCAGTCATACCAGCGACGGGCCTGCCGGGTCTGCACCCGCTCCAGCACCTCGGCGGCAAACAGCGCGGCATTCTCGCGCGCCTTGTCCAGGTTGGTCACCTGGCGCGGATCGAGTGTCGCCAGCCCGCCGCCGAACTCGAACATGTCGCGATAGGCGGCGCGCTCGATGATCGGGGTCAGGAGCACGTCGATGCCGCTTGTCGACAGGTGATCCTGCACCGCCTTCAGGGCGCGGGTCGTGACGGCGGCGTTGGTGCGGGTCAGCACCACGCAGTGACGGATGTCGTGACGCACGATCTCCTCGAGCTTGCGGATCAGCCGCAGGATCTTGGCACCGCCGCGCGCATCCATGGACGAGCCCTGGATCGGCACGACGACCAGATCGGAGACCGAGATCGCGTTGGCGACCATCAGGTTCTCGGTGCCCTCGAGATCGATGATGACGTAGTCCCGCTCCTGCGCAGCTTCCAGCACCTGCTCGGTGATCGTGGCCGGCGACAGTTCGCTCTGGACAACGATGTTCGGATGCCGGCCCGGCAGTTCGGACCAGTTGGAAATCCAGCGTTGCGGATCTGCGTCGAAAATGGTGACGGTTTTCCCCCGTTCGGCAACTTCTGTCGCCAGGAGCAGCGCCGCAGTGGTCTTGCCGGCACCACCTTTGGCGTTCGCGAAGGAAATTACGGGCATCAGTGCGTCTCCTTGGTCGGAAGCCGGTGGCCTTCTGCTGGCGGCTTCGCGTGATGCCAGTTTCAATAGTTCATGGTTAACAAATCTATAATTCGCCGCAAAATGCGTTTACCTGTAATAATTTGCGAGCCTGCGGCCAAGGACTTGCCCCAAAGACGCCGCAGAATTGACAGGGTTTGAAGACCATGTTTTCCACAGGTGGCCGCCGCTGGCGAGATGAGCCGGCGCTGAACAGGTTAACGGACAGTCGAATGCTTCACCGCGAGCGCGTTGCATCAGGGCATTTGCGCGCGGCGACGAGCTTCGATATGTCTGGACCATGGGCCGGAATCAGGCGCTCTGGGATCTTCTTCATGCGTACTCGTCTTGTTACCGGGCTGATCGCCGGTCTGGCGGCCTGGGCCGCGCTGGCCTCCCCTGCCGCCGCGCAGAGCCTGCCGCCTTACAAGGACTCGCTCTTTGCCTATCCGCGCGTGCTGTCGGGCAATGACGACGGCAGCTACGAGGTCGTCGAATACATCAAGGCCCGCGACCTGCACGAGCGGGACAAGGAACCGGAGCGCGAGGTCTGGGGCAACTATGTCTCGTTCCACCCGTCGTCGTCCCAGGAAGACATGTCGCTCAAGGCCAACGGCCGCACGGTGAAGTACATGGCGACCGGCCGCACCGAGGGCGGCGCGTCGATGGTCGTCATCTATGTGCATGGCCAGGGCGGCAACCGCTTCCAGGGCATGAACGACCTGACCTTCGGCGGCAACTTCAACCGCATCAAGAACCTGATGTCGCGCAACAACGGCGTCTACATCTCCGCCGACTTTGCCGACTTCGGTGCCAAGGGCACGCAGGATGTCGCGGCGATCATCGACGCCTACCGAGCCAACTCGCCCGGGGCGAAGACCTTCGTGGCCTGCGGGTCGATGGGCAGCATCCTGTGCTGGAACCTGCTGAAGGACCCGGCGCAGGCGGCGAAGCTGTCGGGTGTCCTGTTCTTCGGCGCGCCGAAGGACGAGGCCTTCCTCAAGTCGCCCACCCTGCGCAAGCCCGAGAACCACGTGCCGATCTATCTCGGCCACGGCAGCTGGGACAATGTCTACGACTGGCAGCAGCAGGTCGCCTTCTTCGAGCAGATCCGCAAGGCGGCGCCCGGCTATCCGGTGCGCTTCACCCTGTTCGACACCGGCACGCACGGGACGCCGATCCGCATGACCGACTGGCGCCTGATCCTCAACTGGATGCTGTCGCTCGGCTAGCCTGGTTGACCGCCAACCGCGATAGAAGGGCGGCGCTCAGCTGAACAGCCTGTCTCGACCTCTCCTGCGTCCTCCGGGGTCTCCGCGTGGCTGCGCCCGGGCGGACGGGAGAGCGGCTACAGAAAATCTGCACGCCGGCCAGGGGGCCGGCGTTGTCGTTTGAGCCTGCAAGGACGTCCTCAGCCCTGCAGGACGATCAGGTCCTTCGGCGACAGCGCCACCTCGATCGCGGAGCCGAGGGCCGGCGGCGGCATGTCGGCGCGGTTGAACGTGTCGAGCGACAGCGCGGTTCCGGCCACATCCACCTTCAGGCGGATGATCGAGCCCATGAAATGCACGTCCTCGATCCGGCCGGGCAGCACGACGTCGGCGTCGGAGCGGCGGCCGAGATGCACGGCCTCCGGCCGCAGCGCCACGGTCAGCCGCTCGCCCTTGCGCGCCTGCAGCCCGCCCTCGGGCAAGGTCAGGTCGGTGCCTGCCAGCGTGATCGCGCCTGCATCGGCATCGCGCACGACAGCCTCGAAGGTGTTGAGCGTGCCGACGAAATTGGCGACGAAGCGGGTCAGCGGCCGGTTGTAGATCTCGTGCGGCGCGCCGACCTGCTCGGCGATGCCGCCATACATGACGACGATGCGGTCCGACATGGACAGCGCCTCTTCCTGGTCATGGGTGACAAAGATCGTGGTGATGCCCAGCTCGCGCTGGATCTCCCGGATCTCGGTGCGCAGGCTGACGCGGATCTTGGCATCGAGTGCCGACAGCGGCTCGTCGAGCAGGAGCACGCGCGGACGCGGGGCGAGCGCGCGGGCGAGCGCCACGCGCTGCTGCTGGCCGCCGGAGAGCTGGAAGGGATAGCGGCCGCCGAGGTCCGGCAGGCCGATCAGCTTCAGCATCTCCGCCACGCGCGCGTCGATCTCCGCCCGGCCGAGGCCCTTGATCTTCAGACCGAAGGCCACGTTCTGCGCCACGGTCATGTTGGGGAACAGGGCGTAGGCCTGGAACACCATGCCGATGTTGCGGCTGTTGGGCTTCAGCCGCGTCACTTCCTGGCCGTCGATGACGATGCCACCCGAGGTGGGCGTCTCGAACCCGGCGACCATGCGCAGGACGGTGGTCTTGCCGCAGCCGGAGGGACCGAGCAGGGAGATGAACTCGCCACGGCCGACGGAGAGGGAGAAGTCCTGCACCACGGTCGTGGGACCAAAGGACTTCTTGAGGTTTTTCAGCTCCAGGTAAGCCATCAGCGTTGTGCCTGTGTGTGTTTGGAGAAGCGGGTGGCAAGCTGGATCAGGGCCATGCAGGCCCAGGTGATGCCGAAGGCAATCACCGCCAGCGCCGCCGGTTCATAGGCGCGGTTGGCGCCGAGCAGCTGCATGAAGGGCCCGAAGGCCGGCCGGTCGAGCAGGGCCGCCATGGTGAACTCGCCGATCACGATGGCGAAGGTCAGGAAGGCTCCCGAGAGCACGGCGATCAGCACGTTGGGCAGGATCACCCGCGTCAGGATGGTCATCCAGCCGGCTCCGAGGCTGAGCGCGGCCTCCGTCAGCGTGGCGACATCGATGGTGCGCAGGCCCGTGTCCACCGCCCGGTACATGTAGGGCAGCGACAGGGTCACGTAGCCGAACATCAGCAGCAGGTTGGTGCCGGTGGAGGAGCCCGTCAGCGGCAGCCACGACGAGGTGTTGTAGAGGCGGATGTAGCCGAACACGATGACGATGGCCGGAATGACCAGCGGCAGCAGCGTGATGAACTCGATCCACGGCCGCGCGGCCGGCAGCCGCAGCCGCACCCAGTAGGCGGTCGGCACCACCAGGATGATGCCGAAGATGATGGTCGCAAGCGCCATCAGCACCGAATAGGAGAAGGTCTGCTGGAACCTTTCGTCCATCAGCACCACGCGATAGGCCTCGAAGGAATAGCCTTCGCGCAGCATGCGCATGGAGAATTCGGTCATGCCGATGAGCGGCAGGGCAAAGAACGTGCACCCGAACAGCAGGGTGCCCCAGGCGAAGAAACGGGTCACTTCAGCCACCTTTCGCTGCGCACGCGGAGCCAGATGTAGAGGCCGTTGGCGAGCGCCGTGATGACGATCATGCCGAAGGCCAGCGCATAGCCGAGATGCGGGTTGCCGAGCACGTCACCGCGGATCTGCGCATAGAGCTTGATCGGCACGATGTTGAGCTGCGGTCCGGTCAGGGCGAAGGCCGTGGCGATGGCGCCGAAGGAGTTGGCGAACAGCAGGGCGAAGGTGCCGAGCAGGGCCGGGAACAGGATCGGCAGCGCCACCATGCGCCAGTACTGCGCCGTGGTCGCGCCGAGGATCTCGGCCGCCTCGCGCCATTCCCGCTTCAGGCCGTCGAGGGCGGGCGCGATCATCAGGATCATCAGCGGGATCTGGAAGAACAGGTAGACCACCACCAGGCCCCAGAAGGACAGCAGGTTGAAGCCCATGGCGCGCAGGTTGATGCCGAATTCGGTGCGCAGCCAGATCGTCACCAGACCGACCGGTCCGAGCGTCGCCAGGAAGGCGAAGGCGAGCGGCACGCCGGCAAAGTTGGAGGCGACGCCGGAGAAGGTCATCAGCCCGCCGCGCACCTTGGTCGGGAGCTTGCCGAAGATGACGGCGGCGGCCATGGCGAAGCCGACGAGACAGCCGAGGGCGGCCGTGATGAGGCTGAGCTGGATGGAGACGACATAGGCCGACAGGATCGAGTCCGTGTTCAGGCCGTAGATGTTCTCCAGGGTGAAGCTGCCGTCGGGCGTCTGGAAGGCGCCGACCACGATCTTCATCGTGGGCAGGATCAGGAACAGCAGCGCGAACAGCGCGAATGGCAGCAGGCCCAACCAGTTCAGGTTGAGGCGGCTGAGCGGACCCGCAGTGGGTTCTGGCATCGGGCGAAGCCCCTTGTCGTCCGGTGGCCGGTCTCGGTCGCATCCGCGTCTGGATGCCCCTCCGGTCTTGTCGTGTCTGGCCGCTGTCGCGGCTTCTGGTTGGCACCTGCGGCACGGCCGGTGCCGGCCGTCGGGCCGGCGGCGGGGCGGGCCGCAGGGGCAGTCACAGGGCCGAAGGGCCGGGAATGTCCCGGCCCTTCTCTGGTCCTGATCGCTTACTGGACGTTGGCGCCCACGACCTTGTCCCAACCGGAAACCACGGCTTCCTTATTGGCGTTCTGCTCCTCGATGGTCGGGAAGTAGGCCTTCTCATACGGCTCGGCCGGCGGCAGGGCCTTCAGCAGCTCGTCCGGGATCTTGCCTTCGGCGACCATCTTGTTGAAGCGCGCGGTGTGGCAGTAGCCCTTGACGTAGCCGTTCTGGCCCTCGTCGGAGAAGATGTGCTCCATCCAGAGCTTCGCGGCGTTCGGATGCGGTGCGTAGGCGCTGATGGCCTGGACGTAGACGCCGGCCAGCGTGCCCTTGGTCGGAACGGTCACTTCCACCGGCGGGTTGCCCTTCAGGCTGTCGCGGGCGGACAGGGCGTTGTAGTCCCACATCACCATGATCGGCGTGGTGCCCTGGGCGAGCGTGCCGGCCTTGCCGATGACGGGCACGAAGTTGCCCTTGTCGTTCAGCTCCTTGAAGAACTGCAGGCCGGCGTAGCCGGACTCGGTGCCAGCCTTGGCGCCGCGCGCCATGCCGGCGGAGAGGACGCCGAGAATCGCCTGGTTGGAGGCGCGCGGGTCACCGGCGAGGGCGACCTGGCCGGCGTATTCCGGCTTCAGCAGGTCTTCCCACTCCTTCGGCGGGTTCGGCACCAGGTCCTTGTTGGACACGAAGGCCATCACGCCATAGTAGGCGCCGTAGTAGTAGCCTTCCGGGTCCTTGACGGCATCCGGGATCTCGTCCCAGACGGAGACCTTGTAGGGCTGGATCAGGCCTTCGGCCTTGGCCTGCGGACCGAAGGACAGGCCGATGTCGAGCACGTCGGGGGCCTGCGGACCCTTGTTGCCCTTGTTGGCGCGCACGGCTTCGAGCTCGTCAGCCGAACCGGCATCCGGGTTCAGTTCGTTGACGGTCAGGAACGGGTACTTCTTCTTGAAGGACTCGATGATGCCGCCGTAGCCGCACCAGTCATGCGGCAGCGCGATCGTGGTGAGCATGCCTTCCTTCTTGGCGCCTTCGATGAGCTCTTCCATCGACTGCGCCGACGCGGCGGTGGCGCTGAACAGGACAGCGAGACCAGTGGTCGCCGCCAGAATCGTCTTGATGCTCATGCACTTCTCCTGAGTTACCCGATACGCGTTGGATCGGTTCCTGGTGAAAATTCCCACGCGCCGGCGTTTTACAGCCGGCACGGCCTCCCGGAATTTCGACTGCCAAGACTGGCCGCCGGGCGATCCGGATCCCATGGCTGCGGGTCGGGGTGTCGTCCCGACCGGACCTTCAGTCCGGCGTCGCACTCCGCCGTCCGCGACGGCCTGGCAGGGGAAGCCCCTGGCGCTCTCGGTGAGAAAAGGACATGTCTGACTCCTCAAATCCCCTGGAAGCGCTTGCGGGGTCCGTGCCCCGGGCCAGTTCCTGACCTGCGCCATTACCCGACGCCGATGACACTTCGGCTTCTTTTTTATGACAGTTCGATGAAGGCGTGCCTTATCGAAAAGCACCATCGGATAAACGTCATAATAGCGTCATCTTGCGTCACGCATAGCCATTATGCGCGGCATTTGTGACAGTGAATTGTGACAGCCGGGTCTGACACTCACCCCCTTCCCTTAGGACATCCCTTGACTGTTTTTGATGTTGCCATCGTCGGCGCCGGCATTGTCGGCCTGGCCCATGCGCTGGCTGCGGCGCGGCGGGGCAAGACGGTCGTCGTGATCGACCGCGATGCCCAGGCCAACGGCGCTTCGATCCGCAATTTCGGCTTTATCACCGTGTCGGGCCAGGAGGCGGGCGACTGCTGGTCGCTGGCACGCCGGGCCCGGGACGTCTGGGCCGAGGTGGCCGGGGCGGCGCGCATTCCGGTGCTGCAGCGGGGCATGGTGATGACCGCGCGCCGGCCGGAGGCCGAGGCCGTGATCGACGCCTTCCTGGCGACCGACATGGGCGCGGGTTGCCGCCGCCTGACCCCGGATGAAGCCGCCGCCTTTGTGCCGGCCCTCCGGTCCGACCGGATCACCGGCGCCTTCCATTCGCCGCACGAGCTGCGGGTGGAAAGCCGTGAGGCCCTGCCCCGCCTCGCCGCCTGGCTGGCCGAGGTCCATGGCGTGACCTTCCTCTGGTCGACCGCCGTCACCGGCATCGACACGCCGCGTCTGGAGACGTCGCGTGGTCCGGTCTCGGCCGAGACGGTCATCGTCTGTCCCGGCGACGATTTCATCTCGCTCTTCCGGGACCGCATCGAGACCTACCGACCCTTGCGCTGCAAGCTGCAGATGCTGCGCGTCGCGCCGGCCCGTCCGGTCACGTTCCAGACCCCGGTCATGTCCGATCTGGGCCTTGCCCGCTACAAGGGCTATGCCGACCTGCCGGAGGCGGCCGCCCTCAAGGCGCGGCTCGATGCCGAACAGTCGGCGCATCGCGCCCATGGCGTGCACCTGATCGTGGTGCAGTCCGCCGACGGCTCGCTTGTGGTCGGCGACAGCCACCACTACGCGCCGACGCCCGATCCCTTCGCCCCCGTCGAGGTCCGCGACCTGATCCTCGACGAGATGGACCAGGTGCTGGATCTGCCCGGCCGCACCATCCAGGAGCACTGGATCGGCACCTATGCCAGCGCTGACGACCGCTGGCGCTTTACCGACGCGCCGGATGACGCCACCCGCATCGTCGTCGTCACCGCCGGCTGCGGCGCCTCCACAGCCTTCGCCATCGGCGAGGAAACCATCGCTTCCCTTTTCGGACAGGAAATCACCGCATGAGCAAGTTCAAGGCCGTCGTGTTCGACTGGGCCGGCACCGTCATCGACTTCGGCTCCTTCGCCCCGATGGGCGTCTTCGTGAAAGCCTTCGCCCGCTTCGGCGTCGAGGCGACCATTGCCGAGGCCCGCGCGCCGATGGGCATGGCCAAGTGGGATCACATCAAGGCGATGATGACGGCACCCGCGCTTGCCGAGCGCTGGAAGGCCGCCCATGGGGCCTATCCGACCGACGCCGACGTCGACCGGGTCTACGAGGTCTTCGTGCCGATGAACGAGGAGGTCGTCGCCGAATTCGCCACGCTGGTCCCCGGCGCGAAGGAGGCCATCGACAGCCTGCGCGCGCGCGGCCTGAAGATCGGCTCCACCACCGGCTACACCCGCTCCATCATGACCCGGGTGCTGCCGGTCGCCGCCGCCCAGGGCTATGTGCCCGACAACCTCATCTGCGCCGACGAGGTCAAGGAAGGCCGCCCGAGCCCGCTCGGCATGTACCAGTGCTTCATTGATCTTGGCGTGCATCCGGCCGCAGCCGTGATCAAGGTCGACGACACCGAGCCGGGCATCGGCGAAGGTGTGGCGGCCGGCTGCCTTACCGTCGGCGTCACCCTGTCGGGCAACATCGCCGGCCGCACGCCGGAAGAGCTGGCGGCCCTTTCGCCGGCCGAGATCGAGGCCATCCGGGCCGAGGCCGGGGCACGCCTCAAGGCCGCCGGCGCCGATTATCTCATTGACACGGTGGCGGATCTTCCGGCCTTGATCGAGCGTCTCGAAGCCGGCGCGTGACCTTGCGGCGCAGTCAGGGCCACCCGGCACGACCGGCCCTTCGAGGAACTTCAGGGCGTGATGCCGCCGCATCGCGCCCTGGCACAAAGGGACGGAAATGAAGCCGAATGTTCTCCTGATCACCGCCGACCAGTGGCGCGGTGCGGCCCACGGCTGCGCCGGTCACGGTGAGGTCCGGACGCCGAATGTGGATGCCCTTGCCCGCGAGGGCGTGCTGTTCCGCCAGCATTTCGCCGGCGCGGCCCCCTGTTCTCCGGCGCGTGCGTGCCTCTACACCGGCCTTGCCCAGACGAACAACCGGGTGACCCGCAATGGCACGCCGATGGATGACCGGCTTGACAACATTGCCCGGCTCGCCCGCCGCGCCGGCTATGATCCGACCCTGTTCGGCTACACCGACGTCTCGCCCGATCCCCGCACCCGCCACCGCGACGATCCCGACCTGACCACCTATGAAGGGGTGCTGCCCGGCTTCACCACCCGCGTGCTGCTGCCCGAGCACGAGAAGGCCTGGCTGTCCTGGCTGCGCGAGCGTGGTCACCGGATCGACGATCCCGCGAGGATCCATGTCCCCGTCGGCCATGCGCCGGGCACCGTCACCCGCGCTGCCCCCGCCTACAGCGCCGACGAGACCCAGACCGCCTTCCTCACGGGAGAGTTCCTGCGCTGGCTGTCGGAGCGTGAGGGCGAGCGGCCGTGGTTTGCGCATATCTCGTTCCTGCGGCCGCATCCACCCTTTGTGGTGCCCGCCCCCTACAACACCATGTACGAGGCGCGCACCGACGGGTTCCTGCGGCCCGAAAGCCGGGCGGAACAGGCCGCCGTCCATCCTTATGTTGCCGCCGAGCTGGCGCGGGTCGGGGCCGGACATTTCCTCGCCGGCGCGAGCGGCGGCACCGACCAGTGGTCGGCCGAGGATCACGGCCTCATCCGCGCGATCTACCACGGCATGATCAGCGAGGTGGATGCCCAGCTCGGCCGCCTGTTCGACGGGCTGAAGGCTGCCGGCAGCTTCGACACCACGCTGATCATCTTCACCTCCGACCATGCCGAGCTCATGGGCGACCACTGGGGCTTCGGCAAGGGCGGCTTCTACGACCAGAGCTATCACATTCCGCTCGTGGTCAAGCTGCCGGGGACCGACGGCTCCCGGGGCCAGACCGTGACCGATTTCACCAGCGCCTGCGACATCTTCCCGACACTGGCCGACTATCTGGGCGTGACGCCGCTGACAGGGCCGGATGGCCAGTCGCTGCGGCCCTTCCTGGAAGGCCGGGCGCCGGCGCGCTGGCGCGACGCGGTGGTGTGGGAGTTCGACTTCCGCGACATCAGGTCCGGCCGGCACGAGGCGCATTTCGTCCTGCCCTCGCGCGCCCTCGCGCTCACGGTCCTGCGCGATGCCCGCATCAAGTACGTCCATTTCGCCGGTGGCCTGCCACCGCTCCTGTTCGACCTGGTCAATGATCCGGGTGAACTCAGGAACCTCGCGGAGGATCCGGCCTGGCAGTCGGTGCGGCTGTCCTGCGCCGAGCGCCTGCTGGACTGGCGCACGCAGCACCTCGACCAGACCCTTGCCTACACCGAGCTGACCCCGTCCGGGCCCGTGTCCCGGCCCTTCGGCGACGCCTGAGACCGATCTGACGCGCAGCCGCCCTGCACGAATTTTTCGCTGCAGGGCCGCCGCACGTGCCCCGCAGCCTGGCCCTGCGGCTGTCTCCGGCGAGCGATCAAGGGGCGCAGGCGGCTGGTTGTCCTTGCGTTTTCCGGGCCTGCCCGGATCCCGCGCAAGCAACTGCCGCGCATTTAGGCAGCTCATTTTTCTGCTTGCCGCTTGTGCAGTGCAGCGCCACTCTGCTGTCAAACCTCATAAGAACCAGAGGGGAACAGCATGCGGCGTCTTCTTGGACTGGCGATGGGCCTGGCGCTTTCGGCGTCATCGGCGCTGGCCGCCACTGACATCAAGTTCACACTCGACTGGAAGTTCGAGGGCCCGGCGGCTCCGTTCTTCATCGCGCTCGACAAGGGCTATTTCGCCGCCGAGGGGCTCAACGTGACCATCGACACCGGGGCCGGCTCGCGCGAGTCGATCCCGCGGGTGGCCACCGGCGCCTACCAGATGGGCTTCGGCGACATCAACTCCCTGATCCAGCTCCTCGACAAGCAGCCCGACCTGAAGGTCAAGGCGGTGATGATGGCCTATGAGCGGCCGCCGCTTGCCGTCATCGGGCGCAAGAGCCTCGGCATCACCGACGACCCGAAGTCGCTCGAAGGCAAGAAGCTCGGCGCGCCGCCCCCGGATGCCGCCTTCGGCCAGTGGCCGGCCTTTGCCAAGGTCGCCGGGCTCGACACCTCGACGATCACCATCGAGAACGTCGGCTTCCCCGTGCGCGAGCCGATGCTTGCCCAGGGCCAGGTCGATGCCATCTTTGGCTTCTCCTTCTCCTCGGTGATCAACCTCAAGGCCCAGGGCGTGCCGGAGGAGGACATCGCGCTGATCATGATGGCCGAGAAGGGTCTCGACCTCTACGGCAACGTCGTCATGGTCAACACCGACTTCGCTGCCGCCAACCCGGAGGCCGTCAAGGGCTTCGTCAAGGCGCTGACCAGGGGCTATCTCGAGGCGATCGCCGATCCGGCAGCCGCCGTCCCGCATGTGATGAAGCGCAACGAGGTGCTGAACGAGGCCGTCGAGATCGAACGCCTCAAGATGGCCGTCGCCCAGTCCATCGCCACTCCGGCGGTGAAGGCCAACGGCTTCGGCGGCGTCGACATGGCCAAGCTCACCAGGTCGATGGAGTATCTCCAGACCTCGATGGGTGTCAGCGCCACGCCGCCGGCCGCCGAGAAGGTGTTCGATCCCGCCTATCTGCCGCCGGCCGCCGAGCGCGCCGTGAAGTAACCGGTATGCGACGTCCTGCCCTCCCGGAGTGCCGAAGGGCGCCGGGAGGGACTTTTTGAAGTCAAGAAGATCCGACCGGAGGGGCAGTGACCGGATTTGTCGATTTGCGCGGCGTGCGGCTCACCTATGGCGGCACGGCGGACGGAACCCTCGCCCTCGATGGCCTGACGATGGCCGTCAACAAGGGCGAATTCGCTGCCGTGGTCGGCCCGTCCGGCTGTGGCAAGTCCACCCTGATGAAGCTGGCGACAGGGCTGATGCGCCCCCAGGCCGGCACCGTCGAGGTGGCGGGCAAGGAAGTGGCCGGCCCGGTGTCCATCGCCGGCATGGCGTTCCAGAACCCCTCCATGCTGCCCTGGCGCACGACGCTCGACAACGTCATGCTGCCGCTCGAGATCGTTCAGCCGCATCGCAGCCGCCTGAAGCGCGAGCGCGAGGCCTATCTGAAGAAGGCGGAAGACCTTCTCGCCCTGGTCGGGCTCAGGGGCTTTGGCCAGAAATTCCCCTGGCAGCTCTCCGGCGGCATGCAGCAGCGCGCCAACCTCTGCCGCGCCCTGGTGCATGACCCGGCCCTCCTGATGCTGGACGAGCCCTTCGGCGCGCTCGATGCCTTCACCCGCGAGGAACTGTGGCAGGTCATGCGGGACCTGCATGCGGAGAAGGGCTTCACCACCATCCTCGTCACCCATGACCTGCGCGAAGCCGTCTATCTCGCCGACCGCATCTTCGTCATGAGCGCCCGGCCCGGCAAGGTGATCATGGAGCGCAAGATCGACTTTCCCCGCCCGCGCCCCATCGACCTGACCTATGAGGCGGGCTTCAACGACATCGTGCACGAGCTGCGTGGGTACATTGCCGAAGCGAGGGCTGCCGCATGAACGACCGCTGGATCAAGGCTGCCCCGTTCCTGTGGACGTTCGGCCTCTTTGCGGGCTGGGAGCTGGCCGTCGCCGCGCTGCGCCTGCCGGTGTTCATCCTGCCGGCCCCGTCCGACATTCTCGCAGCCACATACCAGTACTGGCCGGCGATCTGGAAGAACGCGGTGCAGACGCTCTTCACCACCGTCCTCGGCTTTGCCATGGCGGTCGCCGGCGGCCTGCTGCTGGGTCTGGCCGTCGGCTGGAGCCGGGCGATCTACGCCGGGCTCTATCCGCTGATGATCGGCTTCAACTCGGTGCCGAAGGTGGCCGTGGTGCCGATCCTCGTCATCTGGTTCGGCATCGGCACCGTCCCGGCCGTGCTCACGGCCTTCCTGATCGCCTTCTTCCCGATCGTGGTGAATGTGGCCACCGGCCTTGCCACCATCGAGCCGGAAATGGAGGACGTGCTGCGGGCGCTGGGGGCCCGGAAGCTCGACATCATGCTCAAGGTCGGCATTCCCCGCTCGATGCCCTATTTCTTCGGCTCGCTGAAGATCGCCATCACGCTGGCCTTCGTCGGCTCGGTGATCTCCGAGACCGTCGCCGCCAACTCCGGCCTCGGCCACATGATGCTGGCGGCGCAGTCGCAGTTCAACGTGCCGCTGGTCTGGGCCGGCCTCCTCGCCCTCGCCGTTCTCGGCATCGTCATGTACGCGCTGATGGCCGTCCTGGAAATGCGCATGACCGGCTGGGCCCACCGCTCCGGCCAGAACCGGGCGTAGGACCGCCTCAGTCCAGAACTGAGGCAAGCTCCTTGCCCCCTTGCGGCCGTGCAATCTCATGAGCGGTCAGACGGTGTCGAGGCCTCGCAGCCCCCCTCCCCCTCGTGGGGAGGGGTAAGGGGTGGGGGGCACGGGAGGCCGTCAGATCACAAGGCATCCGAACTCCGCCTTGTCAGGAACGTCTATAACTTGGGTTTACGTCGGTTCCCCCGACCCCCAAACCCCTCCCCACGAGGGGGAGGGGGGCGGAAAGGCTGCGACAAGGTTGAACCGTCTGAGCCCGGTCCTTCACATCGAACGGATATCGGATTTCAGGGCCGAAAGCCCCGCCCCCCGACCTTACTTCGCCGCCACCATCACCTCGGCCGGGCCGCGGAGCGCCTTCTTCCCCAGCGGATCCTCGGTCACGTCGCCGGAAATCGGCGGCAGGTCGAGGATGTCGTGGAACCTTTGCAGCATGTCCAGCGTGTGCGGGGCCATTTCATCAATGGCGCCCGGGACATACTGCACCACCCGGGCAGCCAGGTCGCGGTCCTCCCGGGTCTTCAGGAGCTTCGGCAAGGCGGCGAGAGCGCCGGTGCGGTCGAATTCCACGATCAGCGTCTGTTCGTGGATGATGATCGCGCGCTCCTCGGCGCTGAGCGAGCGGAACGGCTCGTCCTCGGTCAGCACATGGGCCGAGCGCTCCAGCCGGTCGCGGCGCACATTGCCGCGCGAGTCTGCCAGCAGCACCAGCATGCGGATGACCGCCTCGACGAAGCCGCCCTCCTCCACGCGGCGCAGGGCCGATTGCACAACCGGCAAGGCCCTGAGTTCGTCCGTGCGCTTCAGCGTGCGCGGCCGCACGTGGCCGCGGCCATACCAGCGCGCCCAGGGCGTGCCCCAGAGGCCGAAGAAGGCCATCTCGTACCAGGTGTCGCGCAGGTCGCGGACCATGTCGATGGACTGCTCGATCAGGTCGGCGCTCAGCCGCTCCAGCTCGACCAGCGGATTGCTGGCCGGTGCCGGCGCGCGTTCCGCCTTCACCTTCTCGGCCATCTGCTGCAGCGGCTGCACCAGCGGATTGCGGCTGGAGAAGGCGGCGCGCTGCAGCCGCAGCGGATGCAGCACGCGGCCGGCTTCCGCGCTGGCTTCGGTCACGCCGGCCTGCACGAAGGGCCGGATCACCGTGTCATAGACCTCGGCCTGCTGCTCCGACCAGCGGGCGACGGCCGCAAAGGGCGTCTCGTCATCGCGGCCATCATCCAGCGCCTGCAGGTCGTCGAGCGTCCGCTCGTGGAACGAGACGGTAAAGGTGCGGTTCACCCCCTCGCCGGAATAATCGTCGATCTTCATCTCGTAGAGACCGGGCGCCAGCGCCTCGATGGTCTTCATCGTCGAGGCCATCTCGCTGTGCTCCTTCCTCGCAATCGAGGAGGACACGAAGATGCCGAGATGCCCGACCTGGTCATGCACCATGTAGAGGATGCGCTGGCCGCGGATCTGGATCTCGCTGACGTCCGAATAGGTGTCGAGGATCCAGTTCAGCGCCTGCTGCGGCGGGGTGATGTTGTCGCCATGGCTGGCGAAGACGATGATCGGCGCGCGGATTGCCTTGAGATCCACATTGCGGCCCGGCTCCAGCCGCGCCTCGTTGCGCGCCAGCCGGTTGCCGACGAAGAGCTGTTCGACGATCCAGCGGATCTCGGCTTCGTTCAGCAGGAAGTAGCCGCCCCACCAGGTCTCGAACTCGAGGAAGCGCGGGGCTTCCGTGTCCACATGGGCATAGAGGTCGACGTATTTGCGGAACAGCGTCCGGGCCGGATTGAGCAGCTCGAAATTGGAGACGAGATGCGCGCCGTCGAAGACGCCATGGCCGATGTCGGACCAGAACATCGGCATGACGGTGCCGCCCAGAACGCCGGCGTTGTAGCGCATCGGATGGCCCCCGACGAGACCGGACCAGGTGTCGACCGGCGCGCCATTCAGCACGATCGGGCCGGTCAGGTCCGGATTGGAGGCCGCCAGCAGCAGGGTTGCCCAGCCGCCCTGGCAGTTGCCGATCACCACCGGACGCGGGGCGTCCGGGTGGCGGCGCGTCACCTCGCGCACGAACTCCGCTTCGGCCCGCGTCACGTCGGCCAGCGTCTGGCCTTTCTCCGGCGCGCGGCGGAAGGCGACGAAATAGACCGGATAGCCCTCCTTCAGCGCCACACCCACCTGGCTGTCGGTCTTGAACCCGCCGATGCCGGCACCGTGGCCGGCGCGCGGATCAATGATGATGTAGGGCCGCTTGGCCGGATCGATGGTTACGCCAGCCGGCGGCAGGATGCGCAGCAGCATGTAGTTGCAGGGATGCGGCAGGTCCTTGCCGTCGACGACCACCTCGTGGTCATAGACCAGCACCGGCGGGCAGCCCTCGGCCTCGTGCTTCAGGAAGATGTCGCCGCGCTGGCGCAGCGTGTCGAGTGTCAGCACCAGGCGCTGGCCGGCATCCGTCACATAGGCCTTCACATCCTCGGCCAGTGTGCCCTCGGCCTGACGGGCGCTGAGGTCGGAGGCCAGCTTGGTCAGGCTCTCGAGGCTCTTGCGGGTGCGGGCGTTGTGCGTGCGCGCCATCGCGTCGAGATGGCGCGACGTGCCGCGCAGCATCATCTCGCTCATGGCGGAAAACTCCGCGAACTGGGCGGTGAACACCTTCATCCGTTCGCTCGGCGACCAGGCGGTCGCGTCCTGCAGGGACTTCAGCAGATCGCCGTTCGGCGTGTTCAGGGCATCGAAAATGTTGCTCATGGGAGTTCCCTTCAGCCGATGATGCTGTAACCGCCGTCGATGGCATGGACGCCGCCCGTGACGTTGGCGGCCTCACGGCTGGCGAGGAAGGCGGCATAGGCGCCGACATCCTCGATGGTGGCCAGCAGATGCGTCGGCGCGCGCGCGGCCGCCGCGTTGAGCAGGTCATCAAACTCGGCGATGCCGGAGGCTGCGCGGGTCTTCAGCGGTCCGGGCGACAGCGCATGCACCGAGATCCGCTTCGGGCCAAGTTCGGCGGCCGCATAGCGGGTCACCGCTTCCAGGGCGGCCTTCACCGGGCCCATGACGTTGTAGTGCTCGACCACCTTTTCCGCGCCATAGAAGGACACGGTCATGCAGGTGCCGCCGTCCTGCATCAGCGGTTCCGACTTGCGGATGAGGCGCAGGAAGGAATGCACAGAAATGTCCATCGCAAGGCCGAAGCCTTCGGCGGAGCAGTCGATCACCCGGCCATGCAGATCGTCCTTCGGGCAGAAGGCGATGGAGTGGACCAGCGTGTCGAGACGCCCCCAGCGCCGGCTGATCTCGTCAAACAGCGCGTCGGTCTCGTCGCCGTTGCGCACGTCCAGCGGCGCGATGATCTCGGCGCCCAGCGCTTCGGCCAGCGGCCGTACATGCGGCTCGGCCTTGTCGTTCAGATAGGTGATGGCCAGGTCCGCGCCCTGCCGGCGCAGGGCCGCGGCAATGCCGTAGGCGATGGACTGGTCGTTGGCCACGCCGACGACGAGCGCCTTCTGACCGGTGAGATCGAACATCCCGCGCTCTCCCTTGGGGTCGCCCCGGACAATCCGGGCAAGGGAGAGCCTATTGCACTGCAACAACCGGTTTGTGACGGTTTGCCCCTATGCGCATTTCACCGGAGGCGCGGCTGGCAGCATAAATCCATTCACCGTCATCGCGGGCGAAGCGCAGCGGAGACCCGGGACCGGAGCGCCACTGCACCCTGTACGGCGCTGATCAGGGATCACAGGAGCAAAGTGCAAAGTACAAGGCGCACTCCGCCTTTCAGCCCCCCTCCCCACGAGGGGGAGGGGAGCGGAGAGTCCTCAGTTTTCGTCCGGCCACATATGCGAACTGCCCAGGCTCAACGTCAC
Organism: Pannonibacter sp. XCT-53; assembly: GCF_009915765.1. Taxonomy (NCBI): domain Bacteria; kingdom Pseudomonadati; phylum Pseudomonadota; class Alphaproteobacteria; order Hyphomicrobiales; family Stappiaceae; genus Pannonibacter; species Pannonibacter tanglangensis. The sequence goes on from NZ_JAABLQ010000001.1 coordinate 2,300,041, forward strand.
CCCGCGAAGCTGCCGCCGTCTGCGGCCAGCCGCTCCAGCAGCGCCGCCGGCTTGAACTCCGCCCGGCCGCTCTGCTCGAAGCGGGCCTGCAGGCCATCGCGGATCCTGGCAAGGCCGATGTTTCCGGCCGCGTGCATCGGGCCACCGCGCCAGGCCGGGAAGCCGTAGCCGAAGATCCAGATCACGTCGATGTCGCCGGGCCGCTGGGCGATGCCCTCTTCCAGGATGCGCGCGCCCTCGTTGATCATCGGATAGAGCAGCCGCTCGACGATCTCCGCAGCCGGGATGCTGCGCCGGGTGATGCCCTCGCGCGCGGCAATCGCCTTGGCGAGGTCCTCGACCTCGCTGTCGGCCAGCGGCTTGCGCTCGCCCGGCTCGTAGCGGTAGAAGCCGCGCCCGGTTTTCTGGCCGAAGCGGCCCTGTTCGCACAGGTGATCGGCGATCTCTGCCGTCTGGCCGAGCGCCTTGCGGGCGCGCCAGGAAATGTCGAGGCCGGCGAGATCGAGCATCGCGAAGGGCCCCATCGGGAAGCCGAAGCCGTTCCAGGCCGCGTCCACCTCGGCCGGGCTCGCGCCCTCGACCAGCAGCGCCTCCAGATCGTTGCGCTGCGCCCGGAGGATGCGGTTGCCGACGAAGCCGTTGCAGACACCGACCACCACCGGGATCTTGCCGAGCTTGCGTCCGACCTCGACGGCGGCGAGCAGCACGTCCGGCGCCGTCTTTTCGGCCCGCACCACTTCCAGGAGCTTCATGATGTTGGCCGGCGAGAAGAAGTGCATGCCGACCACTGCCTCGGGACGGGAGGTGGCGGCGGCAATCTCGTTCACGTCGAGATAGGAGGTGTTGGTCGCCAGGATCGCGTCCGGCCCGGCCAGCCGGTCGAGATCGGCCATCAGCGTCTTCTTCACGCCCATGTCCTCGAACACCGCCTCGACGATGAGATCGGCACTCGCCACCGCGCCAAGATCGAGCCAGCCGGTGATGCGGGCGATCCGCTCGGCCTTCTCGGCCTCGCTCATCCGGCCGCGCGCGACGGTGGAAGCATAGTTCTTGTCGATGTTGCCCTGTCCGCGCGCCAGCGCCTCGGCGCTGGTCTCGATCAGCGTCACCGGATAGCCGGCATTGGCAAAGGCCATGGCAATGCCGCCGCCCATGGTGCCCGCGCCGATCACCGCAACCGAGCGCACCGGACGGGCCACCGCATCCGCCGGCAGGCCGTCGATCTTGGCCGCCGCCTTTTCGGCGAAGAAGGCATGACGCAGCGCCTTCGACTGGTCACCGGCCACCAGCGACAGGAATGCGGCGCGCTCCGCCTTCATGCCCGCCTCGAAGTCGAGATCCAGACTGTTGCGCACGGCGGCGACGCAGGCCGCCGGGGCTTCCGCCCCGCGCGCGCCCTTCAGCACCTCGGCTGCGGCTGCCTCGAACGCGTCGCGCCCGGCCCGCGCCGCCTCAAGCCGCGCTGCGTCGCTGGAGAGACCCACCGGCGCCACGCCGGAGGCAATCATCTGCCGCGCCAGGGCGCGGGCGGCGGCCACCACATCCTCGGCCACCTCGGTGACAATGCCGAGCTTCAGCGCCTCGGCGCCGCCCACCGGCTCGCCCGAGACAATGAGCTTCACCGCGGCCGCCGGACCGATCAGGCGCGGCAGGCGCTGGGTGCCGCCGGCACCGGGGATCAGGCCGAGCTTCACCTCCGGCAGGCCCATCTTCGCGGACGGCGCGGCGACGCGGGCATGGGCGCCCAGCGCCACTTCCAGCCCGCCGCCCAGCGCCGGTCCGTGGATCGCGGCAACGACCGGCTTCGGGAAGGCCTCGATGGCGGCGATGACGTCCGGCAGGAACGGCTCGCGCGGCGGCTTGCCGAATTCGGTGATGTCGGCCCCGGCGCAGAACCCGCGTCCGGCCCCCGTCATCACGATGGCCTCGATGGCCGGGTCGGCGGCAGCCTCCGCGAGCGCTGCGACAATACCGGCCCGCAGCGCCGTGCTCAGCGCGTTCACGGGTGGATTGTTCAGCGTCAGGAGAGCAATCCCGTTCTCCTGCGTCAGGGTCACGACATCGGGGCTTGCGCTGTGCGGCTCGGTCATCGTCGTCTTCACTCCCGCAGACGGAAGAATTTCGCAGTGCGAAATTCAATTTCAATTTATTGCGGCGCACGCTAGGCGAGGCAGGAGATGTCTGTCAATCTGTCCTGCAGCGGACAGCCGCGTCCTGCTGAAATTCATAAACCGACCGGTCAGGCAATTCCACAATGAACCCGTCTCCGCTCGTCGATCCCGCCCGCCTCGCGGACCATCTCGTCCGGGTGATTCCGGGCTTTGCCGGACCGGTGACGGTAACGGGCTTCACCACCGGCCAGTCCAATCCGACCTTCCGGCTCGACACGCCCGGCGGAAGCTTCGTGCTTCGCCGCAAGCCGCCCGGCGTGCTGCTGAAGTCCGCCCATGCCATCGAGCGCGAGTACCGGGTGCAGCGGGCGCTGGCCGGTTCCGCCGTGCCGGTGCCGGAGATGCTGCACCTGTGCGAGGATGACAGCCTGATCGGCTCGCCCTTCTATGTGATGCGGCTGGTGCCCGGCCGCAGCTTCACCGATCCGGCCCTGCCGGACCTTGCGCCGGGTGAGCGGGCGGCACTCTATGACGCGATGAATGCCGCGCTCGCAGCGCTGCATGCCATCGACCTCGAGGCGGCCGGCCTTGGCGACTACGGCGCGCCGGGTGACTACATCTCCCGCCAGACCGATCGCTGGACGCGCCAGTACCGGCAGAGCGAGACCGGGGAGGAACCGGACATGGAGCGGCTGATCGCCTGGCTCGCCGCCAACCGCCTGCCGCCGGACGACACCCGCACCCTCGTCCACGGCGACTGGCGCATCGACAACATGATCTTTGCCGCCGACGGCCCGGGCCTGGCGGCCGTGCTCGACTGGGAACTGTCGACCACCGGTCATCCCGTGGCCGACCTCGCCTATCAGGTGATGCAGTGGCGTCTTCCGCCCGGCGAGGACACGCGGGGGCTTGCCGGCCTCGACCGCGCCCGCCTCGGCCTGCCCTCCGATGCGGACTATGTGGCGGCCTACTGTGCCCGGCGCGGCCTGCCGGACCTGCCGGACTTTCCGGTTTTCCTTGCCTTTTCCTTCTTCCGCATGGCTGCGATCCTGCAAGGGGTGAAGCGGCGCTCCCTCGACGGCAACGGCGCCAATCCGGAGCGTGGGATGCGGATGGGGGCACTGGTGCCCCTGTATGCCCGGCTCGGGCTGGAGGCCGTCCATGCCGGCTGAGGATCGCAAGTTCGTCACGGCGCTGGCACGCGGCCTCGACGTGCTCGCCGTGTTCCGCGCCGCCGACCAGGGGCTCACCAACCAGGAGATCGCGGCCCGCACCGGACTGCCACGGCCCACGGTGACGCGGCTCACCTACACGCTGGTCGAGCTTGGCTATCTCGTCTTCTCGCCGCGCACCGGCCTTTACCAGCTTGGCGCCGGGGTGGTCCGCCTCGGCCAGCATGCGCTGGCGACGATGGACCTGCGCCAGCGCGCCGCCCCGCTGATGCAGGAGCTGGCCGACGGGCCGAACCGCCATGTCACCGTGGCCCTCGCCGAACGGGTGGGCACGCGCGCGGTCTATGTCGAGGTGCAGCGGCCGGAGGAGGCCGTGTCGCTGTCGATGGCCGTGGGGGACCGGCTGCCGCTCGCCGCCTCGGCCATCGGCCGCGCCCTGCTGGCCGCCCTGCCCGACCGTCAGCTGGCCCATGTGCTGAGCCAGATCCGGGACCAGGCCAGCCCCTTCTCTGGTCCCGGCTCCGGTTCTGGCTCCGGTTCTGGCTCCGGTTCTGGCTCCGGTTCTGGCGCCGGCGGCACGCCGGAGGCGGCCTTGCCGCGACCCGTCGAGGACACCAACCAGGACACCAACCCGGACACCAACCCTGACACCGGTGACCAGCTGCGGCGGACGGTGCAGGAGGCGCGCAGCCAGATCCGGTCACTCGGCTACTGCACGTCCTTCGGCGACTGGCGCCCCGAGATCAACGGCATCGCCGCCCCCCTGCCCTCCCCGGACGGGGCGCGGCTATTTGCGCTCAACGTCGGTGGCCCGGCCTTTCTCGTTCCGGCCGAGGACTTGACCCGCCACTATGGGCCGCGCCTCGCCGAGATCGCCCGGAGCCTGCGCGACTGAGACCGCCCGGCCCAGAGATGGTGCAGGCGGAAGCGGATCTGCTTTTCCACCTCGACCACGACAAACAGCGCCACTCCGAGCCCGACGACCTGCAGGCCGTCGGCCAGTGGCACCGCAGCCGTGCCGAACACCTGCTGCAGCGGCGGCAGATAGGTGAGCGCGGCCTGCGCCGCCGTGATGAGACCGATTGTCAGCCAGATCACCCGCGTGCCCCGGATCGCCGTCCAGGTCAGCGACGTGCCGTGCAGCTTGCGCACGTTGAAGAGATGGAACACCTCCATCGCCACCAGCGTGTTGACGGCCAGCGTCCTTGCCAGTTCGACCGGATAGCCCCTGGCCAGCGCCTGGGTGAACATCCACGACACGCCCGCCAGCATCAGGCTGCCGACAAGGACGATGTGCCAGATGAGGCGCGGCGTGATGATCGGTTCGCTGCGCGGGCGCGGCGGCCGCATCATCGTGCGCGGCTCGGATGGCTCGAAGGCGAGCGCAAGGCCGAGCGTCACCGCCGTGATCAGGTTGACCCACAGGACCTGAACCGGCGTCACCGGAAGGGTCAGCCCGGCCAGCAGCGCCGCCACGATGGTCAGCGCCTGCCCCGTGCTGGTCGGCAGGGTCCAGGCAATCACCTTGCGGATGTTGTCGTGAACCGTCCGGCCCTCGCGCACGGCGGCGACGATGGAGGCGAAGTTGTCGTCCGCGAGCACCAGCTGGGCGGCCTCGCGCGTGGCCTCGCTGCCCTTCTGGCCCATGGCAATGCCCGCATCGGCGCGTTTCAGCGCCGGCGCATCGTTGACGCCGTCGCCGGTCATGGCCACCGTCAGCCCATGGGCCTGCAGCGCCTTGACCAGCTGCAGCTTGTGCGCGGGGCTGGTGCGGGCAAAGACATCGGTCTCCAGCACCGCCGCCCGGATCTCCGGCTCGCTCATCCGGTCGAGATCGGCCCCGGTGAGCACCCGGTCCGGATGGGCAAGCCCCACCTGCCGGCCGATTGCGGCGGCGGTGACGGCGTGGTCGCCGGTGATCATCTTCACCGAGATGCCCGCGGCACGGCATTCTGCCACGGCTGCCACGGCTTCCGGGCGCGGCGGATCGATGAGACCGACAAGACCGATCAGCTCGAGCCCCTGCAACAGGTCGGGGCCCTCGAACCGCTCGGCGCAGGTGCCGCGCCCCGCCGCCGCCTGCACGGTGCCGGAGCGCGCGGCCAGCGCCAGCACGCGCTCGCCGCGTCCGGCGAAGAGATGCGCCACCTGCTGCCAGTAGGCGGTGTCCGTCGGCTGGCGCGTGCCGTCCGCCCTGCGCTCCACCTCGCACAGCGCCAGCACGGCCTCCGGCGCGCCCTTCAGGTGCAGCACGGCGTCGCCGGCCGGGGCCAGGTCGAGCGTGGCCATGTAACGGTGGCGGGCGTCGAAGGGGATCACCTGCATCCGCTGCCAGCCGGCCTGACCGGCCTCCGGGGCCAGCCCGATCTTGCCCGCAAAGGCCAGCAGCGCCCCTTCCATCGGGTCGCCCTCCACATGCCAGGCGCCGCTGCGGCTGCGGATGGCGGCGTCATTGCACAGGGCCGCGACCTCGGCCAGGTCCAGCAGCAGCCGATGGTCGCGCGCGTCCGCCTCCCGGTCGCCGAGATGCAGGGGACCGCTCGGGGCGTAGCCGTCGCCTCCCAGGCTGAAGACATCACGGCCGACCGCAACGCTTGCCACCATCATCTCGTTGCGGGTGAGCGTGCCTGTCTTGTCGGTGCAGATGACCGAGACGGCACCGATCGTCTCGATGGCCGGCAGGCGACGGACGATGGCGTTGCGCCGGGCCATCGCCTTGACGCCCACGGCCAGCGTGATGGTCAGCACCGCCGGCAGGCCTTCCGGAATCGCTGCCACGGAGAGGCCGACCACGGCCATGAACAGGTCGGTGAAGGGATAGGCAAGCACCAGCGCGCCGAACACCAGGATCAGCGCCGCGACGGTGAGGATGAAGGCGGTCAGCCAGCGCGCGAAGCGGTCCATCTGCACCACCAGCGGCGTGGTCAGCGTCTCCACCGAGGACAGCATCCGGCTGATGTGGCCGATCTCGGTCTGCCGCCCGGTCGCCACGACGACGCCGCCTGCCGTGCCCTGGGTCACCATCGTGCCGCTGTAGGCCATGCAACTGCGGTCGCCGAGCGGCACATCGGCGGCCACCGGGTCGACCGCCTTCTCGACGGGGACGGATTCGCCCGTCAGCAGCGCCTCCTCCACCTGCAGCCGGCTCGCCCACAGGAGGCGCAGGTCCGCCGGAACCTTGTCGCCGGCCTCCAGCAGGACGACATCCCCGGGCACCAGCGTCTCGCTCGCCACCGTCTGGCGCATGCCGTCGCGCAGCACGGCGGCCCGGGGCGCGAGCAGGTTGCGGATGGCGGCCATCGCCTGTTCCGCCTTGCCTTCCTGCAGGAAGCCGATCACCGCATTGCCCAGCACCACGGCGAGGATGACAGCCGAATCGACCGCATGGCCGAGGGCGGCCGTCACGGCGGCGGACCCGATCAGCACATGGATCAGGATGTTGTTGAACTGGGCCAGAAAGCGCCGCAGCGGCGAGCGGCGGACGGCCTGCGGCAGCCGGTTGGGTCCGTGCCGCGCCAGCCGTTCCTGCGCCTCGGCCCCGGTGAGCCCGGTCGGCGAGGAGGACAGGGCCGCCAGCACATCGTCCGGGCGGTCGGCATGGGGAGCATGGGTCATGAAGCCTCCGCGTCATGGCCTGCCCGACCACCGGGCCGCCTCCGCAAACCTAACAGGCGCTGGATGACACGCAAATGTTGCAGCGCACTGCACAAATACGTATGCGACGCCTTGGCTCTTTCCCTCCGGATCAAGGCAGGGTTGAAACGGGCTGGCCCGCCGCACCGTCGCGGCCTGCCGCCTGCCCGGAGTTGCCGATGACGCCGCCTGCCGAAGCCGCCCGCCACGGATCGCATGAAGATGCCTTTGCCCTTGTCATGGGCACGCTGTTCGTCGCCTTCGGCATGCTCATCTGCGCGAAGGCCCAGTTGCTGACCGGCGGTCTGGCCGGCGTTGCCCTGCTGCTGCAGTATGTGACCGGCACCGGCTTCTGGATCTTCTTTGCCCTCGTCAACCTGCCCTTCTTCATCTTCGCGCCGAAGGTGCTCGGCTGGCCCTTCACCCTGCGCAGCCTGCTCGCCGTGGCCATGGTGTCCCTTTTGGCCCGGGCGATCTCGTCCTGGATCGTGATCAGCGACATCCACCCGCTGTTTGCCGCCATCATGGGTGGGGGCCTCACCGGCACCGGGCTCCTGATGCTGTTCCGCCATGGCACGGCACTCGGCGGCTTCAACATCCTTGTGCTGTTCCTGCAGAACCGGTTCGGCCTGCGCGCGGGCTATGTGCAGATGGCGCTGGACCTTAGCGTCCTTCTGGCCTCTGCCCTGGTGCTGGCGCCGGCCAATCTCGCCTGGTCCGTGCTCACGGGCGTGCTCGTCAATCTGGTCCTCGCCTTCAACCACCGCCCGGGCCGCTATCAGGCGACCACGGGCCGGATCGGCGGGGCGACCGCGCGCCCGCGCTGACGGTTTCGCCAAGGCTGGCGCGATTTGCCAAGCCTGGCGCAAGAGTCCAAGACAAGCGGGTCTCCCGGGCGCAGCATGCGGAAGCCAGACCCCGCCACCGGCGGTGAAGAAACTGGGCTTTTGACATGCTTCCGACCGGAGAGGACCTGACCTTGAGACGCCTCATTGCAACAGCGGCCATAAGCACGCTTCTGGGCACAGCCGCCCTCGCCCATCCGCTGGATGGCCTTACCGCCGACGAATATCTCAGGATCAACGAGATCCTGCGCTCGGCCGGCACCATCGACGACAAGACCCTGTTCCCCCTGATCGAGCTGCTCGAACCGGCGAAGGCGGACGTGCTGGCCTGGACGCCGGGCACCGCCCTGCCCCGCCGCGCCTCGGTCCAGTTCACCTCGGCCAGCGGCTTCCAGGAAGCCGTGGTCAACATCACCGAGGGCAAGGTCGAGCGCACCAGCCCGCTCGGCGGCCAGCCCATGGTGCTGTTCGACGAGTTCATGGGCGCGCTTGCCGCCGCCACCAGCCACCCGGACATGGTAGCCGGTCTCGCGAAGCGCGACCTGAAGCCCGAGGAGGTGTTCTGCCTGCCGCTCACCGTCGGCAACTTCTTCGAGGCCGAATTTGGCGACACAAGGCTGATGAAGGTGCCCTGCTACAAGCTGCCGGAGGGCTCCAACTTCTATGCCAAGCCGATCGAGGGCCTCTATGCCATCGTCGACCTGCAGAAGAAGGAAGCGCTGAAGGTCATCGACACCGGTGTCGTTCCGGTCCCGCAGGATCCCTGGGGCTACACGGAAGAGGAAATCGCCGCCCGCGCGCCGCTGCGCCCGAAGACCAATCCGGCCGTGCTCACCCAGCCGGGCGGACCGAACTTCAAGCTCGACGGCAGCCATGTCGAATGGGACATCTGGCGCTTCAATTTCCGCATCGACAAGCGCCCCGGCCTCGTCGTCTCCAATCTTGATGTCAACGATGCCGGCACCTGGCGCTCGGTGATCTACCAGGCGCATCTGTCGGAAGTCTTCGTGCCCTACATGGACCCGAGCGAGGGCTGGTACTGGCGCACCTACATGGACTCCGGCGAGTACGGGTTCGGCCTGTTCCTCAGCCCGCTGACGCCGGGCGTCGACTGCCCGGCCCACGCCACCATGCTGCCGGCCACGATCTCGGACGATTTCGGCAAGCCGCTGACCATTCCCAACGCCATCTGCATCTTCGAGCGTGACACCGGCGATCCGGCCTGGCGCCATTTCGAGGTCTTCGCCCAGACACCCGAGACGCCGGTTCCCGCCGAAGGCCGGCCGGCGACGGAGCTGGTCGTCCGCACCGCCTCCGAAGTCGGCAACTACGATTATCTGATCGACTACCGGCTGCAGCAGAACGGCCAGATCTTCATCATGGTCGGGGCCACGGGGCTCGATGCGGTCAAGGGTGTTGCCTCGCGCAGCATGCAGGACCCGACGGCGGCCGAGGACACCCGCTGGGGCACGCTGATCGCCCCCAACCTCGTCGCGGCCAACCACGACCACTATTTCAACTTCCGCATCGACTTCGACATCGACCAGCCGGTGAACCACTTCGCCACCATGGACATCGTCCCGGCGGAGCTTGATCCGGCCGCCCCGCGCAAGTCCATGTGGACCGTGCGCCACACCATGCCCGACAGCGAGATGGATGCCCGCTACAAGCTGAGCGCCATGCAGCCGCGCTACTTCCATCTCTCCAATCCGATGCGGCAAGGCTACCTCGGCCACACGCCCGGCTGGATGATCCACCACGGCAACGTCGCCTACGGCCCGTTCGACTACCAGAACGATGCCCCGTTCAAGCGCAACGCCTACATCGAGTATTCCGTCTGGAACACCGTCTACGATCCGCTGCAGCGCTATGCCGGCGGCCAGTTCGCCATGCAGAGCGACGGATCGGACACGCTGGCCGAATGGGTGAAGAAGGACCGCCCGCTGATGCACCAGGACATCGTCACCTGGTTCACCGCCGGCTTCCATCACATCCCGGCCATGGAGAACTGGCCGGTCATGTCGACCGAGTGGAAGACCGTGCACATCATGCCGCACAACTTCTTTGCCACCAACCCGGCGATGACCCTGCGCAAGTACGACAAGTGATGACGTAACGCTCCGGCCGGCCCCTCGCCTGCACAGGCAAGGGACTGGCCCGGAGCGTGCCTCCCTCGGCCATTGATCGGCGGCGCCTTGCGGGCCTATAGTCTGACCGTACGGTCGGAAATGGCCCGGAAAAGAGGCTGCCGGCTGACCAGAGAGGGAGGAACGCATGGGCCGGAGCCAGTCCCCGTCCAGCCAGGCCGCTGGCATGCCGCGCAGCCGTCCTGTCGAGGTCTCGCCGCCTCCCGGTTCGCGCCCCTTGCGCGCGTCTGCCCGCTTTGCCCCGATCCCGGTCGACGCCTATGCCGCCCGCCTGCAGGCCGTCTGCGGTGCCTTTTCCGTCGAGCCGGCCGCGCGCCGCGAGGCCACCGTCGAGGGCGACATCACGCTCCTCTCCGCCGGCGGCATCGACACCGCCATCGTCTCGCTCGACGCCCAGTCGGTTGCCCGCACCGCCCGGATGATCCGTCAGGACCCGGCCGAGCACCTGTTCCTGCTGCTGCAGGACAGCGGCACGTCCGGCATCCGCCAGGGCGACCAGGAAGTCCGTCTGCGCGCCGGGGATCTCTATCTGGCAGACTCTGCCTGTCCGTCCGAATTCATCTACAACGGCCGCCGCTCCCGGCAGATTTCCTTGCACCTGCCGCGCGACCTCGCCCGCCGGCGGCTCGGCGAAACCTGTCTTGGCGGCGTCGGTCTCGACCGCACCGACCCGCTCTGCGTCGCCGTGCGCGCGGTCGTGACCAAGCTCCTCTCGCTCGAGATGCCGGCCCAGTCCTCGCTCGGCGAGACCGTTCTCGACCTACTGGCCGCCTATTTCCATCATTGGGAGCGGCAGTCGGCAGCGCAGGATCGCCAGCGCGAGAGCCTCTATGCCGAAGCCTGCCGCCTGATTTCCCGCCATGCCTGCGAACCCGGTCTCGACATCGACAGTCTCGCCAGCCGCCTTGGCCTGTCGCGCCGCTCGTTGCAGCGGCATTTCGAGGCCATGGGCGAGACGGTCAGCGCCGTCATCCTGCGCACCCGTCTCGACCTTGCCCACAGGCGGCTGCTGGCGCGCCAGGACGGCGAGGACATGAGCTCCATCGCCGCCATCGCCTATGACACCGGCTTCAACGACCTGTCCCACTTCTACCGCACCTTCCGCACCCGCTTCGGCACCGCCCCCGGCGCGCTACGGGGCTAGTCGGGACAAGAGCAGACATCGGGAACACGCAGGCCTGCGCTCTCATCTATGGCACGGTGCGGATGGGGATTGATGGGCATCACCCGGAATGGCGCATCGCCCGCCCGCCCGAAGAGGCGATGCGGCGAACGCTCGCCCTGTTCATCTCGCTGCTGCGCGCGCCTTGACCAGGGCGCCGTTGCAGCGCCTCATGCGAGGAGGTCGGCGTGCGGCACGTGGTCTGGAAGGGAACCCCTCGCCTGCTGCTGAAAAGCCCCGCACCAAGCGGAAAAGGCTCAACAATACAGGGGATTGGGTTGGAAGTGGTGCCCAGAGCCGGAATCGAACCAGCGACACGCGGATTTTCAATCCGCTGCTCTACCAACTGAGCTATCTGGGCACTTCTTCGAGGCGCTGTCCGGAGGTCGCAACCGCCGGAAGCCCGGGTCTTATAGGAGACAAATCCGGCCTTGTCCAGCACCCCGGCAAAACTTTTCGGCCTGGGGAAAACTCTTTTCGCAGGCCCGCCGCAAATGCGGTTTGTTTCGCGTCCTCAAAAGCTTAGCGGCGGAGCGCTGCTGCCTCCGCCGCCAGGACCTGGCCTCGCGTCAGGCCCGCGTCAAGCCCGTTCAGGGACCTGTGCCGGGCCCGTGCCAGGACCAATGCAGGGCCTGTGTTGTGCCGGGCGTCAGGGCTTCTCGCCGACCACGATCCCGGTCGCCGACCAGGCCCCGTCGAAGGCGGAGAAACTGCCCACGACCCCATCCACCGGGCTCGTCGGCCCCTCGACCAGCGAGGCGTTGAAGCTGCCGGTCATCGACGCCCCGTCGGTGATCGACCCGGAGTAGCGGTTCTTGTCATCGAGCGGGCTGCCGGCGGTCAGGGCCGACGTGAAGTCGCGTCCGTCGAAATCGGAGATCGACGCCGACCCCGTGCGGGCCGCGAAGTCCACCGACATGCTGAAGCCGCCGCCTGCCAGATACTGCGCGCCGCCGTTGACGACGGAGCCGACGGCGTGGCCCGTGTAGGTGGCCGTGCCGGTGGTCGGCATGTCGCCCGGCCCGAGGATGCGCCCGGCCGCCCAGGTGCCCAGATGCACCTGGTTCAGCTGGTCGGGGGCGGAGGGCACGGCATTGTCCGTGGCGATGCTCGTGCCCCAGTAGCCCCATTCCAGGAAGGCGCAGGTGCATTTCTGGCCCGGGGCGAACAGGCCGGCATCGCCGTTGGCCACCAGGGTGGAGGGCAGGAAGTAGCTCCTGGCCGAGGCATCGAGCGAGGCATTGCCGGCATTGTCGACAATCGTCGGCGAACTGCTGCCGGAGTTGCTCTCGGCCGCCGCATAGCGGTCGTCGTCGATGAACACCGACCGGCGCGGATCCTCGACGGCGGTGGATTCGTCGCCGAAGCTGATGTCCAGCGTCATGCCCTGATCGGTGCTGCTGACGGGATCATCCTGATATCCGGTTTCGGTCAGCCGCATGGTGGCAGACACCGACTTGCGCGTCGCATCGAAGTCCACCGACATGTCGAGCGGATGCACCGAGGTCAGCACCTTGGCCAGGAGACCGCCCGAGCCGTCGGGCTGCTGCAGCACGCCGGCCGAGAAGCCGGCGATGCCGCGGTCGGAGCGGACCAGCGTCGCGGCATCGGTCGAGGCCTGCAGGTTGGCGACATGCATCGAGCCGGAGACCTGACGCGACGGCGTGATGGCGGAGGGCACCACGGCGAAGCTGTCGCGGAAGGGATCATTGCCGAGATCGGCGCCCAGAACGAAGTTCTGCGCATTGTTGCCGAAGGCATGGGCCCCGCTCAGGCCGGCGACCGACCGGATGCGACCGGAGAAATTGGCGGAGGCCTCGACACTGCTCGCCTGATAGCCGCCGCGCCGCTGTCCCTGCATCTTCAGCGACACCGTGTCGTCGAAGACCTCGCCGGCAAACAGGCTGACGAAGGACTTCTGCTGGCTGCCCTTGCCGTCCACGTGGAAGGACGAGGCGAGCGCCAGCGGACGGGTCGTGACGGTGGCGCCGGTGCCCTCCAGAACCGACAGGCCCGAGGAGCGGACGCCGGCCATGAAGTCGCGGCCCAGCGACTCGGTGGCAACCGGGTTCACGAACAGCGCCTTCGAGGTGACGATGTCCGGGCTCACGCCTGCCGGGTCCTCGCCGAAGCGGATGGCCTGCTGCAGGTCGCCTTCGAGCGTGTAGCTGCGCAGCTTCGGCCCGCCGCTCGCCACCACCATCGGGGCGAAGCTGGTCGGCGTGCCGCCGATCAGGAACAGCATGTCGGCCAGCGCGCCCTCGAAGGTCGGATCGGGGACAAGCGTGTAGGCACCCTGATAGGCGAGCGCGAAGAAGCCATGGCTGCCGCGATAGTAGGCTCCGCGACCGATGTCGATGATCGCACCCTGGGTGGCGGTGTTGATCGTCGGCAGCGCCGGCACGCGGTCGATGGCGAGGGCGCCGAAATGCTTGCCCGAGGCGGTGACGGCAGAGGTGAAGTAATGCAGGCCGCTCGAGGTCGGCACCGGCACGGACACGGTGACCCCGTTCGCCGCGCCGCGCAGGATCGACCCGTCGGTCGTGCCCCCGGCTGCCATGGCGGCATTGCCGTTGGCTTGCAGCGTCAGCGTGGCGGTTCCGGTCGAGCTGCCGTTGTGGCCGAGAATCCCCTGCGCTCCCGGATTGGAGACGATTTCGCCCCCCCCTGGCGCCTCGTAGCCGCTCGGGCTGGCGAAGATCAGCCGGGCCTGAACCTCCTGCGTGCTCGGGCCGGGAGTGGGATTCGGGTTCGGATTGGGGTTCGGGTTCGGGTTCGGGTTCGGATTGGGGCTCGGTCCCGGATCCGGCGTGGGCGTGGGCGTGGGATCCGGCGTCGGGGTCGGCGTCGGTTCCGGATCGGGCTTGGTCGGCTGGTTGGGATCCGGCACGGGATCCGGCGTCGGCGACGGGTCCGGGGTTGGCGTGGGAGTCGGCGTCGGGCTCGGGTCCGGGCTCGGGTTGGGGCTCGGGGTCGGCTCCGGATCAGGCTTCGGCGTCGGGGTGACGGCGGTGCCCTTGTCCAGCTGGGCGACCTGGATCAGGTTGCCTTCGACCTGGTCGAGTTCGGTGGCCCGGACCACAGGGGGCTTGGGCACCGGCAGGGTGCGGATGGTGCCGAGGCCGGAGTTGACACCCTGGATGCCGGAACTGGCCACCTGCGTGTCGGTGGGCGGGTTGGCGATGCCGCCCGTCTGGCCCGGCCGGCCGCCGAGCGCATTCTGGATGCTGCCGAGATCGGTGCGGCTCGTGCGGCGGATCTGCGGCCCCTGTCCGGAGCTCTGCTCGCCCACCGCAATGGTGTAGCCGGCCTCATAGACCCGTTCGCTGCGGCCGTCCGGACCGGTGAAGGTCAGTTCCTTGCCATAGATCAGCGAGAAGGTGGCGCCGTCGTCGTCCACGTCCATGTTGGCGATGCCGCCGCGGATGCCGATCGTGCCGACGGGCGTGTTGACGCTGACGCCCTCCTGCGTCTTCGAGAGCTTGCCGCCGACGAACCGGGCCACGCCCTTGCCGAAGGAGGCCACCAGCTTGCCGGTGCCGGCGGCCGGGTCATAGACGAACTCGTCGATCACGAGATCGGAATTGGCCCCCACGGTGAAGGTCGATCCATCCACCAGCAGCACCTGCACCAGGCCCGACCCGCCGGTCTCGATGCGCTCCCGGAAGATGATGCTGTTGCCGAGAATGATGGTGCGCGTCGGCTGGCCGGACGGTGTGCCCTGGGCCTGCTTGTTGACGGCTGCCGCCACGCCGACGTCCTGATTGGCCAGGACCGGGGTCGCCGCGCCACCCAGCACGGTGAGGGACAGGAGAGTTGCGACAAGGCGCGTGGTCATCGCCGGGGCTCCTAGAACCGCTGCATCAGCGTCACCATGCCGAGGGCATTGGTGTAGTCGTTGAGATCATAGGTCGATTGCTGCCGCCGCAGCTCGCCGGTCAGCGCCACGGCGGTGCCGCGCCCGCCCACGGGCATCGTCAGCACCGAGCGCAGCCAGGCCTCGTTGTCGCGCTGGCTGCGGCTGCGGTTGACGAGCGGATCCGGCCTGGAGAAGCCGCGCCGCGTGTAGCCGGCCTCCAGATCGATGGACCAGGGCCCGGCCTCGCCGCCGAAGGGCGAGGCGAAGCGATAGGTGAGGCCGGCCGAGACGCCCCCCTCCAGGCTGGTCTTCCAGCCCACGCGGGCATCCTCGTAGTCGGCCATCACCGACAGGCGGCCGGTGAAGGCGGCCGTGAAGCGGTGATGGTAGGTCGCCACCGCCCGGACCGCATAGCCGGCCCGGTCGGAGGCGGTGGGATAGCGCGCCGTGTCGTTGAACCAGCGCCGCCGCACCTCCAGCCGGGCGTTGATCTCGTCCTTCTCCCGCACCCGCATGCCGAGGCGCAGGCCGGCGCCCACGCCGGCGCTGTAATTGGCCCCGTCCAGGCGGATGCCGTTGACGATGCCGTAGAGGCCGAGCCGGGCGTCGTCGATGCCGAAGCGCGCCAGATTGAGGGTCGGGCCGGCGGTCAGCTCCGCCATTTCCGTGTTCAGCCGGTCAAGGCGGCCGTAGCGCGCGCCGTAGAACACCAGATCCGCCTCGAGGCTGTCCCCCTGAAGCCCGAGGTCGTAGGAAAAGTTCACGTTGCCGGACAGGAAGCCGTTCACGTCGGACTTGCCGGTGGCGGTGTCGTCCAGCAGGAAGGTCGTGCCATTCAGCTGGATGCGTCGGCCTTCCGGCGAGGCATTGGCGTTGGACTGGACCCGGACCCCCGTCGTCAGCATGCCGCTGACCTTGGCGGGGGCCTCCTTGCGGGCGATTGCGGCAAGATAGGTCTCGACCCGTTCCGCCACCTGGGGCGGCACATTCGGGGCGGCGAGCGCGCTCTCGAAATAGGTTGCCGCCACATCCTCCGCGCCGAGGCGGAGATACAGCACGCCCAGTTCCAGCTGCACCCGCGGCAGCCCGGGCGCAAACACCAGCATCCGCTCCAGCGTGCTGATCGCGGCCTCGTAGTCACCGACCTGGGCCGACACCATGGCGTATTCAAAGGCGGCGTCGAGGTTGGCAGGATCAGCCAGCGAGGCCTGCAGCAGGGCCGCCTGTCGCGCCTTCATCTCGGCCGAGCCGAGCACGGCGCCCTGCGCCAGGGCACCGGGTCCCGTCGGGGTGGCAAGCCCTGCCGCCGCCAGCAACAGGCCGAGCGCCGCCAGGGCGGCGCGCCGGCGCCCCCGGCCGCGCGCCTGCACGCCTGCGTGGCCGCGCGCGCGCCTCACCTGTGCCCCCTCAAGACGCGACACAGGACGGGCCTCGGGATGCCCGGCCGGACGAGCGCCCTCACCCGTGTCCTGGCCGCGCTCCGGGCGCGCTTCGCTCACGGCGTACTCGATCACCCCCAAGACGAAACTCCGACACCTGGAATGACTTAACAGTTTGTAAATCTTGCCCAATGCCAGACATGTACAGGAGCTTCCGCACGGAGGCAAAGGCTGCAGCCGGCCGCGTCGGGAAAAATGCGGGCCGCAATTTGCGCAGGGGCAGGCGCCCCTTGGCTAAGCAATTGACATTTTTAATCAAATCAGGCGCGCCAGCGAACCGGCGCGCCTTTGGGTCCACGATGACAAAAACGGGGTCGATCGGCCTATTTCACTTCGGTGATGCGGCCGTCGGTGTAGGGCGTGTAGTCCTTGCTGGCGGCGATGAAGTCGGCCACCACCTGATCCAGACCCGGGCCGAAGTCATAGGCATTCATGCCGGCCTTGGCGAAGACGCCGTAGCCGTCGCCGCCGGCGCGCATGTAGTTGTTGGTTGCAACGCCATAGACCTTGTCCGGATCGATCGGCGTCCAGGCGCCGTTTTCCATCACCTCGACGGTGATGATGCGGCCTTCGCCGGCCGGCTTGGCGCGGGTCCACTTGAAGCGGAGGCCGGAGACCTGCGGGAATCGGCCGGCGGCTTCCTCGACCTTGGAGACGCCGTTCTCGAGCGCGGCCACGATGTCGGAGCCCTTGACCTGGAAGGTCGCCAGCGTGTTCTGGAACGGCAGCACGGTCAGCACTTCACCCATGGTGACCTCGCCGGCGTCGATCGAGGCACGGGCGCCGCCGCCGTTCTGGATCGCGATCTGCACGCCCTGCCCCTTCACGCGGTCGAGCATGGCATCGGTGATCAGGTTGCCCATCTGGCATTCGGTGGAGCGGCAGGTGTCGCGCGAGCCGTCGATGGCGGCTGCGGCCGAGCCGATCACCTTGGCGCGCAGTTCTTCCAGCGGCTTGGCCAGTTCCGCCACGCGGGCAGCGACGGCCGCGTCGGGCTCGACCGACTTGTCCAGAAGGATCGGCTCGCCCTTGGCCGAGACCAGCGTGCCGGCGTCGTCGAAGGTCAGCTCGATCTCGCCCAGGTACTTGCTGTAGGCATAGGCCTGAACGATCGGCACGTCCTGGCCGGCCGGGTTCTTCACCAGGGTCGGATAGGGGCCGGCGGCCTTGTCATTGGTGTTGGACAGGAGCGTGTGCGAATGGCCGCCGACAATGGCGTCGATGCCGGCAACGCGCGCGGCGATCTCCATGTCGCGCGGCAGGCCGACATGGGTCAGTGCGATGATCTTGGTGATGCCGGCAAGCTCGAAGGCATCGACGGCACCCTTCAGGTAGTCTTCCGAGGCGATGAAGCGCACGCCCTTGCCCGGGGACGAGGTCTCGCCCGTGTCCTCGGCCAGCGTCGCCACCACGGCGATCTTCTCGCCGCCGACCTCGAGCACCACCGCACCCGGCAGCTTGCCGTTCAGCAGCGGTTCGCCCGTGACGTCGGTGTTGCCCGAGATGACCGGGAACCTGACCTGGCCGATGAAGTCGGCGAGCCCCTGCGGACCATCGTCGAACTCGTGGTTGCCGACGGCCATGGCGTCATAGCCGATCATGTTCATGAACTCGGCCGTGTCCTTGCCCTTGTAGGTCGTGTAGAACAGCGAGCCCTGGAACTGGTCGCCCGCGTCGAGGACGATCACGTTCTTGCCCTCGGCCGCCAGCGCCTTGCGCCGCTCGTCGATCTTGGCCTTGACCCGGGCGACGCCGCCGAAGCACTCGCCCTTCTGGTTCTCGTCGGCGCTGCAGGTGGAATCGAACTTGTTGATCTGCTCGATGCGGCTGTGCAGGTCATTGGTATGCAGGATCGTGATGGAATAATCGGCCAGCGCGGCCCCGCCCATCGCCAGAACGGCAAATGCTGCGGTGGCGCCGAAAAGCATATGTCTCATGATCGCCTCGCCAAACCCGGGGCCTTGCGGCCCTGTTACAATCATGGGGACGTAACACAGCACTGCGACGCTTTTGTTTCCGCGCCGTCATCGTCTCTGGCGCCGGATCCAGGCCGGATCCGTGGCCGATCCGGTCGGTCTGCACGGGCGGCAGACGGCGCACCCCCATTGAAGGGTGAAAATATTTTCAGGACAAGCAGATATTCTCAAGCCGGCTCAGGATTTTGCCGCCCGCAGGCGGTCGTGCGCGCGTCGGGGCGCAGGGCGGCGGAGGCGCTCCCTCAGGGCTGGTCGTCGGCGTCCGGCAGGTCGTCGAACTCGACGACCGGAATGCCGTAGGAGCCCGACAGCCAGCGGTTGAGGTCAACCTTGGCGCAGCGGTCGCTGCAGAAGGGATAGTCCTGCGGCGTCGACAGTTTCGAGCAGACCGGACAGGGGCGCATGCGCCGTCCGGCGGTCCCGTCGGCCTCTGGCTGTGTCGGGTCCTTGGCCATCGGTCAGGTCACGCCGGCAGGCGCAGCGGATCGCGCCACAGGGCCCGCACGTCGATGCCGGCTCCCGACAGGAGGCTTGCGGTCTCGTAGAGCGGCAGGCCGACAACGTTCGGATAGGAGCCGGTCAGCTTGACGACGAAGGCGCCGGCCAGTCCCTGGATGGCATAGCCACCCGCCTTGCCGCGCCATTCGCCGGACGCAAGATAGTCGTCGCCTTCCTGGCGCGACAGCTTCTTGAAGCGCACCCGGGTCTCGACGATCTTGTGCCGCAGGCTGCCGCCCGGCAGCGCGACGGCAAGGCCGGTGTAGACGCGGTGACCACGGCCCGAGAGGAGCCCGAGGCAGGCCTCGGCCTGGTCGATGGTCTCGGCCTTCGGCAGGATCCTGCGCCCGACGGCCACCACGGTGTCGGCGGCCAGCACGACGCAGTCGGCCAGTTCCGGCTGGCCGTTGGCCTGCTCGCGCACGGCGCGCGCCTTGGAGCGGGCGAGCCGCGTGGCCAGCGCACGCGGGCTTTCCCCGCGCAGCGGCGTCTCGTCAAGATCGGCCGGGATCAGGTGGCGCGGGTCGACGCCGATCTGCTGCAGCAGCGCCAGGCGGCGCGGCGAGGCAGACGCGAGGATCAGCGGAACTTGTGCGGCATCGCTCATGATGATCGTGTCGTCCCGGCTGCCGGATGGCCGCTTACTTGAAGCGGTAGGTGATGCGGCCCTTGGTCAGGTCGTAAGGGGTCATCTCGACGAGAACCCGGTCGCCGGCCAGAACGCGGATGCGGTTCTTGCGCATGCGGCCCGCGGTGTGGGCAATGATTTCGTGATCGTTTTCGAGTCTCACGCGAAAGGTCGCGTTGGGCAGCAGTTCCGTGACGACGCCCGGAAACTCCAGAACTTCTTCCTTGGCCATATGGTATCCCGGTCAAACCGTTCTTGAAAGTGCGCGGAACCTAGCGGATCGCGCCGTGAATGTGAACAACGCAGTTGCCCCCGGAGGCCGTTTCCTCGAACGGGACGGGCAACGCAGGTTGGTCGACAGGTTGGTCGTCTGTGCGGCCGGACTGGACACACGGGCCACACGCGGTCCGGTGCCCGTCAGGACGAAGCAGACACCGGCACTGCAAACCAGCACAGGGACGCGTACATATCACCCACTGGGGGGCGGCGTCCAGTCCAGCCGCTTCTTGATGCGCATCATCAGCTGATCGCGCACCGTGCGGTAGGAATCGAGGATCTGGTCGCGGCTGCCGGTGGCAAGCGTCGGGTCCATGGTCGGCCAGTATTCCACGTCCACGGCCTCGGTGCGGGTCAGCTCCAGCGCCTTGTGGTGGGCCTCAGGCGCCAGTGTCACCACGAGATCGAAGCCGGATTCGTCCAGGTCCTCGAAGGTCCGGGGCTGGTGCCGGCTGGTGTCCATGCCGATCTCAGCCATGACCTGATCGACGAAGGGATCCCGGTCGCCGCGTTTCACGCCGGCCGACTTCACGTAGACACGCCCCGGGAACAGGGCGCTGGCGATCGCGGCCGCCATCGGGGAACGCACCGCATTCATCCCGCAGGCGAACAGGACCGCAGTCGGACGCTTGCCCGGCTCGGTCATGCCGCTCAGCCCTTCCAGTGCAGGGCATAGACGAGGGTGAAGAGGCGCCGGGCAGTCTGGAGATCAAGCTCGATCTTGCCTTCCAGACGTTCCATGAGAATGGTCGACCCTTCGTTGTGCACACCGCGCCGGCCCATGTCGATGGCCTCGATCTGGCTCGGCGTGGCGTGGCGGATGGCCTGGTAGTAGCTCTCGCAGATCATGTCGTAGTCACGCACGATCTTGCGCAGCGGCGTCAGCGACAGGACATGGGTCGCCACCGCCCTGCCCGTCTCGCTGCTGATCTCGAACACCAGCTTCTTCTCGATCACGGACAGGCGCAGGATGTAGCGACCGGGCCCCTGCCCGACCGGGTGAAAGGTGTTCTCCTCGATCAGGTCGTAGATGGCCACGGCCCGGTCGTGCTCGATGTCGGGCGTCGAGCGCGAAATGGACGCCTCGTCGAGAATGACATCGATCAGCCGGCTCTGCAGGTCGCCGCCGCCCGTCGTCTCCGCCGGAGCGGTCGCCTTGTCCTGGCCTTGCGTCATCGGCCCGCCGTCTGCCCCCATCCGCCCGGAACACTCCCTGTTGACCGGCCGGACGCGCGCGCCTCAGCCGAGATTCAGCCTGATCGAGACGGACCGGGCATGGGCGCCCAGTCCCTCGGCCTCGCCGAGCGCGATCGCCGCCGGGCCAAGGGCCTTCAGGTTCTGCGCGTTGCACCTAAGGATCGACGTCCGCTTGACAAAGTCAAGCACTGACAGGCCCGACGAGAAGCGGGCGGAGCGGGCCGTGGGCAGCACGTGGTTGGAGCCGCCGACATAGTCGCCGATGGCCTCCGGCGTGTGGTGCCCCAGGAACACGGCGCCCGCGTTGCGCACACCCTTCAGCAGGGCCTCCGGATCGGCCACCGCAAGTTCCAGGTGCTCGGGTGCGATGCGGTTGACCAGCGGCAGCGCCTCGTCGAGGCTGCGCACCGTGATCACCGCGCCATAGTCGCGCCAGCTTGCGCCGGCCACGTCGCCGCGCGGCAGCGTGCGCAACTGCCGGTCCACGGCCGCTTCCACCGCATCGGCGAGCGTTGCGTCGGTGGTGATCAGGATCGACTGGGCGGCGGGATCATGCTCGGCCTGGGCCAGCAGGTCTGCCGCCAGCCAGTCGGGATTGTTCTCGCCGTCGGCGACGATCAGCACCTCCGACGGGCCGGCGATCATGTCGATGCCCACCGTGCCGAAGACCCGGCGCTTGGCGGCGGCAACGAAGGCATTGCCAGGACCGACGATCTTGGCGACCGGGGCAATGCTCTCGGTGCCGTAGGCCAGGGCCGCGATCGCCTGCGCGCCGCCGATCCGGTAGATTTCCGTGACGCCCGCCACGCGGGCAGCGGCCAGCACCAGCGGATTGAGCACGCCATCGGGGCTCGGCACCACCATGGCGATACGCTCGACACCGGCCACCTTCGCCGGCACCGCATTCATCAGCACGGAGCTCGGATAGCTCGCAAGACCTCCGGGAACATAGAGGCCAACAGCCTCCACCGCCGTCCAGATCGACCCGAGCTCGACGCCAAGGGCATCCGTGTAGCGGTCATCCTTCGGCATCTGGCGGGCGTGGTGGGCATGGATGCGGTCACGGGCGAGCTTCAGCGCATCCAGCGTTGCGCTGTCGACTGAGGCGATCGCGGCCTCGATCTCGGCCTCGGTGACGGTCAGTTCCGCGATCGAGACGGCCTGCAGACGGTCAAAGCGGTTGGTGAAGTCGATCACGGCGGCATCGCCGCGCCGGCGCACATCCTCGATGATGTCGCGGACGATCTGGTCGACGTCCTCCGACACCTCGCGCTTGCCGGCCAGCAGCGCGCGGAAGCGGGTCTCGAAATCCTCGGCCTCGATGGAAAGACGGATCGGCACGGCTCATCTCCTCAGCGCCGGCCAGGCGATCGCGGCCGGCTGCCCCATGGGGCGCATTCAGTCACGGATGGGTCAGTCGAGCGGATGCTCGGGCCGGTTGGCCGTGCTCCAGGCAGCGCCCAGATCGGCGAGCTGGGCCTCGATGCACTCCACATGGAGGGCAATCGTGCCGCCGCCGGAGAAGGTCAGCAGCACTTCTCCGTCCGGCCCCGCCTCCTCCCCCTCGGCCCTTCCGGGCTCCGGGCGGAAGCTGACCGCAAGCAGGGACAGCACCGCATCCTTCGCCGTCTGACGGATCCCGGCTGACTTCATGGCGCGGACGCGGGAAAAGGCAAGGGCCGCGCGGCGCCGTTCATGCGTTCCGCTCTTCGGATCCTTGGGCTTGTCCCAGACGAAGCGGTTCATGACAAAGACCGCCTTGCCCTCCTGGGGCAGATAGCGGATGTCCCCGACCAGCAGCACGGCGTCCTGCACATGGGCGGAGACGATGGCGAGGTCTTCCTGGTCGAGAGCGGCAAGTTTCACGCGGTCCATCGGTCGTCGCTCGGTCCCTGCGGCCATCGGCCGGCCGGGAGGCGGCCAGCCGGATCAACGGCAGCCCGCCGCCCCGGCTCGCACCGGGCACGACGGACCTCGAGCCGATTGCCTAACCGCTCCGGCCCGATTTGACAATTCCCATCCGGCCGATGCGGCGCGCGGGGCTCAGTTCGAGATGCGCTCGATCACCGCGCCGCAGCGGCCAAGCTTCTCTTCCAGCCGCTCGAAGCCACGGTCGAGATGGTAGACGCGGCTGACGTTGGTCTCGCCTTCGGCGGCAAGGCCGGCAATCACCAGCGACACCGACGCGCGCAGGTCCGTTGCCATCACCGGGGCGCCGCGCAGGGTGCTGACCCCGTCGACGATGGCGGTGTGGCCGTCGATGCGGATGCGGGCACCGAGACGGGCCAGCTCCTGGACATGCATGAAGCGATTCTCGAAAATGGTTTCGGTGATGCGGCTCTGGCCGCCGGCGCGGGTCATCAGGGCCATGAACTGCGCCTGCAGGTCGGTCGGGAACCCGGGGAACGGCTCGGTCGTGATGTCGACCGGAGCGATGCCGTTGCCATTGCGGTAGACGCGCAGGCCACCGTCCACCTGCGTGATGTCGGCACCGGTCTGGCGCAGCACGTCCAGCGCGGTTTCGAGCAGGTCGGCGCGGGCATTCTCCAGCACCACGTCGCCGCCGGTCATGGCCACCGCCATGGCATAGGTGCCGGCCTCGATGCGGTCCGGGATCACCGCGTGGCGATGGCCGTGCAGCCGGTCCACGCCCTGGATGCGGATCACCGGCGTGCCGGCGCCCTCGATCTTTGCGCCCATGCCGATCAGGCAGTTGGCGAGGTCGACCACCTCCGGCTCGCGCGCGGCGTTGACCAGCTCGGTCTCGCCCCTCGCCAGCGTCGCCGCCATCATCAGCGTATGGGTGGCACCGACCGAGACCTTCGGGAACTCGATCCGGGCACCGACGAGGCCCTGCGGCGCCTTGACGACCACGTAGCCGGCCTCGATGTCGATCTGGGCTCCGAGCTTGCTCAGGCCCTCGATGAAGAAGTCCACCGGCCGGGTGCCGATGGCGCAGCCGCCCGGCAGCGAGACGCGGGCGCGGCGCTCGCGCGCCACCAGCGGCCCGATGACCCAGAAGCTCGCGCGCATCTTTGAGACGAGCTCGTAGGGGGCGGTCGTGTCGACGATGGTGCGGGCCGTCAGGTGCAGGGTCTGGCCCTTGAGGTCATCCTGGCCGACGCGCTTACCGTCGACGGAATAGTCGACGCCATGGTTCGACAGGATGTGGGTGAGCTGGGCCACGTCGCGCAGGCGCGGCACATTGCCGAGCGTCAGGGTCTCGTCGCTGAGCAGCGAGGCGATCATCAGCGGCAGGGCCGCGTTCTTGGCACCGGAAATCGGAATGACGCCGTTCAGTCTTGCACCGCCGACGATCTTGATGCTGTCCATGAAACCACCTGGCTGCGGCCGTCACCGGGCCTGATTTGAATTGCTCTTGCTCTCGTGCGCCGCCTCTACACCCGGAGTTGGGCCGGCGCAAGGCAGAGATCCTGCGGGCTTCGCCCGGTTTTCCTGCCTCCCGGCCGTTTTCGCGGCCCTTGCCGCCCCGGTGCTTGCCCGGCCTCTTTCCCGATCACTCGCCCGATCACTCGCCCGGTCACTTGCAGGGCCTTGCAGGGCTCCAGGACGCCGGCGGCGGCACTTGTCCACAGCTTCGTGCCGGTCGCCGGCTGATCCCGCGCGTGCCGCGTCGGCCCGGCATCAGCCGGCGGCCGGATCACGCAGGGGCAGCGCCTGTGGGTCCGTCGCCACATCGCCGTCCGGATCCGCAGACGGCTGCGGGTCCTGACCGTCGCGGTCGCGGCGCTGCCGGGCGGCCGCCTTGCGGCGTTTCAGGTTCTGCCGGAGCGCTTCGGCCAGCCGCGCCTCCCGGCTCGACATGTCCGGCCTGGACTGCGCTTTCCCCGCTTGATTGCCCTGATTTCTGCCTTCGCTCATGTTTCCAGAACTAGCGCAAGCCCTGCGGAGGCGCAAAGGTCTGGCCGCGGCCCTTCGCCGGCTGTCCACAGGCTCGCCGAAAAAAGAGACGGATAAGCGCTTGCCATCCCCGGTCAACTGTGGCACAAGCCCGCTCGTTCGCAGCGGACATGTCCCACGAACACAACGGGGCGCACGGTGGTGCCTCCCGCCGGCCGGCCCTCCCGGGCAAACGCCGAAGATGCTGCAGTAGCTCAGTGGTAGAGCACTCCCTTGGTAAGGGAGAGGTCGAGAGTTCAATCCTCTCTTGCAGCACCATTTTTCACAGTGTTTTCAATCGCTAGCGTGATCTGACATTGCAAGCCGACAGCGTGTAAATGCAGAACAGCGCAGGAACGTGACGCAATTCCGGCACGTTTCTGACACGCGCGTTCGACCGATGTTCCAGGGCTCCATCCGCTCGTGCGAGGAGACCCCACATGGCACTGACACTCAGACAGCAGGTTACCGCGCTCTATGACGTCGCATTCAACCGCGACCCAGATCTTGCCGGCCTGCAGCACCATCTCGACCTGATCACCTCCGGCCGCCTCGACCTATACGGCCTCGCCGATGCGATGGTGGCCAGCGAGGAGTTTGCCTCCACGACCGGGCGCGAGGGCAACCCGGTCGTGACGATCCAGCGCTATTACAGCAACGGACTGGAGCGCGGCGGCACGGTCGAGGAGAGCGCGGCATGGTTGGACCTGATCCTCGGCGGCAGAGCCGACCTCGGCGATGCGCTCGTCGGATTTGCCCTGTCGCCCGAGTACGCCACCCTGGTCGGCTGGCACCACGACGCAGCCTGAGATCAGCCCCGGCGGCCCCTCACGGCGCCGCCGGGCTCGCCCGGGACGACGCCATGAACACGCGCATCCTCAGAATGTGCCGCCGCGAGCGGCGTGGCCATGCCTGTTATCACGTGCCAGCGCTCGGGCAGTTGCAGCCCGTTCTGTTCGCATGGGATCGCGGCCGCCTCACATTCCGCGCCGAGGACGTGGTCGAGCGCGACGGCACACTGGTTTCGTGCATCTCGAGACACTCACTCCCACGTGACAAAACCGAGGCCAAGGCCCTGTTCGCCGCACTCGAGAAGCACCGCCGCGAGGGCACGGAGACACCCGCCGCGCGGTCATGGCGCGAGTACCAGGAGCAGCGGCAGACCCCACCACCAACCTCGCCGACACCCGCGCCGTCCGGGCTGGACAGGCTCAAATTCGACCTGTTCGGCAACCCGATCGGACGGGCTTGACGCGACCCGGCTGGCTATCGAGAATGAGAACATTGATAGAACAACGGTCCGCACCACATGCCGCATCCTGTGCTACCAGAAATCCTGCCATTCACGGTCGAGGCATGTGACGAGACCGGGCGGGTCGTCGAAGTCATTGCACGCTGCTGTAACCTGACAACCGCCCTGGGAGCGTTTGAGGCTGCAAAACCATGCCGGCAGAGTGTTGAGTTGAGGGTCAGGGACCGCGCCAGGATCATCACAAAACGTCCAGCACTGGACCCGCTCGGCCGGCTAGACGATGTTTGAGCGCGGATTGATTGGCCCGACAACCAGAAGCAAAACCGACCCGCCATTTGACGGATGACGCCAGCGTTCGCGCGTAAGCCGCTGGCGAATCAAGGCCAATCACGCAGGGAACACCCGATTCCCTCTTTTCCACCACACTCCCTGATTTCCACAGCCACCACAATATTTAGCCAAACGCCACCCAGAGCACACAACGGCTAGACCAGTGTAGCTTGACGAAAGCGAAACCATATCCCTAATCTGTGCATGTTCCGGTTGCAACAAGCGGCCGGACGACATGCGGGCAGAGCCCAGAAAGGTAAACATGGGAAATGACAAGATCGGCCGCAGCGCCGTAACGGGACGCTTTGTGCCGGTGAAGACGGCACAGAGCTATCCCGCAACGCACGTCGTCGAGACGACGAAGCGGACGCCGGTCAAGCCGACGTCAAAGAAGAAGGGCTAAGCGCTCTTCCTCTGACCCGGCGAACGCAGCGACCAAACCAGTTTGCCGGGTCAACCCTGATCAGAACAGCTCCGTTATGAGCTCCACAAGGCCCCCATACCAAGCCGAAGAAGCGCGGCAGTGTCAAGGTCGGGTCCGGGCTCATTCAACGATAAGGACCAACACACATGGAATTTTTTGTGACCCTCACCGGCATCACCGGCACTGAATACCGCTTTACCGTGCATGAGATCGGGACCGAGTTTCTCAACGTCGCGGGCGTCTATGCATTCTGCGCAAAGGCCCCGGCTCGCGGCCTCATGGACGAGCTCTTCCCGCGCTATGTGCCGCTCTACGTCGGCGAAAGCATGGACCTTGGGCACCGGCTCCATACGAATCTGAACAACCACCATCGCCTGACGGATGCAAAGGCGCGCGGCGCGACCCATGTCGCCGTCATGCACACGGCCACGGTTGACCAGCGCATGCGGGTCGAGCGTGACCTGATCGCCGCCTATAACCCGCCGTGCAACCGCGAGACGGTCAACCCGCGCTCCCTGTTTGGTCCGTACTAAACCGGCAACGAGCTGGCCGGCCTCCGGCCAGCTCACCCCGGCGCCATTCCACAGCATCACAAACCTTACCGGCAGCCCGACAACCCCCTTTACAACGCGGGATTTCCGCACTATCTTCCAATTATGGCGAGGCGATAAGGCCTAGGCCGATGTCAGAGGAGACAGAACATGAGCATCAAGATCACCCGCGCCGCAAAGCTCTCCAGGATCGGCGACACGCCGCGCAGCTTCGCTGCCATGGCTCAGTACCTACCCGACAGCGTCATCAAGTCCCTGACCAGCGCCCAGCTGGCCGAGATGATCGACGCGCTCTGGACCTGCGCAGGCGACGCCAAGGCGATTGCCGCCGGCGAGGCCATCGAGGCCGGCTGCGTCTGGGACGCCAAGCGCAACATGTCCCGCGACCTGGCCCCGCTGGCCTGACCGACCCGGCGCCCGCCGGATAGGCGGCTCGCCATCCCGGCGATCTTGAGAGGAAATTCCATGACCGAGTATTACAACACCCTGATCGAAGCCGTCCGTGCTGCATTTCTGCTGGCGCAGAAGGACATTGACGCCATGAACATCGACGCCGCCAACCACCTCATGGCACAGCGTCGCGTCCACGCGGACGGCAGCGTTGCCTGGGCGGTCCGGTTCTCCGACAGCTTCGATACGGACGGCCTGACGCACATGTTTGAGGGCCTGCAGGATTGCAGCGGCACCGCCGAGGACGTCGCTGCCATCATCGAACGCCACTGGGACGAGACCTGGGACGAGATCCGGGGCGAACATGGTGCGGGCGGTGATTTCCGCGTGAGTTCGACCGACTACGTGACTCGCTCCGAATCCTGACAACAAAACAGCCCGCTCGTTTCCGGGCGGGCTGTCTCTATGAACCTGCAAATGCAGTGCCACAGCTCAGAGAATGTTTCGATCCAGCGCGGCAGGCAGGACCACCGCGACACCGCCAGCCCCATGCGCTGACTCCTCAACCATACGATGCACCTCAGGCCCCGTCAACACGTGAGCAACATGACCCCGCAACACTACCTGACCCAGGCGCTGATCATCCGCGCCATCGCCCGCGACGACCCGGAGCGACCCCTCATCGGAGCGCCCCTGCTGGCCCTGCGCCGGCAGGTCGCCGCCGGCGAACACGCCGAGCACCCGGCAGCCCTGACCGCCGAGGCGGTCCGGCAGGAGATCATGCGCCTCGGCATCGGCGACATGCCCCCGGCCACCGACCTGGTCGCCACACTGCTCGAGACGCTGTCGCAGCGCCTCGGCGGCAACGGCTACAAATCCGCCTGGGAGGCCATCGGCATCAAACCCACCCGTGGCCGGGACCTGCTCGCCCGCTCCGCCAATGCCGTCGACTGGCCGATCTGGAAAACACTCCGCGATGCCGCGCTGGCGGATTGAGCATCGCGGGCGAAAAACTTCCGCATCCACAAATCGCCCCTTTACAATGCGGGATTTCCGCTCTATATTCTGACCATGGCAAGGCGATGACGCCTGGGCCGAATGTCAGAGGAGACGAAATTGACCAACGAAACCGCGTTCCGCTTCGCAGATCATCTCAGCACCCTGTGCGCCGCGCTCGGCGACGGCTGGGGCTGGACGATTGATGCCGAAATCCCGCACTACGGGCAGGTTAACAGCCCCGACGGGATTGTGTTCACCGCTGTCCATGACGCCGACAAGCGCTCCGTCGACCTCTATCTGACGCCCCCGGCTGATCACGGCCGCCCCATGTCGGTGGCCGACTGGCTGGGCGAGAACACGTTCGGCGCGTCGATTGCGCCGTCCTGGCCGGAGTCCTCGACGGCAGATCTGGCGGCAAGCCTCGTCGAGGCGGCGCTCGGCGCGTGCCGCGACTGCATGCAGCAGATCAACGAGCGCCAGTCCTACGTCGAGGCCGAGCGCGGCGCTGTCAACGCCATTGGCGCCGACCTCGCCGCTCTCGGATTTCTGCGGCGCGGGAACACCTATGGCGCGGGATCGTGCTGGACCCTCACATCGGGGCAGCACAAATCCGGGAACCGTGCTCACGCGGAGGTCCATTTTGAAATGTTCAGCAACCGGGCAACGGCTGACATCACGATCCCGCGCCACCTCGTCCCGGAACTCTGCAATTTCCTCGCCGGCCTCATGGCCCGGAATGCCGGCTAACCAAGCGAAAAAAGCCCTCCTCTCACAGGGGGGGGGCTACAAACCCGCTGCGCTCGCCTGCGGCCGTCAGGCCGAGAACACTCAGACCTGACGGCGCCAGGCGCAAAACCCCGCGTGTGCGAGGAACGCAGTCCGCACGACCATGCGATACGGATCATCCCCGCGTGTGCGGGGAACCTAGTCCGCGCTGTGATGCGATACGGATCATCCCCGCGTGTGCGAGGAACTTAGTCCGACCTACAACGAGATACGGATCATCCCCGCGCGTGCGGGGATATCACATCCTATGCGCGCAACTTGCGCGGTGTCAACTCCGCCCCCTCCACACCCGGAGAAACTCGCCAACGGTCGCCAGCGGATCCCGGCTCGCCCTGAGCGCGAACGCTGCCCAGTTGCGGCCCGTGAGCGCCAGCCCCGCTGCCACCGCGTCCGACCAGCTCGGATCGAGCGAGAGGAATTGCCGGATCGGCTCCGCGAAAATCACTGCCGCGCCGAGCCCCGCCGCCACCGCCAGCAGTCGTCCCCATATCGTGAGATCGCGTTGCATGAGCGCCCCCAACACCGCGAATGCCAGGATCATGAGCCACTTCGTGAGCGACGCGTGCTGCAGCCATTGGCCAATCAAATCAATCAGTTTCACCGCATCGCTCCTGTAGCTCATCAATCCGCGCCAGCGACAGCACCAGCCGGTCGCTCGCGTGGTCCATATCCTCCGGCTCCCAGCTCACCGCCGCCAGCAGCGGCCGCAGCTGCTCGCAGGCCAGATCCCGGTCAGCGCCGCCGGCTGCCGTGCTGACGAGCGGCGGCGCGCTCGCGCAGCCGCTGGCGCAGAGCGTCAGCGCCGCCACCACCAGCCGCCGTCTGGTCAACCGTCCGTCGCGCATCCCGCACCTCCTCGCGCACCGCCTGCGCCGCCTGACCCCGGCCCTCGGCCCGGGTGAGACCGATCAACCGCCACCGGTCGAGGAGCCGGCCGGCAAACGCCGCCAGCACCTCGGCCACAATCGCCCAGACCGTCGCCATCGGCTCAGCCCTGCGGGCGCCCGACGACGCCATCCCCGTTAATGTCAGCGCCGAGCCGCGCCTCGATCATCTCGATCAGCCGCGGCCGGTCGATCCCGAAATGCGACAGCGCCTGCGGCACGGCCTGCATCGCATAGCGCGCCGCCTCGGCTGCCATCGCGCTGCGCAAATCCACCGTGACAGGCCCGGACGCAGCCCCGGCCACCCTCGCGCGGGCATACTCGACCGCGTAATAGAGCGCGTCCTGCAGCCGCCTGCGCATCTGCTCGTCGAGCTGCATCCCGGCGCGCTGCTCGATCACCCCGATCAGGCGCCGCAGCAGCCACAGCAGGGCCGCCCCCAGCAGCGTGATCCCGATCTCGATCAGCGGCACGGCGACCGGCGACAGGTCGACCACGGTCGAGGCCGACGCCCTGTTGAGGGCGAGCATCATCAGGCCGGCGCAGAGCGCCAGCATCATCAACATCATGCGCATGTCAGTCTCCTGGGAGTGTGAGGCCTCACGCCTCGTTTGTAGTCACCTGACCCTCAGCGGTCAGGGTGACGGGACCGGTCAGCGGCAGCGGCATCGAGGCCGGCCACCGGAACGCGAGCAGCCGCTCGCGAGCGATGCGGACGACGCTCACCATGTTGGCCTGATTGCCGCCGAGAATGTGATAGTGGTCGGCATCCTCGCCGACGTAGAAACCGACATGCCCGGACGAGCCCGCCCGCGCCCCGCGCCAGAACACGGCGACGGCGCCAACGGACGGCCGCTCCAGCGGCACACCGAACCGCAACCAGTTGCGCGCGAGATACGGGTTGGTGGGCAGCACCTCGGCCGGCAGCGCCAGCGCCAGCGCGGTCTCGACAAAATCGCCGCACCACGGCAGCCGCGCCGGATCACCCAGCGTCTGGCCGTCACTGCGGAGCCATGCCATCAGCCCGCCCCTATCCCGCTGCTCATGCAGCCCCATCTTGGAGCGCGCGATGGTCAGCCAGGACGGCTCCGGCCAGTGGCCGCCGGCCCCCATGAGCGCCCGCAGCGTCACCGGCCCGGCAATGCCGTCCGGCGTCAGGTTGCGCGACGCCTGGAACCGCATCAGCGCGGCCCGCGTGCGCCTGCCCGGGATGCCGTCAACCGCCCCGGGCCGGAACCCCGCCGCGTCGAGCGCCCGTTGAATGTCAATCCAGTCCATGTCGATCCCCATGCAAAAGGCCCGCCGAGGCGGGCCAGACTGTCAGGTTGTGGGAGGGATATCAGCGGATCATCCAGCGCTGCAGATCGCTCGCGATATGAGCCCCGAACGTGTAGAGATCGCCGGCCAGCAGCGGCTCATAGCGCCGGGACAGGGCCGCCTCGCTCAGGCGGCAGACGCGGATGAACGGCTCACCAGCAGCCGCCCGGTCGGGCTCCGTCACCAGCAGGCATTCGGCCATTGCCTCCAGCTCCGCGTCCGGCCCGCTGGTGCGCACCGACACCCACGCGCCCGGACCATAGATCGCGGGCGCAACCTCGGTGGGCTCCTGCAGCACGACCCGCCCAGGCGTCACCGTGCGCCCGCCGTCGAACCAGCATGGCGGCGCACCCTCCGGCGTCGGGAACACGACCTCGCGCGCCGCGAGATCGGCAAACATCATCAGATGATCCACGTCGCTCATGCGGCGATCCTCGCAAAAACGCTGTTGAACTCCTGCTCGGACAGGACGCGCCCGAACCCGACCAGCCGCCGCATCAACATGTTGACTGGCACTGAGCCGCCAGCGGATGCGCCAACCGCGAGCTGCTGGCCGGTGATCGCCGGCATGGCGCGCCCGCTGACGCTGACCGCCGCGTCAGAACCGATCCGCAGCCGGATCACACCACCTCCCCAGGTGACACCCATCGTCACGTCCTGATTGCGCGCATCGGCAACGCTGTGGCTCGTCGTGATCTGCGTCACGCTGCCAGCAGTTACCTGCACCGCCAGCACTCCAGTTGCGAAGTTGCGGATAAACCGGACAGCATCGGCCCCGCCACCCAGCTCGAGGATACGGCTCGACACCGTTGCTGTCGGCGTCGAATCGATGACCGTCCCCCGCCAGAACAGGGCGCCCTCGGAGCCCGGCATGCCGAGCGCCGCCTGGCTGAACCGCAGCACGTCCTGCGGCCGCGTCACAGGCCCGGCAGCGCCCAGGATCGGCGTGGTGACATACGCTCCCCGGGCAACTTTCGGCGCATACAACCGCAGTGTGCAGTTGATGGCCCGCCCCGAGAACCCCGAGATTACGAACGCAGGCCGGATGAACTGGCAGTTGGTGCCGGCCGTGAACACGTGCACCAGACGCCGGACCGTACTGTCCAGCGCCGGGCGGATGTCGGCGCCGACCTGCTCGACCAGAAGCGCACCAGCTCCATCGTGCTCCTGAAGGCGCAGAGCCGTGACGGCCGGCGGCGCCGCTCCCGCAATCAACCGGGCGAACGCGCTGACTGCAATCTGCTCCCCCGCGACAGCCGCCATGGAGGTCGTCAGGTTCTCGAACGCCAGGCGGATCGGCACCGACGAACCGGCCGTTCCGGCAATCGTCAAATCGACATACGGCAACCCCGCCTCGGTGCCATATGCCGTCGTCACACTGACCCCCGGCGGCACGTTGAGCAGCGCCATGCCTGCCGGGAAGCCGCCTGCCGCAGCAGCGGTGTAGGTTTGCGGCACACCGCCGACGAGGCTCGGCGACCGCACCAGATTTGTCCTGGCCTCCTCCATCAGCAGGCCGTCCGACTGCCGTCGCGGCTGGTTGCTGGCAAACTGCACCCAGGCCCCACTGACCGGATCCCGCTTGAGACCCACGCCCGCGCGGCTCCACGTTGTGCCAGCCCTTGCCAGCACACCCGCAAGAGTGGCCCTCTGCCCGCCAACCAGATAGGCGTCGGCCACGAACCGCAGGTCCAGCGTCGCGCCGGGGATGAATGGAGCCTGCCGCGTCAACGCCAGCGGCCCCACGCCGATCCTGATCGCCCCCATGCCGGTCACCACAGCGCGACGATGGCAGCGGCCGTGGTGCCGGTCGCCCGGACACGGCGCACGCGCACCGGCAGCAACCCGCTCGCGCCGGCCAGCGTCACCGTCTGACCGCCCAGCATGGTCACGACGAGGTCACCCGCCTGGCCAACCCAGAGCGCCCGGGAGAACACCGCCAGATCGGCACTGTCGCTCGGCGTCACGGCCGCCGCATTCGTCGCCGGCCCGTCCGGGGCCAGCACATAGGTTTCAAACGGATCACTCATGGCTCAACTCCTCAGGCGCGGAAATCGAATGTGGTGGCCGCCAGGATCACCAGCGGCGCGGTCGAGACGACGAAAAACGACACGGTGTCGATGGCCCCGGCCGCCGGCGACAGCACCGGCGCACCGCCGGCAAACCGCCATGCGGCAGACCATGTCAGCTGATGCCCGCCAGCGCCGCCCTGCGTCACGATGAGGATGCCGGACTGCCCGGGCGCGGCCCCTGTCGGGTCCATGATCGCCCGCGAGCCCGTGAGCGTGACCGCGAAATTCAGCCCCGCCTGCATGTCGAGCGCCATGCCCGGAGCCTCAGCCACGGGCAACGGCGCAAATGTGCCGGCAATCCAGTTGCTGACGGTCACCATGTCGGCGAGCGCCGCCGGGAAATTGATCACATGCCCGCCGTCATCGAGGCCGCGCGGGTTGCTCGCCGGCTCATAGTCGCCAGAATTGTACTGCGCGAGGCGCGTCAGCGCGCCCGCCACGGCTGCAGGTGTCGTCATGCCAGGATCTCCTGTATCTCAAAGCCGGTCGCCGCGCGGCGCCAGTGCGCCAGCGTGAGCGCGTCCATCCGCGTGATGCGGCCGAGGATCGCCCGGCGTTGCATCCGCACAGGCCCGTCAGCCGGATCGGGGATCATATGCACCTCGCCGGCATAGCCCGCCCGCGCCATCACATCGAGCGCGTCCCCGAACGCCTCATCGTCGGGCAGATGATCAAACCCGAAACGGCAGACCCGCGCGCCGCGCCTTGCGCGCACGTGCTGCCCGCCGCCGAGCAGCGGCGAGCGCCATGTCGCATCCTCGATCTCATGGCCATTGCCCTGCACCGCGATCCCGGTCGACGGCCGCCAGGACCGTCCCAGGAACAGCCGCCCGGCCTCGACATAGCCTGCCGGGTTGCCGGTGTCCGACAGCTCCAGCCGCCAGCTGCGGGCATTGACGCGCGCGGCAAACACATGCACCAGCCACAGCGGCGGCAGCGCCGAGGCGTCCGTCAGCCCGGACCAGTAGCGCGGCGCATCCCAGCCGAGCCCCGCCCGGTCCGCCGCCATCGGCTGCAGCCAGCCGCTGTCAAAAACCTCATCCGTCAGCGCCCCGGCATAGCCCCGCAGCCGGTACCGATAGGCCGCCGTCAGGTTGGTCGGCCCGAGCAGCCACGCCGAGAGTTTACGCGGCCGGCCGAGATCGACCGTCATCTGCGTTGCCGCCTCGGCCGCCGACGTGCTGCGCGCCACCGCCGCCAGCGGCAGCCGCTGCAGGTTGGCGAGTGGCAACGCGGCCGCCCAGGAGCCGCCGGACAGCGTCGCGCCGTCCGACCAGGGATCATATGTCAGGATCATGGGTCACCCGCAGTGGTATGTGCAGGCGATGCGCCGCACCTCGTCCGGATCGGTAAACCTCATAGCCTCACGGGCCTTGGCGACCGTCGAGGACCGCATCACCCCGTCGCCTTGCCGCTGGCCGGCACCGGGCAGGCTCGACGCACAGAGGAGATCCCCCGCCGCGATATCCCCGCCCCGGCCGCAGACATTGATGAGCCCCTCGCCGAGAGAGTTGATCACCAGCCGGTCAAACCGCTCGGCGCAATAGTCGCGCAGCGCCGCCGCCTGCGGCCCGAACGCCGCCATCAGCGCCCCCGCCTCGAACGGCACCCGCCGGCTGATCACGCCATAGACGCGCGGGTCGGCGACGGTCTCGGCCAGCGCGTTGACGCCGACCGCATCATCCATCCCGTTGCGCATCAGGATGCGCCCCGTGTCGATCACGATGTCGCCCGGACCGCCCGGCGCATCCCTCGCGATCAGCCCGTCATGCGAGCCGGTAAACGGCGCCACACTGCCGACCTCGCCGTAAACGGCAAACCCGCCGGAGGCTGCCGGCACACCAACCAGCCCCGAGCCGCCGCCGATGGCCCGGCCCCGGATCCCGTGATTGTTGCCCGAACCCGACGAGCCGGTGACAGTCAGGGCAGGCTGCGCGGAGAAGCCGGCAGAGATGATCGCCAGCCCGTTGAGCTGCAGCGCGCCGCCCGACGACGTGTTGGTAAACACCACCGCCGGCGTCGCCGAGTCCCGGGCAACCGACATGACAACGTCCCCGGAAAACGTCTCGCCGATGGAGGCGACCTGCGCGCCCGAGGCATTGATCACCCGCAGATAGTTGTCACTGGCCGTCATCGTCACGCGGCGGCCGCTCGTCGCGGTCTGCACCGTCGCACCCGTGATCGTGACGCCGGTCAGTGAGCCCGCCGTGACCGTGCCGAGATTGGCCGTCAGGGCCGACAGGCTCGAGACGGTGATTTTGTCGGCCGTCACTGCGGCGGCCGCAATTTTCGGCCCTGTCACCGCGCCATTGGCCAGCTCGGTACTGCCGACCGACCCGGGCGCCAGCGCGGTCGAGGTTGTCGTCGCGCTCACCCCCGCCGTTGCCGAGGCCGGGAACCACGGCCCGAGATTGCCGCTGCGGTCCCGCGCCCGCGCCCAGTACCAGCGCGTTGCCGAGGTCGGCAGGCCCGTGTGCGTCAGCTGCCCCGCCGGCCCCTCGCCGACACGCACCGCGCTCGCCCGGTCATTGACGCTCGCCGCCCAGATCTCGACAGCGGCGAGCTGCAGATACGGCAGCTCGTTGCCGTCACTGACCGCCACCGCCAGCGTGATTTGCTGCGCCCCGCCGGTTGCCGTCAGGCTCGTAATCGTGATGTCCGGCATGTCGTCAGCCCCACAGCGTCAATGTCACGAGCCCGTCGCGCCACTGGTCGCGCCGGCCGATCACCACCATGGCGCGCCCGGCCTGGTATCCGAGGCGC
The DNA here is from genome assembly GCF_009915765.1 of Pannonibacter sp. XCT-53. Classification (NCBI taxonomy): domain Bacteria; kingdom Pseudomonadati; phylum Pseudomonadota; class Alphaproteobacteria; order Hyphomicrobiales; family Stappiaceae; genus Pannonibacter; species Pannonibacter tanglangensis. The sequence continues at coordinate 2,336,652 of NZ_JAABLQ010000001.1, forward strand.
GACAACGTCAGCCGCACGCTCGCCCCCAGCCGCGCGGCACCTGCCACCTCCGCCGGCACGTCGACCGCCACCAGATCGCGCCGCACGCTGTAGAGCGCCAGCCGCCGCGCCGCCTCGGCCGCCGCCGCCGTCCCATCTGTCAGCAGCGTGTCAATTGTCAGCTCCGGCGCCAGCGGATGCCGGCTGCGCACGGCAGGCGCCTCCGCAATCACGTCCAGCGCATCGCGCGCGAGATCCGCCCGCACGTCCGCCGGCAGCATCTCGGCCACGTCGCCCGCCTGGTACTGGTGCCATTGCCGCCGGTGCCGCAGCACCACCCGCCACGCCGGCAACCCCTCGCCCGGATCGCTGACCCGCAGCAGCCGCAGCGAGCGCGCCTCGATCTGCCCCTCGCCGATCTCCATCACCGGCACACCGGGCGCCGCCAGGCGCCCGACCTGAATTGCCCCGGTCGGCGCGGTCAGCAGCCAGCCGCCGACGCTCGCCAGCACGTCCTGCATCGCAGCGAGCCCCGACCGCTCGTCGCCAATGAAAATTCCGACCTCGCCAGGCGCTGCCGCCGCCAGCGCCGCGACCGACACCGCGTCCACCGACGCGCCGAGCCCCATGCGGATGAGCATCCGCTCGACCACGCGCGCCGCCGAGCGATCCGCCAGCGCCCCACCCTCGGTCACATCTGCCGTCACCGTGCGATACGGCGCAGCCCCCAGGCGGAACAGGCCGAGCGCCCGGCACGTGCGATAGCGCCCGCCAGGGATCACCGCCGCCGCCAGCGCGGCGAGGCTCGCCACGTCGCCGTCATCGGTGAGCGGCACGCCCGCGTCATAGACGCTGATCGAGGACACCGCCCCGTCATGCACCTGATAGATGAGATTATGCGGGTTGACCGAGACCGCCGGCGCCTTGAGCACGCGCCCGAACACCAACGGCTTGACCTTGCCCCGCAGATCCGGCCCGCCGTCCGCGCTCGCCCCAGCCGCCGCCGTCGTGCCGCCGTAGCGCGCAGCCTGGATCGGCTGGTCGAGATCGACACGCCGGTCATAGAGCCGCAGCCGCAGGCTGGTGAGCGCGTCGCTCGTCGCGTCCACCGCCTCCATCGTGCCGGTAAAGAGCCGCTCCGCCATCGCGAGCCCGAGACGCGGATCGGCGATCCGGTCAATCCGGATCGCGCGCCCGTCAAACCCGTCATCGAGCCAGCCGTCCAGCGCGCCATCGGCATTGGACAGCACCACCTCGCCCGCCGTCACCGACCCCGCGCCGAATGTCCGCCCCGCCCCGAACAGGCTCGCCTCGATAAATCCGGGATCGGAGATCCGTGGCTCATAGAGCGTGTTGGCCGGCACCTCGGCAGGCCCGCTCGCCCGGCCATGCGTCGACAGGTAGCGGGTGACGAGACCGCCCCCGGCGAGGGGACCGGACCAGGCGTCCAGCGTGATCAGATACTCGCTCACCGCGCCGCCCTGCCCATGCCCGCCAGTCGCTGCTGATCCTGCACCGCCCGCGTCGTCTCCTGCACCGCGTCGACATTGGCCCTCGCCCCGGCCGCCACGACCCCGGCCAGCCGGTCCACATCCTGCCGCAGCCCCCGGATCTCGGCCGCCACCGCGCCCGAGTTGTCATTGGCCTGATAGGTCCCGGCCCGCATCTGCGCCAGCTCGCTGGCATAGTTGCGCGTCGCCAGCACCGGCATCACGAACTCGCCCGGCATCAGCATGCGCGGCACGCTGTCGACGCCGGCAACCCCGCCACTGACGAGGCCACCCGCCGCCATCCCCGGCAACCGCAGCCGCGCTGCCTCCGGCGAATTGACGATGCCCGCCTGCACGCCGGCCATGTCGCCGCCCTTGGCGAGATAGTCGAGCCAGCCGGCAAGACCTGCGCTGTCCGGCTCGCGGCCCAGCACCGACAGGTAGAGATTGCGGATCGCCGCCTCGCGCGAGTTGGCGATGCCCGAAGCCACGTCCTTGATCGAGCCACCGCCGGCCAAATGTTGCTGCCAGCCGGCCAGCCCGCCCGCATCCGCCTGCCGCCCGAGCAGCGATTGATACAGCGCCTGGATCGTCGCGGTATTCTGCGCGGCCTGCATCGCCGCCAGCTCGCGGATCGCCGCCGCCTGCGCCCCCTCGGCACTCGCCAGCGCCGCCATCGCCGCATTGAGCCCCGTAATCGCCGCCCCGACCGACAGCACGCTGTCATTGATATCAATCAGCGCGCCGACCTGCGTTTTGAGCGCCGCCAGCTGTTGCTCGGCCGCCGAGACCTGCGTTTCGGCACTCGCCAGCGCTGCCGCCAGTTGCTGGTCAACCGACTGCCAGATTGTGGTGTAGGCCTCGGTCGAGCCGTAATAGGCCCGGGCCTCGTTGAGGTAATCGCGACTGACCTGCTCCAGCCGGCCGAGCGCATCCTTGTCGCCCTGGCCGACCTTGGCCAGCGTCTCCTGATAGACCCGCGCCGCCTCCTGCAGTTTTTCCAGCGGCGACAGCGGCGACAGCTGCGCATCCAGCCGCAGCTGCGTGCGGAATGCCCTGATCTGCTCGGCAAATCCACTGAGCGTCGAGATGGTCTGTTCCAGCTCCGACCGCTCGGCCTCATAGGCCGCCCGCAGCGCCGCCCGCGCCTGGTCTGCCGCCGAGCGGGCATCCGCCACCTGGTTCGATCCACCCGCCCCGATCAGCCCGCGCAGCGTGTCGGAGATCGCCGGAAACACCTCGGCCAGCGCCTCGAGCTGTGCCTCGGTCAGGCCCGAGGTCGCCGCGATCTGGCCGAGCGACAGCTCCAGCGCCCGCAGCGCCCCGGTTGCCTCAAACCCCAGATCCGCCGCCGTTTTCAGCCGCTCGTTGTAGAGCGTCAGCGCCTCCTCGATCTCGCTGTAATAGCCGATCCCCATGGCCCCGGAGATGCTGCCCCGGATACCGGCATAAAGCCCGCGCGCGCCCTCGCCCAGCTGTGTTGCAGCGTCTGCCGCCGCCTCGGTCAGGCTTTCCAGCGCCCGCTTGAGCAGCCCGTCCACAACCCCGGCCGCCTCGCCGCTCGCCGAGGAGACGGCCTTGAGCGCATTGCGATAGACCTCGGCCCGCTCCGCCGCCGGCAGGCTGTCCGACGCCCCCTTGGTGATCGAGGCAATCGCCGCGTCGAACTCCTCGAGCGCCAGCGCGCTGTCGAGGCCGAGGAGCCTGGTATCCGCCAGCCGCTCGCCGAGCGTTTTGACCGCATCATTGAGCTGGTTGATGTAACCCCTGTCCGTGAGGTCATTGATCGAGCGCCGGATCTCGTCGGCGAACTCGCCGCGCAGCTTGTCCATCGCCGTTTTGACCGCCTGGTCCACCGAGGCCGCAGCCTCGTCCGCCGACATCGCCAGCCGGATCAGTGTCTCCTCGAGGCCGACCGCCGCGCCCCTGATCTCGTTGATCCGCTCGGCGACATCGCTCATCGGCTCGACGCCGGTCACCAGCGAGATCGCATAGCGCTGCGCCGCATGCTCCATTTCGGAGATGTAGGTGTTGACCGCATCCGGATCGAGATCGTTGCCATAGTCCCGCAGCCGGTCGAACATGTAACGTGCGTCATCGACCCAGCCGGTCAGCTGGTCGCGCGCCTGCTCCATATTGTCGACCGCATCGAAAAACGCCGTGTCGAAGCCAAACCCGAGATTCAGATTGCTCAGAGCTACATCGCGCTCTTTCCGGAACGTCTTTTCCAGAAGCGCGAAATACTGGCTGTGCAGCTGCTCCAGCTCCCGCTGCAGCCCCTTGTTGCCCGCATCGCGCGCAAGGATCTGGTATTTGACCGACTGGTCCGAATACTCGGTAAATCCGTCCCGGAACTCGCCGATACCCCGGCCCGCCGACAGCTGCTTGAACTGGTTGATGGCGCCCATCGAGGTCGCCAGCTCGCGCTGTGCCGCGAGCCGCTTTTGCCGCGCCTGCGCATTGCCGCCGAGGATGCCGCCGAAAAGCCCGAGCCCGCCGCCGAGCAGCGCCCCAATCGCCCCGCCGACCGGCCCGAATGCGAGGCCCGTCGACAGGCCGGACAGCGCACCGCTCAGCCCGCCCATCAGCGGCGAGCCGGACTGATAGCCCATGGAAAACGCGCCAAGCGCCCCGCCAAGCGCCTGACCGCCAGCCGACATCAGCCCGGCCGCCCCGCCCTGCGTCAGCGCCCCGATGACACCCGCCGCCGATCCGGTGCGCGTGCCGCGCATGGCCCCGGCCTCGACGGCATCGCTCAGCACCGCCCCCGGCGAGCCCGTCAGCGCCGAGCCCATGTCGCGGAATGCATCGCCCGAGAACAGCCGGTCGATGCTCTGATAACCGATATCCGCGAACCGGCTGGTCACCCGGTCGAGCAGCTCGTCGAACGAGTCGAACCCGCCCTCCATCAGGTCGCGGAACACATCCCCGAACCCGGACGAAAACGCGTCGCCGAAATCACGGCCCATGCCGGCGCCGAGGTCGGCAATCGAGCCGCCCTGCTCCAGCTCCGCGATCCGCGTGCGTACCGCAATCACATACTCGGGCGGCAGATCCTCGCCCGTGGCAATCAGCGCAGCCAGCGCCTCGCGCAGCTCCTGCGCCTCCTCGGCCGCGCGCAGCCAGGGCATCTCCTGCTGCGCCGTCCGCTCCACAATCCGGCGATAGTCATCAACGGATTTCGCCGCCTCAGCCACCCGCTTGCCGGAGCCGCCCGCCCTGCGACCGCTCGCCTCGAACGCCGCCGCACTGTTGCCGAGCGCACGCTCGAGCGCCCGGCTGTTTTTGGCCAGCAGCTCGTCAACCTCGGCTTGTTTCGCGCCCGACTTGATGAGCGCCCGGATGCTCTCCTCGCGCTCCTCATACTGCCGCCGGATCTGCGCTGCAGCTCGCTCCTTGGCCGGCAGCGCGTCGATATGCGTGTCCTGTTCGATGCGCTGCAGCTCGCGCGTCGCCTCGGCCACACCCGTGATCTCGCGCTCCTGCTCTATGAAGCGATCCATCAAGGCCTGGCTGGCACTGAGCGCGTCCGGCATGAACGCCGCCGCCTCAAGCCCCTTGTTCAGCTCTTCGCGCAGCTTCGCCAGCTTCTCCTGCGCACCAATGGCCGCCTGCATCCCGGGCAGCGCCGCCGACAGCGCCCGCATCGAGGCGGCATAGGTGTCGACCGCCGCAGCCGCCCCGGCAAACTGCCCCGCCGCACCCGCCGCCGCATTGCCCGCCCCGGCAATCGACGCCCCGGCTCCACCAGCCGCGCCCCGCACCGAGTTGAGCGCCGCCTCGCCGTCGCGGACACTGCGCTCCAGATCGGCGACCTGCGTCGTCGTGCGCAGCGCCTGCTCGACCAGCGCGACGAGCGCCGCATTGCCGCTGTTTTCCGAGCCGAGCCGCGCCAGCGCGTCCCGGAACTGGTCAATCCCGATCCGCCCCTGGTCAAAATCATCGGCGAGCTGACGCAGCGCGCCGCCCTGTTTGAGAAATTCGTTGAGCGGATCGTCGATCCCGAGCTGCACCCGCCTGTCGGCCTTTCGGCCCATCGCCGTCCGCCAGACATCGAGCGCCGCATCCAGCTCCGCCTTGGCCGCCTCCAGCTGGCTGCGCTGTTCCTTCAGCGCCTCGCCAACCTGGAATGCCGCCATGTCGCGCGAGGCCTGGGCGACCTTGTCGATCTCTGCGCCCGTCTGGCCATAGGCCTTGCGCAGCCGGTGCACTGCGGTTTCAAGCGCCTCGGTCGCACGCTCCGCGTCGCTCATCCGCGTCGCCCAGATCGCCACCCCCGCCGTGATGGCGGTAATGCCGAGACCGATCGGTCCGCCGAAAAACGCCAGCGTGCCGCGCAGCGCCGACATCGTCGCATTGGCCGCCCGCGCCCGCACCGTGCTTTGCGCCAGCTCGTCCGACCAGCGCGCCATGCTGGCCGTCGCATTGTCAACAGATTTCCCCGCCGCGACGACATCCTTGTCGAGCCGTGCCAGCGCCGAAGCGCTTGCCCCGTTCGTCAGCGCCAGCTCACGCCGCGCCTGCGCTGCCTTGAGCGTCGCCACCGCATTGACGCCCTGCGCCCGCGCATCGTCTAGCGCGGTCGCGGCGTTGTCTCGGGACGCCTTGATCGCCGCCTGCGTCGCGCGGGTGTAATCAACTACACTCGCAAGTGTCCGCCCCGCGAAGACCGCCGCCAGCGCGATTGCGGCCAGATCCGCATTGCGCGCGAGCGGCACCATCGCTCCCGCCGCGCCCTCGAGCGCCGATCCCAGCGCCCCGCCAAACCCCTCGAACGAAGCCCGGCTTTCCTCCAGCGCCGACGCTGCATCATTGGCCAGATTGGCAATCGCCTGGGACAGCCCGCCGCGTCCGATGGCATCGGCCGTCAGCTGGATCTGGTCATCGAGCTGAGACAAAGCCCCGTTGAGCCCCTGCATCTGCTCGCGCATGGCGCCGGCAAACGTGTCCGTGCCGATCTGCCGCAGATAGCGCTCGACCTCGTCCGCGCTGTTGCGCACCGTCGTCGTCACGCCCCGGAACGTAAACGCCACCTCATCGCCGGAGCGGCTGGCCCGGACCCCAAACTCTTTGAGCCGCTCGAACTCACCGGATGTGGCATCCGCGATGGCCTCGACCCACTGCAGCAGGTCTTTGCCCATGGCAGAGGCCGTGTTGCCATAGCTCTCCATCGCCGCCATCGACGGCTCGAGCCCGAGGGCCTTGAGCTTGATAAATGCCTCGGTCGCCTGCGCAACCGAGAACGGCGTCTGCCCGGCAAACCGCTTGATATCCTCGAACGCCGCCGCCCCGGCCGCTGCCGATCCGGTGACCGTTTTGAGCGAGGCCCGCAGCTTTTCAAACGACGCCGAGGTCTGGACGACGCCATTGATCAGCTGCACCGAGCCGAGCGTCGCCATGGCAGCCGACGCCCCGGCCAGCGCGCCGCGCAGACCTGCGAGCGCCTGCGACTGCTGGTCAATCGCCCGGACGTTGGCCGCCCAGGTCCGCGCGGCGGCCGACGAGGTCCGGTTGAAATTGCCCATCGTCTGATCGAGCTGACCCAGCCCGCGCTGCGCGCGCCGGGAAAACGCACTGATCTCGGCATCCGCCCGGCGCAGCTCGCGCTCAAACCCGGCGATATCCGCCGCGAGCACCACCTCCATAGAGCGATCAGATTCACCGGTCATGTCGTCTCCGATGCGGCCCGCGCCGCGATCATCCCGTTGTGCGAGCTGGCAAACCGCATGAGTTTGCCAGCCACCCCGTCGCCGCCGGGCGGCGTCGGCGCTGGCGGGAACACCGCCTTGAGCACCGACGAGATCAGCTCATGCCGGGCGTCTGCCGCCCGGCGGATATGGTCGAGGTTGGTGTCGAGCGTTTCGGCCGCCGTCCAGCCGAGGTGACCGGTGCCGAGGTCGAACAGCCGGTCAAGGTACTCGGCGAACGCGGCCGCCCTCACTCCGGGTCGGCATCGCCGTCATCCGGCTCCTCGGTCTCGGCCACCGCATCAGCGTCACGCCCGCCTGCGGTCAGGTTGCGCAGGAACTTGATGGCGGCCTCGCCATACCCGGTGAACAGACCTCCGGCGAACACCTGCGGCTCGATCTCGTCAATCGTCTCCTGCAACCGCTTTGCGTTGAGCCCGGCCGCCAGGACATAGGTCAGCGCGGCGAAGTCCTGCTGCACGAACTGCTGGTAGACCTGAGTAAAGCCGCCGAATTTGGCATTGATCTTGCGCGCGGCATCGAGCGTCGGGCGCAGCACGCGCTCGCGCCCGCCGAGAGTAATGCTCACCTCGCCCGAGGACAGACGGTCGGTCATTGGATTTGCTCCTGTTATGTGGCTCAAGGAAAAGGACCGGCGGCACCCTCGCCGCCGGCCAGTTGGCTGCCGACCGTCAGACGGCAGCCGGGACGACCAGAACCGGCGTGTTGATCGCCATGGTCACGCTGCCCTTGACGATGGCGTCGGCATTGCCGACCTGCGTCGTCAGTTTGGTCACCGCCGCGTGAAAATAGAAAATCGTGTTTTTGCCGGTCGGCGTCGGCTTGTCGTCCAGCTCGATCCGGATCGCGTAGTCGGCATCGGCCGCCACAGCTGCCGCCAGCGCCACCTGGCCGGCGTCCAGCGGATCACGACCCAGCGTCAGCTGCAGTTCGCCAGCATCATAACTGGTCTTGAATTTGCGGACGCGCCGATTGCTCAGCGCCGTGAAATTGGCAAGGCCGACATTGTCCCCGAACTCGCCGAGGTCCTCGACCTCGCCGATCTCGGTCCAGGGCGTCAGTGCCGCATACGCGGTCGGCGTGGCTGCGGCCGTGGTCGGGCCGATGGAAATGCGCGTCCCCGCGCCAGTCTGTACGGGCATTGTCTAGGTCTCCTGTGGACATGAAAAAGCCGCCTCGCGGGCGGCAGAACCCTCCATCCGGAGGATCGGTCAGCGGCAATGCCGCATGCGTCAGAGTTGCTCGGTCAGGATCTCGAGGCTCACCTGCCCCATGTACGTGAGCCCGTCCGGCTCCGCGCTCGTTGCCTCGGTCAGCACGGTGCAGCGCACCACGCGGCCCGAGAGGTTGCCGCTGTCGTCGGCGAGGTCACCGCGCCGCCGGTGCAGCCCGGTCCGGATGCGCCCCATGATCCGCAGGCACTCGGCCTGCCCGCTGTAGGCCGACCAGACCGACAACACCACCAGCCAGCGCCGGGACAGGTCCGTCAGCCGATCCTGCCTCGCCGCGACAACCCGGCTGATCTGCACATAGGGCAGAGCCTGGCCGGGCCGCGCCACATCGAACACCGGCACAGCCGGCAGCGGCGGCACCGCCGAGAGCGCTGCCGTGAGCCGCTGGTAGACCCAGCGATTGACCTCGGTTGTCATTTTCTCGCCCGCGATTTGAGCGCTGCCCCGGCGGACAGCACGCCGCCGGTCGCCCGGCCGATCCGCGCCGCGATGCCCGGCGCGTTGAGATCCAGCGCCGGCCCCATGAACGGGCTCGCCGGCATCGGCGGGATGCTGCGCTCTGGCGCGCCCTTGGTGCCGAACTCGATGAATTGCCAGTAGAACTGCTCGCGCGCGGCCGTCCGCGACAGGAGCCCGATCCGCGCACGTAAGCCGTCGCCATCGACCCGGGCACTCAGCGCAGCCGCGAGATCACCCGTGCGCACCGGCACCAGCCCGCGCATCGTGTCGAGCACATCCTGCGCGCCGGCCTCGATCTCCCGCGCCACCGCCACCCGCACCCGCCCGGGCATCCCCCGCACGGCCGCCCGCACCCGGCTAACGCCATTGATCTGCGATCTGGTCATGTGGCTGCCCCGATCTCGAACCCGATCTCGAGATAGCGGCGCTCACGATCCCGATTGATGATCGACCTGATCTGCGCAGGCTGGCCATCGACGACTACGCGATCCGTTGTCGTCAAATCACTCGAAAGAGGATCGACGCGCACCAGCACCTTGCCAGTCACTTTCGTGTTGATACGCCCGGCCTCAGTTACCTCAACGCCACGCGTGTAGATCACCCATGCAGGGCGCTGACCCAGCACAGCCCAATCGCGTACACCGCCGCCGACACCATCCTCTATGAAACTGTCCCGCTCGAACGAGACCAAATCCTTCAGGCGCCCCGCGTCCATGCCCCGCCCCCGAAACGATAGTTGACCAGCAGCTGGTCCCAGTCACTGAAACTGGCCACAGGCGCCGTTTCGCGGCGCTCGAACCTGTCAGCAATCCGCTGCATGAGGGCCGACCGGACATCGTACGGCAGCACCGGCCAGCCCACCTCGACCTCAACGCGCACCAGACCATACGCAGCTGGCCACACAGCGCCAGGCACAGGCTCGATCCGCGCATCAAGCGCTTTGCCGCCAACGCGATATGCGTCTCCCGCCAGCGCCACGATCTGCCCGGCCGCATCGCGGTAGCGAACCACTGCTGCCGCGTCCTGGAGGACTGGCGCGACAGGCAGGAGGCGCAAGTCGCCCCAACCGTCGCAATCGAGCCGCACCGTCTCACGCGTCAGGAACAGCCCAGTATAGGACTGCGCCTCGGCGATGACTTCTTCGCGGATCTCGATCAGGACAGCATCCTCATGGTCACCGACAATGCGCAACCGCGACTTGATGGCACTCAGCTCGATCACAGACCCGGTCGCCGGCGTGACGACTGTCGGCTCGCGCCACATCACGCACCTCCGGCGTATTCAGCCTGGCTCTCCGCGCCAGCCGGTTCCGAACCCGCCCCGGACGCCCTTGCCCGCTTCTTGCCAACACGCTCGGCCTCGCCTTGCGCGATCAGGCGCTCGGCCTCGGCATCCGAGAACCGGTCTGTCACGTCACCCGATGCAACCGTGAAATCGACACCGGAAACACTGGTCAGCATGCGAATTTCTGTCGGCATGGTCTTCTCCATCAGTTTGAAGAGCCGGCGCCACGGATGCGGCACCGGCCTTGGCAAACGGACCTCAGGACGCCGCGTTGCGGAAATGCTTGATCGCCGACGGGTCCGCGACGCGGCCGTCGAAACGGATCAGACCAGCGATGCCAACCGCCGGCCAGAACCGCTCGCGCAGCACGCCAATGATCGGCTGACCGACCTTGCGGACATAGTACTTGGCGAAGTCCCCGAAGATCATCGGGATCCGGTTTGGCCCGAGATCGTCCATGTCATCATTGATGGCGTAGCGGTAGTTGTTGAACAGATCCGGCGCCCCCCTGGTAACGTCGCCCTTCTGCCAGAGGTAATTGCCCTCGCCGTCCTTCAGCTTGCGGACAGCCAGGAAGGTTTTGTCGTTGAACATGTAGGTGCACTTCGGCGACCTGCGATAAGCCCGGTTGACCGAATGTTCCAGCTCCATCACGTTGTCAAACGAGATGCCGCTGACGGTCGCCCCGGTTACACCGAGCGAGGAACCGGTGACGATGCCCTGCGGCGCGTTCGTACCGGTGCCAGTGGTCAAGCGGCGGTTAGCAAGCCGCCCGAGGCGCTCGCCCAGCAGCTCGCCCAGCAGAGCTTCCATGCTGAAAATGCTGTCCTGGTCGAGTTCCCAGCTCCACTTGATGAACGGCGTATCGAAGGAATACGCAGACAGCGCGCGCTGACCGAACACGACATCGCCGCTGTTGTCGTCGGCCAGAGCAGAGCCCTCTGCATGCTCGTCGGCGCTCTTGTCAGTGTCATCGACCGTGGGCAGGGTCTGCGGATTGCCGCTCGAGGTCTGCATGACCGTGCAGAGCCCGTCATCATACATCGGTCCCCAGGCCTTGAGCGTCTTGATGATCTCGTTGAGCAGCTCGGTCGGGACCGTGTACCCGCCGGCAGCCGCAACACTTGCCAGCTGCTGGCGCGTCTCGAACGAGGCCGTGTGCGCGCGCAGGACCGCCCGCTCCTCATCCGACATGTGCTGCACTTCGGCACCGCAGATCATTCGCGCAAACGCGTGCCGATACGACACTTCGGCGCCGGGCTCATCAACGCCGCCGCCCGAACCACCCGAAACCGGACGCTCGCGCTGCCGATGCTCACGGTGCCGCTCCTCCACCTTCGCCAGCCGCTCCTCGCGTTCGATGAGCTGCTCGAGCCTGTCATGCTCCTGCATGGCGGCGTCGTGCTGCGCCTCCAGCTCCTTGGCACGTTCTTCCGTGGTCTGGTCGGTGATTTCATCAAGCCGGGACCGGGCTTCGGCGACCAGGCGAGCCTGCTTCTCGCGCAGCTCCTTAATCTTACTCATCGGTAGTCTCCTGTTGTCGGGGTATTGGGCCTCAGACGCCAGTCGAGGCTTTACTCCGGACCATCAGGTCCAGGTCGGTCTTGAGACGCAGCCGCAGCCGCGCCGCATTGAAGTTCTGAGTCCGGCGCTCGCGCAGCGCCTGGTCGCGGGAGCGCAGCGCAATGCTCGTCCCGTCATAGGCCGGAAAGGTCACAGCCGAGACCTCGTACAGCTCTACTGCTTCGATAGTGCGGAACGCGTCGTCATCCGTGAAATCCCAACGGTCGCTCAACACACGGAACCCGAACGACATGCCGGACACATCCCCACGGCGCACCAGCTCGCGGACGTCACGGCCATCGGTCGTGTCGGGCAGATCGATCTCAGCCGAGAGCCCAGTCGCATCCTCGGTCAGACGCAATGTCCCGGCAGACACGCGGCCAAGCACCTTGCTTGCGTCATGGTTGAAGAGCGCCCGGACATCCGAGCGGCGCAGAGTGTCGCTGAACGCTCCCGGCGCAATCTGCTCGCGAAACGGGCCGAGGTCAGTTGCCTGCCCGAACACCGCCGCATATCCGGTGAGCGTCATTGCGCCTTGATCTGCCCGCACCTCAAGCGGCCGGAGGAAGCTGCGGCGCTCGCGATCATCGCTCATTCAAGACCCCCTTCGTCAGTGGCTTGGTCAACGCCGTCACTTGGGGACGCCTCAGCGCGGGCAACTTGCTCGGTGCCCAGCGGAACGGTTGCGCCCTGCATATGCAGCTCGTCGGCCGTAGGCGCATTGGACGGCGGCAGCCCCTCGCGCTCGCGCGCCTCGTTCGGCGTGTAGATCGACCCCTGAACCGCCCGCGCGAGGCCTTCAATGCGGCTGCGGAAATCGCCGCGCATCAATCCGTCGAGGTCATGGCGCACATACCGCCTGCCGTTCATTCGGCCAAAAAGTTTGAGGTTCAGCTCACCCTCAAGCGCCTTGCACCACTGATGGATCAAATGCTTGACCAGATGCAGATCGTTCTGCTCGACGTTTGAAAACGTCGCTCGCGAAAGGTCATGCAGGAAGTTCGGAGGCAGCTGGTACAGGCGCGCGATCTGCTGCACCTGGAAAACATTGGAGTCCGTCATCTGACCCTTTTCTGGGTCGAAGCCGATTTGTTTGATTTCATAGCCAGGCGGCAGATTGAACAGCGGACGCCCGCTTGCCCGCGCAGCAGCAATGGCTCGCGAGATATCATCCATGGCACGCCGCATGGCGTCCGCGTTTGCCGGCATCGGCCCGGTGACGGCAAGCGGCGGCACGCCGCCGCCTGCGAAGAACTGCTTGCCATAAACGGTCATGGCCAGTGACAGGGCGATGGTGTCAGCCCCTCGTCCGATTGGCCCGTAATGCCGCACAAAGTCGGCGCGGTCCATGAACGCAATGTCAATGACATCCGACGCCGGATAGGTCCGCCCGTCGAACGTATAGAACAACTTGAACCCGCGCCGCTCAACCTGCACTCGGGTCGGGTCCATCGGCCAGATTGCCTCGATGGATGCGCCGTTGCGCTCGATCCAAGCAAAGGCCCGGCCGCCCGTCATGACCTGCTGCCAGAAGTGCCGCAGGAATTTCGTGATATCCATTTCCGGGTTCGGGTTCTCCTCAAGGATCACCTGAAGCTTGCCGGAAAGGCGCTGCTGTACGCCATCGACCCGGCGGAACGCCTGCAGCGGGACCGAGGCCAACGTGCGCGAGATAAACTGGACCGCGCACAGCACCGCAGGCACGGTCAGCGCACGTTCAATGGTGACTTCCGAGACCCCGGCGCCGTTGCTGAAGAACTCCACGAACCGTTCGGAGCTGACAGGAACGGACGGGTTCTCGATTGAGGCACTGCGCGTTGCGCGCCTGATCTGCAGCTCATATCCGAAGAAATTCATGTCAGGCCACCAGCGAAAAATCAGGGTCATCCCAGGGCGAGGTCGCCGCCACGCCTCCGGCAGACGGCCCGACCTCCATGAGCTTGACTGCATTGAACAGAGCGACGAGCGGGTCGATTTTGCTCTTGCCTGCGGTCTCTTTGGTGATCAGCACCGCATTGCCGCGCTGCTCGGCGCGGGCATTGCCGACGCACCAGGACAGGAGCCCCTGGCCGCCATGCCAGAGCGTACCGTCCTTGAGCTTGCGCTCGAGCCCCCAGACGGCTGACGACAGCCGGAACCCCTGCGATACACCCGTGACCAGATCGCCGCCGATGCCGGAGCGCGCCAGCTCGTCGACCAGCGCCGCCACACCCATAGGGTCGAGCCCGACGCCATACTTGTCCGGCAGCAACCCGCTGTCCCGAACACGGCGGCAGATATCGGCGACCCCGGCGATATCGCTGGTCGCGTCGTCGCAAAACGTGAGGTCACCGTCGCGCTCGAAATCCTGCAGAGCCTGCGCGATCTCCTGCCTCAACAGGAGCACGTCGCGCTGCGCAAACGCATGGCTCCAGCACAGCCAGTGCTGGGTCACCTTGTGCCGGCCCAGGACCGAAACCCCCAGCAGGTCGTCAAGCCCGCCGCCGTCAATGCCGACCGTCACGACCTCGGACATCTCAAGCAATGCATCGAGGCTCGACAGCTCGGGCAACCGCTGCTTTGCCCAGTAGTGCGACCCGCGCCAACCGCCGAGCGACTGGCCAACCTCGACATTGAGGTGCTGTGAGGCAAACAGCAGCAGCGCCGCTGTTCCCTTGGCCTCGGCTTTGGTCAACTCGTCGCGCAGGAAGCGCTCATCAACCGACCGGTTCAGGTTCGGGTTGACCATCCCCCAGGTCTTCGGATCGCGCCAGCCGTTGTCATTGGCCACCTCGAACGGCAGCTCATACAGGACTGGCAGCAAGGGCAGATCCAGATCGCCGTCGCGCACCTTGCGAGCAATATCCAGCTCATCGCGAAACACGCCGGTCGGCGGCGTCTTCGACTGCGTCGTGATCTGCAGGAGGAACCCGTCAGGACGAGAGGCCAGCGAGCCACGGATCTCGACAAAGATCTCGGCCGCCTTGGATTTCATGGCGAACACGTGCGTCTCGTCGATCAGGATGAACGTCGCCTTGGACCCGGTGATGACATCCGCCTCGGCCGCCTTGATGGCGATGACCGCCTTGGAGGCCAGATGCGTAATTGTCTTTTGGTGGTTCTGCGGTTTCAGCAGGTCGTTCAGGTCCTTGTCCAGGCGGATGATTCCGACCGCCTGTTTGAATGCAATCTCGGCAATTTTCTTCGTCGGCGCGATCAGTAGCAGCTCGGCTTCCGGACGCACGTTGAGGATGGCCGCTGTAACCATGATTGCAGCCGCTATGCTGCTCTTGCCGTTCTTTTTGGGGATCAGAACGAAGAACTCTCGGATCATGCGACGCTGGGTTTTGACATCAAACGAGCCGAAGATTGCGCGCACCAGCGCGAACACCCACTCGTCGCAGACCTCGCCATATGTCGGCTGACCGATGATGTCCGGAACGCGCAGCCGCTTGAACACGCGCAGCGCCCGCTCTGCCTCGGCATCAAACAAGGGCAAATCCGGGATCAAGGGACGCCTGTTGATGATCCGGTCTTTCCAGTCCGGACATGCCGTCGACCAGCCCCGCGCCGTCATTGCACCGGCGTCCTGAACACGAGATCATCGCCCCAACTACTATTGCCGTTGGCGACATCCTCCGCCTCGAGCTGCGCCCGAACCTTTTTGCCGAGCTTGCTGCGATCCTCCTCGACCTCCTCGGGCTGGTCATCCCGGATCCGCGTACTCAGCACCTCAAGATCATTGCGCTCGAGCATCTGCGCGAAGGCCTTGAGCGCCGCAACGTTGCCCGCCGTTCCCAGCTCCCACAGCTTCATGGCCCGGGCGAGGTTCATCCGGTCCCGCTGACACTCCCTCAACTTGAGCACCTGAAAATAATTCTTGCGCAGCGTCGGCAACGACAGCCCGACAGCGGCCGCAATGCGCTGATTGCTCCATCCGAGCGCAAGCAACATCTTGATTTTGTTCTCTATTTCGGCGCTCGCCTCATGCTTTGGCCGCCCCCGTAGCTTGGAGAGCACCTCGACCGGGTTGCCGAACAGGTCAAAATCCCCGCTCATCGAAAAAAAATCTCCAAATGGGGGGATCAGCGGTTATCGCGCGACCGGCCAGCCAGAGGCTGACCCACCCCCTCCCCCTCAGCCCGTAACGCCGGACGCCCGACGCGCCCGCGCCGCTGCCGTCTTTGCCTGGTGATGCGGGTGACACAGCAGCTGGATATTCTGCGGGTTGAATGGCTCGCCGCCGTCCTTCAGCTCAACGATGTGGTCGGCGATCACGCGGTTTCGCGAGCCACAGACCTCGCAAGCCCCGCCGCGCTGGCGCTTGATGTCAGCGGCAAACTTGCGCCACTCAGCCGACTGGTAGATCGACGCCGCGACCTTTGGCATCGCCTGCACGCTGCTCGGCATCGCGCCGAGGCGCGGGCGCATCATCGTCAGCTTGGCCATCGTCCGACCCCAAACGCAAAACAGGCCCGCGATCCGCGAGCCTGCTGCCGTTATCCTGTTCTCAATAGAAACCCGCCGCGCCAGCTCCACCGCTCCGGTGTCGTTGCTGGCTGGGTCCGCCGCCACGGTCGGTCTGTGGATCGCGCCTCTTGCGCGCAGCCCCGTGGGATCCGGCAGGTTGTCCTGTTCGCAGAGTTACGCCGAGGCCTTGAGGCTGTCAACAGGCAGCGTTGCCGCAATCTCGCCGCCGAACGCCGAAACATCCGCCCGCACGGCGTCACCGCCCGCCGCAATGCCTTTGACAACAACCTGTTGCCCGGCAAATGGCCCATCCACAACGAGCACCACATCGCCGAGCCGGAACCTGTGGCCAACCTCGATCTCCCGCCCCCTGAACGAGGCAATGGAGGTGGCAATCACCCGCGTGAGATCGCGCACCGGCACGCGCACGGCCGGCCCGCCGCGCTCCACAGACAGCAGACCCTCGACGCCGTCCGCAGCCCGCACCATGTCAACCGTCTCGCCGCCGGCCACATCGAGCCCCACGAACAGGTAGCGCACCATCATCGGGCGATAGGTGTCCACCCACCGTTTGTCGCGCCCGGTCTGCCTTCGCTCCGCCACCACGGGCAGATAGGTCAGCACACCCCTGTCACCCAGGGCCGAGGCCGCCCGCTGTTCGCAGCGCGGGTTGCACCACGCTACCACCCATTCCAGCGGCACATGCCGCACCAGCCGCATCATCAGCTCGAGCTGCTGGACCATCGCGTAGTTTGCCGGTGTCATCGACCGTGTCATGCCCGCCCCCTGACGATCTCGAGAAACGCATCTGCCGCCGCCGCGACATCCGCGACGGTCTCGCCCGCACCGGCCTCACGCGCCGGGAAATAGACCCACTCGGCACAGCGGCCCGCATCGGCAAACCACGGCCAGCCGCGCTGGCTGTGCAGCTCGGCCCACGCCCGCCACAGGGCCGAACCGCGGTGCACCTGCTCGGTGCGCTCGGCCAGCGCCAGCACCGCCGCGTCAACCGTCGTGCCGCGCGCCCGGTTGAGCGCGTTGTCGTCCAGCGTGTTGACGCGGGGCCAGCCACCCGCCGCCAGTTTCGCGCGCCGCACCTCGTCCGCCGACAGCGTCCCGGCTGCGATCATCTGCTGCTGCATCCGCGTCGGCGCCATGTTGCAGCGCGGGTCCGGGTCCGCCGCCAGCGCCGCAAACCGCGCCGCCGCCCAGGCCTTGCCCCAGGCCGGAGCCGCATGGGTGGACACCGCAGCCGAGGCCGCACCCGCCGTCACCCGCTCCCAGCGCCGCTCCGCGAGATAGGTCGAGAACGAGCAGAATTTGGTCCGCCCGGTCCGCCGCGTCTCGGCCACATAGGCCGCCAGCCCCGCCGCCGCCGCCTCGCGCTCGTCGTCGGTCAGTGCAACCCAGGCTCGCTCGGCCGCAACCTCGCTGTCGGTTGCAAACGTCGGCCAGTCCCGGTGCACCCGCCTCATCCGGGCTCGCATCGTCTCGGCACGCACCGCGCCATCGGTGGCGCCATCCGCGTTCCCGCTCGCGCGCTCTCTCTCAATTACGGTTATTGATGGTTCCTTTATGGTTCGGGTGACATGGTGACACCCGTCAGCGTCGCTGGTGTCACCCGTGGCGTCGTCCATGTCACCCGTGGAAACGGGTGACACCGTGTCACCCGTGACACCATGACACCCGTCAGAGGCCGCCGCCGGGCGCCCGATTGCCTCCGGCACCATGTCGTACCGCGTCGCCTGACCGCGCCGCCCGGAGGCCTCGGCCACAACCACGAGTAAACCCTCCTCGACGAAATCGGCGAGCAGCCGCTGCACGGTGCGCTCGGACAGCTCGGTCTGCGCCGCCAGCGTTGCCACGGTCGGCCAGATGCCGCGACCATCATCGTCGGCATAGTCGGCGAGCCGGAGAGCCAGCAATTTGCGCGAGGCACCGCCCAGCGGAGCCTTGAAAATACGGGACATCAACAGGATGGACATCAGTCCGCCTCCTCCAGGAACAACAGGGAAAACTCGGATAGTTGATAGGGCAGCCCCGGCAGCGCCCGCTGGTCGATCAGCCGCAGGGCCGAGAGCCGCACGAGCGCGAGCGCCACATAGGGCGTCGGATGGCCGAGGTCGCGCGCCATCAGCGCCGTGTTGAGCCGCAGCCGCGCGCCGGGCTCATGCCGCGCGCAGAGATAGCGCAGCACCTCCCGCGACACCCGGTCGGCCCCGAGCCGCGCCGAGGCCGCCTCCAGCCGTGACAACGCCACCTCGCTCATGCCGCCACCTCGCGCGCCGACATGGCATAGGCGCCCCACTGGCGCGCCATCGCCTTCGCCAGCCCAGGGAAAAACCGGCTGCGGTCCGCCGCGCGCTGCGCCGAGGGCGGAGCCCGGTGCACACTGTCGCGCGCGGTTGTCCCGTCCAGCGTGCCGGTCGGCACCAGCGGCGGCAGGTCGATCAGCCACAGGCACGTGCGTTTTTTCTCATTGTCCGGTCCGTCCGGATCGTCGCCGAATTGCCAGGGCTGGACGGACTGGCTGTGCCGGCGAAAATCGCGGATCAAAGCCTTCGCATGCCGATGCATTACGGGATTTTCGATTGCCCGATGCCGGATCGGCGCATTGAGAAACGCCGAAAACAGCTCCGCGCCCTCGCGCAGGTCCCGCCACATCTCGTCAAGTGTTCGCCCTGCGGGCGGCACCGACAGCCACCGCACCCCGCTGTTGCACAGCCGCGTGCAGGGCGGGTGCGCGACGATCAGCATGTCCCAGCCGTGGTCGAGATAATCCCGCGCATCGCCCTGAATATGCCGGTTCGACCGCCGCTCGCACGGCTTGAGATCGACCGAGTACGCGTTGTGGCCCTCGGCCAGAAACGCCTCCCGCACCGTGCCCGAGCACTCGCACGCGACCAGAACGTCGAGAGGTTTGAAACCGCTCATGCCGCCACGAGCCCCCTGCACCGCTCCACGACCCGCAACGCCTCGCACCGGTCAATGGCAACGCCACCCGCCATGGGCATGAACACGGTCAGTCCGCGACAATTGCCGCTGTCAGACGCCGCCCGAAACACGAGCGGAGCCCCGACAACGATCTCCCGGTCGTCAATGCGGGCAAAATTGCCCTGCTCGATCCGAACCACGCGGTCAGGCGCCCATCGCCGCAGCACCCCGTCGAGGAGCATCGAATTGACCGCAACCAGCCCCACCTCATCGCCCTCGATCCCGCGCATATGCACGGATGCGGAACGCAGCAGCTCCTCTGCTCCGCCCGGCTGATCGACCGACATCACGACACCGTGGCGCGACATCAACAGGCAGACGGCCGGCGGCAGGTGCCGCGAGGCGGTCGCCGTGCAGCGCGCCAACGCCCGGCGCGTCTCGTCAACGTTGAGCGTCACCTGCAGGTGAGGAGCGGGATCGGCAGGCACCACGCGTCGCCAGTTGGGATACTCCGCATCAACCAGCTTGACCGTGACGGTCAGCCCCGGCACGACGAAACGCACATGGCCACCCTCGCCAGCGACAACGTCGACCCCGCCGCGCAGCGCCGCGACCCGCTGCGCCGCCGAAATCGGCAACAGCAGCGTGGCGAGCGCCCCGTCACTGTGAAACCCGGTGGGCTCGACGGCCAGGCGCCAGCCGTCCGTTGCCACCGCAACGCCCTCGGCGAGCAGGACAGTGTTCAGGTAGTAACGGGTTTTCTCGGCCGAAACGAACGGAAGACATCGCGCGACCGCCCTCGCGAGCTGCTCGTCGGCCTGCCGCGACAGCCCGCCATACGCAAAATCCATGTGGGGCCATTCGGCGACATCAATGCCCGGCAGCACCACCCGCCCCCGACCATGCTCGAGCGTCACCGCCACCAGGTGGGTCTCCCGCGACAGCGTAATCACCTGACCACGATCCATGGTGCACAGCAGACGCCTGAGCGGCTGGATCTGCACGACGCCCGCCCCATCGGCCTGCGACGCATCAAACTCGGCACGCGCCTCGACCGTGAGATCCGTCGCGGTCACAGTAGCGCCACGAATGAGCACGCAGGTCAGCACCGGCGCCGCACCGGCTCGCGACACCACAGGCGCCACCAGATTGAGCGCCGCCCGCAGCTGCCCCGCCGTCGTCACAATCCGCATCATGCCTCGATCTCCTCAAACAGCGGCCCGGCCGCGTCCTGCGGGCAGCGCGCCCGCACCAGTGTCAGGTCAACAGCCCGGCTGTGCCGGCGGGCCGCGCCCGGCGCGATCCATTGCAGGGGCCGCGCCGCCGCCCCGTCCGTCCGCCAGACAACCCAGCAATAGGCCGTGGCCGTCCCGGCATCCGGGTCCCAGCCGCCCCGCGTCAGGGCAACACGCTCGGCAAACACCGCCACCACATGCGGCGGGAACGGGATGAACAGCTCCACCGCCCGGGCAATCGTCTCCAGCCAGCGCAGCGGAACGAAAACGGCCACCCCCACGCGCGGCCGGTGCAGGAACGCCCGCTCGACAAACTGCTGCGGCAGATCCCCGTACGGCGGATTGGTGATGATCCAGTCGAACCGCCCGGGCGCGAATTGATCCTGCGGCAGCAGCGTCAGGAAATCCCAGGCCGAGCCATGCAGCCGCGAGAACCCCCGGTCATGCAGGTCAGACGCCACCACCTCGGCGAAATAGTCGGCGAGCGGCACGGCCATGTGGCCCTCGCCGCAGGCGGGCTCCCAGACGGACAGCGCCGCGCCGGGGGCCAGCCCCAGCACCTCGGCACAGAGCGCCCGGGTCGCCCAGGGCGGCGTCGGGAAAAAATCATCCGAGCCGCGCGGCTCGACCCGCGAGGCCATCACCGCCCGCGCCGCCGCCGGCCGCGCTTTCCGCACCGCCCCCATCGGTTAACCTCCGGATAACGTTTGTCTCACGGGGGGATGCACGTGAAACCCGGCATCCCCGTCGCAATCAGCCTCGCCCTCGACCAGAAACGACATCGGGTCGAGCCGGTAGAACCAGCACAGCACCAGCACGTTCTGGGCGCTCTGGAACGCATCCGCGCTGCCCCGCTCAGCCCGGCTGATGGTCGACCGCGACACGCCGGTCGCAGCCTCCACCTCGCGCAGGGTCATCCGCCACCGCGCCCGCCCGTCCGCCAGCGCCTGCCCGAAGGCAACCCGGTCAAGCCGCCACATCGCCCGCCCCTCCCTGCGACCAGTGCCGCGCCCGCTCCTGAAAATCGCCGTAGGTGAGCCCGCAGAACCCGGCCAGCCGGTCGAGGTCATCGGCCTCCACCCGCCGCCGCGCGCCGGACATCACGTCCCGCGCCGCCGCCACCCGGCAGCCGGCGAGCCCCGCCACATCGGCAGGCGTCAGCATCGCCCGGCCGAGCGCCCGCGCCCGGTGCACCGCCTGGGCGCTGACAAACAGCGTCAGGAGGCTCCGCGCCCCGAACGGCGCGAAATCCGCGTGAAAGGCCCGGGCGTCAGTCATGCTCCACCTCCACCCGCGCCGCCTTGCGCCGCGCAGCCTGACGCTGCAGCCGCGCCAGCCGGGCCTTGTCCGCCGGCGACGGGCAGTACGCGATCGACCCGTGCCCCGCGCAGAACGCCCCGTGCGCCCGCTCGGCGCCGCAATAAACCGTTGATCCGTCATCCGCTGTCAGCGGCCACCGGCAGGTCTCGGCAGTCAGGGCCTGCAGCCGGATCGGCCCCGCCTCCCGGCAGGAGGCGAGCGCCAGCGCCCGCCGCTCGTCCGCCGGCATGCCGGCCCGCTCCGCATGGCTCGGGGCCAGCGTCACGCGCGCCGCCGTCATCAGGTTGCTCAGGCTCGACCGGCGCACAGGGCGCGGCCCGGGCTGCTGCGGCTGCGGGCAGGCACCGGCATCCGCCGCCGCGCCCGCGCCCCCGGCCTCGCCCGAGGTCGTTGCCGAGGTCGTTCCCGATGTCGCGCCGGGAGCAGCGCCGCGCGGCTGCGTCAGCACGACGCCGAGCCGGCGACAGGCGCCGATCACGGCAAACCGCGTGACGGCCCCCCACTGCGCCGTCAGCGCATCGGCAATCTGCGCCGCCGTCAGGCCCTGTTCCGCCAGCGGCTCGAGCAGGCGTTTTTTGGTCTGGGGCGGCAGCGCCCGCCAGCTGTCGCCGCTGGCCTGCGCCCCGGCGCCCGCGTCCACATCGTCGCGGCGCGGGCGCAGCAGCCCGGCCAGCCGGCACGCGCCCTGCACCTGCGTCACCCGCAGCGCGCCGTAAAGCGGCGCCAGACGCGCCGCCATCTGCCGGTAGGTCAGGCCCTCGGCCGCCAGCGGCCGCACGGCCTCGCGTTTCTGCTCGGTCGTCAGGCTGCGCCACGGGGTCATGCGTCGCGCTCCATCAGCTCGTCCGCCCGGGTGCGCATCGCCGTCAGGCTCTCGATCACCCGGCTCAGCAGCTCGCGGATGTTGAGCGCGCGCACCTCGTCGGCACTCACCTGCCCGTCATCGGCCAGCGCCTGGCACACGGCCGCCACGGCCTCGCCGTGCTGGCCGGCAATTGCCGCCAGCAGCCGGCCCCAGTCCGTCGCCACGCCGGCCGCCGCCGGCCCGGCCACATAGGCCCCGCCGGCCAGGGCGCAGATCTCGCGCAGCAGCAGCGGCGGCTCATCCCGCGCCACCGCATCGAGCGTCAGGTCGAGCATGACGTCGAGCGGCATGTAGACATCGGCATGGTCGGGCGCCGCCGAGCAGTAGGTCTGCACGGTCTGGCGGCCCACACGCGTCAGAGCCGCCGCCGCCTCCTGCCCGCCGGCACAGCGCACCTGATGCGCCGACGCCCGTTTCAGCGCCGCGCGCTGGTGCTCGTTCGATGGTCTCGGCAGTTTCATGGGCGGCCTCCTGCGGCACAGGGACTCGACTCCCGCGCGCGTGCGTGATCATCTGCACGCAGGCAAACCGGGAGGTGCTGGGGATGACGGGAATACGCTTTGGTTTCATGGTCGCAACGCTGGCCGCCATTGCGGCCACGCAAGCGAACGCGGCAGAGGCCTGCACAGAAACATCTGAAGGCAGACGTTTTCAGTGCGGCGAATGGCACGTGGGCCGCGATATTGATGAGATGACGGACGCGATTAACTGGACGCTGATGACCTATGTTCCTAACGCCGGAGCCACAGACACATGGCCCAGCCTGTCCTTCTTCTGCCGGAACGAGGAACTGATGCTCTTGGTGGCGCCTGGCACATATGTCTTTGCGCCTTACGAACTGACGCTCCGCATTGACGCCGCAAAGGCTCTGACCTTGCCATATCAGGGAGCGCCGGGGACAGCCGCCGTCATTCGCGGCAAAGCCGTTAAGGCACTTACGAAGCAGATGACCGCTGGTCAGCTGGCCCGCGCCCGCCTCAACACCATCGCTGGACAGCAAACTTTTACATTCGAGCTGAATGGCTTGGCCGACGCCCTCGCGTTGACCCCCTGCAAGCCGTGACCTGATCGCTCCGCCCCTCATCCCGCAATCTCCTCTGAGTTGCGGGATGACGCGCCTGCGTCGCCCCGCGATGATCCACACACCGCAGTCGCTCGGGCCGACGCGATCAGCGCCATCTGCTCAGGCCCGAACAGGACCGCCTCCAGCGGCAGCGCGCAGCCGCGCCGGACCAGCTCGAGCCAGACATCAAACAGGTGCCGGCTTGGGATCGCCCCGCCTGTCCCGCCAGCGCAGCGCGACCGACGCCAGGCAGCGACCCGCGTTTGATGGATGCCGAGCATCTCGGCGACCGCATTAGTGCCACCCAAGTGGGCGATGACAGTGGAGGCAGGCTCATGGTGCATGGCGAGATCATGCGAAAATCGCTTGAAGAAAGTCAAGCGATTTTAGACAGAGACAGAAGCGTTTTCCGCGTGTTCAATCTGCCTATGACTCGACAGATCCTCGCCAATTGGCTCGCTGAAGGGCTGGGGCGGCGCGCGATGACGCAGGCCGACCTTGCTCGCGCAGTCCGTATGGAGCCGTCCAAGATCAGCAAAATCATCCGCTTGGAACGCGAGATGAACGCAGAGGAACTTTTGCGCATCGCGTATGTGCTCGACCTGGAGCCGCCATTGCTGCCCGACATCACCAAGAGCGTGATCGTCCCGCGCCCGGACGCCGAGGACGACCCGGAGGACGAACGCCTGTTCGACCTCGCCATACAGATGGCCGCAGAGGACGAGGCCATATCAGCCAACGGATTGGCGAAAAACAGCGATTTCCTGCATGACGTGTACCGGCACTATGTCCGCCTGAGGAAACTCAGTCGGCGAGCCGTGCAGCGGCGCCCCGCCGCATCGAATTGACGGGCGCGCCACTTTTGGAGTTGCAGATGGAGCCGGACCTGTATCCCAGCGTATTGCGACCGTCACACCAGGAGAGCGACGATCACGACACAATCACCTCGATGATTTACCTTGCAGCGCAATGCGACTGCCTGGAAATAGTGGATATGGCCTGTTACGACATGTTTGGCCATGACCGCGTTACCCGGCTCAGCATGGACGAGCTGAGGGATTTGCACCGCCGGATCAGGCCGGCAATCCTCAAACGGGCGCGGCGCCTCGGCATGCTGCCTCAATTCAACGAACCATCATGAATTTTACCGCGCCCTACCCGATATCTGCCGTTGCGCGCGGGCTGGGCGACCCACTCGCGGAGCTGATGCTCGCGCAATGGCAGCGGGACAGAGGCAGGATCGAGCGCGGCGGGATCGTGACAACTGCGGCCGCGCACCTCGTCGTGCTCGAGCCCGAGCTACAGGGCGATGACAGCCCCCCGATCCTGTTCATTGGCTCCTCGAGCCTGACGCACCGCTTGTTGCCCAATCTCAGCACCGACACCGTCGACGAACCGAGGGCGCACATTGATGCCGCGTTCCGCCGGCTGGTGGCGTCCGGTTACGCCGCCGCTGTGGCGGGCGAGCCGTGGTTTGATCTCGTTTCCGCCGAATACACATTTCGCACAGGGCGGGCGCGCATTGTCTATGACAGATTAATCCTGCCATGGACGACGCCCTCAGGCAGAACAGACCTGATTTGCTACTCTATTTGCCGTGAAGTCCGGCGGCTATCAATTCTGCCCAATACTCGGCATCAGCCCGAGAATTTAACGCGACACAGAGATCATCGTCGACTGTGGTCGGCGGCACTGCCCATCGAATGCCGCGCAGGTATACCCGGCTGAACGCACAGGTCAGGTTGTCAAACCCCGCTCCATACAGACCTGGGCGCATCCAGACATAAAGCCAGTCCGGCTCCCACCGGGCGAGGGACAGCATCTGGATCGCGGGCGCGAACAGCGCTGCGACGCCGCGCCCGCGCCAGTCTGGATGCACCCACATCTCGCCCATGTAGACGACACGCCCCGAGACAGCCGCTGAAAACGCCGGCTGCGCGGCAGCCAGCTCGCATCGCCCGTCAGGCCCGGGATAGCATCGCCGCCAGTAGAGCCGCCAATAGTCCGCGAGCGTCATAGGCCCGAGATCATCGAGCCGCGCGGCTGCCAGGGCAACAGTCGCCCCCGTGGCATCAATTGCCCGTAGCCAGAATGCCCCGGGCGGAGTGTACGTGTTGAGATCGGGCGAAAAATGCTCTGTCAGCCCTGTGCGCCCCATCTCCATGGCGAATGCAACCGCGTGCGAAAAATCGGCCCCCTCCTCGAGCCTCAGCCCGAGATCGACCAGCCCCTGTCGCAGCCGCGCATAGGCCTCCATCAAAAGCACATAATTCATCACACCCCCCATCCGCCGCGCCTTTCCCGTGATGCCGCCCGAACCCTGCCCGAGCCTGCCCAACAGCATGACGGCGTGAATTGAGCGATAATCGCTTTTCGGCTTGACGCGTTAAAAGCGATTATCGCATTATTGCGGCGACCCCAAACAGGATCGGCGTCACCGAGGGCAACAGGTTGTTCTACCCGTCTCGTCCATCATCAAGCTCAGCCGTGACGGCAGCAATCGCTGCCGCCAGACGGTGCAGATATGCCCAGGGCACGCCATCGCCGTCGTCCATGCGTCGCGCATCGAACGGCACGAGCAATTCCGAGCACACACCGTCGCTCTCGAGGCGAAACCGGGCTGTTGCCTGTTCGCCGGTCACGTTCACACCCTCCAGCACGAGGCGTAGGTTTCCATCTGCCGCTATTACCGTCACTCCTGAACTCCCTATCAGTTTCAGGGGGTTGTGCAACGCGGTCGCCTCCAACGCGGCCGCGTTGCATGAACGTTACAGCGCCATGGACATTTCTGCCAACAGTACGGCCAGCAGGTCGCGCACCTTGCCGCTGCGTGTAACCGATTGTTGTATCTGCCGCTGCAACCACAGCCACCGGGATACAGCCATGACGACCACCCCGACCAACGCGCTGCACTCCATCGCGATCCTCCACAGCGCGGCAGCCGTGAGCCGCGACCCGCAGCTGCTCGCTGCGGTGCGTGACGCGACAATCGCAGCAGCACAGCTCGCCTATCTGCTGGGGCTCCACGACGCCCGCGCCGGCGTGCTCGGCACCGGGCATCCGGCGGAGCGCGAGCTGTCAGCCGCCATTGCCAGCGCCACGGCAAAGCCGATGCCGGACATCCGAGACACGATTGCGCGCCTGGCGATTTGCGCCGCCGGCGACCGTGACCTCGAGATCTGCGCTGATAGCGCTGGCAAATGCCTGGCATCCCTCGCCGGCGGCATCGCATGGCTGTCATCAGACCGCGCCATCGCCGAGCACAAGGCCCGCAACGCGCTGCGCCCGACGCCGAGCCCGCGCATGCCCTATGGAGCGACGCGAGAGCAACTGCGCCGCACGGCAGGTTATGCCCCCACTGCGGAGAGCCCCGATGCCGAGTGACATGAGCCGCACCGCCCTCGTCATCCTCGCGCCCACAAAAAAAGCCCGCCCCGGATGCACCGGGACAGGCTTTGCAAGGGCGACCGGCACGGGCAGCGCCGCGCAAGTCTCAGGCGCGCGACCGCTCGCTGACCTTGGCGAAATGATAGCCGTCCAGGGTCAGGAACGGGCTCACCGCCTGCACCCACAGCGGGATCACCAGCCGCTCGCCATCCGGGAACAGGCCCGAAGCGCCAATGGCATCATTATAGGCCTTGGCATCGACGCCGCGCAGGGTCGGCGGTTCTTCTCCGGAGATGCGGATCATCTCCGCGTTGAAGCGCCGGAGCGCGTCCGCGTCGGCATCGCCCTGCGCCTCCATCTCGGCCAGCAGCCGGTAATAGTCGCGCTGCAGCAGCTGGTGCTCGCGCGCCCGGCCCGCAGGGTCATAGGCAAGCTGGCCCGCCCCCACAAAGGCAACAGCCCCACCGGCCCACGCCATGCCGAGGCCGAAAACCTGTGCCAGATCCCCGACAACCGCCGCCCCCAGCAGCACCGTCAGGAAGTTGAAAAAGCGCGCCACGCCCTCAAGGCTGCGCCGCCGCGCGGTGTGATACAGCGCGTTGCGCAGCACGTTGAAATAGATCGTGTCCCTGTCGAGATCCATCACTTGCCTTTCCCGGCAGGCGGAGCGGGCGGTTTCACCGGCTGGCGCGGCCCGAGCGAGTTTTGCTGCGAGCTTTCACCCTTCCGGTTCGGGCGGGTTTCCATGCCGCCCGCCTTGCCGCCGCTGTCCTTGCTGCCGCCGTTCCTGTTCATCGCAATCGTCTCCTCATGGTCTTCTCATGGGGTGGTGAAGAGCCCTGCCGGCCGGGTCAGGGTCCGGCAGGGCTCGCAGATCTTACGCGCAATGCGGGAAGCGGCACAAGCTGCACGCCGCCCGGCGTCAGGAGGGCTGTGACATGAGCCGCACCGCCCTTGTCATCCTCGCCCCCGTGGCGCTCAGCGCCGCGCTGTGCGCCGCCGCGCTGGTGATCGGCATGGTCCGCGCCCGCCGCGCCGCCATCCGCGAGGCCGACCCCTACGAAATCCCCGTCGACGACGCGCACCTCCCGAGCGTCGTCCACACCCCCGGCCGCGTGTCTCCCCCCCGCGCGGCCGGGGAACCCCTCACCCCCGGAGCACAACAATGACGACCATCACCGTTGATGCCGAGGTCGACCTCACCGACTGCGACCTGTCCTGATAACCCCCGAGGCCGATGATGAACATTCCCGACGACTGCATGACCTTGTCCGACAAGGCGGCCGCGATCCTCCGCATCACCCTGCTCACACAGCCGAGCCTCGGCACCAGCGACGAGGCAAACCCGTACGCCGCAGCCGCTACTGTCCTGCTGGTAGCCACAGGCCTCGCCTGCCGCCGGGCCGGCGCGGATCCCGAGCAGATCATCGCCGAGATCATGCCGCTGGTGCTGCAGCGCATCGAGGAGACGGACCGATTCAGCGAGGCCCTGACCACCGCCGAGGCCGGCCATGCTTGATCGCCACAGCCCGCCGCTCATTCCGTTCCGCGTGTTCTTCACCGATCACACCACCATGGGCATTTCGGCCGCCACCGCCGCCGAGGCCCGCGCCATCGCCAACGAGGCCGCCCGGAAACGCGGCACGCTGGTCACCAAGGTGAAGGTCATCAAGGAGCAACCCAGCAATGACTGAGACCGAACAGACCGAGCTGCGCCACCTGCTGTCCGAGCTGTCGCTGACCATCCAGCACACGCTGGTCAACAACGAGCCCGCCCGCGAGGCTCTGTTGCAGCAGATCCAGCTCCTCAATGAGGCATGGGGCATGGCGCGCACCAACCCTCAGAGCGGGCGCGGCTTTGACCTCCGCCCCACGCGCCTGCGCCTCCTCGCCTGCGCCGCCGGCCTGCAGAGCGACGCCGAAACGGCCAGGGAATGGGGCGAGCGATCCATCGCCCTCGACCTCCGCGCCGTCGCCAACGCCACCCTCAACGCCGCCCGCGTGCGCGGCCTGCTGCCAAGGGAGTAACCCCCATGACCGAGACCAGCGAGATCACCCTGAGCGTCCCGACGCCCGCAGGCGACCAGCTCCGCGCCTTCATCGAGCGCATCGAGCGCCTCGAGGAGGAAAAGAAGACCGTCGCCGAGGAGATCAAGGACATTTACGGCGAGGCCAAGGGCAACGGCTTTGATCCCAAGATCCTGCGCAAGGTCATCTCCCTGCGCAAGAAGCAGCCGCACGAGCGGCAGGAGGAGGAGGCAATCCTCGACCTTTACATGACCGCTCTGGGTGGCTGACACGATGACGGACGCACTGCCCCTCTATACGGCAGACGAGGTCGCGGGCATGCTGCGCAAATCGCGCCGATGGCTCGACGGGATCCTCGGCGAGGACATGCGGCGCCGGCCGTCCGAGCAACGGTTCCAGTTTCACATCCGCCACGGGAGGACACGGCTATGGACAGAGGAGGGGCTGACGCGACTGCGGCAAGCGGTCGCCCGCGAAAGCGAACCGGGCGGCGCGCTCGCGGCCTCCACCCGGTCGAGCGCGACGGACACTGGCACTGCGTTGGCACCCTCCGTGCTCGCGGACGCTCGATCCGCGTTAGACGTAGTCTTGGCATTCCGGCCGGGGCGCGGAGCGAAGACCTCGCCTGGGACGCAGTCCGGGAAATCGAGGCAGAAATCCTCGCGGAAATCTCCGGCGAGGGCGGCCCAGGTGCATATGTTGCGGTAGCGGCCCAGGATTACCTGAGCCAGAAACGGACCCGGGCGCTCGGCAAAACGACAGTCGACGTCATCCAGGAGATTGCAGGCCTGTTCGGGCTGCGCCGCCTGAACGACATCGCGCCCGACGAATGGAAACGGCATGTCGAGACGCGGCAGAAGGACAACTCGCCCGCAACCCGCGAACGCTACCTGAACGCACTGCTCGCGTTCCTCTCGTTCTGCCGGACCCATCACCGCCTCAAGACCCTGCCCACATTCCAGCGCGACAAGATCGCCCGCAACCCGCTGCGCAGGACGCGCCGCCGCATCCGCGAGCTGCGACCGGACCTGATTGCCCGCCTGCTGATGTCGGCACACATCACAATCCGCGCACAGCTGGCGGTCGAATGGTCCGCCGGCGCGCGCGTCTCGTCCGTGCTGCACGGCTGCCGCGTCTGCGACCTGATCCTCGCCGAGGGCCGGGAGCAGCTGACATTCCACGACACCAAGAACGGCACGAGCGTCGATGCCGTGCTGCACCCGACAGCGGCGGCGATCCTGCGCGACTATGTCGCCTGGCGCGGCAAGCTTCACGAGCGCGAGGCCCCGCTGTTCCTGACCTACAAGCGCCTGCCCTACGCGGACACCGAGGGCGCATGGGGCGGCCAGAACAAAACGGGCTTCAACGCCGCCAAACGCCGCGCCGCCGCATCCGTGCTCGCCGATGCCGAGCGCGAGGCCAGCCGAATCACCGACCCCGCAGCGCGCGCAGAGATCCTCGCCCAGGCCGAGGCAGACGCGGCGCTGCTCAGGTCGGTGACGCAGCACTGGTTCCGGCACATGCTCGCATCCCGCATGGTCCGCGAGGGCGACCTCAGGACAGCGATGGAGCAGGGCGGGTGGCTCGATCCGCGCTCAATCATGGGCTATACACATGACGCCCCGGAACACCGGCGACGGGCGGTGCATGCATTCGACGATTTCGGCACGTATTTGACACGAGACGCTAGCGAAAAGAAAGTAAATGGCTGAAAACAAAGAGAAATCAGAAACTCGCCCCGCCCCTTGGTAAGGGAGAGGTCGAGAGTTCAATCCTCTCTTGCAGCACCATCCTCTTACTCTCCCCTACGAGCTTCGGATCGAGCAAAGTACGTCTTTTGCACGGCTTGGGCAGACCAGTTAAGTACTTGCAGGAAGTTTTCTGATCTTTTCCAGGTTGCGCGCCGGGATCGACCTTCGCGCGTCTGTCGCTTTTCTGCCTTGATTCAAGTCCTGCCCCCTTGCCGTTCTTCCGCGCCAGGAGTATCTAACCTGCCGCGGGCCGGGCCCCTCTGGCGGCATGCTGTCATGCCGTGATGTCGGACCGCGATCGAGAACACTCGATGCGGTGCCCGGTCTCTGGCGACCCTCGAGTGCGAACGGAAAGGGTCGATATTATGGAATTTCTCTTCCTGCTCGTGATGGGCAAGCCCGTCTGGATGTGGCTGGCCTTCCTCGGCATCGTCATCGGTCTGCTCGTCCTGGATCTCGGGCTTCTGCACAAGGATGACCACGAGATCGAGGTCGGCGAGAGCCTTCGCCTGTCTGCCATGTACATCGCGCTCGGAACCCTGTTTGCCGGCTTTGTCTGGTGGCAGATCGACTTCGACAGCGCGGCCAAGTACATGACCGCCTTCGTGGTCGAGAAGACCCTGGCGATGGACAACATCTTCGTGATGGCGCTGATCTTCAGCTATTTCGCCATCCCGCGCGCCTATCAGCACCGCGTTCTCTTCTGGGGCATTCTGGGCGTGATCGTCCTGCGCGGCATCATGATCGCGCTGGGTGCGACCATCGTGCATTCCTATGAGTGGGTGCTCTACATCTTCGCCGTGTTCCTGATCTTCACCGGCATCAAGATGCTGTTCATCGCCGACAAGGAACACAACATCGGCGACAACGCGCTGATCAAGTTCCTGAAGACCCGCCTGCGCGTCACCGACGAGCTGCATGGCCATGACTTCACGGTGAAGAAGAAGGATCCGGTCACCGGCAAGCTGGTCCGCTATGCCACGCCGCTGATGCTGGCGCTGATCGCCATCGAGATCGCCGACGTGATCTTTGCGGTCGACTCGGTGCCGGCCGTGTTCACCATCACGACGGACCCCTACATCGTCTACACCTCGAACATCTTCGCGATCCTCGGCCTGCGCGCGCTCTATTTCGCGCTTGCCGCCATCCTGCACCGCTTCGCCTACCTCAAGTATGCGCTGTCGCTGCTTCTGGTCTTCATCGGCTCCAAGATCTTCATCGCCGACCTGATGGGCTGGGAGAAGTTCCCGCCGGCCTGGTCGCTGGGCATCACCTTCGCCATCCTCGGCGTCGGCATGGCCTTCTCGATCTGGAAGACCAAGGACAACAACGCCGCGCAGGCCTGACAGGGCCCGGCTCGCGCTGGCGTTCACACGATCTGCAAGGTCACGGCCGCTATCGCCAGATAGCGGCCGATCTTGCCAAGGGCGACCAGCAGCAGGAACACCGCGAACGGCTCGCGCAGCGAGCCCGCGATCACCGTCAGCGGGTCGCCGATGACCGGCACCCACGAGAACAGCAGCGACCAGCGGCCATAGCGGCGATACCACGCCTCCGCCCGGGCCAGTCCTTGCTGCGAGACCGGAAACCAGCGCCGGTCGCGGTAGAGCGTCAGCCCTCGCCCCAGCCCCCAGTTGATCACCGCGCCGAGAATGTTGCCGGCGCTTGCCACGGCCACCAGCAGCCAGACCGGCTGGCTGCCGGCGGCGATCAGCCCGGCAAGCAGCGCCTCCGACTGGGCCGGCAACAGGGTCGCGGCCAGGAGCGCCGCCGCAAACAGTCCGGCCAGTTCCGCCAAGATCGGTCCTTCCTTCCTCATCCGCCCGCCCGACCGTCCTGCACAGGATCAGTCCTGCAGTCGGGCATGCGGCCCGCGGGCCATCGCGGGCCCGCAAGGCCCGCTGCTGCGCCTGCGCCCTGCTCTTGCCTGCGGGGCGCCGGCTGTCAACCGGCCTCCAGCTCGCGCAGGATGTCGACGAAGGCCGTCACCTTCGGCGGGCGGTAGCGGGCTGGCGGAAACACCGCATGGATGCCGCCCGAGGCCAGTTGCCAGTCCGGCAGCAGGCAGACCAGACGGCCGTCCGCCAGGTCTCCCGCCACCAGGAAATCCGGCAGCACCGACAGGCCCGCATCGAGGCGGACGGCGTTGTAGACCGCCGTCGTCGTGTCCAGGCGCAGCCTTGTGCTCAGCTGCACCGTTTCCCGGGTCACCGCATCCCGGCTGAAGCGCCAGGTCAGCGGGTCGCGCAGGGCAAGGTTGGCGACGAAGGGCAGCCGCACCAGATCCGCCGGCCGTTGCGGCACGCCAAAGGCGGACACGACCGCCGGCGTGGCCACCAGCACCTGCCGGAAGTCGCCGATGCGGCGGGCCTGCAGCGAACTGTCCTGCAGCCAGCCGACGTGGATCGCGAGGTCCAGCTCCCCCGCCATCAGGTCGAGGCGGCGGTCGGTGAAGCTCACGTCCACCTCGCAGCCGGGATGCCGGGCGATGTAGCGGGTGACGGCGGGGACGACCTTGGCCGTGCCGTAGTCATAGGGGGCGGTGAGGCGCAGCGTTCCCGTCGGGGCCCCGGTGGCTTCCGCAACCAGGTCGAAGGCGTCCTCCGCCTCCTTCAGGATCAGGATGCAGCGGGCGTGGAAGGCGCGGCCGGCCTCTGTCGGCTGCACGCGCCGGGTGGAGCGCACGATCAGGCTGGCCCCCAGCTCCTCTTCAAGCCTGGCCACCTGCTGGCTGACCACGGCCTTGGTGACGCCCAGCCGCTCTGCCGCCTGCGTGAAGGATCCGGTGTCCAGCACGGCCGCGAAATAGGCCAGCCGGTTGAGGTTCATATGGGCGCGCATCCGGCCTCATTGTATGTCGTTTCCATACAATATGTCCGATTTGTCGGCCTTCTGCAAATTCGTCGGTCGTGAGATTGTCCGCCTGTCGGCAAATGCCGCAGCGTCAGATCCGGACTGAACCGGACACAACCGAACGAGCCCAAGATGCCCCAGTCGCTCCGCCTCACCTATCTCTTCGATCCGCTCTGCGGCTGGTGCTATGGTGCCGCACCGGTCATCGCGGCCCTGGCGGCCGATGCCGACGTGCACCTCGACCTGATGCCGACCGGGCTCTTTTCCGGCGCCGGCGCCCGCAGCATGGACGATGGCTTCGCCGCCTACGCCTGGGCCAACGACCAGCGCATTGCCCGCCTCACCGGTCAGGTGTTCTCCGATCTCTACCGCCGCGATGTGCTGGCCAACCGGACCCAGATGTTCGACAGCGGCCCGGCCACCCTCGCCCTGACGGCGGCGCGGGAAAGCGGCGTTGCCAACGAACTGGCCGCCCTCAAGGCGATCCAGCTCGCCCGCTACGTCGACGGCCGCGACATCACCAGCCTCGGCGTGCTGGCCGACACGCTTGCCACGCTCGGCCTCGAGGATGCCGCCCGCCGGGTTGCGGCGCCGGATGCCGCGCTGATCGCCATGACCCAGAGCCGCGCCGCCACGGGCAGCGCGATGCTGCGCTCGGTCTTCGCCAACGGCGTGCCGACGCTCGCGCTCGACAATCCGGACGGCAGCCGCAGCCTCGTGCCCTCCGCCGCCCTTTACGCCAATCCCGAAACGCTTGTCAGCCGGCTCAAGGCCGCCTGATCGTCCCGCAATCCAGGACCCCGTCATGTTCACGCGTCGCCAGACCCTCAAGACCCTCGTCACCGGCACGGCCGCCATGGTCGCGCTCAACCTGCCGCTCGATGTCCTGGCCGCCGCCCGCGGCCTGACATGGACCCATTTCCAGGCCGATGAGACCGGCTTTCTCCGCGCCCCCGTCCTGATCGAGGGCGAGAGCGAGGCCATCCTCATCGACGGCGGCTTTACCCTCGCGGATGGCCGCGCGCTCGCCGAAGCCATCAAGGCCACCGGCAAGCGGCTCACCACCATCTATGTCAGCCAGAGCGACCCGGACTATTACTTCAGCCTTGGCCCGGTGAAGGCTGCCTTCCCGGATGCCCGGGTGATTGCCGACGCCGCAACGGTCGCGGCGATCAACGGCAACGTCGAAAAGAAGCTCGCCGTCTGGGGGCCGCAGCTCAAGGACAACGGCCCGCAGGTCCTGGCCGACGTGGTGATCCCCACCGTCTCGTCCGAACCCGGCCTGACGCTCGACGGCGAGACCATCGAGATCGTTCCGGCAGGCCGCCTCGCCAACCGGCGCTATCTCTGGGTGCCCTCGCTGGACGCGGTCTTCGGCGGCGTGCTGGTCTTCTCCGGCATCCATGTCTGGATGGCCGACACGCCGACCTCGGCCGAGCGTCAGGCCTGGATCGCCGCGCTTGACGAGATGGCCGCACGGAACCCGAAGGTCGTTGTCCCCGGCCACATGGCCCCGGGCTCGGCGCTTGATGCCAGCGCCATCGCCTACACCCGCGCCTATCTGGTCGCTTTCGAGGAAGAGGCCGCCAGGGCTGCCGACAGCGCCGCCCTCATCAAGGCCATGAAGGCCCGCTTCCCAACCGCCGGCGAGGACTTCAGCCTCGAACTCTCCGCCAAGGTGGTGAAGGGCGAGATGAAGTGGGGCTGAGGCCCCGGGGATAGCCGTGAGACTGCGAGAACAGGCCCCGTCCCTTGTGAGGAACACCAAAGCCTCTCCGCTCCCCTCCCCCTCGTGGGGGCCGAAGGCGGGTCGAGACCGTTGGCTCGACCCAGGTCGGGTTGGGGGTGGGGGGCTGTGAGCCCAACGCGCCCCCGGAGCCGATCAATCCTCCCGTCCGACAAAACAACAGCTTACCGAACGGCTGAGGTAGTTACCCCCCACCCCTACCCCCTCCCCACAAGGGGGAGGGGAGCGGAGGCGCCTCAGTATTCAACTGGCTCGGCAGTGGTCTGGCTCAGGGTGCTTCTGTCCCCTCACAGTCCCCGCGTTTCCGCCAGCGCCTGACGAAACACCGTCAGCAGCAGGTCAGAGTGCTCGCGGGCGAAGACCATCGGCGGGCGCAGCTTGATGACGTTGTCGAACGGCCCGTCGGTGCCGGCCAGCACGCCCAGCTCGCGCATCCGTCCGACGATGGCCCCGGCCCGGGCGCCATTGTGCGCCTTGCTCGCCCGGTCGCGCACGATCTCGATGCCGAGGAACAGGCCGCGCCCGCGCACGTCGCCGATCTGCTCGTCCTCGGCCATCATCGCCCGGAATGCCTCCAGCAGATAGGCGCCCTCCCGCGCGGCATTCTCCTGGAGGCCTTCCGCCTCCATCACGTCAAGCACCGCCGCCGCCGCCCGGCAGGACACCGGGTTGCCGCCGAAGGTGTTGAAATACTCCATGCCGTTGGCAAAGGCGGCGGCGATGTCGCGCCGCGTCGCCACCAGGCCCATGGGGTGCCCGGCCCCGATCGGCTTGCCCATGGTGACGATGTCCGGCACCACGCCATGCTCCTCGAAGGCCCACATGGCGCCGCCCACCCGGCCGAAGCCGACCTGCACCTCGTCGGCGATGCAGACGATGCCCGCCCTGCGCGCCGCCGCATGGATGCCCTTCAGGTAGCCCTCCGGCAGGAACACCTGCCCGGCCACGGAGGGAATGGTCTCGGCGATGAAGGCCGCCGGCACCTCGCCCCGCGCCACCAGCCCGGCGATGATGTCTTCGGCCTCTGCCACATAGCGCGCCCCGATCTCGTCGGCCGGCCAGTCGGCCGGGGCACGGTAGACCTCGGGCAGCGGCAGTTCGTGGGTCGTGGCCGGCTTCCCCTGGCCGCCCTTGCGCTTGTACTTGTAGGCGCTGACGTCGATCAGGCCCTGGGTCGTGCCGTGATAGGCCCAGTCGATCACCAGCGTTCCCTTGCGGCCCGTCACCGCCCGGGCCATGCGCAGCGCCACCTCGTTCGCCTCGCTCCCCGAGGAGGTGAAGTAGAACGTGTCGAGCCCTTCCGGCAGGGTCGCCTTCAGCCGCTCGGCATAGTCGATGATGGCATCGTGCAGGTAGCGCGTGTTGGTGTTGAGCGTGCCGATCTGGTCGCGCAGCGCGGCCACCACATGCGGGTGGCAATGCCCGACATGGGCGACATTGTTGTAGCAGTCGAGATAAGCGCGCCCGCCCGCATCGATCAGCCAGACGCCCTCGCCGCGCACGATCTTCAGCGGCTCGCGGTAGGACAGCGACAGGTTGGGGCCGAGCAGCGCCTTGCGTGCCGCCAGCAGGCTCGCC
Organism: Pannonibacter sp. XCT-53; assembly: GCF_009915765.1. Classification (NCBI taxonomy): domain Bacteria; kingdom Pseudomonadati; phylum Pseudomonadota; class Alphaproteobacteria; order Hyphomicrobiales; family Stappiaceae; genus Pannonibacter; species Pannonibacter tanglangensis. Next base: position 2,373,577 of record NZ_JAABLQ010000001.1, read on the forward strand.
TTGTCGCGTCCGGTCTTTTCGAAGGTCTCCGGCGGCAGGCCGGCCAGATCATAGGCCTTCGGATAGAGATCCGCCCAGACCGCCTCCAGCGCCGCCTCGCCGACGCCCGGAATGCCGGCAATGTCGGGATAGTCCGGCAGCACCACCTGCAGGTGGAGATGCGGCAACCAGCCGCCGTTCTGGTCCGTGTCGCCGAGCCGCGCCACTTCCGCGCCCGCCGCGATCACCTGGCCAAGGCTCAGTCGTTCGATCGAGGCATGGGCGAGATGGCCCCACAGCGTGCGGAACACCAGCCCCGGCTCGGGCTCATGCTCCAGCACGATCAGCCCGCCATAGTCGAGCGGGTCCGGGTTGATCGCCAGGCCCACCACGCGCCCCTGCAGCGGCGCGGTGAGCACCGTGCCGGCAGGCGCAAAGATGTCGAGCCCCAGATGCATCTTGCGCCGTTCGCCGGCGATCAGCTTGGAGGCAAAGAACGGCGCGGCATAGACCTCGCGCACCTCGCCCCAGGGCCCCATGCCAAGCTCCGCCCCGGCGGCCTGCATCTCGGCCGCATAGAGGGCGGCAGCCCTTGCGTGGTCCTGCGTGCGGCTCGCCTGCACCAGCGGATCGTTCAGGTCGGCGAGTTTCAGCACATGCTTTTCCGCCCGCGCCGGATGCGGCTGCATCAGGGATGCCAGACGGTTGCGATGGGCGGCAAGCCATGCCTTCACCCGCTCCGCACCGGGGGCGGCCTCAAGCCCTGCTGCCTTGCGGAAGATCCCCGTGACAATGTGCCGGTCCTGCCGCGCCAGCGTCTCGATCAGGCGGAAGGCCCCGCGCTCGGAGACGCTGAGATAGGGATTGTCCGCCGCCAGCGCCGCCCGTTCGCTCGACAGGCTGACCGAGATCGCCAGCCTTGCGGCAATCAGATCGGGCAGCAGGGCAAACTCCAGATCGCTCAGCGGATGTTCGGCGTGATAGCCGGCCACCAGTTCGGCCCCGGCAAGGATCGGGTTGTCCCGCTCCATCATCGCATAGGCGAGTGCAACCGCCACGTCCGCCACGCGCGGCGAGAACAGCGCATCGCCAAAGTCGATCACGCCCGAGACGCGCCCGGCCGCATCCACCAGCAGGTTCCAGTCGTTGGCATCATTGTGGATCACCTGATGCGGCAGGCGCGCCAGCGCCGGGGCGACGCGGCTGTCATAGGCATCCAGAATGTCGGCAACGCGCGCGCGGTCGCCCGCATCGCGGATCGCTGCAAGCCGCGCCCTTGCGCGCGGTGTCTGGCGGATGTCCCAGTCGAAGGTCCGCATCGCGCCGGCATGGCCGAAGGACAGGAGCGCCCGGTCCAGACGCCCGAGCACGCGGCCCAGGTCGCGCAGGGTCGCGTGATCGCCGCGCGCATCCGCCATCGCCTCGCCGGGCAGGTAGGAAACCAGCCGGACCGCATGGCTGCGGCCATCCGCGCGGTCGACAGTCCCGCTCAGCGCGCCGTCGCGCCGGGCAATGAGGCGCGGCACGGGCAGGCCGGGATCGGCGAGCGCCAGATGCGCCAGCATCGCCTCCTGGAAGGCCAGCGCCTCGGGGTCTTCCCCGTGCTGCGAGATCTTCAGGATGGCCTTCCTGCCGTCAGCGGCCTCAAAGGCAAAATTCTGGTCGCGCTCGCTCGGCAGCGGCGTCAGCCGGCCGGTCAGGCCATAGGCATCGGCGAGGATCGTCAGGGCTTCGTCCGGGCTCAGGGTCGGGCGGCTCTCTTCAATCGGCATCGGTCTCTCCCGTCAGCGTTCCCACCAGAACTGCCATGGGACACAGGGTCCGGGCAGCCGTCAAAGTGGCGGCCGGGCCGCCGCTTTGCTATGTGGGGCCGACACTCGGACCCTCAGGGCTGGAGGCAAGGGAGACCACATGCATCTGGACGAGATCAACCGGCGCCTCATCGAGCTGCTGAAGGCCGATGCGCGGCTGCCGCTCAAGACGCTGGCAGCCGAAGTGGGCCTTGCCCGCTCCTCCGTGCGCGAGCGCATCGACCGGATGGAAAAGGCCGGGATCATCCGCGGCTATCACGCCGACATCGCCCCCGAGGCGATGGGCGCCGCCCTGCAGGCGCATCTTCTCGTCCGCCTCACCAAGACCCCGGCGCGCGACACGGTTTCCCGCATCATCCGCCTGCCCGGCGTCACCGCCTGCGCCTCGCTCACGGGCGACACGGACCTGATCGTCTCGGTCAGCGTCGCGGACACCGAAGCGCTCAATCGCCTGCGCGACACCATCGCCTCCCTGCCCCACATCGCCGACCTCACCACCGCCATCGTCCTGCGCGACGAGATGCGGGGCTAGCTCCGGCAGCGGATCACGCAGCCCCGCCCGCACCACAGCGCCCCTCTCCCCCCTTGAGGGGGAGATGTCTGCGTCAGCAGACAGAGGGGGGTGATGCAGCCGTTCCCAGAACGCCGAAGCAGTTTTGCTGCCTCTCGTACCCTCCCATGGCACAGCCTCTCGCTCCCCGCCCGCACCACAGCGCCCCTCTTCCCCCTTGAGGGGGAGATGTCTGCGTCAGCAGACAGAGGGGGGTGATACAGCCGTTCCCAGAACGCCGAAGCAGTTCTGTTGCACGATACCCCCCTCTGCCCCCTGACGGGGGCATCTCCCCCTCAAGGGGGGAGAGGGCCGGAGCGATCTGCCCCCTCCCCTCACCGGTACAGCAGCGACTTGCCACCATGGAACAGGTGCAGCTTGTCGGGGGCGGCGGTCAGGTGCACGCTGCGGTGCTTCAGGTCGCCGTGAATGCCGGGAAGCTTGGCAACCATCTGGCGGCCCTTGCCGTCCTTGCGGAAGTACAGCAGCGTCACCTCGCCCAGCGCTTCGGTGATCTCCACCTCGCCGGTGTAGATCGAGGGCTCCGCGCTGACCGTCAGGTCTTCCGGCCGGACGCCGAGATTGACCTTGAGCCCCTCGTCGGCCGTCGTCGTGGCGATGGCCACCCGGGCCGTGCCGCCGGTCTCCAGCCGCACATGGGTTTCCGCGCCCGTCGCCACGATCTCGCCCGGCAACAGGTTCATGGCCGGAGAGCCGATGAACTGCGCCACGAACTCGTTCTCGGGCCTCAGATACAGGTCCATCGGCGTGCCGACCTGGCTGATGCCGCCGCCGGCCAGCACGACAATGCGGCTGGCAAGCGTCATCGCCTCCACCTGGTCGTGGGTGACGTAGATCATCGTCGACTGCGGCATCTGCTCCTTGAGCTGGGCAATCTCGATGCGGGTCGCCACACGCAGCGCCGCGTCGAGGTTCGAGAGCGGCTCGTCGAACAGATAGACCTTCGGGTCGCGCACGATGGCCCGGCCGATGGCCACGCGCTGGCGCTGGCCACCGGACAGCGCCTTGGGCAGCCGGTCGAGATAGGGCGTCAGCTGCAGGATCCCGGCTGCCTTGGTGACGGCCGCGTCGATCTCGGCCTTGCTCTTGCCGGCGATCTTCAGGGCGAAGGCCATGTTTTCGCGCACGGTCATGTGCGGATAGAGGGCGTAGGACTGGAACACCATGGCGATGCCACGCTGCGCCGGCGGCACGTCGTTCATCAGCATGCCGTCGATTTCCAGCCGGCCGCCGCTGATCCGCTCCAGCCCCGCGATCATGCGCAGGAGCGTGGACTTGCCGCAGCCCGACGGCCCGACAAAGACGATCAGCTCGCCCTGCCGGATGTCCAGGTTGATGTTGCCGAGCACCTTCACGTCGCCATACGCCTTGGCGACATCGGTCAGCTTCAGATCGGCCATGCTGGTTCCTCCCTACGCCCGTGCCACCGGGTCTTGTCAGGCCTTGCGGGTGATCGACACGCCCCACGGGCCAAGCTGCACGACGCCATTCAGCGGGGCGACGCTGCCGATGTCCTTGCCCAGGGTCTCGCGCGGGACCACCGGCAGCGTCACGTCCGCCGCTGTGTCCGACAGGTTGAAGACGCAGGTCAGCGTCTCGCCGTCGCCCTCGCGCTCGAACACGAGCACATTGCCTTCGGCCCGCATCGCCGACTGGCTGCCTTTCTTCAGCGCCACATGCGCCTGACGCAGGCCGATGGCGCGGCGATAGTGGTGCAGCAGCGCGCCCGCATCCTGCTCCTGCGTCTCTGCCGCCAGCGGCAGGTGCTCGGCCGGAACCGGCAGCCAGGGCTTGGTATTGGAGAATCCGCCATGGCCGTTGTCGGTGCGCCAGACCATCGGCGTGCGGCAGCCGTCGCGGCCCTTGAACTTTGGCCAGAACTCGATGCCATAGGGATCCTGCAGGTCCTCGAAGGCAACGTCCGCCTCCGGCAGGCCCAGCTCCTCGCCCTGGTAGATGCAGGCCGAGCCGCGCAGGCACATCAGCAGGGTGATGTAGGTGCGCGCCGCCGCCGGCGTCAGGTTCCAGCGGGTGATGTGGCGCACCACGTCATGGTTGGAGAAGGCCCAGCAGGCCCAGCCCTCCGAGGCGACGCGGTCGAAATGCTCGAACACGCCCGCCACATAGGGCGCCGTCAGTCCGGAGCCGGCGAGGAACTCGAAGGCGTAGCTCATCTGCATGAGATCATGGCCGCGGGTGTATTCGCCCAGGATCTCCAGCCCGCGCTGGCTGTCGCCGATCTCGCCGACGGCAGCCGCGTTGTAGGGGTCCATCACCGCGCGCAGCCGGCGCAGGAAGGCGAGGTTTTCCGGCTGGTTCTTGTCGTAGAGATGGAGCTGGTGGTTGTAGGGGTTCACCGCCGGTGCCGTCAGCGTGTTGCGCTGGTGCTTCGGCAGCGGCGGGTTGTCCCGAAGCTCCCTGTCATGGAAATAGAAGTTGATGGTGTCGAGGCGGAACCCGTCGACGCCGCGCTTCAGCCAGAAGCTGGCCACGTCGAGCAGCGCGTCCTGCACCGCCGGATTGTGGAAGTTCAGGTCCGGCTGCGAGACCAGGAAGTTGTGCAGGTAATACTGCTCGCGGCGGCTGTCCCAGTGCCAGGAGGACCCGCCGAACACCGACAGCCAGTTGGTCGGCACGGTGCCGTCGGGCTTCGGATCGGCCCAGACGTACCAGTCGGCCTTCGGGTTGTCGCGGCTCTGGCGGCTCTCCTCGAACCAGGCGTGCTTGTCCGACGTGTGCGACAGCACCAGGTCGATCATGACCTTGAGGCCATGCGCATGCGCGGTCTCGATCAGCCGGTCGAAATCGGCCAGCGTGCCGAACATCGGATCGACATCGCAATAGTCCGACACGTCATAGCCGAAGTCCTTCATCGGCGAGGTGAAGAACGGGCTGATCCAGATGCCGTCCACCCCGAGGCTGGCGATATGCGGCAGGCGCGAGACGATGCCGGCCAGATCGCCGATGCCATCGTCATTGAGATCCTGATAGCTGCGCGGATAGATCTGATAGATCACCGCGCCACGCCACCAGTCCTTGTCCTTCGTCAGATACGTCATTGGGGTCAGTCTCACAGCTTACTTGACGGAGCCGGCCAGAAGGCCGCGCACCAGATACTTCTGCATGGCAAAGAAGACGATCAGCGGCACCAGGATCGACAGGAACGCCGAGGCCGCCAGGATTTCCCACTCGCCGCCCTTGGAGCCGAGCAGCTCGCGCAGGACGCCGGTCATCACCAGCTGGCTCTCGGTGTTGCCGAGGAACACGGTGGCGACGAGGAGGTCGTTCCAGGTCCACAGGAACTGGAAGATGGCAAAGGAGGCAAGGGCCGGGAAGCTGAGCGGCAGGATGATCTTGAGGAAGATCTGGAAATCCGTCGCCCCGTCGACGCGCGCGCTCTCGATGATCTCGCGCGGCAGCCCGGCCATGTAGTTGCGCAACAGATAGATGGCGAGCGGCAGGCCGAAGCCGGTGTGGGCCAGCCAGATGCCGAGGTAATCCTTGCCGATGCCGATGGCGTTGTGCAGCTTCAGGAGCGGGATCAGCGCCATCTGCAGCGGCACCACCAGCAGGCCGACCACGGCCGCGATGATCAGCGCGCGCCCGGGAAACTCCATCCAGGCCAGCGCATAGGCGGCAAAGGCCGCAATCAGGATCGGGATGATCGTGGCCGGGATGGTCACGGTCATCGTGTTGAGGAAGGCCCGGCCCAGCCCCTCGGCGCCGATCACCGTGGCATAGTTGCCGGCGGTGAAGCTCGGCGGCGTCTCGGCGGTCACGAAGAGGCGCGGGCTGCGCCCCTCGAAGCGCACCGGGCTCTCGATCCGGTAGGTGCCGTCGGCCTGGACCGTCAGCGTCTGGCCGTCGCCGAGATCGGCCACGGCCCCGGGCTGGAACGCGGTCGGCTCGCGGGAGTTGATGCCGAAGGCGGAGATCGAACCGGACCCGCCCTCCAGCACGGTGCCGGAGAGGACGAAGCGGCCGCCCTCCTCCACCTGGCTCTCGGCCGGTGCGGCCCGCACGATCAGGTTCTGCGAGGCCGGAAACAGCGCCTGCCACCAGCCGGACGCGGCGATCTGGTCGGAGCTGCGCACGGAGGAGACGAGAAGGCCGAGGGTCGGGATGGTCCACAGCAGGACCAGCGCCACCACCGACAGGTTGACCGCCCAGACCAGCCGGGAGCGGGTGCCCGCGATATTGTCCATCAGCGCATCTCCTTGCGGGCATTGCGGATGTTCCAGATCATGATCGGCGTGACCAGCAGCATGATGACCATCGCAACCGTGGAGGCCCGGCCGGCGTCATTGCCACGGAACATCCAGTCGAACATGAGATTGGCCAGAACCTGCGTGCCCCACTGGCCGTTGGTCATGGCCAGCACGATGTCGAACACCTTGAGCACGAGGATCGTGATCGTGGTCCAGACCACGGCGATGGTGCCCCAGATCTGCGGCACCTTGATCTTGAGGAAGATCTGCAGCGGCGAGGCCCCGTCGAGGATGGCGGCCTCGATGGTCTCTTCCGGAATGCCGCGCAGGGCCGCCGACAGGATCACCATGGCAAAGCCGGTCTGGATCCAGATCAGCACCATCATGAGAAAGAAGTTGTTGGCCGGCTCCAGCGTCAGCCAAGTCTGCGGCGTGCCGCCGACAGCTTCCACAAGGGCGTTGAGCAGGCCGATCTGCGCCTGTCCCTCGCCGCGGAAGTCGTAGATGAACTTCCAGATCACGGAGGCGCCGATGAAGGAGATCGCCATCGGCATGAAGATCAGCGACTTGGCGAGATTGCCCCAGCGGATGCGGTCGGTCAGGGCGGCGGCGATCAGGCCGAAGAAGGTCGAGGCAGCCGGCACGACCAGGAGCCACAGCAGGTTGTTGCGCATGGATTCGCGGAACTTGCCGTCGCCCATCAGCCAGGTGTAGTTCGCCAGGCCGACGAAGGTTTCGCCCCGGCTGTCATGCAGCGACAGCCAGATCGAGACGAAGACCGGATAGACGAGATAGAACCCGAGCAGCACCAGCGCCGGGACAAGGAACAGCCAGGGGCGCACGGCATTGGCGCGGTTGATGTTCGCCCCGGCGTTCGGTCCCCGTGCCGGGAACAGCCGGTCGAGGATCAGGTTCGAGGCAAAGAAATAGGCCACGCAGCCGAACACGCCGACCACGATGGTCGATCCCGCCATCATCAGTTGTTCGAGCATGTTTCCTCCCGGACGCCACTCGCAGCGCCAGCCGGCGCCGATCTGGGGCCACTTTCGGGGACTGGTCCGGGTCCGGGTCCGGCCGGAACAGGCCACACCCCCCGGTCTTGAGCCGGCAGCGCGGGACCCTCGGGCTCGCGCTGCCGCCCTGGCCGGGCCATCCTGGCGATGGCCCCGACGGCTTACTTCTTGAGCGTGTCCCAGTTCTTCTGGATCTCGCTGGCCACCACCTTGGCGTCCTTGCCGCCGACGTAGTCGACCATGCCGGTCCAGAAGGCCCCCGCGCCGATCGCACCCGGCATCAGGTCGGAGCCGTCGAAGCGGAAGGTGGAGGCGTTGAGCAGGATGTCGCCCATCTTCTTCAGCGTCGGATCGCCGTAGACGTCGGTGTTCACGCCCTTGAACGGGGTCAGGAAGCCGGTCTGGGCCATCCACACCTCATGGGCAATCGGCGTCTTCAGGAACTCGATGAAGGCGCGGGCGGCGGGGCTGTCCTTGGTGATGGAGAACAGCGTGCCGGCGCCCAGCACGGGCTGGCCGAGATCCTTGGAGGCATAGGCCGGGAAGTAGAAGAAATCCACGTCCTCGCCGATCTTGGTGCCATCCGGGAAGAAGGACGGAATGAACGAAGCCTGACGGTGCATGTAGCACTGCGGCGGCGAGGCGAAGAGCCCCTTCGGGCTGTCGCGGAAGTCGATCGACCCGACGCCCTCTGCACCGCCCATGACATACGTGTCGTTGCGGGCGAAGTGACCGAATTCCTCGATCGCGGCAACGACCTTCGGATCGTCGAACTTCAGCGCGTTGGAGGTCCAGGCGTCGTAGTCGGCCGGCGACTGCGTGCGCAGCATCAGGTCCTCGACCCAGTCAGTGGCCGGCCAGCCGGTGGCCGCGCCCGAGCCCAGACCGATGCACCACGGCGTGCCGCCGTCGGCGACGATCTTGTCGGTCAGCGCCTTCAGCTCTTCCATGGTCTTGGGCACTTCATAGCCCGCGTCCTCGAAGTTTTCCGGCACGTACCAGACGAGCGACTTCACGTCGACCTTGTAGAAGAAGCCGTAGAGGTCTTCCTTGCCGTCCTTGCCCTTGAAGGTGGACAGGTCCACCCAGGACTGGCCGGCAGCATAGTTGTCGCGCAGCCACGCGGCGGTGTCCGCGCCCAGCGGGGCGAGCTGACCCTTCGATGCCAGGTCGCGGGCAAGACCCGGCTGCGGGAAGATGGCGATGTTCGGCGGCGATCCGGCCTCGGCGTCGATCACGATCTGCTGCTCGAAGCTGTCCGACCCGGAATAGTTGACCCTGGCGCCGGTTGCGGCCTCGAAATAGGCGATGACGCTCTCGACGAGCTCCTTGTCCGGGCCAAGCCAGGGGCCGAGCACGGTGATTTCCTGCCCCTTCAGATCCTGCGACTTCAGGGCCTCGTAGCTGGCCCAGTTGAATCGGGAATCCTGACCGGGCGCGAACTTCAGCTCCTGAGCCGCCGCCGTGCCAGTCATCAGGGCAAGTGCAGCCGCACCCGCCAGAAACACGCTCTTCATCGCTAACCTCCCAGTTGCGAGCGCGCCGAGCGCGGCGCGCAAACTCCGTCGCGGCGGAAATTCAAACCGCTTTGGATGACGCACACTCGCCGATTGCCGAATGAGAGTCAATCGGGCAGTCGCAAGATTCAAGAAAGGTCAAGATTTCTGCCATTTCCCTTTTGCAGTGCAACAGAAATCGGCAGCATCTGCCCTTTGACGGACAGGCACGGGGCCGTTAAGGTTGCGTGAAATTCAAAGCGGTTTGGAAATTGGCTACCCATGAACCTCAAGGAACTGGCCCACCAGCTCGGCCTGTCGCCCACCACGGTCAGCCGTGCGCTCAACGGCTATCCGGAGGTGAACGAGGCCACGCGCGAGCGGGTCATGGCAGCCGCCAAGCGCTTCAATTACCGGCCCAATTCCCGGGCGCAGCGGCTGGCGACGGGCCGGGCGCTCGCCATCGGCCATGTCATCCCGATCGCGTCCAAGCACGAGATGGTCAACCCGGTGTTCGCCGACTTCATCGCCGGCGCGGGCGAGACCTATTCGCGCAACGGCTACGACATGGTGCTCTCCGTCGTGCCGGACAACGAGGAGGAGGCCGCCTACCGGGAGCTGAAGGCGCGCGGCAGCGTTGACGGTGTCATTGTCCACGGCCCGCGCATGGATGATCCGCGCGTGCGCCTGCTGGCCGAGATCGGCCTGCCCTTCGTCGTGCACGGGCGGGCGAGCGGCAGCCAGACCCCCTACTCCTGGCTCGACGTCAACAACCGCCGGGCCTTTCGCCGCGCCACCGACTTCCTGCTCGACCTTGGCCACCGCCGGATCGCGCTGATCAACGGCCTCGAATTCATGGATTTCGCCATGCGCCGCCGCATCGGCTTCACCGAGGCGCTGGAGGCTCGCGGCCTGACGCCGGCGCCCGAGCTGCTGTCGAGCGCCGAGATGACCGAAGGCCGGGGCCATGCCATGGCAGCGGGCATGCTCGCGCTGCCCGAGCCGCCGACGGCCTTCCTCGTCGCCTCGATGATTTCAGGCATGGGCGTGCGCCGCGCCGTCGAGGAACGGGGCCTCAGGATTGGCCGCGATGTCTCGATCATCATCCACGATGACGACCTCAGCTACATGAAGAATGGCGAGGACGTGCCGATCTACACCGCCACACGCTCGTCGGTGCGCGAGGCGGGGCGGCAGGCGGCGGAGATGCTGCTGTCGATCATCGCCGAGCCGTCGGGCGAACCCCAGACCCGACTGCTGGAGGCCGACCTGATCATCGGTCAGTCCACCGGCCCCGCCCCTGCGGCCTCTGCCCGTCCCGTTCCGGCCCACGCAAGGACCTGACCGTCATGCACGTCACCCGTTCCGATTTTCCGTCCGGCTTCCTGTTCGGCGCTGCCACCTCGAGCTACCAGATCGAAGGACATGGCCTTGGCGGCGCGGGCCGCACCCAGTGGGATGACTTTGCCGCCACGCCCGGCAATGTGGTGCGGGCCGAGAATGGTGCACGCGCCTGCGAGCACTATCTGCGCCTCGATCAGGATCTCGACCTGATCCGCGACGGCAATTTCGACGTCTACCGCTTCTCCACCTCCTGGGCCCGCGTCATTCCCGAGGGCCGCGGCCAGGTCAATGGCGAGGGGCTCGACTTCTATGACCGCCTGGTCGACGGGCTGCTCGAGCGCGGCCTGAAGCCCGCCGCCACGCTCTATCACTGGGAACTGCCCTCGCCGCTGCTCGATCTCGGTGGCTGGCGCAACCGCGACATCGCCGGCTGGTTCGCCGACTACACCGACGTCATCATGCGCCGCATCGGCGACCGCGTCTGGTCGGCCGCCCCCATCAACGAGCCCTGGTGCGTGGCCTTCCTGTCGCATTTCATGGGCCACCACGCCCCCGGCCTGCGCGACATCCGCGCCACCGCGCGCGCCATGCACCACGTGTTGCTCGCCCACGGCCGCGCGATCCAGGCCATGCGGGCGCTGGGCATGGGCAATCTCGGCGCGGTCTGCAATTTCGAGTATGCCCAGGCCGCCAGCGACAGCGCCGCCGACATCGAGGCCGCCCGGGTCTATGACGGCTACTACAATCGCTGGTTCCTGTCGGGCATGTTCCGCAAGGAATATCCGGCAGAGGTGCTGGAGGCCTTCCTGCCGCACATGCCGGCGGGCTGGCAGGACGACTTCGACGTCATCGGCACGCCGGTCGACTGGTGCGGGCTCAACTACTACACCCGCAAGCTCATCGCCGCCGATCCGGCCAGCCCCTGGCCGTCCTTGCGCGAGGTCGACGGCCCCTTGCCGAAGACGCAGATGGGCTGGGAAATCTATCCCGAGGGGCTCGAGCATTTCCTCAAGCGCACCCACGCCGACTACACGAAGGGCCTGCCGCTTTATGTGACTGAGAACGGCATGGCCAATCCGGACGTCATCGAGGGCGGCGCGGTGGAGGATGCCGGCCGCATCGCCTATATCGCCAGCCATCTCGAGGCCGTGCGCCGGGCCGCCTCTGCCGGGGTTCCGGTCGCAGGCTATTTCGTCTGGTCGCTCATGGACAATTACGAGTGGTCGCTCGGCTACGAGAAACGCTTCGGCCTTGTCCATGTCGACTTCGACACCCTCGCCCGCACCCCCAAGGCCTCCTACCACGCCCTGCGCCGGGCCCTCGCGCGCTAGGGAGACCGCGCAGGCAAGACAGCGGCGCAATCTTGCGGGAAAGCCTCGCCCTCACGTCATCCCGGCCGAGCAACGCGAGAGCCTGGACCGGAGAGCCGAGGACGCGGTGGGTCCGCGACCCCGCCTGCGAAACACCTTGGCACTCCGGTCCCGGATCTCCGCTTCGCTGCGTCCGGGAAGACGCCACGGAGTATTTTCAGCAACCAATGGTGCCGGGATGCTCACACCTGGAACACGTCAGCCCACTCCTTATGGCGCTGGCGCTGGGCGTTGACGAAGGGGCACAGCGGCACGATGCGGAACCGACCGGCCCGCGCGGCGTCCACCATATGCGCCACCAGCTTCTGGCCGACGCCCATGCCGCGCATGCTGTCCGGCACGCCGGTGTGGTCGGCAATGATCAGGCCGTCATTGACGATCGAGAACGTGATCTCGGCCTCGCCTTCGACACCCTCGACAATCGCGACGAACCGGCCCCGGCCAGCGCCGCGCTCTTCCCGGATGGTCACACCCACATCACTCATCGCGTCTCTCCGTCCTGTTCATCTGGCGCGCAGGTCCCGCGGCCTTGATGTCATGCGAGAAGCCTCGCAGACCGGCTTCACCTGCGCCAGCCCGCTGACGACGGACACATTGTTCATCAATCTTGCAGCAATGCGACGGCTGGCCTGCGCACTGTCTCGATTCGGTTGCATGTGACCTGATCATCACTGTCCTGTGCCGAAAACGGTCCCGCCGCAGGTTCCGGCTTGATCCGGGCCGGGATTCCAAGCCCTCTTGCGGTCATGCCGCCGCGCGTCGCGGCGTTGCCCGACTGTCTGAAGGTGTTCACATGGACAAGCCCGCCCTCCCTGGTGCCTCGCTCGACGGCCGCGTCGAGATCGACACGCAGGAGCTCCTGTCCGCGAACTGGGGGCGGCTGACGAAATACGGCTTCCGCTATCGCCGCTCCGATGGCGACTGGCAGCCGCAGGTGCGCGAGGTCTATGACCGGGGCCACGGTGCCGTGCTGTTGCCCTATGACCCGGTGCGCCGACACGTGCTGCTCACCCGCCAGTTCCGCCTGCCGGCGCTCGTCAGCGGCCATGCGGAGGAGCTGATCGAGGCCCCGGCCGGCCTCCTTGACAATGCCGATCCGGAAACGCGCATCCGGCTGGAGGTGGAGGAAGAGACCGGCTACCGGCTCGGCCCCGTCGAGCGCCTGTTTGCCCCCTTCATGAGCCCCGGCTCCGTCACCGAGCGCCTCACCTTCTTCATCGCCCCCTATTCCCCGGCCGATCGCATCTCCGACGGCGGCGGCAAGGCGGATGAGGGCGAGGACATCACCGTGCTCGACCTGCCCTTCGACGAGGTCATGGGTCTCGTCGCCGCCGGCCGCATTCCCGACGCCAAGACCATCCTGCTCCTCTACCACCTCGCCCTGACGGTCTTCCGCGCTTAAGAACTCCGACGCACTGTGAGGTTGCGGGCAAAATCCGCCCCCTCCGGCGTCATCCCGTGCGCAGCGTAGCGCCGAGCCGGGACGACGAGAGAGGGTTTGTCATCAACCTCGGGGCGCGCCACCGGCGCGCCCTCCCTTGTCTTCAGTCCTGTCCGCCCGGCGTCAGCCGACCAGCGCGTTGTCCTGGCGCTTGATCGCAATCACGGACGAGCGCGGCAGCTTGCCCTCGCCGTCCGGGAAGGGGGCGTCCGGGTGCTGGATGCCGACGAACAGGGTGCGCCGGTCGGCGGACCAGGTCAGGCCGGTCACTTCCGAACCCTTCGGGCCGGTCAGGAAGCGTTCGATGCGGCCGGTGACGGGATCGCCGGCCAGCATCTGGTTGTTGCCCTGACCGGCGAAGTCGCCCTCGTTGGTGTCCTCGCCATCGGTCTGGATCCACAGCAGGCCGGTGGTGTCGAACATCATGCCGTCGGGCGAGTTGAACATGTTGCCCTCGTTGATGTTCGGCGAGCCGGCATAGGCGCTGTCCTTGTGCACCACCGGGTTGCCGGCCATCAGGAACAGGTCCCAGCGGAACGCGGTGCCGGCATGGTCCTCCTGGTCCGGATACCAGCGCACGATCTGGCCATACTGGTTCTTCTCGCGCGGGTTGACCGCATTCACGGTCATCTCGTCGCCGCCAGCGTTGGTGCGCATCTTGCCGTCCTTCACTTCACCGCGGCGGGTGTTGTTGGTCAGGCAGCAATAGGCTTCGATGGCGACCGGATTGACCGCGACCCATTCCGGACGGTCCATGGTGGTCGCCCCCACCCTGGAGGCCGCCTGACGGGTGAAGACCGCGATCTCGTCCGCCGCCATGCCGGTCGTTTCCGGGGTCAGCGCCAGCCACTCGCCGGTGCCGTCGTCGGAGAACCTGGCGACAGAGAGCACGCCTTCGTCGAGCAGCTTGGAGGTGTCGCCACCGGGCACGTAGACGTCGTTGGAGACATACTTGTAGAGGAACTCGCCGCGCTCATCGTCGCCCATGTAGACGACCACGCGCCCGTCACGGGCGATCACGACGGCCGCGTTCTCGTGCTTGATGCGGCCGAGCGCGGTGCGCTTCACCGGGGTCGAGCTGGCGTCGGACGGGTCGATCTCGACCACGTAGCCGGCGCGGCGCGGCTCGTTCGGGTTCTTCGCCACGTCGAAGCGCGGATCGAACTTTTCATAGGCATAGCGGGTCTCGGCGACGATGCCGTAGCGCTTGTAGTCATCCGGCAGCTTGAAGGCCGCGTCGGTGGTGCCGAAGTAGCCGTTGAAGTTTTCCTCGCAGGTCAGATAGGTGCCCCACGGGGTCTTGCCGGCGCCGCAATTGTTGAAGGTGCCGAGGCTCTGCGTGCCGGTCGGGTCGGCTTCCGTCTTCAGAAGGTCGGAGCCGGCGGCCGGACCGGAGATCTTCATCGGCGTCAGATGGGTGATGCGGCGGTTGAACGGGCTGTCGACGACGATGCCCCAGCCGTTCTCGCCTTCCGCGACTTCCATGACGGTGACGCCCTGCAGCTTCTGCAGCTTCATCACGTCTTCGGCGCTCGCCGGCGTGCCCTTGTCCGTCTTCGGCAGGTTGATTTCCGGGTTCACATATTCGTGGTTGACGGCAATCACCTGGCGGTTGCCGATCAGGAACAGCTCCATGCCATCGGTGTTTTCGCCGAACACCTGATCGGCCGAGGCCGCCTCGCCGCCGGTCTCGTGGCTGAAGGGCGCCGCACTGGAAAACAGCGGATCGCCCCAGCGCGCCAGGACCTTCCAGGTGTAGCCCTCGGGCACATGCACGGTGCCGTCGGTGGCGATGGCGACCGGCTTGAAGGCAAAGCGTCCACCCTGACCTGCACCCTGCCCCGCCGTCTGGGCTGCGGTCTGGGCCTCCGCCGAGGTGCTCGACATCAGCGCGCCAAGGCTTCCCATGGCGGCCGCCGCCGAGCCCATGGCGAGGATGCCGCCGAGAAAGCCGCGCCGCGACAGGGCAGCCTCGACCACGCGGTCAAAGTCGGTGACGGCAGGGGGCGGCGTCTGCAGTTCGTCCCAGGCGTCAAACGACAGGCTGGACGGGGTGGTCTCGGTCATGGCTGGCCTCCGGTAGCTGGCTTGATGGGAGGGCAGGTCTGGTCTCCCGCCGCCCCCTCACTTGCGTAACGACGTTACGTCACACTGCCATGACGGTGCCCCGCATGGCCGGCCTTGCGTCAGCCCTGCCGGCCGGCCTGCCGCTCCAGGTCGAGCATCCGGCGCAGATGCGCCTCGGCGGTGGCCGCATCCAGGCCGGGATAGCCCCACAGCACCAGCCCGGCAAAGCCGTCCTGCATGGCCGACAGCCGCAGCGCGGTTGCCGCCGGATCGGGCAGCCCCCACGCCGCCTCCCGGTTGAGCCGCTGCAGCAGTTCCGTCAGGCCGGCAAGAAAGGCGCGCTGCGCCCGGTCCAGTTCATCGGCCAGCAGCCGGTCCGTGGCCGCCAGCTCCGTCGCCTCCAGCCACAGCCGCAGGAAGGGAACCGCCTCGGGGATGAAGCAGGTGCGCAGGTAGCCGTCGATCAGCTGCAGCGCCGGAACATCGGCCCGGAACTGGTCGGCCACCACGCCGGCATAGATCTCGGCAAAGGCATGGGCACGCAGCTCCGACCAGGTGAAATAATGGTTGAGCAGGCCTGTCCCGACACCACAGCGGTCGGTCACATCCCGCGTCTTCGTGCCGCCGAATCCGCGCTCCAGCAACAGGTCCGCCGTTGCCGAGATCATGAGCGCCCGGCGTTCGTCCCCCGTTCGCCGCGCCCGTGCCCGTACCCGTGCCTGCGCCTCCGGCACAGTCGCGAGCCCCTCCCCGATGGCCATCCCAACCTCCTGGTTGCAGCCCTTGACAATTGAGCAGGCGCTCAATATTCACTTGAGCGCTTGCTCAAGTCAGGATAGCGCGATGGCCGCCCCCCGCAACCCCGAAGTCGATCTTCTGCGCAGTTTTGCGCTGGTCGGCATCTGCATCGTGAACCTGCCGGTCGTCGCGATCTATGATGCGCCCGAGCCGCTGCGCGCGCCGACCGGGCTCGACGAGATCGTCTATTTCGCCAATGTGTGGCTGCTGGAAGGCAAGGTCTTCCCGCTGTTTGCCTTCATGTTCGGCTGGGGCATTGCCGGCCAGCAGGCGGCCGCAGCGCGGGACGGGGTGGCGTTTTCCGGTCGATATGCCCGCCGCCTTGCCGGGTTGCTGGGGCTTGGCGTGCTGCATGCGCTCTTCGTCTACACCGGCGACATTCTGGTCCTCTACGCGCTCCTCGGCCTGCTGGTGTGGCCGGTCCTCGGCTGGTCGGGTCGGCGTCTTGTCAGGCTGGCGCTGGCGATGGTCCCGGTTGCCGCGCTTGCCTATGTGGGCCTCGGCGCACTGTATCTCACCGGGTTTGGCGAGATCGGCGACGGCCCGGAGATCACGACCTTCCTGGATGCGGTTGCCTACCGGCAGCTCGACTGGCCCTCCACCTTCTGCGTCGTCGTGCTGTTCAACGGTCCGGCCGCCTTTGCCGCCTTCTGCCTCGGGCTCGCGGGCGCGCGGGCGGGCCTGCTTGGCCAGGACAATGCCTGCTACCTGTGGCTGCGGCGACGGAGTGTCCCGATCGCGCTCGCGGGGCTTGGCATCAGCCTTGGCTATGCCCTTGCGGAGGCCGGGTTCGAGGCCGACACACCCTCCACCCTGGCGATTGTCGGCATGGGTCTCGGCCCCATCGGCGCGCTGTTCCTGTCGACCGCCTATCTTGTCGCCATTGTCGAACTGGCCCGTCGCGTCCGTTTCCCCCAGGCCTTTGTCGCAACGGGACAAAACTCGCTCACCACCTACGTGCTGCAGGGCGTGATCGGCGGGGCCCTCGTCTCGGGCTACGGGCTGGCGCTCGGTCCGCACCTCGGCTCTGCCGGCTATCTGGCGGTCGCCCTGCTCGTCGTTCTCCTCACCATGCTGTTTCTTCGTGTCTGGCAGATCTGGTTCCGGCGCGGGCCCCTCGAAGAGGTCCTGCGCGCCATCACAGGCAGCCGCTGACACACGCAGAGGTCGAGGGCATGGCGGCGATTGTCCAGGTTCCCCACCCCCGCTGCCTGCCTCCGGCGTAACCGGTCCTGCGGTGCCCCCCGCAGGGCCGGTTGCATTTTTTTGAGCCGGCGCACGACCGCCGGCGACGCCTGCGAAAAGCGCGGCAATTCCCCGGTTTCTCCCGTCCCTGCCCCCTCATGACAGCCCTGCGGCCGTGGCTGCGGAGCGCGTCGGCTTGCGCCGGACCGCGCGCAGGCGCTTGACAGCGTCTCGCGTCGCTGCCAGCATTTCACTGCAACAACATACATTCTCTTATAATGAAACCTTCCTGGAGGATGACATGATCCGGACCCTCACCGGCCGCACCGGTCGCATCACAACGCTCTCCCTCGCTGCGTTCCTTGGCTCCACGGCCCTTGCCCTTGCTGCCGGCAAGATCGACGTCGCCATCATCGGCGAGCCGCCCACCCTTGACCCGATGATGTCCACGGCCGATGTCGTCAGCATCGTCACGCAGCATGTCTACGAGACGCTCTACACCTTCGACGAGAACTGGGACGTGGCCCCGCTGCTGGCGGAATCGCTGCCCTTCATCTCGGAAGACGGCAAGACCTACAAGATCCCGCTGCGCGAGGGCATCACCTTCCACGACGGCTCGGCCATGGACAGCGCCGACGTTGTCGCCGCGCTGAAGCGCTGGACGACCGTGGCGGCCCGCGGCAAGTCCGTCGCCGGCATGATCGACAGCATCGAGGCCGAAGGTCCGAGCGTCGTCGTCATCAAGCTGAACAAGCCCTATTCGCCGCTGCTGTCGCTGCTTGCCTTCTCCAACTCCGCCGCCATCGTGGTGCCGCAGGAGATCCTGGGCGAGAAGCTGTCGGCCACTGTCGGCACCGGTCCCTACAAGCTGATCGAGCATGCGCCGGACCGCTACATCCAGCTTGGCAAGTTTGACGGCTTCAAGTCCCGCAGCGAGCCGTCCAGCGGCAGCGCCGGCGCCCGCGCCCAGACGCTGGACGAGATCCGCTTCGTTCCGGTTCCGGATGCCAACACCCGCGTCGAGGGCCTGATCTCGGGCCAGTTCGCCTTCGCCGACAGCCTGCCGACCGAAGCCTTTGGCCGTCTTTCGGAGAGCGCCAGCGTCGAGCCGGTGCTGCTGCGTCCGTTCGGCTGGCCGCTGTTTGCCTTCAACCTGAAGAAGGGCATCGGCACCAACCTCGGCATCCGCCAGGCCGTACAGGCCGCCCTGTCGCCCGATGACATGCTCTTCGCCGCCTTTGGCGACGACAAGTACTTCGTCGTCGACGCAGCCCTGTTCCCCGAGCAGTTCCCCTGGAACAACGAGGAAGGCAAGGAGCTCTACGCCCAGGCCAACCCGGAAAAGGCCAAGGAAATCCTCGCCAAGGCCGGGTACAAGGGTGAGCCGCTGCGCATCCTGACCTCGCGCCAGTACGAGTTCCACTTCAAGATGGCCGAAGTGGCCAAGATGAACCTGGAAGCCGCCGGCTTCACCGTTCAGCTCGACGTCGTCGAATGGGCCACCCTGATCGAGCGTCGCGGCAATCCGGACCTGTGGGACATCTACATCACCCACTCGCCGTTCCTGCCCGAGCCGACGCTGACCAACCTTTATGTCGAGAACTCGCCGATCGGCTGGGTCAGCGCCAACCGCGATGCGGTCTACGCCCGTCTGACCGGCGAGAGCGATCCGGTCGCCCGCCAGGCTGCCTTCGCCGAGCTGCAGAAGCTCGTCTACGAGGAAGTGCCCTTTTACAAGGTTGGCGGCTTCAATGCCGTCATGGGCAAGAAGAAGGACCTCTCCGGCGTCACCCTGACCCCGTGGCCGTTCTTCTGGAACGCCAAGCTCGGGAACTGACCTGACAGTCGCGGCCTCCCCGCCGCTGTCATGGCGGGGAGGCCGACCGACACCCTGCGCTGCAAGCCGGCCGCAGGCCCTCTCCCCCCTTTTAGGGGGAGATGTCTGCGACAGCAGACAGAGGGGGGGAGCAGCGCGTCAACGCAAAGCTGCCTCTCGAAAGTCGGAAAGTCCGCATCCCCCCCTCTGCCCCCTGCCGGGGGCATCTCCCCCTCAAGGGGGGAGAGGGCTCGGGGCAAGGACCATCGCCAGACGTTCCGCAGCGCCGATGAACAGATCGTCGGCGTCGCCTTGGAAACCAAGTTTCACCGCCAGAGGTCCCGCCCATGGCCAACTACATCCTGAAGCGATTTGCCGGCATGGCACTGGTGATCTTCATCGTGCTGACGCTGGTCTTCGTGCTTGTCCGGCTGGCGCCCGGAGATCCGGCGGCGCTGATGCTGGGACCGGAAGCGACGGCGGCGGACATTGCCGCGCTGCGCAGCCAGCTCGGTCTCGATCAGCCCATCCTGGTGCAGTATCTTGCCTTCATCGCCGACGTGCTGCGCGGCGATCTCGGCACCTCCATCTTCTTCAACCAGCCGGTTGCCGACGTGCTGATCGCCCGCGCGGAACCCACCGTGTTCCTGACGCTGTTCTCGATCCTGATCGCCGTCGCCATCGCCCTGCCGGTCGGCATTGCCTCCGCCTACACCCGCGGCTCGCTGTTCGACCAGGGCACCCTGTCGACGGCCATCCTTGTTGCCTCCGTGCCGTCCTTCTGGCTCGGCCTCATCATCCAGCAGCAGCTCGGCAGCAATCTCGGCCTCCTGCCGGTGTCCGGCTATGGTCCGCCGGAGGCGAGCTTCGGCGAGCGCATGACCTACCTGATCATGCCGGCCATCGTTCTCGGGATCGTCAACTCCGCGCTGATCATCCGCTTCACCCGCGCCTCGATGCTGGACGTGCTGTCGGAGGATTTCGTCCGCACCGCCCGCTCCAAGGGCATGAGCGAATCCCGCGTCGTCCTGAAGCATGCCTTCAAGAACGCGCTGATCCCGATCGTCACCGTGGTGGGCCTCACCTTCGCGCTGCTCATTTCCGGGGCCGTCGTCACCGAGCGCGTCTTCAACCTGCCCGGCATCGGCTCGCTGGTGGTGGGGGCCGTGCTCAGGCGCGACTATCCGACCATCCAGGGGGCGCTGATCGTCGTCGCGGCCCTCTATGTCTTCGTCAACTTCCTGATCGACATGCTGTACCTGGCCATCGATCCCCGCGTGAAATACTGAAAAGGAGCGTGTCATGGCCGGTGCTTCGGCGGCAGGTGCCGCTCCCAGCCTCTTCAAGGTGCTCATCCAGCGCCGTTCGGTGGCCCTCGGGCTTGCCATTCTCGCGGTCGTCGTCTTTGCCGCGGTCTTTGCCGACCTGATCGCCCCGCACGATCCGGGCGTGATGTCGGTGCGCAACCGGCTGAAGCCGCCCGGCGCCGAGTGGTGGTTCGGCACCGACGAGTTCGGCCGCGATGTCTTCACCCGGCTCATCTACGCCGGGCGGGTGTCGCTGATCGTGGGCATCGGCACCGCCGTGCTGGCCTCGGTCATCGGCATCATCCTCGGGCTCACCGGCGGCTTCTTCCGCAAGCTCGACGCGCCGGTCAGCCGGCTGGTCGACGCGATGATGGCCTTCCCGGACATTCTTCTGGCGATCTCGCTGGTGGCGGTCCTTGGCGGCTCGCTGTCAAACCTGATCCTGGCGCTGTCCATCGTCTATGCCCCGCGCGTCGCCCGTGTCGTGCGTGCGGCAACGCTGGTCATCCGCGAGCTTCCCTATGTGGAGGCGGCCCGGGCGCTCGGCACCTCCACCTGGCGCATCCTCGTGCACCACATCCTGCGCAACATGGTCTCGCCCGTGATCGTGCAGGCGACCTTCATCTTTGCCTATTCGATGCTGGCCGAGGCGGGCCTCTCCTTCCTCGGCGTCGGCGTCGATCCCTCGACCCCCACTTGGGGCTCGATGATCAACGGCGGCCGGCAGTATATTGGCACGGCCGACTGGCTGATCCTGTTCCCGGGCCTCGCCATCACCCTGTCCGTCCTGTCGCTGCAGATCGCCGGTGACGGGCTGCGCGATGCCCTTGACCCTCGCCTCTCCAAGGACCTCTGACACCATGACTGCCCGCACGCTCACCAACTTCCGCGCCATCGGCTTTGCCCGCAACCCGGGTGCCGCGCTCCACATCGACGCCGACGGCCGGATCGTTGCCGCGCCGGTGGCCGGGGCCGAGACCATCGACCTCGCCGGCGCCTACCTGTCGCCCGGCTGGGCCGACCTGCATGTGCATGTCTGGTATGGCGGCACCGACATTTCCGTCCGCGCCGACTATTGCGGCGTCGCCCATGGCGTGACCGCAATGGCGGACGCGGGCTCCTCGGGCGAGGCCGCGTTCCATGGCCTGCGCGAGTATGTCATCGAGAAGCAGCCGGAAACGGTGCGCGCCTTCCTCAACATCGGCTCGATCGGCGTCGTGGCCTGCAACCGCGTGCCGGAGCTGATCGACCTGCGCTTCATCGACGTGGACCGGACGCTGGCCGTCGTCGAGGCGAACCGCGACGTGATCTGCGGCATCAAGGTCCGCGCCAGCGGCGTCATCACCGGCGCCTGGGGCATCGGGCCGGCCAAGATCGCCAAGCGCGTTGCCGAAATCTGCGAGCTGCCGCTCATGGTGCATGTCGGCGAGCCGCTGCCGATGATCGACGAGGTCTTCGCCATCCTCTCCGAAGGCGACATCGTCACCCACTGCTTCAACGGCAAGCGCACCGGCTCCATCACCGACACGCCGGCGCTGATGCAGATGGCCAAGGATCTCGCCCGGTCGGGCGTGCGCATGGACGTCGGCCATGGCGCGGCCTCCTACAATTTCGCCGTCGCCCAGCGCGCCATCGGCGAAGGCCTGATCCCCTTCTCCATCTCCACCGACCTGCACCAGAACAACATCGACGGTCCGGTGCATGACCTCGCCACCACCGTCTCCAAGCTGATGATGGCCGGCCTCACCCTCGACCAGTGCATCACCGGCATCACCACCAACCCGCGCTCCGTCATGGGTCTCGGCGAGCCGGGCGTCGGCGACCGGGCCGACTTCACCGTCTTCACCATCGAGGACGCGGACGAGCCGGTGTCGGACAGCCAGGGCAACCACAGCCGGCTGTCGCAGGTGTTCCAGCCGAAATACGCGGTGCTCGGCTCGACGGTCTACCAGGCGCGGCGGAGGAAGACGTGAGCACGGACAACGCACCGGAGATCGCCCAGGACATCGTCCTGAAGGTGGAGAACCTCTCCACCTCCTTCCTGTTCAAGCGCCGGACCGTTCCGGCGCTGCGGGATGTCACCTTCACCCTGCGCGAGGGCAAGACCCTCGCGCTGGTCGGCGAGTCCGGTTCGGGCAAGTCGGTCACCTCCCTGTCGATCCTGCGGCTCCTGTCCTCGCCCGGCCAGATCGTCGGCGGCTCCATCCTCTACCGCACGCGGTCGGGTGCGGTGCTGGACCTGGCCGGGGCCAGTGCCCGGACCATGCGCCAGGTGCGCGGCGGCGAGATCTCGATGATCTTCCAGGAGCCGATGAGCTCGCTCAACCCCTTGATGCGGGTCGGCGACCAGATCGGCGAGATGCTGACGCTGCATCTGGGCCTGCGCGGCGCGGCGATGCAGACCCGCGTGCGCGAGCTGCTGGAGCTGGTCGAGATCCCGGCCGCTGCCCGGCGCATGTGGGACTACCCGCATTCCATGTCCGGCGGCATGCGCCAGCGCGTGATGATCGCGCTCGCGCTCGCCTGCAATCCGCGCCTGCTCATTGCCGATGAACCGACGACGGCGCTGGACGTGACCATCCAGGCCCAGATCCTGCGGCTGATGCAGCGGCTGCAGGGCGAGCTTGGCATGTCGATCCTGTTCATCACCCATGACATGGGCGTGGTGGCGGAAATGGCCGACGAGGTTGCCGTCATGTATGCGGGCGAGGTGGTCGAGCAGGGCGCGGTCCGGCCCCTGTTTGCAAGGCCGAGCCATCCCTACACCACCGGTCTGCTGGCCTCGATCCCGAGCGCCGCGCGCGGCTTTGCCGAGGACGGCACCCGCCTGCCGCTGCAGGCGATCCCCGGTTCGGTGCCCTCGCCGCTGGACCTGCCGCCGGGCTGCACCTTCGCCCCGCGCTGCGCCAGCAGCGAGGCGAGCTGCCGCGAGACCGCCCGTCTCGCCCCGCTCGGACCCGATCACCTCACCCGGTGCTGGAAGATGAGGCAAAGCGCATGACCGCCACCCCGCTTCTCTCGATCCGAAACCTCACCAAGGTGTTCGACACGCCCGGCGGCAAGGTCCGGGCGCTGACCGACGTCAGCCTCGACATTCCGCGCGGCTCCATCCTCGGCCTCGTCGGCGAATCCGGCTCCGGCAAGACCACGCTCGGGCGCTGCGTGCTGCGGCTGATCGAGCCCACCTCCGGCCAGGTCGTCTTCGACGGCACCGACATCACGGCACTGGGCGCCCGCGACATGAAGGCGATGCGCAAGCGCATGCAGATCGTCTTCCAGGATCCCTTCTCCAGCCTCAATCCGCGCATGCGCGTGCACGAGATCATCGGCGAGGCGCTGATCGCCCATGGCATCGGCAAGACCGGCCGCGAGCGGCGCGACCGGGCCGCCGCGCTGCTGGAGGAAGTGGGCCTGCGCCCCGACCAGCTCGACCGCTTCCCGCACGAGTTCTCCGGCGGCCAGCGCCAGCGCATCGGCATTGCCCGGGCGCTCGCCGTCGACCCGGATTTCATCGTCGCCGACGAATCCGTGTCTGCCCTCGATGTCTCGGTCCAGGCCCAGATCCTCAACCTGCTCAACGACCTGCGGCAGAAGCGCGGGCTGACGATGCTCTTCATCGCCCATGACCTGTCGGTGGTGGAGTATCTCTGCGAGGACGTGGCCGTCCTCTATCTCGGGCGCGTCATGGAGGCCGGCGACTGCCGCAGCATCTATGCCGCCCCCAGCCACCCCTACACCCGGGCACTGCTTGCAGCCGCCCCGGTTCCCGACCCGGATGCGCCGCGCGCCGGCGTCATGCTGACGGGCGACATTCCCAGCCCGCTCAATCCGCCCTCCGGCTGCGTCTTCCACACCCGCTGTCCGGTGGTGATGGAGGACTGCCGCCAGCTCCTGCCCACCCCGCAGCCGGCCCGCTCCTCCGTTACGGCCGCCTGCCACCGCCTCAACGAGACCGTTTCATGCTGATATCCCCGATCGAGATTTCCGAACGTCTGGCCAGCACCGGCATTCCCGTCGCGCCGCCGGCTCCGATCGGGACCTTCGCCAATGCCCTGCTGGTGGACAACCTGCTCTACGTGTCCGGCCAGGGCCCCGTCGAGATCGACGGCAGCCTGCACACCGGCAAGGTCGGGCGCGACGTCAGCGTCGAGGAGGCCTATGCCCATGCGCGGCTGGTCGGCATGAACATCCTCTCCGCCGTGCAGGCGGAGCTCGGCGGCTGGGCGCGGTTCCGCCGCGTGGTCAAGGTTCTGGGGATGGTCAATGCGGTCGACACGTTCTGCGACCATCCGGCCGTGATCAACGGCTGTTCCGACCTCTTCATGGAGGTGTTCGGGCCGGCGGCTGGCCGCCATGCCCGTTCGTCCTTTGGCGTGGCCTCGCTGCCCCGGCAGATCACCGTGGAAGTCGAGGCCGTGTTCCTGGTTCACCCGGAATGAGCTCAGCGCCGTCCGCCATGTTCGACACCGGCCTGGCGCTCGATCAGGTCTGCGGCATCGCGGACGGCATCACAGATCTCGTCATGCCGCTCGCTGGCGCGCTGCTCCGGCAGCACCACCGAGATCGTCGCCACGCAGGCGCCCGTCGCGTCGCGGATCGGCGAGGCGATGCAGGCCACCGCATAGTCGGACTGGCCGATCTGGATCGACAGGCGGTTGCGGAAGTCGGTCTCGGCCTGTTCCGTCAGGCGCAGCGGATCGGTCTCGGCCCGCTCGGTCGGGGACGGCCGGCTGCAGGCGGAAAAGACGGCCAGACGCTCATGCGGCGGCAGATGGCCGACCAGCAGGCGGCCCGACGCGGTCCAGTTCAGCGGCACCCGCGTGCCGACGTCGGAGGTCACCCGGAAATGGCCGATGCCGTCGGCCATGGCGGCGACGACCATCATGTCCTCGTCCCGCACGCAGACCTGCACCGTCTCGCCCAGCCGGCGCGCCAGGGTGTGCATCTCCTGCCGGGCGAGGGCCAGCAGGTTGGTGCCCTTCTCGAAGGCGATGCCGTAACGCAGCGTGCGTGGCCCGAGCCAGACCGTGTTGCCGGCCCGGCGGCTCAGCAGGCCGCGGTCGACCATTTCGGCGACCAGCGTGTAGATGGTCGAGATCGGGGCGCCGACAAGCTTGGCAATCTCGTAGGCCGTCAGCTCGCGCTCCTCGGCGCAGAGCGTGTCGAGGATCTCGAGCATGCGGTCAATGCCATGGGCGCGCTTGCGCGGGGACTTTGCGTCCTTCTCGGGCGCCTCGGCAGACGTTTCGGTGGTCACAGGCAAGAACTCCGCTTAAACTATATTTCACTGTAACGAAACATATTCCAGGATAACAGGATCATGCTGGAAACTCACGACATGCGCAACTCCGGCTCGGGCCTCGATCTTTCGATTTTGCCCCGGGTGATCAACGTCAACGGCACCATGACCAGCCTCGGCGCGTCGATCATGGTGCCGGAGGCTATCGCGGCCCTGCAGGAAATTGCACCCCGCTTCGTGCCGATGCACAGGCTTCAGCGCGAGGCGAGCCAGCTCATCGCCGAGCTCACCGGCGCCGAGGCCGGGTTCGTCACCGCCTCCGCTGCGGCCGGCCTGTCGCTGGCCATTGCCGCCACGATGACCGGCCTCAATCCCGGCCGGGCCGAGCAGCTGCCGGACACGACCGGCATGAAGAATAGGGTCGCGATCCAGCTTGGCCACATGTGCCATTATGGCGCAGCCGTCGACCAGTCGATCCGTCTGGCCGGTGCGGTCCCGGTGCCCGTCGGCCAGTCGACGCAGGCCCTCGACCACCAGCTTGAGCATGCGCTGGCCGGCGGCGACGTGGCTGCGGCGCTCTATGTCGTCTCGCATCATGTGGTCGAATACGGCCAGATCCCGCTCGACCGGTTCGTGGCCATTGCCCATGCCCATGGCGTGCCGGTGATCGTCGACGGCGCGTCGGAGTATGACCTGCGCCGGTTCCTGCAGCTGGGTGCCGACGTTGCGATCTACTCCGGCCACAAGTTCCTCGGCGGCCCCACGTCCGGCATCGTGGC